>JAXMAN010000006.1:0-2005 GCA_046350355.1 Phycisphaerales bacterium | reverse complement strand
TCGAGCTGCACGGTGCTCGTGACGGGCGAGAGCGGGACGGGGAAGGAGCTCGCCGTTGCGGCGCTGCACGACGCCTCCCCGCGGAGCAAGGGCCCGCTCGTGGCGGTCAACTGCGGGGCGATCCCCGAGACGCTGATCGAGAGTGAGCTCTTCGGGCACGCGAAGGGAGCCTTCACGGGCGCCCACGCGGCGCGCCCGGGCTGGGTTGTGTTTTGCCCCAGCCGAAACATGACGGCCTTGTCGCCGCGGAACGGACGCGGCAAGGAGCATCGTCATGTCGAAGGAGAAGCGTCGTCACCACTCGCCGGAGCAGAAGCTCGCCGTCCTGCGCGAGCACCTGCTGGAGCGCAAGCCCATCTCCGAGCTCTGCGAGCGCCACGGCATCGCCCCCAGCATGTTCTACGACTGGCAGCGCAAGCTCTTCGAGAACGGCGCCGCCGCCTTCTCCGCCACGGGCAAGGCGGCATCCCGCGAGCACGAGCTCGAGGCGCGCGTCGGGCAGCTCGAGGCGAAGATCGCGCGCAAGGACACGGTGATCGCCGAGATCAGCGAGGACCTGGTCAACTTGAAAAAAGAGCTTGGGGAGCCCTGACCGGCCGCTGGGTTCCCCACGACACGCGCGACGAGGTCGTCGACTTCCTCCGCGCCCTGGCTGAGAAGACCGAACTGCCCCGCGAGCGCGTGCTGCGGTGGGCGGGCCTCCCGCGCCCCAAGTTCGCCGACTGGGTCAAGCGCTACGGCAAGGCCAACGAGCACAACGCCATGGTCCCGCGCGACCACTGGGTCACCCCCGAGGAGCGCGCGAAGATCATCGAGTTCCACGGCCAGCACCCACTCAACGGCTACCGCCGCCTGACCTTCATGATGCTCGACCGGGACGTGGTGGCCGTCAGCCCCACCACCACCTGGCGGGTGCTCTCCGCCGCGGGCCTGCTGGACCGCTGGAACCGCAAGCCCACCCGGAAGGGCACCGGCTTCGTGCAGCCCCTGGCGCCGCACGAGCACTGGCACATCGACATCGCCTACCTCAACGTCGGCGGCACCTTCTACTACCTGTGCTCGGTGCTCGACGGGGCGTCGCGGGCGATCCTGCACTTCGAGATCCGCGAGACGATGAAGGAGGAGGAGGTCGAGCTGGTGCTGCAGCGGGCGCGGGAGAAGCACCCCGACGCGCGGCCGCGGATCATCAGCGACAACGGCCCGCAGTTCGTGGCGCGGGAGTTCAAGGACTTCATCCGCGAGGCGGGGATGACGCACGTTCGGACGTCGCCGTACTACCCGCAGTCGAACGGGAAGATCGAGCGTTGGCACAAGACGATGAAGAGCGACTCGATCCGCGTGACGCCGCCGAGCACGCTGGAGGAGGCGCGGCGGATCGTGGAGCGGTTCGTGGCGCAGTACAACGCGGAGCGGCTGCACAGCGCGATCGGCTACGTCACGCCGAACGACGTCCTCGCGGGCCGTCAGGCCGCGATCTGGGCCGAGCGCGATCGCAAGCTCGAGGCCGCTCGCGCGCTCCGCGCCGACCGGCGCGCCGCGGCGCGGGGGGAGGTGCTGGTCGCGTAGCGCGACGGCTCGCGGCGAGGGCTACCCGCCACGCCCTCACTGAGATACTCTCCGCATCGAACCCAATCGGCCGTCTGGTTCACGCTGGGGCAGCACAGTTGCGCGGGCGGAGGGCGGCACGCTCTTCCTCGACGAGGTCGGCGAGTTGTCGCTCCCGATGCAGGTGAAGATCCTACGACTACTCCAGCAGAAGGAGTACTCGCCGGTGGGCGAGGCGCGCGCCGTCCGGTGCGACCTCCGCGTGGTGGCCGCCACCAACCGCGACCTCGAGAAGGAGGTCGCCGAGGGGCGCTTCCGCGAGGACCTCTACTACCGCCTCAACGTCGTGCACGTGCACCTGCCGCCCTTGCGTGAGCGCGCCGGTGACATCGAGGTGCTGGCCCGTTCGTTCTTGCGGACGTACGCCGAGCGCACCGGGCGCGGCGACCTCATCGGTTTG
>JAXMAN010000005.1:0-27385 GCA_046350355.1 Phycisphaerales bacterium | reverse complement strand
TGAGGAATCGTCGCATCGAGGCGTCGCGCAACATGGTCGGGCTCCGTGCGGAGCAGCGTAGCCTGCGCCCGTGGCCGACACGATGACCCGCGCGCAGCGCAGCGCGCTCATGGCGAAGATCCGCGGGCGCGACACCGGTCCCGAGCGCGCGATGCGCGCGGCGCTGCACGGCGCGGGGTTCCGCTTCCGCCTGCGCGGACAGCGGCTGCCGGGGACCCCGGACATCGTGCTCGCGCGCCACCGGATCGCGGTCTTCGTGCACGGCTGCTTCTGGCACCGACACGCAGGATGCCGGCTGGCGAGCACCCCCGCGAGCAACCGCGCCTTCTGGCGGGAGAAGTTCCGCCGCAACGTGCAGCGCGACCGACGCACGGCGCGGCTGCTGCGTGCGCGCGGCTGGCGCGTGCTGACGGTCTGGGAGTGCCAGGTGCGCGATGCCGCGAAGCTCTCGCGCGCGCTGCAGCGCGTGGTGCGGATGGCGCGCGTCAGCGCGCCGGCGCGGCGGGCGGGCTGACCCGCGTGAAGGGCCGCGAGAAGATGCTCTTGCGCCGCTCGCAGGTGTCGCGCTGGACCTGCGCGTCCAGCGTCTGGCCGCTCACCGCGATCAGGTAGATGCCCAGATCGTCCGCGCAGAGGGGCGACTCGTGGCGCGTGCTCAGCGTGATCGTGCGCGTCTTGGGCGCCCACTCGTAGGAGCCGACGACCGCGCGCGGCTGGTCGCGCATGGTCAGCGTGTAGAGGCCCGTCGCGGTGAGGTTCAGCACCGAGCCGTCGACCGGCGAGCGCCAGCTTCCCACCAGCAGCGCGTCGAGTTCGGCCGCCTTCTGCGGGCCGGAGTCGCAGCCGGTGAGCACGAGCGGCACCGCGCATGCGGCGGCGGCGAGCGCCAGGCGAGTCGACCAGCGGCGAAGGCCGCGTCCATGCGTCCGGGGGGTGCCCATGCGCGCACGGTAGCGCAAAGCGCGGCACCGCCCCTCATCCTGTTCCGGGCCGCGGCAGCCAGCGGTCGCGATCCGCGAGCGCGCGGGCGTTGAAGGGTCCACGTGCGCGCGGCGGCGCATCGGCGGGCCGATCCGGCGCGGTCCCCTGCTCCAGCCGCGCGGCAAGCCGCGCGCCGAAGCCGCCCGCATCGACGTCCAGCGGGTGCAGCACATCGATGAACTCGACCGCGCCCGCGTCCGGCGGCAGGCAGCGCGTGGGTTCGTCGAGGATCTTGTAGAAGAGCCGCGCGTACAGGTCGCGGTCGCAGAGGTGGTCGGTGTTCACCAGGAAGACGCCCGAGGCGGCGAGCGCCTCGATCACCGTCCAGAGCTCGTCGTGCAGCTCCGCGTCGTCGACGAGGTCCTGCGGCGGCACGGGCACGAGCTGCTGCTCGAGCAGCATGCCACGGCCGGTCATGGAAGGCGCCATCTCGAGGTCGTAGATGAGCGTCCAGTACTCGCGGTCCGCGTGCCCCTCGCCGCGCTCGCGCGCCTGCGCGACGAGCTCGTCGATGCGCTGCGTCCGTTGCGCGAGCACCTGCCCGCGCGCCGCGATCGCTGCGCGTGCGAGCTCCTGCGTGAAGGCGCATCCCTGCGGCCGCGCCACGCTTCGCCTCCGCCGCGCCACCGGATCCGGGGGCGTCGCCGTCGCCATGCCACCGCCCGCGGGCGCCGCCGCGCGCCCGTCCATCGTCGAGTCTCCAAAACACATCGCCGCGCCTCCGTTTCACCAGCTCCTTGCGCGCGCACCGTAGCACGTGCGCGGAGGGGCTCCGCGAAATCCGGCGGAAGTTCGTGCGGTGGCTCCGGCGCGCGTCACGCGTCCACGTCTCGCGCCCGCGTTCTGCCGCGCCTGCGTCCCGCGGCCCGCGACCGTCTCCCCGCCCGCGTCCCGCGCTCAGCCGCCCGTCCACGCGCCCAGCAGCACCCCGAGGTCCGCGCCGTCCACATGCCCGGTGCGGTCGACGTCCGCCGCGGGACTCGCGCTCCCCCACGCGCCCAGCAGCAGGCCGAGGTCCGCGCCGTCGACGCGACCGTCGCCGTTGATGTCGGCCGCGACCGCGGGCGCGGGGAACGCGCGGAAGGTGTGGCTGAATTCGTACGGCTGCTGCACGACGCCGGAGCAGAAGTTGTCCGGCTGCGGCGGCGAACCCGTGCAGGGCAGGTCGCGGTTGGCATCCCAGAAGGAAAGGCTCCCGACGCCGTGGCTCTGCGCGAACTGCAGCACCTGCACCGCGTCGGCGACATGGAAGATCTCGCCCGCGATGTCGTTGTAGCCGAGCATCGGCGTGATGCCGATGATCGCCCAGAGCTGCGCGGGCGTCGCGGGCACGCCATGCGCCGCGTAGCGCTGCGTGAGCTGCGCGTGCAGGTTCGTCGCCGCGTCGATCGCGTACTGGCCCATGCGATTCTCGGGGTCGGGCGCGGCGCTCGCGCCGTAGTCCATCGCCATGATGTTGACGCCGTCGATGCGCACGCCCGCGGCGAGCGCGGAGTCGATCACCGAGAGCCCCGTGGGCACGAGCCCCTGCGGCAAGACCGGCAGCGTGAGCGTGACGTGGAGCGTGCGCCCCTGCGCGGCGGCCGCCTCCTGCAGCAGGCGGATCGCCGCGGAACGCCGATGGATCGAGGGCAGGTCGTTGACCGCCTCGCCCTCGATGTCGAAGTCGATGTGCGTCAGCGCGTAGGCATCGATCGCCGCCTGGTAGGCCGCGCGCAGCGATTCCACAGTCGGGCAGACCAGCGCGAGCTCGTGCCCCGCCGCGCCGCCGAAGCTGACGCGGACATCGCCGCCGTGCGCACGCAGCGCGTTGATCTCGCCGAGGCGGAAGCCGCTGGCGACGGAGTACGCGGAGAAGCCGCCCCACGCGCCGGCGCACTCGTTGCCGTTCTGCGCGACGATGAAGCCCAGCGTGACGAAGGGCACCTGGTGCGCGGTGGCGTAGGCGTCGATGTCGAAGAGCGGCCAGAGCGTCGCGTCGACGAAGGGGCTGAAGAAGTGCGCGGGCCACGCGGGCGCGGGCACCGGCACGGGCGGCGGCGGCGCGGGGGAATCGCCGTTGAGCGCGATCGGCGTGCCGTTGAGCGTCGCGTTCAGCGGCAGCGCGGGCGAGCCGGGCGCGCCGATCCACCCGATGCTGAGCATCTGCCCGGGCGCGAGGTTGGGATCGTCGGTGGTCGCATGCGCGAGCACGTAGTGCGTGCCCACATGCGACTGGACGCGTGCGCCCCAGAGGTCGGTGATCGCCCACGGCGCGTCGAAGGCGATCGTCCAGTCGGCGATCGCGTACGCCGCGTTGTTGGTGAGCGTGAACGCGGCCTGGTAGCCGCTGCCCCAGTCCTGCGTCACGGCGTAGGTCGTGTGCACGGTGTCGCCCGCGCGCGCGGCTCCGGTGAACGCGGATGCAACTGCGCATGCGAGCACGGATGCACTGGTGATGAACGCGGCCGGAACGCGACGCGAATGGACGGTGGGCATGTGGGGAAGCCTCCGCGGTCATCGTGCCACGGCGCACAGAAAGGTCAACGAATGCAGGCAGATTCGGCGATTCACGGGAGTTTCACGAAGCGCCGCGCGGAATGAGCGCGGTCGCCGGGTAGCCTCGCTTGCATGCTCACCGCCATCTCCCCCACCGCGCGCGCGGCCTCGGCCGCGAACAACGCCCACGAGGTCCTCGCCAAGCTCATCGCCGAGTTCCCCGAGGACAAGGCCGCCTACCAGAGCACGCCCGCGGAGAACCATCTCCTGTGGCATGTCGGTCACATGATCGTGACCTACCACTGGTTCGCGGCGGGGCTCGATGGCCAGCCCGTCGGCGTGGGCGAGCAGGACAACACGCTCTTTGGCATGGGCTCGAAGCCGAACCCCGACGCGCGCGCGTATCCCTCGCTCGCGTCGCTGCGCACGCGCTTCGACGCCGCGTGGAAGCGCTTCTCGACCGCGGCGAACGCGCTGCGCGACGAGGACGCCGGCAAGCCCGCGACGATCGAGAGCAACGGCTACCTGAAGGACCGCCTCGATGTCGTCGAGAAGTGCGCCTGGCACGACGGCTGGCACGCGGGCCAGGTCTCCACGCTGCGCAAGTCGCTGGGCCTGAAGCCGATGTGGGGTTGATCGGACGCTACGGCGTGCGATCGGAGCCCGGGAGCGGCGCACGCGGCTCGCGCGAGAAGGGTTCGTCCCCTCGCAGCCGCCGCGCGATGTCCGCCAGGATGCGCGGATCCTCCTGGACCGTGAGGTGATCGCTCTGCCCGAACTCGCCGGGCACCCACCAGGGCAGCGCGCCGGGCGGCGCGGTGTTGGCGGCGCCGACGATCCCGTCGTCGGTGCGCGTGTACGGGAAGAGCTGGAAGCTCCGCGAGGCGCACACGGCGTCGATGCGGGCGAGGAATGGCGAGCCCGGACGCATCTCCTTCACGATCCCGATGAAGTCGAAGTGCTCCGCGAGGACCGCGCCACGCAGCGGCGAGGCGATCGTGAAGACGCGGACGACGCGCAGGCGGCGCGTGCCCGCGTCGGGCGAACTCGCCTGCGCGTCCGCCGCATGGATGGCGACGAGGCCGCCCATCGAGACGCAGACCGCGTCGACCTCCACCGTCTCCGTGGGATCCGCGCTTGGCCAGGCGAGCTGCACCGCGTCGACGAGCTGCCTGCGGGCGGCGGCGAAGCTGCCGGCGCCGCCAGGTGCGCAGTCGAGCGTCGGCGTCCCCGCCAGCATCGGCGCGAGGCGCTTGCGAAGTCCCGCGCTCACGAAGCCGGGATCCGCGAAGCCCCCGACGAAGACGACCGGCCGCGGCGCGGCCTTCGGTGCGGCGGCCATCTGCTCGAGCGCGCGGTAGGCCTGCTGCGTCGTGATGGGGAAGGATGGATTGGGCGGCGTCGCGCAGGCGGTCGCGAGGAGCGGCAGGAGCAGGAGCGCGACCAGGCGCACGACGACGGTCTGGTGACGGCGGTCGATCGTGCGCATCGTGATTTTGTAAGTGTACGCTAACGCGATCCCCGGAAGAGGCGCGGAAGCTGCTTCTCCGCGGCGTCTGCCTCCAGCCGCATCACCTGGCCGCGCGCGGTGCCCAGCGCGGCGGCGATCGCGTCGATCGAGGCGCGCTGCACGGCCCACGCCTGCTCCGCGATCGGCTGCAGGAGCGCGGCCGCGTCGGGGGTGGCGTCGCCGCGATCGGCGCGCATCTCGAGGATCGTCATCGCGGTGGGCGCGATCGCCTCGCGGCGCGCGGCGAGGTCGTTGGCGTACGCGAGCAGCAGCTCGTCGACGCGCCGCTGCAGCGCGGCGTCGCCGGAGTCGCGCGCCAGCGCGCGGGCGCGATCGCCGCCGGCGCCTTCCAGCCACTGCAGTCCCGCGACGCTGGGCAACGCGGCGCGCGCGAAGGCGGCGTTCCAGCGACGCGCGGCGCCCGGGGCGACGGTGCCCGCGGCCTCGGCGTCGCGCAGCAGACGCGCGAGCGCGGCGACGCACGCCTGCTCGCGCTGCACGAAGCACCGGCGGGAATCGCAGACCAGGAGCGAGGCGTCGAGCGCGTCGAGCTGCGGCTGCCCCGCGCCGTCGGTCTGCCAGAGCGCGAAGGTCGCATCCACGACCCGCGGCGCGGTCGCGCCGGGCCAGAGCGGGCGGTCCGGCGCGGACGTGCGCATCGCGGCGACGTAGAGGGCGAAGACGCGCGCGAGCATCGGGTCGCGCGCGGGCGCGCCGAGAGCCCGGCCGATGGCGCGCGCTCCCGCGGCGGCGACGACGCGATCCATGAGCACGGGCGCATCCGCCGCGCGCGAGGTCGCGCGCCAGACGGCGACGAGTTCGCGCACCGCCGCAAGGCGCGGCGCGGTCGCCCCCGCGGCCTCGCGATCCTGCGACTGGAAGCGCGTCCATGCCGCGGTCGCGCGCTCGCGCGCCTGCGCGTCGTGCGGGGCGAGCACGTCGATGACATGTGCGGCTTCGTCGGCGGTGAGGAGGTCGGTGGTGGCGGCGGCGGGTGCGGCGGACGGCGCGGGCGCCGCGGGCGCGGCGGGCGGCGCCGTCGATGCAGGCGCCTTCGCCGGCGTCTGCGCGCCCGCGGCGCACGCCAGCGTCGCCGTCGACACCGCAGCCGCACAACCGATCGTCAACATCACCACTCGCTTCGCATCCGCTCGCATCACAATCCCTCCACCCGCAGCGCGGGCGCCTGACCCACCGGCGACTCCAGCTCGATCTCCACCCGCTCCTGCTCGCCGGGCAGCAGCGTCAGCAGGTTCGGCTCGCAGCGTCGCCACGCGGCGCGCGGCTCGATCCACAGCTCGCGCACGAATCCGCGCGCACGCACCTGCGCGGTCCACCGCCGCCCGCCGCCCGACAGCGCGATCTCCACGGCGGGCGCGCGCGGCGGCTGCGGACGCTCGCGCTCGCGGGCGCCGCTCCACCAGGCGCGCTGCGCATCGACCTCCGCGAGCAGCAGCTCGTCCGGCGCGAGCGCCGCGCCGCCGTGCGACGCGCCCCCCAACGCCGCCGCCACCGCGATCGACGCATCCACGCCGCGCGCGGGCAACTCGACGCGGTCCTCGCCGCGCGCGCGCACGCGCCCGTCGGGCCCGACGCGCGCCAGCCGCACGGTCGCGCGCCAGGGCTCGCCGGTGTCGTTCACCAGCGCCACGCGCAGGTCGGGCATCGGCTCGATGCTCACCGCGCGCGGCGCCGCGCACGCGCGCAGCGCATGCCAGAAGGGCTTGGGCCGCAGCGCGACATCGACCGCGCTCCACGAATGCCCGCTCCACACATCGTTCCACTGCCAGAAGAGCGCGCCCATCGAGCGCGGCTGGTTCGCGCGCAGCCAGGCGATCGCGATGCGCATCGCGCGCGCCTGCAGGAGCTGCGTCTGGTAGAGCCATTCGTCGAAGTCGCGCGCGGGATGAAAATGCTCCGCGAGGTACGGCTCGTACTGCGCCGCATCGCCGCCCCACGCGCGCTGGCGCAGCGCCAGCTCGGGGCTGCCGATGCGCAGCGCCTCCTCGCCGAGCGCCTCCGCGAGCGTCTGCCGGTTCGGCGGCCCCTGGTGGCCGAACTCGCTGGTGAAGCGCGGCACCATCGTGCGGTACTGCTCGATCTTGAGGTCCCAGGTGTGCCGGTCGCCGTGATCGGGATCGTTTGCGTGCCGCTCGAGCGAGCCGCTCCACGGGCTCTCGGTCCAGTAGGGCCGCGTCGGATCCAGCTCGCGGCACAGGCGCGGCAGCAGCTCGCTCCAGTAGCTCCAGCCCCAGCTCTGCCCCGGCGCGAGCCGTTCGCGGAAGCCCCAGCTCTGCCAGGCGAGCACATCCTCGTTGCCGCCGCACCAGAGCGCGAGGCACGCGTGCGAGCTCAGCCGCGCGATCTGGTGGCGCGCCTCCGCCTCGACCAGCGCGGGCATCGGCGCATCCTCCGGATAGGTCGCGCACGCGAACATGAAGTCCTGCCAGACGAGCAGGCCGAGTTCATCGCAGCGCTCGTAGAAACGCTCGGGTTCGTAGTGCCCACCGCCCCAGACGCGCAGCATGTTCAGGTGCGCCTCGCACGCCAGCTCCAGCAGCCGGTCGACGCGCTCGGCGCGGTCGGACGAGGGAAAGAGCGTCGCGGGAATCCAGTTCGCGCCGACGATCGGCACCGCGCGCCCGTTCACGACGACCGCGAAGCGCGAGCCGTGCGCGTCTGCCGCCGTGTCGAGCGCGACCGTCCGCAGCCCGATGCGCCGCCGCCATGACGCGACCGGAAGCGCGCCGCGCGCGCCGTCGACGACCACGCGCACGCGCAGGTCGCACAGGTGCTGCGCGCCGTGCCCGCGCGGCCACCAGCGCATCGGCGATGGCACTTCGACCACGACGACGCCCGCGCCATCGAGACCCAGCGGCGCCTCCGCGGCGAAGCGGCGTCCGTCGGGCGACTCCAGCTCCACCATCGCGCGCAGCGGCGCGAAGGCGCCCGGCGCGCGCTCCGCCTGCACATGCACCTCGATGCGCGCGAGCGCTTCGCCGCACTCCACGACGAGCGGCCGCACCTGCGCGATGCGCGCGATCTCGTACGCGTCGATCCACACGGCGCCGGCGAGGCCGCTCGTGGGCACGCGCGGTCCCCAGTCCCAGCCGAAGTTGCACGCGCTCTTGCGCAGGAACGGGTACGGCGTCCAGTCGCCATTGACGGGGCGCGGGCCCCATTGCTGCTCGAGCGCGCGCACGCGGCCGACGGGCGCGGCGACCTCGACCTCGATCTCGTTCGTGCCCACGCGCAGCGCCGCGCGCGCGTCGAAGCGGTGCGGATGGAACTGGTTCGCGACCTCGCCCAGGAGCACGCCGTTGCAGCGCACCGTCGCGCAGGTGTCGATGGACTCGAAGACCAGCTCGAGCGCCCCCGCCGCCGGCAGCTCCGCGAGCTCGAAGCGCCCGCGCCAGCGCCAGTCGGCGAGACCGACCCACTCCTGGCGCGCCTCGCCGTCGCCGCGGTCGGGATGCGCGATCGCTCCCGCGCGCAGCAGGTCCAGGTGCACGCAGCCGGGGACCGCCGCCTCGAAGACGCGTCCCGCGTTCGGTGCCGGCGCGCCGCGCGTGCACTCGACGGTCCAGCGAATGTCGAGGGGAAGCGCGGGCACGCGTGCTGGTGGTTTCAGATGTGCTTAGACAGTCCAGGCGCCCAGCAGCACGCCGAGATCGGCGCCATCGACCTGATGGTCGCCGGTCAGGTCGGCGCTGCCGTTCGCGCCCCACTGTCCGAGCAGGATCCCGAGATCGGCGCCGTTGACGACGCCATCGCAGTTGAGGTCCGCCACGGTGGTGCAGAGCACGGTGCCGTCAAGCACCACGTTCTGGAAGACCTGGCTCGAGAAGTCGTAGAGCGCCACCTGACCGTGCGTGAAGGTGTTGTTGTTGAGCACGGTGGCAGGCGCGGAGGATCCGTTCAGGTACGCGCGGTACTGGCCGTTCGACGCCTCCACGCGGATGTGGATGTTGGATCCCGTCTGGAACAGGTCCGGGGAGACGCTGACCGGGGGGCCGTAGCTCTCGCCGGTCGGAACCACGTGCCAGTACAGGCCGCTGAAGCTCGAGCCACCGCCGGCCGCGACCAGCAGCACGCCCTTGCGGCCCACCGCCGTGCCGGGGGCCTCCTCGCTGTGAATCCACACGCCGCCATCGATGCACTGGATGATGTCGCACTCGATGACCGTGTCGCTGAGGTCGAAGGGCAGGCTCGAATGCGCGTTCGGAGCGGTGCTCGGGAACTGCGCGTCGTAGCTGCCCTGCCCATGCCAGCTTCCGATTTCATTGCCCCAGAGGGGACTCGGACCGGGAATGAAGTTGTCGGTGAAGATCTGCGCGGAGGCGCTGGAGGCGACCACTAGGACACACGCGACGCTCAGCTTTTGCAGGCACGACATGGAACGCTCCTTGACTCCAGGGTGCGAGGCTCACCGGGACGGGAAGGCGCACGGCGGACGCCGACGACGGAACTTCCGCATGCGGTGAAACCACCCACGAAAACAGAGTCTAGCGGTCCTGGTGCTCCGGACAAAGCCCTCGCCGGGGGTCGTGCACGCGGCGCGGCCTATGCGCTCGGGCGCTCGTCGCGCGCGGGCGCCGGTGCGGCCGATTCGCCCGCGACGGTGCCGTCGTCGCGCGCGTCGGCGTGGCGCTCGCGCAGGAGCGCGTACATCCGGCGCAGGTCGCGCGCGCCGCCGATGGCGAACCAGATCGTCACCGCGGTGCCGGCGACGAAGATCAGCAGCGTGTACGCGTGCCAGAAGTCCAGCCAGCCCTGGTCGGAGACGGTGCCCGCGAGCACCCACGGCATGAAGCCGAGGAAGACGATCGTCCAGAAGAGCGGCCAGGAGATGGTCACGAGCATCACCCACTTGTCCGCGCCGGTGAGCTCGCGGTCGAAGCCGATCTTCTCGTACCAACGCGTCGCCGGCGCGTCCGCGAGCGCCGAGCCCTCGACGCGCCACTTGCCGCGGTGCAGCAGGCGGTCGAGGTCGAACGCCGACGCCGGCCCGCGCCACTGCGCGACGGAGACGACGACGTAGACGACGCTCGCCGCGAGCATCGTCCAGAAGCTGAGCACCTGGCCATTCCACTGGTCGAACCAGAAGACGGCGCGCGCGACCGGCTCCAGCGCCGTCCCGAAGAGCGAGCGCGGGATCCACGCGAACTCCTTCAGCACGATGACGCCCAGGCTCAGCACCATGCCCGTGAGCATCGCGGACCACGCCGCCAGCCGCGTGCCCCAGCGCGTGTAGAGACCGCCGATGATCGCGGCGCCCGCGCCCGCGACGAACATCGTGGCGGTGATGCCGCAGTACATCGCGATGCGCTGGCTGGGCGTGCGGAAGAGGATGCTGAAGCAGAAGCCCCAGACCGCGACGACGAAGATCGCCCCCTTCAGCCAGCGGATGTGGCGCGCGGGATCGAGCGGCGCCGCGTTGAAGCGCGCGCGCAGCGGCATCACCACATCCTGCACGAAGATCGTCCCCCACGAGTGCAGGTAGGTGTCGTCGGTGCCCAGGTAGCAGCCCAGGAACGCCGCGGCGAGCAGGCCCATGAGGATCGGCGGCAGCATCCCCGCGAGCGCATGCGGCGTGCGCAGCTCGCTGAGCGAGGCCTCCGCGCGCACGGCGCGTTCGCGCGCGAGCTGCAGCGCGTGCTCGCGCTCGGGCGCGGGCGGGGGCGCGGGCGCGGCGGCGTCGGCCTCCGCCCCCTGCGCCTCCAGCACCGCGATTTCCGCGCGCGCCGAGGCGAGCTCCTGCTCGTACGGCGCGAGCTGCGCCGCCACCGGCGCGCGCGCGGACTCGTACGCCGGATGCGACATCCAGGTCTTGATCATCACCGGCGCCAGGATCACCAGCAGCACCAGCACGCGGAATCGCCAGCCGTTGAGCACGTTGGCCATGCGCGCCTCGTTGGCGTCGAGCGCGGCGGCGTTGTAGCCCTGGTCCCCCTGCCACGCCTTGGTCGTGTAGAGCAGGATGAAGGCCTGGATCAGCCAGTAGGTCGCGTTGAAGTTCGTCTCGCCGGAAAGGCTCAATGGCGAGGGGTTCACCATCGAATGTCCCTTCGGCTGGGCGAGCATCGTCTGCGCGACGTGCTCCCAGGGGATGCTCCAGAGCATGTAGCCGCAGACCAGGAAGAAGACGAGGTTGCCGAAGATGCCCTGCAGGAAGTCGGTGACCATCACCGCGATCTGCCCGCCCGCGAAGACGAAGAAGAGCGCGGTCGAGAGCAGCACGCCGACGGTCACGATGTAGGTGTCCATCTGCATGCCCGCGAGCATGAAGTGGTCGGGCAGCCCGCAGAAGGCGATGAGGAAGCGCGCGCTCACCGCCGGGAAGATGCCGTAGTTGAGGATGCCCGCGACGAAGGCCAGCAGCCCGCAGAAGACGCGGAAGCTGCGGCTGTAGCGCGCCTCCAGGAACTGCGCCAGCGTGAGCGCGCGCGTCTCGCGGAAGCGGTACGCGACCCACCCCGTCAGCGCGAGCATGATCATCACCGGGCCTTCGATGAAGCCCCACCAGATGTTCGTGAAGCCCGAGTCGTAGTACTGCTGGAAGAACCACGCGAGCGAGATGAGCCCGATCGCCGCGCGGCTGTCCGCGACGGAGATCAGGTAGCGCCCCGCGCAGCGGTTGGCGGCCAGGAAGCCGGCGACGCTCGTGGAGTAGCGGCGGGTGCTCCGCGCGACGGCCATCATCGACGCGAGGAAGACGCCGACGATGATCCAGTCCAGGAGCGTCAGGTTCACGCGGGCAGCTCCGCCAGCAGGGTCGCGATCTGGAAGGGCCGCAGCGCGAGGCGCGTCGTGCCGCTGGCCGGATCGTGCTCGATCGCGACCTCCTCCATCGGGCGCTCGTGCAGGTCGACCGCCGCGACGGCGCGCACGGGGAAGCCCCAGCGCACGGTCGCCTCGCCGGCGCCGCCGCGGACCTCCACCAGGCGCAGCGCGAGGCCGCCCGGCTCCTCGGAAGGCTTGAGCGCCGCGATCTCCGCGTGCGCCGCGCCGGTGCAGCGCACGGAGGCCGCCTGCCAGCCGTCGGGAAGACCTGCGGGGCTCGCAGCGGCGCCGGCGCGCGCGGGTGCGCCCGCGTACACGCCCGCGCCCCGCGCGATCGCCCCCACCAGCGGGTGATTGAGCTGCTCCGCCTGCGCATCCACGCCCGCGGCGCGCCAGTCGCCTTCGTGCACCATGAGCGCGTAGGTGAAGCGATGCTCGCCGCGGTCGGCGACCGGATCGGGGAAGTTCGGCGCGCGCAGCAGGCTCAGGCCGAGCACGCCGTGGCGCGCGCTGCGGCCGAACTTGCCGTCGTCCAGCACGGCGACGCCCAGGCCGGGCTCGCTCAGGTCCATCCAGTTGTGGCCCGGGACCTCGAACTGCGCGCGCTCCCAGCTGGTGTTCTCGTGCGTGGCGCGCTCGTAGCAGCCGAACTGGATGCCGAAGCTCGCGCGCCGCGTGCGCACCGCGCACGGGAAGAGCGCGCGCAGCAGCGTCTGCTCCTCGCGCCAGTCGATGCGCGTGGCGATCTCCAGGCGCGGCACGCCCGCGGTCAGGCGGTAGCGCTGCACCATGCGGCTGGCGCGGCCGATCGCGCGCTCGACGACGATCTCGCCCTCGAGCGGCCCGCGCTGCACCGCGTGGATGCGCTCGGCGCGGCCCATGACGCGCTGCATCTTCTCCTGGTAGTCGCGGTCGATGTCCCACGCCTCCCAGCGGCGCGGGCGGTCCTCGTAGAGCACGAGCTGGTTCATCGGCAGCAGGCCGCCCGCGCCGTCGGGCGCGTTGGCCGCGCGCGACGAGCCCGGGCGACGCAGCAGCGCCACGCGTCCGGCGTCGTCGATGACCGCCTCCAGGTGCGCATTGCGCAGCGTGCGATCGCCCTCGACGACGACCGCGTCGGCGGGCGCGGGGCGCGGGGCTTCCCCCGCCGCGATGACGCGGATCCCCAGCGGCGGCACGCGCTCGGCGAGCACGGGGCCGTCCTCGGTCGCGAGCACCGCCGTCTGCTCCGTCGACGCCGGGTTGAAGACCACGAGCGCGCCTTTCGGCGCCGCGGCCTGCGCGGCGATCCACGCCATGCCGCGCTGCACCGCGCGCGTCGCCTCCGTGCGCACCTGGTCCATCTGAACGCGCGCGTCGTCGTAGACGGCGCCGATGGAGCTGCCCGGCAGGATGTCGTGGAACTGGTTCAGCAGCAGCGTCTTCCAGGCTCCGTCGAGCTCCTCGCGCACCTGCCGCGCGGCGGCCGCGCCCTCGAAGCCCGCGCGCGCGCACGCGAGCGCCTCGGCCAGCCGCAGCAGGCATTCGCCACGCCGGTTGGCCTCCTTGATCCACGCCTGGCTCGTGTAGGTGCCGCGGTGCAGCTCCAGGTAGAGCTCGCCGTCCCAGACGCGCAGCTCCTGGCCGTCGCGCCGCAGCGCCTCGTGCGCGGCATGGAGCTGGCCGCAGAAGTCGTCGACGCGCCGCTGCTCGACGCGCGGCAGTCCCTCGCAGCGCGCGCCGATGGCCGCGCGCTCGATCTGCTCCGCCGTCGGCCCGCCGCCGCCGTCGCCGAAGCCGAAGGGCTGCAGGTACGCCGGAATCCGCGCGCCATCCTGCTGCACCAGGTTCGCGACCGCGTACTGGAAATCCTTGGGCTCGATGCTGCTGTTGTAGTTGTGGCCCGGCGTGAGGTGCGTGAGCACCTCGGTGCCGTCGATGCCGCGCCAGCGGAAGGTGACGTTGGGGAAGCGGTTGGACTCGCACCAGCTCATCTTGTTGGTGATGAAGGTGTCGAGCCCCGCCTGCGCGATGATCTGCGGCAGGCTCGCGGGGAAGCCGAAGGTGTCGGGCAGGTAGAGGAAGCGCTGCGGCGCCGCCGCGCCGAAGCGGCTGCGCCACCACTGCGTGCCGTGCAGGATCTGGCGGATGAAGCTCTCGCCGCTCGGGCAGGTGCAGTCGGGCTCGATCCACATCGCGCCGCCGGGCTCCCAGCGTCCCTCGGCCACGCGCGCGGCGATCTGCGCGAAGAGCTCGGGCGAGTCCTCCTCGACCCACGCGTACTGCTGCGCCTGGCTGCAGAGGAAGTGGAAGTGCTCGTAGCGGTCCTGCAGGCGCAGGACGTTCGCGAAGGTGCGCAGGCACTTGCGGCGCGTCTCGGCGATGGGCCAGAGCCACGCGGTGTCGATGTGCGCGTGGCCGACCGCGTCGCAGGTCACCGGCGTCTGCGGTCCGCGCCCCATCAGCAGCGCCGCGAGCTCGGGGAAGAGGCTCGTGCACGCCGCGTGCATCGGCTCCGCGCCCGCCCCCGCCGGCAGGCGCGCCATGAGCGCGCGCAGCCCGCGGTCCAGCGCGTGCGCGCGCGCGTCCGTCTCCGGAAGCGTCAGCAGCAGCTTGCGCGCGGTGTCGAAACCCTGCGCGAAGCGCCAGACGGCCTCGTCCTGCACGACGAGCTCCGCGGCCTCCAGACGGCCGGGACGCTCCTCCTTCCAGCGCGCGTGCAGCTCCGGGTGGTCCCACCAGAAGGTGCTGATGCCCAGCGGCAGGTTGCACGCGGCCTCGACGAGCAGCTCGACCGCCTGCGCGTCCGCGGGCGCCTTCTCCCACAGCAGCGCGAGATCGCGGTAGGGATCGAAGCCCTGGTTTGGGACGCCGTCCTTCCAGAGGAGCGCCTCGGTGCCGCTGCTGAAGCGCAGCGCGACGCGCCGGCCGTGCATCGACGCCGGCACCGCGCCACGCAGCCGGAACCACGCGCTGCTCCAGACGGGCCCCCAACGCCAGCCGCGCTCGACGCGCTCGAAGCGCCCGCCCAGCGCGCGCTCGGGGCGCACGCGCTCGGGCGTCTGCCAGACCTCGACCTCCAGCGGCGCGCGCTGCGGGAATGCCGCGGGCAGCAGGATCTCGGAGACGAAGTTCTCGAAGCGGATCGCGGCGTACTGCAGGTCGGGGAGCACGCGGCAGAGTGTAAGGAGGGGCGCGGGCGCCGGTCCGCGCCGCCCGCGCCTCCCCCACCCGAGCGCGTCAGGAGGTCGCGCCCATGGGCTTCTTCGGGGCGGGCTTCTTGCCGCCCTTGCGCTTGGCCGCGGCGATGGCCGCCTCCTGCGCCTCGATGATCTTGCGCTGCTCCTCCTCGCGGAGGGCCTGCGCCTTCTCCTCGGCGATGCGGCGCAGCTCCTCCTTGTTGACGACCTGGTTGAGCGCGTCCGCGGCGCGCGCGTGCGTGCCCATGATCGCCGCGGTCTGCGCGGCGAAGGACTTCACCTCGGCGTTCGTGCCGTTGTCCGCCTGCCAGCGGAAGAGCTCGAGCGCGCGCGCGTTGCGCTGCGCGATGAACATCATGTAGGCGCGGTCGAGGTCGCCGCCGGTGCGCGCGGACATCTCGGCGTAGACGGCGCTGTCCTCGGGCAGGAGCTGCGCGGGGACCGAGGCGCGCTGACGCCCCGCGATCCGCGTCACCAGCACCTGCACCGCGGTGTGGTTGACGACCATGCGCCGGCCGAAGTCGCGCACCGCCGGATCGGAGGCGCGCTCGGCGGCCAGGCGGCCGAGGCTGATCTCGAGCAGGTCGTGCGCGGCGATCTCGGCGAGGAACGCCTCGGGCGTGCGCTCGGGCGAGGGAGGCGCGGGCGGCTCGGCGGGCGCGTCCGCGTCGCCGGGCTTCGCGGCGTCGCCGGGCTTGGCGGCTGCGCCGGGCTTCGCGGCGGCGGGCTTCGCGGCGGGCTGCGCGGACTTCGCCGGCGCGGCGGGCGTCGCAGGCGCGGTCGCGGGGGGCGCGACGGTCGCGGCCATCAGCGCGGCGGTGAGGAGGATCGGGATCATGCGGGTGCCTCGCGTGTTCTCAGAAGGCGGCCTGGAAGGTGAGCGCCACGGCGAAGTCGATGCCCGCCGTGTAGGTGGAGTTGAGGCCGGTGATGTTCTCGTTCATGCGGTACTGCGTCTGGATCTGCGGGTTGGTCAGGTTCTTCGCCGACGCCGAGACCTTGAGTCCGCCGACGATCTGCTGCGAGAGCGTGACATTCAGCGTCCCGTACCCGAGCTGGTAGATCGCGGGCGTGAGCAGCGTCGTGTGCGGGTTCGCGCCGCTGACCAGCGACTCGCCCTTGTAGTTGTAGAAGATGCCGAACTGCGTGCCGAAGGGCTCGAAGTCGTAGGTCAGGTTGACATTGAAGAGGTAGTCGGGCGTCGCCGTCATCGGCTGCGACGTCGAGTTGTCGCCGTAGACGCGCAGCGCGTCGATGTCGTCCTGGTCGAGCTGCACCGAGGAGGTCATCCAGGTGAAGTTGCCGCCGACCGCGAGCCCCTTCCACGCCTCGCCGAAGATCGGCTCGAAGGTGATGCGCGACTCGATCTCCGCCCCCAGCAGCCAGCCGCTCGGGAAGTTCAGCGCGCTGGTGTAGGAGAATCCCTCGGTGAAGCGGTTCACGTACTGGATCGGGTCCTTGATCGTCTTGTAGAAGACCGAGCCGGAGATGAGCCAGTTCTCGTAGGGGGTGTAGTCGACGCGCGCGTCGTAGTTGTTGAGCGCGCTCATGCCCAGGTCGGGATTGCCGATGAAGATCGGGCCGCCGATGTACTCGTACTGCAGCACCGGCACCATCTCGTAGAAGTTCGGCCGCGCGAGCGTCTGCGCGAAGGCCAGGCGCACGACCAGGTCGTCCTGGATGCTCCAGTTCCAGCCGATCATCGGGAGGATGCGGTTCTCGGTGAAGTCCGCGTCCCAGATGTTCGGGCCCGTGAATTTGAAGAGCGTCTGCGTGTTGACGTCGATCCACAGCGCGTCCACGTCGGGGATCACCGTCGTGGACATGTGCGTCCCCTCGTAGCGCAGGCCGGTGACGATGTTCATCGTCTCGTTGATGGGCAGGTCGATCATCCCGTAGAAGGCCAGGATGTCCTGCGCGCCGTCGTAGGAGATGTCCGTCGTGGACTCGCTGATCGGGTGGTCCTGCGTCGGGAACACCACGCTCCAGGGCTGGTCCCAGCCGCTGGAGTTGGAGGTGTTCGGATCGCCGCTGTTGCTGAAGGTCTGCTGGCGGTAGCTGCGGCTGACGACGTCGACGAAGGTGCCCGTCTTCACGTAGCCGTCGCGGTCGTCCCACTGCGTGAAGGGCAGCTTGACGTTCAGCGCGCCCTGGATGCTGCTCTCCTCGTTCTCGTAGTTGATGTGCTGCACCCAGCCGACGAAGGCGCTCTGCGCTGGCGGGTACGCGATCCACTGCGGGGGCAGGTTGAAGCCCGGGATGATCTGGAACTCGGGGATCCAGTACGCGGCGAACTGCGTCTGGTCGGGCTGGCTCTCCTTCGCCTTGCTCAGCGAGAGGCGCCAGTCGAGCGTCGGCACGCCGAAGGCGAACGTCCCCGGATCGGAGCCCTCGCCCGAATCGAGGAAGGCCAGCGTGTGCTCGCCGCGCAGGATGAGCGCCTGCGTGCTGAGCTGGCTGTAGTCGAGCGTCTCGAGCCGGTTCCACGGCGCCGCGTCGGGCTGGTCGTGGCCGATGCCCGTGAGGTCGTCGGGGTTGTAGCCGGGGAAGAAGTAGGACTTGCCGCGCGTGTCGGTCAGGCGGATCGCCTGGTTCTCGGAGAGGAGCGTGTAGAGGAACTTCACGCTGAGCCGGTTGTTCTCCGTCTCCAGTCCGATGGTGCCGAGCCCGCCCCAGTCGACCGACTGCGTGCCCTGCGCGACGTCGTAGAGCTCCGTCTTGAAGTCGGTGCCGGTGCCGAAGGTCTCGGGGACGAGCGCGGTGCCCGGTCCGGCCTGCTCGAGCGAGTTGAGCTGCCCGTTGTTGTACGCCGACGCGTCGGCGGCGTAGAAGAAGTTGCCGAAGGCGCCGAGGCGCACGCCGTCGTCGATCTCCCACGACTGGCCCGCCGCGACCGACCACTTGAAGATCGGCGGCGCGGTGCCTTCGAGCGTGCTCGTCGGGTTCGACCAGGACTGCCCCGCCTGGTCGGGATGCGTCTTGAGGGTGCTGTTGCCCCCCCAGAAGCCGAGTCCGCCGCCGGGATAGGTGAGGAACTGCCCGTCCTTCACCTGCGAGTTGCCCCCGACCTGGCCGGAGATGCGCAGGTAGCCCTCTTCCGGCAGGTCCTTGAGCTGGATGTTCACCGCGCCGCCGGAGGCCTCGCCCTGCTGGTCGGGGGTGAAGTTCTTGCTGACCTGGATTCCCTCGATGATCGCGGTGGGGAACTGGTCCAGCTTCACCGCGCGCTTGTCGGGATCGGCGGTCGGCAGGCGCACGCCGTCCATGAGCGTGGCGACGTAGCGGTCGGGCAGGCCGCGGATGACCGCGTACTTGCCGTCCTGCAGCGAGGCGCCGGGGACGAGCAGCAGCGCCGCCGCCGCGTCGGAGGCGCCGGAGCGGCTGATCGCCTCGACGCCGACGGTGTCGAGCAGCGCCGGCGCCTCCAGGCGCAGGCGGAACTCGATCGGGGGCAGGATCGTGTACGGCTCGAAGTTGATCGGGACGAGCAGCTCCTTCTGCGCGCCCGTGTCCGCCGCCACGGTCATGTCCTGGACGACGAACTCCTCCATGTCCTCGAACTCGCCCGCGAGCGCGAAGTCCGCGTCGACGAGCTTGCCCGCGCCCACCGAGACCCCCGTGCGCACCGCGCGCAGGAAGCCCGGCTTCGTGACGACGACCGTGTAGGTCCCCGGCGGGATGTTCGGGAGCGAGAAGGCGCCGGTGTCGCCCGTGGTCGCGCGTGCGCCGGTGTCCAGGATGGTGACGACGGCGCCCGCGACCGGCGCGCTGAACTCCTTGTCGACGACGGTGCCGCGCACCGTGCCGCCCGCGGCCGCCTGCGCATGCGCGGGGGCCGTCGCCGCGACCGCGGCGAGGGCCGAGACGAGTGCCGTGCCGCGCAGGATCACCATGGATCCGCCAGCGCCGCGCGGATCTGCTCGATCCGGCGCGTCATCTCGGGCGTGGGCTCGACGCGGGCGACGCCCAGCGAGAGGCAGGTCGCGCTCAGGTCCTCGGCGCGCGGGCGCGAGTTCGGGTTGAGCACGCCCGCCTCAAGCGCGCGCGCGTAGAGCGCGCGCGCGGCGCCGGCGTCGCCCAGGAGCGCCCACGCCTCCGCGAGCGCGCGCAGCGAGATGCCGCGCCGCAGGTTCACGATCGTCGGCTCGACGCGGTCGAGCTCCGCGCCCAGGCGGCGCAGCTCCGTGCGCGCGCCCTCGCGGTCGCCCAGCGCGATGCGCGCGCGCACCAGCTCGGCACCCAGCGGCGCGAAGTCCTCCGCGTCCCACTTCACCTGCGCGTAGACGGCGGAGGCGTCGGCGAGCAGCGCCTGCGCCGGCGCGGTCATCCCTTTGCCCGCGAGCTCCTCCGCCAGCGACGCGCTGCGCGAGACCTGCAGGTCCAGCGGGAGCGACTTGATCGCGCGGCGCGCGGAGGCGAGCACCGCCTCGCGGCGCTGCGCATCGCCAGTGGAGCGCGCCAGCAGCGCGGCGTAGCCGTCCACCGCCGTCCGCGCCACGTCGAAGCTCCCCGAGGCGACCGCCGCGTCGAAGACCGCGAGCTGCGCCTCGAGCGCCGCGTCGGGAATCCGCGCGGTGCGCGCCGCCTGGTAGGTGCCCAGGTGCTCCGGCGAGAGATCGGCGACCAGCTTCGCGGCCTGTGCGTCGTCCCCCAGGTCCAGCCAGAGGCACGCGAGCAGCGCGAGCACGCGCTCGTTCTGCCAGGATCGCTCGCTCCCGACGAGCAGCGCCGCGACCGTCGCGCACTCGCGCGCGCGCTGCTGGTCGCCGCGCGCGGCGTGCGCACGGCCGATGAGCGCCATCGCCTCGCCGCCGCGCCAGCCCTCGATCTGCACCGCGTACCGGCGCGCCTGGTCGAGCAGCCCCAGCCGCAGCGCGCCGAGCGCGACATCCTCCTGCACGCGGGCCCGGTCGCGCGCGTGCGGCGTCACCGGAATGGACGAGGCGATCTCGAAGGCCTGCTCGAGCAGCGCGTCGCGCACCTGCTCCGAGGCGGGCGCACCCGCTGCGGGCGCCTTCTGCTCGGGCGCCTTCGCGGCGGGCGCCTTCTGCTCGGGCGCCTTCGCGGCCGGCGCCTTCGCGGCCGGCGCGCCCTGCGCCGCCGCGCCCTCCCCCGCTCCCGCGGACGCCAGCGCAAGCACGCCGACCACCGCGGGGACCACCAGTCGATCCACGATCACGCACGCCATGTTTCGCTCCTTCTCCGGGAGTTCCCAAGGCGCCTGGCGGCGCGGTCACTGCCGCCGCCAGGCGCCCCGGGTTCCCGCGTTGGGACTCCTGCTCCGAACCTTCCCTTACGGGCAGGCGCCCCATGCTCCGAGCATGACGCCGAGGTCGGCGCCGTTGACGATGCCGTCGTTGTTCAGGTCGCCCGCGCCCGCGTTGCCCCAGTTGCCCAGGAGCAGGCCCAGGTCGGCGCCGCCGACGATGTTGTCACCGCTGAGGTCCGCATCGCAGATCGAGCAGACGCCGGCGGGCTTCACGACGAAGCCGAAGGCGTCGGCCGCGGTCCAGTTGCAGAGCCAGTTGTCCTGGGTGCTGAACGCGCCGCGGTAGGTGACCGGATCGAAGTACCCGTTCGCCGGCGCCGAGGTGACGCTCGTCACCGCGTTGTTCGCCGCGCGCGGATCGATCGAGATCACGTTGGCGACGACCATGGTGCCGGAGATGACGTTGGCGCCGCGCGTCATCGAGACGATCGGCATCAGCGTGGCCTGCACGTTGTTGTTGGCGGCGGCGAAGACGCCGCGCGCGTTCGCCTCGGTGTAGGCCGCGGCGTTGTTGTTGCGGAAGAAGACCGAGTCGGTGTACTCGATGAGCTTGCCGCTGACCTGCGCGGTGTAGGCCGCCGCGGGGTTCGCGAAGGGGTTGACCGTGGAGTAGACGTTGTAGTTCGTCGTCCACGTGTTGGCCCAGCTCAGCGTGCCGTTGAAGCCGTAGCCGGTCTGGCCACCCGTCGACTCGCCGTCGGTGTTGTCGTTGCGCACGACCTCTTTGGCGATGTCCATGAAGATGCTCGCGTGGAACTGTCCGCGGGCGTTGTCGCGCCACTTGGTGCCGTCGCGGCTGGTCAGCGGCTGGCCGATGCAGGTGAAGTTCCAGATGTTGAAGGTGCTGACGGGCTGCGCGTCGGACTTCTCGGCGCCGTCCATCTCGATGAGGCTGTCGGGGAAGCCCGAGCCCGCGGCGGCGCCGGGGATCGAGTAGCCCGCGACGAGCAGGCCGAACTGCGCGCGGCCGCGCCAGCCCTGGTCGATGTCGAGCGAGTCGTCGCCGATGTTCCAGATGTTCACGTACTTGAGGTCGACGGTGCCGCCCCAGATCTCGATGCCGTCGTCGACGTTGTTCATGATCTCGATGTGGTCGATGATCGTGCCGCGGCCGATGCCGCCGAGCGAGAGGCCGTTGAGCTCGTTGCCCAGGCCGACGACCTTTCCGCCGTAGCGCAGCGAGACGTAGCGGAAGGTGCCGCTGTTGTCGTTGTCGTTGCCGCCGCCGTAGCGGGTGCGCGTGTCGTCGGGGCCGCTCGCGGTCAGGCCCTCCATGTTCGCGTAGTTGTTCGCGTTGGGCGCGGCGGTGTTCGTCGAGACGGCGCCCTGGCCGTACTTGCCGATGTAGGCGCGGCCCATGACGGTCACGTTGCCCCACTCGTTGGCGGTCGGACGCCAGACGCCGGTCTTGGGATTGCCGTTGGTCCAGGTGGCGCGGTCGGCCGTCGAGGTGAAGATGATCGGCTGCTGGGCGGTGCCGACGCAGTTGATGCGCGCGTCGCGGGTGATGGCGAGCGAGCCACCGAGCGAGCTGGCGATGACGGTTCCGGGCTGGATCGTCAGCGTCGCGCCGGGCAGGACGTAGATCTGGCCCTGCAGGTTGTAGACGTTGTTGGCGGTCCAGGTGGTCGAGACGGCGATGTCGGTGGTGACGTTGATGTCGGCGGCGCCGGCGGTGCCGGCGATGGCGCAGATCATCGCGGAGGCGATGACGGCGCTGGAGTGACGAGTCTTCATGGCGTCGTTCCTTCTGGCGTACGGACTGCGGAGGAGCGCGGCGACGCGGACGGTGCGACGCCGACGCCGCGAAAATTAGGAGGCGACGGGAAAGGGCTGGTTACGGCGCGGCGAATCCCATGTTTGCGCGGTGTGAGGATCGTGTTGCCCCGGTCCCCGCGTGCGCCCCGGCTCAGCGCTTGGCGCGCGCTGCGCGCTCGACCTGCTCGATGTAGCGCGCCACGTCCTCGCGCGGCCGCGCGGCCTGCGCGTCCCGCAGCAGCGGCAGCGCCTCGGCGAAGCGCGACTGCGCGACGTAGACCTGCGCCATGCGCACCTTCGCCTGCGGGGCGAAGGCGTCGATGCGCGCCGCGCGCTCGTAGAAGAGGATCGCGCGGTCGGGCTCGCCCTTGCGCGCAAAGTGCTGTCCCAGCAGGAGCAGCGCATCGCCGTCGAGCGGATCCAGCTCGATGACCTGCTCCAGGAGCTGCGCGGACTGGTCGTCGCCGCCGCCGGCGGCCATCGCCAGGCGCGCCTCCAGCTTGAGGACGCGCTTGCGTTCCGCGTCCTCGAGCCCCTGCTTCCAGGTCGCGCGCACCATCTCGAGCAGCGTGCGCGCCTGCGAGGGCGCCCCGCGCGCGGCCAGCGCCTCGGCGGCGCGGATCGTGCGGGCGGGCGGCTGCCCAGGCCCCACCTCCACCGCGCGCGCGTAGGCGCGCAGCGCCAGCTCGGGGAGGTTCTCCGAGAGGTAGATGTCGCCGAGCGTGCCGAGCGTGTCCGGGGTCGAGCGCCCCAGCGTCTCCAGCGCCTCCAGGTTCACCGCGGCCTTCATCGGCTGCTTGAGCCCGAGGTAGGTGTGCGCCTGCAGCAGCCAGAACTCCGACTTCTCCGGGTGCGCCTCGATGAGCACGTCCAGCAGGCTCGCCGCGTCCTCGTACTTGCCCTGCTTGAAGACCGAACGCGTCAGGCCAAGACGCCACTCCACGTTGTCGGGCTGGAGCAGGAGCGCGTTGCGGTACGAGGCCTCGGCGGGCTGGTAGTCCTGCTTCTGCGTGTGGCAGTAGCCCAGCAGGCCGTAGCAGTAGGCGTCGCTGCCGCCCAGCTCGATCATGCGGTTGAAGGCGGCAATCGCCTCGTCGTAGCGGCCCATGCGCGTGCAGATCAAGCCGATGCTGCGGTGGGCCCGGCGGAAGCTGGGGAACTTGGCGACCGCGTCGCGGTATCGGAGCAGCGCGTCGTCCAGGTGGTCCGCCTGGAAGAGGATGCCTCCGAGCGTGAAGTCCAGGATCGCCGAGGCGTCGGAGCCCACCGAGCCCGCCAGCAGCGTGCGCGCGGCGTCCATGTCCTCGCCGATGAGCTGGCGCACCAGCTCCAGCAGCGCGAGATCGTCCGTCGTGACGCGCGGCTCGACCTCCGACGCGACGCCGTAGCTGCCGATGAAGGCGCGGCGGAAGCCGGGATCGTTCCAGATCGGCGCGATGTCGGGCTGCGAGACGGAGATGGAGGGCCCGGGCGCCGGGAAGGCGGCGGCGCCCGTCGCCGGCGGCGCGGCGAACGCGCGCGGCATGGCGGCCACGGACCCCAGGAGGATGGCGTGCGCGAGGCGTCGGCGATGGGCGGTGCTCTTCTGCATGGCTTACTTGGGCTGGAATCGCATGGGAACGCGCATGCGGCAGCTCACGCGCTTGCCGCCGCGCATCGCCGGCTCGAAGCGCCACTGCCGGACCGCATCCAGCGCGGGCGCCTCGAACTCCGGATGGCTCGACTTCTCCACGCGCGGGTTCACCACGCGGCCGGACTCGTCGACGATGAAGATGACCGTCACCGATCCCTCGACGTTGCGCTGGCGCATCTCCGAGGGGTAGACGCCGCCGACCTGATGGATCGGGCGCGGACGCTGGTCGATCTCGGCGATGCTGAAGGCGCCCTCGGCCGCGTCGGATCCGCCGCCTCCGTCCGCGCGGCCCGTTCCGCCGATGCGCCCGCCCGAGGCGAGCGAGGCCGCGCCGCCGAAGTCGCCGCCGCCGCCCGCGCCCGAGCCGCCGTTGAGCGCCGCCTCGATCGCGCTGAGGCTCGCCGCGTCCAGCGCGGGACGGTCCTCGGGATCGCCGACGCTCTCGGGCGCGCGCGCCGCCTGCGCCGCGTCGGGGGGCTGCTCCTCCGGTGGGCGCAGCTCCTTCGGCGGCTCCGGAGGGACCTCCTCCGGCGTCTTGTCCTGGCTGAGGTCGGTGTCGACGAGCTCCACGTCGCGCTTGCTCGCCGCGGCCTCTTCCCCACCCAGGAAGAGGATCCCGCCGAAGAGCAGCAGCACGCCGTGCAGGAGCACGGCCGCGACGATGCAGATGGCCGTGCGCGCTCCCATCACTTCTTGTCCGTGTTGATGCCGACCTTGGCGATGCCGATCTTGCGCGCCTCGTCGAGCACCGCGACCACGTGCTTGAAGTCCGCGCCACCGTCGCTGTTGACGATGATCTTCGGGTCCTTCGCCGTCATCTTGTAGGTCTGCAGCTTCAGCGGAAGCTGCGCGACCTGGATCTTCTCCTTGTTGAAGAAGACCTCGCCCTTCTCGGTCACGCTGATCGTCGCCGCCTTCTCCATCTCGGACTGGTCGCCGAGCGACTGGGCGGTGGAGGCGCCCGGAAGCGCCACCTGCACGCCCTGGTTCTTCGACATGCTCAGCGAGACCATGATGAAGGTCGCCAGCAGGAAGAAGATGATGTCGATCAGCGGGATGATCTCGATCCGCGCCGACTTGCCCTTGCCGCGGCGGCGTCTGCCTCCTCCAGCCATGTCAGAGCCCTCCCGCCGTCGCGAGCAGCCGGTCGTCCTCGGGATCCGCCGTCGCGCGCTGCTTCGCGGCGCGGCGTCCCTCCACCAGGAGCTTGAGCTGCTCGCCGGCGCCGAGCATCTCGTTCTCCAGGCCCTCGATGCGGTTGTTCAGGTAGTTGAAGGGAAGCAGGCAGACGATCGCGATGCACAGGCCGAAGGCGGTCGCGATGAGCGCCTCGGAGATGCCGCCGGTGATCGCGCCGGGCGAGCTGAGCTCTCCGCCGATGGTGCCGAAGGAGGCCATCATGCCGGTCACCGTGCCCAGCAGTCCCAGCAGCGGCGCCAGCGTGATGACCGTGTCCAGCACCGCGATGCCGCGGCGGTAGCGCTTCATCGTGCGCGTCTCGGCGTAGGTCAGCGCGTGGCCCAGCGACTGGTCGCGGTGCTCCAGCGCGTAGCCCAGCGTCGTCACGACGGCGTCGCGCGAGCCGTTTGCCACGCGGATCGCGCCGTCGAGGTCGCCGCGCTCCACCTCGGCGAAGAACCGGCCGAGCGTCTTGGGGCTGCGGCGGCGCCGCTCCGCGACCAGGAAGAGCAGGCGCTCGATCACCACCGCCGCGGCGGCGATCGACGCGATCAGCAGCGGCCACATGATCGGGCCGCCCTTCTCGAAGATGTGGATGAGGCTCGTCTTCTGGATGAGCGCCTTCAGCGCGCCGCCGCGCGAGGGATCCAGCGCGAGCGTGCCCTTGCCGGACTCGACGAGCACGCCGATCGTGCCCGCGATCTCCCCCTCGAGCGGACGCACGAGCGGGTTCGGCGAGCCGACCTGCGGCACCGCCACGCCCGCCGTGCCCGACTCCGCGCGGAAGAGCGTCACCGGGCCGATCATCGCGAACTGCCCCTGCATCACGCGGCCCAGCAGGTCGACGCCCGCGCCCGCGAAGCGCGTCCCGCCGATCGCGTCGCCCAGGCGCGCGATGGTCTGCTGCGCGAAGCCGGTCTGCATCTCGAAGCGCTTGGAGGGATCGATCGTCTTGTTCTCGACCGCCTGCTTCACCTGCTCGATCGGCTGCGCGAAGCGCTGCACCTCGCCGACGCCGATGCGGGTCTCGAAGGTGCGAACATACTCGTCCAGCAGGCTTCCCACGTAGGAGAGCTCCTCCTGGCGCGCCTTGATCTCCTGCTTGAGCGCGGAGATCTCCAGCGCGCCCGCGTCCACCAGACGCTGCACGCGGTCGCTCTCCTTGCGCAGCTGCACGACGCTCTCCTCGAGCTCGGTGAGCTGCTGCGCGATGGGCAGCTTCTCGGCCGAGATCTGCGAGCGAACCTGGTTGAGCTCGGCGATCGAGCGCTGCAGCTCCGCGTCCGCGCCCGAGGAGACGCGGCCGATGGTCTCCCCGGCGCTCGGGGCAGCCGCAGGCGGCGTCGCGGCGGGCGCGGCCGGCGTGGCAGGAGGCGCGGTCGGCGTCGCGGCGGGCGGCGCGGCGTGCGCCGCGGCCGCGAGCAGGAAGACCGCGAGCGCGGCACGGACGATCGGGACGGGTCGGCTCATTGGATGGTCACCGGAAGCGGGACGAAGGAGGGCGTGCGCTTGCCCTGGATGATCTCGAGCGTCATGGCGATCGCCTCGGCGGCGTTGGGCGCGGGCTCCCACTTCCAGCCCTCGGGCGAGGGCCGGCCGATGCCCGCCTCGCCGCTGGGGCTCAGGAAGTACGCCTGCGCGAGGCCGACGTAGACGACCTGCACCTCGCTGGAGACGCCGTCGGCGAGCGTGCGGATCTCGTACGCGACGGTGATCTCGCTGTTGGCCTTGTTGAGCTCGTTGAGGATGCCCAGCACGTTCTGGTAGCGCTCCGCGACGGTGACGCGCGTGTCGCCCGGATCGGTCGGGATGCGCTGCATGAGCGGCTGCACCTTCGCCGCGACCGGCTCCGGAAGCTGCTTCGCGAGCTCGCGCAGGCGCCCTTCCATCGCGACCACCGCGGTGCGGAGCTGGTCCGTCACGACGATGAGCTTCGACTTCTCCTGCAGCAGCTCGTCGCGCTTCTTGCCCGCCTCGGCGATCGCGGACTCGGACTGCGCGATGCGCTCCTTGAGCGCGGCGACCTCCTTGCCGACCAGATCGACGCGGCCCAGCAGCACGTCGCGCGCCTGCTGCCAGTCGTTGCGCTCCTTCGAGATGATCTGCTGCGTCTCGATCCACTTGGAGAGGGTGAGGCGCGTCTCCTCGAGCGTCGGCTTCGCCGGCGCGACGGGGGCGGACTTCGCTGGCGCCGCGGGCGCCGCCGGCGGCGCGGCGGCAAGCGCGGCGCCGCACACCAGCGCGCCAAGTGACATCGGAATCGCACGATCGAGCATCGCTTGTCGGGTCCTGTGTGGCGGGGACGGACGCGGACGCGCCGCGCGACGCTCGGGGACAGCGTCGGCCGGAAGTATGGACATGGGCCCCGGCACGCCGCGCGTCCGGCGCGCAAAGAATCGATTCAGGTTCGGCTCAATCGCACGCCCCCGCGCGCAGTACCCTCGCCCGCATGGCGTCAACGCGCGATCCGCTCTTCCTCGGACTGGATGTGGGCACCTCCTCCTTGAAGGCGCTCCTCATCGACGCCCGGGGCGAGCCCCTGGCGCAGGCGGGGGCCGAGTACCCGGTCTCGACGCCCCGCCCGGACTGGAGCGAGCAGGACCCGTGGGAGTGGG
>JAXMAN010000004.1:0-77948 GCA_046350355.1 Phycisphaerales bacterium | reverse complement strand
GCGGCACCATCTGCAGCAGCGTCGCCAGCGGGTAGAGCCCGCGCATGAGGAAGCGGCTCGCCGCGAGCAGGCTGCCCGCGAGCACTCCGAGCGCGGCCGCGATCGCGAAGCCGCCGACCGCCGCGAGGCCGGTGAGCCCCGCGCCCGGCAGCAGCGTGCCGCGCTCCTCCCAGAGCGTGCGCGCGACGGTGAGCGGCGCGGGAAGCAGGTACTCCGGCGGCGTCCAGAGCAGGACGACCGCTTCCCATCCCAGCAGCAGCACCGCGAGCACGCACGCGGCGGGGAGGATGGAGTGGCGCAGCGCGGTCATCGGGCGCGCTCCGCGTCGGGTGCGGGGGATGCGGCCGCCGCGGCGCCCGCCGCGCCCGCAGCGCCCGCGGCGCCCGCGCGCGCCGACGACGCGAGCACCATCCATGCCGCGCGATTCCAGCGCGTCCTCGATTCGCTCCAGGACGTGAAGCCCGTCAGCAGCGAGATCGCGCGCTTCCCCGCCGCGATCCGCAGCGCGCGGCTCGATCTTGGCGCGGAGAGCCCGCGGCTGCGCCAGCGCGCGGCCGATGGCGCGCAGGAGCTGCTTGCGGTCGACGCCGCCGACGCGACGAGCCCGATGGGCGCGCTGCGCTGGGAGGGCGCCGCGCTCCTGTGGAGCTGGTCGCGCGCGACGCCGCGCAAGAACGCCGAGTCCTTCGATGCCTTCGACATGCTGCTTCCCGGCAGCACGATCGTCGTCGAGCTCGTCGACGGCACGACGCAGACGCTGCACGTCGCGCCGCCGCAGGCGCGCGTGTCGATGATGCGCACGGGCGCGACCCGCGTGCGCGTCCCCGCGCTCGCGCTGCGCCCGCTTGCGCCCAGCTTCGCCGGTGGAGAGACGGGCGCCGACGGATGGACCATCGTGCAGGGCAGCACCCCCGACCGCTGGACGCTGAAGCGCCCCGAGGTCCTGGTGGAGCTGGAGTTCCTGCGCGGCGAATCCACGATGACCGTGCACGCGACCGCCCCCGCGGACGCGCAGCTCGTGCAGGCGCGCGCCAGGCTCGCGTCGCTGCGCGCGGAGCTGCAGCGCCGCAACGAGGAGGAGCGCGAGATCGTGCAGGCGGAGATCGACGGCGTGGTGCACCGCATCGCGGAGCTCGAGGCCGCGGCGCGCGCCGCGCCGCCGTGGGCGGGCGCGGTGCCGACGCTGCAGCTTCGGGATCCGCAGGGACGCGTGGCGATGGTGGTCGAACTCAGCAGAAGGTGACGCATGAACGCATCGACGCAGGAAATGTTCGAGTCCGTCCGCGCCGCCGTCTCGGGACGCGTGCAGGAGGACCATGAGCTGCGCGACCTCGCCGAGCGCGTGGCCGAGGCGTCCACCGCCGTGCGCCGCCGCATCGAGCGCGCCGTCGGCTACGCGCGCTCGGGCCTGCGCCTGGAGGCCTTCGCGGAGGCGGACTCCGAGCCGTCGGTCTTCGAGATGGCCGCGCAGTTCGACACCGACGAGCTCAAGCACTGGCGCAGCATGTGCACCAAGGGCCGCATGCCCGCGCCCGAGGTCCTCTCCCCCGAGGCGATCCTGGAGATCGAGGAGGCGATCGCGCTGCTGGCGCCGCTGCGCAGCCGCCTGGCGCAGATGCGCCGGCTGGTGCTCGCCGACGCTCCCGCGTGGGACCGCCTGCAGGTGCTGCGCGAGCTCATCGACCGCGATCCCGACAACCCCGCGTGGGAGAGCGACCGCCGCGCGCTCGAGCCCGTCGCCGCCGACCAGCTCGGCGAGCGCTTCGAGGCGAGCATGCGCGCGGGCGATCTCGAGGACGCCTCCGCGTGCGTGGAGCGCATGGAGGACGGACGCTGGCACTGGGGCGGCGTCGCGAAGGTCGTCGCGCCGCTGCGCACGCGGCTGGACGCGGAGTTCGCCTCGCGCGCGACGGCGCGCCTGCGCGGGCTGACCGAGCGCGTCGAGGCCGAGTGGTCCGCCGAGAACGAGGTGGGCGCGCTTGCGCAGCTCGAGCAGTGGCGCTCGTGCGAGCAGCAGCTCATGGGCTACGGCGGCGAGGCGCCGCAGGAGCTCGTCGACCGCATCGCGCAGGTCGAGTCCTGGCTGGGCGAGCGCGAGCGGCAGGCGCGCGCGATGCGCGAGCACCGCGACCGCGCGGCCGAGCTCGAGCGCGTCGCCGTCGACGAGGCGACGACGCTCGCGCAGCTTCGCGCCGCGATGCGCGCGGCCGAGGAGACCTCCGAGGGCGTGCCCGACGACGTCCGCGCCGTCGCCGAGCGGCGCATGGAGACGCTCGAGCGCCGCATCCGCACGCGCCGCATGGCGATGATCGGCGCGGTGGTGCTGCTGCTGGCGGTCGGCTCCGTCGGCGCGTTCATCTACATCCGCCGCGCGGACGAGCTCAACCGCATCGAGTCCGCCGCGTCGGCCGCGCAGAAGCTGGTCGACGCGGGCGAGCTCGACCGCGCGCAGAAGACGCTCGACGACGCCGAGGCGGATCCGAAGATGGCGAACCAGCCGCGCCTGATCGAGGTGCGCGCCAAGCTCGCTGCCGCGCGCGCGCCCATCGAGGCGGCGCAGCGCCGCTTCAACGAGGCCTTCTCCGAGGCCGGCGATCCCGAGGCCGCGACCGCGCGACCCGACCGCATGGAGGAGGCGAAGGCCGACGCGCGCACCGAGGAGCAGCAGAAGAAGGTGATGGAGTGGCAGCGCGCCTACGAGCGCGCGACCGCCGCGCGGCGCGACGACCGCGTGCGCGCCGCCATCGCGCAGGTGAAGGAGATCTCCGCGGAGATCAGCGCCGCCAAGCCCGACGCCGACCCGAGCTGGGCCGGCACCTTCGCGAAGTGGGAGGGCGCGCTGGGCGCGGTCGAGCGCGCGGACGGATCGCTCCCCGAGGTGAAGCAGGAGCTCGACCTCGCGGCGACGCTGCTGGCGACCCAGCGCGGACGCAGCGCGGCGGCGCACCTGGGCGTCGCGCGCGCCGCGGCGATCGAGGCGCTGGGCACCGCGGCGACCTCGCCGGCGTCGCTTGCGGCGGCGCTCGAGGACTTCGCGCGCACGCATCCGGACGCCCCCGCGGCGAAGGACTTCGTGCGCGCGGCGGCGGCGCGTCCGAGCTGGGACGCGGTCGTCGCCTTCGGCGCGCTGGCGCCCAAGCAGGGGGCCGCGCTCGCGGGCGCCCCGCACAAGGACCGCGTCGCGGCGATCGCCATGCTCGACGCGTACACGCGCGCGAATCCCGCCTCGCCCTACGCGCCGCAGGTCGCGGCGCTGCGCGCGCTGCTGGACACGCCCAGCGCGGCGACGCCCGCCTGGCGCACCTGGCTGCTCGACAAGACGGGCACGCTCGAGGACTTCAACCTCTACACGCTCGAGCGCACCGACGGCACGCGCTTCTACTCGCGCCAGGATCCGCGCAAGGTGCCCTGGCAGGCGCAGTCGGGCGACCAGTGGAAGAGCGTGATGTGCATCGGCGGCCGCAGCGGCCGTGAGAGCTTCGAGCGCTTCGACCGCTCGACGCTGCGCGGCGAGGGCCCCTCGCCGCAGACCGAGCTGGCCAAGTCGCTGCGCGAGCAGCTCGGCGACGCGACGGGCACCGTCAACGGCGTGGAGCTCGCCTTCCAGGTGCTGACCGCGCTGCGCGACAACGAGACCGTCGACGGCGCCTTCCTGGCGATCATCTGCAAGGGGCTGCTCGAGACGATGACTCCCGAGGTCCCCGCGGCGCTGCGCCCGCAGTTCGAGGAGGGCGTCTCGCGCCTGGCGCGCGTGAACGCCGACGACATCGACTGGAAGAACGCCGGCGACGCGAACGCGCGCACGCGCAGCCGCGCCGCGCGCGCCGCCGTGCGCGAGGCGCTCCAGCCCGACGCCTGGCGCCGCGCGTACCAGCAGCAGATGGCCGCGGCGACGGCCGCCTTCACGACGCCGTGCGTCCCTGCGGGCGTGCTGGTGATCGCCGACGGCGCGCCGCGCGTCATCCCCGCCGCGGGGCAGGCGCTCGCGCCGCAGACCGCGCTGTACATCGTCGATGCCGGCGCGGGCGACCGCGGCGCGTCGCTTGTGCGCATCGGCGCGGTGGGCGCGGATGGCAGCGTCGCCTTCGAGTCCGCCGCGCGCGGACTGCCCGCGGGCACGATGGTCTTCGCGCCCAGGAAGGGGACGCCATGAGCGGCGACGGCGAGATCGGCTTCATCGACGACGAGGACGATCCCAGCGGCGCCGCGCGCCCCGCGAAGGGACGCGAGCAGGCGCCCGCCGCGGGAAACGCGCCCGATCCGGGCGATTCCGGCGATTTTGGCCCCGCCGCGCGCCGCGACTCCGGCGTCAGCCAGACCGGGCCGTGGTTCGTGCGCTTCGCGGGCCGGCGCACCGGTCCGCACGACGTCGAGCGCCTGCGCACGCTCGCGCGCCGCGGCGCGCTGACGCGCATGCACCAGGTGAGCGGCGACGGCGTCCGCTGGGCCAGCGCGCTGGAGCTGCGCGCGGTCTTCAACGAGGATGGCAGCGTCGCGGGCGGCCCCGCGCCGGCGAAGGAGCTGGCGCTCGAGCCCACCGCGGACCTGGGCGAGTCCGACGCGCCCGCGGACGCCGTGATGCCCTCCGCCGGCGCGCGCACGAGCTGGCTGCCGACCGCCTCGGTGCGCCCCGTCGTCGTCGCGGCGCTCGTGCTGGCGACGCTCGCGCTGGCCGCGCCGACCTCGCGCTTCGACTCGCTCGCCTGGTGGTGGAGCGAGGGTGCGCTCTCCTTCACGCTGCGCGGGCTGGGCGTGCTCATGCTCATCGCGGGCTGGTCGACCGCCTTCATCGCGCCCGAGCCGACGCGCGCCGCCGCCTTCGCCGCCGTCGCCGCGATCATCGCGGCCGCGAGCGCGCTGCCGGTGGCGCTGTGGGCGCCGTGGGCCGCCGCCGCCGCGCTGCTCGTGCCGATCGCCGCGGTGATGGTCGCGCTGCACGCGGGTTCCTCGCGCGCCTCGGTGCCGATGGGCGCCGCGGTGATCGGCGTGGCCAGCGTCGCGGGGCTCGCGGAGGTCGCGCTCGCCGTCATCTGGCGCTCGGGGTGGAGCATCGCGGGCGCGGTGCTGGGACTCGCGGGCGCCGTCGCGCTGGTGATCGCCGGCATCGACGCCGCGCGCCCGCCCACCGGGCGCGATTCGCGCGTCTTCGTCGGCGCGCTCGTCGGCGCCACCGGTTCGATGGCCTGCGTCTTCGCCGCCGCCTTCGGCGCGCTGGCGGGGGAGACCCCGATGCACGGCGCGCAGGCCGCGGTGAGCGCCTGCCTGGTCCTCGCCTTTTCGACGCTCTCGTGGGCCTCGGTCCACGAGGCCATCGACACCGCACACACGCCGGCGGCGCCCGAGCCCGCCCCTGATACCCTCGAACCGAGCCAGCCATGACGACGAAAGCCACCTCCACCACGACCCCGGCCGGCGCCTCCTCCGCCGCCGACGCCACCGACGCGGGCCGTCCGCCGCGGCTGGACGCACGCAAGGGCGACTTCGAGTGCATGGCGGGCATTCCCCCCGGGCGCTACACGAACGTCGCCGCGCCCTTCTGGCTGATGGTCGCGTGCGGCCTCTCCATCCTCACCGCGCTGGTGGTCGTCTTCGCGCTGCGCCACACCTACGCGTACGAGATGATCAACCGCTGCTGGACCAACTGGGTCGTCATCGTGCTGACCTGGTGGTGCATGGGGATGCTCTACTCCAAGTACGTCAAGACGAACATCCAGCGCAAGGCGCTCAAGGTGCAGGACATCATCCCGCGCCGCGGCGACTTCGTCCTCAGCCCCGGCACCGCGGGCGAGGTCCTGCGCCGCATCCGCGCCGTCGCGGACCGGCCGAAGGACTTCCTGCTCTTCCGCCGCATGGACATGGCGCTCTCCAACCTCGACAACATCGGCGAGGTGCGCGACGTCGGCGCGGTGCTCGAGAGCCAGGCGGACTCGGACGCCTCCAACGTCGACAGCAGCTACACGGTCATCCGCGCGCTGATCTGGACGATCCCGATCATGGGCTTCATCGGCACCGTCATCGGCCTCTCGGCGTCGATCCGCGCCTTCACCGACGTGCTCAACCTCTCCGCCAGCGACGCGGGCAGCATCAAGGCGAAGCTGCAGCCGGTCGTCGGCGGCCTGGCGACGGAGTTCGAGACCACCCTCGTGGCCCTCTTCACCGCGGTGATCGTGCAGCTCATCGCGACCTGGACCTTCCGCCGCGAGGAGATCCTCATCGACGACATCACCGACTACTGCAACGAGCACGTGCTCTCGCGGCTGAAGCTCACCGACTGGCGCTGACCGATGCGACGCCGGAGGAAAAACTCCGACCAGGCCGTCAGCCTGTTCTCCTTCCAGGATGTGCTCGCCTGCCTCACGGGCGTGCTCATCATGGTGAGCCTGCTGCTGTGCATCGACGGCCTCTCCAACACCATGAACATGGTGAAGGGGCCCGCGGGCGAGCAGGGGGCGCCCAGCCTCGAGGCCGCCGCCAAGATGGTGAAGGACCTGCAGGAGGAGGTGGCGACGCTGCGCCGCACCATCGACGACCGCAAGGGCGGCGTCGACGTCACGAAGCAGGAGGTCGACATCCTCGACGACCGCGTGAAGCAGATCGCGCAGGCGCTGCGCCGCTCCGAGGAGGAGGACGCCGCCCGCGCCGCGCTCGCGCGCCAGGTCGAGGAGGCCGAGCGCGACGCCTCCGCCGCGAAGTCCACGCTGGAGGACGCGCGCCGCGAGGAGCGCCGCGCCGCGATGCGCCAGCGCGTGCGCTTCCTGCGCGGCGCCGAGTACGGCAAGGCGCCGATCTTCGTCGAGGTGACCGCCGCGGGCCTGGGCGTCGGCGAGCTCGACGCGCAGAAGACGCCGATGCTCATCGAGCAGCTCTCCGGCCCCGACGCCGAGCGCGAGCTGCAGGGCGCCTTCGGCAACCGCGGCCCCGACCGCTGCTACGTCGTCTTCATCGTGCACGACGACGGCATCCAGCGCTTCGAGGCGCTGCGCGACGCCGTCTTCCGCCGCGGCTACGAGGTCGGCTGGCAGCTCTGGGACGGGGGCGCGGGCAAGGGATTCCTCGACGGCGCCGAGCCCGTGGGCGGGGGAGGGGCGAAGTAGTGCCGCGCCGCCGCCGCCGCATCCACCGCTCGACCTCGATGGCGGGCGATCCGCTGGACCTCTTCCAGCACGCGATGACCAACGCGCGCGGCGTCATCATGTTCGTGATGCTGATGATGGCGCTCTTCGGGCAGGCGAGCGACGCCGTCGTCGTCATGACCGCGAGCGTCGTCGAGGTGAACGAGCGCATCCGCCAGCTCCAGCAGGAGCGCGACGAGCTGCAGAAGCGCATCGCCGCGCTGCCGCCGCAGGGCGACCCGGAGCTGGCCGCGCGCTACAAGGCCGCGATGGAGCAGCTTCGCGCGCAGCAGGCGAAGCTGGACGCGGCGCTGGCCGCGAAGCCGCGCAACCAGGAGGAGGAGGAGGCGCTCAAGAAGCGCCTCGAGGCCGCCCTCGCCGCGCGCGCCAGCGCCACCGCCGCCGCCAAGCGCGTCGCGCCCCCCGAGGCGAGCCAGAACTTCGTGCGCCTGAGCCGCTTCCAGGCGGACGCGCGCCGCTCGGTGATCCTGGCGGTCAGCGAGGGCAAGCTCAGCCGCGTGCGCGCGACCTCCGCCACGGACAAGATCAGCGCGCCCACCACGGGCACGCGCATCACCACCGTCTCGCAGGCGCGCGGCGAGCTGCAGGAGCTGCTCGACGGCTTCCCCAGCGCCACCTACCGCGTGGAGCTGCTGGTCTGGGAGGGCTCCTTCTCGCAGGCCAAGATGGTGGAGCAGGCGCTGCTGGAGATGGGCTACGACTCGAACCCGATCCCGCTGCGCAGCGGGCAGGCGATCGCGCCGGGCGTCGGCGGCGTGCAGTAGCGTGCGCACCCCGATGGCCTCGATGCCCGCCCCGATCCTCCGCGCCGCCGGCGCCGCGCTGCTGGCGGCGGCCGCGCTCGCGCTCGCCGGCTGCGGCAAGCCGATCGTCGTCGAGGCGGTCGCGCTCCCGGGCCGCGACCCGCTCCCCGAGGTGCGCATCTACCGGCATGTCTTCGGCTTCTTCGCGCTCTTCCCGGGGAAGAAGTTCGTGCACACGGACGCGCAGGGGGACGCCGAGGTGATGGTCGGCTCCGCGAACACCAACCTCACGATGGTGCGCAGCGGCTACGAGCCGGTCCTCTTCGGCGTCTTCGAGACGGCGAACCCCTCCATCGCCGCGGACAAGGGCGGCTACGACCACGTGATCCTCTACAAGGAGATCCAGTCGAAGCCCAGGAACCGCTACGAGGTGGACTTCACGCCCGTGCGCCGCGTGCCGCTGGAGCTCGCGGTGACCGACGCCGCGACGAAGCGCCCCGTCGCGGGCGCGGACGTCTACGGCGCGACCTTCCTCTACCTGCCGCAGCCGGGCGTCGAGCCCGACTGGGGCTTCCCGCCGCTGCAGCATGTGACGACCGACGGCGACGGCAAGGCGACGGTCGACCAGGTCTCCGGCTTCCGCAACCGCGTGACCGTGCGCCTGAAGGGCTACCAGGACGGCCTGATCGCCTTCGACGGCCGCACCATCGAGGGCGCGCGCGCGATGCCGGTGGAGCTGCGCCCGCTGCGCGTGAAGACGATCGACTTCCTGGTCGTCGACGCCAAGACCAAGCGCCCCGTCCCCGGCGCGGAGGTGCGCCTGGGCGAGTCGCGCGACGGCCTGCCCACGAACCCCAACGGGTGGACGCGCACCGTCGAGGCCTCGGGCTCGACGGGGCCGATGCCGTTCCCCGACCTGGAGCCCTGCGTGCTGAGCGTGAAGGCGCCGGGCTACGAGGAATGGCGCGGCGCGCCGGTCTGGCGCGCGCTCACCGACGGGCAGGTCAAGCGCCTGGAGATGCGGCGAAAGTAGCGGCCGTCGCGCGCGGGGCGGCGCCCGGCGCGCCCTTGCGCTCCATCAGCAGCTCGGCGATCTGGATGCCGTTGAGGGCCGCGCCCTTGCGGATCTGGTCGCCCGCCACGAAGAGGTTGAGGCCGTAGCCCTCGGGCTGGCTGGGATCCGCGCGGATGCGGCCGACGAGCACCGGATCGCGCCCCGCCGCCGCGAGCGGCTCGGGGAAGCGGTTGCCCGCGCGGTCGTCGACGATCTCCACGCCCGGCGCGGCGGCGAGCACCTCGCGGGCGCGCGCCTCGGTGATCGGGCGGCGGAAGGTGAAGTTGATCGCCTCGCTGTGCGCGCGCAGAACGGGGACGCGCACGCAGGTGCCGGTGATCATGACGGAGGGATCGCGCCAGATCTTGCGCGTCTCGTCGACGAGCTTGCGCTCCTCCTCGTTCTGGCCGTCGGCGCCGACGGCGCTGTTGTGGCTGAAGACGTTGAAGAGGTACTGGCGGCCGAAGATCGTCGTGTCCAGCGGACGGCCCGCGGCGAAGTCGCGCGCCTGGCGCTCGAGCTCGGCCATCGCGGCCGCGCCGGCGCCGCTGGCGGCCTGGTAGGTGGCGACCACCATGCGCTCGACGCCCACCGCGCGGTGCAGCGGCGTCGCCGCCATGAGCGCGATGATCGTCGAGCAGTTGGGGACGGCGATCGTCGCCGGCGCGTGCAGCGCATCGAGCTCGCCGGGGTTGACCTCGGGGATCACGAGCGCGCACGCGGGATCCATGCGGAAGGCGCTGGAGTTGTCGACCGCCCAGGCGCCCGCCGCCGTCGCGCGCGGGCACCACTCCTTGCTGATGCCCTTGCCCGCCGAGAAGAAGGCGATGTCGACGCCCGCGAAGCAGCCTTCGCGCAGCGGCTCGACCTCGACCTCGCGCGCGCCGACGCGCAGCTTCTTCCCCGCGCTGCGGGGGCTGGCGAAGAGGCGCACGGCGCGGTGCGGGAAGGAACGCTCGTCGATGAGGCGGAGGAATTCCTCGCCAACGGCACCGGTGGCACCGACGACGGCGATCGTCGGGTCGGAGGGGATCGGACGCATCAATTCACTTTCGGCGCTTGGGCTCCGCGGCGACGAGAAAGAAGCGCGCCACGGCGGCGTCGAAGCGCGAGTGGTCCTCGCGCTCGAAGGTGAATGCACCTTCCATCGTTCCCCAGTCGGTCTCAAGCTGCGCGGAGCTGTGGTACTCGAAGCGCTCGCCCGGTCCCAGCGACGGCTGCTCGCCGACGACGCCCTCGCCGTCGACGCGGCGGCGTCCGCCGTCGGCATCGACGATCTCCCAGTGCCGGCGACGCAGCGTCACGCGGTCGACGCCCTCGTTGGTCAGCACGATGTGGTAGGCGAAGAGGTAGCGGCTGGCCGCCGGATCGCTGCTCTCGGGGATGTACGACGGCGTGACCTGGACGCGCACGCCGTGCGTGACCATGTCGGAGCCGAAGGAGCGGGTGCCGGTGGCGGGGGAGGCCATGAGTCGCGTGAATCGTAGGCGCTCGTGCGCGCGGGGAGAAGTCCGCCGCGGATGCGGGACGCATCGAACCAGCGGCGACGCCCCCGCGCGCGGGCCTCCTGCCAAGTTGGCACCCTACGCAGGGTCCGAGAGCAGCGCGCGAAGCGCCGCGCCCGGGTCGGGCTGGCGCATGAGGCTCTCGCCCACCAGCGCGATGTGCACGCCGTGCGAGCGCAGACGCGCGAGGTCGGCCGGGGTCTGGATCCCGCTCTCGGCGACGAGCACGCGGCGCAGGGGCGCCTCGACCATGTCGGCGACGCGCATCACGTGGCGGATGTCCGTCTTCATCGTCTCGAGGTCGCGGTTGTTCACGCCCAGCAGGCCGTAGCCCGAGTGCGGGAATCCGACGTGGTTGACCGCGCGCCACAGGCTCTCGAGCTGGTGCACCTCCAGCAGCGTGGTCATCTGCAGCTCGGTCGCGAGGATCTGGAAGTCGATGATCTCGCTCTCGTGCAGGCATTCCGCGATGAGCAGGATCGCGTCCGCGCCGGCGGCGCGCGCCTCGTAGACCTGGTAGGGGTCGATGATGAAGTCCTTGCGCAGCACCGGCAGGGGCACCGCGTCGCGGATCGCGTGGATGTAGGAGAGGTCGCCGCCGAAGAACTCCCGGTCGGTCAGGCAGGAGATCGCGGCCGCGCCCGCTTCGAAGTAACTTTTGGCGATGGCGACCGGATCGAAGTCCTCGCGGATCACCCCCGCGGAGGGACTCTTGCGCTTCACCTCCGCGATGATGCGCATCGCGCCCGGATGGCGGTCGTCGACGACGCTGCGGAAGAAGTTGCGCGGGCGGCCGAGCTCGGAGATGCGCTCGCGCAGCGTCTCCAGCGGCACGGCGCGCTTGGCTTCGGCCACTTCGCGGCGCTTGTGCTCGACGATGTGCTTGAGGACGGGGATCATCGGCGTGGTCGCGTGCACGGCATGGACCGGCCACGCAGCCTGCGCGGCGTCCATCGCGACGCAGGGGGCGGCGCATTCTACGGGCGAGGCGGCGGGCGCGACGACGGCGACCCCGATGCAGCTGGCGATCTGGACGGCGGCGCTCCTCGCGGCGCTGCTCGTGCTGCGGCTGCGCTGGTTCCGCACCGCGCCGCGCACGGGTCCCTCCTGGCCGCTGCGGTCGGAGCCGACGATCCTTGGATTCGCGCTCGCCTTCGTGGCGATGATGATCGGCGCGTGGCTGGCGGCGACGCTCCTGCCGGGGACGCAGGGTTCGGACTTCGCGCGCGCGACGGCGCAGGGGCTGGGCGCGCAGCTCGGCACGGTCGCGGCGCTGGGGCTTGTGTGGATGGCGCCGGGCGCGCGTGTGCGCGGCGGGCCGAGCGCCGTCGCAGCGGGCGGCGTGCACCGGCATCCCTGCGGCCGCATGGAAGCGCTGCTGCTCACGGTCGCGGTCGTGGGACTGCTGTGGGTGATCGGCGGCGGACTCGGGACGATCATCGGCGCCGTGCAGGCCTGGCTGGGCGCGCCGCCGCCGGCGATCGGGCACGAGACGCTGCGCGCGCTCGCCACCGGCGAAATCCCGCCCGTCTGGAAGTGGACCGCGATCGCGACCGCGGTCGTCGTCGCACCGGTCGCGGAGGAGTGCCTCTACCGCGGCTACCTGCAGCAGGGGCTCAAGTCCGCGGGGCTGGGGCTGGGATGGTCCGTCGTGGCGACGGCGACGCTCTTCGCGGGCATCCACTGGGGCGCGCTGCCGGAGGGCTCGCGCGCGACGGGGCTCGCGACGCTCTGGGTGCTCGGCGCCGGCTGGGGCATGCTCTACGAGCGCACCGGGCGCATCGGCGCGTCCGTGCTCGCGCACGCGGCCTTCAACGCGATCAATCTGGCGATGCTGGCGAAGTAGGGGCGCGCCGCATCGCGCGCCGCGCGCCCGAGCCGCGCGCCGCGCTCACCCGTTGTGCCAGGCGCGGCCGCTGCGCGCGAGCAGCTCGTCCGCGCCCGCGGGGCCCCAGCTTCCGGGCGCGTAGTTGCCGCGGATGCCCTCGCGAAGCACGCTGCTGGCGGGACCGAGGAAGGGCATCACCGCGGCCCATGCGTCCTCGGTCTCCTCGCGCGTCTTGAAGAGCGTCTGGTCGCCGCGCATCGCCTCCACGAGCAGCGGACCGTACGCCTCGACCTGCTCCGAGCCGAACTCCTTCTGATAGTCCATCGACATCTCCACCGGCGCCAGGCGGAAGCCCGAGCCGGGGACCTTGCTGTTGAAGCGCAGGCTGAAGCTCTCGCCGGGCGCGATCTCGATGATCATGCGGTCCGCGGCGAGCGGCGCGCGGGTGAGCGCCCGGAAGAGGTTCGTCGGCGGCTCCTTGAACTGGATCACCACCTCGGTGCGCTTGGCGGCCATGCGCTTGCCGGTGCGCACGTAGAAGGGCGTGCCGCCCCAGCGCCAGTTGTCGAAGGTGAAGGTGAGCGCGGCGAAGGTCTCAGTGGCGCTGCCGGCCGCGACGCCGGGGAGCTGCGCGTACGCGGGCTCCTGCACGCCGTGCGCGTCGCCGCCGGCGTACTGCCCCAGCGCGGCGACGCGCGGCAGCTCCTCCGCGCGCGGGAGCTGGATGCACTCGACGATCTTGCGCTTCTCCGCGTTGATCTGCGCCGCGCTGTAGGAGCTGGGCGGGTCCATCGCGACGAAGGCGAGGATCTGCAGCAGGTGGCTCTGCACCATGTCGCGGATCGCGCCCGTCTGGTCGTAGAAGGCGGCGCGGCGGCCGATGCCCAGCGTCTCGGCCGCGGTGATCTGCACATGGTCGACGTACTGGCTGTTCCAGACCGGCTCGAAGATCGCGTTGGCGAAGCGGAAGGCGAGCAGGTTCTGCACGACCTCCTTGCCCAGGTAGTGGTCGATGCGGTAGATCGCGTCCTCCTCGAAGACGCGGCCGAGCGCGCGGTTGAGCGCGCGCGCGCTGCCGAGGTCGCTGCCGAAGGGCTTCTCGACGACGATGCGCTGCCAGCTCCGCTTGGACGGATCGACGCTGCACCAGCGCTTGCCCTCGGTGACCAGCCCGGCGGCGTCGATCTGCGCGATGATCGGCTCGTAGAGCTCCGCCGCGACGGAGAGGTAGAAGAGGACGTTGCCGCGCGTGTGGAAGCGCGCCTCCAGGTCGCGCAGCGCGGCCGCGATGTCGGGCCACGCCTGCGCCTGCGCCGCGTCCCCCGCGCAGTAGAAGATGCGGTCGGCAAGCGTCTTCCACGCGGCCGCGTCGAAGTCGCTCACGCCCACGGCGGCGCGCACGCCCTCGACGAGCTCGTCGCGGAAGGCGGCGTCGGACTTGGGCGTGCGGCTCACGCCCAGCACCACCGTCTCCGGCGCGAGCGCGCCCGCGCGGCTCATCTCGTAGAGCGCGGGGACGAGCTTGCGGTGGGTGAGGTCGCCGGAGGCGCCCAGGATGACGATGACGCAGGGGTCGGCAGGCACGGGGCAAGAGGATAGGGAGCGGCGGGGCGTCCAGCGTTCGGGCCAGTGCTCGCGCCACTGCTATAGTTTGATTCGTGCCCGGACAACACAACTCGGCGGGGAGTGGGCCTGGACGCGCCGATGTCGTGGCGGTGGTCCTCCTGATCGGCGGCGGCGCGGTGGCCGCGGCGTGCATCGGGGAGGAAGTGAGGCATGTCAGCCGCAAGACCGCCGACTCGCAGCAGCTCAAGCAGGTGCACGCGGGGATCCTGGCCGCGCAGGCGGACCTGAGCGGCAGCTTCCCGCTTCCAAGCGAGCTCGAACGCGATCCGGTCACGCACCATCCCGACGAGCGCCTGAACGACCACGCGACGATGTGGGGGATCCTCGTCGCGCGCGGGTTCGTGGATCCGGAGCTGCTCGTCTCGCCCGGCGAGCGCAATCGCGCGGTCCAGCCGTACCGGCCCTCCGGCAAGGCGCACGATCCCGCCGCCGGCCGCGCGCGAGAGATCGGCGCGAACGCCTTCCAGGTGGATCTCTCGAAGCGCTCGAACTGCTCCTACGCCGCGATGCCGCTCGACCCGACGGCGCGCCGCCGTCAGGCGTGCAGCGCTGCGGATGGCGCGTGCTCGCCGACCGTCGGCAACCGCGGGCCGCGTGGCGGGGCGCTCACTGATCCGCAGACGGGCGAGGTGACCTCGCGCACCGTGACCAACGTCGCGACCGAGGGTCCGATCTGGCGCGGCTGCGTCATCATGAGCGACAACCACTGCGACTGGCTGACGATCTCGCCAGGCTCCGGGCAGGGGCTGCTCGGCCGCGAGCCGTGCCCCGGCGGGCCGCCATCCACCGGCGACGAGCTCTTCCGCAACGACGACGGCTGCCGCGCGGATCCCTCGGAAATCCTCGATTTCTGGCTGATCGTGCAGCGCGCCTCCGCGAACGACCGCCCCGACGGGCACGACCACATCCGGGAGTGGGACGGCGGCCGATTCGCGAGCTGGGACTGAGCGGCGCGGGCCGCGCACCCTCACTTCACGAACGCTTCCGGCTCCCCGCGGTCGCGCAGCGCCTGCGGCGCGATCGCGTGCAGCGCGCGCGTTGGCAGCAGCGCGCAGAGCGCGGCGATCGTCTTGTTCACGCCGCCGATGATCGCGACGGGCTCGCCGCGCTCCGCCGCCTCCCACGAGCGCAGCGCCACCTCCTCCGCGCTCTTCCACATGAAGCGCGGCAGCTTCTGCATGTGCTCGCGGTTGCCCATCACGTCGTGGAACTCGCTGAAGGTGAAGCCCGGGCACGAGGCCGTCGCCGTCACGCCGGTGCCGTGCAGCTCCAGCGCCAGCGCGCGCGTCCAGCTCGTGAGGAAGCGCTTCACCGGCGTGTACATGCTGCCGCGCTGCTCGGGCGCGAAGCTCGCCATGCTGCTCACGATCACGATGCGCCCGCTGCGGCGCGCGAGCATCCCCGGCAGCGCGCGGTGCGCAAGCTCCACGTAGCTCGTGAGCATCACGCGCAGGAAGCGGTCGTGCTCCTTCCAGGGCGTTCTCGCGAAGCCGTCGCGCGGACCGTAGCCCGCGTTGGCAATCAGGACATCGATGCGCCCGAAGGCCGCGAGCGTCGCATCCACCACGCGTGCGGGCGCGTCCGGCTCGGAGAGGTCCGCGGCCACCGACTCGACGCGCACGCCGTGCTCGGAGGCCAGCTCGTGCGCCAGCGCGTCCAGCCGCTCGCGCCGGCGCGCCACGATCGCCAGATCGTGCCCGCGCTGCGCCAGCAGGCGCGCGAAGGCCAGCCCGATCCCCGCCGAGGCGCCGGTGACCAGCGCGACGGGGCGGGGCGCGTCCGCGGAGCGATCGGAGGCGGTCTGCATCGCCCGAGCCTATCCGCAGCGCGCGCGCAGCCGCGGCGCGCGCGTCCGATCTCCTATCCTCACGCGCGATGCTCTCGTACCGCACCGCAGGCGAGTCGCACGGCCCCACGCTGCTGGCCCTCGTCGAGGGACTGCCCGCCGGCCTCGCCATCGACCAGGCCTTCGTCGACGCGCAGCTTCGCCGCCGCCAGGGCGGCTACGGCCGCGGCGGCCGCCAGCGCATCGAGACCGACACCGCCGCCTTCGTCGCGGGTGTGCGCGGCGGCCGCACCATCGGCGCGCCCGTGGCGATCCAGGTCGCCAACCGCGACAGCCGCATCGACGACGCCGCGAAGACCCCGCCGGTCACGCGCCCGCGCCCCGGGCACGCGGACCTCGCGGGCAGCATCAAGTGGCTCACGACCGACTGCCGCAGCACGCTCGAGCGCGCGAGCGCGCGCGAGACCGCCGCGCGCGTCGCCGCCGGCTCGCTCGCGATGCTCCTGCTGCGCGAGTTCGGCATCGAGGTCTTCGGCTTCGTGCGCGGCGCCATCGACGCGGTGAGCACGATGGAGGTCCGCGCCGCCGACCTGCCCGCGCTGCGCGCCGCGCGCGACGCGAGCGAGGTCTACTGCCCCGACCCCGCCATCGACGCGCGCCTGGTCGAGCACATCCACCGCGCGAAGGTCGAGCAGGACACCGTCGGCGGACTCGTGGAAGCGCATGTCTTCGGCCTGCCCGCGGGCCTGGGCACCTGCGTCCAGTGGGACGAACGCCTGGACGCGCGGATGGGCCTCGCGGTCCTGGGCATCCAGGCCTTCAAGGCCGTCGAGATCGGCCTGGGCAAGGAGTGCGCCTTCCGCTTCGGCAGCCAGGTGCACGACCCGATCGCCTACGACCCCGCGCAGGCGGGCGCGCCGCACCTGGGCTTCGTGCGCCCGACCAACAACGCTGGCGGCCTCGAGGGCGGCATGACCAACGGCATGCCGCTGGTCGTGCGCGGCACGATGAAGCCGATCTCCACGCTCCTGCGCGGCATGCCCAGCGTCGACCTGCAGACGCACGCGCCGCTGCAGAGCCAGTACGAACGCAGCGACATCAGCGCGGTCGCGGCGGCGAGCGTCGTGCTCGAGTCCGTCGTCGCCTTCGAGGTCGCGCGCGCCTTCCTCGCCAAGTACGGCGGCGACTCGATCGCCGAGCTGCGCGCGCACTACGACGCCTCGATGCGCCTGGCCCGCGAGCTGCACCCACCGAAAGCCACGCCATGACCCCGCTTCCCTCCGCCATCGCCGACGCGACCACCTCCGACGCCGCCCTCGCCGCGATCGTGCGGCACATGCTCGCGGACAGCGGCACGCTGCACTTCCTGGGCGCGGACAACTTGCTGCACCTCAACGCGGTCCACGGGCCGCTGCCGGAGCCGCTGCTGCAGAAGATCCGCGTGATTCCCGTCGGCAAGGGGATGGCGGGGGCGTGCGCGGCGCAGAACGAGCCGGTGACGTGGTGCAACCTGAACAAGGATGCGACCGGGGTTGTGCAGCCGGGGGCGCGGAGCTCGGGCATGGAGGGGGCGATCGTGGTGCCGGTGCGCGCGGGCGGGAAGCTGGTGGGGACGCTCGGGGTGGCCAATCATGGTGAGCGGGTTTTCTCGCCGGAGGAAGTGGCGTTTCTCGAGGCGTGTGCGGGGTCGTTGGCGCACTTTCGGGATTGAGTGAGGAAGCAGGGGGCGCCGGGGTGAATGCGCGGAACGCGGAGTGGGCACGGGCTCCGCGTCGCGGGGTGTCCGTGCTGCGCGGACGGCCTTGCTCCACCAGGTTCCGCTGCGGCCTCGTGGGCGCATCGCGCTGCGGCGGAACGACCCGAGGAGAAGTCGGGAGGGCAGCGTGCCGCATCGCGATGCTTTACGCCGCTCCGCACGGACACCCCGCGCCGCTGCGCCCGTGCCTCGTGGGCGGGGCGTGCATGCGGGGGACTATCCGGCGCGGAAGACGTGCCGGCCATGCCAATCGAGCGCCTCGCGGCTCGGTTGGAGGCGGGCATCCTTCGGAAGCGTGGCGAGCGGCTGATCGTCGTACGGGTAGTAGCGGCGGCCGTTGCTGTACTCGGCACGCAGCAGGGGGGAGACACGAACGCGGAGCTCCGGAGTGACCGTGACGTAACCACGGTCGAAAAGCGTGTGGAACTCCTTGCAGAGCACGAGTCCGTTCTGCACGTGGTTGCTCGCGCGGCCGAGATACGGCTGGATGTGCGCCGCGTCCAGCACGGGCTCCGTGTGTTCGCCTGTGATCGCGCACTGCCGGCCGTATGCGTCGAGCAATCGCAGCCGGAACGCGCCCTGTCCATCGCGAGCAGCCTGCGCTGCTGCGTCACGCCAACGGCGTCCGTCCGCGGTCACCAGCGAGAATCGTTCCGCAAACTCCGGCGCCGCCACACCCAGCGACGGTTCCGTCGCAGCCAGCAGCATCGCGGCCTGGCGTGCGTCGCGGACGAACTTCCCCTGCTGCGTGTTCGGACTGAACTCCTCAAGGTCGCCCCATGGAATCCAGCGGCGCTGCTCCCACAGCTCCACGTTTGCAAGGACGACACACCCGACTCGTCGCTCGCTCTGCGCCTCCTCAGCGGGCTCGTGTCCCAGACGCACCAGCCGATGCCGAAAGCTCGCGTAGGAGTCGCATCCGTTGCGCCATTCGAAGAGCGACCACGCCTCGGAGAGTGCCAGGCTGTGAAACGCCGCGTAGTAGCCGACCCCGGCGATCTTGTGCTCGGGGGCCTTCAGCCGAAGGAAGACCGGCTGCCCAGGAACCAAGTTTGCGAACGGCCGCTGCGCGCGCGGCATCCAGAAGTTCGCCTCATCGACAAATCCGCGGTCGGGGACGCGCCGCCAGTCGGCCCGCTCCGACAGGAATTGGAACCACGCTCTGTCCGTCTGTGCCACGTATGGATCGGCCATGAGGTTCCCCGAGGGCGATGTTGAGATTACTGGGGCTGCATCCGTGAAGCGTCGAGCAAGCGCATCCTTCCGCGAGCTCAACCCACCGTTGGGGGGGCGCGACCAGGGGCAGCGGCATCGTGCGCAGCGGCGTAAAGCATCATGCTTCGGCACGAACGATTTCCGAATACTCCTCGGGTCGTTCCGCCGAAGCATGATGCGCCCACGAGGCCGCAGCGGAACCTGGTGGAGCAAGGCCGTCCGCGGAGCACGATGCCGCTGCCCCAGCGCCCCCCCGCCCGGGAGGTCCGACAGCACCCTGCCTTTCTGCCTTCCCCCACGCGGCCTACACTCAGGCTCACCCCCGCGCACCGCGCGCGGCACGCCCGCAGAGCACCCACAGACGAGGACCCCTCCCGATGAGCCGCAAACTGCTCGCCGCCGCGCTCGGCACCGTCGCCATGGTCACCGGCTTCGGCGCCGGTCAGGCAGCCAAGCCCGAGAAGGACGCCGCCGCCGCCGCGAAGACCAAGAGCTTCTACTCGTTCAAGACCACCGGCCTCGACGGCAAGCCCGTCGACCTCTCCCAGTACAAGGGCAAGGTCACGCTCGTCGTCAACGTCGCCAGCCGCTGCGGGTTCACGCCGCAGTACGGCGACCTCGAGAAGCTCAGCAACGAGTTCAAGGACAAGGGCCTCGTCGTCATCGGCTTCCCGTGCAACGACTTCGGCGGCCAGGAGCCCGGCACCAGCGAGGAGATCAAGCAGTTCTGCTCGAAGGAGTACTCGGTCACCTTCCCGATCATGCAGAAGGTGCAGGTCAAGGCCGGCGCCGGCCAGAACGAGATCTACGCGTACCTCGCGCAGTGCACGGGCATGCTGCCGAGCTGGAACTTCGGCAAGTACCTCATCGGCCGCGACGGCAAGCCGATCGCGTTCTTCGCGTCGAACGTGAAGCCCCGCGGGGACGAGCTGAAGAAGGCGATCGAGAAGGCGCTCGCGGAGAAGCCCGTATCCTGAGGCGATGCGCCTCAGCCACCGCACCAGCCCTCGCGCCAGCGTCGTCCGCGTCCTTCGCACCGACCGCGACGACGCGCAACCCAATCGCGCCACCAGCGCACGCGGCCTGATCGCCGCGTGCGCTTTCCTTTTCGTCGGAGTGCTCGCCGCCGCGCCCGCGCGCGCGGCCGATGCGTTCGACGCGGCCGCGAAGCTTGTGCCGGGCAACGCCGCCAGCGCGATCCTCCTGCCCAGCCCCAAGGGCGCGAGCGACGATCTGCAGCAGGCGATCGACCGCATGGGCCGCGCGGAGACGGGGCTCGGCGGACGGCCCATCGACCTGCTGAAGGCGTGGCTGGGCTTTGGCGCGGGCTTCGACGACCGCGGCGCGGTCGCGCTTTGGCTCGAGCCGCTCGACCAGGAGCTCGTGCCCGTGATCGCCGTGCCGGTGACGGACGCGAAGGCGTTCATCGCGGGCAACCTCACGCCGCAGCCCGAGATGGGCCCCGACGCGTACCGCGCGAACTCGGTTCCGATGACGCTCTTCGCGCGCGAGGCCGGCGCGCACCTGATCCTCGCGCAGGACGCGCGCAGCGCTCGCAACTACGACCCGAAGGAAGGCCTCGGCCCCGTGCTCGCGCAGCGGCTGGGCGCGCGCGGTGCGGAGATCGCGCGGCGCGCGGACCTCGTCGCGTGGGCGGGCGACCGCATCTTCCGCGAGGGCGCGGAGGCGATGAAGCAGGCGCCGGTCGATCCCGGTTCCGCGCGCGCGCTGGCGCTCGGCGGCGGCGCGGCGGGCGCGGGCGGCGCGCCGGACATGAAGAAGCTCGAGCAGGCGCGCGACCGCGGCGCGGAGATCGTCGCGCAGATCCGCGACGGCGTCGTCGCCTTCGACTTCGACGCGCTCGCGGTGGGCGTGCGCGCCTTCGCGCGCTTCGCGCCCGAGAGCGAGGTCGCGAAGGCAATGCAGCCCGCGGGCGCCACGCCGCGCGCGCCCGCTGCGGCGCTCGGCCGCCTCCCGGCCAATCCCTACTACGGCGCGGCGGGCTTCGACTTCGCCGCGGTCGGCGGCATCAAGCATGTGCAGCAGTTCCTCGCGACGGTGCCCGGCGCGGAGCCGCTGCAGCTTCCGCCCTGGCTTGACGCGGTGCAGGACAAGGTGACGGGGCTGCAGGTCGCGGCGTATCCGAGCAAGCTTGGCGTGCTCGCGGGCGGGCTCTTCAACGACGCGGCCTTCGTCGTCGAATGCAAGGACCCCGCGGCGGTGAAGGAAGCGCTGCACCAGTGGATCCTCGGCCAGGCAGGCGAGCGCGAAGGCGTGAAGTCCGAAGCCGTCTGGGAGGCCGAGCGCGAGCTCAAGAGCGGCGCGCGCGTCACGGCGTTCGCGCTGAAGGAGACGGTCACCGGCGGCGGCGGCGATCCGACGCTGCGCCTGCTCAAGCAGGTGATCGTCGGCGCTCGCGGGCTGCACGGTTTCGCGAAGGAGGTCCCCGGGGCGCTCGTCGTGACCTACAGCCAGCGCACCGACGTGCTCGACCGCGCGGTCGCGGCGGCCAGCGGCGGCGCCGATGCCAAGACGCTCGCGCAGAACGGCGTCGTGCGCTCGATGCAGCCGTGGCTGGTGCCGGACCCGGACCTCGTCGTCTTCCTGGGCGTGGGCGAGCTGCTCGACGCGGCGCGTCAGGTCGCAGGCGCGCTGCCCGGCGGCGCAGGCGAGATGCTGCCCGAGCCGCCTGCGGGACTCGAACCCGTCGCCGGCGCACTGCGCGCGAAGGGCGGCGACTGGGAAGCGGCGCTCGTCGTGCCAAGTTCGGTGCTCGCGCTGGGCTTCGACGCGATGAAGGCGCGCATGATGCAGCAGATGCAGGGTGGCGCGCCGGGTGGTGGTGGCGCGCCCGCGCCCGCGCCCGTGCCCGCGCCCGTGCCCGCGCCCAAGTCCACCTCGGGCGCGCCGTGAGCGCGGCGCCGCGCATCTGGCGCGCGGGTCCGCACGCCTTCGCCTGGGGCGAGGGCGTCGCGCCGCTGCTGATGGCGATCGTCAACACGACGCCGGACAGCTTCAGCGACGGCGGACAGTTCCTCGATCCCGCGGCCGCCGCCGCGCATGCGCTCGCGTGCGTGCGCGAGGGTGCGGCGATCGTCGACGTCGGTGGCGAATCCACGCGCCCCGGCGCGGCGCGCGTCGACGCGGCGGCGCAGATCGAGCGCACGGCGGCGTGCATCGCGCGCATCGCGCATGGCGGGCATGCCGACGGCGCGCAGGCGAACGGCGCTTCCGAGCGCGCGGCGCGTCTCGCGATCTCCATCGACACCACGCTCGCGCCCGTCGCGCAGGCCGCGCTCGACGCGGGCGCGTGCATCGTCAACGACCAGAGCGCGGGGACCGAGGATCCGCGCATGCTCGAGCTCTGCGCGCAGCGCGGCGCGGGGCTCGTGCTCATGCATCGCCACGCGCCGCCGCCGCTGGACCGCTACAGCGACCGGTACGAGCGCCCACCCGAGCGCGGCGACATCGTGCCCATCGTGCGCGACTGGCTCGCCGCGCGCATCGAGGCCGCGCTGCGCGCCGGCGTCGCGCGCGACCGCATCGCGGTCGATCCCGGCCTGGGCTTCGGCAAGAGCGTCGAGCAGAACTTCGAGCTCATCGAGCGGCTGCCCGAGTTGGCGCCGCTGGACTGCCCGGTGCTCGTGGGCGCCTCGCGCAAGAGCTTCATCGCGGCGGCGATGGCGGTGGCGGGGGCGGCGTCCGCCACGATCCCGCCCGCGCAGCGCGATCCCGGCTCCATCGCCGCCGCGCTGCGAGCCGCGCATCGCGGCGCCGCGATCCTGCGCGTCCACGCCGTCGCCGCGCATGCGCAGGCGCTGGCCGCCGACGCCGCGATCGGCGCGCGCCGCGCCGCGCGCTGACGCACGCGACCGCCCGCGCCGACGCAGGCCAAAAATGATCCCGGCGCGAGGCTCCGGTGGACGAGGGGAGCGCTGCGCGCCGGGGGAGGCGACGCTGGCCGTGAGGCCGCATCGCTTGGTCGGATCTTCGGTTGGTCGGATGCGTCGCGTCGGCGCGCCTACGCGCGGCGGCGGCGGCCTCCCATCAGTCCGGCGAGTCCCGCGAGCGCGAGCGCGCCGGGGCCCGGGACCACCGTTCCGGTCAGCCGGAACGAACCGCTCGTGTCCGTCTGCACCGCGGTGAAGATGCCCCATTCCGAGGGCACGTCGCCGATGGTCGCATAGAGACGCGTCGAAGGATCGGAGCCCGTCCACTGGCCGGCGACCCAGGCGAACGCGTCGCCGTCGGGATTGGCCAGGCGCGCGCCGATGGAGATCGCGTAGACGCCGCTATTGAGCGAGAGGTTGCCGTCGAGCGCGGCCTGCAGCTCGAAGACCGGGCTGAGCCCGCCGCTCTTGTAGGTGCCGTAGGCCGTCGAGAGGACCTGCTCGCGCGAGAGCGACCAGGAGCGCACGACCGGGAACGCGCCGTTCTCCGTGACGCGCAGCACCGAGATGTCGAATCCGGTGATGTTCGCCGAGAGCGCCTGCTGCGTCCACGGCTCGTTGACGCCGAGGTACTCCGAGCAGCCCCAGAAGTTGATGCCCGTGATCGCGGCGGTGCTGCCCTGGCCGATCACGAACTGCTGCGCGAGCGACTGCGAGTAGAAGTAGTTGCCGCCGCTGGACAGGCCATCCGAGAAGGTGGCCGGCTGGACGGGAAACTGCCCCTGCATCGTGGGAGTCGCGGGGGCGTTCTGAACGATGATGGGATCGTCCGGCAGCGCGTGCGCCATCGCGCACACGCCGAGCAGACCAACGCCAAATGCAATGAACTTCCGCATGGCGGACCCTTTTCCTTCCTCTCTGTCCGTTTCGTGGGGAAACGCATCGGCACCGCGTGCCGCCGCGCTGACTGTAGCCCCGATCCCACTCCGGGCAAGCGCGCCCCCGTGAGAATTGCGGGACGCAGCGCTGCCGTGCGTGGAATCAAGGCATCGCGCAACTTCCGGCAATATTCTCGGACACCCGAGCGCCGTCAGCCCGTTGCCTTTCGGGGCCTCAGCCGCCGCCCGGCCCCTTGCCGCCGGGGCGGGTCATGCTGTGGGGCTCCAGCAGCCGGTCGAGGGTCTTCGCGTCGACGAGCTGGTGCTTGAGGACGTGCTCGCGGATCGTCTCGCCGCTGTGGTACGCGTCCTTCGCGACCTTGGCCGCGCGGTCGTAGCCGATCGCCGGCGCGAGCGAGGTGACCATCATCAGGCTGCGCTCGACGGTGCGCGTCGCGTCGGGGCGCAGCTCGAGCCCGTCGATGCACTTCGCGGCGAACATCGAGCACGCTGCGGCGAGCAGCTCGATCGACTCGAGCAGGTCGTCGGCGATGAGCGGCATCGCGGTGTTGAGCTCGAGCAGGCTGCCCACGCCGCCGAAGCCGCCAAGCGTGATCGACGCGTCGTTGCCGACGACGCGGCACGCGACCTGGATCACGCTCTCGCAGATCACGGGGTTCACCTTGCCGGGCATGATGCTGCTGCCGGGCTGCGTCGCGGGCAGGGTCAGCTCGCCCAGGCCGCAGCGCGGGCCGCTGCCCAGCCACCGGATGTCGTTGGCGATCTTGCTCAGGCTCACGGCGATGGTCTTGAGCATGCCGCTCGCCTCGACGACGCAGTCGCGCGTCGCCTGCGCCTCGAAGTGGTTCTTCGCCTCCTCGAAGCGCACGCCCAAGTCCTTGGTCAGCGTCGCGCAGATCGCGCCCGCCAGCTTGGGATTCGCGTTGATGCCGGTGCCGACCGCGGTGCCGCCGATGGGCAGGTTGCGCGCGAGCACGTCGCGCGCGAGCTCCGCGCGCGCCACGCCGTAGGCGACCGCCGCCGCGTAGCCGCTGAACTCCTGGCCCACGCGGATCGGCGTCGCGTCCATCAGGTGCGTGCGGCCGATCTTCACGTGCTTGTCCCACGCGCGCGCCTTCGTCGCCAGCGCGCGGTGCAGCTCCTTGAGCGCGGGGACCAGGCGCGCCTCGATCGCCACCGCGCCCGCGATCTGCATCGCGGTCGGGAAGGTGTCGTTGCTGCTCTGGCCGCAGTTCACGTGGTCGTTGGGATGGAGCGGGTCCTTCGAGCCGATCGCCTTGCCGCGCATCGTGCTGGCGGTGTTGGCGATCACCTCGTTGACGTTCATGTTCGTGCTCGTGCCCGAGCCGGTCTGGAAGATGTCGATGGGGAAGTGGCGCATCACCTCGCCGCGGCGGTCGGCGAAGTCCTCCAGCAGGCGCTCGCACGCCTCGACGATCGCCTCGGCCTTGTCCTTGGGGAGCTCGCGCAGCTTCGCGTTGCCCATCGCGGCCGCGCGCTTGAGCTCGAAGTACGCGGCGATCACCTGCGGCGGCACGGAGCGGCCCGAGACGGGGAAGTTCAGCACCGCGCGCTGCGTCGTCGCGCCGAAGAGCGCGTCGTGCGGGACCTCCATCTGGCCCATGCTGTCGGTCTCGGTGCGGGTGCGCGCGCCGGCGCGCGGGGCGGCCGTCTTGGCGGCGGCGCGGCGGGTGGAACGGCGGGTCGTGGAGGTGGCCATAGGGGGAGCGATGTTAGCGCGGCGCGCCGCGCGCTCCCCGCCCCTGCGCGGTCCGTGCGTCCGCGGCCGGTGCGTCCGCGGTCAGTGCGTGCGCAGGCGCGCCAGCAGGCCGTGGACCTCGCTGGAGCGGTCGCGCAGCTCGGCGAGCGTCTCCTCGAAGCCCTCCAGGAAGCCGCGCAGCTCGGCGGCGGCCTCCTCGCTGACGCGCAGGTCGGCCTGCATCGACTCGCCCTCGCGGCGGAACTGCGAGCTGCGCTCGCTCACGGCGCGCAGGCGCGGGCCGATGCCCTCGAGCCGGCGCACGCTCTCGGCCATCGCGGTCGAGAGGCGCGCGGAGCGCTCGCTCGCCTGCGTCGCCGCGGCGCCGAACTCCTGCGTCGCGCGGCCGCCGGCGTCGAGCGCCTCGTGCAGCTTGCGCACGTTGTCCTCGATCTCCAGGCTGCTGCGCGCGGCCTGCTCGGCCAGGCGCCGGATCTCGCGCGCGACGACCGCGAAGCCGCGGCCCGCGTCGCCCGCCTGGTTCGCCTCGATCTCCGCGTTGAGGCTGAGCACCGCCGAGCGGTTGGCGACATGCACCATCGCCTCGAGCGCGTTGTCGACGGTCGCGGCGCGCGCGCGCATCGACTCGAGCTGGTTCGCCAACTCGCGCCCGCGCTCGATCACCGCCTGCACGCCCGCGTCGATCTGCACGATGTCGCCCAGCGCGTTGGTGCCGCAGCCGACGGCGCCGCCGGTGAAGTCGGTGAGCGCCTGCGCGTCGCCCAGGAGCGCCTCGGCGGACTCCGCGACGATGCGCGCGCGCGCCGCGGCGTCGGAGGCGCGGTCGCCCGCCAGCCGGATCGCGGCGCGGCGGTCGTCGCCGCTGGAGAGCAGGCGCTCGCACGCGTCGCGCACGCGGACCGCGTTGGCGTCCGCCTCGCTGACGGTGCGGCGCAGCTCCGCGAGCGCGGAATCCAGCGCGCGGCCGATCTCGCCCGCCTCGCCCGGCGCGTCGGGATCCGCCTTCGCGGTGAGGTCTCCCTTGCCCACGGACTCCGCGAAGACGCGCAGCCGGATCAGGGGCCGCACGAGCCGCTCGCCGAAGAAGCGCGCGACCAGCAGCGCGAGCACCATCACCACGGCGACCGGCAGCAGCGCCTGCAGCGCGACGCGCCACTCCGCGCTGCGCACCGCCTCCGCGCTCAGGTCGACGCCGACGACGAACTGGATCGTCCCGTCCTGCGCGCGCACCGGAACGAAGCCCGAGTAGAAGTTGCCCCACGCGTCCGTGTATTCGAAGGCCGCGGGCGAGCGCCAGTCGAAGCCGCGCGAGGACTCCGAGAGGATGTGCAGCGGCTCCCCCGGCTTGGACTTCTCCGCGAGCTCCGCGCAGTCGACGGCGTACGCCAGCCCCGAGGCGCTCGACTTGTCCGGCACCAGCGTGTAGATGAAGCGCACCGGCACGCCCAGCGACTTCCAGCCGTCGCGCAGCTCGCGCAGCGCGGTCTCGATGCGGCGGTACTCGTCGCTGTCCAGCGACCGCGAGGTCGCGACCGCGCGGTGCGCGTCGCGGTCGACGACGGCGCCGGCGGCCTCGGCGAGCGATTTCGTCTGCACCGCCAGCGACTCGCGCATCTCGGAGCGGATGGCGCGCGTGGTGCTGACGACGGCGGTGGTCGCCACCGCGAGCGCGATCGAGACGGTGATCAGGATGAGCGCGGGCCGGTAGCGCACGCGCGCATCCTAAGGTGGCTGCGGGTCGATGGTGTGCGCGCGGCGGGCGTGCACCGAGGGCGCGCGCCGCGCCTGCGCCCGCGTCAGGGCGTGGTCGCCGGATCCTTGGTGCCGGCGCCCTTGCCGCCGGTGGACTCGAAGATGCGCGTGCCGCCCTTGCGCTTCTCCTTGCCGCCGGGGGCCGGCGCGGGCGCGGTCGTGGGAACCCGCAGGCGCATGAAGCTGATCGCCTTGTAGTCGTCGCGCTCGAAGAGCACGCCCACCATGTCCGGGGCGAGCGCCACCGGCTGGCTGTAGGCGAAGAAGCCCGGGAAGATCGGCAGCTTCGTGGGCCAGGTGCGGCCGCCGTCGAAGCTCACCCACGCGCATCCGTCCACGCGGTGCTTGCGCGAATCCGGCCCCGTGAAGACCAGCCGGGTCGCGGTCGCGCCCTCGACGGGAGGCATCGCGACCAGCCCGCCCATCACGCTCGGGCAGGGGAGCGCGGGCTCGTCGACGAGCGCGCCCCAGGTGGCGCCGCCGTCGCGCGATCGCGTGACCTTGCGCACGCCGCCGCCCTTCTCCTGGCGGCTGACCATCAGCAGCGTGCCGTCGGCGAGCTGCTCCACCTGGCACTCGTTGCCCATGCCGGGCGAGGAGTTGGGGGCGCACAGGCCCAGCTTCCAGGTGTCGCCGCCGTCGTCGCTGAAGACCGAGTAGACGCGCCACTTGCCGGGCGGTCCTTCGTTGAAGGGCACCACGATGCGGCCGGCGTGAGGACCGCGCGTGAGCTGGATGCCGCGCCCCGGGCCCGACGCCGCGCTCGTCGCGCCGGTCGCGCGGCGCACCTGCGAGGTGATCTCCGTGGGCGCGCTCCAGGTGCGGCCCTCGTCGTCGCTGTGCATGATGAAGCAGCGGCAGACGCGGTCGCCCTCGACGCCCGCGACGACCGCGTCCTCGCCGATGCCCAGCGGATAGCGCTGGAACATCAGCAGCACGCGGCCGGCGTGCGGTCCCGTCTCCACGACGGTGACGCACGGGTTGTTGAGCGACGCCGTCGGCTCGGCGACCACGTTGCCCACGCGCGTCCACGAGCCGCCGCCGTCGGTGGAGCGGCGCATGACGATCGAGTTGAGTCCGTTGTCCGCCAGGCTCTCGCGCGACTCCGCGAAGGCGAGCAGCGTCCCGCTGGGCAGCACCGCGAGCGCGGGGATGCGGTAGACGCCCGCGCGTCCGTCGCCGCCGACGAAGAGGTCGAGCGCCTGTCCTGGCTCGGGAGGCGCGACCGCGCCGGCGCCCGCGGACTGTCCCGCGCTCGCGCATCCCGCGGTGCCGAGCATCGCCGCCATCGCGCAGAGTGCCGCGGCCGCGCGCCGCATCGTGCCGTTGTTGCGTCGTCCGTCCATCGATGTTCCTCCGCGGCGCGTCGCGCCGACTCAGGCGATACGCCAGCTCACAAGCCGAAGATCGAGGTACTCCTCGATGCCGTGGTGTCCGCCCTCGCGGCCGAGCCCGCTCTGCTTCACGCCGCCGAAGGGCGCCTGCGCCGTCGCGGGCAGCGGGTCGTTCACGCCCACGATGCCGTACTGCAGCTCCTCGGACATGCGCATGATGCGCGCGCCGTCGCGGGTGTAAACGTACGCCGCGAGGCCGTATTCCGTCGCGTTCGCGGTCGCGAGCGCCTGCTCTTCCGTGTCGAAGACGGCGACCGGGGCGACCGGGCCGAAGGTCTCCTCGCGGAAGCAGAGCATCTTCGGGGTCACGCCCGCGAGCACCGTCGGCGCCAGGAAGCGGTCCGCGCCGCCTGCGGGCCGCGCGCGCGTCCCGCCCGCGACCACGCGCGCGCCCTGCGCGACCGCGTCGGCGATGTGCCGCTCCGCCTTGGCGAGGCCCGCGTCGTCGACGAGCGGCCCGACCTGCACGCCCGCGTCGCGCCCGATGCCCACGACCAGCGCGCGCACCGCCGCGCCCAGGCGCTCGACGAAGGCGTCGTGCACGCCGCGCTGCACCAGGAAGCGGTTCGCGCAGACGCAGGTCTGCCCCGAGTTGCGGAACTTGCTCGCGATCGCGCCCGCGACGGCCTTGTCGAGGTCCGCGTCGTCGAAGACGATGAAGGGCGCGTGTCCGCCGAGCTCGAGCGAGAGGCGCATCACCGTGCGCGCGCTCTGCGCGATGAGGATCTTGCCCACCTCGGTGCTGCCGGTGAAGCTCAGGTGGCGCACCGTCATGTCCTCGAAGAACGCCGCCGCGACCGCGGGCGCGTCCGCTCCGGGGACCACGTTGAGCACGCCGCGGGGGACGCCCGCCTCGACCGCGAGCTCCGCGATCGCCAGCGCGCTCAGCGGCGTCTGCTCCGCGGGCTTCACCACCTGCGTGCATCCGGCGGCGAGCGCGGGGCCCATCTTGCGCGTCACCATCGCCAGCGGGAAGTTCCACGGCGTGATCGCGGCGGCGACGCCCGCGGGCTGGCGCAGCACGAGCAGGCGCTTGCCGGGATCGCTCGCGGGGAGCGTCTCGCCGTAGACGCGGCGGCCCTCGTCGGCGTACCACTCGAGGAAGCTCGCGGCGTAGGCGGCCTCGCCGCGCGCCTCGGCCATCGGCTTGCCGCATTCGCGCGAGCAGATGAGCGCGAGCCGCTCCTGATCGCGCATCATCAGCGCGGCGAGCGCGCGCAGCGGCTTCGCGCGCTCGATTGCGGCGAGCGACTTCCACGCGGGGAAGGCCTCCGCCGCGGCGGCGACGGCGCGTCGCGCGTCGGCGGTGGAGCCGTCGGCGACCTGGGCGATGGTCTCGTCGGTGGCCGGGTCGCGCACGGGGAAGCGCGCGCCGCTGGCGGCCGGGGCGAAGGCTCCGGCGATGAAGCAGTCGGTCTGCATCGTCCGGAAGCGTAGTGGCAGGGCGGGAATGGGTTGCCGGAGCGGAAAGATCCGGCGGTGGGGAGGTTTTTGCAAGGATGCCTTGCCTCGGCGCCGCCCCTGCGTAGAGTTGGCCCGCCATGCGTTGCACCATCGCCGCCCTGACCGCCGCCGCCGTCCTCTCGCTCGCCCCCTGCGCCGCCGCCGGCGTCGTCTACAGCACCGGCTTCGACGACTACCTCAACGGCAACCTGAGCGGACAGTCCGCCTGGGTCGGGCCGACCGGGAGCTGGGCGACCAGCGGCTCGATGAACTCGGGGCAGACCGCCTGCACCGTCCTGGCGAGCGACGGCGGCATCCTCCCCGTCGGCGGCACCGGCAAGATGGTGCGCATCACCACCGAGCGCTTCCTGGGCTCCGGCCGCTCGAAGGGCTGGCTCGACTTCCTCAACAGCGGCAAGTGGGCGACCGCGAGCGCCGGCGGCAACACGGTGCTGCGCACGACCGTCTCGATGTACATCCCCGCGGGCAACCTGCTCGGCTCCTCCTTCGGCGTGATCGTCTACCGCGATGCCGCGACCGCCGCGGGCGGCTTCCTGGTGAACGCGCAGACGGGGCTCGTCTCGATCGCCAACGGTGGCTACGACCTCGCCTCGCGCACCGCGACCGCGACGAGCGTCGCGCTCGGGCAGTGGAACACCTTCACGCTCGACTGGAACTCCGCGACGGGCGCGGCCACGCTCTCCGTGAACGGGAGCACGGCGGGCAGCTTCACCTCCGTCGCGACGGGCAGCGTCTACTCCGCGCAGCTCTTCTCGACGACGGACGCGCCGGGCTCGGGCACGACGCCGCTGAACGCCTACGCGTACTTCGACAATTTCAGCGCCGAGGGCGTCGCCCCCGCGCCCGCGTGCCCCGCGGACGTGACCGGCGACGGCGTGGTCGACGGCGCGGACCTTGGCCGACTGCTCGGCACCTGGGGCCGCGCCACGATCGGAACCCCCAGCGACCTGAACCACGACGGCATCGTGGACGGCGCGGACCTGGGGATCATGCTGGGCGCGTGGGGGCCGTGCGTGTGACGGTCACGGTTCAGGTGTGAATCGCTTGCGCCAGCCATTCCAGATCCACCCGCGCCGCGAATCCACCTGGTTGATGAGGTCGGCATCGCCGCCGGGCCGGACCTGATTGAAGCGGACCACCCTGGTCACGAGCTGTCCGGCGCGGAGTGCGGCGCTTGAGTGATGGAGCGACTCGATCTCAGGCGCGGTGCGGCCACAGGCGTGAGGCAACGACGCCGCATGCGATGATGGCGCCGGCAGTGGCGGCCACGGCGGCGACCATGAAGCCGATCGCCATCCACGGGAAGCCCGCGTCAGGGCCGAGCTCCGGCGTGAACTTGCGGTTCGCGGAGCTCCAGACCCAGCCGAGCTCCACGCCGAAGTAGTTCTGGAGGTCGGCGTTACCGCAGTACCCCGCGGTGACGAGCGGCGCGAGGTCGCTCGGGTGATAGACCCGTCCGTCCACGAGCTCGATCGGCGCGGCGCCGCCCGGATGGAATTGGTTGAAACGGATCACCATGGTCGTGATGGAGCCGGCGCGGGCATGTGGCGAGCTGCCGCACCCCTCCGAATCGTCGCTGGAAGCGATGCCGAGCGGCGCAAAGAGGACGATCATGACGGCGGCCGCCACGAGGAGAGCGACCGTCGGCCACGGGGACTTCCTGGGGGTCACGGGACGTGGCGGGTGGATCAGTGCTTGGCTCATGATGGACTCCTTGCCGCGCGGTGAGGCCACAGGCGTGAGGCAGCGACGCCGCATGCGATGATGGCGCCGGCGATGGCGGCACCGACGGCTGCATCGAGGGTGAGAAGCACCCACGGGAAGCCCGCGTCAGGGCCGAGCTCCGGCGTGAACTTGCGGTTCGCGGAGCTCCAGACCCAGCCAAGCTTCACGTCGACCTGGTTCCAGAGGTCGGCGTCACCGCAGTACCCCGCGGTGACGAGCGGCGCGAGGTCGCTCGGGTGATAGACCCTTCCGTCCACGAGCTCGATCGGCGCGGCGCCGCCCGGAAGGAATTGGTTGAAGCGGACCACCATGGTCGTGATCTGGCCGGGACGGGGGTCTGCGGGGCTGCCGCAACCTTCCTCGGCCGGTCCGCTGCCAATCGCGATGACGCCCATCATGCTGAGGGTGATGCATCCAACGACCGCGAGCGTCGGCCAGGGCAACCGGTCGGCGACCGAGAGGCGTGGCGGTTGAATCGATGCCTGGCCCCAACCGCGCCCCTCGCCGCGCGCGCGCGTGGTCGGCGATGCGCTCGTCATTGCGGCGCCTCCTCGTCGATGCGCCGCAGATTCGGCTTGTAGGTCGGCACGAAGCGCTGCGTGTTCGAGCTCCAGAGCCAACCGCGCCTCGCATCCACCGCGTTGACCAGCGTTTCCTGCGCACCGCGCGGCGTGCTCACGATGGGCGCCAGGTCCTGCGTGTGGTAGACGCGGCCGTCCTCCAGCGCGATCGGCTGCGCGCCGTTTGGAAGCAGTTCGTTGTATCGCTTCACCAGCGTGGTGAGCGATGCAGCGCGCGCGTACTCCGCGTTCTCCATGGCTCGGATGTGCGGATCGCCGTCGATGTACAGCGGTGGATTCCGCGGCGGGCGGGGCTCGGAGCGGAACTTCCTGCTCGTATGATTCCAGATCCAGCCGCGGCCCGCATCGACCTGGTTCGTGAGGTCGGCGTCGCCGCAGTACCCCGCCTTGACGAGCGCCGCGAAGTCTGAGGGGTAGTAGAGCTGGCCGTCCACGAACTCGAACGGGTCGGCGCCATTGGGGCGGAACTGGTTGAAGCGCGTGACCATCGTCGTGATCTGCCCGGCGCGTGCGTCCGAGATGCCGTAGTCGACGTCGTCGATGTGATATGACTTCCCGACGGGACAGGCCTGCCAGAGGAGGCCTCGCGCGCGATCGGCGACCGACCGCGCCCCGCGGAGCAGCGTTCGCGTATCGGTCGCCCCGTCCGATCGAAACTCAGCGGAGTGGATGTACCCCACAATCGTGAAGGTCCCCAACGCGACCCACATCCACGGCTCTGCCCGCGGTGGCGCGAAGGCCCATTCCCGAATTGAGTTCTTTGTCATCCCGTATCCCTCCGGGTCCGTGTGCGCCACGCCGCCTGGGGCGGGATCACTGAAAGAGGATCGGCCCAAACGTGCACCGGCTTCAACGGTGATCGCCATTTCCCTGCGCCAAGGGGCCCCGCGGCGGCCATCCATGTGCGGGCACGGGCAGTTGCACGCAAAAATCTCGCAGTTTCTGGGCCAGTCGATGCTCTCAGCCGCTACACCATGAGCTTGGCGGGGAGGGGAGACGCGCTTCAAGTCCAACCAGAGGAGACCTGACGATGCACGCTTCGACCCTGCTGTCCCGTTCCCATTCGCACGATTCCGGGCGCACCGCGTGCGTCTCGGGATGCGCCCTCGCGGCCGTCCTCGCCGCGCTCGCGCCCGCCGCCATCGCCGGCGCCGAACTGATCGACTTCGAGGATCTCCCGCACACCGGCGGCGCGATCGTCCCCGTCGCGGGCGACCACTACGCCGCGCAGGGACTGCACATCAGCTCCTGCACCGTGCCCGGCACGCCGATGCTCGACGATGTCTTCACGATCACCGACATCCTGAACGAGTTCGCGTACGTCAGCAACAACAACAGCGTCTCGGGCTCCAACTTCGCGGGCGCGCGCGACCTGGGCCTGCAGGACACGCTCTTCTCCTTCTCGTCGCCGATCACGAGCCTCTCGATGATCTCCGACAGCGCCCCCGACGGACCGACCTTCCGACTGCTTGCGCTGCAGGCGACCGGCGATCCCAACACCTTCCGCGTCGTCGCGATCGACGAGGCCGTGACCGGCTACCAGGATCACCTGGACGTCTCCTTCGCGGGCGGCTTCTCCTTCGCGATCTTCCAGGTGACGACCGAGCAGGAAGGCTTCGACGATATCAGCTACACGTTCGTCCCCGGACCCGGCGCGCTCGCGGCCTTCGCGGCGGCGGGGTTGGCGCGGTCGCGGCGGAGGAAGTGAGCGGGGCGGCAAAGGAGCCATCAATCCTGACAAAAACGCACAGGGGCGGCTCCTCGCGAAGCCGCCCCTGCGTCGTCCAGTGGACCTGATCGGGCTCGAACCGACAACCTCATCCATGCCATGGATGCGCTCTTCCAATTGAGCTACAGGCCCATGCTTCCGCCCACTGGGGCGGGATATCGAATCGCGGATCATATCGTCCATCCGGCGGTGCCGCATGCGTGCGGACGCCGGGAGGGCGATGCGCGATAACTCGCGCCCCGCGTCGGGTCGTTCAGGCTGCGCCGGTCGCAGCGTTCACGTAGTCGTTCTTCGGACGGATGCCGACCCACTTGTTCACGGGCTTTCCGCCCTTGAAGAGGATCACCGTGGGGATGGATTGGATGTTCAGGGACGCAGCGAGCATCTGCGCCTGATCGATGTCCAGCTTTCCAACCTTCGCCTTCCCCTTCAGTTCGGTCGCGATCTGGTCGATCGTCGGTCCGAGCATGCGGCACGGGCCGCACCACTCCGCCCAGAAGTCCACGAGGACGGGAAGGTCGGACTGGAGGACCTCGGACTGGAAGTTCGACTCGGTGAAGGTGAGCGTATCGGCGCCGGCCATGGGACTCTCCGTGGTTGCGAACGGTCGCGGGAGCACGAGCAGCCGCAGCGTGCGGCAGGACAGGTGAGAGGCGGCGCCGCGCCCGGGCGTTCCGGGCCAGCGCCGATCTCGGAACGAAAAATGGTAGCAGGGCAGGTGGCACCGCGGCACGCGGCGCGCAGGCCCTGGACGAAACCCCCGGCTTCTGGAACCCAGCCATGCAGCAGCACTGGATCGTCTCTCGAGCCCCGACCGCCGACGGCACGCAGGTGCGTTTCCGCCTCCAGCCGCCGGGCACCGTCCGCGTGGGCCGCTCCACGACCAACTCGCTCGTCCTGCCCGACGCCGCCGTGAGCCGCGAGCACGCGCTCATCGAGTGGACGCCGGGCGAGCTCGAGGGGGAGGGAAGCTGGCGCATCATCGACCGCGGCAGCTCCAGCGGCACCAGCGTCAACGGCGTGCCGCTGCGCGCGTACCAGTCGCTGGCGCTCGAGCCGGGCGACCGCATCGACCTCGGGCCGATCGCCCTCGAGTACCTCGTGCACTCCGAGGAGCAGGCGGCCCACACGATCCTCACCGAGCCCGACAGCGGCACCGACAGCGACCGCAAGGTCGAGGAGATCACCCCCGCGACGCTCAGCGCCGCGCAGCTCGAGGCGGTCATGGCCTCCAGCGAGGCGATCCACTCCGCGCAGACCGAGGAGTCGGTCGCGAAGGCCGCCGTCGACGCGCTCGCGCGCGCCACGGGCTTCGACGACGTGCTCTTCCTGCGCCCCGTCGCGGACTTCGAGGACGTGCGCGTGCTCGCCTCGCACGGCGAGTCGGGCTCGCGCCGGCGCTTCAGCCGCAGCGTGCTCCGCCGCGCGCGCCAGGGCCCGGTCGTCGTCAAGGACATCCACGACCTGCAGCAGCCCGCGCCGACCGAGACGCTCGTGGGCATGAACATCTCCCGCGTGATCTGCCTGCCCGTGCTCATGGGCGAGCAGTTCTTCGGGCTGCTCTACCTGGCCGACCGCGCGCAGGGCGCGTCGCAGGTGGCGACCATCGCCGCGCTCGCGCACTCCATCGCGCGCGTCAGCGCGCTGGCGCTCAGCAACATCGAGCGCACGCGCATGGCGTCGCGCCTGGAGACCGAGCAGCGCGAGATGTTCAACGGCACGCTGCAGGCGCTCATCGCCGCCATCGACGCCAAGGACACCTACACGCGCGGCCACAGCTCGCGCGTCGCGGAGTACGCGTTCCTGCTCGCGAAGGCCGCGGGCTGGGACGAGGCCAACGCCGTGCGCGCCCGCCTCTGCGGACAGGTGCACGACATCGGCAAGATCGGCGTCCCCGAGGCCGTGCTGCGCAAGGTCGACCGCCTCACCGAGGCGGAGTTCCGCCAGATCGCCGCGCACCCCGTCGTCGGCCACGCCATCCTCAAGCAGATCCCGCAGATGGCGGACCTGCTCGACGGCGTCCTCGAGCACCACGAGCGCTGGGACGGCCGCGGCTACCCGCACGGCACCTCCGGCCGCGCGATCTCCGGCCTGGGCCGCCTGATCGCCATCGCCGACTCCTTCGACGCGATGACGACCAGCCGCACCTACCGCGAGGCGCGCCTCATCCACGAGGCGATCCAGGAGGTGCAGCGCTGCGCCGGCACGCAGTTCGACCCCGACCTCGCCGCGGCGTTCGTGACCATCCCGCTGGAGGCGCTCGAGCGCGTCGCGCAGATGCAGCCCGCCAGCGACCTCCCCAACGTGGAGGCCCCGGTGCTCGCGAAGCCCTTCACCGAGCTGCTCGTCGACGAGTCGGTGGGGACGAGCGGGGGTTGAGGCGCGCGGTCGCGCGGTCGCGTTTCGCCTCCTCACGCTCCTCCGATCGCCGCTACTCCCGCACCACCACCGCGCGCCGCGCGTCCCCTAGCCGCAGCACGAAGACCGTCCACGGCGTCGCGCCGCGTCCGCGCAGGGCGCGCTGCCAGGCGTCGGGATCGCAGGCGCCGCCGCGCGTGCGCACGGTGACGATGCCGGCGTCGCGCTGCGCGAGCCAGGCGGCGACGGTCGCCTCGCGCGCGGGCAGGACCTCCACGACCTCGAAGCGCTCGAACCACGCGGCGTCCGCGCCGAGCTGCTGCGCCGTGGCCTCGCCGGTCAGGATGCCGAGTCCCGCCGCGGGTTCCGCGAGGGCGTGACGCGCGGCGACGGCGCCGAGCAGGCGCGCGCGCTCGAGCGCGGGATCGGGGACGAAGAGCGCACGCGCGAAGACGCCCGGATGCGACGCGACCGGAACGACGCTGGCGGTGCCGCTGACGGTGAGCCCGCAGCATGCGCGCGTCGCGGTGCGGGCCGACGCGCCCGCGAGGACGCCGCTCCACTGCACCTGCTGCACGAGCACCCCGTCTTCGCTGATGAACTCGAGCTCGTCCCCCGCGCGCAGCTCCTCCGGCGCAAGATCCATCCCCGGCCCGAGCTTCACCGCGACGCCTGCGCAGCGCTGCGTCGCCGCGCGCACCTGCGCGAGCGTCGGCAGCAGCTCGTCGCTGCGCAGCAGGCGTCGTCCATCCTCCACGCGGCGCGCGGGATCGGCGTGCGCGAAGGTCGCCTCGCAGGGCTGCGCGACGGCGTCGGCGCACCGTGTTCGCGCGCCCGAATTGCACGCGGCCATCCACGCGCGCAGCGGGTCGCGGTCGACGCCGTGCGCAGCGGCCACGCGCGAGAGCGCCATGAGATCCCCGCCGATGCCGCAGCAGAGATCCGCGACCGGGCGCGCATCTCCCGCGCCCGCCGCGGCGAACCGCCGCGCCTTCCACGCCGCGACGCGCGGCCCGCTCGCCATCTCCACGCCGCGGCGGTCCGCCCACAGCGTCGCGGCCGCCTCGCCGAACTTCGCGCGTGCGCGCGTGCGTGCCATCGAGAGCTCGACCGCGGCGGCGACCTCGGCGGCGTCGTGCGTGCGGCGCAGGCGCTGGATCGTGGCGGGCGCAGGCGCGGTCGCGATGCCCGCGAGCGCCTCCAGCAGCGGTGCGCAGCGCGGCGTCGCGAGCGCGGTCCAGGCTTCGGGGGGCTCGTGGCGCTCGGGCGGCAGCGCGCCATCGCCCGCGCCGCCGGACGCCGGCTCACGCAGCGGCATCGGCCCCGTCGCGCGCGACCGGCGCGCGCTTGAGCCCGGACGCGTCGCCCAGCAGCACCGAGAGCCAGCGCAGGTCGTCCGTGGAATCGAGCACGATCTTCACGATGATCGTCAGCGGCACCGCGAAGAACATGCCCGCGACGCCCAGCAGGTAGCCCCAGACCACCAAGGAGAGCAGCACGACCAGCGGCGAGAGCCCCAGCCGGTCGCCGAGCATCTTGGGCTGCATGATGCTGCCGAAGACGACGCCTGCGGCGACCTGCACCGCGCCCATGATGATCGCGGCGGTCCATCCCTTGGTGACCAGCGTGATCGCGACCACCGCGCCGCTGGCGATGATCGCGCCCAGCGTCGGGATGTAGTTGAAGAAGAAGACGACGAAGCTCAGCAGGAAGGCGAAGGGGACGCCCAGGCTGATGCACGCGATGTAGTTGACGATCGCCTGCGCCAGGTTGAGCTGCGTGATGACGACGAGGAAGGAGCGGATCTTCTCGCTCACGCCGCCGAAGGCGCCCGCGCGCGTGGCGTTGGGGAAGGCCGCGGCCATCTTCTCGGGGAAGGCCGACGCCTCCGCGATGATGAAGGCGCTGACAAGCAGCACGAAGAAGAAGTTCTGCAGCACCGTCGCGAGCGAGCGGAAAATGATGTCGGCGAAGTCCGCCAGCTTCCAGTCGGTGATCGAGGCGATGATCTTCTCGGGCTCGATGTCGAGCCCGCGCTCCTTCGCGGCGTTGAGCGCGTCGAGCACGAGCGTCTTGAGCTGGCGCTCGTAGACGGGCAGCTCGGGGCTGATGCTCGCGACGGACTGGCCCAGGTAGTAGCCGGTGCCCAGCGTCACGACGATCGTCGCGCCCAGCACGACCAGCAGCGCAAGCCAGCGCGGCAGGCGCAGGCGCCGCTGCAGCAGCGAGAGGGGCAGGATCGCGAGCATCGAGATGAACGCGGCCGCGAGGATCGGCGTGATGATGCTCGACGCGGAGCGCACGCCCGCGGCGACCACGACGATGCACGCGAACATGAGCAGGATCGAGAGGCCGCGTCCGCTGCGGGGGGAGTCGGAGGAACCGGAGGATCCGGAGGCGCTGGGTTGCTGTGGCACCATGGGTGGTCGTGGCCGCGCGTCAGCGCGCGCCGGCGTCCTTCGTGGCGGGGGCGGTGGGGGCGGCGGCGCCGGTCGCGGGCTTCGCCGCGGGCGCGGGCTTCGGCTCCGGCAGCGGCTTCACGCGGATGTTGCGGTAGCCGACGCGGTCGCCGTGGCCGAGGAACCCGATGTGCCCGCTCGTGCGCGCGAGCCCCGGATGCTTGTGCTTGCTGAGCGTGCCGTTGCGCGTCGCCTCGTCGAGGTTCGCGCGGTTGATCTCGACGCCGTTGAGCGTGACGACGACGTCGCGTCCGTCGACGACGATCTCCTCGGTGTTCCACTCGCCCGTGGGCCTGAGCGCCGCGGTGCTGCCGTGCGAGGCCGCGATCCCGTAGACGCTGCCGTGGTGCTGCCAGGGCGCGATCTTGCCCTTGTACATCGCGTGGCCGTCGTCGAGGACCTGGATCTCCATGCCCTCGTACGCGGCGTCGCCCTGCAGCGGCGCGCGCACGCCGATGCCGTTGTTTGCGCCCGGCGTGAGCTGGAACTCGAAGCGCAGCACGAAGTTGCCGTACTCGCCCGCGGTGTAGAGGTTGGTCCCCTTGGGGCCGCACCAGATCGCGCCGTTCTCCACCAGGTAGCCCGTCGTGTCGCCCTGCCAGCCGGAGAGATCGCGGCCATTGAAGAGCGCGACGAAGCCGGTCTCGTCGGCGGCGGGGGCCTTCGGCGCGGCGGCCGCGGGCTTCGCGGGCGCGTCGGTCTTCGCGGGCGCCGCGGGCGCCGCGGGCGTCGCCGGCGCGGCGGGCGCGGGCGGCGTGGCGGCGGGCGGGGCGAGCATCGTCACGAGCAACGCGGCGGCGTGCAGCATGCGGCCACGGTACCACGCGCCCTACGCTGTCGGCATGGGCTCGCTCTTCGGTGAAAGCGCCGCGGACCGCGCGATGGAGGTCGTCGCGCCCGCGACGCCCAGCGCACAGGTGCGCGCGCTCGCGCAGTCGCTGCCGCCGTGGATCCACCTGGGCACGAGCAGCTGGGCGTACCCCGGCTGGCGCGGCATGGTCTACGCGCGCAAGGCGCCCGCCAACCGGCTGGCGCGCGAGGGGCTCGCCGCGTACGCGCACTGGCCGCTCTTTCGCACGGTGGGACTCGACCGCGCCTTCTACAGCGCGCCGACGGCGCACGAGTACGCGGCGCTGCGCGAGCTCGTGCCCGCGGGCTTCCAGTTCCTGGTGAAGGCCGACCAGCGCACCGTGCGTCCCGATGCCGACGCGCACGGCGAGACCTTCGGCGACACGACCGCGATGCGCGCGAGCGGACATCGCAATCCGCACTTCCTGGACGCGGGCTTCGCGCTGGAGACGGTGCTCGCGCCGGCGGTCGAAGGACTGCGCGAGGCGCTCGGGCCGGTCGTCTTCCAGTTCCCGCACCTGGACCTCTCCGCGAAGGGACACCTGCGCGGCGTCGAGGGCTTCCTCGGCGCGCTGCGCGAGTTCCTGCTCGCGGTGCGCGCGGGCACGGGCACGGCCGCGGCCGCGCGCGACGCCACGCACACCGCGCCGCTCCTCTGCATCGAACCCCGCAACCGCGAGCTCCTGCGTCCGCCGCACGTGCGCGCCTACGCACAGGTGCTCGCCGAGACGGGCGCAATCCACTCCTACCTGCAGCATCCGACGGTGCCGCCGATCGCCGCGCAGGAAGCCGCGCTGCGCGAGGCCGGCTCCGGCGCCGAGCGCTTCCGCGCCGTCGTCGTGCGCTGGATGCTCCTGGCGGGCAGCGACTACGAGGCCGCGAGCGACCAGTTCGAGCCCTACGACCAGCTCCGCGCCCCCGATCCGGGCGTGCGCGGGGAGATCGTCGACCTGCTGGCCTTGGCGAGCCCCGCGCGGCCGGGCTTCGTCGTCTGCAACAACAAGGCCGAGGGGAGCGCCGTCCTCACCGTGGAGCAGCTCGCCAGCGCCGTGGCGGCCGCGCGCCGCGGCTAGGATTGCGCGCATGTCCAGCCTCCGCCGTCGCGTTCCGTTCGCCACGCTCGCCGCCACGCTGCTGGCCGCGCCCGCGCTCGCGCAGTCGCCCGCCGCGAAGCCCGCGGCGCCCGCCGCGAAGCCCGCCACGCCGGCCACCGCGCCCGCCGCGAAGCCCGCGGCCCCCAAGCCGATGCCGCAGCTCAAACTGCAGCGCGTCTGCCCCGAGGTCCCGCTGCGCCGTCCGGTGCAGGTCCTCTTCGAGCCCGGCAACGACGGCCGCATGTACGTGCTCGAGCAGCCGGGCCGCATCCTGCTCCTCGATCCCTCGGACCGCGACACGAAGGAAGGCAAGGTCTTCCTCGACTTCCGCCCGAAGGTCAACAGCCGCGGCAACGAGGAGGGCCTCCTCGCGATGGCCTTCCACCCGGACTTCGCGAAGAACGGCACCTTCTTCCTCTACTACACCGCGATGGACGAGTCGAAGAAGCGCACGAGCGTCCTCTCGCGCTGGAAGCTCGATCCCGAGACGAAGATGGCGAACCCCGAGAGCGAGGAGGTGCTGCTCTCCGTGGACCAGCCCTTCTCGAACCACAACGGCGGCACCATCCTCTTCGGCAAGGACGGCAAGCTCTACCTGAGCTTCGGCGACGGCGGCGCGGCCAACGATCCGCAGTTCAACGGCCAGAACCTGGGCACGCTGCTCGCGAAGATCATCCGCATCGACGTCGACAAGACCGACGGCGACCTCAAGTACGGCATCCCGCAGGACAACCCCTTCGTGAAGGTCGCCAACGCGCGGCCGGAGATCTGGGCCTTCGGCCTGCGCAACGTCTGGCGCATGTCCTTCGACCGCAAGACCGGCGAGCTCTACGCCGCCGATGTCGGCCAGAACGCCTACGAGGAAGTGGACATCGTCACTAAGGGGGGCAACTACGGCTGGAACCCGCGCGAGGGGCTGCACGAGTTCCCCGGCGGCAAGCCCGGCAGCTTCGGCAGCGAGTACATCGACCCGGTCGTCGAGTACCCGCACGACCAGGGCGTGAGCATCACCGGCGGCTACGTCTACCGCGGCGACAAGTACCCCGCGCTCGACGGCGTCTACCTCTACGCGGACCTCGTCACCACCAAGATCTGGGGCATCCGCGCGGAGAACGGCAAGCTCGTCGCGGGTCCGGAGGTGCTGGCGCAGACGCGCAACCAGCTCCCGACCAGCTTCGGCGAGGCCAACGACGGCACCATCTTCATGACCACCTTCGAAGGCAGCCAGGACGCGCGCGCGAAGGGCGCGATCTGGCGCATCGTCCCCTCGGGAAGCTGACCATGCGCAACCGCGACGCACACCGTTCCCTCCGCGCGCTCCGTGCCGCGCGCGCTGCGCGCACCGCGCGCGCCGCCGCCGCGGCGAGCCTCGCGATCGCCGCGCTCCTCGCCGGATGCGGCGACGACGACGGCGACCTCTGGGGCGATTCCATGGCGCCGACGCAGGCGCTGAAGGCCGAAGGCGGCAACGGTCCCGCTCCCGCGGAGATGGCGACCTCCGAGGGCGACAGCGACGACCCCTTCATCGACAACGCGAACTATCCCTTCGTCGACGAGCCCTGGTGGCAGTCGCCCGCCTACAACGGCGGCTGAGCCGCGCGCTGCGGCTGCGCGCGCACGAAGACGCCCTTGGGAACTGGCCGCGCGGCGAGCATCTCGACGACGCGCTCGAGCGGCACCGGCGCGAACTCCCAGCAGTCCACCCCGACATCCGTGCGGCGGCCTTCCTCGCGCAGCGATCCATGCGAGTGGCCGTGCAGGTGCAGCGCGCCCTTCCACATGCCCTGCCACTGCAGCAGCGGGTAGTGGCAGCAGACCACGCGCAGCCGGCGCGCGGAGTCCGCGGGATCGGGGACGCGCAGCGAGGCGAGATCCTCGCACTCCCGGAAGAGGCGCGCGAAGCCGCGCGCGCGCGGATCCTGGTTGCCGCGTACCAGCGCGACGCGCCGGCAGCGGATGCGCCTGAGGAAGCGGCGCGCGTCGCGGCGGCGTCCGCGGCTGGCCCAGTCGAGCGCGCCGAAGAGGTCGCCCAGGTGCAGCAACGTGTCGCGCCGGCGCACGCGGCGGTTGATCGCGTCGAGCAGCGCCTCGTCCATCGCGCGCGCGTCGGCGAAGGGGCGCGAGAAGGTCGCGATCGCGGCCTCGTCGCCGAAGTGCGTGTCCGCGGTGACCCAGATCCGCCGTGCCATGCGCGGGATCGTACGCCTGCGCGCGGGTAGCCTCGCGGCATGTCCGCGGCCGCCATCGTGCCGGAAACGCAGCGTGCGGGCGCGGTCGTCGCGCTCGAGCAGGTGGCGTTCGCGTACGCGGGCGGCGGCTTCGCGATGGAGGTGCCGGGATTCCAGGTCGCCGCGGGCGAGCGCGTCGCGGTGGCGGGGCCCTCGGGCTGCGGCAAGACGACGCTGCTCGCGCTGATCGCGGGGCTCGCGCGCCCGCAGTCGGGGCGCATCCAAAGTTGCGGGCAGGATCTCGAGGCGATCGGCGACGCGGGCCGGCGCGCGCTGCGTGCGCGCGCGATCGGGCTCGTGCATCAGGATTTCCAGCTTCTGGAGTCGCTCGACGCGCGCGGGAACATCCTGCTGCCGTACCTCGTGGGATCGGGGATGCGCGTCGATGCGGCGGCGCGGGCGCGCGCGCAGGAGCTCGCGCAGCGCGCGGGGATCGCACACGCGCTCGACCGCCCGGTGCGGCAGCTCTCGCAGGGCGAGCGCCAGCGCGTGGCGCTGTGCCGCGCGCTCGCGGCGCGCCCCGCGCTGGTGCTCGCCGACGAGCCGACCGCGAGCCTGGACGAATCGACGCGCGACGCGACCATCGCGCTGCTGCTGGAGGAGTGCGCGCGCGCCGGCGCCGCGATCGTGGCGGTGACGCACGACCGCGCGCTGCTGCCGCGCTTCGACCGCAGCGTGGAGTTCGGGTCGCTCGCGCGCGTGCGGCGCATGGGCGGCGTCGGCGCGGCCGCGCCCGCCCCGCGCACGGAGGCCGCGCGATGATCGGCGCCTCCGCGTACCTCGCCTGGCGGAGCGTGCGCGCGGCGTGGTCGCGTTCCGCGCTGCTGGCGGCGGCGCTGGGCGTCGCGGCGGGGCTGCCGCTGGTGGTGGGGCGCGCGCTCGACGGCGTCGCCACGGCGATCGGCGCGCGTGCGCAGTCGACGCCGCTGGTCGCGGGCCCGCGCGGATCTCCGCTGGACCTCTGCCTGCGCGCGATGGAGTTCACGCTGGACGATTCGGGCCCCGCGCCGGTCTTCGCGCAGAAGCTGCTGCAGCCGATGCAGGAGCACGCGCTCGTGATCCCGCTGGCGCTGGGCGCGCGCGTGCGCACGACGCCGGTCGCGGGCGTGCCCGTCGAGTACTTCGAGTTCCGCGCGCTGCGCGCACGCGAGGGCCGCCTGCCCGCGCTGCTGGGCGAGTGCGTCGTCGGTGCCGACGCCGCGGCCGCGCTCGATCTCCACGCCGGCGGCGCGGTCACGACGACCCCGACGCAGGCGTACGACGTCTCGGGCGCGTCCCCGCTGCGCCTGCATGTCGTGGGCGTGCTCGCGCGCACGGGCACCGCCGACGACCGCGCGATCTTCGCGAGCCTGGAGACGGCGTGGACCATCGCGGGCATCGGCCACGGGCACACGGAACTGGGCACGGACGCGCCGCTGCAGCTGCTGCTCAAGAAGGAAGCGGGGCATGTGCAGGCGAACGCCTCGCTGCGCGAGTACGAGGAAGTGACGCCGCAGACGCTCGCCTCCTTCCACTTCCACGGCGACCCCGGCGACTTCCCGGTGAGCGCGGCGATCCTCGTCCCGCCCGACGCGCGCGCGGCGGCGATCCTGCGCGGGCGCGCCGACGGCGCCGAGGCGCCGCTGCAGGTGGCGCGCCCCGCGGAGGTGGTCGACTCGCTCTTCGCGCGCGTCTTCCGCGTGCGCGAGCTGCTCGCGTGGGCCTTCGTCGCGGTGCTCGGCGCGGCGGCGGTGGTCGCGGCGCTCATGCTCTCGCTGGTGGTGCGCATGCGCGCGCCGGAGCTCGCGCTGCTCGCGCGCGTGGGCGCGCCGCGCGGCTTCGTCGCGGCGATGCTCGCGTGGGAGCTCGCCTTCGTGCTCGCGGCGGCGGCGGCGTGCGCGGCGGGGCTGCAGGCGCTCGCGCCGGCGCTCGAGCCGCTCGTGCGCGGCTGGATCGGCGGCTGAGCGGGGGCGGCCCGCCCCGTACAATCCCCGCCCATGCCGCGCCACCTGCTGCAGCTCGAGGGGCTGGACGCCACGCAACTCACCGCGTTGCTGGACCGGGCCGAGGCGCTGCTGCCCGCCGCCCGCGCGGAGGTCGCCGCGCCCGCCGTCCTCGACGGCCGCCTGGTCGCGCACCTCTTCTTCGAGGACTCCACGCGCACCCGCCTGAGCTTCGAGGCCGCCACCGCCCGCCTGGGCGGCCGCTCCCTGGAACTCACCGAATCCGGCTCCAGCACCAGCAAGGGCGAGACCTTCCTGGACACCGCCCTGAATGTGGAGGCGCTCGGCGTCGACGCGATCGTGGTCCGGACCAGCCTCTCCGGCGGCCCCCAGCTCCTGGCCCGCCATGTGAGGTGCCCGGTCATCAACGCCGGCGACGGCCGCCACGAGCACCCGACCCAGGGGCTGCTCGACTGCCTGACCATCCGCCGCGCCCTCGGCTCCATCGAAGGGGCCCGGATCGCGATCGTCGGGGACATCGCCAACAGCCGTGTCGCCCGCAGCGCGCTGCACGCGCTGACCACGCTGGGCGCACAGGTGCGGCTCATCGGCCCCCCGACGCTGCTCCCACGCAGCTTCGGCGAGATCGCGCAGCACCGCGATCGCGTGGCGATCTCGCACGATCTGGACGCGAACCTCGCCGATCTGGACGCGATCATGATGCTCCGCATCCAGCTTGAGCGCGCCGCTGGCGGGGCGATCGCATCGGATTATCGGATCCACTACGGCCTCACGCGCGAGCGCGCCGCGCGCCTGCCCGCCCGCTGCATCGTCCTGCACCCGGGTCCGGTGAACCGCGGCGTCGAGGTCGACGACGACGTCGCCGACGACACCCGCCGGAGCCAAATCTTGCGCCAGGTGACCCACGGCGTCGCGGTCCGGATGGCGGTGCTCGAGTACTGCCTCCAGGGGGTCGGGACCCGGGCTGCGGCAGGGGCCTGACCCAAGTTCTCGGATCAAGTTGATGTAGCCTTCCCGCCTTGCCGATAGCGGGCAGGGCCTTGAGGAGGTCCGCCTGCGGCGTTGCCACGATCCCGGCACGCGGTTCGCCCGTATCTCCTCGACTCTCCGCGCCTGAACGACTCCCCAGACCTGAGGTTTCTTGCAGATGACGCCACTGCCGACCCCCACGCCCGCCGGCCGCCTTTCCCCGGCGCGCGCGCGTCGCACCTCTCTCCGGCCTGTCCTCGTGCTTGGCGCCTTCGGTGTCGCCGCGCTGCTGCAGGGATGCGAGTACGACAGCTGGTTCGACCCGAGCCGCACGGGCTACTTCGAGCACACGCCCACCAGCATCCCGGTGCTGCGCCGCATCGACGTGATCGAGGTCGAAGAGGACGCCTTCGCGACCGAGATCGGCCCCCCGACTGCGGATGACCTGAAGATCGGCGCGCCGGAGTACATCTTCGCCGCCGGCGACGACGTGCGCGTCCTCATCAAGGACCTCTTCCAGGCGGACAAGGACGAGGAGTTCACCCGCACGATCGATCCCTCGGGCAAGTTCCTGCTCCCCGTCGCCGGCTATGTCCAGGGCGCGGGCCTCACGCAGTCGCAGCTCGTCGACGAGATCACCAACCGCCTGCGCGGCGTCCTGAAGGATCCGCGCGTCGATGTCACGATCGTCTCCGCGCGCGCCTACACCTTCACGGTCGACGGCTTCGTGCGCAATCCCGGCGTCTACTCGCTCAATCGCCCCGACTTCGACGTCGAGCAGGCCGTCGCGCTCGCCGGCGGCGCCGACCAGGGCGTCAAGCGCGTGCGCATCGTGCGCGTCATCGACAACATCCCCGCCGACGCGACCACCGCGCCGGGCGGCAGCGCGCCGGCGGGCATCTCCCCCGCGCCCGGCTCCGGCTCCAACAGCGCCGCGCCCGTGGGCATGAGCACGAAGGGTCCCGACACCGGCGCGAAGCCCTCGAGCGGCGGCCCGACCACGGCGCCCACCACCGAGAAGGCGCCGGACATCGACGACCTCATCAACCAGCTCAAGCCGAGCGGTTCGAGCGGCAGCGGCGCGGCACCCGCGCCCGCCCCGGCCCCCGCGCCCGCCGCGGACCCGAGCGCGCCGGCGCCCGCGCCCGTCGCTCCCGCTCCCGCCTCACCCGCGCCGAGCACGCCGCCGATCGAGCCGCCCGCGCCGCCCTCGGCCGAGCCCGCGACGCCGCCCGCCGTCCCGCCGAGCCCCGGCGCGCTGCGCACGCCCGTCGTCGACATCGACGCGGTGCTCCAGGATCCACCCGCCTCCTCCGCCGCGCCCGCGGCGACGCCCGCCGCGCAGAACGCGGGCGGCGCGCTCGAGGCCCCCAAGGTCGCCGAGAAGCCCGCGGTCGACACGCAGGCCGCCGTGGCGACCCCGCCGAAGAAGGTCGCGAGCACCGAGGCGCAGTACGTCTTCGACACGCAGAAGCAGGAGTGGGTCCTCGTGCAGCCCGACACCGCGGGCCCGAAGAATCCGCTGCAGAACCTCGCCGCGCCAAATTCTCCCGACGGCGCGATCACCGGCCCGGCCGCCGCGGGCTCCAACCCGCACCGCGTCACGCAGCCCAAGGACTTCCGCCTGCCCGACGGGCGCAAGACGCGCGTGATCGTCGTCGACTGGCCCGAGCTCCAGCGCGGCGATGTCCGCCAGCGCGTGATCATCCGCCCCGGCGACAAGGTGCACGTCGAGACCGACCTCGGCGTCGTCTACATCGACGGCGAAGTCTCGCGTCCCGGCGTCTACAACCTGCCGATCGTCGGCGAGCTCACGCTCAGCCGCCTGGTCTCCGCCGCGGGCGGCCTCGGCCAGATCGCGATCCCCGAGCGCTGCGACCTCGTGCGCCGCATCGCCCCCGACCGCGAGGCCGCGATCCGCGTCAACCTCGCCGCGATCCGCAACCGCGCCGAACCCGACATCGTGATGCGCTGCGATGACCATGTCATTATCGGCACGAACTTCATCGCGACGCCGCTGGCGGTGATCCGCAACGGATTCCGCATGACCTATGGATTCGGCTTCCTGTTGGACCGAAACTTCGGAAACGACGTCTTCGGCCCGCCGCCGGAGTCTCTGGGAATCAGCAACTGACGCGCGTCCGCGCGACGCGGCGCCGCTCTCGGACCCAGCCGCCGAACGCCCATCCACGGCGGCCGTACCGCTCAGCAGCACCACGACTCGCGACGCATGAACAGCGCCTCGTCCAGTCCCGTCGGATCCAGCAGCGCGCCGGGCGTGCCTGCGACGGCACGCGCGGCGCTGGGCGAGGGCATCGTGGAGATCCCCGAGCGCACCCTGCGCATCGCGGGCGTCCTGCTGGTCGCCGCCTTCGTCGCGACCTTCTACGACTTCTTCCGCTTCCAGGTCGTCTCGGCGTGGAACTCCCCGTCGGACTGGGGCCACACGCTGGTGATCCCCTTCATCAGCGGCTACTTCGTCTACCTGCAGCGCGACAAGCTGCTCGCGCAGCCCTTCCGCCCGAGCTGGCTGGGGCTGGTGGTCATGCTGCTGGGCATGGGCATCTACGCGGCGTGCGCCTTCGGCCCGCCGGCGGTGCAGCACCACAACCTGCGCGGCGTCGGCGTCGTGACGGCGCTCACCGGCATCCTCATGGCACTGCTGGGCACGCACGCGATGCGCTGGCTCTGGTTCCCCGTCTGCTACTGGTGGGTCTTCGGCCAGACGATCTCCGAGCGCGTGCTGAGCAAGGTGACCGAGCGGCTGCAGGACTGGAGCGCGGTGGGCGCGCACCTGCTGCTGAACATCTTCGGCGTCGACACCGACCGCATGGGCAACGTGCTCACCGTGCACCTGCGCGACGGCGGCACCTGCCCGCTCAACGTCGCCGAGGCGTGCTCGGGCATGCGCACGCTCGTCGCCTTCATGGCCATCGGCGTCGCGCTCGCGGTCATCGGCCTGCCGCGCTGGTGGCAGCGCGCGCTGCTGGTGGCGGTCGGCGTGCCGATCTCGCTCTTCGTCAACATCCTGCGCGTCGCCTCGCTGGGCTTCCTGGCGCTCTTCGACGCCAACTTCACCGCCGGCGAGTTCCACAGCATGGTGGGACTGCTCTGGCTGATCCCCGCCTTCCTGCTCTTCCTGGGCGCGATGTGGGTGATCCGCAACACGATCGTCGAGGACGAGGAACCGGCGCCCGCGCCCGCGTCCAAGGGAGGCAGCCATGCGGTTTGAGCGCTCCGTCCGCACCGCCTTCATCGTGGTCCTGGCCACGCTCGCCCTCGGCGGGCTCGGCCTGCGCGCGGCGATGCAGGCGCTCGACGTCTACCTGAAGAAGGAGCCCGTCGAGCTGCGCGGCGACTTCTCCACGATCCCCTCGGTCATCGGCCGCTGGAAGAAGGTGGGCGAGGACCAGCTCATGGACGCCGCGATGGTCGAGGCGCTGGGCACGAGCAAGTACCTCACGCGCACCTACGCGATCGACGGCGACCTCTCCAAGGGATCGCTCTCGCTGCACCTGGCCTACTACACGGGCATGATCGACACCGTGCCGCACATCCCCGCGCGCTGCTGGGGCGCCAACGGGCTCGTGCAGCTCGGCGACGAGAAGCTGCTGCCGCTGACCGTGGACACGAAGCAGGAGGTGCGTCCCGGCGCGCCCGTCAACGCGGCGACCGGCAGCCCCTACCCGACCACGGAGATCGCCAATCCCGTCACCGGCGCGAAGGAGCGCGTGACGATGCCCATCGGCGACCTCGCCCTCACCGTCTCCACCTTCCAGGATCCCCGCCAGCCGCGCATCGAGCAGCTCGGCGGATACATGTTCCTGGCCAACGGCCGCTCGACGCCGAGCACCTTCGGCGTGCGCGCGCTCGCCTTCAACCTGACCGACAAGTACTCCTACTTCTGCAAGCTCCAGCTCTCGGGCCGGTATCCCGTCGGCGACAAGCCGACGATCGACACCTACCGCGAGCAGTGCGAGGACTTCCTCAAGGATCTCCTCCCCCACGTGATGCGCCGGCTGCCCGACTGGCCGGAGATCGAGTCGAAGGACCACAAGGAACGCTGAACCCCATGGCCAGCAAGATCAACAAGAAGTTCGTCCTCGTCGCCGGCGGCTTCACCGCCGCGGCGGTCGTGCTCCTCGGAGCGGTGCTGTTCATCAACTACGCCTACCTCCAGAACGCGGACCGCCACATCGCCAAGGGCGACGCGCTCATGGCCGAGGGCAAGTACCGCGACGCGTTCCAGACCTACGGCCGCGCGGTCAGCAAGAAGCCCAACGAGATCCGCTACATCGAGAAGATGGAGGAGGCGCTCGGCAAGACCGTCGCCGAGAACGCGGGCAAGGCGACCGAGGACTACCGCCAGATGCTGGCGCTCAAGAAGCAGCGCACGCGCGCGCAGCCGGGCGATCCCGCGCAGTGGCAGGCCTTCATCGACTCGATCGAGGCGGAGTCCGAGCTCACGCCGGGCTCCGCCGGCATGATGGCCATCGAGAGCGCCGCGAAGGAGATGAAGGACGTCATGGCCCCGGGCAGCCCGGGCGCGAAGCTCGCGCGCGAGTACCTGGCGTGGGCGCGCGGCATGCGCGAGGCGGCGCTCAGCTCGACCGACCGCGCCGACGCCGAGCGGCAGCTCCAGGACCTCGTGAAGGAGGATCCGGGAAGCTGGCGCGGCTGGACCGCGCTCGTGCAGATGCAGATCGAGGACGCCGTCCGACTGCGCGACCAGGGCCAGGCCTCGGCCTCGACCCGCCGCATGGAGGAGGCCGACAAGAGCCTCGCCGCGATGCGCCAGGCGCTCGGCGGCAAGGACGGCATGGCGAAGGTCGCGCTGGCGATGGAGGAGCTGGAGCGCGTGCGCGCCGACGCCCGCGCCGCCGGACGCATCGACGCCACCAAGCTCGACGCCGCGAAGGTGAAGGCGGCCTCGGCCGCGCTCGCCGCCGCCGCGCAGGGGGTCTCCGACGGGCGCGTCGTGCGCGCCGCCGCGAACCTCATGGCCGAGTCGGGCGAGATCGACCAGTGCCGCGCGCTCATCGACGCGTGGGTCGCCGGCCACGCCGACGACCTGCTCGCCGCGAACTACCAGCTCGAGCTGCTGGGCCGCGCCGCGAACTCCGACCCCGCCTCCTTCGAGAAGGTGCGCGCCGCCGCGCAGAAGATCATGGAGCGTCCGCAGCTCCCGACCAGCCTGATGGCCAATGCCCAGGCGGAGGTGCGCGCGCGCGCGATCCAGGTGCTGATGGACGGCACCATCGCCGCCATCCAGCGCGACCCCAAGTCCGACGCGAGCAAGGCGAAGTTCGCCGACCTCGACGCGCTGCGCGCGAAGCTGCTCGAGAGCGCCGCCAACAACGAGCAGGATCCCCGCGTGATCGCGGCGGACGCCCGCATCCTGCAGGCCAAGGGCAGCGTCGCCGAGGCCGCCAGGAAGTGGGAGCTCTACTTCACCAAGCTCGCGACTCCGCCGGGCGACTCCTTCGTCGCGGCCGCCGACGTGGCGCGCGCGCAGGGCGACCTGGGTCTCGCGCTCCAGCGCGCGACCAAGGGCCTGGAGATCCACCCCACCGACCTGCGTCTGGCGCTGATGCGCGCCGAGCTGACCGCGCTGCTGGGCCGCTTCGACGAGGCCGCCGCCTACTACGAGGCGATCAGCCGCGCGCTTCCCGACAACCAGGAGCTGCCCAAGCTCGTCGCCGAGCTTCGCTCGCGCGGGCGCGCGGGCGGCGGCAACGCCAATGCCGGCGTCGCGAAGGAGATCACGGACATCGAGACCGCGGTGAAGGCGAAGGACTTCGCGAAGGCGCGCCAGCTCGCCGACGCGTGGGTCGCCGGATCGAGCGCCTCGCTCGCCTCGCTCTACGCGCAGATGATGGTCGAGGTCCAGGCCGGCGACAAGGCGAAGGCCCTGGAGCTCGCGCGCGCCGCGCTCGCGAAGTACCCCAACACGATGGACGTGGCCCGCGTCGAGGCCGCGCTCATGACCGAGGATCCGGTCGAGCGCGTGGAGATCGTCATCGACCGCATGGTCGCCGACCCGAAGCAGCGCGCCGCCGAGCGCCTGCGCGCCTACCGCACGCTGCGCACCGACCTCGAGCGGCAGCTCGCCGACGCCAAGATCGTCGCGCCGACCGACGCCGCGCGCCTGCAGAAGCAGGTCGACAGCGTCGCCGCGAAGCTCGCCGAGGCGGAGAAGTCCGCGCTCGCGAACGCCGCCGACGACCCGGCGGTCATCGAGTCCACCTTCAACGAGGCGATCCAGCGCGGCGACTTCGCCGCCGCCGAGGCGCAGCTCATCGCGGCGGGCAAGCAGACCCAGCTCCCGGAGCTCGAGGTCGTGCTCCGCTCCACGCTCCTGGACGCGCAGGGCAAGACCGCCGAGGCGATCAAGATGCTGGAGGAGGCGCGCGCCAAGGGCCGCAACGAGGCCCCCGTCGCCGCGCGCCTGGCCGTCCTGCAGGAGAAGGTGGGCAACGAGCCCGCCGCCTTCGCGCTCTGGAAGGAGGCGTACGAGCGCCGTCCCAACGACGTGACCAACGTGCGCGGCTACGCGCGCGCGATGAGCCGCGCGGGCCAGGGCCGCCAGGCGCTGGAGATCGTCCGCGCCGCCGCCGCCGCCAACCCCGGCGATCCGCTGACGCAGGCGCAGGCCGCGCAGTTCGAGGCCGTCTACGGAAGCCGCGCGCGCGCGGCGCAGATCCGCGCGGGCCTCTTCCGCTCCAACCCCTCGGACCGCGAGAACATCGCCGAGCTCTACGCGCTGCTGTACATGCCGCCCGAGCCCGCCTCGGTCGTCGACGCCAACGGCCGTCCGCGCTACGAGGCACGCGAGTGGGCCGCCGTGCCCATCGACGAGCGCCGCCGCCTGCTCGACGAGGCGGGCGAGCGCAACCGCGCGATCGCGGAGCAGCTCTACGACGCCTCCGTCGCCGGCAACCCCGACGACCTGCGCGTGCCGATCCAGAAGGCGCGCATCATGCGCGACATGGGGACGCCCGAGAAGGGCACCGAGTCCTTCAAGAAGTTCATCGAGAGCGCCGAGGCCCGCAAGACCATCAGCGCCGTGATGATGCTCGAGTATGGCGCGCACCTGCTCGCCGTCGGCGACGAGGCCGGCGCCGACGCCGCCTTCGCGCGCGCGGTCGCGCTGCAGGATCCCGCCCGCCGCGAGGCCGACCTCGCGCTGGTCGAGATCGAGGCGCGCCGCAACCGCGTCCCCAAGGCGATCGAGGCGCTGCAGCGCGCCATGGGACAGAAGCCCACCCTCCAGGGCCTCCTGCGCCTGGCCGACCTGCAGATCGTCGCCCGCCGCTGGGACGACGCGGTGAAGTCCGCCGAGCAGGCGCGCGCGCTCGCGGGCGCCGCGCCCACCGTCGAGGTGCAGCGCACGCTCGAGATGATCACCGCCGGCGTCGCCGCCGGCCGCGCGGACGACCTGGTCACCGCCGGCAGGAAGACCGAGGCGGACGCGCAGGTCGCCATCGCGATGGACGCGCTCGGCAAGGCCGCCGCGGTCGCGCCGATGGACTACATGGCGCCGCTGCGCCGGATCCAGCTCATGCGCACCTGGGGCCGCGGCTCCAACGATGCGGCGAAGATCGACGCCGCGATCGCGGAGGCGGACCGCCTCCTCGCGCGCAACACGCTGCTGTGGCCCGCCGTCCAGCTCCGCTCGGACCTCGCGCTCGACAAGCGCGACACCGCGGGGGCGATCGCCATCGTCGACCGCTTCGTGCAGGCGCAGCCCAGCTCCGACGACGGGCGCTCGCGCCTGGTCGACCTGTACGCCCTCTCCGGCAACTACCCGCGCGCCATCGACGTCGCGCGCGCGGGCGCGGACCTCGCGCCGCAGAGCGTCTTCTGGGCGCAGCGCCTGGGCGAGCTGCTCGCCGTCGCCGGCCAGCACTCGGCCGCGGCGAAGGAGTACGACCGCGCGCTGGGCATGGAGCCGCGTTCGGTCGCGCTGCTCGCGGCCGCCGCGGAGGCGCGCCTGAACGCCAAGGAGGCCGCCGACGCGCTGGCGATGCTGCGCCTGCGCAACGAGCTGGTCGCCGCCAACCCGAACCTGCGCGCCTACGCGGCCGCAGCGCTCAACGAGACCGGCCGCCGTCCCGAGGCCGCGGTCGCCGCGCGCGAGGCGCTCACCGCCGCGCGCGCCGCGAAGAAGGCGGACCAGGCGACCGAGGAGGCGCTGCGCATCCTGCGCCGCATCTACACCCCGGACCGCGCGGCCGACTACGAGGCGCTGCTCACGCAGGGCGCCACGCCGACGCCGCTCGAGGCCGTCACCATCGCCGAGCAGTGGGCGCGCAGCGGTCCCGACGGGATCGACAAGGCGCTCTCCTGGGCGGACAAGGTGCTCGCCGCCGGCGACTCCACGCTCCCCGCGATCCGCGCGGGCGCGCAGATGGTGCGCGGCGGCGCGCTCTACGGCAAGGGCGACCTCGCCGGCGCGTGCGACGCCTTCGAGCGCGCTGCGGAGCTGGTCCCGACCAACCCGGCCGCGCTCAACAACGCCGCGTACCTGCTCATCAAGGTGAAGAACGATCCTGCGAAGGCGCTCCCGCTGGCCGAGAAGGCCGTGACGATCGCCCCCGCGCAGGCGGAGTACCTGGACACGCTGGGCCTCGCGCAGCTCAAGTCCGGCAAGGCGCAGCAGGCGGAGGAGACGCTCGGCCGCGCGATGTCGATGGGCGAGAGCGCCTCGGCCGCGATGCACCTCGCGCAGGCGAAGGCCGCGCTGGGCAAGACGAGCGAGGCGCAGCAGGCGATCGACCGGGCGCGCCGCCTGGCGACCGACCCCGACACGAAGAAGGAAGTCGAGGAGACCGCCTCGAACCTCAGCCGCAAGTGACGCGCGCGACCGCGCGAGAGAGATGCAAGGAGTTCCCATGACCCGTGCCAACACCAATCCGGCCGCGCCCGCTCCCGCCACCCGTCCCGCCGGCGGCGGACAGCGCGGGCGGCAGCAGGGACCCTCGGTCGACCCGATCCGCGTCCTGCGCCAGCACCTGAAGGCGATGGGAATCGCCGTGGCCGCGGGCCTCGTGCTCGGCCTCGTCTCCTACTTCGTCGCGCTGAAGGTCTATCCGCTGTGGGGCGGCACGGTGATCTTCGAGATCAAGCAGGAGCTGACGAGCGTCAAGGACGTCGTCACGCGCGAGCAGATCGGCGACGAGGCGATCGCCCGCATCGGCCAGACCGAGTCGGCCAAGATCACCTCGAAGTCGCTGCTCGAGCAGGCGATGTCCGCGCCGGACGTGAGCGCGACGCACTGGGGCCAGGCGCGCACGGTGCCCGAGCGCGTCGAGGACATGCAGGAGGAGCTGCGCGTCGGCCACCGCCGCGGCACCAAGCTCTTCACGCTCTCCTGGCGCTGCGGCGACAAGGACGACGTCGCCACCGTCCTCAACCGCATCGCGGACACCTACATGAATGTCCGCGAGGCCGAGGCGAACGGCCTGACCGCCGAGAGCCGCTCGCGCGCCGAGCGTCGCCGCGACGACGTCGAGAAGCGCATCACGACCATCAAGACCGAGATCCAGGACTTCATCCGCAAGAACGGCATCAGCGCGAGCGCCGAGCGCGACCTCCCCGAGCAGCGCAACGTCGCCGAGCTGGCCACGCAGCGCGACAACTTCATCCGCGAGCTCACCATCGCGCAGTCGCGCCTGGAGGACATCGACCGCCGGATCGCCGAGCAGCGCTACGAGGACAAGGACCGTGCGGACGCGCTCGAGGATCCGAGCATGAAGCAGATCGAGACGACCTTGACCAACATCCAGGTCGCCCTGCGCGAGGCGCGCACCCGCTACGAGCCCGGCCACAAGCAGCTCCAGGAGCTGGAGGCGCGCGAGCAGGAGCAGGCGAGCAAGTTCAAGGAGAAGCTCGACGAGACGATGCGCCGCAACCTGCTCGCCGACAAGGCGCGGGAATCGCTGCGCGTGACCTCGCTGAAGTCCGCCGTCGAGCGCCAGTCGACCGACCTCGCGGCCGCGCAGCGCAAGCTCCAGGAGCTGACCGCGCAGATCGCCGCCCTGGACGCGCTGCGCGAGCAGCTCAAGCAGCTCGAGGCCGAGCGCAAGGAGACGCAGGACTTCATCGGGCAGCTCGACATCCTGGCCGCGCGCCCCGACGCCCGCAACGTGGGCATGGTGCAGCGCGCGACCACGCCGAAGGAGCTCGACTTCCCGCAGCTCAAGTACATGCTCCCGGGCGGCGCGGTCTTGGTGCTGGCCCTGGTGGTCGGCGTGATCTTCCTGCGCGAGTTCCTCGACCAGCGCGTCAAGCACCCCAGCGACCTCGCCGGCATGGGCGGGACCAAGCTGCTGGGCGTGATCCCCGACGCCGAGGACGATCCCGCGGAGATCGCCAACGTCGACCTGGTGCTCTCCAGCCATCCGCAGTCGATGACCGCGGAGATGGTGCGCCAGGCCTCCTCCAGCCTGCGAAAGGCGCTCGACGCCAACGGCGCGCACACCGTCGCCTTCGTCGCCGCGCATCCCGGCGCGGGCACGACGTGGCTCGTCGCGAACCTCGCGCTGAGCCTGCACGCCGCGGGCCGCAGCGTCGCCGTGGTGGACGCGAACTTCCGCCGTCCGCGCCTGGCCGCCGTGCTGGGCGCCGACCCCGACGCGCCGGGCCTGGGCGACATGCTCATGGGCAAGCCGGTGCAGGCGCAGATGTCGCGCGGCGTCGCCGTCTACGGCGCCGGCACCGCCGACAGCCGCGTCTACGAGCGTCTCTCCGGCGACGAGATCCGCCGCGTGCTGGGCGAGCTGCGCGAGCGCCACCAGGTGGTGCTCGTCGACCTGCCGCCCTCGCTGGTGGCGGGCGAGACGCTCGTCGTCGCCGACTCGGCCGACTCCGCCGTCCTGGTGGTGCAGGCGATGCGCGACCTGCGCGGCCTGGTCGCCAAGATGATCGGGCAGCTCCTGGACACGCGCGCCGCGCTGCTGGGCACCGTCCTGATGCGTCCCGAGCACACCGTCGGCGGCTACTTCAAGAAGAACGCCGAGCTCATGGCCGAGTACGCCGGAACCAAGGAGCCGGCCAAGCCCGCCAAGCCCGCGAAGGCCTCCGCGAAGGCGTGAGTCCCGCCCGCATCGACCGCATCGACCGCATCGACCGCCCCCGAGCACGACCGTGACCGACGCCTCTCCCCAGCGCAGCATCCTCGTCACCGGAGGGGCGGGATTCATCGGTTCGCACCTCGTCGAGGCGCTGCTGTCGCGCGGCGACCGCGTGACGATCGTGGACGATCTGTCGACCGGCAGCGAGGCCAACCTCGCCACGGCGCGCGCGGCGGGCCCCGGCCGCGTGGAGTTCCTGCGCGGCACCGTCGGCGCGATCCTGCCGACGATGCAGGGCCGGCGCTTCGACGAGATCTACCACCTCGCCGCCGCCGTCGGCGTGCGGCTGGTCGTCGAGGAGCCGGTGCGCACCATCGAGACCAACGTGCTCGAGACCTCCGCGGTGCTGGGCTTCGCGGCGCGCACGCGCACGCCGGTGCTGGTCGCCAGCACCAGCGAGGTCTACGGCAAGGGCGCGCGCACGCCCTTCCGCGAGGAGGACGACCTCGTCTTCGGACCGTCGACGGTCTCGCGCTGGTGCTACGGCATCAGCAAGGCGGTGGACGAGCACCTGGCGCTGGCGCACGCGCGCCGCGAGGGGCTGCCCGCCGTCGTCGCGCGCTTCTTCAACACCGTCGGCCCGCGCCAGACCGGCCAGTACGGCATGGTGCTGCCGCGCTTCGTCGAGGCCGCGCTCGCCGGACGCCCGCTGCAGGTGCACGGCGACGGGCTGCAGGCGCGCTGCTTCTGCGACGTGCGCGACGTCGCCCCCGCGCTCCCGCGCATGCTCGCCGCGCCCGCATGCCACGGCGGCGTCTTCAACGTCGGCGGCGACCGGATCATCACCGTGCTGGAGCTCGCCGAGACGGTGCGCCGGGTGACCGGCAGCGCCTCCGCGATCGAGTTCATCACCTACGCGCAGGCCTACGGCGGCAGCTTCGAGGACCTGCGCGTGCGCCAGCCCGACCTCTCGCGCATCCGCGCCGCGATCGGCTTCGAGGCGCGCATCCCGCTCGAGCGCACCATCGCCGACGTCGCCGCGCAGGTCGCGGGCGCCGCGGGCGCGTCCGCAGGGGGCGCCCGATGATGCTCGCCGAAGTCACCGCCGGCGCGCGGCTGGACCGCGCGCTCGCGCTCCTGGCCGAGGGGCTGCCCGCGCTCGCGGCGAGCTTCGCGGTCACGCTGGCGGTCGTGCCGATCGTGCGCCGCATCGCGCACGCCACCGACGTCGTCGACAAGCCCGACATGGTGCGCAAGCTCCACGGGCGCACCGTCGCCTACCTGGGCGGCGTGGGCATCTTCATGGGCGTCTTCATGGGCATCCTCGCCAACGCGATCTTCGCGCGCGGCGAGATGGCCGACCTGCCGCCGGTGCCCTTCTCGGTCGTGCTGGGCATGGTGGCGATCACCTTCACCGGCCTCGCCGACGACATCTGGAAGTTCGACGCGCGCCTGAAGATCGCGGGGCAGCTCGTCGCCGCGGCGGCGCTCGCCATCGACGACATCGGCGTCAACGTCGCCTACGGACTGCTCGCGCCGATCCTGGGCGCGCCCGACCACGTGCTGCTGCACCTGGGCGGCTTCGCCGTCAACAACGGGCACATCTTCTACTGGGTCGGCACCGGCCTGGTCGCGCTCTTCGTCATCGGCGGCGCGAACGCGGCGAACCTGCTCGACGGCCTCGACGGACTGCTCTCGGGCATCAGCGCGATCATGTGCATCGGGCTGCTGGCGCTCTCGGTGGCGATCGTCTTCGCGCTGCCGCCGGACATGTCCGACGTCACCGTCGCCGCGCGCAGCATGGCGGGGGTGCGCATCGTGCTGGCGATGGCGCTGCTGGGCTCCTGCCTGGGCTTCCTCGTCTACAACTTCAATCCGGCCTCGATCTTCCTGGGCGACGCGGGCAGCCTGCTCATCGGGTTCCTCTCGGTCACGATCATCATGACCTTCGCGAACCTGCAGCCCTTCGCGAACCCCTACGTGGTGCGCGCGACCGAGGTCGCCGCAACCGCGCTGCCGGGCGCGCCCCCCTCGATCACGGCGGGCTACGACGGCTACTCCACGCTGCTGGTCATGTGCGGCCTGGCGATGTTCGGGCTGCCGCTGCTGGACACCTCGCTCTCGATCATCCGCCGCCGCCGCGCGGGCGTGCCATTCTCGACGCCGGACGCGAACCACCTGCACCACCGCTTCAAGCGCCACTTCGGCGGCTCGGTGCGGATGGCGGTGGGGGCGCTCTACGGCGTCGAGGCGTTGCTCTGCGTCGTCGGCCTGGGCACCGGCCTCTTCCTGCTGCTCGTCGGCGGCAAGCTGCTGTGGCCCTTCCTCTTCCTGGTCGCGGCATTCTGCTTCGCGCTGACCGTCTTCATGCGCGGCAGCGGCGTCGCCCCGACCGTGGCGCCCGCGAAGACGCCCGCGCCGATGCCCGCGTCCTCGGCGAGTCCGGCCGCGCCCGCGCCCGGCCCGCTCCAGCAGACCTCGCACGGCGAATGAGCGCCGCGCACCCAGGCGACCCCGGACACGCTCCCGTCCTCCTCGAGGAGGTCCTCCACGCGCTGCGGCCCGCCCCCGGCGAGACCGTCGCCGACCTGACTGCCGGCCGCGGCGGCCACGCCAGCGCGATGGCGCGCGCCGTCGGGCCCACCGGGCGCGTGGTGCTCTTCGACCTCGACCCCGGGAACCTCGCCTTCGCCGCCGAGCGCGTGCGCGCCGAGGGGGTCCCCGTCGAGCCCGTCCACGCTTCCTTCGCCACCGCCGAGCTGGAGCTCACCCGCCGCGGCCTGCGCGCCGACGCGGTCCTGGCGGACCTGGGCTTCGCCAGCAACCAGATGGACGACCCCGCGCGCGGCTTCAGCTTCCAGGGGGAGGGACCGCTGGACATGCGCCTGGACCCCACCCGGGGCGAGACCGCCGCCGCGCTGCTCGCCCGCCTGGACGAGCGCGCCATCGCGGACGCCATCTTCCAGTGGGGCGAGGACCCCTTCGCGCGCCGGATCGCGCGTTCGATCGTCGCCCGCCGCGGTCGCGGGCAGCTTCGGACCACGGCGGACCTCACCGCCGCCGTCCGCGAGGCCTACGGCGCCCGCGCGCACCACAGCCGGATGCACCCGGCGACGCGCACCTTCATGGCGCTGCGGATCCTGGTGAACGACGAGCTGGGGGCGCTCACCGCGCTGCTGGGCTCGGTGGCGCGCGGTGCGCAGTGGGTGGGGGCCGCGGACCGCGGCGGGGCGGCCACCGGCGCCGTGGCGCCCGTCGGGTGGCTCTCCCGTGGGGCGCGGGTGGGGATCATCAGCTTCCACAGCCTCGAGGACCGCATGGTCAAGCACGCCTTCGCGGACCTGGACCGGGACGGGCTGGCGCAGCGGCTGACCCGCAAGCCGGTGGAGGCGGGGGAGTCCGAGGCACGCGTCAACCCGCGCTCGCGCAGCGCCAAGTTCCGCGCCGTGCAGATTGGCGCGCAATCGCCTTCGGACGGCTGATCCTTTTCGCGAGCGTCGGCCGATGAAAGCCGAGCGCGGGACCTCTGCGGAGGGGCCCTGCGCACAGCACACATTCGGGCCCGGAGCGGCCAACAAGGTGGCGTCATGACGCGCGAGAACAAGCTTGCCCTGGTGATCGGGTTCGGCCTCATGCTCTTCGTCGGGATCCTGGTCTCGGACCACTTCTCGGCGCAGCGCTTCAACCCCGTGGACGTGGCGCAGGCCAGCAACGGCGTCGAGCCGCCCACGAAGATCGACATCGAGCCCGTGGGTCTGCCCGGCCAGTCCGGAACCTCGAACCCCAGCGGCACGCAGATCGCCTCCGGCGACGGCGCCGGCCCGCTGGTCCCTGGCCCGATGAAGATCGAGGAGGCCCCGGTGACCACCGTCCCCGGCGAGGGCGTCCCCGTCCGCTTCCACAAGGTCGACAAGGGCGACACCTACTGGTCGATCGCCGCCAAGGAGTACGGCGACGGCTCGCTCGCCTCGAAGCTCCAGGACTACAACAAGGCCGCCGCGCCCGACGCCGCGCGCCTGACCCTGGGCGCCGAGCTGCGCATCCCGCCCGTCGAGGTCCTGCGCCCCGGCGCGGTCGCCAAGGCCGACAACGGCGCCCAGGTCGATCCGACCAAGCCCGCCCAGACGGTCGCCTCCAAGGTCACCACCTACACGATCAAGCAGGGCGACACCCCCTACGCGATCGCCCGCAGCAAGGGCATCAAGGTCGCCGACCTGCTCAGCGCCAATGGGATCAAGGATCCGTCCGCCCTCAAGCCCGGCCAGACCCTGAAGATCCCCAGCAAGTTCTGATCCCTCCCGACCATCCGCCGGCGGCAGGTGCGCAGCGCGCCATGCCGCCGGCGGACTCAGCACCCCGACGGCAACGGACTGCCCCATGGGACTCTTCCTCAAGGTCTGCATCGTGATCGCGGCGCTCGGCGCGATGGCCCTGGGGCTGCTCTCGCTGCGGCAGCAGCGCTACGAGGTCTCGAACCAGATCGCCGTCGCGCACCAGCGCGGCGTGGAGCAGCAGCGCTCGCTCTGGCGCATGCGCGCCGAAGTCGCGCGCCACTCCGGTCCCAGCCAGATCCGCGGCGCCATCAACAAGCTGAAGATCGACGCCGTCCCGGTGCAGGAGCAGGGCTCGGCGCGCACGCGCTCGGCGGACGCCTCGGGCGCCGCGGGCGGCCCCGGCGCGGCTGGTGGCAGCGGCGTCGAGCAGACTCCGCCCGCTGCGGAGCCCGCCGCGCGCCGGGTGGCGTCGAAGGCGAAGGCGAACGTCAAGCCCGCCGTCAAGCCCGCCGCCAAGCAGGCCAAGCCCGCCTCCAAGCAGGCCAAGCCCGCGAAGCCCTCGAGCGCCTCGCCCAAGAAGTCCCCCGAGCCCAGCAATGGACGCTGAACCCACGACCCCGAGCCCCGCTCCGCAGGCAATCACGCCCGCGGAGCAGTCGCGCCGCACCCGCCGCTGGGCGCGCGCGCTCGTGCTCGTCACGGGCTGCGCGCTCACGCTGACGCTCCTGCGCGTCGCGCAGCTCAAGACCGCACCCGACGACCGCCTGGAGGCCGCCGCCGGCCGCCGCACCGCGGTGCGCTCGGAGCTCGCCAAGCGCGGCGAGATCGTCGACCAGCGCGGCCGCCCGATCGCGATGAGCCTGGTGGGCTACCGGCTCTACTGCGATCCGGCGCACATCCTCGAGGCGGGCATGCTCGCCGCCAAGCGCGCCTCCAAGCGCGACCCGAACGCGCTCGCCGAGGCCGATCCGCTGCGCGACGCCGCGATCGCGCTCGCGCCGGTGCTGCGCCAGTCGCCGCAGCAGGTGCACGAGCTGCTGAAGAAGAACGAGAAGCGCCGCTACCTGGTGCTCGCGCAGGATGTCAGCGAGGCGCAGGCCGACGCGCTGCGCGAGGTCCGCGTCGAGGGCATCTGCCTCGAGCCCAAGCTCGTGCGCGAGTATCCCGGCGGCACGCTCGCGAGCCAGCTCGTCGGCAAGGTCGGCTTCGACCACACCGGCCAGGCGGGCATCGAGTACGCCTTCAACAAGCAGATGGTCGGCGCGGACGGCAAGGTGAAGTCGCTCGCCGACGCCTTCGGCCGCACGCTCTGGATCAACCGCGAGGACTACCAGGCCGGCGTCGACGGCGGCGAGGTGCGCCTCTCCATCGACCTGGTCGTGCAGGAGGTGGCCGAGCGCCGCCTCAACGAGATGGTCCAGGAGAAGAACGCGGGCGGCGGGCGCCTGGTCGTGCTCGACGCCGCCACCGGCGACATCCTGGCGATGGCGGACACGCTGCGCGAGCGCTCCGGCTGGAAGGAGGCGACGCGCGATCCCGCGCGCAAGATCCATCCCGCGCTGGGCCGCAACCGCAACTTCACCGATCCCTACGAGCCGGGCTCGACCTTCAAGAGCTTCGTCTGGGCGCGCGCGACGCAGCTCGGCGCCGCGAAGCCCTCGGAGACGATCCCGCTGCCGCGCGGTCCCTACACGACCGGCTTCGGCCGCACGATCCACGAGGCGCACTACCCGGGCCCGATCACCTGGGAGCAGGTGCTCGTGCGCAGCTCCAACTGCGGCATGGCGATGGTCGCGCAGCGCATCACGGCGGACCAGCTCCGCGACGCGGTCGTCGACTTCGGCTTCGGATCGCCCTCGGGGATGAAGATCCCGGGCGAGTCGCGCGGCATCGTGACCTCGGTCACCAACAAGGGCAAGTGGTCGCTCTACACGCAGACCTCGGTGGCGATGGGCCACGAGGTGGGCGTCACCCCGATCCAGATGGTGCGCGCCTTCAGCGCCTTCGCGCGCGACGACGGCACGATGGTGCAGCCGCGGCTGATCGTCCCGCGCGGCGACGCCGGGAGCGCGCCCGCGGCCTTCGACGGCCGCAAGGTGCTCGATCCCGAGGTGATCGCGCTCGCCCGCCGCGCGATGCTCGGCGTCGTCGAGGAGGGCACGGGCCGCCGCGCGCAGAGCTCGTACTACGAGATGTTCGGCAAGACCGGCACCGCCGAGCTCAAGGTGCCCGGCGAGAAGACCTACGACCGCAGCCGCTACGTCGCGAGCTTCATCGCCGCGGCGCCCGCGGAGAAGCCGCGCATCGTGGTGCTGTGCGTGATCGACGATCCCGACCGCGCGAAGGGCCACTACGGCGGCGATGTCGCCGCGCCGGTGGTGCGCGACGTCGTGGACACGACGCTGCAGTACCTGGGCGTCCCCTACGACCACGACCCCGAGCAGGCCGAGGGCGCGAAGCCGCGCCGCCGCACCGCGCAGGCCGCCGAGGCCACGCGCGTCGCCCGCGCGCGGTGACCGAAAACACGCCGGGCATGACCGGAAAATATGCCGGGCATGCCCGGCATATTTTCTAGGGAAAGCAAGCGGGGGCGGTTTCCCCTGCGTCGCTGGCGCGCGTGACGGAACGGACTAGAGTGCGGGGATGCGCCGCGCCGGGCGTCATCTTCTGTTTTCCGCCGGCCTCGCGGGCGCGGTGTCGGGCGCGCTTGCGCTCGCGCTCGCGCCCGCGTCGTCCGCGCGCGCCGATCCGCCGGCGGGCTTCGTCGCCGAGGCGGTCGGCAGCGGCTGGAACGAGCTCGTCGGCGTCGCGCCGCTGCCCGACGGCCGCGTCATCGCGTGGGAGCGCGCGGGCCGCGTCTGGATGGTCGAGGCCGACGGCACGCGCCACGCCACGCCGATGCTCGACATCTCCGACGAGGTCCTCGCCTGGCGCGACCATGGCATGCTCGGCCTCGCGCTCGATCCCGACTTCGAGCACAACGGGCACATCTACCTCGCATACGCGGTGGACCGGCACCATCTCGACTTCTTCGGCACCGCGCAGTACAACCCCGCGACCACCGTGACCAGCGCCGCGACCATCGGTCGCGTCACGCGCTACACCGCGGACCCCGACGAGGGCTTCGAGCACTGCCACGCCGAATCGCGCCTGGTGCTGCTGGGCATCACGAAGGAGGATGGCATCCCCCTCTTCGGCGAGTCGCACGGCGTGGGATCGCTGTCCTTCGGCGAGGATGGCACGCTGCTGCTGAGCGCCGGCGACTCGGCGGACTACACGACCGTCGACACCGGCGGCCCGATGCCCACCGGATTCCGCGAGGACGCGCTCGCCAGCGGCATTCTGCGTCCGAGCGAGGATGTGGGCGCCTACCGCGCGCAGCTTCGCGACTGCCTCAACGGCAAGCTGCTGCGCCTGGACCCCGCCACCGGCGACGGCGTCGCGAGCAACCCGTTCTTCGACCCCGCGCACCCGCGTGCGCCGCGCAGCCGCGTCTGGGCGATGGGGCTGCGCAATCCCTTCCGCGTCTCGCATGTGCCGGGGACCGGCGCTCACCTGCCCGGCGACGGCGATCCCGGAGCATTCGTGGTGAGCGACGTCGGCTGGGGCTCGTGGGAGGAGGTCAGCATCGTCGACGCGCCGGGACTCGACCTGGGGTGGCCCATCCACGAAGGACATGAGCGCACCACCGAATACGCCTGGGTCTCGCCGCAGTGCACCGAGGCGCCCAACCCGCTCGCCGGCAGCGGGGGCTGCGAGCCCTTCCTGCGGTTCCGCGACCTGCTGCAGCAAGAATCGCTCGTGACGCTGGACTGGATCGTCCCGTGCGCAATGCGGCAGGCGGAGGACGGCACGGGCACGAGCGCGCCCCCGCGCAGCGAGCCCGGCGGCTTCCTCTCGTGGGGCTACCGCGCGCTGGCGGCGAGCACCGGGAGCAGCCTGCAGCTCTGGATTCCCTTCAACGGCGGCGAGCAGACCCTCCTGGTGCGCTACGCCAACGGCGGCGCCGATTCGAGCTGCACCGTCCGCATCGACAACGCACCCGTGGGCACGCTCGCCCTTCCCGCGACGGGGTCGTGGACGCAGTGGCGTCTGCTCGCGTTCCCCATCGGGACGCAGGTGGCGGGGTGGCACCAGATCCAGCTCGCGGGCATCGGCGCGGCGGATCCCGCGGGCGCGCCCGTCGCGGCGGCGATCGATGCGATGGCTCCAAGCGTCGGGGGCGCGTACCCGGAGATTCCGGAGTCTTCGCGCCGCGGGCTCCACCGGCGACCAATCGTCGACTGGCCCCACGGGTCGGCAGGCGCGCGGACCGCGGGGTGGAGCGGAGATGCCGCGGTCGCGCGCACCGTCGGCACGGCCGGGGGAGCGACGGGCGAGCCCTTCGGCGGAAGCTGCGCCATCGCGGCCGCGCCGGTGGCGCTCTCTTCCTGGCCCGCGCAGTGGCGCGGCCGTCTCTGGCTGGCGGACTACGCCGACGGCTGGATCCGCGCGGCGACCCTGGAGGACGGCCTCGTCACGCACATCGAGCCCTTCGAGCAGCGGCCCGGCGGGATCGTGGGGATCTTCCCCGCCGCCGACGCGGAATCGCTCTTCGTCGTGGATGTCTCCGGCGGACTCACCCGCTACCGGTACGCGCCCGGCGGCAACCATGCGCCGGTCGTGCGCGTGACGACGAGCGCGCCGGTGGGCGCCGCGCCGCTGATGGTGGATTTCGACGCAAGCGGCTCCACCGATCCCGACGGCGACCGGCTCTTCTTCGAATGGGACTTCGCCGATGGTCGCGGCGCCACCCAGGGAAGCGTGGTGTCCGCCGTCTTCCACGGCACGGGCGCGCCCGCGGTGCGAACGGTGCGTCTGACCGTGACGGACGGCCAGGGACTGGGCGTCTCGCAGGAGATCCCCATCTGGACCGATGACGAGCCCCCGAGCGTGCACATCCTCTCCCCACAGGATGGACAGCTCTACAGCATGGCGTCGAACTCGACCCTGCCGCTGCGCGCGCAGGTCGACGATCCGGACCATCCTGGACAGGTGTCCTGTGCCTGGCGTGCGATCCTGCACCACAACACGCACATCCATCCGGAGCCCGAGGATCCCGCGTGCGAGACGACCGCGGTGATCTCGCCGCTGGGCTGCGGCACCGACACCTTCTGGGTGGAGCTGCAGTTCACGGCGACCGATCCGCTGGGACTCTCGACGCAGGCTTCCGTCGCGCTGTACCCCGACTGCGAGGGCGTGCTGGGCTGCAGGCTCGACGTCGACCGCGATGGCCAGGTCGGCGGCGCCGACATCGGCCTGCTTCTGGGGGCGTGGGGCGCGACCACGCCGGAATCCTGGCAGCTCGACCTGGACGCCAACGGCCAGATCGACGGCGCGGACCTCGGCGCCCTGCTCGCCGCCTGGGGACCCTGCCCGCGCTAGCCGAACCTCGAAAATATGCCGGGCATGCCCGGCATATTTTCCGTCAGTCGAGGAGGAGCCGCTCGGGCTTCTCGATGCAGTCCTTGATGTGCACCAGGAAGCTCACCGCCTCGGCGCCGTCGATGATGCGGTGGTCGTAGCTGAGCGCCAGGTACATCATCGGGCGCAGCGCGATCTGGCCCGGATTGCGCGGGTCCTCGACGGGGCGCTTCTTGATCGCGTGCATGCCCAGGATCGCGCTCTGCGGCGCGTTCAGGATCGGCGTCGACATCAGGCTGCCGTAGATGCCGCCGTTGGTGATCGTGAAGGTGCCGCCGGTCATCTCGTCGACGCCCAGCTTGCCGTCGCGCGCGCGCACCGCGAAGTCCTTGATCGTCGACTCGATGCGCGCGAAGCTCATCACCTCGGCATTGCGCAGCACCGGCACGACCAGGCCGCGGTCCGTGCCCACCGCGACGGAGACGTCGCAGTAGTCGTGGTACTCGATCTCGTCGCCGACGATGTAGCCGTTGACCTTGGGGAAGCGGCGCAGCGCGCTGCACGCGGCGCTCACGAAGAAGCTCATGAAGCCCAGGCCGACGCCGTGGCGCTTCTCGAAGCTCTCCTTGTGCTCGGCGCGCAGGCGCATGACCTCGGTCATGTCGCACTCGTTGAAGGTCGTGAGCATCGCCGCGGTGTGCTGCGCCTCGACCAGGCGCTCCGCGATCCGCTGGCGGATCTTGGGCATCTTCTCGCGCCGGCTGCCGCGGCTTCCGCGCGTCGCGAGCGCGCCCGCGCCCGCCGTGCCCCCGCCACCGCCCGCCGCCGCGACCGGCCGCACCGGCATCGCCAGCGCCGCCGCGCCCGAGGCCGGCGCCGTCGCCGCGCGCTCGATGTCCGCCTTCATCACGCGGCCCGCCGGACCGCTGCCCGGCACGCTCGCGAGGTCGATGCCCTTGTCCGCCGCCATCTTGCGCGCGACGCTCGAGGCCTTCGCCTCCGCCGCCGGCGCCGACTTCGCGGGCGCCACGGGCGTCGCCGCCGAGGCCGCCGCCGCGCCCGCCGACGCCTTCGCGCCGGCCGCCGCGGGCTTCGCCTCCGCCTTCGCCGCGCCGTTGGCCGCGCCCGCCGGGCGCGCCGCCGCGGTGTCGATGCTCGCGATCGCCGCGCCCACGGGCTGCTCGCTGCCGCTGGCGCCCTTCACCTTCAGCACGCCCGCCGCCGGCGCGCGCACCTCCAGCGTCGCCTTGTCGCTCTCGATGTCGACGAGGATCTCGTCCGTCTCGACCCACTCGCCATCCTGCTTGTGCCACGCGCCCAGCGTGACTTCGGTGATGGACTCTCCGGGGCTGGGGACCACGATCTCGACCATGGCGTTCTCCGTCTGCGAATGCTGCGATGCGTGTTCGGCGCGCCGCGGAGGCCCGCGGGCGCGCGCGTCGTTCGTCGGGTGTCGGTCAGTGCGCCGCCGCGGCCTTCGTGCCCGCGCCCGGCTTCTCCTTCGCCGCGTCCGGCGCGGGGCCGACGGCCTCCGCGACCAGGCGCGCCTGCTCGACCACGTGCGCCTTCAGGCTTCCCACCGCGGGGCTCGCCTGCGGCGGACGGCCGATGTACTTCAGGCGGCGGTCGAAGCGCTCCAGGAACTGCTCGAGCATGAAGCTCCACGCGCCCGCGTTCTGCGGCTCCTCCTGCACCCAGACCGCCTCGGCCTTGCGGTAGCGCGCGAGCTGCGCGGCGACCTCGTCGGCGGGGAAGGGGTAGGGCTGCTCGATGCGCACGAGCGCGACCGTCGCGTTGCCGTTGGCCTTGCGCTGCGCGTCGAGCTCGTGGAAGAGCTTGCCCGTGCAGAAGACGATGCGCGTGACGCCGGACGCCTCGGGGCGCGCGGGATCGGGGATCACCGTCTGGAACTGGCCGTCGACGAACTCCTGCACCGGACTCTGCGCGGCGGGCAGCCGCAGCATGCTCTTGGGGGTCATCACCACGAGCGGCTTGCGGAAGTTGCGCTTCACCTGGCGACGCAGCACGTGGAAGACCTGCGCGGTGGTCGTCGGGTAGACGACCTGCAGGTTGTCCTGCGCGGCCAGCGCGAGGAATCGCTCCATGCGCGCGCTCGAGTGCTCCGGGCCCTGCCCCTCGTAGCCGTGGGGCAGGAAGAGCGTGAGCCCGCTGCAGCGGAACCACTTCGCCTCGGCGGCGGCGATGAACTGGTCGAAGAGCACCTGCGCGCCGTTGGCGAAGTCGCCGAACTGCGCCTCCCAGATCACCAGCCACTTCGGGTCCACCAGCGAGAAGCCGTACTCGAAGCCCACGCACGCGCACTCGGTGAGCGGCGAGTTGTGGATCTCGAAGCGTCCCTTCGCGCCGGAGAGGTGGCGCAGCGCGATGTACTGCTCGCCCGTCTGCTGGTCGACCGCGGCGGCGTGGCGGTGGCTGAAGGTGCCGCGCTTCACGTCCTGGCCGGTGATGCGGACGCTGTCGCCCTCGAGCACCAGCGAGCCGTACGCGAGCAGCTCCGCGAGCGCCCAGTCCACGGGGCCGTCGAGCGCCACGCGCGACTGCACGCCCTTGGCGACGGTCTTGTGCGCGTTGAAGCCCTCGGGGAGCGCGCCGAGCTGCTTCGCGAGCGCCTTCAGCGTCTTGAGCGGCACGCCCGTGGCGACCGGCTCCTGCGTGCACGCGCTGGTGAGGCCCGCCCACGCGCCCGCGAAGGGCTCGTGTCCGGGGAAGACCGGCGTCGTGCGCGCGCGCTGCTGCGCGGCGTCGAGCGAGTTGAAGAGCGCGCGCATCTCCAGGTCCGCCGCGTCGGGCTCGATCACGCCCTCCGCGACGAGCTGGTCGGCGTAGCGCTGCATGACGGGCTTCGCGGCGCGCACGCGCTGGTAGAGCAGCGGCTGCGTGAAGTTGGGCTCGTCCGTCTCGTTGTGGCCGTTCTTGCGCCAGCACCACATGTCCACGAAGAAGTCCTCGTGGAAGGTGGTGCGCCACTCCGCCGCGAGCTTCGCGACGAAGGCGCACGCCTCGGCGTCGCCGCCGTTGACGTGCATCACCGGCGCCTCGACGATGCGGGCGACGTTGGTGCAGTAGGGGCCGGCGTAGGAGTCGGCGCTGTCGGTCGTGAAGCCGACCTGGTTGTTGATGACGATGTGCAGCGTGCCGCCCACGTCGTAGCCGTCGAGGCCGCACATGTTCAGCACCTCGGCGACCACGCCCTGTCCGGGCAGCGCGGCGTCGCCGTGAATGAGCAGCGGGAGGATGCGCTTGCGGCCTTCCTCCAGCCCGCCCGGCGCGTGCTCCTGGCGCGCGCGCGCGCGGCCGGTGCAGACGCCCGCGACGAACTCCAGGTGGCTGGGGTTCGCGCAGAGCGAGACGCGCATGCTGCCGCTGTCGGGCAGGATGTAGACGCCGCTGAAGCCCTGGTGGTACTTGACGTCGCCGCCGCCGTGCTCGAAGGCCGCGTGCCAGCTCTCGTCGAACTCGGTGAAGAGCATCTCGGCGCTCTTGCCCGCGACGTTGTGCAGCACGTTGACGCGGCCGCGGTGGGCCATGCCCATCACGCACTCCTCGGCGCCCGCGCGCGCGGCGGTGGTGAACATGCCGTCGATCAGCACGAGCAGCGACTCGCCACCCTCGAGGCCGAAGCGCTTCTTGCCGATGTAGCGCGTCGCGAGGAAGTTCTCCAGCCCGTCCGCGAGGACCAGCTTGGAGAGGATGCGCTGCTTCGCCTCGCTGCCGACGACGGTGCGCGCCGCGAGGTTCTCCAGCCGCTCCTGCAGCCACGCGCGCTTGGCGGGGCAGGAGATGAAGCCGAACTCCGCGCCGACGCTGCCGCAGTAGGCCTTGCGCAGGAAGGCGACGATGTCCGCGAGCGTGGCGCGCGCGCCGATGGGCAGCGTGCCGGTCGCGAAGACGCGCGCGAGGTCCGCGTCGCTCAGGCCGAAGGAGGCGAGCTCGAGCTCCTTGGGGAAGGGGCGCTGCGTGCCCAGCGGGTCCAGGTCCGCGGCCAGGTGGCCCAGGCGGCGGTAGCCCTCGATGAGCGCGTCGACGCGCGACTGCGCGCCATCCTCGGCGCCGGCGGCGGGGGGGGCGGCCGCCGCGGGGTGCGCGGCGCCCTCGGCGGAGCGCGCCAGGCCCAGGTCGAAGCCCAGGAAGAGCTGGTTCCACGAGGCGTCGACCGAGCCCGGATCCGCTTTCCACGCCTCGTAGAGCTGCTCGATGTAGTCGCTGGACCAGCCGTTGACGGACTGGCCGGCGGCGGCAGGCGAGGCGGACGGGCGTTGGCCGTGGCCCGAGGCGGGTTCGGACATGGGAAAGTGCAGCTCCTGCCTCCGGCGCGGCCACTCCGGCGCGCGGCTCGAAAGCCCGACGATTGTAGGGGAAATCGCCCCAAAAATGGCGCGGAGAATCGCGGGCTGCGGCCTACATCAGGGCCACGGGATCGACATCCACCGCGACCGCCTCGCCCGGGCGCAGCACCTGCGCGTTGCGGGCCGCGGTGAGCAGCCGCTGCAGCGCGGCGGCGGTGGGGGCGAGCACCTCGACCTGCACGCGGAAGCGGTCCGCGATGCGCGCGATCGGGCAGGGGTAGGGGCCGCGCACCTCGACGGGTTCGGGGTCCGCGCCCGCGCCCGCCGCGCCGACGCCCGCCTGCTCCTGCGCCATCCGCGCGAGCTCGCGCGCGAGCGCCTCGGCCTGCTCCTGCGCGCGCTCCTCCTGCGCGTCCCGCACGACCACGCGCGCCATGCGCCGCCAGGGCGGGAGCCCGAAGCGCCGGCGCAGCTCCAGCTCCTGCGTCGCGAAGCCGACGAAGTCGTGCGCCGCGGCCAGCTTGATCGCGGGCGCCTCGGGCTGGAAGGTCTGCACGATCGCGCGCCCCGCGTCGGCGCCGCGCCCGCAGCGCCCGCTCACCTGGCTCACGAGCTGGAAGGTGCGTTCCGCCGCGCGGAAGTCCGGCAGGTTGATCGCGGTGTCCGCGTTCACCACGCCGACCAGCCGCACGCCGGGGAAGTCGAGCCCCTTCGCGATCATCTGCGTGCCCACGAGCAGCCGCACCTCGCCGCGCCCGAAGCGCGAGAGCGCGTCGTGGAAGTCCGCCGCGTCCTGCATCGAGTCCGCGTCCAGCCGCAGCATCGTGTGCCCGGGCACGAGCCCCGGATCGAGCTTCTGCAGCTCCTCCTCGACGCGCTGCACGCCCAGCCCGAAGACGGTCACGCCGCGGCCGCAGAGCGGGCATGCGCGCGGCAGCCGCTGCTCGCTCCCGCAGTGGTGGCAGCGCACGAAGCGGTCCGCCGCGCCCGCCGCGGGCAGCCGGTGGCAGATCATGCCCGCGTCGCAGTGGTCGCAGCGCATCGTCCAGCCGCAGCGCGCGTCGGCGCAGGCGATGTAGTTGGCGTAGCCGCGCCGGTTGAGCAGCAGCAGCACCTGCCCGCCGGTGTCGAGCGTGTGCTGCACCATGCCCGCGAGCCGCGGCCCGAGCAGGTGCACGCGATGGTCGGGAAACCGCCGCCGTTCCTGCGCGAAATCGACGATCTCCACCGTCGGCAGGCGCAGCCCGGGCGCGCGCTCGCGCAGCTCGTGCAGCGTGCTCGCGCGCCGCTCGACGGCGTTGAACCAGCTCTCCAGGCTCGGCGTCGCGCTGCCCAGCACGATCGGGCAGCCCGCGAGCTGCGCGCGGCGGATCGCCACGTCGCGACCGTGATAGCGCGGCGCCTGGTCCTGCTTGTAGCTGCCGTCGTGCTCCTCGTCGACGACGATCAGGCCGAGCGCGCCGTCGGGGATCGGCGCGAAGACCGCGCTGCGCGCGCCCAGCACGATGCGCACCTGCCCCGTCGCCGCCAGGTTCCACTGCTGGTTGCGCTGCGCGGCGGTCATGCCGCTGTGCAGGATCGCCACGCGCTCGCCGGGAAAGCGCGAGAGCAGCCGCCCGCCGGTCTGCGGCGTGAGCGCGATCTCGGGGACCAGCAGCAGCGCGGACCTGCCGCGCGCCAGCGTCGCCTCGATGAGCCGGATGTAGACCTCGGTCTTTCCCGAGCCGGTGACGCCGAAGAGCAGGTGCTGGCTGAACCCCTCGCCCAGGCGGGCGGCGACCGCCTCCACCACGCGCCGCTGCGCCTCCGTGGGCACGGGCGCGGGGCCCGCCAGCAGCGTCTCGTGGCGCCAGGTGGCCTCGACGCTGCTGCGCCGCTGCGATGCGAGCACGCCCGCCTGCACGAGCCGCTTCACCGGCTGCGGCGTGCCGATCTGCGCGCGCGCGCAGAGGTCGCGCAGCTCCATCGGGCGCTCGCCGGGCGCGGCGGTGCGCAGCGCCTCGACCGCGCGGCGCTGCTGCGGCGTCGTGCGCCCCGCGGCCGCGAGCGCCTCTTCCCACTGCGGCGCCAGGTCCAGGTAGGTGCGCGTCACGGTGCCGACGCCGCGCTTCACCGCGGCGGGCATCATCGCGGCCAGCGTCATGCCGATCGGGCAGACGTAGTACGCGCTGATCCACTGCGCGAGCTCGACGAGCTGCGCGGGCATCGCCGGCGCCGTGTCGAGGTGCGCGAGCACGAACTTCAGCCGCTCGCGCGGGATCTCGGCGCGCGCGTCCGCGGGAAGCACGCGCACGACGGTCCCCTCCGCAGGTTCGTCGCCGCGTCCGAGCGGCACGCGCACGCGGTCGCCCGCGCGCACGGCGGCGAGCTCGGGCGCGACCGCGTAGGTCAGTCCGTCGGGATAGTGGTCGACCGCGCGCTCGACCGCGACTTGCGCGAGCGCCGCGATCGGACGGGCGCCGGTGGCGAAGAGGCTCATCGTGGCGCGCGGCGCGTCAGACCGCCGCGAGCGCCTTCTGCGCGGCTTCCATGTCCGCCGCGGTGATCGGCCGGCGCGTCTGCATCATCGTGACGAAGCAGTCGAAGAGGTACGCCGAATCGTGCGGGCCGGGGCTCGCCTCGGGGTGGTACTGCACGCTGAAGATCGGGCGCGTCGTGTGCCGGAAGCCCGCGAGCGTGCCGTCGTTGAGGTGGACGTGCGTGGGCTCGCCGCCGACGGCGCGCAGCGACTCCTCGTCGACGCAGAAGCCGTGGTTCTGGCTGGTGATCTCGACGCGGCCGGTAAGCAGGTTGCGCACCGGCTGGTTCGCGCCGCGGTGGCCGAACTTGAGCTTCCAGGTGCGCGCGCCCAGCGCCAGCGCCAGGAGCTGGTGGCCCAGGCAGATGCCGAAGGTGGGCACCTCGCCGGCGATCTCGCGCAGCGTCGCGATGGTCTTCTCGACCGCGGCGGGATCGCCGGGGCCGTTGGAGATGAAGAGGCCGTCGGGCCGGCGCGCGCGGATCTCCGCGGCGGTGAAGTCGTGCGGGACGACCTCGATCTCGCAGCCGCGCTCGGTGAGGTTGCGGTAGATGTTGCTCTTGGCGCCGCAGTCGAGCGCGACCACCTTGAAGGTCCCGCCCGCGCGCGGCTGGCCGCGCAGCGTCCAGGTGCCCAGCCCCTCGCGCCAGCGGCTGCTCTCGTGCGGGCTCACCGCGCCCGCGAGGTTCTGTCCGTTCATCGAGGGCAGCGCGCGCGCCATCTCGACCAGCTCCTGGTCGGTGCGCCCGGAGCCGCTCCACACGATCCCGCGCAGCGCGCCCTGCGAGCGCAGGATGCGCACGAGCGCGCGCGTGTCGATCCCCTCGAGCCCGCAGACGCCCGCCGCGGCGAGCCACTCGGAGAGGCCGATCTCGGCGCGGTGGTTGCTGGGCGTGCGCACCAGCTCGCGCACCACGAAGCCCTTCACCGCGACGGACGCGCTCTCGACATCCTCCTTGGAAATGCCGTAGTTGCCCATCTCCGGGGCCGTCATCACCAGGATCTGCCCGGTGTAGGAGGGGTCGGTGAGCGCCTCCTGGTAGCCGCACATGGCGGTGTTGAAGACCACCTCGCCGCCGGCCCCGGTCTCATCCGAACAGGCTCCGAACGCCCGGCCGACGAAGACCGTGCCGTCTTCGAGTGCGAGTCGGCCGATCACGGCGTGATTTGCGCTGCTCATCGGGGGAGCGAGTGTAGCGGGGAGACCCCCTCGACCCCACCCTGGGATGCCTTTGCTCGACAGGTTGTCCCCCGGCGCGCGGCGGTGCCTTTGCGCCCCGGACGGGTGCGGGGTACCTTGCCGCCGCTTGTTCCCCGGCCGACCGGTCGATGCGGCGCCGCCGCTCACTGGAAATCCGCGGACAGGTCGATCCTTCGGACGCCGCCGTCCGAACGATCCCAGTGCCTCCCGCCGCGCGGCGGCGGTTGTGTTGTGTCACCAGGAGCAGACATGCCCGTTGAACTGAAGATCGCTGAAACGACCCTCGCGTGCAGCCGTGCTACGGCGGCGAGCGCCTCGATGTTCGTTGCGTCGATGCGCAGCGCCACCGTCGTGTGCGTGCTTGGCGCGCTCCTCGTCGCTCCGGTGGCCGTCGCTCAGGACGCGCCGAAGCCCGCGGATCCGCCGGCCGCCGATCCGGCGAAGCCCGCCGATCCGGCGCCCGCGTCCGATCCTGCCGCCGCGCCGGCTCCCGCCGCCGCGCCCGCCGCGGAGCCCGCGGCCGCGCCGCAGGCCGAGTCGCTGCCGAAGGTCGATCCCGAGCAGATCCGCCGCGCCGCGCAGAAGGCGATGACCGCGGGCCAGTGGTCCGAGGCCGCCAACGCGTGGTCGACGCTGCTGCAGTACCTGCCCGGCGACGAGGAGGCCGTCCGCGGCCGCGCCCGCGCGCAGGCCATGATCGAGGGCGGCACCGTCATCGACAGCGTCGCGGGCGACCGCGAGGTGCGCCGCCAGCAGGCGACCGCGCAGTTCAACGCCGACATCAAGCGCGCGCAGGGCTTCCTGTCGCAGCAGGACTTCGACCAGGCCAAGCTTGCCGCGGTGACCGCGCGCACGCGCCTGGACCTGGCCCGCAACGTGCTCCCGCCCGCGGAGTACGAGCAGCTTTCCAAGCAGGCCGAGACGCTCGTCGACCAGATCAGCGAGAGCAGCCGCGAGGCGAAGCTCTCCGCCGAGCAGAAGGCCAAGGCCGACCAGGGCGCCGCGAGCTCGGTCGTCCAGCGCACCGAGGCGGAGAACCGCACCAAGAAGGTCAACGAGATCCTCCTCAACGTGCGCAAGCTGCAGATGCAGCAGAAGTACAAGGAGGCGCTGCAGGTCCTCGACGGCGCGCTCGAGCTCGAGCCGAACAACCCCTCGGCGCTCACGCTGCGCGACGCGCTGCAGACGACGCTGCTCTACCAGAAGTACGCGGACACCCAGAAGCGCCGCAGCTACGGCTTCTCGCGCAACTCGCAGGAGGCGCTCGAGGCGACCGTCCCGCCGTCGATCAACATCAGCGGCCCCGGCCCGCGCTCCAACAACGCGATCGTCACCTTCCCCGAGGACTGGATGGAGCTGACGGACCGCCGCGTGCGCGAGCCCGACTACGGCGCCAACGGCTACCGCGAGGCGGAGGTCAACCTCCCCGCGCTGAACAAGCTGCGGACGACCTCGCTGCCGGTGCCCTTCTCCACGGGCCCGACGCTCGAGCAGGCGCTCGAGTACTTCCGCGACCAGGCGAAGCTCGACTTCTTCATCGACTGGAGCGCGCTCAAGGAAGTCGGCCTCGAGCCCGACCAGACTTCGGTGACCATCGACCTCGGCAGCACCCCGCTCGACGCGGCGATGCGCCGCGTGCTCGAGACGGTGCGCTCCAAGAACGGCGACCAGCCGCCGAGCGCCCCGCTGGCCTACGACGTGCAGGACGGCGTGGTCGTCGTGACCACCAAGGCCGGCGTCCAGAAGAAGCAGCTCACGGTCGTCTACGACATCCGCGACCTCCTCTTCCGCGCCCCTGACTTCGACAACGCCCCCGAGTTCAACCTGAACCAGGCCGTCTCCCAGGGCGGCCAGGGCGGCGGCGGCGGCGGTCAGGGCGGCGGTGGTGGCGGCGGCGGCTTCGGCGGCGGCGGCGGTGGCGGCGGCGGTGGTGGTGGCGGCGGTGGCGGCGGCGGCGGCGTGCCCTTCGGCAACCCCGGCGAGGCCCCCGAGCGCGGCGACCCGGCCGAGCTCATCAAGCAGCTCAAGGACCTGATCTACGACCAGGTCGACGCGGCCTGGGAGGAGCGCGGCAACGGCACCGACCGCATCACCGAGTTCAACCGCAACCTGATCGTGACCGCCTCGGCGGACGCGCAGCGCCAGATCGAGGGCCTGCTCCAGCAGCTGCGCGCGATCCGCGCCCTGCAGATCAACATCGAGGGCCGCCTCATCAGCGTCTCGATGGACTGGTTCGAGCAGCTGGGCATCGACTTCGACCTGTACTTCAACTCCAACGACCGCATGTGGTCGGCGGCGAAGGCGGTCAACCCGAACTTCCAGCTGAAGGACTTCTTCTACCAGCGCGACAGCCCGTTCAACCGGAGCGGCGCCCGCACCGGCCGCCTGAAGAACCCGGTCATCTGGGACACCTACTCGGGCAACAGCACCTTCGCGAACGCCTACAGCGGCCAGACCGGCTTCCCGGTCAACGACGGCTCGACGCCGGCGGGCACGGGCACGACCTACGCCTACGGCGCCGCGGGACCGGCCGATCCGGTCGCGCTGGCCAAGGGCGAGATCTCGCCGGTGAACGTGCAGCAGGAAGGCCTGCCGCTGGTGAACACCCTCGCGGCCGCGGGCCTCTCGCCCTTCGGCGCCGCGGCGGTGGCCGCTCCCGCGCTCGTCACGGGCTTCACCTACCTGGACGACGTCCAGGTGGACCTGCTGATCACCGCGACGATCGCCGACCAGCGCAACGTCGTGCTGACGGCGCCGCGCCTGACGCTCTTCAACTGCCAGCGTTCCTGGATCAGCGTCGCGAAGGTCATCGCGTACATCTCCAACCTGGTCCCGGTCACGGGCGACAACTCGGGTGCCTTCAGCCCCGTGATCTCGAACGTGTACGAGGGCTTCGTGCTCGACGTCGAGGCGTGCATCTCCGGCGACCGCCGGTACGTCACGATGACCGTGCTCTTCGGCCTGAACCAGAACGTGAAGTTCACCCAGCAGACCATCACCGGCGCCGCCGGCGGTGGCGGCGGGACCGGCGGCGGTGGCCGCGCCGCGAACTTCAGCGGCACGATCCAGCTGCCCGAGCTCTCGGGCACGCAGATCAACACGACCGTGACCGTGCCGGACAAGGGCACGATCCTGCTCGGCGGCCAGCGCCTGGTCAACGAGCTGGAGGTCGAGGTCGGCGTCCCGCTGCTCTCGAAGATCCCCTTCGTCAACCGCTTCTTCACCAACCGCATCACGGCGAAGAACGAGACGACGCTGCTCCTGCTGATCCGCCCCGAGGTGATCATCCAGCAGGAGGAGGAGGACGCGCTCTTCCCCGGCCTCAAGGGCCAGATGCAGGGCGCGGGCTACTGAGTCCCGCGCAGGCCGCCCGACGGGCGCGCCGCAACTCCGAGAACCCTCCCGAAGGGAGCCCCGCGCGGGCTCCCTTCGGTGCTTTTGCGGCGGCGTGGCCGCGGACCGCCGCGCCG
>JAXMAN010000003.1:0-392213 GCA_046350355.1 Phycisphaerales bacterium | reverse complement strand
AGTACCCGGTCTCGACGCCCCGCCCGGACTGGAGCGAGCAGGACCCGTGGGAGTGGGTGCGCGCCGCGCACGCGGCCACGCGCGCCGCGGTCGCGCGCGCGCAGGCGGCGGGCATCGCGGATCCGGGCGCGCGCGTCGCGGCGATCGGCTTCAGCGGGCAGATGCACGGCGCGACGCTCGTGGACCGCGCGAACCAGCCCGTGCGCCCATGCATCCTCTGGAACGACGCGCGCAGCGCCGACGAGTGCGACCGCCTGGAGCGCGAGATCGGCGCCGCGCAGGTGCTCGCGCGCACCGGCAACCGTCTGCTGCCGGGCTTCACCGCGCCCAAGATCGCGTGGGTGCAGCGCCACGAGCCCGAGGCATGGCGCGCCACCGACTGCATCCTGCTTCCCAAGGACTTCCTGCGCCTGCACCTGGGATCGCGCCGCGCCACCGACGCCGCCGACGCGAGCGGCACGCTCTACTTCGATGTCGCGCAGCGCCGCTGGAGCGAACCGATGCTCCACGACCTGGGCATCCGCACGACCCAGGTGCCCGCGTGCCACGAATCCCCCGAGGTCGTCGACGCGCTCTCCCCCGCCGCCGCCGAGGCGATGGGTCTGCGCGCGGGCATCCCAATGGTCGCGGGCGCGGGGGACCAGGCCGCGGGCGCCGTCGGCGCGGGCATCGTCGAGCCCGGGCGCATCTCCGCGGTGCTCGGGACCTCGGGCGTGCTCTTCGCGGCGACGGACCGCTTCCGCGCCTCGCCCGACGGCGCGCTCCACGCCTTCTGCCACGCCGCGCCGGGGCACTGGCACCTCATGTCGGTGATGCTCGCCGCCGCGGGGAGCCTGCGCTGGTTCCGCGACACGCTCGCGCAGGAGGCGGTCGCGCGCGCCCACGCCGCGCAGCGCGATCCCTACGCGCTGCTGGACGAGGCCGCCGCCGCGATCGAACCCGGCGCGCAGGGGCTCGCCTTCCTCCCGACGCTGGCGGGCGAGCGCTGCCCCTACCCCGACCCCCGCGCGCGCGGCGCCTTCGTGGGCATCAGCCAGGCGCACACGCACGCGCACTTCGCGCGCGCCGTGCTCGAGGGCGTCGCCACCAGCATGGCCGCGTGCCTGGAGATGATCCGCGCCGCCGGCGTGCCCGCGCAGGAGGCGGTCCTGGGCGGCGGCGGATTCGCCAGTCCGCTGTGGACGCAGATGCATGCGGACGCCTTCGGGGTCCCGCTGCTGCGCACGACCGCGCGCGAGGGGGCGGCGATGGGCGCCGCGCTGCTGGCGGCCGTCGGCGGCGGCGCCTTCGAGAGCGTCGCGCAGGCGACCGCGCAGGTGCGCGTCACCGCGCGCGTGGAGCCCGATCCGAACGCACGCGCCGCGTGGCAGCACCGCATCGCACGCCAGCGCGCACTCCACGAAGCGCTGCGCGCCTGGCGCGCCGCCGGCACCGCCTGAGTCTCAGTACGACGATCCGTCGGTCCCGCTCGGATCGCTCCCGCCGACGCTGTCGGAGGTGCGGTCGACGACGCGGTCGATCTGCTCGTCGGACGTGTTGTCGTCGGGATCGCGCCGCTCGCGCTCCTGCCGGGCACGCGCGGTCGCCTCGCGCGACTGCGCCTCGGCGCGGCGCCCCGCGGCGGCGCGCTCGTCGTCGTCCTTCAGCTTCTTCTCGAGATCCGTGTCCCCCGACTCCTGCCGCTGCACGAGGTTCCACGCGACGACGCCCGCGGCGACCATTCCCACGATCGCGACGACCATCGTCAGGGCGCCGTTCATGCGTTCATCCGCGTCAGGCGCGGCTCTTGCGCGCGGCGGAGCCCGCGACGGTCGCGTCGGTGAAGCCCGCGCGGCGCAGCACGAGGACCTTCGACTGCAGCGCGTCGCCCGGGCAGACGGTGTGCGCGCCCTTCCACTCGCGGTGCGTGTAGACGTTCGCCGCGGGAATGCGGTAGTAGGCGCGGAGCTGCGCGACCGTGCGGTTGAGCGCCTCGACCTGCGCGGCGCTGGGCGACTGCTCGCAGAAGTTGCCCAGGCACATCACGCCGATGTTGTTCTCGTTGCGGTTCTTGACGTGCGCGCCCTGCCACTTGGTGACGTCGCGCGCCTGCCAGACGCGCCCGGCGCGGTCGACGACGTAGTGGTAGCCGATGTCCGCCCAGCCGCGGCCGCGATGTCCGTTGCGCACCAGCTCCAGGCGCGAGCGGCTCTCGGCCTCGCTCGTGCCCCAGAAGGCGTTGATGCCGTCGTGGTGGATCGTGATGTACTTCGGCGGGAGCATCGGCTCCATGTTCGAGGTGTCCGGCTGCCCCCGCGTCCACGCGGTGCGGCGGATCGCGAAGGGGACCGGGCCGCCGGTGCAGTACTCGCCGCTGACGATCGGGCCTTGCGGGAGCGACTTGGGATCGGGGACGCACTGCGCACCCGGCGGCGGGGCGTCGGGCGGCTCCGGGATGTCGGGCCACTCGGGCGCGGGCATGCGCGAGGAGGCGGTCTTCGTCGCGGTGCTGGTCGCGCAGCCGGCGATCGCCAGCGCGCCGAGCATCACGAAGCTGCGACGCGCCAGGCGCAGTCCCAGCTCCAGCGACGGTTCGAGTTCCGGCGAGGCCGCCGCGGAGTCCGGCCGCGAGCGATCGTCGTTCTGGGGAGCGTCCGACATCCGAGCATCCTTGCCGCGGGGGCGCGAGCGTTGCACCGGCAGGCACCCCCTTCAGAGGGCGCGCGGACAGGAGACGCATCGGCGCGAGTGCCATCCATGGATCGGCGCGCCGCTCCCGTTCGCTGCAGTTTACGAAGCCTGCGCACGCGCCGTGAAGCGGCCGGAGAAAGGGCCGCGATCATGGCGAAAAATCGGGGTTTTTGGTACACTGCCCCCCTTCCCCGACATGGCTGACCAGATGCCTCCAACCGCCCCCACCGGAACCCCCGAAGCGGCCCCGCAGAACCCCGCCTCCGCGGGCTCGCGGGGCGCCTCCGAGGCCGCCTACAACTCCTCGACCATCCAGGTCCTGGAGGGGCTGGAGGCGATCCGCAAGCGCCCCGGCATGTACGTCGGAGGCACCGGGCCTGAGGGCCTCCACCACCTCGTCTACGAGTGCGTCGACAACGCCATCGACGAGGTCATGGCCGGCTACGCCACGGAGGTCAAGGTCACCATCGGGGTCGACGGGAGCTGCCTCATCCAGGACGACGGCCGCGGCATGCCCGTGGACCCGATGAAGCACGAGAACCCCGCCATCAACGGCCGCCCCGCCATCGAGGTCATCCTGACCGAGGTGCACGCGGGCGGCAAGTTCGACGGCAACGCGTACAAGGTCTCCGGCGGCCTCCACGGCGTCGGCATCAAGTGCGTCAACGCGCTCTCGGAGTGGACCGAGGTCGAGGTCGACAAGGGCGAGAAGACCTACAAGATCGCCTTCGCGCGCGGCGAGGTCACCGAACCGCTGCACGTCGTCGCCAACCGCCAGCCGGGCAGCCGCAACGGCACGCGCATCTCCTTCCGCCCGGACCCGGAGATCTTCCCCGACACGACGCTGCAGTTCGACCGCCTCGAGCACCGCCTGCGCGAGCTCAGCTTCCTGAACCCCGGCGTGCGCATCCACCTGCGCGACGAGCGCGTCGACAGCCAGGGCCAGATCCGCGAGGAGACCTTCTACGCCGCCGACGGCCTCGCGGGCTACGTGCGGCACATGAACGCGGCGAAGACGACGCAGAGCCCGGTCATCACCGTCGTCCGCGAGGACGGCGAGTCCGGCATGCGCGCCGACGTGGCGATGCAGTACACGGACGCGATGAACGAGACGCTGCTCGCGTTCGGCAACAACATCCCCAACCGCGACGGCGGCACGCACGTCACCGCCTTCAAGGCCGCGCTCACCGTCGCGATCAACGCGTACGGGCGCCGCACCGGACTCTTCAAGGACGGCCGCGACCAGGTCACCGGCGAGGACCTGCGCGAGGGCCTCTCCGCGGTCGTCAGCGTCAAGCTGAAGAACCCGACCTTCAACAACCAGACCAAGGAGAAGCTCCTCAACCCCGAGGTCGGCCCCTTCCTCAGCTCCGCGATGAACGAGCTGCTGGGCGCCTGGCTCGAGGAGCATCCCAACGACGCCAAGGGCATCTGCAACCGCGCGAAGCTCGCCGCCGAGGCGCGCGAGGCGGCCCGCAAGGCGCGCGAGCTCATCAAGCGCAAGGGCGCGCTCGACTCGGGCGGCATGCCGCACAAGCTCGCCGACTGCAGCAGCAACGAGGTCGACAAGACCGAGCTCTTCATCGTCGAGGGCGACAGCGCAGGCGGCAGCGCCAAGGGCGGCCGCGACCATGTCCACCAGGCGATCCTTCCGCTGCGCGGCAAGCTCCTGAACGTGGAGCGCGCGCGGCTGGACAAGGTGCTGGGCTTCGAGGAGATCCGCACGCTCATCCAGGCGCTGCAGTGCGGCATCGGCGAGGACTTCGACGCCTCGAAGCTGCGCTACGGCCGCATCATCATCATGACCGACGCCGACGTGGACGGCAGCCACATCCGCACGCTGCTGCTCACCTTCTTCTTCCGGCAGATGCCCGAGCTGGTGCGCCGCGGCCACGTCTACATCGCGCAGCCGCCCCTCTACCAGGTGTCTCGCGGCAAGCAGAGCGAGTACGTCCTCAACGACCGCGAGATGAACGACGCGCTGGTGGAGATGGCGCTGCGCCACTGCACGCTCGTCGTGCGCGACGAGCACGGCGGCGTCGGCTTCGAGGTGCCCGCCGACAAGGTGCGCACGCTCGTTCGCCTGCTGAACCGGCTCGAGGAGCTGGTGACGATCTCGCAGCGCCGCGGCATCCCCTTCCCCACGCTCCTGACGGCGCGCAAGGACGATCCCAGCGGCCACGGCCACCTGCCGGGCTACCAGCTCGCGTGGACCGGCGGCGACGCGCTCTTCTTCAGCGAGGCGCAGGCGCGCGAGTACATGGCCGCGAACGACATGCAGCTCGGCGAGGCGGGCCCCGCCTCCGCGCCCGCGGCCGCGCAGGCCACGCCCGCGTCGCACGGCATGCCCGCGCAGCCGGCCAAGCGCACCGCGTCGCTGCGCGTGCTCCACGAGAACAAGGAGCTCGAGAAGCTCTTCCAGCAGCTCGCCGCGCACGGCGTGAGCATCGACGACTACGCGCTCGTCCAGGAGGAGAGCGTCACCGGCGAGAAGATCCCCACGCGCTACGCCTGGCGCGTCGTGCACGAGAAGGACGGCTCGGTCGAGTTCGTCGAGGCGCCCAACGTGCCGAGCATCCTGCGCTCGCTGCACGAGGTCGGCCGCCGCGGCATCGAGATCAAGCGCTTCAAGGGCCTGGGCGAGATGGAGGCGATCCAGCTCTGGGACACCACCATGGATCCCTCGCGCCGGACGCTGCTGCGCGTGAGCTGGGACGCCGCCAGCGAGGCCGACGCGCTCTTCGCCACGCTCATGGGCGAGAACGTCGAGCAGCGCCGCAACTACATCGAGAAGCACGCGCTCGAGGTCAAGAACCTCGACGTGTGACGCCGGACTCCGGGGGCGGGCGGTAGCCCGGGAAGCGCGGGATCCAGCAGCGCACCTGCGCGCGGTAGCCGCGGTACGCCTCGCCAAAACACGACTCGAGGTCGCGCTCTTCCACCGGGCGCACCGCGAAGTTCCAGACCACGAAGCCGGCGGCGACCAGGCCGAGCGCGAACCACGATCCCAGCAGGCACGCCACGCACGCGCCCTGCGTGAGCCCCGCGACGGCCATGGGATTGCGCAGGTGCCGGTAGGGCCCGCGCACCACGAGCCGGCGCGGCGCGTCGATGGGCAGCGGCGTGCCCGCGCCCTGGAGTGCCATCGTCACCGCGCTGGCGATGCCCAGCAGGCTCGCGAGGACAAGCACCGTCCAAGCGACGGACGCGGGGAAGACGAAGCCTGGGATGTCGAGCGATCGCTCCAACCGCGCGAGCGCGCGAGGAACTACCCAGAGGAAGAGCGACCAGAAGACCGCCATCTGCGCACCCGTCTTCAGCAGGTTCCACGCCGGGCCCGCGATGCGCGCGCTTCGGAAGCCGAACTGGCGGCTCGTGGGGTTCATGGCTTGGCGTGCTGGCCCGCGATCGAGAGCGTGACGAGCGCCGCAGGAACCATGAGCACGCAACCAACGAGCGCCTGCCCCGTGAGCATGCTCAGCGCGACGCAGTAGAGCGTGCCGAAGGAGATGCCCCCCGAGAGGAACCAGAGCGTCCCCGCTGCGCGAGGACTGCCGCGCACGAGCCAGTGCGCGGCGAGCAGCGAGCCCGCGGCGACGATGACGAGATCGCCCAGCCAGAAGGCCAGCAATGCGCTGTCGGGGTGATCGGCGGCCTTGAATCTGGCCCGCTCCTCCGGGGAGAGGAGCAGCAGCAGCCACCAACCGACGACGAGCGTCCCCTGGATTCGCAGGTAGATCGCTGCCGTCCGCCGGGAGAAGAGGCTGGCCATCACCGGGCAGTATGCCGCCGCGATGCAGACGCAGTGGAAACCGGGCGCTGGATCGCGCCTACCGCGGGGGCGGACGATCGGCAGGACCGCGATCGCCCGGACCGCGATCGCCGCGCGGCGGATGTCCGTCGCGGGGACGCAGTCCATCGGGGCCGCCGGCGCCCTCGGGGCCGCCGCGCTGGCCGGGGCCGGCGCCGGGACCGGGATCGCGCGGCGTCTGCGGGGGCGCGAAGTGATCGTCGGCGAACGGCTCCGTCGCGACGCGGTCGATGATGATCGTGCCAGGAAGCGGCGGGCGCGGGGGACCGAGGTCACCGCCGCGGCCGGCGCGCGGGCGGCCGCCGTCGGCTCCGGCCTCGGGGCCGCCACGCATGCGGCCGCCATCGGGCACGCCTTCCGGACCGCCACGCATGCCGCGACGCTGTTCGCCGCCGCCGAAAGGCGGGCCGCCGCGTCCCTCATCCCGCGGGCCGGGGCGCAGCTCGTCACGGCCACCCGCACGCATTTCCTCGCGCAGGCCGGGGCGTCCGTCCTCGCGTCCTCCACCGCGCGCCTCCTCGCGCGCCGGGCGGTTCCACGCGAGCACCGCGCGCTGCACGGAGCTGCTCGCGGGGTCCAGCCAGAGGTCGATCGTCGCGGGACCGCGCTCGTCGGTGCCGCGACGCGTCGCGGTGACGCGCAGCAGGCCCGACGCGAGCCCCTCCGCGACCGCCGCGTCCGCGGGCGCCGCGCTCGAGCGCTGCACCGCGTAGTCGTCGCCGATCTCGGCGAGCAGGTTCTCCAGCCGCTCGACCATCACGCTGCCGCCGTCGGTCTCGATCCAGCGCGGCATCGCGCGGTCCACCGGCACGCGGTAGATGCCGCCGTCGGGACGCTGCTCCCACGCGCTGTCGCCGTTGAGCACGCGCACGACGCGCTTGCCGTCGGGAAGCTCCATCTCCAGGCGCATGTGCGTCGCGTCGCGGATGTCCAGCCGTCCGCGCACCGTCGGCGGGCGCGAAGACGCGGCGTCGGGCCGGCCCGTGCCGCCCGCGCTGCCGGACTTGGAATCCGCATCCACCGGCGCGCCCGGCGGGAGCAGGCGCAGCGAGTAGCTGCGGTCGCCCGCGCGCGACTCGCTCGCCTGCGCGGCGCGCACCAGCGCCGTCGCGGAGGCCGCGGCCGGGCGCGGCTCGAGCACCAGCGCCAGGGTCATCACCGCCGCGATGGAGGCGGCCGCCGCCAGCGGCGCGCGCCACCAGGCCCGCGGATCGCGCAGCGAGGCGAGCGTGCGCGCGCCGAGACTGCGCTCCCTCCCGCCGGCCAGGCGCAGACGGGGCGTGCGTTCGTCCGCGGCCGCCGCGCCTTGCGCGCCCGCGCCCGCGCTCGCGCCGCGGCGCGCGCCTCGCGCCGAAGCTGCGTCATCGCGCGGCCGACGCGCGCGTCGAGCGCGCCCGGCGTGTCCACGCGCCACGACTCCAGCAGCGCACCGACCCAGCGGTCGTTCACGGTCGTCTCGTGCTCCTCGCGCGCCTCGCGCGCGGGCTGCTCGTCGCCAGGGCGGCTCATGCGAAGGTCCCCTTCTCCTCCAGGCACGCGGCGATCATCGCGCGCGCGCGCTGCAGGCGCTTCTTGACGGCCTCGACGTTGGCGCCGACCTGCTGCGCGACGGAGCCCAGCGAGGCGTCGGTGCGATAGACCAGATGGATGACGGTGCGGTACTCGTCCGGCAGCGCGCCGACGCACTCGTCGAGCGCGGCCATGCGCGCGCGCAGGTCCTCGGAGGGGACGCGGTCGAGCTGCTCGGCGCGGCGGTCGATGCCGTCGAGCACGGCGGCGTCGGTCGCGACCTCGCGGCCGCGGCGCGAGCGGTAGTCCATCACCAGGTTGCGCGCGATGCCGCGCAGCCACGGCCCGAAGGGGCGCGTGCGGTCGTAGTCGCCCAGCCGGCGCCACGCGACGAGGACGGTCTCCTGGAAGAGATCGTCCACGGCGGAGCTCTCCACCGAGGCGCGGAGGTAGATGCTCAGCCGCTCCGCGTGCTCCCTCATCAGGATCGCGAAGACGTCGGTGGCGTCGGGCATTGGGGGGACGGAAGGATCCATCATCCGACCTGTCATTGCCGCCGGGCGGCGATCGGGGACATGCGTTCTCGGCCGCGAATCAGCGCACTTTCACCGCCGCCGCCGCGGTCCGGGCGCGCCGGCGCGCCTGCGCGACCGTGCTCCCGCCCGCCAGCGCGACGCCCATGCGCCGCATCGGGCGCGCGACCGGCTTGCCGAAGATGCGGACCTCGCTGGTGGGCACCGCGAGCGCCTGCGCGATCCCCTCGTAGCGCGGGGCGCGGCGCCCGGCGGCGGGCGCCAGGATGACCGCGCTCGCCGTCGGCCCCGCGTACTGGATGCGCGGGATCGGCAGACCGAGCACCGCGCGCAGGTGCAGGTCGAACTCACTCAGGTCCTGGCTGCGCAGCGTGACCATGCCGGTGTCGTGCGGACGCGGGCTCAGCTCGCTGAAGACGACGCGGCTGCCCTTCACGAAGAACTCGACGCCGAAGATCCCCGCGCCGCGCGGGCCGGCGATGTGCTCGACGACGCGCCGCGCCATCTCCTGCGCCGCGCGCAGCGCCGCGGGGCGCATCGCGCAGGGCATCCAGCTCTCCTGGTAGTCGCCGCGCTCCTGCCGGTGGCCGATGGGCGCGACGAAGAGCGTCGGCCCCACGCCGCGCCGCTGCTTCACCGTCAGCAGCGTGATCTCGTAGTCGAAGTCGACGAACTCCTCGACGATCACCAGCGTGCGGTCGCCGCGCATGCCCGCGATCGCGTACTCCCACGCGGCGTCGAGCTGCGCACGCGTGCGCGCGACGCTCTGCCCCTTGCCGCTGCTGCTCATCACCGGCTTCACGACGCAGGGCAGCCCGACGCCGCCCTCCGAAAGCACGCGCTCGCGAAGCTGCGCCGCGCTGCGCGCGTACGCGTAGCGCGCGGTCGGCAGCCCCAGCTTGCGCGCCGCGACGTCGCGGATCGCGTCGCGGTTCATCGTCAGGAAGGCCGCGCGCGCGCTGGGCACGACGCGGTGCCCCGCCTTCTCCAGGCGCACCAGCTCCTCGGTGCGGATCGCCTCGATCTCGGGCACGATGAAGTCCGGGCGGTGGCGGCGCACGGTGCGCGCGAGCGCGCGCGCGTCGAGCATGTCGATCACCTCGCACGCGTCAGCCACCTGCATCGCGGGCGCGCCCGCGTAGCGGTCCACCGCGACCACGCGGCATCCCAGCCGCTTCGCGCTGATGGTGAATTCCTTGCCGAGCTCGCCCGATCCAAGAAGCAGCAGCGTCGCCGTCATGCGCGCAATGATGCCCGAAACTCCTCGAATCCGCGCGCCCGCAGCAGGCAGGCGTCGCAGTGCCCGCACGGCTCCCCCGCCGGCGAGGGGTCGTAGCAGGAGATCGTCAGCGAGAAATCCACGCCGAGCTGCGTCCCCAGCCGCACGATGCCCGCCTTGCTCAGGTGCTGCAGCGGCGCGTGGATGCGCAGCCAGCGCCCGCCGCGCGCGGTCTCCTCGACGCCCGCGCGCGTCGCCAGGTTGGCCAGCCGCTCGAAGGCCTCGACGAACTCCGGACGGCAGTCGGGATAGCCCGAGTAGTCCACCGCGTTGACGCCGATGCCGATGTGGCGCGCGTCCAGCGACTCCGCCATCGCCAGCGCGTGCGCCAGGAAGACGGTGTTGCGCGCGGGGACGTAGGTGATCGGGATGTCGTGCGCGTGCTCGACGTCGCGGTCCTTGGGGACCGCGATCTCCGCGGTGAGCGCGCTCGCCCCGAAGGCGCGCAGGTCGATGCGCGCGACGCGGTGGCTGGCCGCGCCCACCTGGCGCGCGACGAGCGCGGCGCGCTCGAGCTCCACGCGGTGGCGCTGCCCGTAGTCGAAGCTGAGCGCGTGGCACTCGAAGCCATCGGCGCGCATCGCGGCGAGCACGACGGCGCTGTCCATGCCCCCGCTGAGCAGCACGACGGCGCGCGCGGCGCTCATGACGGGCTCGGCACCTGCTCCAGGACCTGCTGCAGGATGCGGCGCGTGGTCTGCGTGTCGCCCTGGTGCATGTAGGTGCGGCTGATCACGCGGTGCGCGCAGACCGGCAGCACGTTGGTGACGATGTCCTCGGGGATGCAGTAGTCGCGCCCGGCCAGCAGCGCCGTCGCGCGCGCGGCCTGCGCCAGCGCCAGCGATCCGCGCGGGCTGATGCCCACCTGCAGCTCCTCGTGCGTGCGCGTCGCCGCGGCGAGCGCGATCACGTAGTCCACCAGCGACTGGTCCATGCGGATGGCGTCGACGGCGGCCTGCAGCTCCACCACCTCCGCGCCGCCCATCACCGGGCGCAGGTCGCGCAGCGTGGTGCGCGCGGGCTGCTTGTGCAGGATGCGGCTCTCGTCGTCGGGGCTCGGATAGCCCAGCGAGATGCGCATCAGGAATCGGTCGAGCTGGTTCTCGGGGAGGAAGTAGGTCCCCTCGAACTCGTACGGGTTCTGCGTCGCGACGACGATGAAGGGCGCGGGCAGCGCGAGCACATGGCCGTCGGCGCTCACGGTGCCCTCCGCCATCGCCTCCAGCAGCGCGCTCTGCGTGCGCGGGGTCGCGCGGTTGATCTCGTCGGCGAGCACGACGCTGGCGAAGATCGGGCCGCGCTTGAACTCGAAGGCGTCGCGGTCGCGGTGGTAGACGCTCACGCCCGTCACGTCCGAAGGCAGCAGGTCCGGCGTGCACTGGATGCGGCTGAAGGCGCAGTCGATGCTGCGCGCGAGGGCGTTGGCCAGGACGGTCTTGCCGACCCCGGGGACGTCCTCGATCAGGACATGGCCGCGGGCGAGCAGGCAGACCACCGTCCGGTCCACCGCCTGCCGGTTGCCCATGTAGACGCTGGCGATGTTGTCTCGGAGCCGCGCGAGCGCGTTGGCGGTGGTCATCGGCTGGAGCCCGGTCGGGCGACGAAGTATATCGTTGCATGCGTGGCGATCCGCACCCATCCCTCCGACGACGGCCCCGTGCTCGACAGCCATGTCGCCTGCGCGCGCTGCTCGTACGACCTCGCCGGCATGCATGTCCTGGGGCGCTGCCCCGAATGCGGGCTCGAGATCGTCGCGACGCTCGCGGCCAGCAGCGATCCGGAAGCCTCGCAGCTCGCGGAGCCGGAGCGCCCCGTCGCCGCGTCGAGCGCGATCCTGGCGCTGGCGGCCGCGCCCTTCCTCGCGCTGGTCGTGCAGGGCTCGGGCCCCGCGATGCGGCTGCTGGACGCGTGGGCCGGACGCGGCGCATCGCCGCCGGCGCAGGTGGAGCGGCCCTCGTGGCTGGTCTCGGGCGTGGTGCTGCTCGCGGCCGCGATGATCGCCGCGCACGGGCTGAGCGCGCGGCGCAATCCGATGCTGCGCGCGACGATCGGCCCGCGCCGCGTCGGGCGCATCGTTGTCGCGTACGGCGTCTGGGGCGCGCTGCTGGTGGCGGCCTTCGTCGCCTCGCTCTTCGACGCGATGCAGCTCCACAGCTTCGCGTACTTCGTCGCCGCGGCGCAGCTTCTTCCGGCGACGCTCTCGCTGGGCTTCCTCGGCCCCGCCTTCGGCCGCGTGGGCGCGCTCAGCCGCACCTACCGCGAGGCGAAGCACGGACGCCAGAGCGCGGAGCTGGTGACGGTGACGATGGCCGCGAGCATCACGCTCAACATCGCGGGCCCCGGACTGCAGGGGCTGGGGATGCGCGACGCCGCCGATGTCGCGGCCGTGCTCTCGCTGGTCCTGGGCGCGCTGACGGTGCTCGGGCTCGCGTACCTGGTGGCCAACGCCTGGGTGGTCGGGACGGCGCTGCGGCGGCCCCGGGTGGACCTCGAGCGGCTGAAGTAGCTGCCCCCGGACCCCTGCCAGAACGGCAGCGGCGCCGCCCCCCTGAGGCCCGGGTGGCACGGTTTTGGCCTGCGGCGGGGCCGTCCGGCGGGGGCGCGGGCGCCGCCGAATCGCCCGCCACAAGCACATAAAGATAGATACAGTCGCTAGTTAGGCGCTCCACGCCCCTCGGCAGACGCCCCTGGCACGCCCCTGCGCGCCCCGCCGCCGCCGCCCCGCGGCTTGGCATCCCCCTTGCATCAGGAGCGGTCCCGGCGCCGGCCCCCCTCTGGGAGGGTCGCGCCATCGACCACGATTCAGACCTCTACCAGGAGATCAGACCGCCATGGCAGTGAAGGAACTCTCGTTCGACACCGACGCCCGCAAGCAGCTGCTCGCCGGCGTCGAGAAGCTCGCGGCCGCCGTCAAGAGCACGCTCGGCCCGCGCGGCCGCAACGCGGTGCTCGACCGTGGCTGGGGCGGCCCGAACGTGACCAAGGACGGCGTCAGCGTCGCCGAGGAGATCGAGCTGCGCAACAAGGTCGAGAACATGGGCGCGAAGCTCGTGAAGGAGGCCGCCAGCAAGACCAGCGACGACGCCGGCGACGGCACCACCACCGCCACCGTCCTGGCCGAGGCGCTCTTCCGCAGCGGCCTGCGCCAGCTCGCCGCGGGCGCCGACGCGAACACCCTCGTCCGCGGCATGCGCCGCGCCGTCGACACCGTCGTCGGCGAGATCCGCTCGGCCGCCAAGCCGGTCGCGGGCATCGACGGCGGCATCGCCGCGGTCGCGACCATCAGCGCCAACAACGACGCCGAGGTCGGCAAGATGATGGGCGAGGCCTTCAAGAAGGTCGGCAAGGACGGCGTGATCACGGTCGAGGAGGGCAAGAGCCTCGAGACCGTCGTCGACGTCGTCGAGGGCATGCAGTTCGACCGCGGCTACCTCAGCCCCAACTTCGTCACCGACGTCGACGCGATGAAGGTCGAGCTCGACAAGGCGCTCGTCCTGGTCTTCGAGGACAAGATCGAGTCCGTCTCCAAGCTCGTCCCCTTCCTCGAGAAGGTCGTCGAGAGCAAGAAGCCGCTGCTGATCATCGCCGAGGATGTCGCCGGCGAGGCGCTCAGCACGCTCGTCATCAACAAGCTGCGCGGCGTCCTGCAGGTCTGCGCCGTGAAGGCGCCGGGCTACGGCGACCGCCGCACCGCGATGCTGCACGACATCGCCGTCCTCACCGGCGCCAAGGCGATCATGAAGGACCTCGGCGTCGAACTCGACAAGGTCACGCTGGCCGACCTCGGCCAGGCGAAGAAGATCGAGGTCGACGGCGAGTGGACCACGATCATCGAGGGCGCCGGCTCCACCTCCGCCATCAAGGCGCGCTGCGAGCAGATCCGCAAGGAGATCGACTCGACCGACAGCGACTACGACCGCGAGAAGCTGCAGGAGCGGCTGGCGAAGCTCGCCGGCGGCGTCGCGCAGATCAAGGTCGGCGCCGCGAGCGAGTCCGAGCTGAAGGAGAAGAAGGCGCGCGTCGAGGACGCGCTGCACGCGACCCGCGCGGCGATCGCCGAGGGCGTCGTCGCCGGCGGCGGCACCAGCTTCATCCGCGCCCTCCCCGCGCTCAAGGCGCTGCGCGCCAAGCTCGAGGGGGACGAGGCCGCGGGCGTCGACCTCGTCGCCGAGGCGCTCGAGATCCCGCTGCGCACGATCGCAGACAACGCCGGCGAGAAGGGCACGGTCGTCGTCGCGAAGGTCAAGGAACTCAAGGGCACCAACGGCTTCAACGCGCTGACCCGCCAGTACACCGACCTGATGAAGGACGGCGTCATCACCCCCGCCAAGGTGGACCGCTGCGCGCTGCAGAACGCCGCGAGCGTCGCGAGCCTCCTGCTTGCCACCGACTGCATCGTCACCGAGAAGCCCGAGCCCGCCGAGGCCGGCGAGGGCGGCGGCGCCCCGGGCATGGGTGGCATGGGCGGAATGGGCGGCATGGGCGGCATGATGGGCATGTGAGCCCGTCGCCCACGCCACGCACCGCGAAACACTCTTCAACACACACACGCACACGCATCACGGAGCACCAGACATGTCCACCACCAACCTCCAGGTCCGTCCCCTCGAAGACCGCGTCGTCATCAAGCCCCTCGAGGCGGAGACCAAGACCGCCAGCGGCATCTTCCTCCCCGAGAGCGCGAAGGAGCGCCCCATGCAGGGCAAGGTCGTCGCGGCCGGCCCGGGCAAGACGCTCGAGAACGGCGCCCGCCAGAAGATGCAGGTGAAGAAGGGCGACACGGTCGTCTTCGGCAAGTACGCCGGCACCGAGGTCGAGATCAAGAACATCAAGCACATCATCGTGCGCGAGAGCGAGCTCCTCGGCGTCGTCGAGGGCTGAGCCACCGCTCCGCCTGCACTCCCCCGCATTCCCCTCCACTGAGGAAGAGACCCACATGGCCAGCACCAAGCAGATGAAGTTCACCACCGCCGCCCAGGCGGAGCTCAAGCGCGGCGTCGACACGATCGCCCAGGCGGTCGCCGTCACGATGGGCCCGACGGGCCGCAACGTCCTGATCTCCAAGAGCTACGGCAATCCGCACGTCACCAAGGACGGCGTCACCGTCGCCAAGGAGGTCGAGCTGGGCGAGCCCTTCGCGAACATGGGCGCGCGCATGGTGCAGCAGGTCGCGAAGAAGACCGCGGACGTGGCCGGCGACGGCACCACCGCGGCGACCGTCCTCGCGGCGGCGATCTTCAACGGCGGCCTGCGCTTCATCTCCACCGGCGCCAACGCCGTGGCGGTGCAGCGCGGCATCAACGCCGCCGCCGAGGTGGCGTGCGAGGCGATCACGCAGATGGCCAAGAAGTGCGAGGGCAAGGCGGACCTGGTGAAGGTCGCCACCGTCAGCGCCAACCACGACCGCGCCATGGGCGAGCTGGTCGCCGAGGCGATCCACCGCGTCGGCCACGACGGCGTCGTCGAGGTCGAGGAGGCCAAGGGCTACGAGACGACGCTCGACTACGTCGAGGGCATGTCCTTCGACAAGGGCTACATCTCCCCCTACTTCATGACCGATCCCAAGCGCGCCGAGTGCGTGCTCGAGAACCCGGTGATCCTCATCTACGAGAAGAAGATCGCCAACCTCACCGACCTGCTCCCGCTGCTCAACAAGGTCGCGACGGCGCAGAAGCCGCTGCTGATCATCGCCGAGGAGGTCGAGAACGAGGCCCTCGCGGCGCTGGTGGTCAACCGCCTGCGCGGCGTGCTGCAGGTCTGCGCCGTCAAGGCGCCGGGCTTCGGCGACCGCCGCACGGCGATCCTGGGCGACATCGCGGTGCTCACCGCGGGCACCTTCTTCTCGGCGGACCAGGGCCGCTCGCTCGAGAGCGTCGAGCTCTCCGAGCTGGGCCGCGCCCGCAAGATCGTCGTCAACAAGGACGAGACGGTCGTCGTCGAGGGCGCCGGCAAGAAGAAGGAGATCGAGGCGCGCATCGGCCAGATCCAGGCCGCCTACGACCGCTCGACCAGCGACTACGACCGCGAGAAGCTGCAGGAGCGCATGGCGAAGCTCGGCGGCGGCGTCGCGATCGTCAACGTCGGCGCCGCGACCGAGATCGAGATGAAGGAGCGCAAGGACCGCGTCGACGACGCGCTGCACGCGACCCGCGCGGCCGCGAAGGAGGGCTACGTCGCGGGCGGCGGCGTCAGCTTCCTGCGCGCCATCGCCGCGGTCGAGGCGGCGCGTTCGAAGGCCAAGGGCGACGAGCGCTTCGGCTTCGACATCGTCGCGGAGGCGCTGCGCTCCCCGACCTGGCACATCGTCAACAACGCCGGCGAGGACGGCGACCTGGTCTGCGAGAAGGTGCTCGAGGGCAAGGGCGCCTTCGGCTACAACGCGGCCACGGGCGAGTACGTCGACCTGGTCAAGGCGGGGATCATCGATCCCGCCCTGGTCAGCAAGACCGCGCTCACCAACGCCGCCAGCGTCGCCGGCCTGATGCTCACGACCGACGTGATCGTCACCGAGCTCAAGGGCGACGCCGATCCGGTCGCGGGCGCCGTGCACTGACGCCAGGAGCCGCATGAGCACCACGGCCGACTACTACGAGACGCTCGGCGTCGCCCGCGACGCGAGCGGCGAGGAGATCAAGAAGGCCTATCGCCGGATGGCGATCAAGTGGCACCCGGACCAGAATCCGGGCAACCCCGAGGCCGAGGCGCGCTTCAAGCTGTGCGCCGAGGCCTACGAGGTGCTCAGCGATCCCGAGCGCCGCGCGATGTACGACCGCCATGGCCACGCCGGCCTGCGCGGGCGGCCCGCGCACGACTTCCGCACGATGCATGTCGAGGACATCTTCGGGATGTTCAACGAGATCTTCGGCGGACAGGCGCAGGGGCGGCGCCAGCGCGGTCCCGCGCGCGGCTACGACCTCGAGACCGAGGTCGAGATCACGCTGCGCGAGGTCATCGACGGCTGCGAGCGCGAGGTCAGCTTCAAGCGCCTGGAGGTCTGCGGCGTCTGCAAGGGCAACGGCGCGAAGCCCGGCACCAAGCCGGTCGCGTGCCCGACCTGCGGCGGCCAGGGACAGGTCGCGCAGCAGGGACTCGGCGGGCTCTTCCGCATGGTCACCACCTGCCCCGCCTGCCAGGGCCGGCGCACGGTGATCAAGGACAAGTGCGCCGAGTGCAGCGGCAGCGGCCGCAGCAGCATCCACCGCAAGCTCAATGTCCGCGTCCCCAAGGGCATCGCCGACGGCCAGGTCGTGCGCGTCGCCGGCGAGGGCGAGCCCCCCTCGCCCAACGAGAGCCCCGACGGCACCGGCGTGCGCGGCGACCTGCACATCGTCGTGCGCGTCGAGGAGGACGAGCGCTTCGAGCGCGACGGCAGCGACCTGCTCACGACGGTGGAGATCTCCTTCCCCACCGCGGCGCTGGGCGGCAAGGTCGCGATCGCCGCGGTCGAGGGGGACGAGCAGGCGGACATCTCCCCCGGCACGCAGCACGGCGACATGCTGCGCCTGGACGGCAAGGGCGTGCCCGACCTGCGGACCGGCAAGCGCGGCGATCTGGTCGTGCTCGTGCAGGTCGCGGTCCCGCGCAAGCTCACCGCCAAGCAGCGCGAGCACATCGAGGCGCTGCGCGCGCTCGAGCAGCCGCCCAAGGCGACGAAGGACGGCCAGCGCCGCGGCGGCGCGGGCGGAGGCGGCCGCGACGGCGGCGACTCCAAGCGCGGCGGCTTCTGGGGCAAGATGAAGGACACCTTCGGCACCTGAGCAGGAGGACGCGATGGCGACGCAACCCCACCACCATCCCCACGGCCACCACCACGGACCCGCCGGCTCGGCGGAGGACGAGCGCGAGCGCCAGCGCGCCGAGTCGCAGGCGCAGCCGCACGTCGACGACCGCGCCCCCGAGCCCGAGGAGGCGCGCGACGCGATCCGCGCGCTCGAGGAGCGCGTCGCGCAGCTCGAGCGCGAGCTCGCCGCGGCCCGCGACCAGGGGCTGCGCGCGCTCGCGGACTTCCAGAACTTCCAGCGCCGCATGAACGAGCAGGAGCCGCGCCTGCGCGCCGCCGGCATGCACGCGGTCGTGCGCCAGGTGATCCCGGTGCTCGACAACTTCGACATGGCGCTCGCGCACGATCCCGCGAGCATGACCGCGGCCGCCGCGCTCGAGGGCTTCCGCATCGTGCGCGGCGAGCTCGTGAAGGCGCTCGAGCGCTCGGGCGTGGAGCTCATCCAGCCCGCCGTCGGCGCGGCCTTCGATCCGCACCAGGAGCAGGCGATCATGCAGCAGCCGGCCCCCGGCGTCGCCAGCGGCCAGGTGAGCGCGCTGCTGCAGCCGGGCTACCGGCTCGGCGAGACCGTCCTGCGTCCCGCGCAGGTCGCCGTCGCCCCGTAGCGCAGGAGCCACGCGATGCCCACCTATGCCTACCGCTGCAGCGCCTGCGGCCACGAGTGGGACCAGTTCCAGTCCATCAAGGCGGAGCCCGAGCGCACCTGCCCGAAGTGCCGCCGCGCGAAGGCGCAGCGCCAGGTGACCGCCGGCGCGGGGATCCTGACCTCCTCGGGCGCGAGCGAGCCCGCCGTCTCCGGCGCATCCGGCGCGAAGGCCGCGGCCGCACCCGCCGCGGAGGCCGCGAAGCCCGCGGGCGCCGACGCGAAGGGCGCGACCCCCGCCGCGCCCGCGACGCCCGCGCCCGCCGCCGAGAAGCCCGCCGCCTCCGCCGAGCGCGTCAACGCGACGCACCCCGCGCGCGAGGGGCGCGGCGCGGGCAACTTGCGCGACGCGATCAAGCGCCAGCGTCGCGAGGCCAAGCGGCCGAAGCGGTAGGCTTCGCCGCGTGTCGCTCCGCTACTTCCAGCGCATCCTCGATCACCTCGCGTACGACAACTACCGCCCGACGGAGCTCCCCGAGCTCCGCCGGCAGCTTCGCGTGGAGGAGGAGGACGCCGCGGAGTTCGACGCCGCCGTCGAGTCCCTCGCGGGCGAGGGGCGCGTCGAGGTCGGCGGCGACGGAAAGGTCCGCCTGCCCCGCTACGGCGACGAGGTCGAGGGCACGCTGCGCCTGAACGCGCGCGGCTTCGGCTTCCTCATCCCCGACAACCCGGTCCGCGAGGGCGACCTCTACATCCCCGCGGGCCAGACCGGCGACGCGCTCAACGGCGACCGCGTGCGCGTGCGCGTGGTGCGCAAGTCCGGCGGCGCGGGCCCGATGCGCGGCCGCGGCGCCGCGGGCGGGCGCGCGGCTCCCGGCGAGGGCCCCGTCGGCCGCGTCGTCGAGGTGCTCGAGCGCGGCCAGCGCCGCTTCGCGGGCACGCTCACCAAGGACGGGCGCGAGTGGTTCGTCGTCGCCGACGGCCGTGCGCTGCAGGATCCCGTCGTCGTGCGCGATCCCGGCGCCAAGGGCGCGCGCGTGGGCGACAAGGTCGTCTTCGAGATCATCACCTACCCGACCGACCTGCACTTCGCCGAGGGCGTGATCACCGAGGTGCTCGGCGCCGCCGGCAAGCCCGACGTCGAGACGCGCGCGGTGATGCAGGTCTTCCACCTCGACCGCGAGTTCCCCGAGGAGGCGCTCGAGGAGGCGCGCGAGGCCACCCGCCGCTTCGAGGGCGAGGCGGACGGCCCCTGGGAGGACCGCGAGGACCTCACCGAGTCGCTCGTCATCACCATCGACCCGCCCGACGCGCGCGACTTCGACGACGCCATCAGCATCCGCCACGACGCCGACCGCGACGAGTGGGAGCTGGGCGTGCACATCGCCGACGTCGCGCACTGGGTGAAGCCCGGCAGCGCGCTCGACACCGAGGCGCGCGAGCGCGGCAACAGCGCGTACCTGCCGCGGCGCGTCGTGCCGATGCTGCCGGAGTCGCTCTCCAACGGCATCTGCAGCCTGCAGGAAGGCGTGCCGCGCTTCACCAAGAGCGTCTTCATCACCTTCGACGGGCGCGGCCGACCCGTCTCGCACCGCCTCTCGAGCACCGTCATCCGCAGCCGCAAGCGATTCACCTACATCGAGGCGCAGGCGATCATCGACGGCGACCTCGGCCGCGCGCGCGCCCACGCGCGCACCGAGCCCATCTACGAGACCGAGGTCGTCGACGCGCTGCGCCTCTGCGAGCGCCTCGCGCGCATCCTGCGCGAGCGCCGCCGCGCCGACGGCATGATCAACCTCGACCTGCCCGAGGTCGACCTGCTCTACGACGACGCGGGCGCGGTCCGCGGCGTCGAGCGCGAGGACACCAGCTTCACGCACACGCTCATCGAGATGTTCATGGTCGAGGCGAACGAGGCGCTCGCGCGCACCTTCAGCGACCTCGACCTGCCGCTGCTGCGGCGCATCCATCCCGAGCCGACCTTCGGCGACCTCGAGGAGCTGCGCGTCTTCGCGCGCATCGCCAAGTACCGCCTTCCCGAGGAGCCCACGCGCCGCGACCTGCAGGCGCTGCTGATGGCGACCGCCGGCGGCGAGAGCGCGCGCGCCATCCACTTCGCGGTGCTGCGCACCCTCTCCAAGGCGACCTACTCCCCCGCGCTCGTGGGCCACTACGCGCTCGCCTCGGACCACTACGCGCACTTCACCTCGCCGATCCGCCGCTATCCCGACCTCACCGTGCACCGCGCGCTCGCGGCGTACCTGGACGCGACGGAGAACGGCACCGCCACCGGCGGCAAGCGCCGGCGCGAGCTCGCGGGACGCCTGCGCGCCGACGAGCGCATCCTGGACGAGCAGGAGCTCGTGCGCATCGGCATCCACTGCAGCGAGACCGAGCGCAACGCCGAGGAGGCCGAGCGCGACCTGCGCACCTTCCTCATCCTGCAGTTCCTGCGCGAGCACCGCCTGGCGGACACCTTCGACGCGCTGGTCACGGGGCTGAGCGGGACCTCGCTGGTCTTCCTGAGCCTGGAGGAGTTCCTGGTCGACGGCGCCGCGCGCGTGGACACGCTCCCCGCCGCCGCGACGCGCTCGGACCGCTGGATCCTCAACGAGCTCACCGGCCGCCTGGTGAGCCCGCGCAGCGGCATGTCCATCGGGCTGGGCGACCGCGTGCAGGCGACGATCGCGGGCATCGACCTGGCCGCGCGCAAGATGGACCTGACCGTCGTGAAGCTCGCGCCGCGGCGCGACCTGGACAACCTCGATCCGCGCGACCTGACCAACGTGCGCCGCCCCGTCGAGGGCCGCGCTCCCGGCAGCGGCGGCGGCGCGTCGAACAAGGGCGAGCGCGGACGCAAGGGCCGCGACCGCAGCAAGTACAAGCAGGGGCGGCGCGGCCGCAAGAGCTGGTGACCCGGACCCCGGAGCGAGCCATGACCATGAGCAAGATCGTCGAGAAGACCAAGGAAGAGCTGCGCCTGATGATCCCGGCGACCATCTACTTCCTGATGGCGCTGGTGATCGTCACCTGGGTGCGCGAGCTGATGATCGCGGGCACCGGGCAGTCGCTCGGGCAGTCCGCCTCGATGCTCATCGCCGCGCTCGTGCTGGCCAAGGCGGTGCTCATCGCCGACCTGCTCCCCTTCATGCGGCGCGAGTCGACGAAGCCGCTGGTCTGGATCATCGCGATCAAGAGCTCGATGTACCTGGTGGTCGCGACCGCGGTCCACCTGCTCGAGCGCGCCATCGAGTGCTGGCGCCACGCCCCCGACTTCTCCGCCGCCTGGGACGAGGTGCTGCACCAGATCAGCTGGACGCAGTTCCTGGCGCTGCACATCGTGCTGGCGCTCTTCATGATCGCCTACAGCACGATGCGCGAGCTCACGCATGTCCTGGGCGCCGCGAAGATGAAGGCGCTGATGTTCGGCCCGCGGCCGCCCGCGGATACGCTGCGGGCATGAGCGTCCTCGTCGCCCTCCTGCTGCTCTTCGCCCAGGATCCCCAGCCGCGCTGCGTGCAGCCGCCGGTGCCGCCGCCCTCGACGCGGCCCGCCGAGAGCGAACCCGACTACGCGCGCGCGCTCGAGCGTGCCGGCGCCAACGGCGGCGAGCTCAAGCGCGCGGTGGAGCTGACGCCGCCGGCGCTGCGCGGGGACATGCAGTGGCTGATCGCCACGATGCCCGAGCGCGACCTGCGCGAGCTGAAGGCGGAGTTCCTCGTGAAGAACCTCGTGCTGGCGGACCGCGCGCGGCGCGAGGCCCCCTGGGGCGCCCGCCTGCCCGACGAGCTGTGGCGCCAGTACGTGCTTCCCTACGCGAGCCTCAACGAGCGCCGCGACGACTGGCGGCAGGACTTCTTCGACCGCTTCCACGAGCAGGCCTGGAAGTTCAAGGATCCCATCGACGCGGTGAAGTGGATCAACGACCACCTTCCCGACATGGTGAAGGTCCACTTCAGCGCGGACAAGCGCAAGAAGCCCGACCAGAGCCCCTACGAGAGCATGGAGATCGGCTGGGCGAGCTGCACCGGACTCAGCATCCTGGTCGTCGACGCGTGCCGCGCCGTGGGCATCCCCGCGCGCATCACCGGCTGCCCCGCGTGGAAGAAGGTGCAGGGCAACCACAACTGGGTCGAGGTGTGGTGGGACCGCTGGTACAACGTCGGCGACTCCGGCAGCGATCCGCGCGGCGTCGACTGGGTGCGCGAGCGCTGCATGACCGAGACGGATCCCGACGACTGGGTGCACGCCGTCTACGCGGCCGTCTGGCGCCCGACGAACACGAAGTTCCCGCTGGTCTGGGCCTTCGAGATCGAGTACGTCCCCGCGGTCAACGTCACCCGCTTCTACACCGACGCGGTCGAAGTCCCCTTCACCGTCCCCGGCGGCGGCCCCGCCGAGATCGAGGTCCGCTGGTCGGGCGAGCTCTGGGCCCGTGCGCAGGCGGACGCGAAGGGTGCGGCGGTCCTGCCCCTGGCGCGGGGATGCCACTTCGATGTGACGACCCGAAAGCCCGACGGGACGACGGCCACGACGACGCTGCGGCCCTGAAGGTCCGGAAACCCGCGATCACGGACATTTCTGGTGGCAATTGATCGCCCGCGTCCGCCCGGGTGCTATGGTTGCGCGTCGTTCGGGGGAGGGAATCTGGGCATCGCACCGCTTTGCGTCGCTTGAGGCCGTTCCCACACTGATTGACCAATAACCCGGGTCCGAGAGGGGCTTTCCCACCCCGAATCATCCCCCTTTGGGTTCACGCCCCCACCCCGAATTCCATAGTCGGGTCTGGAGGCGAAGAACTAGGACCGGGGCGCTCCGGCGCCAAGACTCCCTTTCCCAACTCCCCCACACCATGAAGACCCTCACCAAGACCAGTCTCCTCACCGCCCTTGCCCTCGCCGGCGGCCTCGCCGCGAGCGCTTCGGCGTCCATCAGCAACGCCAACTACGTGAGCCAGCCGGGCCTCGAGGGCCTGGGCACCTTCTCGGCCTACGTCACCTACTCCTACACCAGCGGCACCACGGCTTCGCTGAGCATCCTGCTCACGAACACCTCGGCCCTGGCCAACGGCGGCTACATCACCGCCATCGCGGTCAACCCGGTCGGCGCCAACTCGGCGAGCTTCGTCTCCTGCACCGATGCCAACTTCGACGGCCTCGGGAGCGGCGTCTCGGCCTCGCCCTTCGGGACCTTCAAGACCGGCGCCTCGACCAGCAGCAGCTGGCTCGGCGGCGGCGCGCCGCAGAGCGGCCTGGCCGTCGGCGAGAGCGCGACCTTCACCTTCCTGCTGACCGGCTCGGCGGGCGACCTGGCTGCGCAGAGCGCGGCGACCGTGCTCACCCGCAACGACGGCAAGGGCATGGCGATCCGCTTCCGCGGCTTCGAGAACGGCGGCTCCGACAAGGTGCTCGGTGGCGGCGGCTCGAACATCCCGGGTCCCGCCGCGCTCGCCGGCCTCGCGATGCTGGGCCTCGTGCCCAGCCGCCGTCGCCGCTGACGCTCGACATCCTCCGGCGGACTTCCAGCCGGACGCGAGGGCAACCGCGCATCGTGCGGTAGCCTTCGCGTCCGGCTGCGCATGTCGGGATCCCTCGCTCCTCAACGCTCCGAGACGGCCTTCGGCGACTTCAAGCTGCCGCTGCTGCCATCCGAGGCGGTCGCCGAGGCCAACCGCTGCCTCTTCTGCCACGACGCGCCCTGCATCGCGGCCTGCCCGACCGCCATCGACATCCCGCAGTTCATCCGGCAGATCGCCAGCGGCAACGACCGCGGCAGCGCCCGCACCATCTTCCAGAGCAACATCCTGGGCGCGAGCTGCGCGCGCGTCTGCCCGGTCGAGGTGCTCTGCGTCGGCGCGTGCGTCTACAACCACCTCGACCAGCCGCCGATCCAGATCGGGCGGCTGCAGCGCCACGCGACCGACCGCGCGCTGGAGGAGGGGTGGCGATTCTTCGAGGCGGGCGCGCCCACGGGGCGACGCGTCGCGCTGATCGGCGCGGGGCCCGCGAGCCTGGCCGCCGCGCACGAGCTGCGCGTGCGCGGCCACGCGTGCACGATCTTCGAGCGGCGCGCGGACGTCGGCGGGCTGAACCTCACCGGCGTCGCTCCCTACAAGATGCGCGCGGAGACCGCGGTGGCGGAGGCGCAGTGGGTGCTCGCCATCGGCGGCATCGAGCTGCGCACCGGCGTCGAGGTCGGGCGCGACATCACGCTGCAGGAGCTCGAGCGCGGCTTCGACGCGGTCTTCGTCGGCGTCGGGCTGGGCGAGGACGCGATGCTGCGCGTCCCCGGCGCGCAGCTGCCCGGCGTGCTCGGCGCGGTCTCGTGGATCGAGCGCATGAAGATGACCGCGCTGGAGCTGGCGGGCGTGCGCCGGTGCGTCGTCGTGGGCGGCGGCAACACCGCGCTCGACGCGGCGCGCGAGGCGCGCGGCCTGGGCATCGAGGAGGTGACGCTCGTCTACCGCGGCCGGCGCGAGACGGCCAGCGGCTACGCGCACGAGCTCTCCGCGGCGCTGGACGAGGGCGCGCGCGCCGTCTGGCAGGCGGTGCCGGTGGCCTTCGAGGGCGACGCGCGCGTCGAGCGCGTGCGCTGCGTGCGCCTGGACGAGGCAAAGCGCACGATTCCGGGCACGGAATTCACGGTGGAGGCCGACCTGGTGCTGGTGGCGATCGGGCAGTCGCGCCTGGGCGAGCTCTTCGCCGGGCTGGAAGGCCTGCGCATCGAGCAGGGCCGACTGCTCACCGACGAGCACGGCTTCACCGGCCGCCGCGGCTGGTGGGCCGGCGGCGACTGCGCCAACGGCGGCAAGGAGGTCGTGAACGCGGCCGCCGAGGGCAAGCGCGCCGCGATCGCCATCGACGCCGCGCTGGGCGCGGGCGCAGGCGCAGGCGCCGCCGCAGGCGCCGCCCCGCCGGGCGCGCGCCGCGCCGCAGGAGACGCGCATGGCTGACCTCTCGACCGTCTGCGCCGGCATCGCCAGCCCCAATCCCTTCTGGCTGGCGAGCGCGCCGCCGGCCAACAGCGGCCTGCAGGTGCAGCGCGCCTTCGAGGCCGGCTGGGGCGGCGCCGTCTGGAAGACCCTCGGCACGCCGATCCAGAACGTGAGCAGCCGCTTCGGCGGCCACACGATCCGCGGCGTGCAGGGCGCGGGCTTCAACAACATCGAGCTCATCACCGACCGGCCGCTGGAGACCAACTTCCGCGAGATCCGCGAGACCAAGCGCCTCTTCCCCAGGCACGCGCTCGTCGTGAGCCTGATGGTGGAGACGCAGCAGGAGTGGCGCGAGATCATCGCGCGCTCCATCGACGCGGGCGCGGACGGCATCGAGCTCAACTTCGGCTGCCCGCACGGCATGTGCGAGCGCGGCATGGGCAGCGCGGTCGGGCAGGAGCCCGCCGTGAACGAGCGCATCACCGCGTGGGCGGTGCAGTACAGCACCGTCCCCGTGCTGGTGAAGCTCACGCCCAACGTCACCGACATCCTCCCGCACGGCATGGCCGCGCGGCGCGGCGGCGCGCACGGCGTCAGCCTGATCAACACCATCAAGAGCATCATCGGCGTGGACATCGACCGCTTCGTTCCGCAGCCGGTGGTCGCAGGCGCGAGCACCAACGGCGGCTACTGCGGCGCGGCCGTCAAGCCGATCGCGCTGCACATGGTCGCGGAGCTCGCGCGCGATCCGGCCTTCGGGCTGCCCATCAGCGGCATCGGCGGCGTCTGCAACTGGCGCGACGCGGTCGAGTTCATCCTGCTGGGCAGCAGCAGCGTGCAGGTCTGCACCGAGGTCATGCTGCGCGGCTACCGCATCGTCGAGGACATGAAGCAGGGACTCTCCGACTACATGGACGCGAAGGGCTTCACGAGCGTCGCGCAGATGGTCGGCAAGGCGGTCCCCGCCTTCCGCGAGTGGGGGCAGCTCGACCTCAACCACGAGACGGTCGCGCGCATCGACGCGTCGCGCTGCATCGGCTGCCAGCTCTGCGTCGCCGCGTGCCACGACGGCGCGCACCAGTGCATCCACCCCGTCGCCGGCACGCGCGTGCCGCGCGTCGACGAGTCCGAGTGCGTCGGCTGCAACCTCTGCCAGATCGTCTGCCCGGTCCCCGACTGCATCGCCATGGAGCGCGTGGAGAACGGCTATCCCCCCGCCTCGTGGAACGACCATGTCCAGCAGGGCGCGACGCTGCGCCCCAAGAAGGGCGCGCACTGACGCGCCGGCGCGCCGCGGCCGGTCCGCGGGCGCGCGCCACCATCCAGGAGCACGCATGAGCAAGATCGTCCGCTGCGGCCTCATCCAGTGCAGCAACCCCATCAACGACGAGAGCCGCCCCATCGCCGAGATCCAGAAGGCGATGGTGGAGAAGCACCTGCGATTCATCGAGGAGGCCGGCCGCCGCGGCGTGCAGATCCTCTGCCTGCAGGAGATCTTCAACGGCCCCTACTTCTGCCCGAGCCAGAGCCCGCGCTGGTACGAGGCCGCCGAGCCCGTCCCCGGCCCGACGACCGACCTCATCGCCGCCGCCGCGCGCAAGCACGCGATGGCGGTGATCGTCCCCGTCTACGAGCGCGAGATGACCGGCGTCTACTACAACACCGCCGCCGTCTACGACGCCGACGGCACCTACCTGGGCAAGTACCGCAAGCAGCACATCCCGCAGGTGAACCCGGGCTTCTGGGAGAAGTTCTTCTTCAAGCCGGGCACCGGCGGCTACCCGGTCTTCCGCACCAAGTACGCGACCATCGGCGTCTACATCTGCTACGACCGCCACTTCCCCGAGGGCGCGCGCTGCCTGGGGCTCAACGGCGCGGAGATCGTCTTCAATCCCTCCGCGACGGTCGCGGGCCTCTCGCAGTACATCTGGAAGATCGAGCAGCCCGCGCACGCGGTCGCCAACGGCTACTTCATGGGCTGCATCAACCGCGTCGGCACCGAGGCGCCCTGGAACATCGGCAAGTTCTACGGGACCAGCTACTTCGTCAATCCGCGCGGCGAGATCCTGGCGCAGGCCAGCGAGGACCAGGACGAGCTCCTGGTCCACGACCTGGACCTGGGCATGATCGAGCAGGTGCGCAACACTTGGCAGTTCTTCCGCGACCGTCGCCCCGAGGCGTACGGCGAGATCACCGCGCACTGACCGCGCCGCGCGCGCAAGGAGCCTTCCCATGTCGATGCTGATCAAGGGCGCGACCGTCGTCACCGCGCAGGGCGAGCGCCGCGCGGAGGTGCTCGTCTCGGGCGAGACCATCGCGGCCGTCGGCGAGCGCCTGGACGCGCCCGCGGGCTGCCAGGTGCTGGACGCGGGGGGCGCGCTCCTCATGCCCGGCGGCATCGACCCGCACGTGCACATGGAGCTGCCCTTCATGGGCACGGTGAGCGTGGACGACTTCCACTCCGGCACCGCGTGCGCCGCGGCGGGCGGCACGACGATGATCGTCGACTTCGTGATCCCCGCGCCGCAGCAGTCGCTGCTGGAGGCGTACCGCGCCTGGCGCGAGCGCGCGCGCAAGGCGGCGACGGACTACTCCTTCCACATGGCCGTCACCTGGTGGGGCCCGCAGGTGCACGAGGAGATGGGCGTGCTCTGCCGCGAGCACGGCATCAACAGCTTCAAGCACTTCATGGCGTACAAGAACGCCATCATGGTCGACGACGCGACGCTCATCGCCAGCTTCGAGCGCGCGCGCGAGCTCGGCGCGATCTGCATGGTGCACGCGGAGAACGGCGACCTGGTGCTGCGCATGCAGGAGGAGACCTTCGCGCGCGGCATCCACGGCCCGGAGGGGCACCCGCTCTCGCGCCCGCCCGAGGTCGAGGGGGAGGCCGCCAATCGCGCCTGCCAGATCGCGGCCGTCGTGGGCGTGCCGCTCTACGTGGTGCACACGAGCTGCCGGCAGGCGATGGAGGCGATCGCGCGCGCGAAGCTCGCGGGCCACCGCGTCTACGGCGAATCGCTCGTGCAGCACCTGGTGATCGACGACTCCGTCTACCGCAGCCCCGACTGGCGCCACGCGGCGCACCATGTGATGAGCCCGCCTTTCCGCGCGCCGGAGCACCAGCAGGCGCTCTGGGGCGGCCTGCAGGGCGGCACGATCGAGGTCATCGGCACCGACCACTGCACCTTCCGCACGCCGCAGAAGGCGATGGGCAAGGACGACTTCCGCCGCATCCCCAACGGCACCGGCGGACTCGAGGAGCGCATGAGCGTCCTCTGGCACCACGGCGTGCGCACCGGGCGCATCACGCCCAGCGAGTTCGTCGCCGCCACCAGCACCAACGCGGCGCGCATCTTCAACATCCACCCGCGCAAGGGCACGATCCTGCCCGGCGCGGACGCGGACCTGGTCGTCTGGGACCCCGGCGCGACGCGCACGCTGGGCGTCGCGACGCACCACTCGCGCAACGACTTCAGCATCTTCGAGGGAATGCAGGTCACGGGCGCCGCCGCGGTCACCATCAGCCGCGGCAGCGTCGTCTGGAAGGACGGCCGCCTGCACGCGCAGGAGGGACATGGCCGATACATCCCTCGGCCCTGCTTCGGCGCCGCCGCGCGCAGCCAGACGCTGCGCAACGCGCATTTCGCCCCCACCGCCGTCGAGCGCCAGGAGTTCGTCCCGTGAGCACCTCCACCGCCGCGCCCGCGCGCCTGGGTCCCTTCACCGCCACCGGCGACGCCTTCGCCCCCTGGCACGACGCCCGCAACTTCATCGGCGGCCGCTGGCGCGATCCGGTGCAGCCGTCGGGCGTGCAGGAGGTGCTCAACCCCCGCCACGGCCGCGCGATGGCGCGCGTGCACCTGGGCGGCGCGAAGGACGTCGACGAGGCCGTGCAGTCCGCCCGCGCCGCGCAGCGCGCCTGGGGCGATCTTCCCATCCGCGACCGCGCGCACGTCCTCTACCGCACGCGCGAGCTCATGCTGCGCCACATCGACGAGCTGAGCTGGCTCGTGAGCCACGAGAACGGCAAGCTCTTCGGCGAGGCGAAGGCCGAGGTCGAGAAGGGCATCGAGTGCCTGGAGTACGGCTGCTCGCTCCCCAACATCGCCGCGGGCAACCAGCTCGAGGTGAGCCGCGGCGTGGCGTGCGAGATCGTCTACGCGCCGCTGGGCGTCGTCGCGGGCATCGTCCCCTTCAACTTCCCGCTCATGGTGCCGCTGTGGATGCTGCCGCAGGCGCTCGTTGGCGGCAACGCCTTCATCCTCAAGCCCAGCGAGCGCGTGCCGCTCTCGACGATGCGCCTGGCGGAGCTGCTGCAGGAGGCGGGGCTGCCCGACGGCGTCTTCAGCGTCGTGCAGGGCGGCCGCGAGGTCGTCGAGGCGATCTGCGACCACCCCGGCATCCACGCGGTCGGCTTCGTGGGCAGCACGCGCGTGGCGCGCGCGGTCTACGGGCGCGCCTGCGGCCAGGGAAAGCGCGCGCTCTGCCTGGGCGGCGCGAAGAACCACCTCATCGTCGTCCCCGACGCGGACGTCGGGCTCACGGCGGAGAACGTCGTCGCCAGCTTCACCGGCTGCGCGGGGCAGCGCTGCATGGCCGCGAGCGTGCTCCTGGCCGTCGGCGAGGTCGACCACATCCTCGACGCGGTGCGCGAGCGCGCCGCGAGGATGCAGACGGGACGCGACCTCGGCCCCGTCACGACGCAGGCCGCGCGCGACCGCATCGCCGGCTGCATCGACCAGGCGCAGCGCGACGGCGCGAAGGTCGTGCTCGACGGCCGCCAGGCGCGCGGCGACGCGGGCGGCTTCTGGATCGGGCCCACGATCATCGACCACTGCTCCCCGCAGATGCCCGCCGCGCGCGAGGAGATCTTCGGCCCGGTGCTGAGCATCGTGCGCGTGCCCACGCTCGAGCGCGCGCTGGAGATCGAGAACGCCAACCCCTACGGCAACGCCAGCAGCGTCTACACCAGCAGCGGCGACATCGCCCGCCGCGCGATGGCGCGCGTGGAGGCGGGCATGTGCGGCGTGAACGTGGGCGTGCCCGTGCCGCGCGAGCCCTTCGGCTTCGGCGGCTGGAACGACAGCTGCTTCGGCAGCGGCAACATCACCGGCTGGGACGGCTACCGCTTCTGGACGCGCCAGCGCAAGATCACCAGCAAGTGGGCGCTCCAGCGCGACCAGAACTGGATGAGCTGACCGCGCCCGCGCGCGCAGCCACAAGGAGAGACGCATGCACGACGACGCGACGACGGCCGCCGGGACGCACGCTCCCCGCGCGGGAATGGGCTCGAAGCAGATGGTCGAGGAGTGCCTGAAGCACTCGCTCTTCTCGTGGAGCGCCACGGGCAAGGTGGACCCGATCCCCGTCGCGCGCGCCGAGGGGATCTACCTCTTCGGCCCCGAGGGGCAGCGCTGGATCGACTTCAACAGCCAGCTCATGAGCGTCAACATCGGCCACGGCCACCCCAAGGTCGTGCGCGCGATCCAGGAGCAGGCGGCGACGCTCCCCTACGCCTACCCCGGCATGGCCACCGAGATCCGCGCGCGCCTCTCCACGCGGCTGGCGCAGCTCGTGCCCGGCGACCTCAACACCTTCTTCTACACCCTGGGCGGCGCCGAGGCGAACGAGAACGCCATCAAGGCCGCGCGCCTCTTCACCGGCCGGCACAAGATCCTCGCGCGCTACCGCAGCTACCACGGCGCGACCAACGGCGCGATCTCGCTCACCGGCGACCCGCGCCGCTGGCCGACCGAGCCCGGCATGCCCGGCGTCGTGCGCGTGCTCGACCCGCGCCCCTACGACTACAGCTTCGGGACCGACGACGCGGAGATCACGCGCAACAACCTGCGCTACCTGGAGGAGGTCATCGCCTACGAGGGGCCCTCGAACATCGCGGCGATGTTCATCGAGACGGTCACCGGGACCAACGGCATCCTGCCGCCGCCGCGCGGCTACCTGCAGGGGCTGAAGGAGCTGCTCTCGCGCCACGGCATCCTGCTGGTCTGCGACGAGGTCATGTGCGGCTTCGGCCGCACGGGCAAGATGTTCGCCTTCGAGCACGGCGGCATCGTGCCCGACATCTGCACGATGGCGAAGGGTCTCACCAGCAGCTACCTGCCGCTGGGCGCGATGGCCGTGAGCGACCGCATCGCCGCGCACTTCCGCGAGAACGTCTTCTGGGGCGGCCTCACCTACAACGCGCACCCGATGTGCCTGGCCGCGGCGCTCGCGGCGGTCGAGGTGGTCGTCGAGGAGAAGCTCGTCGAGCGCAGCGCGCGCATGGGCGAGGTGATGCGCGGCCACATGGAGCGCATGGCGGCGCGCCACCGCAGCGTGAAGGAGCACCGCAACATCGGCCTCTTCGGCACGATCGAGCTGCGCCGCAACGCCGCGGGCGACCGGCTGGTCCCCTACGGCGGCTCGCACCCCGCGATGGCGCAGCTCGGCAAGTTCCTGCGCGACAACGGGCTCTTCACGATGCTGCAGTGGAGCACGGTGATGTGCAATCCCCCGCTCTGCATCGACGAGGCGCAGATGGACGAGGCCTTCGGCATCATCGACCGCGCGCTCGCGATCACCGACGCGGCCTTCACGCCGTGACGGCGCCGGCGCGCGCGGGCCGACGGGCCAGCAGCAGGTACGCCGCGAAGCCCACCGCGAAGCCAATGAACCACGCGTAGGGATAGATCGCCACGAAGTAGGCGGGCGGATCCCAGCGCTTCACCGCACCCAGGAATCCCGGCACGTTGGGCGCGACGCCCAGCGCGAGCGCCGCGACGCCCGCCCAGTGCACGCGGCGGTAGATGCCGTCGGGGCGGTAGAGCTCGACGATGTCCAGCTCGCGCCGGCGCAGCACCCAGTAGTCCGCGATCATGATGCCCGCGATCGGGCCCAGCAGCGCGGAGTAGCCGACGAGCCACTCGAAGATGTACGCGTCCGCGGAGCCCAGCAGCTTCCAGGGCATGATCAGGATGCCCACGACGCCGGTGACGATGCCGCCGGTGCGGAAGCTGATCAGGCGCGGCGCCATGTGCGCGAAGTCGTTGGCGGGACCGACGACGTTCGCCGCGATGTTGGTCGCCAGCGTCGCGACGGCCACGCCGACCAGGCTCAGCAGCGCGACGACGAAGCGCGTCGCGGGCGAGGCGATGAGCGGCGCCTCCATTCCCGCGGGCGGCGTCGGGCTGGTGATCTGCGAGAGCACGACGACGGGATCCCAGAGCTTCGCGGGATCGGTCCCGGAGAGCAGCGCCTGCGCCGCGCTGGTGATGACGACCGCCATCGCGCTGAAGACGATCATCGTGGTGGGCAGGCCGAGGGTCTGGCCGATCATCTGCTCGCGCTGGCCGCGGCCGTAGCGCGTGAAGTCGGGGATGTTCAGGCTGAGCGTCGCCCAGAAGCCGATCATGCCCGTGAGCGAGGGGACGAAGACCTTCCAGAAGGCGCCGAAGTCCGCGAAGGCAGAGGGCTTCTCGAAGATCGGCCCGAGCCCGCTGCGCCCGACGAGCCACACCAGCAGCACGAGCGCCATCAGCAGCACCAGCGGAGCGGACCAGTTCTCGAAGACGCGCACCGCGTTCATGCCGTAGCAGACGACGCCGATGTTGATCGCCCAGAAGAGGAGGAAGGTGATCGCCGAGGGGACCGAGAGGCCCAGCAGCGTGAGGTCGCCGCCCAGGTGCGCGAAGTCGGGCCAGGCCGCGACGAGGAAGGTGCGCACCGCCTCGCCGCCGAGGTAGGTCTGGATGCCGAACCAGCCGCACGCGACGACCGCGCGCAGGAAGGCGGGGACGTTCGCGCCCGCGGTGCCGAAGCTCGCGCGCGCGAGCACAGGAAACGGGATGCCGTACTTGGTGCCCGGGTGCGCGTTGAGGAGGATCGGCACGAGCACGATGAGGTTGCCCAGCCCGATCGTCAGCAGCGCCTGCCACCAGTTCATGCCCAGCGCGATGAGCCCGCCCGCGAGCAGGTAGGTCGGGATGCAGTGCGCCATGCTGATCCACAGCGCGGCGAAGTTGTAGGTCGTCCAGGTGCGCCGCGCCGCCGGCACCGGCGCGAGGTCGGGGCTGAAGAGCGGGCTCTCGCGGACCTGCGCCGGTAGCGTCGCCAGCTCGAGTGCGTCGGGCGTGGGGTCGTGCATGCGGGCTCCTGCTGCTTCCCTCGCCTGCGTGGGGGTGGGGGCTTGAATTTCGGGGGGCGGTGGGCTGATGGATCCTCGCGCGTCGATGCTAGTGAGACCTCGAACGGATCCGCGCGGCTCGCTGAGGGTGCCAGATCTTCGTGCGCTTCAATCAGGCGACCGCACTCGACGGCACTTGGTATCCACGAGGAACGAGCTATCTCACACCGCGCTCGTGCCAAGTTGCACTCGGAACATCCCAATCATCCGTCTGTCGACCCTTCGGGCGTGGAGCGATTCATGCAGAAACCACCTGATGAACACATAGACGCTGGCGGGATGGGCGACGGTGCGCATACAGTCGGATTGGAGCGAGTCGCACTGCAGCCGCCGCGGATCAAGGCGCTCGGCCACACCCTCCGGTAGAAGCGAGCGCACCCCGACCACGACCTAAGCGCCGCGGAGCGCAGCTTTGTCGCCGTACGAGTGACCCGCCAATCGCGTAGGGGGCTTCACGCCGCGGCATCTCCCATTTGACATCGCGCCGGGGGCGATTCATTCGTCGGGAGACTTCGGAGACTTGCCATCGGAGCCCGCGAGTGCGGCCACACGCGCCGCGTCGCACATGGCCGCAATCTGCGGGTTCAGCCTGGGCGGTGGCTCCGTGGACCTAAGCAAAGCGAGCAATCGGTCAAAGTCGAAGAGTGTCCGTGCCTGCACCTCATCAAAATGGGCGACGTAGGACAGACCGGGTCCGGCATCAGACTCGATACTCTGGTTCCGATCGAGGACCCAGCCGCCACTTCGAACGACGAACGGGACGATGATTGGAATGCCCCGATCCGGATCAAGCTCAGCGGCCTCGAGCAGCACACTTGCAAACACCGGCCAGTCGTTGAAGGGCAATCCGCGATCGGGACGTGAACGAATCGCATCAATCCCCCAACAGACTTGATACACAGCAAACGGACTGCACTCGTGCGTTGCCTCGATCAGCTTGCGTCCTGAGCCGAGGGGGAATGTACGAACGAGCTCCGTTCTCACCAGTTCTTGAATGTCCGATCGCGCAGCTGAATCCATCAGGGGCGAAACGCCTCCTCCGTCGGACGCGAAGAAGAGGAGCATGCTCTCGACCATCGTGAGATTCACGGGGATGCACTCTTGCAAAGCAAGCCTCAATGCCTGGGCAAGTAGATCCCCTTGCGGAGTTCGACGGTGCATCATCCGCCAGATTGACGTAACACCCGGAGGATGTGCTGCATCGCCCCACTCGGCTGCCGATCGCGGCGCGAAGAAGGAGCAATACTCTCGGAGAAGCCGACACAATTCAGCCCCCGAAAACTGTCCCACGAAGGACTCAACCCGCTCTGCCTCCAAGCCCGACTCCAAACGGCGAACAAGTTCGTTCGGCCTGCGCTCTCGCCAAGCGTGAATCTCTCGCAGAACTTGCTGGTCGCTGTCGTTAGCCGCAATTGGTTGAAGCGTTAGGTATCTCTGCCAGTAGTCCGCGTGCCTAGCGACGCCCAGTCCCTGCGGGCAGTCGACATATGAGTCACCTGTCCAATCCTCGACTCTCACCGCCGGAAAAACGAACTCGATCAAGACGCGGAGAGCACTCTGAGTCCGTTCGTCCGGCTCCCGTCGCAGCATCTCCTCAAGCCGGTTCAGGACTGGGTGCGTCGGCGCCGCGCCTCCGGCCAAACTCGCTGCCAATGGATCTCTGAATCCGCCCCTGAAGCGATCGATGTTCTCGTCGATAAGACTGAATATCTCCGGCCGTGCGGTACGAATCACTGACGCAACGAGCACACTGTCAAAGTCGATCTCTCCGCGGAGAGATTCCCACGATTCCAGGGAAAGCCGCAGCGCCGTCTTGAATGCGCGCGGGACCCCGAGGAGTATTGCAACGGCATCGTGAATGCGTGGTCTAGCGCCGTCCATGTTCCATGTCCGCGCTTCCTTGGAGTCATTGCCGTGGGACAGAGACAGTCTCGCGCGATAGCTCACAGCCGCCGGATCGATGAAGTCCTCCGCTAAGCATGCCGCACGCAAGATGTCAACCGCCCGACATGCCGACGACTCGCTGATACGCGGAGGATTCTCGACGAATCGCGCGATCTTTCCCACGTCGAGCCGCGATCGCAGTGAAGTGTCAGCGACGATCACGCAAATCGACTCGTTGCGGTCGAGGAGGTGTAGAAGTGACAGGATGGGGCCGAGGCGTTCTGCTTCGCGGCTCGTGGCCTCAGACGGCGATAGCCGATCGGCTCCCGTGAATCGCTCCAAGTCCTCGACCCAGAGCGCCAGTCTGATGCCGGCTGCAGTCGCAACGGCGGCGAGGTCCTTGAGCAGAAGCTCCGGCTGCGGCTCTCTCAAGAGAAATGGAGCAATCGAGCTCCAACGACCTCCCACTCCCTCGATCAGGGAAACGTACTGTTCCGACAACCTAGAGAGCGCAAGAGTGTTCACCCGCTCTCCGAGCGCTCGGATCACAGTACGCAAAACGCCGACGCTGGCGGCTTCCGCTGAGTCGAATGGCCACAGACTAATGCTGGCGAACACTACGGAAGGGTGCCCCTTCAAGTGGTAGGACACAAGCGCACGAACTGTCGACTTGCCACTCCCAAGTGGGCCAACGACAGCCATAGTGGGTGCTGCTGTGTCCTCCGCCATGAGGCGCGCGGCGATGCGGCGCGCCACCAGGTCGTGGCCAAACCTGTCATCCTCCGGCCGCTCGATTTCATGATCGTCGCGAAGCCACTCAGTGATCCCAAGCAGCTGAGAGCCACGCACGCTTGGGCGCGCTCGTGCCGGTCGCGCAACATCAGCATGGTAGGTGGTCACGACTTCCGCAACTACGGCCAACGTCAACGGCAGCCAAAGCCACCAGGGCACTTGCAGCAGCGCCCAAAGGGAGATACTTCCAAGTTCTTCAATCGGGTCCCAACCGGCCATCGCTACCGAGTGAGCGACGAGAATCGCGCAAGCCACCAGCGCCGCCACCCACAATGGCGGGTAGCCCCAAAAGTGGCGCACGCCCAGGAACGCCAGCCATCGTCCATGACCCCAATGCCATATGCCAACGCTGGCGAACACCAGCAAAGATGACACGAGGACTCCCGGGGGGACTGAAGCGGCATGGTCGATGACGGGTCCTAAAAGAGATCTTGCCGGACCAAACAAGCTCATCCACAAGGCCGCGCTGAGCGTGCCGCATGCGACTAAACTTGCCCATCTCGTAAGTACGAGTCTCGTTCGGGGCATACGCTCAAAGTCCTGAAGCTCGAAACGCCGATCCAACAACAACCCTCTTGACTGACGATTCGCGAGCGGCCAGCCGCGCCCAATTCTCACATTGAGGTGGCTCGTTTCCTTTCGACGGCGAACCGGCTACCCCGAGTTCCACGCTCCTCCCGGCAATTGCGCGCCCTCGCACTTGTCCTCTCTAAGCCGCTTTACTCGAAGAGGGATGCTGGCGGTGCAACGCGGGACCGAACCGCGGTCTCATCCGGCGCATTCGAGATCTCCCGATCCGCGATGACGTGTGCGCAACCGGTGCGCTGATCGTCCCGCTTGGCTAGCGTAAAGGAATCCTAGCCGACACTCGGTCAAGCGATGCCACAGGCTGGCGCGCGGAAGTGGCACTGGAGGCGTGGAGCACATGCCGATTCTGGCGGCAGCGGGCGTGATGCACTCCACCCAGATTCGATGCGTCGCAAGGGGGCCGCCCTACTCGTGGGTGGATGTGCCTGGCGCCGGGACTCTGCAGACCTTCTGCTCCAATCTTCCGGGCCCAGACCCGCTGGCGCTGAACCCTTCGCCGCGCTAAATGACGGTGATGCGCAAGTTCCCGTCCGCGCGCACGGCGTGAGAATGCGCCATCGACCGATGCGCCGCGGAGAAGGTCGCGTAGACAATTGCACGGATCGCTTGGGGGTTCCCAACTGCCACGACCCCGGGCTGGCGGTGGATCCCTTCCCTGATGCGCACTGCCATGTTTTTCTAATATGCTCTATTGCTTTTACATGGTATCGTGAGCCGATGCGCCTCCCCCGCATCCGGCTCCAGAAAGCCCTCCGGACCGCCCTCGACCGGCGGCCCGTGGTGGTGCTCACCGGCCCGCGGCAGTGCGGCAAGACCACGCTCGCCTGCGAGCTGCTGCCCGCGACCTCTCCGAACTACTTCGACCTGGAGGATCCGCGCACCCGCATGCTCTTCGAGGAGCCGATGACGGCGCTCGAGCGCCTGACCGGTCTGGTGGTGATTGACGAAGTGCAGCGCGCGCCGGACTTGTTCCCGCTGCTGCGGGTGCTTGCGGACCGTCGCCCGCTGCCGGCGCGCTTCCTCATCCTCGGGAGCGCGTCGGGTGCCCTGCTGCACCAGAGTTCCGAGAGTCTCGCCGGACGCGTCGAGCACATTCGGATGGGTGGATTCGCGTTGGATGAGGTGGGCGCCGACCGCGCCGAGACGCTGTGGCAGCGCGGCGGCTTTCCCGATGCGCTCCTGGCGCCGACGGAGGAGGACTCCGTCGCATGGAGGAGCAGCTTCATCGAGACGCTGGTGGATCGCGACCTGCCCCAGTGGGGCGTTCGCGTCTCGCCGACGGCCATGCTTCGCTTCTGGCACATGGTCGCGCACTATCACGGCCAGGTCTGGAGCAACGCCGATCCCGCGCGCGCCCTCGGCGTCAGCGAGCCGACGGTGCGCAGGTACCTCGACCTGCTCACCGACGCGCTGGTGCTGCGCCAGCTCCAGCCCTGGCACGCCAATCTCCGCAAGCGGCAGGTCAAATCACCGAAGGTCTACATCCGCGACTCGGGTCTGCTGCACCAGTTGCTGGGTGTGGAGAGCCACGCGGCACTCCTGCGCCATCCCAAGCTCGGCGCGTCGTGGGAGGGCTTCGCCATCGAGCAGGTGCTGGCCATCGAGCAGCACGCCGAAGCGGCCTTCTGGGCCACGCAACAGGGCGCGGAGCTCGACCTGCTCCTGCGCCGCCAGGGCAAGCTCTACGGCGTGGAGTGCAAGCGCGTCGACGCCCCGCGCCTCACGCCGTCCATGAACATCGCCCTCGAGGATCTCGGCATGGAGCGCATTGCCGTCGTCTACCCCGGCACCAAGCGGTACGCCCTGTCGGACCGCGTCGAGGCGGTGCCGCTGGAGGCGGTGGTTGCGAAGGGCGGGTTGTTTGGGAGGTAGCAGGCCCTTGGAACGGGTCCAGCGACTCTGCGTTCTCCACCGCACCGCGCCTTCTCGGGGCGGCGCATTGCGCTCCCGCCCCGACCCCATCGACTTCGGATCCCGCGGCGCCCGCTTTGGGTGGTCCTGCTCTTCCAACTCCCGCCGTTCAAGCACCGCCAACTCGACGGTTCCCTCGGGGGGTACTCCTCGCATGCAGAGGCACGCGCACAACGGCCGCCCGCGAGCGTCTTCCAAGGAGCGGGACAGAGCGAGTTCCCCTACGGCCTGGCGGCACTGGACCGAACCCGACTCACGGGGAGGCTCCAGACTTGCCCTTGAGAGACTGCACGAACCCGCCCTGCAAAACTGGTACTAGCTGACCATCCGGACCGTCCAAGCGCCCGGAGAGCAGTCCACCCACCAGGACGGTCTCGCGCTCCGTGGCGTCTATGAGCCGCGGGTCAACCACAATGACAACGAGCTGCTTGCCTTCGAGAGCAACAACCAGCGATCGAACGGTGCCACTCTTCGAGGAAAAGTCCTTCCGTACGTTTCCCACACAAAGAACCGGTTCCCCGGGATTCGCCGTCGGTCCGGTGAGAAGTGTCACCGCTCGATCATTGAGGCGTTCCGCGAGGATAGCCGGATTGGCACTCAGCACGGTCTGGAGCGCATTGCCGATGAGCGATGCCGGGCGGGCAGTCCGTAGCTGCTCCGATGATGTCCGCGCGATGCGACTGACGAATCGTGAGCCGCAACTCCATATGACATCCGTTCGTGCGTAGTACTGACCGCCGCAGGTAGGGCAAGTGCGAGCCTCGGCGCCAGTGGTGGGCTTGCTCATGTTTCCATCGCTGGTGCGCCCAGTGACGACCTTCCGAGTCACGACCCCGGTTCCCTTGCAAACTTGGCACGCGGCTTGATTCTCAAATGCCTTGGCTGCCCTAGCTGCATCGGAGTAAGACAGATCCTGCTTGATATCTAGCCAGGGGAAAGTGGCGCGCGGACCTGAGACTGCGGTTGCGTTCGACTTAAGGCTGGCGAACGAGATCGACTGCGCACGCGGTTGCGCGATAAAGTCCGCGAGGTGCCTTGCGCCGAGCGCGAAGTTAGTGTTGGTGGCGTCGGGCCAATGCCACGTCGCAATGCCCACAACAGTCCCGGAGGGGTCCACAAGAGGACCTCCGGAGTTTCCGTGATTCAGCGTGCAGTCGGTCTGCAGCCATTGCGACGTGCTGTCGTAACGCAGGCTCCCCCGAATCTCGGCGGGCAGTTGCGCAAAAGTCCGGATGCCGCTGATCACTCCTCGTGTGACAGTCAGTCCTAACCCGGAGGGAAAGCCGATCGCCCAGACCTCGGTTCCCGGCGCCGGCGATGGCGACTGAATCTGCAGCGGCGGGAGCGACTTGCCCTTCAAGAGTGGATCGCTCATGGGCAGCCTGACCAGGGCGAGGTCGAACTCCGGCTTGATGGCCACGAGCTGTACAGGAATCGGCGTCGCGATGCCGCCAATGATCGCGCGGGCTTCGGTAGCTCCCTCGATCACGTGGTAGTTCGTGACTGCAAGCCCACTTCCGTCGACAATGAAGGCAGTTCCGGTCTGACTGATGCCAGGGCCCACCACGACAGCAAGGCTGAACACAGACTGCTGGATCCGAGCCAGCATCTCCGTCGCCGCTTGCGCCGAGGAAGCGAGGGGGAAAACTGGAAGCGGCTGCGCGGCGGCAGAGGCAGAGTCCAAACTCGAATGAAGCCAACAAACTCGATCCTTGGCTTCAGATGAACTGAACCGCGTCACCGCGGCATCGGCCCATCCGCAACTGGCGAACAGCACAACCGCGGTAGTCACTGCCGCCTGGAACTTTCGAGCCCGACCCGTTACCGGTGCCATGAACTACCCCCATGAGGGAACCTCGACAACGCTACCTCGGATACCAGCACTCGGGAAGTGGAAACCGGCAGTTCCGAGCCCTCTCCCCAGCGGTTCCGGGTTCCGAGGCACCGCTGGGCTTCGTCTGCGATGAGAGACCCTACCTCTATCGAGATCATCTCTCAAGAAGGACCAACACGATTCGGAGAAGGTTAAGGGACAGCACTGACAGGAGAGAAGGAAGGGTCGAAACCCGATCATCAATGCCAGTTCGCGATGCCGTCCGGGTTTCGACGCCAGATCCATGATCAGTGACGACAAGGGAACTGCGTCGCCTCGCGGTCACTCCCAGCAACACTGCAAATCAGCGCCTCTTTCCGCGCCCTTCGGCAAGCGCTCGAACGGATAGTTTGGCTGCCGGAGGACCAAGGGCGCCGATCCCCTTACGATTTCCACCATGTCCCGCGTCATCCACTTCGAGATCCACGCCACGCACCCGCAGGCGCTCGTCGACTTCTACGGCGCACTCTTCGGGTGGAGCTTCACCAAGTGGGGCGCGATCGACTACTGGCTCATCGGCACCGGTCCCGCGGAGGAGCCGGGCATCAACGGCGGACTCGTGCTGCGCCGCGGGCCTGCGGGCGCGGGCGGCGAGCCGGTCACGAGCTTCGTCTGCACCGTGCAGGTCGCGTCGGCCGAGGCGACCGTCGCGAAGGCGCAGGGCCTCGGCGGCACCGTCGCGCATCCGACGATGCCCATCTCGGGCGTGGGCTGGCTCGCTTACCTGAAGGATCCCGACGGAAACATCTTCGGCGTCATGCAGCCGGATCCAAAGGCGCCGTGATCCGCCGTCACGCCGGCCAGGGGCAATTGGTCACGCGCGATTCGTAGCGCGGGCCGAAGACCTCGGCGAAGAAGCGCCGCATCGCGGCGAAGCTGCGCTCGTCGGCGAGCGTCGAATACTGCATGCCGCCGGCCGGATCCTGCGCGGCGGGGTTCGTGAAGGCGTGGCCGCAGCCGCCGAGCGCCAGGATCTGCCAGTCCGCCCCGTGGTCGGAGAGCTCCTTCGCAAAGGCCTCGACCGCGTCGGGGCGCACCATCGGGTCGTTCCAGCCATGCGCGGCCAGCACCTTCGTGTGCATGCGCGCAGCGCGCGCCACGCTGCCCGCGGCGGGGGGCGCGAACAGCCCGTGGAAGCCCATGCAGCCACGCACGCCGGCGATGCCGTAGCGCGCGAGGTCGAAGGCGCAGAGCCCGCCGAAGCAGAAGCCGATCGCGCCGATGCGGTCCGCGTCGACCATCGGCAGGCTGCGCACGCGCGCGAGCGCCGCCTCGGTGCGCCGGCGCAGCAGCGCGCGGTCCTGCACGAGCGGCGTCATGAGCGCGCTGTTTTCCTGCGGATTCGAGCCGCGCTTGCCCGCGCCGTACATGTCGACCGCGAAGCCGACGTAGCCCAGCTCCGCGAGCATGCGCGCCTTCGACTGCTCGAAGGCGCCGCAGCCGGCCCACTGATGGAAGATGAGGACCGCGGGGCGCTTCGCGGGCGTCGTGTCGTCGTAGGCGAGGTAGCCCTCGTGCGCGTGCGATCCATCCTGGTAGCGGTCGTCGGCGGCGTGCATGGTGGCGCATCGTAGGCCGCGCGAAGTTTGGAATGCGCCTGAAAAAGGGCGGCGAATCGCGATGCGTGCGCGCCGCCTGCCCACCATGCGCGCATGAAGACGAGCACCGATGCACGGAAGCGGGCCCGCGCGCGCGGCGCGCTGGCGATGGTGGGCGTGGCGATCGCGTGCGTGGGCGCGTCGGGCCCGCGCGCGACGCCGGAGGGCGCGGGCGACGCGGCGACGCGGTGGCGCGCGCTCACCGCGCTGACGCCGACGCGCGCCATCGCGGGGCTCTACGGGGATGCGCTCGGCGTGGGCGACGACCGCCTTTGGATCGGCCCGTTGCGCGACTGGGATGTCGGCGACGGACCGCCGCAGGTCACGGCCCTCGCCCTCGCCGAGCTCGTCCGCGAGCGTGACGACGCCGCAGGCGATGCGTCCCCGCCGCCCCCGCCGCCGGAGCGCATCCTGCATCCCGCGGGCGACCGCCGCGCCGGCTTCGGGCGCGCGCTCGCGGCGGCCGGCGACACGTGCGCGATCGGCGCGCCGCACCTCGGCTGTCGGGTGCGCGCGTGCGACCAGGGCGCGGCGTACCTGGCCTTTCCCGCCACGGCGGAGGGCGAGGCATCCGCGGCGCCCCCGCGCTGGGAAGTCGAGGAGATCCACTGCCCGCGGCCCGAGCCGGCGTCGGAATTCGGCGCGGCGATCGCCTTCGACGGCACGACGCTCGCGGTCGCTTCGCCGCGCGCGGACCTGCCTGGCGAGCCGGGCGATCCGCCGGGCGCGGTGGATGCGGGCGTGGTCGATCTCTTTGCGGTCGGCGCGCCGCCGGAGCGCGCGGTCACGCACCTGGTGCGGCTGCAGGCGCCGCGGCCGCAGCGCGGCGCGCACTTCGGCGCGAGCGTCGCGGTCGACGGCGAGTGGCTCGCCATCGGCGAGCCGGGCGCGGACCTCGCGACCGCGAACGCGGGCATGGTGCATCTGGCGCGCCGCACCGCCGGCGGGTGGCGCATCGTCGATTCCTTGCGCGCGCCCGCGGGCGCGGTCGGCTGGTACGGTGCCAGCGTCGCGCTCGCGGGCGTTGATCTTCTGGTGGGCGCGCCGATCGCGCGACGCGATCACGCGCCCACCGGCCGCCCCAACGCGCGCGGCAGCGTCGTGCACCTGCGGCTCGAAGGCGACTCCTGGCACCCCGTGCGCGTGCTCACCCCCGCCGACCGCTCCGCCGGCGACGCCTTCGGCCAGTCGCTGGCGATCGCGCCGCCGTGGGCGCTCGTCGGCGCGCCCGGCGACGACGCCGTCGCGGAGGATGCAGGGGCGGCGTGGGCGCTCGAACTCGCGACCGGCCGCATGGAGGCGCTGCGCCCGCGTCCCGCGAAGCCGGGCGCGCGCTTCGGCGCGGCGACCGCGCTGGCGCGCGTCACGACCGCGGGCGGCGCGCGTCGCGTCCTCGCGCTGCTGGCCGCAGGCCAGGACCCGGAGCATCCGCGGGTGCCGGGCGAGATCGCGCGCTACGTGCTCGAGCCGCAGCCGTCGCTGGGCGCGCAGTCGAGGTCCGCGTCCGCCATCGCCATCGCGGCCGAGGCGTCCGTCACGACCGCGGGCGTCCACCCTGCCGCCGCCGCGCGCGCCTGCGCCTCGGGGCCGTAGTGGCGCTCGATCACGGCGCGCCACTGCGCCGCGTCGTCGCAGCGGATGAAGTCGGCCTTCACCTGCATCGCGTGTGGATGGTGCTGCGCGAACTTGATCCCGAACTTGCGCATGTGCCGGCTGGTGCGGCCCGCGCCATGGATGATCTCGCTGAACTCGTAGTGCTGCAGGAGCACGGCGCGCTGCTCCTGGATGGAGGGCGCGATCGGCGGGCGGCCGGCCATCATCTCGCGCGCCTGGTGGAAGATCCAGGGATTCCCGATGCACCCGCGCGCGACGCTCACCCCCTGCACGCCGCACATGTCCAGCATGCGGAAGATGTCCAGCACCGTCCAGATGTCGCCGGAGCCGAAGATCACGCGGTCGGACCGCCGCTGCACGAGCTCGCGCAGGAACTCCCAGCGGCCCGGACCCAGGTAGCGCTGCTCGACGGTGCGGCAGTGGACCGTCGCCCACGCGTAGCCCATCTCGTAGGAGGCGTCGAAGATGCGCTCGAAGTTCCGCGCCATCTCGGGCGTGTCGTCGAAGCTGCGGCGCAGCTTCACCGTGCACGGGATGCCCGGCGGCACGGCGGCGCGCACCGCGCGCAGGACGGCGATCGCGTCCTCGGGATGCGCCAGGAAGTGCCCGCCGCGCGCCTTGCGCTTGATCTTCTTCACGGGACACGCGAGGTTCACATCCACCACGTCGTAGCCCATCGCCACCAGCAGGTGCGAGCCGCGCGCCATCTCGTCGGGATCGCTGCCCATGATCTGGCCCGCGATCGGATGGTCGTCGAGTCCCGCGGCGCGGTTCTCCTCGATCTCGCCCATGCCCACCTCGCTGGCGATGAGGTCGGGGTCCTCCTTGCGGCGCCCCTTGCCGCCGTTGATGAGCGTGCGGTCCAGCAGCGCCTCGGTGACGCAGAAGGGGCAGCCGTGGCGGCGCGCGACCAGGCGCATCGCGCCGTCGGAGTAGCCGGCGAGCCCCGCCTGGAAGAAGGGCGCGTCGAAGCCGGGCACGAGCGCCTGCACGCGCGGGTCGACGCGCGCGTGGCGCGCGGTCTCCTCGACCGGACGCGAGAGCTGCCGGGGCGGGATGCGGGATGGATTCAGCTCGACGCCCATGGGCACGCACGGCGCGCGCGGCGGCGCAGGCCGATTTCGTGGATACTACGCAGCGATGCGCCCTGGCCCGTCAGCTTCGAAGACGCATGCCGCGCGCCGCGCGCGCGTCGCCGCCGGCACGCACGCCGCGCTGCTCGCGCTGGGCGCGGCGGCGGCGGGCCTTGCGCTGCTGGGCGCGGGCTGCCAGCGCTATCCGTACGACCCGACGCAGGCGACGCGCGCCTATCCGCGCGCCCTGAAGCAGGAGTCCGTCGTCGACATCCAGGTCATCTCGAACCTGAACCAGGGCGCGCTCAAGCTGGTCAACGCGACCGCGAACACCTACACCGACTTCGATCTCTGGATCAACCAGCGCTACATGCGCCACATCCCGGAGCTGAAGGCGGGCGAGACGCTCGAGCTCGACATCGAGTCCTTCTGGGACGAGCGCGGCGAGGGCCCCTTCCCCGGCGGCTGGTTCCGCTACTACCAGCCGACGCCGATCGTGCTCGCGCAGATCCAGGTCGGCCCGGACAAGCCGCTGATCGGGTTGATCTCGAAGCCGCCGGATTCGGATCGTCGCTGAAGAATGCGCGATGCAGGCACGGGGGGCGCGGTCCGCCGCGCGACGCGCTACCGCACGTTGCCCGAGAGCAGGTACGCGCGGCGCAGCACATTCACGGCCAGGTCGGCGATGAAGGGATCCGGCGCGTAGGTCAGGCTCGACCAGGCCGTCACGATGACCCGGTGCGCGCCGAAGAGGTCCGGCGCGTACGGGAGCGGCGCGCCGTTGGGGGAGACGACCGGCTCGACGCGCGCGACCGACGCGGGCGCACCCGCGGTGGACGTCAGCGCGGTGCGGGTGGTCGGGGTCGCGGTCGCGGGCGACGCGGGGGTCGCGGGCGCCGCGGCCACCGGAGTCACTGCAGGGTCGATCGCCAGCAGCACCGGCGGCGCGGGCACCGCGCACACCGTCGTGCCCGAGGCGCATCCGCTGCCGCATCCGCCGCTGCCGCAGCCCTCGCGGCCACGCACGGCGCCGGCACGCACCGCGTCCGCCTCGCCCGCCGCGCCCGCACTCGGCGCCACGACCACGGCCTCCGCCGGGACGCGCACCGTGCGGCTCATCTCGTTCGCGCCCGGCTCGATCCGGATCTCGACGATCGTCGGCGCGAGGTTATCGGCGTAGTACAGGAACTGGAGGCGCCCCTGCCGCGGGTCGCTCCCCTTGGCCCCGGGAAGGTCGCTGCCACGGCCCACGGGGCGGAAGCCCTCGCTCTCCATCGCGCCCTGCGCCTCGGCGTACAGGCGATCGCCGCGGCCTTCCACGGCCAGGCGCTGCGAGCAGCCACCCAGCGCGGGGAGCGCGAGCGCGACCATCAGGAGCAGGAATCGGATCCAGGGCACCGGCGCTGATACCGCGACCCCCGGCCGCCGGTTGCGAAATCCTCAGCGCCCGAGCTGCGCCTTCTTCGCCTCCCACTCGGCGATCTCGCGCTTGTTCTCGGTCGCCAGCGGCGCCCCCGTCCGCAGCGCCTCGATCTCCAGCCGGGTGAGCTGCATCGCGCCCAGGCGGTAGTCCTCGAAGGCCTCCGCCGCGACGGGCACGATCGGCTTGAGCATCTCGTACATCGCCTTCGCGAAGACCTGGATCTCCAGCTGCGCGTGCGGGTCCATGCGCAGCGAGAGGAAGTGGAAGATGTTGTGCAGGTCGCACTTCCAGTACCACTCGGTGTAGACGCTCACCGGCAGCGCCGCGCGCGCGAGCTCGCGCGCTACGCCGCGCTCGGTCAGGCCCAGGTACTCCTGGTAGAGCGCCTCGGCCTTCTCCAGCAGGTGCAGGAAGTCCTCCGCGGTGCCCGCGTCGATGGGCTCGTCGCCACCCTGGCGGTTCGACTTGGACTGCTTGCGGATCGCATCCACGCCGGGGCGGTAGAAGCGGTCCGGCACGATCGAGTAGCGCGCGGAGTACTCGTTCACGTTCGCGGTGCGGTGGCGGATCCACTGGCGCGCGACGAAGATCGGCATCGCGATGTGGAACTTGAACTCGACCATCTCGAAGGGGGTCGAGTGGCGGTGGCGCATGAGGTAGCGCACGAGCCCGCGGTCCTCGCTCACCTGCTTCGTGCCCTCGCCGTAGCTGACGCGCGCGGCCTGCACGATCGCGAAGTCGCCGGTCTTGCCCTCGGGCACCAGGCGCGGCATGCAGTCCACGAGCGCGACGAAGCCGTGGTCCAGGCACGGGATCTCCCAGCGCGCGGCGCCGCCCATCACGTCGTGCATCGGCACCGTCGGCGCGACGGCGCGGAAGGGGCGCCCCGCGACGGGCTGCGCGGCGGCGGCAGCGGCGGCGTTGACGGCGGCGGTGACGGACTCGGTGGCGGTCTGCGGACTGCTCATGGCGACGCTCCAGCGGGGCACGGTACCCCACCGCCGCAGCGACCGCACCCGTGTGGATCCCGAGCTTTTGCGTGGTGAGCGCGGGCGCGCCGCGTGGGCGGCGGGCGCCGGCGCCGCGCGCTCCTACGGCGCGACGCGCGACCGAGCAAACGCCTCAAGCCACCCATTCACCTCGTCGAGCGTCCCGAGCCCGCTGGGCATCCCGTTGGCGTTCAGCGCCGGGGCGGTGAAGCCAGGGTGCGCGCCGCCGGAGGCCCAGGTCACCCCGACCGAGCCGCACTGCGCCGGCGGCAGGTACGCCAGCCCCGCCATCGCCGCGTCGCGGTCGGCGGGCCAGCCAGCGCCCGCGGCGGGGCCGCGCGTCGGGTCCGTCTGCGCGAGCGCCTGCTCGCCCGTCGGGAAGACGCCGCCGTTGGCCGCCGCGTAGCACAGGATCGTCCACCCCAGCGAGCGAAGCTGCGCGTCGGTCGCATGGGCGCGCTCGCGGACCTGGCCGGTCACCATCGCGCCCCAGACGGCCACCATCGTCGAGACCGCGGCGAAGGCCACCGCGAGCGCCAGGATGATCTTGCGGTTGCGCGCGGCCTGCTCCGGCGTGGGCGGCAGCGGCGCGCCCTCGGGGGCGGTCATCGCTCGATCTCTTCCTGCAGCATCCGCTGGCGCTCGGCGCGCTTGACGGCGTCGACGCGCGGATCGCACTCGGGCACCGCCAGCAGCAGGCGCTTCGTGTACGGATGCTTGGGCGCCTCGATCACCTCGTCGCGCGTCCCCTCCTCCACGATCTTGCCGTCCTTCATCACCGCGATGCGGTCGCAGACATGGTGGATGACCGCCATGTCGTGGCTGATGAAGAGGTAGCTGAGGCCGAACTCGGACTGCAGGTCGGCCAGCAGGTTGAGGATCGCGCTCTGCACGCTGACATCCAGCGCGCTGGTGGGCTCGTCGCAGACGATCATCTTGGGCTGCAGCGCGAGCGCGCGCGCGATGCCGATGCGCTGGCGCTGGCCGCCGGAGAACTCGTGCGGGTAGCGGTCGATCGCCGCGCGCCACAGGCCGCAGCGCTCCAGCAGCAGCTCGACGCGCTCGCGCAGCTCCTCGCCCTTGGCCATGCCGTGCACCTCCAGCGGCTCGCCGACGATGCCGCCCACGCGCATGCGCGGATTGAGGCTGCCGCCGGGATCCTGGAAGATGATCTGCATGTCGCGCCGGAGCTGGCGCATCGAGGCCGCGCCCAGCGAGAAGACGTCGCGTCCCTCGAAGCGCACCGTGCCGCCCGTCGCCTTCTGCAGCGCGAGCACCGTGCGGCCGACGGTCGTCTTGCCGCAGCCGGACTCGCCGACCAGGCCGAGCGTCTCGCCGCGGCGCAGGTCGAAGCTCACGCCGTCGACCGCCTTGTGGTGGCCGACGACGCGCTGCAGGATGCCCTTGCGGATCGGGAAGTAGGTGCGCAGGTCGCGCACCTCCAGCAGCGGCGCGCCGCCGCCGGAAGCCGGGGAGGCGGCGGCATCGAGCTGGAGCTGGGGCGTCGCAGTCGCCATGGCGCGGGGCACGATGGTAGCGCCGCCGCGCCTCAGCGCAGCGGGATCTCGACGTCCGCCTCGGTGCCGTCGGGGCGCTGCACCGTGACCACGAGCGAGGGCTCCCCCGTCAGGCGGGTGCGGCTGGTGGCGTAGCGGGTCAGGCGCAGGAAGAGGTCGTCGACGCTGTAGACGCGCTGCCCCTCCAGCGCCACGATCACCGACCCCGCGGGCGCCTGCTTGGCGAGCTCGCCGGTGGAGCGGCCGATCTCGACGCCCCGGCGCGCGGGGCGCGCGCTGTCGCGCAGCTCGCCCAGGCCCGCGCGCTGCAGCAGGTCCGCCCAGATGCCGCCGTTGACGAACGGATCCATCGTGCCCAGCTCGGCCTTGATGGTCAGGCGCTCGCCCTCGCGCTTCTGCGCGTCGGGACGCCAGAGCTCCAGCGCCAGGCTGCTGCCGGGACGGCTCGTGCCGACCTCGCTGAGCACCTCGTCGCGCGAACCGATGCGCCGCGGGCCGATCGCCGTGATGACATCGCCCGGACGCAGGCCCGCGCGCGCGGCGGGGCTGTTGGGCGTGACGGTCGTGACGACCGCGCCCGAGCCCTGGAAGTTCGCGCCCGCCAGCCGCACCGCGGGATCGCGCGCGCCCGCGGCCATGTCGGTGTCGATCACCGTGACGCCCAGGAAGCCCTTCGCGACGCTGCCGTGCGCGATGAGCTGCTCGACGACGTTCTCCACGATCGTCATCGGGATCGCCAGGCCGATGCCCGCGAACTGCCCGCTGCCCAGCGTGCTGCCGCGGCCGGTGGCGATCGCGGTGTTCATGCCGATCACCTGCCCGCGCACGTCCGTGAGCGGGCCGCCGGAGTTGCCGGGATTGATCGCGGCGTCGACCTGGATGAAGTTCTCGTACTCGACCTCCGCGAGCCCGGCGCTGCGGCCGATCCCCGAGACGATGCCGCTGCTCATGCTGAAGCGGAACTCGAAGGGCGAGCCGAAGGCGAAGACCAGGTCCCCCTGCGCGGGCAGGTCGTTGGAGCGGCGCGCGGGATGCAGCCCCTCGCCGTCGATGCTCAGCAGCGCGACGTCGGTGCGCAGGTCCAGGCCCACCAGCGTCGCGGGGCGCAGCACGCCGTCGTTGAGCTGCACCTCGATCGCGGCGGCGCCGTCGACGACGTGCGCGTTGGTGACGATGCGCCCCTGCGCGTCCCAGATCCAGCCCGAGCCGCTCTGCGTGAAGGCGCGCGAGCCCGCGCGGCCCTTCACCTCGCCGGCGACGCTCACGTGCACCACCGAGGGCTCGACCGCGCGGCCGATGTCTCGCATCGCCTCGTTGAAGGCGACGAGCACGTTCGAGGAATCCAGCCGCTGCTGCGCGCCATCCACCGCGCGCTGCGTGCGCTCGGTCTGCGCGGTGCGCAGCAGCGTCGGCACCACCCACAGGCTCAGCCCGGCTCCCAGCGCCAGCAGCGCCGGCGGCAGCGCGCGCGATGCGAGGGATCCGCTCATGGGGCGTGCGCGGCCATCTGCATGAGGCGGGCGAGCTCGTCCGGCGGGATCGTGTACGGGTGCTCGCCCAGGTCGGCGCGGCGCACGCGGTCGCACCAGTCGCGTGCGGCGCCCTCGAGCTCGCGGCCAAGCTGCGCCAGCGGCGGCGCGAAGGCCGGCTGCCAGGCGCTCAGCCCGAGCAGGTCCTGCAGCACGACGACCTGCCCGTGGCAGGCGGGGCCCGCGCCGCAGCCGATGACCGGCACGGTCGCGCGCTCGACGACCATCTGCGCGACCTCGGCGGGGCACGCCTCGACCAGGATCATCGTCGCGCCGGCGGCCTCGAGCGCCGCGGCGTCGTGCAGGATGCGCAGCGCGCTCTCGGCGGTGCGTCCGGTGCTCGCGTAGCCGCCCTTGAGCTTGGCGTGCTGCGGACGGCTGCCGACGTGCGCGACGACGGGGATGCCCGCGCGCGCCATCTTCTCGACGAGCCCCGCGTGGCCGCGGTCCGCCTCGAGCTTCACGCAGTCGGCGGTCCCCTCGGTCATGAAGCGCGCGGCGTTGCGCAGCGCCTCGGCGTCGTCGGCCTGGTAGCTCATGAAGGGCATGTCGGCCATGACGACGCGCTGCGGCGCGCCGCGCTTGACCGCGGCCGTCAGCGTGACCAGGAAGTCCAGCGGCGCGTGGATCGTCGAGGGCAGGCCCAGGATCGTCTCCGCGGCGGTGTCCCCCACCAGCAGCACGTGCACGCCCGCGGCGTCCAGCCAGCGCGCGGTGGTGGCGTCGTAGCAGGTGAGGCAGGCGAAGCGCTCGCCCGCGCGCGCCATCCGCGCCAGCTCCCGCAGCGTCGTGGCCTTCGCGTCGTTCATGGCGGGAAGCATACGCCGCACCCCGCGTCCGGACGCGGTCTCAGAACCCGCGGCGCATCTGGTTGGGGACGGCGTTGTCGCGCCCGCAGACGATGATGTCCGCGATCTCGACCGCCTCCTTGAAGCTCTCCTGCGCCTGCGCCAGGTTGAAGACCGGCGAGATCACCTTGCCGCGCTCCAGGCACTCCACCGTCGCGACCGCGTCGCCGGCGACGAGCACCGTGTGCCCGGGCATCGGCAGCAGCAGCCCGCAGCTTCCCGGCGTGACGCCGTAGAGCGGGAAGAGGTCGACCCCCTCGGCCAGGCGGTCGGGCGCGGCGCCGCAGCGCTGCAGCAGCGCGATCTCCGCGCGCAGCGTCGCGGCGAGGTCGCCGTCGCCGGCGTCCTCGGCCTCCTTGTATTTGGCGACGAGCTGCGCGCCCACCGCCTCGCGCTCGGACTCGCCGATGAGCCACTGCGACTCCTCGAAGGCCGCGAGCCCGCGGCGGCGCAGCGGGTGGTAGCTCGTGAGGAAGACATGCGTGATGTCCGCGGGACGCAGGCCGCTGCGCTCGGCCAGGCGCGGCACCAGGATCTGCTCCGGCAGCGAGGGATCGACCAGGATGCGCGCGTCGCCGCTGGTGACGAGCGTCGTCGTCGCGTGGCCGGGGCGAACGTCGCCGCGCTCGCCCCAGTCGGGGTTGTGCGCGAGCGTGCCGATGGAGATGACGCGGTAGGTGGCGGCCATGGCGGTGTGCTGCGCGGTCAGGCGCCGTCGCCGCCGCCGTGATGCTCGGCGGCGAGCATGCCCAGCGGGTTGCGCGGATCGGCGCGCTTGCGCAGCAGCGCCTCGATGACCGGCGTCGGGACGAGCGCGCCCAGGCGCTCGATCGAGCCGCCGAAGGCCGCGATCTGCTTGATGAGGCTCGAGCTCGTGTACGCGAAGCTCTCGCCGGTGACGACGAAGACCGTCTCGATCCCCGCGACCTGGCGGTTGGTGATCGCGAGCTGGCACTCCACCGCGAGGTCGGTCACGTTGCGGATGCCGCGCACGATCGCCGCGGCGCCGACCTGGCGCGCGAAGTCGACGGTGAGCCCGGAATAGAGCTCCACGCGCACGGGCGCCCCCTGCGGCTCCGCGCGCAGCATCCCGTCGACGCAGGTGCGCGCCAGCTCCAGGCGCTCCTCGAAGGAGAAGAGCGCGGGCTTGTTGGGGTTGTGGCCGATGGCCAGGATCACGTCGTCGAAGAGCCGGCGCGCGCGCGCGAGCACATCCAGGTGGCCCAGCGTGATCGGGTCGAAGCTGCCCGTGTAGACGGCGAGGTGGCGTCCCATGCGAAGGCGCAGCGTAGTGAATCCGCGGCCGCGCGCGAACCGCTACCGCGCGCCCTCGGCGGCGCGCACGCGCTCGATAAAGACGGGGAGCGGCTCGCCGTAGCCCACGCTGATGCGCGGGAGGCGGTACGCGCCCAGCCCCGCGCCCCCGGACTCGGGCGCGGCGTCGGCGCGGTAGGCGCGCGCGTAGCCGGCGTCGCGCGCGGCGGCGGCGACGCGGTCGTCGTGATCGCCGTAGGGGTAGGCGAGGACGGTGGATTCGTGCCCCAGCTCCTGCGCGATGCGCGCGCGGCTCTCGCGCAGCTCGCGCGCGAGCGCCGCGTCGTCGACGCCCGTCAGGCGCGGATGGCCGACGGTGTGCGACTGCACCTCGTGCCCGCGCGACTCCATCGTGCGAAGCTGCGGCCAGGAGAGGTAGCCGCCGCCGTTGGGCTCGCGGCCGATCGCGCCCGTGTAGACGAAGAGGACGCCCTGCAGGCCGCGCGGCTCGAGCTCGTCGCGCGCGACCGCCTCCTGCGCGGCCCAGCCGTCGTCGAAGCTCAGCACCACCGTGCGCGGCGGCGGCGGCATCCCCTGGCGCGCGCGCGCCTCGAGCTGCGCGAAGGTCGCGCTGTGGTAGCCCGAGCGCACGAGCCAGTCCATCTGCGCGCGGAAGTCCGCGGGAAGCACGACCCACGGCGCCCAGTCCGGGCGCGACGGACCCCAGTCGCCCACATGGTGGTACATGAGGACGGGAATCGCGCTCCAGTCGGCGAAATCGTGCATCGAAGGCTCCTTGGGCGCGCCCAGCGCCAGCAGCAGCGCCACCGCGAGCGCGGCGTGCGCGCCGGGCGTCCCGAATGCGTCCGGGAAGGTCGGCGCGGGGGCGTTGTGGCGGCGGGCGCGCGCGGCGCGGGCCGCGGACGCGGCCGCTGCAGTCGGGACATTCGGATCAGCCGTCACCACTTCGGGAAAATAGGGCGTGCACGGGTTGGCGTTGCACCGAGCGCATTCGATCGTGTCAGTGTCTCGGGCGCAGCGGAGGGTTGTGCCTGGGACACGAACGACGGACCCCGCGCGCAACGCGGGGTCCCACGAGCACGGGCCCGGGAAGTATGGGCCCACTATCTCCCTGCAACGACCCCGACTCGGCTGTGTGCCTCCCCGAGCGGGGTCCTTTGCTTTTTCGGTGAGCGGCGATGCGGCGGTCGCGCGGCACGGTGCGCGCACGCGCGGCGCGTCCCGCCCGCCCCGCCGCCAGCTCAATCCATCAGATGCCCGAGCCCGCTCGCGCGCAGCACGTTGCGGAAGCTGTCGCTGAAGACGAAGTTGTGCTCGGGGAAGGCCAGCCCGCTCATGTTCTGGTCCACGTGGCTGAACATGATCTCGGTCTCGCCGATCTTCTCCCAGGTCCCGGTGCGGTGGTCCAGGCGCTCGATCGTGCCGACCGTGCCCGCGCCCATCGCGTCCATCCGGTCGATGCGCGCGTCGTAGCGGATGCACTGGCCGGGGACGACATCCTGCGTGATCTCCGCGCGCTGGATCTTCGCCAGGATGACCTTCTCGCGGAAGCGGCGCACGCTTCCGGCCAGGATTCCCGCGGTCTGGGCCATGCCCTCGACCATGAGGCACGCCGGCATCACCGGCTGCGCGGGGAGCGCCGCCGTGGCGGGGAAGTGGTCGTGCAGGTGCTCCTCGGCGAGCGACACGTTCTTGATCGCCACGAGCCGGCGGTCCGGCTCGAAGGCCACGATCGTGTCGATCCACATCCAGCGCATCGCTCGGCTCCGCGGGGCGAGTGCCCCGGCGTCACTTCTTCAGCTTCATCTCGATGAAGTCGCAGAGGCTCTTCACGGTGAAGATCTTGGCGAGCCCCTTCACGTCGCGGTCGGCCGAGAAGACCGAGAGGTCGACGTGCGGCATGCGCTCCTTGAGCACCGCGAAGCCGGCCTCGGTGAACTTGCCGTCCTTCACGTACTCGGGGTTGGACATCATGTTCTCGGGGAAGAGCTCCCCCTGCTCGATCTTGAAGGGCTTCTCCGGGGTGGAGAACTTCTTCTCGAGCTGGAACTGGATGTCGAGGAAGTCGATGCTCTCGGCGCCGAGGTCTTCGGTCAGCGTGGCGGTGGGGGTGATGTCCTCGGCGTCGGCGCCCAGGGCGCTCTCGAGGACCTCGGTGACCTTCGCTTCGATGTCGGCGCGGGAAATAGCGGCCATGGTTTCTCCGTAGGTGTGCATCCGTGCGTCCGGTCGCCCCGACGGGGCGTCCGAGGGGACCGGCGGCTCAGCCGACCGGCGTCTCCATCGCTGCCGAGGCGGCTGGCGCGGGGGCCGGCGTGAGGGCCGGAACCCGCAAAGGGCGCATTGTAAAACGGCCCGAGACGGCCGTCTCCGGCTCCGGCGGGGTCGCCGGGGCGGATGGCGCCCCTCCCGGCCCGTCCGGACCGCCCGCCCCCGCCGCCGGGGCGGCGAAGCGGCGGACCGTCCCGACGCCCTTGAAGACGAAGGTGCCGTCGGGCTGGGTCTTCTCCAGCGTCACCTCGACCTCCAGCGCGTCGCCGGGGCGGACGAAGGTGCCGTAGCGCATCGCCCGGACCCCTCCCAGGACCATCCGGGGGTGCCCCTGCGCCTCCAGGAGGGCGCGGGCGGACTGCACGAGCGCCTCGAGCATGAAGACCCCGGGCAGCACATGGAAGGTCGGGAAGTGGTCCTGCAGGTACTCCTCCGCCAGCGTCACCTGCTTGATGGCGCGGACCCGCTGCGGGGTGCGCTCCAGGATGGTGTCGATGAGGGCGAAGTGCATCGGCGCGGGGATCCTAGCGGGGGCCGGAAACCCCTGCAAAGATCGGCCAAGTCGAGGGGGTCGAGCCGATGAATGCTCGGATATGGCCCGTTCGAAGACGACCGAAGGAACGACCGTCTCGCACCTCTGGAAGCACCCGCAGTTCCGCTCGACGCTGGGCTGGTTCGCCGCCATCGGCACCACGCTCGTGCTCCTGCTGGCCCTGGGCTCCTTCAACAGCGGCGACTGGCCCTCGAAGGCCGTCGCGGTGCACAACGCGCCCCCCGCGAACCTGCTCGGTTCCGGCGGCGCGGCGCTGGCCTACTGGACCTACGCGATCCTCGGCTACGGCGTCTGGCCCGTGCTGGCGCTGGTGGTCGCCGCGCTGGTCGCGCGCCCGCTGGGCTACAAGGTCGAGCACCTCTGGCTGCGCGCCATCGGCGCCGGCTTCCTGCTGCTGGCGTGCAGCGCGCTGCACGCGCTCTGGTTCCCCACGCTGGGCCCGGTCGCGGGCGTCGAGGCGGGCGTCGTGCCGCAGTGGATCGCGGGCGAGCTCTCCGCGCGCTTCAGCGGGCTGGCGACGAGCCTGATCCTGCTCTGCGCCGCCGGCATCGGCGCGATCGTGGCCGCGGACGAGGTCGTCTCGCGCCTGCCCGCCGCGGTGATGCGCGGCCTGAGCTTCCTGGAGCCGGTCTGGCGCTTCGACTACGGCAAGCTGCTCGCGCCGCTGATGACCAGCCGCCGCAGCGGCCAGCCCGTGCCCGCGATGGCGGGCGCCGCGGTGGCGGTCCCCCCCTCCCCTGCCGGCCGTCGCCGCCCCTCGCGCGCGGCGAACGTGCGCGTCATCGAGGAGGACCCGGCCGAGGGCGCCTCCAACGCGCGCCTGGCCGAGGCGGACGAGGAGGAAGAGGAGCTCGAGGACTCGGTCGAGGACGAGGAGGAGATCGAGGACGCGCAGGACGAGTCTGAGGAGGCGTGCGAGGAGGAGGAGTCCGAGGACGAGGACGAGGACGCGGACGAGGACGCCGACGCCGAGGACGCCGCCGAGGAGGACGAGGAGGCGGCCGCCCCCGCGCCCCGCAGCCTCAGCGCCGAGGAGCTGCGCACCAAGATCGCCATGCTCCCCGTGCGCATGGCCAACGCGCAGACCAAGCCGCTGCGCGACGAGGACATCCCGCGCACCGAGAACTACGAGGGCTACAAGTTCCCCACGCTCGAGCTGCTCGAGGACCCCGAGGGCAACTTCAGCGAGCAGATGGAGGCGTTCGTGCGCGAGCAGGCCGGCCTGCTCGAGCAGACCCTGCGCATCTACCAGATCGAGGGCTCGGTGACGGGCATCGAGAGCGGCCCCGTGGTCACCCTCTACTCCGTGGAGCTGGCCCCCGGCACGCGCGTGGCGCGGCTGCAGACCATCGCGACGGACATCGCCCGCGCGCTGGGCGCGCCGAACATCCGCATCATCAGCAACATGGTCGGCCGCACCGAGGTCGGCATCGAGGTGCCCAACAAGACCAAGGAGAAGGTGCGCATCAAGGAGCTGATGAGCGGCCCGGCCGCCAGCAAGATGGCGCTGCCGATGTTCCTGGGCAAGGACAGCGCGGGCGAGCCGCTGGTGCTCGACCTGGCCAAGCAGCCGCACATGCTGATCGCCGGCACCACCGGCAGCGGCAAGAGCGTCTGCATGAACACGATCATCATGAGCTGGCTCTACACCAAGCGCCCGGACGAGCTGAAGCTGGTCCTGGTCGACCCCAAGATGGTGGAGATGGCGCAGTTCAGCGAGATCCCCCACCTCATGAGCCCCGTGGTCACGGACATGTCCAAGGCCGCGGGCATCCTGGAGTGGGCCGTCCGAAAGATGGAGGAGCGCTACGAGCTCCTCAAGAACGCCGGCGTGCGCGACCTCACGGGCTACAACCAGCTCGGCGAGGAGGAGCTGCGCAGCCGCATGAACCCCGCCAGCGACGTGGAGTGGGCGCGCACCCCCAAGAAGCTGCCGTACATGGTCTTCGTCATCGACGAGCTGGCCGACCTGATGATGACGCACAAGGAGGTCGAGTCCTCCATCGTGCGCATCGCGCAGAAGGCGCGCGCCGTCGGCATGCACCTGGTGCTGGCGACGCAGCGCCCGCAGGCGAACGTCGTCACCGGCCTCATCAAGGCGAACATGCCCTGCCGCGTCACCTTCAAGGTGGCCAGCGGCATGGACAGCCGCATCGTGCTCGACCAGAAGGGCGGCGAGCTGCTGCTGGGCCAGGGCGACATGCTCGTGCTCACCAACGGCTCCAGCGAGCTGCGCCGCGCGCAGGGCACGCTGGTCACCGACACCGAGGCGCGCTCGGTCACCAAGTTCCTCAAGGAGGTCGCGAAGCCCAGCTTCGAGCGCACGCTCGTGGCGATCAAGGGCCCGGGCACCGCGCAGGAGTCGCAGGAGGGCGAGGGCGGCGTCCCCGTGGACGAGCGCGATCCCCTCTTCGACCGCGCCGTCGAGGTGCTCATCGAGAGCGGCCGCGGCAGCGTGAGCCTGCTCCAGCGGCGCCTGGCGATCGGCTACGGCCGCGCCAGCCGCCTGGTGGACCAGATGGGCCGCGCCGGCATCCTGGGCGAGCACAAGGGCAGCGTGCACCGCGACGTGCTCATCACGCTCGAGGACTGGCAGCGCATGAAGGCGCTCGAGGCCGAGGGCGCGGAGATGTCCGAGGAGGAGGTCGAGGCCGCCAACAAGCTGCAGGCCAAGATCGACCGCGAGGGCGACGCCTTCCAGGACGCCTTCGAGGACCGCTGACCACCGCAGGAAAATATGCCGGGCATGCCCGGCTTATTTTCCAGGGAGCGACTGACGATGCTGGCACCCGAGATCATCAAGGCCGGACTGGACGAGGCGGTCGCGCAGGCGCAGAAGAGCTGGCGCGAGGGGGGCATCCCCATCGGCAGCGCGCTGCTGGACGCGCGCGGCACGGTGGTCGCCGCCGGCCACAACATGCGCGTGCAGAGCGGCGACCCGACCGCGCACGCCGAGGTCTCCTGCGTGCGCAACGCCGGCCGCCGCCGCGACTGGCGCTCGCTCACGCTGGTGAGCACGCTCAGCCCCTGCCCGATGTGCAGCGGCACCGCGATCCTCTTCCGCATCCCGCGCGTGGTGATCGGCGAGAACCGCACCTTCCAGGGGGCCGAGGACTGGATGCGCGCGAACAAGATCGAGCTCCTCGTCGCCGACGACGCCCGCTGCATCGAGCTCATGGAGCGCCTGCAGCGCGAGAAGCCCGACCTGTGGGCCGAGGACATCGGGGAATAGGCCGCGGCGGGCCGAATGATCGGACCCACCCCGTAAAAAACGCTGGATTCGCGCGCCGTTGCCTTGCCCCGGGAGGCTGCGCAACCGATGGTGGTGCTGTTCCGAAACGGAGGCACCATGCACAGCATCGCCAAGCTCCTCCAGGACTTCGCTCGGTGGCTTCAGGTTCGCTCCCCTGCCCCGACGCTGGACCGCTTGCGGCTGTCCCCCCGACCGGTTCCGGTCTGCCTCACGAATCGGAACAAGCATCGCCGGACTTCCTGAGGCAGCGCGCTCCGGCGCGCGCCAGGAGGGAACGGCAAGGGGACGACCGGTGGGGCTGCCTGTGCGGTGAGGGCAGCCCCCGGTCTGTTTTTTGGCGTGGCGCGCCCGCGGCGCACGGCGCACGGCCCGCGGCGCGCCCGCGGCGAGCGGCCCACGGCGCGCCCCACGGCCGCAACTTCGAAGGAATCCACGCCTCGGGGCGACACGGCGCCAAACGCCTGCTACTGTGTGGGTGTGCCCCGCAGGACGCTGCGGGGGAAAGCGCCCGGCGGCGGTCGATGCCGCGACGGCTGGGCAGGACCCTTTTGCAAAGGAGGTGATCCAGTGATTGATCGCAAGGATTTCGAGGGCGGGCACCGGTAGTCCCGTGCACCCGACGGGCTCTGCACACTCTGGTGCTGCCCCCGACCCCTCTGAAGCAGTCGCCCGCGCGGGTTCGCCGCGCGGGCGACTGCGCTTTTGCGATGGGCACCCCCGCCGAAAATATGCCGGGCATGCCCGGCATATTTTCCCGACCGCGGGCTAGGCGCGCACGGTGCGCGCGAGCCCGTCCTCGAAGCCGACGATCACGCGGTAGGCCAGCAGCTCGCCGGCGGCGCGGATGTCCGCCTCGCTGTCGCGCACGTCGCCGGTGCGCATCGGCCGGAACTCCGGCGTCGCGCGCGCGCCCATGAGCCGCGCCATCGTCTCGAGCAGCTCCAGCAGGCTGAAGCGACCGCCGCAGGCGATGTTCACCGTCCGCCCGTCGAGCGCGCCGGCGCCCGTCCCCGCGACCGCCCCCGCAAGCATGTTCGCGTGCACCGCGTTGGCGATGTAGGTGAAGTCGCGCGTCTGCTTCCCGTCCCCGAAGATCACCGGCGAGGTCCCCTCGCGCAGGTGCTTCGCGAAGAGCGGGATGACCGCCGCGTAGGGCGAGTCGTGCCGCTGCCGCGGGCCGAAGATGTTGAAGTAGCGCAGGCTCACCCCCTCGAGCCCGTAGCAGTTGCACCAGGCGCGCAGCAGGTGCTCCCCCGCCAGCTTGGTGTACGCGTAGGGCGAGAGCGTGTCCGCGCGCATCGTCTCCACCTTGGGAAGCGTCGCGGTGTTGCCGTAGGCGCTGCTGCTGGCGGCGTAGACGACGCGGCGCACCCCCGCGCGGCGCGCCGCCTCGAGCACGCGGACCGTGCCCGTCACGTTGTTCTCGTGGTACTGCTCGGGGATCTCCACGCTGCGCGGGACGCTGCCCATCGCCGCCTGGTGGAAGACGATCTCGCACCCGGCGAAGGCCGCGTCCAGCGCCGCCGCGTCGACGATGCTCCCGCGCACCAGCTCCGCCGCCGCCGCCGGGCCGCGCAGGTTCTCCTCGCGCCCGTTGCTGAAGTTGTCGATGATCCGCACCTGCGCGCCGCACTCCACGAGCGCGTCGGCCAGGTGGCTGCCGATGAACCCCGCCCCGCCGGTGACGCACACACGCCGGCCCCGGTAGTGCGTGCGGTGGACCTCCAGCGCGGGATCGAGCATCGCCGCAGGCTACGCCAGCGCCGAAAAGGACGCGCGGCGCCCGTCGTGGGACGGGCGCCGCGGGATGGTTCGGGATGCGGACGCCTGGCGCGTCCGGCGCGCGGTCACTTGAAGGTGGCCTTGAAGGCCTTCATCGCGGCAATGAACTGGTCTTCCATGCCCTTGAAGGACTTCTTCTCCACGAGCTGGTCGCGCAGCGCCTTGCCCGGGCCCTGGAAGTACTCGAGCAGGCCCTTCTCGAAGGCGCTCACGCGGTTCAGCGGCACGTCGTCCAGCAGGCCCTTGGAGCCGGCGAAGATCGAGATGCACTGGTCGATGACACCGAAGGGCTGGAACTGGCCCTGCTTGAGCAGCTCGACCATGCGCGCGCCGCGGTCGAGCTGGCGCTGCGAGGCGGCGTCGAGCTCGGTGCCCAGCTGCGCGAACGCCTCGAGCTCGCGGTAGGCCGCGAGGTCCAGGCGCAGCGAGCCGGCGACTTCCTTCATCGCCTTGATCTGCGCGTTGCCGCCGACGCGGCTGACCGAGATGCCGACGTTGATGGCGGGACGGACGCCGGCGGAGAAGAGCTCCGGCTGCAGGTAGATCTGGCCGTCGGTGATGGAGATGACGTTGGTCGGGATGTACGCCGAGACGTCGCCTTCCTGCGTCTCGATGATCGGCAGCGCGGTCAGCGAGCCGCCGCCGTTCTCGTTGCTGAGCTTGGTGGCGCGCTCGAGCAGGCGGCTGTGCAGGTAGAAGACGTCGCCGGGGTACGCCTCGCGTCCGGGCGGACGGCGCAGCAGCAGCGAGAGCTCGCGGTAGGCGACGGCCTGCTTGGAGAGGTCGTCGTAGACCACCAGGACGTGCTTGGGGGTCTTGCCGTCCTTGCCCTGCCACATGAAGTACTCGCCCATCGCGCAGCCCGAATAGGGGGCGATGTACTGCAGCGGCGCGGGGGCCGAGCTGCCGGCGTTCACGACGATCGTGTAGTCCATCGCGCCGTTGCGGCGCAGCGTGTCGACGACGCCCGCGACGGTCGAGTCCTTCTGGCCGACCGCGACGTAGATGCAGACGACCGCCTCGGGGGTGCCCCAGTACTGCTTCTGGTTGATGATGCAGTCCAGGCAGACGGCGGTCTTGCCGGTCTTGCGGTCGCCGATGACCAGCTCGCGCTGGCCGCGGCCGACGGGGATCATGCTGTCGACGGCCTTGACGCCGAACTGCAGCGGCTCCTTGACGGGCTGGCGCGCGGCGATGCCGGGGGCGACGATGTCCACCTTGCGGGTGCCCTCGGCGCGGATCGCGGGGCCGCCGTCCAGCGGCACGCCCAGCGGATCGACGACGCGGCCCAGGAGCTGCGGACCGACGGGGACCTCCAGGATGCGGCCCGTCGCCTTGACGGTGTCGCCCTCGCGGATGAGGTCGGTGTCGCCGAAGAGCGCGGCGCCGACGGTGTCGAGCTCCAGGTTCATGGTCAGGCCGGTGACGGTCTTGCCGCTCTGCGTCTGGAACTCGAGCAGCTCGCCGGACATCACCTTGCCGAGGCCGTAGACGCGGGCGATGCCGTCGCCCACCTCGACCACCTGGCCCACCTCGGAGATCTCGAGCTGGTTGGCGAAGTTCTGGATCTCCTGCTTGAGGACGGAGGTGATTTCGTCGGTCTTGATCTTCACGGCGAACCTTTCGGGAGGGTCTGAGTCGGGAATCGTCGGGCCGGCCGTCAGGCCGCCCGCCGGAGTCGTGGGGTCACTGGAGGAAGTTCGTGGCGTCGCGGCCGCCGAGGCCGCGCGAGAGGATCGAGCTGCGCATCCGGCGCAGCTGCGCGTCGATGGAGCCGTCGATGAGCTGGTCGCCGATGCGCACCTTCAGGCCGCCGATCATCGAGCGGTCGGCGTAGACGTGCAGCACGGGATCCTTGCCGAGCGCGGACTTGAGCTGCGCGCGGATGGAGCCCTCGGCGGAGGAGTCGAGGCGGCCGTCCACCGTGTAGACGTCGACCTCGACGCGGCCGAAGGCGGCCTGCTCCATCGCCTCGTACGCCTCCTCGATGTTGAGGAGCTCGTGGAGGCGGCCCTTGTCGTTGAGGACGAGGATGAAGTTCAGCAGCGTCTCGGTGACCCGGCCCGCGAAGATCGCGCGCAGCGAGGCGGCGCGGCGCTTGGGGTCGATGATCGGGGAGCGGAAGAACTCGAGCGCGCGCTTGTCGCGGCGCACGATCTCGCACACCTCGCGCAGCTCCGCGCCCATCGCGGCGATGCCGGCCTCGCCCGCGCCGAGCTCGCGCGCGAGCTCGAAGAGCGACTTGGCGTAGACCTTTGCGACTTCGTCGATCTGGGTGGGCATCGGGGGTTACCGCCGGCTGGAGGCGAGCTCCTGGAGCGACTCGGCGACGAGGCGCTGGTTGTCCTGGTCGTTGACCTGGCGCTTGAGGATGCGCGCGGCGATGTCGGTGGCGAGCAGCCCCGCCTGCGCGTGCATCTCGGCGACGGCGGACTTGCGCGCGGCCTCGATGTCGGCGTTCGCGCGCGCGACGCGCTCGGCCAGCTCCTGCTCGTTGCGCGCCTTGAGCTCGTCGGCGACGCGCTGGGCGTCGGCGCGGGCCTGCTTGATCATGTTCGAGGCCTCCTCGCGCGCGGAGGCGAGGCGCTTCTCGAACTCCGCCTGCGCGGCCTTGGCGGCCTCGCGGGCGTCCTCGGCGGCCTTGATCTCGCCGACGATCTTCGCGTTGCGGTCGTCGAGGCCCTTCACGATCGTCGGCCAGACGAACTTCGCGAGGATGAGGAAGGCCGCGCCGAAGACCAGCACCGCGGTGATCGCGGGGAGCTTCTCAAAGGCCACGGGGTCTGCGCCGCCTTCGGCGGATGCGAGCAGGAGGAGGTTCATGCGGTTCTCCTTGGGGGGAGGATTCGGTCGGGACTGCGTCGGTCGGGAAGGGTTCCCCGCCCCTTTCGGAGCGGGGAACCGGAGATTCAATCGCGGATCACTTGCCGGCGGACTGGAAGGCCAGCAGCGAGACGACGACCGCGAAGAGCGCGACGCCTTCGACGAGCGCCGCGGTCAGGATCATGTTGGTGAAGATGCGGCCGCCCATCTCCGGCTGGCGGGCGGTGCTCTCGTTGGCCGAGGCGCCGATCTTGCCGATGCCCAGGCCCGCGCCGATCACGGCGAGGCCGCCGATGATGCCGGCGCCCTGGCCGATGCCCATGCCCTTCATGCCGGTGTCGATCGCGGCGGCGTGGTCCTGCGCGAGGGCGGGATCCACGATGGCGGCGGCGGCGAGGGCGGCGAGGCCGACGAGTGCAAGCTTGTTCTTCATGTTCCGATGTCTCCGTGTCTGGATGTCTGACGCCGTGGACCGCGTCGGTGACGATTGTGCCTTCCGCGGTCCACGCGGCGGGAAGGGAAGAGTCGGGGGTCTTCGGCCCGTGGATCAGTGCGAGTGCGCGGGCTTCGGCGAATGGGCGTCCGCGCTGCCTGATCCGTGATGCTCGTCGGCCCCATGGCCGTCGTGGCCATGTTCCTCATCGTGATGCTCGTCATGGTGCGCCATCTGCGAGATGAACACGGCCGTGAGGAACATGAAGATGAACGCCTGCAGGAAGGCGACGAAGAGTTCGAGGAAGGTGATGACCAGCGCGAAGAGGCCGGCGGCGAGCGAGATGCCCGCGACCGCGGCCGCGCCCAGGCTCACGGCCATGGCGCCGAAGAGCATGAGGGTCGCCATCAGCGTGTGGCCGCCCACCATGTTCGCGAAGAGTCGGATGGCCAGCGCGGCGGGCTTGATGATCAGGCCCAGCACCTCGACCACGAAGATGATCGGGACGACCGCCCAGAGGCCCTTGTTGCTCAGCAGCGCCTCGCCGCCGGCGAGGTGCTCGAGCCAGCCCTTGATGCCCAGCTCGCGCAGCGACTGCCACTGGATCGCGAGGAAGGCCCAGAACGCCAGTCCGATGTTCACGGAGAGGTTCGCCGTCGCGGTGCCGCCGAAGAAGACGAGCGCCTCGGCCTCATGCGCGGTGAGGTCGCGGCCCTGCACCTTGGCGCCGATGTAGCCGGCGAGCGGCTGCAGGTCCAGGAAGGGGATCAGGCCGAAGACGTTCAGCGTCAGGACGAAGAAGAAGACGCTCAGCAGGAAGGGCAGCCAGGCGCGCGCGAGGCGCGGGCCCATGACGGGCTCCAGCATCTGGCGGTAGAGGCCCTCGACGAGGACCTCGATCACCTGGCTCAGGCGGCCGCGCGTCACGTAGCGCTCGTGGCCCTGGGACTCCGGGCCGGTGCGGATGCGGCTGGCCGCGTAGAGGAGGATCGCGACCGTCACGACGCCGCCGGTGACGACGGAGATGACGCTCAGCGGCACGTCGACGCCCAGAAGGGTGCTCAGGGCGCTCTTCTTGTCGAGGACGTGGCCAAGGGGATTGCTGCCTGAGGCGAGGAGCAGGTTCATGGATGGGGGCCTACGAGCCGCGGTGGACTTGCCGGACCACCATCGCGGTCTCCACCGCAAGGCAGCCCAGATACGAGCCCAAGGTCGCCAGCACTGCTGCCCAGGCCACCTTTGGGGCGGCGAAGTATACAGAAACGCACAGGGCAGGCACGAGGACGAAGCGCATCAGGGTGGCCCCCAGCCACGCCGAGCCCACCGAACTGGCCGGTCGGGGCTTTCCGGACGCGAAGACGCGCGCCGTGGCCGCCGTCAGCACCCCTGCCCCCGCGGCCCCAAGGGCCCCGAATGTGGAAAACTGGCTCGGATCGGCCATCAGGGGGGCCATGACGAGGATCGCCACGACGGCCACGCCCGTGCAGATCGCGGTCGCGGTGACCAGCGGCGGGTGCGCGACGGTGATCTCCGCCTCGGGGGGCATGGGGCGCCGTGGCGCCGGATCGGTCTGGGTCATGGATTCTCCCGGGCGCCCGGGCCCTCGCTGCCGGACCGGCGCGCCTCGTCGAATTCGCGGTTGAGCTTCATGGAGCCGCGCACCAGCGAGACCAGGCCCACGAGGATCCCGGCGACCCCGCCGATGAGCAGCGCCCAGCCGTTGGTCCCGGCGTAGTAGTCGATCACCCAGCCCAGGAGGGCGCCCGCGAGCGCCTCGGAGCCGGTCTGCACGCCCAGCCCGGCCATGCGCCAGCCGATGCTCGTCTCGCGCCGCTGCCGTTCGGCCGACTGCGGGTTCCTGCGCGCCATCGCCGGAGGGTACACGCCTGCCCCCCGCGCTGGCCTAGAATCGCCACCCTCCCATGGCGATCCGCGACAACGAGATCCTCGACGTCACGCCCAAGAAGCTCAACCGCACGGAGAGCCTCTATGTGATGAACGTCTTCAAGGGGCTTGGCACGACGCTTCGCCACTGCTTCCAGAACATCGGCCGCAACGGCGCGAACAAGGACACCCTCTGGGTGCTCCAGTACCCCGAGCAGCGCCGCGAGCACCGCTCCGTCGAGGACGGCGGCATCTACAAGCCGCACTTCCGCGGCGTGCACCGCCTGAACAAGGACGAGGACGGCCGCGTGCGGTGCGTCGCGTGCTTCATGTGCCAGACGGCGTGCCCCGCGCACTGCATCCACATCGTCGCGGACGCGAGCCCCTGGCCCGACCGCGAGAAGTACCCGAAGCAGTTCGACATCGACGAGCTGCGCTGCATCTACTGCGGGATGTGCGAGGAGGCGTGCCCCTGCGACGCCATCGAGCTCACGCCGGTCTACGACGTGACGGGCATGAGCCGCAACGAGATGATCTTCGACAAGACGAAGCTTCTCGAGATGTACGACCGGACCATCGCCGACAAGCCGATGTGACGCGCGGCGCGCGCGGGGGATGACGGCGCGTGCGCACGCGCGCGCGGCGGCGCCACGCGCGGCGCGCGGCTCACTTCGCGTTCTTCTTGTTGTTGTTCTTCTTGCGCCCGAAGATGTCCTCGATGGCGCCGCCGATCGCCTCGGCCGCGCCCTTGGCCGCGCCGCCGACGCCGCCGCCGAGCGCGCGCGCGTCGAAGACGACCTTCACCTTGCGCTGCATGACCGCGGGCTTGCCGTCGACGTCGCCGAGGGGGCCCTTCAGCGTGACGCGCAGCTGCACCGCGTCGGTCGCGCCCAGGCTGAGCACGTTGAGCGCGTCCGCGACGGAGCCGCCGCCATCCTCGTTGGGCAGCAGGTTGATCACCGAGCGCGCCACGGAGGAGAGCGGGTAGTTCGCCGCGATCGAGCGCGCGAAGGGCGGCTTGCGCGTGAGGTCCACGTCGCCGCTGAAGATCAGGCGCGTGACCCAGGAGTTGCCCTGCTTCTCGATGCCGACGTTGAAGTCGCTGTACTTGAGCTGGCCCCGCGCGACGCTCACCTTCAGCGGATCGATGCGTCCCTCGACGGGCTTGCCCTGCTGGCCCTGGAAGACCTTGAGCAGGTTGAGCACCTCGTTGGAGGGATTGCGCTCGATGAGGACGTCGCCCACGACCAGGTCGAACTGCCCGTCGCACTTGGCGTAGTCGCCGTCGAAGGGCCAGCGCAGCGCCGTCGCCTCGAAGACGATCGGCTTCTTCTCGTCGGCCAGGCGGACGTCCTTGAAGATCGGGTTGATCGGCTCGAGCAGGCGCTCGCGCAGCGGATCGCTCGGGATGAACTCCGCGCGCAGCGGCTTCGCGGGCACGATGATCGCGAAGCCGTCCTTGATCTCCACCTGCGGCGCCGCGATCTGCAGGTACTTCGAGGTGAGCGAGGCCTGCGCCATCGCCGCGCCGGGGCCGGTGGAGCGGATGCTCGCGTCGAGCGTCGCGGTCGGGCCGAGCGCCTCGGCGAGCTCGTTGCCCTTGCCCATGAGCGCGCCGACGACGCCGGTGGAGGCGGACTCCGCCTTCGCGGTCGCGTCCACCTGCATGCGCTTGAAGTCGACGCTGCCGTCCTCGCGGCTCCAGTCCTTGAGCGTCGCGCGCACGGTGAGCGGCGCGCGCTTGCCGTCGGGGCCGATGATGCCCCCGTCGATCTGCAGCGAGGCGGGCTTGCCCAGGCCGGGGGCGTCGGCGACGAGCGTCGCGGCCTCGATGGAGATGGGCGCGCCCTCCGTGGGCACGAGCTGGATCGGCTTCACGCCGATGCGCGCGACGGCCGCGAAGCCCGCGGGGAGCTGGAAGCTCGGCGCGGCGGCGGCGGGCACAGGCGCGTCGGGCGCCGCGGGGGCGGGTTCGCCGGTGGAGGCGGGCGCGCGCGTGGGAACGACATCCATGCGCAGGTTCGGGATCTCGGCGTTCACCTCGAGCGGGCCGGCGCTCTTCCAGGGGCGCGGCGCGGGCTTGTTCGGATCGGCCGCCTTCGCCGCGCGCGCCGCCTGCCCGTTGAGGTAGGCGACGACGCTCGGGCCCGGCAGCGAAAGCGCGAGCGAGCTGTCGCGCAGCGTGAGCACCTCGTTGGTGAGGTCGCCGCGCAGCACCGCACGCAGGCGCGGGATGGTGCTGTCGACATCGAAGGCGATCGCGCCCGGCGCATCCGAGCGCACCTTCACCTTCGCGGAGCCGCCGGCGCCGATCTCGCCGCCCGCGTCGCCGAGGTCGACGAGCGTCGCGAGCGCGGCGCCCTGCAGGTCGCTGACCTGCATGTCCGCGTCCCAGCGCGGCGCAGTCCTGGCGTCGCCGGCGCTCCAGCCGCCGGTGAGCGCGAGCTTCGCGACGGGCGCGGGCTGCGCACCCGCGCGCGCGCTGGCGATCGCGGTGGAGAGCGTGGTGCGGATCGCCGTGCCGCCCGCGAGCGCGACGGTCGCGTCGAGCGCGGTGCCCTCGAGCACCGGCTCGCCCACGAGGCCGGGGACCTTCATGAGGTGCAGCTTCGCGAGCGAGGCGCGGACCTGCGCCTGCTTCGGCGGCTCGACCGCCCAGGGGCCGGTGCGCTGCAGCGTGATGGGCGCGATCGCCAGCTCCACCGGCGCGGGCGCGGCGAGCGCGATCGTCGTGCCCGGCGCGGCGGCGGCGACGAGCGCGGAGGTCGCGACCACCGAGACGGTGCCGCTGGCCTCGATCGACTCGCGCGCGAGCTTCGCGGTGAGGCGCGCCTGCGCGGGCGTCGGCGTGCGCGCGCCCGAGTCGAGCGCGAGCGTCGCGGTGCCGTCCAGCAGCGAGCCCTCGAGCCCGGCGGCGAGGCTGAAGCGTCCGTCGCCCACCTGCGGCGCGATGGCCGCGAGCGCGGGGACCTCGCGGCCCACGCGCTGCGCGGTGATCTCCGAGACGGTCGCCGTCGCCTGCATGCGCGCGCCCTCGAGGTCGAGCGCGAGCGCGCCATTGGCGCCGGCGCGCAGGAGCCCCTTCGCGGAAAGCTGCGCCTGCACCGGCATGTCGTCGACGCGCGCGGCGACCTGGAGCGCGACTTCCTGCGCGAGCGCGGGCGTGGCGATGCCGACGCGCACGCCCGCCAGGGCGATGCGGCGCGCCTGCGCGCCTTCGCCCGAGAGGCGGACCTGGAACGGAACTTCGGGGCCGGCAGCGGGCGCCGCGCCGGCGGCAGGAGCGCCCCCCGCGGCGGGCGGCCGCGCGACCGCCATCTGCCGCGCGCCCGCGGAGTTCACCGTCAGCTCGCCATCGAGGGCGACCTTGCCCACGTCGAAGGCCTGGCGCGGCGGCAGCGTCGCCGAACGCACGACCAGCGAGGCGTCGATCGCCTGCTCGACCGGCACGCCGAAGGCGGCGAGCAGCTCCGGACGCACGCGGCGCAGGTCCACGCGCGCGCCGCTGATCGCGGTCGCGCCGTCCGCGCCGACGGTGCCGGTGGCGCGCACGCCCAGCGAATCCGACTCGACCGAGAGCACGATCGCGGGCGCGTCGCCCGCGGCGACGCGCGCGTCGACGGTGCGGATCTCCGCGCCCAGATCGCGGCTGGGCACCAGGTGCACCGACGCGGGCACCCACGGATCCAGCAGCGCGCACGGGATCGCGCGCGCGCGCAGCATGCCGTGCCAGCCCAGCGCGCCGCCGGCGCGCAGCTCCGCGGCGAGGTTCATCGGATCGCGCGCGCTGGGGCCGCTCGCGGCGGCCGAGGCGTGCGCGGTGAGGTCGATGTCGATGGCGCTGCCCAGCGGCGCGGCGCCGACGGTGACGCCGATCGCGTCGACGGCGACGTCGACCAGTCCATCGGGTCCGGGCACGCGCATGCCCGCGAGCTCCACGCGCGCCTGCGCCTGGAAGCGCAGCGCGTTCACCGGAAAGGAGCCGTCCGCCGCGGCGGGCGGGACCAGCAGGTCGGTCGCGTTGAGCGTGACGCGCGCGGGCGCGCGCAGCTCGATGCCCGCGGCCGCGCGCAGCAGCGCCGGATCGACGGTCGCCTCCAGCGCGACGGTGCGCAGCGTCGCCGCGCGAGTGGCGGGATCGACCGCGCCCTCGGCGCGCAGCGTCGCGCGCTCGCTGCGCGCGTCGATGCGGATGCCGGAGCCGGTCGCGTCGGCGAAGCTCGCGTTCAGCGAGACGGTCGGCCCCAGGTCGCGCGCAAGCACGACCGGCGTCCCCTCCAGGAAGCGCTGCAGCGGCGCCGTCGGGACGCCCTCCGCGCGCACGGTGCCCGAGAGGCCGCCGAGGTCGAAGACGAACTTGCCCTTGGAATCCAGCAGCCGCGCCGCGCGAAGCTGCATCTCGAGCGAGGTCGGCGCGCCGCCGTCGACGGACGCGTGCACCGTCGCCTTCGCGTCGACCGCGCCGGTGAGATCCTGGCTTGTGACGTCGACATCGAGGTCCGCCACGCGCATCGCCAGGCCGCCCGCGTCGAAGGAGAGCCCGCTCGCCTTCGCGCGCAGCGTCGCCGGCGTGCGCTCGTAGACGATGCGGCCGTTCGCGTCCACCAGCTTGTCGGCGCTCGCGGACAGCTCGAAGCTTCCCGAGGTCTGGCCCACCTGCGTCGTGCCCGCGAGCGTCACGCCCGTCTTGCCGCCGGCGTTGAGCTCGAGGGATCCCTTCACGTCGCGCACCGCCGCGGCGACGGCGCCCGCGGGATCGTCGACCTGCACGGTGATGCCGTCAAGGAAGAGGTTGATCGAGGTCCCCGCCGGCAGCGAGGGATCGACCTCCACATGCACCGGCGACGAGCCGCCGGAGGAGCTGCTCGCCTCGGTGAGCACCGGGCGCGGAAGCTTCGCGAGCGCGAGCGATCCGTCGGCGAGTCGCCGCGTGTGCACGCTCCCCTTCAGGTGGACGTCGAGGCCGCGGATGCCGGCGGTGAAGAGCTCCCAGAGCCCCTGCTCGACCGAGGCGCTCACCTCGATGCGGTTGCCATGCTCGGTGTCGTCGATCACCAGCCCGCGGATGCCCATGCCGCTCGCCCAGCTCGCGTCGATGCCCTCGAGGGTCACCTTGCCGTGCACGGCGGCGCCGACGGTGCGCACGACCTTGCCATCGAGCATGCCCCAGGAGATGAAGGTCGGCAGCATCGCGACGGCGATGGCCAGCAGGGCCACGATGCCGGCGATGACGAGCAGCACGAAGCGCGCGCGGTGGCGCGGCGCGGGTTCGGCGTCGGTCGAAAGGGTGGAGTCGCTCACGCCCTCAGTCTACGAGGGGTGCGCCGCGTTCCGGCGCGCGCTGGCCCTTCGCGGCGGGGGCGGGCGCGGCATTGCGCAGCATGCGCTCCAGCGCCAGGCGCGCGAGCTGCCGCGCCTGCGGGTGGACGCGGATCTCGTTGACCACCTTGCCCTCCGCAAGATTGTCCAGCGTCCAGAGCAGGTGCTGCGGATCGATGCGGTACATCGTGGTGCACAGGCACTGGCAGTCGCTGAGCATGCGCACGAAGACGCCGCGCCCGGCGGCGCGCGCGGCGATGCGGTTCACCAGGTGCACCTCGGTGGCGACCGCCCAGCGCGAACCCGCGGGCGCCTCCTCCACCGTGCGGATGATGTACTCCGTCGAGCCCGCGAGGTCCGCGATGTCCACGACCTCCTGCGCGCACTCGGGATGCACCAGCACGGTGATCCCGCCCTCCTTCGCGTTCTGCGCGCGCACTTGCGCGACATGCTCGGGACGGAAGAGCTTGTGCACGCTGCAGTGGCCCGCCCACAGGAGCACCTTCGCGTCGCGGATCGCCGCGTCCTCCAGCCCGCCCGAGGGCAGGCGCGGATCCCAGAGCGCCGTCTGCGCGGGCTTCGCCGGCGTCGCGTCGAGCTCCGTGACGAAGCCCTTGCGCTTGGCGGTGTTGCGACCGAGGTGCTGGTCCGGCAGGAAGAGGATCTTCACCTGCTCGCCCTTGGCGAGCGGCTCGTCGCCGCCGCGCATCGCCCACTCGAAGACCTGCTGCGCGTTGGAGCTGGTGCAGCAGGCGCCGCCCTTGGAACCGACGAACGCCTTGATCGCGGCGCTCGAGTTCACGTAGGTGATCGGCACGACGCGCGTGCGCGGCGCGATCGCGCGCTGGATCGTCTCCCACGCCTCGACCGCCTCGTCGTACTGCGCCATGTCGGCCATCGAGCAGCCGGCGGAGAGGTCGGGCAGGATGACGCGCACGGAGTCGTCGGTCAGGATGTCGGCCGTCTCGGCCATGAAGTGCACGCCGCAGAAGACGATGAACCGGCTGCCGCGGCGGGCGGCCTCCTCCGCGGCCATCTGGCTGAGCTTGAGGCTGTCGCCCGTGAGGTCCGCGTGCTGGACGACGTCGTCCTGCTGGTAGTGGTGGCCCAGGACGAGGAGCTGGTCCCCGAGCTGCGCCTTGCGCGCGCGGATGCCGTCGGCCAGCTCCTGGTCGGAGAGGCGCAGGTATCGGTCAGGCAACGCGGGCTGCCACAGCATCGCGTGAGTGTAGGCGGCGCGGCTACGCTTGCGGCGTGTCCGATCGCGCGCGCCAGATCCTCGTCCGCTGCCCCGCGAAGCTCAACCTGGCGCTGAGCGTCGGTCCGCCGGGCGCGGACCGCATGCATCCCATCGCGAGCTGGATGGTGACGACGGACTTCGCGGACGACCTGCACCTGACGCGGCTGGAGGCGGGGCGCGACTCGCTCTACGCGATCGTCTGGGCGGCGGACGCGCCGCGCACCAGCGAGATCGACTGGCCGATCCAGAAGGACCTCGCGGTGCGCGCGCACCTGGCGCTGCAGGAGCGCGCGGGGCGCCCGCTGCCGCTGCGCATGAAGCTCGAGAAGCGCATCCCCGTCGGCGGCGGACTCGGCGGCGGATCGAGCAACGCGGCCGCGATGCTGCGCGGCGTGAACGCGCTGCACGGGCTCGGGCTGGACGAGGCGGAGCTCGCGGAGATCGCGCGCGGCCTCGGCAGCGACGTGCCCTTCCTGGTGCGCGGCGGCAGCGCGATCGTCGAGGGACTCGGCGAGCGGCTCGAGCACCACGAGCGCCTGCCCGACCTGCACGCGGTGCTCGTCTTCCCGCGCGCCGCGTGCCCGACGGGCCCCGTCTACGGCGCCTTCGACCGCATGCGTCCGGACGCGGCGCTCGCCGCGCAGCGCGTGCGCGCGCTCGCCGCGGGTGCGACCGTGCGCCACGACGCGCCCTTCAACGACCTCGCGGCGCCGGCGATCGCGGTCGCCCCGGAACTCGCGGGGGCGATCGAGCGCATCGCCGAGGCGACGGGGCGCGCGGTCCACGTCAGCGGCAGCGGGAGCACACTTTATTTCCTCTGCACGGGGCGCCTGGAGGCGGACCTCTTCGCGGAGCAGGTGCGCGAGCGGACGCTGCTGCCCGCGGTCGCGGCCACGATCGCGAATCCCGCCTGACCGCCCGCGCTGGGGGGTACCATTCCCGATCCACCCGAACGGCCCCTCCACGGAGCTTCCGATGTCCTCCAGCACGAGCAACAAGCCCGCCTCGCACGCCCCCGCCTCCACCTTCGTCCCCGCGAACCTGGACGGCTCGCGCTGGGAGGCGCTGGAGCCCTACTACAGCCAGCTCGTGGGCCGGACGGTCCACGACGCCGCCGCGCTCGAGCGCCTGCTCCTGGACCGCAGCGAGCTGGACGCCGCCGCCGAGGAGGCCGCCGCGAACCTGTACATCTCGATGACCCGCCACACCGACGACGAGCTCGCGCGCAAGCGCTACCTCGAGTTCGTCGAGACGGTGGAGCCCGAGCTCAAGAAGGTCGGCTTCGCGCTGGACCGCAAGATCGCCGAGTGCCCCTTCGCCGGCCAGCTCGACCAGACGCGCTACGGCGTGCTGCTGCGCGCGATGCGCCGCTCCGTCGAGATCTTCCGCGAGGCGAACATCCCGCTGGAGACCGAGTCGACCAAGCTCGACCAGAAGTACAGCGAGATCAACGGCGCGATGACCGTCGAGTTCGAGGGCCAGGAGCGCACGCTGCCGCAGATGGCGCGCTTCCTGGAGGAGACCGACCGCACGCGCCGCCAGAAGAGCTGGGAGGCGGTCGCGCAGCGCCGCCTGCGCGACGCGGACCAGATCAACGACCTCTTCGACCAGATGATCCGCCTGCGCCACCAGATCGCGCTGAACGCGGGCTTCCCGAACTTCCGCGACTACCAGCACGCGCGCATGCAGCGCTTCGACTACACGCCCGCGGACTGCGAGCGCTTCCACGAGGGCGCCGAGAAGGTCTGCGTCCCCCTGCTGCGCCAGCTCAACGCCGAGCGCGCGAAGTCGCTGGGCGTCTCGCCGCTGCGTCCCTGGGACCTGAAGGTGGACCTGCACGGCCGCGCGCCGCTCTCGCCCTTCTCCACCGCCGCGGAGCTCGTCGACCGCAGCAGCGCGATCTTCCACCGCATGGATCCCGAGCTGGGCCGCATGTTCGACAGCATGCGCACCGGCGACTGCCTGGACCTCGAGAGCCGCAAGGGCAAGGCGCCGGGCGGCTACCAGTACCAGCGCCAGCGCAGCCGCACGCCCTTCATCTTCATGAACGCCGCGGGCCTGCACCGCGACGTCATCACGATGGTGCACGAGGCGGGCCATGCCTTCCACAGCCTGCTCTGCGCGCACGATCCGCTCGTGGGCTACCGCGGCAGCCCGATGGAGTTCGCCGAGGTCGCGAGCATGAGCATGGAGCTGCTCACCTTCCCGCACCTGGACGCCTTCTACTCGCCCGTCGACGCCGACCGCGCGCGCCGCGACCACCTCGAGGGGCTGAGCACCACGCTCCCCTGGATCGCGACCATCGACGCCTTCCAGCACTGGATCTACCTGCACCCGACGCACACGCGCAAGGACCGCGAGCAGTACTGGCTCCACCTCAACGACCGCTTCGGCGCGGCCGTGGACTGGAGCGGCTACGAGGAGGCGCTGCGCACACTCTGGCACCGGCAGCTCCACGTCTTCGGCATCCCCTTCTACTACATCGAGTACGGCATCGCGCAGATCGGCGCGCTGCAGATGTGGCTGCAGGCGCGCCGCGACCCCGCGCAGGCGCTCGCCAACTACAAGCGCGGCCTCTCGCTGGGCGGCAGCCGCCCGCTGCCCGAGCTCTTCCGCGCCTCCGGCCTGAAGTTCAGCTTCGGCCCCGACACGATGGGCGAGCTCATGGAGGAGGTCGGCCGCGACCTCGCCAAGCTCCCCGCCTGATCCGCGCCGCAGGCGCCGCTGCGCGCACGCGACCGCTTCCGCACCCTTGTCCCCTCCCAACATCGCCATGAAGAACGTGCTTGTCCTCGGTTCCGGCAAGATCGGCCGGATGGTCGTGAACCTCCTCCAGACCTGCGGCGACTACCAGGTCCTCGCGATGGACTCGCACGCCGCGAGCGTCGAGGAGACCCTCGCGCTCACCCCGGGCGCGCGCGGCATGACGGGCAAGTTCGACGATCCGGCCGCGCTGGACAAGGCGCTCGAGGGGCAGTGGGCGGTCGTGAGCTGCGCCCCCTACTACTGCAACATGCTCGTCGCCGAGCGCGCCAAGGCGCGCGGCATCCACTACCTGGACCTCACCGAGGACGTCGCCGTCACCAAGAAGGTCGTGCAGCTCGCCAAGGGCGCGAAGAGCGCCTTCATCCCGCAGTGCGGCCTCGCGCCCGGCTTCATCACCATCGCGGCGAACAACCTCATCCAGGGCATGAGCGACCTGCACGAGGTGAAGATGCGCGTCGGCGCGCTGCCGGAGTTCCCCTCCAACGCGCTGAAGTACAACCTGACCTGGTCCACCGAGGGGCTCATCAACGAGTACATCCAGCCCTGCGAGGCGGTCATCGACGGCAAGGTCGCGGTCGTCCCGCCGCTCGAGGGGCTCGAGCACATGATGATCGAGGGGATCGAGCTCGAGGCCTTCAACACCTCGGGCGGCCTGGGCACCTTCGCGGCGACGCTCGAGGGCAAGGTCAAGCACCTCTCGTACAAGACGATGCGCTACCCGGGGCACAACGCGATCCTGAAGCTCCTGATGTGGGACCTGGGCTTCCGCGAGCACCGCGACGAGCTGCGCAAGGTCTTCGAGCGCGCGCTGCCCACGACGCGCCAGGACGTGGTCGCGATCTTCGTGAGCGCGCAGGGCCACGTGGGCCGCACCTACACCGAGCGCACCTACGCGAAGCTCGTCCGCCACGCGCACGTCAACGGGCACCACTGGACGGCGATCCAGATCACGACCGCCTGCGGCGTGACGGCGGTGCTCGACCTGCTGCACGAGGGCAAGCTGCCCACGCACGGGCTGGTGCGCAACGAGGACGTCAACTTCGACGACTTCATCGCGAACCGCTTCGGCCGCCACTACGCGGCCGGCGAAGCCTGATCGAAGGCGAGCACGCGGTCACTCGCCGCGGCCGTCGGGGCCGCGGGCGCTGTCGCGCGGGCCGCGGTCGTCGCGCGGGCCGCGGTCGGCACCGCGCTGGCCGCGCGCGTCGCGCGGGCCGCGGTTGTCGCCGCGCTGTCCGCGCGCATCGCCGGCGGCGCCGCGGTTGTCACCGCGCTGGCCGCGCTTCATGTCGGGGCCGGGACCGCCCGGACCGGGGCCGGGGCGCTGCTGCGCCATCGGGCCGGGTCCCTGCATGGCGCCGTGCCCCTGCATGCCACCCGCCGGTCCGCCGGGCATCTGCCCCGCGGGGCCGGGACCGCCGCGGCCGGGGCCGCCGCGATCGTGCATCTGCTGCCGGTGCGCGATGCCGCGCCCGATGCCGATGCCCACGAGGAGGATGAGCACCCCCAGCGCGATGAAGAGCGCCAGCCGGATGCGGCGCACCGTCTTCTCGACCTTGCCCAGGCGGCGGTCGATGGCGGCGCAGTCGGGCGCGCAGGCGCCGCAGGATTCGTTCGTGGAAGCGTTGGTCGTCTCGGACATGGCAGGTTCTCCTGCACGCAGTTTGCCCGATTCCCGCGTGCGGGGACAATGCGCCGCCGATGACCGCCCTGGACCCCGCCACGACGCCGCAGGACGGCGCTTATCCGCCGCTGCGCCCCTTCGACCTGCGCCGTCACGGCCATGCGATGGTCGACTGGATCGCCGACTACCTCGAGCGCGTCGAGTCGCTGCCGGTGCAGCCGCGCGTGGAGCCGGGCTGGGTGCGCGCGCAGCTTCCCGCGCAGCCGCCGCAGCAGGGCGAGCCCTGGGAGGCGGTGCAGTCGGACATCGACCGCATCGTGCTGCCCGCGATCATGCACTGGCAGAGCCCGAACTTCTTCGGCTACTTCCCCGCCAACGCGAGCGGTCCCGCGATCCTGGGCGAGCTGCTCAGCGCGGGACTGGGCGTGCAGGGCATGCTCTGGTCCACCTCGCCGGCGTGCACCGAGCTCGAGACGCACATGATGGACTGGCTCGCGCAGATGCTCGGCCTGCCCGAGGCGTTCCTCAGCGCCGGCGCGGGCGGCGGCGTCATCCAGGACACCGCCAGCAGCGCGACGCTCTGCGCGATGGTCGCGGCGCGCGAACGCGCGACCGCGGGCGCGGCGGGCGCGCGCGGGCTCGCGGCCGCCGGCGCGCCGCTGGTGGCGTACGCCAGCACGCAGGCGCATTCGAGCATCGAGAAGGACGCGCGCATCGCGGGCATCGGCGCGGAGCAGCTGCGCCTGGTCCCGGTGAACGGTCGTCAGGAGATGGACACCGACGCGCTGCGGCGGCTGCTGCGCGCGGATCTCGCCGCGGGGCGACGCCCCTTCTTCTGCGTCGGCGCGGTGGGCACGACCGGCACGCACGCGGTCGACCCGATCCCGACGCTCGCGGACATCTGCGAGGAGCACGGCATGTGGCTGCACGTCGACGCCGCGCACCTGGGCATCGCCGCGCTCTGCCCGGAGCTGCGCGGCATCCACGACGGCGTCGGGCGCGCGGACAGCTACTGCGTGAACCCGCACAAGTGGATGCTCGTCAACTTCGACTGCGACGCGTTCTGGGTGCGCGACCGCGCCGCGCTGGTGCGCGCGCTGAGCGTGCTTCCCGAGTACCTGCGCAACAGCGCGACCGAAAGCGGCAAGGTCATCGACTACCGCGACTGGCAGATCCCGCTGGGGCGCCGCTTCCGCGCGCTCAAGCTGTGGTTCGTCATCCGCCACTACGGCGTCGAGGGGCTGCAGGGGCTCGTGCGCCGGCACATCGCGCTGGCGCAGCGGCTGCGCGCGCGGCTGCTCGAGGATCCGCGCTTCGAGCTCGCGGCCCCCTCGCGCTGGTCGCTGGTCTGCTTCCGCCTGCGCGACGGCGACGCCGCGAACCAGGCGCTGCTCGAGCGCATCAACGCGGGCGGGCGCGCCTTCCTCAGCCACACGCGCGTCGACGACCGGCTCACGCTGCGCGTCAGCGTCGGCGCGCCCGGCGTGCAGGAACGCCACATCGACGCGCTCTGGGAGCTCATCCGCAGCGGACCGTGAGCAGCACGACCTCGGGGGCGCAGTGCACGCGCACCGGGAACCACGCCCCCGCGCCGACGCTCACGAAGAGCGCGCGCCCCTGACGGTGGTAGAAGCCCGCGCTCAGCCGGTTCGTGAGCGAGAGGTTCGCGCGCGGCCGGCCCTTCAGCGCCACCTGCCCGCCGTGCGTGTGGCCGCTGAGCGTCAGCGGCACGCCGCGCGCCGCCGCCGCGAAGAAGGCGCGCGGATTGTGCGCCAGCAGCAGGTGCGGCACCTGCGGCAGCGCGTGCACCTTCTGCGCCAGCCCGCGCGCGCTGCGCGACCAGTCGATCCCGCCCACCAGCAGCGGCGCGCGCTCGCTCCCGCAGCGGGCGACGGTGCCGTCCAGATGCTCGACGCCGCGCATCACCGCCATCGAGGCGAGCATCGCGCCGTCGTCCAGATGGTCGTGGTTTCCGAGCACCAGGTAGCGCCCCATCGGCGCGTGCACCGCGCCCATCGCCGCCAGCAGCGGCTCCGCACCGTCGAGTTCCAGGTCCACGACATCGCCCGTGCACGCCAGCAGGTCCGGCTTGAGCGCGCCCACGCGCTCGACCGCCTCGATCGCGCGCGCCGTCGGCATGTGGTGCCCCAGGTGGAAGTCGGTCACGTGCGCGATGCGCAGTCCGTCGTGCTCGCGCGGCCAGCCCGCGCAGCGCACCTCCAGCTCGCGCACCTGGATCTCCTGCGCCGCGTGGCGGCGCCCGAGCGCGCCCAGCGTGAGCGCGTCCGCCGCCTTGGTCAGCACGATGTGCCGGACCTTGGCGCGCAGGTAGCCATTGCTGCGCGGACGGCTGCGTGCGGTGGAATCCATGCGCTGCTCCGGCACTAGAACTTCAGCGTGACGGCGCCGAAGACGCCGCGCAGTCCGCCGTCGACCTCGGAGGGACCCGACTGCAGGTCGAAGTCGAAGAGGCGGTAGCCGAACTCGAGGCCCACGTTCTTGGTGAACATCACCGCGACGCCGACGCGGATCATCCACAGGACGTCGCCGTCGGGGATCGATGGTCCGATGCCGGCGTAGCCGTAGATGCGCACGTCCTGCACGAGCGGGAAGCGCCCGTCGATGCCGAGGTTGAGCTCGAGGCCGCCGCCGCCGTAGATGCCGCCGACGGTCTTGTCGAAGCTCGACTGCCCGCCCGCGGTGTCGTTCTGCAGCGTCTGCTCGTATCCGAAGGCGAGCGCGCCGCCGAGCACCAGGAAGCGCATGTCCACGAGCGGACGCCCGTTCGCGCCCATCGCCTTCGTCGCCTCCTCGCGGTTGGCGCCGGGATCGCTCCAGGGCCAGGGCTCGTCCGCGAAGGGACGCCAGACGACGTAGCCGACCTCCGCGCCGACCATCCACGCGGAGTAGCTGCCGCTGATGCGGTCGCCGGGAGTGATCGTGGTCGTGCCGAAGGTGCCGCCCGCGTTGGCGCGCTGGTGCGAGTCGAGCGAGGTCGCGAAGCCGATGCCGCCGAAGCGCCAACGGTCGACGAAGACGCCCAGCTCGCCCGCGACGCCGGGGGCGCTCGCGCCGACGGCGAGCTGCTCGTTCAGGGCCATCGGCGTGCCACCCGCGCCCACGCGCGCGGTGCCCGTGAGGCGCGGCACCCAGACGCCGACATCGACGTTGACCGCGACGCCCTCGCCGACGCCCAGGATGCGCGCCGCCTCCTGTTGGGCGGGGGTCGGCACCGGCTGCGAGGACGGCGCTGCGGGCGCGCTTGACGCGGCGGGCGCGGCCTGCGCGGGAGCCGCCGTCTCGGGAGGCGCGGCACCGGCGGCGTCGAACGCGAGCAGGCATGCGACAATGGCGGGAAGCATGCCGGAAGCGTACCCCCCCGCCCCCACGCCGCCGCCCCGACGCGATCCTCCGCCGGGTGCGCTGCCGCTTGGCCGCGGGGCGTGGGTCCTCCCCGGCGCCTTGCGCTGGACCTTCACGACCGCGCGCGGCCCGGGCGGGCAGCATGTGAACAAGGCGAGCACCGCCGCCGTGCTGCGCGTGGAGATCGCGGACATCGGCGGGTTGGATGAGGCGGCCGTGGAGCGCCTGCGCGCGATGGCCGCGAGCGCGCTCGTCTCCGACGAGGCCGCGCTCCAGTTCCGCTGCGACCTGCACCGCAGCCAGCTCCAGAACCGCGACGCGTGCGAGGCGCGCCTGCGCGCGCTCGTCTCGCAGGCCGCCGTGCGCCCGAAGGTGCGCAAGAAGACGCGCCCGACGCGCGGCAGCATCGAGCGGCGCCTGAGCGGCAAGAAGCGCGACTCGCAGAAGAAGGACCAGCGGCGCTGGAAGGACGACTGAGCGCGCGTGGCGCGCCCGTCCTCACGCCTCCCGCGTACCGCGACCGTCGTCAGCTGACGCCCGAAAAGGAAAGCGGCCCCCGGACCAGGTCCGGGGGCCGCGTGTTGTTGCTCAACGCCTCCGAGGAGGCGCCTGGCATCAGGCGTTACGGGCAGGCGCCCCAGTTGCCGAGCAGCACGCCGAGGTCGGCGCCGTCGACGGTGCCGCTGCCGTTGATGTCACCCGTGCCCGAGTTGCCCCAGTTGCCCAGGAGCAGACCCAGATCGGCGCCGTTGACGACGCCGTCGTTGTTCAGGTCGGCCGGGCAGGGAGCGCCGCAGCTCACGAAGTTGCCGTTCACCTTCACGGCCCACGGGTCGGGGAAGCCCCCGCCGATGTTGAGCGTGTTGGTGTAGGTCGTGATGCCGCAGCTCGCGGACTTGAGGAACAGCGGGTAGGTGCTCGTTCCGGCGTTGCCCGCCGCGCGCAGGCCGTAGCCCGAGCCCGTCGGCATCGCCGCGAAGGAGAGCACGAACACGATGTTGTCCGTGTTGCCGTCCAGGCAGATCGGCGGATCGAACTGCAGGCCGGCGAGGTAGGTGCCGCCCGCGAGCTGGATCGCCTGCACGGAGTTGGCCGCCACCGGCACCAGGTCGACGCCGACGTCCGTCGGATCGCCGCCATCGGTGTCACGGTAGATGCCGAAGACCGCCTGCTGCACCGGGCCGACGAAGGCCGTGGCGCCAACGACCTCGACGTTGTACACGCCGAACTCCACGCAGTTGATCTGGCCGGCGTTCAGGCCGGTGACAGGCATCGCGTAGCTGTTCTCGGTGGTGTGATCGGTGCCCGCGGCGCACGCGACGAGACCGAAGTCCGTCGTGAGCGACGAGTTGCCGGTCACGCTGTCCGGACCGGGGTCCGAGCAGCCCGACGCGAAGGGCGCGCAGTCGGCCGCGGCCGTCGTCATCTGCAGCACGTAGTCGTTGAAGACTCCGCTGCCGCAGGGGACGCCCTCGAAGGCCTCGGTGCCCACGAACACGTAGTAGGTACCGGCCGGGAGGCACGCCCCGACGGTCTGCGGGCACGCACCCGTGCCGGCGCCGACGTAGATCGGATCCGTGCAGAGGTCGCCGCCGTAGATGAACGTGCTCACGAGCGAGGCCGAGTACACGTTGAAGGTCACGGCCGCGGGCGCCGAGAGGGTGAAGCTGTACCAGTCGACGTCACGGGTGCCGCCGTCGGCCCAGAAGGTGCCGGCGATCGAGCTGCCGCTGCTGATGGGGGTCGTCTGGACGACGTTGCTGACGCAGCCGTCGTTGGTGCTGCCACCGCAGGACTCGCCCTCGTTGCCGTTGGTCGACGGCAGCGAGCACGGAGCCGGGATCGTGATCTGGATCGTGCCCGAGCCGGTCACGCCGAAGTCGTAGCAGGCCAGGCGGACCAGGTAGGTGTGGCCGACGAGCACGGTCTGCGTCAGGCTCGAGGCGTACGGCGTGACGCCGTCGGTCTCGAAGCAGTTCGTGCCGTCGTCGTTGCAGCTCAGCAGCGCCGTGTTCAGCGTGTTGAAGTCGAACGAGCCGGGGTTGGTCCCCATGTCGTAGACCGCAAGCTTGCTGTCGAACGGCGTCGTGCCGCAGGTGTTGAAGTTGGCGACGCCGTTGGCGGCCGCGGTGAAGCGGTACCAGACGTCCGAGTAGAAGAAGTCGTTGCCCGAGTTGCAGGTCGCGCCCGCGTGGTTCGGACCGTCCATGTTCGCGCCGACGTTCGTGAACGCGTAGCTGCCGCTGGCGGTCACGACGGTGGCGTTGATCGCACAGTCGTTGGCCGGGCCGGGCGAGGTGCAGGTGTAGATGAAGATGCCGCACTGGCTGACGGCGAGGTCGACGCAGGTCTGGTCCCACGCCACGTCGCAGCAGTCAGGGGCAAAGCCGCAGACGGTGGTGCAGCAGGCGGGGTTGTTGCAGCCGCCCGTCGGGTGCACGATGCCGCAGCCCTCGGTGGCGGTGCCGCAGGCGCCGGTCGCCGCGTTGAAGGTGATGGTGAGCACGCCCGCGCCGGTCGCGGCGTTGTAGCCACCCATGCGGATGTAGTAGGTCGTGCCGGAGGAGACGTTCACGTCCGCGATGCGCGAATAGAACGCCTGGCAGCCGGACTCGCCGCTGCCGTCGCCGTTGCAGCCGATCTGCGTCAGCGCGGCGCAGGTGCCCGTGTAGAGCGCCATCGAGGTGTCGTACGAACCCGCGGAGCAGGTGGAGAAGGTCGCGGTGCCGGCGCTCGGCGCCGTCCAGACCAGCCACACGTCAGGGCTCGCGCCCCAGTTGAGGAAGGTGCCGGTGCACTGCGCATCCGAGGGGGGGTTCGCGCTGGCCGTCGCGCCGATGGTCGTGAAGGGCGTCGTTCCGACGCTGGCCACGATCGCGCTCGAACACTCTTCGCCGTTCACGGCGAAGGCCGCCGTGCCGACGGCCGAGGCCGCGAGCATGCCGCAGAGGACGCTGGACGTCCCGCGGAGGGTGATGGAACACTTCATGTCTGATTCTCCATGGTTGAAAGACAGACCGGCCGGGCTGGCCGGATTTCTCGGACGCACTGGCGTCCCCACAATCTTCAAGGTAGCGGCAGATGCGGGCGTGGCAACCCGGAGCGCGCGCGATCCGCCCGGGATGGGTTCCCTAAGTCAGAAAACCCGGCGATCCCCGGGGGCCCGGTCCCCGAGCGCGGATGCTCAGACGATCCGGACCTCGCCCGACCCCTTCACGATCTCGCCGATCACGCAGGGCGCCTCGCCATGGCGGGCCAGCTTCTGGACGACCGAATCCGCGAACGCGGGGCGGCAGATCACGACGTAGCCGATGCCCATGTTGAAGACCCGGAACATCTCCTCGCGCTCCACGTTGCCGTGCTTCTGCAGGAAGGGGAAGATCGGGTTCGGCGTCCACTTGGTGGAGTCGAGGACCGCGTCCACCTTCGTGCCCAGCGCGCGGCAGACGTTGCCCGGCAGTCCGCCGCCGGTGATGTGCGCCATGCCGCTGACGACCTTCTTCTTCTTGTAGCTGCCCAGCAGCTTGGTGATCGGCTTCGCGTAGATGCGCGTGGGCTCCAGCAGCACCTTCCAGAGCGGGTCGCTGCCCAGTTCGGGATAGACGCGGTCCATCTCCAGGCCCGCCTCCTTCACGATGCGCCGCACCAGCGAGTACCCGTTGGAGTGCACCCCCGAGGCGCGCAGTCCGATGATCACGTCGCCCTTCTTGACGCGCGCCGCGTCGACGACGCGCTCGAGCTCCACGACGCCGACGCAGAAGCCGGCGATGTCGAAATCGCCGGGCTTGTAGATGTCGGGCATCTCGGCGCACTCGCCGCCGATGAGCGCGCAGCCGGCGATCTCGCAGCCGCGGGCGACGCCCTCGATCATGCGCGCGGTCGCCTCGGGATCCAGCTTGGAGAGCCCCAGGTAGTCCAGGAAGAAGAGCGGCTCGGCACCCTGCACGATGAGGTCGTTCACGTTCATCGCGACGCAGTCGATGCCGACCGTGTCGTAGATGCGCCGCTCGGCCGCGAGCATGACCTTGGTGCCGACGCCGTCGGTGCAGCCCACCAGGACCGGGTCCCGGTAGTTGCGCTTGAAGAGCTTCTGGTTGTAGTCCAGCCGGAACATGCCGGCGAAGGCGCCGTGCTGCCCCATGACGCGCGGCCCGTGGGTGCGCTTGAGGACATGCTTGATGCGGTCGACGACCTCGTCGCCGGCCTCGATGTCCACGCCGGAATCCTTGTAGGTCAGCGGACGGCGGCGCGGGGTGGCGCCCTCCTCGCCCGAGGAGGCGCCGGAGGCGGAATCAGCCGGAGCGGCAAGCGAGTCGTCCATGGGAGCCCGCCATCGTAGCCGGGTCCGGCGAAGCCTCCGGTTCAGCGCCGGATGGCCCGGAATCCGCGGGTTCCGGCGCCGCCGGGACCGGCGTGGGCGCGGGCTGGGGCGGCGGCCGCAGCAGCGGGATGAGCGCCAGCGAGGGGATCCCCGAGCACATCGCGAAGACCAGGAAGAGCGTGTAGTCCAGCCGCTCCGCGAGCGCCCCGCTCAGCCCCGACGCGACCGAGTTGCCCAGCGCCATCAGCGCGGTGAGGAGCGCGTACTGCGTCGCCGAGAAGCGCCGGTCGCAGATGCTCATCAGGAACGCGACGAAGCCGCTGGTCACCAGCCCGACGACGAAGTTCTCCACCGCGATCGCCGGCATGAGCGCCAGCACCGGCGGCGCCTGCGCCGGCGTCGCGCCCGCGTGCGCGCCGTACTGCACCGTCAGCCAGAGGAAGCCCGCGATGCTCACGCAGTGCATCACGCCGAAGACCCAGAGGCAGCGCACGAGTCCCAGGCGCGCGACCATCCATCCACCGACGCCCGCGCCCGCGACGGTCATCGCGAAGCCGAAGCCCTGGCGCACCCAGCCGATCGTGTCGGCGTGGTAGCCGAGTCCCTTCATCAGGAGCGGGGTGGTGATCGCCGTCGCGAGCTGGTCGGGCAGCTTGAAGAGCAGCACGAAGAGCACGAGCGCCACCAGCCGCCATCGCCACTGCTCCCAGAAGACCCGCAGCGGCGCGACGGCCGCGGTGCGCAGATCCGCGGCCGCGCCGCGAGGGACGGCGGGCTCGCGCGCGGCGAGCGTCGCGGCGACGCCCCCGAGCATCAGCGCGCCCGCGCCGCACATCGCCGCGCGCCAGCCGATGTACTCCGCGAAGATCAGCGCCCCCGCGCCGAGCACGACGAAGGCGATGCGGTAGCCCGTCACGAAGGCGCTCGCGCCCGCGCCCATCTCCTGCGGCGTCAGGATGTCCGCGCGGTACGCATCGCCGACGATGTCCTGCGTCGCCGAGCACGCGACCGCGATCGCCATCAGCGCGAAGAAGACGAGGTTGTGCGCGCCCAGCTCCCCCGCCATCGGCTCGGGCCCCCAGATGCCCAGCGCGAGGATCGCCGCCGCCGTCGCCGCCTGCGAGGCGAGCAGCCACGAGCGGCGCCGGCCCAGACGCCCGATCACGGGCAGGCGCACGCCGTCGACGATGGGCGCCCACAGAAACTTCAGCGCGTAGGGCAGCGTGAGAAAGCCGAGCCAGCCGATGGCCGCGAGCTCCCACTTCGTGTCGGTCACCCATGCCTGGGAGACGGTCGTCAGCGTGACGTTGGGGATGCCGCCGGCGACGCCAAGCGCCAGCAGCACGAGCATCGTGCGGCTGCCGTAGATGCGCGCCAGCGAGGGGCGCTCGCCCGCTGCGGAGGGCCCGTCCATGGCCATGCGGGCAGGCTACCGCGGGCTACCGCGCGGCGGCGACCGGCTTCTCGAGCGCCTGCACCATCGAGGATCCCAGGTCCGCCGGGCTCTCGGCCACGACGATCCCGCAGGCGCGCAGCGCGTCCATCTTGGCCTGCGCGGTGTCGTCCGCGCCGCCGATGATCGCGCCCGCGTGGCCCATGCGCCGGCCCGGCGGGGCCGTGCGCCCCGCGATGAAGGCGACGACGGGCTTGTGCTGCATGTGCTGCTGGATCCAGCGGCCGGCCTCGACCTCGTCGGTGCCGCCGATCTCGCCGATCATGATGACGCCGTCGGTCTCCTGGTCGGCCGCGAACATCGCGAGCACCTCGATGAAGTTCAGCCCCTTCACCGGGTCGCCGCCGATGCCCACGCAGGTGGACTGGCCCAGGCCGCGCTCGCTGGTCTGCCAGACGGCCTCGTAGGTGAGCGTGCCGGAGCGGCTGACGATCCCCACCGCGCGGCGCGTCGCCGCGTCCAGGCGGTTGGTGTGGATGTAGCCGGGCATGATGCCGATCTTGCAGCCGCCGGCGTAGCGGCCGGGGGTGTCGGTCTTGCGGCCGGGCGTGATGACGCCGGGGCAGTTGGGGCCGACGAGCACCGTGTCGGGGTAGCCGGCCAGCCGCGCGCGCACGCGGATCATGTCCTGCACCGGGATGCCCTCGGTGATCGCGACGATGGTGCGGATGCCCGCGTCGGCGGCCTCGAGGATCGCGTCGGCGGCGAAGGGCGGCGGCACGAAGATCATGCTCGCGGTCGCGCCGGTGCCGCGCACGGCCTGCGCGACGGTGTCGAAGATCGGCAGCCCGTTGGCGTCCTTCTGCCCGCCCTTGCCGGGCGTCGTGCCGCCGACCATCTGCGTGCCGTAGTCGAAGCAGCCCTTGGTGTGGAAGGCGCCCGCGGAACCGGTGATGCCCTGGCAGATGACCTTGGTGTTGCCGTCGACGAGAATCGCCATGGATACCTTCGCTGCGCTGGGGTGCGGGGCGGCGCGCGCAGGGCGGCCGCGGAGCCGGGCGAGGATATCCGATGCCGCTAGCATCGGGGGGATGCGCCCCGCCACGACCGACGCGCTGCACGTGCAGATCGCCGAGTCCATCGCGCGCCACCGCGCGATCGCGCGCATCGGCGGCCCCGCCCTGCCCGATCCCGCCGGCGTGGCGCGCCTGGTCGCCGCCTTCCGCGAGATCGCCTTCCCCGGCTTCCACCCGATCCCGCGCGCCGCGGAGCACGCCGACGCGGCCGCCTTCGTCGACGAGCGCCTGCCCATGCTGCGCGCGCTCCTGCTGCAGCTCGTGGACGCGGCGATCTCCGGCGTCGAGGAGCACCACGCGCCCCCCGGCGGCGGCGCGCTCCCGCGCCTGCGGCCCGCCGACGCCGAGCGCGTCGTGGACGAGGCGCTCGCCTGCATTCCCGCCGCGCGCGAGGCGATCGCGCTCGACGTCGAGGCCGCCTTCCGCGGCGATCCCGCCGCGCGCAGCCGCGCCGAGATCGTCCTCTGCTACCCCGGCGTCGCCGCGCTCGCGGTGCACCGCTTCGCGCACGAGCTCTGGATCCGCGGCGTCCCCGTGCTGCCGCGCATGATGTCCGAGCACATGCACGGCGCGACCGGCATCGACATCCACCCCGGCGCGCGCATCGGCCGCGGCGTCTTCATCGACCACGGCACCGGCGTCGTCATCGGCGAGACCTGCGAGATCGGCGACGGCTGCCGCATCTACCAGGGGGTCACGCTGGGCGCGAAGAAGTTCGAGCGCGACGCGGACGGCTCGCTGCGCAAGGGGCTCAAGCGGCATCCGACGCTCGAGTCGGGCGTCACCGTCTACGCAGGCGCGACGATCCTGGGCGGCGACACGGTCATCGGCGCGGGCAGCGTCATCGCGGGCGGCGTCTTCGTGACGCAGTCGGTGCCGCCGGGGCATCTGGTCGCGAGCCCGAAATCGCAGGTGCGCGTGCTTCCCACCGGGGAGGACCTCTCGTGAACGGCGGCGGCATGCGGGGCCTGGCCGCGGCGGCGATGCTCACGCTGGTGGCGCTGCTGCTGGCGGCGACGCCCGCCGCGATGCATGTCTCCCCCGCGCGCGCGGGCGCGGTCGGGATCGACCCCCGCGCGCTCTACTCGCGCATCCACTTCGTCGGCGCGAGCGCGAGCGCCGGATTCGGCGTGCGGCCCCCGCTGCCGCGCGACCATCCGCGCCGGCTGCAGGAGGTCTCGCTCGCGCGCATCGCCGCGTGCGCGCGCCTGGGCCAGGGCGAGGTCACCGGCGACGCGACGGGCCTCTTCTTCCTGAATCCGGTCGGCACCGGCCGCACGCAGGTCGACGGCGTGCTCGGCGCGAAGGAGCGTCCCTCGCTCGTCGTCGCGGCGGACTTCCTCTTCTGGTTCACCTACGGCGCCGCGGACGCGCAGCGCCAGCCGATCAAGGACGAGAAGCAGCGACTGGCGATGCTGGAGGTCGGACTCGCCGAGATGGACCGCCTGGTGCAGGCGGGCGTCCCGCTGGTGCTGGGCGACATCCCGGACATGTCCCCCGCCGTCGGACGCATGCTCAGCAAGGCGCAGATGCCCGCGCTGGCGACGCTCGACGCGGCGAACGCGCGCATCCAGGAGTGGGCTTCGTCGCGCCCGCGCGTGGCGGTGCTGCCGCTCTCGCGGCTCATCGGGCAGCTGCGCAGCGGCAAGCCCTTCGACGCGGGCCGCCGCAGCTGGAGCGAGGAGGTCGATGGTCCGCTGCTGCAGCGCGACCAGCTCCACCCCACGTTCAACGGCGAGGTCGCGCTCCTCGCGCGCATCGAGCAGGCCGCGAACGAGCGCTTCCTGGGCGCGACGCAGCCCAACGCCCCCGGCGCGCCGACGGTCTTCGAGCAGGACCCGCGCCGCGTGAGCGAGATCCTGCGCGAGCGCATCGATCCGCCGCCTACGGCTTCGCCTGCAGCTCCGCCAGCCGGCGCTTCGCCTCGGCGTTCCTCGACTGCACGATGACGGCGTTGAGCCACGCGGCGGCGGCCTCGCGGCCATCGACGCTGCGCACCGCCCCGAGCAGCGCGGCGGCGTCCATGTCCTCGCGCGGGCCGCGCAGGTTCGCCTTCAGCAGCGCCACCGCCGCGCGGTCGCGCAGCGTGTTCAGGCTCGTCGCCCAGAGGTGCCAGAGCATGTCGCGCTGCTCGGAGGTCGGCTCCTTGACCAGCGGGTACGCCTCCATGAACTCGGCGCGCGCGACGGTGCGAAAGAGCGGCCCGAGCGCCGCGGAGGCGCACGCGGCGGCCGCCGCGGGACCGCGCCGGCGCGCGAGTCCCCAGATCTGCGCGGCGACGCGGTCGTCGCCCACGAGCGCCATGTCGTGCAGCGCGGCCGCGAGCGCGGCGTCGCCCTCGGGACCATCGCCCGCGGACTTCACGCGCTCGAGCGCGGCGCGCGCGGCGGCGCGCACGTCGGCGTAGTCGGCGCCCAGCGCGGCCGGGGCGCGCGGCGGCATGCCCGCGAGCACCTTCGGCCCGGGGATCGTCATCAGCGGATCGCCCAGCGTCGCGACGCGCCACGCCTGCGGGAGGAGGTCCCCCTCCCAGTGGCGCGCGGCGACCAGGAAGGGCGCGAACATCGACAGGCGCTGCGCGAGCAGCGCCGGCGGGATGAAGGCGCTCAGGAAGGGCTCGTGCACGCTGCCCGCGTAGGCGTAGACGCCGTGGTCGAGCCACCGGCCGCCGACGCTCGCCAGGCTCTCCGCCTCCTGCAGCGAGAAGCTGTGCACCATGCTCAGCGCGAGCGGGCGCTGCAGCACGGGGATGTCCACCGCCCAGGTCATCTGCCCCGAGGCGAGCTCGAAGAAGTCGGAGTTGCCGCTGGAGTTGAGGAAGAGCACGTCCGGCGCGATGCCGCCCGAGAGCAGGTTGCGCCAGCCCGAGACGCTCGCGTCCGAGCCCTTGAAGACGCGCGTCTTGAATCCCTCGGAGAGCATGAGGGGCGAGGCGCCGTCGAAGCCGTACTGCATGAAGCCCGCGCCGGTGCGGCCCGCATAGCCGTCGAACATCCACACGTCGTTGCGGCGCAGGAAGAGCGAGCACATCGCCATCGAGGCGCAGCGCACGCGGTCGCCGAAGATCTGCGCGGCGATCGCGTAGCGCGCGCCGCTGGTCTGGCGGCAGAGCGCGTCGGTGACGGCGAGCGGGCCACCGTCGTTGGGGACCTTGGGCGGGAAGCCGCCCGGCGGCGCGGGCAGGTTCACCTTGAGCGGCGCGGAGCGGCAGAGCGTGAAGGCGTCGAGCTCGTCGCCCAGCGCGGCCCACGAGCGGCCGGTCGCGTCCATCGCGCCGCGCACGGCGGTCTCCAGCGCCGAGAAGGTCGCGGCGTCCATCACCGCGCTCGGCGGTCCGCCCAGCGGCTGCTCGATCCACGCGATCGGCTCGCCGCGGCCCGCGGCCAGCGCGAGCGCGGCGGTCCACGCGGGATCCGCGGGACTCGCGGCGACGATCCCCGCGGGCACGAGCCCGATCTTGCGCAGCGCGGTGGTGGGCGTCTCCTGCGAGGGTTCGCCTCCCCATGCGCGGATGATCGCGGACTCGATCGCCGCCTTCAGCGCGCCGTCGCCGGCGGGCGCGGGCGGCTGCGCGGGCGCGCGCCGCAGGACCGTCGCGGGACGGAAGGCGCGGATGAAGCGCGGCGCGAAGGCGTCATCCTCGAAGAGGACGGGCCAGCGCGCCTTGGGTGTCCAGCGCGCGATCTCCGCGATGTAGGAGGCGTCGTCCTGGACGAGCACGACCTGGTCGAGCACGGGGAGCTTCTGCTCCACGTCCAGCGCGCGCATGCCCAGCCGCGCCCACCAGGGCGGCGGCGGCGCGGGCGGCGCGTTGGGCGCGCCCTGCACGGCGGGCGTGGCGGGCGGCGATGCGGGGGCGGACGGCGGCGATGCGGGGGCGGGCGCCGGCGATGCGGGCGCCGGCGCGGCGGGCGGCGTCGCCGCCGGCGGCGCGGCCTGCGGGGCGGCGGCGAGCAGCGCGCCGAGCGCGCACGCGGTGAGCATCGCGGTCATGCGCCGCGATCATACGACCGCGGCACGCGCGCCACGGGCGCGGGCGAAGGCCTCGCGCGCGCGCTCGCGGTCGCGGCGGCGCAGCATGCGCTGCCACGCGTCCAGCGGGAAGCTCGAAAGTCCGGCGCGGATCGCCAGGCGCGCGACCTCGGCGCGCTCGTCGACGCCGAGCGCGTCGTAGATGCTGCGCATGTGCCACTCGGTCGTGCGGCGGCTCACCGACTGCAGCTGCGCGATGCGCTCGTTCGAGAGGCCCATGCCGACCAGACGCGCGACATCGAGCTGGCGCATCGTGAGCGCGGCGAGCGCGCCCCAGGTGTGCGCGGCGGGATAGACGGTGCGGGGCTGCGCGTCCGTGAGCGGCGCGCCCGCGGCGAGCATCTCGATCCAGACGATGCGCTCCTGCTCGTGCTCGGAGGCGGGCAGGCAGAGGATGATCTCGTGCGCGCCGTCGCGGATGCCGCGCATGACGAGCGCCTCGCCGCGCGCGCGCTGCGTCGCGCAGATCGTGGCGCGCTCCTGCATCGCCTCGTCGGCGAGGAGCTGTCCCATCGGGCGGCCGCACGCCTCGCTGCGGCGCACGCCCTGCGCGGCGAACCAGCGCTCGTTGCCCGCCTGCACGACCATGCGCCCATCCAGGACGACCGCGCTCGCGCCGGGGAGCGCCTCGGCGACCGCCAGCAGCTGCGCCGGCGAGGGGAGCCCGACGGGGAAGTCGGGGCGGAAGGAGGGGCGGGAGGTGGCGGCGGGGTGGCGAAGCGTCATCGTGGCGGACATGCGTTTCCGCGCGGTTGGGCGCGGCTCCGGCCACCCTTACGGATGCCGCCTCCGGATGTGAGATCGCGTGGCGAGTTTGCACCCGCCACGCGTCAAACGCTGCGTCCGATCATCTGCGATCCCGGCTCAGCAGCCCCGGGGCGGTTCCGCCGACCGCGCCCGCGCCGCGGCGCCGCGTTCACGGCTGCGCAGCATCTTTGACCATGCCTCGGCCGGGAAGAAGGGCAGCCCCGCGCACATCGAAAGCCGCACGAGCTCCGCGCGGTCGCGGGCGCCCAGCACCTCCATCAGCACGCTCACATGCCACTCGACCGTGCGCTTGCCGTTGTTGAGCAGCTGCGCGATCGTGCTGTTGTCGAAGGAGGAGCCCAGCAGCCGCAGCACGTCGAGCTGGCGATTGGTCGCCTGCCCGATCGCGCCCCACTGGTGGTGCATGGGATAGACCATGCGCGAGTTCTCCGTCGAGATCGCGCAGCCGGTGCCCGGCTGCGTGAACCAGACGACCGCGAGGCAGCGGCCGCCGACCTCGACGGGCAGCATCACCGCGACCTCGTGCATGCCGTGGCGGATCGAGCGCACGACCGTCGCGGCGCGCGTCTCGAAGACGCCGCGCGCGATGGTGCGGCGCTCCTCCGCGTAGGTCGACTGCTCGAAGCCGCGCAGCGGCCGGCCCGCGAGCGAGGCGGCCTGGAAGCCGTAGGCCTCCGCCCACCGGCGCGAGCAGCCGACGATCGCGAGTTCGGGATCGATGGCGACGAGCTGACCGCCGGGCACGGCGTCGGCAAGCGCCGCCATCCCCCGGATCATCTCGTCTCGTGCGTGAATTTCAGCGGCCCCGAGGCCGACACCGTTGAGGGGCACGGCCAGGCGCCGCTCGCGCGGCGCGGACTGTGCGGGCGATTCGAGCACGTCCTGGTTCATGACTGCAGGCGGGAAACTCCACACCCCCCACCGTGCGGACGAACCAACGCCCACACACAACCTCAGGCAGGGCCATCATGCCACCGCATCTGCGCAGATCAAGCAAATGTTTCACCCCCGACGGCGACATGTGAAAGCGCCCGCAGGTCCGCGGCGTGCTATCCGTGGGCGAGGCCCATGCGGACCGCCACGGCCAGCAGCGCGCCGAGGATGGGGCCGACGACCGGCACCCAGGCGTAGCCCCAGTCGCTGTTTCCCTTGCCGGAAATGGGCAGAATCGCGTGCATCAGGCGGGGTCCGAGGTCGCGCGCCGGGTTCATCGCGAAGCCCGTCGTGCCGCCCGCGCCCAGGCCGACCCCCCAGAAGGTGGCGGCCACGACCATCGGCGCCCAGCGTCCGTCGGCGACCTTCATCGACCACAGGAGCGTCGGGTCCGCCGCCGGCGCGTCGGGCGCGTGGATGCCCGCCGACTTCGCCCACGGCGAGTCGACCAGCATGAGCACCGCGAGCACGAAGACGAAGGTCGAGAGCGCCTCCGCGACCATGTTCGAGAGCGGCGCGCGCACGCCGGGTCCCGTCGAGAAGCACGCGAGCTTCGCGCCCGCGTCCTCGGTGATGCCCCAGTGCGGCAGGAACTGCAGGAAGACGAGGAACGCGCCCGCCATCGCGCCCGCCATCTGCGCGATGATGTAGCCCGGCACCAGGTTCGCGGCGAAGGTGCCGTCGGCCCACAGCGCGATCGTCACCGCGGGATTCAGGTGCGCCCCGCTCGCGCCCGCGACGACGACGCCGACGAAGACCGCCATCGCCCATCCCGTCGCGATCACGATCCATCCCGAGTCGCGCCCCTTGGTGCGCCGCAGCAGCACGTTCGCGACGACCGCGTTGCCGAGGAAGACGAGGACCGCGGTGCCGATGAACTCGCTGAGGTAGGGGGTCATGGGGGCGGAGGATAGGGAGGGGCGGCGGCGGGCGTCGGGTGCGCGAGCAGGCGACCAGCCCGCTAGCGCGGCGCCGCGAGTGAGACCTCTGCGTCGTCCCGCGTCCAGCCATGCTCAAGCGCGCGGAAGCTCCGGCTGCGGGCGAGCGCATCCGCAGGGAGGCCCGCGCGGAGCCGCTCAATCAGCACCCGCTGCAATGCCCGCTGGAATCGCTCATCCCGGGCGCGCAGCGTCGACAGGCGTCCACGGTCCCGCGCGGCATCGGGAGCCGGGGTCGCGAGTTCCGCTTCCGCCACCCGCAGGATCGATGCGTTCGAGCAATCCCTCCACCGCTTCATCGCCAGCGACATCCGCAGCACCGCCAGCGGGTTGTCGGCCAGGACCCGAACCAGCTCGTCCTCGACGCGCGTCACCGCCCGCTCGTCACGCAGGAAATCGGCAAAGCGCTGCCGCTTCGTCCCGAGAAGGAGGATCCTGGGATCCACGGACTCCGGGCCAGGCGGAGGCGCGGAGAGTTCATCGAACAGCCGGTCCAGCGATTCCGCCGACGGACCGGAGCCTGCTTCGTCGCCGCCGAGAAGCACCCGAGTCGCCTGCTGCAGCCCGGGGACCGCCCCGACAAGCTCGGCGCGCCATTCGGGGCGTTCCTCCAGTCGCTTGAGCTCCAGATCGGTGCGCGAAACACCGTCGGCGCTCCACTCCACGCCGCACGCGCGCAGCGCCTCCTTGAGGCGCTCGTTGTACTCCGGATCGAGTCCTTGGAAGTGCGCCTCAAGCAGTTGCACGACGGACCACGAACCGCCGTCGCACTCCTGCGGAAGGGCGCGGCAGGCCTGGTCGCAGAGCGCCCGCATCCGCTCGATGCGACGAGTGCGCCAGCGCATCCATGTCTCGAGGACACAAGCGCGTTGCTGCGCGGTGGTCGTCGGCGCACCGAGGATCTCGGCGACATCGAGCGCCGCCTCTTCAGGCGATCCCGACCGGTGGAACGGGCCGAAGAACTCCACCGCGCACTCCATGAGCCGGCGCCCGGGCTCGCCACCCATCGCAGCAGCGGCTTCGTTCAACGCACGCCACTGGAGGCGCACCCACTCCACCGTCGGCGCGCAAAGCCCCCGCAGTCGCCGGCGAGCGATCGGATCGTCCTCCGATTCCAGCGTCGGCTCGTCCGCGACCTGCACGCCACTCGCGCGCAGCTGGGCGCAGCGCGCCTCGTACATCGAGCGCGCTTCGTGCAGGGCCATGGCATCCGCTTCGGAGCGTCGCTCCAATGCCCGGACCAATGCCGGGCGCAGCGGCGCGAGGGCGACCTCCGCGCGAGCGAGCGCTGCCGCGTCCCCCTCCGCCACGCGCAGGATCACTCCGTCGATGTCACGCAGCAGGATGCTTGATGCCGTCACGCCGAGCAAAGTGGAACGATCGTCCGCAGACTGTCGGAGCATCGCCCGTCGAAGCTGCCATACCTGCCGCGCCGCCTCGACGCGTGCGCGGCACGAGTCATCGACCGAGGCAGCGCAGTCCGCGAAAAGGGCGTCCTCGACGCGTTCCCGCTCGCGCGCCGCCGCCGCGCCGAGTTCGCGCGCGGGAGGATCGAGCTCGAAGAGCGGGATCCGGCGCGCATCCCCGGCGGCGTCCTCGAGGGCGAAGCACTCTGCATCAACTCGTGCGCGAGCTTCCAGCCAACGACCCAGGTAGGTCTCGTAGGCATCGAGCCATCCGGGAATCAGGTCCCGCGCCCCCGCGACCTCGAAGCACATCGCAACCTCCGGCAAGGAAAGCGGCTCCGAGAGTTCGTGCTCGATCTCGACCCGCCCGACGCCCCCGAGCCCGCCAAAACTGACCTCCCCCAAGACCTGCGCCTGCACAGGCGAGACCAGCGCTGCGAGGAGTCCGCAGAGGAGGGCCGCCTCGAGGCTCGGCACGCGCCGCGTCCTCGGACTTGATCCACCGGGACGCCGATGCTCGCCGGACATGGCTCAAGTGTAGAGGTGTCGGGCGTAGTACACTCACCGCAGCCCTTACGAAGGCGGCGCCCGCGTCCCCGGAGATGCTTCAGGGAGCGCCCTCAGGACTGGAGAAGTCCGGGACGCCGTACAGACGGTCGATCGCGCGGAACCGGCGGCTCTTCGCGAGCGACTCCGGGGGCACGACCTCGCGCAGGCGTTCGATGCCCAACGCGAGCAACTCCCGCTGCACGCACGTCTCACGCGTCACCGCGGCGGAGGCGGCACGCCGCGCCCTCCAATCGCGAAACGTCGCATCCTGTTCCCAGGTGATCGGTGGGCGGACGCTGCTCGCCCCCACCATCCGCTCGCTCGACGCCGCGGCCAGCCGCGCCCAGCGCAGGAACGCGTCGCTCATGCGCAGGACGCCCTCGGGATTCGTGGACATGCCGTCCGCCAGGTCCTTGACCACCCCGGAGAGGAGCGTCTCTCTGCGGAAATACTGCGGGAATCGCTGCCGGTCCGCGCTGCCGACGAGCGCCGCCGCGCCCGGCTCGCGGAGCGCCGCGCACGCCCGCGCAAGCGCCGACTGCGCCTGCGCATCGCAGGCGAGCACGCCGTCGAAGGCGCGTTTCGTGCGCTCCGCGCACGCGCTGCGCACTTCGGGGTCGATCGTGGCGGTCGGCCGAAGACTCCACAGCCAGGCGTACTCCCCAAGCCACCGGTCGCACGCCGCCGCGGACGCGAGGCGCCATTCACGCACGGCGCCACGCATCGCCGGCACGAGCGGCAGGAGCGCGCGCAGCGCCGCGTCGCGATCGGCAGGCTGCAGCGTCGATTCGAGGACCGCCTCGACCGGATTGAGCGGCAGTCCGCCCAGCTCGGCGGCGCATCCGGGCTTGAACTCCTCCGACTCGACACGCGCGTCGCCCAGCCAGCGCGCCGCTTCAAGGACGTCGATGGCCTCCGCGCGCGCGCCGACGGCACGCAGCGCCGCGAAGAGGCTGGCGTCGACGCGCTCGGCGGCGTCGAGGTACTCCCGACGGAGTTGCGAGTGGTCGGCGGGCTTCGTCTCGGGCTCCTGCGGGGGGTGCGCCGGCGCGGCAGGCGGCGCGGGCTCCAGCGCGGCGACCTCGCGCTCCCAGCGGGCGAGGTAGTCGGCATGGATCGCGTCGAGCGCCGCCAGCGCCGCGGCGCCGGCGTCCAGCTGCGTCAATCGCTGCCGGAGCGCCGAGCGGTCCATCGGCGGCGCGCCAATCCATGCCTGCGCGAGGCGCTCGCCGCGCGCGGGACCGTCCAGCTCCACCCATTCATTGAACTGCTCCGCAGTGCCGGAACGCGCCTCCTTCCAGCGGCGCACCTCCTCCTCGAGGCCCACCAGCGAGGGAACGCCCTCCCCGCTCCAGGCTGCGTCCCGGAGCGCACGGCGCTGCTCATCGGTGCGCGCGACGCCGTCGCGTTCCCACGTCGCGCCGCAGGCGCGCAGGGCGGCATCGAGCGAATTCCCGGCATCCTCCGAGAAGTCAACGAAGGGACTTCGAAACTGCAGGACCACTTCCTCGATCTCGGCGCCCTCCTGCTCCCCGAGTCCGGCGCAGCCCCGCTGCAGCTGCTCCGTCGCTCGGCCGATCCACTCGGCCTGCCACCGACTCCACGCTTCGCGCACGCAGGCGCGCTGCTGCGCGGTCGTGGCCGGGCGGCCAAGCACGTCGACGACGATCGAGCAATACCCATCCTCGCCACCCCAGAGGTTCGCGAGGTTCAGTTCCCGCAGCGCCATGCCCCAGAAGCGACGTGCGCACTCGTCGCCGAGCGCGTCGGCAACCGTGCGTAGCGCCTGCGCCTGCGCCTTCAGGTAGGCGGCCGCGGGCACGCCCACGCCACGCAGGCGGGCACGCGCGATCTCGTCCAGCGTCGCCCGATCGATCGGCGCGCCCGCGCGGGTCCCGCTCGAAAGCTCCGCGTTGCCGATGCCGTGCGCATTGCAGAGCGCGCGCGCCGCGCGGGCGGCCTTCGCCTGCGTCTGCGCGATCCGCTCCAAGGCGCGCGTCAGCTCCGTACGCAGCGGCGCGAACGCGTCGCGCGCGCGGGCGAGCGCCGTCGCATCGCGCCCGGCGGCGCGGAGCATGAGCCGGTCGAAGTCGAGCACCAGGTTGTCGTTGCCGAGCGCGCTGTCGAAGTCCGCCTCGCGCTGCCTGGCGCGATACAGCCGATGCGCCTGCCGCGCTGTATCGACCGCGGGGCGGCCCGGCTCGTCCACCGCGGCCGCGCAGGCGTCGAAGTACTGCTCCTCGATCCGCTCGCGGTCCCGCGCGGCGTCCTCGGCGATGCGACGTCCCGGAGGATCGAGCTCGTAGAGCGATCGCGGCGGCTGCGGCGGCCAGCCCTCCAGCAGCGCGATGCAGCGTTCGTCCACCCGCGCCCGAAGCCGCGACCAATCCTCGAGGTACGCCTCGTACGCATCGAGCGCGCGTCCGATCGGCACCCGCGCGCCGCTCGCGCGCAGCCGGTCCAGCGCCTCCGCGAGCAGCATCGGCCCGGCGAGCTCGTGCTTGCACACCATCCCCCGGCTGCGCCCCTGGATGATCACGCCCAGCTCCTGGCCACGCGCGACGGGCAGAGCCACAAACGCCGCGGCGCACGCGAGCAGGATCAGGAGCGATCGCACGCGGGCGAGCGATTGCACGATCCGTCGACGGTCTCCGGTCCGCAGGCACCTCATCGAAACGCGCCCTCCTCCGTCTCCAACGGCCCATCCCACGCGCGGGCTTCCAGCGCGCGGAAGCAGCGGCCCACCACGCCGCCCACCCGCGCGCCCATCCGCACTTCATTCGTTCCGGTTCCCCGCATGCTTCGCGGATGCTAGTGCCCGCGCCGCGCCGTCACGGCTCCGGCACCAGGCCCGCGCGCGCCGCCATCGCGGCGAACTTGCGGCTGCCCGCGGCCGCCGGCGCCGGGACCGCATTGCGCAGCAGCTCCACCGCGACCTGGCGCAGCGCGCGCTGGCAGCATTCCTCGCGCGCCTGCGCCTGCATCGCCTGCTCGCGCGCGGCCGAGATCTCCGCGGAGGCGGACATCGCCACCGGGTCGAAGGGCTCCATGCGCTGGCCGCAGACGGCGATCAGCCGCTCGCGCGCCGTCGCGGCGACGCCGCGCCAGTGGTCGAGCGCGGCGGCGATCCGCAGCACCGCGTCCGCGTCGGCCGACGCGCGCTCCGCGAGGTCCTGCGCGACCTGCATCGCCATCGCCTCGTCGACGAAGAACGAGGGGAAGCGCCGCCGCAGCGCGACGCGGCGCAGCGCCGCCTCCGCCTGCGGACCCGCGGCCGCGCATGCCTGGTCGATCGCGCGCGATGCATCCGCGCAGTACGCGTCCGCGGCCGCGATCGCCTCGCGCATCGCATCCATGCGGCGCCGCAGCGCCGCGTCGCCGTCGGCGGTGACGGCCTCCTCGAGCTCGACGCGCGCCATCGCGACCGCATGCTCCCGCGAGGCGCGCTCGCCCGACTCGTGATACGCCGCGAGGCGCTCGCGCAGCCCCGGCACCAGCGGCGCGAGCGCGGCCAGCGCGGCCTTGCGCGCGGCGGGCTCGATCTCCGCGGAGAGAACGACATCGACCGGATTCACGCGCAGCCCGCCGTTGGCCTCGTCGCAGCCGGGATAGAAGGGATCGCCCTCGACGCGCGCGTCGCCCAGCGAGCGCGCGAGCTCGATCGCGGCGATCGCCTCCTGCGCCTCGCGCGACTCCCCCGCCACGGCGCGCAGCGCGGCGAAGAGCGAGCCGTCGACCGCGCGCGCCGCCGCGGCGAGCGCCGCACGGCGCGAGGCGGCGTCGGCCTCGGGGACGCTCGAGTCGTAGCGCGCGTCGGCGACCGCGGTCTCGAGCGGCGCGACCTCCTCGCTCCAGCGCGCGGCGTACGCGCCGTGCAGCGATTCGAGCGACGCGAGCACCGCGTCGTCCGATCCCAGCTCCACGAGCTGCGCGCGCAGCGCATCGAGCGCGACCGGCGGCGGCGCGATCGCCGTGCGCGAGCGCTCGCGCGAGTCCATCGCGAAGGCGAGGTCGGGATCCGCGGCCTCCTCCTCCGACTGCTTCTGCCGGCGGAAGGCCTCGCGCAGCGTGGAGACGCCGGGAAGCCCGTCGAGCACGCTCGGCTCGGGCACCTCGAGCATCGCCTCCATCTCCTCGGGCGTGAGCTCGTCCTCCGAGTCCGCGTTGCGCCAGCGCGCGCCGCAGCCCTCGACGGCGCGCTTGGCGGACTGCGTCGACTCCTGCTCGAGCGCGTCCGCACTGATGCGCAGGTCGTCGTCGATCCACGCGACGCCCTCACGCGCGCTGGTGCGCATCTTCGCGACCGTCGCATCGAGCGCCTGCACCGCGCGCGCGGTCCATTCCGCGTGCCAGCGCGCCCACGCCGCGCGCAGGCAGTCGCGCCGCGCGGGGTCGAGCTTGCGGCGCATGAGATGCTCGACGAAGCTGCCGGCGCCGCCGCCGAGCTCCGGATCGCAGAGCGTGTACGGCGATTCGCCCAGCACGCGCAGCCAGAAGGCCGTGCCCAGCTCTCCCCCCAGCGCATCCGCGGCGACGCGGCACGCGCGCACCTGGCGCTGCAGCAGCTCGAGCGTGAGCGTGCCGAGGCCCTTCGTGCGGATGCGGTCGATCTCGGCGATCGCGGCAATCGCCGCAAACGGTGCGGCGTTTGCGCCCGCCGCGGATGCGCCACCCGACGGCGTCGTCGACGCGGGCGCCTCGGCCCCGGGCGCGCCCGCAGCGCCGTGGTCCGGCGTGGTCGGCCCGTTCATCGTCTCGACGAGCATGAACTCGCCCTCGGCCGCCTCAATCACATCCAGCACCGTGATCCCGCGCTTCTTCGCCGCCGCGCACGCGGCACGCCGCGCGGCGACGACGTCGTCGGCCAGGCGCCGCATGCACTGCACGCGTTCGTCGAAGAGCGGCGCCAGCGCCGCGTGCGCGCGCGCGGCCGCCGCCGGGTCGGCGTGGGCCACCCGCGTCACGAGCTGCTCGATGTCCGCGAAGGCGAGCGTCGGCGCGTCCGGCAGGAGGTTCTGCAGCGTCTCGCGCAGGCACGCCGCGCGGCGAAGCTGGCGCGCCGTCGCGACGCCCGCGCGCGCGGCGTCGTCGCGGCCCGCCGCGGCGATCGCCGCGAAGAGCGCATCCTCCAGCCGCGTCCGCTCCGCGCCGGCGCGCGCGAAAAGCTGCTGCGCGTCCGCGTCGAGCTCGAAGTACCGCGTGCTCAGCTGCCCCGGTGGCGGCATGCGCCGCATCATCTGCGCGCGTTCGGCCTCCATCGCCTGGCGCGCGCGGACCCACCCGTCGAGGTACTGCTCATACGCCGCGATCACCGCCTGCGGCGGCGGCTGCGTGCGCGCCGTCTCCAGCAGCTCCTGCAGCTCCGACAGCTCCAGCGGCGTGGTCAGCTCGACGGGAAACCCGTCGAAGGCCAGGATCTGCGCGATCGCGTCGTAGGACTGCGCCTGCGCCCGCTGCGCGGGCACGCACGCCGCGGCGATCGCCACGGCCAGCGCACACCACCGCAGCAGCGGGCGCAGGCGCGGAATCACATCGCGCTCCCCAGGCCCATGACGCGGCGCCAGGTGCTGATCTGTCCCAGGTGCATCTGCGTGTGGCCGATGCACAGGAAGGTGATCGCGCCGCCGAGCTTGGGGAACATCTCCTTCATGCGCCCCTCGGCCGGGTTGTCCTGTTCGAAGACGCTGTCCGGCGCCGTCTCCAGCGCCTTCGCGATCGCGCGGTAGCCGGTGAAGAAGTGGCCCAGCAGCTCGTCCTTGCTCGGATACTCGCCGGGCTGCGCCTCGACGCCCGCCTTGAACCGGTCGTCCCAGCCGGCCGGGTTGGGCACGATGAGCTCGGGCCGCTGCAGCATGCCGAGCACGCGGCCCGAGTAGAGGCTGAGATGTCCGATGTAGAAGGCCGGACAGACGATGTCCTTGCCGGGGAAGTGCGCGAACTTGTCCGCGGGTATCGACTTGGTCAGGTTCTCCGCGTACATGAGGGCGATGTTGAGGCCGCCGATGACATTGGATGCGTAGGGCATGGGGCGAGTGTAGGTCGTGGGGGGAGGCGGGAGGCGGGGGGCTGGAAGGCAGAAGACAGAGACGCGGGAGGCAAGAGGCGGGGTGTAATCGCACCCCCCGCTGGGAGGGGGGCGCTGGGGCAGCGGCATCGTGCTCCGCGGACGGCCTCGCTCCACCAGGTTCCGCTTCGGCCTCGTGGGCGCATCATGCTTCGGCGGAACGACCCGAGGAGTACTCGAGGATCGTTCGTGCCGAAGCATGATGCTTTACGCCGCTGCGCACGATGCCGCTGCCCCGGACGCGCCCCCCTCCCTCGTCGGGTTGGGCTCGCAGAGGGAGACGCGCTCTGACAACACTGTCGCGGCGGCCTCCCCCCACTTGGGGTGAACAACAGGACGATCGCACGCGGCGCGGGCGGAGCGGCGCGGGGGGTCCGTGCGGAGCGGCGTAAAGCATCGCGACGCGGCACGCTTCGGCACCGAATACTCCTCGGGTCGCTCCGCCGCGGCGCGATGCGCCCACGAGGCCGCAGCGGAACCTGGTGGAGCAAGGCCGTCCGCGCAGCACGGACCCCCCGCGCCGCGCAGCCCGCGCCCACCGCGCGCCCCCTGCTTCTCTGCCTTGAATCACCGCCCCACAAACCGGTCATACACGCCGCGCGCCACATCCGGCTCCACCGTCCCCCGCACAATCACCCGCCCATCCGCAAACACGGACAGCTCAAACCCCCCAGGCACCGCCCCCGCAAGCACCCCATCGCGCACCGCAAACTCGCCATGCACACGCAGCTTCCGCGCGAGCGCCTCGAGGTCCACCCGCGCCGCCACCGTCGGCCGCACCTGCACGGCGTTGCGCCCGCACAGCACCGCGCACTCGTCTTCATCGGCCGCATCGAGCAGCTCGAATCGCCGCCGCCCGCAGCACTCGCAGTCCGCGCGCGCCGCGCCCGCGAGCGGCGTGCGCGTCGCGCGGCCGGTCCACGCGTCGTAGGCCCACAGGCTGCGGTCGACCGCGTCGAGGTCCCCGATGAGCACCTTCAGCGCCTCGCCCGCCGCGCGCGCGCCGACGATCGTGACCGCCGGTCCGAAGACCCCCGCCGTGTCGCAGGTCTCGCCCGCGCCCGGCGGCGGGATCTCGGGGAAGAGGCAGCGCAGGCACGGCGCGTCCTCGCGCGCGATGCCGGCCGCCGCCGCGACGCCCGCGAGCACCGGCATCCCGGTGCCGCGCGTCGCGACCGCGCCCGCGTGGATGTACGCGATGCCCTCGCGCACCGCGAGCTCGTTGAGCAGGTAGCGCGTGCGGTAGTTGTCCAGTCCGTCGACGATCACCTGCGCGCCGCGCACGAGCTCGCGCGCGTTCTCCGCGCAGAGGTGCTCGACGCACGCATGCACGCGCACCTGCGAGTTGACCGCCGCCACGCGCCGGCGCGCCGCCTCGGCCTTGGGGGCGTGCGTGCGCGCGTCCTCCTCGGTGAAGAGCGACTGCCGCTGCAGGTTGGTGAGCTCGACGGTGTCGCGGTCGACGAGCGTCAGCGTGCCGACGCCCGCGCGCGCGAGCAGGTCGATCGCCGCGCAGCCGAGCGCGCCGCAGCCGACGACGACCGCGTGCGACGCGCGCAGCCGCTCCTGCGCGACCGCGCCGAAGCCGGGCAGGATGCGCTGCCGGTGGTAGCGGTCGGTCTCGTCGTGCGGCTGGGCCATCGCGCGCATTGTCCCGCAAAAGCACGAGCGCCCCGCGTGGTGCGGGGCGCTCGGAGAATTCGTCGTGGGGGCGGGAGGCCTAACTCACCAAGCGAAGTGCGCGAACGCCTTGTTCGCCTCGGCCATGCGGTGGGTGTTCTCGCGGGTCGTGACGGCCTTGCCCTCGTTCTTGGCGGCGTCCATGAGCTCCTTGGCCAGGCGCAGGTGCATCGGGCGGCCGCGCTCCTCGCGGGCGGCCTCGATGATCCAGCGGAAGGTCAGGCTCTGCTGACGGCGCTTGTTGAGCTGCATCGGCACCTGGTAGTTGGCGCCGCCGACGCGCTTGGAGCGCACCTCGACCGCGGGGCGCACGTTCTCGCACGCGCGCTGGAAGAGCTCGATCGCCGTCTTCGGCAGGTTCTCGTTCTTGTCCTTGTCCAGGCGGGCCTGGATCTCGTCGAAGGCGCGGTAGACGACGCGGGTCGCGGGACCCTTGTTGCCCTGGCGCATCAGGCTGTTGATGAACTTCGAGACGATGCGATCCTGGTAGCGGGGATCGGGCTTGAGCTGCGTCTCGCTGGCGGTGAACTTCTTCGGCATCGGAATCTCCTTGGCGTCGCCGGCGCGTGGCCGGTTCTTTCACACCGCTGCGAGGCAGGCGCCTCAGGATGGTGCAGCGGCATTACTCGCCGTGTCGTTGCGGTGGCCGCGGGGAACGCCCCTGCGGCAAGGTGCGGTGTCGGTCGGTTACTTCTTGCCCTTGCCAGTCGCGGCGGCCTTCTTCTTGACGCCGTACTGGGAGCGGCCCTTCTTGCGGCCCTCGACGCCGAGGCAGTCGAGCGTGCCGCGGACGATGTGGTAGCGCACGCCGGGCAGGTCGCGGACGCGGCCGCCGCGCACGAGCACGATCGAGTGCTCCTGCAGGTTGTGGCCTTCGCCGCCGATGTACGCGGTCACTTCCTTGCCGTTGGAGAGGCGCACGCGGGCGACCTTGCGCAGCGCCGAGTTCGGCTTCTTCGGAGTGACGGTCTTGACCTGCAGGCAGACGCCGCGCTTCTGCGGGCAAGCGGCAAGGTCCTTGACCTTGGACTTGGCATCCGGGGAGCGGCGGGGCTTGCGGACGAGCTGGTTGATCGTTGGCATGGTGTGATGCGGTCGCTGAAGGGGAAGGGGCAAAAGATACCGGGATCACCGCCCCGCCGCAACCGCGCCGAGCGCGCCACCACGCGGGAAACCCGCGGATTCCTGCGGGTTATGCGCCACTGCGCGCGCGGCGGAGCGCGTCGATCGCGGCCACCGCGAGCCGGTCGCAGCGCTCGTTCTCGGGGTGCTGGTTGTGGCCGCGGATCCAGTGCGCGCGCACGCGCAGGCGCGTCGCGTGCACATCGAGCGCCTCCCAGAGGTCCCGGTTCATGACCGGCGACTTGTCCGCCTTGCGCCAGCCGCGCCGCTTCCATCCCGCCATCCACTCGTTGAGCCCCTTCACGCAGTACTCGCTGTCGGTGGTCAGCGCGACGCCCGCGCCGTCGGGGATGCGATCGAGCCCGCGGATGACCGCGGTGAGCTCCATCCGGTTGTTGGTCGTCTCGCGCTCGCCGCCGGAGTCGGTGAGCTCCCCCGCGATCCCCGGGCCACGCAGGATGAATCCCCATCCGCCCGGACCGGGGTTCCCCGAACACGCGCCGTCGGTGAAGAGCTCGAACTGCTGCATGGAGCGCGAAGATTACCGGAAGGTGCCGAGCGCGCCGCGTGCTTCAATCGTGCAAGCTCCTTGCGCCTTCGCGGGCGTTGCGCTAGCCTTCCCCCTCTGCGCGGTCGAGGCCCGTTCCGGTGCCACCGCGTCCGCGCGACCGCTCGCCGCGCCCCTGCAGTGCTGCCTCCAGCCGAGCGGAGAGACAGGACCGAACAGCCATGCTTCCAGCATTCCGTAGCTCCCCTGGCCGTACGCGCCGCCGTCGCGCGCACCACGCCCTCAAGGCCGCCCACACCGTCTCCTGCCCCAACTGCGGCGCCAACAAGCGCCCGCACTGCGCGTGCTCGAGCTGCGGCTATGTCCGCCCGGGCCTCCAGCTGAAGACCGCACAGCCCGAGGCGTAAAGCCTCCGGCCCACACGCGAGCCTGACCCATATGCGGATCGGCGTCGATGTGATGGGGGGCGACAACGCCCCCGACCAGATCCTCAAGGGATGCGTCCAGGCGGTCCCGTTCCTCCAGCCCGAAGACGAGCTGTACCTCTTCGGCGACGAGGGCGTGATCAAGGACACCCTCGAGGAGCGTGGCCTCACCGGTCACCGCAACCTCCGCATCGTCCCCACGACGGAAGTGATCGGCATGGACGATCCGCCCGTCGAGGCGATGAAGGCGAAGAAGAACTCCTCCATCGTGGTGATGAACCAGATGGCCTCGCCGAAGCTGCAGACGCGGCTCGACGTCGTCATCAGCGCCGGCAACACCGGCGCGTGCGTCGCCGCGAGCCAGTACTACATGCGTCGCCTGCCCGGCGTCATCCGCCCGGGCATCTGCGTCACGGTGCCGACCTTCGCGGGCCTCGTCGTGCTCATCGACGTGGGCGCGAACATCGAGCCCAAGCCGAGCCACCTCGCGCAGTACGGCGTGATGGGCGAGGTCTACGCCCGCGAGATCCTCGAGATCAAGAATCCCCGCGTCGCGCTGATGAACGTCGGCGGCGAGGAGCAGAAGGGCACCGACCTCATCCGCGAGGCGCGCGACCTGCTGCGCCAGTTCGAGAACCTGAACTTCACCGGCTTCGTCGAGGGGCGCGGCGTCTTCGACGGCCAGGCCGACGTGGTCATCACCGACGGCGTCGTGGGCAACGTCATGCTGAAGCTCGCCGAGGGGCTCTCCTCCGGCATCTTCAAGGCGCTCGCCAACGAGGTGCTCGCGACCGATCCGGAGCTGGCCATGCGCCTGGAGCCGGTCGTCAAGTCGATCTACGCCAAGCACGACTACCACGAGTACGGCGGCGCCCCCCTGCTGGGCGTCAACGGCGTCTCGCTCATCAGCCACGGATCGAGCAAGGACCGCACGATCAAGAACGCGATCCTGCGCGGCCGCGCCTTCGCCGCCGCGCGCCTCAACGAGAAGATCGTCGAGCGCATCGCGACCGTGAAGATGGAGCAGGTCGAGGCATGAGCAACCCGGCGGCGCGCGGCGTGCGCATCGCGGGAACCGGTCACTCGGTCCCCGAGAACATCCTCACGAACGCCGACCTCGAGAAGATCCTCGACACCTCGGACGAGTGGATCCGCCAGCGCACCGGCATCGTGCGGCGCCACAAGGTCGGGCCCGGCGACACCGTCGTCTCGCTCGGCGCCGCGGCGCTGCAGCGCGCGCTCGACGCCGCGGGGATCCAGGCGCGCGAGCTGGACATGATCATCGTCGCGACCGTCTCGGGCGAGATGCTCTGCCCCTCGACGGCGACGCGCGTCAGCGAGGCCATCGGCGCGGAGGAGGCGGCCGCCTTCGACATCGCCGCGGCGTGCAGCGGCTTCCTCTACGGGCTCAACATCGCGGACACGATGGTCCGCGCGGGCCGCGCCAACAAGGTCGGCATCATCGGCGTCGAGATCCTCACGCGCATGGTGGACTACACCGAGCGCGGCGTCTCCGTGATCTTTGGCGACGGCGCGGGCGCCGCGGTCGTGGTCGCGGATCCCGATCCCGCGCGCGGCTGCATCTTCCAGAGCATGCGCGCCGACGGCCGCATGTGGCGCACGCTCTACCACCCGCGCACCCCCGCGGACGTCCCGCCCGGCGACGAGGAGAACCCCGTGCGCATGGGCTACCTGCGCATGCACGGCCGCGAGATCTACAAGTTCGCCGTCTCGCGCTTCCAGGACGCGATCCACGAGGCGCTGGGCAAGACCGGCCTGCAGCCCGGGGACATCCAGCAGTACATCTGCCACCAGTCCAACGTGCGCATCATCGAGAGCGCCGTCGAGAAGCTGAAGCTTCCCGCCGACCGCGTCTACGTCAACATCGACCGCTTCGGCAACACCAGCGCCGCGAGCATCCCGATCTGCCTCGACGAGCTGACGCGCGCAGGCACGCTCAAGCCGGGCAAGCCCATCCTGATGGTCGCCTTCGGCGGCGGCGTCACCTGGGCGTCCACCGTCTGGAACATCTGACGAGCGCGCGGCGCGCACGCGCCGCGCTGGGCCACGCGGCCCGGGAGTCCACATGACCGCGAACACCGTCTTCCTCTGCCCCGGCCAGGGCGCGCAGACCGTCGGCATGGGCCAGGGCTGGGCCGAGGCCTCGCCCGCCGCGGCCAGCGTGCTGCGCGTCGCCGACGAGGGCGTGAGCTTCCTCTTCGCCGAGGACAAGCGCCTCAGCCAGCTCTGCTTCGCGGGACCCGTCGAGGAGCTCAACCGCACCGACGTCAGCCAGCCCGCGCTCTTCACCTGCGGCATCGCCTGCCACGCGGGGCTGCTCGAGCGCCATCCGGAGATGTCCGCGATCGCCGCGGCCGGCCTCTCGCTGGGCGAATACACCGCCCTCTGCATCGCGGGCGCCTTCTCCTTCGCCGACGGCCTGCGGCTGGTCGCCACCCGCGGCCGCCTCATGCAGCAGGCGGCGGAGTCCTCGCGCGGCGGCATGGTCGCGCTGATCGGCGCCGACGAGGCGCAGGCGACCGAGCTCTGCGCCGCGGCCGCCGCCGGCGAGGTCCTGGTCCCCGCCAACTACAACGCCCCCGGCCAGATCGTCGTCTCGGGCTCCCTCGGGGCCTGCGACCGGGCGGTCGAGGTGGCCGGAAAGATGGGCCTGCGCGCCACCAAGCTGGCCGTCGCGGGCGCCTTCCACAGCCCCCTGATGGCCCCTGCGGCCGAGGGAATGGCCCGCGCGCTCGAGCATGTCGAGCTCCGCCCCCTCCAGATCGACGTCTGGAGCAACGTCACCGCCCGCCGGCACGCCCGGCACGACGCGGCGACCCTCAAGAAACTGCTCGTGGAACAGATCTGCTCCCCGGTACGATGGGCGCAGTCCTGCGCGGACATGATCGCCACCCTGAAGGCCGGCGGCTCGGCAACCTATCACGAGCTTGCGCCGAACACCGTCCTCAAGGGACTCATGCGCCGGATCGACCGCTCGATCGAGGTAACCACCCATGATCAACCGTCACGAGACAACGCGACCCAGCCCGCTGCCGGCTGACCTGCGCCGCCTCGCGCGCGCCGCGACCGCGACCTTCGCGGGCCTGGCGCTCGTCACCGCGACGCTGACGCTCGCCGGCTGCGGCGAGGAGGAGGAGGCGCCCGTCGTGCAGGCGCCGCCGCCGCCGCCCCCGCCGCCGCCGCCGAAGCCGACCGTCACGCCGGTCGCGCAGCTCATGAAGGAGCTTGGGATCAGCCCCAAGATCCGCATGGCCGAGGACAAGGCCCCGCCGACCGACGTCGAGCGCGTGGCCGTCCTGAAGTTCTTCGACGCCTTCGCCAAGAGCACGCCCAACGCGATCAAGCCGATCGTCGGCGAGGAGGACCGCCTGGTCCTCGAGCTCATGGACAAGAACGACGCCTTCACGCAGGCGACGCAGGCGATCGAGCGCGTCGACCTGACCACCGGCGTCGTCGAGGGCAAGTCGTACGTGATGGCGGTCTACCGCACCGAAGGCGCCTTCCAGCCCCAGCTCTGGCAGTACAAGGCCGAGGGCGAGGGCCGCACGATCGCGAAGCAGAACTTCGACAGCTACATCCAGCCCGTCGACGTGATGAACAAGATCAGCGGCGCGAACCTGATCGCCGAGTGGATCAAGCTCGTCGCCGCCGAGCGCAAGCTCGCCGACCAGCCCGACGAGACCTTCCGTCCGCCCGCGCGCGTGCAGGCGGAGGAGAAGTCGGAGGACGCGCCCGCCAGCGGCGGCGCGCCGCAGGGACCCATCGGCGCCCCGCCGATGCGCAACCGCCCGACCGGCCCGCCGCTCAAGCCCCCCGGACCGAGCGGCCCGGGCCAGGGCGAGCTTCCCGCCCCCTGACCGAGCCGAAAGTATGCCGGGCATGCCCGGCATATTTTCCACGCGACGCCCGCCTCACGGCGGGCGGCCGCGCTTTTGGGCACGGCTACACTCGCGCCCCAACCCTGGAGGTGCGTCATCGAGAAGAGAGTCGCCATCGTCACCGGCGCCAGCCGCGGCATCGGCCGCGCCATCGCCAAGCGCCTCGCCGCGGAGGGCCGCCATGTCGTCGCGGTCGCCCGCAACGCGGAGCAGCTCGCCTCGCTCGTGGCCGAGATCACGGCCGCCGGCGGCAGCGCCGAGCACCGCACCTGCGACCTCGCCGACGGCCCCGCCGTGCAGGCCATGGTCGAGGAGGTCTCCGAGAAGCTCGGCCGCCTGGACATCCTGGTCAACAACGCGGGCATCACCCGCGACGGCCTGCTGATGCGCATGAGCGACCAGGACTTCGACGATGTCCTGAACGTCAACCTCCGCAGCGTCTTCATCGCCTGCCGCGCCGCCGCCCGCCCCATGGTCCGCGGCAAGTTCGGCCGCATCGTCAACATCGGCTCCGTCAGCGGCGTCGAGGGCAACAAGGGCCAGGCCAACTACGCCGCTGCCAAGGCGGGCCTCATCGGCCTGACCAAGAGCGTCGGCAAGGAACTGGGCCGCAAGGGCATCACCGCCAACGTGGTCGCCCCCGGCTTCGTCGAGACGGACATGACCGCCTTCCTGGGCCCCGACGACCGCAAGCAGGTCTGCGAGCACATCGTCGTCGGCCGCCTGGGCATCCCCGAGGACATCGCCGCGGCCGTCGCCTACCTCAGCGCGGACGACGCCGGCTACGTCACCGGCCAGGTGCTGGTGGTCGACGGCGGCCTCCCGATGTGAGCCTCCGCCGCGCGCGGGCCGATGTTCTTGGCACTCGGCGCCCCCGCCGGGCGCCCGCCCCGCACGGCAGGCCGCCCCGTATCACCGGGGAATCGGCTATATTCTCCCACTTCGAAACGGGGCCGGATTCCCCGGTCAGTCCCGAAACCACCGAGCCCGCAACCCTCCCAAAGGAGTGATCCGTGACCAAGGATGAGATCGAACCGCAGGTGATCGCGGTCGTCGCCGAGAAGCTCTCGGCCGACAAGGACAAGATCAACCGTAACACGAACTTCACCAGCGATCTCAACGCCGACAGCCTCGACCTGGTCGAGCTCGTCATGGAGCTCGAGGAGCGCTTCGACATCCAGATCCCCGACGACCAGACCAGCAAGATCCTGACCGTCGGCAACGCCATCGACTTCATCAACGACCAGCTCCAGGCCAAGAAGTGACGCCTGCGGTCCCCGCCTGACCCCCTGCGCCCCGGCACCGAACCTGCCGGGGCGCACTTTGCTTCGGAACCCTCCTACCCCTCCTCGCCTGACATGCGGACGTTGACCCTTCGGCGCGTGGTCGTGACCGGCCTTGGCGCAGTGACCGACGTCGGACACACCGTGCCCGACTTCTGGAACGCGCTCGTCGAGGGCCGTTCCGGCATCGCGCCGATCTCCGGCTTCACCCCGACCCCGGAGTGGACGGTGACCTTCGCCGGCGAGGTGCGCAATCTCAAGCCCGAGACGCGCATCGACCCGAAGCTGATCTCCCGCATGGACCGGTACGCGGTCTTCGGGCTCTGCGCCGCCGAGGAGGCGGTCGCCGACAGCGGGATGGACTTCACCAAGGGCGACCCCTACCGCTACGGCGTCGCGATCGGCTCGGGCATCGGCGGCATCGACACGATCGAGACCGGCCTGCGCAAGCTCATCGACAAGGGGCCGCGCTCGGTCAGCCCCTTCGTGGTGCCCAAGCTCATGGTGAACGCGCTCGCGGGCAACGTGAGCATCCGCTTCGGCCTGCGCGGCGCGAACATCGCCACCGCGACGGCCTGCGCGACCGGCAGCCACGCCATCGGATCGGCCTTCCACATGCTGCAGCGCGGCGACGCGGACGTGATGGTCGCCGGCGGCAGCGAGGGCGCGGTCACCCCCTTCTGCCTCGGCAGCTTCGCGGTGATGAAGGCGCTCAGCACGCGCAACGACGCCCCCACCAAGGCCAGCCGCCCCTTCGACCGCGACCGCGACGGCTTCGTCCTGGCCGAGGGCGCGGGCATCCTGGTCCTCGAGGAGCTCGAGCACGCCAAGCGCCGCGGCGCCCGCATCTACGCGGAGATCCTCGGCTACGGCAGCACCGGCGACGCCTTCCACATCGCCGCCCCCGACGCGGAGGGCCGCGGCGCGCAGAAGGCGATGGAGCGCGCGATCGCCGACGCGGAGCTCTCCCTCGACAAGATCGACTACATCAACGCGCACGGCACGAGCACGCCGCTGGGCGACAAGGCCGAGGTCAGCGCCGTGAAGGCGCTCTTCGGCGCGCACGCGCACAAGCTCGCGATGAGCAGCACCAAGAGCGTCACCGGGCACACCCTGGGCGGCGCGGGCGCCATCGAGAGCGTCGCGACCGTGAAGGCGCTCGTGGACGGCGTCCTGCCTCCGACGATCAACCTGGACGACCCCGACGAGGGGTTCGACCTGAACTTCGTCGCCAACACCGCCCAGGAGCGCAGGATCGAGCACGCGATCAACAACTCCTTCGGCTTCGGCGGTCATAACACCTCGACCGTCTTCGCCCGCTTCCGGGGTTGACGCACGGCCGGGGAGGCTGAATCCAGCCCGCGCGACGCGCGAAAACCCCGACGATGACCCGCCAGGCACGCCAGCACGCCGAGACCCTCGAACAGCTCCAGCGCGGGCTGGCCGACCTGGCCGTGGACGCGCTGCTGACCGACGACCCGGCGATCGACCAGCGCTACGGCAGCGCCGCCCGCCGCGTCTGGGGCACCGAGTTCGGCTGCCGCATCAAGCACCTCATCGAGGCGGTCGCGGTCTCGCGCCCGGCGCTCTTCGTCGCGCACATGCAGTGGGCGCGCGCCGCGCTCACCGCGCGCGAGGTGCCCGCCGAGGACATCGCGCTCCATCTGGAGTCGCTGCGCCGCGTGATCGAGGAGGAGCTTCCCGCCGACGCCGCCGCGGCCGCGTGCGCGTGCCTGGACGAGGCGCAGCGCGCGCTCGCGACGATGCCGGCGCAGCCCGCGTCGCCGCTCGACGCGCTCGGCGAGGACTCGACGCTCGCGCGCCTCTACCTGCTGCACCTGCTGCAGCGCGACAAGGACGAGGCCGCGCGCCTGGTCATCCAGGCCCGCCGCAACGGCATGCCGCTCGCGCGCATCTACACGCGCATCCTGATGCCCGCGCTCGCCGAGATCGGCCGCATGTGGCACCTGCAGGAGGCGTCGATCGCGGACGAGCACTCCTGCACCGCCGCGACGCAGTCGATCATCGCGCAGCTTCGCGCCGACCTGCCGCGCGCGCCCTGGAACGGGCACCGCGCGCTCTGCTGCAGCGTCGGCGGCGACCTCCACGAGATCGGCATCCGCATGGTCGCGGACCTGATGGAGCTCGACGGCTGGCAGGTCGAGTACCTGGGCAGCAACACGCCCGTCGCGGAGATCCTGCTCTCGCTGACCCCCGCGGAGCCCGGCGCGGACCGCCCGTACGACCTCCTCGCGCTGGGCGCGAGCACGACGCTGAGCGTGCGCGCGGTCGCCGACACGGTCGCCGCAGTGCGGACCCTGCCCGGCCCGCACCTGCCGATCCTGGTCGGCGGCACCCCCTTCTGCATCGTCCCCGACCTCTGGCGCGCCGTCGGCGCCGACGCCAGCGCCTCCTGCGCGGCCGAGGCCGTGGACTGCGCGAAGCGGCTGGTGGATGCGCGGGCGGGGGGTGTCTCCGGGGTCTGTCCTGCGGAGAAGTAGTTCGGAGCGCGGTGGGGGCCGCCTGAAGCCGAATTACCCAAGCTTGGGCCTTTGGCGAATCCCCGGCGCACCGATACCGTATCTGGACATATGCAGCGGACCGACCCGTCGGGCCTCCACCGGGGCATCACCATCCTGGAAGTCGCGGTTTCGTGCGTCGTCTGCGCCGCGCTGCTGGCGGCGCTCGTGCCGATGCTCGGCTCGGGCACGCAGACTTCCGGCGTTCTCATCTCCGCGAACAACCTACGCCGCATCAGCGCCGGCTGCGTCGCGTACGAGGCCGACTGGAACGGCCGCCAGTGGTCGCAGCTCACCGACGAGATGGCGACCTGGCCAAGCTGCGCCACATACAGGCAGCACGCCTGTCCTCCGAACCTCACCCTCGGAGAGGACTCGAACGAGTCGCTCTGGGGCTACTGGATCTACGGGAGCCCGCAGGCCTGCTCCAGCTATCCCGGAAGCTGCGGCAACTGGGTCGTGAACATGCCGATCGTCCTGGGCGGTACGACCGGATCGTTGGATGCAGCCAACGCCGGCGTCGGATCATGGATGTTCGTGAACGCGCGGCCGGTGCGTCCCTACATCTGCGGTCGCTTCTACGACCCCGTCTTCTATCCGCCCAACGATGAGGGCACCTACAGCCAGCTCCAGGTGAGCGCCTTCGGCAGCATGGTGGAGTTCGATTACAACTCGTTGGCGGGCGGGTGCATGATCTTCAGCGGCTACGGACTCTCACCTGCCGCGCTCTGGAACCCCGGGGTCTTCCGCAAGCCTTCGCTCGGCGGCTACCAGCAGCCCGACAGCTTCGTCGAGGGCTACCAGACTCCCACCGCGGCGCAGGCGGTCTACCCGTCGCTGAAGACGAGGCTCATGGAACGCAACTGGTGCCAGCAGCCGCCCGTCTACGGCAACCCGTGCACCGGCGCCGGAAACAGCACTCCCAACTACGCCTTCAACGCCGGCGGCGACTCGCAGCCGGGTGCGATCTTCTTCGACGGCCATGTCGAATTCACCGCGATGTCGCGCTACGCCGCCGACGACGAGGAGGTGCGCATGCAAGGCATGGACGGACTCTGGAGCCGCGACACGCCCTACGGCGCGACGGGCGTGCGCGTCGGGCCGGTCGTCAATGACTTCGCGTGCAGCGCCCACCTGCTCACCACCGACGGGATCGCTGGCCGCGACCTCACCCACAACCGCTGAACGACCCCGGGAGACGCCCATGCACCTTCGCCAACTCAACGCCTCGCTGCTCCCGCTCCTGTTCGCGGTCCCCGCACTCGCGGAAACGCAGGAGCAGCAGCTCATCCCGCTCTTCCAGCAGCCCTTCGCGGCCGCCGGCTCTTCGGTCGCGGTCCATCAGACCAGCAACGACAACCCGGAGTATCCGCCTCCGCCCGCGGCACTCTGGGCGGGAGCCCCCTTCGCCACCGCCGGCGCGCGCGGATCGGGACTCGTGCATGCATGGAGCTTCAGCGCGCTGCAGGGTGGCACCTGGAGCTATGCGTTCTCGCTCTCGAGCTCCTCGCCGCAGCCGGGTGCGCTCTTCGGAAGTTCGGTGGCGGTGACACCGACCGCGACCGGCGGGTCCTACGTTTTCCTGATGGTCGGATCGCCCGGGCATCGCAATTCCGTGGCCAACAGCAGCGCGTCCGCACGGCGCTTCGGGATGGCGGAGGTCTTCACCGTCAGCGTGCAGAACCCGACGAACAGCGTCTCCCAGATGCTCACGCCGAGCGAGCTCGCCGCCGACGACGCCTTTGGGAGCTCCGTCGCTCTCTCAAGCACGCTCCCCTCCGCCAACCCCTCGTACTTCGCGCTCGCCAGCGCGCCGGGGCGCGACATCGACGGCATCGCCGACGCGGGCGCGGTGACCATGTTCCGCCGCACCGGCGGCAACCCATTCACGCTCTTCGCGACGCTGGCGCTCCCCGAGCCGGCGCCGTACGACCGTCTCGGGCGCGCCGCGCTCGCCTCGACGGGCACCGCGTGCTTCGCGAGCATGGACCGCGGCGACGGCGGGGTCGCGATCTTCGACATCACCGGCGCGACCTCCTTCACCAGCATCCTTCCTCCCCCCGACGCGCAGAGCCACGGCTTCGGCGCGGCGCTCAGCGCGGATGGCGAGCTGCTCGTGGTGGGCGCGCCAGGCGCGTACGGCAAGCCCGCGGATACCGGCGTCGTGCACATCTTCCGCGCGAGCGCCCCGTACGACCTGCTGCTGACGATCCCCTCGCCCTGGCCGCAGGAGTGCGCGGGCTTCGGCAGCGCGGTCTCGCTCGAGCGCCATGTCCTGGTGGTCTCGACGGCGCAGGGGAGTGAGTCGCTCGCCTCGGGCTCGGTCGCGATCTACAGCGTCCTGGCGAACGGCGCGGCGGCGACGCTCATCGGCACGCTCGCGCAGCCCGGCGAGAACGGCTTCGGCGCGGCGGTCGCCACCTCGGGCGGCCATGTGGCCGTCGGCGTGCCCGGCGGCTCCGCGCAGGTCGCGGGCGCGGTCACCGTCCTCGACGAGGTGCGCACCAAATCCCCCGACCTCAATCACGACGGCATCGTCAACGGCGCCGACCTGGGCATGCTGATCGCGAAGTTCACCTCCGGCCTCGTGGAGATCCCGGAGGACCTGAACAGCGATCTGCAGGTGAACGGCGCGGACCTGGCGATTCTGCTCGGGGCGTGGGGAACCTCCGGCTGAGCCGCGCCCGCCGCGCCCTCACACCTCCACCAACGGATGCCCGTCCGCCTTCGACTGCGTGAAGGCGACGCCGGGGACGATCGGCGCGATGCGCTCCGCGAGCCGCGGCAGGTAGCCGCGCTCGGTGACGGTGTGGCCCGCCAGCAGCAGCGAGCAGCCCGACGCCATCGCGGAGAGCTGGTCGTGGTGGCGCGCCTCGCCGGTGACGAAGAGCGTCGCGCCGCGCGCGACCGCGTCCTTCACCATCGACGCGCCCGCGCCCGCGCAGACGCCGATGCGCGCGTGGCGCGCGCCGTCAGCGCCGGGGGCCGCCGCCAGCTCCAGCCGCTGCGCGCCCAGGTGACGGCGCAGGCGCGCGGCGATCGCCGCCGTGTCCGCGGGCTCGCGCAGTTCCACCAGCCGCCCCGCGCCCTCGTCCAGCGAGGGGCGCGCCGCGAGCGCGTGCACCTCGTAGGCGGGGGTCTCGTACGGATGCACCGCGCGCATCGCCGCCAGCGCCCAGGGCAGGCGCTCGCGCGAGCAGACGACCTCGACGCGCTCCTCGCGCACCTCCTCCACGCGGCCCTTGGTGCCGATCGCCGGCGACGATCCCTCCAGCCCGCGGAAGGTGCCGATCACCTCGCAGCGCACCGAGCAGCGGTCGTAGAGGCCGCACTGCCCCGCGCCCGCGTCGGCGAGCGCGTCGCGCAGCCGCTGCGCCTGCGCGAGCGGCACGAAGACGACGATCTTGCACGCCTCGCTGCGCGGGAGCGACTCCGCGGGGCGCAGCGGCTGCAGGTCGCGCGCGCGCTCGAGCTCCGCCGCGCCGCCGGCGACGCCTTCCAGCAGCCAGTCGTTCACGCCGCCATGCACCGCGTCCAGCGCCGTGTGCGGCGAGAGCAGCGCGATCCCCGCCTGCGCCGTCTCCAGCAGCAGGCGCTGCTTCGGATCCTCGCTGGTCAGCCGCTTGAGCGGATCGAAGATCGGCGGGTGGTACGCGACGACCGCGTCCACCGAGAGCGCCAGCGCCTCCTCCAGCACGCCTGCGGTGAAGTCCACCGTGAGCAGGACGCGCCCGCAGGGGGCCTCGCGGTCGCCCAGCAGCAGGCCCACGTTGTCCCACGGTTCCGCCAGCCGCGCGGGCGCGACCATCTCCAGCGCGGCGGCCAGCGCCCCCACGCTCGAGGGCGGACCGCCCCGCCCCGCCTTCACGGGTGCGGCGGCGTGGCGACCGGGACGGCGGCGTGGAGAGGGTGCCATGCGCGTCAAGGTAGCGTTTGCCCGTCCACTTCCCCCTTGACCGGAACCCGGATGCACCGGAGCCTGTAAGGTGAGTGGAGCGCCTCGCATGGATGCGGGGCCGCACGAGGCCGGGCCCACCCGGAGCACGGCCACCGCCCCGTCGAGCGCGCATCGCGCGCTCAGCAAAGGACCGCGCGTTGAACAGCATTCCGCCTCGCGACGCATCGTCCCGCACCTCCGGATCCACCTCCATCGAACAGGGCTCGCGCACGCGCCAGCCCCAGCAGACGAAGAAGTACTTCGTGCTCGACACGAACGTGCTGCTGCACAACCCGCAGTCGATCTTCAAGTTCGAGGAGCACGAGGTCGTCATCCCGCTCACCGTCATCGAGGAGCTGGACAAGTTCAAGAAGAACAACGACGAGACCGGGCGCAACTCGCGCCAGGTGATCCGCTCGCTCGACAAGCTGCGCAGCTTCGGCCACCTCTTCCAGGGCGTGGTGTGGAACGAGCAGGGCGGCATGATCCGCATTGACCGCGCCACCCCCGCGCAGGGCGACTTCGCGCTCGAGCTCAATGTCGCGGACAACCGCATCCTCAGCGTCGCGGCCAAGCTGCACGCGCAGGGGCTGCGCACGATCTTCATCAGCAAGGACATCAACGCGCGCGTCAAGTGCGACGCGCTGGGCATCCCGAGCGAGGACTTCGAGGCCGACCGCGTCGACGCCGACTGGCTCTACACGGGCTACTGCACGATGCAGGTGCCGACGGAGACCATCGATTCGCTCTACCAGGAGCGGCAGCTCCCGCGCGCCTCGCTCGAGGGCGTGCTTGGCCACTGCGCCGACGGCGAGACGACGACCGCCGAGCAGCTCGTGCCGAACCAGTTCGTGATCCTCGCCGACGCCGCGGATCCGGGGCACACCGGCCTCGCGCGCGTGCTGGGCAACACCGGGCACCTGATCCCCGTCACCGGGCCGCGCAAGCCCGTCTACGGCGTGATGGCGCGCAACGTGCAGCAGACGATGGCGCTCGACCTGCTCCTGGACGACGACGTCAAGCTCGTCACGCTCATCGGCCCCGCGGGCACGGGCAAGACGCTGCTGGCGATCGCCGCGGGCATGCAGAAGGTCCTGAAGGAGGAGCGCCTGGACAAGCTCCTGGTGGCGCGCCCGATCATGCCGCTGGGCCGCGACATCGGCTACCTCCCCGGCGACAAGGACGAGAAGCTCTCGATGTGGATGCAGCCCATCTTCGACAACGTGAGCTACCTGCTGAGCACGCGCTCCAGCGGCGGCCACAACGAGGCGGAGAGCCGCACCGCCGAGCAGCGCATGGACCAGCTCATGGCCACCGGCAAGCTGGTGATGGAGCCGCTCACCTACATCCGCGGGCGCTCCATCCCGCACCAGTTCATGATCGTGGACGAGGCGCAGAACCTCAGTCCGCACGAGATCAAGACGATCGTCAGCCGCGTGGGCGACGGGACCAAGATCGTCATGTGCGGCGACATCGGCCAGATCGACAACCCCTACCTCGACGCGGCCTCCAACGGACTCGCGCACGCGATCGAGCGCATGAAGGGGCAGGCGATCGCCGGCCATGTCACGCTGAGCAAGACCGAACGCAGCGAACTCGCCAGCCTGGCGGCGGAGGTGCTCTGATGGGTGGTCAAGGATCGGGCGGAAACGTGCTCGCGGCGATCGCGAGCTTCTTCATCCCCGGGCTCGGGCAGCTCGTGCAGGGACGGCTGATCGCGGCGCTGATCTTCTTCGTGCTCGGCGCCGTGCTCTGGATCTTCCTGCTGGGGTGGATCGTCAGCATCATCGCCTGCTACAACGCGGCCGTCTGGAAGGGTGCCAAATAGGCAGTCGCCGGCCGCGCGGGGGCGCGCCCGCGCGCTGACGCCACCTTGAACTTGCCGCAGGGTGCGGGCGTACAATCCCGCACCATGCTCGACCTCCGATCCTCGAATCCCGTCCTCGCCGACCAGCAGCTCGCCGCCTCGGTGCGCGCGACTCCGATCACGGAGAGCGCGAGCATCGGCGGCGTCGCGCAGAAGACGGCGATCGCGCTGACGCTGGCCGTCGTCGGCGGCGTCGCGGGCGCCGGCCTCACGAGCTCCCTCGGACAGGGCGCGATGTGGGGCATCTTCGGCGTCTCCCTGGTCGCCTCGCTGGTCTGCTACTTCGCGACCTTCCGCCACCCCGAGCGCGCCGCCTGGGCGACCCCGCTCTACTCCGTGACGCAGGGCGCGATGCTCGGCTGCTTCGCCTTCATCCTCGACGCGGTCCTCGCCGCCAAGGGCATCGCCGCGCTCGGCGGCCTGGGCCTGCAGGCCTTCGTCATCACCCTCTCGGTGACCGCCGCCATGCTGCTGGTCTACCGCGCCGGCCTCATCAAGCCGGGCAAGACCTTCGTCGCCGTGCTGAGCACGCTGACCATCGGCATCTGCCTGGCGTACCTCGCGCAGTTCATCCTGGGCTTCTTCGGCATCTCGATCCCCGGCCTGGGGCTCCAGAGCGCGATGGAGGGCGGCAAGATGGCCCTCATCGGCCTGGGCATCAACGCGGTGATCCTCATCGTCGCGTCGCTCTGGCTCATCGTGGACTTCCAGATGATCGAGGACGCCGTCAACGCGCGCGTCGACCGCCGCTACGAGTGGTACTTCGCCTTCGCGCTGATGATCACCCTGGTCTGGGTCTACATGGAGGCGCTGAAGCTCGCCTTCCGCGCCGCGATGATCGCCGGCAACCGCAAGTGATCCGCGCCTAGAGCTCCGACCACGCGAGCATCGCCGCGCCCTGGACGCCCGCCGCGTCCTTGAGCTTGGTCATGCGCACGCTCAGCCGCGGCGCGAGCGCGGTCGGGAAGACGTGGCGCTTGATCTGCTCCTCGACGCGCGCGACGTACGCCTTGCCGAAGGCCTCCGTCACGCCGCCGCCGAGCACGATCGTGCGCACCGAGAGCACCGTCACGCAGTTGGCGATCGCGATCCCCAGCAGGTCCGCCGCGGCGTTCACCACCTGCACGACCAGCGCATCCCCCGCCTCGTAGCACTGCGCGAGCGCCGAGCTTCCGATCGGCCCGGTCTTGCCCTCGGCGGCCATGCGCGCGACGACCTTGTGGTAGAGGCTGTCGGGATGGAAGCCCGCGCGCGTGGCGATCGAGCGCGCCATGCCGGTGCGGCTGCAGAACTCCTCGAGCGTCGTGCTGCCGGGCTGGCCGTTGGGGTAGACGATGGTCTGGCCGATCTCGCCGGCGGTGTGCAGGTCGCCGCGCCAGAGGCGCTTGCCCAGCACAAGCCCGCCGCCCACGCCGGTGCCGACCCAGACCGCCAGCAGCGACTCGCAGCCGTCGCCGGCGCCGATGGTCGCCTCGCCCCAGGCGGCGACGTTCACGTCGTTGTCCACGGAGACGGGCAGGCCGGTGCGCTTGCGCAGCAGCTCGCCCAGCGCCACGTTCTTCCAGCCCAGGTTGCCCGCGGTGATGACGATCCCCTTGCCGAAGTCCACCGGCCCGGGCGCGCCCACGCCGATGGCGGCCAGATCGGAGATGCGGATCTTCGCGTCGGCGCACGCCTCCTCGACGGCGGCGACGATGCGCTCCACGACCGCGTCGCGCCCCTCGGAGGCCTTGGTCTTCTTCTTGGCGCGGCCCGAGATGCGGCCCTTGCGGTCCACCACCCCCGCCGCGATGTTGGTCCCACCGAGATCGACGCCGACGACAAGATCGCTCTGAGCCATAGGGGCCGACGAGGATAGCCGCGATCCGTACACTTTCCCCCGCGATGCCGCAGTCCCACGGAAATCCCGCCGCCCTGACCGCCGCGCAGGTCCAGCATGTGGCCAAGCTCGCGCGGCTGGAGCTCGCCCCCGAGCGCGTGGAGACCTACCGCTCGCAGCTCGTGGCGGTCCTGGGCCACATCGCCAAGCTCGACGCGGTGAACATCGCCGGCGTGGAGCCGATGGCGCACCCCTTCGAGAGCAGCAACCGCCTGGCCGACGACATCCCCTGCGAATCGCTGCCGCTGGAGGACCTCCTGCGCAACGCGCCCGCGGTGGAGGGTCCCTACCTCGCCGTCCCCAAGGTCCTCGCCGACGAGGAGTGATCCCAGCGCCATGACCGCCGACGCGAACAGCGCCCCCCGCCCCGACCTGACCGCCCTGCGCGACGCCATCGCCTCGCAGGCGCTGAGCGCGGAGACGCTCTGCGCGCAGCTCCTGCGCGAGACGCGCCGCGTGAACCCGCTCCTCAACGCCTTCCACGAGACCTTCGACGAGCAGGTGCTCGAGGCCGCGCAGCAGGTCGACGTCGACGCGCGCGCGGGGCGCCCGCTGGGCGCGCTCGCGGGCCTGCCCATCGCGGTGAAGGACAACATCGCCACGCGCCTGGGCCGCACCACCTGCAGCAGCCGCATGCTGGGCGAGTACCGCTCGCCCTTCGACGCGACCGCGATCGAGCGCCTGCAGGGCGCGGGCGCGATCGTGATGGGCAAGACCAACCTCGACGAGTTCGCCATGGGTTCCAGCGGCGAGCACTGCGTCTGGGGCCCGGTGCGCAACCCGTGGGACACCGAGCGCGTCCCCGGCGGAAGCAGCGCGGGCAGCGCGGCCGCCGTCGCCGCGGGCCTCTGCGCCGCCGCGCTGGGCAGCGACACCGGCGGCTCGATCCGCCAGCCCGCCGCTCTCTGCGGCATCGTCGGATTCAAGCCCACCTACGGGCGCATCTCGCGCTACGGACTCGTCGCCTTCGGCTCCAGCCTCGACCAGATCGGCCCGCTGACGCGCAGCGTGCGCGACGCGGCGCTCCTCTTCCAGACGATGGCGGGCATCGACGACCGCGACAGCACCACCGCCGCGGATCCCGTCCCCGACACGCTCGCCGCGCTCGAGCAGCCGATCGCCGGCCTGCGCGTGGGCCTTCCCGCGCAGTACCTGAGCGAGGCCAACGACCCCGAGATCAACGCCGCCGTCCGCGCCGCCGCCGACGCGTACGCGCGCGCGGGCGCGACGATCGTCGAGGTCGAGCTCCCGCTCACCGACGTCGGCATCAGCACCTACTACGTCATCGCGCCCGCGGAGGCGAGCTCCAACCTCGCGCGCTACGACGGCATCCGCTACGGCCACCGCGCGCAGCTCAAGGCGGGCGAGGACCTCTTCACGCTCTACGCGCGCTCGCGCAGCGAGGGCTTCGGCGCGGAAGTGCAGCGGCGCATCATGCTGGGCACCTACATGCTCAGCAGCGGCTACTACGACGCCTACTACAAGCGCGCGCTGCAGGCGCGCCGGCGCATCAAGCAGGAGTTCGACGCCGCCTTCGCGCGCTGCGACGTCCTGCTTGGCCCGACGACGCCGACGCCGGCCTTCCGCTTCGGCGCCAACAGCGATCCGCTGGCGATGTACCTCTGCGACGTCTACACCGTGAACGCGAACATCGCGGGCATCTGCGGCATCTCGGTGCCCGCGGGAATGGCCGTGCGCGACGGGCGCGCGCTCCCCATCGGCGTGCAGCTCCAGGCGAACGCCTTCGAGGAGTCGAAGCTGCTGCGCGCCGCGCGCATGCTGGAGAAGTCGCTCGCCTTCGCGCACGCCGCTCCGGCGCTGCAGACCGCCTGAGCGCGCCTCACGCCTGCGGCTTGCGGACGGTGCCCAGGCGCAGCAGTTCGGTGTTGAAGGCCTTCGCGAAGGCCTCCTCGCGCGGCGGATCCCCGAAGACCCCCAGCGACACGCGCAGCGCGATCTCCCCGCCCGGCTCGAGCGTCGCATCGATGCGCCCGGACTGCCCGTCGGGCTGCAGCACCGTGACGGCCATCGTCTTCTCGGCGGAGTTCACCTGGGCGACGCCCAGGAACTGCTTCGAGCAGACGTTGCGGATCGCGGTCTCCACATCGCTCCAGCGCACGCCCGAGGGCGCGCTCGCGGTCACCAGCGGACGGGGATGGTCGCCCGCGGCGGGCTCGCGCATCGCCTCCGTCGCGCGGCCGCCCTTGCCGCCATCGAGCACCACATTCGGCGGGAGCTGGTCGCCCGGCCAGGTCTTGTTGGTCGAGGCCGCGTCCGGCCGGGTGCACCCGCCGGGAAGCCCCGCCGCCGCCAGGACCCCTGCAACCGAGAGCAGGGTCGGCCAATAAAACCCGGGTCGGACCGGGTTCGAAGGGCGGCGCGCGGCGACCATGCGCGGATCGTAACGGTCGCTGTCGAGGGCGCCCATCCGCTGCCCGATAGACTTTTCCGAATCCCGCGATTCGCTCGGGATTCGACGCGCCGCGCAGTCTGGCGCGCACCGCGAAGGCGAATCGCCTCGTCACCCCCCACATGGTCTTTGGCCATCCATCCAGCCGCCTGGCACGCACCGGGCGGCGCACCCGGATCCGCCGCAAGCTGCCCCGCCCCACCTCGGCGGGCATCGCGTGGCTGCGCGACGAGTCCAACCTCCGCGCGGTCCTGGTGGCGGTCGCCTTCGTCGTCGCCGCGACGGCGGTGATCACCTGGAGCCGCGAGGTCCCCCGCTACTACCCCGGCCAGCTCGTGGCGACCAGCCGCGTGAACCGGCTCGAGTACCGCAACACCAACGAGCAGGCGACCGCCAAGCGCCGCGAGGACGCCAGCAAGGCCGCCCCGCGCGTCTATTCGGTCAGCGGCGCCTACGTCGAGCGCATGCGCGCGGCGATCGAGGGCCTGCCCCTGCTGCTGCGCGGCAAGGCGAGCTTCACCGAGATCCAGCCCGCCATCGTCGAGCGCTACGGGCTCACCCCCGAGCTGCTCGAGGAGTTCCAGTCGCAGGACGCCGGCGGCGAGCTCTCAAGCTGGAAGCGCTGGACCGACCGCTACCTGCGCCAGCTCGTCGTCGCCGTGCCGATCGTCGCGAGCGCCGAGTTCGACCCGTACTCCACCGCCGTCAAGCGCCTGGTCGTCGTCCCCGCCGATGTCTCGATCCCCGGCGACCGCGCGCACGCGATCCCGCTGGGACGCAGCGCGATCGAGCTGCGCGCCGATGATCCCGGCGCGATGCGCACGCGCCTGGTCGCCGAGGCGCAGGACGCGGGCTTCCCCGTCGAGCTCGCGCGCCTGGTCGCGGCGCCGATCGTCGCGGATCCCAAGCCCACCATCGAGTTCGACGACGACGCCACGCGCGCCGCGGCCGCCGAGGCCGCGCTCTCCGTGCAGCCGATCGTCGAGGTCCACCCGCGCGGCGAGGCGCTCTTCGTCGCCGGCGACATCCTCTCCACCGAGCAGGTCGAGCAGGTGCGCGAGGAGCAGGCGCGCTTCTACGACACGCGCAGCGCGATGGAGACGGTCGCGGGAATGCTCGCCACCGCAGGCCTCGCCGCCGTCTTCGCGCTCCTGGTGGGCACGCTCACCTCGCTCTACGACCGCGCGATCTTCCGCGACTGGCGCCGTTTCGCCGGCGTCTTCGCGCTGGTGCTGCTGCCGGTGCTGCTGGCCTCGCCCGCGTCGGCGTACTTCCCGCGCGCGACGGTCTTCAGCTCCATCGGCGCATCGCTGCTGGCCACGGGCGTGCTCTCGATCGTCTACGGCATGCGGATCTCGGTCTTCGCCGTGATCCTGCAGGCGGCGCTGCTGACGCTCGCCGTCGGCACCGGACCGAGCGTCTTCCTGGCGGACGTGCTCGCGTGCACCGTCTTCGCGCTCGCGCTGCGCGACGTGCGCCAGCGCTCCACGCTGGTGGTCGCGGCGGTCGCGGCGGCCATCGCGGCGGGCGCGGCGATCCTCATCTCGGGACTGTGGACGGGCGCGGGCAGCTCGGATGCGCTCAACTTCATCGTCGGCGAGGCGCTCTCCGCGCTCGCGACCGCCTTCTTCGCGGGCTTCCTGATCATCGGCCTGCTGCCCACGATCGAGCGCCTCTACGGCGTGACGACGGGACTCACGCTGGCCGAGCTGCGCGACCCGAAGCAGCCGCTCCTGCGCGAGCTGCAGCGGCGCGCGCCCGGCACCTGGAACCACTCGCTGCAGGTGGCCAACATCGCGGAGGCGGCGGCCGAGACCGTCGGCGCGGACGGCCTGCTCACCTACGTCGGCGCGCTCTACCACGACATCGGGAAGATGAACAAGCCCGAGTACTTCGTGGAGAACCAGACCGGCCTGAACCGCCACGAGCGCCTCTCGCCGGCGATGAGCCTGCTGGTGATCGTCGGCCACGTGAAGGACGGCATGGAGCTCGCGGCGGAGTACTCGCTGCCCAAGCAGGTGCGCCACTTCATCGAGAGCCACCACGGCACGACGCTGATGGAGTACTTCTTCCACGCCGCCCGCAAGCGCGCCGGCGAGGACGAGATCAACGAGGCGGACTTCCGCTATCCCGGCCCCAAGCCGCGCACGCGCGAGGCCGCGATCCTCATGCTCTGCGACTGCGTCGAGAGCGCCAGCCGCACGCTGAGCGAGCCGACGCCGGCGCGCATCGAGCAGCTCGTCCGCGACCTGAGCCACAAGCGGCTCGTCGACGGGCAGTTCGACGACAGCAGCCTCACCTTCCGCGAGCTGCGCCAGGTCGAGGACTCGATCATCAAGAGCCTCAACGCGATCTACCACGGGCGCATCAGCTACCCGTCGCAGCGCTCCGAGTCGCGCGAGGCGCGCGGCGATTCCCCGCTGCCGAAGGTGGCGTCGTAACGGGAACGCCCGCGGTCTCGAGGACGCGCCAGGCGGCGTTGGAGAGCGCGTAGTCGGTCAGGGAATGCAGGGGGACGCGGATGCACGACGCGCGCGCGGCGGGGTCGTCGCGCGCGGGCGCGGCGCCCGACGCACCCGCCGGCACGAAGACCCGAAACTCCACCTCGCGGTGGCTCGTCACATGACGGAAGGCGCCCACCGCGCGCAACGGCGCGCCCCAGCGCGGCGCGAGCTCCTGCGCCTCCAGCGCGCGCTCGGACTCCACCACCGGCGGCTGCCACATGCGCGCCCAGAGGCCGCGCTCGGGACGCTGCTCCAGCAGCAGACCGCGGGCATCGCAGTCGACGATCGCGTGCCACCAGAGGACCTGTCGCGCGGCGCTTCGGCGCGGTGCGGGGATCTGCGCGGCGCTGCCCTCGCGGCGCGCGACGCAGCGCGCGGCCAGCGGGCACGCGTCGCAGCGCGGTTGCGCGGGCGTGCAGACGGTGGCGCCCAGCTCCATCAGCCCCTCGTTGGTCGCGGCGGGGTCGGTGCACGCCTCGACCAGCGTCTGCGCCTGCCGCCAGGCCCACGCCTCGCTCGCGGGATCGCCCGCCTGCGTGCGCGCGCCCGCCACGCGCGAGAGCACGCGCAGGACGTTGCCGTCGACGATCGGCTCGCGCGCGCCGTGGACGATGCTGGCGATCGCCCCCGCCGTGTAGCGGCCCACCCCCGGCAGGGCGCGCAGCGTGGCGGCGTCGGCGGGGACGGCGCCCGCGTGCTCGTCGCGGATGCGCCGTGCGGCGGCGTGCAGCAGCCGCGCGCGGCGGTAGTAGCCCAGCCCCTGCCAGGCGGCGAGCACCTGCTCCTCCGGGGCGTCCGCCAGCGCGGTGGGGCTGGGGAAGCGCTCCATGAAGCGCCCGAAGGCCTCGACCACCCGGGCCACCTGGGTCTGCTGGAGCATGAGCTCGCTGACCAGGGCGGCATATCCACCGCGCCGGGCGCGCCAGGGCAGCTCCCGAGCGACGCGCGGGAACCACGCCTCGAGCGCCTGCGCGAGGCCGGAAGCGTCGGAAATCGGCGGAAATTGCGCTTGCGAGGTCGCGCCGCAACCTGCCGGGGACTCGGCGCGGATCCTGCGGGTGCGTGGCTTCGGTTGCGGCATCGGCCGGGCCGAAGGTACCTTGACAACCCCGGGCCGCCGGTCGGTCGGCAGCCCCAGCCCCCCACCTTCCCCGCTTCTGGGGCAAGGCTCATTCGACGGACACGAACCCCCTATGGCCAAGCTGTTCTACACGCTCGAGGAAGCCGCCCAGAAGCTCCGCCGCTCCACCGATGAGGTGCTGGCGATGGCGAAGGCCGGCCAGTTGCAGGAGCTCAAGGACAAGGACCAGGTCCTCTTCCGCCGCTCCGCGATCGACCAGCTTGCCGCCGAGGACGAGGGTGGCGAGCTCAACCTCGAGCACTTCGACGGCGGTTCCTCCTCCAGCGACATCCGCCTGGGCGGCAGCAGCTTCGGCGGCGAGGACATGCGTCTGGAGGACGAGCCCCGCGGCAAGGGCGGCGCCGACGACAGCATGAGCATCGGCCTGGCCGACAGCACCGTCCACAACACCCCCGCCAAGCCCGCCGCCCCCGCGGCGCGCAGCACGCCCTCCCCGGCGGCCTCCGCGGGCGGCAGCGCCTCCGGCATGGGCCTGGCCGACAGCAACGCCGACAGCATGATGCTCGACGCCCCCGGCGCGGCGGCCCCCCGCCGTCCGGACGACTCGGCCGGTCCCGGCGGCTCCGGCCGCGGCACCCTCGAGGCGGTCGGCTCGGGCAGCGGCCTCCTGGACATCAGCAGCGACGAGAGCTTCTTCGGCGCGCAGATGATCGAGGAGAGCATGGGCGGCGAGGACCAGGCGGCCCTCCCCGCCGACGCGGGCGACATCTTCGGCGGCGGCGAGGTCGCCCCGACCGAGGAGGCCACCCCGATCACCACCGGCACCTCCGGCGTCACCTTCGGCACGGCCGTCATGGCCGAGGCGCAGGACCCCAAGTTCAGCGGCTTCACCGCGGGCGCGATGGTCGTCGTGGCGCTGGCGCTGGCGGCCACGGGCTGGGCGCTCCTGGAGGCCTCGCTGGGCAACAGCGCCAGCGTGGGCAAGATGATCGCCGAGAACTGGATGTACGTCCTCGGCGGCGGCGTCGTGGGCGTCCTGCTGGCCGGCGGCATCGGACTCGGCATCGGCAAGGCGACCGCGTGACCGCGGGCGTCCCCGACCGATGACGCTCACCCGCTACGGCTTCCGAGAGTGGTTCGCCATCACGCTGATCGCAGCGGCGATCGGCGGCGCGCTCTTGTACTTCAAGCTCTGGATCGGCGTGGCGGCGGTCACGGTCCTCTGGGCCGCGGCGGTCGCCTTCTTCCGCGATCCGTGGGGACGGCATCCGGCGACGGCCGCGCCCAACGACATGGTGAGCCCCGCCGACGGCAAGGTCTCGGCGGTCTTCGACGCGGAGCACCACCCCGCGGTGGGCGGCCCGGCAAAGGTCGTGCGCATCTTCCTGAGCGTGCTCGATGTCCACCTGAACCGATTCCCCTGCGACGGGGTCGTGGAGGAGGTCGTCCACGCGCCGGGCAAGTACCTGGACGCGCGCAAGGAGGAGAGCGCCCGCGTCAACGAGTCCATGACGACGGTGCTGCAGACCGCCAGCGGCGAGCGCGTGGGAATCCGCCAGGTCTCGGGCGCGATCGCGCGGCGCATCGTCTGCCCGCTGAAGGTCGGCCAGCGCGCGCGCCGGGGCGCGCGGTACGGGATGATCAAGTTCGGCTCGACGACGGAGCTGATCCTGCCGCGGCCGAAGGATGTCCAGGTGCATGTGCGCGTCGGCGACAAGGTCGTCGGCGGCGTCACGATCCTGGCGACGCTCGGCGCGCCGCGCTGAACCGGGCGTCGCGACCGCTGTGCGCGCGGCAGGAGCCCCCGCCATGCCCCACCGTCCCTTCGACCAGTTCCGCGTCGACCGCGCCGCCGGCCAGGCGAGCGTGATGCAGACCGAGCACCTGGGGATCAAGCGCTTCTTCCGGCTGGACACGACCGCCTACGAGGACGGCGCGCTCCCGGGCCGCACAAAGGAGCTGCTGGGCCTGGTGGCGAGCATGGTGCTGCGCTGCAACGACTGCATCGACTACCACCTGGAGCAGTGCGTGGCCGCGGGATACACGCGCGCCGAGATCGACGACGCGATGAACGTCGCGCTCGTGGTGGGCGGATCGATCGTGATCCCGCACCTGCGGCACGCGTCGCTGAGCCTCGACGAGCTCTACGCCCAGCGCCCCCCGGAAAATATGCCGGGCATGCCCGGCACCATTTAATCGCCGTCGGAAAATGTGCCGGGCATGCCCGGCACATTTTCGGTGCGGCGGACGGCGATGCGCATGATGCGCTCGAGGTGCTCGCCGACGACGCCCGCGAGCGCGCCGACGGTCTCCACCGCGTTGGGCGGCCAGGGCTGCTCGCTCGGCTGCAGCAGCATCAGCGCGCCGAAGCGGTCGCCGCGGTAGACGATGGGCGCGATGATCGCGCTCTGGCCGGGCAGGATGCCGCCGCCCGGGGGCGGGGCCGAAAGCAGCTCGGTCGCGTCCTCCACCAGGATCGCCACCGGCTCGGCGCCCAGGCGCGGGCAGACCTCGCGGGCGATGAGCCCCAGGGTCGCCTCGGCGCGCGGGCGCGGGATCTCCCCGGCGCCGTACGCGCCCAGGGCATGCTCGCCCCGGGTGTTGCAGAGCCAGAGGGCCGCGTTGGCGGGACGGAAGCCGGCGACCAGGTGCTCGGTCGCGATCGCCAGCGTCGTGGTGATGTCGAGGTCGTGGCCCAGGAGCCCGCGCAGCTCGGCGGCGGCGATCGCCGCGTCGGTGCGCGCGTCGACCGCCTCGAAGGCGGTGACGAAGTCGTCGCCGACGGCGCGGATGCGCTCGACGGCGGAATCGCGCTCATGGATCACGCGCGAGCGGCTGGCCAGCGCATGGCGCAGCAGACGCTCGAGTCGCTCGCAGCGCGAGCGCAGCGCGGCGATGGTGGACCGACCGGAAGAGGGGGACAGGCTTGAACGACGAACTGCCATAGGGATGTGAAGATCGGGTGAATCCGCGCGCAGGTTCAGCGCACGCATCCGCTCCGCGCGACTTTCCTCAAGATCGCGCGCTCTGCGCGAAACCCGAAATCTTCAGCGGCCCGCACCACCGTGACGGGCCTCCCAAAGCGACACCGCCTCCGGGATTCGTGGGTAGATCGGGGACAGCTTGAGCGCATCCGTGAAATCCCCCGCTGCGATCCGTGATTCCGCGATCTCGAGGCACGCCGCCGCGCTCCAGCGCGCCTGCATCAGTGCAACGCCGCGCCGCTGCGCCTCCGCGAGGAAGGACTCCGGAAGGTGCGCGTCGGCGATGAGCGTGGCGCCCGCGCCCGCGCCCGCGCCCGCGTCACCCGCGCCACCCACCCACGGCGCCGTCGCCGCGTCGTGCAGCCCCGCGTCCTCTGACACCGGTGCGCCCCCCGCCACACGCACGCGCTCGCACCACGCCGTCTGCCCCTTGCACGCAAGCGCGACCATCGCCGGGCCATCGCCCAGCGCGCCCGCGCGCGCCAGCGTGCGCGCCACCACCAGCGCCGAGGGGACCGCGACCAGCCGCGCGCCCACCGTCTCGGCGATCGCCTTGGCCGTGGCGCACGCCACGCGCAGCCCCGTGAATCCGCCGGGGCCCACCGAGACCGCGATGCACGCGATCCCCGCGGGCTTCACCCCCGCCGCCGCGCAGAGCGCGTCGATCTCCGCCAGCAGGTAGTCGTGCTCGTCGTCGGAGCGCGGGACCTCCCGCTCCAGGATCGCCGCCCCCGGCGCCGCCCGCAGCGCGATCGTCCCCGCGCGCTGGCTCGACTCGATCGCGAGCACGGCGCGCGCCTCAGACATCGATGGCCCCCAGCGAGGCCACCGGCAGCGAGTGCAGCATGAGCTCGTCGGCGCTGGGGACCTCCTCGTCCAGGCGCAGCGGCACGACGCGCCCGCGCTCGTGGTCGGTGTTCAGCACGAGCATGTTCGGCAGCGGCGCCTCGATCCCGTTGTCCGTGTGCGCATGCCCCACGACGAAGAGCCGCACGCCCCAGCGCGCGCCCAGCGCCAGCGTCTGCTCGCCGGTCCAGCCGCGCCCCCAGACCATGCGCCAGGCGCTGCCGACGCGGTGCGCGTAGTCGCCGTCGCGCAGCTCGCGGTCCAGGATGTCCAGGTCGAAGCCCTCCATCTCCGGCGGCGAAGGCAGCGAGTGGCTCAGCATCGCGCCGTTGGCGCAGCGCACCGCCAGCGGCATCGCGCGCACGAACTCCTCGATGGCGTCCGCGACGACCCCCGACTCCTCGCCGAAGGCCCAGTCGAGGCCCGCGTCGAAGAGCTCCAGGTTGTCGCCCGCGCCCTTGGAGACGGGCTGGCGGAAGGCCTGCGCGAGCTCGTGGTTCGCGAGCACCACATGCACCTGCCCCGGGTAGCGCAGCACGAGCTGCGCCGCGCGGCAGAGCATGCGGTAGCTCAGGTCGACGCCGTTGACCAGGCGGTCGCCGTGGATCAGCTCGTGCAGCACGACATGGTGGTCCGGCCCGCGGTCCAGCCGCGCCGCCAGCTTCACCGCCTCCAGATGCGTGGGGTTGTCGTGCAGGTCGCCGGTGAGCAGCAGCCGGCCGCGCGCGGGCAGGTGCACGCTGCTGCCGCGGCGGAAGTCGCATTCGCGCATCGCCTCGGCGGCGGACTCCAGGAGCGCGCAGACCTGCTGCGGATCCTGCATGTTCAGCGGGGCGGCGCCGAGCGTCACGGCTCGACCGTCACTGCCACGAAGACCGGGCCGGTTCCCGTGGCGGTCTCGATCTGGACCGGGATGTACTGCACGCCCGTGAGGCCGGCGCGCGGCGTGAAGCGCAGCGTGAGGTCGACGAAGTCCTCGCCGCGCTTGGTGGCGCTGACGACCTCGATCGTGCCCTCGCCGCCGGGCACGCGCGCGCCCTTGACATCGCCCCAGGTGGGCTTGGTGACGCGGCCCTGCGCCGCGGGATTGAGGTGCTCGAGCGTCGTGGTCAGCTCGACGGGGGTGCCCGCCTTCACGCGGCCGGCGACGAGCACGTTCTCCGGCGGGAACCAGCAGCGCGCCATGCGCTCCATGTCGAAGCGGCTGCCCGTGGTCTCGTGGCGCACGCGCAGCGGGATCAGCGCGCAGTCGGCGCGGTCGGTCTCGACGACCCACCACTGCGGCAGGCCCGCGGGACCCATCATGTCCGCGACCTTCCACTCGAGCTCGTAGGCGGCGCGCGCCTCGTCCTTGGCCGGATCGAAGCCCACGAAGACCGGCGGACGACCGCCCGCGGTCAGCACGCGGAAGGGCTTGCCGTCGACGGAGGCGAGCTTCACCTTGCCCTGGACGTTCGTGCGCAGCGCGTCGACATACGCGGGCACGACCTTCACCGGGAGGGTGACATCGCCCTGCATCTTCGCCTCGACCATGCCCGGGTAGCCGGCGAGCGCGATCATGACCTTCGCGTCCTTCATGCCCGGCGAACGCGGCACCTGCAGCGCCGCGGTGAGCTCGAGCGTCCCTCCCGGCGGGATCGTCCGGCCCACGATGTCCGAGACATCGGTGCACTTGCAGCTCGGCGCGGCGCGCTCGATCGTCACCGGCTCGCGGCCGACGTTCTTGATCGTGAACTTCGCGGGCAGCTTCGCGCCGGGGGCCACGACGCCGAAGTCCATCAGCGGCGGCGTGATCTCAAGCGGGATGCGCGCGACCTGCTGGTTGCCGAGCTGCGGCGGGCGCGTCGCGCCCCCGGGAGGGGTCGCGGCGGGCGGCGTGGCGGCAGGCGGCGTCGCGCCAGGCGGGGTCGCCTGGGACGCAACGGATGCGGCCGCCATCAGCACGAAGGCAAGAGCGTTCGTCGGGAGCATGCCGAACTTTACTCGCCTGCGGCGAGCCGGGTTCAGCTCCAGTTGCCCAGGAGGATGCCCAGATCCGCGCCGTCCACACGGCCATCGCCGTTGAGGTCGGACGCGCCCGCGGCGCCCCAGTTGCCCAGGAGGATGCCCAGGTCGGCACCGTCGACGAGGTTGTCGCCGTTGATGTCGCCCAGGATCGGGCAGGGGCCGTCGCCGGAGGCCGGGATGATCTTGTAGATCTGGCCGCCGTGGTCGGCGATGTAGAGCTCGCCGTTGGCGTCCTCGCCGAAGCAGGAGACCTGGTCGACGGTGGTGCCCTGGATCGAGGTCTTCAGCTCGGTGTTGCGCAGCTTGAACTCCGACTTGACCCCGCCGACATAGCGGAAGGACCAGAAGTTCGCGCTCGAGTAGTCGGCGAAGAAGTAGGTGCCACGCAGGTCGGGGATCTTGCAGCCGCGGTAGACGTAGCCGCCGGTGATGCAGAAGCCGCCGCCGGTGCCCGTCACGTGGTTGTAGGTGTGGATCGGCGCGGTGAGCGTGCTGCCGTTGCAGGTGCAGCCGGAGAGGCTGGTGCAGGTCGTGCCTTCGGTGCAGCGCCATCCGTAGTTGCGGCCGCCCGGCGCGCCCGCGAGCTGGAAGTCGATCTCCTCGACCGCGTTCTGACCGACATCGGCGATCCACAGGTCGCCGGTCTGGCGGTCGAAGGAGCAGCGCCAGGGATTGCGCAGGCCGTAGGCCCAGATCTCATCGTCGCCGGTCACGCCCACGAAGGGGTTGTCCGACGGGATCGTGTAGTACGGGGTCGTCCCGCCGACCGTCGGCTTGATGCGCAGCATCTTGCCCAGGCGCATGTTGATGATGGTCTGCGCGCGATTGTTCGGGTCGTTGGCGCTGCCGCCGTCGCCGACGCCGATGTAGAGGTTGCCATCGGGGCCGAATCCGAGCCAGCCGCCGTTGTGGTTGGTGAAGGGATCCGACCAGCTCATCATCAGCGATCCGCTGGTCGAATCGGCCAGGTTCGGGTTGCCCGCGGAGACCTTGTAGCGCACGAGGTTGTTCGTGCCGGTGCCCGTGTAGTAGACGTAGAACTGGCCGTTGTTCGCGTAGTCGGGGTCGAAGGCGAGGCCAAGCAGGCCCTGCTCGTCGTTCACGCTCGAGCCGCCGGTGACGATCGGGTCGATGTCCAGGAACGAGGTCGCCAGCAGCGTGTTCGTGGTGAGATCGAAGATGCGGATGCGGCCGGCCTTCTCCAGGATGAAGAGGCGGGTCGGATCGTTGGGAGCCGCGGTGATGCAGGTCGGATAGACCAGGCCCGTGTTGATGATGCGGGTCGTCGCCAGGGTGGTCTGGGCGGCGGCGGGCTGCGCGAGGCAGGCGGTGAACGCAGTGACGGCGGCGAGGGTCGCGAGGGCCTTCATGACAGATCGGTCTCCAGAATGCGGTGCGGGGACAGTAGGTGGACGATACGCACCGCGGGCAGCATCCTGATGCGCGTCCCGGAAAGATGTTCTCGGAATTGCGCCCGCGCAACGGGAGGGGCGGCGAAATCCGCCGGGAGGCCCGAGCGGACCCCGGCTTGTGGCGGAGCGGGCGGCACGGATGGAAGGTTTCGGGACTTCGGCGGCGCGGCGCGCACGCCCACCCCTCAGCGCGTGCCCAGCGGCGCGGGCGGCCCGGGCGCGGTCGTCGCGGCGTGGACGATCGCCTTGCCCTTGCCGATGCCCGCGTCGAGCCGGTCGAAGACGGCGTTGTAGCGCGCGAGCGCATCCGCCAGGCGCGCGGCGTCGCGCGCTTCGAGCGCTTCGTTGAGCAGCGGCAGCATCGTCGAGGCGTAGCCGCTGTCGCGGTCGCTCGAGACCAGCAGGCTGCGGAACCACGGCCGCTCGTGCAGCCCCTTCGAATCCAGCCACGCGCGGTCGAGCCCCACGAGCACCGCATCGAGCGCGCCGCGATCCGCGGCGCCAAGCTGCCCCATCGCGCTGGCGAGCGCCGCGTCGAGCTGCGCGCCCTGCTCCGCCGTCGCCGCGGCGCGCGCGAGCAGCGGATCGATCGTCGCGGCGGCCTCCGCGTGCTTCTGGCGCAGCGCCTGCAGCATGCGCTGCGCCTCGCGACCGTGGCGCGCCGCGCTCAGCGGCACGACGGGCGAGTCCGCCAGCATGCCCGCGAGCGCGTTGGTCATGCGCGTGATCATGAGCGCGGGCTCGTAGTCGCCGCCGACGACCGCGCGGTACCAGGCGATCGTGTCGTAGTTGGAGTGGTAGCTGGTGCCTTCCGAGCCGCCCGCGCCGAGCGAGGCGCTCGCGATGCCCAGATGGCAGTTGAAGGCGATGTGGTCCGAGCCGCCGCCGAGGTCGCCGAACTTTGGCGCGCTGCGCCCACCGCCGGACATCTGGTCGTAGACGGTCTCGTCCGCGCCGCCGCGCGCCTGCGGCACGCGCACCGTCGCGCCCAGGATCGCCTCCTGCAGCGAGGGCGTGCACGAGGCGCCGAACTTCACGCCCATCGCGGCCATGTCGAGGTTGATGTACGCGACTGCGCCGTCGGTGAGGCGCGCGCGATGGCCTTCGGCCCACTCGGTGCTGCCGAAGATGCCGTATTCCTCGGCGCCCCAGGCGGCGAAGATCACGGTGCGCTCGGGGAGATCGCCGCGGCGCGCGGCGTCGGCGAAGCTGCGCGCGCTCTCCATGAGCGCGATCGTGCCCGCCAGCGGATCCGCGGCGCCGAAGCCCCACGCGTCGTGGTGGCAGCCGATGATCACGAACTGGTCCGGATGCGTGCGGCCGCGCAGCGTCGCGACGACGTTCGCGGTGCGGCGGCGCTCGCGGTCCTGCACGACCTTCAGCCGCAGGTGCAGCGCGGGCCCGCCGCTGAGGCGGTACTCGACTGGCATGCCGCCCTTGAAGCCGCTGTCGGCGGGGACGGGCAGCCCCTGCATGCGCGCCATGATCTGCGCGGCGGCGCCGTAGCCGATGGGCTGGATCGGGATCTTCGGCAGCGGCAGCGTCGCGGGATCGAGCAGCGTCGCGTCCTGCGTCGAGGGCTCGAAGGGCGTCTGCGGATCGCCGGGGTAGTCGAGCGAGACGACCGAGCCGCGCTGGATGCAGGTGTCGTTGGCCCAGCCACCCTCGGGCCAGACCTTGCCCTTCGCGGCGTCGGCGGGGTCGGTGAAGATGATCAGCGCGGCGGCGCCGGCCTCCTCCGCGAACTTCGCCTTGTAGCCGCGGAAGTTGCCGCCGTAGCGCGTGAGCACGATCTTGCCGGTGCAGTCGACGCCGAGGGACTTGAGCTTCTCGAAGTCCGCCTTCGTGCCGTAGTTGGCGTAGACGACTTCGGCGGTGACCTCGCCGCTGGCGCTGAAGGCGTTCCAGCCGTAGGTGAGGCCGGGATGCTGCGCGGCGGGGTCTTCGAGCAGGTTGCGTTCGACGAGCGGGAGCGGGATGACGCCGCGGCGGGTGGGTGCGGCGGGCGCGGCGGCCGCGGGCGCGCCCCCCTGCTCCACGATCTCCAGCAGCGCCTCGTGCGGCTGCGGCAGCAGCGCGTCGAACTCCTCGACGACCGTCGGCAGCCCCATCGCGACGAAGGCGGCGCGCAGACGCTCGATCGTGCGCGCGTCGCCGGGCGTGCCCGCGACGTGCGGCTCGCTCGCGAGCAGCTCGTGCCAGCGCGCGAGCTGCGCGGGCGTGGGCACCTCGTTCAACGTGCGCACGAATCGATCGACGCCCCCGCGCGCCCCCGCCAGCGCCGCCGGCATCGCGGAAAATATGCCGGGCATGCCCGGCATATTTTCCGGGGTGGCGTTTCCCGCGGAGATGGCGGCGAGGATGGGGACGAGCCAGAGCATCGGCCGCAGCACCCTACCGAAGCGGCGACGTTGCGTTGCTTGGGGTTCGCAGGCAAATCAGCGGGCGGCGGGCGCGCCGAGCACCTTCGGCCAGGGGTTGGTGCCGTGGCAGGCCCGGCCCGTCTTGGCGACGTAGTCCTGGTGGTAGTCCTCGGCGGCCGTGAAGGTCCCGCCGTCGACGATCTGCGTCACGATCTTCTTCCCGTCGTACGCCTTCGCCGCGGTCAGCTCCTTGACCAGCGCCTCCGCGGTGGCGCGCTGGGCTGGGCTGGCGCAGAAGATCGCCGACCGGTACTGCTCGCCCTCGTCCGGGCCCTGCCGGTTCAGCTCGGTCGGGTCGTGCATCATGAAAAACCCTTCGCAGAGCTGCCGGTAGTTCACCCTGGAGGGATCGAAGACGACCTTCACCACCTCGGCGTGCCCGGTGTCGCCGGCGCACACCTGCTTGTAGGTCGGGTTCGCGGTCCAGCCACCCATGTAGCCGCTGACCGCCTCCTTCACGCCCGGGCACAGGCTGAACCAGTGCTCGATGCCCCAGAAGCAGCCGCCCGCGAAGTACGCGGTCTCGAGCTTCGGCGCGCCCGCGCCGGCCGCGCCCGCACCCACCGCACCCGCACCCGCCGCCATCGCCGCCTCTCCCCGCGCCAGCCCCGTCGGGTTCTTCGTGAACCCATCCGCGGGCAGCGCACCCTTGTCAAAGAACTTCAACGAGGCGCTGTTCAGGCAGTACCGCAGCCCCGTCGGCTTCGGGCCATCCTCGAAGACATGCCCCAGGTGCGCGCCGCAGCGCGCGCAGTCGATCTCGGTGCGCGACATGCCGTAGCTGTTGTCCTCGTGGTACGCGATGTGCGCGGGATCGACCGGCGAATGGAAGCTCGGCCATCCGGTGCCGGAGTTGAACTTGTGCTCGCTCGAGAAGAGCGGCAGCCCGCAGACCACGCACACGTAGGTCCCCTGCTTCTTGTTGTCGAGCAGGTTGCCGCAGAAGGCGGCCTCGGTGCCGGCCTTCTGGGTGATGCGGTAGGTCTCGGGATCCAGCTTCGACGCAAGCTGCTCGACGGTCGCGCGGGGCAGCGGATGCACGTCGTAGCCGGACGAGGAGATGCCGTTCGCGGGGGGCTTCATGGTCATGGGATTGTCCTTCGAGGCGCCGGCGGGCGGCGCGCTGGTGCCACGCGGAGTCGCGGTGTCGTCGGTGCAGGCGCCGCTGAAGAGCGCGGCAAGAGCGATCACGCAGGCGGCGACGAGTCCAGTTCGGGTCATCGGGAACCTCCGGTGGGGTCGCAGAAGCGTAGGCGAGCCGACTACCCTGCGCCGCAGGACGCCGCCCCGTGCCGACCACCACCGCCCTGCTGCTTGCCTTGGGACTTGCGCAGGCCGCCCCGCCGGACAATCCGGACGAGGCGCTGAAGCAGGCCGGCCCCGGGGAGGCGGTGAACGAGCCGCTCACGGAGTCCTCCGCCTCGCTCGCGCAGGCCTGGGCCACGCTGCAGGGAACGAAGTTCTTCCCCTCGACGCCGCCCAAGCTGATGCCGTACCTGGACGAGGCCAACATCTACGGCAGCGAGTGCCTGAAGAAGGACGCGCTCTTCACCGGTGATCCGCTCTCGGCCGCGGCGCAGCAGCTCAAGACGGCGCTGGCGCAGGTGGGCTTCACCTACTCGCTCTGGCAGGCGTACGACTTCACCGCGATGTCCGATGTCCGCAAGGGCACCGACAACGTCCTCAACTACTACAACGCGCTCTTCTTCGGCACCTGGAACATCTTCCAGAGCAGCGAGCTCACCGGCACCGCGGGCTGGCTCGTCATCGGCGCGAACGCGGGCGTGGGACTCGGCTACGACGCCAACCGGCAGTCGCCGCAGAACAACATGGGGACGCTCGCGTACACGATGGGCACCGAGTACGGCGACCAGGTCTACCTGTACGAGCTCGCCTGGCAGCAGAGCTTCTTCAACGGACATCTGGTCGTGACCGCGGGCTTCCTGGACCAGGAGTACGCGCTCGACCTGAACACCTACTCCAACAACGCCTACAACCAGCTGATGAACTACGAGTTCATCAACGCGGCGGTGCTTCCGTGGTCGTACCAGTCGCTGGGCGTGATCGTGCAGTGGCAGCCGTGCGATTCCTTCTACTGCATGTGGGGCAGCGCGGCCAACGACACGCAGCCGCGGCAGGATGTCTTCGATGTCTCGTCGAACAACTGGAGCAACACCTTCGAGTTCGGCTACATCGATCCGAACTTCCTGGGCATGGGGCGCGGCGTCTACCGCGTGCTCCCCTTCGTCGCGACGGTCGACGGCACGACCGGCGCGGGCGTGGTCTTCAACGTCGAGCAGCAGCTCTGGAAGGATGGCCCGATCGGCCTCTTCGCGCGCGCGGGCTTCGGCAACCCGAAGGTCACGACGATCCAGGGCGCGCAGGCGAGCTTCGGCGGCGGCATCGCGATCGCGGGCTCGACGGACAACCCGCTGATGAAGTCCGAGCAGTCCTACTTCGCGGCGGGCTTCTACTGGCTCGATCCCGCGGACCAGACGCTCGCGCGGCAGAACGAGTTCGGCATCGAGCTCACCTACGTCGTGCAGCTCACCGAGACGCTCACGGTGCAGCCGGACATCCAGTTCATCTTCGACCCGGTGCAGAACATGGACGCCGACATGAACACGCAGTTCACGCTGCAGTTCAACATCACCTGGTGAGCATCGCTCACGCCGAGGCGTTCCAGGTCTCGATCGCCTTGCGGCTGTAGACGCTGGCGGGGCCGCCGCCCATCAGCACGCAGACATCGATCGTGTCCTGGATCTCGTCGAGCGTCGCGCCGGCGGCGCGCGCGGCCTTGGTGTGGTGGACGACGCAGCCCTCGCAGAGGCGGCTGATGCCGCACGCGAGCGCGATGAGCTCCTTGGTCTTCAGATCGAGCGTGTTCGGACGGAGCGAGGCGGCGTGGATGGCCTTGAAGGCAGAGGCGGTTTCGGGAGTCATGCAGCGTTGGAGGCGCGCGGCGGAGGCGGGGTTCCCGCGCGGCGCGCGCGCGCCGATTCGCGGACAATGCGCGCATGGCCACCGAAGACGAAAGCTCCGCGAAGCGCCCGCCCGTCGGTCCCGAAGGCGTCGCGCCCGAGGCCTTCTTCGCCGCGTACGCGCGCGACCGCGCGCAGGACGCCAACTGGGAGACGCGGCGCCCGCAGCCGCAGGTGCTCGCGCTCGCGGACCGCGGCGCCTTCGGCGAGCCGATGCTCGACCTCGGCTGCGGCACCGGCGAGAACGCGATCGCGCTCGCGCAGCGCGGCATGCGCGTGTGCGCGGTCGACCTCGTGCCGCAGGCGATCGAGTACGCACGAGAGCGCGCCGCGGCGACGCTGGGCGCGCATCATGGCATCGAGTTCCTCGTCGCGGACGCGCTCACGCTTCCTGCGGCGCTGCCCGGGCGCATCTTCGACACCGTCCTCGACAGCGCGGTCTTCCATGTCTTCTCCGACGACGACCGCGCGCGCTACCGCGACAGCGTCAACGGCGTGACGCGCGTCGGCAGCAAGCTCTACATCATCGTCTTCAGCACGCAGGAGTCGCGCGAGGTCGGTCCGCGCAAGGTCGACGGCGTGGAGATCGCGCAGGCGATGGCGCCGAACTGGCAGCTCGTCGCGGCGGAGCCGTGCCGGTACCACACGAACCGGCACGAAGGCGGCGGCGTGGCGATCTGCGCGGCGTTGATGCGGGTGCAGTGAGCGAAGCGTGCGCGGCGCGGCGCGCCCCCGCGCTCACCGCACGCGCTCAAACACCGCGAGCTCGTGCCCGTACCAGTAGCGGTTGAAGTCGCCCCGGCGCACGAGCCGGGCGCCCGCGGCGGTCGCCCACGCAACAACATCGTCGATCGGCGCGGGGTTCACCCACTGGCGCGCCATCACCAGGTCGTGCATCTGGTTGGCCATGCGGCGCGGCAGGTCGCGGCGCGTCATGTCCTTGTAGACGAAGCGCCCGCCCGGCTCGACGGCGCGCAGCGCCATCTCGATCGCGCCACGCTGCGCCGGCGGCGGGATGTGGTGCAGGACGTCGATCATCGTCACGCAGTCGAAGGGTCCCGCGGGCCAGGGCGCGCCGACGTCCAGGCGCAGGAATTCGGGGGTGACGCCGGCCAGCGCGGCGATCGCGCCGACATTCGCCTGCGCCACCGCGATCGCGGGCGCCGAAGAATCGAACCCCACGAACCGCGCGGGGCGCCGCGTCGCGCAGACCAGCGCCGCGAGCAGTCCGCCGCCGCAGCCGATGTCCAGCACGCGCGCGCCCTCGGGGATCTCCGGGAGCAGCTCCTCGAAGGGACAGATGTGCGGCCGCAGGTGCTGCAGCGTGCGCATCGCGAGCCCGCCCGTGCGGAAGCACTCGCGCGCGATCGCGGAGAGCTGCGCGGGCGTGGTCGTCGCGTTCGTCGCGGTCATCGGGCCGGAAGTGTACGGAGCGCGCGGGCGCCCGCAGCGGCGAACGCCCCCGCGCTACCCTCCCGCCACCATGAAGCACGCACTCCAGAAGCTCAAGGCGCCGCCCCTTCCCGGTCGCGGCCTGCAGGTGCTCATCGCGCAGATCGCCGTCCTCCTGCTGGTGCCGCTGGCGGACACCGGCGAGGAGCGCGTGAACGCGACCGCCGTCATCGTCGCCGTCTCGCTCGCGACCTTCGCCACCTGGTCCGTCGCCGGACGCGCGTGGGGCATCACGCTGATGATCCTCTCGGGATCCGCGGTGCTCGCGGGCCTCATCGCGCGCGCGAGCGACTCCGCGAACGTCCGTTTCTTCGCGGGCTTCGACCTGGTGATCGCGTACCTCGTCGCGACCTACGCGGTCGGCCGCGCCGCCTTCTCGCCGCGGCTGCAGGGCACGGAACGCATCTACTGCGGCATCGCGAGCTTCATCCTCTTCGCCTTCGCCTTCGCCGTGCTGCACGAGCGCGTCAGCCACTGGTCGCCGGGCGCATACGCGCTCAACGATTCCATCGAGGGCAAGCGCGGCACGCACTGGTCCGACTTCCTCTGGCTGAGCTTCTCGACGATCACCACCTCCGGCTTCGCGGACACGACGCCGGTCAGCCCGTGGGCGCGCGTGGTCGCGAGCCTCGAGGGACTCGTCGGCATCCTCTACCCCGCGACCTTCATCGCGCGCGTGGTGTCGCTGCCGCCGGACGAGAAGGCGCTGGTCTAGCGCGCTGCGCTCGGCGCCGCGCGCGGCAGGGTGCATTCCAGCCCAAGCTGCGCGGCCAGCCGCTCGCACGCCGCGCGCATCGCGCGCCGGTCGGCGGCGCTGCAGCGGCGCGTCTCGCACCACCAGCGCTCCACGCGCAGCACCCCCGCCGCGCGGTCGGCGGTCGCGTCGATGCGCCCGATGAGTCGGTCGCCCAGCAGCACGGGCATCGTGTAGTAGCCGTGCACGCGCTTGGCCGCGGGGACGAAGGCCTCGAATCGGTAGTGGAAGCCGAAGAGCTGCGCGAGGCGGTCGCGCTCGCGCGTCAGCGGATCGAAGGGCGTGAGCGCGCGCGCGAGCTCCGGTGGCTCGATCGCCGCGGCGCGTCGGCGCCAGTCGGGAAGCGCGACGCCCATCGCGGGCGTACGGCCGATGCGCTCCAGCCGCACCGCCTCCGCGTGGCCGTCGCGCGCGGCGCGCACGCACCACTCGCGCGCCTCCTCCAGGCGGATCATGCGCAGGAAGTGCGCCAGTTCGCGCGGCGTCGCGGTGCCCAGCCGCTCCAGCGCCTGCGCGCACGCCCATCCGACGAGCGCGCGCCGATCCCCCGCGGGCGCGATCGCGCCGTGGATCTCGGCAAAACTCGCGTAGCGCTTCTCGAAGTTGCGGCGCGAATGCACCGCGGCCTCGCCGGTGCGCCAGAGCAGTTCGAGCGCGGCCTTGTGCGGGCTCCAGTCCCACCACCCCTCGCGGGCGCGCGCGGGACGCGGGAAATCGCGCGCGCTCACCGGCGCCCGCTCGCGCAGCGCCAGGCGCACCTCGTCCAGGATCGGCCGCCACTGCGCGCCCAGCCGCTCGCGCAGCCAGGCGTTGCGCTGCAGGCGCGCGCGGTCGCGTTCGAAGCGGTGCTGCCACCAGGGCAGCCAGTCCGCACGGATCAGGCTCGCGTCGTGCGTCCAATGCTCGAAGAGCGCGCGCGAGCCCTCCAGATGGTGCTGCAGGTGCGCGGGCTGGTAGCGCTCCAGGCGCGCGTGCATCGTGAGGTCGTGCGCGCGCTCGACGGCGCGGATCGAATCCAACTGCACGAAGCCGAGCGCGTGCACCACCTCCAGCGCACGCGCGCGCGACGAGACGCGCGGCGCGCGATGCAGCAGCGCGCCCGCCAGCAGCAGGCGGCGCGCCGCGTCGACGGGCACCGTCTCGCGCGCTGTGTGCTTCGCGGCCATCGGCGTCACGCTAGCGCACGCGCGCGGGCTTTCCCCGGCAGAGCCATCCCCCGGGAAGGGAGTGCCCCGGCACCCCATGAAAACTAGGGTCTTTTTCACGCCGCGCTCGTCCGCGATCGCTTGCGTGCGCGCGTTCCACCCCTACTCTCGGACCCATGTCCAAGCACACGCACCGCCCGTCGTCTGTGTTCTTCCTCCTCGCCACCACGACCATCACGGCCTCCACCGCGCTGGCCTCCGTGACCACCACGCCGACCCAGGACGAGGCGCTCCTCGCCGCCGCGCTGCATCCCGTCGGGCTGACCATCGACTCCGTCGTCGTCCGCAACGGCATGCCCGGGCAGTTCGGGACCTACGCCAACTTCAACCTCCCGCCGGTCACCATCCCGGACGGCATCGTGCTCAGCAGCGGCGATGTCACCGACATGGGCCCGATCCCGGGCGCGACCGATCCGAGCTACGACCCCGCGTCGCCGCCCTTCCAGGTGAACCAGCAGATGTTCATGGACATGCCCGGCAACACGCCGGAGTTCGACAACTACGGCATGAAGGCCGGACACATCGAGAACTTCTACGGCTGCTACGACGTCGCCGCGCTCGAGGTCACCTTCACCCTCGACACCGACAGCCAGGTGAAGTTCGACTTCATCTTCGGCTCCGTCGAGTACCCGTACTGGACCGGCAGCTTCACCGACGCGTTCCTGGTCTTCCTCGACGGCACCGAGCCGCAGAACCAGATCACCTTCGACGCCGGCGGCAGCGCGGTGCAGGTCGGCAGCTCCTTCGCGGGCCTCGAGACGACCGCCGACCAGAACACCGCCTTCAGCAATCCGCACGGCGTGATCCACCATCTGACCACGACGACCGCGCTGCTCGAGGCCGGCACGCACACGCTCATCTTCGAGGTCGGCGACGTCAACGACCACATCCTCGACAGCGCCGCGTTCATCACCCACCTGCGCACCGGCACCGGCACCGAGGGCACCGACGAGTCCAACCCCTGCGACGAGGACCTCAACAACGACGACGTCATCGACGGCGCCGATCTGGGAGTGCTCCTGGCCAACTGGGGCGGCGACCCGGCCAACCACGAGGCCGACCTCAACGGCGACGATGAGGTGGATGGTGCGGACCTCGGTCTGCTGCTGGCCCACTGGGGCCCCTGCTCCTGACGACCGCTTCCCCGGAAGCGCGCATCACTTTCCGACCAGTGCGGTCATCCGCCGCACGACCAGCGCATCCGCGCCGTCGCGTCCCTTGGGCGCGACGGCGCGGAAGTCTTCAAAGTGGTCGTTCTGGAAGTCCACGAGCACCAGCTCGCCCGCGCGGTCGCAGACGGCGAAGTGCACCGCGCCGACGCCGCCCGGGCCCATGACGTAGTCGGCGAAGACCGCGTAATCCGCGTCGGGGCGCTGCGCACGCATGCGGTCGCGGAAGCCGCGGGCCATCGACCAGAGGACCTTCTGCTCGTTCATGTCGCGGGAGATGGTGAGTTCCGGGCCTGTGGCGGAAGCCCGCACGCCCGCGAAGCCCGCGTTCTTCAGCGCTTGCGCGATCGCGGCGGCGCTCGGCGCGCTCATCGCGTCGCCGGCGTGCGCGGGGTAGATGATGATCGAGGCGGTGCGTGCGTCCTTGCGGAACTGCGCGCCGCGCTTCGCGATCGTTGCGAGCTCCGCATCGTCGGGAATGCCCGAGGATCCACGGAAGCTTCGCGCGATGGGTCCCTCGGGCGCATCCGCGCGCGTGGGATCGGCCAGGCCGAGCGTGCCGCCGAGCTCCTTCGCGAGCAGGATGCAGCAGTCGAGCGGCTCGCGCGGCGGGCTGCGGTCCCACGCCTTCACGCCTTTGGCGTAGCGCTCCTGCCAGGCGACGCGGCCCTTGGAGTCGACGACGACGGCGCGGAGTTCGGTGATGCCGTCCTTGGGGGTGCCGAGGATGTCGGCGAAGAGGGTGAATTCGGTGGCGGGCGCGGCGGCCGTCGCGGGTGCGGCCCCGGTCGCGGGTCCCGCTGCACGCACGCGCTCACCCAGCGCGGTCGCCGTCGCGGCGAGATCCGCGCCCGCGGGCGGTTCCCAGGCCTCGTGGCTCACGGTGAGCGCGGTCATGCCCGCGCGCTCGAGCATCAGCGCGACGGCATTGCCGACGGGGACCATCGGCCGTCCCGCCAGGCGCGCAGGCAGCACGGTGAGGGTCGCGCCGGCGCCCGCGGCCTTGAAGCGCGCGGCGGCGTCGGAATCGGCGGCGAGCGCGCGCGGCGTGAAGCCGAGCAGCGAGGTGATCAGGACGAAGATGAGTGCGAAGAGTTGCATGGTTGGCTCCTTGGACGAGATCCGGAATTGGGTGCGCTTTGTTGTGTGAGTGCTTACTGACATTTGAGGCGTGAAGTTCGTTCGGCGGGTGACTGCCTTGAATTCAGGATTTGGAAGCCGCGCCGCCCGCGGCACCCGCGCCGTCGAGCAGCAGCCCGCCCACCTGCGCCATCAGGCGCTGGCGGTCGTCGGGGCCCAGCATGCGCAGCTCCAGCGCGATGCTCGCGACCGTGCCGAGGCCCACGAGCGCCCAGGCGCTGATGTCCGCGTCGGGCGCGGCGCCGCGCTTCGCGCCGCTGCGGCCGCTGGGCCCGCGCGTCGCGCGATGATGCTCGACCTGCTCGCGCAGGAATGCCTGGAACCGCTCGTAGGTCCGCGTCAGCGCGCGGCGGATCTGCGGGTCATCCGTCTCGCCCAGGCCCGCGAAGAGGATCCGCGCGTACCCGAACTCGCCCAGATGCCGCGACTCGTACGCCAGCATGCGCTCGGCGCTTGTGCGGTGCTTGCCGCGCTTGCTCGCGCCCGCGCGCGCGCCACCCCGCACCCCCTCCGCCGCATCCAGCTCCACCGCATGCCGCCAGGCGCGCTCGGAGACCTCGTACACATGCTCGATCGCGGCGATGAACATCGCGCGCTTGTCCTTCCACAGCCGGTACAGGATCGTCTCCTGCACCCCGCAGCGGCGCGCCAGCTCCGCCGTCGTCGTGCGCCGGTACCCAAGCTGCGCGAACGCCGCGGCGATCACGGGGATCGTCTCCTGGCGCTTCTGGACTGCAAGACTGGGTCGAGGCATGGTGGGCGGCCGTAGTGTCAGTGGCCACTCACAGTATGCCCCGCCGCGCACGGTGCGTCAAGCACCCTGCTTTCAGCCAATAATCCGGGGCCCCCGCCCCCCGCTCACCCCTTCAACGACGCCATGTCAATCACAAACCGGTACTTCACGTCCGCCTTCAGCATCCGCTCCCACGCCTCGTTGATCTGCTGGATGCGGATCAGCTCGATGTCGCAGGCGATGTTGTTCTTACCGCAGAAGTCCAGCATCTCCTGCGTCTCGGCCAGGCCGCCGATGAGCGAGCCGGAGAGGTGCCGGCGCGGCCACACCAGCGAGAAGGCGTGCAGCGGCTGCGGATTCGGGGGCACGCCCACGAGCACCATCGAGCCGTCGAGCTTCAGCATCGCCATGTAGGCGTTGAGGTCGTGGTCCGCGGAGACGGTGTCCAGGATCAGGTCGAAGCTGCCCGCGTGCTTGGCCATCGCGGCGGGGTCCCTGGAGATGATCACCTCGTCGGCGCCGAGCTTCTTGCCGTCGGCGACCTTGCTCTCCGAGGTCGTGAAGAGCACCGTGTGCGCGCCGAACGCATGCGCGAACTTCACGCCCATGTGCCCCAGCCCGCCCAGGCCGACGATGCCGACCTTCTTGCCCTTGCCCGCCTGCCAGCGGCGCAGCGGCGAGTAGGTGGTGATGCCCGCGCACAGCAGCGGCGCGGCGCGCGCGGGGTCGAGGTTCGTCGGCACCTTGAGGGTGTACGCCTCGTCGACGACGATCTTCTCCGAGTAGCCGCCGAAGGTGTGCCCGCCGATGTGCGGGTCCGGGCTGCCGTAGGTCATCGTCATGCCGTTGAGGCAGAACTGCTCCGAGTGCGCCTTGCACGCGGCGCAGGTGCGGCAGGAGTCGACCAGGCAGCCCACCGCCGCCAGGTCGCCGACCTTGAACTTGCGCACGCCGGAGCCGACGCGCGTCACGCGGCCGAGGATCTCGTGCCCCGGCACCGCGGGATAGACGGCCATCCCCCACTCGTTGCGCGCGTAGTGCAGGTCCGAGTGGCAGACGCCGCAGAAGAGGATGTCGATCTCGACATCCGCGGCGCCCGGCTCGCGGCGCTTGATCGTGTGCGGTGCGAGCGGGGTCGATGCGGTCTGCGCGGCGTAGGCCTTGGTGGACATGGTGCGGGATCGTAGCGCCGCGCGCGCGATCCACGCGCTTCACACCAGCGCCAGCGCCTCGCTCTCCGCATGCGCGGCCTCGCGCACGGCGTCCGGGAGCGCGGCGGCGGCGGACTCGAGCGATTCCCGGTGCGCGGGCGAGAGCGATTCCAGCAGCCCCAGGCGCGCGTAGGTGTCCAGCAGCGACTGCGCCTCCATGCCGGCGTAGACGGCCTCGCTGTCGACGATGGGGCGGCCCATGATCTCCTCGAGCATGCGGCGCGTGTAGACGGGGCGCGACTTCGCGGTGGAGGCGGTGCCGTACTGGTTCAGGTTTGACGCGAAGATCCCCGCCGCGGAGACGGGCAGGAAGTCCTCGCAGCGCAGCCCTTCCGCGCTGGCGTAGCCGAGCGAGACGAGCTCGTGGATGTCGGTCGTGGCGATCGTGCCGCGCGCGGCGAGCCCGCGGCGCGTGGGCGCGTAGCGGCCGTAGACGAAGCCCTGGCGCAGCATGCCCGCGAGCGTCTTGGGCAGCGGCGCGAAGTGGCTCGCGTACGCGGCGTCGTAGGCGGCGGGATCGCGCTTGGCGAGGCCCGGATCCGCGGCGCGCGCGGCCTCGGCGGCGGCGAGGCAATGGTCGTAGAGGGCCCGCCCCTCGGGGGTGGCGGCGTAGAAGCGCTGCTCGATCTCGCCGAAGCGCGCGGTGTGCGTCGCGTCGACGACGCTGCCGTCGGGGTTGGTGAAGCGCACGGGCTCGGTGAGCGCGCGGTACGCGTCCTGGCGCAGGAAGATCGGCGTGTCGGCGGAGGGACCCTCGGTGAAGTCCTTGAAGCCCGCGTGCGGCAGCGAGCGCAGGTCGAGGTCGGGCTGGCGCGTGCGCTCGACCAGGCGGTCGACGAGCGCGCGGACCGTCTCCGGCCCGACGGGCGCGCTGCGGAAGCCCGCGATCTGCGCCGGCGAGAGGTGGCGGAACGTCAGGCGCAGGAAGTCGCGGTCGGCGGTCGCGGCCAGGCGCGTGAGCGCGGCGGTCGCGCGCGCGCGGAACTGCGCCTCGTCCATCTCGCCCATGCAGTGCTTCATCGTGGCCGTGTACAGGTCCATGCAGAAGGTGTTGGGCGTGAGGTGGTTGAGGTGGTGGCGGTCGAAGCAGGCGATGTCCGCGGCGATCTTGAAGCCGCCGGCGCAGAGCTCCTTGTAGAGCGCGAGGTCGCGCGCGGTGCCGGTCCACTTGAAGATGCGCTGCGTCGCCTCGCGGATGAGCGCCTCGGCGTCCTCCCAGGAGAGGCCGCCGTCGCGCTCGGCCTGCTCGATGAGCGCGCGGGCGCGGTCGCTGAAGACCTGGCGCTGCGCGAGCGTCGCCTCGATGCGCGCGCGCGTGGCGTCGTCGAAGTAGTCGGTCTGCAGCAGCGAGGTGAAGACGCGGTGCTCGGGGTTCACGACGGAGCGGTACGCGGTGGCGACGATGGGCTGGCTGCGCGCGCCGACGCTGGACATGTCGTAGAAGGCGTGCGGCTCCATCCCGAACTGCGCGAAGAAGCGCGCGATCCAGCGGTACTCGTCGCGGCGGCCGATGCGGATGGCGCCGTGGCGTTCGCCGCTGTCCTTCTCGAGCTGCGCGTCGCTGACCTGGAAGCCCGGGTACATCTGCGCGAGCAGGTCGCAGACGGCGCGGTTGCAGACCGCGTTGGCCAGCAGCGACCGGTCGTAGAGCGGCACCTCCGTCGCGAACATGCGCGACAGCTCGGCGAAGAGGCGGTGCTGCATCTGGAGGCGGTCGGCGAAGGGGGTGGGCATGGGCGGGAGAACTGTAGGTGGGGTGGGGACGCTGCAACAGGTGTTGCAACGCGCGGGGCCAGGCGCGCGCCGCACGCGAAATCCGCGCGCGAACGCACCTTCGACGCGCCAGGGATGCTTGACCGGGCCGCCGAAGGGCCGTAGATGTTACGCAAGGGGCGGCTTCGCGCCCCGACGCAGCAACACGCAACGCAGTCGGCATCCGGGACGAGATCGACGAGCGCGGCGGCCCATCCGGCCGGTCCGCGCACCGGGGACGCACGCTGCTTGCACCCACCTTGTCGGCCGAAGCCCCGCGGCGTGCGCGGGACGCGGTCCGACGCACCCAGGAGGCCTCGCTCGCCCATGACGGACGGATCGAACGACCCCGCACCGCGCCACCCCCGCCCTGCCTGCCGCCATTGCCAGCGCGTCATCGCCGACCCCCTTCCCGGCGGCGGTCCCGGCTTCGATCCCGGCCACGAGTACCTCCCCGTCACCCACGCGCTGCTGCAGCCGCATTCGCTGTGGCACTTCGCGGAGCACCCCGCCCTGCGCGACCTGCTCACGCGCGCCGTCCTGGCCGCGGAGGCGGGCGGCACGCGCTTTCCCCACACGCTGCTGACGGGCCCCGCCGACTCCGGCAAGCGCACGCTCGCGCACGCGATCGCGCGCGAGTTCGCGGCGCCCGTGCTCGAGATCGACATGCCGATGGTGCGCTGCTCCGAGGACCTCGCCGGCGTGCTCGCGATGGCGCACCCGCGCAGCGTGATCGTGCTGAGCGGGCTCGACGCCGCGACCGCGCCGGCGCTGGGCGACCTCGCGCGCATGGCGGCGGGGATCGCGTTGATGGAGGATGGCGTGGCGCGGCGGGGTGGGTTTCCGATTGCGCGCGATGGTCGCGATGGCGGTGAGGCGGGTTGGTGGCCCTTCGGGCGCGAGGCGCGCGAGGGGCGTGAGGGGCGGGAGCGGCGCGCGGAGCGCGAGCGAGGCGAAGGACGCGACCGGCGCGGCCACACGATCATCGCGACGGCGCGCGAGGAGCTGCCGTTGGCGTCGGGGCACTTTGGGTGGATCGAGCGCCGCTACTTCCTGGAGCGGACGAAGGCGTCGGAGCTGGTGCGCGTACGGCGGGCGTTTGAGCGGTTGGGGTTGCTGCGGGGGCAGCGGGGGCAGCGGGAGCAGCGCGAGAATGGGCTCACGCCGGAGGCGGTGGAGCTGGTCGCGGAGATGGCGTGTACGGCGGGGGTACGGACGGTGGAGGCGGTGGCGGTGGTGGCGGATTGGATGCGGGGGGAGGTGGGGGTGGCTGGGGATGAGGAGGGGGTGGAGCGGATGTTGGGGGAGCGCTTTCAGCACCTGATTCCGGCGAGCTTGCTGGCGAAGACGCGGGAGCCGAAGGGAGCGGCGACTCAAGGCGCGGAGCCGGAGGGCTCGAGCGATCGACGAGATGCATGGCCGGGGCGCGGATCAATGCCTCCCGCCTGGTAGTCCGCCCGACACGGCGCCATTCCCCCCCCCCCCCCACCATCCCAGAGAGATGCCGTCAATGCGCTAAGACGCACTCGCGCAGCTCCCCGAACCTTCCCTTGTCACCCAAACCCTTGAGAGTGCGTCGTTCGCATTAGGAGCAAGAGACAGGGCTGCGAACCGCAGTGGAACCAGCTCGTCGTTGCAGCACTACCCGCCCCAGGTTGTCTGCCATAGGGCGGTGGGTCGATGGGGAATGAGCTGAACGGGGCGCAGGTGCGCTCAGACCAACCGGCGCTCCAGCGATCGCGCATGCAAAGAGCCCTTGTCTAGCGCTTCGCGCTAGACAAGATGACTTGACTAGGCCGTCTCATGCGCCGCACACGATCTCCTCAAGGTGGGCTGAGCCTGCCTAGACCAGCTCTGCCGCTCCACCATGACAGCATGCGACAACAATCTGGTTGCCTGCAGGGGAAGTCAAGCGCTCGAAGCACCAGGCATGATGGCGGCGAGCGCGCAACCGACCCAACTCGACGTACAGAGTGCTGGACCAGAGCCCGGCGCAGGGCCAGTCCGCTGCCGCACACTTCCGCCGGGCAAGTTCCCCGACGAGGCTACTTCGGCACTTCACCGCTTCACTATCCACGGCACGGGTTCCGACGTGCCAGAGGGGAAGATGACGTCAGAGGCACACAGCGACTTCTCCACCTCGGTGATCGGCGCGCCGCGGGCAGGCACTCCGTCAGCCTGCCCCGGACTGGCCACGAGTTCTTCGAGGAAGCGATACAGCCTGCGCAAGCACTCACTCCGAGACTCTTCTCATCCGATACGGATGCGAGCGTCTCTCAAGTACGGTGGTCCCACGCGGCACTCCCATGTCACCGAGTACGCATCGCGGACCGGCCACCGAATCCTCCGTCTAGTTCAGTCGTGCAATCAAAGCCTGGGCTTGCGCGTTATGCGGATCAAGAGTCAACGCGCGTCGAACTGACAGCAGCGCCACCGCCTGCTGCCGCCCCTCGAGGAAGCGGTATCTTCCACTCGAATTCACAGAGTCGCCGACGAGGACCGCGGATGCCCAGGCAAGGCAAACCTGCGCCTGTTGCTCGGTTGCGATCCACCCAGACAGTGCTTGATAGTGCGAGGGCGGAAACCGCACCTCACCCGTCAACGCCAGCGTAGCTGCGTCGTCGGGCTTAACCTGCAACGCTCGTCGCAGCGCCCAATGCGCCGCAGCGTTTCTCGAGTCAACTGCATGCGAGTAGCCGCCCGAGGAATTGCGACTCTCGCCAACCATCGCCGCCTTCGCCAACGCCAGGCAGACGGCGTGTGACTGTTCCGCCGCGACCCACGCGGGAACCTCGGCGAACAGCGATTCTGGCAGCTGTACGCGCGACATCAGATCGAGGGTCGCTGCATCATCTCGCTTGAGCTCGGCTGCCCGGCGGAGTGCGCGGTGCGCCGCGGCGTTCCTCGAGTCACCTGCATGCGAATAGCCGCCTGAGGAGTTGCGGCTTTCACCAACCATCGCCGCTTTCGCCAATGCCAGGCAGGCGGCGTGGGACTGTTCCGCCGCGACCCGCGACGGAATCTCCGCAAACAGCGAGTCCGGCAGCTGCACGCGCGACATGAGATCAAGGGTGTCTGCGTCATCGCGCTTGAGCTCGGCTGCCCGCCGAAGTGCGCGGTGTGCTGCGGCGCACCGTGCATCCCCCGCGTGACAGTATTCGCCGTCGGAGTCGCGGCTCTCGCCGACCATGGTTGCCCGCGCCAGCGCCAAGCAGACTGCGTGGGACTTCTCCCTCTGCAAGCGGACCGGAAGATCGCTGAACAAGGAGTCGGGAAACGCAATGAGGGACATCAGGCCGATCGTGGCAGGGTCGTCGGGCTTGAGCTCGACGGCTCGCCTGAGCGCCCGGTGCGCGGCGGCGCTCCGAGCATCGCCGGCGTTCGGGTAGCCGTACTTGGACTGGCTCTCTCCAACCATACACGCGCGCGCGAGTGCCATGCACATTGCGTTCGACTTCTCAGCGCTCAGCCACGAAGGCAACTCCTGAAACAGCGAATCTGGAAGTCGCACGTGCGCGGCAAAGGCGACGGTCGCCGGGTCGTCCATCTTGAGTTCGGAGGCTCTACGCAGCGCTCGGTGTGCGGAGGCGCTACGGGCATCGCCCGCATGGGCAGCGCCACCCTCCGCATCTCGACTCTCGCCGACCATAGTCGCCTGCGCCAGCGCCAAGCAAACCGCGGACGACCGCTCGGCGCGCAAGCGCTCCGGCAGCACGGCGAGCAAACTGTCCGGATACACGACGCGCCCAACGAGCGCCACTGCATCCGAACACTCAGGATCCGCGTGAAGTGCACTGGCGAGCTCATGGTGGACTCTGGCGCTCAACTGTTCTCCTACATGGGCGTAGTTACCTGCGCTGTCCTGGCTCTCCCGAGCGAGCAACGCCTGTGCGCCCTGCACCACCGCCAACGCCTCCTTGCGCCGCGCGACACTCGTGAGAGCATCCTCGGCAGCGCGGTCACCCGGACGCTCCTTCAGTGCAGCCTGAAAGGCGGCCGTGGCGGCAGTCCAATCATGGCGCCGAACTGCTTCAGGCCCCGCCAACATGGCGTTCTCGTATCGGCTCTCCGCTGCCTTCGGCGCCACTTGCAAGAGCAGCGCCCTCACCTCCGCGCTGTCCGGATCAGCCGCTCGAGCGCGCTCCAGGAACTCCTCCGCTGGCAACCAGTCGGAGACATCCATAGCCTGACGAGCACTCAAGAGTGCTGCGGAACACGCGTCGCGACGCTCTAGGCGATCAATCTCCGCACCACGCTCGACGAATTCGGGATGCGAAGGCCTCAACACGAGCAAGCGCGCCACACACTCCTTCGCCGCGTCCCAGTCTCGATCCCTCATGCGCTGAGCGCACTTGGCAACCAGCAAGTTGACCTCCACATCCACCTTGGCTCGCTCCGCACTTGCCAACGCCTCCTGCGCCTCAGCATTGTCCTCCTGCGCTCCGACGGCTTCCTGAAACGCGAGCACAGCTTGGTCCCAAAGACCCCTTTGTGCTAGGTCCCTTCCCCGCGCCATCGCGTCGCTGACTTTGGCTTGCATCTGCGCTGCCCTGGCCCTTTCCGCCCCATCGCGAGCCTGGCCAAGACGCCGCGCCACGTCCGCACTGCGAGGCTGAAGCCGCAGGGCCTCTTCAAACGCCTCGACGGCGGCGGCGTAATCAGAGCGTGCGAGCGCCGCATCGCCTCGCTGCAGCCGCGACTCGAGGGCCACTTCAACCCCAGTGCGCGGACGCACAAGCTCCCACACAGCTGCCCGCAGAGCGGGCCAACTGACCGAGAGGCCAAGGACTATCAACCACATTGCCACGAGGAAGCCGCGCTTGGAGGGATGTCGAGCCGACGAGACCGCCGAAGGCGGGGAGGCCGAAGTGCGCTTGCGCGGAACTGCATCACGAGGATCGGCAACGCTTGTCACCCCTCCCATTCCGCGCAGCAGCTCGAGATCTCCCTGTGCCTGGCGCCGCGTGTCGTCGTCGCGGGCAACGGCGACGACCGATGCGAGCAACTCCTGAGCCAAGATCCCTTGTCCCTTCGACGCAAGCTCCCGCGCACACAGGTTCGCGACCTCGCAGTACATCCGGACGACTTCTTCGTCGCCCGCGAACCGATCCACGAGCGAGCGCGCGATCGCGGCAGCGCGCGCGTAGTCTTCGGAATCCAGCGCTTCGCTGACTTCTCGCGCTAGGCGCTCCACTTCACGACCTCGAAGGATGTTGGCGCGCGACTCGTCGTATTCCCTACGCTTGGATGGATCGGAAAGCACCTCGTAGGCGGCATTCACGCGAGCCATTCGTGCTTCTGCAACGTGCCGAAGCTCCGCGCTGACGGCGCCGAGTTGATCTGGATGAAGCTCTCGGGCAAGCTGCCGGTACGCCGCCTTGATGCTGTCGGCACTGGCGTCGTCCGAAACTCTGAGCTCTGCGTAGAGGTCCGCGGCTGCATCAGCGGCATTCATTGCTCCGCCTCCCCTGCGCGCAGTTGCGCCAACAATGCCTGCTTGGAGGAAGACAGCCTTCCCGTTGCCTCAAGCTTCCCGATGAACGCAGGAAGAAGCCCAGCTCTCTGAATGCTGATCGCCGCCAGTAGATCAACTAAATCGTCAATGGCGCCCAGCGAAATGTGCTTGCCTCCCGTGATGCGCGCGATTTCTCGAAACGACTGCTGGGTGGCCGCGCATGATCCGCACTGAACGGCATACACCACGATGCCCTTGGCCGCGAGCGCATTTGCCTCCGTGAGGTAAGTATGCCCATTTCGGCATCGATGCCAACCATCAATGACGCCGTGGGGAGGAGCGTCACCCACCAGGATTGCGACTCGACGCGCACCGACCGACCAAGGAAGCACGGAAGCCTGATGCAATGCCTCCTCAACGGCCTCGGCGGGATCCGTGCCGGCGGTCGGTTCAACCTGGTCAAGAAAGCTGCGAACAGACTCCACACTGACGGTGAACGGATGCACCCTTGTGACGTAGGCACTTAACGAGCAGTAGTCCTGATAGGCAATGAGCGCCAGGCGCGCGCCAGGAACCGCGCACCATAGGTCGGACGCCAACCGGGCCAAGTCCTGACGCACTTGTTGCAGGTAGGGCGTCATGCTTCCGGTCGTGTCGAACAAAATCGCAACCTCAAGACCTACGCTGCCAACGGAGAACGGGGCTGACCGCTGCGGCGCTGCGTTGCTGAGGAGACGCGCTAGAGCTGGAGATTTCGCAGTCACTGGATCTCATCTCCCATGGCTAGGGATCAATCGCCCGTTCCGCCCACTCCAAGGCGCGGTCCAGTTCCACCATTGCATTCTCGCAGACCCTCACGGTGTCGCGGGCCTCGAGAATGACGGTGCGCTCGAAGGCGCATGCCTGCTCGTCGTGCCAGACCGTTCGCGCACTGCGCCAGGCAGCTTCGAGCTTGCTCCATGCAGCTGAGAACGCGCGCTGTTCTTCCGTCATCGAACGCCTCGCTCCACATCAACGGCCTGAGCTGGGACGGCATCCCAGCCGGAGTCTCTCGCGACCCGAATCCGGTGCCGGCCATTGGTGACGGAGAAGAGCTTGTCGCCCTTGAAACGCTCAAGCCGGATGTGTTCGTCGCCAAAGAAGACACGATAGAGATGCTCCAGGCCGGTGCCTGAACCGTGGGCAGCGCCATCCTTGCGCTGGATCCGTTCAAGCGCGCCATCGACTCCGGCCTCTAAGCAGGGCAAGACCTCGGCCTTGAATCGCTGCAATCCACGGCGCATGTCCTCATACGAGACTCCCTTTAAGAAGTCCTTGTCCGGCCGAATTCTGTTGACCTCGGTCATGTCGACTTCTGAAAGCAGAACCCACCTGAACCCAGAGGGCAAGGGCGCTCTGCCTGACGACGCCGCAGCGCGCGCGCTCATACACGCGGACGGTGCCAGGACAACCTCGCGGTAGGCATGCAGCGCGCTTACCCGTTCGCCGAGCTCGCGCCTCGCGCGAGGCAGCGCCGAATCTGCGAGCGTTGCGAATCGAGCCATCGCCGCGTCCATGATCAACTCCGCTTGTTCCAGGGCGCTCATTGAGTCGCGAAATCGATCGAGCCGCCTGATGTTCTCGGCCCGCCGCCCCTGAAGGTCCGGGTCGGGCTCATCCGCATTCACGTCCTGGATCTGCGCCTCGAGCTCCAGCGTCTCTTGCTCCAGCTCGTGGACTGCATCTTCCAGCACTCGGCGTCGGTGATGGCAACGGCGGCAGAATGACTCAATCCCTTCCTTGCTTGCACACTCGAACGTCGCCACCGCCAAAGCCAGCGCGTCCAGTGCATCAGCTGAACCGACGTTTACCTGCCTGCCAACGCTTGGATTGCCATGCGCCACGATTCATCGTCCCTAGTCGCGAAGATAACGCTCTTTCACAATTGCAGCCTTCTTGCGCAGGTACGCGGCATAGTGTTCGCTGCGCTCAAGACACTGCTTGAGAGCGAGCGACGCGTCGTCGAACTTCCGCTGGAACAGGTCATACTTCGGATCGCGCCACGTGGCCGCCAACCCGACAAGCGACTCGCTCATGGCGGCTGTACGGCGGGCCAACTCGTCAGCCTCGCGCTCCAGAATCTCCGCAAATCGCAGCGCGGCATCCACATTGAATATCGCCTTCATCACGGCCTCCTAGGGGTCGATCCGCTGCCGACGGTAGTCGTCGATCGCTTGAGCGTCCTTCAAGAGCTCAGGAATGGTGTCGCGCACCGACGCCTCAAAGACTCGTAGCTTGCGCTGCGATAACGCAAACGCCTGGCAGAGCTCGTCGAAGCCATCGTCGCGAAAGGTGTCCCCGAGCAGCCCAAGTTCATGCGTCATTCGCTGGTCAAAGTCCATGACCCGATCGAGATAGCGCTGCAGTTCAATCACAAACCGGCGAATCTCCTCGGCGTCATTGTGCACTGTTCCGTCGATCACTTCTATCCCTTTCGAAGTCGCTCCGCGAAGTGCTGAATCCATGAAGACTCAGGCAATCCGAACGGGCGGAACACGGTGAATTGAGTCGGACTCAGGTCATCTCTCAAAATAGCCCGGTGAGACCGAGTGAACTCCGATGCCTTGGCAGTGTCCAGCAACGCGCGCGAGTCGTCAGCCGGCATGGCGCATCCTACCCTCGCGCCGAACTCTCTGAGACCATCGCCCAGCCCGCGGCGGGCGGCCTGAAAGCTGTCGCACCATGAGATGGTGTGAATGCCTACCTCCGGGCCCTCGCGGAGCACGCGGCTGAGATCCTGCCCGGGAGATGGGGCCTCGGCAAATCGGGCAAGGGCATCTTGTGTGCGTAGCGCTTGGAAGCGTTGCATGCCTGCGATCAGCAGGAACACCGACTTCGAGCTCCCCCGCCCATGTGCGGCCCTGCGCGCGACCTCTGAACTCAGCCCTTTGAGAGAGTCTGCGATCATATGACGCTCGAGGAGTTCCGTTTCCCAAGCGGAGAACGCCCGGCAAACCTCCTCCACCAACGGATGAGACGGCTCCCCAACCTCCGTGCCGTCGCACAGCACGAACTGCGCGTCGCCCGGAAGGAACTGTGACATGAGACTGAGCCATGATGCAAGAAGAAGTCCCATGCCTTCAGGTTCCTCCCGCGCGACAATGAGCAAGTTGCGCCCAGACTGGGCTCGGATGCGGATCCCGACCGAAGGTTCCAGTTCGATGGGCTCGCCCAACCAGACCGTGGGGAACTTCGAGGCGCGCTGCGTCTCGCCGCACGCGCGAAGCGGCGCACACTCCTCGATGCGCGCGGGTTCGCTGCCCTCGAACACCACCGGCACACTTGCCATACCGTTTGAGGACGCGAGCGTCGCCACCTGATTGAGGTAACGATTCAGCGCCGCCTCGGTCATTGCCGCCACCTGAAATGGGCTGTTGGCTTCCACCGCGCCCGCCGCGCTGTTGTAAATAGCCTCCCCTGGACGTGTCAGCGACTTGGCGGCTAGGTTGTCGCGGGACATGATGGCTTCCGCGTCGGTCACGCTGCACTGTAGCGCCACGCGCACCGCCATCTGGTCCACCATGGACCGGATGCCGGCCAGTCCGGACGACGCCAAGGATTGAGATCCCAGCATGACGTGTATGCCGAAGCCGCGCCCCTGCTTGACAAGCCGCTCCAGCATCACCTTCGCGGCGTCAGCCACGCGGTCGGTCGTCGTGAAGAACTCATGAAACTCGTCCACCAGCAGCAGGATTCGAGGCATCCGCTGCAATGGCCCCACCTTGGAGCGGAAGGCCGCAAAATCGCCAGCACCAGCAGATCGGAATGCGCTCGCTCGTCGCTTCATCTCCGCTTCCAGGCCATGGAGCACACTGACGCCAAACTCCCGATCGCTCTCGATGGCGACCACTTTTGCGTGAGGCAGCCTGTGCTGCGCGAAGGGCTTGAATCCCACGCCGCCCTTGAAATCGACCAGGTACATCTCCAACTCGTCCGGTGAGTACGAAAGTGCCAGCGACACAATCAGCACATGCATGAGGTTGGTCTTGCCGGATCCGGTTCGCCCCACAACAAGCGCATGGTGTGCCACCCCCTCGCCAAACTCAAGGAACTGTGCCTTTCGGGCGCCTGACGGCCCCAGCGGCGCACGAAGGCCGTCACGGCTACTCAACCTCCAGTGCTCTGATTCCAAGCCCGCGATTCCCAGAAGCTCCTCAAATGGGACCTCAACCCTCATGGCTTCGCGGGAGGTCCGCCCGGCACGGTCCGTGATCAGCTTGAGGACTCCCTTGTCGGGCAACGTGTCTGCGATCAACCCGCATTCCCCAAAAACCTCATCAATCCAACGCGGCCCCGAGCCGCCTCGGTCCCATGCAATGACCGCCGATGAGCGCAGCAGCTCATCGACGGCGAATCCGTACGGCGCAGGCAACGACGGATCGAAGTGAATGAGCGTGTATACGCCACATCGTGGCCCCTTCTGCATGACGCTCAAGAGACGCCGGGCTGATGCTTCAGTGAAGTTCGTGGGAAAGTCAAAGACAACTAGGAACCTGAAGGCCTCAGCGATTCGTCCCGCCGCGCGGTTGTACTCATGAATCGTGGCATGATCGTCACGAAGGTACTTTTGAATCACCGTCTGAATGTGCTCGCTCAGGTCTTGCAATTGCCGGTCGATGTGATGCGGTTCAGTCCAAGGCTTGCCGGAGATGAAGGTGTCGCTGTGGTCGCCGAGCGACACGAAGGGCGCGACGTTCTGTCCCAGGCCAACAGGATCCACGAATGTGAATCGCAGCCTTCCTGCCGGAGTTGTAGCAAGGAGCCTGGTCATCACCGATTGCATTGCCCGCACGGCCGGGTCCTTTTCACTGCCGCTCGCGCGCAGCACTAGTGCCTGACCCTCTGCGAGCGGGATCAGTGCAGGCACGACCACCTCGGAACGCACCTCTGGAAGGCTCCTCGAGAGGTCATCATCGTTGACGACCAGCGATCCGATCTGCGCCGCGAATCCCGGCGACTGGTCAGGACTCCATCCACGCCACACCTCGGCGTCCCATGCGGTAGTCGCAAATCCTACGGACTCCGTGAAGTCCGCAATCTCCCTTCGAGCCGAAGCCAGCAATCTCGCCAGCTCGGACCGTGCGGCGCCAGTCCCCGCCTCATGCTTCTGTTTGGCGAATGCAACGGCTGATGCGTGTCGTGCTTGCGCAGCGGAAACCCGCGCCGCCGCCGCGAGCCTCGCTGCCTCCAATTCGGCCAAGTACTCGCGACGCGCCGACTCGAATCGCTGGGTTGCTTCTTCCTCGGCGCGCCGCGTCGAGGCGGCCACGTGATCTGCATGGGATCTGACTCCCGTCCACGCGAGCGCGACGTGTGAGTTAACCGACTCGTTGAGCCCCTCAAGGCGGGCCGCTCGCAACCATCGAACCGTCAGCACGACCGCCGGGTAGACGAGCGCCAAGGGCGGATAGAACAGCAGCAAGACCCCGCTGCCGAAACCAACCGCCCAGCGACCATTGACGGACCTGGGCCAAATCGGTGGCAACGTGATGGACCGAAGACGCTCGTAGTCGCTCTTTGCAAGGGCGATGGTCTTCTCAACCTCGGACCATGTAACGGAAGTAGCAACGCCGGCGGCGCGGGGTGCCACGTGCACGCCCTGTCCACGCAAGTGATCCTCGGCGCCAGCGACCAGTCCATCCAGCACCGATTTCGTGTGCTCATTGACACCGATCGCTCCCGCCGCATCGCGCTTCCGGGCCTCGGCATTGGTGTAATGCGCCGATGAATACCTGGACCAACGGTTCTCGATCTGGGCCGTATCGCTCTCGAGTTCCGAGGCTGAGCGGCTCAGCGACCGCGTCAGGACCTCCTCCGCATCTCGGAGAGAAGCAGCCAACTCTGAGTCCGCGGACGCCACGCGATCACGGCACTTTTGATGAACCTCCGACTTGATGAATCGCACAAGGTCTCGAGACCTTCCCGGGGCCAAGAACTCGTTCGACTCAGTGGCGTGCAGATTCATGGGAGCCCAGAAAGTGTGCAATGGACTAACTGGAAGTCTACTCCTCAGCGGACGAGGACAATGCGTCGCCAGCGCGCCGAGCTCCCCGCGCTCCCTTCGCAAGAGGATAACGCCTGCTCCCGACGCGGCTCCTGAGCCGAGTCGTACTTGGCGGGCTCGCGCTGCCGGCGATGGAGTGCCGTGGTCGTCCTCCTGACTCTGAATCCAGGGCATAAGCGAGCTGCCCTTCTGGAAGGCGCATCTTCTTCACACGGACCCCCATCTCTGCTGGAGAGCGCTCTGTCCGAGACAGTTCGCAGCCGAGTGGGCTGAGGAGAAAGGTGCAAGAGCAAGGCTCGCGCGATCCAAAGGGCAAATTCCAGACCCGCGGACACCTACTCCGGGTCCCCGGACCGCCGTAGCTGCCTACCGATCGCATGAATCCGCCCGGAGCGGCTAGCTACGGTTCCGGCCCGGGTCGTTCCCCTCGCGAGCGCTGAGCTCATGAGAGATTCCCCGAGCCTCTTGACTCTGTCTTTCCGCTTCTCTTCTGGCCGACGGATCGTCAGACTTCTCCAGCTCCCTCGCAAGCGCCTCCTTGTTGGCACGCTCGGCCTCCAAGCGTCGCCGATCTGAATCGCCACCCATCTTGACACCTCCTTTGCTTGCCGGCAACGAGCACGAAACTGAGAGCAACGCACGATTGGCTCGCTACCGGACACCACATCAGCTACCCCGATGGCTCTCAGTCGCGACCACAGTACCTACTTCGACGGCACGGGCAAAGAAAAATCTGCATCGCCGGGCATCGGTGCTGGGAGGCCGCCTGAGGGCCTGCAGCCGCACATGCCCGATGCGCCCCCCCCCGGCGCCCGGTTGCGTGTCAGTGATCGTCGCGGCCGAATCGTTGGGATCACAACCTCCGGCACTATTGGGAGTGGCCGGACGACTTCGGCCGAACCACCTTGACCTTCCCCCTGAGTCCGTACCCAGCCGGCTCTTGGTATCCGGCTAGCTGGTAAAGCTCGCAAACGAGCCAGATCGGCAGGCAGAGCGAAAGCGCCGAGCGTCCACCGCCCGTCACGGGGGACTACCTCGCATCCCCTCGCAGCGTCCGCTCGTCGCAGCCCAATTCCGCCGCAGCGCGCGTCCAGGTGGAGAACCGCGCCTTCGCCCAGAGCGCCAGCGCTCGCTGGAAGCACCGCGTGCGCTCGTCGCGAGTTCCCTCGAAGAAATCGGGTGGGCAGACCGCCTCCGGGGCGGCTCGCGAGGCCCGCCACTGCCCAATGGCGGTATCCAGCGCGACTGCGCCCCCGCTGGGATACTCCCAAGCCATACAGAGCAGCGCCAGACGCTGCAGGTCGCGGAAGTTGCCGGGAAGCGCGTCGCTCGCAAGCGCCTGCTCGATCGCCTTGTTCCATGGCGCCTCGCCGCTCCGAGCGGCGTCCACACAGCGTTCGCGCCACACTCCGCGCCAGTCGCTCTCGAGATCGGCACGGCACTCCCGCAGTGGTGGGATCGTCACCACCAGATGCGCCAGCCGGTCGAAGAGGTCTGGATCGATCAGTTCCTGGAGCGCGGAAAGCGGTCGGTTCGATGCGCACACCAGTTCAAAGTCGGCGCGGAGCTCCTTGTCGCTTCCCACAGGCGTGTACCGCTGATCCTGCAGGACCCGCACCAGCTTGCGCTGGACCGTTCGTGGGAGGTCCTGAACCTCGTCAAGAAAGAGAAGCTTGCCCTTCGCGCTCGCGATTGCGCCCGGTCGATCGCTCACCGCCCCGGTGAATGCGCCGCGAACATGGCCAAAGAGCATGCTTTCGGCAAGTGCAGGATCGATGCCGCCGCACGCAAGGCTGACGATGCCCTTGCCCCTGGCCTTTCCAACAAGCGTCTCGACAAGACGAGACTTGCCCGTCCCACGCTCGCCAAGGACCAGCAAGGGCGCGTGATTGAGCCGCGCGTATCGGCAGAGCACGTCGAATGCCTCGCGACGCTGCGGCGACCGGGCCTCCAGTTCGTAGTACGCGAGCTCCGGCCGCTTCTCCTGCGCTCGGCGCACCTCGGCGAGATAGGTGCGGACCTCGAAACGAACCGGATTGATGCGCGGATCCGCGTTACCTGGACCAACCTGGGACGACCACAATCGAGTCCCGATCGGGAAGGCGCCTCCGGCGTGCAGGACCAGCCAAACCGCGTGCATCGCCGGCGTCCCGGGCGACACATTGACATGGAGGCACTCTGCCGAATGCAACTTCGGGAGCACCTGCGCACGCAGCGCATCATAGATCGCCGCATGATCGGTCGGGTCAGCCAGATCAACCTCGATCAGCTCGACCGCGATGCCACGCAGCGCGACCCTCACCTGCTCCGCGAACTGCCGTTGCACGAGGTAGAGCACACGGCGAATCTCGATCCCCTCCTCTCCGAGGAGCTCGACCGCCGATCGCAACACGACTTCGCCGCGGCCGACGGAGTGCCAGGTCAACAGCGTTGCGGGATGCTGCTTCATGGCGTGGACCTCTCAAACACGATCGCGTCAGCATTGACCTGCGGGCGGAGCTTCGTCGCGAGCGGCAACTGATCCGCGTCGCGAATGACCAACAGGCGCCTTCCGTTCTTTGAAAGGAGGCGCAGGTCCCCTGAAGAACCCGTCGCCCCTCCGGTCAACACCGCCAGCTCCGCCGAGATGTCTCGTGCCCCCGCTGGCGATGTCGGCGCCACAAGTTGCTCGGTCACTTCGATCCGATGCGCGAGCGGCAGCTCCGACCGGGGAGATCCAGCTTCCTCCGTCAGCAGCAGTTCGGCCGACGGCAGCTCTCGCCGCGGAAGGTTGACGGACGCATGTTCGACGATCTCTTGCTCCTCAAGCTTCCCGCCGCTCCACAACAGCACTTTACCCCGGAGCGATCCAAGCTCCTTGCCCACATGCAGCTCAGACTCAGCCGCCTCCTGCCATTCGCCGAAGACCCTCCTCAGTGCGGCACGCTCGGGCTCTGCGAGCAGGATGCCCAGTTCGAATCCCGAGTCGAGTCCGTGCGGCTCAAGATTCGCGCTGGTGACGATGGCATCTCCGGACGCCGTCCAGAGTGCCTTTGCGTGGAGGTGCTTGAATCCAAGCACGCGCGCGCCGGACTCAGCCAGCAGCACGAGCGCGGGCATCGACGCCGCCCGAGGACGGGAGAAGACCGTCACACGGACACCCGCTTTCGCGCGATCGGCCAACGCCTGAACAACCTCGTGTTCCGCGGACCATCCAAAGCTCGCCACGATCAACTCGACCTTCTCGGCTTGAATTGAACCAAGCATCGCGTCGCGGATGACCTGCAGGCGCTCCGCCGTGCAGAGCATCCGATCGTCCGGGGCGAGCAGCTCCAACTCTCCGAGGGCGCGGATCGATCCAAGGCCATCCTGCGCGCCGTCGAGGACCTCATGGGTCGCCGCCTCCCAGAATGCCCACCGCAGCAACTCCCAGGTGGCGCGCACCTGCGACGCGCTGAGTTCCACCGCGAGCTCCTGATTTCGACTCAGGGCGTCCTCAGTCAAGTTGGCAGTGAAGAGCAGGCCAACGGGATGGGTGCTCGGATCCGCGATGACGACCTTTGCGTGAAACTGATCGCTCGCCCGGATCATCGTCAATCCGCCGAGACGACGAAGCAAGCTGCGGAAGTCAGCGATCACTTGACGCTGCCAGACGCCCTTGTCCGACACATCGTTGTCCGGCGGCTCTGAAAGCAGCCGCGTCTCCGCCGCAAGCATCACATAGACCCGGACGCCGCGCCTTGCGGCCGCTTCGAGCGCTTCGATCACCATGCTGTCCGAGAGCAGGAAGCTGCACACGACCACAACTTCCCTGGCTCGGCCGATGATCCCCAACGCGCGCGCCGCAGCGACGCGCGTCTTGCCCGTCTGCCACAGCAGGGCGGGGGTCGGGCGCTCCCTTCGCTGGTGCTCTTGCCCGCCTGCGACACACCATAGCGGCGGAAGCGGCACGCTTCGGAGATCCAGTTCCTTCTTCACTGTCCTTTGCATCCTGGGCTTCTTCGTGGGTCAGAGTTTCCAATCGAGCGGCGCCTGCAGGTGCCATACCCGCTTCGATCTCCTGGCATCGCGGAGGCGGCGCCCCCCCGTTTCGTGAAGCAGGCTGTGCCGATCCGGGATCGCGAACTGAAACTCCGCGAAGGGCCTGCGCGCCTCCGCGAGAAGCCGCTGAAAGCGGCGCTCGGTCTGATGATCCTGAATGCTGCCGAGGAGCCGATGGCGGACCCACTCCTGAGCCGACTGCGAATCCGCAGCCGCCATCGGGACCTCATGCACCGCCACATCGTCGAAGGACCCAAGGCGCTTATGGTTGAGATTGAGCTGTGCGGCACGCACGGTCCGGCGCATGGATTGAACTGCGCCCGGCTCAAGCTTTGGATCAAAGGCGCATCGAAGCACGGAGGACTTTCGATCCCACGTTCCCTGAATCCGCGCCTCGCTTCGCAGCTGTTCAAACACCTCACCGAAGTCCGCCTCCGGCGGCTCCAGTGCCGCGTCAATGCTGGATTGGTCGGATGACTCATTCTCCAACGCCAGTTTGCCGACCGCCTGCAGCGACCGTGCGCCCGAGGACTGAAGTCTCCATCGAAGCTTGAGCGCGTCCCTGCAGGGCATCAACTGACACTCCGCGCCGACGTCCTCGATCATCGCCCGCTTGCCCTCCTTGAGCAGCAGCGCCCCGCTGACGCGTACGAGGTCGCGAAGGACTGGCATGCTCCCGGTCGGACGCGGGGCCCCCTGACCACCAGCGCCGAGAGACTGTGGCCCTCGACGCTCATCAAAGGCACTGCCCGGTTTGGCGAAATCGACGTGAATGAGCGGGAACCTCAGCAGCGGATCGCTGGCAATCCACGCATGCCAGGTTCCATCACGGGCGACCATCACTTGCGCGCGATCGCGTGCCTCACGACCTTCGCTGGTCAGGCGAAACCGGCCTGAGTCTTGTGCGACAAGACCCCTTGACTCGGCAATCAAGAGCAAACGCTCAGCCGCGACTTCAAACCCCTCCGGAAGAAGGTATCCCGCGAGGTCTCGAGGCTCCGCGGCGCCACCGAGCTCCTCGATGGCCTTCAAGACCGCGACGATCTCATCGCGTCGCTCCGCAAGCGCGACCGTGCCAGCAAAGCGGACGCACTGCACCTGAACAACTCGCTCGAGCTTCATCTCAAGTTCCATGGGATCGCTCCTGCAAAGAGTCTTCGAATCGAAAGAGTGGCGAGGTCGCCAACCGGTGCAGCAATGTTCCCTCGGATCGTCGACCTTGCATTGCCCGTCGGTTTCCGACGATCGTCAGGAGATACCGCGCCCGCGTGATCGCCACATTGAGACGATTGAGGCTCTCCAAGAAGACCGTCGAATGGTCATTCGCGATGGAGAGCAGCACGAAGTCCGCCTCCTGCCCCTGGAACCGATCCACTGTGCACAGCTTGATCACGCACACCGGCCGGTTAGAGACGGAGATCTCGAGCAAGTGGCGCGCCTGACGACTCCTGAAGCGCTCGCGCAGTCGTTCTCGCAGCATCCGCTCCTGGGCGCGGTAAAAGCTCAGGACGGCTACTTCCCACACCGGGCTCACGGCGGCGCCCACGCCCCTCGGTCGTGGATTCGAAGCCGCCCAAGCCACAAACTTGACGCACTCGGCGACAACCGCGTCCGCTTCGCGCCGGCTCTGACGACCCGTGCACGGGCCTGTGACATTGAGCCAGCGCGCCCGACTCTTGGCGGGCTCGTAGGACCACTTCCGACGGAGCTCCATGCTTGGATCGGTGATGAGTGCCTTGCCTCCATACACGTGTTCGCGTGGAAACGCGGCAATCTCGGGGTGCATGCGATGCTGGTGTTCGAGCAGCACATGACGCTCCCGATGGCGCTCCGGCGGCAATCCGTCGGTCATCGCGGTCCTGGGTTCCTTGCCAACGGTCTTGAAGCCGAATTGAAGCGTCTCGAGCATGGATGGGAATGCGACTCGTCGAACGCGCACGAGACTGTCGATGAGATCCTCATGTCCCTCCTCACCCAGAGAGGAGACCGCCGGAAGCAGCTCGTTTCGCTCGCGCCTTAATCGTTCGACGCGCGCTGGTTCCGACTCCTCATCGTCGGACGCCAATTGCCCGCCACCGACGCGGAATCGCTGCTCGTATTCGCGCACCAGTCGATAGGCCACCTGGCCCGCCCAACTCGGCTCGGGCTCGCGATCACACCTCGCGATGCGCCGCCACGCCGCCGCCTGACGCCGAATCTCCTCCGGGACTGCCTCGGCGCCACGCAGCGTGCACACATCGAGGGGAATGAGGTGACTGAGGCGCTCGACATCTTCAGCCGACGCAAGGATGATCCCGGCGGCGGCAAGGTCAAAGCGGCTCGCCTCGCCCAGCGCGACACAAGACACGCCCCGCTCTGCCGCCTGACGGCGGTAGTGCTCCAGCACCTCTTCTGCTTCGGAGACGACCAGCGTTGGCCGCTGCCTTCCAGGTGCAATCGCTCGGCTCCGTGTCGCCGCGCGATTGGGCGCAGCCAGAAAGACATCAACGCACGCATCCCTCAGCGCCGGCGTCGGCACGCATGCCTCAAGATTGACCTGAAGCGCCTCCTCGTCCACGTAGGGGGAAAGCTGCCGCGGGTCGCCGATCAGTATCCACCGCTTGGCCATCAACGCAGGAACAAGAAACTCCTGAAAGGAAGTCTTGCTCGCTTCGTCGACAATCAGCATGTCGAACTGGTCATCCATCATCACGCCGGGGACGGCGGACCGACCGGCGCTCTCCCAAAACCGCTTGAGCTGCAGGATCCCGATCGTTGTCCCGCAGACGACATTGGAGGTCTCCAGCATGAAGCGCTGCAAAGCGCCCCGATCGTCGACGGCCGCAGCGAGATGCTGCCGCGAAGGCGACGGTGGAAGCTGCCGCAGGAAGGCCTTCAGCCGTCCAGTGTCCGTCTCTGCGCGCGCCTTGGGCAGCCAATGCCGCACCGACGGGGCCGCCTTGTCTTCATCCCCGATCCGGAGTGGATTGATCCACTTGGAAAACTCCTGGCTTGGATCGGTGAGCCGCTCGAGCACATTGTCCACGGCGACGTGCGTTGATGCGCAGAGCAGCACGCGGCCCGGAGTTGGCTTTCGGCGAACCACCTGGAGAATGAGCTCGCAGATCGCAGTGGTCTTCCCTGAACCAGGTGGCCCCTCGAGGATTGCGAAATCCGGCGTCGCCACCGCCTTGCACACGAATGCGCGTTGGCTGGCGGTGCCGGGTCTGGAGGTGTCTCGCAGGATGTACCAGTCCTTCTCGTCGAGCGAAGCCGGCGTGAAGGCAGGCCACTGCGCTTCGCTTCCTCGCTCGAACAGCTGCAGGAGCGGCTTGTGGTACGGCCGCGGTGCACTACTTAGCTGCTGGAGAGCGTCCAGCTGACACTTCAGCGGCGCGGTGTTGGGCCACACAAGCAGGTGAGGGAGCTCCGGCAGGCGGCTGAGACACAACTGAACGCTCTCGCGATGCCCATCCAAGACCTGTATCTGGTGCTTCTTCCCGGGCTGCCGGGGTCTTCGACGCGCCCCGGACGCACCATCTGGGGGCGGCGGAGCCTCGTAGATCCCCTTGCTATCAGAGTCCACGAACTGATCGAACAACTCCTCCAAGTCGTCATCATCGCTTAACTCGACCAGCTCGACCCAGACGCCCATGGCGCTGTCCCGTCGTCGATCCTGCCTACGCACGCCAGTCCCGGCAGGTGCCGCTCCGAGCTTCCAGCCCACGCGATGGACCCGGTGCTGTTCAAGATGATCGAGTGCCTGCTTCTGAAACTCATAGAAGTCACGGAGACCCGAGAAGACTCTCTGGACCATCCGCGCGCACGCCGGTCCTTCGTATCCAAGTCTCGCGAACTCGAGGAGTGCCATGTGAAGCTCCGCCGTCGTCCAGGATGCTGCGTTCGTCCGCAGCGTGCCTGACTCCATGCAATCAGCGTGCCAGCGTGGAATGCACGCCCCGGAGCCCCCGAAGCGGCCCGGATCGCACCTCAGCGTACTCCCCATGCGGGCAAAGCGACCCGCTGTCGGGCGACTCTGCCCGGAACGGAAACGGGAAGTGCTGGCCGGGGCGCGCCCCCAAAGCTCCGGCAGGGGTCGGCGGGATGGCACGCCATTTGCTCTCCCACCCGCACACCGACGCCGACCAATCGGCCGACGCTCTTCCGCCAACCTTGAGATGCCCACCATGAGCCACCCAGAATCGATTGTCCGCAAGTCCGTCCTCCCGCCCGCCGTGAACTTCCACCTCGAGAAGCAGTGCAACCTCCAATGCCGCTTCTGCTACGCGGTCTTCGATGACGACGACGCGCTCCGCGCGGAGCGCCATGGTCTCCCGGAAGGGGAAGCTCGGCGCGTGATCGAGCTCGTCCGCGAGGCTGGGGCCGAGAAGCTCACCTTCGTCGGAGGAGAGCCGACGCTCTGTCCGCATCTGCCGGCGCTCTTGCGGCGGGCACGCGAACTCGGGTTCGTGAATGCGCTCGTGACCAACGGCGCTCGGCTCGACCAAGTGCTGCGTGAAGCGGACGCCTGCATCGACTGGGTCGGCCTGTCCGTCGACTCGTCCGATGAGCGCGTCCAGGCGGCGCTCGGACGCGGGCGCGGCGACCATGTCGTGAAGTCGGCCAGCCACTTCAGCCAGCTGCGGGAACTGGGGATCCGGACCAAGCTGAACACGGTCGTCACTTCGCAGAACTGGCGCGAGGACATGTCCGCCTTCGTCCTGCGCGCGCGGCCCGAGCGATGGAAGATCTTCCAGGTCCTCCCGATCGAGGGGCAGAACGATGGCCGGGTCGGGCCTCTGCTCATCTCGCCGGAGGAGTTCCAGTCCTTCGTCGACCGCCATCGGTGGCTCTCGCAGCACGGGATCACCATTGCCGCGGAGTCGAACGAGGACATGACCGGCTCCTATGCGATGATCGACCCCCTCGGCCGCTTCTTCACCAATGTCGGGGGCCGGCATGTCTATAGCCGGCCGATCCTCGAGGTCGGCGTCGAGGCCGCGTTTCAGTCCATCGCGTTTCGCCCGGACCGATTCGACCGGCGTGGTGGCCGATACGACTGGGGGAGTCCCCGGACTCCACTCACCATCTCAGCACGAACGTGACCCACCCCGCCGCGCCTCCCCGCGGCGCCTCCACCCCCCTTGACACCGTCGTCCCTTTCTTGTACAATGCTCCCAGCAACGAGTTACGTCCAGCGTGCGCTCCGGAACAGGCGCGGCAGCCGTTAGGCAAAGGCCGCGGGGGATCGCACGACCTATTGCAGAAGTCGACCGCTCCGTCTTCCCACACATCGGAATGAGGTGTGGCCCCTCAACCGCCCGTCAAGGCGGCCGGGCGATCCCATGGCCTGAGATCCGCACCCGTCCACCCCCCCTTCCCCCCCCACCTCCAGCCAGCACCCCGCCCAAATGCGCATCGATCATCGACTCCTCGTCCCGCAGACGCTGAACCACTTCAGCGAGCACCCGAACCTTCGGGAGACGCTCCTTCGGACCGTCGAGGACGCCCAGGCGTGCAACCGGCGCTTCCCTCACACGCTTCTCACCGGCCTTCCCGACTCGGGAAAGCGCTCGCTCGCGCGCACCATTGCCTCGGAGTTCGCGGCCCCCGTCACCGCCGTCGATGTTTCGATCTTCCACGACTCGATGGATCTGCACGAGGTGTTTCGCCGCGCCGCGCACCGGTCGTTCGTGATCCTCAACGGCATCGAGCTCCTCGGCGCCCACGGGTGGTCCTCTCTCTGCCAGGCGGTGGCGCGCGTACCGCTGGTCGCACCGGCGTCACCGGAGCCCGCCAGGTCGGCCGGCACCGTCGCGCCGCTGGAGCGCGTGCCAGAGTGGTGGCAGTACTGCAACTTCACGCTCATCGCCACGACGCGGCAGGAACTGCCGACCGACTCCCCCCTGTTCAACTGGATCGAGCGCAGCTACTACCTCACCCGCTCCATCGACGCGGAGGCGATCCGCATCCGGCGCGCCACACTCCGCCTCGGTCTGCAGCTCTCCGATGGCGCCATCGCGCTCGCCGCAGACACGGCGCTTCGGGCCCGCATCCGCACATTGCAGATGGTCGCACTGCTCGCCGAATGGATGCGGTCGCAGCGGCTGCATGGACTGGAGGCTTCGCAGCTCGAGGATTTCCTCGGCGCGCACATCGACCACCTCATTCGCTTCAGCTCGGCTGCCGAGCTCGGCGAAGCCCCGCTCCTCAAGCGAGGAACTCCCCTGCCCTGCAGCGTGCGCTGGGCATCGCCGCTGCAGGCAGGGGACCCTCGCATCTGAGTCGGACGCGTCAGAGAGAGCACCAGGATCGCCGGACTCGCAACCCATGGTTCACCGCTCCCGACAACCCCGCAACTCGTACGAGTACCAGCTGCTCGGGCGCCTGGAACGCCGAGTCTCGCGGGCACGCGTCGCGGACCCCGACGCCTCCCTCCCCGAGCTGCTCGCACTTGCCAAGCACCTGCCCGTGCAGGTGAGCCGCCATCCGAAGTACCGGTTCGCCGTGCGCGAGGCGCAAGAGACCATCACTCTCGCGCCTCCCGCCTCCGTCGCCGCGCTCATGGCGCATCCGGGTACCGATGCTGAAACCCTCGCCTGCATCTGCCGCCACATCGAGCTCATCCACCCTCCTCGGCCATCGTCGCTTCGTCTGCACTCGTCGAACTTCACTCGCATGTGGCTGGAGCCGATCCGCATGGAGCAGCTGCGACGGAGGCGGATGCTCCTGCTGGATTTCGCGATCAGCCATCCGCGCGCGAACACGTCCGTCATCGAGGCGATTCCCGAGGACGAGCCGATCCGCCGGGTGAGCCGACATCTTCCGCCCCCAGCAGGGACGGACTGGCTCCATGTCGCGATGAATGCCATGGTGAGCGAATCGAACTACTACTACTGGTGGAGAGACATCGACAACGGCTTGGAGGAACTCGCGGCGATCGGACTACCGAATGTCGCGCATCCCATGGGAGTCGTTCTCGTGCGCCGCTACGCGAAGCCGGTCGGTGACCTGCTGCTCAAGCACGACCGAAGTCTCGCCCCCGCCGCCGCCGACTGGATTCGGCGCCTCGATCGCGACGGAAAGGCGCGCTGGCGCAGTCTCGAGAAGTCCACAAAGGAGCTCGCGAAGGCCCATGGTCTCCCCGAACCAACCTTCCAAGAAGAGCCCGCCGAGCCGAAGGAGGCGCCGAGCGAAGACTCCGCGCCGCGCCAGATCTGGCTGGACGAGCTCGTCGGCGCCTTCGAAGCCGACGCGCGCAAGCATCAGCGCAGCGTCGACCTGGCGCGCGAGCTGGGACGGATGCGCACCGACGCGCCCGAACATCTCGCGCGCGAGAGACTGTTCGCGATTCAGCGCGCCAACTTCTACGGCCCCCGCGGCAGCCTGGCGCGACTTGGCGTCCTGACCGCGACCGTGACCGATCCAGGCCTGGTCGCCCGAGGGCTCGACGAGAACCGCTGGACCGAACGACTGACGATTGCGCTTCATCCGGCGACGCCGCCGGCCGTGCTCGAGCGGATGGAGGCGCGCGATCCGACCTGGATCATCCCCGCGGCGATCGCTGAGCGGCGCACGCAGGGGCTGGCGTCGATCGCACGGCGATGCCGGATGATCGACCCAGGTTCATTCGACTACGCGGGCGAGCTGCCCGACTGAGCGCGCGGCCGGCTTGGACCTCGCGGAGCCCTGCGATGCAACACCTGATGCAGCGCGAGACCTGGAAGCAGTCGCGAGCAGCAGCCATCAGAAAATCTCTCCACGAACGCCAGTTTCATTGCTGACATTTGGCCGCAGCATGGTAAAATTCGCCCTCAAAGCAGCCTCGCCTCGCGAACACCGGATCCCGCGCCGTTGGCCATGTGGCCAAGCTGCGCCGCTGTTCGCCGCTGGCCGCACAGCGATCGAGACAGACCTGCGCCCGTCGCGCAGCCCGGAGACCGTTCCCGCACTGACCCGCGGGTGGCTGCCCCATGCCCAGATGGCGCAGCCCGTTCCCGCCCAACCCGGAGACCGCGCAAGGACATGAAGGAGCGTGCATCCAATACCGCGAATCCCGACCGCCCCGCCCCGGTGCCGATCGGTCCCCGGCTGCTTCAGCCACAGACGCTGAACCACTATGCGGAGCATCCTCCGCTTCGGGAGGCCATCCTGGGCACGATGGAGGAGTGCCGCAGCACGCGCCGGCGATTCCCCCACACCCTCTTCACGGGCGTCGCAGACACGGGAAAGCGGTCGCTGGCGCACGCCATCGCGGCGGAGTTCGCCGCGCAGGTGCTCGTCGTCGACATGCCCACGGTCACCGGGAGCGAGGAGCTGCACGCGACCTTCAGCGCCGCGCGTCCCGGGGGCTTCATTGTCCTGAGCGGCCTCGACGCCTGCTCGCCGGCCGCGCTGCGTGACCTCGCCCGCGGCGCATCCCGCGTGCCGCTCACCGACCACGCGGTGGTCCGTCGCGGCGGATTCTTCACGCGGGACGACTGGGAGGCCGAGTGCGCGCCACAGCACAGCCGCCGGCGGCAGTACGCCAACTTCACCATCCTGGCGACGACGCGGTCGGAGATCGCGGTCGATGCGCCGCACTTCGCGTGGATCGAGCGTCGCTACTACCTCGCGCGGTCGCAGCAGAGCGAAGTTGCGCGCCTGACGCGGGCCTTCGGGCGGCTTGGGCTCGTGCTGGAGCCACGGACCATCGACATGCTCGCGGAAGCGGCATGCATCAGCCGGATGCACACGCTCGAGGCGGTCGCCCTGATTGCGGAATGGATGCGTGCGCAGGGGATGGCATCGGTCAACCACGACCAGGCGGAGCAGCTGCTCGTGCAGGTCTTCGACTACACGCTCTCCCCAAGCGTGGCCGCGAAGCTCGAGCGATCGAGCGCGGCGTCGACCGCCGCCGCCGAATCGGCGACCGCCTCCAAGACGGGCACCTCCGCCGATTCGGCTCCACCAACGCGCCCCGCCGCGGCCTCCTGACGCTCCATTCCGGACTCCCCTCCATGACGACCACTCCTCAGACGACGCCTCCTCGCCCCGTGTTCCTCACGAAGTCCATGCTGGTGCGGGCCTACGACTGCCCCATGCGGCTGCGGCACATCCTGGAAGGCCGTCCGTCCCGGCACGACGACGACGAATTCCTGCGGATGCTCGCCGAAGGGGGCTACCAGTTCGAAGCGATCGTGCGTCAGGCGCTGCCCGGCGAGCGCATCGGCGGAGGCACCGCGGTCGCGCGCGAGCGCAGCGACGAGGTCTTGGATCGGATCGCCCAGGCGCTCGCGACGGGGACGGAGCTCGTGCTTCACGAGGCGCCGGTCTGCCACGGGGCGCTCTTTGCACGCGTGGACATCCTTCGCGCGCGCGGGGGCGCGATCGAGATGCTGGAAGTGAAGTCCCGCGCCTTCGGCGGCAGCACGAATGGAGAGGCAGTCGCGGCACCAAAGTCACCAAACGGCGATGACGGCGTGCTCACCGCCAAAAGCCTCTCTGTCCGAAGTGGGTGGCGCGACTACGTCGCGGACATCGCATTCCAGCAGCTCGTGCTCGAGCGCGCACTGGCGGCGCGCGGCATCGTCGTCGGCGCAGGGACGCCACCGGTTCGCGCCTTCCTGATCGCCGTCAACAGCGCCGCGTACGCCGATGAGAGCGGATGGGACACCTTTGGCAATGTGCGTGTGACGCGCGGCGGGACCGACGGCCGGCGCATCGACACGGCGTTCGAGGTGCCGCCGCCACCTGGCGCACGGTCGCAGATTCCCGTGATGATTGACATGTCGGACGCCGTTGCGCTTCTTCGAACGCGCCATGCGCAGAGCGGCGCCGCGCGCTGGTCGAGCCTCACGCTTGACGCGCTGGTCGACGACGCGGTGTCCATCATCACGGAGCGCCCGCCGGTCGACCTCGAGCTCGAGCGATCATGGAAGTGCCGCGACTGCGAGTTCACCGCAGGCGATCCGGGTGCCTCGGGGCTGGAGCAGTGCTGGGGCCCCGAGAAGTTGGCATCCGTGCGCGCGCTGTCGACGCTCTACTACGGCAAGGGGTATCGGCCGGCCCACATCGCCAAGGGCACCGATTGGCTGCAGCCGACCATCGAGGGCGAGCGCCGCCCGTTGCGAATCGCCGATCTCGAGCCCGACACCGGCGACGGTGCGCGCGCCGATCGGCGCAACATGCAGATCGAGGCCGAGCGAAGCGGGGCGACCCAGGTGTCGCCGACGTTCGATGCGGTGGCGCGCGAGTTTCTGCACCATCGCGATGGCGACGGCGTGCTCCGCTTCCTGGACTTCGAGACTGCCATGGCGGCGCTCCCCTATTCGGCAGGAGCGCGGCCCTACGACGTCACGCCCTTCCAGTTCAGCTGCCACACCATCCCTGTGCGCGGCGGCGAGCTGCTGCTCTCGGAGGCCGTGCATCGCGAGTGGCTGCTCGATCCGAGCCAACTGCTGCTCAGCGATCCGCTCTCGTGCCAGAAGCTCTTTGTCCAGGCTCTCCGGGAGGCCATCTCGCGCCGTGACGAAGGGGCGGGCCCCATCTTCCATTGGGCTGCCCACGAGGAGACCGTCCTCAAGCACCTGGCGAAGCGCTTGCGCGCAGCGGATTCGATGAGTCCAGAGGCGTTCTGGCTCGAGCAGCTGCTCGGTCCCCGCGATGGCTACGGCCTGCGCGACATGCGGGCCTTCGCCGAGGAGCACCTCTTTCACCCGCTTCAGCAGGGGCGATTCTCGATCAAGACCGTCCTTCCGGCGATCTGCGCCGAGGCGCCCGCGCTCGAGGCCATCCGTGTGCTAATGAAGGGCACCGGTCTGTCGGTGCCTCAGACGCCCACCGGCACGCGATTCGACCCCTATCAGGGACTTCCCTGCATCGGCGCGATGCTCGATGGCACCGAGGGTGGCGCGCTTATCGACGAGGCAGGCGACACCGATGCGTCGGAAAGCTCCATCGCCACCGGCACCGACGCGATCCGCGCCTTCCACCAGCTGCGCTTCGGATTCGGTGGCTTCAGCGGAGCGATCAACAACGGCGCGCTCCGTCGCGCGCTGCGCCTGTACTGCCGCCTCGACACCGCCGCGATGGTCGCCGCGTGGGCGTGGATGAACGATCTTGCGACCAGGCGGCGCTGAAAGTCAACGGGAGAACCACCCATGGACCAGACACTGACCTTCATCATCGTCATCCTCAATGCGGCGCTCGCGGTCGCGGGCATCATCCTCATCCTTCGGCTGCAATCGCGTGTCGCTGACCGCGGGACTGCCGAGGCCGCCGGTGCGGCCGCGCAGAACGCCGCAGCGGCGCAGGCGGCGATCACGGCCGCGGAGCCGCGGCTGACTAGCGCGATCGTCCGCTCCGAGCAGGCGGTGCGCGGCACGATCGACAGCCAGCTCGGCGCGATGCGGCAGGAGCATCAGCAGGTCGCGCACCGGCACCGCGTCGAGCTCACGGAGACGCTCACCAAGAACCAGGCACAGGCGATCCTGCAGCTCACGCAGCTCCAGACGACGACGAAGACGGAGATCTCCGCGATCCGTCAGGAGACCACGGCGACCCTGGGCAAGTCGGCGGTCGACCTGCGCGAGTCGCTCGAGCGCATGCGCAGCACGGTCGAGCTGCAGCTGAAGGAGCTGCGAGGCGAGAATCAGAAGAAGCTCGACGAGATGCGCGGCGTCGTCGACAAGCAGCTCAACGAGACGCTCCAGTCGCGGCTGGGAAAGGCGTTCGACAGCGTCACCACGAAGCTTCAGGAGCTCCACCAGCAGCTCGGCCAGGTGCAGTCGCTGGCGACGGATGTCACGGGACTGCGCCGCACCCTGGAAGGCGTGAAGACCCGCGGGGTCTTCGGAGAGGTCATGCTCGAAGGCATGCTCCAGGAGTTCCTGCATCCGAGCCAGTACGACCGCAACTTCAAGCCTCGGCCGCGCAGCGGCGAGTCGGTGGAGTTCGCGATCCGGCTTCCCAACCGCGGCCAGGATGGCTCCGACGAACCCGTCTGGATGCCCATCGACGCGAAGTTCCCGCGCGAGAGCTACGAACGCCTCATCCTCGCGGTCGAAGCCGGGGACGCCGACGCGGCCGCGTCGGAGCGCAAGGCGCTGCTCAGCGCGATCATGGGCTTCGCCCGCGACATCCGGGACAAATACATCGCGCCGCCCCGCACCACGGCGTTTGCGATCCTCTATCTGCCGCTCGAGAGCCTCTTCGCCGAGGTCGTGCGCGAGCCCGGGTTCATCGAGCGCCTCCAGTCCGAGTGCCGCGTCACGCTCGCGAGCCCCACCACGCTCGGCGCGTATCTGAACGCGCTGCAGATGGGCTTCCAGACGCTCGCGGTGCAGAAGCAGAGCGCCGAGATCCAGAAGCTGCTCGAGGCGGTTCGCGCGCAGATCGCGACCTTCGGCACTGAGCTCGCCAAGGCGCAGCGCAAGCTGGAGGAGTCGCGCCGGGCCGTGGCGGCGACGGTGCATCGCACCTCGGTGATCGATAAGCGCCTCCGGAAGGTCGATGTCGCGACTCCCGAAGCTGTCGCGAAGCTGCTTCCGGCCGGCGACCTCATCGATGCCGCGGCCGATCTCGAGGAGGCAGACGCCGTCGCCGGGGAAGCACTCGATCAGGACGATGGCGAGGAGCGCGCGTCGTGAGCGTGGGCGTACAATCGCCCCGCATGGGGACCGTCGATGAGCTGCTCCGGGTGCATGGCGAGGAAGTTCGGGAGTTCACCTTCTCCCAGGTGGAACGCCTTTGGGGAACGCGCGACGCGGCGGCGCGCGAGAAGGTCGCGTCGTAGTTCATGGGCATCGATGGTGGCTTTCGGGTTACGGCGAGATCGAGCTGGGAAACTGGCACATGGGCGCCCGGCAACCCTGCAGTGTTCCCCATGACCTACCGCCCAATGAACGTCCCACCCGTGTCCCCACTCAGGCGGAGCAGGAACTCGCTCATGCGCGCGCTGAAGTAATCGCCGACACCGACGGTGTGGATCGTCACGCGTCTCCCGCTTGCCTGCTGGTTCGCGACGAAACGAAAGATGTCCTCGGCACTACCGCCGTCACCGGAACTGTCCACATCAGGTGCTCCATCAGTGAACAAGATGATCGTTTCCACGCCGGGGTACTGGTATGCCCGCTTCAGGGCGCCGAGCGTGTTCGTGCCGCCGCGAGGCGTCAGTCCATTGAGGCCTTCGAGCAATGCCCCGGCTCCGTCGTGCGCCACATCGATCCAACGCCCATCGGGTGGAAACACATCCACTCCGCTGCTGAATACGACAAGTGCGGCACTGTCGACGGCGAGGTAGCGAAGCCATGCATCGATCGTGTCGACCGTATCCCGCCATCGATTGCGGCCAGTTCGGCTGTCCTTGACATCCATGCTGCTCGAGCGATCCAGCACGAAGACCACGCGATGCAACTCGCCTTCGAGTCCAAGAAGCTGCCGCCGCAGCCCTGCTTCCCCCTTGCCAGCCGCATTGATTCGCTCCTGAAGTCGGTTGCCCTCAAGTCGCAGGCGATCTGTCGCTGCGAGCTGCGTTGCATAATCGTTCTTCGCATCGCGTAGCTTGGCGTTGAGCGCCTCGACTTCGCGGCGACTGGCCGCGACCTCGGCCTCGAGTTGGGCGATGCGTCCAACGAGTTCGCCGCGCTCGTCCATCCGTCGCCGCATCTGCGCGTCGAAGTCTGCAAGCACCGCCAGCTTCCCGGCGCTCTCCTCAAGTCGCGCGAGCAGCTCCTGAACCTGCAGCAGCAGCGCGGCAGCGGAGGCCCGACCGCCGGCGCTCGACTCGCTTTCCGCTTCCAGCTCCAGCTTGAGCCGAACGCAATCGTCGGTCAACTGGAGATTCTCGGCACGCAGAGCCACGCACTCGACCTCGAGCAGCTCGAGTCGCATGCGAATGTCCCCGCGCTCGCGTACGAGCGCCGCCCAGTCGCCGGGTGTGGCGGGCGAGTCGTGCACGAGCTTGGCGATCTGGGCGCCACCGACGCCGATGGCGACGACAGCGAACAGCGAGAAGACATCGGCCATTGCGATCCAGCCGGCCTGTTCATCTCCATCGTGAAGCCGATTGCGCCTGGAGTGGAACGGCATTTCTTATCCTCCTCGAAAGCGCCACCAGCTCGGCTTCGAAGCATCGAGCTCGCGCTTCGCGATCGACTCGACCACCGGCTGAAGCGTGTCCAGGAGCACCTTCATGCGTGAGCCCATCAGCGAAATCTCATGGCTCAGATTCGCGGTCGCCACGCTGCTGGCCGTCGACTGCTCGCCAGCGCGCTGGATCTGCGCCTCGAGCCGCGCCAACGACACCGAAATCTGCCCCAGCTGCCCCGTCGCGGCGGCCAAACCATCGGCGGCAGCGCCCATCGATCGGGCGGAATCCGCGATCGCGGACCGAACGAGTGTGCCTGTCTCCGTTGCAACTGCGCTGGCCTCCTGCGACCGCGCTGCAAGCGACTCCTGAAGTGCGCGCTGATGCATCTGAAGCGACGCATCGATGCCTGCCCGCATCGCTGCGAGCGTGGCCTCCGTGCTCTGCTGGAGCGCCTCGGACTGCCGTTCCAGCCTCCCGACGCCACGCGCCGTTTCGGCTTGGATTTCGCCGAGTGACTTCGAGAGCGAGCGCTGTGCGTCACCAAGGTGGCTTGCAGCCGACTGGAGCGCACCACTCCAGTGCTGATTCGACTGGGCGATGAGGTCCGAAAGTTCGCCGATCGTCTGCCCGAACTCACGGGTCGTCAGTTTCACCTGATCGAAGTGGTTCGTCGCGGATTCGCGCAGGATTTCTCCTGAACTGGTGGCAGTGTCGGCAAGCCCGGCGAGCGAGTTGCTGACCGTTGTGAGGAGCTCCTCCATCTGCCTGATGATCTCGGACTGGATTACCTGCATCGAGCGGTGAGAGTCCTCCAATGCTGCGTGGATTTGGCGGAGCTCGGCGGGGAAGGTGCCCAAGATGTCTCGGATGCCCGCAAATCGCTCCGATGGCACGCGATCGACTGCTTCAAGCACTTGTCCACGAAGGACAGATTCAAAGTGAACGACGAGGAGCTGGTTCGTGATCGAGAGAGCCGCGCCGACCACGACACCCCAGAAGACCGGACGAAGCGCGGCCAATGCCGCCAACCCACCAGACTCCCCTGCGGCCTCCAAGCCTCCGATGTTTGTGAAAGTGAGGGAGGCGGCTGTGACAATCACTCCCAGAAGGGGCGCAAGTCCGGTGATTCGACGCAGCAGCGCGTACCAGAAGGACGCATGAATCTCTGACTCCAGACGCTGAGCCGCCAAGTCCTTGGCCTCGACCGCGAATGCGCCGGACATCGCGAGCGCGGTCCACGCCTGCACCGTTGCGGCGACCCCCGCCTTCGCACGGCGGTAGACCTGCCATTCGACCACTACTCCAGCAATCGCTGCCGGGATCAGGATGTAAGCCACGCTCATTGATGCGCCCCTCCTCGAGCCGAATCTGCCGCGAGCAAAGCCTCGACTTCCGCCTGCTTCCGCCTGTATCGAGCCAGCGCAGCAGGCGATGGCCGCGCTGCGGCGCACTGCTCAAGGAGCGACTTCGCCCGCAAGAGGCGAGATGCGGCTTGTGCGTCGTTCTGGGACCGAAGACTCATCGCAATCTCCACATTGAGGTCGGCCGAAAGTTCCAACATGTTCGGATCCTGGAGTCCGAGCGCCTGCGCATAGTTCGCGAACGCCGCCAACTTCGACCAGTCCGGATCATCCGGGGAAGCTGTCGGCGAGACGACGGCGATCTGCCGTAGAAGCGCCGCACGTTCGTCGTTCACCATCTGGGCCGCGCGATGGGCTTCGCCGGCGAATCGCGCCGATGCCCACTCTGCAATCCTGGCGTCACTTGTGTTCGCGGCCGCGATCGCAGCGTAGTCCGCCAGCCGATCGCCAGACCGCAACAGCAGTCCTACGCTGATCGCAAGCAGAAGACCAACCCCAAGCAGGACAAGGAGCCCTCGGCCGCCAGAAGCACGGCGCGTAGCCCGCCGCCCACCCTCCGAGGAGCGGTCGGGTGCGTCTACAGGAGCACCGAGGCCCGAGCCGGTGGGCAGTGCGGCGTTATGCCGCTTGACTCGAGGCAGCGCGACGCTGATAGGAGGCTTCCGTGAAGTCACAGCGGAATCTGCCGCCACTGGAGGCGCGACTTCAGTCGCGCCACAGTCTGCGCAACGCCCCCCGGAGACCCGGCCGCCACATCGGCTGCACTGCGAGCACTCAGTTGCTGGCCCGGAGGAATCGCTCATGCGCCCGGCGGAAGGTGCATCTCCCGCCTCCATTGGTCATCCAATTTGATCAGAATTGGCTGCAGCGGCTCGCCACGCGTCCAGCGCACGATGCATGGGTCACGCGGTCCCTCCTCGCCCATCTCTCTTGGCAGCTTCCAGGACATGTTGTTCACCGTGAGGACGGCGCCTCTCCATGGGCCACCGAAGATCTCAACGCGCCCATCCACATGGTCATGCCCACGGATCATGCGCTGCGGCGTGTAATGGAGGGACTTCCCCACCACTTCGGCGAACGCCCAGAAGTCAGCGGCACCGAGCTCTCGCTGGGATCGTGAGCCAGAGACGGCGATGCGGCGAGTTGCGCGTGCTGCCAGTCGCGCCCAGATGAAGTCGTCGTAAAGCGACTCGCTTTCGCACCAACCCTTGGATGCGAGAATTTCGTGCTGATCTGTATGGGGCACGCCACCGTGCGCGACAACCGTGCCATCGCTCAGGAAGAGTGCCACGGGCGCATGCTTGATGAAACTGATGAAGCTCTCGGCAAGACGCGACGACCGCCCGCAAGACGCTTCGTCGCCCTGACGCCTGAGGAAGTCGCAGTAGTCCCGGGGCTCGATGTTGGCTTCGAAGCCTCCATTGGCTGTTCGGCGAAGCGCATCATCATGGTTGCCCACAAGAAGCAGAACCAAGCTTCCCGCATTGAGCTGGTCAGCCACCTCCGCGAGCACCTGCTCGCTCTCGGAGAGGTCGTCGATCAGATCACCTAGGAGGATGATGGGATCATCCTTGCTGTAGTCCGCTTGCGCACGGATGACCTCGAAAGCCGCCACAAGTCCGACCAGGTCGCCATGGACATCGCCGACGAACCAAGCCTGATGCAGCCCCTCGGGCTTCCCTGCGGGGGCGCGATCGATCAAGACTCGCTTGTATGGCTCGAAGAAGGGCTTCACCCAGGGCGGGATGCCATCCGCCGGAAACAGGGGCAGGTCGGCATCCTTCGCGCGCCTGGCGTCGCAGCGCTGCTTGATCCTGCCAAGGATCTCTGCCGCGACAGTGAACTCCCTGGGCTCGCGCGACAGCGGCGTGATCTCTGGCAGGCGCGTCACCACCGCGGCGGCGGGGTCGACCGGCGGAGCGGCGATCGGCGGCTCCATTGCCGCCTCGCACCCGACGGGAGCCGCATCTACCTCGCTCGGCACTGGCTTCGGTGACGGTACCGGTGCCTCCGCGGCGTCACGATCTGTGGCCCCGGTTTCATTCCCGATCACGCGTCACCCCGCTCAATCTCCACAATCACATGAGCAGACGCCGAGCCAATGGCGATGACATCCCCATGGCAGAGTGGCGCCGCCACCCCTGGACTGAGCTGCGCTCCATTCCTGAATGTGGGTTGCACTGCGCTACAGGGTTCAATCTGCCATCCGAGCCTCGGATCGCGAACAAGCCTGAACTGCTCGTGGTCAGCAATTCTTGCGTCAGATCCGATCAGTCGCTGAAGCAGTGGCTTGCCGACGACTGTGGTCAATCCCGCGCGCACCTCCCCAGCCGGCCCCCGCAGTCGCAGGGCGCCTGCATCGAGGTGGCCACAGTCACTGCACGCCCCACCCTCTGCGATCAACGCACCACCACACTTGCTGCACGCGCGATTTGGGGACGTCACAGGAACTCAACCTCCAATTCAAGCGCGATCTCGCCGCGCACTCCCCAAGTAAGCCTGATTCGGCCACCGGATTTCAGTTCTTGCGATCCAGTCAGAGGCCTTCCATCGCACGCGACGGCGCACCCCCCGCGCGCAAGCGGCTCGATGATCCAGCGGCCATCAGCGCGGCGAACGCGAAAGAACTCCCCGGTCGGCGCATTGAGAACAGGAGAGAGCTGCTTCGCGAGTGTGTGATCGAAGGTTGTCCTGATATTGAACTCAAGCGCGCGCGCGCCGCCCACGGTCTTCAGACGAAGCGTGCGCGCGCCCGCCCCTCCCTCTGTCGGTGGCGGAGGGGGCGGCGGAGGAGGGGACACTCCAAGCAATGCCCTCCGAAGCTCCTTGACGGTGGGCCGGTTCGCTGGATCGGGCGCGAGGCACGCACGCAGTACCTGCCGAAAGTGCAGATCCATCGCGGGGCCACCGAGGGAGCCCCGCAGCACAGGCATCGGCGCTGGCCTGTCCTTCACGAGCTTCGCGATCTCCGAGGCGCTCGCATAATCCGGGTACGGACGCGACCGGCACAGCAGCTCATGCAAAATGAGCGAAGCAGTAAAGACATCCGACGCGGGAATCGGTTGCCGATCATGCTCCGGCGAAAAATAGTTTGGGGTGCCCATGTACCCCTCCTGACCATGCCAGGGCGCGCGCTGATCCGTGAGCAAGGATGCATCCATATCGATCAGCTTTGGCCGAAACCCAGCGGCGATGTCACTCCTTCGGAGGAGATGGATGTTCTCCGGCTTCAGATCACCATGCACGATTCCGACGCTCGCGACCTCATCAAGCGCAGCGATGAAGACCTTGGAGATCAGCACGCGCTTGTTCCAAGCCGCCTCGCCACCATCGGAGGAGAGTTCGCCGAGGATCGACTTGAGGTCGCCGCCGTCAGAAATGAACTCAAAGGCCTGAAAGAGCGTCGGACTCCCGTGCTTCCACTCGAAGATCTCGATCGGCGCGAGGCAGTAGGCACTCGCGCTGGATCCGACAATCCGCTGCTTCTTGCGCTCCTCGTAGGCGATGTAGTCCCGGTACCAGGGCACCATCGGCGTCGGCGATTTGTACAGCTTGAGGAAAACCTGCGTCCCGTCTGGGCGCCGCACCTGATAGGCGACTGCCTTGGCGCCACGGTGCAACTCCTTGACGACCGTGTAGTCCTTGATGGCCGTGCCGGCGCCGAGCAATCGCGGCATGTCACTCGCCCCCGAAAGTGCTGGCGCTCGTCGGAGACCAGCGATCCTGCCCGAAGATCGCCCGGCGGACGCCGGCGCGCACCGACTGCGCGCGGGACGCCGAGACGGACTTGCCGATTTGCCGGAGCAGGCGGCCCAAGTCAGACGAGGCCAGACCAGCATCGCGAGAGACAACCTCATACTCCGAACCGTTCGCCATCGCGAGCTCGTTGTATCCAGACGACTCGGGACCGACGATGAAGAGCTTCACGCCGAGCCCATGGATCTTGTCGATCAGGGCCCGCGTCTTCTCGCGCTGCTCGGGCACTTCGAGCCCGGTCTCTAGGGGCTCGTCGGTCAGCATCACGACGATGCGATGGCAATCGGCTTCCATGCGCCACGGCAGATCAAGACAGAAGTCCAGAGCGATGAAATTCGCCTCGTCGCCCTGGGCTGCGAGCGCCGAAATGCCCCTCCGGAACTCCTCCAGATCGCGGGTGAAGAACCGACTCGACTGGCTGTTCGCGCCGTAGAGCGCCGCCCAGAGCCGAGGCTCAAAGAGTGACTGGTGCCGCATGACCGTGCCGCCACCGCTCTGGCTGGCGGCGTGCGATACGAAGTCGAAGCGAACATCCCACGCGGTCTGTCCATCGGACTTCAGGCCTTCAAGAAAGTCGACGACATGCTTCCGAACGGCGTCGAATGTCGGCTTCATGGAGCTGGAGCTGTCAAGGCAGAAGATGACATCGGCAACACCTCGTCCTGGCATGGGGGCACCTCGGTTGGTCAATCGGAGACGGGAATGTCGTACGAAGACTGCGAGACGCTCTTGGCGAGCTGCTGCAGCGTGGCCTTGAAACTCGCCTGGTCGCGCGTGAAACCCGCGAGGGCCTCCACGGGCGTCGCGCCGTTCAGCGGAATGAGCGTGAGCTCCGAGTGCGGAAGGTCGGAGAGCGCGTCGTAGCAGGGAAGCTCCGGCGCGAAGACCGAGAGCCGGACCTTCCCTTGGATCATGGCGTTCTTCGCATCGGAAGCAGTCCCGCCCGCGGCATCGGGGACCGACATTCGATCGTGGTACGAGGCATCCGTGAAGACGATGACGACTCTGGCGGCCGTGCCACGGAAGCGCCACTTTCGGTCGTCCTCCGCATCGGAGCGTCCAGATGCCTCGCGCGTCGCGATCAGGTAGAGCGCATCAAGAAGCGATTCCGGCTCGTCTCCCCCACCACGCGCCTCGAGCGCCGCGAGCTGCGCCTTTAGCGCACCCGCGTCCCGCACGAACGGATTGTCGATCAGCCAATCCCCCGCACCGTCCGCGAGATAGTCCCGATATCCAACCACCCTTCCACGCCAGTCCTTGACTGGCGAGCCCCCGTTCGCATCCGAGGACGACAAGGTGTCCACGAACACCATGATGTTCTCGCGCAGCGCGTTGATCGCCGGCGCCATGCTCCCCGTCACATCGACCACGAACACGATGTCCGCCACACCACGGACCTTTGCTTGCTGGCTCATTCAGTCTCCTCGCCACCGGGAACGCCGCGATGCTCAGCCACCGGGCCTGTCGCAGCGATCTGGGAAGGATACGGCTCCATGGACGAAGGAGCAACTCAGGTGCTGTCGGCCACCTCACTGGCGAGTGGGAGCCTTCTCGTCCCACCATCCCATCCGCGCACTTCCTCACAAGAGTCGCCCCCTCAGTCTGCGAACTGGACTGCACACAGAACCCCCTTCGGACTCGTCGGACGGCGCTGTTCAGGTCTGCGCCAGGAGTTGCTGGATACCGAGAATTGCGGGCCCCTCATGGCGGCCCCACTCAGGGACCTACTTGGCTGATCCTTGCATCGCTGCGATCGCAGCCAGCGCCCCACGTGGATCGTCAGATCGGTAGCACGCGAGCGCTGCCTTCAGCTGGACTGCGCCATGCCAAGCCAGGGGAACCGTCTGAAGCTCCTCCGCACCTAAGGCCTCGAGTTTCCCATTCGCACGCTCGATGGCTTCGACCATGGTCTTCAACTGCGTGGCAGCACGGCCTGCATCGCGGCTGAGCTTTGCTAGCCGATCGTTCAACGCACGCTCCGCGGCAAGCGCTTCGTCGCGGCCGCGATCCTTGTCCGCAAACGACTTTCGCTTTACCCGCGCCTTCTCAAGCGCTGACTTCGTGCTTGTAATGTCGGAGAGAGCCTGCTTGAACGCCGACAACTGTGCGTCGACTGAATCAATGCGAACGACGCACTCGCGTACGGCGTCCTTCACCTGAGAGAACCACTCCGGCAACCGATCACCCACTTGAACCACCTTTGCATCTCCCGGCATCGCGAGAGCCCGCAAGAGAGATGCAAGATCGGATGCTTCGCCCCCAGCGACGCCGTATCGAATCAACTCAGCGCCGGTAAGCGTGAGCACTGACCCAGGTCCATCCAATTGGACGGCCTCGCGCGCGTCGGCTGGCCGCGTGCCAGAGAACTCGCGGGTTCGCGGAGACCACCAGAGTTCGGATTTCACATGGGACATCGCCTCCCAGATGGGGACTGCGTGCCCCCCAAACTGAAGCGCGCTCCGCTCAGCGGCATCCGCAAATGACTGAATCTTCTTGGCGTATCCACCCTGCTCCTGCGGCAAGTCATCCAACGCTACCCATCCCTTGGCGGCATTGACGATCTTCAGCGATGCGCCAACTCGCGCTGCAGGCTTTGCAACAATCGTCGGACAAGTCAGGGTGAGATAGGCGGCTGCGCTGCCCGCCATCCCAGGCCAAGCAACGACGCGGGGCCCGCCTCCGCTCTTCGCGAACTCGCGCTGGACGATCTCCCCAAGAGTGTGCATGACCGCAACGGAGCCGCCGGGACTCTCGATGTCAAGCACGACAACAGAGGGAGTGAACGCCTTTGCTTCACGGACAAGACTTGAGAACTTGTTCACCGAGACCCACTCGGAATCCTCGAGGGACTGGAAGCCGAAGGGCCCGTGCACTGGAATGACCACCAGATCAGCGTGAGTGGCGGTAGCGGGGACAGCGCCGCTTCCGCCGCGCTGCGCGGGCGGGGGGGTCTGCACCCCGTCTACACCGAACGAACTTCCAGCGACCCAAGTGGCAGCCAAGATTGCGACCCAGACCGACATAAGTTCTCCGTTGCTAGGCGGGTCGACCCCGATCGAAGACCCACGCAGTCAAAATTGTAACGCCGCGACACTCCGCCTTGCATGCTTCGACCCTTCCTAGTGCGATCCCCACCCCCGCGAGCACACAAAGCACTACTGCGGAAGGTTATCTGGGCATCGGGAATCGCGCATGCCCGTGGCGTGCTTCAAAGATGCGATGGGCTGTTTGGAACGCGTACTCTGTCCCCATGCGCGGGGCACTCACGCTTGCTTTTGTGCTACTTGGACTTGGTGCGGCAGCCGTCGTGCTCGCACGGTTTGCTGAGCAAGAAGCGAATTCGCTCACAATGGCAAGGGCGGGCTACCTCTCGGCTCTCGCCGGAGCGGCCGCGATCGCTGCGACAACCGCATTGGCCAACGTTCGAACCAGCGCAGGACCGATACTGCGTAGCACGCGGCGAAGACTGCTCGGGTTCTCGATCCTCATCACATTCGTGGTGCTCAAGGGCTGGCTCCCGGACTTGAACCGCACATCGGAATGGGCCGGAGAGTGGATCATCGTCGAGGGCTCGATGCCAGCCTCGGCAGCTGCCGCTGTGCGCGCGGCATTCTCACTTCAAGCTCCAGGCCTTCAGCCGATTCTCTGGCCACTGGGCATCGCGGGCCTCGCATTGGTGGTCGCCGGGTCAATCAGGTGGACTGCCTGCTTGGCGATTGTTCCCCTCGGCTGGCTCCTGCTCACCGCGTTTGGCGAACCAACCTTTGCCTGGTGGTTCGCCGGCGTGGCCGGGCTCGTATGGCTCATCGGGAGCACGATGACCTGTCCTCGTTGCGGAGCGCTTCTTCGGTACCACCGAATCTCACAGCAGTTCTTGGGAAGCGTCTCATTCACATCATGGGAGCCAAGATCCACCCCGATATCGGCAACGATTTCGGATTCAGCGGGCCGGCCTGTCGGAAGAGTCGAGGGAAGCGGCACGGAGTACATCCCAGTCGAGCGCACCCAGTCTGCCTACCGCAACACCTACAGGTGCAAGTGCTGCGCATACACGGCGTCGCACGAGGTAACTCAGGAGGAGTAGAACCTCTGCACCCCCCTGTGCCGGCCCGAACCTGCGTTGATGCGCCGAGGATCGCCGTCGGCGCCTCCCCCAACACCGTGACGAGTTCGCCACCCAGCAGGCCGCAGTCAGGATTGGTTTGTCGACAAGGGACGAGCTCGACCGCCCGGCGGTGCCGCGGCGCAGAAGAGCGCGGCCGGCCGGCGCGGAGGCCGCGCCGGGCATGCGGGCGCGACGCCGACATCATCATGGGGCGCGTCGACGGCGCTCATGCCGACCTACCGTCGCCGCGCTCGCCAAGCTGGTCCCTGCTGTCCAGGGCCTCCATCGGCTCGGCCATCTCACTTCTGGGAGCGCCAAACGCCTGTACTCGTGCTCGAACCTGAGGCACAGCCGGACGTCCTCGCGCTCGAGTCGCGCCTTCACGTGGCGCAGTTGGCTCTCCGTGGGTGACAGGGGAGCGCTGAACCACTTCACCTCTCAAGTGAGACTCTCGCTGCCCGATGGGCCGAGAGGAGTCTCTCACAGAGGGTGGCCCTGTTCAGCGCACCCCCGTTATGGGGAAATGGCGTCTCATGAACTGGAGCGTGCCGACAGCAAATTGGTCGAATGATCCGAGGCACGTGGGTCCCTCGGTGCCGGGCATGGAACCAAAGTAAAAGTCGACGCGGTGTCCTGGCTCGCAGATCAATCCAGCCCCTTCCGAGAAGCTGACGTTGGTGTCGTCCCAAACCTCCACGTCACCGGTCTCGCTCAGGTAGACAATTCCAATGTGCTTCACCTGGCTTTCGTTCCCAACGCTTCTGATCTTGGCATACCTAGAGACTTGGCTCCATTGCGCGTCCTTGAGCGATCGCGAATACTTAACATCGAGGACGGTGGCGTAGACGGTCACCCAGCGATCGCTCGACCGCTCTTGCAACTCAATCGTAATGTCCGGCGTGCAAGGGACGCTGCTCATGCTCCGATAGATCGACTCGCCTTCGGCAACTGCGTCCTTCTTTCCGAGCACGAAGGGCTCATACCGAATTCGCAGTCGAAAGTCCGAGCCCAATCGACCCTCAAAGGAAAGCCCGCGCCTGAAATCGAGGATAAAATTTGACTTCAGGTGCAGCCTAAGGCTCTCGTCCCAATCGCCGAGTTCAAGGCCCGCACGGCGAAAGGACTCGACAATCTGGAGAAAGGCCCACTGCTCGAAAAGCCGCCAGGTGTTCTTTGCGCTCGCCACAAACGCCTGTCCGCCGGAGGGCTCGATTGCAGTTCCACGAACAGAGCAAACAAGCCGCCGGGCAGCACCGTACTCGGGATTCTGCCCGAACATGCCTGCAGAGATCGGGCCATCGCTGGGGGAAATGGCGCGCAGCAGCGGCATCCTCCGCAATCTCAACGCATCAGCAGAAATCTGTCGAGCCCGCGCAATCCCCTCAAGCAAGTGTTCTATCGTTGGCTGATCCTCCACTTCGAACAACGTGCGTCCATCACTATTGTCGGAAATGGGGAAGTCGCGGAACCGGCGAGAGGCCTCGATCCCATCTATAGCGATACGCATGAATTGGAGGCACTTCTGTCCGCGACGAGCGATTTGCTCGAGCATCCCTACGAGAATCCGATGCTCGGGAATGTCGAACGTCTCTACCTTTGAGTCGACCGCGATAGTCACGCCCGCGAGGTCACGCCGGATGTCGTGACCGCGCCCAGCGACGCGACGCATCGTCCGCGACGAAAGCGGATCGCTCCCACGAAGTCTTCTAAGGCGTCGCAGCAAGGCCATTCGCGAGGCAGGCCGTACCGCAATTCTGCCCAGAATTGCCTCCGCCTGTCGTACTGCGCGCTCGAGGCCGTGGATCTCGTCCATGGGCTGCCGCAATCTACGCCTCAGAGACCGCAGCGCGCAGACATCGTGCACGCGCTCCGACTTACCAAAAATGTCATAGAGGAGCCCGCGGCTAAGCCGGCCAATGTCCTCTGACATACGGTCAATTCCCGCCATTCGCGCCTTGGTCGGATTTACAAAGGTCTCAGCCTCAACAAGCTTCGCCCACCGTTCGCCCGAGTCCTCGATCCTTGACTCGAGGACTAACCTCGTAGGTCCACACGCGCTATCGAAGTGGCAGCCGCACCTCCATCGCACCGATCCCCGGCTCCATTGGCACTCTGAGTCCGACTCAAATTCCGGCGCTTTTCCATTGCCGATCCAAAGCCGATACTCAAAGTCGTCCAGCGCGTGATCCACCCCGAACTCCACCCAGTCCGATTCACTTACGACTAGCACGCCGTCCTTATGGTTGATCTGCGGCTCCGGCCTGAAGGACCCGTCCGCGGCATGCCAAGCGGCAATCCGAGCGCCGTGCTTGTTCCGCACCACTAGTTCCTCAGTCCTCATCGGGCAAATCCTCTATGAGTCTCGCGCGGATTCGATGCATCGCTGACATTGTCACCGGCAGCCCGAAATCGCGAGCCCCAGCATCGATGTGCCGCTGGAGAAGCTCAAAGGCCTCGCGCTGCGAACGGCTGCCCATCAAGCGAACTTTCGACAGGACGCGCTGCGCGATTTGCTGATCGGTTGCTTGCCCCTGGGAGACCAGATTGCCGCTTGTGCAGATGTAGCGGTAGAGATCATCCCGAACACGCTGAGAGACCGGATGAGCCAACCTCTCCATAAGGCGATAGAGCTCATCAATGAAGCTGGCCATATCTCCCTCCAAAGGCCGGCTCGTAGACCACTCTGCGAAGTCTTGCCGCGTGATCGTGCGGCCGCAATCATCGCCCGTCGGCTCTGATGTGTCAGAGCCGACGCCCCCGGTGGAGAGGTAGATGACGTTTGTGCGATCCAAAAACCGATCGCTGAGCTGCCGAACGGTCTCGTCAAAGTTCATGGTCCCGACGACACGCAGCGATTCAGAGAGCCTGATCCGACCATGCTTGTGAAACGGGCATGATGGAAGGGTCGCGGTCTTTGAGAAGCATCGGATGGCGCGATCCAGACCCTTGCGCTCCAAAGCCAGCATTAGGTCGCCGAAATAGTGCTCGACCTGGGAGAGATTCATCTCGTCAAGAATGGCCAGCGCGATGCCGGCCCCTTCGCCGAGGCGGACCTGTTCGAATTCGGCCGTCAACAGAAACTCGTACAACCCAGACTCAGAAGGGATGAACTGACGTTCTGAGGCGCTGACATGGCCAAGCAGGTCCCGCGCATCAAGCCATGTCGGGCTCACTGGGATCACGATGTGCGACTCATGTTCTCCCGGCTCTTCACCTCGCAGGGCCTCCCCATAAACCATCGCGAGCGAGGACTTTCCAGTTCCGGAAGGCCCACAGAGGACGGTGATCTCGCCGGTCTTTACGGATAGGTGAAATCGCTCAATGTCTCCGCGGCGGAACGCGAGCCCTCGCTCGGCGGAGCGGCGCAGAACGCGGTCCACGAAGGCCGCCTCCGAAATGGGCTCGGGGGACCCAGTTCCTCGAGTTCGGATGACCGGCTGAAAGCTGGGAGGAATTGGACTGGCTGAGTGATGAGGCGAGGACGCCGCCGTCGCACTCCCCCCGCGAGCGAATGTGTTCAGACCAAGCAGTGGCTCGAGGGCAAGAAACTGATTGATGATCTTGTCCCCCTCTTCGCTGAGATTGCGCGTCACCTCCACAAGCGTGCCTTTCAAGACATGTTGCTGGTGCTCGATCTCGGCCCGGTCTTGCTCGAGCTTCTTGCGCCCATCCTCGAGTTCCGCCAGCATGGTCCCTCTCTCTTCATCCAATTGGCGAAGGAACTCAGCCCGTTCATGCTGCTGGACCTGCTTGATGTTCGCCTCAACCTCTGTCAGCTCACGCCGAAGTTCTCCGAGACTCCGACGCGAGGTCTCGAGCTCCGTATCGAGCTTGGCTCGAAGCTCAGAGCCGTGCTGCGATAGGTACCGATCAGCGATCTGCTTCTCCATCCTCTCCAACCGATCGGGGCCGAGAAGCCCCTGCTCAAGCATGGCGGTCGCGAGGGCGTCTAAGGCTTCGAGGTCAGCTTCAACAGCGCTACGTCGGCTGCGGATTGCCTCTAGAAGGTCCGCCGAAGCTTGTTGATCGATCGCCCTCTGCTCAAGATTCTCGAGGAGCCCTTTGAATTGCTGCGAGTCCTTCCGAACGAGGCACTGGCTGGCTACCCTTCTGAGCTTGGTTCCGATCGGTTCTAGAACAAGCTCTCGCGTCTGAGCAGCGTTTAGCGCGCCTGACAGGCAGCTCGCCAAGAAGTACTCGAACTTGAGTTCGATCCGCTCGGAAGATCCGCGTGGGCTCCGGCGAGGCGATGAAGTCGTTGAGATTGCCTCGCTGCACTTCTCGATTCGGACCAACTCGCCAAACCTCTTACCGTCGATCTCGTAGACCCTGCTCTTCGCCACGTCTTGGGGAACCAACTTGTATCGACCGCCGCCAGATGCGGAAACGCCATCTTCGATCGCACGAAATGGTCCGTAGTAGCTCGATCGCCAGTGGACAAAAACATGCCCCAGATGGCGCAGCGTCGCCGCGATGCGAAAGGACTCGACGAAATCCTGCGGCGAAGAGGCCTCGCTAGGGTCCATGCGTATGACCTGGAAGACATCATCTTTCCCCGGATCACGAATCGAGTCGATTACGGCCTGGACACTCGACTTGTCCTCATCCCGCTCGTCGAAGCGCACCGCGCGCTCGAGCTGCGCAACGACGATGCGGCCAGGCTCGGCGAAGCCCCGAGTACGCGGTGTCAGCATCCACCAGACTTCGCCATCGTTGAGAAACTCCTCCGGACGCGGATAGTCCCCGTCAAGGTAGATCAGGGGAGCGAGCTTGCAGAACTCCCCAGAGTCCGTCAGAAAGGGCTTCTGCACCACGACGAGTAGGGTTGGGCAGTGGAAAGGCTTTGGCTTCATGGCAAGACTGCTCGATCGAAGATGGCCCCGAGCGACGAGCGCGGAATGAAGCACGATGAGTCGGCTCTGGGGCGATAGCACTCAGCACGACGGGGTCGCTCTCATAGGTCCACCCCCTATGAGAGTGGGTGCATGGTAGCTGCCCCTTGTGTGTCCGGCGGCGCCGCAGCGGAGGCAGCGCCGGCCCCAGCGCGGGTTCGCCACTGCCAGCTCCCGCATCCTGGCCACCAGCCTGTCCCGGTAGGGGTTCGGCGGCGCCGTGCGACGCTGAGTGCTCCGGTGCTGGCCAGCCACGCGGCACACCCGCCGCTCGGACACGTCAATCGCGATCGTCACGTGCTCGATCGCCCGGCGCCGCCGCGCCGGGATCAGAACTTTTCCTTGGCGATTTCCTTCAGGATCTGGGTGCCCAGCTGCTGGTCCGCCACCAGGCGCTTCAGCCGCGCGCTCTCCTTCTCGAGGTCCTTCAGCCGCTTCACCATGTCCCGGTCCAGCGCGCCGTACTCGGAACGCCACCGGTGCAGCGTCACCTCGGACACCCCCAGCGACCGCGCCACCTCGGCGATCGGCGCGGCCTTGGCGAGCGCCTCGTCGGCCCGCCCCAGCTGCGCGACCACCTCCTCAGGACGGAGGCGCTTCCTGGTCGTCGGACCCTTCATCGGAGACCCCTCTCGGCCCGCCGGGCCGCGAAAGTCACTCATATGTGGGGGACCTGTTCAGCGCACCCCTGTCACCGTGACCGACGATCGCTCAGGACTTCAAGTTGACTCCGCGGGTCTTCAGTTGCGCAGCCGCGCTATCCGATCAGATCCGGCTGATCGTCATCGAGTGTCGGCACCCGTCCGAGGACCCCAAGGAACGCGGTCTGGGAAGCAAGCGCCGACTCCAGCAGACCTCGCCACTTCAGACTGACGAGAAGCGCGACCGCCCGCGCCTGGCAGTTGAAAGATCTCCCTGGATTGAACGCGATGTCCGTGAAGCACTCAAAGCGGTCGAGGCTGGTTGAAAGCCGCTCATCCTGGGAAAGCGCTGACACATAGAGCCAGTCGTAGAAGGCGCTCTTGGGGAAAGCTCCCCACCGCTGACCGAAGTAGTCAAACCCGATGATCGGCCCACTCGTTCGGAGTCGTTCGTCACGCTTGGCATCGATGGAGGGCATGCGATAGATGTCGCGGAATGGACCGCCGCTCGCGAAGACCTTTGACCCCTGATAGGCGGCTTCCACCGACATGATGTCGCCCGATTCCGCTCGCAGTCTGAGATTGAATGCGCTCAAACTCACGCCAACCGGGTCAGGTGATTTGCTCGACACTTCAAGCACGGAGTTCTTGCCCAAAACTCGACCAACGGCGGAGTGCAGAGACTCAATCCTTCTGCGCGCTTGCGACAACGCCATTCCGGGGATCCAGTCGAATGCGACATCGACCTTCTTCACGAAGTGCTCGCCCTCACGCATGGGGATGAAGACAGGTCTCGTTGCCATGGCAGGGCCTAACCAATCGCTCTCTTCCAAAACGCGTAGTCCTTCCGTGGACCAAACTGAGATGCATCAACATAACACTGGACTCGATTACCAAGAAGGTGCCTCTTCATCTCCTGAAGATCTTCGTCACGCCTGAATGCGACACCATGAATGCAATCCGGAGATACACGCCCATGGACAAGAACTTCTGCCTGAGGATCCGATGTCTCGTTGCTCGGAAGTCCCCAGGGAATGAGCGATGCACGGTGCACAGCACCCTGAGGTGTCTGGACCGGATCCTTGAAGAGCTGTGCCAGGCCTTCGCCGGACCATCCGAATCCCTCTGCGCGCTGCACCGCGCCGAATGATGCGGCGTTGGTCTCGCAGAAGATACTCTTCTGCTTCCAAAGCAGCGAAACATCGATGTGGAGAATGCACCAGTCGGCTTGGCGCGAATACTTGTGGAACATCTTGTAGTTGATCCGCGAGATTGAAAGGCACGAGCAATCACGCCGCCGTTCCAGCCGATACTCGTCGTTGAACACGGCCGCCACCGAGCCATCCGCTTCGAGTTCGGCACGCGGGATCAAACCGTGCCTCAGGATGCCTGGCAGATTCTCCAATCGGGTGAAGTGCACCAATTGAGCGATGCCTCGCTGCCTGGCATACCCCTCGATGCCCTGTGCGGGAACCTGCGCTGCTGTCGTGATGCTGACCTCTCGCTGCACTTCGGTCATCAGCCTTGCGCCGGCTTCTGCAGCCTGTCGCTGCTCATCCGCGCCCAACTGGACCAACTCGCGATTCAGCGCATCCAGACGGTCTCTCGCTTCGACCGCGGCAGCACGGCAATGGTCGACAGACCTGGCGTAGTCAGCCACTCCTGCCGCCGCGATCTCCCGACGTACGGAGGCGATTCCTCGATACGCGGCGCGAGCTTCGGCACGCAATTCCGACTCGGAAAGCCGCGTCAGATCAATGCAATTGCTCTGCCGCGTTCCCACCAGCGGCCCGAACTTCGCGACGAGCTGTTCGACGCCAGCTGCGACACTCGACAGGTTGCCACCACCCCGGCGACGGGCGACTTCGCGGGCGACCTCCTCATAGCGGGATTGCGCGGCGAGAAATCTCGGGTCTCGATCCACTTCAGGATCAAGTTCCTCGTAGGCGGCTTCAAGCAGTTCCTCCGCCTGCTCCAAACGAGAGGATGCCGCTCTGGCAAGTTCCGTACCTGAGCGGATTGCCGACTCGAGGTCCCTTCTCCGGATGGCGAGGTTCCCGCTCATGTGATCCTTGCGACGGCTGAAACGTCCCCGCTGGTGAATTGGCAGTTTACGCAGTAGTCGTCAAATCGGAAGGCCGCTGCTGGACGGCACGGCGCGAGGGAGGGCCGGGCAGCAAACATCGCCGCCGATACCGGCGGGCCGCACCCGAGCGCGCCGTGAAGGCGCACGCGGTTAGAGTGCTCGCGGAACTGATCTATGAGCGACCACCCTGGGCCACTGCCCGGAGGACTTCGCAAAAGTGGCGCTCGTCGCGCAGCGTGCGGACCATGACGCGCACCCGGAGTCGCGGCGCGGAACGAGCGAAGGAAGCGGAAGCCGAAGGCGCACAGAATTCGCAGCCCGTGCCAGACGGCGCCAGGGCAGCGGCACAGCGTTGCGGACATCGTGCAGTGCATGACCATGGACCGGGGCCACGACGCGCATGGTGCCCTCTGTTCGACCACCCGAGTGGAGGATTCTCTCGCCCATCGGGCCGCAACGCTCCCTCAGAAGAGATTGAAACTACTCAGCGCACCCCAGTCACCTGCGCCAAGTCGCTTCAATTGGTGCTGCGGCGAACTGCCGCCCTCGCGGATGCACTTATCGCGCTCGCCCCTTCCCCCGCCGATTGCCCTTCCGAGCATTGCAAGAGCCGCACATCAACTGGGCATTTCGCAGCGTCGTGCCGCCGCCGCGCGAATGAGGCACGACATGGTCGACCTGAAAGTTCGACCAATCAAGCGCGCATCCACACGATCTGCAGCGCTTCGCTTCGTCGGATTGCCACAGCAGTCGACGCTGCTCGGCACTGAACGTGCGCCGGGTGTCCTTCGCACCGAACAAGCCCTCCAGCAAGCCGACCAGAATCTCGTGGCGCTGCCCACGCTGCACCGCGTTGTCGCTCGAGCGCTCGACGGCAGCAAGGTATCGCAGCCCAACCTCATTGGCACCCGGCGTGTCGCCCGACCGACGTCGGATCTCAATCGCGGCGTCAACTTCACCGGACAGCCGACGCAGAAGCCCCGCAGCTCGACGTAGCGCCGTTCGATCCTTCAGGACGAGTCCATGCTCCGACAAGCTCCACAATGCGAACACCAGCGAGTAGAAGTCAGAGTGATTACGGAACCGGGTCGCCTGCAGGTCGGGAAGCGCGGAGAACGACAACTTCATTGCCCCGACTACTCCGCTCGTTAGCCTCTTGAGCGAGCGACCATCGACTGCCTCAGAGAGGACACGATCCAGCGCGTCCTTCTTGTTGACCGGCGCGCCACGAAGCATCGACACCAAGAGCTCCGTGATGAACTCCACATCCTTCATGCGGTTGACATGAACTTCCTTGATGACCCCATGCTTCATGAGCATCCGCCGCTGCTTCCTTGCAATTTGAGCGCATGCTCTCAGCAGTCCCGAGCGGTAGAACTTCGCGTTCATCTTCTCCGAGCGAGTAAGCGGCTTGCCGGTGGAGTTGATTCGAACGAAGAGCTCCACGATTGACGCGAGAGAGTCGCACTCGACCTCGATCACGGGAACGCTGTAGCTCATGATCACCACCTCGCCCAAGTGGCGTCGGATTGTGGTCCAATCACGCCTCTCCGGTTTCTGCTCGGCGCCCAAGGGCCACCTTACATCAAAGGACTTTCGCCCAAAGCCCCTCGCGCCGATGAACATGAAGATCGATTCCAGCCGCTGCTTTCCGTCGAGCACATCGAAGTAGTCGCGCCCCTCATGGCGACGTCGGCGCAGGAAGATTGCAGGCATCGGCCAGCCTTGGAGAACAGTCTCGATGAGCCTTCTGCGGTCAGCGACCGACCAAACACTCTTTCGTTGAAAGTCCGGGGCGAGATTCAATTGGCGATCCGCGAGCATGTGGACAAGCGTCGAAACGCGATGCTCTTGGACTCGACAACGGAGAGGGCTCGGGGACTCGGTCACGGGTGTTCCTACGGCAGTATCCAGTATGCAACCTCATTGCTCGCCGACGGCGTCGATCTCAAGTGAACATACCCCCGTCATCGGCGGCTGCCTTCTTCTTGCCCCGGGACTTCGCTGCGCGCTTCCCAGCACCAGCGGGCACGCTCGCGGCTTCGGCGGCTGCACGCCGGTGATTCTCCTTGAGGAGGCGGGCGAGCAGCTCCTTACGGGCTGCGGGGGAAATCGTGTAGCGCGTGCGGTCGTCCTCGGGCAGCGTTTCGACTTCGTAGAAGTCGTGGGCAAGCACGACCGGCGGGCCGTCTTCGCCCTGGACATTCCAGCCGTAGGCGGCCAGCACGGCGTTGTCGAGCTCGACATGCAGGCGGCGGAGCTCGAGGATGCCTGCGAGTGCTTCGTCGTAGGTGAACTTCAGCGCCGCGGAACGATGCTCCTCGGGGATAGCAATGCCTTGCGGATCCTTCCTCGCGCGGGTCGCGAAGTGCTTCTCTAGGTCGGACTCGAGTTCGTTCGAGTGGAAGAGGTTGTAGACATCCGTGAGGCCAAGCCAGAGGCGGAGCATCAAGATGCGGCGGTGCTCGTGGTAGCGCTCGCCGAGAGCGGCGAGTGCGGCAGCTGGCGTACGCCAGAGGTCACCCGGGAATGCGAAGGTGTCGAAGCAATCCGAAGGCGAGTAGCGAAGTCGCGTCTCGAGCGAGCCGCTGTACTTGCGTGCCCAGACTTCATGCACAGTCGACTGCACGACGGCGAAGTGGTCCCAGCGGTCGGTGGTAAACACAAAGATAGCGTGCGTGAACACAAACTCCGTCGAAACTGCCGAGAAGTTGAGGTACTTGGTCGTCGCGGCGGCGACGAAACAGCGGGGAAGGTTAGACAAGCCGCGCGCGAGTCCAGGCCGATGCTCCGCGTATATCCACCAGACATCTCTATTCCGCGCACGTTTCTGGTTGGCACGAAGCGGTTTCACAAGCGACTCCACGATGGCAAACGGCTCTCGATAACGCCTGGCACGCTCTTCGGGCCAATCGCGAAAGTTAATAATCGACCGGCCGGGTGCCTGATCCGGTTCGTTGTTGAGTTCCTGCCCATTGATGAGGGGGTGAATCACCTCGCGATTCACGGGATCCTGACGGCAAAGATCGGCGGCCTGGGCGTGCTTCAGCAAAAAGCCATCGCCGAGGAAGATCGAGCCCTGAAAGATCTTCGCGGCATTGCTCGGGAGGTCGGTGGGCTCACCGCTATCGACTTCGGCGTCGAAAAACGCGCTGATAGCTGGCACTTCGCGGCCGTCCAAGAGGTACTTGCCCCGCCACGCACCGTGGTAAAGCCCAACGAGCGAAACCACAATGTTTGCCCGCCCCGGCCATTTGATGCCGCGCACCGCGAAGTTGATGCTGCCACCTTGAGCCAGCACCTGCTCCAGCCCGTCCTTTCGCACATCACCGTCTTTGATGGAGTTGGTCGTGATGAAGGCGGCGAAACCATTCGGACGAAGCAGCGCGTAGATACGTCGAAGAAAGTAGACAACGAGCTCACTCAGGCCGGCGGGCGCATAGGCCGAGCGCACATAGGAACAGAACTCATGCCCATAGGTTCCACTCAACGCTTGCCCGCCCAGATACGGCGGATTGCCCAGGATGCAATCAAACCCACCACGCTGCACGATCTCGGGGAACTCGATGAACCAGTGGAAGAACCGCTTTCTCGACGCCACCGCGAAGGCCGCCGCTGGCGCCTGACCCTGTGGCGACGCATTCCCAGACCAAATCTCGCGGAACTCGCCATCGGTGATGAGCTTCGCCTCGTTCTCCTCTGTGCGAGGGATGTAGAACTGCGCAATCGGAATCGACGCGAGCTGCTTCACCAGCCACGCCGCACCGCTTCCCGAGAAGCCCTCGAATGCCTGCTTCTTGGCGTCGATCTCGGCAGGAGTCCGCTCGGGCATCGCCGTGATCGTGCTCCAGCGATCCATCACGGCCTTGATCTCGTTCTCGCGCGTCGGTGTGAACGACAGCTTGGCCTGGTTGCGCTCCGCCCGCTCGCGCTTGTTGCGCGCCCGAACTTCCTTGCCGATCTCGGGATCGTCACCCGGAAGCTTCGCAAACGCCTCATCCGGCACCCCGTTGTCGACTTCCTCACGCTTCACGAAGCCCACGATGGCGTTGCCACACTTGATGTGGTGGTCGAGGAAGTTGAGCGGCTCGCCCGGATTGTGGGCCTCGAGCCAGAGCGCCACCTTGCACAGTTCGACGGCGAGCGGGTTGAGATCGACGCCGTAGATGCAGGTGCGGATCACATCGCGGAGCGCAGTGCGATACGCCGAGGGCGACGGCTGTTCCTCTCCTGTCCGGACAATCGCGAGTTCGGTGGCGATCCGGCGCGCAGCAGCCAAGAGAATGTGTCCCGAGCCGCAGGCGATGTCGGCGACGCGAAGGTCGAGAAGCGCCTTCTCGGGATCCTTCTCCTTCAGGCGCTCTGCGATGAGGTGGTCGAGCGAGTGTTTGATGAGCGGCTGGACGAGATCATCGGGCGTGTAGTGCGAGCCCGTTGCCGAGCGCTCATCACCCTGCTTGAAGCCGAAGGTCGGCACGCGAGACGAGCAGTCGACCGCGGGCTCGTACTCAAGCAGCCCCTCGTAGACCGACCCGAACTCCTCGACATTGAGCGCCGCATAGTTGACTCGGATGAGCTGCTTGTTCTGCGGGTTCTCGTAGAGGCCAAGCGACCGGAGGCAGGAGAGCAGCGCCTCGTTCGAGAGCTGTGCGCCGTCGAGATCGCCGATGGCATCGGGGCGGAAGAGGTCGCCAGCCAGCGGCTTGAGGCCGATCTTGGCGCCCGGGCCATCGGCTTCAAACAGCCGGAAGGTCGAGAGCAGCGCAAGCCAGAGGTCGCTTTGTCGCTTGTCGGCGAGGTAGCGCTTCTCGGAGAGATTCCGCAGGCGTTGGAGGCTGTAGTAACGGTCGAACGTCTCGCGCTGCCGCTGCGTCACCCCCGGTGGGAACACCAGACCGCGCTCCTCGATCACCATGAGGAAGAGGAGGCGGTAGATCAGCCGGAGGAGCGACTTGTAGTAGTCGTCGGCGTCGAGCGCGCCTGCGGCGAGCCGGCCGCGGAGCGCTTCGTTCGCGGGGTGGGCGAGGAAGCCGTTGCCGAAGGTGAGGATTGCCTCCTCGACGGCACGGGAGAGCCCCTCTCGGATCCGCGCGCCGGAGTCGAGCGAGTCCTGGTGGAGCTTCTCGATGATCGACTCGGGCGCGGCGTCGGCGGTGACGGGAAGCCGCGACGCGTGGAGCAGGCGGTAGAGCACCGCGAAGTCGGCGAAGAGGCCGTCGGTGAAGATCCGGTCGAGGTCGAACTCAAGGTACGACTGCTTGATGAGCCGCGACGAGTCGCGGAGCAGGCGGATGACGCGGCCGTTGGTGACCACGCCGTAGAGCTGCTCGGTGAGATTGAGGTACTCCTGAACCATCGCGTGCGCGGACATGCGCAATGTCGCGTTCGCAGGCTTGCGGTCGAGGCCTGCGGGGTCGCGGTAGCCGACGACATGCACCGGCGTGAACGCGCGGTTGGTCGCGCGGTGTGAGATCGCGTAGATCTTTCCGTTGAGTTCGGCGCCCTGCTTCTGGTACTCGAGGTCGTACTTCAGGAGGCCCAGGAGCGGCACGATCCAGAGGTTGCGGGTCTCGGTGGTCGTCGAGGCATCGGCCTTGGTGGCGTCCAGCTTGCGCTGGAAGATTCGCCAGTAGTCCTGCGCGTCTGCCCACGCACGGGCGATCTCGTCCTTGACCTTGGTGCCGGAGTCAAGCCCGAAGTCGCTTGGCCGCTGACCTGGCAGATCCTCCAGCCGGTCAATCAGGTCGGGCGAGAGGATCGAACCTTCGATGCGGATGCTCGGGTAGTTCACGACGCCACCTCCGGGAGCAGGATGTAGATCCCGAGGAGGTCCATGGGCAGCACTGGGTAGACGACCTGGAAGCGGTTCTTGTCGAGGAGCGCGCTGAAGCGCTCATGCGCGGCCACGAGGCGCTTCGACTGCTCCTCGGCGATCTTGTTGAACTCGTCGTCGAGGCCCGCGAGCGCGGCGAGCTCCTGGGTGAGGAAGTTCGCGCGCGACTGCGGCGAGAGGTCGCTTGACGCACGGGCGGTCTGGAGCAGCTGCTTCGCCTCTGGGTGGTCGAGGAACTGGCGGCTGTCGGCGGTGCCGCTCCAGCCCCAGAGGAGCATCTCCTCGGCGATGATTCGGTGCGGGTTCTTGCTCGTCTCGCGCGACTGCTCGATCACATTCCGGCAGCGGAAGAGGAGGAGCGTGGTCTTCTTAGTGACCTCGCGGGTGCGGATCACGGCGGCGCGTGCGGCCCTGCGATCCTGGCGCGCGAGCGTGTTCGCCATGATGATCTGGCAGAGCTGCTCGACGAAGCGGTGGTTGCGCCCGATGTAGTGGAAGCCCTTGGGTGGCGGCGAGACGAACGAAACCTGCACCTGCGCGCCGGTCGGCAGAAGGCTCTGCACCTGGGGCGGCAGGTTGCCGGTGACGATGGTGTAGCCGGGTTCCTTGCGGTCCTTGACGACCTGCACGCCGAAAAAGCTCTGCAGGACACCAACGACGAACTCCTCGACGGCACGCGGGTCGCCGATGGCTTCGTCCACTGCCTTTAGGTCCTGCTCGATCTCGCTCGCCTGGATCGCGTTCTGGGCGAAGATGCTTCGCGAGGTCTTCTCTCGCTCGGCGGCCTCGTCGACCTTGCGGGTGACGGTGCGCTTCGCCTCAGCCGCTTCCCCGAACTCGCTGAAGTCGAAGAGGGTCTGGTCATCGTCCTTCCGCCGCGAAATCTTGCGGTCGGGATTCAGGAGCAGCGCCTGGGTGATGGTGTCGATGATCGACTGCGAATCATCAGGGAAAGGCACGTTGATGCCCGTCGCCTTCTTGATCTCGCACACCTTGCGGAGGAGCACATCGAGCACGATGCCGTCGATTGGGTTGTCGGCGCCGTAGAGGAGGCAGGCCTTCACGGTCTTCGCGGTCTGGCCGAAGCGGTCGACGCGGCCTTCGCGTTGTTCGAGGCGGTTCGGGTTCCAAGGAAGGTCGTAGTGCAGCACACCCGTGAAGAGGTGCTGCAGGTTGATGCCCTCGGAGAGGCAGTCGGTGGCAATGAGGACGCGATGCTTCGCGCCCTCCATGGCCTTGATGCGGTCCTTGCGGATCTCGTCGGGGTCCTCGCTGGTCACGACCTGAAGGTCGAGCTTCGGGAACTTCCTGGCGAGGAGCGGCTTGAGTTGCTCGCCGAGATAGTTCGCGGTCGGGATGTAGCGACAGAAGACGACGGGGTTGAATCCGGCTTCGAGCCAGTCTTCGAGGACGGCCGCGAGATTCGCGAGCTTCGCGTCGTGGCGCTCGCCCTCCAGCTCCTTCAACCGGCGCGCAAACTCGCGGAGCTGCTTGCGCTGGTGCTCAGTCCAGTCGCCGCCCTCGACGAGCTGCGTGGGCGATGTGTCGACGGTCGCATACTCCTCGGTGTCGGCGACGGGATTTTCACCGAGTGCCTCCTCTGCATCCAGAAGGGAGCCACCTTCGCCGTCCCCGGCTGCCGCCGAGAGGTTCTCAAGCCGGGTCGACAGCATGCGCGCACCTGCCGCGGGGCTTGACATCACGCCACGGAGGAGCGCGAGGGCTGTCCAGTACTGGACGCGCTTGCGCTGCTTCGGGGCCTTCGGGTCGGGCGCGACGAGTTTCCGCGCGAAGTCGAGAATGTCGTCGAAGAATGCCGCGTAGTCGCGGTTGAGGTTGTAGCTCCACTCGAACGCTTCACGGGTTGGGAACGGAGTCTCCTCTCCCATCCACTTCTCGACGTCGGCTCGCTTCCGCTGGACGAAGTGCTTTGCGAGTTCGCGGCGCTGCGCCTGCGTCGCGCTCGCGATATCGAGGGTCTCGTACTCCGGTCGGAGGAGTCCAAGCAGAGACTGAAACTCCTCGGCCTTGCCCGAGTGCGGGGTCGCGGTGAGCAGCACAAGGTGCTGGCCCTCTTTCGCCGACAGGCGACTGAGGAGGTGATAGCGCTGCTGCTGGCTCGCCGAAGCGCCCGCCGGACGCGCGCAGGTGTGGGCTTCGTCGACGATCACGAGCTCGGGGCACTGCTCGATGAACACATCGCGGCGTGACTCCGACTTGATGTAGTCGATGCTGATGATCTGGTACGGGTAGTACTCGTAAACGCTGGTGTCGCCCTGGATCTGGCGGTCGAGGCGGGCCTGGGTGCTCGAACGAATGACGACCGCCTCGAGGTCGAGCTTCTCGCGGATCTCGCGCTGCCACTGGTCGCAGAGGTGCGGCAGGCAGATGACCGCGAATCGCTTGATCCGGCGGCGCTCGATCAACTCGCGGGTGAGGAGCAGCGCCTCGACCGTCTTGCCGACGCCAACATCGTCGGCGACAAGCAGGCGCACCGTTTCCTGGCGCAGCGCCATGATGAGCGGGATGAGCTGGTAAGAGCGAGGACGGAACGAGAGCTTGGCAAGCGCGCGGAATGGTCCGGCACCGTTTCGGAAGGCGAGGCGGGCCGACTCGAAGAGGAGCTTGGCGGTGGTAATGTCGCCGAGATCATCGGGAGTTGGCGCGGCGAAGCGGGCGTCCTTCGGGGCGTCGTGTGGAATCTCCAGCGGAAGGTAGATGCCCGTCGCTTCGTCGTCCGAGCCTCCCAGCGGCTTCACCATCAGGAGTCTAGGGTCGTCGGAGGGCAGAACGACCCAGTCGCGGCCACGGAGCGTCACCAACTTTCCCGGCTGAAGCAGCGTGCTCATCGGATCTTCCTGAAGATGTCTGGGCGGCTTGCGAGGAGTTCCGCGAGGTTCTGGTCGTAACGGTAAACGATCACTTCGTCGCCCCGTGCCATCAGTGCGCCACGCTTCCTCTCGTCTTCGGCTGCCACCTCGGGGCGGTCGTGAACGCTCCCGTCGACGAAGATCCAGATCCGCGGTTCGTAATGGAAGTCGGGCTGGCTGTAGATCCCAGGGGTCTGCTTCTGCGCAGTGTCGGGCAGACGGAGGTTGTTCTGGTAGAGATGGTCGAGGAAGGTGCGTTCGAGCTTCGAATTCGGGTCGAGGAACGGCAACAGGGACCTGTAGTGCGCGTCGTAGTCGGCATAGTTTGAATTCGACTGCACTTCGACGCTGGCGGTCAGCAGCTTCTCCAGAGCGTCCTGGATGCTGAAGCGATCCACAACGAGGTGATCCCGCTGGTTGTAGTAGCTCAGGAGGTCGTCGTAGGACGCCTTCGCCTTGTAATCGGGGTCTTCGAAGCGGCAGATGGACTGTGCGCGCCGGACAACCGCCTTCAGCGCACCAGGCTCATCGGCGAGTCGCGAGAGGATGCCGAGGCTGCCCTCCGCGGCTTCGTAAATGAGGATGTTCGGGCTCTCGGCGTCGCCGACGGCGACCACGCCGATCTCGTTGGACTCGACCTGATACTCGGCTTCGATGCCACGCTTGACGGCGTGCTGCAGCGTCACGACGCCGTGGGGCGTGAGACCGAGCGGCTGGATGGGCTCGAGGTAGAGGGCATCGGCGGTGTTGGAGGTCCAGAGGGTGACAAACTTGTGGGGTTCCTTCTGGTCCTCGAGTGGGGGCATGGAAGACTTCCAGAACCCGTTCGTCAGACCAATCGGGAACTGCTCGAACTGCGTTGAGCGCCATTTGCGATTCACATAGATGAGCCGGGCCGCCGGCATGAAGCGGACATTCATCAGGAGGTCATCACCGACCTTGACCGCCGCGCGCCGGACACGGTCGAGCGAGCCCTCCACGGCGAAGTAGATGCTGATGTCGAAGCCCTTCGACACCCGCTCCTCCTCTTCGCAGGAGATGCGGTCGACCTCCGTGCCACGACTCTCGGTCATCTCGATGAGATCGGTGAGAATCTCCCGATTCGCGTTGTCGCCGAGATTGAGGCCCGTGAACGGACAGATCTCCATGACCTTCTGGTCGCCGGCCAAGAAGTAGCCGGCCTTGCGGCTGATCTTGGCATCGGAAAGGGTCTGCTCTGCATCATGGACCACGAGCTGATCGACGCGGAACTTCCGGCCGTTGTGGTAGATGACATTCAGCGGGCCGAATTCGCGGAGGGCCACCGCCCTCGGTCGCGAGATGAACTCGCCAGCACTCGCACCTGTCGGGATGAAGATCCGGATCGGAAGGCGGGTGAAGTTGTAGCCGGGCAGATAGCCCTCGGAGGCGAGGTAGCGATACGGGTAGAACTCGGAGAGGTCGGATGACTTCTTGCCGAGGTCGTTGACAAGCAGGTTCAACTGCCGCGTCGCCTGGGCCTGCAGCCTTACCAATCTCTTGTACTCATCGCTTGTCGCCGCCAGCGTGCCCGAGTCGATGCCTTTCGTCGCCTTCGACAGCGATGCCTTCGCAGAAGCGTGGAGCCGTCGCCAGCGCTTCAGGGCGTCGTCGAGATGCGAGGCGAGCTTCGAGAGGTTGGTGTCGATCCACGAATCCGAGTACCAGCTGCCGCCGTTCCGCTCAAGGTCGCTCCCAAAGTCGTGGATCGCCCGCTTGAAGGCGGCGCGGACCCGGTCGAACATCTGGTCGGACAGCGCGAGTCCAGCGCGAGTCCCAGCGGTCAACGGCATCTCTGCCGTATCCATCTCGACCATCGATCCGAGCGAGGCGGGCCGACCCGGCTGCGCTTCGAGACCAGGCAAGCCGATTTCGGAGATTGCCAGTGCATTCAGGTGAGAGAGCAGCAGTTCCTTGTTGCAGAGGTCAAGACGAGGCGGCTGCACCGCGCCCGCGACAAGATCGGCCTGCTGCTGGAAGAAGTGGCGGTCGTGGGGTGAGTAGGTCGAGCAGTAGGTGAAGACGAGCGCACCCTGCCCGCTTCGCCCCGCGCGGCCAGAACGCTGGGCGTAGTTCGCCGAGTTCGGCGGCGCGTTCCGCATGTGGACAATGCTGAGGCCACCGATGTCGACGCCGAGTTCCATGGTCGGCGAGCAGAACAGCGCGCTGATCGACTCGCTGCGGATCTTCTGGATGTCTGGCTGGGTCTTCTTGTCGTCGAGCCACCAGTCGCACTTGAAGCGATCCTCGCGGTCGAGGCGGTCGTCCTTGTCGAGCTGGCCGGTGTGGTCCTCGGCACGAAGACGCTTCGCCTTCGAGAACTCGCGGCTGTACATGTCGGCGAAGAAGGCGTTCGGAAGGATGGGATTGTCACGGTAGCTCCGTCGCTTGATGACGTCGGTCTTGACCGTCTCGCCATCGCCGAGCTTCCAGATGATCTTGTCGACCTTGAGGCTGTAGGTCGGTACCTCCGAACCATCGACGCCTTTCGCCTTGATGCAGTGCAGGTAGTCGGCCTTCTCAAGCCTCTCCATGACAGCCAGGATGAAGTCCCGGTAGTGATCCCCCCGCACCGCGGTGGGGTCGAGATCAGCTTCCTTCACGAACTGCTTGATGTACTTGCCGAGCCCGCTTGCCGGCCCCATGCTTGACGACGCCAGTGGAGAGCGCGCCGCGAGAGGATCGAAGCGAATCACGCGGGGATTCGCGATCTCCTCCTTCTCATCGAGCGTCCACGGAGCCCGCAGTTTCTCCCTGAATTCCTTCTCGTTCTCCTTCATCTTGGAGTGCTCGAGGAAGTTGGCGCTGTGGAGCGCGTACTCGAGTCGGAAGAAGTCGAGGATGGTCGTCAGGAACTCGAGCCGCTTCGCGTGGTCCAGGTCGCCCACAATCGGTGTCGATGCCCAGAATGAATCAACCCTCGCGATCTCGTCCAGGTCGTCGTAGTCGATGGCGAGTAGCGCGCACTGTTCGAGGTTGGGCAGCACGATGCGCCAACTGCGGCGGAGGTCGGCGAGTGCCCGGTACAGGACGAAGTTCTGGAAGCACTGCTCGTACTTCCGCTGCACAGGTGCAAGGTCGGGAGGACCGGTGAGCTTGGTGAAGTCGCTGAACGGAAGGTCGAGCGCACGGAAGACGGCCTCGCCGAGCTGAGCGTAGTTCAGGCGGTTCCCCGGGGCAGCCTTCAGGGCATGGAAGATTCCCGAGCGCAGGTGCACGACCGAGACAAAGTCGTTGAAGTGTCCGGCCTGTAGGGCGGCGTCCTGCCTGTTGTCGGTAAAGCTGAGGAGCTTCTGGTCGCCGAGCCGGTATCCCGCCTCTCGGAGTTGCGCGAGAATCGAGAAGGTCGTGATCGTCGTGGAGGTGCTGCGCCCTTCGCTACCGAGCTTCGCGAGCTTGGTTCCATCGCGCGTCTTCGTGTCGAAAAAGGTCCCGCTGGTCGGATCGAACAAGAGCGGCGCGGGCATGAACCAGCCCGCATATTTCATCGAGGTGGTTTCGGAGCAGTTCCCGAGTTCGTCGTAGTAGATGCGCTGCGGGATGGACTCGGCACGCTCGGGAAGGAGCTTTCGTCCCGACTTGTTGATGCGGAACCATGAATCCGGGAGCGAATCGAGATCCTCGACGGGATCCCACACGTCGCCCACGATCAGGTAGCCGTCGGTGGTGTCGCCATCCTCCTCGGAGTTGTCCATGAACTCGCGGGGGAACAGGCGGCTGCCCTGCCGCTTCACGCAGATGAAGGGGTGTCCCGACGTGCGGCTGAACACGTTCGGGAAGATCGGCTTCTGGTTCTCCTCGTCGGCCTTGTAGATGCCGGGCTCGAGGGTGATGAACCTCTCAGCGCCCTGATCGAGCGTCGTGTAGACCGAGCCCGTCTGCGAGATGAACTGGTGGAGACGGAACGGCAGCACGGTGTCGCGGCTTCCAGACCGTTGGATCGCGGCATTGACCGTGCTGATCCAGAGCAGGACGCTCTCCAAGGCGGCCCGACAGGACGACTCCGGCTCCCCAGAAGCCTCGGAGAGCGCCCTTGCGAGGTCGCCTACGGATCGAGGGCGGCGCCGGACGAGCACCCCGCCCTTCTCTTCCACTGCCGCTTCACGCTCCATCCAGTGCGCGATTGGATGGGCGCACAGGGCTGCGCGGTCTTCACTCGGCGTGACCCCATTTCGAATCGCGGCCGAAAGATCCGTCTTGGCCTTCGCTGCCGCTGAATCAGGAAGGGAGCGAGCGAGGGTCTCATTGACGACCTGAGAGGGCGAGAAGGCCTTCCCGAAGAGCGAGGAGGCGACCGCGGCGACCTGCGTCCGCTGCTCTTCCACGCTCCCGCCGCTCACCATGGTCGCGGAGGTTCCGATGCAGATCACCTCGTTCTTGCACTGCGCGCGGATTCGCCGGATCAGCATCGCCACATCGGCGCCCTGGCGGCCTCGATAGGTGTGCAGCTCGTCGAAGACGAGGTAGCGGAGGTTCTCGTAGATCGCGTCTCGAATCGAACGTTCCTGCAGGCGGGTGAGCAGGAGCTCCAACATCATGTAGTTCGTCAGCAGCACCTGCGGCGGGTTCGCCCGCATGACCTCACGCTTGGACTCCTCCTCCTGCCCGGTGTACTGTCCATAGGTGATCGGAAAGTCCCGGCCGGTCGCGGCGTGGTAGTTGTCCTGGTACTTCTTGAACTCGCCGGATTGGCTGTTGATGAGCGCGTTCAGAGGGTAGACGACGATCGCCACGACGCCCTTGCTCGACGCGTTGCGGAGCAGGTGGCTGAAGACGGTTCCGATGTAGGTCAGCGACTTACCTGATCCGGTCCCGGAAGTGACGACGAAGTCCTTCCCGGCGGCGCCGAGGCGGATTGCATCGAGCTGGTGCTGGTAGAGCGAGTAGCCCTTGAAGATGTCTGCGACCTGTGAGTGGACGGTCCCGTCGGCAGCAAGATCTGAAACCTTGCCTGCAGACTTGAACGCTGGGTTGAATTGGAGGAGCGGCTCGGGCCAGAGCTTGCCGCGGGAGAGCTCCGCGTCAACGACCTTCTGGATCTCCGGGTCGGCGATTCGGATGAAGGACCGGATGTACTTCTCGTAATCCGCGATGACTTTGCGGTGCAGTTCAAAGACATTCATGCATCGGCTCCACGGAAGGTCGACCCGCAAGCCGGCGTCGGCCGCCGGCGCCCAAAACTTGGAAGCGGCTCCGAGAAGGGCTCACACCCAGGAGGGATGCCGGATCCAAATGCGGTAGACGGGGAAACTGTATCTGCAAGCCGCCAGCCCTGCCCCGTCCTGATCGGAGTTGGCAGCTTCCCCGGCAGCGTCCGGCGCGACGTCATCTCAACCTGCCGTCAGGAATGGCGCGCGCGTAGGCGCGCCCTGACCACGTCCGGCTAGCCCCTGAAGCGCTTGCTTGCGGTGATGCCAATCAGAGATCCCTCTAGGCTCCCCCTGACTTCAATCACCTCACCACCGCGCGCCGGCCGGCCAAGGCTGCTCCGCCAGCGTGAATCGTCAGTCGTGGCGTTCGAACCGTTCAAGGAGAGGGCATTACCCGGTATGGATGAGCTCCTCGCTCCCCGGGAATCCGTGTCTCGGCCAGCACTGAATGCCGCATCCCGCCAGTAGCCTCCGTGGCACCGGGATTCGGGAACTGCGTGGCCCTATCCCGGCGAGGAGACGACCGTGGCATTCGAGATTGCGCACACTGAAGGATTCCCCTTGGATTTGGGGCGGGCTCCGAAAAAGGTCCTCAACGCCTTTCGCAAGACGATTCTCCCCCAGCTGCGCAGCAGTCCAGACACGGCGGATCCCCCCAGAATCAAGAAACTCTCGGGCTACAAGCTCCTCTGGAGATACCGCGTATCCGACGATTGGCGGCTTGTCTACAGCGTGAACCGAGAAAATCACTTGGTGACGATGCTCATGATCGGGCACCGGGGGGCAATCTACGAACGACTCGGCCTCGACGAACAGGGACAGCCGGGAATTCGGATCGTCGCAGAGGCTCCCGAACTGCTGGCGCGGGCGCCAACCGAAGAACAAGTCGGGCAGGCGGTGGTGCAGCTCGCTGAGCTGACTGTCAATTCACCGACCGAGCAACGCGCGCAACTACCAATGCAACTCACCCCACAGCTACTGGCTGACTGGTCCGTGCCCGCGCAGTACGTGCCGCTACTCGCCCCCGTCGAGACGGACGAGGATCTCCTGGCGCTTTCAGACAAGATCCCCGATTCGGTCCTCACGCGCGTCCTGAATGGAATGTTCCCACTCGCGATTGAAGAACTGGCGCAGCGGCCAGTTCGCATGTCTGGCAGTCCGGAAGCTGTGTTGGAAGCGGCCGCAGGAGAACGCCCACTCAGCAGCTTCTTGCTCAAACTCGATGATGTCCAGAAGGCCTTCGTGACTCGTTTCGAACAGCCAAGCGCGCGTGGGCCGTGGCTCGTGAAGGGAGGGCCCGGATCAGGCAAGTCAACTGTTGCCATCTACTGCGCGAGGGCATTGCAGCGAAGGGCCCAGGAGAGCCTGCCGGGTAGTTCACCCAAACCACGGATCCTCTACACGACCTTCACGAATGCCCTCGCCAATGCGTCGCAGTACCTCATTCGGGAGCTCGGCGGAGCAGCACAGGACAATTCCATACAAGTCAGCACCGTCGACAAGCTGGTCTACGCGGGGGCGACGGACTGCCGCCAGTTCCGCCGAGCAGACCGACCATCGGAGTGGCAGCCACACCTACGAAGCGCCATCGCGGAGTGCACGCCCGCCGACAGCGGCGTGCAGTTCGGCGAAGACGACCTCGACTTCATTTACAAGGAAATCGACTGGGTGATATTCGGCCAGGACCTGCAGACGAGCGCGGACTACGAGTCCGCGGATCGTCGGGGACGTGGCCGGAGAATCACGGCCCAGCAGCGGCGAACCATCTGGCGGATTCATCTTGCCTTTAGAGCGTCACTCCACGCGGCGGGATTCGCGCTTGCAAGCGAATTCGCTGCGGAGGCCGCGCGGGCCGTCAAGTCAAGATTCGACTACGTGTTCATTGATGAGGCCCAGGACCTGAAGCCGGTGCACATCAGGTTCGCTGTTGGCCTTTGCAAGTCGTCCGAGGGCGTATTCCTCGCAGCCGATGGGAACCAGAGCATCTATGGCAACGGAATCTCCTGGCGCAAGGTTGCTGAAGATCTCCGCTTTGGCGGACGCGTCCGGACGCTGACTCGGAACTACCGAACTACGAAGGAGATCTGGCAGGCGCTCGGAGGACTGGCGCCGGACTCCGAAGACGCCGACCCCGAAACGCTTGAACTCGCAGGCGTCTATCGAGGCCCATGGCCTCGATTCGTGAGGTACCTGGACGAATCCAAGGCGCGGCAACGACTGAATGACTTCCTCAGAGACGCACTGCGTCAGGAGCGGGTTGGACCGAGCTGCGCCGCAGTACTTTGTCCGACCAATGGCCAGGCCAAGCAGATCGCCAGCTGGATCGACAGGGAACTGAATCCGCGGCTCATGAAGTCGAAGGAGGTGGACCTCGAGCACAGAGGGGTGAAAGTGATGACCATCCATGCTTCGAAGGGGCTCCAGTTTCCAGTCGTCGTGGTTGCCGGGATCGAGGCGGCCCAGCCGCGACCCGGTACGAGCCCGCTCGACCAGGCAGAGCAGTCCGCCAGAGAACAGCGCGTGCTCTTCGTCGGGTGCAGCAGAGCGATGCGCCAGCTCATGGTCCTTGGTAATCAGGCAAGGCCATCGCCACTCACAGCTCGCATCTCGGACGAACATTGGGAGATGGAGGAGCTGTGAGCCCCCCAATCGACTTGGACTGATAGGCGAGGCAGTCGCCGCAAGCTCACCGCTTCAGCCGTGGCACCATGGCCTGCCGTCGGCACCCGTTACTCGCGCAGGATCACGGCCGGGGCTGACGGGGGCCGCGCGTGCCACCGGTAATGGCGGTCGGCTCAGCGCTCTTCCCTGTCGTAGCACTCGCTCGCCTCCACCTACGGATAGCTGGGGAGGCAATGCGTGACCCGACCCCCGCCAAACGGCCCTCGAGGAAGCGACTCGCCAGCGCAGAGGTCATCCTCAGAGCGGTGGGTAGTCAGCGGCGCCCGGCAAGCTGTTCATTGAGGGTCACGGTCACGGGCGACTTTGGTAGACATCAATCGCTCCGAGAATGCGCGTCAGTTCGGCAATGCTCTCACGAAGGGTTGCAACTCCAGCCTCATCGTCGAGGAGTGGCCGGACGGGATGCATGATGCCGTTGCGCAGTCGCTTGACCGGATCCAGCGAACGGCACCAGTCTCCGCGCGACGCGAAGCCAAGCGGCTTCCGGATGGCGGCGGTCGCTTCGCAGATGGTGCTCAGCTCGCTCAGCATCGCACCTGCCAGCGGTCCGATGTCCACGCCATCGCGCTTTGAGACCTCCCAATAGCCGACGAGGCGGGCTTGGCGCTCCTTGTCGAGCGTCTCGAGCCACTCCCATGGATCTTGGAAGACCGACTCGACGAGCGATGCAAGTCCGGACTCGAGTTCGGCGACGAGCGGGTAGAGCGCCGCACGGAACAGATGCCTGTTGAGGTCGGAGAGCGTCACGAACCCCGGGCTCCCCCCATCTTCCGCCAACACAATGGCGCCACGCTGCGCGGCGATCACTTCAAGGAGGCGATCAATCGCGACATCAACATCGAGCGATCGGCGCCCGATCTCCTCCGATGCCTCATGGAGCGTCCCGTTGGACCCATGAAGGGCCTTGAGTGCGTCGGTCGACACGATTCCGATCGGACGATCACCAACGAGTACTGGGGCTTGTCCAAAGTCCTTTGAGCAAAGCTCTGCCAGAGTGGCCTGACAGATCGGGCCTGGACGCACCACCACCGCGTCCTCCCAGCGCGTGATGAGCGGATCCAATCTGATCGTCGGAGATACTCGCGACATCTCATCAGGCTAGCGCGCATTGCCCTGATCATCCCGCCGCGACCATGTGCAGATCAGCGCAGAGCGCGATCCTGCTCAGTATGAGCGCGATGATCACGGGACGTACAGATGCATGGCGGGCGCCTGGTCACGCATGGACGCGCACGACTGCGTCACGCTCCATCTCCTCCATCACCTCTCCCAGCGTCTCAAAAGTCCGCTGCGCCGCATCAATGATCGCGACCCGCTCCCCCTCCCCCCACCGCCCCGCATCCAACGCATCCCGCCACTCCGTCCACCGCTCCCGCTGCGCCTCGCCGTGCGGGTCCTGACTCCGCAGGCCCTCCGGCCCAGGGATGTCCAGCCCCGCCGCCAGCGCGCGCGCGATGAAGCGGCCGCCGTTGGTCGAGCCCTCGAGCACATACCAGACGCCCACGAGCGCCGGGTCGCGGCGCTGCGCGGCGGCCTCGACCCACTGCGCGAGCTGCTTCGCGGCCGGCGTGACGGCGGCGCGCGGACCCTCCTCCACCCCGAGATACCGCAAATCCGCCGCGATCCGCGGCGCATGCGTGTGATACGGCCGCAGCATCGACGCGACGCGCGGGTCGCCCTGCGCGAGCGTGCGCAGCCCCGCGTCGAGGGCGATCCAGATCGGCTCGAGCTGCACGAGCCACGCGGCGTACTCGGCGCGCGTCGTGCGGCCGGTCACCAGGCGCGACTGCAGCGGGTGCTTCTCGGCGCGGGCGTGCGCCTCGCGCGTGCGCTCGCGCAGGCCGGTGGCCAGGCTGGCCGACGCGCCGCCGAAGAGGCGCGCGAAGGGGCAGCGCGAGACCTTGGGGGCGGGCGCGGTGGTCGACGCGGCGGCGGTGGCAGTCTCAACAGCAGCAGTCGTGGCAATCGTCATGGTCAGCTCCAAAGCAGCGTCAGAAGAGCGCGATGAGCGCGGCGCCGGCCGGGATCGCGATCCAGGCCAGGCCCTTGATGAGGAAGAAGAGGAAGACCAGCACCCCCGCCCGACGCGCCCAGCGGGGGCGGGGCGAGGAGGCTTCGGCAGCGGAAAGCGAAGTGGCCGGGTGCATGGCGGGGCGAAGAAGCGAAAACACCGTGAATCACAGGGCGCCGGACCACCGGCGCCTGTTGTTGCGACTGATTCTCAATCGCAACGCCGCGCACGGTAACCCCCCATCGTCCCCCTGTCAACCATCCCGCCTACCCTCCTCCAACCACGTGCTCCGTTCGCCTCCTCGCTGGATGCGCCCGAACCATCTGGCAACCTGGCAACTTCGGAGCACTGCATGTCCATCACGCGTCTCTCGCCACGGCACCTGACTGCCGTGGAAGTCTTGGTCCCTTCCAGCGCGCCCCGCACACCCAGCCGCGCGCGCACGCGGGGCGACCGGCGCCTCAAGCTCATCAACCTCGGCGCGGTCATCGTGCCGCCGCTGGGGCTCCTGGCTGCGATCGCGCTGCTGTGGGGCGTCGCGTTCAACGGCTGGTACCTCGCGCTGATGGCTGGCATGGTGATCGTCACCGGCGCGGGCATCACCATCGGCTACCACCGACTCTGCACGCACAAGTCCTTCGACACGCCCGCGGTGGTGCGCTACTTCTTCGCGGTCGCGGGCTCGATGGCGGTGCAGGGCCCCGTCATCCGCTGGTGCGGCGAGCATCGCCGCCACCACCAGCACTCCGACACGGAAGGCGATCCGCATTCGCCGCACATGTCCGCCGACGGCTCCTGGGGCGAGGGCTTCTGGGCCACCGCGCGCGGCGCGTACCACGCGCACCTGGGATGGCTCTTCGTCGAGCGCAGCCAGGGGCTGGGCAAGTATGTCCCCGACCTGCGCGCCGACCGCGCGCTGGTGCTCGCGGACCGGCAGTTCGTGATGTGGGTGATCGCGGGGCTCCTGCTGCCGGCGCTCATCGCGGGGCTCGTCACGATGTCCTGGTGGGGGGCGCTGCTGGGCTTCCTCTGGGGCGGACTCGTGCGCGTCTTCCTGGTGCACCACATCACCTGGAGCGTCAACTCCGTCTGCCACCTCTGGGGCACGCAGCCCTACGAGAGCCACGACGAAAGCCGCAACAACCCGCTGGTCGGCGTGCTCGCGCTGGGCGAGGGCTGGCACAACAACCACCACGCCTTCCCCACGAGCGCACGCCACGGCCTGCGCTGGTGGGAGTTCGACGCCAGCTACCTCTTCATCCGCGCGCTCGCGCTGGTGGGGCTGGCGCGGCGCATCCGCGTGCCCAGCCCGGAGCGGGTGGAGGCGCGGCGGCGGGGTCAGGCCGAGCGCGGAAGCTGAGCCCAGGAGAGCCCGAAGCGCGCGAGGTACTTGCGCAGGCGGTCCGCGTCGTTGGCGCTGGACTTGCGCGCGCGGGAGGCGGCGAAGAGCTCGCGTCCCGCGTCCGAGAGCGAGCGCGCGCGGGCGCAGACCGCCAGCACATCCGCAAGCTGCACGCGGTCGAAGCGGTCGAGTTCTGTCGCGGCGGAGGCGCCAAGCACGCGCGCGCAGGCGGCGAGTCCGGGATCGTCGGGGGAGGCGCCGGCGGTGGCGCCTGGGGTGGCGCCCGCGCCCGCGCCCGCGCCCGCCCATGACGCCGCCAACCGCTGGATCTCCGCATCCACGATCGCTTCCGTGATGCGCCCCGCGGGCGCGAGCGTCGCCATGCGCGTCACGCTCGCGGAGAGGTCGCGGAAGTTGCGCGTCCACGCGGCCTGCGGCCCCGTCGCGAACTCCAGGTAGCGCGAGCGCGCCTCGGTGCTGAAGCGGACCATGCGCCCCGCGCGGCGCGCGAACTGCTCGAGCTCGTACTCGAGGTTGGGCTCGATGTCCTCGCGCCGCTCGCGCAGCGCGGGGAGCTGGAAGGTCCAGAGGTTGATGCGCGCGAGCAGGTCCTCGCGGAAGAGTCCCTCGCCCACGCGCGCGAGCAGGTCGCGGTTGCTGCCGGCGATGAGCTGGAAGTCGCTGGAGACCTCCGTGTCCGCGCCCATGGGAAGGAAGCGCTTCTCCTCGACGGCGCGCAGGAGCATCGCCTGCTCGTCCAGGCCCAGCTCGCCGATCTCGTCGAGGAAGAGCAGGCCCTTGTGCGCGGTGCGCAGCAGGCCGGGGCGGTCCGCGGTCGCGCCGGTGAAGGCGCCGCGCTTGTGGCCAAAGAGCGCGGACATCGCGGAGTCGCCGCGCAGCGTCGCGCAATTGACCTCCACGAAGGCGCCCTCCACCTGGCGGCGGTGCTTCTTGAGCTCGTAGATGCGCCGCGCGAGCTGGCTCTTGCCCGCGCCGGTGGGACCCGCCAGCAGGATCGGCTCCACGGAGGCGACGCTGACATGCTCCAGCTCCTCGATGAGCCGGTTGAAGGCGGCATTGCGCGTGGCGATGCCGGACTTCAGGCCGGCGATGCTGTCGCTGAGCTCCACGCGCTCGCGCGCGGCGATGGAGTCGTACTTCGACAGGTCCAGGTCGATGATGCGGTACTCGCCCGTCGGGTCCGCGCTGCCGCGGCGGCCGGGCGCGGGGCTGCTCTGCAGGAGCTTCGCGGGGAAGCGGCGCGTCTCGGTCAGCAGGAAGAGGCAGATCTGCGCGACGTGCGTGCCGGTGGTGATGTGGAGGAAGTACTCCTCCTCCTCGAGGTCGAAGGGGTACGCATCCGCGAAGTCCCGGAGGCCGGAATAGACCTCCTCAAAGTCCCAGGGGTCGCGCTGCTCCAGCGGGTGCAGCCGCACCTGCGTCTGCGGCGAAACCTGGCGGATGTCCCCCATCACCTGCTCCGCGTGGCTGCGGTACCGCGGGGGGTAGAGCAGCTCGAAGCGGTCGATCGACAGGTCGTCGTGCTGGCAGAGCGAGACGGTCGGCCGCCAGCGGTCCCAGCGGGCGATCGTCGCCCCCGCATCGAGGGTCGTGCCGAGCTGTCCGATGACGACGCGGCGGAGCGCCATTCGAGATGGCAGTCTATATCCGTAGCGCAGCGGATAAGCCGGGGCGGTGCGGCGGCGGGGCGAAACCGCGTTTCTGCGCTCCCAGGGCGGTTTTGCGGTTTGGCACGGCGCTTGCTTTCTCTGGGATGCCCCGCGACGCATACGGCGCCTGCGGGAGCGAATCTCACGGAGTCCCAGTCATGTCCAACGCCACCTCCACCCCCTCCCCCCGCAGCAACGGCTCGCTCCCGCCGCGCACGTCCTTCGTCGCGACGGGCGAGGCGACCGCGATCCTGCCGGTGCCCGATTCGAGCCTCCCGCCCGTGACCGTCATCGGGACGGAGCCGATCCGCCAGGCCTTCGACGAGCTCTGCGTCCGGCAGGCGCTCAACGCGCGCCTCTCGCCGGGCGTCACCGAGGTCGTGCTCAACCCCGACGCGCACGCCGGCTACGGCGCGCCCATCGGCTGCGTCATGGTCTCGCCGACGCACATCTACCCGGGACCGGTCGGCGTCGACATCAAGTGCTCGATGAGCCTGCTGCAGTTCGACCTGCCCGAGCGCGCCGTCAAGGACCAGCGCGTGCGGCGCAAGCTCATCGACGCGATCCTCGAGCGCACGCCCACCGGGGCGGGGCGCGGGCAGCGGCACGCGCCCAAGTCGCGGCCGGTCGACCCCGCGCTCTATGAGCGCATCGTCACCGAGGGCGCGAGCGAGGGCGTCCTGCGCGCGCTCGGGATCCCCGTCGAGTGGGCGCAGCGCTGCGAGGACTCGCACCACACGGGCCGCGACGGCTCGGTGGACGCGCTGCGCGCGCGGCTCGAGCAGCTCACGGCGACCCCGCGCGCGAAGGAGCTCTTCGGCGCGAAGATGCAGCAGCTCGGCTCGTACGGAGGCGGAAACCACTTCGGCGAGTGCGAGGTCGTGGAGGTCGCGCCCGAGGAGCGCGCGCAGGCGACGGCACGCAGCTTCGGGCTGCGCGACGGAGATGTCGCGTTCCTCTCGCACTGCGGATCGCGCGGCTGGGGAGCGCTCCTGGCGGACGGTCAGTTCAAGGCGATGCAGGAGAAGTTCAGCGCCTGGAACATCCCGCTGCCCGGAGGCGACCGGCACATGGTGCACGCGCCGCTGGGATCGCCCGAGGCGGACGCGTACCTCAACGACATGGCGCTGGGCGCGAACTTCGCGACGGTCAACCACATGCTCATCAACGCGCTCGTGCTCGAGGCCTTCCAGGAGGTCCTGCCGAGCACCGGCGGATCGCTCGTGTACTTCATCAGCCACAACATCGCGCGCAAGGAGAATGTCCGCGGGACGGACGCGTGGGTGCACCGCAAGGGCGCGACGCGCGCCTTCCCCGCGGGGCACGCGGCGCTGGCGGGAACGCCCTTCGCGCAGACGGGTCACCCGATCCTGCTGCCGGGCAATCCCAAGGATGGCTCGAGCGTGATGGTCGCGGAGCCGGGCGCGGAGCGCTCGTGCTACAGCGTCAACCACGGCGCGGGCCGGCGCATGAGCCGCGGCGCGGCGATCCGCGGGCTGGACCAGCAGCGCATCGACCGCAGCCTGGCCGACGCGGACATCCTCACCAACTGCCGCACCTATCCGCGCGACGAGGCGCCCGCCGCGTACAAGGACTTCGAGGAGGTCCTGCAGAGCGTGAAGCTGGCCGGACTGGCGAGCGAGGTCGCGCGGCTGCGTGCGCGCTTCGTGATCAAGGACGGCGACAAGGCGGACGACTGACGGTTTCGAGAGGCGATCACGGCGATGGCGGCGGCGGTCCGGGGCGCCGCCGCCATCGCGGAAGACGGAAGGTGGACGATGATCGAGATTGACGGATCGCAGGGCGAGGGCGGAGGGCAGATCCTGCGCACCTCGCTGGCGCTCTCCATGGTGACGGGACAGCCGCTGCGGATGACGCGCATCCGCGCGGGTCGTCCGCGGCCCGGGCTCATGCGCCAGCACCTCACGTGCGTCGAGGCCGCGGCCGCGATCAGCGGCGCGAGCGTCGACGGCGCGGCGGTCGGTTCGCAGACGATCGAGTTCCGCCCCGGCGCGCTGCGGGCGGGCTCGTACGCGTTCAACATCGGCTCCGCGGGCGGCACCACGCTGGTGCTGCAGGCGATCCTGCCCGCGCTGCTGCGCGCGCCCGGGCCGTCCTGCGTCGTGGTTGAAGGCGGGACGCACAACCTGGCCGCGCCGCCCTTCCACTTCCTGGAGCGCGCGCTCGTCCCGCTGCTGCGGCGCACGGGCGCGCGCATCGCGTGCACGCTCGAGCGCCACGGCTTCTATCCCGTGGGCGGAGGCCGCGTCGTGCTGGAGGTCGAGCCGCCCGCGCAGCCGCTGCCGCTTGAGCTGCCGCAGCGCGGCGACCGCGTCGCGACGCGCGCGACGGCGATGGTCTCGCGCCTGGAGCGCGCGATCGCGCAGCGCGAGGTCGATGTCCTGCGCGACCGGCTGGACCTGCGCGAGTCGCAGGCGCAGATCGTGCATGTCGAGGACGCGATGTGCCCGGGCAACGCGGTGCTCGTCGAGCTGGAGTTCGAGCACATCACGGAGGTCTTCAGCGCCATCGGCGAGCGTGCGCGTTCGGCCGAGTCGGTCGCGCGCGACGCCGCGGAGCAGGCGCGCCGCTACCTGGCCGCGCGCGCGGCCGTCGGCCCGCACCTGGCGGACCAGCTCATGGTGCCGCTGGCCGTGCTCGCGGGCGGCAGCTACTCCACGGGCGCGCTCACCAGCCACTCGAAGACCAACATCGAGACGGCCGCGCGCTTTGGCGTGCGCATCGCATGCCCGCAGGGGCGCGTGGAGGTCGCGGGACTGGGGGCGGTGACGGCGGGATCCGTCGCGTAGGTGGGGCGGCCGCCCGAGACCAGGGGCTGCGCGAGCGGGAATTGGGCGCCCTTGGCGGGTCCGTCGAGAACAACGGGCGATGCCATGCGGGGTACCTGGGAAAGCTTCGGGGTCGTGGCTAGACAGCCTCTAAGTCTGGACTGAGTCCAGAATCGGCTACGATGGCGGGATGCCCGAGCGGTACGCGGAGATCCTGCAGGAGCGCGGAGTGCAAGTAACTGCGCAGCGCATCGCGGTGCTCCGCGCCGTCGCCTCGCGGCCGCACTGCACCGCCGACGAGGTCGCGGACGAGGTGCGCGGCGCGATCGGCGCGATCTCGCGCCAGGCGGTCTACGACGCGCTCGCGGTGCTCTCGGAGAAGCGCATCATCCGGCGCATCCAGCCCGCGGGCTCGCCCGCGCGCTTCGAGGACCGCGTCGGGGACAACCACCATCACCTGATCTGCCGGACCTGCGGGAAGACGGTCGACGTCGACTGCGCCGTGGGCCGCGCCCCCTGCCTCCATGCCGCCTCCACCTCGGGCTTCGAGGTGGACGAGGCGGAAGTCATCTACTGGGGCACCTGCCCCGCCTGCAAGCGCGCGTCGCGCGCCACCCGTTCGCGAAAGTGAGACTCCCATGACCCAGACCCTCTCGAAGTGCCCGTTCGCCGCCGGTTCGCCCAGCAACGCCCAGGCCGGCGCGGAAGGCAACGCCGCCTGGTGGCCGCAGCAGCTCAACCTGAAGCTGCTGCAGCAGAACTCGCCGCTGAACGATCCGATGGAGGCGGGCTTCGACTACGCCTCGGAGTTCAAGACGCTCGACCTGCAGGCGGTGAAGAAGGACCTGCACGCGCTGATGACGCAGTCGCAGGAGTGGTGGCCCGCGGACTTCGGGCACTACGGCCCGCTCTTCATCCGCATGGCCTGGCACAGCGCCGGCACCTACCGCATCGGCGACGGCCGCGGCGGCGCGGGCGCGGGACAGCAGCGCTTCGCGCCGCTCAACAGCTGGCCCGACAACGTGAACCTCGACAAGGCGCGCCGCCTGCTCTGGCCGATCAAGCAGAAGTACGGCCGCAAGCTCTCGTGGGCGGACCTCATGATCCTCACGGGCAACGTCGCGCTGGAGTCGATGGGCTTCAAGACCTTCGGCTTCGCGGGCGGGCGCGTCGACGCGTGGGAGCCGGACGAGACGACCTTCTGGGGCCCCGAGCGCACCTGGCTGGGCGACCAGCGCTACAGCGGCGACCGCGACCTGGCGAACCCGCTCGCCGCGGTGCAGATGGGCCTCATCTACGTGAACCCCGAGGGCCCCAACGGCAATCCCGATCCCGTCGCCGCCGCGCGCGACATCCGCGAGACCTTCGCGCGCATGGCGATGGACGACGAGGAGACGGTCGCGCTCATCGCGGGCGGCCACACCTTCGGCAAGACGCACGGCGCGGGCGACGCGAAGCTCGTCGGCGCCGAGCCCGAGGCCGCGCCCGTCGAGATGCAGGGCCTGGGCTGGGCGAGCCGCTTCGGCACCGGCAAGGGCGACGACGCGATCACCAGCGGGCTCGAGGTCACCTGGACCAGCACGCCCACGCGCTGGAGCAACGACTTCCTGGAGAACCTCTTCAAGTACGAGTGGGAGCTGACGCGCAGCCCCGCGGGCGCGCACCAGTGGCAGCCCAAGGGCGGCGCGGGCGCGGGCACGGTGCCCGACGCGCACGACCCGAAGAAGAAGCACGCGCCGACGATGCTGACGACGGACCTCTCGCTGCGCTTCGATCCGGCGTACGAGAAGATCTCGCGCCGTTTCCTGGCGGATCCGAAGGCGTTCGCGGATGCGTTCGCGCGCGCGTGGTTCAAGCTCACGCACCGCGACATGGGGCCGCGCGCGCGGTACCTGGGTTCGGAAGTGCCGGCGGAGGAGCTCATCTGGCAGGATCCGATCCCCGCGGTGGACCATCCGCTGGTGGACGCGAAGGACATCGCGGCGCTGAAGGCGAAGATCCTCGCGACGGGGCTGGAGATTCCGGCGCTCGTGCGCGCGGCGTGGACGTCGGCCTCCACCTTCCGCAACAGCGACAAGCGCGGCGGCGCCAACGGCGCGCGCGTGCGGCTGGCCCCGCAGAAGGACTGGGAGGCGAACCAGCCCGCGGAGCTCTGGCAGGTGCTCGCGAAGCTGGAGTCGGTGCAGCGCGAGTTCAACGCGTCGGCGGGCGGCGGCAAGAAGATCTCGCTCGCGGACCTGATCGTGCTCGCGGGCGCCGCGGCGATCGAGGCCGCGGCGAAGAAGGCGGGGCACGAGGTGACGGTGCCCTTCGCGCCCGGCCGCATGGATGCGTCGCAGGCGCAGACGGACGCGGCGTCCTTCGCGCCGTTGGAGCCGCGCGCGGACGGGTTCCGCAACTACGTGCGTCCGGGCATGGAGCCCTACGCGGCGGAGCTGCTGATCGACCGCGCGAGCCTGCTCGGCCTGACCGCCCCCGAGATGACGGTGCTGCTGGGCGGCATGCGCGCGCTGCACGCGACGCACCGCGGCAGCGCGCAAGGCGTCTTCACCCGCCGTCCCGGCGCGCTCACGAACGACTTCTTCGTGAACCTGCTGGACATGGGCACGAAGTGGCAGAAGTCCGCCGCGCACGAGGGGCTCTTCGAGGGCCGCGACCGCACGACGGGCGAGCTGAAGTGGACCGCGACGGTGGTCGACCTGGTGTTTGGAAGCAACGCGCAGCTGCGTGCGCTGGCCGAGGTGTATGCCTGCGCGGACGGGCAGGCGAAGTTCCTGCGCGACTTCGTGGCCGCGTGGAACAAGGTGATGAACGCGGATCGGTTTGAGCTGGCGCGGAAGTAGGAGCGCGCGTTACAGCTTCTCGCCCGGGAGCTTGCTCGCCTGCTTGCACCAGCGGGCGAGCTGCGCTTCGTCGAGCGGCTCGTCCTGGTGGATGTGGAAGTAGCGCGTGCGCGGCGACTTCGAGCCCTCCGGCGGCGGCGGCGTGAGCTGCGCGCCGTTGAAGAAGGCGAGCTTGACGTACTTCGCGAAGCAGTGCACGCTGAGGAACCACCCCTCGCCGGGGCCGCCGTAGAGCGGCGAGTTCCACTTCACGGCCTTGCGAACGCCCGGCACGGCGCGCGCGACGACCGCGTCGACCTGCGCGCCCACCGCGCGCTTCCAGCCCGGCATCGCGGCGATGTACGCCTGCACGGAGGCGTCTCCCTCGCCCTTGGCGATCTGCGGATTGCCGCCGGAGAGGAGCTTGGGGCGGGTGGGCTTTGCGGCGGTGCGCTTGGTGGGGCGTTTGGCCATGCGGTGAATGATCGTACAATCACCGCACACCATGCGGCGAATGCGTGCCTTCATCTACGACCGGCCGCGGTGGCCGGAGTTCGCGTGGGACGACCGCGCGCTGGGCACGCCGCTCGCCCGGCTTCGCCACAAGCAGGGACGGCTGCAGGGGCGGATGGAGTCGCTGGCGCCGCCGCTTCGCGCGCAGGCGCAGCTCGCCGTCCTCACCAGCGACATCGTGCGCACCTCGGCGATCGAGGGCGAACTGCTGGATCCAACGCAGGTGCGTTCCTCCGTCGCGCGCAAGCTGGGGCTGGAATCGGGCGGGCTCGTGAAGGTTGGGCGCGATGTCGAGGGCATCGTGGAAGTCATGCTGGACGCGACCCGGCACTTCGATCGCCCGCTCACGCGCGCACGCCTCTTCGGATGGCAGGCGGCGCTCTTCCCCACGGGACGCAGCGGGCTCCGCCGGATCGCCGTCGGACGCTGGCGCCCCGCATCCGCGGGTCCGATGCAGGTCGTCTCGGGACCGGTGGGCCGCGAGAAGGTCCATTTCGAGGCGCCCGAGGCGTCGCAGGTGCCGTCGGAGATGAAGCGCTACCTGGAGTGGTTCAACGCGCCGGCGAGCGCGGACCCGGTGCTCCACGCGGCGGTCGCGCATCTGTGGTTCGTCACCGTGCATCCCTTCGAGGACGGCAACGGCCGCATCGGCCGCGCGATCGCGGACATGGCGCTCGCGCGCGCGGAGGGGACTTCCGAGCGCTTCTACAGCATGTCGACGCAGATCGACCACGAACGCCAGGAGTACTACCGGCAGCTCGAGCGGACGCAGCGCGGCGGGCTCGACATCACGGGCTGGATGGAGTGGTTCCTCGCGTGCCTCGAGCGCGCGGTCGATGGCTCGGACAGGACGCTCTCGGGCGTGCTCGAGAAGGCGCGCCTGTGGCAGCAGATCAACCGCCGCCCCGTCAACGACCGCCAGCAGCGCGTCATCAACCGCATGCTCGGCCCGTTCGAGGGACCGCTCACGACCTCGAAGTACGCGAAGCTCGCAAAGTGCTCCTCGGATACCGCGCTGCGCGACATCCAGGAGCTGCTGGAGCGCCGAATCCTCGTGCAGAACCCAGGTGGCGGCCGCAGCACGAGCTATCGGCTGGGGGAGGCGGAGCGGGTGCGGTAGGGGAGACTTGAAGCTGGGCGCTCCACCTGCGCTCCGCGGGGGCGACCCGGCATCCCCAACGCCGGGTGCCCCCGCGGGCCTCCTCGCGGTGGTCAGTCGCAGCCCCAGCGGCCCAGCAGCAGACCGAGGTCCGCGCCGTCCACCAGGCCGCTGCCGTTGATGTCGCAGACAGCGTCGGCAGTGCCCCAGGCGCCGAGGAGCCGGCCGAGGTCCTCCCCGTCGACGCAGCGAGATCCGTTGAAGTCACCGATGGTGTCCTCGAGCCGGTTCGCGATGAACCCATCGAGGAACGGAATCGCTCCGACGGCGGGCAGGCCCTGCTGCAGGTCGATCCACTGCCCGTTCTTGTAGGTGTAGACGTGCAGGCCGTTGAGCACCAGCGTGCCGCCGTGGAGGGCGATGATGCCGCTCGTGCCGTTGAGCCCCGTGAAGTAGACGCTCTCGTGCCCGGTCGGGCCACCGCGGTTGCCGTTGTCGAAGTTGTCGACGAAGACGATCATCGCGGGTGCATCGACGAGCTGCTCGCCGACCGGCGGCGGATCGAAGAGGAAGCGCCCGACCTGGAAGTTCTGCCCCGTCAGGCCTGCCACGCCCTGGTCGGTCGACGCGGTCTCGAAGAGCGCGTAGCGGGACTCCATCGTCAGGATCACGTCGTCGGTCTTGACGTTGGCTTCGGTCACGGATTCGTTGCGGAACGATCCGCGAAGCGTGACGGAGGGATAGCCGGTCGCATCGTCGTTGAAGGCGACCGAACCAGACCCGAGCACCCAGAGCGGCCCGAGCACGAGCTGCGATCCGCCGGTCTGGGTGAGCTGTGCAGCGCGGTCGAACTTGCCGAAGTTGCCCACATCGACGTAGGAACCGGTGCCGCTGACCGTGACCCGGAGCTGCCCGCTTCCGGCGCTGGTGACCTGGGCGAGGCTCGAAAGGAGGACCGTGCCGCCGTCGGCGGCGACGACGTCAACGCGATCTGAGACCTCTGAAGGAGTCCGGATGGAACGCACGGAAGTGAGGTCGATCAAGCCGCCCGTTGCAGCGGAGACGGTCTGCACGGATGCCCCATTCCAGTTGTCGTTGAAGCCTGCGTCAATATCGCGAAGGGCGGCAAGCGTGATGGTCGAGTTGGGGCCCGACGCACTCAGAAGGACTGCGGATGCCGCGTATCCGGTCGTCGAGTACGCCACGACGGGCGCCGAGAAATGCGTCCCACCTTGCACGGTAAATCGCGAATTGTCGATGTTCTGAAATCCGGGGAAAGCGAGTACCTGGCCAGCCGCAAAGGTGATGGCGTTTCCTCTGAAGTCGACAAGTTCGGGGGCCGAGAGCGTGCCGCCCGCAGCCACCGAAAGCGTCGCGTTCGTAATCGACGCCACCTGCGGCATGGAGACCGTCGCGCCTGTCGGAATGGTGAACGCGGCGCGGTCAGCGATTTCGAGAGCCGGCAGCGAGAGTTCGCAGCTCGGCGCCGGCAGGAACTCAACTCGGGAAATCGACCGGAGGCTCGGCAGCTCGTAGCTCGGGAGTGACACGGTGAATCGAGTCCATCCGCTACCCCCACTGTAGATCTCCTGAAGTTCCGCAAGATCGATCAATCCTGACGCCGACATGTTGAAGTCGATCCGATCATTGCCCTCCACAGGAGCGATGACCGACTGCACACCGGAAAGGTCAATTCGACCACCCGCTGATGCCACTACGGACTGGACGGAACTGCCATTCCAGTTGTCGTTGAAGCCCGCGTTAAGGACCTGAACCGATGCGAGTTCGAGCAACGATCCCACACCTGACGAGCTCAAGATCGTCGCTCCGGTGGCGTATCCGAGCGTCGAGTAGCCAGTGACTGGCGCCGAGAAGTGGGCTCCTCCCTGAACGATGAATCGCGAGTTGTCGATGTTCTGGAATCCGGGGAACACCAGGGTCTGTCCGGACGAGATCGTCATGGAGTTTCCGCGGAAGTCGAGTAGATTCGGCGCACTCAGAGATCCGCTGGTCGCAACCGAAACTGTCGAGTTGGTGACCGAGACCACCGACGGCATGGATACAGCCGACCCAGTCGGGATCGTCAGCGTCATCCGATCAGCAATCTCGAGCAGCGGAAGCGACAGATTGCAGCCCGAGGCCGGAAGCAGTTCGACCCGAGACAGGGAAAGAAGACTCGGAAGCTCGTAGGCCGGAAGCATGATGCTGAGGCGGGTCCATCCGCTACCGGCGCTATAGATCTGCTGGAGCCCCGAGAGATCGATGAACCCCGCGGAGGACATTGTCAGGTCAAATCTGTCGTTTCCCTCAACCGGAGCGACAAGGGTCTGCAATCCGGAGAGATCGACTGTCGCTCCAGCCGATGCCGCGACCGTCTGCACCGAGGACCAGTTTAACCCGTCATTGAAGCCCGCATTGAGCATCTGCACCGTCGACAGGTCGATCAACGTCCCCGCGCCGTTCGCGCTGAACAGCGTGGCCGAGTTCATTCCAGTCGACGCGTACACCGTCGCCGCCACCCGAATCAACCCGCCGCCCGTGGCGACGAGGCGTGCATTGTTGGAGAGACCAAACGCCGCGCCCGGCTGGTCCGCGATGAAGCTGGAGTTCTGGACGTCGATGATGCCGTTGATCTGCGCGTCGTCCATCACCTTGAAGGAGTGGCCGCGGGAGATCTTCAAGGTCTGCGACGCACCGAGGATCAGATCCTGCACCGAGACCGGGGTGTCCACGTCCATCGTGACCGTGCCGGTCGTGTTGATCGTGACGTTATAGAGATTGAGCTTCGTGTTGATGGGCGCCTGGCCGATGCTCCAGTTGCCGGGGACGCTGTAGAGGCCGCCGCCCGCAGCCGCGGTCCAGTTCACGGCGACTTCCGCCGGCGCCGCAAACCCCGTGCTGGCGATGATCGCGATGGTTGCCCCGACGATGATGCTGTTCTTCATGGTGCCTTCCTTGCTCGGTCGTGAGAGCCACGCGTCGAAGCGTGCGCCCGGGAGGGTTCGCTCACGGCGCACGAGGTGCCGTCGACGACGAACCGCTTCCCCCGGATCGATGAACGCAAGGTCGCCCCGGGACCGGAACAGAATTCGCAGAATTTCTGCCCGTGCGTGGCCGGGGTGACGGCAGCCCCGTCAGCGACTCGCGGATCCGACGGCCTCCGCCACCGCCTTCCGCAGCCACTCCGTCGATCGGTACCCCGCCCGCACCGGCTCGGGATCCCGCTCGACCTGCTCCGCGAGGATCTGCTCGGCCTCCGCGACGCGGCCGTCTGCAAGCAGCATCTCGACCTGTGCGCGGGACGCAAATCGGTACTTCCGCTCCTCCAGCTCGGCGACGAGCCGATACGCCTGTTCCCTGGCCTCCTGCGAGCTCGCCTGGCCGGCGCGGATCCGCAGCAGGTGAGCGGCCAATCGCGCTTCCGCCGCGTTGGGCGGCGACGCGCACTCGGCGGCCTGGAGGGCCAGCGCCTGGACGGCCGCCGCGTCCGCAGCTGCCTCGGACGCGTCAACGCCGTCCTCCCGCGCCAGATCAAGCAGTCGTGTTGCGAAGTCCACCTGCCGCAGCAGCGCGTAGTAGATCTCTTCGCACGGGCGAAGCCCCTTGTGCATGCCGCCGCGATATAGCCGAATGGCCATCGCGCGATCGCCAACGGCGACGCAACGGTCCCCCACCTGCAGCCGCAGTGCGTCATTGTCACGAACCCACATGCTGTCCTCGGGCATCAGCAGCGCGATTGCGTCGAGCACCGCGAATGCGTCGATCGTTGCGGCATCCAGTGCCTCCGGGCGCTCCTCCTTTGGAAGACTGTGGGAGATGGTCACGATTCGTGCGAAATCCCGAGCAAACACCCGATCCGCCGGCCGCTCGCGGCAGATGCGTCGCCCCTCCCGGAGTCCCGCCACCGCGGCGCGGCCGGCTTCGGCGTAGCGCCCCGCGGCGAGCAGCGTGCGTGTGTAGCACGTGCTCGCCTCGACCACCGCATGCGCACTCGTGAGGTTGGACACATCGCGCGCCAGAAGCCGCTGCGCCAGCTCGAATGCACGCGCGGAATACTCCATGCGGTCGGGAACCTTGTCTGCGATGTCCTCGCTTGTGAGGCGCGCGTACGACCGCACCAGATTGTCCAGGAAGCGCCGGTTCTCGGGGGACGCGGCCGACAGTATCTGGTCGATCTCGAGCGCACGGAGATAGCACGCTGCCGTCTGATCCAGTCGCCACTGGTGCCTCCCAAGATCCCCCTGCTTTACGAGCGCGATCGAGTAGTCCGCGCGCAAGTCATCGCTTGCGTGCGACTGATTCGTGGCCAATGGCGCGAGCAGCTCGATGACGCGTTCGCGGTAGCGGGTGGCGGCATCCATGTCGCCCTGCTCCAGCGCGATGTCACCGAGCCCGTCCAGCACGCGGGCATACGCACGCCGAAGCTCCGGGACATCCGCGGAGTCCGGCTGCTGGCGCGCGAGAATCGCGCTGAGCTTTTGCTCGAACTCCTTCAACATCGACGACCGCAGCGGACTCGAGGCCGGAAGCTGCGCCAGTCGGTTCGCGCCATCGGAAGTCAGGTACGCGAGCAGCCCCTTGAGATCCGCGGCTTCCGTGCGAAGCGCATCCTCCGCCCGATCCGCGCGGTGCAGCGCCGTGCCCACCAGCACCAGTCCCGCCGCGAGCGAGATGACCGCCGTCGCGAGCGCCGCCGCGAGCACGGGACGCGCGGTCCAGAGGAGCCGACCGTACTCCAGCATCGAAGGCGGCCGCGCGTTCACCGGGAGTCCGGCGATCGCGTGCTCCAGGTCGTGCATGAACTCGGCGACCGACGGATAGCGCGCCGCCGGGTCGGGCGCGAGCGCCTTGTGCACCACCGCGTCCAGCGCGCGGCCGATTCCCGGGACGCAGCGGCGCAGGCGCGGCGTCGACGGATGGATCACCATGCGCAGCGCGTCCACCATCGTGCGGTCGCGCAGGTCGATCACGGGCCGGTCGGCGAGCAGCTCGTAGAGGACCGACGCGAGCGCGTACACGTCGCTGCGCGCGTCGGTGACGCCGGTGGCGATCTGCTCCGGCGCCATGTACGCGAGCGTTCCCGCGAGCGTGCGGCGCGACGCATCGTCGAGACCGGTCGCGCCCGGACGCACGATGCGCGCGACGCCGAAGTCAACGACCTTGACCACGGGCGCGGATCCGTCCGTTCCCGAAGCGACCAGGAGATTGGCGGGCTTGACATCGCGATGGAGCACGCCGCGCTCATGCGCGAACGCGATCGCCGCGCAGGCCTGCAGCACCAGGTCGATCCGCGCGCGCTGCGAGAGCGACTCGGACCGCGCGAACTCGGTGATGGGCGCGCCGCGCACCAGCTCCATCGCGATCCACAGCAGCTTGCCCGCGGGCGCTGGGTCGACGCCGGCCGCGAAGACACGGACGATGCCCGGATGCCAGAGCGAGGAGAGCGCGCTCGCCTCCGCCTCGAAGCGTGCAGTCATGCGCGCGTCCTCGTCGGAGCAGGGCATCACCTTGATCGCGGCCTCGGTCCGCGCGTCGCGCTCCCAGCCGCGGTAGACGAGCGCGGTCGCGCCCGCGCCGATGAGCTCGCGCACCATGAATCCGCCGAGCTGGCCTGGCGGGCTGCCGCGCAGACGTCCCAGCGCCTCGCGCAGGTCGGGCGTGGAACCGAGCGTCGGCTCGGGATCGTCGAGCGGCGGAAACGATGCGCGGTCCGCGGAGAGCAGCGAGAGCGCCTCGGCAAGCAGCGCGGGATCCGACGCTGCCTGCGCGCGGACGTGCGCCTCGGGCTCGCCGCCGCTGAGTCCCGCCTCCGCCACGAGCAGCATCGCCCGGCGAACGAGATCGCCGTCCGCGGACGCGGCGCCGCCGTTGGCGGCCGCTACGGCGCGCGGCGCGGGTCCGACAGGTCGATCAGTTCGCGCTTCAGCCATGCTCTCGCACCCGCCCAGTCAAGTCCAACTGCACGCTCCGAGATCCCCAACGCCTGGGAGACCTCGCTCACCGACATGCCGCGGATGAACCGAAACTCCGCGACGACCGCCGCGCGCGGATTGATCTTCGCGAGGCGTTCGAGCGCGTCCGAGATCGCCTCCGCCTGCGCGAGCGCCGCGGGAAGCTGCTCGCCGCCGGGCGGCGACGCGCCGGGCTCCGCAGGCGCCGGATCCAGCGGAATCGCCTCGGAACGCCGAATCCGGCGACGCACCCAGTCCGTGATCACCGAACGCATGACCACGCGCAGGAGCGCAAAGAATGCGGCACGCTGCCTCACCGGTGACCGCGCGTCCGTGTCGCTGCCCGAGTTCGCCATGCGCGCGAACGCCTCGTTGATCACGATGGTGACGCTCATGCTGTCGCCAGAGCGCCGCTGCCGCAGCAGCGATCCCGCCAGTCGGCGCACGTCCGCGTAGAGCGTGGGCGACCAGAAGGTGCCGCGCATCCAGGGTGCGGTGCGCTCGGGTTCCTGCGGTCCCGGATTGCTGCTCTCACCGGAGGAAGGTTGCATGCGTCGCGCTGCTTCGTGCGGGCCAACTCGAATGCGGCAGCACGCGGGTCGCCCCCGCGCACATGGCGTCATTCGCACAATTCGTATCGTACGGGACGGGCAAAATGGCAGCCTGTCGCGCTGCGCGTGGGCTAGTATCCCTCGCCCGGGGCCGTCGCCCCGACACCCCGCATGCCTTCCCCAATCACCCACTTCGAGATCCACGGCGACCGGCCCGCCGCGCTCGCGGCGTTCTACCGGGAGGTCCTGGGTTGGCAGGTCGAGCAGATGCCGGGCGTCGAGTACTGGCGCGTGCAGACCGGCGCGGAGGCCGGGCCGACGCAGCATGGCGGGCTCACCTATCGCGCGCTCGACGGCGTGAACGGCTGGCTCGTGTACGTGCAGGTCGCGTCGCTCGACGAGACCGTCGCGCGCATCGAGCGCCACGGGGGCAGCATCGTGCGTCCGCGCACCGCGGTGCCGCGCACGGCGTGGGTCGTCATCGCCGCCGATCCCGCGGGCAACCGCTTCGGCGTGTGGGAGGCCGACCCGCAGGCCTTCCCGATGCCGGAGCCGGACTGAATATCCACGACATCCGGCTGAACCGGGACTGAACCACCGAACCACCACCTCTTCACGGCGTTCTGTACAGAATCACCACGGACACAAGGAGACCTTCATGTACTTCACCGACGACTCCATCCTTCCCGAGAACATGGCCCCGCTGGTCATCACCGCCGCCCCCTACGGACCCGCGTGGCTGCCCGGCGACGCGAGCGACATCCCCGTGACCTGGGACGAGCAGGTGCAGGCCGCCGTCGACTGCTACAAGGCCGGCGCGACGATGCTGCACTTCCACGTGCGCAACCCCGCGACGGGCATGGGATCGACGAACTTCGAGCAGTACAACTACCTCCTCAAGCGCGTCAAGGAGGCCGTCCCGGAGATGATCATCCAGGTCGGCGGCTCGATCTCCTTCGCGCCGCACACCGACGACGCCAAGGCGAAGTGGCTGGACTACGACACCCGCCACATGCTCACCGAGCTCGACCCGAAGCCGGAGTTCGTGACCGTCTCGACGGGCTCGACGCTGTGGGACATCGCCTCGATGTTCTCGAAATCGGACATCGCGGGCACGCACATGGACGATCCGAAGGTGCTCGCCGCGTGGTCGGGCATGGTGGTCGACTCGACGCCGGCCTTCTACCTCGAGCACCTCAAGCGCCTGCGCAAGGGCGGCATCCTCCCCTACTTCGTGCCCGGGCACGTGCATCAGTGGGAGATCATCGAGCGCCTCATCCGCGCCGGCGTCTACATGGGACCGCTGAACATGGGCCTCTCCGGCTACGGCGGCGGCACGCTCGGCCGCAATCCCTTCGACTGGATGCACTTCCTGCAGCGCGTCCCGCAGGGCTCGGTCAACACCTTCTGGTCGAGCATGCGCGGACTGATCACGATCTCCGGTCTGGCGCTCTTCACCGGCCAGCATGTGCGCGTGGGCAACGAGGACAACCTCTGGGGCCCGGACCGCAAGCGCCGCACGACGGTCGAGCAGATCCAGGACATCGTGAAGCTGTGCAAGGCCTTCGGCCGCCGCGTCGCGACCGCCGAGGAGGCGCGCAAGCTCTGCAAGGTCGGCGTCTGGTACGACAGCGTCGAGGAGACGCTCAAGAACAACGGCATGCCGCCGAACCCGACCGACCACGACCCGGGCTTCCTCGTGTGGCCGACCGACGGGCGCAAGACGCTCCCGGTCGTCGCCGGCGACTCGCACCCGATCGCGGCGTGCATGATCGCGCCCGAGCCGGTGCGCGCCGCGCAGGCGAAGCTGATGGGCGCGAAGGCATGACCGCACCGGCGCAGTCCGGCGCAGCAGGCGACGGTCCGCCGCGGGGTCCTTGGGATCCCGCGGCGGACCCGCTTCGCGAATGGGACGCCGCGTGGGCGGCGAACTGCGAGCGCATGAGCACCGATCCCTGGCGGCGCGGCGTGCTGCCGCGCAAGCTGGTCGAGCTCATCGGCGTCGCGCTCAACGCGGCGTGCACGAACCTCAATCCCGACGGCACGCGCCGGCACATCCGCGCGGCGCTGGAAGCGGGCGCGACGCGCGAGGAGATCCTCTTCGTCGTCAAGTGCGCGACCGTGATGTCGATCCACTCGTGCAGCCTCGGTGCGCCGATCCTGCTGGAGGAGGCCGCCGCCGCGGGGCGCACGACTGCGGCCTCGTCGCCGCCACCCACGCCCGCGTGCGACGCGATGAAGTCGATGGGCCAGTGGAACACCGCGTGGGATCCGTTCTTCCAGCTGGACCCGCAGTGGACCGACGAATTCATGGCCGTCGGCGCGGGCATCTACGCGAAGCCCGTGCTCGGCGCGAAGGAGACGGAGCTGCTGAGCATCGCCTTCGACGCCTCCTTCACGCACATGTACGCGCCGGGCACGCGCCGCCACATCCGCAACGCGCTCGCCGCGGGCGCGAGCGTCGAGGAGATCATGGAGGTCCTCAAGCTCTGCGTCGCGCAGGGCGTGCAGGCGTGCAATCTGGCGGTGCCGATCCTGGCGCAGGAACTGGCGCGGGCGGCGCGCGGGCCGAAGTAGAATCCTCCGCGCCGCTCTACCGCCGCCTCCACCCCGGGAGACTTCCATGACACGAGTGCTCGCGTCCGTCCTTTCGCTCGCCTGCGTCCTGCCCATCGCGTGGCCCGCCGCTGGTCAGGCCACGAAGGCTCCGGAAGCGCCCGCTCCGGCGACGCCGGACGTTCCCGCGCACGCGCCGTCCCGCGGCGCCAAGGCGGTCGAGGAGCATCGCGCACGCGCGCGAAATCTGGTGGCCGCGCGCGAGTACGACGGAGCGGCGGACGAATACGTCTGGCTCTGGAACAACATGGTTCTGGAGGCGCCCGAGTACGCGGGCGTGCGGATCTCCTTCATGGCCGGCGAGATGCAGCAGCTCGCGGCCAAGCATGGCGCCGCGCGCGCGAAGTTCGAGACGCTCCGCGATGCGGCGGCGAAGAAGCTCGAAGCGAAGCCGGTCGCCCCGCTCGCGCTCATGGACTGGATCACGCTCAGCACGAAGGTGCTCCGCGACGAGGCGTCCGTCGTCACGCTCATCGCGCCCGTCCGGGACGATCCGGCCTGGAAGGACGCGATCCAGAGGAACATCGACTCGATCTTCGACGCGTTCGTCGCAGCCGGCCGCTGGGCGGACGCTGGCGCGCTGGTCGCCGATCCGGAGGCCGCGCTTCGCCACGAGGTGTCGCAGCGGGATGAGTCGATCGCGCACATCGATTCGACCAAGGCCAAGACGGATGGCCCGGTGCCCGGCACGAGCGAACGGATGAAGCGGATGATGACGACGCGCTTCCGCGATCGGGTGGGCAGGATCTACGCATCCCTGCTCGCCGCCGGCCGCGACGAGGCGGCGGCGAAGTTCGCCGATCAGGCGCGCGCCGCCGATCCATCGCCGGCGATGAAGCAGGCGCTGCTCTCGGCCGCGCAAGGCGCCGGACAGCCCCGCGCGCAGCAGCAGATCCGATAGCCCAGGTCCACCGACTCGAGCGCGCGCAGGTGCCCGAAGCGCGCGTCCCACCGCCCGCTCTCGAGATCCGATCGCAGGCGCGCGAGGCCCGCCGCCGCGTCGATCCGCGCGAAGCTGGAGATCGCCGCGCGCACGCCCGGGTCGAGGTACGCCTCCGGCCGACGCCAGTGCGCGCAGAGCATGCCGTCGGTGCAGTCGTGCGGAACGGGCAGCGGATCGATGCGCGTCGGGCCGATGGTTCGCTCGAGCAGCGCGGCGAGCGTCGGAGTGTCGGGAAAGATCGTGCGGTCGTGCGCGAGGATCTCCGGGAAGTACTCCTGCGTCAGCCAGAACGCCGGACCGTCGGGGACCCAGGTGACGACGACCGCGCGCGTGCGCGCGACACGCGCCATCTCGCGCAGGCCACGCTGCGGGTCGGTCCAGTGATGCAGCGTCAGCACGGCCATCGCGGCGTCGACGCTTGCGTCCGCGAGCGGCAGCGCCTCCGCGACGCCCTGCACGCACCGCGCGGCGCCCACGGGGCGCTGGCGGATCATGACCTCGGAGGGCTCGATCGCCAGCACGGTGCGGCCGGACGGCTCGTAGCTGCCCGTGCCCGCGCCGATGTTCACGATCGTGGACGCTCCGGCGAGCGCGGCCTCGATCGCGGCGGCGAAGCGCGGGTCGGGCCGGCGGCGCTGCGCGTAGTCATGGCCGATCGTGTCGTAGAGGGGCATGATCTGTGGTGCTTTCGAATACTTGTGCCGCGCGATTCGCCGTGCGCGCTCCCGTCACGCCTGTCGCCCGCGCGCACGCCACCGCGAGCACCGCGCCGAGCGGCGGCGCCACAAGATAGATCCACAGGTGCTGCAGGCTTCCCGAAAGCACCGCCGGCGCGAGCGATCGCGCGGGATTCATCGAGGCCCCGCTGATCGGTCCCGCGAAGATCGCGCACAGGGCGACCGTCCCGCCCACGGCGAGCCCCGCCGCGAGGCCGCGCTCGCGCGGTCCGCTCGAGACCGCCAGGATCACCAGCATCAGCACGAACGCGAGCACGACCTCCAGCACGAAGGACTGCATCGCAGCGCCGGCGGGGAGCGTCGCACCCAGCGTGGGCGAGGCGGGAAAGAGCGCGGCGAGCAGCGCGGAGGCCGCGAACGCACCGGCGACCTGCGCGAGGATGTAGCCCGGCACATCGCGCAGCGGGAATCGCCGCGCGCACGCGAATCCCAGCGTCACCGCCGGATTGAGGTGCGCGCCGGAGATGTCGCCGAAGACCTCGCTCATCGCCATCACGACCAGACCGAAGGCGAGCGCGATGCCCAACGGCGTCACCGCGCCGCCCGTCGCGTGGTCGACGACGATCGCGCCCGTGCCTGCGAAGACAAGGCACGCCGTTCCGATGGCTTCCGCAAGCAGGCGCCGCATGATGCCTCGCTCCCGCGCCTCAGCGCTTGCTCGCCGTGACATCGAGGCTCGTGATGTAGTCGCTCGGCCGCGCGCCCGCGGGCAGACGCTCGACGATGCGGCGGTAGAGCGGATCCTCCCAGTTGGTCATCGCGTCGATGTACTGCGGCTTGGGCGTGAGGACGATGTCCGACAGACCCGCGGCCTGCGCCATCGCGCGCGTCTCCTCGACGAGCACCGCGCCCGCGACGCAGCCGATGAGCGCCTCCAGGTCCGCCTGCACCGCCGGCGGCAGCGGCCGCAGCAGCGCGAGGTCCGAGACCGCGACGCGCCCGTCCGGGCGCAGCACGCGCGCGATCTCGCGCCAGACGCGCGGCTTGTCGGGCGAGAGGTTCAGCACGCAGTTGGAGATGACGACGTCGACGCTCGCGTCCGCGACGGGCAGCGACTCGATCTCGCCGAGGCGGAACTCGACGTTGTCGAGCCCCGTCTGCGCGCGGTAGGAAGCGATGTTGCGCCGCGCCTTCGCGAGCATGTCGGCGGTCATGTCGACGCCGATCACGCGGCCGGTCGCGCCGACCTTGGGCCCCGCGACAAAACAGTCGAAGCCGCCGCCCGCGCCGAGGTCGAGCACGACCTCGCCCGCGCGCAGCGACGCGATCGCCGTCGGATTGCCGCAGGAGAGGCCCATGTTCGCCCCCTCGGGCATCGCGGCGAGGTCGCCGCTGGAGTAGCCGATCGCCTGCGCGAGCTGCTCCGGCGTGAAGGCGGTCGCCCCGCAGCAGCCGCCGCCGCTGGGGCCGCAGCAGCCGGTCTGCGCGATCTTGGCGTAGCCCTCGCGCACCTGGTCGCGGACGGCGTGGGCGGTGGTATCGGGCGTGGTCGCGGGCGCGGCCTTCGCGGTGCTCGCAGGCGTGCAGCAGTCATCGCCGCAGCAGGTGCGGTTGCTCATCGGTGTGGCTCCAGCAAGGGTCTGAGGAAGGTTCTGGATGAACGCGCGAATCTCGTCGCGCACGCGGCGGTAGTGCGGCATCGCCTCGTCGTCGCTGCGCGCGCCCGCCGCCAGACGCGGCGGATCCTCGAAGCTGCGGTGCACGATCTTCGCGGGCAGCGGCAGGTAGGGGCACGCCTCGTGCGCGTTGTCGCAGACGGTGACGATGAAGTCGAAGGGGATGCCCGTGAGCACATCGACGCGCTTGGAGGAGTGGCCGGAGATGTCGACGCCGGCCTCCTGCATCGCGCGCACCGCGAGCGGGTTCACGCCGTGCGGGTCGATGCCCGCGGAGTAGGGCTCGATCGCCCCGCCGCAGAGCGCGCGCGCCCAGCCTTCGGCCATCTGGCTGCGGCACGCGTTGCCGGTGCAGAGAAAGAGGACGCGCGGCGGGCGCGCGGCATCAGCAGCACTTGCCACGGCAACCTCCCGCGCTGCCGGGGCAGCACTCGTCGAGGGCGTCCGCGAGCGCGCGCAGCGCGCCGCAGACGTGGGTGTAGCGGACGGAATAGAGGACGGTGCGCCCGCGCTTGTCCGCCTCGAGCACGCCCGAGCGCGCCAGCAGCGCCAGGTGGCGCGAGACGACGGAGAGGTCCACCGCGCAGCATTCGGCCACCTCCCCGACCGAGCAGCCGCGGCCGCACTTGGCGATGCAGGCCACGAGCGAGAGGCGCGTGGGATCCGAAAGCGCCTTGAAAAGCGCGGGATCCAGCGCCTGGTCGATGGGACCGCAGCAGCTGGCGGCCTGCTTTGGCGTCGCGGGCGGGCGTCGCTTGCGTACTTGCGTCATGTTGCAAGTATTCTCCGCGGAAGGCTTCCTGTCAAGCGGCGGCGCCCCGATTCCGCGAAAGGGGTAGTTTCAGGCCCGTTTCCGCCTCGTCCGTTCCGTCAGCCACGAACCCCAGGAGCGCCTCATGGACTTCATCACCCAGCTGTGGCTTCCGATCCTCCTCTCGGCGTTCGGCGTCTGGCTGTTCAGCGCGATCGCGTGGATGATGGTCGGCCACCACAAGAAGGACCGCGATCCCCTGCCCGACGAGCGCGCCTTCATGGACGCGGTCGTGCGAATGGGCATCCAGCCCGGCAACTACGGCTTTCCCGACTTCTGCCAGCACGACAACCTCCCGCGCTCGGAGCGGATGGACGCGCTGCGCAAGCTCTACGACACGCGGCCGCAGGGGCTGCTGCGCGTCTGGGCGCCCATGAACATGGGCACCGCGATGCTGGTGACCTTCGCCTTCTACCTGGTGACGAGCACGGTCATCGCGTACCTCGGCTGGGCCGCGTTGCCCCACGGCACCGGACCGCTCGCCGGCGTCGTGACGATGTCGCGCTCGGAGCTCTTCTGGAAGGTCTTCCAGGTGCTCGGCACCGCGGGCATCCTGGCCTACTGCTTCGCGAGCTTCCCCAACGACCTGTGGTTCCAGACCAAGCGCCGCGCGATGGCCATGAACTGGATCGACGGGATCGCCTTCGGCCTCATCACCGGTCTCGTCTTCGCGTGGCTCTGGCCGAAGTGAGCGCGCGTTCCAACACCTTCGAACGGATCACCATGCAGCACCCCGGCGTCCAGGTTTCCACCCCGTCCGACACCACGATCTCGCTCACGCGCCGCTTCGCCGCGCCGCGCGCGCGCGTCTGGGACGCGATGCTCACGCCGGAACTCATGCGGCGCTGGATGACGCCGCCGCCGGGCTGGGAGATGACCGTCTGCGAGTGCGATCCGCGTCCCGCGGGCGGACTCCGCCTGGTGTGGCGCGGCGGCGAGGAGGGCGGCAACCAGACGATGGCCCTCTACGGCGTCTTCACCGAGGTGGTGCCGAACGAGCGCATCACGCACACGGAGAATTTCGTCCTGGGCAACGGCGACGTGATCGGCGTGCAGGTCGAGACGCACGCCTTCACCGAGCAGGGCGGCGTCACCACGCTGCACATCACGCAGGTGCACGCCTCGAAGGAAGCGCGCGACGCCGCGGTCTCGACCGGGCTCGTTGAGAGCATGGAGGCGGGGTTTCGGCGGTTGGATGAGGTGCTGGCGGGAGTCTCTTCCGCGAGATGAGCCGGCGCAATCAACTCCCGGGTTCGGCATCATCGCGAGTATCCATCACCGCGCCAACATCACGCGCACCATGGAGCACACGGATGATCTGAATGGGCTGCGGCTCAGGGCGGTAGATGATGAGGGTCTTTGCGACTGGCCACACCCGCAGGTGCTCGTCCCCGAGGTCCGCTCGCAGATGTCCGATCTGCGGCGCGTCACCGAGTCTCTGCATCGCCTCGTGGAGCGACTCTTCGAACGCATCGGCACGCGCGTTTCCGCTGTCCGTACTGATGCGACGCCAGATCTCCTCGATATCCTTGTCCGCGGCATGAGTGAGTCGGTAGTCGCTCATCGCGCCCCACGCCGCTTCCGCGCCGCGCGGCGGGTCGCGAGCGCCTGAGCTCCATCGATGAGTTCGCCTGCACGCGCCTGACGAAGCCCAACGGCAATCTTCGCCTTGACCTCACCGAGCGCAGCATCGACGAGTTGGTCGTAGGCTTCTGGCGTCATCAGGACCGCCTCCGCCCGTCCGTTCACCGTGAGAACCTCGGGGCGGCCTGTGCTCCGCAGGCGCTCAAGGTGCTCTTGCGCATTCTGCTTGAAATCCGTCAACGAGTAGGTGTCTTGAGCCCGGTGCATGGGATCCTCCAAGGTTCGAATTCGATCCGAATTCAAACATAGGCTGTATTTGCGTCGGAGGCAAGCGGCCTCAGACGGGTTTCCCTCCAGGCTGGCCGAGGATCCAAGCAGCAGGCGCAGGACCAAAGGTCGTTTCGTCCGGTCATAGAATTCGCTGATTCCGGTCTGCTGAGGTCGCCCATGGTGCAGGTCACAGACATTCACTCCCTCACGAGCTTTCTCCGAAACCACAAAGCGCACATCGAACGACTCGTCTCCACCGGCCGGCCGGAGGTTCTGACGATCAATGGGAAGGCCTGTGTCGTGATTCAGGACGCGGAGGCCTACCAGAGGTTGCTCGACGCGCTCCACGCACTCGAGGGACTCGAGACCGAACGCATCCTCCGCGAGCGGCTCGCGTCGATCGACCGAGGCGAACCTGCCGTCCCCGCCTCAAAGGTGCTTTCCGGCTTGCGCAAGCAAATCGGCGCCAAGCGGAAGTGAGCATCGACTCGGAGCGCGCAAACTTCGTGCATCCCCCGCGAACCTCCCCCGCCCCACCCGCCTCCAATCTCCTGCACCCCCCGCCGCACCGCGGCGGCGCAGCGTCCGCGCGTGGGCGGACTTCAGGAGATCCCCTCATGGCACTGTGCAAGAATGTCGGTTCGGTCGACCGCGGCCTTCGGGCGTTGGTCGGCGTCGTGGCGCTGGTCCTGGCCTTCACACAGCTTCAAGTGACCAGCGGCGCGGTCGCGGGCATCGTGGCCGCGGCGGTCGGCGTCGTCATGCTGCTCACCGCCGCGCTCGGGATGTGCCCGCTGTACATCCCGCTTGGCCTGACGACCTGCAAGACCGCGGCGCGTTGACGCGCGGGGCGCAAGCCCCAGCCGTACACTCGCCGCCGAATGCCCCCTGCTGTCATCGGACCTTTCCGCATCGAACGGGAACTTGGCCGCGGGGGCATGGGGGAGGTCTTTCTTGCGCGCGACACGCGGCTCGACCGCCGCGTCGCGATCAAGGCGCTGCCGGCCCATCTCGCGACGGATCCCGACCGCCTCGCCCGCTTCCAGCGCGAGGCGAAGGTGCTCGCATCCCTCAATCACTCCGGCATCGCCGCGATCTACGGGCTCGAGGAGGCCGACGGCCACCAGTACCTGGTGCTGGAGTTCGTCGAGGGCGAGACGCTCGCGGACCGGCTCGCGCGCGGACCGATTCCTGTCGCCGAAGCGCTGCCGATGGCGAAGCAGATCGCCGAGGCGCTCGAGGCCGCGCATGAGAAGGGCGTGATCCACCGCGACCTCAAGCCCGGCAACATCATGGTCACGGCCGAGGGTGCGGTGAAGGTCCTCGATTTCGGCCTCGCGCGCGCGGCGGAGGTCGCTGGCGCATCGTCGAGCGACGCGGCGGGCGCCGGGGGCGCCGGGAGCGCGGGCCTGCTGCCGACGCTGACCTCGCCCTCGCCCGCACCCGTGCATTCGCCCACGATTCCCGGCGCGATCATGGGCACCGCGGGCTACATGTCGCCCGAACAGGCGCGCGGCAGGACCGTCGACAAGCGCTCGGACGTCTTCTCCTTCGGCTGCGTGCTCTACGAGATGCTCTCGGGCGCGCAGCCCTTCCGCGGCGAGACGATCGCCGACGCCATCGGCGCGACGCTGCACAAGGAGACGGATCCCGCGCTGCTGCCCGCGCACACGCCGCGTCGCGTGCGCGAGCTGCTCGCCAACTGCCTCGCGAAGGAGCGGCGCAACCGCCTGCAGGACATCGGCGACGCGCGGCTGGAGCTCGAGCGCGCGATCGCGTCGCCGGCGGATCCCGCGGACTCCGGCAATGCGTTGCCGCGCACCTGGCGCGACCGGCCGAAGCTGATCACGGCGGCGCTCGCATGCGCGGCGGTGGTCGCGGCCGCGGTGGCCGCGATCGTGTACCTGCAGGCCCAGGAGGGGCTGAAGCGCGAGAAGGACTGGCTCGCGACGCTCGACGCCGGCAAGCAGGTCGTGCGCTTCACCCTGGAGCCGCCCACCGGCTACACGCTTCCGTCCTTCATCAGCAGCGGCACCGGGCTCGCGATCGGACCGGGCGGCGACCGGCTCGCCTTCGTCGTCTACTCCGGAAGCAAGTCCTTCCTCTGCATCCGCGAGTTCTCGGCGAGCGATTCGCGCGTGCTGACCGAGACCGAAGGATGCATCACGCCCTTCTTCTCGCCCGACGGCAAGTGGATCGGCTACGTCTCGAGAGGCAAGCTCTTCAAGGTGCCTGCGCAGGGTGGCCCACCGCTGACGATCTGCGAGGTGACGCAATCCTCCTCGTTCGCCTGGCTCGACGACGGCACCATCGTGTGGGGCGGCGGCAACGCGGGACTCTGGCGCGTGCGCTCCGAAGGTGGAAAGCCGCAGCAGATCGCCGCGGTGGGCCCGCAGACCAAGCCGCCCGAGGGCGGGCTGCCCGTGCTCGGCTTCGACGTGCCCGTGGCGATCCCGGGCGCGGACTACATCCTCTGCTGCTCGTGGAACGGCCCGACCACCGAGAGCTTCGAGGTGCTGGCCGTCTCGCTGAAGGATGGCTCGCTCCGCACCGTGCTGCGCACGGCCACGGAGCCACGGCTGATCGCCGACAACCGCCTGACCTTCATGCGCGGCACGACGGTCATGACGATCGGCTTCGACGCCAAGACGGGCACGACGGTCGGGGACCCCGTCGTCGCGCTCCAGGGCGTGCGCACGGACCAGTGGGGCGACTCGGCCTACATCGGCGCATCGATCAGTGGCAGCTTCGCGTACGTGCCTGGCGGTCGCTTCGGATCCGACAAGCGGCTGGTCCGCGTCGACGCGGCCGGGACGGTCACGCCGCTGATGGAGACGACCGAAAACTACGCCAGCTCGCCGACGCTTTCGCCGGACAGCCGCAAGGCGGCGGTCACGACGCTGCGGAGCAAGCTCGAGCTGTGGGTGCTCGACCTCGAGCGCCGCTCGATGTCGCTGGTCTGCTCCACGGGCGAGATGTATGCGCCGGTCTGGTCGAAGGACGGCAAGTCGATCGTGGCGCAGTACGTGTCGCCGCAGGGACAGCCCTCGCTCGCGCGCTGGACCATCGGCGGTCCGAGCGAGCCGGAGCTGCTGCGCACCCCGGATGCGGCCGAGGTGTTCTTCGCGGCCTCGCAGGAACTCCCCGATGGCACTGGACTCCTCGGCCAGGCGGTCGGGAGCCAGATCGACAGCAAGCCGGATATCGCCATCTACGACTACGCGGCGGCGAAGTTCCGCCCCGTCCGCAATCGCCCGATCAGCGAAGATGAGCCGACCCTGTCGCCGGACGGCACGCTGCTCGCGTACGTCTCGGACGAATCGGGACGGCCGGAGGTCTCGCTTGGACCGATCGACCGGGGCGGCGCGGACATCCAGGTCTCCGCCAACGGCGGCATCTCGCCCCGCTTCTCCCGCGATGGGAAGACGGTGTTCTTCCTGGACCTCGCGGGAAACATGGTCTCCGCGGCGGTCGAGATGGCCGACGGCGCGCCGTCCGTCGCCGCGCCGCGCAAGCTCTTCGACGCGGCGAAGCTGAGCATCCAGACCGGCGCCGGGCGCGGCGGCTTCTCCATCCTTCCCGACGGGAGCTTCCTGATGATCGAGCGTCCCGCCTGGGATCGGCAGCCGCCCGTGATCCACGTGATCCTCAACTGGGCGAAGGAGCTGGCGGCGAAGGCGCCGACGAAGGAACCGGGGAAGTAGGCGCGGGCGATCAGCGAAGTCGGTCCGCCCGCATACTTGCCTTCTCTGTCTGACTTTACTAAGATGTCATACAGAGGCCCCAGTGACCAACAACGCCATCCCGCCCTTCGATGTCAGCGGAATGCTCCCGTCTGGCGACCACGAGGTCACCTTCGCGGAGCTGAGGGAATCCATCCTCGTCCTCGGTCCGGGCGGTCGAGGCGCCTGCCCGAACTGGGACGCTCACTGGCGCCTGCATCTCGTCGGCAATCTGGAGACGCTCACGCGGCAGCTCTGGCAGGTCGGCATCTCGGAGGTCTTTGCGGATGGATCGTTCGCCGAGGACAAGGCTCATCCCAACGACATCGATGGCTACTTCGTGTGCGATCTCGACCACCTGAAGACCGGGCGGCTCCATGACGCTCTGAACGACCTTGACCCACACAAGATCGGGACCTGGGATCCGGCGTCGCGCCGCCCGTGCCGCGGCTACCCAAAGCGCCAGCTTCCCATGTGGCATGCGTATCGAGTCGAGCTCTATCCGCATGTGCCGGGACTCCTGAGCGGGATCAGGGACGAGCACGGCCATGAACTCGAGTTTCCCGCCGCGTTCCGCCGATCGCGTCGCGACGGCGCCCCGCGGGGGATCGTGAAGCTGATCCAGGAGAACTGACCATGATTCGCAACGACACCGAGTACCAGGAGGCGCAGGGCCGGCTCGCGCAGGAGCGCGATCGCCTCGCCCAGCACCGCGCGCGCCTCAAGGCCGCGGGTCTGGGGGCGAAGGAGATCAAGCGCGTCATGGATCCGATGGAGTCGTTCCACCTGCAGCTTCGGGAGGAGGTCGAGAGCTACGAGCGGCTCAAGCGCCGCGAGTTCGAGGAGCTCCGCAACTTCCGTGGATTCGGCCACCTGCTGATCTCGCTGCGGATCGCGCAGAACCTGTCGCAGCGGGAGCTCGCCAAGCGCCTTGATGTCCACGAGTCGCAGGTCTCGCGCGACGAGCGCAACGAGTACTTCGGCATCACGCTGGAGCGCGCAGCCCGCGTGCTCGATGCGCTCCAGGTCCAGCTTCGGACGACGGTCGACTTCGAGACGCCCAAGGGGCGGAAGTCCGCCTAGCCCCGCGCCGTCGGCTCCTTCGCGCGCGCCGCGAGGATCGCCTCCAGCTCGCGGACCAGGTCCTGCATGCGCTGTTCACTGGTGTCGCGGGCGAGCGAGCGGTGCTCCTCGATGTCCTGCACCTTCTGGTAGTTGTTGATGACGGCGCCGACGATCAGGTTCACGAGCAGGAAGGTCGCGACGACGATCCACGAGACCTGGTACGCGGTGAAGGCGCCCAGCGGCTGCCCCGCCTGCGCGAGCTCGTAGCGCATCTGCGTCCAGTCGTCGCCGGTCAGGATGCGGAACAGCGTGAAGCACGCCTCGTGGATGCTGGCGAAGTACGGCTGCATCGGATGCCCCGCGGCGCCGAAGAGCTTCACGCCGATGACCGCGTAGACGTAGAAGAGGATCGTCGCCAGGAGCGCGACGTACTTCATGCTCGCGACCGAGCGGATGAGGACCGTCACGATCAGCCGCAGCTCCGGGATCGTCTTCACCAGCCGCAGCACGCGAAAGACGCGGAAGATGCGCAGCACCGGCCCGATGCCGTTGGCCGCCGGGATCAGCGCCGCGACGACGATCACGATGTCGAAGATGTTCCAGCCGTCCTTGAAGTACGCGGCCGTGGAGTCGCGCGCCGTGAATCGCAGCGCGATCTCCACGATGTAGACCACCAGGCACGCGATCTCGATGCCCGAGATGGCGCGCACCGCCGCCGGATCCGTCACGTAGGTGCTCAGGCCGATGACGACCGCGTTCACCAGGATGACGCCGATGATGAAGTTGTTGAACGCCGGGGACTGGACGAGGCTTCGGGTGTTCATGACGCCTCCTTCGCCGTCTTCGACGGGATCGCCACGCTCAGCACGGTCGCAAGGGCCAGCGTGCCGACGACGACCAGCAGCGACACCGTGGTGTCGATCTTGATCGGGTCGGCCTTGCTCAGCCCGACCACATCCAGGTAGGGCGGAACGCTCAGCAGCAGCAGCTTCACGCCGACGAAGGCGAGGATCAGGATCAGCGCGGGCTTCAGGAAGCGGAACTTCTGGATCAGCGCCGCCAGGCAGAAGTAGAGGGCGCGCAGGCCCAGGATCGCGAAGATGTTGCTCGTGAAGACGATGAACGGATCCGGCGTGATCGCGAAGATCGCGGGGATCGAGTCGACCGCGAAGACCAGGTCGGTGATCTCGACCAGGATCAGCGCCAGGAAGAGCGGCGTGATCGCCCAGGTCGCGCTCAGCGAGCCCGCGGGCGCGGGGTCCATGACCTCGACGCCTGCGGCGTTGCGCGAATAGGTGGGCTTGAGCGTGCGCTTGGTGAAGAACTTCTGCCCGTCGTAGAAGTCGGTCACGCGGAAGAACCGGCGGCAGAGGCGCACGGCGATGTTCTGCGAGACGTCGTCGTTGCCCTTGATCAGCGCCATCTTCAGCGCGGTCAGGAGCAGGAAGCCGCCGAAGACGATCAGGATCCACTGGTACTTCAGGATCAGCCCCGCGCCCAGGAAGATCATGCCGCCGCGCATCAGCAGCGCGCCGATGATGCCCCAGAAGAGCACGCGGTGCTGGTACTTCGCCGGCACTGCGAAGAAGGCGAAGATCAGCGCGATGACGAAGATGTTGTCCATCGCGAGCGACTTCTCGACGACGTAGCCGACGAGGTACTGCTTGGCGGCCTCGAGCCCCTTCACCTCGCCGGAGACGATCAGCGGGGCGCCGGACTTCACCGCCTCTGCGGTGCTGTACATCGCGGTGTCGAGGCCCAGGCCGAGCCAGTGGTTCTCGTACGCGAGGTAGACGAAGCCGCTGAAGGCGAGGCCGCAGGTCAGCCAGATGACCGACCAGGTCACCGCCTCCTTCATCTTGACTTCGTGCGCCTCGCGGTGGAAGACGCCCAGGTCGAGCGCGAGGAAGGCCACCACGAGGCCCGTGAAGGCGACGTAGGCCCAGATCTTCAGGTCGGCGGCGTTGGTCGTGTCGGCGATCGCGAGCAGGAGCAGGTCGTGCATGATGAGGCCACATCCTCGGCGCGAGCCTGCTCAAAAAGAGACAGGCGCGCGGCGCACCAGGGCGCGGAATGTTGGTCTCGCCAGAGGCCGCGGACCACGCGCGAAAGCGGCGGGTCCGGGGCTGCGATGGGCCGGGACGAAGCGTGACGCTGCGCCCGTGCTGACGACCCATCCCACTCGCATCGGCGAGCGGCTACTCCCCAACAGGAAGCAAGGGCAGGAATAGTAGCCGCCTCGCGGCGCGGTGGCGCGGGGGTTTTCAAGCTGGAAATCGACCCGCCGAACCGGGGCGCCCGGCGGGCGTAGGGAGGGCGAAATCGCGGCGGCGGCCGCCCGCGCGACCCCCGCAGCTGTCGCTGCCCGCGTCCGCGCGCCACCCCACCGCCACTCCACGGAGTTCAGGATCCACCACGGACGCACCAGGTCCAGCAGCGTCCGGCGGCTGCGGGCGCTTGTCATCGGCAGCGCCATCATCCTGGTGGGGATCGTCATCTCGCCGCTGCCGGGCCCCGGGCTGAGCGTGCTCGGCGCGCTCGGGCTGGCGATCCTGGCGAGCGAGTTCGTCTGGGCGCGCCGCCTGAAGATCGAGCTGCGCCAGCGCAGCGGGCCCGCGCGCGCGCGGCTGCAGCGCGTCGCGCGCGCGACGCCGCGCTGGGTCGTCCTCCCTGTCTGCGCGGGCTACTGGGGCGCGATGGCCGCGCTCGCGGCGTGGGGATCCGTGCCGCCCGTGGTGCTGTGGCCGGCGGCGTCGATCTTGTTCGCGCCGGTGTTTTTGTGGGCGTACCTGGTGTGGCGGACGCCGCGGTGAGCGGCGCGATCAGCGCCGGCGCCGCACGGATCCGCGAGGCTTCGCCGCGACGCGCTTGACATCGTCAAACCTGATGGTATAGTAAACCATGTGGTATTAGACACCTCCCCGAAGCTCGACCGCGTCTTCCGCGCCCTCGCCCATCCCGCGCGGCGCGCGATCGTCCGCCAGCTTTCGGGCGGGGAACGCAATCTCAGCGAGCTGGCCGCCCCCCTCAAGATGACCTTTCCCGCGGCGACCAAGCACGTGCGCGTGCTCGAGGCGGCCAAGCTGGTCCGCCGCCGCGTGTCCGGGCGCGAGCATCGGTGCAGCCTCTGCCCCGGCCCGCTCAAGGAAGCCACGCACTGGACCGAGCAGTTCCGCCGGAACTGGGAGGCCCGCTACGAGGCGCTCGATTCGCTCCTGGATGAGTTGAAGCAGGAGGAGTCCCTCGCCGAGTCGAAGAAGCCCAAGAAACAGGAGCGAAAGAGATGAAGCCTGCGGAAGCAAGCCTGCCGTCGGATACCGAAGTGCTCGTGAAGCGCAGCTTCGACGCGCCCGCCAAGCTGGTGTGGCGGACCTACATGGAGCCGGAGCTGATGCGCCGCTGGTGCTCGGGACCGCCCGGCTGGACCATGCATGTCTGCGAGATGGACATGCGCGTGGGCGGCACGTACCGCTGGCGCTGGCGCAGCGACCAGGACGGCCAGGAATTCGGGTGCTCCGGCGAGGTGCTGGAAGTCGTTCCCCACTCCAAGATCGTGCACACGCAGTCCTGGGGCGACATGGGCGACACCATGGGGAGCGAGCCCTCGATCATCACCGTCTCGCTCCAGGAGAACGGGGGCGTCACCACCGTGTCGACCACGATCCGCTTCGCCTCGAAGGCGGACCGCGACGCGGCGTTCGCGACGGGCATGACCGACGGGATGGAGATGAGCTACCAGCAGCTCGACGCGATGCTCGCGCAGCCGGTGTGACGCGCGAACATCCCCGTCGTCACGACGTCGATTGTCACCCCGACCGTCGTCACAATCCCTCCGCGAGCCCCGCGGCGCGGCGCCACTGCCGCAACTGGCCCAGGTGATGTGGCGGATGCGCCACCAGCAGCGTGATGGCGATATGCCCGATGGTCGGCGAGTACGGGTGGTACTTCGCCGGCGAAGGTCTCGGGAAGTACTCCGAGTGCTTCTGCGCGACGACCGCGGCGAGCCGCGCATTGCGGGCCCGGAACTGGTCCAGCAGCTCGCGCTTGGTCGCGTAGGCCGCAAGTTCGGCGACGGGCGTGGTGCCGTACCCGAACCGCTCCATCTCGGCGTCGGCCGTCGGCACGCTCGGGTCGTCGAGCATGGCGAGCAACGCGCCGGCGTAAGCGTTAAGGTGCGAGAGCGTCCACGCCGGGTGGTTGACGATCATGCCCGGCTGCTCGGCCATGCGCGAGGCGGGAATGTCCTCGACGGTCTTGACGAGGAACTCGCCGACCATCGCGTGGATGTTCAGGATCGTGCCGACGGTGTCGGAGGAGCCGCGTGGGTGCATGCGGTGTGTGCTACGCGAGACACCGGCGCGCGGCGCCGGAAAAACGACAGCCCCGCGGGTCGACGACCCGCGGGGCGCTGGGATTGAGTCGGGCTGGCGGGATTTGAACCCACGACCTTTTGACCCCCAGTCAAACGCGCTACCAAGCTGCGCTACAGCCCGTGATTGCTGTCACTCTCCCGGATGCTCGTGCCTGCGGACCAGGCGCTGGAACGGACAGGGCGGGATTCGAACCCGCGATACGGTTACCCGTATACAGCATTTCCAATGCTGCTCCTTCAACCGCTCGGACACCTGTCCCGAGCGCCCAAGTGTAGCGGCGGCCCGGAGGGCGCACAACCGGCCCGAGCGCGCCCGCGCGGGGCTGAAAACGCAGAATTCCAGCGGCGCGGGACCGGAAACCCGCGGGCGCGGCGTGCGCGCGCCGCGCCGGAAACTCGCTCCATGCCATGATGCGTGCTTCATGGACGCCGGCGCGCCACTCTCGGGCATCCTCGCGGTCGACAAGCCGCTGCGCATGTCGAGCATGCGCGCCGTCGAGATCGTGCGCCGCCGCGCGGGCGGCACGCGCACGGGGCATGCGGGGACCCTCGATCCGCTCGCGACCGGCGTGCTGGTGCTCGCACTCGGACGCTGCACGCGCGAGATCGAGTCGCTCATGGCGACCGAGAAGCGCTACGAGACCGAGATCGACTTCACCGCCTTCACCGCCACCGACGACATGGAGGGCGAGCGCACCGAGGCGACGGGCGAGCGCTTCGCCGCCGCCGCCGCGGATCCCGCGCGCTGGTGCGCGCAGGCGCTCGCGCCCGTGCTCGCGGCGATGCGCGGCACCGTGATGCAGCGCCCCCCCGCCTACAGCGCGATGAAGGTCGGCGGCCGCCGCGCCTACGCGATCGCGCGACGCGGCGGCACGCCCGAGATCGCGCCGCGCCCGGTGACGGTCCATTCGATCGAGCTGCGCGCCTTCGAGTGGCCGGTCGCGACGCTGGCGATCCACTGCGGCAAGGGCTTCTACGTGCGCAGCCTGGCGCGCGAGCTGGGCGACGCGCTGGGCGTCGGCGGGCACTGCCGCAGCATCCGGCGCACCGCGGTGGGCGCGTGGACCATCGACCGCGCGGTCCCGATGGACGCGCTCCCCGAGAAGATCACTGCGGAGTGGCTGGCGACGAAGGGGACGCTGGCTCCGCCGCCGGCTGCGCCTGCGCCTGCGCCGCCGCCGTCGCGGACGCCGCCTCCTCCGCCGCCTTCGCCGCCGCAGCCGCCTTCGCCGCACGGCGATCGTTGAGGTGGATCGCCAGCATCAGCAGCAGCATGCCGGCGATGAGCTCGGTGTCCGCGAGATTGAAGACCCAGGGGAACCACTCGTCGCTGCCGCCGGGCCAGTGGATGTTCCAGGGCAGCTCGCGGCGCGGGAAGAGGTGCAGGAAGTCGCGCACCGCGCCCACGGTCACGCGGTCGTACATGTTGCCGATGCCGCCCGCGAGCACCAGCGCGATGCCCAGGTGCGAGACCCATCCGCGCGAGGTCGTGTAGCGCCCGAAGACCAGCAGCGCGGTGAGCACCGCGACGACCGTGAAGATCACGAAGAGCGGCCCGCGACCCTGGCCGATGCCGAAGACCGCGCCGTGGTTGAGCACCAGGCGGAAGTCCAGGATGTCCGGCTCGATGACGCGCACGCCCGTGTGCCAGGGGAGCTGGTAGCGCGGGTTGCTGGCGACCTGCTCGTACTCGAGCACGACCGGCGCGTCGGCGACGGTGCGGAAGGCCCAGTCCTTGCTCCAGAGGTCGGCGCCGAGGGCGATCACGAAGCCCACCAGCAGCACGGCCCACGCGCGGGGCGATCGCCAGGCAAGCGTGACGGCGGGGGCGGACATCGGGCGTGATCCTATGCGCGCGCGTGCGCGCGGACCGCTCAGCGGCCGCCGCTCTTCTCGATGACGCGGGCCGCCTCGATCGTGTACTTGGCCCAGGGCTTGGCCTCCAGGCGCGCCTTCGGGATGGGCTTGCCGGTGAGCTGGCAGACGCCGTAGGTCTTGTTCACGACGCGGTCGAGCGCATCGTCGATCTCGCGCAGCAGCTCGCGCTCGGTCTCGGCCATGCCGATCGCCAGGTCCTGGTCGAAGGTGTCCGTGCCGATGTCGGCCATGTGCAGCGGCATGTTCGAGAGGTTGCCGCCGGAGCTGCGCAGCGCCTCGTCCTCGAGGCCGGTGACGCGCGCGATGAGCTCGGCGCGGGCCTGCAGCAGGATCGCCTTGTACTCGTTGAGTTCCTTCGCGGTCAGACGGGTCTTGATCGCGGCGATCTGCTCATCGGTGGGACCCTCGTCGCGCGGCTTCTCGGCGACGGTCTTGGTCTTCTTCTTGACCTTCACGGTGCCGCCGGCGATCAGGCGCACGCGGCGCCCGTTCACCAGGACGTAGCCGTTGGAGTCGGGCTTCATGTCCCGCGCGACGCTGGCGACCGAGCGCACGCTGGAGAAGTCGATCTTCTTCTGGTGCTTCGAGGCCGCGCGCTCGGCGGCGAGCTGCTGCTGGCGCAGCGCCTCGAGCGCCTCCTTGCGGGGATCGCGGATCGACGGCGGCGGCGCGCCCTTGCCGGGCTTCTTCTTCGGCGGCGGGGCCTCGTTCGAGGCGCGCCACACGGCCTTGGGGGCCACCGCGGGGATGACTTCCTTCGGGCCCGAGTTGACGACCTTGGGCAGCACCAGCGGCGGCGCGGGCTTCGCCGGCGCGGCGGCCTTCGGAGCGGGCGCGGGCTTCGCGGCGGGCTTCGCACCGGACTTCGCGGGCGGGGCCTTGGCGGCGGGCGCGGACTTGCCGGCGGGCGCAGGCTTGGCGGCCGGCGCGGACTTGCCGGCGGGCGCCTTCGCGGCGGGCTTGGGGGCGGGCTTGGCGACCGACTTGGGGGCAGGCTTGGCGGCGGACTTCACGGGACCCTTGGCTGCGGGCTTGGCGACAGGCTTGGAGGCCGACTTGGCGGCAGGCTTCGACGCGGGCTTGGATGGCTTCTTCTCAGGCGCCTTCTTATGGGTCTTTGCCACGGAGAGCTCCCCTGCCAAGTGCGAATTTCACGCGCCGAACGGCGCGGATCTGCCGTCCAACAGTGTCAAAAGTGCGCGAATTGTAGCCGAATCAGGGGGGTCCCGTCAATCCGGGGAGCCGGGGCCCGAGCGGGGACGGCGCGGCGCGCGCGGGCCGCGGCCCGCGCCGCGCTCAGTGCTTCACGCTGCCGATGTTGCGGAACTTCTCGAAGCGCTTGCGCACGAGCGTGTCGGGGTCGATGCGGCCGAGCTCGCGCACCCAGTCGACGACGTAGTTCTGGATGCGCTGCGCCATCTCCTTCGGGTCGCGGTGCGCGCCGCCGACGGGCTCGGGGATGACGTCGTCGATGAGGCCGTTGCGCAGGTTGTCGGTCGCGGTGAGCGCGAGCGCGTTGGCCGCGAGGTTGTTCGTGCGCTCGTTGGCCTCCTTCCAGAGGATGGCCGCGCAGCCCTCGGGGCTGATGACGCTGTACCACGAGTACTGCAGCATCGCGACGCGGTCGCCGACGGCGATGCCCAGCGCGCCGCCGGATCCGCCCTCGCCGATGACGATGCAGATGATCGGCACGCGCAGGCGGCTCATGTCGCGCAGGTTGACGGCGATGCTCTCGGCCTGGCCGCGCTGCTCCGCGCCGATGCCGGGATAGGCGCCGGGCGTGTCGACGAAGGTGACGATCGGCAGGTGGAACTTCTCGGCGAGCTGCATCTTCAGCAGCGCCTTGCGGTAGCCCTCGGGATGCGCGCAGCCGAAGTGGCAGGAGAGGCGCTCCTTGGTGTCGCGCCCCTTCTGGTGGCCGACGACCAGGCACTTCACGCTGCCGATGCGGCCGAAGCCGGTCACGATCGCGGGGTCGTCGCCGAAACGGCGGTCGCCGTGCAGCTCGCACCAGTCGCGGCAGATCATCGCGACGTAGTCGAGCGTCTGCGGGCGCTGCGGATGGCGCGCGACGCGCACCGTCTGCCAGGGCGAGAGCGACGCGTAGGACTTCTGCAGCAGGCTGTCGCGGGTCTGCTCGAGCGTGGCGATCTCGTCGGCGAGCCCCTGCGCGTCCGGACGCGCCTGGAGCGCCTCGATCTGACGCTCGATCTCGGCGGCGGGCTGCTCGAAGTCGAGGACCTGGAGTCCGCTGGGCTTCGCGGTGGACATCGTCGCGGATGGTAGCGCGGCCGTACGCTGCGGCGCATGCGCCGGCGCTTCGACACGGCCTTCCTCGGCTGCGGCAACCTCGGGATGGCGATCCTCTCGCGGGCGATCGCGTCGGGGGCGCTGGATCCGGCGCGCACGCTGGTCGTGGAGACGCAGCCGGCGCGGCGCGACCAGGCGCGCGCGGCGGGCGCCACCGCCTCCGAGAGCGTGCGCGACGCCGCCGACGCGGGCACGCTCCTGCTGGCGGTCAAGCCGCAGTCCTTCGAGGCGCTCGCGCGCGATCTTGGCGCGCTGCACCCGGAGCACCGCGTGATCAGCGTGATGGCGGGATGGTCGAGCGCGTCGATCCGCGCGGCGCTGGGCGGCCAGGCGCGCGTGGTGCGCGCGATGCCCAACATGCCCGCGCAGGTGGGGCTGGCGGCGACGGCGATCGCGGCGGGCGCGGGCGCGACGACGCAGGACGCCGACGCGGCGCGCGCGCTCTTCGCGGCGATTGGCACGACGGTCACGGTGGAGGAACGGCTCATCGACGCGGCGGTCGCCGCGGGCGGAAGCGCGCCGGCGTACCTCTTCCTGCTGGCGCAGGCGCAGATCGAGGCGGCGCAGGCGCTGGGGCTGGACGCGCAGCAGGCGCGCGCGCTCACGGTGCAGTCGATGCTGGGCGCCGCGACGATGCTGGCGCAGGACGGCCGCAGCCCGCAGGAGCTGCGCGCGGCGGTGACGAGCGCGGGCGGGACGACCGCCGCGGCGGTCGCGGTCTTCGAGGCGGGCGGATTCGTGCCGCTGGTCGAGCGCGCGATGCGCGCGGCGCGCGACCGGAGCGCGGAGCTGGGGAAGTAGCCGGGGGGCGCGCGCAGTGGCGCGCGCGCCGCGCTCAGAAATCGCGCCGGCGGAAGAGCCAGACGCAGCCGGCGAGCAGCACGACCTCGAAGCCGAGGCTCGTGCCGATGACCCACAGCGCGCCCTTGCGCGATTCCGCGTCCTCGAAGAGGGCGTCCTCGAAGTCGCGCTTCTTCACGCGCGAGCTGCCGAAGAACTCCATCGGCTCGTCCTCGGCGGGCGGGCGGCGGAAGCGCGCCTGGCGGATCAGCGTGCGCTCGAGCCACTCGGTCGTCTCGTTGGTCTTGGGCAGCGCGGTGACGACGCCGTAGATCGGCCAGTAGAAGCCGTCCCAGCGCGCATGGCTCGCCTTCTCCGCCTCGAGCTCCATCTTCAGCTTGTCGACGTCGGCGTCGGCGTTCTTCTCGAGACGGCTGTCGATGACGCGCTGGATGGCCGCGATCTCCAGCTCGGACTGCACGCGCCCGCGGTTCACGAAGAACTCGGCGCGCTGCACCGCGAAGATCAGCAGCCACGCGACCAGCGTCAGCAGCAGGCTCGCGACCGCGCTGCGCGTGAGCAGGCCGATGACCGCGCAGATGCAGTAGAGGTAGCTGAAGAAGACGACGACGACGGGCACCGCCAGGAAGAGCGACGGCTCCCACGCGCCGCCGCGGATGCCGATGATCAGGAAGCTCGCGGTCACGAAGACCAGCGCCTGGATGCCCGCGAAGAAGAGCCCCGTCACCCAGCGCGTCAGGAAGAGGCGCGTGCGGGAGATGGGCTTCGAGAGCATCATGTCGATCGAGCCGCCCGCGACCAGGTCCGGCACGATGTTCGCCGTCGAGACCAGCGCCAGGATCGCCGCGCCCCAGGTGAGCCAGATGTTGATGCCCAGGTTCTGGAAGATGATCTTGTAGAAGAGGTCCGGCGGGAAGAAGGTCGAGTTGACGAACTTCGAGTCGAACTGCCACCACAGCACGGAGACGCCCGTCGCGTTGATGCCCGGCGAACCGACGACGATCACGACCAGCAGGCTGATCGCGATCGCGACCCAGAAGAGCTTGCGCGAGTTGAGGTCGCGGTAGGCGTCCAGGAAGATGGCGAGGGTCTGCGTCACTGCTTCGCCCCCGGTTCCGCGCGGCCGCGCTCGTCGACGACGCTGCGCACGAAGAGGTCCTCGAGGGACTCGCGCACGCGCTCGACGCGCACGATGCTCGCGCCCGCCCAGCGCAGCGCGTCGATGAAGGGCTGGAGCTGCGCGGGATCGGCGGTGTCGACGACGAAGATGCGCCGGCCCGCGGTCGACGCGGCGCCCGCGGCCGCGCCGACGGCGCCGACCGCCGCGATCGTGCGCCCCGCGGCGACGATCGTCTCGGGCGCGTCGAGCGCCTCGAGCTCGAAGCGCTGGCTGGCGCGCGTGAGCTCCTCGACGGAGCCCTGCGCGACCATCGTGCCCTGGTTCATGATCGCGACGCGGTCGGCGACCTGCTCGACCTCGCTCAGCAGGTGGCTGTTCACGAGCACGCTGCGTCCCTGCGAGCGCAGGTGCAGGAGCATGTCGCGGATCTCGCGGCGGCCGACGGGATCGACGCCGTCGGTCGGCTCGTCGAGCACGACCAGGCGCGGGTCGTTGATGAGCGCGGCGGCGATGCCGATGCGCTGCTGCATGCCCTTGGAGTAGGTGGTCACGCGCTTGTCGCCCCAGCGGTCCATGCCCACGAGCGCGAGCAGCTCCTGCGTGCGCGTGCGGCGCGTGGCGCGCGGCACGCGGCCGAGCGCGCCGAAGAAGTCGATGACCTGGCGGCCGGTGAGGTACGCGGGGAAGCGGTGGTGCTCGGGGAGGTAGCCGACCTGCGCGAGGATCTCGGAGTTGCCCACCGGCGCGCCGAGGATCGTGCCCGAGGCGCTCGTGGGCCGCACCACCGTCATCATGATCTTGACGAGCGTGCTCTTGCCCGCGCCGTTGGGGCCGAGCAGGCCGACGATCTCGCCCTGCCCCACCTGCAGCGAGACGCCGCGGAGCGCCTTCACGCCGCCGCGGTAGGTCTTGGTGATGTCGTGCAGGTCGACGGCGAACATCGGGGAGCGGGCACGATACCGCCGGATGCGCGCGGGGCCGCCGGATGCACGCGGCACCGCCGGATGCGCGCCGCACCGCCGCCGCGGGCGGGCGCGCCCTACGATTGCGCGCCATGTTCGCCACGCACCGCGACTTCCTCCATGCGCTCGAGCGCGCCGGCGAGCTGGTGCGCGTGCGCGAGGAGGCGAGCCCGATCCTGGAGATCGGCGCGATCGCCGACCGCATGGCGCGCACGCCGAGCCCGCACCGCAGCGTCGGCGCGGCGGGCTTCGACCCCGCGATGGCGCAGATGGGCGGGCGCGCGCTGCTCTTCGAGCGCGTGCGCGGCAGCGACTTCCCGCTCTCGATCAACGCGTACGGCTCGTACACGCGCATGGAGATGGCCCTGGGCTGCGCGCAGGATCCGCGCGGGCTGGAGGCGATCGCGGCGCGGATCGGCGCGCTGACCAAGCCGACGCCGCCGCGCGGCGCGGGCGAGCTGCTCGCGCGCGCGAAGGAGTTCGCGCCGCTGCTGCGCATCGGGCCCAGGCGCGTGCGGCGCGGGCTGTGCCAGCAGGTGGTGAAGCTGAGCGCGCGCAACGAGGTCGACCTGCGCCGCCTGCCGATCCTCAAGTGCTGGCCGCTCGACGGCGACCCGGATGAGGTCGACGCGGGCATCGACGCGCAGCGCGCGGGCACCGCGGGCGGCGACGGGCGCTTCATCACGCTTGCGGGGATGCACACGATCCACGCCGACGACCGCGAGGCGCAGCGCCCCGCGAGCCACAACATCGGCATGTACCGCAGCCAGCTCCTGGGGCCCACGACGCTGGCGATGCACTGGCACATGCACCACGACGGCGCCGCGCACTGGCGGAGCTGGAAGGCGCTGGGCAAGCCGATGCCGATCGCGATCTGCCTCGGCGGCGAGGCGGTGCTTCCCTACGGCGCGACCGCCCCGCTTCCGCCGGGCATCAGCGAGCTGCTGATGTGCGGCTTCCTCAACGGGCGCGGCATCCCGATGGTGCGCGCGAAGACGGTGCCGCTGTGGGTCCCCGCTAACAGCGAGATCGTCATCGAGGGCTGGGTGCGCACCGACGCGGGCGGCGTGGGCTACGACCCGCGCGGCGGCGAGCCGATCGGCCCGGGCGCGGTCTTCGAGGGACCCTTCGGCGACCACACCGGCTTCTACAGCCTGCCCGACCGCTATCCGATCGTCGAGGTGAGCGCGATCACGCACCGCCGCGACGCGGTCTATCCGACGACGATCGTCGGCCTGCCGCCGCAGGAGGACTACTACCTGGGCAAGGCGACCGAGCGCATCTTCCTGCCGCTGCTGCGCACGATCGTCCACGACATCGCCGACTACCACCTGCCGATGTTCGGCTGCTTCCACAACGCGGCCTTCGTGCGCATCCGGAAGGCGTATCCGCTGCAGGCGCGGCGCGTGATGAGCTCGGTGTGGGGCGCGGGGCAGATGGCGTGGACGAAGATGGTCTTCGTCTTCGACGAGGATGCGCCGATCCACGACGAGCCCGCGGCGATGCGCTGGTTCTTCGAGCGCTGCGACTTCCGGCGCGACCTGGTCGTGCAGCAGGGACCGCTGGACATCCTGGACCACAGCGCGCCGTGGCTGGGCGCCGGGACGAAGCTGGGCTTCGACTGCACGCGCAAGTGCGTGGGCGAGGCGTGGGGCGGCGTGGACCTGGAGCCGGTGCGCGTGCCGGAGGCGGCGGAGATCGCGGCGGCGAAGGCGCGCGTGGCGGACGCGGTGCGCGCGACGCGCGTGGAGTTCCCCGCGGTCGGGCTCGGGCGGCTCGCGGTGGTGCAGATCGACAAGCGCGAGGCCGGCGACGGCGCGCGCGCGCTGGAGGCGGCGATCGCCGCGCTCGAGCGCGACGGGAGCGCGCAGGGCGCGGGCGATCTCGTGGTCGTCGTCGACGACGCGGCGGATCCGGCGCGGTGGGAGAGCGTCTTCTTCTTCCTGGCCAGCAACGCCGACGGCGAGCGCGACGCGCAGCGGCGCGGGCGGCGCATCGGCTTCGACGCCACGCGCAAGCTGCCGGGCGACGCGCGCGCGCAGCTTCCGGTCCGCGACTACCCGCCCGTCGTCGCGATGGACGCGGCGACGACGGCGATGGTGGACGCGCGGTGGAAGTCGATCGCGGGCGCGGGCTGACGCGTGCGCACGCCCGACGCGAAGCCGCCGCATGCGGGCGCGCCGACCGGCACGCTGGCGCGCGCGCTCTTTCGCGCATGCGTGGTCATCACGCTGGTCGGCTTCTTCGCGGCGGCGACGATCGTCGTGCGCGGACTGGTCGGCGGATTCGGGCGCGAACCGGCCACGCTGGTGGGCGTGGCGCTCGTGGCGCTGCTCGGCGGCATCGTGCTGCTGCCGACGGCGATGATCGTCGACCTGCCGGACGCGCTCGCGCATCATTGGCTGCCGGAGCGGCGCTACCGGCGCGGGCGGTGCCCGGGCTGCGGCTACTCGCTGGCGCGCGCGCTGCCGCGCTGCCCCGAGTGCGGCGCCACGAACGCGCCGCCGGTCGCGTACGCGAGCGACTGGGGGACGCTCCGGCGCGCGCTGCGGCTGGCCGCGCCGGCGTGGATGCTGGGCACGATCGTGGGCCTCGTGCTCATCGACCAGGATGAGACGCGCTTTCGCGAGGAGGTCGCCGCGCTGCGCGCGCGCGATTCGTCGGCGACGGCGTACGCGCGCCGGCGTGCGCAGCCGGCGCGCTTCGCGACGATGGAGTGGAGCGCGGCGCGCGGCTTCGCGGGACCGCCGCCCTTCGAGTCACCGAAGTACCGCGTCGGACGCGAGTGAGGCGCGCGTCAGCGCGTCACCGCCCCTTCGCCGACTCCGTCTGCGGCGCGGTCTTGCCCGTCGCGGGCGCGGCCGCGGGCTTGGACTTCGTCGCGGTCTGCCCCTTTGCGGGCAGCGGGTACTTGGAGACGAATTCCGGCTTCAGCACGAAGTAGTAGAAGGAGCCATCGGAGACCTGGCCGCCGGCGAGCAGCTCGGCCGCGGCGCCCACGCCCATGTAGATGTCGGCGCGGCCGGCGGTGCGGATGCCGCCGCCGGTGTCCTGGTCGAGCATGAAGCGGTTGAAGGGTTCCATCTGGCCGCCGTAGCCGGGCGACTTGGTGTCGACGAGCACGACGAGGCCGGGCGGGAAGATCTTCTTGTCCGTCGCGAGCGTGACATGGTCGGTGACGGGGAAGCCGAGCGAGCCGCTGGGCCAGTTCTTGCCGTCGTACATCTGGAAGAAGACCATGTTCTCGTTCTTGTCCATGTACTTCTGGACGAGCGCGGGGTCGTTGCGGTAGAGGCGCTGGATGGTCGCGAGGCTGAGGTCCTTCTTGGTGATGACGCCCGCGTCGACGAGGCTCTTGCCCAGGCCGACGTACTCGCGGCCGGTCTTGCCCGCGTAGCCGATGAACTTCACCGAGTTGTCGGGCATGATGAGCTTGGCGCTGCCGTTGACCTCGCAGATGTAGACATCCAGGGGCGACTGCAGCCAGACCAGCTCGGTGCCGGCGAAGGCGTTGCTGGAGAGCAGCTCCGCGCGCGTGGGCCAGGGGGCGACGTTGCCGTCCGCGCCGCGGCGGCCCAGCGGCTCGCCCGTCAGCGAATCGGTGACGAGGTCGGCGGGACGCTTGAAGAGCGGGTACTTGAAGGTCTCGGTGCGCTTCTCGCTCGCCTTGATCTCGGGCGAGAAGTAGCCGGTGAAGAGGACCGAGCCCTGGTCGTCCCAGCCGCGGCTCTTCCAGATGTCGAACTGCTCGTAGACGGTGTCCTGGAAGCTCTTCGCGTCGGTGCTCTTGGCGAGGACCTCGCGGAAGGCGAGGACGCTGGCGGCGCCCTGCTCATGCGTGCCGACGACCTGCGAGACCGGGCCGAGCTGCTCGGAGCCGTAGCGCTGGCGGCTGGTGCCGGTCTGGAACCACGACGCGCTGAGGTCGACCGCGCGCGAGAGCTTCTGGTCGCGCGCGTTGTAGGCCGAGGTGAGGTCGGGGTACTGGTCGCGCGAGAGCTTCATGAGGCCGTGCTCACCGGCGCCGAGCTGGTAGTCGACCGGCCGCTCGACCGGCTTCTTCGCCGGCGTCTCGCAGCCGCCCAGGAAGATGGCAGAGGCCGCGCCAAGCGCCCCCGTCAGCGCGATGGCCGCGCCGGTGCGGGCGCGACGGAGGCGGCGGGTGGCGAAGGTGCTGGCAAATGGAACCGATGGCATGCGTCCGTGCATCCCGCCAATGTCGGCACTTTCGGCGGGAAAGGTCCAGAAAGAACGGGGTGCAAGGCACCCGGGGCGCGGCGGGCCGCCCCGCCGAGGCGGGCGGATGGGGGCCGGGGGTGCGGACTCGGCTACACTCCCGCAAATGCTCCCCTCCGCCTCCCCCACGCTGGCCCTCTTCAACCTCGGTGGCATGGAATGGGTCATCATCCTGGTGATCGGCCTGCTGCTCTTCGGGAGCCGGCTGCCCTCGGTCGGCCGCAACATCGGCAAGTCCATCACCGAGTTCAAGAAGGGCATGAAGGACGCGCAGGAGGACATCCAGAACGAGGTCAACGCGCCCGTGGCGAGCAGCCAGTCGGGCCAGGCGGCCCGGCCGCAGCTTTCGCAGGAGCAGCAGCAGCTCATGGAGCGCGCGACACAGGAGGCCCTCAACCGCCTCCGCGCCGAGCAGGCCGCGCAGCAGACGCAGAAGTAGTTTGATTTCCCGGGCCAGGGCCGGACCACCGCGGCCGCCCCCGCCCCGACCCCGACCGTTTCCGCTAGAATTTCCCCCTCTCGGGCGATTAGCTCAGCTGGCTAGAGCACACGCATCACACGCGTGGGGTCACTGGTTCGAATCCAGTATCGCCCATTGAAGCAGACCCGCAGGCAGTGCCTGCGGGTTTGTCTTTTGGGGCATGGAGCGCGGAGGATGCTCTCGCGCTTCCGGGCGCACGAGAGCGAGGATCGCATTCGCCGGCCTCGGCCACCGAGCACGATGAGGGGTGCGCGGCGTGCCGGCGCCCCGCGGTGGGGGAAGCGAGGTGGAGCACCTGGCAGCAGGAGTTTCCGGCACGCAAACGCACCCAACGCGCGGATTGTGCGTATAATGCGTTTGTTGCGTACGCTTCGTTTGTTGTCAGACTCTCTGTCGTAGGGAGACGCGCCATGAGTTCCAGCCTGCTCGACATGCCCTCACCGGTTGCGCCGACGGCGGCCGATGTACGCGCCGCCAAGGACGCGAGCCAACGCCTCTCACACCTCCTCCGTGGACGGACGAGGGGAGCGAAGCCGCCACGCCTCTCGATCAGCGCCTCCGGGGAGAAGGCGGGGCGCGAGCGCATCGAGCTCCCGCCCGCGGCGATCCAGCTCCTGCTCCGCATTCTCGCCGACATGGCCGCGGGCCATGCCGTCATGCTCATTCCGGTCCACGCGGAGCTCACGACGCAGCAGGCCGCCGACCTGCTTGGCGTCTCGCGGCCATTCATCGTGCGGCAGGTGGAGAACGGCGCACTGAAGTACCGAAAGGTGGGCACTCATCGCCGGATCCTCGTCCAGGACCTGCTCGACTACAAGCGCGCGATGGACGCCGGACGGATGAAGGCGCTCGACGAGTTGACGGCGGAAGCGCAGCGGCTCGGGCTCGGCTACTGAAGTTCCGGAGCGCGAGCGAGGCGTCATGCACGCGACCTTCACCGCCGTCTATGACGCGTGCGTCTTCTATCCGGCCCCGTTGCGCGACCTGCTCCTTCGCCTCGCCACAACGGGGCTGATTCGCGCCCGCTGGACTGCCCGGATCCACGACGAGTGGACCCGAAGCATCCTGCGTGACCGCCCGGATCTCGATTCAGCGAAGCTCCAGCGAACGAGAGAGCTCGCCGACGCGCATGTCCCGGAGTGCCTGGTCGAGGGATACGAGCAGCTCGTTCCCTCACTTGTGCTCCCCGATCCGGACGACCGTCACGTGCTCGCAGCCGCGATCCGCTGCGGCGCCGATCTGATCGTCACCTTCAACCTGGCGGACTTCCCTGCGACCACGCTTGGTCCTCTTGGCATCGAGGCACAGCATCCCGACGAGTTCGTACGGCACCTCCTTGACCTCGACACCGCAGCGGTCGTGCGATGCGTGCGAGAACAGCGCGCAGCGCTCCGGAACCCGCGTCACTCCGCAGGGGAAATCCTCGAGACCCTGCATCGGCAAGGCCTGCCGAACACCGTTGGTGCGCTGCGGCCGTACGTCTCGGTGCTCTGAGCGAGAGTTCCGCCGATTGCGGCAGCGGAGGACCCGGGAAGTCACCGCGCCACCCGCGCGCGCGAGCAAGGGCTTCGTGGATGGTCGTGCCGACGGAGACGCAGCCCGGCAGGCCGCGGAGGCTTGCACGCGACGGTCGAGGGTGAGTGCATACGGTCTGTTGTTTCGGGCTGCCCGCGTGTGCGAGAATGCCCCCCATGCTTCCCGCGCCCGCGCTCGCCCTCGCCCTCGCCCTGCTGCCGCTCACGACCTTTGCGCCCCCGGCTGGGGGTGGCGGGAAGGCGGGGAAGCCGGCGGGGAACGCGGCGCGCGCGGGGGCGGCGGGCGGCGGCGGCGCGGCCAAGTCGTCGGCGCCTACGGCGGGGTGGGCGGACCAGCAGAAGGCGCTGCTTGACGGGGTGAAGCGCGTCGCGCGGCCGGGGGTGCCGGGGACGCTCGCGCTATGGCGCGAGGAGGCGATCCCGCTCGTGCTCGACGAGGGCGCGCGCGGAGGCGTGGTCGCGGCGGCGGCGCCGATGGGGCGCGGGCGCGTCGTGCTGCTGACGCAGGGCTACCTGGGCAAGGAGGCGCTGGAGTCGTGGGACACGCGCGCGCTCATCGCCAACGCGGTGAAGTGGTGCGCGAAGTCCGCGCGCACGCCCGTCGTCGGTTACTCGGGCGACCGCGTGCCGGAGCCGCTCGCGAGCGCGGGCATCGGCGCGCGCGCGCTGGGGAAGCAGTGGTGGACGGCGCTCGAGGGCGTCGATGTGCTGCTGCTCGCGGACGCCTCCTACCCCGACGCGGGCGTCGATGCGGTGCGCGCCTTCGTCGAGCGCGGCGGCGGCGCGATCGCGTGCATGTGCCCGTGGGGCGTCGCGCAGGTGCGGCGCCAGCCCGTGGAGGCGACGCCGATGGCGCGCACCTTCGAGTCGTGCGGCATCGCCTTCACCGGCGGCTACGCGGCGGGCGACTCGAAGGATGGCTTCGAGGTCGTCGCGCCCGATGCGTACAGCAACGGCGCGCTCGCGCTGCGCGCGCTCGAGCGCGCGAAGTCGGGCGAGAAGCTGGACGACGCATCCATGCGCGTGGCGCTGCGCGCGGCGGTCTCGGCCGCGGTCGAGGTGCCCGATTCGCAGGCGCAGGCGGCGGCGCTGCGCAGCCACCCCTTCCCCGCCGTCGGCAAGATGCAGGGCACGGACGAGTTCCCCGGCCGCGCGCGCGCCGACGCGCGCACCGTCGTGCGCACGCTCGCCGTCGACCGCGCGGTCACGCGCTGGCACTCGACCGGCGTCTACGCGAATCCCGGCAGCACGATCACCGTGAAGATCCCCGAGAACGCCGGCGCCGCCGCGGAAGGGCTGCGGCTGCGCATCGGCGCGCACACCGACGGCCTCTGGCATCACAAGGAGTGGCGGCGCGTGCCGGAGATCTCGATGGAGCGCGCGCTCGCGCCAGGCGTCACGAAGCTCACGACGCCCTTCGGTGGACTCGTCTACATCGAGGTGCCCGAGCACGGCAGCGTGAAGCGCCCGGCGACGCGACGCGGCGCGGGCGGCGGTGGCGCGGACGCGAGCGCCGACGCGGGCAGCGTGGAGGTGCGCATCGAAGGCGGCTACGACGCGCCGTGGTTCGTGCTGGGAAAGACCGATCCCGCGGAGTGGCGCGACCGCATCCGCAAGTCACCCGCGCCGTGGGCGGAGCTGCAGAGCGACCGCGTGATCCTCACCGTTCCTTCCGAGAGCGTGCGCGGCATCGAGGATCCGACGCAGCTCATGCAGTTCTGGAACTCGCTCGTCGACGCCGCCTCCGACCTGCGCGGCTGGGAGCGCGAGCGTGCGTGGCCCTGGCGCTACGCGACCGACATCCAGATCTCCGCGGGCTACATGCACTCGGGCTACCCGATCATGACGCACCTGGACGCCGCGAAGCCGATGACGCAGCTCGACGAGCTGCGCACGGGGCAGTGGGGCCCCTTCCACGAGCTGGGCCACAACCACCAGAACGAGCTGTGGACCTTCGAGGGCACGGGCGAGGTCACCTGCAACCTGTGGTCGATCTACCTGCTGGAGAAGTGCTGCGGCACGACCTGGAAGCCCGGCGACGCAGGCGTCAAGGAACGCGCGGACGACTTCGCCGCGTACCTGAAGAAGGGGCGCGACTTCGAGCACTGGAAGCGCGAGCCCTTCCTGGCGCTGCAGATGTACGAGCAGCTCAAGAACGGCTTCGGCTGGGAGATCTTCACGCGCCTCTTCCGCGAGTACGACGCGCTGCCCGCGGCCGAGCGCCCGAAGTCGCAGGAGGAGCGGCGCGACGCGTGGATGGTGCGCTTCTCGCGCGCGGCGGGGCGCAACCTCGGGCCGTTCTTCGAGGCGTGGGGCGTGCCCACGAGCGCCGCGGCGCGCGCGTCGATCGCGGACCTGCCGGCGTGGATGCCGCCGGGATTCCCGCCGGCGGACGCGCCCGCGGCGACGGCGCCGGCGACGCCCCCCGCCGCGGACGGTCAGCGCTCCAGGTAGTCGAGGTCGCGGTGGAAGGTCTCGTCGAGCGCGAGCGCGCAGACGATGCCGATGCTGATGCAGCAGATGCCCAGGATCCAGGTCGCGGGCACCGTGCCCAGGCCGGGCTTGAGCGCGATCCAGATGCTGGTGATCGGCACGGCCATCGCGCGCACGAAGTTGGGCGCGCTCGTCGCGGCGGTCGCGCGCAGGTTGGTGCCGAACTGCTCGCTCGCGGTCGTGACGAAGATCGCCCAGTAGCCGGTCGCGGCGCCGACCAGGCACATCATCGCGTAGAAGGCCTGAGGCCCGCGCGGCGCGACGGCGAAGAAGAGCGCGATCGAGCACGCGAGCATCGCGAGGAAGAGGATGATCGTGCGCGTGCGGCTGCGGATGAGCTGCGAGATCGTCCCGCTGGCGACGTCCCCCACCACCACGCCCAGGTAGGCCCAGAAGATGACCTTCGCGGGCTCGATGGGCTCGGCGATGCCCATCGCGCGGCCGATCTCGGGCGCGAAGACGAACATCACGCCGCCGACGAACCAGATCGGCATCGCGCTCAGCACCACCAGCGCGAAGCGCCCGAAGCGCCGCGGCGGCCAGAGCAGCATGAGCGGGTTGCCGCGCGAGGCGTCGGCCGTGCGCGTCTGGCGGAAGAGGCCGCTTTCGACGACGCCCACGCGCAGCGCCAGCAGCGCCAGGCCGAGCACGCCGCCCAGCAGGTAGCACCAGTTCCACGCGAGGTAGCTGCCCGCGATGCCCGCCGCGACCGCGCCCATGAGGCCGACGCTTGCGACGATCGTCGTGCCGATGCCGCGCAGGCGCGTCGGCAGCAGCTCCGCGACGAGCGTGATGCCCGCGCCCAGCTCGCCCGCGAGGCCGAAGCCCGCGACGAAGCGCAGCAGCTCGTACTGCCAGATCTCCCAGACGAAGGCGTTGAGGATGTTCGCGACCGAGTAGAGCAGGATCGATCCGAAGAGCGTCTTCAGCCGCCCCAGCCGGTCGCCCAGCATGCCGAAGGCGATGCCGCCCAGCAGCATTCCGATGAGCTGCACGTCCAGGAGCTGCTTGCCCACGCGGGTGAGCTCCTCGGGATCCTGGATGCCCAGCGCCTTCAGGCTGGGCACGCGCACGATCGAGAAGAGCACGAGGTCGAAGAGGTCGACGAAGTAGCCCAGCGCGGCGACGGCGATCGCGAGCATCGTGCCGCGCGAGAGCACGGGTTCGCCACCACCACGCGGCGTCGTTTCGTCGGACATGGGCGCGGAGTCTAGGCGCGCGGCGGAGATGCGCGGCGCGCGATCAGCGGCGCGCAATCAGCGGCGGCGGCGGCGCGCGACGAGCCCCGCGGCGCCGATCAGCGCGATCGCGCCGGGCGCGGGGACGACGGTGAGGCCACCGGCGTTCAGGATCTCGCTGGTGCTGGTGCTGCCGACGTCCACGAAGAGATGGCCGTTCAGGGTGCCGCCGTCGGCGAGCCCGCCGGAGATGCTCCAGATCGAGCCGCCGTAGAGGCTGTCGTAGCCGACGTACTGCGCGGTGAGGCCGCCTTCGTCGCTGAGGAACTGGATGCCGCCGGGCGTGATGCTGACGAACGAGAAGGCGGGTGGGCCGGGCGGCAGGAGCTCCGAGCTCAGGAAGAACTCGCCGCCGCTGATCGTGATGGCGCCGCCGGCGCAGACCACGCTCTGCAGCACGGTGCCGCCGCTGATGAAGACCGCGTCGTCGGTGGTGCCGCCGCCGCCGGTGCCGATCGAGCCGATGCGGCCGCCGCTGAAGTAGATGCGCGCGGCGTCGAAGGTGACGAGCGAGAGCGCGTCGTTGTCGCCGCCGGCGTAGTTGATCGTGCTGGTGTCGTGCGCCTGCATGTCGAAGCCGGTGAAGCTCGCGCGGCGCAGGGTGACGACGCTGTTGGACCACGCGTAGAGCGAGTCCCAGGAGACCGCGTCGGTGTTCTCCATCACGACGCCGGTGACCGGCGTGCTGTCGGGATGGAGGCCGACCTGGATGAACGCGCCCGTGGAGGCGAGCGCGTCGATGTTGTTGGTGCCCGGCGTGTCGACGAAGAAGGTGTCGGCGCCCGCGGTGGCGGCGAGGCACGCCGCGCCCGCGAGGGCGGTCAGGACGGCGGACGCGCGATGGGTTCGGATGGCTCGCATGCGGACGCTCCTTCTGTTCTTCGGCAAATCCCGGCCGGGCGCTTTCACGCCCGGCCGGGGGGAGGGACGAGGCGGGGTTCAGGCGCGGCGGCGGCGCAGGCCGAGCATGCCGGCCGCGCCGAGCAGCGCGAGCGCGCCGGGGGCGGGGACCAGGGTGCCGGTGATCTGCACGTTGTCGATGCGCGTCGTTCCCTGGGCGGGCTGGGATCCTGTCGGAGCGGCAGTCGCGCGCCAACGGAACGAGACGCTGGTCTGGTTGTCCGCGCCAGCGGCCACGGTGTTGAAGTTGAACATCATCTGCCGGGTGGTGCTGTTCCACGAGTTCGGGGTGGCGCTGACCTGGACGGCGGTCGAAGCGATAAGCGTCGACCAGGTCGAGCCGCCGTCGGTGCTCATGAGCAGCTCGAAGGTCGCCGGGCCGGTGTTGCTGCGCGCCGAGTCAAAGGAGACCGTGACGCCGCTGTAGCTCGTGGTGTTCACCGTCCACTGGAAGTAGTCGCCGATCGCCCATCCATTCGCGGAGAACGAATCGGAGTTGCCGTTCCCAACCGGGGAAGACCAGGTGGTCGTCGCGGAGGCGTGGACTCCGCCAAGGGTGGAGCCAGCGGTCTGCGCGCCCGAAGTGGCGGCGCCGACGCTGTAGCTCGCGCCGACATTGTTGCCGATCTCAGAGAACTGCCATGCCGCGATGATGTCCGCCGAAGCGGCCGAGGCGATGGAAACGGCCGCGATGGCCGACGCGATGAAGAACTTGCGATTCACGGTGAACTCCTGAAAGGGGCTGAAAGGGGAACTCTGAAAGGGTGAAACGAACGAAGGTTGTCCCCGGAACCATGCGGCGTGCCGCGCCGCGCGGTGGGCTCAGCCGCGGCGGCGGCGCGAGCCGGCGAGGCCGGCGATGCCCAGCAGCGCGAGCGCGCCGGGGGCGGGCGTCGTGACGAAGATGTCCTGGCCGCAGAGGTAGCCGCCGCCGGTGGCGTCGGTGATCGCGAGGCTGATCTTCCACTCGCCCAGGTCGTTGATGCCGTTGAAGGCGCTCAGGAAGTTGAAGCCGACGTTCCACGAATCCTGGTAGCCCCAGACGGTGATGTCGGCGGTGCCGACGTTGATCACGGTCATGTCGGGGCGCGTGATCGTCATCGTCATGTTGGCGATGCCGGCGGTCGGGGCGACGCCGTCGATGGTGACGCTCCAGTCGAAGTTCCAGCGGGCGCGCGAGCTGCCACCCGGCTTGTAGGTGGACTCGCCGGCGGCGCCGGTGTAGCGGCCGAGGCCGTCGACGTTGAGCCACGAGCCGCCCGCGGGCTGGTCGGGGGACCAGGTGCTGTCGCCCGGGTTCATGTTGCCGTTGCCGCCGTAGTAGTACTCGGTGGCCTTGAGGCCGACGAGCAGCTTGCCGCCGCCGCCGATCGTGGACTCGCTGTAGGTGAAGCCGTCGTTGCCGATACCGGAGCCAGGCGTGAAGGCGATCGGGTTGCCGTTGTACGAGAGCTGGCCGAAGCCGGGCATGGCGCTGGCGGTGCCGGCGATGAGGGCGACGGTGGAAGCGGCGAGGAGGACGGTCTTCATGGCAGGTGCTCCGAGCAATGAGTTCCGAAAGTGGTTCGTGCGGTGAGCTGCGAGTCGAAGCTCACCCAATGCGCTTTCACGCACGGGCGAGGGAAAAGGGCTTGGAATCAGGCGCGGCGGCGGCGCGAGCCGGCGAGGCCGGCCATGCCCAGCAGCGCGAGCGCGCCGGGGGCGGGGACGGGGCTGGTGAGGTTGTCCCAGTAGATGTCGTAGCTGACGCCGGCCTGGGTGTTGTAGCCCTGCAGGATGACGTTGCTCAGGCTGACCGAGGTGGCCGCGTTCACCGAGAGCGAGAGGTCGCCGACGGTGTAGGTCGCCATGCCGCCGCTGAGGCTGATGCCCAGCGTGTACCACTGGCCGTAGCCGAAGCCGGTGGGCAGGCCGAGGTCGAGCCAGTTGCCGGTGTCGACATCCCAGGCGCGGAAGCGGCCGACGCCGCCGTCGCTGGTGAACTCGAGGATCGGGTAGCCGCCGATGTTGTTGCTGCCGTCGAAGGCGGTGCCCCAGAAGCCGGCCATGCGGCGGCCCGTCGAGCCCCAGTCGGAGCCGACAAAGAGGTCGATGCTCATCGTGGTGACGCCCGAGTCGAGGTCGTACTTGCGGCCCTGCGTGTTGTAGAAGCTGGACGAGTAGGCGCCGGGACGCGAGCTCGCGCCGTCGGCGGCGCTGATGCTCTGCTGCAGGCGGTCGTCGCCGTCGAAGAAGACGGGCGAGGTGAAGCCCGCGGGCGCGTAGCGGTCCGTGTACCAGGCGCCGGCGGCCTGGGTGTTGCTGAGGGTGACGGGGTTGTCGAAGGTCTCGACCCAGGCGAAGGCCGGCGCGGCGGTCGCGGCGGCGGCAACGGTGGCGAGGGCGAGCGAGCGGATGGTGAGGCTGGACATGGTGAACTCCGTGTGAGAGGTTTCTGGAACTGACCCGGAAGAGGTTTCGCGGTCGAAGCTCACCCAATGCGCTTTCGCGCACGGGCGAGGGAAAAGGGCTTGGAATCAGGCGCGGCGGCGGCGCGCGCCGGCGAGGCCGGCCATGCCCAGGAGCGCGAGCGCGCCGGGAGCGGGGACCGGGTAGGTGAAGGAGCCGAGGCGGTCCGGGCCGTAGTAGGCGCTGCCGCCGGCGACGCTGTAGCCGAAGGACTGCGACAGGCGCAGCTGCAGCGAGTCGCCGGGGTTCAGGGCCTGCCAGCCGCCCATGCCGAGCGGATTGCTGACCATGAAGCTCCACGGAATCGCGATCTCGATGGTCTTGTTCAGGCCCAGGCCCAGGTCGCCCGCCGCCCAGAAGACCTCGTCGGCGGTGCCGACCAGCCCCGCGAGGCCGTAGTAGCCCGGCGAGCCCGGCGTGAAGGCGCGGTCGTTGGTGACCTCGAAGCCGACGTACGAGCCGACGGTGCTGTTGCCGATGTAGAGGTTCGCGAAGTTCACGCCGTCGGCGGAGCCGCCCTGCGCGACGTCGGTGGCGAGACCGATGTACATGTAGCTCGCGTCCTGGCGCGTGTAGATGTCGTAGGCGACCGAGGCGTTCTGGTTGGTCGGCGAGCCGAAGTTGCTCGTCGCGGCGCCCGGGTTGTAGTAGACGTGCGCGACGTTGGCGCCGGTCCACTCCGCGCCAATGGAGCCGTCGATGCCGACGGCGCCCGCGAAGGCGGTGGCGGAGGCGAGGAGGGCGGCGGACGCGGTGACGATGGTGGTCTTCATGGGAACGATGCTCCGAGGTGAAGGAAAGGGCGTTCGGAAGAGGGAAGTTCGAGTCGGGAAGCTCACCCAATGCGCTTTCGCGCACGGGCGAGGGAAAAGGGCTTGGAGTCAGGCGCGGCGGCGACGCGTGCCGACGATGCCGGCCGCGCCCAGGAGCGCCAGGGCGCCGGGGGCGGGGATGCCACCGGGAACCTCGATGATCTGGTCCTGGTACGAGTTGTTGCCCAGGCCGACGATGTTGGCGAGCGCGCCGTTGGTGTCCGCAGCCGCGCCGAAGAGCGTGCTGAGGTAGCCAGCGATCGAGCCCGAGACCGACCCGACGAGGCTGCCGGAGCTCAGCGTGAGGCTGCCCGCGGTCCCGTCGTAGTCGTTGGAGATCTCCCAGATGGCGACCTGGAAGGCGGCGGCGTAGTCGTTGTTGCCGCCGAACTGCGCGCCGTTGGCGAACTTGTACATGCGCGAGATCGCGTCGGCGCGGACGGTGCCCATCCCCAGGCCGGGGATCGGGAGGTCGGAGACGTCGAGGATCTCGTAGGTCTGCGACGCGCCGCCGACGGAGATGTGCTGGCCGATCTCCGTGCAGTACGAGGTCCAGCTTCCGTTGAGGTCGACGCCCGTGCTGTTGGTCAGCGCCAGGTTGAGCTGGCCGGCGAAGCCGTTGTAGCCGTTGCCGTTGAGGCTGACGCTGACGCTCGCGCCGGCGCCGAGCCCGGTGCACGCCACGTCGACGAAGTCGGCGGACGCGGCCGAGGCCACGGCGAGGGCGGAGGAGGCGATGAGGAGGTTCTTCTTCATGGGAACTGCTTTCTTCGTGGGGTGAAGGTCCGAGTCAAGGATTCAACGGCGACGGCGCGCGCGGCCGACGAGGCCGGCGAGTCCCATGACCGCCAGGGAGGCGGGTCCGGGGACCTCGACGATGAAGTCCTGGTAGCTGTCGTTGGCGAGGCCGACGATGTTGGCGCTGCCCGGCTGGAAGGCCGCGGCGAGGAGCTGGTTCAGGTAGATGCCGGCCTGGGCGGAGTAGCCCGTCACGGCGAAGTTGCCGGTGCCGGGGTCGAGCGTGCTCCAGTCATTGGCGACTTCCCAGACCGCGATCTGGAAGGCGGCCGCCCACGCGCTGTCGTTGGCGTACTGCGCGCCAGCGGCGAAGGCGTACATGTTGGCGATGCCCTGCGCGGCCGCGGCGCCCATCGGCGCGGAGGTCGGGAGCTGGTCCACGCCCACCACGTTGTAGGAGTTCGGGCCGCCGTTGGTGAACTGGTAGAGGTCGGCGCAGAACGAGATGTAGTTCCCGTTCTGGATGGCGTTGGTGTCGCTGCTGTTGCTCAGCGTGAGCAGCAGCTGGCCCGCGGCGACATTGCCGTTGTAGCCAGGCGAGGCGACGGTGACGGTCTCGTACGCGCCGAGGCCGTTGTAGACGACGTCGACGGTGGTCGCGGCCGCCGTGCCCGTGAGGGCGGCGATGGCCAGGACCGGTGCGGAAAGGATGACGGACTTCATGCGAGGCTCCTGTGTGAAATGGAGGGAGACGGTGAGGACTCCGGAAGTGGCCCGGGCTTGTGGGAACCCGGGTGTGCGGTGATCAGCCGGCGCGGCGCAGCACCAGCTGCGTCTGCCCGGCGGTGGTGCGGGTGGCGGCGGCGGGGCCGCGGCGGCGCGCGGCGCGCGCGCGGTTGTCCAGGACGCGGCTCACGTCGGGGCGGAGCTGCGCGTTGGCGATGGCCAGCAGCAGGAGCTGCTCGCCGGTGCAGGAGCCGAGGATCGAGGAAGCGTTGAGGCGCATGGTGGTTCTCCGTGATGAAGCGTGAGGCGGAAGGTGTTCGGAAGGTGGATCAGCGTGGCGAGGCGAGCGCGCGCACGGGGGCGTGCGCCGCGTAGGAAGCGTCGTGGGCGGCGGCGGTGTCGCGCGCGACGATCTCGCGCAGCGCGTCGCGTCCGGCATCGCAGTCGCGAAGCAGGATCAGGCCCGGCACATGGCGCACGGCCTCCAGCGGAGCGTCGTCGTGCAGCACGATGACGCGGCGGAAGCTGGCGAGCGAGCACGCCACGCGCAGCAGCGGCGCGAAGCGCGCGTCGTCGCGCTCGTGGGCCAGGGCGACGATGCCCGTGGCGCCGGTGGCGACCATGCGGTGCACGGTCGCGAAGACGGAGTCCTGGGGATCGACGAGCAGGACGGGTGCGCCGGCGCCGAGGATCTCCCTCAGCGCGCGCACATCGATCGGCTCGGCCGAATCACCCAGGAGGAGTCCGAGCCAAGAGGCTGCGTGACCGTTCGTGGATGCGCCCCTTACGCATCCGTCGCCGCAGGTCGTCTCGGCACAGGAGTTGTCGGTGGGAAGAAGCACGAGGGAGAGAGAGCAAACCGCGTGCCAATCGTGTTTCGGCTCCGGATCGGGCCTGCGAGCGCGCTGCGCGGGGTGGTGTCACGCGTGGGTGTCTCGCGCGGAGACAGGTGCGACGTCACAGGTGTCTCAGGGTGAGACAGGTGGTGTGTCGCGACGCGGCGACGCGATCGCCGCGCCCGAATCGGGCGTGCGTCGCGGTGCTGCGGCGTGGAGGGAGCGCGCTCGTCTCAGCGCTGCGTCGCGGCGGACTCGATGAGCCCGTGGCGGTGCATGAGCCGGTAGAGCTGGCCGCGCGCGATCCCCAGATGGCGCGCGGCGGCGGCGCGGTTGCCGCCGTGAATCTCGAGCGCGTGGCGGACGGCGTCGGCGACGGACTGCTGCAGGCGCGTGGGCGCGTTGGCGGCCGGGGCGGCCTCCGCGGCCGGCGCGGCGGGCAGGTCCAGGTGCTGGGGCTCGATGACCTCGCCGCCGCAGAGGACGGCGGCGCGCTCGAGCATCGCGGCCATCTGGCGCACGTTTCCGGGCCACTGCGAGAGCAGCAGCGCGTCGATCGCCGCGTCCGAGAGGCGGCGCGTGACGCCGAAGCGCTCGGAGAGGTCGGCCATGATCGCGCGGGCGATGAGCGGGATGTCCTCGGAGCGCTCGCGCAGGGCGGGCATGAGGATGCTCACGACATCGAGGCGGTAGAGCAGGTCGGCGCGGAAGGTCCCCTGCGCGACCATGCGGTGCAGGTCGCGGTGCGTGGCGGCGACGATGCGCACATCCACGGGGATCGGCTTGGCGCTGCCGACGGGCAGGACGGTGCGCTCCTGGATCAGGCGCAGGAGCTTGGCCTGCTCGGGCAGCGGGAGCTCGCCGATCTCGTCCAGGAAGATCGTGCCGCCCTCGGCCGAGCGGACCAGGCCGGGGGTGCTGGCGATCGCGCCCGAGAAGGAGCCCTTCTCGTGGCCGAAGAGGATCGACTCGAAGAGCGTCTCGGTGAGGACGGTGCAGTCGACGGTGACGAAGGGCGCCTGCGCGCGCGGGCTCAGCGCGTGGATCGCGCGGGCGGCGAGCTCCTTGCCGGTGCCGCTCTCGCCGCGGATGAGGACGGTCGAGGGGAAGGCCGCGGCGAGGCGGACGACCTCGCGGATGCGCCCCATGACCGGCGCGCGACCGACCAGGCGCGCGAGCGCGGGCTCGGGCGCCGGCTCCGTGGGAACAGCGCTGCGCTCGGCGCGCGTGGCGCGGACGGCGGTCCCGGAAGCGGTGTCCGAAGTTGCGGCGATCGAGGCGGTCACGACGGGGAAAAACCACTCCCCCTTCCGTCCCCCCGACCTTGCCTTTTCCTCGAGCTCCCCCGCAGGTCAAAACGGTAACACGAAGCGACGGCCGGGAACCTTCATGCGCGCGCGAAACCGATGAAATCAACAGGATTCACACGGATCCCCGGCGCGTACGGGGCGGAAGCGCGGCTGCTTTAAGTCCGAGAACTTCGCATCCAGCGACGCCTCATCCCGCCCCGCTGGCCTTCTTCTCCAGGTGTCCGCCGAAGCCAAACCGCATCGCCGAGAGGACCTTGTTTGCGAACTCCGCGTCGCCGCGGCTCTCGAAGCGGTCGAAGAGCGCCGCGCTGAGGACATGCGCCGGGGCGCCGACCTCGACGGCGGAGAGGACGGTCCAGCGGCCCTCGCCGGAGTCGCTGACCTTGCCGGCGTAACGGCCAAGCTTCGGGTCCTGCGCGAGCGCCTGCGCGGTCAGGTCGAGGAGCCAGCTCGTGACGACGCTGCCGCGGCGCCAGAGCTCGGTGATCTCGGCCAGGTCGAAGTCGTACTGGTAGTCCGCCGGGTCGCGCAGCGGCGCGGTCTCCGCGTCGGCGCCCCCCTGCGCCTTGCCGGCATTGGCGCGCGCGAGGATGTTCAGCCCCTCGGCCATCGCGGCCATCATGCCGTACTCGATGCCGTTGTGGATCATCTTCACGAAGTGGCCCGCGCCCGCGGGACCGCAGTGGAGCCAGCCATGGTCGGCGCTGCCCGCGCCCGCGCGGCGGCCGGGCGTCGGCGGCGCGGCGGCGTGGCCGGGGGCGAGGGACTCGAAGATCGGCCGCATCTGCGCGACCGCGTCGGTGTCCCCGCCGATCATGAGGCAGTAGCCGCGCTCGAGCCCCCAGACGCCGCCGGAGGTGCCGACGTCCAGGTAGTGCACGCCGCGCGCGGCGAGCGCCTTCGCGCGGCGCAGGTCGTCCTTGTAGAAGGAGTTGCCGCCGTCGATGAGCGTGTCGCCCGCGGCGAGGTGCGGCAGGAGCTGCTCGATCATCGCGTCGACGGCGCCCGCGGGGATCATGAGCCAGATGTGGCGCGGCCCGCGCAGCTTGGCGCAGAGGTCCGCGGGGGTCGCGGCGCCGGTCGCGCCCGCGGCGACGCACGCGGCGATCGCTTCCGCGCCGCGGTCCCAGACGACGCACTCGTGCCCGGCGCGCAGCAGGCGCTGCACCATGTTGGCGCCCATCCGACCCAGTCCGATCATCGCGATCTGCATGCGTGGCTCCTTGAACGCGCGCCTGGCGCGGGGGGAGAAGTGTACGGAGGGCGGCGCGCGTGGGGCGCGCGGTGCGCGACACGCGCGCCCGCCGCGCGCGCGACGCCCGCGCCGCTACCAGTGCCCGCGCTCGGGCAGGTCGCGGCAGTCGAGGACGAGGTCGATGCCGGGGCGCGGCTGGAGCGGATCGAGCATGCTCAGGATCACCTGGCGCTGCGGGTCGCGGTGGTTCATCCACGCTTCGGTCTCGTCGGGCGAGATGCCGGAGAAGCCCGAGATCACGTACTGGCTGTGCGCGCGGCCGGCGTAGCACTCCTTCGCGAAGTAGATCGTCGCGGCGGGCTCGCGCGCCGCCGGAGGCAGCGCCTGCCAGTGCGCGATCATGCGGTCGTTGAGGATGCGCACCGTCTCCCAGGTGGTCGCGAAGTGGTGCGTGCGGCTGGCGACGCCGTCGAGGCCCGTCGCGGCGAGCGCGGCCGCGCCGAGCACGGCGATGCCGCGGCAGAGCAGGCGTTCGTCGTCGGCGAGCGGATTCCAGAGCATCACGAACGCGCCCGCGACGAGCAGCCCCGCGCCCGCGTTGGCGCCGAAGGCGTAGAGCTCGGAGACGGAGCCCATCGGGATCGTCGCGGCCATGCTGAGGATCGCGGCGAGACCGCAGAGCAGCAGCGGCGCGAGGCGCACGGGCCCCTCGCTCGCGCGGTGGAACCAGCGGAAGCCCGCGGCGGTGGCGACGATGCAGACGGCGGCGACGACGCTGATCGCGGGGAGCACGCGCAGCCAGGGGGCGGCCGCGTCGTCGCCCAGCAGGTGCAGCGGCCCGTTCGCGAAGGCGCCGCCGAAGGAGACGGCGGTGTTGAGGAGCAGGTTGTCGCCCAGCGCCACGGCGTAGCGGTTGTGCTCGGTGCCCGCGCCGGAAAACCCGCTGAACTTCAGGCGCACGATCAGGTGCAGGATCGGCAGCGCGATGACGGGAATGACCATCGGCCACGCGGCGCGCGCGGCGGCGCGGTCGCGGCGCCAGAGCCACGCGAGCGTCAGCAGCAGCGCGGTGCCGATGCCCAGGCTCCAGCCGTAGAAGAGCTCCTTGATGTTCACGCCCAGCAGGAAGAGGATGCAGAGCGCGAGGAAGACGCCCCAGTCGCGGCGGTGCGCGCGCGCGGCGTCGACGCCTCGCCAGAGCGCGATGCCGGCCCAGCCCGCGAGCGCGGCGGACCAGGTCTGCGAGCAGGTGTCCATCTGCCAGAGCGAGGTCATCGTCGCCGGCGAGAGGCCGATCCACAGGATCGCCAGCGGCGCGACGACGGGATGCCGCGGCGCGATGCGGCGCGCGAGCACCGCGACCGCCGCGAGGAAGGCGAGGTAGCCGAGCGCCTGCACGACGATCACCGGCGTCGCGCGCAGCGAGACGGGATCGCACATCGCGGCGACGGCGATCTCCATCGGGCGGAACATGCCGGGCTGGCGCCAGGCGTCGGCGACGGCGTCGGGCAGCGGCATGTCGATCCACGGGCCGCGCACGAACTTGAGGTCGTCGTTGCAGCTCACGAGCCCCGCGACCGCGGGCCACAGGCAGAGGAAGGCGGTGAGGAGCGCGGCGGCGGCCCAGGCGAGGCGGGTCGCCATGGGCCCGGCGCCCGGGGTTGCGTGCGGCGCCTGCGGAGCGTCGGGGGCGGTCGTCGCGTCGGTCGCGGCCATCGCGGGGCGATGCTAGCAACGCGCGGGGGCGCGCTCCGGTAGAAGGAGGCGATGCTCGCCGATCCGCCGCCGCCCGCGCCTCCCGCCATCGTTGCGCCTGCGGCGAGCGCGGCGAGCGCGCCGCCCGCGAGCGCGGCGCCCGCCGCGCCCCCGCTCTTCACCGACGCGACCGCGGACCTGGGCATGCGGCCGCATTCGGAGGGGCGCCTCGCGCTCGCGGACCTCAACGGCGATGGGCGGCCGGACCTCGTGCTCGCGCGGCGGCTGGTCTTCCTGAACACGCCCGACGCGTCGGCGCCGCGCGGCTGGCGATTCGTCCCCGCGCCGACGACGCTGCCCGACCTGGGCGCGGACGCGGTCACCGCCGTCGCGGACTTCGACAACGACGGAAGGATCGACGCGATCGTCGCGCGCAACGCGGACGACGGCGCGAGGAGCCCGTGGCTGGTCCTCTGCCCCGGCAGGGGCGAAGGCACCTTCGGCGATCCGGTCGCAGTCGCGGGCGCGGCGCCGACGCACGCGGCCGCGCTCGCGGTGGGCGATGTCAACGGCGACGGGCTGCTCGACTTCTACCGCGGCAACTGGTACCGCAAGTACGGCGACGCGCTCGACGCGCCGCCGGGGGATCTCTTCGTGCAGGTCTCGCCCGCGACGACGCCGCCCACCTTCCGCCGCGTGCCGCTTCCCGAGGATGGCATTCCCTTCGATGAATCGCGCGACGCAGGTGGGCGCCCCACCTACGGCGCGGTGATCGCGCACTTCGCCGCGCCAAGCGCGCCGCTGGGACCCGTGCAGATCGCGCAGATGAACTACGGGCGCCGCTGGAACCGGCTCTATGCGCGCACCGCCGGCGGATGGGCGGATGTCGCGCCCGCCGTGGGCTTCGACGGCGACGAGGACCGCAGCGGCAAGTACCCCGCGTGGCTCGCCGAACGCGCGAAGAACGACAAGCGCTTCGAGCGCGAGGACGAGAAGCCCTTCCGCGCCAACGGAAATCACTTCGATCTCGCGGTCGCGGACGTCAACGACGACGGGCTCTTCGACTGCTTCGTCGTCGCGATCGCGCATGCGTGGGCGGGGCCTTCCTCCGACCGCTCGCGCTTCCTGGTCGCGCAGCGCGCGGAGACGCCGCTGGGCGTGCGATTCGATTCGCCGCCCTCGTGGTGCGTGGACCGCATCCCCGCGGGCGACGGGCCCGAGAGCCGCAGTTGGAACCAGGGCGATCTCTTCGCGGAGCTCGCGGATGTCGACAACGACGGGCGCATCGACCTCGTGCTCGCCAGCGGCGACTATCCCGATGCGCCGCCCTTCGACGAGCGCCTGCGCATCTTCCGACAGCGCGCGCAGCCCGGCGCGGACGGACGGCTCTTCGAGGACATCACGCTCGCGAGCGGCATCGACCTGCCCGGCGCGGCGCAGCTTGCGGTGGGCGACCTGGACCTCGACGGCGACATCGACATCGTCTGCGGACAGAGCTTCACGCGCTTCTCGAAGGAGATGATCGAGGCCGCGGGCGGCACGCCGCAGCTGCGCATCTACCTGAACGAATCCGCGCAGCGCGGCGCGCCGGGCACGACGCTGCGGCTGCGCGGCACGCCGGCGGCGGGCGTGAACGCGGACGCGATCGGCGCCATCGTGCGCGCGATGGTGCCCGCGGTCGGCGACGAGCCCGCGCGCACGCGCATCGCGCAACTGCGCGGCGCGGGCGGCCACAGCGGCAAGCAGAGCGCGATGCAGGTGCACTTCGGCGCGACGCCCCCGGGCACGCGCTTCGAGCTGCCGCCGGGGGTCGAGCGCGTGGACGCGAAATAGCCTCCAGCGCCTAGGATGCCGCGACTCCCATGGCATCCCGCGCACTCCGCATCGTCGCCTCCACCGCCTCGCTTCTCTGCTGCGCCGCCGCGGTCGCGCAGGGCACGCCGCCAGCGGCGAAGACCGGCGCCGCGACACCGGCGCCCGCGGCCGCACCCGCCGCGCCCGCCGCTCCGACGCCCGCCGCGCGCGCCGTCGCCGCCGGCGCGAGCACGCCCGCGACGCTCGGCTACTACCGGCTGCCCGCGATCCACGGCGACACGATTGTCTTCGTCTCCGAGGGCGACCTCTGGCGCGTGAGCGCCAACGGCGGCGACGCCGTGCGGCTGACGACGCACGCGGGCGAGGAGGGCGCGCCATCGATCTCCCCCGACGGGAGCACGCTCGCCTTCACCGCCAGCTACGAAGGGCCGACCGCCGTCTACACGATGCCGCTCGCGGGCGGCCTGCCGACGCGCCGCACCTGGAGCGGCGCGCGCATGGGCACCACGGGCTGGACGCCCGACGGCAAGCTCCTCTACGCGAGCAACGAGAACAGCGCGCCCGCGGCGACGCGCACCTGGCGCATGGACCTCGCCACCGGCGCGCGCGAGCTGCTGCCGCTGGCGCAGTGCTCCGACGCGGCCTTCATCGACGGGCAGCAGGTCGTCTTCACGCGACTGCACATGCAGGGCAGCCACACCGACCGCTACGCCGGCGGCACGGCGCAGCAGCTCTGGAGCTTCAACATGCCCCCCGCGGGCGCGCGCGGCGCCGAGGCGAAGAACCTCACCGCCGACTACGCCGGCACGAGCCGCCGCCCGCTGGTGCACCGCGGCAAGGACGGCGTGCGCATCGTCTTCACCACCGACCGCTCGGGGCGCATGAACCTCTGGTCGATGAAGCCCGACGGCACCGACCTGAAGCAGCTCACGCGGCACGCGGACTTCGACATCGGCAGCTCCGCGATCGACGGCGACCGCGTCGTCTACCAGCTCGGGCCGGACCTGCGGATCCTCGACCTGGCCAGCGGCCAGGACAAGGCGCTCGAGATCCGGCTCATCTCCGACTTCGACCAGACGCGCGAGAAGTGGGTGAAGGATCCGGTCGGCGACAGCGCGAACTTCCACCTTTCGCCCAACGGCGACCGCGTCGTGGTGACGACGCGCGGGCATGTCTTCGTCGTGCCCGTGAAGCAGGGCCGCACGCTGGAGGCGGACCGCCGCGACGGCATCCGCTACCGGCAGGCGACGTTCCTGCCCGAGGGCGACCAGCTCGTGGCGATCTCGGACGAGTCCGGCGAGCTCGAGGTGGCGACGCTTCCCGCCAACGGCGTGGGCGCGCCGAAGCTGCGCACGACCGGCGGCGACACGGTGCGCTGGATCGCGGTGCCCTCGCCCGACGGCAAGCGCCTGGCGGTGATGGACAAGAAGCAGCGGATCTGGGTCGTCGACCTCGCGACGGGCACGCCGACGCTCGTCGAGGCGAACACGATCGACCAGATCAGCGACGCGGTGTGGTCCCCCGACAGCCGGTGGCTTGCGTACGTCGCGCCCGCGCAGAACATGCATTCGCGCGTGCGGATCTGGAACGCGGAGAAGGGCTCGATCACCGACGCCACGAGCGACCGCTACGACAGCTACGCGCCCGCGTGGAGCCCGGACGGAAAGTTCCTCTACTTCGGCAGCGACCGCGTCTTCAACTCGGTGGTGCGCAGCCCCTGGGGCGCGGGCGCGCCGGATCCGTACTTCCCGAAGAAGGGCGTGATCTACCAGCTCGCGCTGAAGGCGGGGACGCGTTCGCCCTTCCAGGCGGACGATGAAGTGGAGCTCGCGCGCCGCAAGGCGGAGAAGGAGAAGAAGGACGCAAAGCCGGCGGACGCGAAGCCCGCGACCGCGGTCGCCGACGCGAAGCCCGCGGACGCGGCGCCGGCGAAGGACGCCGCGCCCGCGAAGGACGCGAAGCCCGCGGTCACCGTCGACATCGACCTCGACGGCCTCGCCGAACGCATCGAGCGCGTGCCCGTGCCCCCCTCCGCGCTGCGGCGCACGATCCTGGCCACGGACAAGGCGCTCTTCTGGATCGCCGTCGACCCGATGGCCTCCGTCAGCGACGAGGACGAGGACCGCGGCCCGCGCGGCACGCTCTTCGCGCTCGCCATCGGCAACGAGAAGCCCGAGCCCAAGGTCGTCGCCGGCGGCGTCTCCGACGCCGAGCTGAGCATGGACCGCAGCAAGCTGCTGATCACGCGCGGCGCGCGCTGCTTCGTGGTCGACGCCGCGCCGGCCCCCGCCGCGCTGGACAAGCCCGACGCCGCCGTCGACTTCGGCGCGGTCGCGCTGCGCGTCACGCCGCGCGACGAGTGGCGCCAGATGTACATTGACGCCTGGCGCATGCTGCGCGACTACTTCTACGACTCGCACATGCACGGCGTCGACTGGCGCGCGATGCTCGACAAGTACCTCCCCCGCGTCGAGCGCGTGCGCTCGCGCGAGGAGCTGAGCGACGTGCTCGCCGAGCTCACCGGCGAGCTCTCCGCGCTGCACCACTTCGTCTACGGCGGCGACATGCGCCGCGGCAGCGACCGCATCGCCCCCGCCACGCTGGGCGCGGACCTGATGCGCGACGACGCCGCGGGCGGCTGGCGCGTCTCGGCGATCCCCGTCTCCGACCCGGACGAGACGGGCGTGGGCGTGCGCTCGCCGCTGCAGGCGCCGACCGCCAACGTGCGCGTGGGCGAGGTCATCACCGCCATCGACGGCATCCCGACGCTGAGCGTCGCCGATCCGTCGATGCTCCTGCGCACGAAGGCGCGGCGCCAGACGCTGCTCACCGTCGTTCCGCAGGGCGGCGGCGCGCCGCGCGACGTCGTGGTGCTTCCGATCTCCGGCGGCGAGGACCAGGAGCTGCGCTACCGCGCCTGGGAGCTCGCCCGTCGCGCCAAGGTCGAGGAGGCCAGCAAGGGCGAGTTCGCGTACATCCATGTCCGCGCCATGGGCGGCGACGACATCGGCAACTTCATGCGCGACTACATCCCGGTCTTCAACCGCAAGGGCCTGATCATCGACGTCCGCAACAACGGCGGCGGCAACATCGACAGCTGGATCCTCTCCCGGCTGATGCGCAAGGCGTGGATGTACTGGAATCAGCCCGTCGGACAGGGACCTGCATGGAACATGCAGTACGCCTTCCGCGGACCTATGGTCGTGCTGTGCAACGAGTCCACCGGCTCCGACGGCGAGGCCTTCACCGAGGGCTTCCGTCGCCTGGGCCTGGGCAAGGTCATCGGCACCCGCACCTGGGGCGGCGAGATCTGGCTCAGCAGCAGCAACACGATGGTCGACGACGGCGTCGCCACCGCGGGCGAGAACGGCGTCTTCGACCTCTCGGGCAAGTGGCTCATCGAGGGCCGCGGCGTCGAGCCCGACATCGTGGTCGACAACCTGCCGCACGCGACCTTCCTCGGCGAGGACGCGCAGCTCCAGGCCGCCATCGAGCACCTGCGCCAGCGCCTGAAGGAGCAGCCCGTGCCCGTTCCCGCCGCACCGCCCGCGCCCATCAAGGCGCCGGGCAAGGAGCGCCCGTGATGCACCTGGATCCCGCGTCCTCGATCGCCGGCCTCGTCGCGCAGGCCGCGATGGCCGCCGATCCCGAGGCGTCCCCGACGCTGCTCACCTACATCCGCGACGGCGGCGCGCTGAGCTACGTGCTCATCGCGCTCTCCGTGCTCGCGGTCGCGCTGACGGTGCGCAATGTCCTCGCGCTGCGCACGCGCGAGTTCGCGCCGCCGGAGGTGATGAGCACGCTCGAGCTGCTGCTGGGCGAGGGGCGCGTCGCCGAGGCGGAGCGCTACTGCAAGGATCCCGCGAACCGCTGCTTCGTGACGACGGTGCTCGCGGAGGCCTTCGCGCGGGCGCGGACCTCGGGCTTCGGCCTGCTGGAGTTCCGCGGCGCGGTCGAGGAGGTCGCGCGCGGCGAGGCGGACGAGGTGCACCGCATGAACGACGGCCTCGGCGTCATCGCCGCGGTCGGCCCGATGCTTGGACTTCTTGGCACGGTCATCGGCATGATCGGCGCCTTCCGCGCGATCGGCGGGCTGCAGGGCGCGGCGCGCTCCAACGAGCTGGCGACCTTCATGTCGATGGCGCTCGTGAACACCGCGGAGGGCCTGATCGTGGCGATTCCCGCGACGATCGCCTTCGCGCTCTTCCGCCGGCGCATCGACCGCATCATGCACCGCATCGGGCGCGACCTGGAGCGCTTCGCGGGCATGGTCGCCACCGGCGGCGCGCGCGCGGCGCAGGCGCAGCGCGATGCCGCGACGCAGGCGGCGCAGGCCGCGCAGGGAGGCGGCGGCGCGGCGGCCGCGCGCGGACGCGCATGAACCTCGAGCCGTCGAACCGCGAGAAGGAGGCGAGCTTCGACCTCACGCCGATGATCGACGTGGTGCTGCTGCTCATCATCTTCTTCAGCATGACCTCGCAGTTCACCGAGACGCAGTACCGCCCGATGGACCTGCCGCGCGAGCCCGGGCAGAAGGCCGTCGAGGAGGACGCGTCGATGTCCATCGTGCTCGACCTCGACCGCGACGGCACGGTGAGCGTGCTGGGCAAGCAGCTCGACGGCGCGCAGCTCGCGCAGTCGATCGCGACGCAGCTGAAGACGGCGACGGCGGCGAGCGGTCCGCTCGAGGTCGTCGTGCGCGCGGACCGGCGCGCGGCCTCGCGGGAGCTCGAGCGCGTCGGGCGCGCGCTCGCGGACGCGGGCATCACGCAGTGGAAGATCGCGACGACGGGGACGGCGGGCGCGGGTGGCGCGGGTGCGAACGGCGCGGGAGCCGCGCGGTGAGGAGCGCATGCGCCTGACCGCCGCACGACCGTCGCGCCTGGATCCCACGGGGATCCGCCTGCCGCTCATCGCGCTGATCGATGTGGTGCTCTTCCTGCTCTTCTACTTCGTGATCTCGTACTCGGTCGCGGCGGAGGAGTCCGAGCTGGCGACGGGCTTCGCGCGTCCGGGGCAGTCGAGTTCCGCGCTCGAGCCGCAGGTCGTGATGGTCTCGCAGACCGCCGCCGGCGCGGAGTACCGCATCGGCACGCACCGCTTCGCCGACCGCGCGGGGCTCGTGGCGTTCCTGCGCACGCTGCCGAAGGAGGCGGGCGTCGTCGTGAAGGCGACCCCGGAGACGCCGGTGGAGATCACCGTCGGCGCGGTGCAGGCGGGGAAGGACGCGGGGTTCGCGAACGTGCGGTTTGCGGTGGGCGGGGATGAGGCGGCGGGGGCGAAGTAGCGCCCACAGTCCCTCGGCTACGCCTTCGCCGCCTTCCAGCCGTAGGTCTTGTACTCGTGCGTGAAGGTGCCGTCGGGGCGCAGCTCGAGGCAGCCGTAGCCCTCGGGGAGTCCTTCGAGCGGGCCCTTCCACCAGGAGCCGCTCACAGCGCCGTCGCAGATGTAGCTGATGCCGTCAATCATGCAGTGGTCGAGCAGGTGCGTGTGTCCGCTGAGGCAGACCTTCACGTTGCCGGCGTCCTTGAAGAGGTCGTGTAGCAGCGTGCCGTCGGTGTGCATCTCGCCGGCGTGGATGACCGTGTCCTCGCCGACCTTCTCGCGGCCGCGCGGCGCGCCGTAGGTGAGCGCGGTGAGCGAAAGGATCGGGATGTGCGAGACGATCAGGATCGGCGTCGTCTTGGGCGTGCCGGCGATCGTCGACTTCAGCCACTCGTGCTGCTCGTCGTCGAGGTAGCCGACGTAGCCGTCGCCCTTGGGCTGCACGCTGTCGAGGCAGATGAAGCGCCAGCCGCCGCGGTCGAAGGTCTGGTAGGTGCGCGGCTGGCCGTAGAGCTCGCACGCGAACTTCTTGCCCCAGTCGGACTCGGTGCCCGCGGCGCCGCTCTTCTTCTTGTTCCAGCCGTAGATGTCGTGGTTGCCGACGGTGTGGTGCAGCGGCACGCCGCACTCGCGCTTGAAGGTCGCCTGCAGCAGCGCGCGGAGCTGGTCGGCGCGGCCGCGCTTGGCCTCGAAGACATCCATCACGCCGTCGCCGCCGGTGAGGATGAAGTCGGGCTTCTGCGACTGCGCATGCGCGAGCGCGGCCGCGAGGCCGGCCTCGGCGTTGCGCTCGGGCTGCACGTGGATGTCGGTGAGGTGGCAGATGCGCAGCGGGCGCGCGGCGGCAGGCGTGGCGGGCGGCGCGAGCGCGGGTGCGCCGGCGGGCGCGCCGACGGAACCCGGCCCGCCCTGCGCGAAGGCGCGCGCGGCGAGCGCGGCGGCGGCGGCGCCGGCGATCGAGGTGCGGAGGAAATCGCGGCGGTCCGTCTGCTGCGGCTCGGAGGGCATGCCGGTTGTACCGGGAGCCCCGCCGCGGGTTCATCCGCGCGGCGCGGCACCCCCGCCGCCGCTCGTAGCATCCGCCGCATGAAGCACTTGCGACCGATGACCGCCGACGCGCTGCGGGCGCTGACGGCGCCGCGCGAGGGGGAGACCCGCCTGGGCGAGCGCATGCAGGTGCTGGGCGTGAAGGGCGCCGCGCCCGCGGGCGCGCGGGTCGCGCTGCTGGGCGTCCCCGAGGACATCGGCGTGCGCGCCAACGGCGGCCGCCCCGGCGCGCGGCGCATGTGGCGCACGATGCTGCCGCGGCTGGCGAACATGCAGTCGAACGCCTTCCTGGACGGCGCGCGCATCGCGGTTGCGGGTCGCGTGGAGGTGCGCGACCTGCAGAAGCAGGCGCGGCGCATCGACGAGCATTCGGGCGACGCGGCCGCGCGCGCCGCGGCGCTGCGCAAGCTGCGCGCGCTGTGCGCGCAGGTGGACGAGCGCGTCGCGGGCGTGGTCGAATCGCTGCGGCGCGCGGGGCTCGTGCCGATCGTGATCGGCGGCGGGCACAACAACGCGTACGGCGTGCTCGCGGGCTGCGCGCGCGCGGCGGGCGGACCCGTGAGCTGCGCGAACATCGACCTGCACGCGGACCTGCGCCCGCGCGAGGGACGCCACAGCGGCAACGGCTTCACCTACGCGCGCGCCGATGGGCATCTGGCGCGCTACGCGATCGTCGGACTCGCCGAGGCGTACGCGACGCAGGCGATCCTGGAGGCGATCGACTCCGACACCGAGACGGTCGCGTTCACCTTCGAGAGCCTGCTGCGCGGACGCATGACGCTGCCGCACCTGGCGCAGAGCGCGGTCGCGCATGTCGGGCGCGGGCCGGCGACGCTGGAGATCGACCTCGACGCGGTGGCGCAGGCGCCCGCGAGCGCGGCGGCGGCGAGCGGCTTCACCGCGGCGGATGTGCGCGCGCTGGCGTGCCAGATCGCGGCGGGCATCGAGCTGCACGCGGCGCACATCGCCGAAGGCGCGCCCGAGCTCGGGCCGTGGCCGCCGGAGATGCTGGGGAAGCTGGTCGCGGAGCTCGTGCGCGACATCGCGGCGAGCGTGGCGCGGTAGCCGCGCCGGAAAATATGCCGGGCATGCCCGGCATATTTTCCGCAGCGCGTCAGAGCACCGCGGGGGTGAAGCGGAAGGCGCGGCCGTCGAAGAGGCCGCGGTCGCTCAGCTTGAGCTCGGGGATCACCAGGAGCGCCATGAACGCGAGCGTCATGAAGGGCGAACGCAGCGGCGAACCGAGCGACTTCGCGGCCGCGGTGAGGCCCGCGTAGGCCGCGCCCACCTCCTCCGCAGGACGGTCGCTCATGAGGCCCGCGATCGGCAGCGCCAGCGTGCGCGGCGTGGCGCCGGGGCCGGCGACGACCGCAAGCCCGCCGCGCGCGGCGAAGACGGCGTCGACCGCGGCGGCGAGGCTCTCGCGGTCCGCGCCGACGGCGACGACGTTGTGGCAGTCGTGCGCAACGCTGCTGGCGATCGCCCCCGCGCGCAGGCCGAAGCCGCGCACGAAGGCGCACGCCGGCGCCGCGTCGCTGTAGCGGTTGACGACGCAGAGCTGCAGCAGGTCCTGCGAGGGATCGGGCTCCACGATGCCCGCGCGCACCGGCGCGGCGGCGGTCGCGCGCTTGGTGACGAGCTGGCCGTCCTCGGCGACGATGGCGTCCACGCGCGCGCTGGCCGCAGAATCCACGGGCGCGCGCACCGCAAGCGCGCCCGCGTCGATCCGCGCGCTGCGGAACGCGTTGGGCGTGCGCGCCGCGCGCGGCGGCACGAGCGTGCGGCCGTCCTCCGCGACCACCTCGCCCGCGATCACGGTGCGCCGCGGGCGGATCGAGACCAGGTCCTCCACGAGCGCCCAGTCCGCGCGGTCGCCCACGCGCAGGAGCCCGCAGGGCAGGCCGTAGTGCTCGACGGGATGCACCGTCGCGGCGCGCAGCGCGTCGAAGGCGTCGACGCCGTGCGCGATGGCGCGCGCGACGAGCCGGTCGATGTGCCCCGCGAGCAGGTCGTCGGGATGCGCGTCGTCGGTGCAGAACATGCACTGCGCGGGACGCTCGCGCAGCAGCGGCCAGAGCGCCTCGAAGTTGCGCGCGGCGCTGCCTTCGCGGATGAGGATGCGCACGCCCAGCGCGGCCTTGTCGCGCGCCTCCTCGAGCGTGAAGCACTCGTGGTCGGTCTCGATGCCCGCGGCGAAGTACGCGCGCGCCTGCTCGCCGCGCAGCCCAGGCGCGTGGCCGTCGACGTGCTTGCCGCGCGCGCGCGCTGCGGCGATCTTCGCGAGCACCTGCGCGTCGCCCGCGAGCACGCCGGGCCAGTTCATCATCTCGCTGAGGTAGCGGATGCGCGGATCGTCCAGGAGCGCGGCGCATGCGTCGGCATCGAGCGCCGCGCCCGCGGTCTCGAAGCTGGTCGCGGGCACGCAGGATGGGCAGCCGAGCCAGACGGTGAAGGGCGAGCCCTCGATGTCGTCGAGCATGAAGCGCACTCCGGGGACGCCGAGGACGTTGGCGATCTCGTGCGGATCGCTCACGCTCGCGACGGTGCCGTGGCGCATCGCGACGCGCGCGAACTCCCACGGCGGCAGCATGCTGCTCTCGACATGCACATGCGCGTCGACGAAGCCCGGCACGAGCACCCCCGCCGGCGGCGTGCGCGCGGTCTCGCGCATCGCGGCGATGCGGCCGCCTTCGACGACGATCTCGCAGGTGCGCACGGTGCGCGCGAAGAGGTCGGCGACGCGGTGCAGGTGGACGGACGCGGGCATGGGGGGAGGGTAGCGGCCGGCGATTGGCGGGGCGGTGGGGAGAAGCATGGGGCGAGGCGGCGGGGCGAGCCGCAGCATCCCGGATGCGCCGCGACGAACAACTCCCCTGCTCCGGTCACTCGCGATCCGCGCGCCACCAATCATCTCCGGCGCGACGCAGCGCGGCCAGGGCGGCGGTCCTCGTTTGCTCCCAATCCTGAAGGAGGATGCTCCACCTTGCCCAATGGCGATCGAGCAGATCGGCATACCGGGCGATGATCGCCGAGGCACGGACGCTCGAGAACTCGCGCCCGCTGCTGTCGACCGGATTGACATTGAATCCAAAGGTCGGACTCTCGAGGAGGCAGAGGGACTCCACCGAGATGTTCTCTGGATAGGTCCGCGGCGGCAGCGGCTCGCCGCGCGTGAAGGTCGCCCACACCATCGAGTCGTAAGGCATGGCGACGAGGGAAAGCGCGATCAGTCCGTGCCGGGCCCCCACTTGACTCTCAATTCGGCCACGCTGCCACTGCACGTCCGTGAATCCGAGCTTCGTGATCCGTGGAATCCAGAGCTCCGTCGCGGAGGTCTCGAACGAGTCAAGCAGCTCTGAAAGGGTCGGTCCGCTCATGGCGCATCACTTCGAACGCTCGTCCTGCTCCCGCGCGTGCACGTCGCGGAGCACGTTCATGATCACGCGATGCATGAGGCTGGGCATTTTACGATCCGCGGCACAGAATCCGGAAACCTCGCGCGCTGAGGCTCTTTGGCAGGAAGCGATGATCTGCACGCAGAGCCCGCTATAGTGAGGCCATGTCACGCGCGCTCCTTGAGAGAATCACCGTCGAGCCCGGTCAGTGCGGCGGACGACCCTGCATCCGCGGGACGCGAATGCGCGTGTCCGACGTGCTTGAGCTGCTCGCGAACGGCGCCTCCACCGAAGAGGTGCTGGCCGACCACCCGTCGCTGGTGCGCGATGACATCCTGGCGGCGATCGCCTACGCCGCTGTTCACATGAGCCACGCGGTGTTCCGCGTCGCATGAGGTTCGTGATCGACAACCAGCTCCCGCCGCGCCTGTCGAAGTTCCTTCAGGACGCCGGGTATGACTCGGTCCACGTGGCCATGGTCGGCATGGACACTGCCGACGATCGAGCACTGTGGGCCTGGGCGCTCCGCGAGAACCGCATTGTCGTCAGCAAGGACGATGGTCTTCCCCCTGAGTCCTGAGCCAATTCGAGTACGAGTTACCTGGGGCGCTACAGCTTCCAACCAGCTTGGACAGTCGCGTGAAGGAAATCCGTTTCACGGGAGAGCAGATCGCCGATGCGCGCGCGCAGGAGTCGACGGACCGAACGATCGACGAGACTTGCCGAAGCGCGGCGTCTTTGGGCAGACGCTTTACAGGTGGAGTAAGAAGTTCGGATCGATGTGCATCGCGGATGTTCTCCGCGTCGTCCCGGCGATATGAGCATGCGATCGCGGATGATTGATCCACGTGCGTCCGCTCGGCTCGATCGCGCACCTCTCATCCCCACCCAACGCGCTTCTCCATCTCGGAAACCCACGCGCCGCGCGGATTGCCGCTCCATTCCGCGCGAAGCCGCTGCAGATCCTCGTCCCAAGCACCGTAGGCCTCGCACACGACCCTGCCAAACTCGGCGGAGCCATCGAAACCCGCGGCGAACTGGCGCCGGAAGACGTGGTATCCCTCGGTCGGAAAGAAGACGCCCGACCACACGAAGCCCTCATGGAAGGGCCAGGTGAACGGATCGTTCGACGCGAACACCGCCGACCAGCGGCGCTTGAGGGTGGCGAGATGGAGCTCCCGGATCACGAGTGCGCAGGCTATCGCGGGGCGGTTGCGAAATCACATTCCCGCGCGCGTCTCGTGCTCACACCCATCGAAACCGATGCGCCCATTGCGCGTCGTGGCCGAAGAACAGATGCGGCCGATGCCGGCGCGCGAGATCCGCGATCCACGCGCGCCGCTTCGCGGGCTCGTCGCTCCAGACGGACTCCAGATCGTCGGCTCTCAGGATCCGGACCGGCAGCTTCATCCAGGTCTGCAGGTACGCGGGAGGCTCAAACGCTGCGATCCAGAGGAGGAGCCCATTGGACGTCGATCCCGTGGTTCCCGCGTGAACTGCGGCATCGATCTCAGCGTCCGTCCGAAGCGGCGTGGGCGCGGTCTCGCGTCCGCCCTCGATCACCATCGCGCGGATACCAGCATCGGAACTGCGCGCGAGACCTTCGCGCAACCACATGCGCAGCGCGTGGACACCATCGCCGACGGCTCCATCGCCCATCGGCATCTCCCATGACTGCACCTCAATCCGCTCGCCGGTCATGGCTCGGCGTTGCCTGCCTTCCCGCGCCGCATCCGCACCCCCCACACCAATCCCGCCGCACACGCCGCCAGGCCGACGACCGCATTCGCGCCCAGGATCAGCCCCGCGCGCGCGAGGTCGGGATTCGAGCCCATGAGCGCGTCGCCGGCGTCCATCGCAAAGCCGCTCACCGTCGTGAGGCCGCCGAAGAAGCCCGCGCCGATGAGATGCTCGGGGGCGCGCTGCGCGTGCGCGACGCCGTCGGGGCGGCCGCGCTCGTCGAGCCGCGCGATGCGCGCGAAGAAGAGACCCATCCCCGCGGCGCCGACGACGTTCACCAGGATGCGCGCGATCCACGCGCCCGAAGGCTCGACCGCCACGACCGCCGCCTCCACGCCGGCGCGCGCCGCGCATCCGACGAGCCCGCCGACGAAGGTCGCCGCCAGCAGCCGCGCAAGCGAGGGCGCATGCGGCGGCGCGATCGACGCGCCCGCGCTCTCCGGCACGCCGCTCATCCCGCCGCTCCCGGTGCGGATGCCGCGCCGACAACGCCCGCGGCGCCCGCCGCGCCCATCGCGCCCATCGCCACCACCACCACGCGCACCATCACATAGATCACCGGCGCGCCAGCGAGCGTCGCGCATGCCAGCGCGACCGCGCGCATGCGCTCGCCGCGCATCCACTGCACCGCGACGTCGACCGCGAATGCCGAGTAGGTCGTCCATCCGCCCAGGAATCCCATCCCTGCAAGCGCGGCCCACGCTGCCCATGCGGCCGCATCGTCGCCCGCACCTGCGCCCCCACCCGCGCGCGCGGCGCACGCGGCGCAGGCGCCCATCGCGGCCGCGCCCGCCAGGTTGATCGCGAGCACCGCGGACCACCCTGACCAGCCTCGCCGCAGCGCGCGGTCGCGGACCCATGCGCGCGCCACGCAGCCCAGCGCGCCCGATGCGGCGATCAGCGCGCCGCGCGCGAGCATCGCCTCGGGCGCGGCGGGATTCACGGGGTCGCGCCCTTCGAGCGCTCGCGCAGCGTCGATCGCACGGGCGTCGAGCCCACCGCGGGCACGGGCTCGGGGACGTTGTTCAGCGTGCGCAGGAAGGGACGCGCGTCGCACGATTCGATCGCGCGGCGCATCTCGTAGAGGAACGCGTCGCGGTCGCCGGGATCGCCGGGCCACGCGACGCGCACGAACTCCTCCCACTGCGCCTCGTTGCCGGTGAAGACCATCTCGACGACGATGCGCGCGAGCGGCGCGATCATCTCGGGGCAGCGCTGCAGCACCGAGGCGGTGCCCGCGAGGTTCACCTGCGCGCCAGTGGTGGGCGCGGCACCGCAGCGCTCGTACGCCTCCTTCACCTCGCGCGTCGCCTGCGCAATCGCGGCGCGGTCGACCATGCGCCGCATGCGCGCGGCGGCGGGCTTCCACTCGCGCGTCGTCGGATCGGGCTCGCAGGGGACATCGGGATCGGCCAGGAACGCACCCGGCACGAGCGTGTAGCGGAAGCCGGGGACGATCCAGTGGAAGAGCACGACGCCATCGTCGGCGCGCGCGAAGTAGCCGCGGCCGGGGCCGCAGGTTTGCACGCGCGCGTCGGGCGTCTCGGCCGGGACCAGACGCGACCACCAGGTGCCGCCGCCGCTGCCGACATTGATCTGCCCGAGGATCAGGTCGGGCGCGCCATCGCCGTCGATGTCGCCGCCGAAGCCCGGCGTGCCGACGGCGGGCATGCGGCCATCGCGGCCATCGAGCCCGAAGCTGTACGGCCCGTGGAGCGGCAGCGGCGTGGGCGTCTCGGAGCCCTGCGACAGGAGGAGTCGCTCGCGCTCGGGATAGAGCAGCATCGGAGGTCCGCTCGATCCCATCGGCGCGACGGGCGCTTCGTCCTCGAATCCACCCTTGAGCGCGCTCAGCGCGGGGTTCGGCTCAAGCTCCATCCACTGCACCGGATCGACCTGATGCACCAGCGTGAGTCCGTTGGGCATCGTCGCGGACTCCAGCGTCCACCAGCGCGGCAACAGCGTGCGCACGAGGAAGGTCGGACCGCTGTGCCAGAGAAAGAGCGGCGCCGCGACCAGCAGCGCGACCGCGACTCCCGCCGCAGCGGTCCGTCGCCGTCCGTGCATGCGGAGCAGGTCGCGCTCGCGGTGCGCGACGGTGCCACACTCCGTGCAGCGCAGCCCCTCGACCGGATCGATGCGCGCCGACGGATCGACGCTGTGCGCGCACTTGGGGCAGCGGCGCACGCCATCGCTGCGCCAGCGCCGGCCGATCACGGTCCACAGCGCGGTCACGAGACCCGCCGCGATCACGGCGTAGAGCGCCCACCGCCAGGGCCCCGTGAGGGCCGGCTCGATCGGCGTCATGAACTGGTAGAGCTGCTGCAGCACGCAGCGCGCGATTGTAGGGAGGCATGCATGCGGCCGCGCCGCGCGCCGCGCGCGCCCGACTCAGCCCCCGCCGCGCCCCAACCGCAGGCTGTTCGCGACGACGGTCACGCTGCTGAAGGACATCGCCAGCGCAGCGACCATCGGGCCCGGCTCCCAATGCGTCCACGGCCAGAGCACGCCCGCGGCCAGCGGGATGCCCACCGTGTTGTAGGCGAAGGCCCAGAAGAGGTTCTGGCGCACGACGCGCATCGTCGCGCGCGCGGTGTCGACGGCGTCGACGACGCCCTCGAGCCCCGGGCGCAGCAGCACGATGTCCGCCGCCTCGGCAGCGACCTGCGTGCCGCCGCCGACCGCGATTCCCACCGAGGCCTGCGCCAGCGCGGGGGCGTCGTTGATGCCGTCGCCCACCATCGCCACGCGCCGCCCCTGCTCCTGCAGCCGCTGCACAAGCTGCGCCTTCTGCACGGGCAGCGTGCGCGCGTGCACCTCGCCGATGCCCACCGCCTGCGCGACCGCCTGCGCGGTGCGCTCGTTGTCGCCGGTGACGAGCGCGACCGCAAGCCCGCGCGCACGCAGGGCCGCGATCGCGCCCGCGCTCTCGGCGCGCACCTGGTCCGCGATCGCGATCACGCCCAGCGGCTGGCCGTCGCGCGCGACCACGACCGCGGTGCGCGCGCTCGCCGCCTCCTCCGCCGCGATGCGCGCGAGCTCGCCCAGCGCGATCCCCTCGCCCGCGACGAACTCCGGCGCGCCCACCACGACCGCCGCGCCGCCCACGCGCGCGCGCACGCCGCCGCCGGGCACCGCCTGCGTCGAATCCGGCACGCCAAACGCGATTCCCTGCGCGCGCGCCGCGACGACGACCGCGCCCGCCAGCGGATGCTCGCTCGCGCTCTCCGCCGCCGCCGCCAGCGCGAGCAGCGCGCGCTCCTCGACCCCCGCCGCCGCGCGCACCGCGACGACCTCGGGCCGCCCCGCCGTCACCGTCCCGGTCTTGTCCAGCAGCACCGTGTCGATGCCCGCGAGCGCCTCCAGCGGCGCGCCACCCTTCACGAGCACGCCGCGCCGCGCCGCGCGACCGGTCGCGACCATGATCGCCGTCGGCGTCGCGAGCCCCAGCGCGCAGGGACACGCGATCACCAGCACGCTCACCGCGCTCGAGAGCGCCATCGGCAGGCGCGTCTCCGGCGCTCCCAGCAGCATCCACGCCGCGAAGGTCGCCACCGCGACCGCGAGCACCGCGGGCGTGAAGACCGCGCTCACGCGGTCCGCCAGGCGCGCGACGGGCGCACGGCTCGACTGCGCCTGCTCGACCAGCCGCACGATCTGCCGCAGCACCGTCTGCGCGCCCACCTGCGAGGCGCGCACCACGAGCGCGCCCGTGCCGTTCACCGTGCCCGCGAAGACCGCGTCACCCGGCGCCTTCGCGACGGGGATCGGCTCGCCGGTGAGCATCGACTCGTCGATCGCGCACGCGCCCGAGACGACCGATCCATCCACCGGCACGCGCTCGCCGGGGCGCACGATGCAGTCGTCGCCGGGATGCACCTGCTCCAGCGGGACCTCGCGCTCCATCCCCATGCGCCGCACGCGCGCCATCGCGGGCTGCAGCTCCCACAGGCCGCGCACCGCGTCGCGCGTGCGCCGCGTCGCGCGCGTCTCGAAGAAGCGCCCCAGCAGCACGAGCGCGACCACCACCGCCGCCGCCTCGAAGTAGAGCGCGTGCGAGGCCGCGACGCCGGGCGCCAGCAGCACCAGCGTGGAGTACGCATACGCCGCGCCCACGCCCAGCGCCACGAGCGAGTCCATGTTCGCCGTGCCGCGCAGCATCCCCTTCCACGCCATGCGGAAGAAGTCCCCCGCGCACCAGCAGACCACCGGCGTCGCGAGCGCCCACTGCACCCACCCGCTGCCGGGGAAGTCCATCGCGCGCGCCAGCGCCGAACCGTGCGCCAGGTGCTGCGTCATGCCCATCACCAGCAGCGGCATCGCGAGCGCCCCCGCCACCGCCGCGCGCCGGCGCACGCGCACGAGCTCGCGCTGCGCCTGCGCGTCGAGCGCTGCGAGGTCGAGCCCGCCCGCGACCTGCGCGCGGTAGCCGATCGCGTCGACCGCGCGCGCGAGGCGCTCGAGATCCACCGCGCCCGCCTCATACTCCACGCGCGCGAGCCCCGTGAGGAAGTCGACGCGCGCGCCACGCACGCCGCGCACGCCGCGCAGCACGCGCTCGACGCTGTTCGCGCAGCTCGCGCAGGTCATGCCTGCGACGCGGAGCTCGCCGGCGCTCGCGGGCTCGCCCGTCATCGCCGCGCCATCCGCGCCACCGCCGCGTGCCGATGGCACGGGACGATGTGGTCGTTGGTCATTCCGACGGCCTGCATGAATGCGTAGCAAATGGTAGGCCCGCAGAAGGTGTATCCCGCCTTGCGGAGCTGCTTCGCCATCGCCTCGCTCTGCGGCGTCACCGCGGGGATCTGCGCGAGCGTGCGCAGGCGCGGCTGCAGCGTGCGGTGGCCGACATGCTGCCAGAGCAGGTCGCGGAACGCGCCCGGGCCCTGGGCATCGATGAGCTCGCACCAGAGTCGCGCGTTGCGGACCGCGCCCTCGATCTTCGCGCGGCTGCGCACGATGCCCTCGTCCTGCAGCAGGCGCGCGACGTCGCGCGCGCCGAAGCGCGCCACGCGTTCGGGGTCGAAGTCGCGGAAGGCGCGGCGGAAGGCCTCGCGCTTGCGCAGGATCGTGATCCAGGAAAGCCCCGCCTGGAAGCCGTCCAGGATCAGCTTCTCGAAGAGCGCGCGGTCGTCGAGGACGGGGACGCCCCACTCCTCGTCGTGGTACGCGACATAGAGCGGATCGGTGCCGCACCAGGGGCAGCGCGTGGGTGCGGCGGGCGTGCGGCGCGCGGCGGGCATCCGCGCATCTTCGCAGAGCCCGCGCTCGGGCGCCAGCGCAACCGCTACCCTGCATGCATGGCCGTTCCCTCGTACTTCCGCTCGCGCCCGCACCCCTGGCACGGACTCCCCGTGGGCGCGGATGCGCCGCGCGTCGTCAACGCGTTCATCGAGATCACCCCCTTCGACGTCGTGAAGTACGAGATCGAGAAGACCTCGGGCTACCTGCGCGTCGACCGGCCGCAGCGCTACAGCAGCACGCCGCCGATGCTCTACGGCTTCATCCCGCGCACGCTCTGCGCGGACCGCGTCGCGCGACTCTTCGCCACCGCGGGCCCGCGCGCCGCCGAGCGTGCCGCGCAGGCCGAGCGCGAGCACGGCACGCTGCAGGCCGACGGCGATCCGCTGGACATCTGCGTCTGCAGCGAGCGCCCGATCAACCGCAGCGAGATCATCGCCGAGTGCATCGTCGTCGGCGGGCTCACGATGCTCGACGGCGGCACCGCGGACGACAAGATCGTCGGCGTGCTCAAGGACGACACCGTCTGGGGCTCCGCGCGCAGCATCGACGAGCTGCCGCACGCGCTCATCGAGCGGCTCGTGCACTACTTCGGCACCTACAAGATGCGCCCCGGCCATCCATCGAGCGCGGAGGTGCTGGGCACCTACGGCCCCGAGCACGCGCATTCCGTGCTGCGCGCGGCGATGGCGGACTACGAAGAGGTGCTGCGCGACGTCTCGGTGCAGTGAGCGGAATTCGGGCGGCGGGCCGCGCGCGCGCCGCGCGTTCAGTGATTCACGAGCCCCTTGCGGTCCGGCGCCTCCTCGCGCAGGTCCGTGCCGTGCTCGAGCACGCTCTTGAGGTTCGCCAGGTAGAAGGTCCAGCCCTGGTGGCAGCCGACGTACACGCCCTCGAGGAAGGCGAAGTCGCCGTGGGGATGCATGCGCTGCTCGAGCTCGAGCGTCGTGCGGCCATCGGTGCGCGCGAGCACGCGGAACTCGACCCAGCCCTTGTCCTCGTACCAGCCCAGGCGCAGGCGCTGCGGCGGCTCGCAGGTCTCGATCGAGTCCTCCTCGGCGAGATCGTCCGCGCGCACGACGCCGCTGCCGTCGGGCTGTCCCGCGCAGAGCCAGGTCATGCGGATGCGCGCGGCGCCCTCGAAGGCGCGGTCGCGCGGCCAGGCGCGGCCGTCGGCGGTGAAGGCCTCGCAGCGCCGCAGGAACCACTGCTCCATCCCCTCGCAGGTGGCGATCGCGCGCCAGACCGCGGGGACGCCCGCGCGGATGTGGATCGCCTGCGTGAAGCCGAGCCAGTCGCGCGTGCTGCCGGTGCCGAAGAGCGCCATGCGGAAGGGACGCACCTCGCAGCGCATCACGCCGCCGACGACGCACGGATCCTTCGCCATGAGCTCCTGCGCGGCCGCGGTGTCGTCGCGCGGGAAGACGACGAGCCCAAGCGAGCCATCCTCCGCGGGACCCGCGAGCACGACGCGGCCCGCCGCGGCGAGTCCCTTCAGGTACGAGAAGTGCTCGCCGAGGGCCTGCAGCTCCTCGACGGAGGGATCACGATGAAACCCGGGGCGCGTCGGGGTCAGGAGCGCGAGCGTGGCCATGCGCGGAGGGTACCGGGGTCGACGTGCCGGGCGGCTGCGACGCGGCGGCCGACCGCGACGCCGCGGGCTTCGCCGGCGCGTCGTCCAGCAGCATGCGCACCGGCGGCGTGTCGAGGTCCTCGTACTGGTCGCCGCGCGCGGCCCAGATGAAGGCGACGACCGCGCCCGCGGCCACCAGCAGCGCGACCGGGATCGCGATGTAGAGGAGCGTCATGGCGCGTCTCCCGTCCCGGCGCCCGCGCGCGACGGCGCGGCAAAGCGCGGCATGTGCAGCGCGACCGCGGTCACCGTGAGTCCGCTCAGCGGCATCAGGATCGCCGCGATGAGCGGGCTGATCGTGCCGGTCGCGGCGAGCACGCCGCCGACCAGGTTGTAGGCGAGGCTGATCGCGAAGTTCGCGTGGATCGTCTGCATCGTGCGGCGCGCGCCGTCCAGCAGCGCCGTCACCTGCGCAAGTCCGCCGCCCGTGAGCGCGACATCCGCGCGCGCGACCGTCGCCTGCGCTCCCTGGCGCACCGCGATGCCCACCGCAGCCGCGGCCATCGCGGGCAGGTCGTTCACGCCGTCGCCGACCATGACGACCGGCTGCGCGCGCTGCGCCTCGACGAGCTCCATCTTCTGCTCGGGCGCGCATCCGCCGCGCACCTGCGCCGGCTCGAGGCCGATCGCCGCGCCCGCGCGCTCGGCGAGCACTGGCAGGTCGCCCGAGGCGAGCCACACCTGCCAGCCGCGCGCGCGCAGTCCTTCCACGAGCGCGGGCGCGTCCGCGCGCAGCGGATCGCCGATGCCCAGCACCGCGCGCACCGCGCCATCGACCGCGACGAAGGCGGGCGAGAGGCCTTCCGCCACGAGCGCCTGCGCCTCCTGCGCGAGCGCGGGCTCCGCGCGCGCGCCGCATTCGTCCATGTACGCCGCGCTGCCGACGGCGACGCGCGCGCCCGCGACCTCGCCGCGGATGCCGCGTCCGGCCGCCTCCTGCACTTGCGCCGTCGCGAGCGGGGCCGCGGGCACCGCCTCCGCGATGGCGCGCGCGATCGGATGCACGCTCTGCGACTCCAGCGCCGCCGCCAGCGGCAGCGCCGACGCGTCGCCGCGCACGCGCAGCACGCGCATCGCGCCCTCGGTCACCGTGCCCGTCTTGTCCAGCACGAGCGTGCCGCTGCGCGCCAGCCGCTCGAGTACGTCTCCGCCACGCACCAGGATCCCCGCGCGCGCGGCCTTGCCCAGCGAGGCGACCATCGTCAGCGGCGTCGCGAGCCCCAGCGCGCAGGGGCAGGTCACGACGAGCATCGCCACGACGACGCCCGGCATGCGCGCCGGATCGATGAACCACCACGCGACGCCCGCAGCCACCGCCGCGACCAGCACCGCCAGCAGGAACCAGCCCGCGATGCGGTTGGCGAACTCCACGACGGGCGGACGCCGCCCCGCGGCCTCCTCCACCATGCGCGCGATCGAGGCCGCGCGCGTCGCGTCGCCCGCCGCCGTCACGCGCAGGCGCAGCGGCGCGCCGACCGCGCGCACGCCCGCGAAGACCGCCTCGCCCGCGTGCACGCGCACGGGGCGCGATTCGCCGGTGAGCAGCTGCATGTCCAGGTGCGCGTCCGCGCCCTCGAGCAGGCCGTCGGCGCTGACCGCCTCGCCTGCGGGGACCTCGACGCGGTCGCCCGCGCGCAGCGATTCGGTGGGCACTTCCTCCACTGCGCCGTCGTCGCCGATGCGGCGCGCGGTCTGCGGCACGAGCGCGCAGAGCAGCTCGATCTCGTGGCGCGCGCGCCGCTGCTGGCGGAACTGCACGAAGCGCCCCACGAGCAGCAGGAAGACGAGCATCGAGACGCTCTCGGTGTAGACGCCGGGCGTGCCCATCGCCGTCATCCACGCGCCGCCGAGCAGCCCGGCGAGCAGCGCGAGCGCGATCGGCAGGTCCATGTGCGGCGTGCGCGTGCGGATCGCCATCCACGCGTTGCGCAGGTAGATGCGGCCGGGCCAGCAGACCGCGAGCGCCGCGAGCGCGACGCTCGTCCACTGCAGGAAGCCGCGCGTCGCCGCGTCCATCGTCGCGAACTGCGCGCCGTAGAGGGCGAAGGCGATCGCCATCACGTTGCCGCTGATCGCGCCCGCGACGCCGATGTCCACGAGCCAGCGGCGGTCCTGGCGGCGCCATTCCTCGCGCGAGGCGAGCGTGCCCAGCGGGCGCACCTCGTACCCCAGCGCGCCGATGCGCGCCGCGATCTCCGAGAGCGCCGCCTGCGACGGCGTCCACTCAAGCACGATGACCGAGCGGCCCAGGTCGACGCGCGAGCTGAGCAGCCCCGTCTGCAGGCGCGGGAGCGCCTCGAGCAGCCAGAGGCATGCGCCGCACTTGATGCCGTCGAGCCGCAGCTCCGCGCGCACGCGGCCCGGCGCGACGACCGCGACATGGCGCGCCTGGAAGTCGGCGTGGTCGAGGTAGCGGTACGAGTGGCGCGCGTCGGGGCGGTTCGCGTGGCTGCCCGCGGCGCGCTGCATCGCGTAGTACTGCTCGAGTCCGCAGGAATGCAGCGCGTGCCAGACGGCCTCGCACCCCGTGCAGCAGAAAGCCTGCGCGCCCGCGGGCGCGGCGCCCTCGGGGACGGGCTGGCCGCAATGCGCGCACTCCGCCAGCGCGGGGGCGCGCGCCTGGGTCTCGGCGGAGCGGAAGCCCGGCGAGGCGATGCTCATGAGGCCGGCTTCTCCTCGCAGCAGGCGGGCTTGATCGCGGGGGCCTCTTCGGCCTCCTCTTCTTCTTCATCCGCGCCCTGGCAGCATGCCGGCTTCACGTCCTTGACCGCACCCGCATTCGCCGCGCGCGCCATGTCCGGCGGCGCGTCATGCAGCCGCTGCGCGACCAGCGGCGCCAGCGGCGCGCGCACGCCCGCCGTGTAGACGCCCACGCCGATCATCGCGACGCCCGCGAGCGCCGCGAGCGCGCGCCGGCGATCGCCGCCGAGCGACGCAATCCCCGCGCCCACGAGCGCCAGGATCGGCACCGTTCCCGCCCAGAAGGCGGCCATCACGAGCGCGCCGCCCGCGACGCTGCCGGTGCCCGCGGCGACCGCCGCGAAGGCCCACAGCCAGCCGCAGGGAAGCAGCGGCGTCGCCAGTCCGACCACGATCGCGCGCCGCGGGGGCGACATCGCCGCCGCCGCGCGGTGCACCGCGCCGAGCGCGCGCTTCATCCATTCCGGCAGCGGCATGCGCGCGGTCTGGAAGCCGCCCGCGGACGCGAGCACGCCCACGCCCACCAGCGCGACCGCCACTCCCGCCGCGACCGCCGCCACGCGCTGCACGCCCACGAGCGCGCCGCCCGCGTCGAGCAGCGTCCCGAAGGCGCCCGCGAGCGCGCCGACCGCGACGTACGAGAGCGCGCGCGAGGCGTGGTAGAGCCCCGTCGCCGCCGCGCTGCGCCGTCCGTCGCACTGCCCCGCGCCCGCGCAGAAGGCCGCGATGCCGCCGCACATGCCCGCGCAGTGCGCGCTGCCGACGAGGCTGGCAAGCAGGACGCTTCCCGCGAGCGCGAGCATCATGCACCTCCCGCCGATGCCGTCACCGGCACGCGCGGACCGAAGTTCACCTGGCGGCGGAAGCGATCCGAGAAGAGCTTCCCCTTGGACCGCACCTCCACGCGCACCTCCCACTTGCCGCCCGCGCGCACGGGCACGTCGCTGCCGTAGCGGCCGCCGCCCAGCGCGTTCAGCGCCAGCGGCGTGCGCAGGTCCGCCTGGCGGATCGGGATCACCTCGGCCTGCACCTGCGCCCCCTCGATGGGGATGCCGTGCTTGTCGGCGATCGTCAGCTCCAGCCGCGCCAGCCGCGGGTCCGCGGTCGACGCCACGATCTCCGGCGTCACCACCCAGCCCAGCGCGCCGTTCTCGGCGATCTGGTGCTTGTATTCGTCGTAGGCCGCGCCGCGCGCGTAGTAGTCGGGCTCGGTCGCGAGCGCGCCGGGATCGCGCACGGCGATGGTCACGGCGATCGCCACGAAGGTCACCGTCCCGCTCAGGAACGCCACGGGCACGAAGGCCCACCGGTTCTCGATCAGACGCTGCATCACTTGCCACCTCCTGCGCTGAAGGGTCCTGCGATCGTGAGCGGGACGCGCTTGACGAAGCCCGCGTCGTCGCGCACCTCGACCTCGCCCTGGCGCGATCCGCGCCCGAAGCTCCGCGGCGGGCACGAGACGCGCAGCGCGATCTTGCCGGGCTGCCCCGGCTGCACCGTCGCCTGCGCGCTGCCGCCGACCACCTGCACGTCGTCCACGCCCGTCGCGGTGTAGGTGCGCGGCACCTCGCCGCGGTTCTCCACCAGGATGCTGATGGGCGTCTCGATGCGGCCGTCGGTCATCTCGGTGAAGTTCGCGCCGCGGATGCGCTCCTGCTCGATGAGCGCGGGCTCGCGCCGCACGAGCATCGTGACGAAGACCGAGAGGATGACCACCAGCAGCGCCGGATAGATCAGGACGCGGTAGCGAAGGCGCCGCGTCGTCCCCTTCTCGAGCTGGTTCTGCGACGAGTACCGGATCAAGCCGCGCGGCTTGCCGATCTTGTCCATCACCTCGTTGCAGGCGTCGATGCACTGCGTGCAGTTCACGCACTCGAGCTGCAGTCCGTCGCGGATGTCGATGCCGGTCGGGCAGACCTGCACGCACATCGTGCACTCGATGCAGTCGCCGGCGCGCTCGCCCTTGGACTCCAGCGCGCGCCGCTCGGCGGCCTTCGCGCGCGGCTCGCCGCGGCGGCGGTCGTAACCGATGACCAGCGACTCGCGGTCCAGCAGCACGCTCTGGAAGCGGCCATAGGGGCAGACCAGCGTGCAGAGCTGCTCGCGGAAGAAGACGAAGTCGAACATCATCAGCCCGACCGTCACCGCGAAGACCGCGAAGGCGACCGGGTGCTCCGCCGGGTTCCCCAGCGTCCAGTGCGTCAGCCGGTCCGTGCCGACGAAGTACGCCAGGAAGGTGTTCGCCAGGTGCGCGCTCAGCACCAGGAAGACCGCGTACATCGCGATGCGGCGCCAGACCGCGACCGTCGCGCCCTTGCGGCCGTACGCCTGGCCGAGGAAGAAGCGCTCGATCGGCCGGTAGACGAACTCCAGGTAGACGGTCTGCGGACAGCCCCAGCCGCACCAGACGCGGCCGAAGAGCGCGGTCAGCAGGAAGATCGTCACGAAGATCGCCAGGAAGAGCAGCGCCATCAGCAGCGTCTCCGTCGGGCGGAAGGTCGTCCCGAAGAAGGTGAACTGCCGCGTCATCACGTCGAGGAAGATCGGCGGCTTCCCATCGATGCGCAGCCACGGGATCGCCGTGAAGACCGCGATCAGCGACCACGCGACGATCAGGCGCGCCTTCCAGAGACGGCCGCGCGCCTCGCGCGGGGTCATCCAGCGGCGGCTGCCGTCGGTGTTCAGCGTCGAGAGGACGCGTTCGTTCAGCTGCGGAAGCGTGAAGTCCTGTTTCACCGAGGTCCTTGCTCCGTCCGGCCGCGCCGGACGGCACCCACGAGGACGCGGCTCACTTCGCCGGCGCCTTCGGGCCTCCGGCGGCCGCTCCCGCATTGGAGGCTCCCGCCGCGGGCGCCGTTCCCGCCGCCGGGAAGCTCCACGCGGGGATCGGATCGCCCTGAGGATCCTTCGGCGTCGCGGGATGCGTGCCGCGCAGGCCCGCCACATACGCCGTCAGCAGGACGCGCTGCGCCTCGCCGAAGCGCTTGTCCCACGCGGGCATGCCCTTGGGGACGACGCCGTTGCTGATGACGGTGAAGATGTCCTCCACCTTCTTGACGTTCAGGTAGGAGTCGTCGCAGAGGTTCGGGCCCGTGCCGCCGCCGCCGTCCTTGGTGTGGCAGACGACGCAGTTGGAGGCGAAGAGCCCCGCCGCCGCCTTCATCATCTTGGGATCGTCCATGAGCGACTTGATCGTCATCGGCGTGGGCTTGAGGTCGCCCAGCTTCGCGGCCTGCTCCTGGAAGAAGCCCGCCACCTCGTCGTCGTAGTCCTGGCGCACCGAGGGACCGATGCCGACCATGTAGTAGAGGATGTAGAGCCCGCTGAAGAAGATGGTGCCCCAGAAGATGGCGGACCACCAGAAGGGCATCGGGTTGTCGTACTCGCGGATGCCGTCCGCGTCGTGCTCCAGGATCTGTGCTTCGTGCGCGCCCGCGCGGGCGCCGGCGTTGTGTGCGATCTCAGCCACGGCTCTGCTCCTTCGTGCCAGTCTGCGTGGGGTTCTCGAGGGGGATCTCCGCGTCCTTCTGCCACTTCGCCTTGGGGACGATCATCACGTAGGCGACGATGGAGAGGAAGAGGAGGAAGAAGATGACGAGCGAGACGGTGGGCCAGAGCCCGCCGTCGGCGAGGATGGCGGGTGCGTGCGTCACGGCAGCGCCCCGATCTTGCCGCCCGCGCCCGCCGCGGGCTGCGCGGCGCCGGAGGCGGTCTTGGGCTGCTCGGCGGCGGGCGCGACCTCGACCGGCTTGTTGAGGTCGATGCCCAGGCGCTGCAGGTAGGCGATCAGCGCGATGACCCGGCGGTCCGCGGCGACGCCCATGTCCTTGCCGCCGTTCTCGCGCACGAGCTGCTCGTGCACCTTCGCGGCCTGCGCCTTCGCGAGCTGCTCCGCGCCCGAGATCGTCGCGTCGTCGTAGGGCACGCCGACCGCGCGCATCGCGCCGAGCGAGGCGGCCGCCGCGCTCCAGTCGATGGGCTTGTCCAGCAGGTGCGCGTACGAGGGCATGATCGAGCCGGGGCTCGTGTCGGTGGGCTTGTTGAAGTGGCGCAGGTGCCAGAGCGCGCTGGGATTGGTCACGCCCTCGCGCGCCAGGTCCGGTCCGATGCGGCGGCTGCCCCACAGGAAGGGGTGCTCGTAGACGCTCTCGCCGGGCTTGGAGTACTCGCCGTAGCGCTCGGTCTCGGCCAGCAGCGGACGGATCATCTGCGAGTGGCAGTTCACGCAGCCCTCGGAGATGTAGATGTCGCGGCCCACGCACTCCAGCGGCGTGAGCGGCGTGACGCTGGCGATGCGCTGGATGTTGCTGCGCAGCCCGAAGAGCGGGACGATCTCGAAGAGGCTCGCGACGATGACCGCGATCGCGACCCACACCGTGAAGACCAGCGGCAGGCCCTCCCAGCGGCGGTGCCAGTTGAGCGCGGCGAAGCGGTCGACGACGCGGCCGACCTCGATGACGCTGCCCTTGGGGAGCGTCGAGGGGGGCGTGGGCTCGGGCTTCCAGCCCTTCGCCAGGGGCGCCGCCTCGAAGACGGGCACCTCGTACTGCTTCGGGCGCTTCGCCCAGGTGAGCAGCAGGTTCGCGCAGCCGATGAGCAGCGCGCCGAAGTACATCGTGCCGCCGAGGGTGCGGATCCAGTACATCGGGATCAGCTTGGTGACGGTCGAGAGGAAGTCGTACTGCAGGACGCCGTCGGCGTTGAAGGTGCGCCACATCAGGCCCTGCGTGATGCCCGCGAAGTAGATGGGGATCACGTAGAGCAGGATGCCGATGGTCGCGAGCCAGAAGTGCAGGTTGACCCAGGACGGCTTCGCGATGGTGGTCTGGTAGAGGCGCGGCGCCAGCCAGTAGATCATGCCGAAGACCATGAAGCCGACCCAGCCCAGCGCGCCCGCGTGGACGTGCGCGATGTTCCAGTCGGTGTAGTGGCTGAGCGCGTTCACGCTCTTGACGCTGAGCAGCGGGCCCTCGAAGGTGCTCATGCCGTAGAAGGTGATGCCGACGACGAAGAACTTGAGCACCGGGTCGGTGGTCACCTTGTTCCACGCGCCGCGCAGCGTGAGCAGGCCGTTGATCATGCCGCCCCAGCTTGGCATCCACAGCATGACGCTGAAGAGCATGCCCAGGGTCGAGGCCCACTCGGGCACCGCCGTGTAGTGCAGGTGGTGCGGGCCCGCCCAGATGTAGATGAAGACCAGGCTCCAGAAGTGCACGATCGAGAGCCGGTAGCTGAAGACCGGGCGCTCGGCCGCCTTCGGGAGGAAGTAGTACATCAGCCCCAGGAAGGGCGTGGTGAGGAAGAAGGCGACGGCGTTGTGGCCGTACCACCACTGCATGAACGCGTCCTGGCTGCCGGCGTAGATCGAGTAGCTCTTGAGCCAGCCCGCGGGCATCGCGATGTTGTTGAAGATGTAGAGCACCGCGATCGCGACCAGCGTCGCGATGTAGAACCAGACCGCCACGTAGAGGTGGCGCTCGCGGCGGATCGCGATCGTGCCGAAGAGGTTCACCGCGAAGATGACCCAGACCAGCACGACGGCGATGTCGATGGGCCACTCGAGCTCCGCGTACTCCTTCGCCTGCGTGATGCCGAAGGGCAGCGTGAGCGCGGCGGAGACGATGATGAGCTGCCAGCCCCAGAAGTGCATGCGGCTGAGGACGTCGCTGAACATGCGCGTCTTCAGCAGCCGCTGGGACGAGTAGTAGACGGCCGCGAAGATCGCGTTCCCGGCGAAGGCGAAGATCACGGCGTTGGTGTGCAGCGGACGCAGGCGTCCGAAGGTGAGCCATTCGGCGAGGTTCGCCTGGGGCAGCGTGAGCTGCACGGCGATCACCAGGCCGACGAGCATCCCCACGACGCCCCAGAGCATCGTGACGAAGACGAACTTGCGGACAATGTCGTCGTCGTAGCTGAAGCGCTCCAGCGTGGCGGTTTCGGCGCGGGCGGCGGTCATCGGAATCGGGCCTCCAGGGCAGGTTTCGGGCGCGGGGTCGGGGGCTGCCGGGCCATCCGGCCGCGCGAAATCAGTGGAACAAGACGAGAAATTCGGGAATCAGCCCCCATGGGGGCATTGGCGAAACACGGATTTGTATATCATGGATTCGTCAGTGGGGTGGTTCCACCCCACAAAAAACTCGGATTGCTCGGCGGAAACCGAGCGCCGGGACCTCGGATAGGAGGTCGGTGATCCCATGTACGGAAAGCAGACGGAGCGCGCCATCGCCGCCATGAGCCGACTCGCCGAGGTCTGGGACCAGGGCAAGACCCGCCTCTCGGCCGTCGAGATCGCCGACCAGCGCGAGCTCCCGCGCCCCATGGTCGCCAAGATCCTGACCACCCTCTCGCAGGCGCGGCTGGTCGTCGGTTCGCCCGGCCCCGGCGGCGGCTACGCGCTCGCGCGTCCGCCCTCGCAGATCACGCTGGAGGAGGTCCACGGACTCTTCGAGCGCGAGGACCGCTCGCACCTCTGCCCCTTCGGCGGCGGTGTCTGCGGCGTCGGCGATCCGTGCGCGCTCCACGACAAGCTCGTCGAGATGCAGCGGGGTGTCCGTGCTTTCCTCAGGGAAACCACCTTTGAGATCTTCCGCGCCGCCGCGCAAGATCACGGACTCAAGCCCGCCCCCAAGGACGCCATCCCCACGACCGCGCGCGAGAGTTACCGCGCAGCGGAGCGCCGTCGCAAGTCCTGAAAGCCGGCGCGTCCTGAAATCGCGCAACCTGCATGCAACCGCCGACGGGGTGCGGCGCGTTCGCTATTCTTGAAGAACGCGTCGCTGTTGGCGCGGCTCTGACTTTTTCCAGGGGATGAGGATCGGTCCTGAGCAGACGAGCTCACATCGTCGCGGTTGTCGCCACCACGCTTGCCAGCGTGGTCGCGCGCGCTTCCGCGTTCGCGTCGCAGATCGTCGCCGGCTACTTCCTCACCGAGCAGCAGTTCGGCACCTACGCGGTCGCGCTGGGACTTTTCGGGCTCACGACGCTGATGCGCGGCGGCGGCGCGGCCAACTACATGCCGAGCATCCGGCCCGAGGACTTCGACGCGAAGGCGGGCCGCTTCTTCCGCTGGAGCTTCGTCTTCCTGGTCACGGGAGCGGTGATCACCTCGGTGGTCGCGACGCTGCTTCCGGAGCTCCCGGAGAAGTACCACCTTCCGGGGCTCGCGAGCATCCTCTGGGTGCTCGCCGGACGCCAGGCGATCACTCCCTTCGCGCAGATCGCGCGCATGCGCATGACGGTGCACCTGCGCTTCAAGGAGCTGGCGAAGCTGGACATCGCCAACTCCGTCATGCGCCTGGCGCTCACCGCCGCGCTGGCGATGGGCGGCTACGGTCCGCTCGCGTTCGCGGTGCCGCTGGCGGCCAGCACGCTGACCGAGCTCGTCTACTGCGGCAGCGTCGCGGGAATGAAGCGCACCGACTTCCAGTGGATGGGCATGAGCGTCCGCGAGATGGCCGCGATGATGGTGTGGCCGGTCGTGCTTTCGGTCGTCGTCTCCGTGCGCGACATGAACTTCCTGTTCATCAAGGCGATCGTCCCGGTGGCGACCGTCGGCGTCATCTACTTCGCGTACCAGCTCGCAGGACAGCCCTCGATGCTCCTCTCGAGCAGCCTGGTGAACGTCTTCGCGCCGCTGCTGGCGCGCACGCGCGGCGACCGAATCGGCGAGACCGCCGCGATGACGCAGTTCTTCAGCGGCACGATGCTCTTCGTGCCGGCGGTGCAGTTCGTCCTGATCGCGTGCTTCCCCTCGGTGGAGCGGCTGATCTGGGATGGCAAGTGGGCCGCCGCGGGCGTGCCGATCACCGCGCTGGCGGTCGGATTCTGCTTCCACACCGCGGCATCCATGCTGGTGGGCCCGATGCTCGGGCTGCGCCAGTTCCGGGAAGTGGCGATCTTCGAGGGCATCCGCACGGTCTCCGCCGTGGCGGGCGCGGCGCTGGGCGCCGTCGCGCTGACGCTGCGCGAGCCGCTGGGGCTGCAGAACGCCAGCGACGGCGCGGTCGTCTCGGTCTGCCTGGGCGCCTCGATGACGGTCGTCTGCGCGGGACAGCTCGTCTGGATCATGCGCCACTGGCGCATCCCGATGCCGGAGACGCTGCGGACGCTCTTCTACGGCCCGATGCTGGCGCTGCTGATCGCCGTCGCCGCGCGGTCGGTGGGCGAGAGCGTCGTCACGAGCGCGACGAGCCTCGCTCCGCGCACCGAGGCGCTGCTGGAGGCGGTCGTGAGCCTGGCGCTCTACATGGGGATCACCGTGATCGCGATCCGCTTCACCGCGGAGTCGACGCTGCGCGAGGTGCTCGTGCTGCTGCCGGGGCGGATCCGCCAGCCCGCCGAACGCATGCTCGGTCTGGCCTGAGCGCGGACGGCCTGCCTAGACTCGTGGCCTCATGACCGCCACGACCGCCGCCGCCACCCACCTGCTCTCCCCCGTCGCCCTGGGCGCCATCGCGTGCCCCAACCGCGTCGCGATGGCGCCGCTCACGCGCAACCGCACGGCGCAGCCGGGCAACCTGCCCACCGAGCTCAACGCGACCTACTACCGCCAGCGCGCCTCGATGGGCCTGATCGTGAGCGAGGCGACGCAGGTCTCGCCGCAGGGACAGGGCTATCTCTGGACGCCGGGCATCCACACGCCGCAGCAGGTGGCGGGCTGGAAGCTGGTGACCGAGGCGGTGCGCGCCGCGGGCGGACGCATCGCGCTGCAGCTCTGGCATGTCGGGCGCGTCTCGCACACGAGCCTGCAGCCCGGCGGCGCGGCGCCCCTCTCGCCCAGCGGCATCGGCGATCCGGCGCTGGGGACCTTCGCGATCGGCGCCGACGGGAATCCCGGCCGCGTCCCCTGCTCGCCGCCGCGCGCGATGACCGCCGCGGAGATCGAGCAGACCATCGCCGACTACGCGGCCGCCGCGCGCCATGCGCGCGACGCGGGCTTCGAGTGCGTGGAGATCCACGCCGCCAACGGCTACCTCATCGAGCAGTTCCTGGTGCCGGGGACGAACACGCGCGAGGACGCGTGGGGCGGCAGCGTCGAGAGGCGCACGCGCTTCCTGGCGGAGGTCTTCGCCGCGGTCGCGGGCGTGCTGGGCAAGGATCGCGTGGGCGTGCGCCTCTCCCCCAACGGCAGCTTCAACGCGATGCCGGAGTTCCCGCAGTGGCGCGAGCAGTGGCTGCACGCGGCGCGCGCGGTGCGCGGCGCGATGTACCTGCATGTCTACGACCAGGCCGGCAACGGCGTGCGCGGCTGCGGCCGCGAGTTCGCGCGCGAGATGCGCGCGGCGTCGGGCTGCCCGGTGATGCTCTGCGGCGGCTTCACGCCGGAGGAGGCGGAGCGCGCGGTCGCGTCGGGGCTGTGCGACATGGTCGCCTTCGGCAAGGCGGCGATCAGCAATCCCGATCTGGTCGAGCGCATCCGCGGCGGCGTCGCGCTGGCGCCCTGGAACGACGCCACCTTCTACGGCGGCGGCGCTCAGGGCTACACGGACTATCCGGCCGCGACGGGGCGCTGACGGGCGCGACGCGCGCCATCCGCGCGCTCAGCCGACGGTCCAGCAGTCCAGCAACAGGCCCAGGTCCGCGCCGTCGACGATGCCGTCGGCGTTGAGGTCCGCGGCGGCGTTCGCGCTGCCCCACGCGCCCAGCAGCGCGCCGAGGTCGCGGCCGTCGACGCGGCCGTCGCCGGTGATGTCGACCGGCGTCGGCGAGCCCGTCGCGATGAGCGTCGCCGCGATCGAGGTGCCGAAGGCGCCCGCGGGACCGTTGATCGTGCCGCTGAAGAGGAGGTTCGCGGTCGAGCCCGGCGGCAGGATCGTCGGCAGCGCGACGGCCTGGTTCTCGAAGGCGGGGAGCTCGGGCAGCGGCGTCGACGCGGAGGCGTCGAACTGCAGCGTGATCGAGGGGAAGGGACCGGTCGTGTCGACGCTGCCGGCCACGGGCACCGCGATGACCTGCGAGAAGTCGGCGATCGGCTGGCCCTGCAGCGTGGCGTGCATCGTCGCGGTCGCCTGCACGACGCCGGCGAAGTCGAAGCCGGTCGCGGTGGGCGTGATCACGACGGGCGCGTCGGCGGCCTGCTCCAGCAGCAGCGTGTCGATGGAGCCGACGACGAGCGGGATCGGCGGAATGAAGGAGCCGCCGATGTAGAGCGAGTCGGGGGCACGCGTGCGGAAGGTCGCGAAGTTCAGGTCGATGGTCGCGCCGAGGTCGCCGGGCGCGCCGCCCAGGAGGTCGATGCGCAGGCCGCGGATCGTGCCTGGCGCACCGTTGGTGGGAACGGTCAGGCGCAGGCCTCCGGTGGGGATCGAGTCGATGCTCGCGCCGATGGCGAGGTCCGCGGTGTAGGGGATCGGCGTGTTGGTCGTGGAGTTGCCGCCGAAGACGCCCGGCAGCGTGCGCGTGCCGCCGGGGTTCGTGGTGGCGTCCCAGTTGCCGACGAAGCTGCCGACCATCGGCGCCTGCGCCCCCGACTCGAAGTGCGCCGAGCTCTGCGGCACGAGCTGGAAGCGGTACTCGCCCGCGGTCGCGGTCGCGGCGAGGAAGGCGGCGAAGGATGCGGCGACGAGGGCGCTGGTGCGCGAGGCGGCGGCGTGCTTCATGCGCACGAGGCTACTTCGGCGCGCGCGTGGTCTGCGCCGTGGGCGCCCCGGTGGAGGCGCCGCCCGCGCCCGCGCCCGCGCCCGCGCCGCCCGCGGTGGGCTTCTTGGGTCCCTCGTACACGGAGAGATCCTCCTGGATCGCGCGGCGCAGGTCGGGCGCATCGGCCAGGCTGAGCGCGCGCTGCGCGGTGGCGACGGCGTCGGAGCGGCGGTCGCTCAGGAAGTAGGTGCGCGCGAGGATCGCGCCGACCATCGGATCGCGCCCCTTGAGCGTGCGGTCGGAGGCCTGCGCGGCGCGCAGCGCGAAGGCGAGCGCCTCGCGGTCGCCGGGCACGGCCTTCACGAGCGCCCACGCCAGGCCCGCGGGCTGCCGGTCGTTGTTGGGATGCGCCAGGATCTGCTCGCCCACGGCGAGCGCGTCCTTCGTGCGCCCCGCGTCGAGCAGGATGGAGAAGCGCTGGCCCGAGCACTGCGCCTGCTGCGCGGGCAGCGCGCTCGAGCAGGCGGCGTCGAGCTTGGCGAGCGCGGCGTCGACGTCGCCGCTGCGGGCGAGCGACTCGATGCCGGCGATCATGCTGTCCCACATCTCCTGCTGCTGCGCGGCGCGGCGCGCGGTCGCGAGATCCCAGCGGCCCGCGACGACCTCGGGGAGGACGCTCTCCAGCTCGCGCGCGCTGCCGATCCACTGCACGACGCCGCCGCGCGAGACGAAGAGCGCGGGCAGCGCCGGCACGCTCTGCGGGCCGAAGAAGGCACGCACCGCATGGCGCTGCGGGTCCGCGGCGACGCTGAAGTTCAGGCGTCCGCTCCACTCCTCGCTGCGCAGGAGCTCCTCGACGGCGGGGATCGATTCGTCGGTGATCGCGATGATGCCGACCTGCTTTCCGAAGCGCTGCGCGACGGCGTCCAGGCGCGCGAGCGCGGAGCGCGAGACGGACTCCTGCGAGCTGAAGAAGAGGATGACGCAGGTCGCCTCGGGCGCGGAGATCGCGGGCATGCGGCCGCGCACCATCGAGGGCATGAGCGGCGTGGGGATCTTGTCGCCCAGGCCGACGCGCCAGCCGTCGAGCGCATGCGCCTGCGGCGCGGCGATGCACGCGAGCAGGCAGGCGATCGCGGCCGCGAGCAGGCGCGGGCGGAAGGGGCGGCGGAGTGCGGCGGCGTGCATCGCGCGCAGTGTCGCGCTTCGTGGCGTGCGCGGCAAGCGCGGTGCGCATCGTGGAACTTCCGCCGATTTCCGCGGATCGGCGGCGAGGTGGCGGTAATGTCCGCACGCGCGCAAGGGGAACGCAGCCACCGGCTGCGGAAGGGTTGGAAACGGCATGGCATGGACGAAGGATGGCGGCGCCCGGAACCGGGCGCGCGCGATGGCGATGGCGTCGCTCGCGGCGGCGCTGGTGGCGGCGTGCGGGCGGACGGCGATGGCGGAGCTCGTGGGCACGGGCGGCGCGGCGTCGGGCACGGGTGCGCCCGCGCTCATGCTCACGGAGATCCGCGTGGACCAGTCGGGCGCGGACAACGACGAGTACTTCGAGGTCTGCGGCAGCGCGGGCGCGTCGCTCGCGGGGTGGTGGTTCATCGCGCTGGGCGACAGCGCCTCCGACCCGGCGGGCGTCGTGGAGATGGCGGTGGATCTCTCGGCGCACAGCCTGGGCTCCAACGGCTACTTCGTCGGCCACGAAGCGACCTTCGGAAACACGAGCTTCGCGGGCCAGACGCTCTCCATCGCGGCGGGCGGGGCGCACGCGACGATCGGCACGGGCGACTCGCTCAACTTCGAGAACGCCGACACGGTGACCTACCTGCTGGTGCGCGGGTTCACCGGCACGGTGGGCATGGACCTCGATGCGGGCAACGACGGCACGCTGGACGCGCTGCCGTGGCTGGAGCTCGCGGACGCGGTGGCCTTCGTGCGCACCGCTTCGACCGATCCGGTCTATGCGAGCGCGCAGGTCGGGCCGATCGACCTCACCGCGACCAGCGGCATGCCGCCGCACGCCTGGCGCGACGAGACCGGCTGGCACGCGGGCCTGTACGGCGCGTGGGACCCCGACACGCCGGGAAGCGGCGTCTTCGTGCCGGGTCCCGGCGCGGCGGCGCTGCTGCTGGGCGCGGTCGGACGGGCGCACGGCTACCATCGCCGCCGCCGCGAATGACCGCGGCGCGAACGCAGGAAACACCCGATGAGCGCGTCCCCCGCCGGCCACGGCGCCACCGTCTTCGTCCCACCCGCCCCGCTTCCTGTCCCCGCCTCCGTGACGGCGGCGATGCCCTGCGTCAACGCCGGCACGCCCCTGGGCACGCCGGCGATCGACGCGGTCGCGATCAACACGATCCGCACGCTCTCGATCGACGCGGTGCAGGCGGCCAAGAGCGGGCACCCGGGCGCGCCGATGGCGCTCGCGCCGGTGGGGTACGCGCTCTGGCAGCACGCGATGGTCTACGACCCGAAGCACCCGGGCTGGGCCAACCGCGACCGCTTCGTGCTCAGCAACGGGCACGCGAGCATGCTGCTCTACTCGCTCATCCACCTCGCGGGCATCGTGCAGGAGAAGGATGGCGCGCCGACGGCGGCGCCCTCGCTCACCATCGATGACCTGAAGCAGTTCCGGCAGCTCCACTCCAAGTGCCCCGGCCATCCGGAGTACCGAGAGACCACCGGCGTCGAGACGACGACGGGTCCGCTGGGCCAGGGCGTGGGCAACAGCGTCGGCATGGCGGCGGGGCTGAAGTTCCTCGCGGCGCGCTACAACCGCCCTGGCTTCGAGCTCTTCAACGCGCGCGTCTGGACGCTCTGCGGCGACGGCGACCTGGAGGAGGGCCTGAGCCAGGAGGCGGCGAGCCTCGCGGGCCACTGGCAGCTCGACAACCTGGTCTGGGTCTACGACGACAACCGCATCACCATCGAGGGCGACGCCGCGCTCGCCTTCGCCGAGGACACCGCGGGACGCTTCCGCGCGCTGGGATGGAACGTCGCGCACATCGCCGACGCCAACGACCTGCCCGCGCTGCAGCGCGCCTTCGAGCGCACGCGCCAGCGCCCCAACGGACGCCCGACGCTCGTCATCGTGGAGAGCCACATCGGCTGGGGCGCCCCCGGCGCGCAGGACACCGCGAAGGCGCACGGCGAACCGCTGGGCGACGCGGAAGTGGTGCGCGCAAAGCAGACCTACGGCTGGCCCACGGAAAAGAAGTTCTGGGTGCCCGAGGGCGTGATGGAGCGCTTCCAGCAGCTCATGGGCGCGCGCGGCGCGATGGCCCACGGCGCCTGGACCGCGCTCTTCGAGAAGTACCGCGCCGCCTTCCCGGCGGAGGCGGCGGAGCTCGACGCGCTGCTGGCAGGGAAGCTCCCCGCAGGCTGGGACGCGAAGCTGCCGACCTACGCGGCCGAGGCGAAGGGCCTCGCGACGCGCCAGTCCGGCGGCGAGGCGCTCAACGCGCTCGTGCGCGCGATCCCGTGGATGATCGGCGGATCGGCGGACCTCGCGCCGAGCACCAAGACGCTCACCAGCGGCGTCGGCAGCTTCAATCCCAGCACCTGGGGCGGCTCCTTCGCGGGCCGGAACATGCACTTCGGCATCCGCGAGCACGCGATGGGCGCGATCGTCAACGGCATGACGCTCGTGGGCCTGCGCGCCTTCGGCGCCGGCTTCTTCATCTTCAGCGACTACATGCGCACGCCGGTGCGCCTGAGCGCGCTCATGCACCTGCCCTGCCTCTGGGTCTTCACGCACGACTCCATCGGCGTGGGCGAGGACGGGCCGACGCACCAGCCGATCGAGCAGCTCGCGGCGCTGCGCGCGATCCCCAACATGGCCGTCTGGCGCCCCGCCGACGCGAACGAGGCGGTCGAGGCGTACCGCTGGGCCGCGCAGCAGACGCGCACGCCCAGCGCGATGGTGCTCACGCGCCAGAACGTGCCCACCGTCGACCGCACGCAGTGCGCCCCCGCGGCGAACGCGCGCCAGGGCGGCTACATCCTGCGCGAAGCCCCCGGCCTGGCCGCGGGCGCCGCGCCGGACGCGATCCTCATGGGCACCGGCAGCGAGGTGAGCCTCTGCCTGGCCGCGCAGGAGACGCTCGCGACCAAGGGCATCCGCGCGCGCGTGGTGAGCCTGCCCTGCTGGATGCTCTTCGACGCGCAGCCCGAGTCCTACCGCGAGCAGGTGCTCCCGCGCGCGGTGCGCGCGCGCGTCGCCGCGGAGGCGGGCGCCGAGCTCGGCTGGGGCCGCTACCTGGGCCTCGATGGCGAGGCGGTCTGCATGCGCAGCTTCGGCGCCAGCGCGCCCGCGGAGCACAATTACAAGCACTTCGGCATCACCACCGAGGCGGTGGCGCAGGCGGCGGAGCGCGCGGTGAAGCGCTGCGGCGGGAAGTAGCGGCGCAGAAGTCGCGCGGGCACGCTTGCGCGGGCCCGGAGAGTGGCTAGGCTTTGGGCACCGTGCCCTCGCGCTTCCACCAGCTTCTGGCGACGCTGCTTGCGTGCTGGCTGCCATTCTGCTGCTGCCAGGCACGCGCGGCCGCCGATGCGCTGGCGCACGCGGTCTGCCCTGCGGAGGCCGGCACGCACGCCAGCGCGGGCGCCGCGGAGCGCACGCTGCCCCCCTGCTGCCGCGCACGCGCGGCCGAGCGCGCCTCGCACGCCTTGGACGCCTCGCACGCGGCCCCCTCCTGCTGCGACCGCGGCGGCACCGACGGCAAGAAGGCGCCCGCCGGCTCGTGCAGCTCCTGCGCGGGCTGCAAGGAGCGCGGCCTTCCCGGCACGACGCCCACCATCGACCACGACAGCATCGGCACGCTCGATGTCGCGGTGCTCGTCCTCGCGCTCGATGCCGCGCTTCCCGCGCGCATCGCGACCGCGGTGCCGGGCATGCGCTGCGACACCGGACCGCCGACACCGCAACCGGGACGACTGCTCCTGGCCCTGCACTCGCAGCTGGTGATCTGAACCTCCGTCGCCCCGGATTCCGCGCGGCGCGCGCCGCGCGGCGATCGCATGGCCGACGGAGGATTCGCACATGCACGCACATCCTGGACGGGGACGCACGGCCGCTTCGCGCCTGGGCGCGGCGGCCACCCTGACCGCGCTCGCGCTCTCCGCGTGCGCCACCAAGCCCGGACCGACCCTCGCGGAGCACGCGCCCGCGCTCGACGCCCGCACCGGCACGCCCGAGGGCACCGTCGCGGCGCTCGCGCAGCAGCCGTGGGACGCCCCCAGCGAGGCCTGGGACGGCCGCTCGCCGCTCACCGCCGACGCCGCGGTGCGCTGCGCCCTGCAGAACAACCGCGCGCTGCGCCGCACGCTCACGGAAGTCGAGCGCCGCCGCGCCCTCTACCGCGACGCGCAGCTTCCGCCCAACCCGACGCTCGACGTCGCGGTGGGCGTCCCGCTGGACATGGGCGCCGCGCCGGTGCTGGCGATGGTCGCGCAGCAGATCGACTGGCTCTGGAAGCGCGACGCGATCGTCGGCGAGGCCGACGCGCAGCTTCGCGCGCTGCTCTTCGAGGCCGCCGCCGTCACTGTCGCCACCGCGGTCGAGACGCGCGCGGCGTACATCGAGGTCGCGGCCGCGCTCGAGCAGCGCACGCTCGCGCTCGACGACACCGATGTCGCCGCGCGCGTGCTGCGCGCGAGCGAGCAGGCGTACGCGGCGGGCGAGGCGCGCGGCACCGCCGTCAACGACGCGCGCATGAACCTCGCCGAGGCGCAGAACCGGCTCATGGAGGCGGAGAACGCGCTGCTCGCGGCGCGCACGCGCCTGCTGACGGCGATCGGCCGTGGCGCGGACGCGCTCGAGTGGACGACCGCGGAGACGACCGCGACCGCCGCCGCGCGCGCGTGCGGCATCGCGGAGCCGCCGCTCCCCGAGGACGACGCCGCGCTGCATGCGCTCGTGCGCGAGCGCCGGCTCGACCTGCGCGCGGCGCTCGCGCGCGTGGAAGGCCTGCAGGCGCGCATCGCGCTCGCGCGCGCCAGCCAGTGGCCGAGCCTCATGCTCGGCGGCGGCTGGGAACGCGACATGGAAGGCGACCAGGCCGCGATGGTCGAGGTGCAGACGACGCTGCCGATCTTCAACCAGGGGCAGTTCCGCGTCGCGGCGGCGATCGCGCAGCTCGAGGAGGCGCGCATCGACGCCGACGCGCTCTGGCAGCAGGCGGTCGTCGACGCGCGCCGCAGCCTGGCGGGCGTCGCCACCGCGGCGCACCACGAGGCGACGATCCGCGACCTCACGATGCCCGCGTATGCCGCGAACGCGAAGCAGCTTGCCGAGGCCGTCGCGGCCGGCGAGCGCCCCGCGCTGCAGCTCTGGCGCAGCGAGCATCAGGAGAACCACATCCGCCTGCAGCTCGCGCGCGCGCAGCGGGACCGCGCGCTGGCGGCGCTGGGGTTCGAGCGCGCGCTCGCGGGCGCACGGCTGCCCGCGATGGCCGGCGGCGCGGGTGGCGGCGCGGGCGCGGGAATGGGCGGCGGCGGCGGCATGGGCGCGGGCGCCGACAGCGCCGGCGCGCTGCAGAACTTCGAGACCACCGGACTGGAGACGATGGAATGAGCACCACGATTCCTGCACCCTCGCGGCGGCTGGGCACGCGCCTGGTGCTGCCGCTGATCATCGTCGCAGGCGCCGCGGGCGCGCTGCTGTGGACGGGATGGCAGAGCCTGCTGCCCACGCGCACCGTGGAGGTCGTGCCCGTCGTCGTGCGCGCGGCGGATCCGACGCAGGCGGGCGACGGCGCTGCGGGCGGCGCGCCCGGCGCGGCCGCCGCGCGCACCAGCGGTCCTGCGATCCAGGCACCCGGCTGGATCGAGCCCTCGCCCTTCCCGACGATGGTCCCCGCGCTCGTGCCCGGCATCGTGCGCAGCGTGCTGGTGCTCGAGGGCGACACCGTCGCCAAGGACCAGGTGATCGCGGAGCTCTACGACGAGGAGGCGACGATCGCGCTTCGCCTCTCCGACGCGATGCTCGCGGAGACGACCGCCAAGCGCGAGGAGATGCGCGACGAGCTCGCGCGCAAGTCGACGCTCGTCGCGGGCGGCGCGGTCTCCGCGGGCGAGGTCGCGCGGCTGAAGCTGCGCGTCGGTGCGATGGACGCCGCGGTCGCCGCCGCCGAGGCGGACCGCGCGATGAAGGCGCTCGCGCTGGAGCGCACGAAGGTGCGCGCGCCCGCCGCGGGCGTCGTGATGGCGCGCCTCGCCTCGCCGGGCATGACCGCGGGCGGCATGCAGGACGCGAAGCCGATCCTCGAGCTCTACGACCCCGCGCAGCTCCAGGTGCGCGCGGATGTTCCGCTGGCCGACGCCGCGCTGCTGGCCGTCGGCTGCGCGGCGGAGATCCGGCTGGATGTGCTCCCCAACCGCGTCTTCCGCGGCGAGGTGGTGCGCGTCGTGCACCAGGCGGACATCGCCAAGAACACGCTGCAGGCGAAGGTGCGGATCTTGGATCCGGTGCCGCAGTTGCGGCCCGAGATGCTCGCGCGGGTGAAGATCTTCGCGGGCACGGCGGGCACGGGGGCGGGTGCGGGCGCGGGGGCGGGCGCGGGCGCCGTGGCGAGCCCGGGCGCGAGTGCCGCCACGACCGACACTGGCGGCCGCCAACGCATCTGGGCCTCGCGCGCGTGCATCGACGCGGACGCCTCGCCGCCGCGCGCGATGGCGGTCGACGCGCTCGTCGACGGCCGCGGCGTCGCGCAGGCGCGCGAGATCGCGCTCACCGGCGCGCAGGACGGCGACTGGCTCGAGGTCTCGCAGGGGCTGCGCGCGGGCGACCTGCTCGTCGCGCGCGCCGGCGGCTGGCCCGCGCCCGGCGAACGCGTGCGCATTTCCGAGTCCTGGCGCGAGGCGCCGGAAGGAGGTTCCCGTGCCGATCATTGAATGCCGCGCCCTCAGCCGCGACTACACGCGCGGCGACGAGGTGATCCACACGCTGCGCGAGGTCGACCTCACCATCGAGCGCGGCGACTTCGTCGCGCTCATGGGCCCGAGCGGCTCGGGCAAGACGACGCTGCTCAACCTGCTCGCGGGGATCGACCGGCCGACGCACGGCTCGCTCGTCGTCGACGGGCAGGAGATCGCCGCCCTCTCGCGCGGGGCGCTCGCCGCCTGGCGCAGCCGCGCGGTGGGCTACATCTTCCAGCTCTACAACCTGGTGCCCGTCCTCACGGCCTACGAGAACGTGGAGCTCCCGCTGCTGCTGCATCCCATCGGCCGCGCCGAGCGCCACCGCCGCGTGGGCGAGGCGCTCGAGCTCGTGGGCCTGGCCAACCGCCACGACCACCTGCCGCGCCAGCTCTCGGGCGGGCAGGAGCAGCGCGTGGCGATCGCGCGCGCGATCGTGACGCGCCCCGCGCTGCTGCTGGCCGACGAGCCCACCGGCGACCTCGACAGGGAGAGCGCCGCGAGCATCATGGAGCTGCTCGTGCGCCTCAACCGCGAGCAGCAGCAGACCATCGTCATGGTGACGCACGATCCCGCCACCGCCGCGCGCGCGCGGCGCCTGGTGCACCTGGAGAAGGGGCAGATCGTCGATGCGACGCCGGCGGCCAGCGCCGGCGCCGCCGCGCCCGCCGCCACCGCCACCGGAGGCCGCGCATGAGGACCGCGCTTCGCACCATCCCCTACGTCTGGCGCAACCTCGCGCGCCGTCCGCTGCGCACGGGGCTGACCGTCGCGGGCATCGCGGTCGCGACCTTCCTCTTCGCCTTCGTCGAGAGCATGCGCGAGGGCGTGCGCGCCGCGACGCAGGCGGGCGCCGCGGAGACGACGCTCGTCGTCTACCGCAAGAACCGCTTCTGCCCCTTCGCCAGCCAGCTTCCGCAGCGCTACGAGCAGCAGATCCGGCGCATCGCGGGCGTGACCTCGGTCGTCCCGATGAAGATCGTCGTCAACAACTGCCGCGCCTCGCTCGACGTCATCACCTACCGCGGCGTCCCCGCGGAGGGGTTCCTGCGCGAGCATCTCTCGAAGGCCCGCCTGCTCGACGGAAGCGTCGAGGAATGGTCGCGCCGTGGCGACGCGGTGCTCGTGGGCAGCAGCCTCGCCGCGCGCCGCGGGCTGAAGGTGGGCGACCGCTTCGACGCGGCGGGCGTGCGCAGCTACGTCGCGGGCATCTTCGAGAGCCCCGAGGCGCAGGACCGCAACGTGGCCTACGCGCACCTGGGATTCCTGCAGGAGACGGCGCAGCGCGGCGGCACCGGCGGCATCGTGACGCAGTTCAACGTGGAGGTGGACGATCCCCGGCGGCTCGAGCCGATCGCGCAGGAGATCGACGCGCTCTTCGCTCGCGACCAGTTCCCGACGACGACGCGCGCCGAGAGCGCCTTCGTCGCGCGCGCCGCGCACGACGTCGTCGTGCTCGTGCGCTTCGCGAGCATCGTCGGCTGGGCGAGCCTGGCCGCGGTCTTCGCGCTCGTGGCCAACGCGATCGCGCTGGCGGTGCGCGACCGCGTGAAGGACCACGCGATCCTGCAGACTCTGGGCTTCAGCGGCCTGCACATCGCGTGGATGGTCGTGCTGGAGGCGGTCATCCTGGGCGCCGCGGGCGGCGTGATCGGATCGCTCGGCGCGTACCTGGCGATCCGCCTGGCGCGCCTGAACTTCACGATGGAGGGGGTCTCCATCGAGGTCGCCGCCGAGCCGCGCCTGGCGCTGCTGGGCATCGCGCTCGCGGCGGGGCTCGGCCTGGTCGCCGGCGCCGCGCCCGCGTGGATGGCCAGCCGCCGCGAGATCGCGCAGGGATTCCGGACGGTGTGACATGACGATGCTCCCCTTCGAATACGCCACCCGCAACCTCGGCCGCAGCGTGCCGCGCCTGGTGCTCAGCGTGCTGGGCGCCGCGCTCGTCGTGCTGCTGACGATGGCGGGCGCGGGCTTCGCGGCCGGCATGGACGGCGCGCTGCGCGCCACCGGCCACGAGCGCAACGTGATCCTGCTGGGCGCGGGCAGCGAGGAGAGCATGGAGCGCAGCGAGATCAAGCCCGCGGTCGCAGGCATCGTCGCCGCGAGCGTGCGCGGCATCGCGGCGCTCGGCGGGCAGGCGCTCGTGAGCCCGGAGATCTCGGTGCCGCTGCCGGTGCAGCCGCTGCGCCCGGGCGAGCCCGCGCCCGATCCCGAGCGCACCGCCGCCGAGAGCCGCGGCATCGGGCTCGTCCGCGGCGTGACGGCGGAGGCGTTCCTCGTGCATCCGCAGGTGCGGCTGGCCGCGGGGCGCGCGCCGGAATCGGGCGCCGACGAGGTGATCCTGGGCGCGAGCGCCGCCAAGCGCGCGGGCTTCGACCCGGCCGCGCTCGCCGCCGCGCTGCGCCCCGACGGCAGCGGCGGGCCCGCGGTGGCGATCGACGCGCGCACGCTGCGCGTCGTCGGCCTCTTCGAGGCGCCGGGCACCGTGATGGACGGCGAGGTGTGGATGCCGCTCACCGATGTGCTCGTGCTGACGCAGCGCGACACCATCTCCGCCGTCGTCGTCGCGCTCGGGCCGCAGGCGGAGCCGGCGGACCTCGATGTCTTCGCGCAGCGGCGCCTGGACCTGGAGCTCAGCGCCATCCACGAGCCCAGCTACTACGCCGCGCAGAGCGCCTTCTACCGGCCGGTGCGCATCATGGTGCTCGCGAGCGCCGTGCTCGTCGCCGCGGGCGCGCTGCTGGGCGGCATCAACACGATGTACGCCGCCTTCGCCAGCCGCGTGCGCGAGCTGGGCACGCTGCAGGTGCTGGGCTACACGCGCACCGCGATCGCGGTCAGCCTGCTGCAGGAGAGCCTGCTCGCCTCCATGACCGGCGCGCTGCTGGCCGTGGGCGCCGCGCTCTGGCTCATCGACGGCATCGACATCCAGTTCTCGATGGGCACCTTCGGCATCGCCATCGACCAGCGCGTCGTCGCGCTGGGGCTCGCCGCCGGCCTCGTGGTCGGCGCGGGCGGGTGCATCGTTCCCGCCATCCGCTGCCTGCGCATGCCGCTGCCGGCGGCCCTCAAGTCCGACTGACGGGACCGTCCCGTCGACACCGTCCACGCTCATCCATCACTTCGCAAGGAGATTCCCATGAAGCCCGCGCCACTCGCCTCGATCGTCTGCACCACCGCGCTCCTGCTCGCCGCCTGCGGAGAGAGCCCGCGCGAAGGCCGCCCCGCCGCCGCGCGCGGCGCGGGCGCACCCGCCGCCGCGCTCCCCGCCGGCCTCGTCGAGCGCGGCCCCGCGGAGGGCTTGGCCGTCGTCGAGTGCAAGTCCAAGGCCAAGCAGGGCGACACCGTCACCGTCGTTGGCCGCATCGGCGGCAGCGAGGAGCCGTTCAACGCGCAGCGCGCGGTCTTCACGATCGTCGACGCCTCGCTGCCCGACTGCAACGCCGGCAAGGACGACCACTGCAAGACGCCTTGGGACTACTGCTGCGAGGATCCCAAGCGCCTGCGCGAGTGCAGCGCGACGATCGAGATCGCCGGCCCCGACGGCAAGCCGCTGGCGCTCGCCGTGCGCGGCATGCAGGGGCTCGATCCCTCGGCGACCATCGCCGTGACCGGCACGATCGTCGAGAAGAACGACGAGGGCGTGCTCGTCGTGCGCGCGCAGAAGATTCAGGTGCGCTGAGGCGCACGCGGAGCGATCGCGGCGGCCATGCGGCCGCTGCGTGCGCCGTCGCGGCGGTAGCTGAAGAACTCGCCTGCCGTCGCGACGGTGCACAGCTCCGCGCCGTCGACGCTGTCGCGCGGGATGCCGGTGCGCAGGAGCTGCTCGCGCACCGCGCCGAAGCAGTCGAGGTGCTCCTTCGCGCGCCCATCCCCCGGCGGCAGCACGAACTCGCGCAGCCCCGCGGACTCGAAGTGCGCGGCCGTCTCGGGGCCGACCTCGTAGACCGCCGCGCCGATGCAGGGGCCGATCGCCGCGACCAGCCGCGCCGGACGCGTGCCCGCGGCCGCGCAGAGCGACTCCACCGTGCGCGCGACCACGCCGCCGACGATGCCGCGCCAGCCCGCGTGGATCGCCGCGACCGCGCCCGTCTGCGCGCACGCGACGAGGATCGGCACGCAGTCGGCGGTGCGCACGCACGCCGCGGTCTCGGGAAGCTGCGCGACGAGCCCGTCCGCCTCGATGCCGGTCGCCCCCTCCGGTTCGGCGCCGGTGCAGGCGTGCACCTGCGCGCCGTGCACCTGCTTCACGCGCACCATGCGCGCGTGCGGAGCGCCGATCGCCTCGAGCAGCCGGCGCGCGTTCTCGCGCAGGTTGAGCTCCGTGTCGCTCTCGCCCGGCGCCTGCGCGATCCCCAGGTTCATCGAGTCGAAGGGGGCGGGACTCACGCCGCCGTGGCGCGTGCTGAAGCCGTGCGCGAAGCCCTCGTCGTGCAGGAGGCGGCTCCGGTAGAAGACCACGCCGTGGCCGGTGCAGACGCGCTCGAGTGCTGGCATCGCGCAGCAGCGTAGGCGCGGTGGCGCGCGTCGCGCGCGACGCGGCGAGGCGCGCGGCGATCAGTCGTCGAAGGCGGCCTCGTCCAGGACGACGAGGCCCGCGAAGCGACCGTCGCTGGCGACGAAGAACATCCCGTCGTGCACCGGCATCGCGGGGACGCCCGTCAGGTCGACGCCGTGCTCCAGGAGCAGGTCGGGATCCCCCAGCAGGATGCGCGAGCCCGCGACGACCCCGACCGCCCCGCCGCTGGGGGCGCGCTCGCAGTTGCGGGCGTCGACCACCCGGACCACCCGCAGGTCCGCCGCCCGCAGGAGGGCCGCCGCCGCCGGGTGTCCTGCCCCGCAGGCCACCGCCGTGGCTGCCCGAAGCAGGTCCGACTCGCTCATCCAGCCGACAGGAAGCACGGAAACCATGGGGGAAACGGGGGATTGTAGGAATTCTCAAAAAACCCCGGTTGGCTCTTGCGCACAGTACTGTAGCCGCTACACTACTGTACAGCCATGAACTACTGGATCATCGCAAGCGACGGAAACTGCTACGGCCCTGCCGACGACGCCACCATTCGCCGGTGGATCGCCGAAGGCCGAGTGATCGCACAGACCCCCGTGGGCCACTCCAAGGATGGCCCGTGGACGGAAGCGCGCGCGGTGCCGACGCTGGCCGCGCTCTTCCCGCCGACCGCCCCCGCCGAGGGCTCCGGGAGTTCGACCTTCGCGGGTGCGGGCGTGGCCGGAGCCGGCGCGGGCGCGGCCTCGGGCGCGTCCAGCGCGGGATTCGGCGCGGGCGCCGGCGCCGCGAGCGCCGCCGCTTCGGGCGGTGGCTACGCGGGTGCGCCGCCGACCTCGCCGGGCGTCGTCGACCCGTCGCTCTGGAACACCTGGCCGCAGGGCGCTCCGCCCGCGACCGTCTCCATCCCGATGCTCGTCAGCGGCATCTTCAACCTGCTCGCCGCGCTCGCCTACTTCGCGACCTGCATCGGCGCGATCGTGGGCATCCCCCTCCTGCTGCTGGCGATCTTCGAGTTCGTCACCTACAGCCAGGGCCGCACGATGGATCCGCAGCGCTACCTCGCCCGCGCGAAGACGCTGGGCATCCTCGAGATCTGCACCATCCTCACCGGCAACGTCGCCTCGCTGGTCTGCGGCATCGTCATCCTGACGCAGCTCGGAGAGGCCCGCGCGCAGCTCGCGCGCCGCGCCTGAGCCGGCACCGGACACCGCGCGCGGGATCACACGCCCCCGCACGCGTCACCGCCCCGGCCTCGGGCTGGCCGGACAGGCGGGTTCTCCAGGACAGGGGCGACGGCCGCGGACGGCCGCCGCCCTTGTGCCTTTTGCGATGGTGCGGCGCGCGCGTCAGATCCCGCCGCCCTTGCGGCGGTCCTTGCGCGCCTGCACGATCCCGCGCAGCGCGCGCGCGGCGCTCGCGGCGCCCAGCTCGATCGCCGTCGCGGCGCGCACCGCGGACTTGTGCAGCTTGTCCTCGTACTCGTAGGCGGCGCTCGAGGCCGCCGCGACCGCGAAGCCCGCGGCGTCCTTGGCGAGCCCCTTTGCGACGCGCGCCGCCTCGCCCGCCGCCTTCTTCGCCTGCGCGGAGGCCTCGCCGGAGCGCACCTTCTGCGTCGCCTCCTTCGCCAGCCGCTCGGCATGCGCCTGCGCCAGCTTGGCGGTCGCCTGCGTGACGCGGCGCGCGCGCGTCTCGGCGCGCTTGGCGTCGTCGATCCACGCGATGATCTCCTTGCGGTGGCTGAAGCTCATCTTCTCGAAGAAGTCCGCGACCGCCTTGTGCCCGCGCAGCGCGCGGCGCAGGTCGTCGGGGGTCTCGATGACGCGCGGCTCGAGGTCGCGCCAGACGCAGAACTTCACGCGGTCGCCGGCGGTCTTGCCGGTCGCCTCGCGCATCGCGCGGTTGAAGACGAACCAGTGGTGCCCCTCCATCGGCGTGGCGCTCGTGCGGAAGGGGAAGCCGTCGGCCGTGCCGGCGAGGGGGATGCGCGCCTTGTCGCCGCCGAGCGCCGCGTGCACCTTCTCGGGCAGGCGCACCGCGGCCCACTCCGCGCCGACATCGTTGCCCGCGAGGACGAGGCTGAACTCCACGCGGCGCGGCGCCTGCGGCGGATCGGGCGGCGCGTGCGGCGGCGTCGCGCCCTTGCGCGAGGCGCTCGCACGCCGCCCCGCGGCGATGCTCGACGCCGCCGCGATGCTCTTCTTCGCCTGGGACTTCTCCGACTTTTCCGACCTCGTCGTCTTCGTCGACTTCGCCATGGCTGGTCCTTCCTGCCCCGCACCCCGGCGGGGACGCGCCCGCGGCGTCACTTGGCCTGCGTCCGCGCCGCGGGCGACGCGTGCAGCGAGACCTCCGAGAGCGCCGGGCACGCGCGCGCGTCCAGCACGCGGATGCGCACGGCGTCCGCCTCGACGGGATCGAAGCGCACGATACGCCGCTGCCCCACCGTCGTCCCCTTCGCGACGGTGCGCCAGGCGCTCCCCTCGCGGACATCGACCTCGAACTGCTTGATGCGCTGGCCCAGATGGACGGGCTCGCCCAGCTGGACGCGGTCGAATCGCACCGCGCGCGGCAGCGTCAGCTCCACCGTGCCCGCGAGGACGCCGTCGTCGGCCGCCCAGTAGGTGTGCGCGTCGCCGTCGAGGACGCGCGCGCCCGCGAAGCGCTCGCTCCCGCCGCGCACGGGCGTCGCCACCGCGCGCGCGCCCGCGGCCAGGTCGGAGCCGTAGCCGTAGGTCGTGCGGATCAGCTCGCCGAGCTTGGCGAGCGCGGCGACGTCGTTCTCGTGGATCAGGCCGCGCCGGTCGGGGGGGACATTGAGGTGGAAGTTCGCGTTGTGCCCGACGCTGCGCTCGTACAGGTCCAGGAGCTGCGCCGGCGTCTTGACCTTGTCGTCCTCGTGCGCGTGGTAGAACCAGCCGGGACGGATGCTGACATCGCACTCCGCGGGGATCCAGGCTTCGCCGTCGATGTCGCCCTCGTAGAGGCTCTGCGTCGGGGGCGGGTTGTCCGCGCCGATGCCGTGGCCCTTCGCGCGCAGCATGCTCCAGCACGTCTCGCCCGCGTGGCCCTGCTCGTTGCCGACCCAGCGGATGTCGGGGCCGACGTCGGAGAAGATCACCGCCTGCGGCTGCAGCTCGCGCACGGTGCGGATGAAGCTGGCGAAGTCGTACTTCTGGCGGCGGCCGTCGGGACCTTCGCCGCACGCGCCGTCGAACCAGACCTCGAAGATCGGGCCGTAGGAGGTGAGCACCTCGCGGAGCTGGCTGCGGAAGTACTCGTTGTACGCCTCGCCGCTGCCGTACGCAGGATTGTTGCGGTCCCACGGGCTGAGGTAGACGCCAAAGCGCATTCCCTCGGCGCGGCAGGCGTCGCTGAGCTCGCGCAGCACGTCGCCCTGGCCCTGCTTCCACGGGCTCGAGCGCACGCTGTGCTGGCTGAGCGCGGTCGGCCAGGCGCAGAAGCCGTCGTGGTGCTTGGCGGTGACGACGACGCCTCCCATGCCGGCGGCCTTCATCGCGCGCACCCATTGGCGCGCGTCGAGCTGCGTGGGCGCGAAGACGGCGGCGGGCTCGTCGCCGTGGCCCCACTCGCGGTCGGTGAAGGTGTTGGGCCCGAAGTGGATGAAGCCGGTGAAGCCCATCTCCTTCCAGGCGAGCTGCGCGGGCGATGGAAGCGGCCCGATCGGCGCGGGCGCGGGAGGATCGGCGCTCGGCGGCGCGGCGGTGGTCGTCGGCGTGGACTGCATGAGGAGCGCCAGGATCACCGCCCCGATCATTTCGGGGCGCCCTCGGGCTTCATGCGCGCCTGCACGAGCAGCTCGAGCGGCGGCTGGTTCGCCGTCTCCAGCAGGATGCGGCGCACGGCCTCGGGGCGGTCGCGGCGGAAGCGCGCGATGACGGCCACCTCGAGCGTCGCGCCGCCGCGGATGGTCGCGGGCAGCGGCGGGATGGTGGAGACCTCGACGCCCACCGGCGCGCGCACGCTCTGCACCGTGATCGGCCCCATCGTGGGGTTCTTGAGCGTGAAGACGGCAGGGACTTCGAGCGTCTCCGCCGGCGCGGTGGGCGAGGCGGATGCCGCGGGCGCCGCGCCGGACGCGCCGGTCGCGCCTGCCGCCGGCGGCGCGATCCACTGCGTCACGGTGCGCTCGCCCTGCAGCGCGGAGAGCTGCGAGGAGCACGCCGCGCACGCCAGCGCGAGCGCGCCCGCGCCGGCCAGGCGAAGTGCGCGCATCACAGGTTCTCGACCGCCCAGCCCGTGCGGTAGGGCTTGTGGCACCAGAGCGCGGCCTTCTCGCTGTTGGTGAAGGTGCACTTGGCCGCGTCGTAGTTGAGCGTCTTGCCGGGCTCGAGGCTGCTCACCGCGCCCAGCGAGAGGCTCTCGCACATCAGGCCGCCGCGCTTGAAGGGCGCGAGCAGGCTGTCGGGCTTGCCGGCAAGGACGCCGTCGACCCAGTCGTGCCAGTGGTTGGTCGTGGCCTGGTCCTCGACCTTGACGTTCACCTTCTTGCCGTCGGCGAAGACCGTCGGCGTCGCGCCCTCGATCGGGAAGTACATGACGCCCTTCTCGCCGACCAGGATCACGCCGCCGTCCGAGGGCGGCTTGCCCAGGCTGCCGTCCTTGTTGCGGCCGGCGAAGTCCTCGGGGAGGCCGAGCGCCTTGTAGTCGGGCTGGCGGCCGCCGTCGTACCAGACGAGCGTGAGCCCGTCCTTGGCGGTGCGCGGCGTCGCGGGGTACTTCATCGTGACCGTCTCGGCGGTCGGATACTCGTCGTCGGTCGCGTCGGTGCACTCGCAGCGCACGCTCGTGGGATAGGTGAGCTCGAGCGCGTAGAAGGGCATGTCCACGATGTGGCAGGCCATGTCGCCGAAGGCGCCGCAGCCCCAGTCGTAGGTGCCGCGCCAGTTGAAGGGCGTGTAGCCGTCCTTGTACGGGCGCTCGGGCGCGGTGCCCAGGAAGAGGTCCCAGCTCAGGTAGTCGGGGATCGGGTCGCTGCCCGCCGGACGCGGCTTGCCCTGCGGCCACCAGCCCGCGGGACGGTCGGTCCACGCGTGCATCTCCTTCACGGGGCCGATGAGGTTGTCGCGCAGCATCGCGTAGCCCTGGCGGCGCCACTTGCGCGCCATGCGCTGCGTGCCCATCTGCGTGACGAGCTGCGGCTTCGAGGTGGCGATCTTCGCGAGCTGCCGGTTCTCGTACGCCGAGTGCGCGAGCGGCTTCTGGCAGTAGACGTGCTTGTTCGCGTTGAGCGCGGTCATCGCGATCGGCGCGTGCATGTGGTCGGCGACGCTCACGACGACGGCGTCGAACTTGTCGCCCATCTTCGCGAACATCTCGCGCCAGTCGCGGAACTGCGGGACGTTCGGGAAGCGCGGCTCCTTCGTCTTGCCGTCCTTGTCCTTGCTCGCGAGCCGCCAGGCGTCGAGCTGGCGCTGGTCGATGTCGCAGAGCGCGACGATCTCGACCATCTTGTGGCTGCTCACCTCGGTGAGGTCCGCGGAGCCCATGCCGCCGACGCCGACCTTCGCCACGCGCAGCTTCTCGACGCTCCACGGCCGCGTGCGGCGCGGGGTGGCGAGCGTGCCCGCGGCCATCGCCGCGGCCGAGGCCGCCAGGGGAGTCGCGAGCGAGGTCAGGACGAACCGACGGCGTGAGATATCCATGGTCCCTATTGAACAGGAAAGCCGCCCCGCGGTTGCTGCGCGGGGCGGCCGGTGGATGATCGGTGCGCGGAAGGCCCGCGCGCCGGGATTGGTTTCAGCCGCCCCAGTTTCCCAGCAGAATGCCCAGGTCGGCGCCGTCCACGCGGGCGTCGGCGTTCAGGTCCGCCAGGCCGCCGGTGAGGCCCCAGGCGCCCAGCAGCAGGCCCAGGTCCGCCCCGTCGACGACGCCGTCGCCGTTGATGTCGCCCACCCGCTGGCAGGTGTCGGGGACGAGGTCGCGGTTCACATCGAGCGCGCTCGGGGGGACGACCGCGATCGCCGTCGGCTTGGGCGCGTCCACCGCGTAGATGCGGTAGGCGCGCGTGTAGTAGCCGGTGGCGACCTGGTAGCCGTTGATCGCGGCGTTGGAGCCGTTGGAGGCGGCGAGCACGGTGCGCCCGTCGTCGGTGAGCGCGAGGCCATCGGGGTCGGTGAGCGCCGTGGAGGAGCCCGCGACCGCGCCGATGTCGAAGCGCCCCAGCGCGGCGCCGCTGGCACGGTCGAAGGCGAGGATCGCGTCCTGTCCGCGGCTGGAGACCAGCAGGCGGCCGTCGGGCAGCTCCAGGAGACCCCCGAGGTCCGAGCCCGCGGCCGCGCTCGCCGCGATGCGCAGGAAGGCGCCCGAGGGCAGCGCGTACTCGCGCACGCGGTCGTCGCCGCAGGAGGCGAGCAGCGTCCCCGCCGCGGAGACGATCATGTCGCGCATGGAGCTCGCGGCGCCGCCGCCCGAGATGATGGTGCTGGCCGACCCGCCCGACTGCGCGTCGTAGGTGCGCACCATCGGCGGCGTCTGCCAGGCGACCGCGAGCCGCCCGTCGGGAAGCATGCAGAGAGAGCGCGCGCCGTCGACGTTGTTCTCCACGACGAGCGCACCCAGGAAGGCGCCGGAGCGCCGGTCCCAGCGGTAGACGCGCCGGCCGCCCGCCGCGAGAACCATGCCATCGGCGAGGATCACGTCGTTGAGCGCGGTCGCGGCGCCGGAATTCTGCGCATCGGCGAAGGAACGCAGCCGCACGCCGCTGAATCCGTGGAGCTCGCGCAGCGCGCCATCCTGCGAGCTGCCGACCCACATCGCCAGCGAGCGGTCGACGGCGTCGAGGTCGCGGATGCCGTCGCCGTCGCAGTCCTGGCACGCGTCCAGGCGTCCGTCGCGGTCGAGGTCCAGCGCGGGCGTGCGGATGATCTGCGCGGAGTCGGCCTGGCCGTCGCCGTCGCAGTCGGGCTCGCACTCGTCGGGCACGCCGTCGAGGTTCACGTCCTCCGAGGTCGCCGCGGCGATGTCGGCGGCGTCGACGACGCCGTTGCCGTTGCAGTCGGGATCGCACGCATCGGGGATGCCGTTGCCGTCGAGGTCGGGCGCGCCGAGCGCGATCGCGTCGGGATCGAGCACGCCGTCGCCGTCGCAGTCCTGGCAGCCGTCGGGGATGCCGTCGCCGTTGGCGTCGGGGAGGAGCCCCTGCGCGATCTCAAGCGCGTCGTCGATGCCGTTGAGGTTGCAGTCGCCCGCGAGGCAGGGCGCGCTGCCCGAGACGAAGTCGTGCACGTACTGCTGCGTCACCGTCGTGAAGCGCAGGTCGATGTTCGCGCTGCCGCCGGAGGTCACATGGCAGTAGCTCATGATCTCGCCGCGGCGGGTCGTGCCGCTGGCGCAGGTGTCGACGCCGTAGTCGTGGGTGTGGTAGGTGCCGCAGTTGTGCCCGAGCTCGTGCGCGCAGACGTTGATGTCCCACGAGCCGTGGTCGGGGCCGACGGGATCGGCGAAGGTGCCGATGATGTAGCCCGTGACGGAGTAGGCGTAGTCCGAGCAGAGCGCGTAGACCCAGGCGATGCCGCCGTAGGGCAGGTTGCGGCGGCCGCTCATCAGGGTGGCCGCGTCGCGGTCGACATCGCCCATCTCCGCCTGCCAGCGGTCGCGGAAGGGGCCCAGCGGATCGGACTGGTCCATGCCGTCGTCGGCGCTGGGCCACAGGCGCAGGTAGGAGACGCGGATCACGATGTCGTGGTCGCGCAGGTAGATGTCGCTGATCGCGCCCCAGAGCGCGACGAGGTACTGCGTCGCGACCGCGTCGTCGTCGAAGAGCTGCCAGAGCTCGTGGTCGGTGTCGACGGCGAGGTCGAGCGCGCGCCGGCGCGCGGGGACCTGCGCGCCCGCGGCCATCGCGTGGCCGCCCCCGGGCTCGTGCGCGAGCATGCGGCACATCTCCATGCCCAGCGGGCTGCCGCTGCCGCGGCTCTCGACGATGCGCAGCGCCGCGCCTACGTGGCCATCCGCGCCGGCGACGCCCGCGACCAGGCCGCGCGCCTGCGGATCCGCGGGCACGAGCGCGTGGCGCACGCCCGACTGCTCGATCCAGCCCGTGAGGCCCGCGGCGCTCACCGCGAGGTACGCATGCGAGCGCGCGTCCCCCTGGATGCGCCCGCGCCAGCAGGAGACGCCGCGCGCGGCGAGCGCGAGCGTGGCGTCGTCGCGCAGGCGTCCGCGGTCCAGGCGCGCGTCGGCGCGCAGCGCCTCGAAGCGCTCGAGTTCCAGCACGACGCCGCCCGCACCGGGCAGGCGCAGTCCGTGCACGAGCACGCGCGTGCCGGGCGCGGCGCCCACCATCGCGGCCGCGTCGACCGCGGCGAGCCCGCGTTCGCCGTCGAAGCGCACGAGCAGCGGCGCGTCGGGCTGCGCAGGGACGCGCGCCGCGTCGGGCACCGTGGTGCGGAAGGTGCGGGCGTTCGGTCCATCCGCGCCCGTCGCCGCGCAGGCGAGGGCGATCGCGATCACTGATCCAAGCATGGCGGCCTCCGGGCGGGGGTCGCTCCTGCCGCTGCGCACGCGCCGCCCGACGCGCGCGCAGCCCTCGCCGTCAGCGTCAGGGCGTCCACGCGCCCAGGAGGATTCCCAGGTCCGCGCCGCCGGTCACGCCGTCGCCGTCGATGTCCGTCGCGCCGGGCTGGCCCCAGCCGCCCAGGAGCAGGCCGAGGTCCGCGCCGTTGACGACGCCGTCGTGGTTCAGGTCCGCGGGCATCGCCGGCGTGCAGTCGTAGCTGATGACCTGCACATCGTCGACGGCGGCCTCGACGACCGAGCCGTTGATGAGGTCGCGGGCGATGAAGCGCAGGCGCATGTTCGCCGAGGGGGCGACGAAGTCGGAGATGCGGAAGCTCTTGTTCACCCAGGCGCCCGCGTTCTCGGTGACCGTCTCGAGCGTGGTCCAGGTGGTGCCGCCGTCGTTGGAGATCAGCACGGGCATGCTGTCCTCGTTCGGGGCGGAGCCCTGGTTGTTGGAGTACCAGCGCCAGTAGGAGATGAAGGCGTCCGAGCCCGTCGCGGAGAAGACCGGCGAGGTGAGCGTCGTGGTGCCGCCGTCGACGTCGGCCGTGCCGACGCTGGCGCCGACCGCCGCGTTGCCGGTCACGAAGCAGCGCGTGCCGGAGGCGGTGTGGTCGTCCTCGGGCTGCGCCGCGGTGCCGACCGGATCGGCGTTGATCCAGAGGCCGGTGGTGGCGGTGTCGCCGGCAAGCGAGAGGCTCCAGCCGCCCTGCGCCTCGCACGGATCGTCGAGCGAGACGGCGATGCCGGTCGCCGAGACCGCCGCGGTCGGGCCCTGCGCATCGGCGTAGGGGCCGTCGGGCATGTCGATGCGGAACTCGTAGCTGAGCGCGCTCGTGCACGGCGTGTCGGGGAAGGCCGCGCGGTAGAGGTTGCCGCCGAGCGGCTGCGCGGTGACGGTGGTCGTCGTCGCGCCGACGGTGACGAGCATCTTGATCGCGTCGGGCGCGAGCGTCACGCCCGGCGCCGGCGTCGCCTGGATGTCGATGGTCGCGCCGGTGGGGGCGACGACGGAGGGACGGCCGCCGGGGAAGGCGAGCGTCGCGGGCATCTGCCCGAGCTTCCAGACGAAGAGGCCGCGGTTGAGGTCGCTGCCGATGAAGGTGCCGCTGGGGAAGTACGGCCACACGTTCCACAGTCCGTTGAACTGCGGGAGGTCGTCTCCCGGCCAGGTGTCGAAGTAGGCGATCTCCGGCGGATTCTGCGCGCTCTGCGAGAGGTCGAAGACGCGGATGCCGCTGCGGTAGTTGGCCTCGAAGAGGCGGTTGCCCTGGATGTAGAGGTTGTGCCCGACGGAGGTGTTGCCGTTGGTGAAGGTGCCCTCGACGAAGGGCGCCGCCAGGTTCTCCACGTTGATCACGATGGTCGAGGTGACGCTGACGGTCGCGCCCTCGTCGAGCTCGTCGTTGATGTAGATGCGCTTGGAGTCGTTGGAGAGCCAGCTCTGGTGGCAGAACTTCGCGTTCGGGTAGGTCGTGTAGGAGAGCTGCACCGGCGCGGCCTTGTTCGTCACGTCGACGATGTACATGCCCGTGTTGACCTGGCCGCCGTTGGAGCCGCCGCAGCAGAAGGCGATCTGCTTGCCGGCGTAGGGGCCGCTGGTGTAGGTGACGATCTGCGCCTCGTGGACGTAGACGTTGCTCCAGGCGCCCACGTAGGTGGGGTTGCTCGGATCGGTCTTGACGTCGTAGATGCGGATGCCGCTGCTGCCGCCGCCCGCGCGGTACAGGTAGCCGCTGACGGTGTCGACGAAGATCGTGTGCGTGGCGGTGGTGCCGCCGGTGGTCACTTCGCGCACGAGCGAGACGCGCGGGAGCGCGGTGTTCGTGCCGTCGATGTTCGAGAGGTCGATGACCTGGACGCCGTTGCCGCCCTCGCTGCCGGCGTAGCAGTAGCTGCCGTAGGTCTTCACGCAGCGCCAGAGGCTGTTGGGTCCCGGGATCTCCGCGACGAGCTGCGCGTTCGCGGGATTGGTGATCTCCACGAAGGCGGTGCCGGTGGAGAGGCCCATGATCGCGTACTCGCGGCCGGAGCCGGGGCTCACGTAGCCCCAGCAGTCGTTGCCGGAGGTCGGCGCGCTCGGGAAGGCGTTGAGCGGAAGCCAGCTGCGCAGCAGCACGCCGCTGGAGGCGAAGGTCTCCGCGGCGACGCCGCCCTCGGCGGCGCGGAACGCGGGCGCGTAGACCGGCGGCAGCAGGTCGCGGGCCTTCGGGTCCTCGACGTGGGCGAAGGCGGTCGCGACGACGACGCCGGCGGCGAGCGCGCCGGTGGCAAGACGAATCTTCATGGGGGTGGGGTCTCCAGGCAGCGAGGCACTGGAAAGATAACCCCGGTTCCCGTCGGGGCAATGCCCGTTCCGGGAACCGGGGCGTGTTCGTGAGGCCGGGAAGCGATCAGTTGGTGGCGTTTCCGCCGCCACCACCGCCGCCGCCACCCCCGCCGCCGCGCTGGCCACGGCCGCCGCGGCCACCGCCGCCGTTGCCGCCACCACCGCCGCCGGGGCCGCCGCCGTTGCCGAACTCCTCGCGCATGGCCTGGCGCTCGGCGTCGTCGAGGGTGCCGTCCTTGTTCTTGTCGAAGCGCTCCATGCGCTGGCGCGCGGCCTCGGGCAGGTCCGCGAGGCGGATCGGGCCGTTGCCGCCGAACATGCCGCCGCCGGGGCCGGTGGTGTCGCGCGACTTCGGCAGCGCCTCGAACTGCTCCGGGGTCAGCAGCGCCTTGATGCGCTCGATGTAGGTCTCGTTGGTCGCGGAGCGCTTGTCCATGAGCTGGCGCGTCTCGCTCTCGGCGCCGCCGCCGGGGCCGCCGCCGCCACCCGGGCCGCGGAACATCTGCGTGACCGGGACATCTCCGGTCAGGAAGCCGACGACGCGGACCATCTCCTCCTGCTGCTGGACCGGCTCCTCCTTGCGCATCGCCTGGACGATGCGGTCGTTGACGGGGCCGATCTCGCCCGCGTACTGCGTCTGCAGCGACTTGAGCGAGTCGAGCACGCCGGCCTCGAGTCCCTCGATCTTCAGCGCGGCCTCGAAGGCGCGCTCGACGCTGCTCTGGCGGTAGACGCGCTCGTACGCGGCCGCGAGCGCGGCGCGGCGCACGCGCGCGGCGTCCGCCTCGGCGAGCTGCGCGCAGATCGCCTCGCGGTAGCGGTCGTTCACGTCGCGCACCTTCTCGCGCAGGTCGATGGCGCGCTGCGCGAAGCGCTTCGCCGCCTCCTGGTCGCCCTTCTGGACGGCCTCGAGGTACTTGGCCTCGTTGGCCGCGAGGAAGTCGTTGCGCGTCTTCAGCGCCTGGTCGAGCTGCAGCTCGTACTCGTCCATGATCGGGTGCAGCTTCTCGAAGGTCTCCTTCGAGAGGCCGGACTCGTCGAGGACGATGAAGAGGTTCACGTTCTCGCCGCTGATCGTGCCGCGGGGCAGCGTCTTCTCGCGGGCGAGGAAGCGCTCGAACGCAGGCCACTTCTTGGTCTGCGCGTCGCTCAGCGAGGCCTGCGTGCCGTCGATGAAGGTCTTGCGCAGGCGGGCCTTGGTCTCCTGCCACTTGTTGAAGTCGCCGACGAGCTTGCCCAGCGTGCCGCGCATCTCGTCGAAGGCGCCGCTGGCCTTCATCTCCTTCTGGACCTCCTCGCCGAGCTTGGTCATCTCGGTGCGGAAGAACTGCTGGCGCTCCTCCTGCGTGAGCTCGCTCCCCTTCTCGGCGGCCATCTGCTCCATCTGCTCGCGCGCGCGGCGCATCGCGTTGCCCCACTTCTCCTGCATCTGCGGATTCATCATCGGGGCCATCATCTGGCGCGTGGTGTCCTGGAGCTGCTGCTGGATCTCCTCCTTCGCGGGCTCGAAGGCGTCCTCGTAGTCGCGCATGAGCTGCTCGACGACGGCCATCTGCGCCTCCTCGAGGCCAAGCTGCTCCTTCATCAGCGGGATGTCGCGGCGGATGAAGTCGGGCTCGAAGGCCTCGCGGAACTGCTGCTGCAGGCCCATGCCGCCGCCGCCGCGGCCGAAGCCGCCGCGACCGAACATGTTGCCGCCGCCGCCGCGCTGGCCGCGGCCACCGCCGTTGCCGCCGTCCTGCTGCTGGCCCTGTCCGCCCTGACCGCCCTGGTCCTGGCGCGTGCGCTGGCGTCCGCCGCCCTGGCCGTTCTGTCCGCCGTTGGCGGGAGGCGCGGTCGGCGCGCCGCTGGCGGGCGGCGCGGACTGCTGCGCGAACGCCTCATGCGTGGCGGCGAGGTCGGAACCGACGAGAATGGCGGCCGCGGCGCCGCAAAGCAGCAGGCGCGAGCGGGTGGCGATCAGGCGGTGACGAGCGGGGATCATTCGGTGTCTCCTTGCTTACCGGACATTGAGGCGCGGTGCGTACGCTCTCTCTCCGGCGAATGGCAAGACTCAACGCGGCACCCCGGCGCGTATGTCCGAAATCTGCCCGCACTTCCTGAAGATCCGGTGCACAGAACGGCGATCGGAACCATAAATAGATCGAGGCCTGGCGCGTTCTGCCACGCCCCCTGACGGCCCAAAGCCATGCATTTCCACTCCCACGACGGTGATCCCTCCCGCCGCCTCCGCCTGCACGCCCTCCGCGGCGTCGTGGGTGGCGCGCTTCTGGCCGCCGCCTGCGCGGCCCCGGCGTGGGCGCAGACGCCGCTCACCATCGCCGGCTGGTCGCCGGGCACGCGCGTCGTGCTCGACGACTCCTCGACCGAGGCGGTGCGCACCGGCTCGCGCTTCGGATTCTGCATGGCGGTGACCGACAACTACGCGGTCATCGGCGCCCCCGACACCTCGCTGACACGCGCCAGCGGCACGACCGTCAACGGCGCCGGCGCGGCCTACGTCTTCAAGCGCTCGGGCAACACCTGGACCTTCGTGCAGCGGCTGATCGCACCCGAGCTCTCGCTCGCGCAGACCGGCTCCGCGGTGGCGATCGACCCGGTGACCAACGACATCGCCGTGGGCGCATGGGCCTACAGCGGCGGCGCCAGCTTCGGCGGCGGCGTCTTCGTCTTCCGCAAGGGCACCGGCGACTCGTGGGGCGAGGAGAGCACCGTCTCCACCACCGGCTCGAACACGCGCATGCCCTCGCAGGAGATCCTGCCCGACGACATCGAGGCGATCGACGAGTTCGGCTTCAGCGTCGCGATCCACAACGGCACGCTCGTCGTCGGCTCGCCGCTCAACGGCGGCTCGAACGCGGGCGCGGTCTACGTGTACGAGCGCGGCACCGGCGGCGAGTACGAGTTCCACCAGAAGCTCGTCGACGAGGCCGGCGGCAGCAACGACCAGCTCGGCACCAAGGTCGCGATCCACAAGAACCTCATCGTCGCGGGCGTGCAGCTCGACGACATCCAGGGCCGCGTGAACGCCGGCAGCGCGCTCGTCTTCGAGCGCTCGGGCGCGGGCGCGGACTGGGCCGCCACCACGCGGCTCACCCCGGATTCCAGCGTCGCGGGCGCGCAGTTCGGCGCGGGCGTCGCGGTCTACGACGGCTCGGGCGACGACTACATCGCCGTCGGCGCGCCGCTGGCGGCCTCGGGCGCGAGCAGCTCGGTCGCCGGCAACGGCGCGGCGTACGTCTTCGCGCGTGCCAGCGGCGGCTCGTGGGCGCAGACGGCGAAGCTGCTGCCGCGCACCGCGAACACGAACAACAACTTCGGCTACTCGGTCGCGATGTCGCAGACCGATCCGCCGGTCGTCGTCGTCGGCGCGCCCGGCTACGACACCGCGGTGCTCAGCGGCGTCGAGTCGGCCCCCTACTCGCAGGTCGTCAACGCGGGCGCGGGCTTCAGCTTCGTCAAGAGCGGCTCCGAGTGGCGCTTCCGCGGCACCGGCGCCGTCACCGGCGACCTGTGGGCGCCCGCGGTCGTCGTGACCGGCAGCAGCCTGGGCCGCAGCGTCGCGATCTGCCCCACGCGCACCGAGTTCGCGATGGTGGGCGCGGAGACGCCGACCTCGAGCACCGGCAGCGTCTATCCCTTCCAGTTCCTCACCGCGCAGGTCGGCCAGGACGCGGGCCAGGTCTCCGGTCCCTCGCTGGGCGTGCTCGGCTCGGATGGACTGCCCACCGACGGCTCCACGCCCGGCAACGGCGGCAACGGCACCGGCGGCGGCATCAACGGCGGCGGCGCGCCCTCGGGCGGCACCGACGTCGGCGGCGGCGTGGTCATCCCGCTCTCGCCCATCACCGCCTCCTTCGGCCTCATCAAGGGGACCGCGGTCTCGCTGCGCGGCCAGCGCGTCTCGCTGCTGCAGACCGACGGCGTGCACGCCGGCAACCGCCCCCGCTTCCGCTTCCTGAGCGAGCTTCCCGAGGGGACGCACTTCGCCGGAATCGGCGACATCAACGGGGACAACTCCGGCGACATCCTCTTCGTGACCGACACCGGCGTCCTGAAGTACTGGAAGCGCGATGGCTTCAAGATCCTGGACACCGTGGTCGTCGACAGCCTGCCCCTGGGCTACGACGTGATCGGCGTCGCGGACCTCAACGGCGACAGCAAGCCCGACATCCTCATGCAGGATGTCCTGGACCCGCACAACCTGACCGTCTGGTACATGAGCGGCGGATCGATCAGCTCCACCGCCGACTACACGCTCCCCGCGGGCGACTGGACGATCTCGCTGGGCCAGTTCCGCTCCACCTCGCAGCGCGACATCGTCCTGCGCAACGCCGCCGAGCGCGACCTGCGCGTGCTGGTCGACACCGACGGCGAGGTCTCCTACATCTCGCTGCTCGACCACGGCCGCAAGGCGCACCTGGCGGGCTTCGCCGACATCGACGGCGACGGCAAGCAGGACGTGCTCTGGAACGAGGACGACGGGCTCGTCATCGACTTCTACACGCAGGACGACGCCGGCGCGTACTCGCGCGCCCGCCGCGAGCGCAGCGCGCTGCGCAGCGGCAAGATCATCGACATCCGCGACTGGAACGGCGACGGCAAGCCGGACTTCTGGATGCGCGATGGCCGCGAGAACTGGGTGCAGTACACGACCTACTCGAACCACGCCTACGGCAACGGCTCGCGCGAGATCGGCGAGGCGCCGGGTCGCGTGGTCGGGTTCGCGGATCGCTGAGCGAGGCGCGCGGCGGGCACGGCGGTGAACGCCGGCGCGGCGCGCGCGGCGCGGTTCAGAGCCCCATCGCGGCGATGACCTGCGCGTTGACGATGCGCGCGTCGAAGAGGCGCTCGGCGCGCTCGCGCGCGGCGCGGCCCATGCGCACGACCAGCCCCGGATCCTCGAGGAACTGCTCCATCGCCAGCGCGAGCGCGGGCGCGGAGCGCGGCGGCACGAGGTAGCCGCTCTCGCCGTCGATGATCGTCTCGCGGCAGCCCGGGGAGTCGCCCGTCACGACGGCGCGGCCGGTGGCCATCGCCTCGAGCACCGCCATCGGCATGCCTTCGCCGACGCTGGGAAGCACGAAGACGCTCGACTCCGCGAGCGCGGGACGCACGTCCTCCAGGCGGCCGAGGTACTCGATCGTGCCCTCTTCCTGCCAGCGCGCGACATCCTGCGCCGTCACGCTGGAGGGGTTGCTGTCCACGAAGCCCGCGAGGCGGAAGCGCATGCGCTCGTCGTCGGTGCGGAGCTGGCGCAGCGCGCGCGCGGCGTCGGCGTACTCCACCACGCCCTTGTCGCGCAGCAGGCGGCCGACGAAGAGGTAGTTCACGGCGCGCGGCGGCGAGTCGATCGGGACGAAGGGGAAGCGCTCGAGGTCGACGCCCGGGCCGGGGACCTGCACGACCGAACGCGCCGCGCCGAGCAGTCCCGCGCGCTCGAAGAAGGCGCGGTCGTCGGAGTTCTGGAAGATGACCGAGCTGGCCAGCGGGAGCGCGCGCCGGTAGAGGCGCATCGCCACGAGGGCGAGCACGCGCGCGCGCAGCTCGCGGCTGGTGAAGGCGTAGCCGAGGCCCGTGACCATCGCCGCGATGCGCGGCACGCCCGCGCGCGAGGCGGCGGGGACGGCGTAGAAGATCGGCTTGGGGTTGTAGGCCAGGACGGCGTCGGGGCGCTCGCCCTTCATGAAGTCGGCGTAGAAGGAGCGCGCGGCGGCCTCGGCGAAGATGCTGGTGCCGGTGCGGTCCAGCGGCGCCTCGACGAAGCGCGCGCCCATCGCGCGCAGCCCCTCGTGGACCGCGGTCGCGGCGGCGGTCGAGGGGCGCGGCGTGGTGACCACGACCTCGTGGCCGGCGGCGCGCAGCGCCCGGATCAGCGAGCCGCGCAGGCTCACGACCAGGTCTCCGAACCCACCGACGATGGCGACGCGGGCCATGGGAACGCGTGTTCTACCGCATGGAGGCGGCCAGCGCCGAAAGCAGCGGCGCGTGGAGTCCGGGCGCGGCGCAGAGCACGCCGGCGTTGGCGGTGAGGCGATGCCCCGTCGCAAAATCGAGCGGGCGCCCGTGAATATCCGTGACCGTGCAGCCCGCCTCGGTGGCGACGAGCGCGCCTGCCGCGTGGTCCCAGACGCACTCCGCATAGCCCGCGGTGGGGCTGTGACGGAGGTAGGCGTCCGCGTCGCCGCGCGCGACGAGCCCGTACTTCACCTGGCTGTCGACGCGCACCGGCTCGACGGTGCTGACCGCGGAGGCGGCGGACTCGAGCGCATCGCCCGCGCTGTGGCGCGTCTCCACGCTGCCCGCGAGGCGGATCGGCGCGCCGGGGCGCCAGGCGTGCGCGCGGATCGCGCGCGGTTCCCACGCGTGCGCGGGCGATTGCCACGCGCCCTGCCCGTGCGCGGCCGCGGCGATCACGCCGGCGCCGAGGCCGTGGCCGCGCTCGCCCAGGCGCGGCATGCCCAGCGCGGCGAGGACCGGACGCGCGCCCGAGACGAGCGCGATCGCGATCGCGAACTGCCCGCCGCGCAGGAAGCCCTTCGTGCCGTCGAGCGGATCGATCGCCCAGAAGCAGCCAGCGCCGCCGTGGTCGTGCTCGCTGCGCAGGCAGCGGCGCACGGTCGCGGGATCGCACGCGAAGCCCGCGGCGCAGACGGCGGCGCAGACGGGCGGGAGGAGGTCGTCGCCGGCGTGCGCTTCGAGCTCGCTGGCGCTCTCCTCCGCGAGGATGCGGATTTCCGCGCCGAGGTCTCGCTGGAGCGAGAGCACGGCGGCGACCTGGCTGGCGAGATCCGCGATCGTCAGCGGACCGGCGCCGCCCTTCTCCACCTGGCCGCCGGGGCCGAAGGTGGCGGGATCGCCGACCGCCGCGACCGCGCGCATCGCGGCGCGGACGGCATCGAGCGCGGGAGCGAGGTCGCCCGCGTGGGCGCTCATCCGCCCTTGCCTGCGCGGCGGTAGCGGCCGTCGGTGCCGCGCTTGCCGTTGGACTCGAGGACCGGCGCGACCTTCTTGCCCTGGCGCATGTAGCCCATGACCAGGCGGCGGAAGGCGGTGTTGGCGGTCTTGGGATCGAGGCCGGCGGCGGCGCAGATCTGCTCCTTGGTCTTCCACTCGCCGGGGACCGAGGCGAGGAGCTTCGCGGTCATCGCGTCGACGTCGGCGCTGGAGGTGCGCACGCGGCGCCTGGAGCGGCCCGCGGCGGGGCCGGGCTTGCCGCCGGTGGCGCGGTAGTCGTTCCACGCGGTGCGCGCGCTGTCGGCAAGTTCGTTGCTCAGGCCGCGCAGCGTGCCCAGGAGGCCGTTGTGCTCGGTGAGGAGCTGGTTGTACTTCTCGCGCATGCTGCGCAGGTCGCGGACCTCGGCGACGAGCGCGCGGATGTCCTGCGCGACGGACTTGGCGTGCACCTTCGGGTGCACGGTGTCGGCGGAGCGGCCGGCCTCGCGGCGGGCGGCTCCCTTGCGGGGGGCGGTGCGGGAACGCGCGGCGGACTTGCCGGCGGTGGAGGAACGCTTGCTGGAGGAAGTGCGGGCCATCGCACGATCGTAACGCACAACCATTGCGCCGTGGGCGCATGCACATTGCTTCGTGGAATTTTCCGCAAAGCGGGCGCGGGTGGAATTCGCCGGAAGGCGCCGGAATCGGCGCGATTCAGGCTGGCGGCGCGCACGCGGCGAGGATCGCGGCCTCGAGCGCCTGGACGCAGCCCGCGAGCTCGGTGCGGTCGGTGCGCAGGTGCACCTGCGGCGCGGCGGGCGGCTCGTAGGGATCGTCGATGCCCGTGAATCCACGGATCTCGCCGGCGCGCGCCTTCGCGTAGAGGCCCTTGGGATCCCGCGATTCCGCGACGGCCAGCGGCGCGTCGACGTGCACCTCGATGAAGGGGACGCCCGCGGCCTCGTGGCGCGCGCGGACGGCGTCGCGGTCGGCGGCGTAGGGGCTGATCATGCCGACGATCGCGATGACGCCCGCGTCGGCGAGCAGGAGCGCGGCCTCGCCGGCGCGGCGGACCGCCTCGGCGCGGCCGAGGGCGTCGAAGCCGACGTTGGAGTTGAGGCCGTGGCGGAGGTTGTCGCCGTCGAGGCGCGAGGCGAGGTGGCCGGACTCGAGCAGGCGCTGCTCGAGCGCGACCGCGATCGTGCTCTTGCCGCTGCCGGAGAGGCCCGTGAGCCAGACGGTGACGCCGCGCTGGCGCGCGCAGCGGGCGCGCAGCGCCGCGTCGGCGGCGCCCGCGTGCCATTGCACATGCGGCGGCCGTTGCGGCGGCCGCGCGCGTTCGCCATCGCGCTCCTGCATCGAAGGCATGCCCCAAGCGTACCGCGCCGCGCCGCTAGCCTGCGCGCAATGCACGCAAACGCCGAGCGCACGCTGCGCGTCATCGAGCCCAACCTCGCGGGGCCGAGCGGCCACTACGCGGAGTTCGTGCGCGCGCTGGCGGCGCGCGGCGGCGCGTGGTTCGACCGCATCGAGGTGGCGGCCGCGGAGCGCGCGGGCGAGGCGTTCACGGGTGAGGATGCGGGCGCGGCGGGCGCGCGCATCGTCGTGCGTCCCGTCTTCGGCGCGGGCGCCTGGCGGCGCGAGCTCGCGGAGCAGCGCGACGCGCTGCGCGCCGCGGAGCCGACGCTGCTGCTGACCTCGCGCGCGGTGCACGCGCTGGCGCTCGAGGCGCTCGCGCGCACGATGCGCGGCGGCGACGAGGCGCTCGGGCGCATCCGCCTCTACTTCCACTGGTGCGAGCGCAGCCGAGCGCAGCGCGCGATGATGGCCGCCGCGCCGCGCGTGCGCGCCAACGCGGTGGCGATCGCGCCGACGCCGACGATCGTGCAGTTCCTGCGCGAGCTGGGATGGGCGAAGGTCGTGCCGGTGGCGTATCCGATCCTCGCGCCGGCGACGGTGCCGCCGCCCGCGCCCTTCACGCACCTGCTGATGGCGGGCGCGGCGCGCATGAACAAGGGGCTCGACCTCGTCGCGGGGCTCGCGGAGCAGTACGCGGCGCAGGGGCGCGCGACGCGGCTGGTGGTGCAGACGACGCCCAAGCGCGTCTCGGGTCGGCGCGGCGGACGCGAGGAGACCGAGGTCGCGCGCCTGCTCGCCAGCGGCGCGCCCGGCCTGGAGGCGAGCGACCGCGCGCCGCCGAGCGCGGAGTACGGCGCGCGCTTCGTGGGCGCGCTGGTGCTCGCGCCCTACGAGCCCGCGGCCTTCGCGGACAACGTGAGCGGCGTCGTGCTCGACGGGCTGCTGCGCGGCGCGCCGGTGGTCGCGAGCGCGGGAAGCTGGCCCGGGCGCGTGGTGGAGCGCTACGGCGCGGGCGCGGTCTTCGCGCAGCGCACGGCGCAGGACTTCGCGCAGGCGATCGATCGCGTGCTGAGCGACTGGGACGGGGCGTGCGCGCGGGCGCAGCGCGCGGCGCGCGAGCTGGCGGCGGAGCACGATCCGGCGCATCTGGCGCGCGCGCTGGCGACGGGGGCGTGAGGGGCGCGCGGCGCGCGGCGCGCGGCCCATGGCACGCGACGCATCGCGCGCCTACGCCGTGCCCAGCCAGCGCGTGCGCATCGCCTGGATCTCCTGCGGCAACCAGAAGTGGCGCGTGAAGCGGCTGTCGAGCAGCTCCGCGAGCTCCTGCGGGCGCGCGCGCACCGCCTCGCGCATGGCGGCGGCGAGCCCGCCGCGGCCGCGTTCGTCGGTGCTGTTCTCGCGGCGGATCTCGATGCCTGGGATTCCCAGGAACTCCGAGAGCGCGGTGCCCTTGGTCGCGTCGGGGACATCGGTGCGCAGCAGCAGGATGCGCCAGGGGCCATGCTCGACCGTGACATGCCCGCGTTCGCGCGGGAATTCGACCGCGTAGGGATCGAGGCCCAGCGCGGGGGCGAAGTCGCCCTCCATCCAGGCGGGCATGAGGCGCCAGTTGAAGCGGCCGTCGTAGAAAGCGCGCGTGAGCTCGTCCAGCGTCGCCGCGTCGCAGGCGCCGGGGGCGGACCAGTCGCGGCGCATGAATTCGGGGCGCAGCCATTCGTAGCCGACGGAGAAGCTGGAGACGGCGACCGCGACCGGATCGCGCAGGACCACCACGAAATGCGCGGGCCGGCGCGGCTGGACGACCTCCTGCATCACGGCCCAGTCGCCGACATGGCGGTTCGCGGGCACGCCGAAGGGGCCGATGGGGACGCCGCCGACCGCGGAGGACATCGTCAGGCGCTCGGGCAGGAGCGCGTGCGCCTTGATCGCGCGGCCGCCCACGGCCCGGCGGATCGCCCAGTGGATCGCGGAGGAGGAGGTGCGGTAGGTCGCGTAGGTGACGACCGGATCGCGGCCGGCGGCCCGCTGCGAGCGCAGGCGCGCCACCGTCAGCGCCAGCTTGGCGCGAAAGCGCAGGTCGCGCAGCATGAAGCGCGTGGTCGTCATCGCGGATCGTCCTCCCCCGGGGGCCGGCGGGCGGACGATCGATGATAGTCCGACCGATCGAGGAGGACGCTTCCGCGATCGGTCCCTACAATCGCCGCCCGTGAGCCGAGAGGACGTCGCGAACCTCCTGGAACGGCGCCGGCGCGATGCCGAGCGGCCGGGCGCCGCCGTGCGCGCGGAGCTGTCGCGTGTCCTGGTGAGACTCCGCGAGCGGCGCGCCGACCGGCGCTTCCGCCGCGAGACCGCCGCGCAGATCGCCGGCGGCGGCGAGACGGTCCGGCTCTTCGACGTCGCGGGATTCGGCGGGCGCTTCGAGATCGACGCGCGCAGCCACCTCGCGCGCCGCGTCGCGAGCACGGGCGGATTCGAGCCGGAGCTGGTCGAGGTGGTGCGCCTGGCGGTGCGCCCGGGCGACTGCGTCATCGACGTCGGCGCGAACGTGGGCTTCTACTCGGTGCTCTGCTCGCGGCTGGCGGGCGAGCGCGGACGCGTCGTCGCGGTGGAGCCGCTGGAGTCGATGGCGGCGCGGCTGCAGGGCAACCTGGACCGCAACGGGGCCGCGAACGTCCGCGTCGAGCAGTGCGCCGCGAGCGACCACACCGGCGTCGTCGAGCTGGAGCTGGTGGAGGGCAACGAGGAGTTCGCCGCCATCGGCACCATCACGCACGACGCCGCGCGCAAGCTGGGCGCGCGCACCCGCGCGACCGCGCGCTGCGAGCCGCTGGACGCGATCGCGGCGCGGCACAACATGCGCCCCGCCTTCGTGAAGATCGACACCGAGGGGAGCGAGCTGGGCGTGCTGCGCGGCGCGCGGCGCATCCTGCGCGAGGCGCGGCCGATCCTGCTGGTGGAGACCTCCGACGACCTGCTCACGCCCCTGGGGCGCGGCACGCGCGAGGTGCTCACGCTGCTCGAGGAGCACGGCTACGCGTGCCGCGACGCGGTCTCGGGACGGCCCGTGCGCTCGGGCGACGGCGTCCGCTTCCACGGCGACCTGGTCGCGATCCCGACGCCATGAGCACCGATTTCTCGCATCTCGACGAGCTGGAGGCGGAGGCGGTCCAGATCATCCGCGAGACGGCGGCGAGCTTCGAGCGTCCGGTGATGATGTACAGCATCGGCAAGGACTCGACGGTGCTGCTGGCGCTCACGCTGCGCGCCTTCTGGCCCGCGAAGCCCCCCTTCCCGGTGCTGCACATCGACACCACCTGGAAGTTCAGGGAGATGTACGCCTTCCGCGAGGAGGCGGCGCGCCGCCACGGCCTGGACCTGCGCGTGCACATCAACCAGGAGGGGCTCGCGCAGGGCGTGAATCCCTTCGCCAGCGGAAGCAAGGTCCACACCGACGTGATGAAGACCGTCGCGCTGCGGCAGGCGCTGGACAAGTGGCGCTTCGACGCGGCCATCGGCGGCGCGCGCCGCGACGAGGAGCGCAGCCGCGCGAAGGAGCGCGTCTTCAGCTTCCGCGACCGCAACCACCGCTGGGACCCCAAGAACCAGCGCCCGGAGCTCTGGGACCTCTACAACACGCGCGTCCACCAGGGCGAGAGCATCCGCGTCTTCCCGATGAGCAACTGGACCGAGCTGGACATCTGGCTCTACATCTGGACGCGCGGGCTGCCGGTCGTGCCGCTCTACCTGGCGAAGCCGCGCCCCGTGGTGGAGCGCGACGGAACGCTGATCATGGTCGACGACGACCGCATGCCGCTGCGCCCGGGCGAGCGCCCGCAGATGCGCAAGGTGCGCTTCCGCACGCTGGGCTGCTACCCGCTCAGCGGCGCGATCGAGAGCGACGCGGAGACGCTCGAGCAGGTCATCGAGGAGATGCTGCTGGCGCGCACGAGCGAGCGCCAGGGGCGACTCATCGACCACGACCAGTCCGGCAGCATGGAGGAGAAGAAGCGCGAGGGGTACTTCTGATGACCGCGCCGATGCTCGAGAAGGGCCAGCGCGTCGAGGACTACCTCCAGCGCTACGAGCGCACGGAACTGCTGCGCTTCCTGACCTGCGGCAGCGTCGACGACGGCAAGAGCACGCTCATCGGGCGCCTGCTGCACGACACCGGCCGCATCTACGAGGACCACCTCGCCGCGATCGAGCGCGACAGCAAGGTGCATGGGACGACCGGGGGCGCGATCGACCTGGCGCTGGCCGTGGACGGGCTGAAGGCCGAGCGCGAGCAGGGCATCACGATCGATGTCGCCTGGCGCTACTTCGCGACGGCGCGGCGGACCTTCATCATCGCCGACTGCCCGGGGCACGAGCAGTACACGCGCAACATGGCCACTGGCGCGAGCCACTGCCAGCTCGCGATCACGCTCATCGACGCGCGCAAGGGCGTGAGCGTGCAGACGCGCCGCCACGCCTTCATCGCCAGCCTGCTGGGCATCCGGCATGTGGTCGCCGCGGTGAACAAGATGGACATGGTGGACTGGAGCGAGGAGCGCTTCCGCGCCATCGAGGCGGAGTTCGTCGCCTTCTGCCAGCAGATCGGCATCCCCGACCCGGTGGCGGTGCCGATCAGCGCGCTGCACGGCGACAACGTGGTCGCGCGCGGCGCGCGCTCGCCCTGGTACAGCGGCAGCCCGATCCTGGAGCTGCTGGAGTCCGTGCCGGTGGACCGCCCGAGCGTCGACGCGCCGCTGCGCCTGCCGGTGCAGCTCGTGCTGCGCCCGGACCTGGATTTCCGCGGCTTCGCGGGGCGCATCGCCAGCGGCAGCGTGAAGCCCGGCGACCGCGTGCGCGTGCTGCCCTCGGGCAAGGAGACGCGCGTGCGCCGCATCGCGCGCCCGGCCGAGGCGGGCGGCGACGCGCCCTTCGCGGGCGCGCCGCAGAGCGTGGTGCTCACGCTGGAGGACGAGGTCGACTGCAGCCGCGGCGACATGATCGTCGCGGTGGGCCGCGAGCCGACGGTGACGACGCAGGTGGAGTGCGACCTGGTCTGGATGCAGGAGGCGCCGCTGGTGCCCGGGCAGCAGTACCTGGTGCGCATCGGCACGCGCACCACTCCCTGCACGGTGCGCCGCGTGCGCTGGGTGGTGGACGTGAACACCCTGGCGACGGCGCCCGCGGACTCCGTGCGCCTGAACGAGATCGCGCGCGTGGAGCTGGAGACGCAGGAGCGCGTCGTGGTCGACGGCTACCGCGACTGCCGCGGCACCGGCTCGCTCGTGCTCATCGACCGCGCGACCAACGCGACCAGCGGCGCGGGCATGGTGCGCCTGCCCACCGAGGCGGGCACGCGCCGCGCCCACTGGGAGACGCGCGCGCTGGAGACGCTCGAGCGCCCCGAGGAGCGCCCCAGCAGCGTGACGCCGCAGGAGCGCGAGCGGCGCTGGCGCCAGCAGCCGCGCACGCTGCTCCTCTACGGACCGCCCGGCAGCGGCAAGACGCGCATGGCGCACGCGCTGGAGCGCAGCCTCTTCGACCAGGGGCACGCGGTCGTGCTGCTGGACGGGCAGGCGCTGCGCCGCGGGCTGAGCCGCGACCTCTCCTTCGCCGACGAGGACCGCAGCGAGAACCTGCGCCGCGCCGCGGAGATCGCCAAGCTGCTCAACGACCAGGGATTCATCGTGGTGATCTCGATGGTCGCGCCGCAGCCCGAGTCGCGCGCGCTCGCCGCGGAGCTGGTGGGCGCGGAGCGCTGGCGCGAGCACGACGCGCGCACGGGCGCGCTTCCCGCCGACTGGCTGCGCTGAGGAGCGCGCGAGGACGCGCCCCGCCGCGCCCGAGGAAGGACGACCATGGACTGCCCCACCTGCCGCATCCCGATGTCGCAGCGCCGCTACGAAGGCCCGATCCGCCTGGCGCGGCCGGGCTCGCTCACGCCGGGCTCGCACGCGGTGGAGGGATGCGCGCGCTGCGGGATCGCGGGGCTCGACCTGGCGCCGCTGGACTACACGCAGGACGAGTACCGCCGCGCCGTCGACGGCGAGGCGGGCGTCGAGTCCTTCGCGCAGATCCACGACTGGGAGCAGGCCTCGCTGCTGGCGGCGATCGGCACCGCGGGGCTCGCGGGCCGCGTGGTCGCGGACGTCGGCTGCGGCGGCGGACGGCTGCTCGACCTGCTCTCGGGCTTCACGCGCGCGCCCACCGTGGCGGTGGAGCCGACGGCGGCCTTCCACGCGGAGCTCGCGCGCAAGGGGCATCGCGTGCACGCGAGCGCGCGCGAGGCGGCGCGCGAGTGGGGCGCGAAGGCGGGGCTCGTGCAGAGCTTCGACGTCATCGAGCACGTGGACGACCCGGTCGCCTTCGCGCGCGAGATGGCGCTGCTGGCGGCGGCGGACGGGCGCATCGTGATCGGCACGCCCAACCTCGACCAGATCCTGATGAAGCTGCTTCCCGTGGAGTTCGCGCGCTTCTTCTACCGGCGCGTGCACCGCTGGTACTTCACGCCGGGCGCGCTGCAGGCGTGCCTCGAGGCGGCGGGCCTGCGCGAGGTGCGCGTGCGCTCGCTGCAGCGCTACGACTTCTCGAACCTCGCGCTCTGGCTGCGCGACCGGCGCCCGACGGGGCTGGGCGCGGTGGAGCTGCCGCCGGTGCTCACCACGAGCCTGGCGGGCGCGCTCGAGAGCGTCGGGATGGGCGAGTACCTGGTCGCGACGGCGCTACCGCCGCTGTGACGCGGCGCCGCGGTCGCGCACGCGCCGCGCCGGGTTGCCGACGTAGATGCCCATCGGCTCGGTGGAGCGCGCGACGACCGCGCCCGCGCCGACGACGCATCCGTCCGCGACGCGCACGCCGTCGAGCACGACCGCGCCGATGCCGAACCAGACGTCGTTGCCCACCTGGATCCCCTCGCGCGACTCCCCCTGCTCGCAGATCGGGCGCGCGGGATCGTCGAAGCGGTGGTTCGCGGGGACCAGGACGGTGTACGCGGCCATGCGGACGTCGTCGCCGACGGTCAGCCCGCCGTGGCCGTAGAGGATGCAGCCGGGATTCACCGAGCAGTTGCGTCCGAGCACGATCGATCCGCCAGCGGCCAGCAGGCGCGCGCCGTCGTGGATGGTGCAGTCGGGGCCGATGACGATGCGGCCGCCCTGCCGCTTCACCTGCGCGCCGGGGGCGATGCGCGCGCCGCGGCCGATCTCCACGCCGCAGAGGCGCAGCCACGCCCGCTTGAGCAGCCAGAGTGGGCGCGCGTGGCGCTGGAGCTTCTGGACCAGTCGCTTCATGGAGTGCTCGGCGCGGCGGGCTGCCGCGCGCCGTGGCGCAGCACCAGCAGGACCATCGCGCAGGACGATACCGCGACCGCCGCGACGTACCCGATGGCCGCGGCCTGCAGCGGCGGCAGCCAGGACAGCAGCAGTCCGATGAAGACGAAGGGCAGCCCCGCCTGCAGCGCGGTGTAGAGGTAGTACTCGGGCCAGCGCTTGAGCGCGGACCAGTAGGTGGCGAGCATGCGCGCGGCGTAGAAGGGGCCCGCGGCGCTGGCGATCAGCGCCGGCACGAGCGCCTCCTCGTACTTGGGGAGCGCGAAGTGCACGAGCAGCCCGATGCCCGCGGCCGCCGCGGCGGAGACGCCGACCATGATCACCGCGGTGTGGCGCATCTGGCGCAGCAGGTGGCGGCGCAGCTTCGGCAGGTCGTGGTCGCGGCCGTAGGCCTCGACGAAGGCGGGATAGCTGGAGCCGTGGATCGCGCCCGGGATCACCTGCAGCACCGAGACGCAGGCGAGCACCGGCGCGTAGACGCCCAGCAGGCGCGTGCCGTCGTCGCAGGTCAGCAGCAGCGCGCGCTCGGCCTGCTGGCCCACCAGCAGCAGGTAGCCCGTCACGTAGGTGTGGCGCCCGAAGCGGAACATCTCCGCGAAGGCCCAGCGGTGGAAGCGCGGCCGCGCCCGCACCGGGCGCAGCAGGAGGAAGACGAGCGCCGCGCCCGCGCCCAGCAGCACCGCGCGCGCGAGCAGGCCGTCGAAGCCCCACGCCCAGACGAGCGCGAGCGCGGCGACGCCGCCCACCGCGAGCCCCAGCTCGATCGCGCCCAGGCGCACGAAGGCGCTCGAGGTGCGAAAGGTGCAGCGCACGAACTGCGCGAAGTAGACGAAGGCCCACGCGAGCGCCGTCGCGGCGAGCGCCCAGCCGAGCATCGGCTGCGCGCGCCCCAGCAGCAGCACCGCGGCCGCGCCGATCACGAGGCCCACGAGCGACATCGCCAGCGAGTGCGCGAGTCCCGTCTCCACCACCTGCTGCGCGCGCTCCTGCTCGCCGCGGCCGACGAGGTACGGGTACTCGCGGCTGAGCCCGCTGAGGACGCCCATCTTGAGCGCGTCGAGGGGGAGCTGCAGGAGCTGCGCGCTGCTCCAGAAGCCCATCGCCAGCGGCTCGACCCAGCGGAAGATCAGGAAGGCGGCGACGCCGTTGAGCCCCTGCGCGCCCAGCATCGACGCGGCGTAGACGGCGCGCGGCGAGCGCGCGCTGCGGGCGACCTTGCGCGCGGTCTCAACGGGCATCGCGCGGCGGCTCCGTGAGGTCCAGGCGCGCGCCGCGGCGCAGGCGGTCGCGCAGGCGCCAGGCGCGCTGGCGCAGCGCGGTCGTGCGCGCGGCGAGCGCGCCGGAGCGCTCGCGGGCGCGGAGGAAGCGCTCGGTGGCGCGGACGAGCGCGGGGTCGGCGGGGAAGGCGGCGCGCGCGTCGGCGGGCGCCGCGTCCGCGTCCGCGGCGTCGCCCACCGGACGCCAGAGCGACTCGATCATCCCGTTCATCCAGACGCGGCGGTAGCCCGCGGCGCGCATGGTGCGCTCGAGCGTCTGCGGCACGAAGTTCCAGGTGTGCGCGTTCTGGAAGTAGCGCGCGAGGTCCGCGGCCGCGAAGAGCGAGGGCACCTCCACGTAGAGCGCGCCGCCGGGCAGCAGCATGCCGCGCAGCGCGCGCAGGTCCGCGACCGGATCGAGCAGGTGCTCGACGACGTGCGAGAGGATCACCAGGTGGTGGCGCTCCCCCGCCGCGCAGGCGTCCTCGAGCAGGCCGCGGCGCATGCGCAGACCGTGGCGCTCGCCCAGCGCGAGGTAGGCGTCGTCGACGTCCCACCCGGTGCACTCCCAGCCACGCTCGCGGTAGGGCATGAGGTTCCAGCCGGCGCCGCAGCCGATCTCGGCGGCGCGCCCGCCGGAGCGCGGCGCGGCGACGTCGTGCAGCACGAAGCGCGCGCGCGCCTGGCCGCGCAGGAGCTGCTGCGCGAAGTAGCGCTCGGGGTCGTGGTCGGGACGCTCGTAGATGGCGCGGTAGTGGTTGGCGTAGAAGTGCGCGGTCGCGCGCGCGTCCATGCGCGGGTCGGTGCGCAGCAGGCCGCAGCGCTCGCAGAGGACGGTGCGGTGCGGGATCGCGTAGCGGTCGACGGTGGCGACGCAGCGGTCCTGCGCGCCGCCGCAGGGGCACGGGACGCGCTCGAGCGCGTAGGTGCCGTCGGCGAGCATCGCGCGCACGCGGGCGATCGCGTCGCGGCCGCGCTCGCCCGTGGCGACGGCGGGGGCGCACTCCTGGCTCGTGTAGCGCGCGGCGCGCAGCAGCGGTTGGTCGGCGGCGGTCTCGCGGGGCGTCGCGTGCATCGTGGACGCGCTCACCGCGAGAAGAACGGGTGCATGTGCTCGAGGTCGGTCATGCGGCCGGTGGGGACGTCCACCGCGCCGACGAAGGAGGCCGCCTTGCTCTCGCTGCGCACGACCAGGCCCAGCGGATTGCGCAGCGTGGCGGGGACCTTGTCCCCCTCCCAGCGGCTCACGCCCTTGCCTGCGATGCGGAAGGGACCCTCCTCGTGGCGCGTCCCCTGCGCGTCGACGAGCTCGATCCAGTACTTCATCGGGCGCACGAAGGGATTCAGCGTGATCACCGTCAGGCGCGAGTCCGCGTCGCTGCGCACGCCGGGGAAGTTCTCGTAGTGGAACTTCTCGGTGCGCGTGAAGCGCGCCGCGCCCCAGATGTACGCCGCGGGAAGGTGCGCGTCGAAGCTGCCGTCGGTGGAGCGGAAGTGGTGGTAGCTCACGAGCACGCTGCTCACGCCGACGGGGTCGACGTCGGGGCTATAGGCCATCACCTCGCAGTAATGGAAGAGGCGGTCGAGCCCCGCGGCGCGCGCGATCTCGGCGGACTCGAGCGTCTCCTGCGCGTGCAGGTCCATCGGGCCGGAGCGGTAGGTCCACAGCGGCTCGGTGGGGTTGCGGCCGTAGAGGCGGAACTCCCAGAAGAAGCGGCCGGGACGGCGCGTGGTCGTGCAGGGCGCGAAGCTCACGCTGGTGGAGACGCGCTCGTCGTGGACGATGAAGTTGGCCGAGGGAGCCCACTCCAGCTTGCCGGGCAGCTCCGGCGGCGGGCGGAAGGCGGTGAGCACCTTGCGCGCGCCGAGCTGGATCTTCTGGAGTGGCGAGGTGGCGGGAAGCATGGGTGGATCGCGTGGGACGGCCGCGGAATCAGTGGTGCTGCACGAGCCAGACGCCGCCGGCGGTGCGCCAGAAGCACCAGACCATGAGGCGCTGGTTGGACTCGAACCAGAGGAGCGCGTTGGTATCGCCCTGCGCGACGGGCCCGGCGACGCCGAAGAGAGCGCGCACGTCCAGCCAGGCACTGCCCAGCGGCGGGAGCTCGACGCGGCGCGTGACGACGGTGCCGTCGTCGCGGCGCAGGTGCACCTCGCTGGCGTAGGGCCGGTCGACGGGATTCGAGAGCGCCAGGAAGCACTCCTGCCCCGCCGGCAGCGGGTGGTTGCAGTGGTAGTGGCCGTTGTAGTCGGTGACCGAGTACTTGTCGTGGTAGTGCCAGCGCCCCGGGCGCGGCGGATCGCCGTGCGCGTAGTGGAGCACGCAGTAGGGACGCAGCGAGCCGACCTGCTTCAGCACGCGGTAGTCGATGAAGACCATCCCGAAGAGGTCGCCCGCGACCTGCGGGAAGAGCTCCTCGAGCGACCACTCGCCGGAGTGGCCCGCGGGCAGCTCGAGTCCGTCGCGGCGGCCGAGCTGGCGCCCCTGCGCGTCGAAGAGGATGACGCTGAAGCGCACGGAGGCGCCGTTGGCGTTGCGCGCGTCCTCCGGGAAGTCGATGTTCGAGAGGACCAGGCTGGAGGAGACGCCCCCCTGCCGGATCACGAAGATCCCGAAGCGGCGCACCGTCATGTGGTGGCGGATCGAGGTCTTGAAGTCGCGGAACCAGGTCCCGACGCGGCGGCCCAGGGGGATGTGCGCCCCGCCGACGCCGATGACGCCGCGCGCGCGCTCCTCGCGGTAGACGCGGATCATGTCCTTGATCTCGTACTCGCAGCTCGTGCACCGCGTGCCGACCTGGTAGTGCTTCTTCAGCTCCTCGAAGCTCGCGCCGTCGGTCTGCTGCAGGATCCGCTCCATCGCCTCGTAGGTGATCTGGAAGCAGTTGCAGACGTTGCGGCGCTCGGGCACCGGAGCCTGCGGAAGGCTGATCGTGCTGTTGCTGGCCTCTCCCATGGCGGACGCCTCAGGATAGCCGGGGCCGCGCGCAGGGACCCGTCGCGACCGCGGCGGCGGGGACCTCGCCCGCGACGACCGCGCCGGCGCCGATGACCGCGCCGTCGCCGATGCGCGAGCCCTTGAGGACCGTCGCGCCTGCACCGATGAAGACGCAGCGCCCGATCTCCACCGGCGCGCACGCGGGCGGGCGCGGATCGGGCGCGCCCGGCTGCACGGGCAGCGGCAGCGCGTGCAGGTCGGAATCGACGACAAGAACTCCGCCACCGACAAGCGTCCCCGCGCCGATGGCGACGGAGCGCTGCGCGACGATGACGGTGCCGCTGAGCCCGGCGTCGGCGCCGATCTCCACGACGGCGTCGCGCCCGGCGTGCACGCCGAAGCGCTGCCCCGAGCCGACCAGGTTCACCGCGCCGCCGGAGTGGATGCGCACGCGCGGACCGAGGGTCACGCGCGCGGTCGGGTGGACGTGCAGGCGGATCCAGCCGGTGACGCGCAGACCGGGGCCCACCTGCGCGCCCGCGAGCCAGAGGCGCGTGCGCGCGAGCAGCGTCCACGCGGCGTCCAGCGGGATGCGCGCGCCCAGGCGCGCGGCGTGGCAGAGTCGGCGGATGGCGTGCGGTGCGGGCATCGGCGTCGCCGCGCGCGGGCGCGGCGCGCGCAAGCGTAGCAGCGGCGCGCGGGCGCGCGCGGGGCGCATGGGCGCGCGCGCCGCTCAGGTCGGCGCGGTCGCGTCGGCCCAGGGATCGCGGCGCACGGCGGGCGCGAGCAGCCAGCCGATGCACGCGGCGGTCACGAGCGAGCGGTAGGTGGTGCTGGGCAGGTAGTCGCCGCCCATCGTCGAGTAGAGGAAGCTCCCGAGCACGACGAGCCCGCACGCGAGGCGGAAGGGCGTGCGCGGCGCGCGCGCGGCGGACCAGAGCGCGACCGCGGTGGCGCTCCAGAGCAGCGCGACGAGCACCGCGCCCCCCTTGAGCAGCGGGTTGCCGTGTCCGACCTCCATCTCGCGGCGGCCGATGTAGCCCTGGTCGTGGAGCCAGTGCAGCCGCACGCGCGCGGCGCGCAGGTCGGGGTTCATGCGCGAGTTGATGTACGCCGGCCAGCGGAAGGCGCCGCCGAGGCCGCGTCCGATGACGAGCTCGGTCGCGTCGAGGTCCTGGATACAGCCCGAAAGCACGTGCAGCCGCTCGTTCTGCCGCGTGAAGGGACCGAAGATGCCCGCGTCGTAGCGGTGCATGCCGCGTCCGTGGCCGACCGCGGTGAAGGGCAGCGGCTCCGAGGCGATCGCCTCCTCCGCGAAGAGCTGCGCCTGCCGCGGCGTCTCGCCCGCGGCGGATGCGACGGTCGCGGCCGCGGCGGCCTTCTCCGCGTCGGCGACGACGGCGGCGCGCTCCGCGGCCTCCCGGTCCGCGACGGTGGCCGCGGCGCGTCCGGTGTGCTGCTCCGCGTCGGGGATGTAGATGCCCACGCCCTGCAGCCGTCCGGCGAGGATCCACGCCTGCGTGAGGAAGACCTCGCGCGGCGCGGCGACCATGATCGCCGCGGGCAGCGCGATGAAGACGCCGATCGCCGCGGCGCGCGGGATGCGCGGCGCGGGCATCCACCAGCGCGGACCGAGCGAGGCGATCGCCAGCGTGCCCATCGCCAGCAGCGTGATGTAGGCGAACTCCAGGCGCCGCTGCAGCAGGATCTGCAGCAGCAGCAGCAGGCCGAAGGCGAAGCAGCAGAGCAGCACGACCGCCCAGCCCTGGCGGCGCAGCGTGTAGAGCAGGATCGGCAGCGCGCCGAGCATGAAGGCGGTGCGGCCCAGGCTCACGTCGCGCACGACGCGCGCGCCGGGTCCGTAGGCGCGGAAGGCCTCGTCCAGCTCGTACCAGCTTGCGAGCAGCACGGTCATGCCGATCACCACCGAGGCGACCAGCGGCAGTCGCGCCGCGCGCCAGAAGATCGCGCTGCAGCCCAGCCGCACCCCCGCGATCACCACGAGGTAGCAGAGCAGGTCGCGCGCCGCGTCCGCCGGCGGATTGCCGTAGCCAAGCAGTCCGTGCAGGCACGCGAAGAGGACCCAGAGCGAGGTCGCGACGACCCAGATGCGGCCGAAGCGCCCGAGCCGCTCGGGGCTCGCCCAGTGCAGGTACGCCGCGGCGGCGAGCACGAAGAGCGGCGCGAGCGCCGCGCCCGCCGCGCCCAGCGGCGCGACCCACGGAAGCTCCGCGTGCGCGAGCGATGGACGCAGGAATCCGACGGTGGTGAAGGCGACGAAGGCCCAGAGGAAGCCCGCGACCACGCGCTGCGCGCGCCGCTGCCCAGGCAGCGTGTCGGCCGGCATCAGCGCCCCTCCCCGCCGGCGGGCCCCTGGTCGGGCCCGCGCTCGAGTCCCGCGACGATGCGGTAGAAGCGGTCGTGCGCCGCCTGCTCGGGGGGATTCGCGAAGTCGATGGAGACGGCTCGGAAGTCGGCGCCGTGCGCGGGGAAGGAGAAGCCCTTGAAGACCAGGTGCAGGTAGCGCTTGGCGGCCTGCGAGCGCGCGGCGTCGGGGCGGGTGGCCTGCGCGATGTGCGCGTCGACCGCGGCGAAGTACGCGCCGCGCGTGGCGGGCTCCTCGACGATGCCGAGCCCCTCGTACTTCGGGCGCCCCGCCGCGACGACGGGCAGCCCGCGCGCGACCATCTCGGGGCCGGCGCTGCTCAGGTAGACGAGCCCCGCGCGCGCGAAGGGCAGCAGCGAGAAGGTGTTCACCGGCTCCTCGGAGCCGATCACGAGCACGTTGGGCGCGCCCGCGGCGATGCGGCGCGCGAGTTCGCCGGCGCGCACCGTGCACTTGCCGGGGCCCACCCACTGCTCCGCCGGATGCGCGCGCACCACGAGGTTCGCCTGCGGGCGCGTGCGCATGTGCGCGACGAGCGCCTCGAGCCAGTCCCGCTGCCCGCGGAAGGCGCGCTCGCGCACGAGCATCGAGCTGTCGCCGACGACGTTGGGCGCGGCGAGCAGCAGCGCGCCGGGGCGCTGCGTGAAGGCGCGCACGTGCTCCGGGAGCGTCGCGCCGACGGCGTCGCGCTGCACGCGGTAGAAGCTCTCGAGCCACGCGGCGTCCTGCGGGCGCGCGCCGTCGACGAAGCGCAGGTACGCGTCGACCTCGCGCTCCTTGCGCTCGTCCCACGCGCCCAGCGCGTCCAGCCAGCCCTGCACGTTGTATTCCAGCGCGGGCGCGCCGTGGTTGTAGATCATGTGGCCCGCGCGCCAGGCCCAGCCCTCGACGCACACGACGGGCGCGCCCGCGGCGAGCGCGCCGTGCAGCAGCCCCGGCGTCTCGCCGATGAGTCCGCTGAGCACGACGACCTGGTCGAAGCGCTCGCGCGAGAGGAAGGCGTGGATTCCGTTGCCCGCGCGCATCATGCGCGTGCGCAGCGCGGCGACGGCCTCGCCGTAGGTGGCGGCGTCGTCGGCGACGTCGTGCTCCTCGACATGGCGGTCGTAGGCGACGCTCGCGCGCACGATGCGCTCGACGGCGGCGTCGAGCCCCGGGCAGGCGCCGGGCGAGGCGTCGGTCCACGCGTCGAGGTCGACGGTGCGGACATCGGGGATCGCGGCGACGCCGTTCCAGAAGCGCCAGCGCGCCGGCGTGCGGCCGCCGACCGCCCGCTCCTGCGCGCCGGAATGGAGCAGCGTGGTCGCGACGCCCATGCGGCGCAGGACGCAGGCGGCGTAGGCGGCCCACTCCATCCAGGTGCCGTTGCGCAGCGCGGTGACGAGCACGCGGCGCGTGACCGGCGGCAGCGGGCGCGCGCGCAGCTGCGCGGTCCAGCGGTCCAGCGCGATGCGCGCCACCGGCGGCCGGCGCGGGGATGCGCCGAGCTCGTGGGCGACCACGCCCGCGCCGATGCGCGCGGCGGTGCGGGCGCGGCGGATCGCGTCCTGCGGACGCACCTAGCGGGCTCCTGCGCGGCGGGTTGCGGAGGCGGTGTCCGGGGTCGTCACCATGACTCGAGGACGGTCTTTCGCTGCATCGGATCGACGCTCGCGATGGCCGGGTCCTCATAGTACGAGTCGCCGACGACGTGCGTCGTGGAGACCTCCTCGAAGATCGCCCCGTGGCGCGAGGAGAAGGAGTGCCACATGCCGCGCTCGACGAGCGCGATGTCGCCCGGGCGCAGCGCGGTGCGCTCGCCGTTGCGGACGATCTCGAGGTCTCCGTAGAGGAGCTGGAAGGACTCCTCCTTCACCAGGTGCCGGTGCGAGGGATGGCTCTGTCCCGGCAGCACGATGATGAGCTTCTTGCAGTACTCGCGGTTGATCAGGTTGACGATGATCGCGCCCTGCTGCCGGAAGCGGTCCGGCCCGTAGTGGTGCGACATGTCGATGGAGTAGGAGCCGCCGATGCGGATGCCCGCCTCGTGCAGCATGCCCTTGGCCTCGTGCAGCAGGCCGCGCAGCGCGACGGCGACGGAGCGCGGACGGCGCTCGTGCAGCGCCTCGTCGGCGGCGTAGTCGCGCGAGGCGGCCATGCCCGCGAGGTACTCGCTCGAGGAGGTCTGCCCGGCCGAGCAGGGCATGGCGAAGAAGACGTCCTCGGGCGCGACGGGCTCGCCCGCCTTCACGGGGCGGCGCAGGTAGGTGCCGCGCTTGAGCGAGAGGAGCGAATCCAGCTCCTCCTGCGGCACGTGCTTGGGCGCGGTCGCGTCGCCGCAGATCTCGCGCGCCAGCAGCGCGGCCTGCACCCAGCGGTCGGTCTGCTCGGGATCCATCGAGTACGCGTTGAGCGGCGACTGCGGCGTGGGGACGCCGACATGCCGCTCCAGGATGCGCGCGCCCTTGGCGACGGCGATCTTCACGGGGTCGAGGTTGTCCGGCGCCTCGTGGCCGCTGTAGCCGATGCGCAGCCAGTGGTAGCGGCGGCGCATCCAGTCGACGACGTGCATCTGCAGCGCGTCGTTGGGGGTCGGATAGAGCCCGACGCAGTGCAGCAGCGAGAAGTCGTGCACGCGGCGGTGCTCGAAGAAGTTGACGATCTGGTCCATCTCCTGCTGGCGCAGGCCGCCGGTGGAGCAGATGACGGGCTTGCTGGTCGCGGCGATGCGCTCGAGCAGCGGCCAGTCGTTGGCGCTGCAGCTGGCGATCTTCACGATGTCGATGCCGTGGTTGACCAGGATGTCCAGCGAGGACTCGTCGAAGGGCGTGCACGCGGCGAGCATCCCCTGCTCGTGGATCGCGGCGACCATCGTCTGGTAGTCGGCGAAGGGCAGCTCGGTCGAGAGGAAGCGCCTGATGTGCTTGGCGTCGGAGCCCCGGTGCGCCGGATGGATGAAGGTCGAGAGGTCGCGGTACTGCAGCTTCACGGCCGCGGTGATGCGGTGGCGGCGCGCGATGCGGCCCATCTCCTCGACGATGCGCAGCCCGTGCTGGAGGCTGCCCGAGTGGTTGTTGGCCATCTCGAAGATGAAGAGGGGCTCGCGGTGCTGGCTAGCGGGCATGCGTGTTCTCCGGCGAAGTGGCGGACCCGGCGGCGCGGGCGCGCCGGGCCATGCGAAGGAGCTCGTCGACGCGCGCGGCGCGGTCGTCGACATAGAGGTCGGCGGCGGGCTTGCCGAAGCGAAGCTCGTGGTGGCGGACGCCCCAGGCGCGCAGCTGCTCGCGGGTGACCGGGGCCCAGTCGATCCCGGTGGCCGAGCCACGCGCCGTGAAGACGACGATGCGGTGGCCGGAATCGTGCAGCGCGTTGACGGCGTCGATCACGTCCTGCTGCGGCTGCGCGCGCGCGTAGTCGTTCTCCGGCGCGATGGTGGCGATCACGCCGTCCATGTCCAGGCAGAGGACGCCCGCGTGCGGCGAGCCCGGCTTCGAGGCGGGCGCGTGCTCCGCGACGGAGGCGGCGGCGGCGTCGAGGTGCGCGGCGGTGTCGATGTCGTGGTGGTGCGCCATCACGAAGGCGCCCACGGCGCGGCCGGTCATCGAGCGCTGCTCGAGCACGGCGCGCGGGCGCAGGACATCCACGCAGGCGTTCTGCAGGTAGGCGGTCGGGAGCGCCTGGCGCGGCATGCTGTGCGACTCGCGGATGCCCGCGTCGGCGACCTGCGCCATCGTGCCGTCCTCGCGCAGCCACCACATCTTCAGCGGCGATTCCGGCGCGGGCGAGACCGAGCGCACCGAATCCCACTGCGGGTGCGCGCGGAGGAGCTCGATCGCGCCGTCGATCTCCTGCGGCGTGCGCGTCGGGTAGGTCGGGCGCAGGTGCACGAGGAGCTCGGGGAGCGCGGGCTCGTGCGCGCGCCACCAGCCGAGCGCGTGCTCGAAGACCTCGAGGTCGGTGGAGAGGTCCCCGGCGAACTCGGCGGGGCGCAGGAAGGGGACCTCCGCGCCGTGCGCGCGGGCGATCGCGGCGTACTCCTCGCTGTCGGTGCTCACCAGGACGCGGTCGACCAGGCGGCTCGCGCGCGCCTGCTGCACGGCCAGCGCCAGCAGCGGCGTCCCGCGGAAGGAGCGGATGTTCTTATGCGGGAGGCTCTTGGAGCCGGCGCGCGCGGGGATGATCGCGAGGACGGTCATGCGGTGCGTTTCGCGCGCACGGCGCGCGTCCCACGGGAGGATCGAGAAGGATACTGCCACGCCCGAGGTCACCGCTAGCATCCGGGCGTGCGCGTCGCGATCCTCGCCGATGTCCCGTGGCCCACCGGCGCCGCCGGCAGCGTGCGCGTGGGCGAGTGGGCGCGGCACCTGGCGGCGCTGGGCGCGGTCCCCGCGGTCGTGCCGCTGGGCCACTACGGCGCGCAGGCGCCCCCGGAGGCGGTGCCCGACCCGCGCGTGGCGCTGCTGCGCGAAGCCCGCTACCAGTCGAAATACGGAATTCTCGGCGCGAAAGGGGCGAGCAGCGCGCGTGCGATCGCGCGGGCGGTGCGCGAATTCGGGCCGGATTGGGTGCTGGTCTACGGGCGGCGGCTCTCGACGGTCGCGCCCTGCCTGGTCGCGCTCCCGGCCTCCACGCGCATCGCGCTGGACATGGTCGAGCACCCGATGATCACGCTCTGGGAGCGCGGGCTGCGCAGCGCGCCGGGATGGGACCACTACCTGGGCGCGCGCCTGGCGCTCGGGCGCGCGCAGTGCGTCTTCGCCATCACTGGTGCACTTGGAGCGGCATGCCGCGCGTGGACGCGCGCGCCGGTGGAACTGGTGCCGGCGATGGTGGATGTGGAGGAGGGCGCGGGGGCGGGCGAGCGCGGTGCGAGCACGCGCGACGCGCGCGACGCCGGCGCGCGCGACGCCGCGGCGCGAGACGCCGGCGCGCCCATCCTGGGCTACTACGGCGCCTGGCACGCGAAGGACGATCCCGACTACGCGGTCGCGCTGCTGCGGCGCGTCGCCGCGCGCGCGCCGGAGGTGCGCGTGGAGACCATCGGCCGCGTGCCCGAGCGGATCGCGGCGGCGCTCGAGTCGGCCGCGCCGCTGCGGGGGCGGCTCGTGCACCGCGGCTTCGTGGACGATGCGCAGATCGCGCCGACGATCGCGCGCTGGAGCGGCGCGCTGCTGCCGCGCTCCGACGCGCGCTCGGTGGCGTATGCGTTCCCCAACCGCGCGGCGCAGCTCCTGGCCGCGGGCGTGCCCGTGGTCGTGCGCGACGCCGCGGGGCTCGCGGGCTACGGCGAGCCCGACGGAGTGCTCGAGATCCCGGGGCGCGATGCCGACGCCGGCGCGGACGCGCTGCTGGCCGCGCTGCGCGACGCGCCGCGCTTGGCCGCGCTGCGCCAGGCTGCCCGCCGCACCGCCGCGCGCGATCTCTCCGGGCGCGAGGCCGTCGCGCGCGCGCTCGCCGCGCTGCGGCGCCACGACCACGACTCGGCAGCGGCTACATTGGCCGGCCGATGAGCGCCTCCACACCGATCGCAGCCGGCGCAGCGGCGCTCGCGGGGCGCCGCGTCGTCGTGCTGGGCGCGACCTCGCCCGTGGGGCGGCGCATCGACGAGCTCGCGCGCGCGGCCGGCGCGCGCGTCGTCGGCGTCGCGCGCTCGCCTGCGCCGCGCGGCGGCGACTGGCTGCGCGCGGACCTCGCGCAGCCGGGCGCGCTTGCGCCGCTGCAGCTTGGACGCGGCGATCTCGTGATCAGCGCGGCGCCGCTGCGCACCGTCGCGCGCGCGCTGGGCGCGGGCATTCCCGAGGGCGTCGAGCTCGCCGCGATGAGCAGCGCGAGCGCGACGACGAAGGCCGCCTCCCCCTTCGCGCGCGACGCCAACTGGGCGCGCGAGATGATCGCCGCCGAGGATCGCCTGCGCGCGGCCGCGCCCGGACGCGTGCGCATCCTGCGTCCGACGATGATCTACGGCTCGGGACGCGACCGCAACATCGCGCGCCTGGCGCGCACGCTCGCGCGCATGCGCCTCTTCCCGATGGTGGGCGGCGGCAGCGGGCTGCGCGCGCCGGTGCACTTCGAGGACCTCGCCGCGGTGGTCGTCGCCGCCGCCGCAGCGCCCGCGCGCGCCGAGCCGATCCATGTCCCCGGCGGCGAGCGCCTCCCCTACCGCGCGATGGTCGAGCGCATCGCGCAGGCGATGGGCGTCCGCTTCGTCGCGGTGCCGCTGCCGGCGGGCGCCTTCCGCGCCGCGGGGCGCGCGCTCTCGGGCGCGGGCGACGCGGGCTGGCTCATGGCCGTCTGCGCGCGCATGGCGGAGGACCTGGTCGTCCCCGACGACGCCGCCGCGCTGAACATCCCGCGCCGCGGCTTCCATCCCGACGCGCGCGCGCTCGGACGCGCGGAGGTGTCGCCGTGAGCGCGCCGCGCGCCGTGCTGCTCGCGCATTTCGCAGGCTACCTGCTGCAGTTCCGCTCGCCGCTGATCCTGGAGCTCGTCCGCCGCGGCTACCAGACGCACGTCGTCGTCCCCGGCGTGACGCCCGCGATCGACGCCGGCGTGCGCGCGCTGGGCGCGACCGCGCACGAGCTCCCGCTGCAGCGCACGGGGCTCAATCCGTTCGCGGACCTGGCGACGCGGCGCGCGCTGGACGCGACGCTCCGCGAGCTCGCCCCCGAGGTCGTCATCGCCACCGGCGTGAAGCCGATCGTGCACGGCATGCCCGCCGCGCAGCGCGCGGGCGCGCGCATCCGCTGCCCGCTCTTCGCGGGGCTCGGCGCGGTGGGCCGTCCCGCGGGCGCGCGCCAGCGCCTCATCAGCGCGCTCACGACGCCGATGCTGCGCCGCGCGATCGCCGCGAGCACGCACGTCGCGGTGCAGAACGCCGACGACGCCGCGCTCCTGCGCGAGCGCTTCGGCGGCGCGCTGCCGGGCGAGCCCATCGAGACCGCGGGCACGGGCGTCGATCTCTCGCACTTCGCCGTCGCGCCGCCCCCCGCGGCGCCGCAGGTGCTGATGATGGCGCGCCTGGTGCGCGAGAAGGGCATCTACGAGTTCCTCGAGGCCGCGCGGATCGTGCGCGCGCGCGTGCCGCAGGTGCGCTTCGTCCTCGCGGGCTTCTTCGAGACGCGCGCGGGCGCCGCCTCCAAGGACGAGTTCCTCGCGCAGTGCCGCGAGGCGGGCGTGCACCACGCGGGCCACCTGGAGGATGTGCGGCCGCTGCTGGCGGAGTCCTCGCTCTTCGTGCTGCCGACCTACTACGGCGAGGGACGCCCGCGCTCCATCCAGGAGGCGCTGGCGATGGGACGGCCCATCGTCACCACCGACGGCGTGGGCTGCCGCGACGCCATCGACGACGGCGTGCACGGGCGCATCGTCCCCCCGCGCGACGGCGCGCGCCTGGCGGCCGCGATCCTGGAGGTGCTCTCCTGGCCCGACCCCGCCGCGGTGGCCGAACGCTGCCGCGCGCTGGCGGAACGCCGATACTGCGCACGCGCGATCGCCGCGCGCTTCCTCGACGACCTGGGCGCGACGGCGCGCGCCGCGGCTTCGGAGTCCACGCGATGAGCATCTCCTCGAAGGTCCCCTGGTGGGCGAAGATCGCCGCCAAGTGCACGCTGGCGCGCGTGCCCGTCCCCTACGCCGCCTGGCGGCGCATGGGCATCTTCGTGCACGGCAAGATGCTGGACGCGCAGTACTCGCGCCATGTCTTCGAGCAGCACCTGGCGCAGGCGCGCGCGCACGGCGTGCAGCCGCGCAGCGTGCTCGAGCTGGGTCCCGGCGACAGCGTCGCCACCGCGATCTGGGCGCGCGCCGCGGGCGCGGAGCGCACGACGCTCGTCGACGCGGGGCGCTTCGCCACCGACGGCCCGCCCGCGTACCGCGCCGCGCTCGCCGCCGCCGAGATGGACGCCGCGATCGCCGACGCGCCCACGCTCGACGCGATGCTCGAGCGCCTGCACGCGCGCTACCTCTGCGAGGGGCTCGCCTCGCTGCGCGCGCTCCCCGACGCGAGCGTCGACTTCGCCTTCTCCAACGCCGTGCTCGAACACGTCTTCCGCGACGAGTTCGAGGAGACCTGCCGCCAGCTCCTCCGCATCCAGGCGCCGGGCTCGATCGGCAGCCACCGCGTCGACCTGCGCGACCACCTGGGCGGCAAGCTGGAATCGCTGCGATTCTCCCCCGAGCTGTGGGAGAAGCCGTGGTTCGCGCGCTCGGGCTTCTACACCAACCGGCTGCGCGCCTCGCAGGTGCGCGCGGCCTTCCAGAAGGCGGGCTTCGAGATCCTCTCCTGCGAGGAGCGCCGCTGGGAGCGCCTGCCCACGCCGCGCTCGACGATGCACCCGAGCTTCAGCAAGCTCGAGGAGGCGGACCTGCTCGTCTCGGGCATCCTGCTGGTGGTCCGCCGTCCGGGGTCCGCATGAGCGCCCCGCTGCGCGTGCTCCATGTCGTCCCCGGCATGACGCGCGGCGGCGCCGAGCGCGCGCTGCTGCGGCTCGTCGACCAGACGCGCGGCGCGCTCGAGCACTCCGTCGTCAGCCTGGCCGACAGCGACACGATGGTCGGCGACTTCGCCGCGCGCGGCGTGCGCGTCGAGCTGCTGGGCGCGCGCCGCGGGCGCGTCACGCCGCGCGACCTGCTGCGCCTGCGCGGCATGCTTCGCGCGCACGCGCCGCAGGTGATCGACGCGTGGATGTACCACGCGATGGCGGCGTGCGCGCTGCTCGCGCCGCGCGGCGTGCCGCTGGTGTGGAGCATCCGCGCGGGGACCGAGGCGCTCGCGAGCGCGCCGCTCTCCGCGCGCATCGCCGTCGCCGCGTGCCGCCGCCTGACCGGGCGCGCGGATGCGATCCTCTACAACTCGCACGCCGCGCAGGAGCAGCACCGCGCGCTGGGACTGCGCGCGCCGATCGAGCGCATGCGCCACAACGGCGTGGAGCTGCCGGATCCCGCCGCCGTCGCCGCGCACCGCGCGCGCGTGCGCGCCGAGCTGGGCGTGCGCGAGGAGGAGACGCTCTTCGCGATCGTCGGCCGCCCGCACCGCGTGAAGGGTCACGGCGACTTCCTGGAAGCGGCGACGCAGCTCGCGCGCGAGCGGCCCGGCGCGCGCTTCCTGCGCCTGGGACGCGATCCCGTCGCGCGCGACGCGAATCCCGGAACCGCCGCGCTCATGGCCGCCGCGTGGATCCTGCATGTGGACGAGCAGCCCGACCCGCTGCCGTGGATCGCGGCGGCGGACGTGCTCGTGAGCGCCTCGTGGAGCGAGAGCTGCCCGAACGTCGTGCAGGAGGCGATGGCCGCGGGTCGCCCGGTGGTCACGACCGAGGCCGGCGACAGCGCGATGCTCGTGGGCGCGACCGGCTGGACCGCGCCGCCGCGCCGGCCCGAGCTGCTCGCGCAGGCGATGCGCGCCGCCTTCGACGCGGGCGCGGCGGAGCGTTCCGCGCGCGGCGCCGCGGCGCGCGAGCGCGCGGGGGCGATGTTCGACGTCGCGACGGTGGCGCGGCTGCGGCTGGAGCTCTACCGCGAGCTCGCCGCGCGCGCTCAGGCGGGCGCGCCCTCGCCCGTGCGGCCGTAGTAGCCGACGTACCACTCGACGAAGCGCCTCACCCCCTCGGCGACGCCCACCTGCGGGCGGAAGCCGAAGTCGCGCTCGAGCGAAGCGACATCGGCGAAGGTGTCGGGGACGTCTCCCGGCTGCGGTGGCAGCATCTCGAGCTGCGCCGTCACGCCCAGGCTGCGCTCGAGCTCACGGATGTAGTCCATGAGCTCCACCGGGCGCGAACAGCCGACGTTGTAGAGGCGCCAGGGCGCGGGGCTCGCGTCCGCGCGCGTGAGCAGCGCGGCATCCGCGTGCGCGCGCGGCGGGGCGCGCAGCACGCGCACGACCGCCTCGACGACGTCGTCGATGTAGGTGAAGTCGCGGCGGTGGTGGCCGCCGTTGAAGACGGGGATCGGCTTGCCCAGCAGCATCAGGCGCGTGAACTTGAAGAGCGCCATGTCGGGGCGGCCCCACGGTCCGTAGACGGTGAAGAAGCGCAGCCCGGTCGTCGGCAGGCCGAAGAGGTGGCTGTACGAGTGCGCCATCAGCTCGTTGGCGCGCTTGGTGGCCGCGTAGAAGGAGACGGGATGGTCCGCCGCGTCGGTGGGCTCGAAGGGGAGCTTGGGGTTCGCGCCGTAGACGGAGCTGGTGCTGGCGTAGACCAGGTGCGCGACCTTCGCGTGGCGGCAGCCCTCCAGGATGTTCGCGGTGCCGACGAGGTTCGCGTCCGCGTAGGTGCCGGGGTTCTCCGCGGCGTAGCGGACGCCCGCCTGCGCGCCCAGGTGCGCGACGCGCTCGAAGCCGTGGCGCTGGAAGAGCCCCGCGATCGCCGCGCGGTCGGCGAGGTCCATGCGGACGAACTCGAAGCCGGGCCGGCCCTCCAGCCGCGCCAGGCGCGCGCGCTTGAGCGCGGGGTCGTAGTAGTCGTTGAGGTTGTCGAGGCCGACGACGCGCTCCCCCTGCTCCAGCAGCCGCTGCGCCACGGCCGAGCCGATGAATCCGGCCGCGCCGGTCACGAGCGTCGTCATGCGCGCGATGATAGGGGCGCGCCCGAGCGCCGCCCGGCGCGGCCGCGCCGCGCGAGCGCCGCTGCCCGCGCTCCGTGTAGAACTCGCGCGCGCATGGGCGACTGGAGCACGATCGCGGCCGCGGCGGCGGCGAGCATGGCGGCCTCGGCGGCGGCGACGGGGCTGCTGCGCCGCGCGCTCGTGCGCATGGCGGTCGTGGATCACGCGAACGAGCGCAGCTCGCACGTGGGCAGCGTGCCCCGCGGCGGCGGCGTCGCCTTCGTCGCGGTGGGGATGGCGGCGTGCGCGGCGTGCGTGGCGGCGATGCCGGGCGCGCTTGCGGGCGGGGGCGCGGCGGGAGCGGGCGCGCCCTGGGCGATCGCGGCCGCGGGCGCGGCGATCGCCGTCGTCGGCGCGGTCGACGACGCGCGCGGACTCGGCGCGCGGCCGCGGCTGGCGGTGCACCTGCTCGCGGCGGCGGCGCTCGCGTGGGCGGCGCTTCCGCTGCCGGCGCTCGCGCTTCCTGGCGGCGGCGCGCTCGAGCTCGGATGGCTCGCGTGGCCGCTGGTCGTCCTCGCGGCCGCGTGGTCGGTGAACCTCACGAACTTCATGGACGGCATCGACGGCATCGCCGCCTCGCACGGTGCCGCGGTGCTGGGCTTCTTCGCCGCCTGCGCGGGCGTGCACGGCGAAGCGACGCTCGCCGCCTGCTGCGCGGCGCTCGCGGGCGCGGTCGCGGGCTTCCTCCCCTGGAACCTCTCGCGGCGCGGGCGCATCTTCATGGGCGACGCGGGCAGCGGCTTCCTGGGCTTCGCGCTCGCCGCCGCGGCGCTGCTCTGCTGGCGCGCGGAGGCGGTCACCGGCTGGACCGCGCTCGCCGCGGGGGCGAGCTTCGTCGTCGACGCCTCGCTCACGCTGCTGCGGCGCGCCGCGCGGCGCCAGCGCCTCTCGCAGCCGCACCGCGAGCACGCCTACCAGCGCCTGGCCGACCGCATGCGCTCGCACCGGCGCGCGACCGCGCTCTACATCGCCGCCGACCTGCTCTGGACGCTGCCGCTGGCCGCCGCGGCGACCGCGTGGCCGCAGCACGGCGCGGCGCTCGCCGCCGCCGCGTACGCCCCGCTGCTGGTGGTCGCGTGGATCGCGGGCGCGGGCGCGCCTCAGGCGTCGGGCGCCGAGACGCGGTAGCCCGAGACGCAGTCGCGCAGGAGCTGGCGCACGCCGGGATCGTCGTGCTGCGAGACGCGCGCCTCCAGCGCCTGGAGCTGCCCCTCCATGCGCTCCCACGGCTCGTGCCCCTCGCGCGCGCGCAGGATCGCGCGGTGCGCCGTCGGGACGACATCGCTGCCGATGACGAGCTCCTCGAACATCTTCTCGCCCGGGCGCAGGCCCGTGAAGACGATCTCGATCTCGCCGGTGGGGTTCGCCTCGCTGCGCACCGTGCGGCCGCCGAGCTGGATCATGTTGCGCGCGAGGTCCGCGATGCGCACCGGCTCGCCCATGTCCAGGACGAAGACATCGCCGCCCTCGCCCATCGCGCCGGCCTGCAGGATGAGCTGCACCGCCTCGGGGATGGTCATGAAGTAGCGCGTGACGTCCGGATGCGTGACCGTCACCGGCCCGCCCGCGGCGATCTGCCGCTGGAAGATCGGGACGACGCTGCCGCTGCTGCCGAGCACGTTGCCGAAGCGCACCATCACGAAGCGCAGGCCGCGCTCGCCGCCGTAGCGCTCCTGCAGCGCCTGCAGGACCATCTCGGCCATGCGCTTGGTCGCGCCCATGATGCTGGTCGGGCGCACCGCCTTGTCGGTGCTGACGAAGACGAAGTTCGAGACGCCGTGCTTCACCGCGGCCTCCGCGACGCGCAGCGTGCCGAGCACGTTGACCTCGGCGCCCTCGGACTCGTTGTCCTCGACGATCGGCACGTGCTTGTACGCGGCCGCGTGGTAGATCGTGTCGGGGCGGTGCTCCGAGACGATGCGGTCGATGCGCACCGCGTCGGTGACGCTGGCGAGGTAGCGGTGCACCGAGACGCGCGCGGAGCCGGGGGCGGCGGCGCGCGCGGCGCGGCTGATCTCGTCGTCGATCTGGAAGAGGTTGAATTCGCAGCTGTCCAGCAGGATCAGCGCCTTCGGGTGCAGCTTGAGCACCTGGCGGCAGAGCTCGCTGCCGATGGAGCCGCCCGCGCCGGTGATGAGCACCGTCTTGCCCGCGATGTTCGCGCTCAGCAGGCGCGGGTCGGGCTCGACGGGCGGACGCCCCAGCAGCTCCTCGATCGCGATGGGCCGGAGCTGGTCGACGCGCACGCGGCCGTCGCCGATCTCGCCCAGCGTCGGCACCGAGAGCACGCGCACGCCCGCGGCGGCGGCGCGCTCGAGGACCGCGCGCTGGCGCTTGCGCGCCTCGGGCGAGAGCGCGACCAGGAGCGCGTCGACATGCTGCTCGGCGAGCACCTTCTCGAGCGCCGCCGACGAGTGGATCTTGACGCCGCGCAGCGAGCCGCCGACGACCGACGGGTTGTCGTCGAAGAAGGCGACGACGCGCGTCGCGCGGTCCTGCCCCAGCACCGCGGCGAGCCCCGCGCCGACGTCGCCCGCGCCGTAGATGGCGACGGGGCGCCCGCGCTTGCTCTGACCGCGCAGCAGGTGGCGCACGACCAGGCGCACGCCGCCGGTGGCGCAGAAGAGCATCATGCCGAAGATCGGCAGCGCGGTGCGCGGGATGCCCTTGCCGCGCGCGTCGGTGAGCAGCAGCGCGGTCGCCAGCAGCAGGACGGTCGCGGTCGAGCCCTGCGCCAGCAGCCAGGCGTAGCGCGGGCCGATGTAGCGGGTGATCTCGCGGTAGAGGCCGAAGAACCAGAAGATCGGCGGCGTCGCGACGGCGACGAAGACCATCGGCCACAGGTGCACGACGACCAGCGGATCCACGCTCTCCCAGCGCAGCGAGACGGCGCCCAGCAGGCACAGCGGCGCGACGGCGGCGTCCCAGGCCGCCATGAGCGCCTTCTTGCCGGTGCGCGGCAGCGTGTTGATGGCCCTGGGAATGCGCGTCTTCATGCCACGAGGTCCGCGCAGGCGCGGGAACCGCACGCAGAATAGCGGTCGGGGCGCCCGCGGCGATGCGGATAACCTCCACCGCCTATGGCGTCCGTCGTCTTCTACTTCGAGCTGCACCAGCCCTTCCGGCTCCGCCGCTACTCGGTCTTCGATTCGGACCCCTTCTACTTCGACAACCGCGCGAACGAGGAGATCCTGCGCAAGGTCGCGGACAAGTGCTACCGCCCCGCGACGACGAAGCTGCTGGACCTCGTGCGCCGCCACGACCGCCGCTTCCGCGTGAGCTTCTCCGTCTCGGGCACCGCGCTGCAGCAGCTCGAGCAGTGGGCGCCGGACGTCCTCGACACGCTGCGTGCACTGGTGGAAACCGGCGCCTGCGAGCTGCTCGACGAGACGAGCCACCACTCCCTCTCCTTCCTCTTCTCGCGCGAGGAGTTCGACGAGCAGGTGCGCCTGCACCGCCAGGAGATCGCGCGCCTCTTCGGCGGCTACCAGCCCACTTCCTTCCGCAACACCGAGCTCATCTACAGCAACGAGCTCGCGGGGCACATCGCCTGGCTCGGCGGCTACGAGGCCGTCCTCTGCGAGGGGACCGAGCGGCTGCTCGGCCACCGCAGCCCCAACTTCGTCTACGCGCCGCCGCCGCAGGCGACCCCCGCGGGGCGCAATCCCGTGCGGCTGCTGCTGAAGAACTTCCGCCTCAGCGACGACATCGCCTTCCGCTTCAGCGACCGCAACTGGAGCGAGTGGCCGCTGGACGCGCAGCGCTTCGCCAAGTGGGTCAACCAGATCAACGGCGACGGCTACCTCTGCAACCTCTTCATGGACTACGAGACCTTCGGCGAGCACCAGTGGGCCTCGACGGGGATCTTCGACTTCCTGGACAAGCTGCCCGAGGCGGTCTTCGACGTGAACCCCGGGCACAACGACTTCCTCACCGTCACCGAGGCCGCGCGCAAGCACCGCCCGGTCGGCGACTACTCCGCGGAGCAGTTCATCTCGTGGGCCGACAGCGAGCGCGACCTGAGCGCCTGGCTCGGCAATCCGCTGCAGGACAACGCGGTCGCGCAGCTCTTCGGGCTCGAGAAGGCGGTGAAGGCGCGCCACGAGGCGGGCGACCAGTGGATCCTGGAGGACTGGCGCAAGCTCACCACCAGCGACCATCTCTACTACATGTGCACGAAGTACTGGTCCGACGGCGACGTGCACAAGTACTTCAGCCCGTACGACAGCCCGTACGACGCGTACATCAACTTCATGAACGTGCTCGACCAGCTCCGCGTGCGCGCGGGCGCCTGAGCCGATGGACGCGCGGCGCGCCACCCTCGAGGAGTTCGCGCGCGTCGAGTCGCGCGACCCCGCGTGGAGCGCGGTGCACCTGGCCGCGGCGTGCGCCTGGTGCGCCACGCTGGCGATCGGCAAGGCGCCCGAGGCGGTCGCCTTCGGCGCGCTCGCGCTGGTCGCGGTCGTGCGGCTGCCCTCGACCTGGCGCCTCTACCCCGCGCTGCTGCGCTCGCCGCCGATGCTGGCGCTCGCGGCCTTCTACGCCTGGCAGGCGCTGGCGATCTGCTGGAGCTCCGTGCCCGATCCGGAGTACGGCGCGCTCCTGCCGCGCGGCCTGCTGCTGCCGCTGCTGCTCTGGCCGATGGCGCACCGCTGGGCGCTGCTGCTGGGCGCCTTCGCCGCGGGGACGGCGGCGCATTCGGCGATCCTGCTCGCGCGAAGCTGGAATGGCGCCGGATTTCAGCAGTACAACGACAGCCGCCCCCTGATCTCTCACCTGGCGAGCGCGGGGCTGGTCTTCGCCTGCGCGACGATCGCCTGCTGGAGCGGCGCGCTGCTCGCGCGCACGCGCGCGACGCTCGCGCTGGCCGCGGGCGCGGGGATGCTCTGCGTCGCCGGGCTCGGCGTGCTCTCGGTGCGCGCCTCGCTCGCGGCCTTCCTGGTCGGCACGGTCGCGGCGACGGTGGTCGCGCTGCGCCCGCGCGCGACGCGCCGGCGCGTGGCGATCGCCGCAACGGTGTGCGCCGTCGCGGTCGCCGCGGCGCTCGCGGTCGCGGTCGTGCGCTCGAGCCGCTTCGAGGTCTGGATGCGCTCGCTCGAGCGCAGCGGCCAGGCGGCGGGACAGTCGCGCGAGCAGGCGGCGCAGGCCGAGCGCGAGCGCGTCGAGCAGGAACGCGCCGCGCAGCTCGACGCACGCCTGCGCTCCCTGGGCATGCCCCCCAAGGGCGACCCGATCCGCGGCGCCAGCGACCGCGAACGCCTCGAGCAGGCGATGCGCAAGCAGCCCGCGGACGCGAGCTTCGCCTTCGTCGCCAGCAGCGGGCGCTCGCCCGTCTGGCTGGCCGCGATCGAGATCTGGCGCGAGCACCCCATCGCGGGGGCGGGCTCGCAGAGCTGGAAGACCGAGTGCCGGCCTCGCCTGGAGCGCGATCCCGACCGCTACGGCATCCCGATCTCCGCGCGCGAGTGGGTGCCCAAGCTCCCCGGCGCGCACAGCGCGTACCTGCAGGAACTGGCCGAACGCGGCGTCGTCGGGCTCGCGCTGCTGCTGCTGCTGCTGTGGACGACGGGCGTGCGCCTCTGGCGCGGCGGCGGGGCGTGGGACGCGGCGGGCGCGTTCGGGATCTTCGCGGCGTGGAGCGCGGCGGCGCTCGCGCAGTCACAGTCGATCCAGGGGCTGGCGATGCTGCTGCTGGCGCTGCTGCTGGTGCGCGCGTGCGCCTTCGGGGCCGCGCGCCGCGCGACGCGCGCCGCCGGCCGCTAGACGCGCGCCACGCGCGCGCCGTCGATCCCCTCGCGCTCGCACCATCGCGTGACGACGCATGCGGCCCACACGCGCGGCGCGGCGCTCTCGTCCCCCTGCATGCAGCGGTCGAGCGCGGCGCGGATCGGCACCGGATCCAGGATCCCCTGCACATGCAGCCGGCGCGCCTCGAGCGCGTCCATGCACCAGTCGCGCAGCGGGCCCGTGAACCACGCGCGCAGCGGCACGCCGAAGCCCGCCTTCGGGCGGCCCAGGATCGCGCGCGCCTCGCGCGGCAGGTGGCGCGAGAGGAGCGCGCGCAGCATCACCTTGCCCAGCGATCCCTCGGTGCGCCAGCGCGGCGGCGTGCGCCAGGCGAGCTCGAAGATGCGCTGGTCCAGCAGCGGCTCGCGCCCCTCGAGCCCGGTCTCCATCGTGCAGCGGTCGAGCTTGGTCAGGATGTCCTCGGGCAGGTAGCAGGTCTGGTCCCGCAGCAGCAGCTCGTCGACGAACTGCTCCGGATCGTCGCCGAAGCGCCCCTCCATCGCGCGCTCCTCGCGCTGCAGCGTCGCGCGCCAGGTGTCGCCGGGAAGCTGCACGACGAGCGCCGCGGGATCGGGCCAGACGGCGAAGAAGGCGCGCCACAGCTCCTCGTTGCCCTGCGCGCGCAGGAGCATCGCGGTCTTGTGCACGAGCCGCCCGCGTTGGCTGCGCCGCAGCGCCGCGGGCAGCACGCGCTCCATCGGGCCGAGCACGCGGTCCCATGCGTCGGCGCTCACCGCCTCGATCGCGTCGGCCATGCGCGTGCGCACGAAGTGCGGGACGCGCCCGCTCCAGCGCGCCAGCGAGAAGCCGCGCAGGTGCCGCTCATAGCCGCCGAAGAACTCGTCGCCGCCGTCGCCGGTGAGCACGACGCCCACGCTCTGGCGCGCGAACCGCGAGACCGCCAGCGTCGCCACCGCGCTCGAGTCCGCGAAGGGCTCGTCGAAGCAGCCGATCGTGTCCTCGACCAGCGAGGGCAGGTCCGCGTCCTCGACGACCGTCTCGTGATGCTCGGTGCCCAGCGCCTTGGCGACCAGGCGCGCGTGCGGGCGCTCGTCGTAGTCGGCGTGCGTGAATCCGGCGGTGAAGGTGTGCAGCGGCGCGACGCCGGCGCGCAGCATCGCCGCGACGACCAGCGAGCTGTCCACGCCGCCGGAGAGGAAGGCGCCCAGCGGGACGTCGCTCGCCAGGCGCCGGCGCACCGCGGACTCGACGAGCCCGTCGAGGACGCGCAGCAGCTCCGCGCGCGAGCCCGCGAAGGGCTGCTGCCGCGCCGCCGCGGCGGCCGCGCGCGCGGAGAACCAGCGCGAATGGTCGATGCGCCCCGTGTCCAGGTCCAGCGCGACCGAATGTCCCGGCGCGAGCGAATGCACGCCGTCGTAGAGCGTGCGCGTGCCGCCGACCGCCAGCCGCCCGAGCACCGCCGCCAGCGCGAAGGGGCTCACGCGGTTGCGGAAGACCGGGCACGCCGTCAGCGCGCGCAGCTCGCTGCCGAAGACGAAGACCGGCACGCCGTGGCCGTCGTCGGCCCATCCCCAGTGCAGCGGCTTCACCCCGAAGCGGTCGCGCGCCAGCCACAGCGTGCGCGTGCGCAGGTCCACCGCCGCGAAGGCGAACATCCCGTCCAGCGCGGCGAGCGTGCGCTCCACGCCGCGCGACTGCAGCATCGCCACGAGCACCGCGGTGTCGCCGTTGCTCGCGCCCACCGGCTGCCCCGCCAGCTCCAGGTCGCGGCGCAGCTCGCGGTAGTTCCAGAGCTCGCCGTTGTAGACCAGGATCCAGCTCCCGTCGGGGGAGTGCATCGGCTGCGCGGCGGCGTCGCTGCGGTCCAGGATCGCCAGGCGCCGGTGCGCGAGCCCCAGCCCCACGCGCGGCTCGAAGTAGATGCCCTCGCCGTCAGGTCCCCGGTGCGCGATCGCGGTGGCCATCGCGTGCAGCGTGCCGCGCGGATCCGCGAGACGGTTCGAGCGATCGACGAATCCGGCGATCCCGCACACGCAGGCATCGTAGGGGGGCGCCGCGGGCCACGCGCGGTAGCCTCCCGCGCGTGCCGGAGATCGTCGACAGCCTGATCGCGCGCCTCGCGCGCGCCGAGCGCTCCCTGCGCCACCGCGTGAAGCTGCGCGCCGAGCGCGCGCGCCTGCAGGCGGCGGTGCGCGCGGGCACGCCGGTGGTCGTCGTCTACTCGCCGCAGAAGACCGGAAGCACCGCCGCGGCCGCCGCCGTCGAGGCGTGCGGCGACCTCTGCGTCGCGAAGGCGCACACGCTGCTGCCCGAGCACGACTGGGACGGCGATCTCGGCCGCCGCGTGCATCCCGACGGCACGATCCTCCTGGGCAGCCACTACACGCAGGCGGTGCGCGAGGTGATCCTCCAGCCGCGCGTGCCCGCGAAGTTCGTCGTCACGCTGCGCGAGCCGGTGGCGACCAACCTGAGCTGGTTCGCCTTCGCCGCCGAGCGCAACTGGCTGCGCGACCGCCGCGGCGACCTCGACGCGATCCCCGGCCCCGAGCTGGCGCGCCTCTTCGTCGAGCGCTTCGCGCACATGAGCGTCTGCGTCTGGCCCGAGCGCGAGCTCGGCCCCGCGCTGGGCTACGACCCCTACGCCGCGCCCTTCGACCACGCCGCGGGCTGGTCGCTCACCGACGCCGGCCCCTTCGAGGTGCTCGTCCTGCGCGCGGACCTCGACGACGCCCGCAAGGGCGAGGCGCTGGGCCGACTGCTCGAGCGCGCGCCGCTGCGCGTGGGCCGCGCCCGCGAGTCCGGCGGCGGCGCGGGCGGCATCTACGCCCGCCTTCGCGAGGCGATCCGCGCCCACCCGGAGTACGTCGACCGCATGCTCGCCACCCGCTACGCGCGGCACTGGTGGTCGCCGCAGGAGCTCGAGCGCATCCGGGCCTCGTGGCGGTGACGGCGGCACCCGCGCGGCGCTAGCCTGCGCCGCCGATGCGCCGCCACCCTGCGATCGCCGCCGCCACCGCGCTTCCCGCGCTCGCGCTCCTCTGCTCGGGCTGCCAGACGCTCGGGCCCGCCTCGCTCGCCGCGGGCCGCGGGACCTACACCGAGGTCATCGCGCGCACGAACGCGGAGCAGGCGCTCAACATCCTCGTCTCGATCCGCTACGCCGAGCCGGCGACGCTCCTCACCGTCACCAACATCGCCGCCAGCATGAAGTTTTCCGCGCGCATCGGCGGCGAAGCGGGCATCGGGCCCCAGAGCACCTACGCCGGGAACCTCGTCCCGCTCTCGATGGGCGTCGCCTACGAGGACAACCCGACGATCAGCTACGCGCCCGTCGACGGGCAGGCCTTCCTGGATCAGTGGCTCGCGCCCGTCTCGCTGCAGACGGTCACGCTCGTCCTGCAGTCCTCGCTCGCGGCGGACCAGACGCCGCTGCTGATCATCAGCCGCATCAACGGGCTGCGCGGCGGCGCGACGGCGCCGGAGGCGGAGCGCATGCGCTTCGCCCGCGCGATCGAGCTGCTCTGCGAGCTGCGCCGCGGCGGGGCCGCCGCCTGGGTCGTCGGCGCCGCCGATCCGGCCAAGCCCGCCACCGGCGAGCTCCTGCTCTCGCCCACCACCGAGGCGGACTGGAAGTCCACGGACGAGGCGATCGAGCTGCTGGGGCTCGGCACGCGCGCCGACCTGGTGCGCGAAGGCGTGATCCGCCTGCCGCTGGTCCTGGGATTCCGCACGCCGGGCTTCAAGGGCATCGCGATCGAGACGCGCTCCGTCGCCGAGGTGATGGGCTACGCCGCCGCCTCGATCGAGGTGCCGCAGGAGCACCTGGAGTCCGGCGTCGCGCTGCAGCAGCCCACCGTCGCCATCGGATCGGCGAACGGCCTGCGCATCCGCTGCACGACCAAGCCTCCGGAGCACGCGGCCGTCTCCATCCAGCGCCGCGGCTACTGGTACTGGATCGACGACCAGGACTTCGCCAGCAAGCGCACCTTCAAGGACCTGCAGACGCTCTTCCAGACGCGCGTGGCGCAGGCGACCAAGGGCGCGCAGTCGGTGCCGATCCTGACGATCCCCGTCGGGCACTGAGCGCGCGCGGGCCTCCGCGGGCCGATCCGCCCTATCCTCGCGCCACCCATGGACCGCGAGACCCTCGCCCGCCACATCGCCGAAGCCGCCCTGCTGCGCGGCCACTTCGTCCTGCGCAGCGGCAAGACCAGCAGCTTCTACCTCGACAAGTACCTCTTCAGCACGCAGGCGCCGGTGCTGCGCGAGCTGGGCGCGCTCTTCGCGCAGCGCATCCCCGCGGGGACGACGCGCCTGGCGGGCGCGGAGCTCGGCGGCATCCCGCTGGTGACGACCGCGTGCATGGCGACGGGCATCCCCTGCGTCTTCATCCGCAACCAGAAGAAGGACTACGGCACCGCGAAGCAGCTCGAGGGCGTCCTCAGGCCCGGCGACGCGGTGACGATCGTCGAGGATGTCGCGACCACCGGCGGCCAGGCGCTCGAGGCCGCGAAGGTGCTGCGCGACCAGGGCGCGAAGGTGCTCGCGATCATCGCGACCATCGACCGCCTGGAGGGCGCGCGCGAGAACATCGAGCGCGAGGGAATCGCCTTCGACGCGCTCTTCACCGTGCGCGACCTCGGCGTGACGCCGTGAGCGACCCCGGGCACGAACGCCCGCTTCCCGAGCCCGGCGCGGGCGTGCTGGACCGCCGGCACCGCGCGCTGTACCGGCGCATCGGCGCGCTGGTGGGCGCGGTGCTCGTCGTCGCGGGCGTCGTCGTCGTCGTGCGCAACCAGGCGGTCGCGGACTCGCTCGGCCGCGCGCTCGCGAAGCCCGACTGGCCGGCGCTCGCGCTGCTGCTGATGAGCACGCTGGCGATGCAGGCGCTCACTTCCTGGGTCTTCTGGCTGCTCATGAACCGCCACGGCCGCGTGGGCTTCACGGAGATGAACGCGCTCGTCGCCGCGAGCACGCTGGGCAACTACATCCCGATGCAGGCGGGCAGCCTGGGGCGCATCGCGTACCACAAGGCGGTCAACCGCATCGACGTGCGCGCCAGCATCGTCGCGATGCTGCAGGCGACCGTCCTCACCTTCGTCTGCGTCTGCGTGCTGGGCGCCGGCGCGCTCGTCGCCAAGGCCGCGAGCGCCCCCTGGTGGTGCGTGCTCCCGGTGCCGCTGCTCTGGCTGCCGCTGGCGATCGAGCCGGGGCTGCGCACCTACGCGCTGGTCGCCTTCGTGCGCTCGATCGAGATCCTGGTCTGGGCGCTGCACGCGTGGGCCGCCTTCCGGATCAGCGGCTGGCCCATCGAGCCGGAGACGGCGATCGGCGTCTCGCTCGTGGGGTCGGCGGCGAACCTGGTCCCCTTCATGGGCAACGGCCTGGGCGTGCGCGAGTGGGCGGTCGCGCTCGCCGCGCCGATCCTGGGCGGCTACGAGCGCGACGCGGGACTCGCGGCGGAGCTCATGGGGCGCGCGTTCGATGTCGTCGTGGCGATCCCGCTGGGACTCGCCGGGGTCGGCGCGCTCGTGCGTCGGGCGCGCGCGGTCGAGCAGCGCGCCGCGCACGCCCGCGCCGCACCGCACGCGCAGTAGGATCCGCCCGATGCAGGAGGCAACGCCGCCGAGCCACGGACGATCCCGCGCCCGACGCGCCGCCGCGTCGCTGGCGGCCACCGCCGCGATCGCCGCGGCGACCACCTCGGCCGCGCAGGTTCCGCCCGCGCCCGCGACGCCCGCGCCCCCCGCCGCCGCCCCCACGCCCGCGCCCGACGAGACCCCCGACCCCGTCCGCTTCGAGCAGCGCGTCCACGAGCTCCTCGCCTCCGCGTGGCTCGCCGACGCCTACGGCCTCGCGCGCGATCCCGACGTCCCCGAGAAGGGCTACATCGCCGCGCTGCAGACCGCGCAGCGCTGCGCCGAGCTCGCGCCGCAGATGCACTCGAACTGGGAGGCGGTCCTCCTCTTCGCCGAGCAGGTCGGCGACGGCCACCCCGCGCTCGCCGAGTCCGCGCGCAGCGCCGCGCTCGCGCAGCTCGCGAAGCTCGACCCCAAGGACGACGTGGTCCGCCTCGCGCGCCTCACCAGCGCGATCGAGGCGCACTCCACCGCCGAGGAGCGCGTGCGCGCGTACGAGCAGATCCTCGATACCAAGCACCGCGCCAAGATCGGCGACGCCGTCGCCGCGCGCCTGGCGTACCAGCTCGCCTCGCTCGAGAGCCGCATCGGAAACTCCGAGCTCTTCGCGCGCTGGCTGGGCGAATCCGTCAAGGCCGATCCCTCCTTCCCCACCGCCGCGCAGGCCGCCGCGGGCTTCTTCCGCATGCGGGTGAACGATCCCGCGGCGGACGTGGAGCTGCTCGCGCTCGCCGTCGAGGCGAACCCGCGCGACCGCACCACGATGAGCGCGCTGCTGACGGTGCTGCTCGACGGCGCCGCGTTCAACGGCGCCGAGCGCGTCGCGCGCCTGGCGATCGCCGTCGCCGAGGCGGACAAGCGCACCGAGGCCGTCTACGCGCTCACCGGCGACCTCGCCACCGCGCTCTGGGGCAGCGGCCGCCGCGAGGACGCGGTGCAGGAGCTGCAGACGCGCCTGGCACGCCTGACGAGCGAGTTCCGCCTCATGGTCTCGAGCATCGATCCGACGATCACGCTCGAGCGCCTCAACCGCGAGTACCCGCCCGTCCCGACCTCGCTCTCGATCGCGCTGCTGGCGCTGCAGCGCACGCGCCTGGACCCGGCCGCGTACGACGACCTCGTCCGCCGCGCGCTGCAGGGCTGCGACGCGTCGATCCTGCGCCTGCGCAAGGCGGGCGCCCCCGAGTCCGAGCTCGGCATGGTGCAGATCGAGAAGGCGACGCTCGCGCTGCTCTTCGCGCGCAGCATTGACGGCGTCGCCGAGCTGCTCGACGAGGCCGCCAAGACCGGCGCGATGGGCGAGGCCGCGCGCGACCGCTTCGTCGGCCTGCTCCAGTGGCGCCGCGGCAAGCCCGACGAGGCGATCCGCACGCTCGAGCCCAGCCGCGCCGGCGACCCGCTCGCGCGCTACGCCTACGCCTCCGCCCTCGCCGACGCGGACCGCAAGCGCGACTCCGCCGTCGAGTTCCGCGCGCTCGCGAAGGACCTGCCGGGCACCTCGCTGGGGCTGCTCGCGCTCGACCGCCTCGCCGAGGTGCTCGGGCAGAAGCAGCTCCTGACCTCGCAGCTCTCCCCCGAGATCGCCGCGCGCGCCGCGCTGCTCGACCAGGCCGTCGCGGAGCAGCTTCCGCGCACCGTCGACGAGCTCGTCGAGAACCCCTTCCGCGCGCTCACCGTCACCGCGGAGCCGAGCGCGCGCAGCGTCGGTCCCTACGAGCCGCTGCGCATCACCGTCACGCTGCGCAACGGCAGCCGCATCCCGCTCTCCATCGGTCCCGACGCGCCCATCTCCGGGCGCATCGTGCTGCGCGCCGTCGCGCCGCGCGCCGCCGATCCGGAGCCGGTCGAGATCCCGCCGCAGGGCCTCTCCATCGACCGCCGCCTGCGCCTGGAGCCGGGCGAGCGGCTGGTCTTCGACATCGATGTCGCCACCACCGACCTCGGACGCCTGCTGAGCCTCGACCCGATCCACGCGCACCTGGTGAGCGTGAGCGTCATCACCAACCCGATTCCCTCCTTCCTCGGCGAGATCCCGGGCTTCCTGGGCTCGGTGACGACGACCGTGCCCGTGCACTGCGGCGGCATCGACGCCAGCGACGCGTGGGTCGCGGCCGCGCGCCGGCGCATCGCGGTCGCCGGCAGCGTGCAGGGGCTCGTCGACCTCTCGCTGCTCGCCCAGCTCGCCAGCGACCCGGAGAAGCTCCCCGCCGGCGCGCGCGCCGACGCCGGCGCGATCTGGAACGAGATCGTCGCCGCCTGGAAGGCGCAGCCCGAGCTCGCGCAGGCGTGGGTCGTCGCCACACTGCCGAAGGAGACGCCCGCCATGGCGCCGCTGCTGGACGCGGTGCGCGCGAGCCCGAGCGCCGCCGTCATCACGAGCTGGCTCATCGGCCGCACGACCGACCCGCTCGACCCGATGCTCGATGTCGCGCGGCGCAACGGCGACGAGAAGCTCGCGACGCTCGCCGACGCGGCGCAGTGGGTCGCGCAGCGGCGCAACAAGCGCGCGATCGAGGATGTCGGCGCGGCCGCGGAAGGCGAGGCGCCCAAGAACGCCCCCGCGATCCCGCCCGCCCAGCCCGGCCGCGGCCGGAGCCCGCGGTGACCGCGTTCGTCGTCCGGCGCCTCCTGCAGCTGCCGCTCATCCTGCTGGCGATCTACACGATCACCTTCGCGATGCTCTGGGTCGCGCCCGGCAACCCGCTGGAGAACCCCGAGGGCCGCCAGCCGCCGCCGGAGGTGCGCGCGGCGATGCTGCGCCAGTACAACCTCGACGATCCCGCGGCCTTCTACTTCGACTACCTGGGCAAGGCCTCGGGCATCTCCTGGGCGCTGGGCCGCGCGCCGCGCCCCTTCGACCTGGGGCCGAGCCTGCGCCACCCCGACTGGAGCGTGAACGAGATCCTGCGCGACGGCGTCCCCGTCTCGCTCACCGTCGGTGTCGCGGCGATCCTCATCGCGCTGGGCATCGGCATCGCGGCGGGGCTCGTCGGCGCGCTGCGCCCGGGCGGGCTCGCCGACGGCGCGACGCAGCTCGTCGCCGTCGCGGGCATCAGCGTCCCGAGCTTCGTGACCGCGGCGGTGCTGCTCATCGTCTTCGCGGCCAAGCTGCGGCTGGCGCCGGTGGGCGGATGGGTCGGCGTGCGCAGCATGCTGCTGCCGGCGATCGCGCTGAGCCTGCCCTTCGCGGCGTACATCGCGCGCCTGGTGCGCTCGGCGATGATCGAGCAGATGAGCACCGACCACCTGCGCACCGCGCGCGCCAAGGGGCTCAGCCGCACGCAGGCCGCGCTGCGCCACGCGCTCAAGAACGCCTTCCTGCCGGTGCTGAGCTACCTGGGACCCGCGGTCGCCGCGGCGGTGACGGGCAGCTTCGTGGTCGAGAAGGTCTTCGCCGTCCCCGGCATCGGGCAGCACTTCGTCAACGGCGTCCTCAGCAAGGACATCACGCTGGTGATGGGCGTCGTGCTCGTCTTCAGCACGGTGCTCGTGACGATGAACCTGCTCGTCGACGTGCTCTACGCGTGGGTCGACCCGCGCATCACCCTGGGGCGCGCGTCGTAGCGGCGGACCCCGCCGCCGCCGGATCCACCACGCGGATGCGCCAGAGGCGCTGGTCCAGCCGCGCTCCGCGGTTGATGCCGCGCACCCGCGCGGGGTCGTACAGGTAGACGGTCGAGAAGCGCGAGAGCGGCAGCATCGGCAGGTCGCGCTCGACGATGATCTGCTCCGCCTTCGACAGCGTGCGCATGCGCGCCGCGGGATCGCGCTCGCGCGCGGCCTGGTCCAGCAGCGCGTCGAAGGCGGGATTGGAGTAGCCGCGGTCGTTGTTGCCGTCGCCGGTGCGGCTGAGCTCCAGGAAGGTCGTCGGATCCTGGTAGTCGCCGTACCAGCCGCCGCGCGCGATCATGAAGTTGCCCTTGCGCAGGTCGTCCTTCACGAACTTGCTGTCGCGCCCGCGCAGCTCCACCTGCACGCCCAGGTTTCGCCGCCACATGTCCGCCAGCGCCAGCGCCAGCCCGCGGTAGCGCACGGAATCCGTCGGGAAGAGCACCTCGATCGTCGGCAGGCGCCGCCCCTGCGCGTCGGTCAGCACGCCGCTGCCGTCGCGGTCCTGCCAGCCCGCCTCGCGAAGCTGCGCGCGCGCGCGCTCGGGATCGAAGCCGAGTCCGCGCGGGCTCGGGTAGCCCTCGACCGCCCCGGCCGGCACGAGCACGTCCGAGACGGGCTCGCCGATGCGCACCACGCGCTCGCTGAGCGCGCGCTTGTCGACGGCCATCGCGAAGGCGCGGCGCACCGCCGGATCGGCGAAGGGATTGAAGCTCCCGTCCGCCAGCGCCGGGCGGCAGTTGAAGCTGAAAAAGTCAGTGCCGAAGGCGGGGAGCACATGCACGTCGCGGCGCTCGTCCGGCCCGGGCGGCGGCAGCGCGGCGAGCGCCTCGTCGATGTCCATCCCCTGCGCCTGCAGGCGCGCCAGCTCCTGCGCGTGCCGCTCCGTGTAGCGGCGCATCTGGTGCGCCATCTCCACGCGGTAGCCCACGCGCACGTCGGAGACCCAGTCCACCGCGCCCGCCTCGTAGGCGAGCACCGCGGTGTTGTTGTCCTCGATCGGCAGGATGTCGATGCTGTCGACGAGCACCGCCGAGGGGTTCCAGTAGTGCGGGTTGCGCTCCAGCCGGAGCTGCCGCTTGTAGCGCCAGTCCGCCAGCCGCAGCGGGCCGTTGGTGACGCTGCTGGGCGCCTTGGTCCACGCGGCGTCCTCGATGCGCCGCCCCGTCGCCGGATCCAGCCGCACGAAGCGCTCGAGCGTCGGGGCGTGCACCGGGCTCATCACCGGGAAGGAGACGAAGTCGAGCCAGTACGGCAGCGGCTCGCGAAGGCGCACCTGCAGCGTGCGGTCGTCCACCGCGCGCATCTGCACCAGCCGGTCGAACTGCTCGAGCGTGCGCTCCCAGAGGCGCTGCGCCGCCTCGGGCGTGCCGGCGGCGGGGCCGCCCTCCTCCATCGGCTGGCGCGTCGCCGAGCGCGTCGAGTACTCCGCGAGCGCGCGCGAGCGCCACTCGAAGAAGGGCTCCGCGCCCTGGACCGCGAAGAAGAAGCCCGCGTAGTCCGAGGCGCTGTCGGCGAGCATGCCGCGCCGCCACGCGTTCACGAAGTCCTGCGCGCGCACCGGGTCGCCGTTGGACCAGCGCGCGTCGGGACGCAGGTGGAAGGTCCAGGTGACGCCGTCGGGGGCGCACTCCCAGCGGTCCGCGACCCCCGGCTGGATCTCGCCCGTGTCCGGATCCTTCACGACCAGCGGCTCGTAGAGCGCGCGCCCCACGCGGATGTCGTGCTGCCAGCTCGCCCGCACCGGATCGAGCGTGAAGGTGTCGACCGGCTGCATCATCACGAACTGCGCGCGCGGGTGCCCGGCGTCGAAGGCCCACAGCAGCAGGATCATGGCCACGAGCGCGAGGACCGGTGCCACGAATCGCATGCCCGCTTTATACGGGGCGGATGCGCCCGCCGCGCCCCCCGTTCGCGCGGCCGCGCCTCTATCCTCTGCGCGCGATGCGCGCCGCCCCGGCCGCCATCCTCCTCGCCGCCGCCGCGGCCGCCGCCCTGGGCGCCGGCTGCGCGAAGCCCGCGACGGGCTCCTCCGCGCTCTCCTTCCGCTCCAGCGACTACCACGCGGTCTTCGACGCCGCCCTCGAGGCCGCGCGCGCGGACAAGCTCCACCCGGTCGTCGTCGACCGCGAGCTGGGGGTCATCGAGACGGACGCGCGCACCGCGGGCAGCCTCTTCGAGCCCTGGCGCACCGACAATAGCGGCCTCGAGGAGGGGATCGACCACACGGTGAACTTCGAGCGCCGCCGCGCGCGCTTCGAGTTCGTCCCCGCCGGCTTCAGCGTCCCCCCGCCGCAGCCGGACCAGCGCATCGAGTCCGCCGCGCTCCCGGGCACCGACCGCGCCCAGAAGCGCGTGGACCTCGCCCGCTACGAGGGCGTCGTCGAGATGCGCGTCTGGGTCTTCGTCGACCGCGCCTTCCGCCCCAACCAGCGCCTGGGCACCTGGACGCGCGGCGAGATGCGCTACGCCGTCGACCCCCTGGACAAGCAGGATCCCGAGGACGAGACCACGCGCGCCAACACCACCTGGACGCCCATCGGCCGCGATGTCCCCTACGAGCGCCGGCTGGGCACCCGCGTGCAGACGACCGCCAATGCGGTCGGCGTCCCCGTGGCGGCCATTCCCGACACTCCGGCGGCCTCCCCAGAACCGCCGCATTGACACGCGCCGAAGGGCTTGGGTAGCGTGTTTCCTCTGTCCCCACCCGGAGTCCCCCACGCGATGCGAACCCTGCTCGGAGCCGTCCTTCTCGCCGCCGCCGTCTCGACGGCTGCCCCCTGCTTCGCGCAGGTCGGCGGGATTCCTTCCGAGATCCTCTCGGCCCGCCAGGCGCTGACCGCGGACCAGAAGAAGACCCTCGTCACCACCCTCGACGAGTATGCCGGCCGCATGGCCCAGGGCGACCCCGCGGTCGTCGTCGAGACCCGCAACCGCCTCGTGGAGCTGATGCGCAATCCCCTCGCCGCCGAGATCTTCAAGCGCGAGGCCTCCGTCGAGCTGGTGAAGCAGTTCGAGCCCCTCTGCAAGGGCAAGGACGCCTTCCGGGCGACCAACGCCTTCATCGTGGCGCGCTTCCTCGGCACCGCCGAGTCGGTGGACTTCCTGATCGACAACATCGGCCCCGACGCGCAGCCCGACGTCGCGCTGCGCATCGCCGCCTCGGCCCAGCTTTCCAAGGCCCTGGCGCTCGCGCCCCTCTCGCCGCCGCAGCTCGACGCGCTCGCCAAGCGCATCGCCAACGCCTGCGCCGCCGAGAGCAACTGGATGGTCGTCAGCCAGAACATCGAGGCGATCGCGAGCATGCTGCGCCAGAAGAACATCCCCCCGGCGCAGGCCGAGGCGATCGCGCTCAGCGAGGGCAGCGCGATCAACGACATCGCCGAGCGCGCGCTCAAGGCCGGCGGCGGCGACATGGTGCAGGCGCTCCAGCGCGCGCTGCTGGTCGTGCGCAACCAGGCGGAGCTGCCCGACTCGACGCGCTCGAAGCTGCTCGAGAAGATCGGCCCCACGCTCGCGAAGATCGCCGCCGTGAAGGCGGCGCCGCCCGCGGAGTTTGCGGCGCGGCCCGAGCTGGCCAACGCCTTCAAGGGCGTGACCAACACCGCCGAGATCCTGCAGAAGCAGCGCGGCGCCTCCGCGACCGCGGCGGGCGGCTGAGCGCGCGCGACACAGGACAATTCGTCGTGATTTCGGTTTATCAGACTGCCACGCTGCGGCGCGGGAGTCGACGCCCCACCAATCCGCAGATTCCGAGAAGAGTGCGCGATCGGGGACGCACCGCATCTTGACTCCCGGCGCCACCCCCACAATATTGGATCACCCCATGCGCAACCGGCGTCCCCACACCGGCAGCGTCCGCTCACGCGGCCGCGTTCTCGCCCTCGCCTTCGGCTCGCTGGCGATCGCCATCGCGACCCCCACGGTCGTCGCGCTGATGCCCGATCCGCCCAAGGGCCAGACGCAGGTCCCCACCACGATCCAGGACTTCTTCGCGCCGGGCACCCAGCCGAACCCCGAAAGCTCGGAGTTCATGCGCGTGCTGCCGAGCAACAACTGCACCTTCTGCCACTCGGACTTCAGCGAGACCTTCGCCCCCTTCGACACCTGGGTCTCGAGCATGATGGCGCAGAGCGCGCGCGACCCGATCTGGCACGCGGCGCTCGCCGTCGCCAACCAGGACGCGCACCTCGCCGGCGAGTTCTGCATCCGCTGCCACAGCCCGGGCGCGTGGCTCGGCGGGCGCAGCGCCAGCGGCACCACCGCCGACTTCATCGTCGAGGACTTCGACGGCATCAACTGCCACTTCTGCCACCGCGTCGTCAATCCCGAGCTCGGCCCCAACAGCGCGGTCGGCTACAAGGAGGCCGGGCAGGACGGCGATCCCGATCCCGAGGTCCTCTCCCCGCTGGCGGCGCAGGGACTGATCCCGCAGGGCCACGGCAACGGCCGCTACGTCGTCGATCCCAAGGATGTCCGCCGCGGCCCCTTCAGCGACGTGCCGATCAACATGCACGGCTACGCGGAGAGCGGCGAGCGCACCTGGCTCATCACCAGCCCCTTCCACAGCAAGGGCGAGTTCTGCGGCACCTGCCACGACGTCTCGAACCCGGTCTTCACGAAGAACGCCTCGGGCCAGTACGAGATCGGCGCTCTCGACACGCCCCACCCGACGCAGCTGCCGATGGACATGTTCCCCGAGCAGCGCACCTACAGCGAGTGGAAGAACAGCGAGTTCGCCACCACCGGCGTGACCTTCGCGGACGGCCGCTTCGGCGGCAACCTGCAGGGGCCGATGCGCTCCTGCCAGGACTGCCACATGCCCGACCAGGCCGGCGGCGGCTGCGTCTTCTGGCAGTACGGCGATCCCTTCTTCGAGCGGCCCAACATGCCCTCGCACGCCTTCCTCGGCGCCAACACCTGGGTGATCGAGGCGGTCGCGCACCAGATGGGCCCCGACGCCGAGTCGCTGGGCCTGACCCCCGCGCGCGTCGAGGCCGCGAAGGCGCGCAACGCGCAGAACCTGCGCGACGCCAGCGACATGGAGCTCTCGCAGTCCGGCGGGCAGCTCAAGGTGCGCGTCATCAACCAGACCGGCCACAAGCTCCCGACCGGCTACCCCGAGGGCCGGCGCATGTGGATCAACGTGCGCTTCTACGACGCGCAGAACCACCTCGTCAAGGAGCACGGCGAATACAACTACAGCGACGCCTCGCTGGACGAGTCCGACACCAAGATCTACGAGGCGCGCCACGGCATCGACGAGGCCGTCGCCGCCTTCACCGGCCTGCCCGCGGGCGAGCAGATGCGCCTGGCGCTGGCCAACAAGAAGTTCAAGGACAACCGCATCCCGCCGCGCGGCTTCACCAACGCCGCCTTCGCGGCCGCCGGCTGCCCGCCCGTGAACTACAGCTACGCCGACGGCCAGTACTGGGACGACACCTTCTTCGCCGTGCCCAAGCAGGCCGTGACCGCGACGGTCACCCTCTACTACCAGACGACCAGCCGCGAGTACATCGAGTTCCTGCGCGACGCGAACACCACCGACTCGACCGGCCAGACCGCCTACGACCTGTGGGAGATGTTCGGCAGGAGCGCCCCCGTCGACATGGACACCGCGAGCATCCCGGTGACCCCGGGCATCGTCGGCGACCTCAACGGCGACGGCGCGGTCAACGGCGCGGACCTCGGCATGCTCCTGGGCAACTGGGGCCAGGCGGGCGTCGGCGACCTCAACGGCGACGGCGTCGTCAACGGCGCGGACCTCGGCATGCTCCTGGGCAACTGGGGCTGATCGCCCGCGCGGCCACGACGCCGCGCCGCGCGACCGTGATCCGAACGCACCCCGCGCGGGGGCGCCTCGTGCGCCCCCGCGCTACGCTTGCGTCCCATGTCCGCGGGACGCTGGATCTCCGATCTCGGGCCGACCAACCCGATCATCCTCCGCATCGTCTCCAACGGGTCCCGGCGGATGCGCCACCTCTGGATCCGTTCCGGGTTCCTGGCGGCGCTCATGCTGGCGCTGCTCTTCGGCATGGTCGGCAGCGCCGGCTCCCTGCGCGAGCTCGCCCAGCGCGGCGCGACCGCCTTCACCGCCCTCTCCTTCGCGCAGGTCTCGCTGATCTGCGTCCTCACGCCGCTCTTCATGGCCGGCGCGATCGCGCAGGAGAGCAACCCGCGCACCTGGGAGATCCTGCTCACCACGCCGCTCAACCGGGTGCAGATCGTCATCGGCAACCTCTTCGGGCGCCTCTTCTTCGTGCTCGCGCTGCTGGTCGCCGCGCTGCCGCTCATGCTGAGCACGCAGTTCTTCGGCGGCGTGCCCCCGACCGCGGTGTGGGGCAGCTTCCTGATCAGCGCCTGCACCGCGCTCTTCGTGGGCGCGGTCGCGGTGACCCTGAGCATCACGCGCTCGGCCGGCAAGCGCAGCGTCTTCATCTTCTACAGCACCGTCGTCCTCTACCTCTTCGCGACCTGGTCCGCGGACAAGGCGCTGCGCGTGCCCGTGACCGCGGGCTCGGTCACCGAGGCGACGACGCTCCTCACGCCGCTCAACCCCTTCCTCGCGCTGGAGTCGCTGCTGCTGCCCGCCAGCTACTCGGCGCCGGCGGGCGTCGAGGGCGGCTTTCTGCGCACGATGTGGATGCTCCATCCGGCGCGCACCTACTGCCTGCTCACGACCGGCAGCTCCCTCGCGATGCTGCTGGCCAGCGCGATCTGGGTGCGCAGCCTGGGCACGCGCACCGTGAAGACGCCCTGGTGGCGCAAGTTCACGCAGTCCGCCAGCGCCGAGGGGCGCGCCGCGATGCAGGTCGGCAACAACCCGATCTCCTGGCGCGAGAGCCAGCTCCGCGGCACGAGCATGCTCGCGCTCGTCGGGCGCTGGGGCTTCGTGCTCGTGGGCGTGCTCGCGGGCATCGCGCTGCCGATCCTGCACCGCGTCGGGGTCTACGACCTCGCCGGGCTGCGGCTGGCGGTCGGCACGGTCGTCGGCGCCGAGACGGCGGTGATCCTGCTGACCGCGCTGAACATGAGCTCCACCGCGGTCAGCCGCGAGCGCGAGGACGGGTCGCTCGACATCATCCTGACGACGCCACTGCAGCCGGGCCCCTACCTCTCGGGCAAGCTGCGCGGGCTCATCCAGTTCCTCGCGCCGATGCTGCTGGTGCCGACGACGACGCTCGCCGCCGCCGGCATCTACGTCGCCTTCGGCGGCATGGGGGCGAAGGAGGGCGCGGTCGTGAAGGTCGCCGCGGGCGCGAGCAGCGTCTCGGTGCCCGCGATCCTGCCCGAGGGGGCGATCGAGTACCCGATCGTGATGCTCGCCTTCACGGCGGTCGCGGTGATGATCGGGCTCAACTGGTCGATCAAGAGCAAGGGGACGATCTCCAGCGCCGTCGGCGCGGTCTTCGTGACCGGCATCGTGGCGGGCGTCCTGGGGCTGTGCGGGCTCGCCTCGGGCGGGAGCCTCTCGGGGGTCGGCGCCTTCGTGAACGCGCTGACACCCCTGAACCTGGTCGCCACGGTCGTGAACCCCGAGCAGATGGCCGAGCGCAGCCTGGAGTCCGGGATGGAAGTGCTGCGCGCCGGCCTCCTGGTGGGCAGCCTGGCGGCGGCCGTGGGCGGCGCCGTGGTCGTCTACGCCATGCACGGGGCCATGAAGAAGACCTTCATGTTCACCGTCCGCAAGCTGGCCGGCACCAACTGAGCCCCGGGGCGGCCCGGGAAAACATGCCGGGCATGCCCGGCATATTTTCCGGCACCCGGGCGCCCGATTGACCGGACCCCCCTGATCCCCGACAATGCGCACTCTTCCCGGCGCCCCCGCCTCTGGGGGCTCCGGTTTCATCCGGCGGCGCTCGGTCTGACGGCCGGCCCGACCGACCATCCGTCGAGCTTGGACGCCTCCCGATGGCGGGAGCCGACCGGGCTCGCCGGCAGCGCGCGGGCCAACCGGCCGACCGCGGGCACCGCCCCGGACGCACGCTGATAGATCTGACAGCGACACACGGATCCGCGATGCGTCCCGAGCCTCGGACCTCCCACCCCATGAGTCCACCTCCCCGCCGACTCCCGCGCTCCTGCGCGGGCGCGACGGGCTGCCGCATCCACCGTCGCTAGAGGATCCGCCGCGCACGCGGCGTCGGTCGGCCGCCCCCAGTCAGGGCGCTCCGCCAGTTCTGGCAGGAGGCGGCTATGCAAGTGGACATCTGGCTCCTCATCGTGACGGACCTGCTCGCCGTGGGCGTGGGCGCCGCCGTCATGTGGGGCGTCGTCGCGCGCTACTCGAGCCGGTCCGTCTCCCGCAGCCGCGGAGAGGCCGACCGCATCCTCGCCGCCGCCGAAGCGCAGGCCGAGGCGCGCGCCAAGACCGTCGAGCTCGACGCCCAGAAGGCCGCCGCCGAGCGCCGCGCCGCCTTCGACCGCGAGGTCCAGACCGCGCTCGCCGAGATCAAGGCCAGCCAGATCCGCGCCGAGCGCCGCGAGGAGACCCTCGACCGCAAGCTCGAGCAGATCGGCCAGCGCGAGCAGAAGCTCGACCGCCGGGAGCAACAGCTCGAGGAGACCGAGGAGCGCCTGCGCGCGGCCGGCGAGGAGGCCAAGCGCCTGCGCGAATCCATCGCCGAGCAGCTCCAGCGGGTCGCGCAGATGACCCGGGAGGAGGCCCGCGCGGCCTACCTCGACCAGGTCCGCGAGCAGTCCGCCCACGATGCCGCCGTCCTCTCCCAGAAGATCGTCGAGGACGCCGAGCGCGAGGCCCGCGACAAGGCCCGGCAGATCACCCTCCTGGCCATCCAGCGCTACGCCTCGGAGAATGTGAGCGAGGCCACGATCCGCACGATCAAGATCCCCAGCGACGATGTCAAGGGCCGCATCATCGGCCGCGAGGGGCGCAACATCCGCGCGATCGAGCGCGCCACCGGCGCGGACATCCTCGTCGACGACACCCCGGGCGTCATCAGCGTCTCCTGCTTCGACAAGGTCCGCCAGGCGATCGCGTCGGAGACGCTGCAGCGCCTGGTCGCCGACGGCCGCATCCATCCCACGCGGATCGAGGAGCTGGTCTCGCAGGTCACCCGCGACATCAACGAGCGCATCCAGAAGGAAGGCCAGGCGGCGCTGCTGGAGACCAACATCCGCGGACTGCACCCCAAGATCGTCGAGGCGATGGGCAAGCTCAGCTTCCGCACCAGCTACGGGCAGAATGTCCTGCGCCACTCCATCGAGGTCGCCTTCCTCTCGCAGATGATCGCGGACGAGCTCGGGCTCGACGGGCAGGTCGCGCGTCGCGCGGGCTTCCTGCACGACATCGGCAAGGCGATGGACCACGAGATGGAGGGCGGCCACCCCGCCATCGGCATGGAGTTCCTGCGCAAGCACGGCGAGAAGAGCGAGGCGGTGCTCAACGCCGCCGGCGGCCACCACGCGGACATCCCCGCCACCACGCCGTACACGCCCATCGTCATGGCCGCCGACGCGGTCAGCGGCGCCCGCCCCGGCGCGCGCCGCGAGAGCATGGAGATGTACATCAAGCGGCTGGAGCAGCTCGAGGGCATCGCGCGCGAGCACCGCTTCGTCGAGGAGGCGTACGCCATCCAGGCCGGCCGCGAGGTGCGCGTCATCGTCGACGCGAAGCAGGCGGACGACGCGTACGCCTTCCAGATCGCGCAGGAGATCGCCAAGAAGGTCGAGAAGGAGATGACCTTCCCCGGCGAGATCAAGGTGACCGTCCTGCGCGAGGTCCGCGCCGAAGCCACCGCGCGCTGAGGCGCTGCGGGCCCGCGATGCCGCAGACCCTCTCCGAGATCCGCTCCGAACTCGCCGCGCGCGGCCTGCGCCCCAAGCACGCGCTGGGCCAGAACTTCCTCCACGACCAGAACCAGCTCCGCCGCCTGGTCGCCGCCGCGGCCCTCGAGCCGGGCGCGCTGGTCCTCGAGGTCGGCCCCGGCACCGGCACGCTCACCGAGACCCTGCTGGACGCCGGCTGCGAAGTCATCGCCTGCGAGCTCGACCGCGACATGGCCGCGATCGTCCGCGCCCGCAACGCCGACCGCGCGGAAAATATGCCGGGCATGCCCGGCATATTTTCCGGCGGCGCCGCCGCCGCCGCCGCCGCGCTCCCCCGCCGCCCCGGCCGCCTGCACCTGATCGAGGCCGACTGCCTCGCCCACAAGCACGCGCTCGCCCCCGCGCTGCTGCAGGCGCTCGCCGGTCGCCCCTTCACGCTCGTCGCCAACCTCCCCTACCAGGCCGCGACGCCGCTCATGGCCACGCTGCTCGAGCGCCACCCGGAGTGCCGCGGCCAGTTCGTCACGATCCAGCGCGAGGTCGCCGACCGCCTCCACGCCCGCGCCGGCACCGACGCCTACGGCCCCATCAGCGTCACGATGGCACTCCTCGCACGCGTCGAGCAGATCGCCGTCCTGCCCCCGGGCTGCTTCTGGCCCGCCCCGAAGGTCACCAGCGCGATGGTCGCCGTCCACCCGCGCCCGGCCAGCGAGCGGCCCTTCGATCCGTGGGACCCCTTCAGCTCCTTCGTGCAGCGCACCTTCAGCCAGCGGCGCAAGCAGCTCGGCACGATCCTCGGCCGCGAGGCCGTGGCCGCGGCCGGCATCGACCCCACCCGCCGGCCCGAGACGCTGACCCCCGAAGAGTGGGTGCACCTCGCGCGGGCGGTGGCATTGAAGGCATAGGCACCGCGTCGGCTTGACGTGGGAAGGACCGAGACCGGGTGCTTTCGAACCTCCCCGGTTGGGGGGCGCTGGGGCGGCGGCAGCGTGCTCCGCGGACGGCCTTGCTCCACCAGGTTCCGCTGCGGCCTCGTGGGCGCATCGCGCTGCGGCGGAACGACCCGAGGCGCGATCGGATCCACCACGCCCGACAGCGCGATGCTTTACGCCGCTGCGCACGCTGCCGCCGCCCCTGGTCGCGCCCCCCAAGCGGTCGTTTGTGCTCGCGGAATGTTGACTGCAAGCGCCGGTCGTGCCGCCGCTCGCGCGACCCACACGCTGTGCAACACAGGCTGCGCGCCAACAACCCGCCACAGGCGCACCCACCCACCACATGCCTCCAGCATCCGGGGGGTACATCGCACCCAGCACGTCCCCCGTCCAACCGTCCCGGCCCGCCCACCGCGCACGCGCCCCCCGCCGCGCCCCGCCCCCGAGGCGCGGGCGCAGCGCCGCGGGGCGTCCGTGCGCAGCGGCGTAAAGCAGCATGCTGCGGCACGAGGCGTCACCGAATACTCCTCGGGTCGCTCCGCCGCAGCATGATGCGCCCACGAGGCCGAAGCGGAACCTGGTGGAGCGAGGCCGTCCGCGGAGCACGGACGCCCCGCGCCGCGGAGCCCGCGCCCACGGCGCGTTCCACGAACCACGCGACGCCCCGCGCCGCGAAGCCCGCGCCCACGGCGCGTTCCACGACCGTCAAAAGGCGCACCCCGCGCAGCCTCCGCCGCGCACCCCCCGGCCACCGACGTCCTCGCGTTACTTCCCTTCGCGCGAATACACGATGCGCAACCGATTCCCCGGCGGCAGATACTCCACGCTGCTCATGTACGCCCGCATCAGCATGATGCCGCGTCCCGAGGGGATCTCGATGTTCTCCTCCGCGGTCGGATCCGGAACGCTGCCAGGGTCGAAGCCCTCGCCTTCGTCCTCGACTTCGAGCGCGACGGTCTTGGGATCGATCGAGCAGCGCACCGTCACCTGCTTGTCCGGGTCGCCCTTGTTGCCGTGGCGGAAGCCGTTGACGAGCGCCTCCTCCAGGGCCAGGCGGATCGCGAACGCGGCGGCCTCGCCGTAGCCGGCCTTGGCCAGCGCCTCGGCGACGTCATGCTGGACGCGCTCGACGGACTCGCGCTGCTCCAGGAGCGTCCAGGTGCGCTCGAAGCGCGCACCATGCGACGGATGTGATGACCGTTCGGCGGACATCGCGCGTGAGCCTTCAGGCCTTCGCGGCCGCGATCAGGCTCGCCTTCGCGGCGGCCATGTCCTTCTCGATCTTGAGGATGCGGTTGAGCTTCGTGATCTCGAAGATCTGCAGGATCTGCGGGTTGATGTCGCAGAGGCGCAGGTGGCCGTCCTTCGCCTTCACGCGGTTGTTCACCGTGATCAGCGTGCCCAGCGCGGCCGAGGAGAGGTGCTCCACGCCCTTGAAGCAGATCACCAGGCGCGGGCGGTGCGTGTCGTCGATCAGCTTCGTGAGCTCGTTCCCGATGGCGCGGATCACGACCTCGTCGATGATGTGCTTCTCGGTGAAGTCGACGCGCGTGCACTCGGGCTCGTGGGTGACCTTGACATAGCTTGGCTGGGCGGGAGGCATCGAGCGAAAGTGTAGCGGTCGCGGCGCGGCGGTCCGCGGCCACGC
>JAXMAN010000002.1:0-1302108 GCA_046350355.1 Phycisphaerales bacterium | reverse complement strand
CAGGGAACACTGCATGCCGGGCAGTTTGACTGGGGCGGTCTCCTCCAAAAGAGTAACGGAGGAGTGCAAAGGTTGGCTCAGTGCGGTTGGCAACCGCACCAAGAGTGCAAGAGCATAAGCCAGCTTTACCGCAAGCGATACAGCGCAAGCGGTCTCGAAAGAGGGCTCTAGTGATCCGGCGATCCCGTGTGGAAGGGTCGTCGCTCAACGGATAAAAGGTACCCCGGGGATAACAGGCTGATCGCTCCCGAGCGTCCATAGCGGCGGAGCGGTTTGGCACCTCGATGTCGGCTCATCACATCCTGGGGCTGAAGGCGGTCCCAAGGGTTAGGCTGTTCGCCTATTAAAGTGGTACGCGAGCTGGGTTCAGACCGGCGTGAGCCAGGTCGGTCCCTATCTGCTGTGGGCGCAGGAATGTTGAGAGGAGACAATCTTAGTACGAGAGGATTGGATTGGACGTACCCCTGGTGTGCCAGTTGCACCGCTCGGTGCATAGCTGGGTAGCTACGTACGGCAGGGATAACCGCTGAAAGCATCTAAGCGGGAAGCCCACCTCAAGATAAACATTCCATGTCGCAAGACGAAAGACCCCCGGTAGACCACCGGGTTGATAGGACGCGTGTGTAAGCGAAGAGATTCGTTTAGCTAAGCGTTACTAACGGTCGACGGTTTGGCCGTGTCTACCAGATTCCTTCTGGTGGACACATACCAAGCTCAAGGGTTCGTCCCTGAGATTCGCATCCAGCAAGCCTGGATGTCGGTTCAGCGCACGATGTGCGCCGTGTCGAAGACCATCACTTCACGAACAACGCTGCCGGCGCCCGGAAGGGCGCCGGCAGATTTGCCGGTGAGGATAGACAAGGGGAAACACCTGTTCCCATCCCGAACACAGCAGTTAAGCCCTTGTCGCCGATGATACTGCCCCGCGGGAAAGTAGGTCATCGCCGGCTTCATGAGCGCCCCGCTGGTCGAACCAGCGGGGCGCTCTCTTTTTTCCAATGCTTCGGGATTGGCTGGGACGGCGCTGTGGTGCTTCGCGGGCCTGGCGCCGTTTCGCTTTGCAGAGCCTGTGCATTGCGCATCACCTGGCGCGCGTTCCGGGCGCGTTCGGGCCGCGGAGCTGCACCGGTTGCGCAGGCAGCTTTGCGACTGCGATCGAAGTGCTCCCGGCGTGCTCCCGAAGCGCTCTCGAAACGCTCTCGGAGTGCTCTCGGAGTGCATTCGGGGTCGGGGACGGTGGTCTGCAGCGTGCATTTGGCGCGCCGGGGGCTCGCTCACCAGTGCCCATGATCGGGAGGGCGGCGTGGGTGACTCGCGTCCCGGCTTCGTGAAGGGCATGCGGTCCGCGGTTCCCACCGTCTGCGCGTGGTGTCTGCCGTCCCGTGATTTCGGTCCACATGGTGGTGAATGCATGCGTTCGCGCATGCATGCATCGCGCGTATCGGGCGGTGTCGGGATCGGGGGGCGATTTTCGGGGAATTGTTGCCTGCCCAAGTGCATCGTGGGCACCTTGGTGTGCGAACAGGCGTCTAAGATCGTCGATCGGTCCCGCTGCCTCGGCGGGGCCATCGTCAGTTTGCTCTCGGGGGCTGCGGGCCGTGTCGGCGCGCAGAGGTTCGAGGCCAGGATCTCCGGGGGAGTACGGCCTTCGCCGTGACAGCCCATCGGCGCCGCCTGCAGGCGCCCGCATCAGACTGGACGCTCCCCGTGCCAATGTTTAAGGTCTACGTCGGGAACCTCGATCCTCGCACGACGATCGACGCGATCAAGCCCCTCTTCACGCCGTTCGGCGAGGCCGTCGACGAGATCATTCTCGCCATGGACGAGAAGGGGAAGCCGCGCGGATTCGCGATCGTGCTCTTCCGGGATCCCCAGCTCGGGCAGCTTGCGGTCGAGACGCTGCAGAACAAGAAGCTGCTTGGCAAGACGCTGCATGTCAACGAGGCCGTCAAGAAGGGCAAGCGCACCGAGGCCGCGCAGAACGCGCCTCGCAACTCGCCGCTGGGACCGCGCGCGTTCCCGCGCCAGGGTGGTCGTCCGGGTGGCGGATTCGGGCGCGGAGCCGGCGGCCCCGGCCCTGGCGGCGGTTTCGGTGGCGGCGGCCGCGGCGGTCGCTTCATCCGCAATCCTCGGCGCATGTTCAACACCCCGGGCGGAGACGCGGGTTCGGGTGGGCTTCCGCCCGCCGGTGGTCCTGCGGTTCCTCCCGGCGCTCCCGGCGCCGCGCCAAGTGGCGGCGCGGCGGGACCTGCGGGTCCGTCCTCCGGCGGCCCCGGTTCGAGCGGATTCGCCGGCGGTTCGCGCCCGCTGGGTTCGCGCCCGTTGGGATCGTCGCAGCCGCTGGGTTCGCGTCCCCTCGGTTCCCGTCCGTTGGGGTCTGGTTCGTCCGAGCTGCCTCCAGGCGCGCCTCGCAGCCGCGCGCTTGGTGGCGGTCCGATCCCGACCTCGCGTCCGCTCGGCGCACCCAGTCGTCCGCTGACCCCGGGCACCGGTGGCGTGGGTGGAATTCGTCCCCGCTCGCCGATCGCTCCGGGCTCGACCGACCCGTCGCCGTCGACTCCCGCCGCGATGACTCCCCGGACGCCGGCGGAGCCGCCGCGCATGCCGCCCTCGATGCCCGCGGAGCCCGCTCCCGCACCCGATCCGGCCGCCGAGGCTCCCAAGCCCAAGCGTCCCCGCGCGACCAAGAAGACGCCGCCGAAGGAGTGAGCCGCCGAGGGCCCGCCGAAGCGGCCCGCCGCCGAAGGCCCGTCGATGCGGTGAGCCACCGCGTCCGGCGCGTCCGTGGCAGAGGCTCCCATTGGTATCCTGCGGTCGCGGTTCTGGGGCGTTGAGCAACGCCCGCCGCGACGCGTGGCCTCCCGCGTGGGGCCCGCAGACCCGTTGGGAGCATCGCATGTATCGGATCTATGTCGGCAACCTCAGCTTCCGCACGACGCCGGAGGGGCTCAAGGCGTACTTCGAGCAGCACGGCGAGGTGCTCGACGCCTTCATCGGCAGCGATCGTGAGACCGGCCGCTCGCGCGGCTTTGGTTTCGTCACGATGGCGAGCAAGGAGGCGGGTGCCGCCGCGATCGCGGCGCTGAACGGTAAGGATTTCGAGGGCCGCGCCCTGGTCGTGAACGAAGCGCAGCCCCGCCCCGAGCGCGGCGCCGGCGGCCCGCGTGGTGGGGGTGGTGGTTACGGAGGCGGTGGAGGTGGCGGCGGCTATGGAGGTGGCGGCGGTGGCGGCTACGGCGGAGGTGGCGGCGGACACGGCGGTGGCGGCGGGCCTGGCGGCCGCGGCGGACGCGGTGGCTACGGCGGTGGTGGCGGCGGCGGACGCGACGACGGCGACCGCGGTCCCAAGGGTGGACGCGAGCGCGGCGATCGCCGCAGCGACCACGACCGCGACGAGTGGTGAGCCACGCGGCGGCAACGCGCGCGCGACGCGGCGATGGCGCGATGTCGAATCCCTTTGAGATCCTCGGCCTTCCGCTGGCGTTCGATGTGACGCCGGCGCAGGTGTCGGCCGCGCATCTGCGCGTGGCCGCGCGGCTGCATCCCGACCGTGCGCGCGATCCGCTCGAGCGCGACGAGCTGCTGCGCCGCGCCGCGGAGGCGGGGGCGGCGAAGGCGCGGCTGCTGGGCGATGTCGGGCGTGCGGAGGCACTGCTCGAGGCGCTGGGTGTGGCCGGCGCGTCGAGCGTCGGTGGAGCCGGCGTGGGTGCGAGTGCGGGTGCGAGCGCCGGTGCGAGCCCCGGTGAACTGCCGCTTCCGCCCGCGTTCCTGATGGAGACGATGGAACTGCGGGAGCGCATCGAGGAAGTCGCGGCGGCGGAGGCCGGCGCACCGGAGGCGGCCGCGGCGCGCGCGTCGCTCGCGCAGGAGATCGCGGCGCTGCACGGAACGGTCCGCGCGGAGGTGGCGTCGGCGCTGGCGGCGCTCGCAGCGGCCGCCGACCGCGCTGCGTCGGCGGGGGCGGGCGCGGCACCGGGACCGTCGGTCGCGGCGGCGCGGCTGGCGCTCGCGAAGCTGCGCTACGCCGAGCGCATGCGCGCGCGCATGGCCGAACTCGAGCGGTAGCGCGGGCCCCTCAGTTATCGCTGGTTTTCAGCGCGGGAGGTGGGGTGGCGATGCCCTCGCCGACGGCGGCGAAGTTCGCTATCATCTCCCGTCCGCGGGCTAGTAGCTCAGTTGGTTAGAGCACACCCTTGATAAGGGTGGGGTCGGAGGTTCGAATCCTCCCTGGCCCATTACCGCGAACAGAGGCCCTCGCCACCGGCGAGGGCCTTTGCATTGGCGCGCGGAAAATATGCCGGGCATGCCCGGCATGATTTCCGGGCAGCCGATGCAGGGCACGGGGCGAATAGGCTTCTGACGCGGTGGCGCGCCGGAGTCTCCGGTCGCGCGGAGTCGGGGAGGAGCGTGCGCATGACCGACAGCGATCGGGGCCTTCAGCATCGTCGGACCGGGTTCCTCCGCGCCGCGGGACTGCTGGCATGCGGAATCGCGCTGGCTGCGTGCGGTGAGGGTCCTTCGGGTGCCCGCATCGACCTCCGTTGCGCGGGTCTCAGTCCCGAGGCGGGACCGGTCGCGCTCGCGGGTGACGCGCGCGTGAAGCAGCTCGTCGCGAACCTCACGATCTGGTTCGTGCTCACCGATGATGGCGCGGTGCATGCGCTGGCGGGTGCTCGGTCCGCGCCCGAGCCCTTCGCGCCGCCGGCGGGGCTTCCGGCGATCGCCACCATCGCGTGCAGCCTCAGCCACGTCGTCGCACTGGATGCCGCCGGACGCGTCTGGTGCTGGGGTTCGAACGCCTCCGGCGAGTGCATTTCGCCGCCGGAGCTCGGGCGGGTGGTGGATGTCGCGGCCACCGAGGGGCTGAGCGCGGCGGTCGGCGAGGATGGCTCGGTTCGCCTGTGGGGAGACGCGGCGACGCAGGAGCGCATGCGTCCGCCAGCCGGGACGCCGCCGCTGCGGCGGATCGCGATGGGCCGCGGCTTCGCGCCTGGGCTGACGCGCGGCGGCACCGTCGTCGCGTGGGGCGCGAACGACTTCGGCCAGGCGACGCCGCCGGCCGGCCTCACCGGGGTGGTGCAGATCGCCTGCGGCGGCGCGCACGGCGTCGCGCTGCGAAGCGACGGCACCGTGGCATGCTGGGGGCGGAACCGGCGTCGCGAGTCCACGCCTCCTGAGGCGATGCCTGCGGTGGTGCAGATCGCATGCGGGCTCGAGCACACCGTCGCGCTGTGCGCGGATGGAACCGTGCGGGTGTGGGGTGCCTGCGACAGCGCCCAGTGCGATGTGCGCGCGAAAGGCCCCGTGGAGTGCGTCGGCTGCGGGCCGGCGACGACGATCGTCGCGGAGCAGGTCGCGAGCGGGACGCCCTGACCGGTCACCGCTCGCGCTCGACCAGGATCCGGCCCGCCGGGTCGTACCAGAGGTACGCCCACGCCCACTTGATGAGCACGGTGAGCTTGGAGCGGATGTCGATGAGCGAGAGCAGGTGGATGCAGAGCCAGAGCAGCCACGCGGGCGTGCCCGCGAAGCGCCAGCCGCCGAGGTCCGCGACCGCGCGGCGCTTGCCGATGGTGGCGAGCGAGCCCTTGTCCGCGTAGCGGAAGGGGCGGGCGTCCGAGGCGCGCGTGGTGCCCGCGTCCGCGGCGGTCACTCCCGTGCCCGCGGCGCTCGCGCCGCCCGCCTCGATCATTCTCCGGATCGCGCGCCCGGCGTACCGCCCGCTCTGCATCGCGCCCTGCGCGACGCCGGGAACCGCGTGGCCGCGGCCGGTGCCGTCGTCCATGTGCGCGATGTCGCCGAGCGCGAAGACCTCGGGGTGGCCGGGGACCCGCAGCTGCGCGTCGACGGCGATGCGTCCGGCGCGATCGGTCGTCACCGGCGGCTCGATGCGGCGCGTGAGCGCGGGCGCCTGCACGCCGGCGGCCCAGACGATGGTCGCGGCCTCGATGCGCGCGCCCGCCACGACGACGGCGCCGCGCTCGATCGACTCGACGGCCGCGCCGAAGCGCACTTCCACGCCCAGGCGCTCGAGGTCCTCGCGCGCGCGCTGCGCGAGCGCGGGATCGAAGCTCGTGAGCAGCCGGTCGTCGCGGTCGAGCAGGAGCACGCGGTAGCCCGCGCCGCGGCAGCGGCGGAAGTCGTGCGCGGAGACGTTGCGCGCGAGCTCGGCGAGCGCGCCCGCCATCTCGACGCCGGTGGGGCCGCCGCCGATGACGACGGTCGTGAGCAGCGCGGCGCGCCGTGGCGAGCCGTCGGGCTCGTTCTCGGCCTGCTCGAGCGCGCGCAGGACGGAGTCGCGGATGCGGTCGGCGTCGGCGAGCGTCTTGAGGCCGATCGCGTGCTCGGCCCACGCGTCGTGGCCGAACCAGTTGGTCTCGACGCCGCAGGCGATGGCGAGGAAGTCGTAGGGGAGCTCGACCTCGCGGGCGATGGCTGCGCGCGCGTCGGTGGACGCGCGTGCGCCCGGCTCCGCCGGCTCGAGCACGTCCCGCACGACGACGACGCGGCGCGCGAGATCGATGCGCGCGACCTCGCCCAGGTGCGTCGCGGCGTTGCGCTGGCGGCGCAGGATGCGGCGGATCGGCTGCGCGATGTCCGAGCCGGAGAGTCCCGCCGTCGCGACCTGGTAGAGCAGCGGCTGGAAGAGGTGGTAGTTGCGGCGGTCGACGAGCGTGACCTGGCAGCGCGTCTTCGCGAGCTCGCGGCACAGCGCGAGGCCGGCGAATCCGCCTCCGATGACGACGACGCGGGGGATGGAGTCGGCGGTGGGCATCGCGCTGCTGGAGCCGGAAAATACGCCGGGCATGCCCGGCATATTTTCCCCGGGGGGGCGTATCATGCGCCGTTTCCCCTCGCATTCCCGCAAATCCCCACCGGAGAACCTCTGTGCGTCGCGCGAAGATCTCGATCATCGGAGCTGGAAACGTCGGAGCCACCTGCGCCCACTGGGCCGCCGCGAAGGAGCTCGGCGACATCGTGCTGCTGGACATCCCCGACCGCGTCGGCGTCGCGCAGGGCAAGGCCCTCGACCTGGCGCAGTGCGGCCCGATCGAGCGCTTCGACGCGCAGATCGTCGGCACCAGCGACTACAAGGACACCGCCAACTCCGACGTGGTGGTCATCACCGCCGGCATGCCCCGCAAGCCCGGCATGAGCCGCGACGACTTGATCGGCGTCAACGTCAAGATCGTCAAGGACGTGACGGAGCAGGTCGCCAAGCACTCGCCCAACGCGGTCCTGATCATCGTCAGCAACCCGCTCGACGCGATGGTCTACACCGCCTGGAAGGTCTCGGGCTTCCCGACCAACCGCATCCTGGGCCAGGCCGGCGCGCTGGACGTCGCCCGCTTCCGCACCTTCCTCGCCATGAAGCTCGGCTGCTCGATCGAGGACATCACCTCGCTGCTGCTGGGCGGCCACGGCGACGACATGGTCCCGCTGCCGCGCTTCACCAGCGTCGCGGGCATCCCGATCGACCAGCTCCTGCCCGCCTCCGAGATCCAGGAGTGCGTCGAGCGCGCCAAGGTCGGCGGCGGCGAGATCGTCAAGCTCATGGGCACCAGCGCCTACTACGCGCCCGCCTCGGGCTCGATCCAGATGGTCGAGGCGATCGTCAAGGACAAGAAGCGCATCATTCCCTGCGCGGCCTACTGCGAGAACGAGTACGACGTCGCCCCCGGCCAGAAGGGCAAGGGCTACTTCGTGGGCGTCCCCGTGGTCCTGGGCGCCAAGGGCATGGAGAAGGTCGTCCAGATCAAGATGACCCCCGACGAGTCCAAGCTGATGGCCGAGTCCGTCAGCCACGTGAAGGACCTGGTCTCGGCGGTCCAGAAGCAGTTCCCCGAGCTCGCCTGACGGCGGGCCGGAGGTTCCCCGACGCGCCCCCCGGACCCCGGGGGAGCGGGCCGGGACGACGGCGGCGGGTGCCCGCGAAGGCGGCGCCCGCCGCGTCGCTTTTGGCGCTCCGGCCGCTGCAGCGGCGCGCGGGATCCGGCCGATACTTGCTCGATGCGGCACGGACGCGCCTCGGTTCTCTTCGATCCCGGTTGGCTCTTCCTGGTGGCTGGGCTGGTCCTGGTCGCCTCGGCGGTCCTGGTGCCCGCCTCCTACGACCTCTGGGTGATGCGCACGCAGATGCGCCACCTGGACGCGCGCGAGACGGAGAACTACCGCCGCCTGGAGGCCTACAGCCGCTTCGTCCACGACCTCGAGTCCGCCGAGCCGCAGCTCGTGCGCCGCCTCGCGGCCTCGCAGCTCAACCTCGTTCCGCGCGGCGAGACGCCGCTGGCCGTCGCCAGCAGCGCGCGCCAGACGCCGATCCAGTGGGTCGACGCCACCGTGCAGCCGGTGCAGCCGGTGGTCGCGCCCTTTCCCGACTCGCTCCTGAGCCGCCTGACGCTGGGCCGCAAGGCGCTGTGGGTCGCCGGCGCGGGCGCGATGTGCATCTTCCTTGGCCTGCTCTCGGCCCCGATCCGCATGCCCGTGCCCGAGCCGCCCTCGCTGGAGGGCGCGGGCGACGCGGCGGCGAACGCGGCGGCGCGCATCATGGGGCTGGCCAACGGCCAGGCCCGCGGCGTGCAGCTCGCGGGCTTCGATGCCGAGACGACCTCGAGCGCGATCGCGGGACGACGCATGGGCGTCGAGGCGCCGCACGAGTCCAACGGGCAGGCGCACGGCGCGGACTGAGGCGCGGCGTCGGCGCGGGCGCGCGCGGCGGTTCCGCGGATGACCCGCGCGAACGGGCGCGCTTGCCGTCACGAAAAACAGCGGTGAATCGGGGAGCTCCCGCGCGGCGCGCCTAGGTTGCGCGCATGGCGCGCGATGCCGATGCGGTTCCCGAGGCGGTCCTGCGCCTGCTCCTGTGCGAGGGCGCGGGCCCGCGCTTCGCCCACGACGCGGTGGCGGCGCTCGGGTCGCCCGAGGCGGTGCTCGCCGCACCGGCGTCGGCGCTCGCGGCGGCGGTGGGGATCCCACCTGCGCGCGCCGACGCGGTGCGCGCCGCCCTCGACGCGACCGACACGCGCGCCGAGCGCGATCGGATGGCGGCGGCGGGAGTGCGCTTCGTCGTCCACGGCGACGCGGACGAGCCGCGGCTGCTCGCGCGCATCCCGTACCCGCCGCTGGGGCTGTGGGTGCGCGGCGATCCCGCGGTCGCCAGCCGCGAGGCGGTCGCGATCGTGGGCGCGCGGCGCGCGAGTGCGTACGGGCTCGCGCAGGCGGGGCGCTTCGCGTCGGCGCTCGCGGGGGACGGGATCGTGATCGTCTCCGGCGGCGCGCGCGGCGTCGACGCGCAGGCGCATCGCGCGGCGCTGCGCGTGGGCGGGCGCACCGTCGCAGTCCTGGGCTGCGGGCTGGGCGAGCCGTACCCGCCGGAGCATGTCGAGCTCTTCGAGGCGATCCTCGACGCGGGCGGGCTGCTGGTGAGCGAGTTTCCGACGCTCTACCCGCCGCTGGCCGCGAACTTTCCGCGGCGCAACCGCATCATCAGCGGTCTCTGCGCCGGCGTGCTGGTGGTGGAGGCCGGACGCAGCAGCGGTGCGCTGATCACCGCGCGCTACGCCGCGGACGACCACGGGCGCGAGGTCTGCGCGCTGCCGGGCCCGGTCGACAGCCCGCGCTCGGAGGGATGCAACGCGGCGATCCGCGACGGCTGGGCGCACCTGGTGACGCAGCCCGCGGAGCTGCTGGAGATCCTGCGCGGCGCGGGCGTGCGCGATGGCGCGCCGGCGCTCTTCGCGCAGGAGGAGGATGCGCTCGAGGCGGTGGGCGTGCCCGCGGCGCTGCGCGAGCCGGTGGCGCGCGCGGCGGAGCTGCTCGCGCGACGGCCGCGGATGCCCGCGGCGGAGCTGGGCAGGGCTCTCGGATTGGAGGTGGGGACGGCGACGGCCGCGCGGACCTTCGCGGCGCTGCTGCTGCAGCGCGCGCGCGGCGGCGGCGGTCAGGTCCAGCCGATGGCGTAGAAGAGCGTGCTGAAGAGCAGGTCGCTCAGGATCACGAAGATGACGGTCTGCACGACCGTCTCGGTGGTCGCGCGGCCCACGCCCGCCGCGCCGCCGGTGACGCGCAGGCCGTTGTAGCAGGCGATCAGTCCCAGCAGCAGCCCGAAGACGCCGGCCTTCGCCAGGCCGGTCAGGAAGTCCTGCATCCGCAGCTGGGAGATCGTGTTGCTCATGTACAGGTCGTAGGGGATCCCCAGGACCGTCGTGCCGATCACCATGCCGAAGAAGACCGCGGTCACGTTGCTGATCACCGCCAGCGCGAGCAGGCTCACGACCGTCGCGATGAGGCGCGGGACCACCAGGTAGCGGACGGGATTGAGGCCCATCGCCTCGAGCGCCTCGATCTCCTCGCCGACGACCATCGTGCCCAGCTCGGCGGCGATCGACGCGCCCGCGAAGCCGACCATCACGATCGCGGCGATGAGCGGCCCCAGCTCGCGGAAGACCGCGACGCCGATGAGGTTCGCGACCTTGTCCGTCTGCCCGTACTGCTCGAGCGTCGGCGAGGTCTGGAAGGCCAGGATGATGCCGATCGAGCCGCTGACCAGGACGACGATCGAGATCGACCGCACGCCCACGCGCACGATCTGCGCGGTGAGCGCGCCGATGCCGATGCGCACCTGCCGCGTGACGAAGGCGCGCCAGGTCCAGGCGACGGTGTCCTGGCAGAGCCAGTAGAGCGCGCCCGTCAGGCCGAAGACGCCTGCCCAGAAGTCGATCCAGCGGTCCAGCACGCCCGCCGGGGAGACCGGCAGCGGGGGGGAATCGCCGTCGGCGCTCTGGGCGGAGTCGGCGGCCATCGGTTCAGCGCGCGAGCGCGTCCTCGTAAGTCGGTGCGATCGTGAAGACGTCGGTGAGGCGGGAGATCTCGAAGATCCCGCGCACGCGGTCGTTGGGCGCCGCGAGGATGAGCTTGCCGCCGCCGCGCGCGGTGAGCTGCAGCGTCTGCACGAGCACCGCGAGGCCGGGGCTGCTCAGGAAGGAGGTCTGGCTGAGGTCCAGGATGAGCTTCGGCTGCTTCTGCGAGATCGCCATCGCGATGCCCTGGCGCATGCGGTCGATGGAGTCCGCGGTGACATCGCCCGCGATGCGGACGGTGACCGCGCCGGGAGCGGAATCGACGGAGACCTCGAGCGGACGGAACGACATCGGGAGTCGGATGGTAACGGAGTATCGGACGGGATGCGGGGGGTGCGGTCGCTGGGCCCGGCGCGCGGCCGTCCCGCGCGGCCCACGAAATCAGCGCTTTGCGGGGGTTGGTTCGAGCGCCTGCGGATTCGCGAGCACCCACGCCTTCCAGGTCTCGACCTTTGCGCGCCGGTCCTTCGCGGAGCCCTCGTAGCGGTAGCCCAGCGTCGTGCCCGTCAGCCGCTCGAGCGTCGTGATCGCGGCGAGCCGGACGGCCGGGTCGTCGGAGGCGAGGCACTCGACCAGGTGCGGGATGTCCGCGCGGTTGCCCGAGGCGTTGGTCTGGCGGATCGCGCCGAGGCGCGCCTGCGGGGTGGGGTCGGTGTAGGAGGGCTCGACGCGGGCGCTGCAGCCGGCGAGTAGCGCGGCAAGCAGCAGCGGGGCGGCGCTCGCCGCGCCCGCCGCGCGCGCGCGGTGATCGGAGCGGGCCTGGCGGGGCGGGAACGCGGTCACGCGGGGCAGTGTAGGGGTGCGGCGGGCGAAGTAGGATCCGCCCCTTCCTCCGAGCCGCACCATGACCAGCGCTTCCCCCGAGACCGTCCTCATCCTCGACTTCGGAAGCCAGTTCGCGCAGCTCATCGCGCGCCGCGTGCGCGAGCTGGGCGTCTTCAGCCTGCTGGTGGCCCCCTCGACGCCGATCGAGACGATCCGCAAGCTCTCGCCCAAGGGGATCATCCTCTCGGGCGGACCCGCGAGCGTCTTCGAGCCGGGCGCGCCGCGCTGCGATCCCGCGCTCCTGGAGATGGGCATCCCGGTCCTGGGCATCTGCTACGGCATGCAGCTTGGCTGCCAGATGCTCGGCTGCGAGGTGAAGCCCGCGAAGTCGCGCGAGTACGGCCGCGCGCAGCTCGAGGTGCGCGAGCAGCGCGGCCTCCTGCACGGGCTGCCCGCGCACACGACGGTCTGGATGAGCCACGGCGACCAGGTCAAGGACGCGCACGGCGACCTGCAGGTGCTCGCCTCGACGGAGACCTGCCCGGTGGCCGCGGTCGCGCATCGCACCAAGCCCTTCTTCGGCGTGCAGTTCCACCCCGAGGTGACGCACACGCCCCACGGCATCGACATCCTGCGCAACTTCCTCTACGGGCCCTGCGGCTGCGCGGGCTCGTGGCGGATGGCCGACTTCCTGGAGCACGAGTGCGCGCGCGTGCGCACGATGGTCGGCAGCGACCGCATCGTCTGCGGGCTCTCCGGCGGCGTGGATTCCAGCGTGGTCGCGGCGCTGCTGTCGCGCGCGGTCGGGCGCCAGCTCACCTGCATCTTCGTGGACAACGGCCTGCTGCGCCACGGCGAGCGCGACCTGGTCGAGAGCACCTTCCGCGGCGCCTTCGACATCGACCTGCGCGTCATCGACGCGTCGAAGGAGTTTCTGGGCGATCTCGAGGGCATCGTCGATCCTCAGGAGAAGCGGCGCCGCATCGGCCACCGCTTCATCGATGTCTTCCGCAAGGCGGCCGCGGAGATCGGCGCCGACGCGCGCTGGCTCGCGCAGGGGACGCTCTACCCCGACGTCATCGAGAGCGGCGCGAGCCTGGCGGGCACCGCGGCGAACATCAAGCTGCACCACAACGTGGGCGGCCTGCCGGCGGAGCTGGGCTTCAAGCTCGTCGAGCCGCTGCGCGACCTCTTCAAGGACGAGGTGCGGCGCCTGGGCGAGGTGCTCGGCCTGCCCTCGCAGATCGTCTGGCGCCATCCCTTCCCGGGCCCGGGCCTGGCGGTGCGCGTGCTGGGCGAGGTCACGCCGCAAGCGCTCGCGGTGCTGCGCGACTGCGACGAGATCCTGCTCGAGGAGATCGTGGCCGCGGACCTCTACCGCGCGACGAGCCAGGTCTTCGCGGTGCTGCTGCCGGTGAAGAGCGTCGGCGTGATGGGGGACGGCCGCACCTACGACAGCGTCGTGGCGCTGCGCGCGGTGACGACCGAGGACTTCATGACCGCGGACTGGGCGCGCCTGCCCTACGAGACGCTGGCGACGATCTCCAGCCGCATCATCAACGAGGTCAAGGGCGTCAACCGCGTCGTCTACGACATCAGCAGCAAGCCGCCCGCCACCATCGAGTGGGAGTGACGCCGGAAAATATGCCGGGCATGCCCGGCATATTTTCGGCCGGGGTCAGCCGGTCCAGGCGCCCAGGAGCAGTCCGAGGTCCGCGCCGTCGGTCGTGCCGTCGCCGTTGATGTCCGCGCCGGTTCCGCCCCACGCGCCCAGCAGCAGGCCCAGGTCGGCGCCGTCGACGGCGCAGTCGCCGTCGAGGTCGGCGCCCGAGTCCGACGCGCAGAGGCGCACGTTGTCGATGCCGTTGCTGTCCTCGGGCTCCCGCGTGTTCGAGACGAGCTCGAGCTGCATGCGCATCGAACGCACGTTCGTCAGGATGTCGCTCCAGCTTCCGGCGGTGACCGTCCAGTCCGCGGCGCGGATGCGCGCGACGTAGCCCTTCCAGTCCCCGGGCTGCACGATCGTCGGGCCGTTCCAGACGGCGCGGCCGGCGGGGTTCGCGGTGCCGCCGGTGATCTCGATCGCCAGCGGGAGGTAGGCGAGCACGCTGCCGCCGCCGTTGGAGAAGCGGCGGTAGTCGAAGTGGATCGCGCCGACGCCGTCGAGCGCGGTCCACGAGCCCAGGTACGCCGCGGGTGCGCTGGCGAAGGGGGTCGTGTTGGTCGGCTCCGAGATCGATCCGTGGAGGTAGCCGCCCGGATTGCCCCCGCCCGCGATCCACTCGGCGGAGACATCGAGCGTCCAGCCCTGCGGCCCCGCGTCGAAGTCGCAGAAGGCGAGCGACTGCGCCTGCGCGGCGCCGGCGAGCAGCGCCGCGGCGAGCGTGGTGGACGCGACGGCCGAGGGTGCGAACGCGCTGGGACGGCTGGACAGGAGCAACGGCATCCGCGCGAGGCTACCAGCCGCCCTCCGCGCCCTCCCCCGAAAATATGCCGGGCATGCCCGGCATATTTTCCGTCAGCCGCGGGCGACGCCGCCGACGCGGTTGAGCGCGACCTCGAGCGTCGAGCAGACGATGTCGACATCGTCCTCGGTCATCCGGTTGAAGAAGGGCAGCGAGATCGCGCGCGCGGCGGCGCCCTCGGCGACGGGGAAGTCGCCCTGCGAGCAGCCGACGATCTCGCGCACGCGCGGCAGCATGCTCGCCGCGGGGAAGTAGTTCGCCGCGCCGATGTCCTGGCGGTGCAGCACGCCGATGATCGCGTCGCGGTCGTCGGCGGTGTAGCGCGTCGAGAGGCGCACCGTGAAGCTCGACCAGCTCACGCTCGCGTCGTCGGGCACCGTGGGCAGCACGACGTCGGGGTTCGCCGCGAGCCGGCGCATGTAGGCGTTGGCGATGCTCTGGCGCCGCGCGACGGTCTCGTCCAGGCGGCGAAGCTGTCCGCAGCCCAGCGCGGCCGCGAGCTCCGAGAGGCGCGCGTCGTAGCCCGCGGTGCCCACGTACTCCAGGATCGCGCCCAGGTCGCGCGACTGCGCCGCGTAGGTGACGCGGTCCACGCGCCCCTGGTGGCGGATCGCGCGGCAGGCGCCCGCCAGCTTGTCGTCGTGCGTCACGATCGCGCCGCCCTCGCCGGTGGTCACCTGGCGGTTGGCCCAGAAGCCCAGGCACGCGATGCGTCCGAAGCGGCCCGCGTTGTCGTTGCGGTAGGTGGTCCCGAGCGCCTCGGTGGCGTTCTCCACCATCGGGATCTCCATGCGCGAGCAGAGCGCGATGAGCTCCGGCAGCAGGGCGGGGTTCCCGAAGGTCAGCGCCGCGAGCATCGCCTTGGTGCGCTTGCCGAAGCGGCGCGCGGCGAGCGCGGGATCCATGTTCAGGCTCGAGGGATCGACATCCACGAAGACCGGCGTCGCGCCCACGTTGAGCACGCTGTGCGGCATGCTGCTGAAGCCGAAGGCGGGCAGCAGCACCTCGTCGCCGGGGCCGACGCCCAGCGCGCGCAGGGCGATCTCGATCGCGCCCGCGCCCGATCCCACCGTCACCGCGTGCGGCCGGCGCGTGCGCTCGGCCAGGAGCTGCTCGAACTCCGCGCAGAAGGGGCCCATGGTGAGCACGCCGCTGCGCATCGCGTCGCCGACGAGGCGGATCTCCTCCTCGGAGACATCGGGCTGGTTCAGTGGGATGACGGGATTCATGAGGCCTTCTTCGCGGGCGCGGCCGGCGCGCCGGACCCGGTCGCGCCCGTCGCCGGGGCGTTGAGGATGCGCGCCACCGCCTCATCGGCGGATTTGGCGCTGCGCTTGACGAAGAGCCAGGCCGCCTGCGTCTGCCGGACCGCGTCCAGGTCGCCGCCGCCGGCGCCCGCGCGGCCGAGCAGGTCCATGTCCGCCGCCGTGAGCGGCTTGCCCTCGCGCGCCAGCAGCAGCACGGCGATGCTCTCGCCCGCGCGCGGCATCGCGCCGCGCATGCTCGTGGCGATCGGCACCGCCTCCGCGCGGCGCGCGTCGTACAGACCCGAGAGGATCGCGACCTCGAGCGCTCCGGTGCCCTTGATCTTGGCCGCGAGCGCGGCGACCGCCGCGGGATCGGTCTTGATCATCTCGCGCGCGAGGCCCGCCACCAGCGGCCCGGTCGGGCGGTTGGCGGGGTCCTGGTCGTCCAGCCGCGAGGCGATGTGCTTCCACACCTTCGCGCCCTCTTCCGGGGGAAGGTCGGAGGCGCGCACCAGCGCCCACTCCGCGCTCATCGGGTGCCCGAGCTCGAGCAGCTTGATCAGCGCCGCCGCCGCGTCGCCCTTGCGCGCGAGCACGATGCCGGTGTCGGCGATCGCCTCGACGACGGGATTGCCGTTGCGGATCTTGTCGAAGCTCTCCGGCGGGACGCCGCGGTCGGCGCTCGCCAACAGCTGCAGTCCCGCGCGCACGAGCTGCGCCTGCGAGCGCTTCTGCGCGACGCGTGCGTTCCACGCCTCGACGCCGGCGGGCGTGTCCAGCCGCAGCGCCAGGCCGATCGCCGCGCCCAGCGTGTCGTCGGAGATTCCGGGGCCGGTCGCGAGCGCCAGCAGCGGCACGCACGCCTGCTTGATCTCGAAGATGAGCGCCGCCTCGCAGAGCGCGCGCAGCGTCTCCGAGCGCGTGCCTTCGGGCATCGCTTCCAGGCGCTTGCGGTACTCCTCCCAGGGCTGCGTCTGTCCCTTGGCCAGCAGCAGCAGCGACGCCGCGCCCGCGGCGACGGGATCCTTGTCCGAGGCGGTCGCGAGGATCGCCGCCGGATCCCACGGCGCGCGGCGGCGGTGCAGTTCGCCCACGAGCGTCAGCGTCGCGGCGGGGGAGAAGTTCCCCTGCGCGAGGATGACGTCGACGGGGCTGTCGCGCAGGATGCCGCTGACGTTCGCCTCGCGCACGATGGCGGCGCGCTCGTCGGCGTTGGTCAGTCCGGCGACGAGCGCGGGGTCCAGCCCCTTGCGCGTCGCGAGCGCGACGCCGAGGATGCCGTAGACGCGCGCGCCGGGTCGGCTGCCCGCGGCCATCGCGCGAAAGAGCGGCTCGAGCGCGGGATCCTGCAGGCCGCTGAGGCCGGCGACGAAGGCGCCGGTGCCGACCTGCTCGCCGGAGAGCGAATCGCGCAGCATCGCCGCGGAGGCGGCGCCGACATCGACCTTCTCGTAGAACTGCGCGGAGGCGGTGGGTGCGGCGGCCAGCAGCAGCGCCAGGGCGGCGCCCGCCGCGAGCGCGCGCGGCTGCCTCCGCGCGCGCCAGGATCGGGGTGCTCGATGCATCGGCCGCAGTTTATCGGCTCGTCCGGCTGCGGCGTTCCGCGCTGCGGCGCACCGTCTCGACCAGCTCGCGGACCGAGCGGGGACCGGAGGCACCCTCCTCGGTCGGGAGCTCCTCGCCCACCTCGAGCATGCGCTGGACGCGCCGGGCGGCGGCGTGCGCGCTCGAGTGCGCGGTCCGCCCCAGGTGCCGGGCGATCTCGGGGAAGCTGAGCGTGGTCATCTCGCGCGCCAGGTGGACGACGATCCCGCGCGCCAGGACGACGCGGCGGTGGCGGCCGGTGGCGGCCAGGTCGTCGCGGGCGACGCCCAGCGCCTCGCAGGCGGCGTCGACGATGTCCCCGATGCGCGGGGGCGCGCCGCGGACGGCGGACTCGCCCACGCCCAGCGCCCGCTCGACCAGCGTGAGGGTCGCGGGGCCGGCGGTGTCCTCCAGCAGCATCGCGGCGGCGACGCGGGCGAGCGCCCCCTCGATCTCGCGGACGCTGCCGATGGCGCGGTCGGCGATCGCGCGGGCGGCGGCGGGCTCCAGCGGCAGGCCGCGCGCCGTGGCCAGGCGGGCGACGAGCGCGTCGCGGGTGCCGCGGTCGGGGGCCTCCATCTGGACCACCATGCCCGCGAGCATGCGGCTGACGAGCGCCTCGCTGAAGGAGCGCAGGGCGCGCGGGTGCGCGTCGGTGGCGATGGCCACGCGCGCGCCGGCGAGGCCGATGGCGTCGATGGTGTGCAGGAACTCGACCTGGGTCGCGCCCTTGTTGCTCAGGAAGTGGACATCGTCGATCGCCAGCAGGTCCAGCTTGCGCACGCGGGCGCGGAAGGCCTCGATGGTGCCGTTGCGGACCGACTGGATGTAGTCGTTGGTGAACTGCTCGCCGGTCGTGTAGCGGACCTGCTCGCGCGGGAACTGCGCGCGGCGGGCGCAGCAGAGCGACTGCAGCAGGTGCGTCTTGCCGACGCCGCAGCCGCCGTGGAGCAGGATGCTGCGGATGCCGCCGAGGGAGTCCTCGGCCAGGCGGCGCGCGGCCTCGAAGGCGACGCGGTTGGAGTCGCCGACGACGAAGTCGTCGAAACGGTGCCAGTGCTGGGTGCCGGACTCGTCCGTGCGCCGGCCGGCGGCGCGGGGACGGCGCACCGCGGGGGCGGGCTCCGCCGGGGCGGGGGGCGCGGCGAGCTCCGCGGCGGGGAGGACGCCGATCTCGACGCGGCCGGCGCCCGCCTCGCGGGCGACGGCCTCGAGGTCGGTGCGGAAGTTGCGCTCGACCCACTCCGCGGCATAGCGGGTGGTGAGCTGGACTTCCAGCGTGTCGGGGGTGCAGCTCAGCGTCGCGGGCTCGGCGAACCAGAGGCGGTAGCGCCCCGCGCCGATGCGCGCGGCGAGGCGGCGCTCGATGCTGGCGGGATCGGGTGCGGCGGGGGAGGAGGGAGTTGCGGGAATGCGGGCCGTCCGCGTTCCCGGAAACGCCTCGACGCGCAGGGTCGGGGCGGGTGCTGCAGCGTGGGTGACCATCCGGGACTCGGATCTCTCCGGCGACGAGCGCCAGTGGGGCCGCCGAAGCGGCCGACGAGGGAAGATGCACAGCCCTCCGGCGCGATGGCCGGCGGCACACCAGCCGCGCCCGAAGGCGCGGTCACCACAACTTCGATGCCGATCGTCCCTGCGTCGCCCCGGGCGCGACCTCCGTCGCGCCGATGGCTCCTCGGCAGTCCGCCCGCGCGGCGAAGCGCGGATCCCGAAGGACCCGCGTGCCGCAGCAGTTTCGCCGCATGGGCGGCACCGCCGACGCGCTTCGCTTCCTGCAAAGCGGTGCGAAAGGTAGCGCAACGCGCGGCCCCCGCAAGCGGGCGATGCATGACGCGCCTCGCGCCGCGCGCGTAAGTCCCTGCATTGCAGCCCTTCGCGCGCTGAACGAATTTTTCATCCACCGCACGGCGCCTGTCGGTGTCGTTTGCGTGTGGACAAGTGCCGTCACTTGACAGCGACGGGCGCGCCTTCCGCCGCGCGCGCCGTCGGCACCGGCGAGATCCACGCCTCGCGACGGCGCACCGGCGAAAAGTCAAGCCGCGCGTAGAGGCGCGCCGCGGGCGTGTTGCGCGCGTCGACGGCAAGCGAGACGACGCGCTCGCGCCGCGACGCAGCCGCATGCAGCCCATGCTCGAGGAGCGCGCGCGCCAGCCCGCGCCCGCGCGCATGGCGGGCAAGGCCCAGGTAGACGATCTCGACGGAATCGGAGGCTCGCGAGGGCGAGAGCAGCAGCGCCCCCGCGGGCTCGCCGCGCTCGCGCAGGATGAACCAGAGCGTGGGATCGTGCTCGCCGGACTCGAGATGTCCCTGCAGGATGTCCTCGTCCGCGCGCAGGTCGCTCAGTCCGGGGCAGTCGAGCGTCTCCTCGTAGGTGCGCCGCAGCAGCGCGCAGAGCATGGCGCGCTCGCGGGGATCCCAGGGCGCGACGCTCCAACCCTCGGGGAGCCGTGCGGGTCCGAACCCCCCAAGCGTGTGGATCGGCCGCTCGAGGTACTCGAGCGTCGCCAGGTGGCGCATCCCGCCCGCACGCAGGGCGGTGGCGCGCAGGGTGTCCTCGGGATCGAGCAGCGCCTGCACCAGCCGGACATCCCGGCGTGTTCCCAGGTCCTCCAGCGCATGCGCGATCAGCGTCCCCAGGCCTCGCGCCTGGGCGGCATCCCGCGGGGCGCCCGTCAGCAGCAGCCCCGTGCGGCCGGGATGGGGAATCACCAGGACGCTCGCCAGCGGTGGGCCGGCGACGCCCTCCTCGCCCCCGGGCCGGGCGGACCAGAGCAGGCTGAGATCCATCCCGGAGTCGAGGGCCCGGCGCTCCAGCGCCACCACGGAGGTGAGGCTCGTGCCCAGCGCGGCTGCGAGCGCCGCGGGGCGCTCCAGCGGCGGCGTCCGCGCCAGGACCAGTGGCCCCGGCGGCGGCGTCCGTCCAAAGAGGCGGTGAAAAGGCACCCGTGGAGCGTAACCGCGCGGGCCGGCGTTCCGTAGAATCCCGGCGATGCGTCGACCCCTCCCTGCGCGTTCACTTTCTTCGCTGGCCCTCGCGGGCGTGCTCCTGGCCGTGCCCTGCCTCGCGGCCGCCAATGGCGACGCGCCTCCGGCGGGGCAGAAGCCGGGGCCCTCGAAGGGACTGATCCCGCAGGTCAAGCCCGCCTCGAAGGACGACTTCGACTTCCGCCCGGGTCCGATGCAGCTCGTGACCGACGCGCCGACGGGCCAGCGCTACTGGGTCTTCACCTACACGATCATCAACCGCAGCGGCAAGACGCAGCGCTTCTCGCCGCGCTTCGAGCTGCTGCTGGGCGGCGGCACGATCCTCTCCGCCGGCGAGGGCGTCCGCCCCGAGGTCTCGCGCCGCCTGCAGCGCCAGGTCGCCAAGCCCGAGGCCGCCGACCAGTTCCAGATCATGGGCGACATCCTCGACGGCGAGGCGAACGCTCGCGAGGGCTTCGTGATCTGGCCCGCGAACGTCGACGGCACCGACGCGAAGGACATGACCTTCTTCGTCACCGGGCTGAGCCCCGTCTTCGAGCGCGTGAAGGATCCCGCCACGGGCAAGGAGACGATGCGCCGCCGCACCTGGACGCGCACCTACAGCGTGCCGGGCGTCCCCGATCCGCGCGTGAGCACGGAGGCGACCTTCGATGCGGTGAAGGACACCTGGATCATGCGTTGACGCGGCGATTGCGGCCGCTCCCGCCGCGCGGGGGCGGGCGCCGGGCCTGCGACCACCGATAACTGCGTCGGACAGACGGACTTCCGCCCGCGTCGGCGGGTCGGGCGCCCCAAGCACCTTGCCGCCTGCCCGGGCTTCCACTACCATCCGGGACTCTTTCCCCCGAACGACTTCGCAGGAGACTCTGCCGTGGCACACAAGAAGGGACAAGGCTCGACTTCCAACGGGCGCGACTCGAACCCGCAGTACCGGGGCATCAAGCTCTACGGCGGCGAGGTCGCCAAGGCGGGCTCCATCATCCTGCGCCAGTGCGGCACGCGCTTCAAGCCGGGCTACCTGGTCAAGCTCTGCACCGACCACACGCTCATGGCGCTCGCCGAGGGCACGGTCCGCTTCCGCGGCCGCACCGTCGACGTGATCCCCGCGGATCCCGCGACGCCGCGCCTGTCGATCGACCGCAACTGAGTCCGCACGCGGCCGCGACGGCGGCGCGCCTCCAAGACTTCCGCCGCGCAGGTCCTCCGATCTGCGCGGTTTTCTTTCCGAGATCCCGATGAACGTCTTCGTCGACACCGCCGTGATCACCGTCCGCTCCGGCAAGGGCGGGGACGGCCTCTCGCACCTGCGGACCGAGAAGAACATGCCCAAGGGGGGCCCCGACGGCGGCGACGGCGGCCGCGGCGGCGACGTGGTCGCGCTGGCCGATTCGCACCTGGACACGCTGGTGGAGTTCTCCTACCGGGCGCACTTCTTCGCGGAGGACGGGCAGAACGGCGGCCCCAAGAGCCGCCACGGCTCCGACGGCGCGGAAGTGGTCGTGCGCCTGCCGGTGGGCTGCGTCGTCTCGGACGCCGAGACGGGCGAGGTGGTGGTGGACCTGATCGAGCCTGGCCAGCGCTTCGTCCTGGCCAAGGGCGGCATCGGCGGCTTCGGCAACGAGCACTTCAAGGGCCCGCTGCACCAGACGCCGACGGAATGCACCCCGGGCGAGCCCTCCATCGAGCGGCGCCTGCGCCTGGAGCTCAAGCTCATCGCCGACATCGGCCTGGTGGGCCTTCCCAACGCGGGCAAGAGCACCCTGCTGCGGGCGGTGAGCCGCGCCAACGCGAAGGTCGGCGCCTATCCCTTCACGACACTTGGGCCGCAGCTTGGCATCGCCGATCTCGGCGACGAGCGCCGCCTGGTCTTCGCCGACCTGCCGGGGCTCATCGAGGGCGCCGCGCAGGGGGCGGGCCTGGGCCACGACTTCCTGAAGCACGTCGAGCGCACGCGCGCGATCGTGCACCTGGTCGACCTCGCGCCGCTGGACGGCAGCGATCCGGTCGAGAACTACCGCACGATCCGCGGCGAGCTCATGGAGTTCTCCGCCGAGCTCGCCGAGAAGGCCGAGCTGGTCGTGCTGAACAAGGTCGACCTCGTCCCCGCGGACGAGCGCGCAGCGCGCATCGACCGCTTCGCCGGCGCGATCGGCATGAAGCGCGGCGAGCGTCCCGTGGTCATCTCCGGCGCGACGGGCGAGGGCGTGCGCGACATGCTCGAGCACGCCTGGCGCCTGGCCGAGAAGCGCGAGCGCCGCGTCTGGGGCGCGGCCGGCCACTAGCGGCAGAGAAGCTGGTAGCGCTGGTAGACCGCGACGATGTGGTCGTGCCAGGTGTCGCTCAGCGTGACGCCGGCGATCTCCGCGACCAGGTCCGCCTCCTCGCCCAGGCGCACGAGGCGTCCGCCGCCGGCGCGCGCGATCTCGGGGAAGTGCTTCACCTCGCCGGGCTTGTCGGGGTCGCGGGCGCTGAGGACATGGGTGACGATCCCCGCGCGGGAGGCGGCGCGCGCCGCGTCCACGCAGTAGCCGCCGAAGCCGGGGGTCGGGGGCGCGTCGCCCACCAGCACCAGCACGCGCTGCGCCGTCGCGCGCCAGCCGAACTTGGCGTAGGCGAAGTGGAGCGCCTCCTGCACGAGCTCGGGCTCGTCGCCGCCGCCGTCGGCCCAGAGCTGCCAGAGGCGCGAGCGCGCCTCCTGCGGCGAGGCAGTGAAGTCCCAGCCCTTGACGGTGAACTCCTCGCGCCGGTCGCGGTAGCCGACGATCGCCAGCCGCGTGCCGGGGCACCCCGCGTCCAGGAAGCGCGCGAGGTCCTCGACGCCCGCTTGCGCGGCGGCGATCTCGCCGGACATGCTCGCGGTGCAGTCGATCGCGACGCCCAGGTCGATGGGCTTGCGGAAGAGCTCGTCGAGCGCGCCCGCGAAGCGCGCGAAGGCGGCGTCGTCCATGTCGGCGACGGGGCAGGGGACCGCGACGGCTCCCTCGCCCGCGAGCATCCCCTGATCCACGCGCATCGTGCGGCTGTGCTTGTCGAGCCAGCGGCGCCACATCCAGTCCAGGTGCACGTCGGGCGCGCCGGTGACGACGGCGATGCGCGCGGAGAGCGCGCCGCCGGTCTCGCGGTCCGAGCGCAGGATGATCGAGGAGAGCGTCTTCTTCGCCTCCTCCGTCAGGTCCTTCGTGGCGCGCCCGTCGGCCACGAGCGCGCCCGCGATCTCCACGCCCAGCATGCGCTCGTCGGGGACCGTGGACTTCAGCAGCGTGCGCGCGCCGCGCTCGATGCGCTCCAGCTCGCCCTGCCAGCGGCAGCGCAGCATGGTGCGCAGGACGCGCGGGTCCTTCTCGCGGTCGAGCGCCCCCGCGATCGCGGGCTCGCCGCGGCGCGTCCAGGCGAGCACCGCCGCGCTGCGCACGCGGGGGTCGGGATCCTCGAGCAGCGCGCGCAGGTGCTCGGCGGCGTCGTTGGCGCCGGGGCGTTCGTAGCGGATCGCGGCGATGAGGCGGCGGATCCACGCGCGGTGCTTGGCGAGCGTGGTGAGCGGCTCGCTCGGGGCCTGCGCGGGCTGGACTTCCTTGAACGGGTCGGGCGGGACGTAGGGGGGCTTGCCGCCGCTGGGCGGGGGCGCCGCCGCCGCCGCCGCCGCTGCCGACGCCGCCAGCGCCAGGAGCGCGGGGAGCAGTCGGGGGGCGGCGGTGCGGCGGTCCATCGCTAGTCTCCGTGGAGCGTGCGCAGGCGCGGCGAGAGGCGCAGCATGAGCTGCACGCGCTCGAACTCGTCGATCCAGCCCTGGAGGGTGTGCGCCGCCTCCTCGGGGTCGATCTTCGCGCTGGGCAGCGGGCACGCGCCGCCGAGCTGGCGCGCCGCCATCGCGCGGTAGCGCGCGAGCGTGCGGTCGCCCAGCATCGAGCAGAACTCGTAGTCCTCGGCGCACCAGAGGACGGTGGGGACCCGCGTGCCTGCGTTGATGCGCACGCGCTCGGCGAGCTCGCGGTGCTGCGCCTGCTCGAGGAATCGCACCTGCGCGGCCGGGCATGCGGCGCCGATGGCGGCGAGCATCGGGCACTGCACCGCGCAGTCGCCGCACCAGGCACCCGTGAGCACGAGCACCGGCATGCGGCGCGTGAAGGAGCCCAGCAGCTCGCGCTGCGGTCCGGTGAGGGCGGCATTGGCGATGTGCGGTCCCCACGCGGCGGTGCGCGTGGCGTGGGCGGCGAGGTAGCGCTCCCAGGAGAGGCCGGCCTCGTGCTCGCGGCGGAGCAGGTCGGCGGTGAGCAGCGGGGAATTCGAGGTGCTGGCGTGGGTCATGGCGGGACGCAGGAGGATTCGCGCGCGGGGCGCGGCCGGATGCCTCAGTCGCCTTCCTGGCCGAAGAGGGGCAGGGCGTCGGCGGGGATCGCGCCCTCGCGCCGGCGGGCGGCGGGGCGCGCGGCGGGCTCGGTCTGCACCTCCAGCGTGGAGAGGACCTCCTTGGCGCGCGTGACGACGCCGCGGGGGATCCCCGCGAGCTGCGCGACATGGATGCCGTAGCTGCGGTCGGTCGCGCCGGGGAGGATGCGGTGCAGGAAGACGATCTCGTCCTTCCACTCGCGCACGGCGACATGCAGGTTGCGCACGCCGGGCATGCGCGCGGCGAGCATCGTGAGCTCGTGGTAGTGCGTCGCGAAGAGGGTGCGCGCGCCCTGCGCGGCCAGGTGCTCCGCGATCGCCCAGGCCAGGCTCAGGCCGTCGAGGGTGCTCGTGCCGCGGCCGATCTCGTCGAGCACGACGAGCGAGCGGCGCGTCGCGTGGTTGAGGATGCGCGCGGTCTCGGTCATCTCCACCATGAAGGTGGACTGCCCCGCGTGCAGCTCGTCGCTGGCGCCGATGCGCGTGAAGATGCGGTCGGCCAGCCCCACGACGGCGCGGTCGGCGGGGACGAAGCTCCCCATGTGCGCGAGCACCGCGATGAGCGCGACCTGGCGGATGTAGGTGCTCTTGCCGGCCATGTTCGGGCCGGTGATGAGCGCGAGCGTCGCCGGCTGCGCGGCCGTCCCGAGCGCCGCGTCGTTGGGGACGAAGCGGTCGCGCAGCAGGTCGTCCAGGACCGGGTGGCGCCCGCCCTCGATGTGCAGCACGGGCGCGTCGACGATCTCCGGGCGCGTCCAGCGGTGGCGCGCGGCCGTCTCGGCGAGCGCGGCGACCGCGTCCAGGCTCGCGACCGCGTCGGCGAATCCCGAGAGGGCCGGCAGCAGCGCGGCGGCCTGCGCGCAGAGCTCCTCGAACATCGCGCGCTCGCGGGCGATCGCGCGGCTCTCGGCGCCCAGGACCTTGTCCTCGAAGGCCTTCAGCTCCGCGGTGATGTAGCGCTCGGCGTTGCGCAGCGTCTGGCGGCGCGTGAACTCCGGCGGGACCTTCGCGCTGTGCGCGTTGGTCACCTCGATGTAGAAGCCGAAGACGCGGTTGTAGCCGATCTTGAGCGAGGCGATCTGCGTGCGCTCGCAGAGCTGCGCCTGGTACTGCGCCATCCACGCGCTTGCGTCGCGCTGCAGGCCGCGGGATTCGTCCAGGAGCGCGTCGGCGCCGTCGCGGAAGAGGCCGCCCTCGCGCAGGTGCGCCGGCGGGGATTCCACGCAGCGCTCCGCCACCGCGTGCGCGATCGGCGCGAGCGTGCCCGCGGCGTCCTGCAGCGCGGCGCGCGCGCCGGCGAAGGCGGGGGCGTCCCCGAGGCAGGCGGCGATGCGCGGGCCCAGCCCCGCCGAGCGCCCCAGCGCGACCAGGTCGCGCGGCGTCGCGCGGCCCAGCGCCATGCGTCCGGCGATGCGCGCGACGTCCTGCACGCCCTCGATCGCGCCGCGCAGCTCCTGGCGCATGCGTTCGTCGGCGACGAGCGCCGCGACCGCGTCCTGGCGCGCGCGGATCGCGGCGGCCTCGGCGAGCGGCGCGCAGGTCCACTCGCGCAGCAGGCGCCGCCCCATGCCGGTGCGGCAGCGCTGCAGCACGCTCAGCAGCGTCCCCTCGGTGCCCCCCGAACGCAGCGTCCGCTCGATCTCCAGGCTGCGCAGCGTCGTCGCGTCCAGCAGCAGCTGCGCGGTGCGCTGCACGCGCCGCGGCGGCCGCAGGTGTGCCAGCGGCGCGACGCGGCGCACGACGGCGCCCGCGCCCGCGGCGGGATCGGCGGCGATGCCGCGCTGCGTGTCGAGCAGGTAGCGCAGGAGCGCGCCCGCGGCGGCGGTCTCGGCGTGCGCGTCGTGGAGGTCGTACGCCTCGAGCGAGCGCACGCGGAAGTGCTCCCGCAGGAGGTCGGCGGCGTCGGCGGCGCGGAAGAACCAGCCGGGAAGTTCGTGCGCCGGGCAGCCAAGTTCGGCGCGCGCGCGTGCGGCGGGGCGCGCGGGATTGGCGAAGTCCCCCTCGGGAACGATGAGCTCGCTCGGCGCCAGGCGCGCCAGCGTGTCCAGGAGCTGCGCGGGATCGCAAGCCTCCACCGTGAACTCGCCGGTGGAGAGCTCCGCGACGGCGACCGCCGCGGCGGGGGAGCCTGACGCGCCCGCGGGCAGCGTGACGGCGGCGGCGACGCGGTTGGCGCGGCCGTCGTCCAGGAGCGTCTCGTCCACCAGCGTGCCGGGGGTGAGCACGCGCGTGACGCCGCGCTCCACGACGCCTTTGGCTTCGGCGGGATCCTGGAGCTGCTCGCAGACGGCGACGCGGTGCCCGCGCTCGACCAGCCGGCGCAGGTAGGACTCGACGGCGTGGTACGGGACGCCCGCCATGGGCTGCCCCTTGGTGCGCTCGGTCAGCGTGATGCCCAGCTCGCGGTGGGCGACGACGGCGTCCTCGTCGAAGAGCTCGTAGAAGTCCCCCATCCGGAAGAGGAGCAGGCACCCCGGGTGCTCCCGCTTGAAGCGGTCGTACTGGCGCATCGCCGGCGTGTCGCGGTTGTACGGACGCGGCGCGGTGGTCGCTGACGGCTCGCCTGCGGACATCGGCCCGGATGGTACGGAAGGGGTGCGTGCGCGGCCCCCGCGCGTCCGCGGTCGCGGTACGCCGGCGCCCCCAAAAACACCGAAGGCCCGCGGTCGGCGGGCCTTCGTGGCGGAGCGTTGCGGCTCCAAGTGGAGTGGATGAGGATCGAACTCACAACCTCCTCGATGCGACCGAGGCGCTCTTCCAATTGAGCTACCACCCCAGCGGTCGGGAGGGGGATTGTAGGGCGATTCCACGCCCCCCGCAAGCGGTTTCGCAGGCGGAATCCGCTCCACCCCGCCCCCGGGGGCCCGGTATCGTGCGGCGTTCTCGCCCGAGGCCACGGGCGAATCCCGCACCTCCGCCGAGCTCCTCCGGACCATGGATCCGACCGCTGTCCTCGTCCTCTACTGCCTGCTCGTCGCCGCCGCCTCGGTGGCGGGGGGGCTCGTGCCTGCGCTGCTGACGCTCTCGCATCGGCGGCTGCAGTTCGGGCTGAGCTTCGTCTCGGGGGTGATGCTCGGCGTCGCCTTCTTCCACATGCTGCCGCACGCGCTCATGGCGCGCATGGAGTCGGCGCCGCAGGGGATGGATGAGCACGGGATCTTCGACCCGCTGATGATCGCCGCGGTGCTGGGCTTCCTGGCGATGTTCTCGCTGCAGCGCTTCGCGCACTTCCACCAGCACGAGGCGCCGGGCTCCTCCTGCGAGCATGGGCACGACCACGGGCACGGCCACGGCCATGCGCACGGCCACGGCCACGCGCACGGCGGCCACGGACACGCGCCGGCGGTGGGGCGCCTGGCGTGGACGGGCGCCGCGGTGGGGATGGGGCTGCACTCGCTGCTCGAGGGCGTCGCGCTCGCGGCGAGCATCGCGGCGGTCGAGGCGGACGGCGCGGCCTCGGCCTCGGCGCTCGCGGGCTTCGGCACCTTCCTGGTGATCCTGCTGCACAAGCCCTTCGATTCCATGACGGTCGCGACGCTCCTGCGCGCCGGCGGCGGCACGCGCGGTCAGGTCGTGCTCTTCAACCTGCTCTTCGCGGGCCTGGTGCCGGTGGGCGTGCTGCTCTTTGAGGCGGGCGCGCAGTGGACCGGCCAGGGCTCGGCCTTTGTTCCCTACGCGCTGGCCTTCTCGGCGGGCACCTTCCTGTGCATCGCGGCCTCGGACCTGCTGCCGGAGGTGCAGTTCCACCGCCACGACCGCGCGGGGCTCTCCATCGCGCTGCTGCTGGGGCTGGGGCTCGCGCTGGGCATCGGCCGGCTCGAGGCCGCCTCGCACGCGCACGACCACGCGGGCCACGACCACGGCGCGCACAGCCACGACGCTCACGACCACGACCACGACCACGCCGGCCACGACCACTGATCCGCGCGGGGCGCATCTACACTTCCCGATTCCTCCAGCACACGAAGCATCCATGAAGGCCGAACGCGTCCTCGCCGAACTGAACCGCCTCCGTCAGGACCTGGACAAGGATCCCTCCGACCCGGAGTGGTTCACCCTGCACCACGTCTTCTGCTTCGTCTCCTACAAGCTCGGCGACTTCCAGAAGTACCTGGACGAGGCCGTCAAGCCCGGCGACGAGCCCGACTTCGACTGACCCGCGCCCCGCACGCGCGCGCGCACGCGCACCCTCCGCCATGCCCGACTACAAGGCCACGCTGAACCTCCCCAAGACCGCCTTCGCCATGAAGGCGAACCTGTCGCAGGCCGAGCCGCAGACCATCGCGCGCTGGCAGGCGCAGAAGCTCTACGCGCAGGTGCAGCAGGCCCGGGCGCAGGCGCCCATCTTCGCCTTCCACGACGGTCCGCCCTACGCCAACGGCTCGATCCACATGGGCCACCTGCTCAACAAGGTGCTCAAGGACATCGTCGTGCGCTCGCGCCTGATGGAGGGGCACCGCGTCCCCTACGTGCCGGGCTGGGACTGCCACGGCCTGCCCATCGAGCACAAGGTCGTCTCGGAGATGCAGGAGAAGGGCAAGCTCCAGAAGGTGATGGAGCTGCCCGAGGACCAGCGCCGCATGGTCGTGCGCCGCGAGTGCCAGGCCTCCGCGGAGAAGTTCGTGAAGCTGCACATGACGCAGCTCCAGCGGCTGCTCACGCTGGCCGACTACGAGGACCCGTACCTCACGATGGCGCCGCGCTACGAGGGCGCGGTGCTCGAGGACTTCGCGCTGCTGGTCGAGCAGGGGCTCGTCATGCGCGCGCTCAAGCCGGTGCACTGGTCGATCGCCAACCGCACGGCGCTCGCCGAGGCGGAGCTGGAGTACGAGGACCGCGTCGACCCGAGCGTCTACGTCGACTTCGAGGCGTGCGACCGCGCCGCGATCGAGCGCGCCTTCGGCTGCGAGCTGGACGTCACGCCCAGCTTCATGATCTGGACGACCACGCCCTGGACGCTTCCCGCGAACCTGGCGATCGCCGTCCATCCGAACTTCCGCTACGCGCTCGTCGAGCTCGACGGCAACGTCTGCGTGCTCGCGCGCGAGCTGGTCGCGAAGGTCGCCGCGCTCGGCGGCGCCGACCCCGCGCGCGCCAAGGTGCTCGCGGAGGCCGACGGCGCGGCGCTGCTGGGGCTGGAGTACGCGCATCCCTTCTGCGACCGCCGCGGGCGGATCGTCGGCGCGGACTACGTGACGCTCGAGGACGGCACGGGACTGGTGCACACCGCCCCGGGCCACGGCGCGGAGGACTACCGCACCGGCCTGAAGGAAGGCCTGGACATCTACTGCCCCGTGCGCGACGACGGCACCTACGACGCGACCGCGCCGCAGTGGCTGCAGGGGCGCACCGTCTGGGAGGGCAACGACCTGGTCCTGGCGCGCCTGCGCGAGAGCGGTCACCTCTTCCACGACCTGCAGTTCACGCACTCGTACCCGCACGACTGGCGCAGCAAGACGCCGGTGATCTTCCGCGCGACCGAGCAGTGGTTCATCGGCGTCGACCGGCCCACGCGCCGCGACGGACGCTCGCTGCGGCAGATGGCGCTCGACGCCACCGCCGGCGGCGCGGCGCAGGGCGGCGTGGACTTCGTCCCCGGCTGGGGGCGCAACCGCCTGCGCGGCATGCTCGAGAGCCGCCCCGACTGGTGCATCAGCCGCCAGCGCGCGTGGGGGCTGCCGATCCCCTCGTTCCTCACCGAGTCGGGCGAGGTCTTCATGACCACCGCGAGCGTGCGCGCGATCGCCAGGCGCTTCCGCGAGAAGGGCAGCGACGCGTGGTTCCAGGAGGAGCCCGCCGCGCTGCTCTCGCACTACGACCCCGCGTCGGATCCGGACGCGCCCAAGGGGCTGCGCGTCGCCGGGCTGCGCAAGATGCACGACATCTTCGACGTCTGGTTCGAGAGCGGCTCGAGCTGGAACGCGGTGCTGCGCGAGCGCTCGCTGGGCTTTCCGGCGGACCTCTACCTGGAGGGCTCGGACCAGCATCGCGGCTGGTTCCAGCTCAGCCTGTTGCCGGCGTTGGGCGCGACCGGCAAGGCCCCGTTCCGCGCGCTGCTGACGCACGGCTTCATCGTCGACAAGGACGGGCGCAAGATGTCCAAGAGCATCGGCAACACCATCGAGGTGGAGGCCCTGCTCAAGGAGGTCGGCGCGGAGGTCGCGCGCTGGTGGGTTTCGAGCGCGCCCTACGAGGGCGACATCAAGGCCGACATGAGCTTCTTCGCGGCGGCGGGGGAGAGCTACCGCAAGGTGCGCAACACGCTGCGCTACCTGCTGAGCAACCTCTACGACTACCGTCCCGCGGCGGACGAGGCGGCCTCGCTCGCGCGCACCGCGCCGGACTCCATCGATGGCTGGGCGCTGGGCGAGTTCGCGCGGCTGCAGGCGGCGGTGCGCGCGGCCTACGCCGAGTACCGCTTCCGCGACGCGCACCTGGCGCTCTTCGACTTCTGCAACACGACGCTGAGCGCGGAGTACTTCGCCGCGACGAAGGACCGCCTCTACTGCGACGCCGCGGAGAGCCCGCGCCGGCGCGCGACGCAGCGCGTCATGCACGCGATCGCGCACGGGCTCGTGCGCATGCTCGCGCCGGTGCTGCCGCACACCGCGGACGAGGCGTGGGCCTCGCTCGTGGGCGAGGGCGCCCGCAGCGTCGTCTTCGAGCGCTACCAGGAGTGCGGCTTCGAGGCCTCGCCCGGCTGGGCCGCGGTCTTCGCGGTCCGCGAGACGGCGCTGAAGGCGCTCGAGGAGTCGAAGGGGCAGGGGATCGACAATCCACTCGACGCAGGGCTGGTCCTTCCCGACCCGCAGGGGGCGCTGCGTCCCTTCGCGGCCGACCTGGCGGACCTCATGGGCGTCAGCCGGGTCGCGCTGGACCCCGCCGCCACCGCGGTTCGGGTGCAGGACCTGCGCCAGGAACCCCGCTGCGAGCGCAGCCGCAAGCGCGACGGGACGGTCCGTCCGCGGTCCGATGGGGGCCTCCTGAGCGACCGCGACGCCGCCGCCGCGGGCGTCGCTTGATCACCCGCGTTTGCGCGTGAATGACCGCTGCCCGAATTCGGGGCGCCCGGATGTTCACTGGGCGCCCGTTTCTTTTTCTCTACAGATTTCCGAATGGAAGCCTTGCGTCCTATAGGCCCGGGACTACTTTGAGGAAATTGGGGGTCCGCCGGCCGCGGTCTGGACTGCCCTGGTCGCCTCGTCTCCGTTCCGAAAGGTCCAAAACATGCTTCGTCCGATCGCGCTCTCGTCCGCGCTGCTGAGCCTCGCCTTCGCCGGCACCTGCCTTGCCGACGGCACCTGGGAAACCGTCCTCTCCTCGGCCGATCCCACCGTCCCGGGCGTCGCGAACGCGGTCTGGGTGCCCAACACCTTCAACAACCCGACGATCGACAACGACGGCCGCGTGCAGGTCCGTGGGCAGGTCGGCGGCGCCGGCATCACGCTGGCGAACTCGCGCCTGATCGTGCGCGGCGTCCCCGGCAACTGGACGATCCTGGCGCGCGACGGCTCGCCCGTCCCGAGCAACGATCCCGCGGGCTTCGTCTTCAACAACGCGAGCGGCCAGAACGGCCTCGGCAGCGCGAACATCATCACCTCCGCCGGCGACACCGTCGTCGCGGGCACCATCAACGGTCCCGGCGTGACCACCACGACGGACACCGCGATGTACTTCGTCCCGGGCAACGGCGCCGCATCGTGGCTGATGGCGCGCGAGGGGATGGCCTATCCCACCGGCGCGACGATCACCTCGACCTTCACCGGCAGCTCCGGCATGCAGTGCAACACCAACGGCGAGGCGGTCGCCTCCGTCTCGCTCAGCGGCGGCGACGTGAGCGGCAGCACCAACAACCAGGCGATCGTGGTCTTCTCCTCGACGGGCGTGCGCCCGGTCTTCCGCAAGGGCTCCGCGGCGCCCGGCTTCGCCGACGGCACCACGCTCACCCCCGACACCTTCGGCCTGCAGCTCAACGGCTCGGGCGATGTCGCCTTCGGCGGCACGCTCGTGGGTGGCACCGTCACGACGGCCGACGACAAGGTCCTCGTGACCACCGCCGGCGCTCCCGCCGGCCAGACGCGCATCGTCGCGCGCGAGGGCACGCTGGTCCAGGGCTACACCGACGTCGCCTTCAAGTCCACCGGCTCCTTCTCGCCCGCGAACCACGCGCTCGCGGCGGACGGCTCGTACCTCTTCACCGCCAGCTTCGAAGGTGCGGGCGTCGCGACCGGCATCAACGACGGCGGCGTCATCCTGGAGAAGAACGGCATCATGACGATGCTGCTGCGCCGCGGCGACACGGTTCCCAACACGGGCGGCCTGGTCTTCTTCGGCGTGAGCAACACCGCGTTCCTGATGAACTCGAGCGGCGCGGTCGCCTACCAGGGCATCCTGATGAACGCCGACGGCAGCCAGGCGACCAACACGGGCTACATCGGCGTCCGCAAGGCCGACGGCACCGTGATCACCGTCCTGCGCGAGGGCGACACGCTCCCGGGCGGCTCGGCGACGATCTCCTCCGTCTCGGGCCAGTCCAACCTCTGCTTCAGCGACTGCGGCGTCGCGGTCTTCACGGCCTCGCTCAGCGACACCGGCAGCGCGGTGATCGCGTGGGACGAGGTCCACGGGCTGCGCACCCTCGGGCGCACCGGCGACACCACCTTCACCGGCACGCCCGCGGAGCAGATCACGCTCATCGGCTCGACCGGCGTCAACGGGAACAGCGGCAACACCGGCATCTCCTCGACGGGCTGGCTCGTGCTGCGCGCGGCGGACTTCACCAACCAGGTCTACGCGGTCTCGCGCATCTTCCTGGGCAGCAACCCGTGCCCGTCGGACCTGAACGGCGACCAGGTGGTCGACGGCGCCGACCTGGGCCTGCTCCTGGGCAACTGGGGCAACTCGGGCGTCGGCGACATCGATGGCAGCGGCACCGTGGACGGCGCCGACCTGGGCCTGCTTCTGGGCGGCTGGGGCGCGTGCCCCTGAGCCCTCGCACCATCACACGAACCCTTGCGAAAGGACGCACCCATGCGAATTCACATCGCTGCGGCGCTGCTGGGATGTGCGGCGGCTTCGACGACCACCAACTGCCTGGCAGGTGAGCTGCACCTGCTCGGAAACGTCCCCTACGCGTACGCCGAGAGCGCCAGCGCCGACGGCCGCGTCGTCGCGGGGCAGGACTCCTTCTCCTACTGGTACTGGACCTTCGACGCGTGGGTCCAGCCCGTGCCCGGCTCCGTCCCCGCTGGCAACGGCGTGGGCGGCCAGGCCGGCATCACCGACGACGGCACGGTGATGACCTGCAGCATGCAGTGGGACTTCAACGGCGTGCTCAAGACCGAGGCCACGCTCTTCAACATCACCACCTACGAGGCGCAGTCGGTGGGCAGCTTCGACGGCGCGAACTGCGATGCCGAGCGCACCGGTGCCTGGGGCCTCTCGGCCGACGGGAGCACGGTGGTGGGCCTCGGATGGCAGACCGGCTGCCAGGCGCGCGCCTTCCGCTGGCGCGCGGCGACGGGCGTCGTCGACCTCGGCACGCTCTACTTCTTCAAGCCCACGCGCGCCAACGCGTGCAACGCCAACGGCAACGTGATCGTCGGCTGGAACGACGACTACTCGGGCTACCGGCAGGCCGCGGTCTGGAACAACGGCGTCCAGCAGAACCTGACCGCGCCCGGCAACGTGAAGCTGCGCGAGGCGATCGCGGTCAGCGGCGACGGCGTGTGGGTGGGCGGCATCGGCCGCGCCTCGCTCAACAACGGCGCGCCCTGGCGCTGGAGCCAGGCGACGGGGTACCAGTCGCTGGGACCGACGCCGATCGACGGCACGCACTCGGTGACGGCCTTCAACCACGACGGCAGCAAGGCGCTCTGCTACCTGGGCTTTGCGGCGGCCTTCGGCGAGGGCTACATCTGGATCCAGGACCGTGGCTACGTGCCGCTCGAGCAGTACGCGCAGGAGCATGGCGTGACCATCCCCGCGGACGTGCACCTGGCGCTGCCGCTGGGCATCTCGGCCGACGAGATGACCATCGTCGGCACGGCGCGCCTGCCCAACGGGCTGGACACCTCGCCCTTCGTGCTGGACCTGCATCCGGGCGGGGGCTCCTGCCCGGCGGACCTGGACAACAGCGGCGACGTCGGCGGCGCCGACATCGGCATGCTCCTGGGCAACTGGGGCGGCTTCGGCCAGGGCGACCTCAACGGCGACGGCGTCGTCGACGGTGCCGACATCGGGATCCTGCTGGGAGCGTGGGGGCCGTGCCTGTGACGCGACTCCGGGGCTGACGGACCATCAGCACCCCTCCTCCTGTGCGCCGGGCGGCCCCTCGCGGGTCGCCCGGCTTTCCTTTGGTGTGCGTGCGGAGCGCAGCACGCGAGCGTGGCGCGTGCTGCCGCAGCGCGGCGTGCGTCGCGCGCCGGCTCAGCTCACCTTGGAACCGGGCTTCACGGGCTTCTCGACGCAGAGCAGGACGACATCGCGCGCGTCGGCGCCGGGCTTGGCGTCGCCGGCGGGGGCGGCGCCATCCTTGAGGTCGCTCGCGGCGAGGACCATGCCCTGGCTGACCTCGCCGCGCAGCATGCGGGGCTCGAGGTTGGCGACGATGATCACCTGCTTGCCCACGAGCGACTCGGGCGCGTACCACGCCTTCACGCCCGCGCAGACCTGCCGTCCGGCGGGGGTACCGTCGTCGAGCGTGAGCTTGAGCAGCTTGTCCGCGTTGGGGTGGGGAACCGCCGCGCGGACCGTCGCCACGCGCAGGTCGAGCTTGGCGAAGAGGTCGTAGGGGATGTTCGCGAGCGCCTCGGTCGCGGCGGGAGCGGCGGGGGCGGGAGCGGGCGTCGGGTTGGCGGGGGTGGTCATCGCGGTGGTCCCTGCGGGCGCCGGTGGGGCGCCCGCGCGTCAGGTGGCGTGCGTCAGGAGGCGTGCGTCAGAAAGCGGGCGCGTCGCTGGGGGCCACGCGGTCGGGGCCCTCGGGGTTCTTGCGCACGTAGCCCTGGCGCTTCTCGAGCGAGGCGAGGTTGAAGAGCTGCAGCACGTCGACGCGCGGCTCGTCCTGCGAGAGCGCGCCGCGGACGGCGCCGGCCGCGGTGAGCTCGGTGTAGTCCTCGAGCGTCAGCGGCTTCACGCCGGTGATGCGCACGATGAGCAGCGCGAGCTTCGCGGGCACCGGCGTCGCGAGCGTGCGCTCGGCGTCGGGGATGGTGCTGATGGGCGTGTTCGCCGGCAGCGAGACGGCCTTCTGCACGACGGCGCGGAGGGCGTCGATGTCCGACCCCGCCTTGGGAAGCGAGCCGGGGAAGCGGGCGCCGATCTGGCGCAGCACGCCGCGGTCGGCGAGGTGGACGCTCGGGGCGGTCTCGACGATGGCGCCGTACTGGCGTGCGACCGAGGCGAGGCCGTCGGCGTTGGCGCGCGCGAGGATCGCGGGCGCCTGCTTGACGAGCTCGTCGTAGCGCATCTGCGCCATCGTGTCGCGCAGGACCGCGTCGCGGACCTCGTCGAGGGCCGCGGGCTCGCGCGAGGCCTCGGCGGCGGAGACGCGCCAGAGCACGAGGTCGTCCGTGGCGGTGGAGAGGACCGGGCCCAGGAGCATCGCCTGCACGGGAATGCGCGTGTGCGGATCGAACTCGTGGAGCGCCTTCAGGAGCGCGGCGAGCCCGACGGGCTGGCCGAACTCCGAGGTGGTCGCCTTGCTCAGGAAGGGATTCGCGCCCGCCTCCGCGACGGTCATCCAGCCGTCGCCCGAGGTGTCGACGCGCGGCGTGGGCATGGAGAAGCGGTTGGCAAGCTCGGTGCCCAGCGTGGCCATCGGGGGCATCGTGGTCTTCCACTCCGGCGGGAGGGTCACGATGCCGCTCTGCGCGGGAAGGTCCTTCACGCCCGCGCGCGACCAGTCGCGCGCGAAGGTGCTGATGCGCTCGGCGCGCTCCTTGACGAGGCGGCGCAGGACGGCGTCGCGGACGGCGTCCTTGTGCGCATCGAAGGAGGCGGCGGGGTTGGCCGCGGCGATCTCCTGCGCGGTGGCGCCGTAGGCCGCGGGATTGCGCAGGTACTCCTTGCGAAGCTCGACGGGGCCGAGGGCGGGATCGTTCGCCAGCGCGCGGCCGATGTCGGCGCCGGGGATGAAGATCCACTCGAGCTTGACGCGGTCGGGGAACTTGTAGCCGATGCCGCCCGGGCCGGCGCCGGGGAGGAAGGTCTTGCCCTTCTCGAAGGTGGCGGCGAGCTGGTCGGGGGTCGGCGGCGGGACGGGGACCGCGTCGCCGCAGTTGGCTGCGTCGATGGGCACCACGTCCGCGGCGACATCGGTCAGCAGCTCGCGCGCGCCCAGGCGCGTGCGGTTGTCGGAGGTGCGCATGCCCGCGCCCGCGACGAGGTCCGCGAGGCGGTAGACGCCGCGCAGCTCGGCGAGCGTGTCGAGCACGATGTTCGTCGGCTGGCGCGACATGCCCGAGAGGCGGGCGAGGAGCTCGTTGGGATCCATGCGCATGTTCTGCGCGATGCCCTCGAGCTGCTGCCGTCCGTCGGCGGTGCCGCCGACGAGGCCCGCGTCGCGCGCCTCCTTCACGAGCAGCCACCAGTGCTCGGGGCTCTTCTGGAGGCCGAGGCGGTCGGTGAGCGGGTCGCGCAGGACGTCCAGGACCGCGAGCTGCGTGCGGATGTGCTCCTTGTCGCCCAGCGTGAGGGACTTCCCGTCCTTGGTGGTGGCCCAGACGGTGCCCGGGCGCGCGTTCAGGCGCGTGCACTGCTGCACGGCCGAGGGCGCCAGGAAGACCACCAGGAGCAGGGCGCTGACGCCCGCGAGGATCTGCTTGTTGTAGTTGCGCAGTTTCTTGATCATGGAAGCGTCCGGGATGCGCCCCGCGGGGCCGGCGCAAGGGCGCCGATTCTACGGTTTCAAGCACAAGGCGCGCCTTCGGGGGGCGCGCCTTGGAGGGGTCGTTGCATGCTCGCGAAGGCCCGTGGGCCGGCGCTTAGCGGTAGAACTCGACGATCAGGTTCGTGTTGACGTCGAAGGGAATCTGGTCGGAGGTGGGCATCGCCAGCACCTTCGCGCGCAGCTCCGCGGGGTTCACCTCGAGCCAGCCGGGAACGATGTGGCCCTGCAGGCTCTCCATCTGCTCGCGGCAGGTCTTGTGGAGCTTCTCCTTGACGGTCACCACGTCGCCCGGCTTCACGCTGAAGCTGGGGCGGTCGACCTTCGCGCCGTTGACGCGCACGCTGCCGTGCGCGACGAGCTGGCGGGCCGCCCAGATCGAGCGGACGAAGCCGGCGCGGCGGACGACGTTGTCCAGGCGGCGCTCAAGCAGCTGCAGGAGCACTTCGCCGGTGTTGCCCTTCGTGCGGCCGGCCTCCTCCATGTAGCGGCGGAACTGGCGCTCGAGGACGTTGTAGTGGTAGCGGAGCTTCTGCTTCTCGTCCTTGCGGATGCCGTAGGGCTTCGCGCGCTTGCCGCGCAGGCCGTGCGGCCCCGGGGGAACCAGCTGGCGCTTGGAGGTGTGCTTGGGGAGGTCGGCGATCGGAACGCCGACGCGCCGGGAGAGCTTGACCTTGGGACCGAGATAGCGAGCCATTCGAAGGACCTGGTTCCGTTGTTCGTGCGGCAACCCTGCCGCCGGTGCGGAGGGAAGAGGGGGATTGAACCACAAACCCCGGAAGGTGGCAAGCGCAGCGGTGCGTCGGGGCGGGGGCGACCGGGCCGCGGGGCGCGGCGCGAAGGCGTTATTGGACGCGGGGGCTCAGTACGAGCGGCTCTCGTCCCCGCGGCGCCAGTTCAGGTACGCGGTGTTGAGCACCTTGAATCCGCCGGGGGTGGGGTACTCGCCCGTGAAGTACCAGTCGCCGCGGTAGCCGGGCATCGCGGCGTGCAGGCCCTCGATGGACTGGTAGACGAGGTCGATGCGTCCCTTCCAGGCGAGCGAGGAGGAGCGCACGAGCTGCGCGACCTTCGCGCTGAGTTCCGCCAGCGTGAAGGGCTCGTAGATGGCGCGGACCTCGTTGCGCATGCGCTCCGCTGGAGCGTGCTGCTGCGCGAGGCAGCGCTGCTCGACCTCGCCCAGGACGCGCTCCATGCCGCGTTCGCGCAGGAGCGCGACCGCGGCCTCGAAGGCGATGAAGCGGCCGAGCTGGCTCATGTCGATCCCGTAGCAGTCGGGGTACATGATCGGCGGCGCGCTGCTCACGACGACGATGCGCGCGGGCTCCAGGCGCGCGAGCATCGTGATGATCGACTCGCGCAGCGTCGTGCCTCGCACGATCGAGTCGTCGATGACGACGAGCGTCTCGCCGGGGCGCACGCAGCCGCGGGTGATGTCGTAGACGTGGTTCACCAGGTCCTTGCGCGCGCTGTCGCTGGTGATGAAGGTGCGCAGGCGCTGGTCCTTGGTGGCGACCTTCTCGGCGCGCACGCGCGGGTGGACCATGCGGCGCACGTCCTGCTCGGTCGCCTTGCCGCTGCGGACGAGGCTCCAGAGCCGGTCGGCGGCGCGGTCGGCGACCAGACGCTCCATTCCCTGGACCAGCCCGAAGAAGGCGGTTTCCGCGGTGTTGGGGATGAAGCCGAAGACGGTGCGCTCGACGTCCCAGTCCACCGCGTCCAGCACGCGGCGCGCGAGCTGGTTGCCCAGCTCCTTGCGCTGCGCGTAGATCTCCGCGTCGTTGCCGCGGCTGAAGTAGATGCGCTCGAAGGTGCACTGGCGCTCGGGGCGCGGTTCGTTGATCTCGGCGAGCGTGGTGGAGCCGTCGGCCTTCATCAGCAGCGCGTGGCCGCGGGGCAGCTCCTGCACCGCGTCGGGGGAGACGCCGAAGACGGTGGCCAGCGCGGGGCGCTCGCTCGCGACGGCGGTCGCCTCGGGCAGCTCGAGGTAGAAGGCGGGGCGGATGCCGCTGGGGTCGCGCAGGCAGAAGGCGTCGCCGTTGCCGAGCATGCCGCCGAGCACGTAGCCGCCGTCGAAGTCCTGCGAGGCGCGGCGCAGCACGCGCGCGAGGTCGAGCCCCTCGCTCACGGCGCGCGCGAGCTCGCGGCCGTCGAGGTTGCGGAAGGTCCCGGGCCCCATCGTCGAGGCGAGGAACTCGTGCTCGCGGTCCAGGAAGTGGCCGATCTTCTCCAGCACCACGCCGGTGTCCGCCTCGCCCAGCGGATCGATGCCGTAGCCGACGAGGCGGTCGAAGAGCTCGCGCGCGTTGGTGAGGTTGAAGTTTCCCGCGAGCGCCAGGTTGCGGCTGGCGACGCTGTGGCGGCGCAGGTACGGATGGCAGAGCGCGCTGCCGCTGCCGGCGTGCGTGCCGTAGCGCAGGTGGCCGAGCATGACCTCGCCGAGCATCGGGATGCGGCGCTTGAGCTCGCCCGGGTGCATGTGGCCGAGCGCCTCGGCGCCGAGCTTGTTCGCGGGGGACATCACGTCGCCGAAGATGCGCTCGATCGGCGAGCGCTTGGCGCAGCGGATGCGGTCGATGTAGTTCTCGCCCGCGGGCATGTCGAACTTGACGGTCGCGATGCCCGCGCCGTCCTGCCCGCGGTTGTGCTGCTTCTCCATCAGCAGATAGAGCCGCCGCAGCCCCCACAGCGGATCGCCCAGCTCGGTCTGGAACCACTCCAGGGGTCGTCGGAGCCGGATCAGCGCGAGGCCGCATTCGTGCGTCAGACGGTCGCCCATGGGGGACTACAAGCGTAGCGCCCATGGGGGCACGCGGGCGCGCGTGGATGCAGGGGGCTTCGTACGCTTGGGCCATGGAGGCGCCGCTGGAGCCCGACGGACTTGCCTGGACCGCGCTGCTGGCGCGCTGGGTGGAGTTCGCGCAGGCGGCGAAGGCGCTGCCCGCGGAGGGCGAGGGGGCGCGCTGGCGCGCGGCGGTCCCGCAGGTGATCACGCTGCAGGCGGTGGCGATGGCGCTGGGCGAGATGGCGCGCGTGCCGCCGGAGGAACGCGCGCTCGCGCGCGACCGCGCGGAGCTGCTGATCTCGGGCGCGGTTGGAGCACTCGACCGCCTCTGGCGGGGCGAGCCGATGCCGGAGCCGCTGCTGGAACTGGCCGCGCAGGCGCGCGCGGCGCTGGAGGCGTCGGCGTACCCAGGGCTGATGGCGCTGGTCTGCGAGGGGCCGGGCGAGCTGGTCGTGCCGGAGTACGGGTGGTCGCAGCCCGGCGGCACGCTGCTGGCGATGGCGCCGGGGACGGTCGCGCTGGCGGGGGAGGTCGTCGCGCTCTGGAGCGAGCGGCCGGCGCCGGAGATTCCCGGCTGCCGCCGCGAGCCGGCGGCGCGGCTGCGGCAGCTCTATCGCACCTTCGACGATGCGGGGCGCTGGACGGGGAGCTTCGAGCGGCCGCTCGAGGAGGAACTCGCGGCGGGGATGCCGATGCTGCTTCCCTTCTGGCTGCAGGGCGAGGCGGTGGCGCATCCGCTGCATCCCGCGCCGCAGTGGCTGGCGATGCAGCGCGCGGCGGGGATCAGCGCGTCGGGGCCGGCGGCGCGGTGAGCGACTCCGCCGTCGTGTCCGCCTCCGCGACGGTCGCATCGAAGAGCGTCGCGGCGCGCGTGCAGGCGCCCACGCGCAGCGGCGGCGAGGGCTCGAACTGCCCCGTGATCGTCAGGCGCGCGTGCAGTTCCGGGGCTTCCTGCGCATAGAGGCGGTCGACGAGCCCGGGCGCGTTGCACTGGCGCGAGAGGTGCAGGAGCACGAGCGCCTCGAGCGGCGCGCGGCGATGGAGTTCGCGCGCGATCGCGAGCGCCTGCTCGTTGGCGAGGTGGCCGCGGCCGCCCATGACGCGGGCGATCAGCGCCGGCGGACGGCCGGAGGCGCGCTGCATCGGCGGGTCGTAGTTGCTCTCGAGGCAGAGCGCGGCGACACCCTCCATGTGGTCGAGCAGCCGCGGGATCGGGCGGCCGAGGTCGGTGGCGTGGCCGAAGGCGCAGGCGCCGAGCGAGACGCGGAAGGCGGTCGAGCCGAGCGCGTCGTGGGGGAGCGGGAAGGGATCGAAGCGAAGCCCGCCGAGGTCGAAGGAGCCGTCGAAGGTGTCGAGCCAGCTTCGCTCGTAGCCCATCGCGTGGACGACGCCGGCGTGGCGTTCACGCACCAGCAGCCGCGGGCCGGTGAGCCCGCCGACGACGCGCGTCCAGCCGGAGTGCAGGTGGTCGCTGTCGGGGTGCGTCAGGACGATCGCGCGCACGCGCGTGGGATCGAGGCCGACGAGCGCCATGCGGCGGCGCGTCTCGCGCGGACTGAAGCCCGCGTCGAGGAGCAGGATCCCCTCCGGCGCGTCGATGGCGACGCAGTTGCCGGAGCTTCCCGAGCCCAGCACGCAGAGGGCGAGCCCGGCGGACATGGGATCAGGGCGCCTCGGGGGTGGCGTTGCGCGCGCCGCCGTGGCCGCGCGAGGTTCGCCCCGCGCCGTGGCAGATGCCGCGCTTGGAGGAGGCGATGAAGGCGATGTACTCGTCAACCAGGGGGTCGCCGGCGCGCTCGCGCAGGATCGGCAGCGCCTGCTGCGGCGTGGAGCCCGAGCGGTAGATCGTCTTGTAGACCCAGCGGACCGTGTCGATCTGCTTGACGCTGGCACCGGAGCGCCGCAGGCCGACCAGGTTGATGCTCCCGGCAAGGTTGATGCTCGTGGTCATGAAGAACGGGGGCAAGTCCATCGAGATGCCCGTCAGTCCGCCGAGCATCGCCCCGCGCCCGACGCGCGTGAACTGGTGGATGGTCGCCACGCCGCCGAAGATGACGCGGTCGGCAATCTCCACGTGCCCCGCCAGGGCGGAGTTGGTCGCGATGATGCAGTTGTTGCCCACGACGGAGTCGTGTCCGACGTGGGAGTTTGTCATCCAGTAGTTGGAATTTCCAATTCGGGTTGGCTCGGCCGTCTTGCCGCGGTGGATCGTGACATTCTCGCGGAAGGTGTTGCCGTCGCCGATGATGCAGCCGGGCCCCGGGCTGTTGGGGTCGAAGCCGACATCCTGCGGCGAGAAGCCGAGCGAGACGTTGGGGTAGAGGATGTTGCGGTCGCCCAGCACGAGCGGGCCGGTGAGGTTGCAGCGCACCAGGAGCTGGCAGTGCGCGCCGACGCGCACGGGCCCGACCAGCCCCCAGACGACGCACCCGGGGCCGACGACCGTGTGCGCGCCGATCTCGACGTCGCCCTCGAGGAAGGCGGTGGGATGGACGGAGGCGGTCGGATGGATGCGGACGCCGGTGCCGATGGCGGTGGAGCTCATGGAAGGGTCGAGTGTAGGGGTCGCCAAAAGGTGTTCGTAGGGAAGGAAATCCGGTTGATCTTCGGAGAAGTTACCGGGTACTGTCCGCAAGTCCGGATTTGATTCTGCCGAGATAAGACGGACCTTTCCTCGGAGCCAGACTTGACTGAACCTGCGTCGAAGAACTCACTGGTGTCGTTGTCTCCCGAGGAATGGGGACGACGAGAAACCCGGACCTGCGCTGGAGTTCTGTGCAGGCGCTGCCGGGCTTCGGCGCTGCTGGCGGTGATTGCCAGCGTAGGCGTCGCGGCGTCGACGGCCGCGGATCCGCCGCCATCGTCGCTGGTGCGGCCACCGCAGACCAGCGCGGGCGACCAGCTCAAGCCCGCCGGCCCGAAGCCCGCGAAGCCGCAGGCGGGGCTCGGCGACGAACAGACCATCTCGGGTGCCGTGACGGGGATCGACCTGCGCGTGCAGCCCAAGGACCATCCGAAGCTGCCGACGGTCCAGGAGATCGGCGCGGCGCTCGTGCCGCTCGCGCAGCGCGACGGCATCTGGCAGCCCGCGCCCGCCGGCGCGGCGCCGGTCGCGCTCGATTCGATCCGCGGGCCGATCTCCTCCGCGGGCGCGAACGCGTGCTCGCGCGCGGTCTTCGAGCTCTTCCGCGCGCGCCACATCGACGGCGTCGTGACGCGCATCGTCCTGCCCGAGCCGGGCAAGGACGGTCCGATGATCGTGGCCGTCGTCGTCGGCACCGTCTCGGGCGTGCGCGTGCGCAGCTTCGAGGCCGACGGCTCCGAGAAGGTGGGCGATCCGCGGCACGACCGCATCGTCGCGAACTCTCCGGTGCAGCCGACGGAGGATGGCGCCGCGGGCGAGCTGCTGCGGCAGGAACTGCTCGAGGACTACCTCTCGCAGCTCAACCGGCTTCCCGGCCGCATGGTCTCCTCGGACATCGCGCCCGGCGACCAGCCCGGCACCGTGCTGCTGGAGTACATGCTGCGCGACCGCAAGACCTTCATGGTCGAGCTGCAGGGCTCGAACACGGCGACCGAGCAGAACGGGCGCTGGATGGAGCAGCTGGGCATCGTCGGGACGCGGCTGCTGGACCTGGACGATGTCCTGGACCTGCGCGCGGCGACGAACACCTTCAGCGGCATCTACAGCGTGAGCGGCGGATGGGAGGGACGCTTCGGCTCCACCAACACGCTGCGCTGGCGCTTCGAGGGCGACTGGAGCGAATACAACGCCAGCGACGTCGGCATCGCGGGCAACAACTTCACCGGCACGACCTGGGGCGTCGCGGGCTCGATGGCATGGAACTTTCTGCAGCTGCGCGAGCTCTTCGTCGACCTCGAGGGCGGCGTGCGCGGCTGGTACTCGAGCGTCGACCAGGCGCTGGGGACGACGGGCTCGAGCGCCTTCGCGACCCCGTTCGTGCGCGTCAACGCGTACCGGCAGACGGGCGCCTCGGCGCTGAGCGCGAACGTGACGCTCGACTGGACCGGCGGGAACGGTTCGACCGCGGACCTCACGACGCTGGGCCGGACCGATCCGAGCGGAAGCTGGTTCAACTTCCACGGCGACGTGATGTACACGGCCTTCCTCGACGCGCTGCTGGACCCGGAGTCGGGCTCGGCGGTGCACCAGCTCACCGCGCGCGGGAGCTGGCAGTGGACGCCCGGCGGCGCGCGCCCGACGCCGGTCGCGCAGAACGTGATCGGCGGCTACTACACGGTGCGCGGCTACCCGCAGGCGGTGGCGGTGGGCGACAACACGCTCGTCGGCAGCCTGCAGTACGACTTCCACCTCCTGCGCGTGCTTCCCGAGACGGAGGCCGGCGAGATCTTCGGCAAGCCCTTCCGCTGGACGACGGAGAAGGGCACCGGAGCCGCGCCTTCGTGGGACCTGAGCCCGCATGTCTTCCTTGACGCCGGTTGGTCGGACGTGAATGCGCCGACCGCCGGCGAACCCGGCAGCGCGACCCTGGTCGCGATTGGCGGAGGAGTCACGGTCCTCGTCGGATCGGACTTCAGCGTGACGCTTGATGTCGGCGTCGCGCTCAACGACCAGCCCGCCCTCGGCGTCGATGCCGGGGACGCGCAGGTCTGGTTCATTGGTTCGCTCGCCTTCTGAATCTGGCGTTGCGATCGAGCAGGCAGTTCCCCGCGAGCGAATCATGGAGTTGAATCCTCTTCTGCGACGAACGGCCGCCCTGGCGGCTGCGGGTGGCACCCTCGTGACGGCCTCGGCCGTGCATGCCGGTGGACCCAAGGTGGACGGCGCCAAGGTGCGCCGCGGCAACGCCACCTTCGAGCGCGCCGGGGACAAGCTGCGCATCCGCGCCGGCAACAACACCGTCATCGACTACGACCGCTTCGACATCCCCACGGGATCGACGGTCGAATTCCTGCAGCCGGGCTCGTCTGCGCGGGTGCTCAACCGGATCAACGGCGATTCGCCCTCGGTGATCCTGGGTTCGCTGCTGTCCAATGGACGCGTCTACTTCATCAACCGCGCGGGCGTGCTCTTCGGCAAGGACGCGCGCATCGACGTCGGCAGCATCTTCGCCGCGGCGGGGAACATGTCCAACAAGGACTTCCTCGCCGGACGCGACCGCGTCACCGGGATGCAGGGCGAGGTCCGCAACGAGGGCTCGATCCGCGCCGTGGACGAGGTGATCCTCGCGGGCCGCTCGGTGGTGAACACGGGCTCGATCGAGACGGCGCCGGGCGGGCTGGTGGCGATGGCCGCCGGCGAGACGCTGACGATCAAGCGCAAGGGCGGCAGCGTGGGGGTGCGCGTCGCCGGCGGCGCGCAGGCGCTGACCGAGGGCGCGGCCATCGTGAACACGGGCACCGTGACCGCCAAGGGCGGGCGCGTGGTCGCGACGACGGGCGACCTGGCATCGCTGGCGATCGACCTGGAAGGCACCGTGGTCGCGCAGGCGCTGGAGGTAAAGGCCGCGGGCGGCGGCGACGTGCGCCTGGCGGGCACCATCGACGCGAGCGGCGCGGGCAACGCGACGGCGCAGGGTGGGTCGGTGCAGGTCGCGGGCGATGCGCTGGAGATGACGGACGACGCGCGCATCGACGCGAGCGGCCCGCGCGGCGGCGGCGAGATCATGATGCGCGACCTCGCGGCGATCGACGTCGCGCGCGGCGCGGAGCTGGACGCGCAGGCGACGCTGCAGGGCGACGGCGGGCGCATCGAGCTCTACGCGAGCGAGGGGACGCGCTTCCTGGGCACGGGCAGCGTGCAGGGCGTCGGCGAGGGCGCGCGCGGCGGCTTCGCGGAGGTCAGCGGCAAGCGGACGCTCGAGTACGACGGCTTCATCGACCTGCGCGGCTCGACGGGGAGCCTGGCGGGCATGCTGCTGCTGGACCCCACCTACCTGACGGTGCAGGACACCGGCAGCGGCGCGAACGTGCTGCTGCTCTCGACGCTGAACACGCAGCTCGCCTCGGGCAACGTCACGGTCCAGAACAACAGCGGCACGCAGCCCGACGGCATCCAGTGGACGGCGACGGGCACGATCACGGGGCTGAACACCAGCAGTCTGACGCTGGCGGCGCAGGGCGCAGGCGCGACGGTGAACATCACCAGCGCGTCCTTCAACATGGGGAGCTGGCGCGGGGCCCTGAATATCACCACCCAGGGCGGTGGGGTCAACATTACCCCGAGCATCTCGCGCGCCAACGGCAACCTGAGCATCAACAGCGCCGGCGGCACGATCGCGCTCTCGGGCACGGCCTACGGCGCGACGACCGCGGGAACGGTGAGCTTCACCGGGCCGGTGACGCTGGGCGCGAACACGACCGTCGCAGGCGGGTCCGGTGCGGTGAGCTTCTCGAGCACGGTGACCGGCGTCGGCGCGAACCGCAGCCTGACGGTGAACTCCTCGGGGGTCACGACCCTCTCCGGCTCGCTTTCGGGCCTGACGACGCTGACGCTGGGCTCCGGCGGATCGACGGTGATCGGCGGCAACATCTCGCTCGCGGGGAACACGACGCTGGGCGACGCGCTGACGCTGACCGCGGGCTCGCACAGCATCACCAACGGCGCCTTCACGACGACCTTCTCCAGCACGATCAACGGGCAGTCCGCGGGCGTGGGCGACCTCTCCGTCTCCACCAGCGGCGCGGTGACCTTCACCGGCGCGGTCGGGTCGACCAACGCGCTGGGCTCCTTCAGCGCGGGCGGGACCACCGTCGCCGTGAACGGCGGCGCGGTGCGTGCGGCGGGGTCGCTCTCCTTCCTCAGCGCGGTCACGCTCGGCGCGAACACGACCCTGACGAGCACGGGCAACAGCTCGATCAGCTTCGCCTCGACGCTCACGAACACGACGGCGCGCACGCTGACGCTGGCGACCACGGGACTTTCGACCTTCGGCGGCGTGGTCGGCAGCGGCACGGCGCTGAGCTCCATCACCTGCAACGGCGCGATCGCCTTCGGCGGAAGCACGGTGACGACCAGCGGCGCGCAGACCTACACCGGCGCGGCGACGCTGAACGCGAACACGACGCTCGTCTCCACGACCAATGGCGCGATCGCCCTCAATGGCGGCGTGACCGGCAGCGGCGCGCAGTCGCTCACCGTCAACACCGGCGGCGTGACGACGATCGGCACCGGGCTCACGGGCGTCTCCGCGCTCACGACCGATACCGCGGGATCGAACACGATCAACGGCGACCTGACGGTCAGCGGCGCGATCTCGCTCGGCGGCGCGACGACCGTCTCGGGCGCGGCGCGCTCGATCAGCTCCACCGGAAGCACGGTGAGCTTCGGCAGCACGCTCAACGGCGCGGCGGGGCTCTCGATCAGCTCGGCCTCCGGCACGACGATCACGGGCATCGTGGGCGGCACGACGGCGCTGACCTCGCTGAGCATCACCGGCGCGGCGACGCTCACGGCCGCGACGGTCACGACCTCCGGCGCGCAGAGCTACGGTGCGCTGACGCTCGGCGCGGCGGGGCTCTTCACCAGCAGCGGCTCGGGCAGCGTCACCTTCGGCGGAACGGTGAGCGGCAGCGCCGGACTGACGGTCAACACCGGCGGCGCGACGATCTTCAACGCGGGCCTCTCGGGGATCACCACGCTGACGACCGACGCCGCGGGCACGAACACGCTGGCCGCGGACCTGGCGACGAGCGGCGCGATCAGCCTGGGCGGCGCGACGACGCTCTCGGGCGCATCGCGTTCGGTCAGCTCCAGCGGGTCGACGGTCGCCTTCGGCAGCACGATCAACGGCGCGAGCTCGCTGAGCATCAGCAGCTCGACGGGCACGACGCTCAGCGGCGCGGTGGGCGGCACGACGGCGCTCACCTCGCTGGGGGTGACGGGCGCGCTGACGATCAGCGGCGGCGCGGTGACGACGACGGGCGCGCAGACCTATGGCGGCGCGGTCACGCTGGGCGCGAACACGACGCTGACCTCGACGGCGTCCGGCGCGGTCGGCTTCGGCGCCGCGGTGAATGGCACGACGGCGGGCACGCAGAGCCTGACCGTCTCGACCGCGGGGACCACGACCTTCGGCGGTGCGGTGGGCGGCACGACGACGCTCTCGTCGCTGACGGCCTCCGCCGGCGCGGTCGCGATGAACGGCGGCGCGGTGACGACGACCGGCGCGCAGAGCTACGGCGCGATGGCGCTGGGCGCGAACACCACGCTCACCAGCAGCTCGACCGGCGCGATCACGGTGGCGGGGGGCTCGGGTGGATTCGGGCTCACCATCAACACGGCCGGGATCACCTCGCTCACCGGCGCATTCAGCGGGCTGACCACGCTCACGACGGACTCGGCGGGCTCGAACACGATCACGGGCGACGTCGCGACCTCGGGCGCGATCTCCTTCGGCGGCGCGACGACGATCACGGGCACGCGCTCGATCAGCTCGAGCGGCAGCAGCGTCGCCTTCGGAAGCACCGTCAACGGCGCTGCGGACCTCTCGGTGAGCTCCGCGACGGGGACGACCTTCACCGGCACGGTGGGCGGCACGACGGCGCTCACCTCGCTCGCGGTCACCGGCGCGACGACGCTCACGACCGGCCTGGCGACGACGACGGGCGCGCAGACCTACGGCGCGCTGACGCTGGGCGCGGCGGGGGCGCTCGCGAGCACGGCCAGCGGCACGATCGCCTTCAACGGCACGGTCACGGGCAGCGCGGGCCTGACGGTGAACACCGCGGGAGCGACCGTCTTCAACGCGGGGCTCTCGGGCATTACGACGCTGACGACGGACACGCCGGGCACGAACACGCTCGCGACGAGCCTGTCCACGAGCGGCGCGATCAGCCTGGGCGGGGCGACCACGCTCGCGGCGAACGCGACCCTGACGAGCACCGCCAGCGGCAACATCTCGATGGACGCGATGTCCGGCGGGTTCAGCCTCACGGTCAACACCGCGGGCGCGACGGCCTTCAACGGCGCGGTCTCCGGCCTGACCGCGATCACGACGGACTCCGTCGGCACGAACACGCTCGCGGGCGACCTCTCCGCGAGCGGCGCGATCTCGCTCGGCGGCGCGACCACCCTCTCGGGCACGACGCGCAGCGTGACCTCGACGGGGAGCACGGTGAGCTTCGGCTCGACGCTCAACGGCGCGAGCGCGCTGACGGTGAGCTCGAGCTCCGGCGCGACCTTCACGGGTGCGGTCGGCGGGACGACGGCGCTCACCTCGCTCAGCGTGACGGGGCCCGCGACGCTCAACGGCGGATCGGTCGCCACCAGCGGCGCGCAGAGCTACGCCGGCGCGCTGACCCTGGGCGCGAACACGACGCTCTCGAGCAGCGGCAGCGGGAACATCTCGGTGGCGGGGGCCTCCGGCGCCTTCTCGCTGACGGTGAACACCGCGGGCGCGACGGCCTTCACGGGCACAACCTCCGGGCTGACCGCGCTGACGACGGACGCGGCGGGCACGAACTCGCTCGGCGGCAGCATCTCGGCGAGCGGCGCGGTCGCGCTCAACGGCGCGACGACGCTGACCGGAGCGAGCAGCGTGACCTCGACCGGGAGCACGGTGGCCTTCGGCTCCACGATCAACGGCGCGGCCTCGCTCTCGGTGAGCTCGAGCTCGGGCACGAGCTTCGGCGGCGCGATCGGCACGACGACGGCGCTCACCTCGCTCGGCGTGACCGGCGCGGCGACGCTCACCGGGGTGCTCGCCACGACGACGGGTGCGCAGACCTGGTCCGGCCCGTTGACGCTCACAGGCAACACGACGCTCACGAGCACGGCCTCCGGCGACATCACGCTCGGCGCGGTCTCGGGCGCCTTCTCGCTGACCGCGAACACCGGCGGCGCGACGATCTTCAATGGCGCGCTCACCGGCCTGACCGCGCTCACCACGGACGCGCCGGGCACGAACACCGTCGCCGTCGACCTGGCGGCGAGCGGCGCGATCAGCCTCGGCGGCGCGACGACGCTCTCGGGCGCGACGCGCAGCGTGACCTCGAGCGCGAGCTCCGTGAGCTTCGGCGGCACGCTCGACGGCGCCAGCGCGCTCACCGTCAGCAGCGTCACGGGGACGACCTTCGGGGGCGCGGTGGGCGGGACGACGGCGCTGACATCGCTCAGCGTGACGGGTGCGGCGACGCTCAACGGCGGCGCGGTCACGACGACGGGCGCGCAGACCTACTCGGGATCGCTGGCGCTGGGCGCGAACGCGACGCTGACCAGCACCGGCAGCGGGAACATCTCGCTTGCGGCGGTCACGGGGGCGTTCGGGCTCACGGTGAATACCGCGGGGACGACGGCCTTCAACGGCACCGTCTCCGGGCTGACGGCGATCACGACCGACAGCGCGGGCACGAACACGCTGGCCGCGGACCTGAGCGCAAGCGGGGCGATCGCCCTGAACGGCGCGACGACGCTCTCCGGCGCGAGCCGCAGCGTGACTTCCACCGGAAGCACGGTGGCCTTCGGCTCCACGGTGAACGGCGCGAGCGCGCTGACGGTGAGCTCGAGCACGGGGACGACATTCACCGGCGCGGTGGGCGGGACGACGGCGCTGACATCGCTCAGCGTGACGGGTGCCGCGACGCTCAACGGCGGCGCGGTGACGACGACCGGCGCGCAGACCTACTCGGGCGCGGTCGCCCTGGGCGCGAACACGACGCTGACCAGCAGCGGGAGCGGGAACATCTCGCTCGGCGGCGGGTCGGGCGCGTTCAGCCTGACGATCAACACCGCGGGCGTGACCGCGTTCAACGGCACGGTTTCGGGGCTGACGGCGATCACCACGGATTCGGCCGGCACGAACACGCTTGCGGGCGACCTCTCCGCGAGCGGTGCGATCGCGCTGAACGGCGCCACGGCGCTCAGCGGTGCGAGCCGCGGCGTCACCTCCAGCGGCGGCGCGGTGAGCTTCGGTTCAACGGTCAATGGCGCAACTGCGCTGACGGTGAGCAGCTCGACCGGGGCGACCTTCACCGGCGCGGTGGGCGGTACGACGGCGCTCACCTCGCTCTCGGTCACCGGTCCGGCGACGCTCAACGGCGGCGCGGTCACGACGACGGGCGCGCAGACCTACTCGGGCGCGCTGACGCTGGGCGCGAACACGACGCTGACGAGCAGCGCGACGGGCGACCTCTCGCTTGCGGCGGTCTCGGGCGCCTTCGGACTCACGCTCAACACCGCGGGCGTCACGAGCTTCAACGGCACGGTCTCGGGCCTCACCGCGATCACCACCGATGCCGCAGGCACGAACACCCTCGCGGGCGACCTCTCCGCCAGCGGCGCGATCGCGCTCAACGGCGCGACGACGCTCTCGGGCGCGAGCCGCAGCGTCACTTCCAGCGGCGGCGCGGTGAGCTTCGGCTCGACGGTCAACGGCGCGACGGCGCTGACCGTGAGCAGCTCCACGGGCGCAACCTTCACCGGCGCGGTCGGCGGGACGACGGCGTTGACCTCGCTGAGCGTGACCGGGCCCGCGACGCTCAGCGGCGGCGCGGTGACGACGACCGGCGCGCAGACCTACTCCGGCGCGGTCGCCCTGGGCGCGAACACGACGCTGACCAGCAGCGGTAGCGGCAACATCTCGCTCGGCGGCGGCTCGGGCGCCTTCAGCCTGACGATCAACACCGCGGGCGCCACCAGCTTCAACGGCGCGGTTTCGGGGCTCACCGCGATCACGACGGACAGCGCGGGCACGAACACCCTCGCGGGCGATCTCTCCGCCAGCGGCGCGATCACGATCAACGGTGCGACGACGCTCTCCGGCGCGGCGCGTTCGGTGACCTCCAGCGGTGGCGCCGTCAGCTTTGGCTCCACGGTGAACGGCGCCAGCGCGCTCACGGTGGGCAGCGCGACCGGCACGACCTTCGCCGGCGCGGTCGGCGGCACCACGGCGCTGACCTCGCTTGGCGTGACGGGTCCCGCGACGCTCAACGGCGGCGCGGTGACCACCACCGGCGCGCAGACCTACGGCGGCGCGATCACGCTGGGCGCAGGCACGACCCTCACCAGCAGCGCGGGCGGCGACATCTCGCTTGCGGCGATCTCCGGCGCCTTCGGCCTGACGGTGAACACCGCGGGCGTCACGAGCTTCAACGGCGCGGCCGCGGGGCTGGCCTCGCTCACGACCGACGCCGCGGGCTCGAACACGCTCGCGGGCGATCTCTCCGCGACCGGGGCGGTCACGCTCAACGGCGCGACCACGCTCTCGGGCGCGAACCGCAGCGTCACCTCCACCGGCGGCGCGGTGAGCTTCGGCTCCACGGTGAACGGCGCGAGCGCGCTGACCGTCAGCTCGAGCACGGGCGCGACCTTTACCGGCGCGGTCGGCGGCACGACGGCGCTGACCTCGCTCGGCATCACCGGTCCTGCGACGCTCAACGGCGGCGCCGTGACCACCACGGGCGCGCAGGCCTACGGCGGGGCGCTGACCCTGGGCGCGAGCACGACGCTCACGAGCAGCGCGGGCGGCGACATCTCGCTCGCCGCGGTTTCCGGCGCCTTCGGGCTCACCGTCAACACCGCGGGCGTGACGGGCTTCAACGGCACGGTCTCGGGCCTGACCGCGATCACGACGGACGCGGCCGGCACGAACACGCTCGCCGGCGATCTCTCCGCCAGCGGTGCGATCGCGCTCAACGGCGCGACGACGCTTTCGGGCGCGAGCCGCAGCGTGACCTCCAGCGGCGGCGCGGTCTCCTTCGGCTCCACCGTCAACGGTGCGAGCGCGCTGACCGTGGGCAGTTCCACCGGCACGACCTTCGGCGGCGCGGTCGGCGGCTCGACGGCGCTGACCTCGCTCAGCGTCACGGGGCCGGCGACGCTCAACGGCGGCGCGGTGACCACCACGGGCGCGCAGACTTACGGCGGCGCGCTGACCCTGGGCGCGAACACCACGCTGACCAGCTCCGGCAGCGGCGACATCGCCCTCGGCGGCGGTTCGGGCGCCTTCAGCCTGACGATCAACACCGCGGGCGCGACCAGCTTCAACGGCGCGCTCACCGGCCTCACCGCGATCACCACCGACGCCGCCGGCACGGACACGCTCGCCGGCAACCTCTCCGCCAGCGGCGCGATCAGCCTCGGCGGCGCGACGACGCTCTCGGGCGCGACGCGTAGCGTGACCTCGACGGGCGGCGGCGTGACCTTCGGCTCCACGCTCGACGGCGCGAGCGCGCTCAGCGTCTCCAGCGCGACGGGCGCGAGCTTCGCGGGTGCGGTCGGCGGAACCACGGCGCTCACGTCCCTCAGCGTCACCGGCCCCGCGACCCTCGGCGGCGGCTCCGTCCAGACCACCGGCGCGCAGACCTACGCCGGCGCGATCACGCTGGGCGCGGACACGACGCTCGCCAGCAGCGCGGGCGGCGACATCGCGCTCGCGGCGGTCACGGGCGGCGGCAACGCGCTCTCCATCTTCACGAGCGGCGACACCGCCTTCCAGGGCGCGGTCAGCGGGCTCGCCTCGCTCTCCACCGACACGCCGGGCACGAACACCGTCGCGACCGACCTCGCCGCGACCGGCAACATCTCCCTCGGCGGCGCGACGACGCTCTCGGGCGCCAGCCGCAGCGTGAGCTCCTCGACCGGCTCAGTCACCTTCGGCGGCACCGTGGACGGCGCGACGGCGCTCACCGTCTCCGCGGCTGGCGGCGCGAACTTCAACGGCGCGGTGGGCGGGACGACGGCGCTCACCTCGCTCGGCGTCACCGGACCGGCCACGCTCAACGGCGGCGCGGTGACCACGACCGGCGCGCAGACCTACGGCAGCGCGCTCGACCTGGGTGCGGACACGGCGCTGACCTCGACGGCGGGGGGCCTGATCACCTTCGACGGGCCGGTGAACGCCGCCGTCGCGGGCGGGCAGTCGCTCACGACCAGCAGCGCCGGCGCGACGGTCATCAACAGCTCCATCGGCGCGACGCGCGCACTCTCCTCGCTGACGATCCTCGGTCCCGTGCAGCTCAACGGCGGGCCGATCGTCACCACCGGCTCGCAGACCTACGGCGAACTCTCGCTCACCCAGGACACGACCTTCAGCAGCAGCACGGGTGGCGCGATCACGCTGGGCGCGGTCGACTGCAACGGCTTCGACCTGACGGTGAACACGGCCGGCCTGACCTCGCTGCTCGGCGCGGTCACCGAGGGCGGCGACGTCACCACGGACGCGCCGGGCTCGCTCCTGCTGGGCGCGAACATCACCGCCGCGGGCGCGATCCGGCTGCTCGATGGCGCGATGACCGTGACCGGCGGCGTTCGCACGCTGCAGAGCACCGGCGCGGGCGCGATCGTCCTGGGCGGCACGGTCGACGGCGCGAGCGGGGGCGGCCTCGTCCTCGACAGCGCGGGCGGCATCCAGATCGACGGCGCGGTCGGCGCGACGACGGCGCTCGCCTCGCTCGTCGCGACGGGCCCGACGACCCTCTCCGGCGGCAGCGTCCGCACCGTCGGCGCGCAGGACTACCAGGGCGCGCTCACCCTCGGCGCGGACACGACGCTCACGAGCACGAGCCGCGGCAACATCGGCTTCGCGGCGATCGCCGGCGCGGGCAACGCGCTGACGGTGCAGACCAGCGGCATCACCGCGTTCGATGGGGCGGTCACGGGGCTCTCCGACCTGGCGACCGACGCGCCCGGCTCGAACGCCGTCGCGGCGAACATCACCGCCGCGGGCTCGATCAGCCTCGGCGGCGCGACGACCCTCTCGGGCGTGTCGCGCACCATCATCGCGACGGGCGGCGACCTCACCTTCGGCGGCACGCTCGATGGCGCGAGCAGCCTCACGGCGCAGGCCGGGCTCCAGGTGGAGTTCGGCGGCGCGGTGGGTTCGCTCACGGCGCTCTCGAGCCTGACGACCGTCGCCGGCACGACGCGCGTCGCGGGACCGTCGATCACGACGGTCGGCGCGCAGACGCTCGCGGGCGACCTGGTGCTCGACGGCAACACGACGCTCACGAGCCAGTCCGGCGGCGACATCGCCTTCGGCCTCGCCTCGGGCGCCTTCGACCTGACGATCGACACGGCGGGCACGACCACGATCGGCGGCGCGAGCGGGCTGGGCAGCCTCACGACCGATGCGGCGGGGGACGCCGTCGTCCAGGGCGACGTGAACGCGCTCGGCCAGATCGACCTCGGCGAGAGCGTCCTGTTCACCGGCACGATTGCGACCAACCGCACCGTGCAGTCCGTGAACGGGGGCGTGCGCTTCGGGGGCACCGTCTTCGGAGCGGGCAACCTCGAGATCACCTCGGCGACCGGCACCGTCTTCGCGGACGGCGCGGGCGACGCGTCCGATCCGCTGAACTCGCTGATCGTCCATGGTTCGGCGAGCCTCGCGGGGGCTTTCTACACCTCGCTGGTCCAGGGCTATCTCGGCGCCACGACGCTCACGGGCGATGTCACAATCGTCAGCCTCAATGCGAGCGCCGTCACCTTCGGTGGCACCATCGACAGCACGACGCCGCACGCGCTCTCGGTCAGCACCATCCTCGGCGGCACCGTGTACTTCGGCGGCGCGGTCGGCAGCACCGGCGCGCTGAGCTCGATCGCGATCGGGTCGGGCCAGACGACCTTTGCGGGCGGCTCGGCGCGGACCACGCAGGGCCAGAGCTGGGGCGCGCTCACGCTCGGCGCGGGCACCACGCTCACGAGCACGGGCGCCGGGAACATCTCCCTCGCGGGCATCGGCGGTGCCTTTGCGCTGCAGGTGAACACCGCGGGCGTCACGAGCTTCGGCGGCACGGCCTCGGGGCTTACCTCGATCACGACCGACGCTGCGGGCAACAACTCGCTCGCGGGCGACCTGACCGCGAGCGGCGCGATCGCGCTCAACGGCGCGACGACCGTCGCCTCCGCGAGCAGCGTCACGAGCACGGGCGCGGGCGTGAGCTTCGGCTCCACCGTCGACGGTCCCGGCGCGCTCACCGTCTCCAGCGCAACGGGCACGACCTTCACGGGCGCGGTCGGCGCCACGACGGCGCTCGCCTCGCTCACCTCCACGGGCACCGTCGCGGTCAACGGCGGCGCGGTGCGCACCGTCGGCTCGCAGACCTACGGCGGCGCGGTGACGATGGGGGCGAACACCACCTTCACCTCGACCGGCGCGGGCAACGTCGCCTTCGGCGGGACGATCGCCGGCAGCGGCGGCTCGCGCAGCCTGACGGTGAACACGGCGGGGCAGACCAGCTTCGCGGCCAACGGCTCCAGCCTGGGCACGGTGACGCTGGACACGCCGGGCACGAACCTCATCGGCGGCAACCTGACGGCGATCGGCGCGGTGAGCATCGGCGGCGCGACGACGCTCGTCGGTCCCGCGCGCATCATCTCCTCCACGATCTCGACGGTCGTCTTCAACGGCACGATCGACGGCGCGACGGCGCTCTCCGTCGGCACCTCGGGCGGCGCGACCTTCAACGGCGCGATCGGCTCCACCACCGCGCTCACCAGCCTCACCGTCTCCGGCCCGGCGACGCTCGCGGGCGGCGCGGTCACCACGACCGGCGACCAGATCTACGGCGGCGCGGTCACCCTCGGCGCGGCGACGACCCTCACGAGCAACGCGGGCGCCGTCAGCTTCGCGGCCGCGCTCAACGGCGCGCGCGCGCTGAGCATCTCCAGCGCGACGGGCACGAGCTTCGGCGGCATCGTGGGCGGCACGACGGCGCTCACTTCGCTCAGCGTGACGGGCGCCGCTACCGTCAACGGCGGCGCGATCACCACGACCGGCGCGCAGACCTACGCGGGCGGCCTGACGCTCGGCGCGGGCACGACGCTCACCAGCACCGGCGGCGGCGACATCGCCCTCGGCGGCGGCAGCGGGGCCTTCGCGCTCACGATCAACACCGCGGGCACGACCACCTTCAACGGCACCGTCGCCGGCCTGACCGCGATCACCACCGATGCCGCGGGCACGAACACGCTCGCCGGCGACCTCTCCGCCAGCGGCGCCATCGCGCTGGGCGGCGCGACGACGCTCTCGGGCGCGACCCGCAGCGTGACCTCGACCGCGGGCGGCGTGAGCTTCGGCTCCACCCTCGACGGCGCGAGCGCGCTCACCGTCTCCAGCGCCACCGGCACCACCTTCACCGGCGCGGTCGGCTCGAACGCGGCGCTCGGCTCGCTCTCGGTCCTCGGCGCCGCGACGATCGGCGGCAGCGGCGTCTTCACCAACGGCGCGCAGAGCTACGCCTCGACGGTGACGCTCGGCACCAACGGCCACTTCGTCAGCAACGGCGGCGGGCAGATCGACTTCGCGGGCGCGCTCGCGGGCGGCGGCTTCGCGCTCAGCGTCGACACCGCGGGACAGACGCGCTTCGGCGGCACGGTCACGGGCCTGACGACGCTCACCACCGACGCCGCGGGCAGCAACGCGGTCGCGGGCGACATCGCCGCCTCGGGCGCGATCGCGCTCGGCGGCGCGACGACCCTCTCCGGCGCGGCGCGCTCGATCACTTCCACCGGCGGGACGATCGCCTTCGGCGGCACGCTCGACGGCGCGAGCGCGCTCACGCTCGACGCGGCGGCGGGCACGACCTTCGCGGGCGCGGTGGGCGCGACGACGGCGCTCACCGCGCTCGACATCACCGGCACGAGCGCCGTCGACGGCGGCTCCATCCGCACCACCGGCGCGCAGACCTACGGCGGCACCGTCACGCTGGGGGCCGACGCGCAGTTCAGCAGCACCGCGGCCGGGCAGATCGACTTCGCCGGCGTCGTGCAGGGCGGCGGCAACGACTTCACCGTCGACACCGCGGGCCTCACGCGCTTCGGCGGCGATGTCCTGGCCGCCTCCACGATCACCACCGACGCGGCCGGCAGCAACTCGATCGCCGCCGACCTCCAGGCGACGGGCGCCATCGCGCTCGGCGGCGCGACGATCCTCAAGGCATCCTCGCAGTCGATCACCTCGACGGGCGGGAGCATCAGCTTCGGCGGCACCCTCGACGGACCGAGCGCGCTGACGCTCGATTCCGCCACGGGCACGACCTTCTCCGCCGCGGTGGGCGGCACGACGGCGCTCGCCTCGCTGAGCGTCGCGGGCCCCGCGAACCTCGACGGCGGCAGCGTCACGACGACGGGCGCGCAGACCTGGGGCGGCCTCACGACGCTCGGCGTCGACACCACGCTGACCTCGACCGGCGGCGGCGACATCGTCCTCGACGGCGCGGTCGAGGGCACGACCGTCGGCGGGCAGTCGCTCACCACCGACACGACGGGCACGACCTTCATCAACAACTCCGTCGGCGCGGTCACGGCGCTCTCCACGCTGACCGTGATCGGCCCGGTCGTCATCAACGGCAGCCCGATCAACACGACCGGCGGCCAGAACTACGGCGTCCTCAACCTCACGCAGGACACCGTCTTCACGAGCACCACGCGCGGCAACATCACCCTCGGCACCGTCGACTGCAACGGCTTCAGCCTGACGGTCAACACGAGCGGCACGACCACCTTCGCGGGCAACGTCTTCGACGCCTCGACGATCACGACGGACGCGCCCGGATTCCTGGTGCTCTCGGGCGCGCTGAGCGCCGCGGGCGACATCCAGCTCCTGGACGCGCTCACCGTCGCGGGCGCCGGCGCGACGCGCACCATCACCACCACCGGCGCGGGCAGCATCCTGCTGGGCGGCACGGTGAACGGTCCCGCGACGCTCGTGCTGCAGACCGCGGGCGGCGGCGTCACCTTCGCGAACACCGTCGGCGCGACGACCGCGCTCGGCGGGCTGACCGTCTCCGGCGGCGCGACCACGATCGACGGCGGCTCCGTCCGCACCGTCGGCGACCAGACCTACGCGGCGCTGACGCTGGGCGCCGACACCACGCTGACCACGACCGGCGCGGGCGACATCGCCCTCGGTGCGGTCACCGGCGGCGGCCACGCGCTGACCGTGAACACCGCGGGCGCGACCAGCTTCGGCGGTGCGGCCGCGGGGCTCGCCTCGCTCGTCACCGACGCCGCAGGCACGAACTCCATCGCCGCGGACCTCACCGCGACCGGCGCGATCCTGCTGCAGGGCGCGACCACGCTCGCCGCGCCCGCCGTGACCGTGACCTCCAGCGGCGCGGGCGTGAACTTCGCCGGCACCGTCAACGGCGCGAGCGCGCTCAGCGTCGCCAGCCTGACCGGCACGACCTTCGGCGGCGCGGTCGGCGCCACGACCGCGCTCACCTCGCTCACCGCGACCGGGCCGGTGACCCTCTCCGGCGGCTCGGTCCGCACCACCGGCGCGCAGAGCTACGCCGGCGCGCTCACGCTGGGCGCGAACACGACGCTGACCAGCACCGGCGGTGGCGGCCTCACGCTCGCCGCCATCGACGGCGCCTTCGGCCTCACGCTGCAGACCGCGGGCACGACGACGTTCAACGGCGCGGCGACCGGCGTGACCTCGATCACGACCGACGCGCCCGGCAGCAACTCGATCGCCGCCGACCTCTCCGTCTCCGGCGCGATGGACCTGGGCGGCACGACGCAGTTCGTCGGCGCCAGCCGCAGCCTGAGCGCGGGCACGACGCTCGTCCTGGGCGGCGCGGTCGAAGGCAGCGGGGCGGTCACGCTCACTTCCGGCAGCGGCACGACCGTCGGCGGCGACATCGGCACCGGCTCCGCGATCACCTCGCTCACCGTCCACGGCGACCTGCTCCTGCAGGCCGGCGAGGTCGTCACGACCAACGGCATCCTCTTCGACGGCGCGGTGACGACGACCGCCTCCACGCTCTCGATCGACGCGGGCGCGGGCGCGCTGCACTTCGCGAGCACCTTCGACGGCGCGGCGGACGTCTCGCTCGCCAGCGGCGCGGGCACGCAGTTCGACGCCGCCGTCGGCGCGACGACCGCGCTCGGGTCGCTCTCGGTGAGCGGCCCCGCGACGATCGCGGGCGGCTCGATCCGCACCAGCGGCGCGCAGAGCTACACGGGCGCGCTCACGCTGGCCGCGGAGACGACCCTTGAGAGCACCGCGCGCGGCGACATCACCCTCGGTGCCGTCGGCGGCGCCTTCGACCTCTCGGTCAACACCTCGGGGCTCACCAGCTTCACCGGCGCGCTCACCGGCCTGACCGCGCTCACCACCGACACCCCCGGCAGCAACAGCCTCGCCGAGGACCTGCTTGTTTCCGGCAACATCTCGCTCGGCGGCGCGACCAGCTTCATTGGCGCGAGCCGCTCGATCCAGTCGACCGCGGGCTCGGTCCTCTTCGGCGGCACGCTCGACGGCGCGGGCGCGCTCAGCGTCCAGGGCGCGACGGGCACCACCTTCGCGGGCGCGGTCGGCGGCACGACGGCGCTCGCGTCGCTGACCGTCACCGGCGCGGCGCAGCTCGACGCGGGCAGCATCCGAACCGTCGGCGCGCAGAGCTACGGTGGCCTGCTCACGCTGGGCGCGAACGCCACGCTGTCCAGCACCGGCGCGGGCACGATCGAGTTCGGCGGCGGCATCGCGGGCGCCCACGCGCTCACCGTCAACACCGCCGGCACGACGAGCTTCCTCGGGGCGGTCTCGGGCCTCGCCTCGCTCGTCACCGACGCCGCGGGCATCAACAGCGTCGCCGCGGACCTCTCCACGACCGGCGCGCTCACCCTGGGCGGCGCGACGACGCTCTCGGGCGCGACGCGCACCATCGCCTCCACCGCGGGCGCCGTGACCTTCGGCGGCACGCTCGACGGCGCGAGCGCGCTCGGCGTCTCCAGCGCCACGGGCGCCAGCTTCAACGGCGCGGTCGGCGCCACGACGGCGCTCGCCTCGCTCACCGTGACCGGCCCCGCGACGCTCAACGGCGGCGCGGTCACCACGACCGGCGCGCAGAGCTACGCGGGCACGACGACGCTCGGCGCGAACACGACCCTCACGAGCACCGGCGCCGGCACGATCGGACTCGCGAGCGTCGGCGGCGCCTTCGGCCTCACCGTCAACACCGCGGGCACCACCGCCTTCAACGGCGCGGTCTCGGGCCTGACGACGCTCACCACCGACGCCGCGGGCACCAACGCGCTCGCCGCGAACCTCTCGACCAGCGGCGCGATCAGCCTCGGCGGCGCGACGACGCTCTCGGGCGCGAACCGCAGCGTGACCTCCAGTAGCGGCAGTGTCACCTTCGGCGGCACGCTTGACGGCGCGAGCGCGCTCAGCGTGGCCAGCGCCACCGGAACCACCTTCGCCGGTGCCGTCGGCGCCACGACCGCGCTCACCTCGCTCAGCGTGACCGGCCCCGCAGCGCTCAACGGCGGCACCGTCACCACGACCGGCGCGCAGAGCTACGCGGGCACGACGACGCTCGGCGCGGACACGACGCTCACCAGCACCGGCGCGGGCACCATCGGCCTCGCCGGCGTCGGCGGCGCCTTCGGCCTGACCATCAACACCGCGGGCACGACCGCCTTCAACGGCACCGTCTCCGGCCTCACCGCGATCACCACCGACGCCGCGGGCACGAACGCCCTCGCCGGCGACCTCTCCGCCAGCGGCGCGATCGCCCTCAACGGCGCGACGACCCTCTCGGGCGCGAACCGCAGCGTCACCTCGACCGCGGGCACCGTGGCCTTCGGCTCCACCCTCAACGGCGCGAGCGCGCTCAGCGTCTCCAGCCTCAACGGCACGACCTTCGGCGGCGCGGTGGGCGCCACCACCGCGCTCACCGCGCTCACCGCGACCGGCCCGGTCCGCATCGACGGCGGCAGCGTCCGCACCTCGGGCGGGCAGACCTACGACAACGCGGTCGTCCTGGGCGCCACGACCACCTTCACGAGCACTGGCAGCACGGTGCGCTTCCTCTCGACCCTCGACGCGCTCACCAGCGGCGGCCAGTCCGCGACGATCGCGGCGGCGGGGGGCACCACCTTCGCGGGCGCGGTCGGCGGCACCGTGTCGCTGGGCAGCCTCGCCACCAGCGGCGGCACCACCACGATCGGCGGCGGTCTGATCCGCACCACCGACGCGCAGGGCTACGGCGCGATCGAGCTGGGCGCCGACGCCGTCCTGACCAGCACCGGCTCCGGCGCGGTGACCTTCGCGGGCGCCGTCGACGGAAGCGGCCGCGCGCTCACCGTGAACACCGCGGGCGCGACCACCTTCAACGCGGCGGTCGCCGACCTCACCACGCTCACCACCGACGCCGCCGGCACCAACGCGCTGAACGCGGACCTCTCCGCCAGCGGCGTGATCAGTCTCGGTGGCGCGACCACCGTCGGCGCGGGGACGCGCACCGTGACCTCCACGGGCGGCGCGGTGACCTTCGGCGCCACGGTCGACGGCCCCGGCGCGCTCGTGGTCGACGCCGCGGGCACCACGACCTTCGCGGGCGCGGTCGGCGCGACCACCGCGCTCGACAGCCTCGCCGTCTCGGGCGCGACCACGCTGCAGGGCGGCACCGTCCGCACGCAGGGCGCGCAGACCTTCGGCGGCCTGGTGACCCTCGGCGCGGCGACCACGCTCACCAGCCTCGACGGCGGCGACATCGACCTCGCATCCGGCCTCGCCGGCGGCGGGCGCGCGCTGACGATCAACACCGCGGGCGCGACGCGCTTCGGCGCGGGCGTCTCCGGCCTCGCCTCGCTCCTCACCGACACGCCGGGCAGCAACGAGCTCGGCGGGAACATCGCCGCGACCGGCGCGATCACCCTCGGCGGCGCGACGCAGCTCCTGGGCGCGACGCGCACGATCACCTCCACCGGCGGCGCGGTCGCCATCACCGGCACCCTCGACGGCGCCACCGCGCTCACCGTGCAGTCCGCCACCGGCACCAGCCTCGCCAACGAGATCGGCGCGAACACGGCGCTCGCCGCGCTCACGGTCAACGGCCCGGTGAGCCTGGGCGGCGGGACGGTCATCACGACCGGCGCGCAGCGCTACGGCACCGCGACCCTCGCCGCCGACACCACGCTCCAATCCACCGGCGGCCAGACGATCGAGTTCACCGGCACGCTCAACGGCGCGCATGCGCTGGTCGCGCAGACTGCGGGCACGACGCGCTTCGCCGGCGCGGTGGGCGGCACGACGGCCCTCGCCTCCCTCCAGGCGACCGACGGCGCCGTGGCCGTCGACGGCGGCAGCATCCGCACGACGGGCGACCAGTCGCTCGGCGCGGTCTCGCTGGGCGCGGCCACCACGCTGCAGACCACCGCGGGCGGCGATCTCACCGTCGCGAGCGTTGCCGGCAACGGACGCGCGCTCACCCTGCGCAGCGCGGGCACCACCGAGATCGCCGGCAGCGCCAGCGGCCTCGCCAGCTTCCTGAGCGACGGCGGCGGCACGACGCTGCTGGGTGGCTCGATCGCCGCCAGCGGCGACGTCAACCTCCTCGACGCGGTCATGCTGCAGACGGGCGCGCACGGCGTCAGCTCCAGCGGCGGCGATGTGCTCTTCGCGGCCGCGGTCGACGGTCCCGGCGCACTGAGCGCCTCGGGCGCCACCGGCACCACCTTCACGGGCGCGGTCGGCGCGACGCAGGCGCTCGCCTCGCTCGCCGTGACCGGTCCCGCGCAGGTCAACGGCGGCGCGGTCGCCACCGCGGGCAACGCGAGCTTCGCGGGCACGACGACCTTCGGCGCCAGCACCACGATCGCCGCGGGCGGCACCCTCTCGCTGGGCGCGAGCGCCGCCGCGGGCGGCTTCGACCTCACGCTGCAGGCGGGGGAGATCGACTTCGCCTCGGGCATCACCCTCTCGGGACGCAACCTGAGCTTCTCCGGCCCGATGCAGGGCTCGGGCGCGCTCACCTTTGGCGCCACCGGAACCCTCGCGGTGCGCGGCGACCTCACCACGGGCGGCGCGCTCTCGGTCGGCACGCCCTCGCTGCTGGTCCTCGCGGGCGACATCAGCAGCCTCGGCGACCTGCTCTTCGCGGGCCAGATCCGCGTCGACGGCAACCGCACGATCACCAGCCGCAGCGGCGGCGACGTCCTCTTCCAGTCCACGATCACCGGCACGAGCGACGACGCCGACAGCCTCTACGTGGTCTGCTCGGGCCTCACTTCCTTCACCGCCGCGGTCGGCGACCCGGTGCGCATGCACCGCCTGGAGACGGACCACCCCGGCACGATCCGCACCGCGCCCTCGGCCAATGCGGTCATCGTCATCTACGGCGAGCTGGAGAATCCCGAGAACACCGGCGGCGGCGCCGCACTGACGCAGGCGTACTCGGCGGTGTGGCAGTCGAGCCCCTGGATCGCCCCGGCGCAGGACGAGGACGAGAACCGCGCCGAGAACGCGGACGCGGGCGCCGAGAACGCCTTCCAGCGCAAGGTCAACCGCGTGCTGGCCCCGGCCGCGGCGCGCATGCTCTTCTGAGCCGGCGCCCAACCCGCGCCGCTAGGCTTTCCCCGTGGCATCGCCCCCGGAGTGCGTCGTCGAGGATCTCGGGCGCCTGGCCTACGCGCCGGCGCTGGCGCTGCAGCGCGCGCGCCACGCGGACGCCGTCGCGCGCCGCGGCGATGGTCCCGGCTGCACGCTGCTGCTGGTCGAGCACGACCCGCCCGTCGTCACCCTGACGCGCCGCGCCGGCGTGCGGGACCACCTGCTCGTCTCCGAGGCCGCGCTCGCGCAGGCGGGCATCGAGCTGCACGAGACCGACCGCGGCGGCGACATCACCTACCACGGCCCGGGGCAGCTCGTCGCCTACCCGATCGTCGACCTGCAGCGCGCGGGGCTGGGCATCCACGCCTACATCCGCGCGCTCGAGGAGGCGATCATCCGCACCTGCGCGGACTTCGGCGTCGCCTGCCACCGCGAGGAGGGGGCCACCGGCGTCTGGACCGGCGGCCCGGGCGCGTCGGCGCGCAAGATCGCCGCCATCGGCGTGCGCGTCTCGCGCTGGGTGACGATGCACGGGCTCGCGCTCAACGTCGACCCGCGGCTGGAGCACTTCGCGACCATCGTGCCCTGCGGGCTCGCGGGCCGTCCCGTGACGAGCCTGGCGCAGGAGCGGGGCGGCCGCGCGCCCGCGCTCGCCGAGGTCAAAAAAGCGCTCGCCCAGCGTCTCCAGGAGGCGCTGGGCGAGGCGTCCGCGTCCGCGGCGGCGCGTCTCACTCGTCCTTGAGCGAGAGCTCCTTCATCAGCTCGGGGGTGAGGTCCATCGCCTCGGGATAGCGCAGGAAGGTGCGCACCTGCACCTGCATCATCGCGTCGGCGGCGTTGCCGCTCTCGAAGGTCTGCGAGGTGGGGACGAAGCGCATCACGAGGTCGACCTTCTGGCGCTCGGCCACGACGTCGACGGCGCTGACCATCTCGCGGTAGGCCTTCTCCATCTGCTCGGCCTGGAGCTTCTGCAGCTTCTGCGAGATCTCCTTGCGCCAGGACTCGACCTCGCCGAAGAAGCCCTCGACCTCCTTGCGGCCGTTCTCGAAGTCCGGCGACTTGGGGTCCATGTCCTTGTACTTGGTCTCGAGCTCGCCGTAGCGCTTGCGGAACTCCTCGTCCTTGCTCTTGGCCTGCTCCTCGAGGCGCTTGCGCTCCTCCTCGAAGCGCTCGCTCTTGAGCAGCAGCTTCATGACCTTGTCGCTGTTGACCGCGCCGACGGCCCACGCCTTCGCGGTGGCCTGGTCGCCGAAGGCCAGGCGGCCGTCGGCGTTGCGCAGCGTGAGGTTGCCCGACTTGCCCGTGAGGATGAGGGCGTCCGCCGGACCGAGGTCCGCCGGGGCGGGCTCCGCGGAGGCGGTGGCGGGGCGCTCGGAGGCGCGCAGGAAGACGACGGCGGCGAGCGCGGTGAGCGCTCCGTAGAGGAAGACGCGTTCGGTGATTCGCATGGGACGGATGGTACGCCCCGGCCCCGGTCCGTGTTCGGCGCGCGCCGCGCGGGCGCGCGCGGGGCGCCGCGCCTCAGTCGCCCTGCTCGAGGATCGCCATGAAGGCCTCCTGCGGGATCGACACGGTGCCGATCTGCTTCATCCGCTTCTTGCCTTCCTTCTGCTTCTCCAGGAGCTTGCGCTTGCGGCTCACGTCGCCGCCGTAGCACTTGGCGATCACGTTCTTGCGCATCGACTTGATCGTCTCGCGCGCGATGATCTTGCCGCCGATGGCCGCCTGGAGGGGGATCTCGAACTGGTGCCGGTCGATCTGGTCCTTGAGCTTCTGCAGGATCTGCCGGCTGCGGTGCTCGGCGGAGGTGCGGTGGCAGATGAGCGCCAGCGCCTCGACGGGATCGCCGTTGATCAGGATCTGCACCTTGCAGAGGGTGTCCGCGCGGTACTCGATGATCTCGTAGTCCATCGTGCCGTAGCCGCGCGTGCAGGACTTCAGCTTGTCGTAGAAGTCGTAGATGATCTCGGCCAGCGGGAGCTCGTAGACGAGCATCTGCCGGTCCTCGCCGATGGCGATCTGGCTCAGGAAGCGGCCGCGGCGCGCGTCGCAGAGCTTCATCAGGTCCCCGATGTTGTCGTTGGGGCAGATGATCTCGATCTTGACGATCGGCTCGCGGATCTCCTCGACGATCCCCATGTCGGGCAGGTCGGCGGGGTTGTGGATCTCCATCACCTCGCCGTCGGTCTTCTTCACCTGGTAGCTCACCGTCGGCGCGGTCTGGACGATGCTCACGCCGCCCTCGCGCTCGAGCCGCTCCTGCACGATGTCCATGTGCAGCAGGCCCAGGAAGCCGCAGCGGAAGCCGAAGCCCAGGGCCTCGCTGTGCTGCACCTCGTAGGTGAAGCTCGCGTCGTTGATGTGCAGCTTCTCGATCGCCTCGCGCAGGCTCTCGAAGTCGGAGCCCTTGCCCGTGCCCTCCTCCCCGGTGGCGGGGTAGAAGTCGCAGAAGACCATCTGCTTGGGCTCCTCGTAGCCCGGCAGCGCCTCCTCGGCGGGGTCGGTCTCGAGCGTGACGGTGTCGCCGACGCGCACGTCCGCCAGGCTGCGGATGCTCCCGCAGAGGTAGCCGACCTGCGCGAAGTTGAGCTCCTTGATGCGCTGCGGGAAGGGGGTGTTGCGGCCCAGCTCGCTCACCGCGAAGGTCCGGCCCGTGCCCATCATGCGGATCTTGTCGCCGCTGCGCAGGCGCCCGTCGAAGACGCGCACGTAGACGACGACGCCCTTGTAGTCGTCGTACTTGCAGTCGAAGACGAGCGCGCGCAGCTTGCTCGTGCGCTGCGGCGGCGGGGGAGGCAGGCGCTCGACGATCCGGTCGAGCAGCTCCGCGATGCCCTTGCCGCTCTTGGCGCTCACCTGCAGGCAGTCCTCGGCGGGGAGGCCCAGGACCTGCTCCACCTCCATCGCCACCTTGTCGGGGTTGGCGGCGGGCAGGTCGATCTTGTTGATGACGGGGATGAGCGTCAGGTCGCTGGCGACCGCGAGGTAGGCGTTCGCGACCGTCTGCGCCTGCACGCCCTGCGTCGAGTCGACGACCAGGACCGCGCCCTCGCACGCCTTGAGCGCGCGGCTGACCTCGTAGGTGAAGTCGACGTGGCCCGGGGTGTCGATGAAGTTGAGCTCGTAGTCCTCGCCCTTGTAGCGGTGGGTGACGGTGACGGCGCTCGCCTTGATCGTGATGCCGCGCTCGCGCTCGAGGTCCATCGAGTCGAGCATCTGGGCGCGCGCCTCGCGCTCGCTCACGGCCTTGGTCGCCTGCAGGAGGCGGTCGGCCAGCGTGCTCTTGCCGTGGTCGATGTGGGCGATGATGGAGAAGTTGCGGATGCGCACGGCGTCGGGGCGGCCTGCGGTTCCGGGAGGGGCGCCGCAGGGGGCGCGCCGGCCGGGCCGGGGTGGGGAAAGTCCCGAATGTTAGCGGGAATCCGCGCAGTCCGCGCCGCACTCGGGGCAGGCCCGGGGACGCGTGGGACCGAGCTGGTGCAGGCAGGCGTCGCAGATCTCGACCCCCCGTGCGCGCATGCAGGCCACGACGTCGGGCATGTAGTGGCGGCGCATCGCCTCGACGAAGGCCAGGTGCTGCAGCCACCCGTAGACCACCAGCAGGAGCAGCCCCGTCACGAGCGCCGCGACCGTCCCGAAGGAGGCGTTGCCGCCCGGACCGAGGACGCCGATCGCGCCGTCGCCCATCATCCAGACCGAGCCGAGCAGCAGCGGCATCGGCAGCAGGGAGATGAGCAGGAAGCCCGTCACCGCGCGGCGGCGGCGGAGCATCCGCAGGTTCGCCTCCCAGTGCACGGCCACGCGCGCACGCAGGGGCAGCGGCGAAGTCGGATCGGGAAAGGGAAAGGGCGGGAAGAGCGCCGTCCCCCGCACCGACGCACCCGGCGGCGATGGAGGCAGCGCGCTCACGGCGTCAGGCTCCGGAGGCCGGCGGCGCGGCGGGCGGAGTTGCGGGCGGCGTCGCGGCGGGCGGCGCGGTGGGCGCGCCCTCCGCGGGCGGCGCGGTGGGCGCGCCCTCCGCAGGCGGCGCGCTCGCCGGCGTCGCGTCGGCGGGCTTCGCCGTCGCGGGCGCGCTGCCCGTGGGAGGCGCACTCGCCGGCTTGTCGCTCTTGGGCGCGGCGGGCGCGATCGGCTTCCCGCCCAGCTTCGGCCCGGGCTTCGCGGCGGGCGCGGGACCGCCCGCTTCGCCCGGAAGCGGATCGTCCGTGCGCATCTGCTTGAACTTGCCGCTTCCCGTCGAGAGCTCCATGCGCCCGTCCGCGCCGCGCGCGCCGCGCAGGCGGATCGTGTCCACCGCGGTCGAATCCGGCGAGAGGAAGAGCATGTCGCCATCGGTGCGCCAGATGCCATCGTGCTGCGTGATGCCGCTCGAGGCGTTCAGGACGCGGTACTCGTACCGGCCGTTGTCCATGATGAGGAGCTGCTCGTTGGGCGCGGTCCACGCGCCCAGGCAGTCGTCCGCGAAGACATGCGGCGGCGTCGCGCTGCGGCGGAAGTGCTTCATCCCCTCGCGCACGATGACCGTCTCGCCCGCCTCCTTCTCCAGCCGGACGCGGTCGCGCGTGCCGGGCTTGGCGCGGTAGGGCTCCAGGTCGAAGTAGACGTAGTTGCTGCGGCGCCAGGCGCCGACCTCCGCGGGGCGCTGGAAGCGGTCCTGCGTGATCCACATCTGGTAGGCGCCGTTGGGCTCCAGGCGCATCAGCTCGGTCCCGTTGGTCCACCAGCCCACGACCGGCTCGGGCCGGGCCGGGTCGAAGTCCAGGGGCGCGTCGGGGAGCGTGCGCGCGTTCTGCGCGGTGGCCGGCAGGGCCGGCAGCAGGAGGGCGCAGGTGGCCAGGGCGGCGGTCAGTCGCAGGAGCCTCATGCTGTGGGTATACGCAGCGGCGGGCCCCGCGGCGACCTCCGGGAGGCCGGGCCGCGCCAAATTCCCCCACCGGTGCGCTACTTCTTCAGGATCGGCAGGCGGACGCCGCGTTCCAGGTCCGCGGAGGGCTGCGCGACCAGGTCGTACCCGTCGCTGCCCACGATCGTGCAGCGGACCAGCTCCCCGGGCGCCAGGCGCTCCTTGGAGAGGATGTAGGTGAGCGAGTCGATCTGCGGCGCCTGGTGGTAGGCGCGCCCCGTGAAGAGGGTGCCGCCCGCGCCGACGCCCGCCGTCGCGCGCCCGGTCGTGCGCCCCGCGGCGGGGCCCTCGACGAGCACGTCGAACTGCACGCGCTGCTCCGCCTGGTAGGCGGCGTTCTCGAAGGCGATCTGCTGCTGCGCGAGCATGAGCTCCTCCTCGCGGCGGCGCTTCACCTCGTCGGGCACGTGCAGCGCGGGGTCCGCGTCCATCGTGCCCGCGGGCGTCCCCTCCTCGCGCGAGTAGCGGAAGACGCCCATCGCCTCGAAGCCGAACTCCTGCACGAACTCCAGCAGCTCCTGGTGGTCCTCCTCGGTCTCGCCGGGGAAGCCGGTGATGAAGGTCGTGCGGATCGCGATGCCCGGGATGCGCTCGCGCAGCTTCTCGAGCAGCTCCGCCTGCTGGCGCCGCGAGGTGTGGCGGCGCATCGCCGTCAGCATCCGGTCGCTCATGTGCTGCAGGGGCATGTCGATGTACTTCACGACGTGCTCGAGCCCCGCGAGGGTCTCGATCATCTCGTCGCTGAAGTTGCTCGGGTAGGCGTACATCAGGCGCACCCAGCCCGCGCCGTGCTCGCGCACCGCGGCGTCGACGGCCGTGAGCATGCCGCTCAGGCCTCCGCGGTCGCCGATGTCGTCGCCGAAGCTGGTCGTGTCCTGGCCGATGAGGTTGAGCTCGAAGGCGCCGTCGGCGAGCAGCGCGCGCGCCTCGGCGACGATCTGCGCCACCGGCTTGGAGCGCATCTTGCCGCGGATCGAGGGGATCGTGCAGAAGGCGCAGCGCTGGTTGCACCCCTCGCTCACGCGCAGGTAGGCCCAGTGGCGCGGCGTCAGGCGGAAGCGGCCCGAGTCGTCCTCGAAGTAGCCGATGCCCTTGCCGTCCTTGCCGTTGACGGTGAGCCCGGTGGTGGCGATGCCGCGCTCGGCGGCCGCCTGCAGCGCGTTGCCGGCGATCCAGTAGCGCGGCTCCTGCTCCGCGCCCGCCGCGCCCGGCGCGGGGTTGGCCGCGCGCGCCTGCGCGCCCGAGACGGCGTCCAGGATGTGGTCGCGGTCGAAGACCCCGATCATCGCGTCGATGCCGGGCGCCCACTCGAGCATCTTGGCCCGATGGCGCTGCACGAGGCACCCCGCGACGACCACGCGCTTGAGCGTCCCCGCGCGCTTGCGCGCGAGCGCCTCCTGGATGACGCCCAGGCTCTCGTCCTTGCTCGCCTCCAGGAAGCCGCAGGTGTTCACCACGATCGCGTCGGCCTGGTCGTGGTCCGAGACCAGCTCGAGCCCGCTGGCGCGCAGGACGCCCAGCATCTTCTCGCTGTCGACGAGGTTCTTCGGGCAGCCCAGGCTGACGAAGGCGACGGAGCGGACGGTGTCGTCGGTGGCGCGCGGCATCGGGGAAGGGGATGATTCTAGGAGGGGTCCGCGTCCGCCGCGAAGTACGCCAGCATCTGGCGCCACTCGCCGTAGCGGTATGGGACCTCGTGCGCGTCGTGGAGCGCGCGCACGCGCGCCAGCAGCCCCTCGGAGAGCGCCTGCTGCCAGCCCTGCGCGGCGCCGTCGCAGTAGTAGGCGCGGCAGCCCAGGGGGCGCCAGGGATGCGCCCCGCAGCGCGCGCCCTCCAGGAAGGGGCAGTCCCCGCGCTCCCGCGCGCCGACGAGCTCGGCGGGCGTCGGCGCCCGTCCCAGCCCGCGCAGGCACCACGCCGCCTCGAGCCCCGTCACGTAGAGCCGGTGGCCGTGCGCCTCGAAGCGGCAGCACTCCCCGCTGGCCAGGCAGAGCGGACGCCGCCGCGCGACCTCCTGCGCCGCCTCCTCGTAGATCGCGCGCAGCGCGCCGTCGAGCGCGGGCGACCACGCCGCCGCGCTCCAGGCGCGCGCGAGCGCCGCCGCGTCGGGCGGCAGCGCGCCCGCGGCCCCGGCGCGCCCGTGCGTCACCGCGCCGCGCTCCCGCCGCCGGAGCGGTCCAGCTCCAGCGCGATGCGGATCTGCTGCAGCGGATGCACCGGCCCCGTGTCCATGCCCGGGCAGGGGACGTGCTTCTTGGTCTGCTCCCACGCCTTGCGGCTGCGCAGGTTGCCCTCCCAGAAGGGCCAGGTGCGGCACTGCGTCGGCCGCGCCTCGTAGAGCCCGCAGACGGCCTTGCCGGGGATGCTCGCGCGGTCGAGGAAGATGCAGTCGTTGCCGAACTCCGTCTTCTTCTCGCGCAGCGAGCGCATGCTCCCGATGCGGCGCGTGTAGGTCGCCAGGAACTCCGCCTCGGGCAGGCCGAGCTTCGCGGCCATCGCGCGCCCCTCCTCGGGGGTGAAGGCGACGACGCCCTCGGGCCCGGTGCAGCAGTTGCCGCACATCGTGCAGGCGAAGCGGAGTCCGTCGCGGTACCAGGGCTCGCCCTTGCCGGCGGCGCCGCCGGCGCTGGAGTCGGGTGCGGTCATGGGCGCATCGTAGGAAAGGAAAGCGCCCCCGCCGGGATCGGCGGGGGCGCAGGGTTGCGTGGAAGGCGCGGGGTCCGGGACTCAGTCGCCGGATTCCTCGTCGGCGCCGTCGGCCTCGGCGAACTCGGGCGCGAACTCGTCCGAGCCCGCGGCCGCCTCGGCCAGGCCAGCCAGCTTCTCCTGGCTGATCGTGCTGGCGAACTCGGGGCTCTCGGCGCCCAGCTCCTCGGCCTCGTCGCGCGCGGCCTGCAGGAAGGCCTCGTCGCTGGTCTCGTCCCCCTCGGGGACCTCGACCAGCTTGCGGACGCGGATGCGCTGGTACGCCTCGAAGCCGGTGCCGGCGGGGATGAGGTGGCCCAGGATGACGTTCTCCTTGAGGCCACGCAGCTCGTCGGTCATGCCCGAGAGCGCCGCCTCCGTGAGGACCTTCGTCGTCTCCTGGAAGCTCGCGCCGGAGAGGAAGCTCTCGCTCTGCAGCGAGGCCTTGGTGATGCCCAGCAGCAGCGTCTTGTAGGTCGCGGGCTTGGGACGGCGGGTCTTCGCCTCCTTGCCGCCCTTGTCCTTGGCCAGGACGTTGGCTTCCTTGACATCCTCCTTCGCGACGATGCCGCCCGCGGGCAGGCCGGTGTCGCCCGAGTCCTCGACGACGAGCGACTGGGCGAGCGCCGCGTTGCGCTGCACCAGATCGAAGCGCTCGACGACCTGGTTGGGCAGGAAGTCGGCGTCGCCGGGGTTGGTGACGCGCACCTTGCTGAGCATCTGGCGCAGGATCGTCTCGATGTGCTTGTCCGAGATCACGACGCCCTGCGCGCGGTAGACGTTCTGCACCTCGTCGAGCATGTAGGTGTAGAGGGGCTCCTCGCCCTTGATGCGCAGGATGTCGCCGGGGATCTGCGGGCCCTCGGTGAGCGGATCGCCCGCCTCCACCTTGTCGCCCGTGTGCACGCGCAGGTGCTTGCCCTGCGGCACGTGGTGGTCGAACTCCTCGCCGGAGTCGCCCGTCACGCGGATGGTCATCTTGCCCTTGCGCTTGTCGCTCAGGAGCTCGACGCGGCCGCTGATCTCCGCGAGGACCGCGGGGTCCTTCGGGATGCGCGCCTCGAAGAGCTCGGTGACGCGCGGCAGACCGCCGACGATGTCGGCGCTGCGGCCCGCCTCCTTGGGCTGGCTGGCGATGAGCTGGCCGGCCTTGACCATCTCGCCCTCGGCCACCTCGATGCGCGCCTTGGCGGGCAGGTGGTGGAAGTCGAGGATGGCGCCCGAGGCGTCGGCGATGACGATCTGCGGGTGCTTCTCGCCCAGGTGCTCGGTGACGATGCGCTCGACGTGCGAGCCGCGCTTCTCGACGCGGATGGTCTCGCCCTCGACGATGTCCTCGAAGCGGATGCTGCCGGCCTTCTCGGCCAGGATCGGCGACTTGGTGCCGTCCCACTGGACCAGCGGCTGGCCCTTCTTGATCTGGTCGCCGGTGCGGACCAGGATGACGCCGCCGTAGGGGACGGGGTGGTGCTCCAGCTCGCGGCCCTTGGCGTCGTTGACGCGGATGAGGCCGTTCTTCTTGAGCGCCACGAAGTGCACGGTGCCGTCGGGCAGGGTGGTCTCCACCTCGTTGCAGTCGACGACCTCGACCACGCCGGCGTTCTGCGCCTTGTGGACGGTGTCGGCGACGGTGCTCACGGCGATGCCGCCCGTGTGGAAGGTGCGCATCGTCAGCTGCGTTCCCGGCTCGCCGATGGACTGCGCCGCGATGATGCCCACGGCCATGCCCTCCTCCACCGGCTGGCCGGTGGAGAGATCCATGCCGTAGCAGCAGGCGCACAGGCCGCGCGCGGTGGTGCAGGTCAGCGGGCTGCGGACCTGGACGGTGGTGATGCCCAGGGCCTCGATCTCGCGGGCGATGGTGTCCGTGATGATCTGGTTCTTGGCGACGACCACGCGGTCCTTGATGGGATCGACGATCGCGTGCAGCGAGGTGCGGCCGCGGATCTGCTCGCGCAGGGGGACGTCGACCTCCTCGCCCTTGAAGATGGCGCGCTTGGCGATGCCCGCCTTCGTGCCGCAGTCGGCCTCGAGGATGGTCACCGACTGCGCGACGTCGCAGAGCTTGCGCGTCAGGTAGCCCGAGTCCGCGGTCTTGAGCGCGGTGTCGGCCAGGCCCTTGCGCGCGCCGTGCGTCGACGCGAAGTACTCGAGCACCGTCAGGCCCTCGCGGAAGTTCGAGATGATCGGGGTCTCGATGATCTCGCCGCTGGGCTTGGCCATCAGGCCGCGCATGCCCGCGAGCTGCTGCATCTGGCTGCGGTTGCCTCGGGCGCCCGAGTCCGCGAAGAGGTACACGGGGTTGAGGTACTTGATGCCGACCTTGGGGGCGCCGTCCTTGGACGCCATCTCGACCTCGCCGCCCGTGACCGCGTCGCGGCGGTCGTTCTTGAGCGTCTCCATGAGGCGGTCGGAGATGTCGTTGCGGCACTTGGCCCACAGCTCGAGGACCTGGTTGCGGCGCTCGGTGTCGGTGATGGCGCCGTTCTCGTAGCTGCGCTCGACCTTGAGCACCTTCTTCTCGGTCTCCTCGATCAGGCGCTCCTTCTCCGCGCTGATGCGCAGGTCGGTGATGCCGAAGGAGAGGCCCGAGAGGGTGGAGAAGCGGAAGCCGACCTCCTTCATCTTGTCGAGGAGGTCGATCGTCTCCGCCTTCCCCTTGCGGGCGAAGGTGTCGTCGATGACGCGCGCGGCGCCCTTCTTGCTCAGCGAGCAGTTGTAGAAGGGCATGCCGTCGGGGAGGATCTCGTTGAAGAGCAGGCGGCCGAGCGTGGTGACCACGCGGCGGTTCTCGCCGAGCTTCTTGGGCTGGTCCTTCTCCTTCTCGACCTGCTCGGAGAAGCGGTCGAGGCGGACCTCGATCCAGTCGTGCAGGTCGATGCGGCCGCGGTCGTAGGCGAGCAGCGCCTCGGCCTGGTCCTTGAAGCGGGGGATCGCGCCGCGCTCCGCCGGGTCCTTGAAGCCGACGGTGAGGAAGTACACGCCCATGACGATGTCCTGGGACGGGCTCACGATCGGGTTGCCGTTGGCGGGGCTGAAGATGTTGTGGATGGACATCATCAGCACCTGCGTCTCGGCCTGGGCCTCGACGGACAGGGGCAGGTGGACGGCCATCTGGTCGCCGTCGAAGTCGGCGTTGTAGCCGGTGCAGACGAGCGGGTGGATCTTGATCGCGTTGCCCTCGACGAGCACCGGCTCGAAGGCCTGGATGCCCATGCGGTGCAGCGTCGGCGCGCGGTTGAGCAGCACCGGGTGGTTCTTGATCACCTGCTCGAGGATGTCCCACACCTCGGCGTCGCGCCGCTCGAGCATGCGCTTGGCGCTCTTGATGGTGTCGGCCAGGCCCTGCTCCTTGAGCTTGCGGATGATGAAGGGCTGGTAGAGCTCGAGCGCGATCTTCTTGGGCAGGCCGCACTGCCAGAGCTTGAGCTCCGGACCGACGACGATGACCGAGCGCGCCGAGTAGTCGACGCGCTTGCCCAGCAGGTTCTCGCGGAAGCGGCCCTGCTTGCCCTTGATCATGTCCGTGATGGACTTGAGGGGGCGGTTGCTGGAGCCGAGGACCGGACGGCGGCAGCGGCCGTTGTCGAAGAGCGCGTCGACGGCCTGCTGCAGCATGCGCTTCTCGTTGCGGATGATGACCTCGGGGGCGTTGAGGTCCATCAGCTTCTTGAGGCGGTTGTTGCGGTTGATGATGCGCCGGTAGAGGTCGTTCAGGTCGCTGGTGGCGAAGTTGCCGCTCTCCAGCAGGACCAGCGGGCGCAGGTCCGGCGGGATCACCGGCACCACGTCCAGGACCATCCAGGTCGGGTCGTTGGGGCTCTTGCGGATCGCCTCGACGATCTTCAGGCGCTTGCTGAGGTCCTTCTGCTTCTGCTTGCTCTTCGTGTTGAAGAGGTCCTCGCGGAGCTTGACGGCCTCGTCGTCGAGGTCGAGCTTCATCGGCGAGAGCAGCTCGCGGACCGCCTCCGCGCCCATCATCGCGGTGAAGGAGGAGCCGCCGTACTTCTCGACGGCGACGCGGTACTCGTCCTCCGTCAGCATCTGCTTGAACTCCAGGTCCGTCGTGCCGGGATCGGTCACGACGTAGTCCTGGAAGTAGACGATCTTCTCGATGTCGCTGGTCTTCATCGCCAGCAGGTTGCCCAGGCGGCTGGGCATCGCCTTGAAGTACCAGATGTGGACGATCGGCGCGGCCAGGTTGATGTGGCCCATGCGCTTGCGGCGCACGCGGCTGTGCGTCACCTTGACGCCGCAGCGGTCGCAGATGATGCCCTTGAACTTCGTGCCCTTGTACTTGCCGCACGCGCACTCGAAGTCGCGCTCGGGCCCGAAGATCCGCTCGCAGAAGAGGCCGTCCCGCTCGGGACGGTAGGTGCGGTAGTTGATCGTCTCGGGCTTCTTGACCTCGCCGAAGCTCCAGCTGCGGATGTCGTTGGGACCCGCGAGCGTGATCTTGACGGAGCCGATGTCGTTCACGCGGTCGTAGACGCTCTCAGACATGTCTCTCTCGCTTCGAAGGGGGGGAGGGCGCGCGCGCCGCTCGCCTCCGGTGTGGTGCGTGTCGTGTCGGGGCTTCGGACGGGCTCAGTCGAGGAGCGGGCGCTCCTCGCCGGAGGTCTTCTCGAGCTGGATGTTCATGGCCAGGCCCTTGATCTCGTGGCAGAGGACGTCGAAGACGACGGGCATGCCCGCCTCCAGCGTGTTCGTCCCCTTGACCATGGAGTCGTAGATCTTGGTGCGGCCCTCGACGTCGTCGCTCTTGACGGTGAGGAGCTCCTGCAGGACGTAGGCGGAGCCGTACGCCTCGAGGCCCCACACCTCCATCTCGCCGAAGCGCTGGCCGCCCGTGCGCGCCTTGCCGCCCAGCGGCTGCTGGGTGATCAGGCTGTAGGGGCCCGTGCTGCGGGCGTGGATCTTGTCGTCCACCAGGTGGTGGAGCTTCAGGAGGTACATGAAGCCCACGGTGGTGCGCTGCTTGAACGCCTCGCCGGTGCGGCCGTCGTAGAGCTGGACCTTGCCCGTCTCGGGCATGCGGGCCAGCAGCTCGCGCGGCGTGCCGGGCTCCTTGCCGTTCTCCTCGAAGGAGCGGAGGCGGTTCGCCACGTGCTCGTTCGCCTCGCGGACCGAGAGGAAGATCTCGGCCTCCTTGGCGCCGTCGAAGACCGGCGTGACGGCCTGGAAGCCCAGGACCTGCGCGGCCCAGCCCAGGTGCGTCTCGAGGATCTGGCCGACGTTCATGCGGCTGGGCACGCCCAGCGGGTTGAGGAGCACGTCGACGCTGGTGCCGTCCTCGAGGAAGGGCATGTCCTCCTCGGGAACGATGCGGGCGATGACGCCCTTGTTGCCGTGGCGTCCGGCCATCTTGTCGCCGACGCTGAGCTGGCGCTTGGTCGCGATGTAGACCTTGACCATCTCGAGCACGCCCGAGGGCAGCTCGTCGCCGCGCTTCATGTGGCCGACCTTGCGCTCCTTCTCGGCGAAGATCGCCTGGATGCGCGGCCAGAACTGGCCGTAGGTGACCAGCGCCTCGTCGCGGGACTCCTTGGAGCCCTTCATCCACTTGTCGGAGAAGTTCTGGATCTGCTCCAGGATGACCTCGTCGATGTCGCTCGCGCCCACCTTCTGGCGGGTGCTCGGGTCGACCATCTCCGCGCCGAGGGCCTTGTTGACCAGGGCGACCATCTGCTTGAAGAGGCCGATGGCCTTCTTGTCCATCGACTCCTCGTACTCGGAGATCTCCTTCTTCAGCTGCTTCTTCTGCTCCTCGTTGAGGTGCATGCGGCGGCTGAAGCGCTTGGCTCCGATGACGATGCCCTCGGTGCCCGCGGGCACCTCGAGCGAGTCGTTCTTCACGTCCTCGCCGGCGCGGCCGAAGATCGCGTGCAGCAGCTTCTCCTCGGGGCTCAGCTCGGACTTGGACTTGGGGCTCACCTTGCCGACGAGGATGTCGCCGGGGCCGACGCGCGCGCCGATCCGGATGACGCCGAACTCGTCCAGGTTGCGGAGCATCTTCTCCGAGACGTTCGGGATGTCCGCGGTGAACTCCTCGCGGCCGAGCTTGGTCTCGCGGATCTCCACCTCGAAGGAGTCGATGTGGATCGAGGTGAAGACGTCGTCCTTCACCAGGCGCTCGTTGATGACGATCGCGTCCTCGAAGTTGTAGCCGTCGAAGGTGTTGAAGGCGACGAGGACGTTCTTTCCGATCGCGAGCTCGCCCATGCGGGTCGAGGCGCCGTCGGCGAGGATGTCGCCCGCCTTCACCTTCTGGCCCGGCTTGACGACGGGACGCTGGTTCTGGCAGGTGCGCTCGTTGAGGCCGGCGAACTTGCGGAGCACGTACTCGTCCGCGTTGTCGATGATGATGCGCTCGCCGTCGACGAAGGTCACCGTGCCGCCGCGGGCCGCCTTGACGAGCATGCCGCTGTGCGTGCCGACGATGCGCTCCATGCCGGTGGCGACGCAGGGGACCTCGCTGCGGACCAGCGGGACCGCCTGCCGCTGCATGTTCGATCCCATGAGCGCGCGGTTGGCGTCGTCGTGCTCGAGGAAGGGGATGAGCGAGGCGCTGACGCCGACGATCTGCTTGGGGCTGATGTCGACGAACTCGACGTCGGAGGGGTCGACCAGCGTGAGGTCGCCGTCGCGGCGGGCGAGGACCTTCTCGAGCTTGGTGTTGCGCTCGTTGAGGATCACGCCCTTCTCGCTCACGGCGTCGCTGGGCGCCAGGACGCGCAGCAGCTCCTCGTCCGCGCGCAGCTTGGTCACCTTGCCGGTGACCTTGCCGCCCTTGCAGTCGCGGTAGGGGGTGAGCAGGAAGCCGTAGGGGTCGATCTCGGCGTAGATGCCCAGCGAGGCGATCAGGCCGATGTTCGTGCCTTCGGGGGTCTCGATGGGGCAGATGCGGCCGTAGTGGGAGATGTGCACGTCGCGCACCTCGAAGCCGGCGCGCTTGCGGTTCAGGCCGCCCGGTCCGAGGGCCGAGAGGCGGCGCTCGTGGACCAGCATGGAGAGCGGGTTCGTCTGGTCGACGACCTGGCTCAGCTCGCTGCGGCCGAAGAAGAACTCGATCGCGCTGCTGATGCTCTTGCTGTTGATGAGGTCGGCGATCTTGGTGATCTCGCCCGGCTCCTTGACGCTCATGCGCTCCTGGACGGTGCGCTTGAGCTTCAGGAAGCCCTTGCGCATCTCCTCGGTCGCCAGCTCGTCGAGCGTGCGCAGGCGGCGGTTGCCCAGGTGGTCGATGTCGTCGACGATGACGCCCGGCTTCTTCGAGCGCAGGTCGAGCAGGTAGCGGATCACGGCGAGGAAGTCCTCGGCGCGGATGCGCTGCACGTCCTCGCCCACCTTCTTGTAGCGGGGGTCGTGCTCGAACTTGCGGTTCATGCGGAAGCGGCCGACGCGGCCGAGGCGGTAGCGGCTGTCGTCGAAGAACTTCTCGTCGAAGAGCTTGCGCGCCTTGTCGACCTGCGGCGGGTTGCCCGGACGCAGGCGGCCGTAGATCTTGAGCAGGGCGGCCTCGTGCTCGGTCACCTCGGCCAGGAAGTCCAGCTTCTCCTCGGCGAGCGTGTTGAGGATGAGCGGGTCGCCCGGGTTGGTGATGACGCGGACCGTCTTCAGGTTGCTCGCGAGGATCTCCTCGATGCGGTCGCCGATCTGCGCGCCGACGCGGCAGAGCTCCTCGCCGCTGTCGGAGTCGATGATCAGCTCCGCCGAGTAGTGCTGCGGGGTGAGCTTCTTCACCGGCAGGTCCTCGACCTCGTAGAACTCCTCGAGGATCTTCTCCGTGGTCGAGTACTTCTCGTCGAGCGCGCGCAGGAAGGTCGTCGCCGCGAGCTTCGTGCTCTGGTCGATGCGCATCGCCAGGACGTCCTTCTTGGTGACCTCCAGCTCGATCCACGAGCCGCGCTCGGGGATGATGCGGCTGCTGTGCAGCGGGCGGTCGCCGAAGCTCGACGCGATGCTGAAGTCGACGCCGGGGCTGCGGTGCAGCTGGCTGACGATCACGCGCTCGGCGCCGTTGACGATGAACTCGCCGCCGCCCATCATGATCGGGATGTCGCCGAGGTAGATCTCCTCCTCGGTGACGGGCTCGCCCTCGCCCTTGGCCAGGCGCACGGCGACGCGCAGCGGGCGCCCGTAGGTCAGGCGCAGCTCGCGGCACTCGTCGGGGGTGTAGCGGGGCTCCTCCAGCCGGTAGTGGAGGTAGTCGAGCCGCATCGACATGTCGTAGGACTCGATGGGGAAGATCTCGCGCAGGAGCGCCTCGAGTCCGAGATGGACGTCGCGCTCCTTGGGATCCTTCCGCAGCTGCAGGAATCGCTCGTAGGACTCCTGCTGAACCTTCATGAGATCGGGCACCGGATCGGCTTCGCCGCGCTTCTTCGAGAAATCGCGGATCTTCATCGTCGACATGGGGTGAGCGCCTCTCGTAGCAAAAGCGAAAGAAACTCCGCAGGCCACGCTGTGGCCCTCTGCGGTGTCACCAGATTTGGTTGGTTGGACCTGCTGCAGCCAAGATCGGCAAGCGTATCTGTCCCGCGCGTCTTCCGCAACCCGATGGGGCGGTTGGCACGGGACTTGCTACGCGATTATCCGGACGCGACGTCCGCGCCTCCTGGGGGGAGCGGACACCTCGGCGGACGATCGGGATGCGGGCGGGCTCGACCTCCAAGAAACGACCGTCTGAAACCACCGACAGGAGGGGCTCCGGTGACACGGGAGTCCCCCCAAAAAGAGGCGCAGGTCCGGCCTTTGGGGCCGGACCTGCGCGCAAATCGCTGCGCGGTCGGGACTTACTTGATCTCGACCTTGGCGCCGGCGCCCTCGAGGGCCGCCTTGAGCTTGTCGGCGTCCTCCTTGGACACCTTCTCCTTGACGGTCTTCGGCGCGCCGTCGACCACCGCCTTGGCGTCGGCCAGGCCGAGGCCGGTGGCCTCGCGGACGACCTTGATGACGTTGATCTTGTTGGCGCCGGCCTCCTTGAGGACGACGTCGAACTCGGTCTGCGCGGCAGCGGCCGGGGCCGCGTCGCCGCCGCCACCCGCCGCCATCATCACGGCGCCGCCCGCGGCGGGCTCGATGCCGTACTTGTCCTTCATGAAGTCCGCCAGGTCGACCGCCTCCTTGAGGGTGAGGCTGGCGATGCTGTCGCCCAGGGTGGTGATCTTGGCGTCGAAGGTCTTGGTCTCGGTCGCGGTCATGTGAATCTCCAAATCTCTTGAAGGACCACCGAGTGGAGCCGGAACAGCCGGCTTTTAACCCGCACGCGGGCCAGTCGGACGGTGGTTGGAATCGGACGGCGCGCGGGAACACCCCGCGCACGTTCGGTCGGTGTCAGCCCGCCTTGGCGATGGTCTCGCCCTTCTCGAGGCGGGACTGGATCTCCTTGACGATGCCCATCACGCGGCCGCCCGGTCCCTTGACGGCGCCCATGACGTTGCGCGCCGGCGAGAGGAGCAGGGTGACGACGTTGGACTGCGCCTCGGCGCGCGTCGGGAGCTTGCTGAGCTTGGCGATGCCGGCGGGGCCCTCGTAGACGACGCCCTCGAGGACGGCGGCCTTGAAGACGAACTTCTCGACGCCCTTGCTCCACTTCATCAGGTCGCGCGCCAGGTCGACGACGCTTCCCTTGGAGTAGACGACGGCCGAGGGGCCGGTGAAGTGGGGGCCGAGCGCCTCGAAGGCGCTGCCCTTGAAGGCGGCGCGGGCGAGGGAGTTCTTGACGACGGCGACGCGCACGCTCTTCCCGGCGAAGTTCATGCGCATCTTGTTGGTCGCACCGGCGTCGAGTCCGCGGATCTCGACGAGCACCGCCGCCTCGGCGCCTTCGAAGCGCTTGCGGTATTCGGCGACGATCATCTGCTTGACTGGCTTGGACATGGGTGTGTCTCCGCTTCTGTGTTGCGTGGGCTCAGACGGCGACGGGCACGCCGGGGCACATGCATGCCGCGACGACGCACTTCTTCACGTACTGGCCCTTGGCGGCGGCGGGCTTGATCTTGAGGATCTGCGCCACGAAGGTGTTGAGGTTCTCGACGAGCTGCTCGTCCTTGAAGGACATCTTGCCGATGACCCCATGGACGTTGCCGCCGTCGTCGTTGCGGTACTCCTGGCGTCCCGCGCCGTACTCCTTGACGGCGTCGGCGACGTTCGGCGTGACGGTGCCGGCCTTCGGCGAGGGCATGAGTCCCTTGGGACCCAGCACCTTGCCCAGGCGGCTGACCACGCGCATCATGTCGGGGGAGGCGACGGCGACGTCGAACTCCATCCAGCCGCCCTCGATCTTGGCGACCAGTTCCTCGGCGCCGGCCTCGATCGCGCCCGCGGCCTTCGCGGCCGCGACCTTGTCCGAGGGGCAGAAGGCGATGACGCGGGCGCGCTTGCCCGTGCCGTGCGGCAGGGCGACGGACCCGCGGATCGCCTGGTCGGCGGCCTTGGGGTCGATGCCCAGGTGCATCACGATGTTGATGGTCTGGTCGAACTTCGGCGCCTTGAACTTGCGCAGCGCGGCGATGGCCTCGGCGGGGGCGAGCGGCGCGGTGACCGCGTGCTCGTTCGAGGAGCGCATGCGCTTGCTGTTGCCGATGATCTTCTTCTTCGCGAGTGCCATGGCTTACATCCCCTCCACGGTGACGCCCATCGAACGAGCGCTGCCCGCGACGATGCGCATGGCCGACTCGATGCTGGTGGTGTTGAGGTCCTTGATCTTCTCCTCGGCGATCTTCTGCACCTGCGCGCGGGTCAGCTTGCCGACCTTCTGCGTGTTCGGCGCGCCCGAGCCCTTCTCGAGCTTCAGCGCGCCCTTGATCAGGGCGGAGACGGGCGAGGTCTTGATCTCGATGTCGAAGCTCTTGTCGGCGTAGACCGTGACGATGCAGCCGACCATGAGGCCGTTGAGCGCCTTCGTCGCCTCGTTGAACTTCGTGATGAACTGACCGGGGTTGACGCCGTTGGCGCCGAGCACGGGGCCCAGCGGCGGGGCGGGCGTCGCCTTGCCTCCCGGCGCCATCAGCTTGAACTGCTTGGTGACCTTCTTGGCCATGGTTCCTACCTCCGACCGGTCCGGCCCTCCTTCGGGCGTCGCCAGGGTTCCAAGCGCCTGGCGCGGATCAGTCGTACGAGCGGTGCGGGTTGAAGGGGTCGGATGATAGCGGCGCCCCCGGCGGACGCAAGGGGGCGGAGGCGTGGCGCGGGGGCGTTATCAGACCGGGCGGAGCGCCAGGCGGCACATCATCTCGATGCCCACCCCCAGCGCGTCGTCGTTGAAGTCGAAGGTGGGCGCGTGCAGGGTCGGCCAGGTGCGGCCCGCGGGGGCCAGTCCCAGCGCGAAAAAGCAGGCGGGGACGCGCTGCCCGTAGAAGGCGAAGTCCTCGCCGCCCATGACCGGGTGCGGCAGGGGCGGGACCTGCGCGGCGCCGAGCGCGTCGCGCGCGATGGTCTCGAAGGCCGCGACCGCGCCGGGATCGTTCTCCGTCACCGGATAGCTACGGGTGATCTCGCAGCGCGCGGTGCAGCCGTGCGCCGCGGCGATGCCGTGCGCGACGGCGGCGACGCGCTCCTCGAGCAGGCAGCGGGTGGATTCGCGCAGCGAGCGCAGCGTGCCGCGCAGCGTCGCGTGCGGCGGGATGATGTTGAAGGCGGTGCCCGCCTGGACGACGGTCACGCTCACGACGGCGGAGTCCAGCGGATCGACGCTGCGGCTGACGATCGCGTGCAGCGACTGCAGCATCGCGCCCGCGCAGCAGACCGGATCGACGCCGGTGTGGGGATAGGCGGCGTGCGCGCCGCGGCCCTCGATGTGGATCTCGAAGCGGTCGCTCGCGGCGAGCATCGGGCCCGGGCGCGTGGAGACCTGCCCGAGCGGCAGGTCGGGCCAGCCGTGCAGGCCGAAGGCGCTGTCCGCGGGCGGGCCCAGGCGCGAGCCGTCGAGCGCACCCTCGTCGACCATGCGCTTTCCGCCGGCGCCGCCCTCCTCCGCGGGCTGGAAGACCAGCGTGACCGGGCGCGGCAGCGGCGCCTCCTGCGCGGCGCGCGCGAGCACGCGCGCGGCGCCCAGCAGGATCGCGGTGTGTCCGTCGTGGCCGCAGGCGTGCATGCGGCCGGGGATCGTCGAGGCGTACGGGGCTCCCGTCTCCTCGACGATCGGCAGCGCATCCATGTCCGCGCGCAGCGCCGTCGCGCGCGGCGCGCGCCCCGCGAGGTGGCCGAGCACGCCGGTGCCGCCCGCCATGCCCGCGACGTGCGCGATGCCCGCGTCGGTCAGCTCGCGCACGACGACGCCCGCGGTGCGGTGCTCCTCGTAGGCGATCTCGGGATGCATGTGCAGGTCGTGACGCAGCGCGACGACGCGCGGAAGCTCCTGCGCGACGAGCTCGCGCAGTCGGCCGAGGGCGGGATGGGCGGCGGTGGACATGGGGACCTACTTGCGCAGCGGGGGCAGTCCGCAGGACTCGCGCCCCTTGTTGAGGCGCGCGAAGGCGCCCTTGTCGTGGTTGATGAGCCGGCTGAGCTGGCTCATGGTGATGCCCAGGAGTCCCGCCGCGCCGCCGAGGTCGTAGCGGCGCGCGACGACGACGTCGAGCGCCTCGGCCAGGAGCGCGGGGTAGTCCTCGTGGTCGGGGTTGACGCACATCTTGTTGCCCTGGCGCCGGCGCGCCCAGAGCGGGCTGCAGTCGTGGTGGTCGCGCGAGGCGAGCGTGCGCACATGCGTCGCGAGCTTGCGGCGCAGGCGCTTGATCGCGTTGCGGCGGTTCTCGATCTGGCTGCGGCGCTCGGTCCCCTGCGCCTCGACGCCGGTGGGGATGTGGCGGATGAAGACGGCGGTGTCGACGCGGTTGCGGTGCTGGCCGCCGGGGCCGGAGACGCGCCCGATCTCGATCTCGCAGTGCTTGAGGAGGTCGGCCTCCTCCAGCGTCGCCGGGTGGGGCGGATCCACCATCGTGGCGGCGGGGTCGATGTAGGGCGGGCGGTAGGCCACGGGAGCATCGTAGGGATCGGCGCGGAGGGGCATTGCGGCGGCCGCCCGGGTGCGCTAGGATCCTCCGTCCCACGCGGATGTGGCGGAACTGGCAGACGCGCTAGATTCAGGTTCTAGTGGTGGCAACACCTTGGAGGTTCAAGTCCTCTCATCCGCATTGCCTCGGCCGGGGGCGGTGATTCACGCCGCCGATGCGTTCCTACCTTGACAACAACGCGACGACGCAGCCGCTTCCCGAAGTGGTCGCGGCGGTCACGGCGTCGCTCTCGGAGTCCTGGGCGAATCCCTCCAGCGTGCACCGCGCCGGGATCGAGGCGCGCCGCCACCTGGAGCTGGCGCGCGAGGAGGTCGCCGCGCTCGTGGGCGTCGCGCCGCGGGAGATCGTCTTCACGAGCGGGGGCACGGAGAGCGCGAACCTGGCGATCGCCGGCTCGCTCGCCGCGCAGCCGCAGCGCCGGCTGCTGGTGTCGATGCGCACCGAGCACAGCGCGGTGCGCGAGACCTGCGAGGGGCTCGCCGCGCGCGGGGGCGCGCAGGTCGAGTGGCTGCGCTGCGCGCGCGACGGCGGCGTGGAGCTGGAGCACCTGGAGTCGCTGCTGCGCGCGCGCGCGGGCGAGATCGCGCTCGTGAGCGTGATGTGGGCGAACAACGAGACCGGGCGCATCCAGCCGGTGGAGCAGGTGGGCGCGCTCTGCCGCGCGCACGGCGTGCGCTTCCACTGCGACGCGACGCAGTGGGTCGGCCGCATGCCGACGGAGCTCGCGGCGGTGCCGGTGGACCTGCTGACCTTCTCCGCGCACAAGTTCCACGGCCCCAAGGGGGTGGGCGTGCTCGTCGTGCGCCCCGGCGTGCGCATCCTGCCGCAGCTGCTCGGCGGCCCGCAGGAACGCGGCCTTCGCCCCGGCACCGAAAATATGCCGGGCATGCCCGGCCTATTTTCCGCGGCGCGGGCGGCGCGGGAGTGGCTGGCGGGGGACGGTCGCGAGCGCCAGCGCGCGCTGCGCGACCGGCTCGAGGCGGCGATCCTCGCGGCGGTGCCCGACGCGGTCGTGCACTGCGCCGACGCGCCGCGCCTCTGGAACACGACGAACATCGGCTTCCCCGGGCTCGAGGCGGAGGCGATCCTGCTGCTCCTCTCCGAGCGCGGCGTCGCCGCGAGCGCGGGCGCCGCGTGCAGCAGCGGCTCGCTCGACCCCTCGCCGGTGCTGCTGGCGATGGGGGTCCCCGAGGCGATCGCGCACGGGAGCATCCGGCTGAGCCTCTCGCGCCTGACGACGGAAGCCGAGATCGAGGTCGCCGCGCAGGTGATTCCCGAGTGCATCGCGCGCCTGCGCCGCTCCTGGCGCGGTGCCTGAGGCGCGCGGCGGGTTACGATTCCGGGCGATGCGCCGCCACCCATCCATCGGTGTCACGCTGCTGCCCGCGCTCCTCGCGCTCGCGATGGCCCTGGGCCTCGCGCCGCGCGCGCACGCGCAGGGCGCCATCGGCATCCAGACCTCCATGACGGTGCAGCAGTTCATGCAGGAGCTGGCCAACTACGGCAACTGGATCCCGAACCAGCGCTGGGGCTGGGTCTGGCAGCCGCGCGCCGTGCTCCCGGGCTGGCGTCCCTACGCGCACGGGCAGTGGCTCGTCGCGGAGGGCTTCGGCATGTACTGGCAGAGCTACGAGCCCTTCGGCTGGGCCGTCTACCACTACGGCCGCTGGACCTGGTGGGACGGCACGGGCTGGGTCTGGATCCCGGACAAGACCTGGGGACCGGGCTTCGTGAACTGGGCCTACGGCGAGGGCTACATCGCATGGACGCCGATGCCGCCGACGGAGCCGGGGCCGCAGGGCGTCGTCAACGGAACCGTGAAGAACCCGCCGTGGATGTGGACGATCGTCCCGCAGGCGTCGTTCCTCACCTCGAACGTCTGGCAGTGGGCGATCCCCACGCCGCGCAACATCAACATCATGCCGCACCTGCAGCAGCACACGGCCTACTCGGGCGTGAGCGACTTCAGCCTGCCCAAGGAGCTGGTGCTCGCCGTCTCGGGGAGCGCGGATCCCGCGCAGCCGGTGATGTTCGTGATGACGCCCATCGGCGTCGACCGCGGCGACGAGCAGGGCGCGATCAACGCCTACGCGCCCGTCCTCACCGGCTCCGCGGAGCCGCTGAGCGCGCACTTCACGGTGAACGCGCCTCCGCCGCCGCATCCGCCGCCGCCGCCGCGCGCGCCCGCGCCGCCGCTGCCGCCCACCTGGCGTCCGGTGCCGCCCTCGCAGGGCTGCACGCAGGAGCAGGCGGTCGCGCGCCAGCAGCAGCTCCTCTCCGTCTACCGCAACGGCGAGGCGCAGCGCCTGGCGCTCGCGCAGAGCTTCGACGCGTACAGCCCGCCCGTCTCGGCGTGGAGCATGGACAACGCGCCGCAGTGGAAGCAGAACGAGCAAGGCGAGCTCGACGCGCAGAACCAGCGCGAGAACGCCCTCGTCCACGGCGGCGCGAACGGCGGATCGCCCTACCAGGCACCGCAGGCGCCCGTCTCCTACACCACGCAGCCCGGCGCGGGGCAGCAGCGTTGAACGCGCGCGCGCACGCGCACGCGCACGCGCACGCCGCCGCATGAGCGCCGCGCACTCGTCGCCCGCCACGCCGCGCTCCGTCGCGATCACGCAGGAGCAGCTCGACGCGGCGCGCCTGGCGCTGCTGCGCCAGCGCGTGGTGACGCTGGGCACGGTGACCGGGGCGATCCTCATCCTGCTGAGCGCGCTGCAGACCTGGATCGCGCTCGAGACGCTCCCGCGCCCGCTCTCCACGAGCTGGATGATCCGGCTCGGCTCGGGCGCGCTCGCGGGCGTCGCCTTCATCGTGATGCCGCGACTGCGCCGCGGTCGCTGGGCGACGACCTCGCTGCGGCGCCTCTCCTGGCGCACGATGATGCTCGTCGCGCTCGCGGCCTTCGGGCAGGCGCCGGGTTCGGAGTTCCTCGCGACGGCGCTCACCAAGCTGCTGCAGCCGCTGGGATTCACGGGCTCGATCGGGCCGGCGATCCCGCTCGCGGGGATCCTGCTCTGCATCCACACCGCGGCGGCGATCGTCGTGCCCTGGACGACGCTCGAGGCGTGCATCCCGCCGGTGGCGCTCGCGGTGATCACGACAGTCTTCAGCGCGGGCGCGGCGGACGACTCCCCCGAGTTCCGCGTGCTGGGCGTCTCGCTGCTGCTGCTGGCGGGCGTCCCCGGCGTCGTCATCAGCGCCTTCCGCTCCAAGGCGATGCGCGAGCTCTTCGGCCTGCGCATCATCGGCGACCGCTACGCCGAGGTCGAGCGCGAGCTCGGCACCGCGCGGCGCATCCACGAGCGGCTCTTTCCGGCGCAGCTCGAGGAGGGCCCGCTGCGCATGCGCTACAGCTACGCGCCGATGCGCGAGCTCGGCGGCGACTACCTCGACGCGGGGGTGCAGCCCGACGGCAGCCTGCTGCTGACGCTGGTGGACGTGACCGGCCACGGCGTGGCGGCCGCGCTCGCGGTGAACCGCCTGCACGGCGAGATCAAGCGCACCGTCGCGCAGCAGTCGGGCGCGCCGCCGCTGCGCATCGTCGAGGCGCTCAACGAGTACATCCTGCTCACGCTCGCCGACGAGCAGGTCTTCGCGACCGCGGTCGTCGCGCGCGTGCATCCCGACGGGCGCGTGCGCCTGTGCGTCGCGGGACATCCGCCCGCGCTGGTGCGCCGCGCCGACGGGCGCGTGGAGGCGATCGATTCCGGCGCGCCCGCGCTGGGCATGCTCCCCAACGACCTGCTCGAGGCGCAGGAGTCCGAGTGCACGCTCGCGCCGGGGGACCACCTGCTCCTGTACACCGACGGCGCGATCGAGATCTGGGACGCGCGGCGCGTGCAGTGGGGCGTCGACGGCCTGCGCGCCGCCGTCGCGTGCGCGGGCGCCGGGGCGGGGGATCCCGCCTCGCTGGTGGACGCCGTGGTGCGCGCGGTGGAGGCGTACCGCGACGGCCCCTCGGACGACGACACGCTGGTGGTCTCGGTCACGCGCGCGCCGGACCCGGCCTAGGATTGGGGTGTCAGGAAGGGAGGGCGCGATGCGCGATGCCGCTTCCGATGTGCCGGGGAACCCGAGTGAATGCCGCGCGCGACTGCGGTCGCTGGCGCGCGACTGCCTCCGGCAGGTCGCCGCCCGCCGCGCGCACGAGAAGCTCGCCGACGCCTTCGCGGTGCGCACGGCGCACGCGTGGCTGGTGCTTCCGCGCGAGGCGTGCGAGGGACTGCGCGCGGTCGAGACGCTGGCGCGCCGGTGCGCCGCGGCGTGCGAGCGGCTGCGCGACCGCGCGACGCCGATGAGCGACCTGCATGCGTGGACCGACGTGCTCGACGAGTGCGCGCGCGAGGCCGCGCGCCTGCTGCCGCTCTACGCGCCGCGCCCGCGCCAGGCGCGGTAGCGCGCGACGAGCGCCTCGGTGCTGGAGTCGCCCGCGCCCGCGCCCGCGCCGGCCGCCGCGTCCGGGCCCAGCGCCGGCAGCAGCGAGTTCGCCACCTTCTTGCCCAGTTCCACGCCCCACTGGTCGAAGCTGTCGATGTTCCACAGCGCGCCGGCGGTGAAGACCTTGTGCTCGTAGAGCGCGACCAGCCTCCCCAGCATGCGCGGCGTCAGCTTCTCGCAGAGGAGGAAGGTGCTCGGGCGGTTGCCCTCCATCTGCTTGTGCGGCACGAGCGCCTCGGGCGTGCCCTGCGCGAGCAGCTCCTGCGCGCTCTGCCCGAAGGCCATCACGCGCGCCTGCGCGATCGCGTTGGCCAGCAGCATGTCCTGGTGCGGGCCGAGGTCGTGCAGCGGCTGCGCGAAGGCGATGAAGTCGCAGGGCACCACGAAGGTCCCCTGGTGGATCATCTGGTAGAAGGCGTGCTGGCCGTTGGTGCCGGGCTGGCCCCAGACGACGGGGCAGGTGTTCCACGCGACGGGGGAGCCGTCGAGCTGCGCGTGCTTGCCGTTGGACTCCATCTCGAGCTGCTGCAGGTACGCGGAGAACTTGCCCAGGTACTGGCTGTACGGAAGCACCGCGAGCGAGCCCAGGCCCAGGAAGGTCGCGTTCCAGACCGCGAGCAGTCCCATGAGCACCGGGAGGTTCTCCGCCGCGGGGGCGGTGCGGAAGTGCTCGTCCATCTCGTGGAACCCGTCGAGCATCTCGCGGAAGGCGGCGGGGCCGACGGCGATCATCGTGCTCAGGCCGACGCTCGAGTCCATGCTGAAGCGACCGCCGACCCAGTCCCAGAAGACGAACATGTTCGCGGGATCGATGCCGAACTCGCGCACCTCGTGCGTGTTGGTCGAGACGGCGACGAAATGCCGCGCGACGCTCGCCCGGTCGCCGCCGAAGGCGCGCAGGCTCCAGTCGCGCGCGGTGCGCGCGTTGGTCATCGTCTCCTGCGTCGTGAAGGTCTTGCTGGCGACGATGAAGAGCGTCTCCTGCGGGTCCAGGTCCGCGGTCTTCCAGGCGAAGTCGTCGGGATCGATGTTGCTCACGAAGCGCATCTGCAGCGCGGGATCCGCGTAGTGGCGCAGCGCGTCGTCGGCCATCTGCGGGCCCAGGTCGCTGCCGCCGATGCCGATGTTGACGACGTTGCGGATGCGCCGTCCGGTGTGCCCGCGCCAGGCGCCGCTGCGCACGGCGTCGGCGAAGGCGGCCATCTGGTCGAGGACGCGGTGCACCTCGGGGACGACGTCCTGCCCGCCGGTGCGCATCGTCGCGCCGCGCGGCGCGCGCAGCGCCACGTGCAGGACGGCGCGGTCCTCGGTCGTGTTGATGTGCTCGCCCGCGAACATCGCGGCGCGGCGCCGCTCGAAGGGGCTCGCGTGCAGGAGCGCCAGCAGCATCTGCAGCGCCTTCGCGTCCAGCCGCTGCTTCGAGAAGTCCATGTGGATGCCCAGCGCCGAGCGCGCGAGCGCCTGTCCGCGCGCGGGCTCGCCCGCGGGGCGGCGCGCGTCGGCGGCGAAGAGGTCGCGCAGGTGGCTCGCGCGCAGGTGCGCGGCGTGCTCCTGCAGCGCGAGGAACTCCGGAAGCGACGAGAGCGGCGCGGTGCGGTGCATGGGCGCACTAGGATAGGGGCATGAGCTCCGCCTCCGCCGCCGCTTCCGCGCCCGTCCCGACCGCGCTCCTCTCCATGGCGGGGCAGTCCATCTGGGTGGACAACATCACGCGCCCGATGCTCGACGGTCCGCTCCAGAAGCTGATCGCGCAGTGGAGCGTCGTGGGGCTCACCTCCAACCCGACGATCTTCGCGAAGGCGATCGCCGGCAGCGCCGACTACGACGCGCCCATCGCCGCGATGGCCGCGCGCGGCATGAAGGAGGAGGAGATCTTCTTCACGCTGGCGATCGAGGACCTCACCCGCGCCTGCGAGCTTTTCGCCGGCGTCCACGCGCGCACCGGCGGCGTCGACGGCTGGTGCTCGCTCGAGGTGAGCCCGCTGCTGGCATACGACGCGCGCAGCACCGTCGAGCAGGCGGTCGCGCTGCATGCGCGCGCGGGCAGGCCGAACCTGTACATCAAGGTCCCGGGCACGCCGCAGGGGGTCCCCGCGATCGAGGAGCTCGTCTTCCGCGGCATCCCCGTGAACGTGACGCTCCTCTTCAGCACCGAGCAGTACCTGGCCGCGGCCGAGGCGTACCTGCGCGGCCTCGAGCGCCGCGCGCAGGCGGGCAAGGAGCTGCGCGTCGAGGGCGTCGCGAGCCTCTTCATCTCGCGCTGGGACACCGCGGTGGACCCGAAGGTGCCCGCGGACCTCAAGGCGCGCACCGGCCTGGCCGTCGGCGCCGACGCCTACGCGGCGTACACCGCGCTCTATTCCGGCGAGCGCTGGCTGCGCCTGGAGGAGCGGGGCGCGCGCCCGCAGCGCCTGCTCTTCGCGAGCACCGGCACGAAGGACCCCGCGCTGGCGCCGGCGTACTACGTCGAGGGGCTCGCCGCGCCGCGCACCGTGAACACGATGCCCGAGGCGACGCTCCAGGCGCTGCACGCGGGCGGACGCATCGCCGGCGTGCTGCCCCCCGACGGCGGCCCCGCGCGCGCCGCGCTCGCGCGCATCCGCGCGGCGGGCGTGGACCTGGCGGCGACCGCGGCGACGCTGCAGAAGCAGGGCGCCGAGGCCTTCGAGAAGAGCTGGCACGACCTGCTCGCGGACATCCGGACCAAGTCCGGCGCGCTCGCGGCGCGCTGAGGACGCGGCACCGCCGAGCGCGGCGCCGGCGCCCGCCCTCCCCGCGGGCACGCCTGCCGTACGCTGCGCGCCCCATGTCCACGCCGTCGATTCCCACCATCGCGCCCAGCGCCTTTCTCGACGAGATGCGCTGGCGGGGCCTCCTGCACCAGACGACCACGGAGTCGATGGGCGAGTACCTGGCGCCGGGCGGACGCACGGCGTACGCGGGCTTCGACCCGACCGCGGACTCGCTCACCATCGGCAACCTGATCCCGATGCGCCTGCTGGCCGACTGGCAGCGCGCGGGGCACCGGCCCATCGTGCTGATGGGCGGCGGCACGGGCCTCATCGGCGATCCCAGCGGCAAGTCGGCGGAGCGGCAGCTCCTCACCCCCGAGCGCGTCGCGCACCATGTGGCGCGCCAGCGCGAGACCTTCTCGCGCGTCATCGACTTCTCCGCGCGCGGCGACCGCGCCGCGAAGCTCCTGGACAACGCGCAGTGGCTCTGCGACCTGCGCTACATCGACCTGCTGCGCGAGGTCGGCAAGCACTTCAGCGTCAACCAGATGATCATGCGCGACTCGGTCCGCACGCGCCTGGAGGGGCGCGAGCAGGGGATCAGCTACACCGAGTTCAGCTACATGATCCTGCAGGCCTACGACTTCGTGCACCTCTTCCGCGCGGAGGGGTGCACCGTGCAGCTCGGCGGCGCGGACCAGTGGGGCAACATCGTCAGCGGCATCGACCTCATCCGCCGCATGGCCGGCGGCGAGGCGCACGGCATCACCAACCAGCTCGTCACCAAGGCCGACGGCAGCAAGATCGGCAAGAGCGAGAAGGGCGCGATCTACCTCAGCGCCGACCGCACGAGCCCCTTCCGCTTCCACCAGTTCTGGCTCAACACCGCCGATGCGGACGTGGGCCGCTTCCTGCGCTGGTACACCTTCCTGCCGCGCGAGCGCATCGAGGAGCTCGACGCCGCCGCGCAGGACCGCCCGCAGGAGCGCGAGGCGCAGCGCGTGCTCGCCAACACCGTCACCGAGATGATCCACGGCCCGACCGAGCGCGCCGCCGCGGAGGCCGCGGGCCGCGCGCTCTTCTCCGGCGAGGTCGCATCGCTCGACGCGCGCACCGTCGAGGAGATCGCCGAGGACCTGCCCGCGACGACGCTCGAGCCGGGCGAGCTCGGCGGCGAGGGGCTCGCGCTGCTGGACCTGCTGCCGCGCACCACGCTCGCCGCGAGCAAGCGCGAGGCGCGCGACTTCCTGGCCGCGGGCGCGGTGCTCGTCAACGGCGCGAAGGCCGCGCACGACGCGCGGCTCACCCCGCGCGACCTCCTGCACGGACGGGTGGCCCTGCTGCGCCGCGGCAAGAAGCTCTGGCACGCGGTGCGCGCGGCCGAGTCCCCCGCGGGCGCCTAGCGCGGCCTGGGAAGCATGCGAAGCTGCACCGTGGGCATCTCGCCCGCGGCGGCGCGGCCGGCCTTGAGCACCTTCACCCCCTCGGGCAGGCGCCAGAAGCTGATCGGCACCGTCGCCGTGCCCGCGACAAGCTGGTCGGCGCGGACATCGACGATCGCGGCGGGTTGGAAGGCGCTGGAGGAGAGCGTCTCGATCGCGCTGCGCGGTCCGGTCACCAGCACCTCGGCGACGGACTCGTCGCCCAGCGCGGGGGAGACGTCCCAGCTCGCCGCCTCGGGGGGCAGCGCCAGGCGCACCGGGACCGAGGTGAGCTTGAGGTCCGCCGTCGTCGCCAGCAGCGTGAAGCTCACCTTCGCGCGCGGCGGCACGACGCGGTACAGGTCGCGCCAGCGGGCGAGCGCCTCGGGGGCGCGCAGGTCGACGTCGATCTGCTGCGGCGTGCCGGGCTCGAGGTTCTTGGTGTCCACGTCCGCGTCGAGCGTGAGCGCGCCGATGGCGCGGCGCGCGGTCTCGGGGAGCGTCACCGTCGCGACGGGGGGGTCGACGACGATCTCGCCCTGCACCGAGGTGCGCGGCATGATCGGCGTGATCGGCACCTGCTCGGTGACGAGCGTGCCCACCTCGTAGCGGACCGACTCGGGGCGCGCGCGCACGATCTCGACGCCCAGCGAGGCGACGGTCGGCTGCGCGCCGATGGTCTCGGCGAGGTCGATGATGTGCGCGCCCGGCTCGCCCGCGATGTCGCGCACGCCCGCGACCAGGCTCAGCCCGCCGCGCATCGCGTCCTCGAGCTGCTCGATCGCGCGGCGGCTGCCGCGGACCTCCAGCGAGACGGGCACCGGCGTGACCGGCTCCAGGTACTGCGCGCGCGGGTCGTTCACGCCCAGGCGGATGCTGCCGCTGACGGTCGCGGCCTCGCGCGTGCGGTCGTTGGCGTAGGCCCAGACCAGCAGCGCGATGATCGCCGCGGCGATCATGTTGAGCACCTCGCTGCGCCAGCCGATGTGGGACTTCACAGCGCGCCTCCGGGGCGCGTGCCCCCGATGGAATCCAGCGCGATCCCCTCGTCCGAGGTGGTCGCGAGCGCGCGCTCGAGCGTGCGCACGAAGTCGTCGTAGGCGATGGGCTCGCCCAGCTGCCCGGCCGCGGCGATGCGGATCGCGCCCGTCTGCTCGCTCACGACGACGACGATCGCGTCCGTCTCGAGCGTCGCGCCCACCGCGGCCTGGTGGCGCGAGCCCAGCCGCGCAGGCACCGTCGCCGCGTCCGCGAGCGGGAGCTGCACGTTCGCCGCCGCCACGCGGTCGCCGCGGATGACCACCGCCAGGTCGTGCAGCGGGCTGTTGGGCCAGAAGATGGACTCGAGCAGGCGCGCGGAGACCTCGCCGTCGATGGGCACGCCGGTGGTGATCATGTCGCCCAGCGGCACGCCGCGCTCGATGACGATGAGCGCGCCGAACTGGTTGCGGCTGAGGAACTCGACCGCCTCGTCGATGGCGGGGACCACCTGCCGGAAGCTCGCCTTGCTGCTGCCGAAGAAGCGCGAGCGGCCCAGGCGGATCAGGCCCTGGCGCAGCTCCGGCTGGAAGATGACCACGAGCGCGATCGCCAGCGTCCCCGCGAGCGCCTCCGCCACGTAGCGCAGGCGCGCGAAGCTGTCGCTGGCCGTGCCCGCGAAGCGCAGGCTCAGGATGATCGCCGCCAGGATGACGATGACGCCCTTGAGGACGCCCGCGCCGCGCGTCCCGCGCAGGAAGCGCAGCACCCCGTAGACGATCGCCCAGATCACCGCCAGCTCGATCGCGATGGCGACCGGCTCATTGCCTCGGAAGAGCTGGCCGAGTCGCTCGAGCATCCGCGGCGAGTATAAGCCGCGGACCTGCGTTTGGCGCGCGTCGCGCGGCTGCGCGGCCGCACTACGATGCGCGCATGTCACGCGCCTCGAGCAGCTTCTCCCTCGGACGCTTCACCGCGCGCTGCGCGGCCACCGGCCGCGATCTCGCCCCCGGCGAGCCCATCGTCGCCACGCTCTGCGAGGCGCCGCCGCAGGAGGAGGGGCACGAGTTCGTGCGCCACGACTACTCGCGCGAGGCGTGGGAGACGGGCGCCCGCCCGCAGGGGCTGGTCTGCTTCTGGCGCACGACCGCGCCCGAGCCCGACCAGAAGCGCCGCCTCCTGGTGGACGACGACACGCTCGTGGAGCTCTTCGACCGGCTGGAGGGGGACGACCGGGCGCAGCGCCTCGCCTACCGCTGGCTGCTCTGCCTGATCCTGCTGCGCAAGAAGCTGCTGCGCCACATCCGCGTCGAGCGCGAGGGCGCGAGCGAGACCTGGCTCGTCCAGAAGCGCGGCATGGGGGAGGAGATCCCCCCGATCCGCGTCCGCAACCCCCAGATCCGCGACGAGGACCTGCAGGAGCTTGCCGAGCACCTCGGCGAGGTCATGCAGAGCGAGCTGTGATCCGCGCCGCCCGCCTGGCGCTCCTGGCCGCGCTGGCCCTGGCGCCCGCGTTCGCGTCGGGCTGCTGCGGCCCGCAGAAGGGGCCCGCGCAGGCGCCGCCGCCGGAGGTCGCCGCGATCGCCGCGAGCGAGCGGGCGCGCGTCGGCTCGCTCGCCGCGCTGCAGGGGCGCGGCGTGGTGGAGCTGCGAACCAAGGACCACGAGGGCGAGCACTTCGACCAGGGGGACCTGGATTTCCGCTGGATGCCCGGCCGCGGCTTCGCGGCGAGCGTCTCGAAGCTGGGCGACCGCTGGGCGTGGATCGGCAGCGACGGCGTGCGCTGGTGGGCCTTCGAGCTGAAGGCGCAGCCGGTGGCGCTGCGGACGGGCCAGCTCGCGGGGACGCGCGCCGGCACGAGCGCGGCGCTGCCCTGGCTGCTGGCGATCGTCCCGCTTGCGCCCGCGCCCGGCGCGACGGTGCGCATGCACGACGGCGTCGCCAGCGTGCCGGTCGACGCGGGCGCCGCGCCGCTGCCGCCGGCGACGGTGATCGAGGCGGACTTCGACCCGCGCTCGCTCGCGCCGGTGGCGGTGCGCATCGTGCGCGGCGGCGAGGTCGTCTGCGCCTCGACGCTGCGCGACTTCATGCCCGTGGAGACGGCGGGGGCCTCGCCCGGCGCCTGGCCGCGCATCCCGCGGCGCGTGCGCGCCAGCGCCAGCGGGCAGGCGGGCACGAGCGAGATCGCCGTCACCTTCGACACCGCCCGCGCGGACCGCGAGGCCGTCGACAAGCCCGGGCTCTACGACTTCCAGGCCCTGCGCGACCGCTTCGCGCCGGGCAAGACCGAGGACGACCCGCAGTGACGCCCGCCGGGTTCACCGCACCGGCCCGGCGACGCGCGCTCGCCGTGCTGGCCGCCATGGCGGCGCTGCTGGCGCTGGCGTTCGCGCCCGTGCCGCGCGCGCAGGCGGCCGCCCGCACCGATGGTGGCCCCGTCGCCGGCGTCGAGCCTCCCGGCCCGCGCGTCCCCGCCGCCAGCGATGGCGAGCATCTCTGGGCCGCCTTCGAGCGCAACACCCCCAACGGCCGCGAGCACGTGCTCCTGCACCATGCGCGCGGGATGAACGGCGCCTTCGCGCGTCGCGCCTTCTCCTTCCGGCAGGCGCCGCTCGCGGTCGCCGCGGAGGGCGGGCGCGTCTGGGTGGTGCTCGACGCCGCCGCGGGCGCGCGGCGCGAGGTCGCCACCGCGCTCGTCGCGCGCAACCCCGCGACCGGCGCCTTCTACGACGATCCGCCCGGACGCATGGAGCTGCGGCGAAGCCTCGCGCCCGAGGGGGCGCTGCGCGGGCTCGTCGCCGCCGACGGCGTGCTCTACGCGCTGCGCGCGGGCGCACCGCTGGAGCGCCTGGGCAGCGGCGACTGGGAGACGGTCCCCGGCGCGCCGGCGGGCGACGAGGTCGCGCGGCTCTTGCGCCTGGACGGTCGGCCCGCGGTGCTCGCCCCCGACGGACGCGCCCGCGTCCTCGCGCGCGACGGCGCGTGGAGCGAGACGACGCTCGCGGTCCCCAAGCTGCTCGACCTCGTCTCCGGCGCAGCGCGTCCGGCGGCGATGGCATTCGCCCCCGAGCGCGCCATCGCGCTCCTCTACCTGCGCGAGGGGGGCACCGTCACGCTCGCCACGCTGCAGCCACCGCCGCAGCCGTGGGCGCTGCTGGGCGAGGGCGACGACTTCGCGCTCCTCATCGGCACCGGCGAGGGCGGCGCGGCGGCGCGGCGCATCGACGGCGTGCGCGGCGAGATCGGGCCGACGCAGGTGCTCGCGCCGCAGCCGATCGATCCGCGCGCCTGGCTGCACCTGCCGATCCTGGGGATGGTGGTGCTCGCGACGATCCTCTCCGCCTTCCTGCTGCGCAGCGCGGGGCCGCAGGGGGCGGTGCTCGTGCCCGAAGGCTGCGAGGCGCTGCCGATCGGCCCGCGCGTGGGCGCGCTGGTCATCGATCTGCTCCCGGGCTTCGGCGTCGCGCTCCTGCTGGGCGGGCGCATCGGCCAGGTCGCGGTGCTCCCGCTGTGGACGACCGACCTGCAGGCGGCGACCTGGGGCGTGGCGGCGCTGCTCATCGCGCTGCTGGTCTCGGGAACCACCGAGGCGATCGCCGGCACGAGCCTGGGCAAGTGGATCGTCGGCGGACGCGTCGTGCGCGTCGAGCCCGCGGGCGCGAAGCCGCGCCTCTGGCAGACGCTCGTGCGCAACTTCTTCAAGTCGATCCTGCTGCTCGCGCCGATCGCGGGACTCTTCACGATCATCGTCCCCGGCGGACGCGGACTCGGCGAGGTCGCCTCGCGCACCGCGGTCGTGCGCGCGCCCGCGCGCGGGCAGGCGCTCAAGCCGCCGCCCTCCGAACGCCGATAGCGCTGCGGGCGGACGGACCCGCCGCAGGAGCGCCGCGTGCACGACGGACTGGATGGACGCGCAACACGAATGACCGCGGATGCCTCGACCGCGCCTGCCGACCGGCAGGGGCTCGAGGAGCTGGTGGCCGCGTTCCAGCAGGTCGCCGCCGGCGTCGAGGGCACGCACCGCGTCCTGCTCGAGCGCGTCGAGGAGCTCTCGCGCGAGCTCGACACGCTGCGCTCGGGTGCGGCGGGGGACGCCGCGCTCGCCTGCGACGGCGAGACGATGACCCTGGCCGACATCGAGCGACGAACGATCATGGCGACGCTGGACCGCTTCGGCGGGCACCGCGACCGGACCGCCCGGGCGCTGGGGATCGGCGTGCGCACCCTGGGGATGAAGCTGCGGCAGTGGAAGACCGCGGGGCTGGTTCCGGCCAACGCCTGAAGCTCGGTGGCGGGGGGCGCGGACCGCCCGTCGGGGTGGCCGGCGCCCGGTTCTCGGCCCCGAAGTCCTCCCGCGCGACTTTTGCAGGCTTCGCGCAGAAGTTGCCGATGAAGTCGGCGCGGCGCGCCGCCACCCGCACGGATGCGGGAGCGCGCGCCGAGGACGCTGGAGCGGAGCGTGAGCGAACCCATCGGAGCCATTGCCTCGTCCGGAGCGGCACCCGCCCCGGTCGTGGCGACGTCGTCGCGCGCGATGGTGGCCGCGTCGGAGCAGGCCACCACCGCGGGCGCCGCATCCGCGACCGACGCCGCCGCGCCGCTGCGCGCGGGCGATGCGCTCGTCGCGCGCATCCAGCAGGAGCTCTCGCAGGCCCGCGCGCTGGGCGCCGAGGCCGAGCGCGCCGCGCAGGCGCTGCGCGCGGGGGAGACGACCGATGTCGCCGGCGTGCTACTGGCCACCCGCAAGGCCGACGCCGCCTTCCAGATGCTGCAGGCGGTGCGCAACGCCATGCTCGATGCCTACGCGCAGATGCGCGATCTGCGTGCGTAGCCGCATCGCGCGGCGACAGGAGTGACCGATGGAACCGATGCGACGCGACCTGGTGGAGGACGACCGCGACGACGCCTGGATCGCCGGCGACGCGCCGTTGTCCGATCCCGAGCCGCCGGAGCCCGCCTCGCCGTGGACGATCGTGCGCGGCCGCCGCGCGACGATGGTCGCGCTGGGCGCGGCCTTCGTCGCCGTCGTCGCCGCGTGGGGCTTCTGGCCGCGCGCCGCGGGCACCGAGGTCGCGCTCGCCGTCCCCGCCGCCGACGCCGCGGCCGCGCGCGCGACGCTCGTCGCCGCCGGCATCCCCGCCGCGCAGCGCGAGGGCGCCCTCTGGGTCCCCGCCGCGCAGGTGCGCACCGCGATCGAGACGCTCGCCGCCGCCCGCCCCGCGCCCAACGCGATGGCGAGCGCGCTCGCCGACGAATCCGTCTTCGCCAGCAGCGACCAGACGCGCGCGCGCCGGCTCGCCGCCACGATGCAGGCGCTCGAGTCCGCGATCGCGCAGCAGCCCGGCGTGGCGCGCGCGCAGGTCGTGCTCACCGAGGCGCACCGCAGCGGCGCCCCCGGCAGCGCCAGCGGTGGGGCCGCGGCCGTCACCGTGACGATGCGCTCGGGACCGATGCCGCAGGACCTCGTCGATGCGGTCGCCGTGCTCGTCTGCGGCGCCTCGCCCGGGCTGCGTCCGGAGCAGGTGGCGATCCTCGACGCGGTCGCGGGGCGCGCACGCCAGCCGCGCGGCGCCGAGGAGCGCGCCGTCGCCGACATCGTCCGCGCGCGCGAGGAGCGCGCCAACGCGCTGCTCGCGGCGATGCTCACCGACATTCCCGGCGTGCGCGTCGCCGTGCGCGAGGCGGAGTCGGGCGGCATGGTCGCCACGATCCACCTGCCGCGCGGCTACCTGCAGGCGCGCGCGCTCACCCCCGAAGGCACCGTGCGCGAACTGCCCGCCGTGCTCGCCACGGAGCGCGACCGCATCGCCGCGATGGTCGAGCCCTTCCTTCAGTGCCCCGCGGGCAACTGCCCGACGGCGGTCGCGGTCGCGATGGCCGCCGATGCGGGCGACGCGCCCGCCGCCAGCAGCGCCGAGGTCGGCATCGACGCGCCCGCGCCGGCCGAGCCGTTCGCCGCACGCTCGCCCTCGCAGGTCGCGTTCGACGGCGCCGCCCGCGAGCGCACGACGCCGCTGGGTCCCGGCGGCGGTCCCGCGCCGAGCTTCCCCTGGGGCTGGGCCTTCCTGACGATCGTCGGCGCCGCCGCCGTCGGCTCCTGGACGCTGCAGCGCACGCGCCCGGGCGCCGGCCGTCCTGCGGCGACCACCCGCGCGCCCGCGATCGTCGAGCCCGTGGAGCCCGAGCCCATCGAGGAGTCGCCCGCGCTCGCCGCCGCCAGCGAGGCGGTCCGCGCCGCCCCGGAGCAGGCGAGCGAGGTCGTGCGCGGCTGGCTCGACGCCGGCTACGAATCGCGCGCCGCGCACCTGCTGGTCGCGCTGGACGCGGGGGCGGCGGGGCTGGTCCTGCGCGGCCTGCCCGTGCGATCGGTGCAGTCGGCGACGGCCGCGCTGGGCGAGACGGAAGCGCCCGCGCCGGAGGAGCTCGCCGAGGCCGCCGAGGGGTTCCTGGCCGAGATGGAGCTGGAACCGAGCGCCACGGGCTATCGTGGCGGGCCGGAGCGCTCCTGAACCCGATGGCCGAATCGCCGACGAATCCTCCGCAGTCCGATCCGCACCGGCACGAGCCCGAGCCGCCGACCTCGCAGGAGGAGGTGCTCGCCTCCGGGATGTCCGAATTGCTGCGGCGCATGCGGCTGGCGGGACGGATGGTCGAGCGCATGGCGAAGCAGGAGGGGCCGCTGGGGGACGCGATGCGCGAGGCGCGCTCGCAGGCCGCGCGCGCGGGTCGCCGCGAGCCGACGCCGGAGCTGGGGCACCATCCGCCCGAGGGCGGCGCCGACGCGCGCCCCGACGACGCGCCGCGCTGATCGCGCGCGGATCTCTCGCGTTCTGGCCCGCGCATGGCCGATGAATCTCCCGCCGGCGCCGGGCGCCGCGCGAGGAGTCACCCGATGCCCGTCCAGACCCGACCCGTCTGCGAAATCGGCGCGCGCTGCGTCTTCCCCCCGGACGCGGCGCCCCGCATCACCGTTCCCGAACCCGTCGTGCACCGTGCCCTCGCGGGCGAGGCCGCCGACCTGCGCCAGCTCCGCCGCGGCATGCGCGTGCTCCTGCAGCAGGGCGGCGGAACGATGTTGCTCACGCTGCGCGGCGCGCACGCCGGCGCGCGCGTACGGCTGGACTTCGCGCTCGCGGGGGGCGCGCCCACCGTCTCGGCGACCACCGCGGACGCGCAGGCGGCGGAGCTCGTGCGCACCGCGCTGCTGGCGCGTTGAGCGTTCGCTCCTGAAGTGAATTCGATGACCGCGCGCCTCAGCGCTCGCGGCGGGGATTGCGCGGCCGCGCGTGCTCGGCGGGGTTCTGCCCCAGGCGCGGGGGCGTGCGCGGCTGGTTGGTCGCGGCGCGCGCCATCGAGGCGATGCGCTCCTGCTCCGCGCCCGCGTCGTGCGCGGCGGGGGAGCCGGCCTCCGCGGTGGGCGTCGACGCCGGCGACGGTTCCGTCGCCGATTCGCCGCCCCCGTCGCCGCGCTCCAGGCGCGCGAAGATCAGCCGTCCCGCGGCGGTCTGCACGGTGTTGGCGATCGTCGCCTCCACGGTGCTGCCGACGAGCGCCTCGGCGCGCTCGACGACGACCATCGTGCCGTCCTCGAGGTAGCCGACCGCCTGCCCGGCGTTCTCGCCCTTCTTGACGAGCGCCACGCGGAGCTGGTCGCCCATGCTCTGGCCGGGGCGCATCGCGCCCGCGACGGCGTTCAGGTTCAGCGACGCGACGCCGTTGATCTGCGCGACGCGCTCGAGCCCGGTGTCGGTGGTGACGATGCGGAAGCGCTCGGTCTTCGCGACCTCGACCAGCGCGCGGTCGACGGAGCGGCCCTCCGCGCGCAGGTCCTCGACCTGCAGGTCGATGTAGGGGTTGCCCTGCAGTCGCTGGAGCATCTCCAGCCCGCGGCGGCCGCGCTGGCGCTTGGTGCGGTCGCCGCTGTCGGCGAGCGCCTGCAGCTCGTCGATGACGAACTGCGCCACCAGGACCGGCGCGTCGATGATGCCCGTGCGCGCGAGGTCGTCGATGCGGCCGTCGACCAGCGCGGAGGTGTCCAGCAGCAGGGGGCGCGCGCCGCGCGTCTGCTTCGCGAACTCCACGTAGGGGATGACCAGACGCAGGTCGTCGCGCGTGGTCAGCACCACCGAGATCGAGAGGTAGACCAGCACGATGCCGATGGTCACCTTCGCGAGCCCCAGGTAGACGCTCGCCTCCTTCAGGTCCCACGCCGAGGCGACCAGGTCGATCACCGATCCGACCGCGACCGCGCCGATCAGGCCCAGCATCGTGCCGACGAAGATCCCCACGACCCACGCCAGGCGCTTGTTGGGCGTGAGCGCGTCGACCAGGATGACGATGAGTCCCAGCGCCGCCGCCGCCAGCAGCAGGCCGATGATCGTGCTGTAGCCGAAGTCGAGCGCGCCGGTGCGGTTGCTCGAGACGGTCAGGACGACGACGGAGATGAGGACGACGACGAAGACCGAGCGCAGGACGGTCATCAGCACGCGGTGCGAGCGCGCGTCCTCGGCCGCGTTGCGGCTGCGGCGAAGGCCCGGGGCGGGATCGGTCGACCGTGCGCCCGGGGTCGCGTCGCTGCCCGACGGGCCCGCGGAATGCTCCTGCGAGGACATCGGTTCAAGTCTAGCGGCGCTCCCGCCGTGCGCATCGACGGGGCCGATCCGCCGCGCTACGATGTCGGACCGCGGCGTCGAGGAGGGCGGCCGGGCCCCGTCGTCGGTTGGCCCGTGAACCTGGTCAGGGCTTGACCGCAGCAGCCATAAGCGGCGTCGGCCGAGCGCCGGACCGCCTGGCCGTCCTCCCAGACGCCGCATCGCTGCCCGCACACGCGTGCGGGCAGCGTCGTGTCCGGTCCGCAGTCATCGCGAGGTCACCCGTGGCTCCCTCGACCAAGAAGAAGAAGGATGCGGAGGCGCCCGCTCCCGCCGCCGGACTGATCCCCGGCCTCGAGGAGCCGGCGCCCGCCGCCGCGCCTGCGGGCGGCGGGTCGGGCGCACCGGCCGCCGGCGCCACGCGCGCCTACACCGTCCTCGCGCGCCGCTACCGCTCGCGCGGCTTCGAGGAGGTCGTCGGGCAGGAGTCCATCGCGCGCACGCTGCAGAACGCGATCGCCACCGGGCGCACCGCGCACGCGTACCTCTTCTGCGGCACGCGCGGCGTGGGCAAGACCAGCATGGCGCGCATCTTCGCGCGCGCCCTCAACGCGCAGGGGCAGACGCAGGCCGCCGCCATCGGCGACGCGATCCTGCGCGGCGAGGACATCGACGTCATCGAGATCGACGGCGCGAGCAACCGCGGCATCGACGACGCGCGCGAGCTCATCGCCGGCTCGGGGATCGCGCCCGCGCGCAGCCCCTACAAGATCTACATCATCGACGAAGTCCACATGCTGACGACGCCGGCCTTCAACGCCCTCCTCAAGACGATGGAGGAGCCGCCGGCGCACGTGAAGTTCATCCTCTGCACGACCGAGCCGCACAAGGTGCCGGCGACGATCCAGAGCCGCTGCCAGCGCTTCGACTTCCGCAACATCACCGCGCCCAAGATCGCCGCGCACCTGAAGGCGGTGCTCGCGAAGGAATCCATCGCCGCCGAGGACGCCGCCGTCATGCAGGTGGCGCGCCTGGCCAACGGCTCGATGCGCGACGCGCTCAGCCTGCTGGACCGGCTCGTCGCGGCGAGCATGGACGGGCGCATCACGGCCGCGCTCCTGTCGGAGGTGCTGGGCATCCCCGACACCGCGCTGGTGGGCGCGCTCGTCGCCGCGATCGGGCAGGGGGATCCCAAGGCCGCGCTCGAGCGCACCGGCGCGCTGCTGGAGTCGGGGACCTCGGTCGAGCAGGCGCTCGAGCTCCTCGCCGAGCGGCTGCGCACGCTGATGCTCGCGCGCGTCTGCGGCGGCGAGAGCGAGCTGCTGGAGCTCGCCGACGAGGCGCGCGCCGAGGCCGCGCGCGACGCGCAGGCCTTCGACGCGGCGGCGCTCGCGCACATGATCGCCGTCTGCGACGCCGTGCTGCGCGCGGCGAAGCAGAGCTCCTCGCCCCGGACGCTGCTGGACGCGGCGGTCGTGCGGCTGGCCCTCGCGGCGCGCTTCGCGCCGGCGGAGGAGGTCGCGCGCGGGCTGGCGCCACCGGAGCCGCCCGCAAAAAAAGCGCCGCGCCCCTCGTGACGGCGGCGGCGCCGCCGGCGATCGCGCCGGTCTCCGCGCCGCCCGCCTCGCGCGGGGCCTTCGCTGCGCCGCAGCCGACGACGACCGTGCGCGCGCCCGCCGCGCCGGTCGCGGCCACACCCGCACCCGCACCCGCATCCGCGCCCGCCGCGCCCCGCACGCCCGCGCCCGCCGCCGCCGCGCTGCGCGACGATCCCGTGCAGCGCCACGAGCTCGTGCGCACCGTCGCGCGCCTCTTCGACGCGACGGTCGTGCGCGTGGAGGCCGCGGGTACGCTTCCGGCACAGCACTCGGGACGCTCCGCGGAGGAGGCGACCGAGGGCGGAGACACCGATGTTTGACAAGCTCAAGGCTGCCGCCGGCGTCGCCGGCCTGTTGAAGGACCTCCCGCGCATCAAGGCGAAGCTGGAGGAGACCAAGGACGACCTCGGGCGCGTGCAGTGCACGGGCCACTCGAGCTGCCGTTCCGTCCGCGCCGTCGTCAACGGCCGCCTGGAGATGCTCTCGCTCGACATCGATCCCAAGGCCTGCGCCGCCGCCGCCGCGCCCGATGGCCGCGCGCGCCTGCAGGCCGCCACCACCGAAGCCGTCAACGACGCCATCCGCCACGCGCGCCGCGAGGCCGCGACGCGCCTGGCCGACGCCGCGCAGGAGCTGGGCCTGCCCGTGCCGCCTGGACTCCTCGCCCAGCTCTCGCAGCTCTAGCGTGCCCCCCGAACGCCCCAGCGCCGCCTACCCCGAATGCGTGAACCGGCTCATCGCCGAGTTCGCGGCGCTCCCGGGCATCGGCCGCCGCAGCGCGGAGCGGCTGGCCTTCCACATCCTCAAGACGCCCGCCCCCGAGGCGATGCGCCTGGCGCAGGCGGTCACCGACGTCAAGCGCACGATCCGCCACTGCGGCATCTGCTGGAACCTCACGGACGTCGATCCCTGCCCGATCTGCCGCAGCGAGGCGCGCGACGCCTCGACCGTGCTGGTCGTCGAGCAGCCCAAGGACCTCATAAGCCTCGAGCAGACGGGGATGTACCGCGGCGTCTACCACGTGCTGATGGGGCGCATCGACCCGCTCGACGGCGTCGGCGCGGAGAGCCTCACCGTCGCGGACCTGGTGCGCCGCGTCGAGGATCCGGCGCGCAACGCGCGCGGCGTCGCCGTGCGCGAGGTGATCCTGGGCATGAACCCCGACATGGAGGGGGACAGCACCGGGCTGCAGATCGCCGCGGAGATGGGCCGCCGCGGCATCCGGGTCACGCGCCTGGCGCGCGGACTGCCCGCGGGCGGGCAGATCGAGTTCGCCAGCAAGGCGGTCCTGGCCGACGCCATCGCGTGCCGGCAGGAGCTCTGAGATGCGCATCCAGCAGTCGCAGAGCGCGCGTCTGGGGCAGCAGCTGCGGATCGTGCCGCGGCTCATCCAGTCGATGGAGGTGCTGCAGCTTCCCGTGGCCGCGCTGCGCGAGCGCATCACCCAGGAGCTGGAGTCCAACGCCGCGCTCGACCTGCAGGAGCCGGGCTTCGAGCTCGACCTCGTGCGTCCGCAGGCGGAGCGCCCGCTGGGCGCCGACGACGGCAGCGCCGAGGGCTTCGAGCGCCTGCGCGAGTACGAGCGCAGCTACGGCGAGATGCTCGACGGCGACGGCGACGCGCCCCGCGTGCGCCGCGCCGACGGCGAGCGCGACGCGAAGATGGACGCGATGGCGAACACCCCCTCGCGCGGCGAGACGCTCGCGGAGCGCCTGCTGCACGAATGGCGCCTGGCGGAGATCGAGCCCGAGCTGCTCGCGCCGGGCGCGGCGATCATCGAGGCGCTCGACGAGGACGGCCTCCTCCCGACGACGCTGGAGGAACTGCGCGCGCAGCACGCCGACGCCGGATGGGACGCCGCGCTCATGGAGCGCGCGCTCGCGGCGGTGCAGCGGCGCCTGGAGCCGCCGGGCATCGCCGCGCGCGACCTGCGCGAGAGCCTGCTGCTGCAGATCGACGCGATGCTCGACGGCCGCTCCGGCGCGGAGCCCGACGCGGCCGCGCGCCAGGCGTGGACCGACGCGCGCACCATCGTCGGGCAGCACTGGGACGATCTCCTGGAGAACCGCCTGCCGCGCATCGAGCAGCGCGCGCACCTGCCGATGGCGCGCATCGCCGCCGCGCGCGAGGCGCTGCGCCGCCTGCGCCTCTCGCCCGGGCGCGAGGTCGTCGACGCGCCCGTCGAGCCCGTCTTCCCCGACGCCGTCGTCGAGTACGACGCGGACCAGGACCGCTACGTGGCGGCGCTCGTCGAGGGCGGCCTCCCCGTCCTGCGCGTCAACCCCGTCTACGAGCAGATGGCGCGCGACGAGCGCGTCGACGCCCCCACGCGCGAGTTCGTCGGCACCAACGTGCGCGCGGCGGAGTGGCTCATCGAGGCGCTCCACCAGCGCCAGAGCACGGTGCTGCGCGTCGTGCAGGAGGTCCTCAAGCGCCAGCGCCCGTGGTTCGACGAGGGCCCCGAGGCGCTGCGCCCGCTGGAGATGGCCGAAGTCGCGGACGCGCTGGGCGTGCACGTCGGCACCGTGAGCCGCGCGGTCGCGGGCAAGTGGCTGCAGACCCCGCGCGGGCTCGTGGAGCTGCGCCGCTTCTTCTCCGGCGGCACCGAGACCGCCAGCGGGGAGAGCGCCAGCTGGGAGGCGGTGCGCCAGATGGTGAAGGACACCGTCGACGCCGAGGACAAGTCGCAGCCGCTCTCGGACGAGGCGATCGCCGCGAAGCTGAAGGAGCGGGGGGTGACGATCGCGCGGCGCACGGTGGTCAAGTACCGCGAGCAGCTGGGCATCCCCTCCGCGCGCCACCGCAAGGTCCACGGCGGGTAGCCCCGCGCAGCCCGTTACACTGCGGGCATGACCTCCGCCGCCGTCGCCAGCACCTCCGCCGCCACCCCGGCGCGTCCGCGCAAGATCTGGCTCGACGGCCGCCTGGTGGATCCCTCGCAGGCAATGGTCTCGGTCTACGACCACGGCCTCCTCTACGGCGACGGCTGCTTCGAGGGGCTGCGCGGCTACGCGGGCCGCATCTTCAAGATGGAGTCGCACCTGCGCCGCCTCGAGGAGAGCGCCGAGCGCATCCGCCTGAAGATCCCCTACAGCCGCGCGGACATGGGCCAGGCGATGAAGGAGACGATGGCCGCCTGCGGAATGGCCGACTGCTACATCCGCCTGGTCGTCACGCGCGGCGTCGGCACGCTGGGGCTGCACCCCTTCAAGTGCCCGCGTCCGGGCGTCTTCATCGTGGTCGACACCATCCAGCTCTACCCGCCGGAGCTCTACCGCGCGGGCATGAAGGTCATCGTCGCGCGCCGTCCGCGCGTGCCGATGGAGTGCCTCGATCCCGCGATCAAGAGCCTCAACTACCTGAACAACATCATGGCCAAGATCGAGGCCATCGACGCCGACGTCCTCGAGGCGATCATGCTCAACGTCCACGGCGACGTGAGCGAGTGCACCGGCGACAACATCTTCGCGATCAAGGGGAACGAGATCTTCACGCCGCCCACCGACGCGGGGATCCTGCACGGGATCACGCGCCAGTTCGTCATCGACGAGCTCGCGCCCGCGCTGGGCATGCGCGTGACGCAGAAGCGCATGCGCATCGAGGAGTTCCTCGGCGCGGACGAGGTCTTCCTGACCGGCACCGCCGCGGAGATCATCGGCGTGAGCGCGATCGGCGACCGCACCATCGGCATCGGCCGCGTGGGCCCGCACACGCAGCGGCTCGAGGCGGAGTTCCGCCGCCGCATCGCCGCGGGGGCGCCCGAGGACTGATCGCACGATGCGCTGCCGCGGCTGCGGTTACTCGCTGTGGAACGTGCCGGGGCGCACCTGCCCCGAGTGCGGCGTTCCCTTTCTCCCGAGCGACTTCATCTTCGAGCCCAATGCGGTCGAGTTCTGCTGCCCCGGCTGCGGCCAGCAGTACTACGGCATCGATCCGCAGGGGCTGATCGTCCCGCGCGACTTCGACTGCGTCCGCTGCGGCGCGCGCTGCAACCTGGAGACGATGATCCTGCGCGCGGCGCCGGGGACCAACGCGGAGCTCGCGGAGCAGGAGTTCATCCCGTGGGACCGCGGGCGGGGGGGGCGCATCCGGCGCTTCGTGCGCACGGTCAGCACGGTGCTCGGCTCGCCCGGCCGCATCGGCGAAGGGCTGCGTCGCAGCGCGCCGGGGAACGAGGCCCTCTGGTTCGGGCTTCTCTCGGTGGTGGTCGCGGCGGTGCCGCAGGTGTGCGTGGTCCTGCTCATCGTCCTGCTGGAGTCCTTCTCCGCCAGCACGAACTCCCGCAGCGCCAACTTCGCCTCCAGCTCGCTCTCCAAGGGCCTCAAGGCCGCGGGATGGAGCGCGGGCATCGCCTTCGGCACGCTCCTCGCGGCGATCGCGATGGCGTTCCTCGCGTTCGGGATCCTCCGCCTGCTGGGCGAGCGTCCCGACTGGCGCCGCGTGCTCGGCTCCTACGGGTACGGGCTCGCGCCGCTGGTGCTCGGGTGCATCCCGCTCTGCGGCTTCTACCTCTTCCCGGTCGCGGGCATCTGGTGCGCCATCGCGACGGCCATCGTCCTGGCGGGGGCGATCTCGGCGCCGGTGTGGAAGACGGTCGTCGCCGTGCTTGGACCGATCGTGCTGTGCATCGGGCTCGGCGTCGGCATGATCGTGGTCTCCATCGTCCAGGCGGCGCCCGTCTTCACGACGCCGGCCGCTCCACCCGCGGGCGCCGGCGCGCCCGCCGGCTCCGACGCGGATCCGGACACCGGCTCGGCCCCCGACGCCGGCACGGCTGGCGCCGAACCCATGGGTTCCTCATGAGCACGACCACCGACGCCGCACCGGAGGGACCGCGCAGCGTGCAGGGACGCTCGCGCGGGCTGTGGATTCCCACGCGGGTCTCGCTGCGGCTCTTCCTCGCGGTGCTCGGCATCGTCGCCGTCCTCGGCCTGTTGGCGATCTTCTCGCCGAGCGTCGACGGGCGGCTGGTGGGTTCGGCGGCGATCCTCGCGGGGATGTGCCTGATGCTCTTCCTGGCGGGCGTGCCGGCGGAGCGCTGGGGCGCGCGCTGGCTCTGCGTCGTGGGCGCGGGCGCCGCGATCGTCGCGGGCATGCTCGGACTTGTGCTCGCGTGGGTGCCGATCGCAGAGCTCCTCAATGGGCCGGATCAGGACTGGAACGGACCGGGCTACATGGCGGAGCGCCACCTCGTGCAGGTGACGGCCGCATTCGTGCAGCTCGCCCTGCTCTGCATCTTCGTCGCGTGGATCACCGGACCGCGCCACGGCTCCGGGCCGATCCGGCTGCTGCAGCGCGGGGTCGCGGGCGCCGCCATCGCGTGCGGCACGATCGGCATCGCCGGGACGATCTTTCCCGAGCGGGTCTGGCCCTTTCTCGAATCGCTCTTCATCGCCCGCGACCTCTTCTACCGCGTCTTCGTCGCGGTGATGCTGCTCACCGCCGCGGGCGCGATCGCGTTGCCGATCCTGCTGCTGCAGCGGCGCCTGCGCGAGGCGCAGGACAACGGCAGCGCGCTGCGCGGCCAGCGCACGCGCGTGGCGCTGCGGTGCCCGCGCTGCGCGCAGCCGCTGGAGATCGAGGCGAACGCGCCCTCGGAGTGCGGCGCGTGCCGGCTGGCGCTGCGCATCGAGCTCCAGGAGCCGCGCTGCGCATGCGGCTACCTGCTCTACCGCATCGACGCGCCCGCCTGTCCCGAGTGCGGCCGCCCGATCGACGAGGACAAGCGGTGGAAGGGGACCGCGGCGGGGCAGGGGGCGTGAACACCGCGCGGCTCCAGCGCGCCTTCGTCTGGCTGCGGCTGCTGGCAAAGGTGGGTTCCGCGGTCTGCGCGATCGCGCTGGTCGTGCTGATTTCGGAGAAGGCCGGCCCCTTCGGGATTCGCCGGAGCACGATCGAGCCCGTGGCGCGGGTCGGATCGGCGGCCCTGGTGCCGATGCTGCTGCTGTGGGGCGTGGCCATCGTTGGCGCGACCGGACGGCTCGGGCGGTGGATGGCGGCGCTCGTCGTGGCGCTCGCGGTGATCGGTGGCGGAGTGGCGACGCTCCCGCTCGTTGCGGCCGCTCTCCCCGTGGAGATCTACGACACGGTCAGCGGCTTTCTGATCGGGGGCTGCGTGCTGCTCGGGCTCAACCTGCTCCTGGCGCGCATCTTCCTCCGGCCCGCCGCGAACCGTCGCTTGCTCGTCGCCCAGTGGATCGCGGCCGCCGTCGTCGCACCGCCCTTCGCGGCCATCGCGGTCCAGTGCTTCGCTTCAAGCGCCGGGCTGTGGACCCTTGCCGACTCGCTGCCCTTCGTCGAGCTGGCGATCCTGTGGACGGCTGGCATGGGGATCTTCGGCGTCATCGTGCTGCGCCAGCTGGCGCGAGGCACCCGCGAAACCTACGACACGACCGCCTTCCAGCTCGATCCCGTCCCCGAGGACCTCGCGGACCACGCGCGCTTCACGGCACGCTGTCCCGGCTGCATGCACGAGGCGGAGTGGACCGCCGGCGTGCCGTGCGCCTGCGCGGAGTGCCACGAGACGGTCGGCTACGAGATCGGGCACTACCGCTGCACCTGCGGCTACAACCTCCGCGGTGTCTCGATGGGCGCATGCACCGAATGCGGTCGGGAGTCCGGCGGACCGATCACGGGCATCGCGTGTCCGTGGTGCCGCGGCGCCACCGTGCGTCATCAGGGACGCTGCGCCTGCCCCGCCTGCGCCGTGGCCTTCGAGTCGCGCGTGCTCAAGCGCGTCAGGAAGTCGTCGAACCCGCGGTGATCGTCAGCGGCGTCTTCTCCGGCGCGGGCTTGGGAGCGCGCGGGGCCTGCTGGTGCATCGGCGTGGCGCGCAGCGAGCTCCAGTCCGTCACGCGCAGGTCCGGGGACTCCGGTCCGTCGTGCACGCGCAGCAGGTTGTAGGCGTTGTCGCGCTGCGCCGGCAGGAAGCCCGCGTCGCGGATGAGGCGGCAGAGCAGCGGCTCGTTCAGGCAGTGCACGGTGCCCGCGCTGCTGACCACGTTCTCCTCCATCATCACGCTGCCCATGTCGTTGGCGCCGTAGCGCAGGCCCAGCTGGCCGACGTGCGGTCCCATCGTGACCCAGCTCGCGCCGATGGAGTGGACGTTGTCCAGGTAGAGGCGGCTGAGCGCCTGCGTGCGCAGGTACTCGGTGGCGCCGGCCATCCGCACGCGTCGGCCGAACTCGGGGTGCGCCTCCTTCTCGCCGCTGCCGTCCAGGCGCGCGACGACGTCGCCGGGGAAGGGCTGCGAGATGTCGTCCCCCTCGCCCTGGCCCCATTCCTTCGCGCGCCCCAGCGGCGTGTTCTCGCGCTGGAAGGGCCAGGAGATGAAGGCCTTGTAGCGCCCGCCGCCCTGCGCGGCGAAGTCGGCGACCGCGCGGTCCTGCCAGCGCCGCACCAGCTCCATGTGGTGCACGCGGTCGGCGCGCCCCTCGATGTGGCCGAACATCATCGTCGCCGAGGTGTTCATCCCCAGCTCGTGCGCGACGCGCATCGTCGTGAGCCACGACTCCGCGTCGCACTTGCCCAGGCCGATCTTGCGCCGCACCGCGGGGGCGAAGATCTCGCCGCCGCCGCCGGGGACGCTGTCGAGGCCCGCCTCGCGCATCTGCGTCATCACGCCGCGCACCTGCTCCTCGTAGGTGGAGCCCGCGGGCTTGAAGAAGTGGACGAACTCGACGAACTCCGGCGGGCTGAAGGCGTGGACGTGCACCTGCGGGAACTGCCGCTTGATCTCGCGCAGCAGGTCGAGGTACCAGCCCAGCGGCAGCTCGGGGTTCATGCCGCCCTGCATGAGGATCTGCGTGCCGCCGATCGCGACCAGCTCGCGCACCTTCTGCAGCAGCGTCGCGGTGTCGAGCGTGTACGCGTCGCGGTCGCCGCTGTCGCGCCGGAAGGCGCAGAAGGTGCACTTGGCGGTGCAGACGTTCGTGTAGTTGATGTTGCGGTCGATGACGTAGGTGCGGACGTGGTCGCCGTGCACCGCGCGGCAGCGGCGGTCGGCCCACTCGCCCAGCGCGTGCAGCGGCATCTCCAGCAGCGTGCGCAGGCCCTGCTCGGGGGTGAGGCGCGCCTCGCCCGCGACGACGGCCTCCTGGAATCCGGCGTCGGCGATCGGGTCGGCGTGGGGAACGGTGCGGGGGGTCGCGGTGCTGGCCATCGGCGTCCTGGTTCCCGGCGCGGCATGCGCCGGATCGGCCGATTGTAGGGGCGTCGGCGCGGGCTAGACGCGCACGCGGTCCCAGCCGCCGCGCAGGTAGCGCCAGAGGAAAAGCAGGCCGCGCACGCCCAGCTCGATGCAAAGACCGATCCAAATTCCGGGAAGGCCGTAGCCGAGCACGACGCCGAAGAGGTACGCCAGCGGCACGCGCACGCACACCGTCGAGACCAGCGTGATGATGAAGGTCCCCTTGGCGTCGCCGCAGCCCTTGAGCCCGCCGCGGATCACCAGCCCCATCGCGAAGAAGACCTGCACGATGCCGCAGATGAAGAGCGTCTTGGGGACCTCGGCCAGGACGACGGGATCGCGGCTCATCAGCCGCGCGAGCGCCTCGCCCTCCACCATGAAGACGACGCCCATGAGCCCCATCATGCCCATGGCGATCCACAGGCAGGCGCCGATGGCGCGCCGTGCCAGCGCCGGCGAGCCCGCGCCCAGGTACTGCCCCGCGAGCGCCCCCGCGGCGGTGCCCATCGCGAAGCCCGGCAGGAAGCTGAACGCCTCCCAGCGCACCGTCACCATGTGCGCGCCGAAGAGCCCCTTCACGGGGCCGGCGAGGCCGCCATCGCGCTCGGCGACGATGCCGATGAACTTGGTGACGCCCACCGAGGTCGTCAGCCACATCGTCGCCCCCTCGAGCATGTTGGGCACGCCCAGCACGACGATCCGGCGCAGCATCGCCCGCTGCGGACGCATCTGCGGGATGCGGACGGTGAAGTCCTTCACGCCGCGCCCGAGCACATGCAGCGTCCACGCGCCGCCGGCGATGTAGGAGATCGCCGTGCCCGCCGCGATACCCGCCACGCCCCAGCGCTCGGCGTCGATGGGCAGCAGGTGGGGGATGGTGAACGAGCCGAACTTGATCGTCACCCCCGAGAGCGCCCAGGTGAAGAAGATGTTCAGGACGTTCACGCCCACCGCGATGACGCTCGGCGCGCGCGTGTCGCCGGCGCCGTGCAGCGCCATGCCGCCCACGGTCATCACGCCCATGAGCGGCATGCTCAGCGCGATCACGCGGATGTAGTCGGTCGCATACCCCAGCGCGTGGTCGCTCAGCCCCATCCACGCGGCGACGTACGGCGCGAGCATCCAGACCGCCACCGCGCCCAGGACGCTCGCCGCGAAGCTCGCGGCCACCGCGGTGCCGCCCGCGCGCTCGGCCTCGGCGCGGTCGCCCGCGCCCATCGCGCGGGCGATGATCGCCTGCGCGCCGATGCCCAGCCCCATGAGCACGATGGAGGCGACCCACATGAAGCTCGCGCCGAAGCCGACGCCGTCGAGCGCGGCGCCGGTGACCTCGGGGGGCAGGTTGCCCGCCATGAGCGTGTCGGTCGTGCCCACCAGCGCGGCCATCGCCTGCTGCACGAGCACCGGGATCGAGAGGATCCAGATCGACTGCCAGAGTCCCTTGCCCGCGAGGCGCCCGCTGCGGATGATGCGGTCGTCGTCGGCGGCGGCGCCGGCGCTCGCCGCGGAGATCGCGGGATCGCCGAAGGCGTCCACCTCGCCTTCGGCGGCGAGGCGCTCCAGCTCGCGCTGCTCCTGCGCGTCCGGCGCCGGCGGCGCGGCGTCGGGCGCGGCATGGTCCTCGCGCGCGCTCACCCCTTCTCGCCGAGGTTGCCGAACTCGTTCTGCGGAGCGCCGTCCGCCGGAGCGGTCTCACGCAGGCCCGCGGGGACGCCGGGCTGCTCGAAGGTGGGGATCGCCCAGAACATCAGGTAGTCCCCGAGGCCAAGCTGGCGCTCGAAGGTGGGGTAGTAGTAGGGGACGTCGGGCCGGAAGGGCTTGGTCTGCGCGCGGTACCAGCTCAGCCAGAGCGGGCGGTCGAGCCCGAAGTCCGCGGCGGTGAGCAGGCGCAGGCTGTCCGCGGCGGCCAGGTTCACGGCGAGCTCGCGGTGGTCCAGCGCGGTGCAGAGCGCCTGGAAGACGTCGTCGCGCGGATACTGGCCCAGCGCGATCGCGATCTCCACGCGCACCGCGGTCTTCTCCTCCTCGTCGACGAGCCTCTTCCAGAGCGCCTCGGCGACGGCGAAGTTGTGGATGCGCTGCAGCCCCTTCGCGGCGGCGACGCGCACCTGCTCGAACTCGCTGGTGAGCTGCTTGGAGATGAGCACCGCGTCGGCGGGGCGCCCGTGGCGCGAGAGCGCCTGGATCGCGGTCGCCTTCACCAGCGGATCGCCGTTCTCCTCGATGTAGAGCTGGTAGAGCGAGAGGTACGCCTCCTCGCCGCCGAAGCTCGAGAGGCCCAGCAGCAGGACGCCGCGGCGCTGGTTCTCGGGGTCGGTGTTGTCGACGGCCCAGCGGCCCGCGTCGGTGGGGGTGGGCGGGAAGAAGGAGTTGCTCGCGTCGCCGAAGTCGCTGCGCGCCTGGTCGCAGCCGCCCGCGAGCGCCGCGAGCAGCGCGCCCGCGCCAAGCAGCGCGCCCAGCGCCATCGGCGCCGGCCGCGCGCGGGGGCGCATCGGGCGAGTCCATCCGTCCGTCACGGCGGGAAGGATACCCGCGTACCCTTGGCGCATGCCGCTCGTGGAGATCCGCGCCTGGAGCCTCGGCGCCTTCGAGACCAACTGCTACGTCGTCACCACGCGCCCCCAGGCGGGTGCGCCGCGCGACCCCGCCTGCTGGATCGTCGATCCCGGCGAGGATCCCGCGGAGGTCATCGAGTTCATCCGCCAGGAGCGCCTGCAGCCCGCGGCGATCCTGCTCACCCACGCGCACGCCGACCACATCGCCGGCCTGCGCGAAGTGCGCGCCGCCTTCCCCGGCGTCCCGACGCTGCTGCACCGCGCGGAATGGGACTTCCTCGACGACCCGCAGCTCAACCTGAGCGCCTTCGTCGGGATGCCGCTCTCGCTGGCGCCCGCGGAAGGGGAGCTCTCCGACGGGCAGACGCTCGACCTCAACGGCGCGCGCTGGCGCGTGCTGCACACGCCCGGCCACAGCCCCGGCGGCGTGACGCTGGTCTGCGACGCCGCGGGCCAGGCGATCGTGGGCGACACGCTCTTCGCCGGCTCCATCGGCCGCACCGACTTCCCCACGAGCGACCCCGCCGCGATGGCGCGCTCGCTGCTGGGGACGCTGCTCTCGCTGCCGGACGCGGTGCGCGTGCATCCGGGCCACGGGCCCTCGACGACGATCGGCGCCGAACGCCGCAGCAACCCCTTCCTTCAGGGCGCGCGCGCCGGCTGAGCCGCCGCCTTGCGCGCGGCGATCCACGCGTCGACGCGCGTGCCCAGCACGTCCAGCGGGATCGCGCCCGCGCCCAGCACCGTGTCGTGGAAGGCGCGCAGGTCGAAGGCCGCGCCCAACTCGCGCTCGGCCTTCGCGCGCAGCTCGCGGATGCGCAGCTCGCCGATCTTGTAGCCGCACGCCTGGCCCGGCCAGTCGATGTAGCGGTCCACCTCGCGCACGATGTTGAGCTCGCTCAGCGCGGTGTTCGCCTTCATGAAGTCGATCGCCTGGTCGCGCGTCCAGCCGAAGGCGTGGATGCCCGTGTCGACGACCAGCCGGCAGGCGCGCCACATCTCGTAGAGCAGGCGGCCGAAGTCGGCGTAGGGGTCGTTCTCGAAGAAGCCCATCTCGATGCCCAGCCGCTCCGCGTAGAGCGCCCATCCCTCGACGAAGGCGGTGAAGCCCATCTGGCGGCGGAACTCCGGCTGCTCGGGCAGCTCCTGCGCCAGGCTGATCTGCAGGTGATGGCCCGGGACCGCCTCGTGCAGCGAGAGCGGGATCATCTCGTAGAGCGGACGCTGGTCGAGCGCGTAGGTGTTCGCGCAGAACCAGCCGGGGTTGCCCGCGCGCAGCGAGCCTGGCTGGTAGTACGCGGTGGTCTGCGTCGGCGCCATGAACTTCGGGACCGCATGGACGCCGTAGGTGTTGCGCGGCAGCACGCCGAAGAGGGCGGGGAGCTTCGCGTCGATCTGCTTGCAGACGTCGCGGTAGCGCGCGAGGAGCTCCTCCTCGGACTTCGCGTAGAAGCGCGCGTCGGTGCGCAGGTACGCGACGAAGGCGGCGAAGAGCGCGTCGTCGGCGAGCTTCGCGCGCGCGGCGTCCGCGGCGTACCAGTCGGTGCGGCGGATGACCGCGAGCATCTCGCCGCGGATGCGCGCGACCTCGCGCACGCCCGTCTCGTGGATCGTCTTGGCGTCCAGGTCGGTCGTCGTGTGGATGCGCAGCGCCAGCTCGTAGAGGGCGCGGCCGTCGGGGAGCGTGCTCGCGCCGACGGTGTCGCGGCACGCGGGCAGGTAGCCCGCGATCAGGTACGCGCGCATGTTCGCCAGCTCCTCCAGGATCGGCGGCAGGAGCGCGTCGAGCTCCGCGCGCAGCGCCTGCTGGCGCTCGGCGGGGATGGACGCGGGCATCTTCGCCAGCGGCGCCTTGAGCTGCGCGAGCCCGCCGCGGATCACCGCGTCGAACTGCGCGGGGACATCGGTCATCGTCGCCTTCGCGGGGACGCGCCCCTCGGCGACGCCCGTCTCCATCAGCACGCGGACATCGCGCACCATCTGCGGCACGGCGGTGAGGCGCTTCAGGTAGTTCTCGTAGTCGGCCTGCGTGCGGAAGGGCACGCGGTCGGCCATCTGCGGGATCTCCTGCTGCGGCCCCATGCGCCCGCCCACGGGCATGAGGAAGCTGCGGAAGCGGTGCACCTCCTGGCCCAGCTTCATCTCGCGCGTGAGGAGCTGCCAGTTGAGCAGGTCCTCGCCGGCGAGCTGCGACGCGTCGATCGCCAGCAGTTCCGCCAGGAAAGCGCCCGCCTGCGCGTGGCGCATCTCGATCCCGCGCAGCGAGGCGTCGGTGATGCGGTCGGGCGTCGGCGTCGGGCGGCCGTCCTCGAGCGCGGACTCGGGGTACTCGGTGTCGCGCCAGCGCTGGAGCTCGTCGGTGATCGCGTGGAAGCGCGAGGCCGCGTCCTCGCCGGTGCGCGCGGGCGTCTTCGTGGGCGCGGGCGCGGACTGGAGGGCGTCGGCGGGCGCGCCCGCCTGCAGCGCGCCGACGGTGGCGCCCGCGGCGGCGAGCAGGGCGGGCAGGAGCGCAAGGCGCAGGCGGGTCGGCGGGCTCGTTCGCATCCCTCCACCATACGCGCCCGCGCGGCTACCCTTGCCCCGATGCCCGACCGGACGACGCTGCGCCTTGGCCATTCGCCGGATCCCGACGACGCCTTCATGTGGTGGCCGCTGCTGGAGCTGGAGGGCGCCCCGGCGCGCATCCCCTCGGCGCGCTTTCGCTTCGAGGCGGTCCCCGCGGACATCGAGGCCCTCAACCAGCGCGCGATCGCCGGCGCGGGCGCCCCCGGCGCGGACCTCCTCGAGATCACCGCCTGCAGCGTCGCCACCTACCCGCGGATCGCGGGCGCGTACGCGCTCACCGCCTGCGGCAGCAGCGTCGGCGACGGCTACGGCCCCAAGCTGGTCGCGCGCGCGGCGCGGCCCGTCGAGTCCCTGCGCGGCGCGCGCATCGCGATCCCCGGCACGGGCACGACCGCCTTCCTGGTCACGAGCCTGCTCCTGGGCCCGGGCGCCTTCCGCCACGAGGTCGTCCCCTTCAAGTCGATCCCCGACCGCGTCGCGGCGGGGGAGTTCGACGCCGGGGTCGTCATCCACGAGGGCCAGCTCACCTACGCGCAGCAGGGGCTCGTCCTGGTCGAGGACCTGGGCCGCTGGTGGCGCGCGCAGACGCAGCTTCCGCTGCCGCTGGGCGCCAACTGCGTCCTGCGCGCGCTCGACGCGCGCCACGGCGCCGGCACGACGCGCGAGGTCGCGGCGCTGCTGGAGCGCTCGGTGCGCTACGCGCTCGACCACCGCGAGGAGAGCATCCGCTACGCGATGGCCTTCGCGGAGGGGATGACGCACGCGCTCGCCGACGAGTTCATCGGCATGTACGTGAACCGCTGGACGCTCGACTACGGGCCCCAGGGGCGCCGCGCGGTGCAGGAGCTGCTCGACCGCGCCGCGGCCGCGGGGCTCGCCCCGCGCGTCGCCGCGCCCGAGTTCGTCTCCGGCGGCGCCCCGGCCTGATCGCACGCAGCCACGCGCGCCCGCTGGCCGCTATCCTTCGGACCTCGCGCCCGCGCGCGACCGCATGAGCGCCTCGCTGCCTCCAGCCACGGACACGGAACTCGGATACGCGCCGCCGACGGTGCGCCAGTTCAGCGTCTTCCTCGACAACAAGGTCGGCAAGCTCCTCGAGCTGCTGCGCACCTTCGACGAGAGCAGCTCGACGCGCCTGGCCGCCTTCTCGATCGTCGACTCCAGCGACTACGCCGTCGTCCGCATGATCTTCACGAACGCGGACGCCGCGCGCCACATCCTGCGGCGCAGCCAGTACATCTTCGCGGAGACGGACCTGATCATCGTCGAGCTCGGCGATGGCTGCTCCCTCAGCGGCGCGTGCCTGTACCTGCTCGGCGCGGAGCTGAACATCCGCTTCGCCTACCCAATCATGCTGCGCGGCGAGCAGCCCGCCGTCGCCGTCTGCGTCGACGACAACCACCTCGCGGGCCAGATCCTGCTGCGCAAGCGCTTCCGGCTGCTGTCCGAAGAGGACCTGGCGCCCGACGAGGACTGAGCGCGGTCAGCGACGCCGGCGCCCGCCGCGCGCGAGCGCGCCCGCCCCTCACCCCTCGCCGCCCGCCGGATAGACCGCGCTGGTCTTCTCCGTCTCCCAGACGCGCACCCACGCCAGCTCCGCGCCCGCCGCGCGCACGGGCGGCTCCAGCAGCCCGTGGCAGACCGCGGCGATGTTCTCGACCGAGGGGTTGCGCTGCGCGAACTCCGGGCAGTCCGTGTTCAGGTGCTTGTGGTCCATGCGCGCGAGCACCTGCGCGTCCACGATCGCCGCGAGCGCGCCCACGCCCAGCGTCGGCGCGGGCGCGTCGACGGGCACGCGCACCGCGACCGCGAGCCGGTAGTTGTGGCCGTGGCCGTTGGGGTGGTTGCACTTGCCGAAGACGCGGCGGTTCTCCTCGTCGCTGAGCTGCGGGCAGTGCAGGCGGTGCGAGGCGGAGAACTCGAAGTGCTCGACGAGCGTCGCGCTGGCGGGCATGGCGGGACTCCAGAGATGCTGGACGAAGGGGCTGGGCGACCAGGTGAGGTGGATCAGGCGGGTGCCGGCGGGGGCGTGCTCCTGCGCGGCGCGCCCAAGCTGCACCAGCGCCTCCCGCTCCGACGGCGTCGGCGAGGCGACGAACATCGCCTGCAGGCGCGGAACCAGGTGCGCCCGCACGAGCGCGTCGATCTCCTGGATCCCCACGAGGTAGCCCGTGCGTGCATCCGGCACGCCCGCGAGCCTCAGCGTGAGCTCGTGGTGCGCGCGCAGCCCGTGCGCGCAGGGGACGCCGGCGAATCCGTTGCGCGCGGCGGGCGCAGGGTCCGCGGCCGCGCCCGCCGGGAGCAGCGCGAACCGCACCGTGCGCGTGAGCGCGATCGGTGCGGCGGCGGCGGGAGCGGTGGGGCGGTTCGGGGACATGGCGTGCGAATCGCTCCGCCACGGTACCGCGCGCGGGCGGTCCGGGAGACAATGCGCACATGCGCCCGCGACCGTGCCTCCTGCTCATGCTTGCCGCGCTGACGGCGTGCGCGCCGCGTCCGCCGCAGCCCGCGCCGGCGGCGCCGGCGGCGCCCGCGCCGCCGCCCGCGCCCGCGCCGCCACCCGCGCCGACGCCGCCCGCCACCCCCATCCAGCTCGGCCCCGGCCTCCTCGTCGACCGCCAGGCGCGCGAGCTGCGCATCGACGCCGAAGTTGCCATCGACCGCGGCTGGCTCGAGCAGGCCGTCTGCGCCACCGGGACTCGCGACCACGAGACGCTTCTCGTCACCCGCGTCCCCGCCAGCCGCATCCACGCCGGCCTGCTGCTGCTGGGGCTCGAGCCCGGCCACCCCGGAAGCTGGCGCGAGGTCCCCGGCGCCGCGGGCGCGCCCGGCACCGTCGAGCGCGTCCCTCCCGCGGGCGCGCCGATCGCGCTCCTCGTGCAGGTGGGCGACGCCGCACCCGTGCCGCTCTCCGCGTGGATCGCGCATCCGACCGGGCGCGCGGCCTTCCCCTCGCAGCCCTGGGTCTTCGCCGGCTCGCGCATGCGTCGGGTTCCCGCCTCGGCCGGCGGGGGCGAGCGCTACGCCGCCGACGCGAGCGGCAGCATCGTCGGCATCGTGACCTTCGGCGACGAGTGCATCGCGTGCACCGAGGTCTTCGCCGACCGCGCCGAGGTCGACGCGCCGCAGTGGCAGGCGCGCACCGGCACCGTGCCCAACCCCGGCACCGCGGCGACGCTCATCGTCCGCCCACGCGACGCGCACTAGACTTGCCCCGATGCCCGCCACCGACGCCTCCAACGCCGCGACCCTGCCCGCCGCGGAGCTGCGCGGGGTGCGCAAGATCTACTACAAGCCCGACGGCAGCGTCCTCGTCGAGGCGCTGCGCGGCGTCGACCTCCTGGTCCCGCGCGGGCAGTACCTCGCGGTGATGGGCGCCAGCGGCAGCGGCAAGAGCACGCTCATGAACATGCTCGGCTGCCTGGACCGCCCGACGCGCGGCCACTACCTCCTCGACGGCCAGGATGTCAGCCAGATGGACGACGAGACGCTCTCGCGCGTGCGCGGTCGCAAGATCGGATTCATTTTCCAGTCCTTCAACCTCATCCCCGAGCTCACCATCGTCGAGAACGTGGAGGTCCCGCTCTTCTACCAGGGGATCCCGCCGCACGAGCGGCGCGAGCGCGCGGTGGCGAAGCTCGGCCTCGTCGGGCTCGCCGAGCGCCTGGGCCACCGCCCCGCGGAGCTCTCCGGCGGCCAGCAGCAGCGCGTGGCGATCGCGCGCGCGCTCGTCACCGAGCCGAGCATCCTCATGGCCGACGAGCCCACCGGCAACCTCGACAGCGCCACCGGCGAGACGATCCTCGAGATCATCGACGGCCTCCACGACGCGGGCCTCACCATCATCATCGTCACCCACGACGACCGCATCGCCGACCGGTGCGAGCGCGTCTTCCGCCTGCGCGATGGGCTCGTCGAGAGCGACCGCGCCGGCGGCGCGCAGGGGCGACGACGCTTCGCGCAGCGGCAGGCGGAACTCAACGCGAGCGTCGCCTCGCCGGACGGCGCCTGATGCGCATCCTGGGGATCGATCCCGGCCTGCGGACCACCGGATACGCGTGCGTCGAGCTCGCCCCGGGCGCGGACGAGCCCACGCTCGTCGAGGCGGGCGTGCTGCGCCTGCGCGCGCAGGAGCCCGTCGCCGCGCGCCTGCGCCAGCTCCACGAGGAGCTCGCGCAGCTCATCGCGGAGCTGCGCCCGCAGCGCATGGCCGTCGAGCAGGTCTTCGCGCATGTCGTGCATGTCCGCACCGCCATCGTCATGGGACACGGCCGCGGCATCGTGCTGCTGGCGGCGGCGATGCACGAGCTCGAGCTGGACGAGTTCGCGCCCGCGGAGATCAAGAAGGCCGTGACCGGGCGCGGGCAGGCCTCGAAGCAGCAGATGCAGCGCGCCGTCGCGCAGCAGTTCGGCCTGCGCGAGCTCCCCGAGCCCCACGACGTCGCCGACGCCATCGCCATCGCCGCCTGCGCCGCGCGCCGGCTGGCAGGGGAGCGGCTGCGCACCCCCGACGCGCTCCGGCGGTAGCGTCCGCAACGCGCACCATGGCCGAACCGACGCCGCTGCTGCTCCTCTCGCGCCGCCTGCTGAGCGACCAGCTCACGCCGGTGCTCGCCTACCGCCGCCTCGTCGCCCCGGACGACCGCGCCGCGCCCAGCTTCCTCTTCGAGAGCGTCGAGAACGGCACCACCGTCGGCCGCTGGTCGATGCTGGGCGCGCAGCCCGCGCTCGAGGTGCTCGCGCGCGGCGAGGAGGTCGAGATCATCGACCACCGCGGCGCCGGCTCGCGTCGCATGCGCAGCGCGAACCCGCTCGAGGTCGTGCGCGCGCTCGGCGCCCGCTACGCGCCGCGCGCGCTCGACCGCATGCCCGAGGCCTTCCACGGCGGCTGGGTCGGCTACTGCGCCTTCGACGCGGTGCGCTACCTGGAGCCGGGGAAGCTGCCCTTCGCGAGCGCGCCGCCGGACGACCGCGGACTGCCCGACCTGCACTTCGGCCTCTACCGCCAGGTCGCCGTCTTCGACCATGTCGCCAAGCTCGTGCACGCCGTCGTCGCGGTGCCGCTGGACGAGCACGCCGACGAGGCCGCCGCCCGCGCCGCGGGCGCGCGCGAGCTCGACGCCTTCTGCGCGCGCCTCACCGGCGGCGGCCCCGCGCTGCAGGCCGGCGAGGTCGCGATCGACCTCGCGCGCCGCCCCGCGCCACCCGAGCGCAGCTCGATGACGCGCGCCCAGTTCGAGTCCGCCGTCGAGCGCGCGCAGGCGTACATCCGCGCCGGCGACGCCTTCCAGGTCGTGCTCAGCCAGCGGCTGCAGCGCGAGACCGAGGCGGATCCCTTCGACATCTACCGCGCGCTGCGCGTCGTCAACCCGAGCCCGTACCAGATCTACCTGCAGGCGCAGGGGTGCATCCTGGTCGCCTCGAGCCCCGAGATCCTCTGCCGCGTGCGCGGGCGCACCGTCGTGAACCGCCCGCTCGCGGGCACGCGCCGCCGCGGCGCCACCATCGAGGAGGACCGCGCGCTCGAGGCGGACCTCCTGCAGGACCAGAAGGAGCGCGCCGAGCATGTCATGCTCGTGGACCTGGGCCGCAACGACCTCGGCCGCGTCTGCGCGCAGGGGACCGTGCAGGTCGAGCGCTGCATGGAGGTCGAGCGCTACAGCCACGTGATGCACATCAGCTCGACGGTCACCGGGCAGCTTCGCGAGGGGCTCGACTGCTGGGACGCGCTGCGCGCGACGCTTCCCGTCGGCACCGTCAGCGGCGCCCCCAAGGTGCGCGCGATCCAGATCATCGACGAGCTCGAGCCCGTGCGCCGCGGTCCGTACTCCGGCGGCATCGGCGCGGTCGGCTGGGACGGCGCGATGGACATCGCGCTTGCGCTGCGCACGATGGTCGTGCCGACGGCGGGGGCGGCGGGGGCCTCGCGCGACTCGCGCGCCGCGGGCGCCGCGCACGCGCCGTGGACCGTCTACCTGCAGGCGGGCGCGGGCGTCGTGCTCGACTCGGTGCCCGCCTCGGAGTACGAGGAGACCATCAGCAAGGCGGCCGCGCTCGGACGCGCGGTCGACCTGGCCGAGGACGCCTTCGTGCGCCGGGGCGCGCGCGGCTAGTCGATCGGGATCGGGGTGTCGTCGTCGTCCGCGGGCTTCGCGGGCCGGCGCGGGCGGTGCATCGTGCGCAGGCGCGCGCCCGTGGGATCGCCCCCCTCCGCGCGCACCTTCGGGCCGCGCGCGGAGGCGTTCATCTCGTGCGCGGTGCCCATCGTGTAGACGGCCGACTCGATCGCGGCCCACGCCCAGCCGGCGATGCTCGCGATGAAGAGCAGCAGTCCCGGCGCGGAGGATCCGAAGCCCGCGACGATCGCCGCGCGCGAGAGCAGCTCGATGCCCACGGCGACGAAGATCGCGATCAGCGGCCGCGAGCTGCGCTCGAGCTGCAGCGCCAGGCGCGCGTCGACCGCCTCGGAGAGCATCACCGAGCAGACCATGCCCAGCCCCAGGGTCCCCAGCCAGAGCGCCGGCACGCCGGTGCCCAGCGCCGTCTCGACGACGGCGACGGGAATCGCCACGCCCAGCGGCGTTGCGAGCACCAGGATGACCAGCACCCCCAGCGCGATCTCCGCGATCGTGACGCCCCACGCGCGGCGGAACTCCGGCGTCTGCGCGAGGGCATCCGGCGGCAGGCAGCGCGCCGCACGCCACAGGTCGAAGAGGCGCCGTCCGCTGAAGAGGACGTTGATGGCGATGATCGGTCCCGCGACGCAGGGCGTCAGCGTCAGCAGCCCCAGCGGGATGTTCGCGAAGAAGCCGCGTCCGTAGCTGTTGAGCGCCTCCTGGCCGAGCTCGCGCGTGCCGGCGTCCATCGCCGCGCCGCGCAGCGACTCGGCGACGGGCTGGCCGCACTCGGGGCAGGGGGCCTGCGTCTCGACGCCGCGCAGGTTGTAGCCGCAGCGCGTGCACGCGAGCGATTCCGCGACGACCGTCCGCCGCGGCGGCGGCGGGGGCGCGGGGCGCTTGGGACCGGATCCTGAGGGCGGCGGTGGAATCGTGAAATCTCCGGCGATTCTGTGGACTGGTCCCAGAATCCGGGCCGAACAAATGCAAGTATAAGTCCGTACGGACCGTTGTTCTCTGGAGCAAACGCCATGACATTCGACCGCCGCCGCCTCTCCCTCCTCGCAGTTCCGGCGGCGCTTGCCGTCGCCACCCTCGCGCTTGCGCAGGGTGCCGCGCCGTCCGCACCCGCCGCGCCGGCCTCGCCCGCGACCTCCGCCAAGAGCGGCGATGCCGCGACGCCGACCAAGGTCCCCGCGGCCGGCCTGCCCACCACCGTCGAGTCCTGGAGCGACGCCGTCTGGAACGCCGCGCGCACCGGCGACCGCTCGACGACGGACATGCTGCTCGAGAACATCCCGGACGGCAAGGCCAGCGACGCCGTGAAGCGCCTGCGCGAGTCGATCGCGCGCCGCGACACGCAGACCGCGGAGTCCGCCGCGGCCGCCGCCGCCGACCGCGAGAAGAAGCTCAAGGAGATGGGCGAGGCCATCGCCGCCGGCGAGGCGAGCAAGGCGCTCATCGCCGCCGCCTACGTGAAGTACCTCAGCGACGACTGGGCGAAGCAGATCGAGGGCGCCCCCGTGAAGGCGGCGATCGACCTCGCGCAGAAGCGCATCGACGAGGCGCGCGCCGCCGCCGACTGGCTCTACGCCGAGGAGCTCCTCACCCGCCTGCGCACCCTCTATGAGGGCACGCCGCTGAAGGAGCAGTACCAGAAGTACGACGACGCGCTCGAGACCGACGTCGGACCGCGCGTCATGCTCGTCCTCGAGTACGCCCCGCGCGCCTGGTACGCGCTGCGCAAGAAGCAGTACGACCGCCTCGATCCCAAGGACCGCAAGACGCCCTTCCCGGAGTTCAGCGAGAAGGGGGCCGACGACTGGAAGAACCAGCTCGACGGCGTCACCGACCGCATCCTGGGCGAGGCGCTCGCGCAGATCGCCGCGCAGCACATCGACGGCGTGGGCTGGAAGCCCCTCATGGTGGGCGGCCTCGGCATGGTCCACCTGCTGGCGACGACGCCGGCGCTCTCGGAGAACTTCCACACGCTGGGCGACCAGGCCACCGCCGGCGCCTTCGCCGCCGCGGTCGAGACGCAGCAGTCCAAGATCGCCGCGATGAAGCCCGAGGAGGTCGACGCCCGCACCTTCGCCGCCACCATGGCCGACCTGCGCAAGGCCAACGACGCGACGGTGAAGCTGCCCTTCGAGGCGATCGTCCGCGAGTTCGGCAACGGCGCCATCGGCACGATGACGCACGAGTACGAGGATCCCTACACCGAGATCGTCTGGCCCGACCGCATGCGCCGGTTCAACCAGATGATCAAGGGCAACTTCGTCGGCGTCGGCGTGCTCATCCGCCACAACGAGAAGCGCGAGATCACCATCGTGAACCCGCTCGACGGCAGCCCCGCCAAGCGCGCGGGCGTGCACCCGGGCGACAAGATCGTCGCCGTCGACGGCGTCACCACCGCGGACTGGGCGCTCGACCGCGCGGTCGACGCGATCACCGGTCCCGCCGGCACAAAGGTCACGCTCACCCTCGCGCGCGAGGGCGAGGCGAAGCCGCTCGAGGTCCCGCTGGTGCGCGAGAAGATCAAGATGTACTCGGTCCAGGGCTGGCGCAAGACCGGCTACAACGACCGCTCCGAGCCGCAGTGGGACTGGTACATCGATCCCGAGGACGGCATCGGCTACGTCCGCCTCACCGGCTTCAACGAGGACACCTTCACCGATTTCCTCCGCGCCATGCGCGACATGGCGACGCAGCGCCCGATCAACGGCCTGGTGCTGGACCTGCGCGGCAACCCCGGCGGCTTGCTCCAGAGCGCGGTCGCCTTCGTGAACGCCTTCCTGCGCTCGGGCCGCGTCGTCAGCGTCGAGGACCGCAACGGCCAGGAGCTCTACGCCTTCACCGCGCAGCGCCAGCGCGCCGCGCTCGCCGACCTGCCGACCGTCGTCCTCATCAACGAGGGCAGCGCGAGCGCCAGCGAGATCGTCTCGGGCGCGCTCGAGGCGCACGACGTCGCCGTCGTCCTGGGCGAGCGCAGCTTCGGCAAGGGCAGCGTGCAGGAGGTGCACGAGATCGGCGGAAAGGGCTCGGAGGCGGACGCGAACGTCAAGTTCACCGTCCAGCACTACCTGCTCCCGCCCAAGCCTGGGCAGACGAAGGGCCGCCTCGTGCACAAGCGTCCCGGCGCCACCGACTGGGGCGTCGTGCCGGACTACACCGTGAAGCTCACTCCCTCCCAGATGGAGGAGATGAACAAGATCCGCGCCTCCGCCGACGATGTCCCGGAGGAGGCCGCCGACGGCATGAACGAGACGCCGGCCGCGCCCGTCGCGCCGGCCGGCTCGGACGAGCCCGCCACCAACGGCGCGCCCGTCGCGCCCAAGGCGAAGGAGAAGCGCGATCCGGACGAGCTCATCCGCAAGGGCGTCGACCCGCAGCTCCAGGCCGCGCTCATCCTGCTCCAGGCGCGCGCGCTGAAGGGGCAGGAGACCGAGGCCGCGGCGATGGGCGCCTCCGGCAAGGCGGCTCCCGCGCCCGCGCAGAAGACGCCGGCCTCCGCCGCCAACGGCAAGGCCCGCTCCTAGGCGTGGCAGCAGGCTGGTTTCAGCCTGAAATTCCCCGTGATTCGCGCGGCGCGCTCGGCTTGCCCGGCGCGCCGCGTCCTTCTATCATTATGGGTCTGCCTGCGCCTCCCACTGGTGGCGCTTTTGGGCAGGAGCAAGGATCCGTTCGACCATGACGTCCCTGTCGAGTTCCACGACCCCCGGCGGCAGCGCGCCTGCCGTGGATCCCGCGGTGCTGCACCAGATCCACGAGCGGGTCTACGGCGACACCGACCACCTCGCCCAGCCGCCCGCGGGCGCCGCGGCGCGTCCCGCGCGTCCGGCCGAGAAGGCCGTCGACCTGCCCGCCGCCACGCTGAAGCAGTGGCTGCGCGACATGCTGCTGATCCGCGAGTTCGAGGTGCGCTGCATGCAGGCGTACCAGGAGAAGAAGATCGGCGGCTTCTGCCACGTCTACATCGGGCAGGAGGCGGTCGCCGTCGGCTGCACGCAGGCCGTGCTCCCGAAGGACCCGATCGTCACCGCCTACCGCGACCACGGCCACGCGCTCGCGCGCGGCATGGATCCGCGCCACTGCATGGCCGAGATGTTCGGCCGCATCGGCGGCTGCGCCAAGGGCAAGGGCGGCTCGATGCACATGTTCGACCGCGCGAACAACCTCTTCGGAGGCCACGGCATCGTCGGCGCGCAGACGCCGCTGGGCGCGGGCCTGGCCTTCGCGTGCAAGTACGAGGACGAGGTGATCGCCGGCGGCCGCAACGGCCGCGTCGCGCTCTGCTTTCTCGGCGACGGCGCGCTCAACCAGGGCGCCTTCCACGAGGCGATGAACCTCGCGGGCCTGATGGACCTGCCGGTCATCTACGTCGTGGAGAACAACGGCTACTCCATGGGCACCGCCATCGGCCGCGGCACCACCATGGCGCACAGCCTGGTCACCAAGGCCGCGGGCTACGGCATCGACGGCTTCGTCATCGACGGCATGGACGTGCTCGAGGTCCAGACGCAGATGAAGCGCATCGCGGACTCCTGCCGCGAGAACAGCCGTCCCGCGTTCGTGGACATGCGCACCTACCGCTACAAGGGCCACTCCATGAGCGACCCGCGCAAGTACCGCACGAAGGAGGAGGAGGAGGTCTTCGAGACCGACGACCCCATCGGCAAGCTCGAGCGCCAGCTCAAGGCCGCGGGCAAGCTCGGCGACGAGGAGTTCCGCACGATGCAGCGCGAGGTGCGCGAGCAGGTCCGCGAGGCGGTCGCCTGGAGCGACGCGAGCCCCGTGCCCGCGATGGACGAGCTCTACCACGACGTCTTCGTCGAGCCGTGGGGCCCGTACACCGGCAGCAGCGACCCCTCGATGCTCGGCTCCGCCGCGCGCGCGCCGGGCGTCCGCACCATCGACACCGACAAGGAGCTGGCGTGAGCACCACCCGCGAGATCGAGTTCCGCGACGCGCTGCGCGAGGCCATGTCCGAGGAGATGCGCGCCGACAAGCGCATCTTCCTGCTGGGCGAGGAGGTCGCGCAGTACGACGGCGCCTACAAGGTCAGCAAGGGCATGCTCGAGGAGTTCGGCCCGCGCCGGATCATCGACACGCCCATCTCCGAGAGCGGCTTCGCGGGCCTGGCCATCGGCGCCGCGATGATGGGGCTCAAGCCGATCGTCGAGTTCATGAGCTGGTCCTTCAGCCTCGTGGCCGCCGACCCGATCCTCAACAACGCCCCGAAGATGCTCTACATGTCGGGCGGCCAGTACGGCTGCCCGGTCGTCTTCCGCGGCAACGACGGCGCGGGCGGCCAGCTCGGCAGCACGCACAGCTGGTGCGTCGAGGGGCTGTACTCGAACGTCCCGGGCATCAAGATCGCCATCCCGTCGAACCCCGCCGACGCGAAGGGGCTGCTCAAGAGCGCCCTGCGCGGCGAGGACCCGGTCTTCTTCCTGGAGAGCGAGCGCCTGCTCTCGATGAAGGGCGAGGTCCCCGAGGGCGACTACACGATCCCCTTCGGCCAGGCGAAGGTCGTCCGCGAGGGCACCGACTGCACGATCGCCTCCTGGGGCCGTCCGGTCAACTTCTGCCTCGAGGCCGCCGCCGAGCTCGCCAAGCAGGGGATCTCCTGCGAGGTGATCGACCTGCGCACCGTGCGTCCGCTGGACATCGGCACCGTGGTGCGCAGCGTCAAGAAGACGAGCGCGTGCGTCGTCGTCGACCAGTCGTGGAGCTTCGGCAGCCCGGGCAGCGAGCTCGCCTCGCAGGTGCACCGGCACTGCTTCGACGACCTGGACAACTACGTCCACCGCGTCCACTCCGCGGATGTCCCGACCCCGTACGCCTTCGCGCTGGAGCAGGAGTACCTGCCCAACGCGCGGCGCATCGTCGAGGCCGTGAAGTCCGCCACCTACAACCTCTGACCTCCGCGGCGCCCCGCGCGACCGCCCCAACGCAGGACCATCGATGCCGATCAACGTGACCATGCCCCGCCTCTCCGACACGATGGAGCAGGGCACCGTCGTCAAGTGGCACGTCAAGGAGGGGGACAAGGTCTCCTCCGGCGACGTCATCGCCGACATCGAGACCGACAAGGCGACGATGGAGCAGAGCGTCTTCGACGACGGCGTCATCGCGCGCCTGGTCTGCCCCGAGGGACGCCAGGTCAAGGTCGGCGAGCTGATCGCGGTGCTCGCGGTCGACGGGGAGAGCCCCGCCGACGCCGCGCGCGCCAGCGGCAGCCCGGAAAATATGCCGGGCATGCCCGGCATGATTTCCGCCGCGCCCGCCGCCGCGACCGCCGCGCGCCCCGCGCGCGAGATCGTCGCCGACGCGCCCGCGTCGGTCGTCGAGACCGCCGACGGCATGCGCGTCTCGCCGGTCGCGCGCCGCATGGCGCAGGAGCTGGGCGTGGACCTCGCGCAGGTGCGCGGCTCCGGCCCCAACGGCCGCGTCATCAAGCGCGACATCCAGGCCGCCGCGGAGAACCGCGCCGCCGCCGCGCCCGCCGCGCGCGCCGCCGCCCCCTCCGCGGGCGGGCTCGTCGCCGCCGCGGCCCCGGCCGTCGCCGCAGCCTCGGCCTCCGCGGGCGGGATTGTCGCCGGCGTGCAGAGCGTCGAGATCCCCGTCACCAGCATGCGCCAGGTGATCGCGCGGCGGCTCGTCGAGAGCACGCAGCAGATCCCGCACTACCAGGTGTCGATGCGCTTCTCGATGGACGCGCTCATGGAGCTGCGCACCTCGCTCAACGCGCAGCTCGCGCCGATGGACGTGAAGCTCAGCGTGAACGACTTCATCGTCCGCGCCTGCGCGCTGGCGATGGCGAAGCACCCGTACTTCAACAGCAGCTGGGCGGGGGACCGCATCCTCGCGCACCAGCAGGTGAACATCGGCGTCGCGATCGCGCTGGACGAGTCGCGCGGCGGCGGCCTGGTCGTGGGCGTCGTCAAGGACGCCGACCGCAAGAGCCTGCGCCAGATCTCCAACGAGGTCCGCGCGCTGGGCGAGAAGGCGCGCACCAAGGGCCTCTCCATCGAGGAGATGTCCGGCGCGACCTTCACCATCTCCAACCTGGGGATGTTCGGCGTCGACAGCTTCACCGCGATCATCAACCCGCCCAACAGCGCGATCCTCGCCTGCGGCGCGGCGATCGAGCAGCCCGTCGTGCGCGCGCACCAGCTCGTCGTGGGCTGGGAGATGAGCGCGACGCTGAGCCTCGACCACCGCGTCATCGACGGCGCGATGGCGGCGAAGTACCTCCAGAGCCTGAAGCAGTTCGTCGAGACCCCGACGCTGCTGCTGGTCTGACGGACCCGCGATGGACGCGGCCGCACCCAGCATCCTCGGCGCGACGCTCGACGCGTTCGTCGCCGCGGCGAAGGGCGCGGGCATCCGCCGCGAGGACGCGCAGACGCTCTACCGGCGCTTCCACCGCAGCGGCGCCGTCGACGGCGCGCGCGCGTGGAACGATCCCGTCGCCCCCGAGGCCGTCGGCGCTCCGCTGCCCGCGTGGTGCGAGGACGGCCGCCGCCCGGTGGAGCGGGTGCTCGTCGACGGCGAGACGCTGAAGTTCACGATGCGCCTGCACGACGGCCTCGAGACCGAGAGCGTCGTCATCCCCATGCGCCACCGCGACGGCACGACCACGCGCACGCTCTGCGTGAGCAGCCAGGTCGGCTGCGCGATGGGGTGCCGCTTCTGCGAGACGGCGCAGATGGGGCTGCTGCGCAGCCTGACGCCGCAGGAGATCGTCGCGCAGCTCCACGCCGCGCGCTTCGCGGTGGAGAACCCCTGGGGCGGCCCCGGCGCGCGCGGCTTCGCGATCAAGAACATCGTCTTCATGGGCATGGGCGAGCCGATGGACAACATCGAGTCCGTCATCGCCGCCATCCGCGTCCTGGCCGACAAGAACGCGTACGCGATCCCGCCCGCGAACATCTCCGTCAGCACCGTCGGCCGCACCGAGGGGATCCGCCGCCTGGGCGAGCTCCTCTGCGAGCACGGCTTCCACCGCCTGAACCTGGCGGTGAGCCTGAACGCGCCCAACGACCAGGTGCGCTCGGAGATCATGCCGATCAACCGCTCCGAGCCGATCGCGCGGCTGATGGAGGCGCTGCATGCCTTCCCCAAGCGCCGCACCGCGGCGATCTGCGTCGAGTACGTGCTCATCCCCGGCGTGAACGACGCGCCCGAGCACTGCGACGAGGTGTGCACGCTCCTGCGCGGGCTGCGCTGCTCGCTCAACGTGATCCCGTACAACCCGCGGCGCGACTCTCCCTGGCCCGCGCCGGAGGAGGAGCGCGTGCAGGCGTTCGTCCAGCGGGCGATCGCCAACGGGCAGTTCTGCAAGCGCCGCGGCACCAAGGGTCGAAGCGCGATGGCCGCGTGCGGGCAGCTCGGCAACGAGCGCATCCGTCGCCGCCGGTTCACGGACGCGCCGGAAGAATCCGTGCAGATTCGCCTCGGCGGGGCGCCGCTTTCGCCCCGTGCGCCCCGGTTCCCGGTAGCCTTCGTCGCGTGACCGACCTCGCGATCTCCAGCTACAGCTTCCACCGCCTCGTGAAGTCCGGCCAGGCCCGCCTGGAGGACGCCCCGCGCCTCGCACGCGAGTGCGGCGCCGACTGCATCGAGATCGCCACCGGCGGATCGCTCGGACCCGCGCTGGACGCCGCGCTCGCCGCGCGCCTGGCCGACGCCGCGGACGCCGCGGACGTCGCGATCACCGGCTTCGCGCTCCACGCGAACCTGCTGACCCCCGAGAACGAGCAGGACGCCGCCGCCGTCGAGTCCGTGCTGCGCCAGATCGAGGCCGCGGCCTCCATCGGCGTCGACCGCGTGCGCCACGACGCCGCCTGGAAGGACGCCACCGAGGACATCGGCGACGGCGCCTGGGAGGCCGCGCTCTGGCCGCTCGCCAAGGCCTGCCGCGCCATCGCCACGCAGGCCGCCGCCGCGGGCGTGCGCACGAGCATCGAGAACCACGGCACCTTCCTGGCGTCGGCGCAGCGCGTGCGCCAGCTCGTCGAGACGGTGCAGCACCCCAACTTCGGCGTCACGCTGGACCTGGGCAACCTCCTCTGGGCGCCGCAGGACCTCGTCGCCGCGACCGCGGAGCTGGCCCCGTACGCCGTCACCGTCCACGCCAAGGACTTCGCGGTGGGCTCCAACGCCCCCGACGCCTGGCCGACCTACGCCGGCGGCCCGCGCGTGCTCCCGGTGGCCACCGGCACCGGCAGCCTGCCCCTGGTGGACCAGATCGACGCCTGCCTGGCCGCCGACCGCCCCGTGGTCTGGGTGGTCGAGTTCGAGGGTCCCCACGGCGACGTGATGGCCGAGGTCAAGCGCTCCTACGAGTGGCTGCGCAAGCAGCTCGGCTGACGCAGCGGCGCGCCTACAATCGCGCGCGATGCATCTGAAGCACTCGGACAAGGAACACGGCCCGCCGATCGTCCCGGTCACCTTCGTGCTGGAGGATCCGGCGGGGCTCACGGGGACGCCGCAGAAGGAATGGCAGCTCATGGGGGGCGAGCATGAGTCGCTGCTCGAGCTCGCCATCGAGCACGGCATCAACATCGAGCACGCGTGCGGCGGCGTCTGCGCCTGCAGCACCTGCCATGTCTACGTCGAGCAGGGGATGGATTCGCTGACCGAGGCGACCGAGGCGGAGGAGGACCGCGTCGAGGAGGCGCCGGGAATCCGCCGCAACAGCCGGCTGAGCTGCCAGTGCGAGATCCATGGCAAGGGACCGATCGTCGTGCGCGTCCCCGCGTGGAACCGCAACGCCGTGAAGGAGATCCCGCACTGATCGGCGCCGCGTCGGCGCTGGCGATGACGCTTGCGCTGGCGGGCGCGGGCGGCGGCGCCGATGGCGCGGAGCGCGCGACGGCGCCCGTCGACGGACCGGCGGCCGCACGCGCGGCGCTCGCGCGCGGCGTCGGGCTCATGGGACAGTTCGAGTTCGTGCGAGCGCAGGCGGCCTTCGACGAGGCGCTGCGCGCCGCGCAGGCGGGGGCCGCGCCGGATGCCGCGCTTGCGGCGCTTGCGCGCCGCGACGGCGCGATCGCGCTGCTGAACCAGACGACGGAGGGGGCGCAGGAGCAGGCGATCGCCGTGCTCGACGCGATCCTGGCGCAGGACGAGCGCGACACGCGGGCGCGCTACGCGCGCGCGCTCGGCTGGCTCTTCCTGGGCGATCCCGCGCGCGCGCAGCCGGACTTCGCGCGCTGCGCCGCGGAGGCGCCGCAGGATGCCTACGCGCATTTCTACGCGGCGCAGTGCACCGAGCTGCTGGGCGACCGCGCAGGCGCGCGCGCCGGCTACGAGCGCGCCTTGGCGCTGGGGCCGAACCTGCGCAGCGCGCTGCTGGGCATCGCGCGCACCGCCGCGCGCATGGGCGACGAGGCGGTCGCCGCCGCGGCGCTCGAGCGCTTCCAGGCGACCGCGCGCGACCTGCGCGGCGCGCTCGCGGAATTCAAGTACACGCGCATGGGACCGCTTGCGCTCGCGACGCTGCCACCCGCGGTGCCGGCGGCCGCGCGCACGGGTCCGCTCTTCGCGGCGGTGGTGCAGGAGCGGGTGGCGGCGGGGGCAGGCCGCGCAGGCGCCGCCGCTGCGCACGGCACGCCCGCGGTCGTGGACCTGGCGGGCGACGGGCATCCTGCGATCTTCCTGCCAGCAGGTGCCGCGGTGGCGAGCCCGGTCCGCGCGGGCGGCGGCGGTCCCGCGGCCGCGGTGAACGAACTGCTGCGCCCGGGCGCCGCGGGCTGGGAGCGCGCGCCCGCGGGTGCGTTCGCGACGCCGGCCGCGGCGGGGGCGCTCTTCGCCGACATCGACAACGACGGGCGCGTGGACGCCGCGCTCAACCTCGACGCGCCGCGCGCAGTGCGCGTGCTGCTGCAGCGCGCGGACGGCACGAGCGCGCCGCTGGCGCTGCCCGACGCGGTTGCGCGCGCCGCGTCCTCGCAGGCGCTGCTCGCGGCGGACCTCGACCACGACGGGGATGTCGATCTGGCGGTCGAGGCGGACGGCCAGCTCGTGCTGCTGATGAACCGGCTCGATGGGAGCTTCGAGGCGCGCGGGCTGGGAGCGGGAGCGGCCGGCGCGCCCGCCACCAGCGCGCCCATCACCGGCGTCGCCGCCGCGGACCTCGACGGGGACGGCGACCTCGACCTGATCGTGACGCGTGCGACCGGCGCGCCGCAGCTCTGGCGCAACGACCGCCTCTGGAACTGGAGCGACCTCGCCGCGCAGCCCGGCTGGGAGGCGTTTGCCGCCGCCCCCGCGCGCGCGGCGATCGCCGTCGTGCGTGCCGCCGACGGCGCGACGCTGCTCGCCACGCTCGCGGGCGAGGGCGACGCGACGGAGCTCGCGCTCTGGGAGTGCTCGGCGCGGGGTGCGCGCCGCCTCGCGGGCGAGCGCGTCGGCCCGGTCGCGTGGATCGCGGCGGCGGACGCGGTCGGCGACGGACAGGCGCGCGTGCTGGTCGCGCACGGGAGCGCCGACGCGGCCACCGCGGTCGATCTCCTCGAACCCACCGGCGCGCGCCGCGAGCGCGTCGCGCTCGACGCCGCCGCGTGGTTCCCCGCGGTCCTCGACGCGGGCGGCGTGCAGCTCTTTGCGCGCGGCGCGGACGGAACGCTGCGGCGTGCCGGCCCCGGCGCCGGACGCGCGCCGATGCTCGCGCTGGACCTGCGCGGACGCACGGACGCCTCGCAGCAGATGCGCTCGAACGCGAGCGGCATCGGCACGGCGTGGGTCGCGCGCATCGGCGACGGCTGGGCGGCGGGGCGGCGGCTGCCCGCGTTCGCGATGGCGGGCGCACCCGTCTCGCAGGGGCTCGAGCCGGTGATCGTGGGACTCGCCGCCGCGCCGCAGGCGGACTTCCTGACGCTCGACTGGCCCGACGGCGTGATGCAGACGGAGCTCGCGCTCGCGCCGCGGCCGGGGATCCAGACGGTCGCCGAGACGCAGCGGCAGATCTCGAGCTGCCCGCTCCTCTTCGCCTGGAACGGCCGCGAGCACGCCTTCGTCACCGACTGCCTGGGCGTGGGCGGGCTGGGCTACCTGGCCGATGTGCAGCGCCGCGCGGATGGCTCGCTTGCGCCGGTCTTCGCGCCGCCGCGGCCATGGGAGCGCGTGCGCCTGGGCGAGGGCGACGCGCTGCAGCCGCGCGCGGGCGCCTACGAGGTGCTAGTGAGCGAGACGATGGAGGAGGCGTGCTACCTCGACGCCGCGCGGCTGGTGGCGTACGACCTTCCCGTGGGCTGGCACCTGGCGCTCGACGAGCGCATGGCGATCGCCGGTCCCGAGCCCACCGGCGCCGCGCGCTTCTACCGCGACGCGATGGACCTCGCCCCCGGCGCGCCCGAGGCGCTGCGCGCCGCCGATGCGCAGGAGCTCGCGCTGGGCCGCCCCGACCCGCGCTTCATCGGGCGCACCGCGCAGCCCTGGTCGCTGGTGCTGCGATTCCCCGCGCCCATCGACGCGCACGCGGGCGATCCGGTGCTGCTGCTCGACGGGTGGGTGGACTACCCGTACTCCTCGACGACCTTCGCGATGTGGCAGGCCGGCGCGCCGGCGCTCGCGCCCTCCATCGACGCGCTGGATCCCGCCACCGGCACCTGGCGCACGCTGGGCGAGCAGGTGGGCTACCCGGCGGGCATGCCGCGCCAGGCGCTCTTCCCCATCGACCGCGCCGCGCTGCCGCCGGGCTGCACGACGCTGCGGCTGCGCGGGAGCATCGACCTGACCCTCGACCGCGTGCAGGTGGCGTGGCTGGAGGCGTGCCCGCAGGCGGTGCGCGCCGAGCTGCCGCTGCAGTCCGCGCACCTGGGCGACCCGGGCTTTCCGCGCCGCCTGCCCGGGCGGCGGCCGTGCTTCGACGCGGCCCAGCGCGCGCCCCTCTGGGACTGCCGCGACCTGGTGGGGGCGTACACGGCCTTGGGCGATTGCACGCCGCTGCTGGCCGCGACCGACGACGCGGTCGCCATCTTCGGCGCGGGCGAGGAGCTGCGCCTGCGCTTCTGCGCAGAGCGAGTTTCGCCGGCCCCGTCCGGGGCGACGCGCACCTGGGTCCTGGAGATCGACGGCTGGTGCAAGGACATGGACCTGCTGACGGGCGAGGGCGCCGCGGTCGGCCCGCTTCCCACGCGCGGCGCCGCGCCCGCCGACGCCGCCGCGCGCGACGCGCTCCACGCGCGCGACGCGCTCCACGCGCGCTTCAACACGCGCGTGCAGGGCGGGCGCTGATCGAACCGCGCGCGCCCGTCGCGCGCGCCCGTCGCGCACCGCCTCGTACACTTGCCCCGTGTCCTCCGCGCCGAAGCAGTCGCCGCCCGGATCGCCGCCACGCCGGGTCATGCGCACGCCGCTCACCCCGCGCCTGCGGCTGCTCCTGCTGGTCACGCTCTTTCTCTTCGCGCTCGTCGCCTTCAACAGCATCTACCTCGCGGGGGTGACCTTCACGCAGTGGCGCAGCGGTGCCTCGCGCGAGAACGGCTTCTACCAGTGGATGTTCCTGGGGCATCTGGCGCTCGGGCTGCTGATCACGGTGCCGGCGGTGCTCTTCGGCATCCTGCACTGGCGTCGCTCGCACGACCATCCCAACCGGCGCGCGGTGCGCATGGGGCTCGTCGCCTTCGCGGCGGCGCTCGCGACGCTCGTGACCGGCTTCCTGCTGACGCGCGTCGAGGTGGGGGGGCTCACCGTCGAGCTGCGCCGCCCGGAGGCGCGTTCGATCGCCTACTGGGCGCATGTTGGCGCGCCGCTGCTGCTGGTCTGGGCCTTCGTGCTGCACCGCCTGGCGGGGCGGCGGATGCGCTGGCGCACCGGACTCGCGGTGGCCGCGGCCTCGGTGGCGCTGGTGGTGGGCTTCAACGCCTGGCATGACTTCGACGCGTCGCGGCCGCGGCCGGGCCCGCGCGACGGCGCGGCGTACTACGAGCCCAGCCTCGCGCGCACCGCCAACGGCGCCTTCCTCAGCGAGCGCTCGCTGATGCAGAACGACACCTGCCTCGAGTGCCACCCGGACGCGTACCGCTCCTGGGCGCACAGCGCGCACGCCGCGAGCAGCTTCAACAACCCGATGTACGCCTTCAGCGTGCGCGAGACGCGCCGCGTCGCCTTCGCGAAGGAGCAGTCGGTGCAGGACGCGCGCTTCTGCGCGGGCTGCCACGATCCGGTGCCCTTCTTCACGGGCGCCTTCGAGGCGTCGCGCTTCGACGACCCCGAGTACGACGTCTCCGCGGACCCGCTGGGCGCGGCGAGCATCACCTGCACGAGCTGTCACGCGATCGTCGGCGTCGGCAGCACGCGCGGCAACGCCGACTACGTGATCGAGGAGTCGCCGCAGTACCCCTTCGCCTTCAGCGAGCAGCCCTTCCTGCGCTGGGTGAACCGCCAGCTCATCAAGGCCAAGCCCGCCTTCCACAAGCACACGTACCTCAAGCCGCAGGTGCACCGCAGCGCCGAGTTCTGCAGCACCTGCCACAAGGTCTTCCTGCCCGAGCAGGTCAACGACTACAAGTGGCTGCAGGGACAGGACCACTACGACAGCTGGCGCCTGAGCAACCGCAGCGGCATCGGCGTGCTCGGCTGGTACTGGCCGAAGGAGCCCGCGACCAACTGCAACGGCTGCCACATGCCCGCGGCGACCGCCTCGGCAGGGGAGTTCGGCGCGAAGCCGCGCGGCCCGCAGGGGGAGCTGCAGGTGATGAACCACCAGTTCCTGGGCGCGAACACCGCGATGCCCACGCTCGCGAAGCAGCCCGAGGCGGCCGAGGCGATCGCGGCCACCGAGCGCTTCAACCAGGGCGTGCTGCGGCTGGACCTCTTCGGCCTGCGCGAGGGGGGCCTGGCCGAGGGCGCGCAGGTCGCGCCGCTGGCGCCGGGCACGACCGGCGTCGCGCTGCGCCCGGGCGCGCGCTACCTGCTGGAGGTGCTCGTGCGCACGCTGGGCACGATGGGCCACGAGTTCACGCAGGGCACCGCCGACAGCAACGAGGTGTGGCTCGAGGTGGAGCTGCGCGACGCGCGCGGCCCGATCGCGCGCATGGGCGGCTTCGACGAGCGCCGCGCCGTCGATGCGTGGACCAAGTTCTTCAACGTCTACATGCTTGACCGCGAGGGCCGGCGCATCGACCGCCGCAACCCGCAGGACATCTTCGTCCCGCTCTACAACCACCAGGTCCCGCCGGGCGCCGCGGACCTCACGCGTGTGGCGTTCACGGTCCCGCCCGACGCGCAGGGGCCGATCACCGTCTCGGCGTGGGTGCACTACCGCAAGTTCGACACGACGTACCTGACGCACGTCTTCCCCGAGACCGCGCAGAACACGCTGCCGGTGATGACGCTGGCGCAGGCGACGGTGGTGTTCGACGTGGGCAAGGCGCCGGCGGCGACGCCCACGGCGGCGCCTGCCGCGACGGGCGCGCCCGCCGCCCCCGCCGGGCCCCCCGAGTGGGAGCGCTGGTACGACGCCGCCATCGGCGCCTTCCGCGTCGCCGACCGCGCCGGCGACAAGGGGCAGTGGGGCGTCGCCGACGACGCCTTCCGCCGCGTCGCGGAGCTGGGGCGCGTCGAGGGGTGGATCGGCCGCGCGCGCGTCGCCCTGCGCGACGGGCGCGTCGCCGAGGCCGCCGAGTTCCTGCGCACCGCCGCCACCAAGCACCCCGGCGAGCTCCCCTGGGCCGCCGCCTACTGGTCCGCCGTCGTCGACTTCCAGCAGGGCGCCTTCGAGCGCGCCGCGCAGGGCTTCCGCACCGTGAACGCCACCGCCTTCGCGCAGGCGCATGAGCGCGGCTACGACTTCTCGCGCGACGACCGCGTCCTCGTGGAGTGGGCGACCGCCAACCTCGAGCGCGCGCGCCAGCTCCGCGACGATCCGGCCGCGGGCCGCGCGCTCCTGCAGGAGGCGGTCGCCCTCACCGACCGCGCGCTGGCGCTGGACTCGCAGCGCGCGGCCACCTGGTACGTCCGTACGCAGGCGCTCGAGGCGCTGGGCGACGCCGCGGCCGCGGCGACCGCACGCGCCGCCTACGAGACCTACCGCCCGGACGACAACGCGCGCGACCGCGCGGTGAACCTCGCCCGCCAGCGCGATCCGGCCGCCAACCACGCCGCCGAGCCCGCGGCGATCTACGAGCTCCAGCGCCCCGGCGCGCCGACGCTTCCAGTCCGCGCCGACACCCGCCCGTAGGCTGCGCACACCTCCGCAGGCACGCCGCATGAGCTTCACCGACGAACCGCAGGACGAGAGCACGCCCCCCGACGACCGCGTCATCGCGCGCGCTTTCTGGGGCTCCATCGGCGCGGCGGTCATCGTCGCCGCGGGCGCGCTCACCTGGTGGTACTGGCCGCGCACGCCGACGCCCGCGCCCGAGCCCGCGCCGCTGCCGCAGGGTCCCGCGCCGCTCGCGCAGGCGCCGCAGGTCCCCGCGATGCCCTTTTCGGAGGTGGGCGAGGCCGCCGGCCTCGTCGACGCGCGCGTCAACGGCGCCGACGGGCGCACCTTCCTCCCCGAGACGATGGGCGGCGGCACCGCGATCGTCGACGTCGACGGCGACGGCGACCTCGACATCCTCGTCGTCGACGGCGACGCCTGGCCAGATGCGCCCGCGGGCTCGCCGCGCGGCCAGGGCGTGCTCGTCTACCTCAACGAGACGCCCCCCGGCGGCCCGCTGCGCCTGCGGCGCGCCGCGAACACGGGCCTCGAGGCGCCGCGCCAGGGCATGGGCATCGCCGCGGCGGACCTCACCGGCGATGGGCGCCCCGAGCTGCTCGTCACCGGCGTCGGCGGCGTGCGCTTCTTCGTCGCGCAGCCGGGCGAGCCGGGCGCGCCTCCGCACTGGCGCGACGCGACCGAGGAGGCCGGCCTCTCCCACGACCCGGGCTGGTCCACCGCGGCGGGCTTCGTCGACGTCGACCGCGACGGGCTGCTCGACCTCGTCGTCGCGCACTACGTGGAGTGGTCGCCGACGATCGACGAGCAGGTGAACTTCACGCTCACCGGCGTCGGGCGCGCCTACGGGCCGCCGACGGGCTTCGCGGGCACCGACCTGCGCCTCTACCGCCAGGTCGCGCCGCTGCGCTTCGAGGACCGCACCGCCGCCGCGGGCCTGCAGGTGCCCAATCCCGCCACGGGCGCGCCGATGGGCAAGGCGCTGGGGCTGGCGCTGCACGACTTCGACGGCGACGGCGCCCCGGACATCGGCGTGGCCAACGACACGGTGCAGAACTTCCTCTTCATGAACGATGGCACCGGCAGGTTCACCGAGCGGGGGATCCCCAGCGGCTTCGCCCTCGATCGCGCCGGCGGCGCGACGGGCGCAATGGGCATCGATTGGTCGCACCACCGCGACGACGGCGCGGTCGCCGTCGCGGTCGGCAACTTCGCCAACGAGCCATCGAGCCTCTACACCACCAGCGACGGCCGCCTCTTCAGCGACGACGCGATCGTCGAGGGGATCTCCGCCGCGACGCGGCGCCCGCTCACCTTCGGCGTCGTCTTCGCGGACCTCGACGGCGATGGCCGCGAGGAGCTCGTGCAGGCCAACGGCCACATCGAGGAGCGCATCGGGCAGGCGCAGCCGGGACAGCGCTACGCGCAGCCAGCGCAGGTCTTCTGGAACACGGGCGCCGGCTCCGGGCCGCGCTTCGCGGAGGTGCCCGCCGCGTCGCTGGGCGCGCTCGCGGATCCGGTCGTGGGACGCGGGCTCGCGTGGGGCGACCTCGACGGCGACGGCGCGCTCGACCTGGTGATCGTGCCGGTGACGGGCCGCCCGCGCGTGCTGCGCAACCTGACCGTCCCGCACTCGCACCTGCGCGTCACGCTGGAGGATCCGGCGACCCCAGGCAACCGTTCCGGCATTGGCGCGACCGTCTCGATGGAGCTGCCCGGCGGCGGGCGGCGCGCGCGCGCGATCATGCCCGCGCGCTCCTACCTGTCCTCGGTGCCGCCGGAGGCGTGGTTCGCGGGAGCGTCGCTGCCTGCGGCGCGCACGATCACCGTGCGCTGGCCCGACGGCGCCCGCGAGCGCTTCGAGGTCGCCGCCGACGCCACGCGGGCCCACCTGCGCCGTGGCGCAGGGGCCGCGATGGACCCGCCGCGCGCCGCGCCGGCGCCCGAGTCGGACGACGAGAAGTAGCGCGCCCAGCCGGGGCGGTACCCCTTACGGGCAGGCGCCCCAGTTGCCCAGCAGCGCGCCGAGGTCCGCGCCATCCGTGGTGCCGTCGCCGTTGAGGTCGGTGGCGCCCGGCAGGCCCCACGATCCCAGCAGCGCGCCCAGGTCGGCGCCGTCGCGCACGCCGTCCAGGTTGACGTCGCCGACGCACGGGTTCGAGCAGAGCGCGGCCGTGATCGAGAAGTCGTCCAGGCCCGCCTCGGTGATGCTGTTATCCGGCGAGTCGGTGACCGAGAAGCGGAAGCGCATCTGCGAGGTGAGGGTCGGGAAGGAAGCGCGCAGGTCGATCGAGCGCGTGATCCACGCGTTGGGCGTGGGGCTGGTCGTGACCTCCTCGAGCTTCACCCAGGTGGTGCCGCCGTTGCTGCTGCCTTCGATGGTGAAGGAGTCGGCCTCGGCCGGCGTGCCCCCCGAGAGCGCATCGCTGCAGAAGAACCAGCGCGAATAGGTGAGCGTGGCACCCACGGCGTTCGAGAGGTCGAAGGTGGGGGAGAAGAGGCGCGTCGTGCCGCCGTCGACGTCGGCCGTGTTGGCGACGCCGCCGCTGAGGCCGTTCTGCGTGACGAAGGCCTTCGTCCCGGCGCCGGGGGTGGCGTCCGCGCTGGGCGCCGCGGCGCCCTGCGTGCCGTTGGTGGTGCCGATCGGGACGGCGACCTCCCACGCGCCGGTGGTCAGCGCGCCCTCGTTCACCACGGTCCAGCCGGAGGTGTCGCCCTCGAAGTCCTTGCTGTAGAGGACCCCGCTGCTGGTCTGCACCGAGAGCGCGTAGGTGTTCGTCGGCGCGGTCGCCGGATCGTTCACCACGCCCAGGTTGGAGAGCTGCGCGGAGAGGTAGAAGCGCACCGAGTCCCCGCAGGTGAAGGCCGGCAGCGTGGCGGTGTACAGGTTGCCGCCCAGGGGCGCGAGCGGCGCGGACTGGTAGGCGCCGCTGTTGACGGACCACCGGATCTGCGCGGTGCCGGCGACGATGCTGCCGCCGCCTTGGATGGTGAACTGCACCGGGAAGCTCGTCGTCGCGCCCGGGCCGGCCGTCGTGGGCATGCCCGAGGGATACGAGTACGCGAGCGAGATCGGCGGGTGGTTCATCCACACCTCGATGCCCGCGCAGCGGCCGACCACCAGGTCGAGCCAGCCGTCGCCGTTGATGTCGAAGATCGCCACGTCGGTCCAGGCCGCGAGGCTCGCGGTCGGCAGCGGGGGCGTGTTCTCCACCAGGATGCCCGAGGGGTTCCCGGCGTAGACGTTGTGATAGATGTGCGTGCGGCGGCCCGTCGTCGGGCAGAAGGGCCCGAGGTCGGCGTCCACGTCGGTGATGATCGTGTCGATCTTGCCGTCGTTGTCCAGGTCCGCGCTGCGGATCGTGTTGCCGAACTCCGAGAGGCTCTGCGCGATCGTGTACGAGGTGAAGTTGGGCTGGCCCGTGCCGTCGTTGCCGGTGTTGATCAGGTACTTGTCCTGGCCGTCGTCGGCGACGATGATGTCCAGGCGGCCGTCGCCGTTGAGGTCGGCCGTGTCGATGAAGTAGGGGGCGCCCGCGACGGCGGTCTTGGGGCCGTCGAAGCCGGAGACGCCGCCGGTCTTCTTGGAGAAGACGCCGACGTTCTGGCCCGAGGTGAGCGTGTTCACGCGCACGATGTCCATGAGGCCGTCGCCGTTCATGTCGGCCGCGACGGCGGAGTTGCCGAAGGCCGACGCGAGCTGCGTGGCGTTCATGACGCTCGTCGTGGTGTCGTAGAAGAAGCCCGGCGCCGAGGCGCCGAAGTTCAGCAGGAGCTTGTTGTCGTAGTCGAGCGAGGCCGTCTCCGCCGGGCTGAACTGGCACTCGCCCGCGTCGGAGGTGTCGCCGTCGTTGTTCAGGTCGATGCAGACGTTCTGGCCGCTGGTCTCGGGCGTGTCGTAGTCGGTGTAGAAGATGTCGACGTAGCCGTCGCCGTTGAAGTCGCCGATCGCCGCGTCGCAGAAGCGGGGGTTCGCCGCGCTGCCGTTCTTCGCGAAGAGCGTCGGAATGCGCGCGTTCTCGAAGCGGAAGCCCAGCCAGTTGCCGGTGCCGTCCGCGCCGCGGTTGATGTAGACGCGCGGCTGGCCCAGGATGTCGTTGACCGAGTCGCTCATCGTGGTGGCGGTCACCAGGTCGAGCCACCCGTCGTTGTTGACGTCGACCGCCTTCACGTCGCGGTCGTTCACCGGATCGAGCATGCCCGAATAGCCCGCCGTGTCGCTGGCGCTGCCGTACTCGAGCGTGCGGTCCACGAGCACGCCACCCTCGTTCATGAACAGGATGTCGCGGAAGCCGCCCTGGATGCTGCCGGGGAACTTGCGCATGCACACGACGTCGATGTCGCCGTCGTGGTCGAAGTCGCCCCAGGCGAAGTCCTTCTCCAGGTTGTCGGCCACCACGAGCGAGGAGGCCGCGACCAGGCGGGTCGAGGTCTCGTTCACGTAGGTGACCCAGGTCTGCGCACCGGCGGTTCCGGCGAGCGTGGACGCCGCGGCGGCCGCGAGGATGAGGCGGTGGTTCAGGTGCATGGTGAGGTGTGATCCAGAGGTTCCGAGTTCGTGGCCCGCAGGCCGCGGCTCAGGGGCAGTTGCCCCAGTTGCCCAGCAGGACGCCCAGGTCGCTGCCGTTCACATCTCCGTCGCCGTCGAAGTCCGCGGGGACGTCCGCCTGGCCCCAGGAGCCCAGCAGGATGCCCAGGTCCGCGCCGTTGACGATGCCGTCGCCGGTGAGGTCCGCCACGCAGGGGAGGCACTCGTCGGGCTTGCCGTCGCCGTTGGCATCGACGCTCGTGCCCGCGAGCAGGTCCGCGAGATCCGCGATGCCGTTGTGGTTGCAGTCGCCGTTCACGCCCTCGTACGCGGCCTGGAACCACTGGAAGTCGACCGCGTCGATGACGCCGTTCTGGTCGATGTCAAAGACCGCCGAGGGGAGGTTCGGGTTGGTCGCCTGGCCGTACGCCGCCTGGAAGGCGACGAAATCGGCGTAGTCGATCGCGCCGTTGCCGTCCGCGTCGAACTCCAGGCGGCCCAGCGAATCCAGGAACGCGATGAGCTGCGCGCGCTGCGTCGGCGCGAGCAGGTTGAAGGCGTCGGCGCTCGCGGCGGCCTCGCCGTACGGGCCGTGCGCCTGGATCGCGGTGGTGACGCGCGCCTCGAAGCTGCCGCCGGCGGCGAGGCCGTTGTGCAGCATCGGGTCGCGGGTCCGCAGGTTCCACAGGGTGGGGGTGCGCATCTCGAGCTCGTTGGCGTTGGCCTGCGCCACGCCGTCGCCCAGGAGGCCCATGTCATGCAGCAGGAAGTCGCTGTAGGGGCGGATGACCTTGTTGCGCAGCGCCAGCTCGAGCGAGGGGCTGCTGCTCGTCGTCCACTCCGGCACGTGGCACTTGGCGCAGCCGATGTTGATGAAGATCGACTCGCCCGCCATGCCCGCGCGCGGGGTCTGCGGCGGCTGCGCGAGGAAGCGCTGGAAGTGCGTGACGCGGTCGATGAAGGCGTAGCCCTGGATGTCGGCCACGTCCTCCGGATCGGAGACGGTGTCGCACTGCGCGAGCTTGGCGTAGTCGCCGTTGGGCGGGTTCTCGTCGGGCACGAGGCGGTTGGTGACGCCCATCTCGTTGCGCGTCGCGTCGCCGCTGAAGCTCAGCACCGTCGCGACCTGCGCCTTCCAGCCGAAGCGGCCCGCGCGCAGCGGGCCCGTGGGGTCCTCCAGCGGCTGCACCATCGAGACCTTGCCCGAGACGCCGTCGCCGTCGAGGTCGTCCGGATCCGCGATCGCGATGATGTCCGCGTCGGGGATCGCCTCGATCATGCCGAAGGCCATGCTCGAGTTGGTGACGCGCGTGGCGGTGAAGTTCGCCTGCGGCGGGATGAGCTCGCGGCAGGGCTCGCTGATGGCCTGCGCCTGCAGGAGGCTCTGCGTCTCGCCGGGGATGACGCTGAAGGCGCCCTTGTCGCTGATGCCGAAGTGCGTGACGCTGATGCTGCCCCAGCCACCCAGCGGGTTCGCGTGGCAGGAGAGGCAGCCGGCCTTGTTGAAGATCGGGCCGAGGCCGACCTCGGGGGTCATCGGCGTCTCGTAGAGCGCCTTGCCCGCGACGAAGAGCGCGTGCTCCGCAGGGGTGAGGTCCGGAAGCGGCGCGCCCGCCTTGGGCTGCAGCGCGATCTGCGCCGACGCGCAGCTGGCGAAGACGGCGACCGGGAGGGTGGCGAACAGGACGGACGACCGCGCGCAGCGGAGCGACGTGGGGGCAGGCATGTGGTGCTGTCTCGAAGGGTCTGGGAACTGGGGGCGCTGGGCCGCCTTCAATGTAGACCACTGATTCGGCCGTGCCAACGGTTTTGGTTCCGAATGAACTTATACTGACCGTGAGAATGGCTCTCTGCGCGGCGGTCGCCCTGCTGGTCCTGTCTCTGGGGACGGGCGCGGTGCAAGGTGGCGGGGCTGCGCCGGCGCCGGCCGCACCCGCCGGAGCGCCGGGCACCGGGGGGCAGGCGCCCGCCGGAATCACCCTCGACATGGTCCGAGATCAGCTTCGGCGCGGGGATTACGAAGCCGCGCTCGCGCTGGCCCAGGCGGTCGTCGACCGGCAGCCCGCGGATCTCCGCGCGCGCTTCTACCTGGGGCTGACGCTGCACAAGACCAAGCGCTACGCGCTCGCCCAGCCATTGCTCGAGGCCGCCGCCGCGGGGGCGCGCGACGCCTTCCCCGAGGCCGTGCACGCCTCGCACTACCTGGGGTGGTGCCGCTACTACCTGGGCGATCTCCCGGGCGCCCGCGCGGCTTTCGAGGCGCATGTGGCCGCCGTCCCCGACTACGACGACTCGCACTTCGGGCTGGGCGTCATCGCCTTCGACGAGGACCGGCTGGACGACGCCCGCGCGAGCTTCGAGCGCGCGCTCGCGATCCTGGACGCCCACCGCGGTCCCGCGCGGGAGCGGGCGAAGAACCTCGCGCGCCTGGGCGATGTCGCGCTGCGGCAGGAGCGGCTGGCCGACGCGGAGTCGGCGTACCGCCGCGCCGTCGATCTCTGGCCCGACCACTACGAGGCGTGGGCGAAGCTCGCGCGCGTGCTCGACCGCCTCGACCGTCCGCAGGAGGCGCAGCAGGCGCGCGCGCGCCGCGAGGCGATCCTGGCCCGCGCACCCAAGGAGGCGACGCGATGATCGGCGCGCTGCTGGCAGGGGCGATCCAGTTCGCCGACGCGACCGCGGGCTCGGGGCTCGAGGCGACGATGACGAGCGGCCGCCTGCCCTCCTCGCAGATCCTCGAGGTGAAGGGCGGGGGGCTCGCGCTCATCGACTTCGACGGCGACGGGGATCTCGACCTCTTCATGCCCAACGGCGCGACGCTCGACTCGCCCGGGCGCGGGCCCGGGGCGCGCCTCTTCGAGAACCTCGGCGGGCTGAAGTTCCGCGACGTCACCGCGGGCATGGGCGTGGACCACCGGCGCTGGAGCTTCGGCGTCGCGGTGGGCGACGCCGACGGCGACGGGCGCGACGACCTCTACATCGGCTGCTTCGGCGGCGACGTGCTGCTGCGCAACCTCGGGGGCGGCCGCTTCGAGGAGATCACCGCGAAGGCGGGGCTCGGCGGCGACGGCTGGACCACGAGCGCGGCCTTCGCCGACCTCGACGGCGACGGGGACCTCGACCTCTTCGTCGTGAAGTACCTCGACTTCGATCCCGCGCATCCGCCGCCGCCCGCGAACTTCAAGGGAATCCCCGTGATGGCGGGCCCGCGCGGGCTCGCGGCGCGCGCGGACGTCGTCTACGAGAACCTCGGCGGGGGCGTCTTCCGCGACATCAGCGAGCAGAGCGGCGCGCGCGCGGCGATCCCCGGCTACGGGCTCAACCTGGCGGTGCTCGACTTCGATGGCGACGGCAAGCCGGACATCTTCGTCGCCAACGACTCGGAGCCCAACACGCTCCTGCTCAACCGCAGCGGCGCCGATGGCATCCGCTTCGAGGAGGTGGGCATGCGCTCGGGCATCGCCACCAACATCGACGGATCGCCGCAGGCGACGATGGGCATCGCCATCGGCGACGTCGACGGCAACGGGCGCCCCGACGTCTTCACGAGCAACTTCTCCAGCGACACCAACACGCTGCACCTGAACCTGGACGGCCGCTTCTTCGACGACCGCACCGCGCAGTACGGCGTCGGCGCGCCGAGCCGCCCGCTGCTGGGCTGGGCGAGCGCCTTCGCCGACCTCGACCACGACGGCGACGAGGACCTCGTCGTCTTCAACGGCCACGTCTATCCGCAGGCCTCGCGCAACACGATGGACTCCGACTACGAGCAGCCGCCGCTGGTGATGCGCCGCGAGGGCGCGCGCTTCGTCGGGGAGCGCGAGCCCGGCGCGGGGCTGCAGGGCGCGCACCGCGACCGCAGCGCGCTCTTCGCGGACCTGGACGGCGACGGCGACGTGGACATCGTCGTGGGCGAGCTCAACGGACCGCTGCGCCTGCTGCGCAACCAGCACGACGCCGCGGACGACTGGATCGAGGTGCGCACCCAACGCGCCGCGGCGGGCGACCGTTCCGGCGTCGGCGCGCGCGTGCGGCTGGTCGACGCGCAGGGGCGCACGCGCGCCACGCGCTGGATCTGGGGCGGCGGGCCCTTCCAGAGCACGGCCTCGCCGGTGGCGCACTTCGGCGCGCCCGCGGCGTGGGGGCCGCTGACGCTGGAGGTCGACTGGCCCTGGGGCGGCACGCAGTCCTTCGGCCCGGTCGAACGCGGCAAGGTCGTGCGCGCGGTGCGTGCGGCGGCTCCCGCGCCCGCGCCTACAGGATCGGCGACACCAGGTTCGCGAAGTTCTCCTTCAGCCGCTCCAGCCGTCCCCGCCGCGCCCACGACTCCGCGCTGAGGCGCCGGCTGCCGGCGAGGTAGGTGTTCTGCAGCGCGCGCAGCCGCTGCGCGAAGGCGTGGTCGTAGACGACGACGCTGCTCTCGAAGTTGATCTCGTAGCTGCGCCGGTCGAGGTTCGCCGTCGTGACGATGGCGATCGCGTCGTCGACGAGCACCGTCTTGGAGTGCAGGAAGCCGTCGCCGAACTCCCAGATCTCGACCCCCGCATCGAGCATGCGCGCGAAGTGCGAGCGGCTGGCGTACGCGGCCATGATGCTGTCGTTGGAGCGCGGCACGATGAGCGTCACGCGCAGCCCGCGGCGGGAGGCGACCTCCATCGCGGCGACGGTCGCGTCGTCGGGGATGAAGTAGGGGGTGCTCAGGCAGACGTCGCGCCGCGCGAGCTGGATGGAGGCCTGGATGAGCTCGGGGACGACCGCGTTGGGGAAGTTGGGGCCCGAGGGGATCACCTGCACCGGCACGCCGCCGGGAAGCACCGGCGGATCGCCCGTCACCGTGTCGCGGTGGGGCTCGCGCGCGTCCAGCTCCCAGTCCTCGCAGAAGATGAGCTGCAGGTCGCGCACGACGGGGCCGCGCACGCGCACCCAGGAGTCCACGTAGGGGTCGCCCTTGCCCAGCCGGCCGCTCTCCTTGAAGCTGGGATCGGCGATGTTTCGGCTGCCGGTCTGCGCGACCGCGCCGTCGACGACGAGCAGCTTGCGGTGGTTGCGGATGTCGATGCGCGCGACCAGGATTCGGAAGAAGCGCGCGGGGAGCGCCTCCACCACGCGCACGCCCGCCGCCTCCAGCGCGCGCCGCTGCGGGCTGCGCAGGAAGGCGCGCGAGCCGATGCCGTCGAGCAGCATGCGCACGCGCACGCCGCGCGCGGCGGCGCGCTCGAGCGCCTGCGCGACCTCCTGGCCCGTCGCGTCGAGCTCGTAGATGTAGAAGAGCAGGTGCACCGACTCCCGCGCGGCGTCGATGTCCTCGACGATCCAGCGGATCTGCTCCTGCGGGTCGCCGGTGAGCTGCACGAGGTTGCCGTTGAGCACCGGCGGCGCGTCGAGCTTCTCCGCCAGGTGCGCGAGCTGCGTGTCCTCGAAGCTCATGCTGCGCATGAGCACCGCGGGATCCTGCCAGGCGATCGCCTCGTCGCGAAGCTGCCGCACGATGCGCGCGTGGCGGCGGCGGCGGCGCAGGCCGACGCGGTTCTCGCCGATCACGATGTACGCCATCAGGCCCAGGATCGGGATCGCGAAGAGGGTGGCGATCCACGCGAGCGCCGCGTTGGGGCGCCGCCCCTTCGAGTAGACGATCCAGACCGAGAGCGCGATGTTGACGAAGAAGACGACGGTGACGATCCACGCCACCACGTTGGCGACGCGGTCCCAGCCGAGCACGTTGCGCAGGAGATGGTCGGCGACCCAGTCCATCGGGTCCCGCCGGCGGTCAGCCGACGATCTCGACGATCTTGAAGTGCTTCTCGCCCTTGGGGAGGTTGGCGCGGACGGTCTCGCCGACGCGCGACTTCATGAGCGCCACGCCCAGCGGGCTCGAGGAGGTGACCTCGATGTGGTCCGAGTCGTCGTCGGAGAGGTTGCCCACCAGCTTGTAGGTGGCGCGCTTGCCGGAGCCGGTGTCCTCCAGGCGCACGACCGCGCCCAGGAAGACCATGCCCTCGGGGACCGCGCTGTCGGCGGCGACCTGGGCGGTGCGCAGGCGCATCTCCAGCTCGCGGATCTTGGCCTCGTTCAGCCCCTGCTCCTCGCGGGCGGCGTGGTAGTCCGCGTTCTCCTTGAGGTCGCCGTTGGCTCGGGCGTCCGCGATGCGCTGGGCGATGATGGGGCGCTGCGCGAACAGGGCCTTGAGCTGCTGCTCCATCTTCTCGCGGTCGGCGGGGGAGATGAACTCCATCGTGGGACTCCGTGGACGGTCGACGTCCGGCAACACACCGCCCCTCGACGGGGCTCCGATCGTGCCGGACAGGTTGGAAAAACGGACTGCGGCGGGGGGACCCGCCGCCGCGGGGAATCCTACTCCCCGGGCGGGGCAGGGGCAAGGCGCGCGCCCGCGCCGCGGGGCGCCCGGATGGCCGCCGCCAGCAGCAGCGAGGCGGGAATCCACGGGAAAATCGCGATCGCCCACGCTTCCGCGGCGGGTGTCCCCGGGCGCAGGGGCGCGAGCTCCAGGATGGCCACGACGGGGCCGGCGACCGCAGGCCACGGCGCCGGCACGCCCAGCACGTCGAGCAGCGGTCCCGCCGCCACGACCGCGCCCCACGCGAGGCTCCACAGGCTGCGCGTCCATCCGCGCGAGCGCGCGCCAAGCGCGATCACGCCCGCGGACGCCACGATCCATCCCGAGATCGCCAGGTCGAGCGCCGCGCCGCGCGCGGGCGGCCAGTAGGTCACGAGCTGCATCGGCCAGAGCACGACCTGCAGCACCACGAGCAGCGTCGCCAGGTCCAGCGCGATGCGCCGCAGCGACCACGCGCCCTGCATCGTCGCCAGGCGCCCCAGCGGCCAGAGCAGGCAGCCGCCCATCGCCAGCAGCGTGAGCAGCGTGCGCACGCCCGGCGTGTAGGAGGTCGAGGTCGGCTGGATCGGCACGCGCAGGCCGACCGTCGCGGCGAAGGCCGCCACGGTCCAGACGAGCGCGATCGCGAGCAGTCCGCGCGGAAGCTGCATGCGGGGAACGATACGCGCCGGCTCAGCGCGCGACGGTGAAGTCGCCGCGCAGGTCGATCGCGTGCGCGGCGCCCGCGTCGATGCGGCCGGCGTGGTCGAAGGCGTACTGCAGGACCGCGAGCTTCTGCACCGCGGGCACCTCCGAGGCGGTCTCGGTGCCCGGGGCGCGTCCCCAGACGATCTCGCAGCCGGTGTCGGTGCGCAGGCGCACGATGCCCTCGCGCGCGTAGCCGGTGAGGTCGATCGCGGCGACCTGCGACTTCCACGGCCGCGCCTGGATGAGGGCGGCCATCTGCATCGCCGCGCCCACCTCCGCGCCGGGCCATGTGGCCCCGAAGGCGGTGGGGCAGGGCTGGGTGACGCCCTGGATGCGCAGGAGCTTCGGGCCCTGGCCCGCCGCGTAGGAGCGCGGCAGCAGGCGGCCCTTGGTGTCGACGAGGTGCTCGCCCGAGGCGTCGCAGACCAGCGCGAAGGGCGCGGCCCACGCGCCCTCGACGACGACGAGGTCGGTGTCGGTGCGGCGCACCTGCGTCACCGTCTCGAACCAGCCGGAGGCGCGCGCGGCGTCCATCGCCTTCGCGAGGCCGGCCTGGTCGAAGGGGCCGCCGGAGAGGCACTTGACGACGTCGCGCTCGAGCGCCAGCCGGTCCTGCCGGGGCAGCCACGCGGGCTCGTCGGCGAAGCGCACGCGCACCGGGGCGCGCAGCGGCTCGTTGCCGACGCGTTCGACGAGCTTGGGGACCCAGACGCCCAGCGCGACGGCGATGCCGGCGAGGCCGAAGCCCCAGCCGGCGAGCGTCGCCCAGTCGGCGATGCGGTTCCAGTCCATGCGGGCGGCGGCGCCCGCCTTCGAGCCATCCTTGGCGGTCTTGGGCATATCCGGCTTCTATCGGCGCGGGGGTGCGCGGCGGGCGAAAAACTCACGCCGCGGCGCGGCGGCTGGCCGAGCGCGCGAGCGCGGTGCGCACCAGGCGCGCGACCAACTCCTCCATCGGGATCCCCGCGTGCTGCGCCGCCTTGGGGACCAGGGAATGGTCGGTGAAGCCCGGCATGGTGTTGATCTCGAGGAACCAGAGGCCGCGCTCGTCGAGCATGAAGTCCGCGCGCGCCACGTCGCGGCAGCGGACCGCGTGCCAGGCGCAGCGGCTGAAGGCGCGCACCGCGTCGGCGACCCCCTCGGGAAGCTGCGGGTCCAGGAGGTACGAGGTGTCGTCGCGGTGGTACTTCGCCTCGTAGTCGTAGGTCCCATCGGCGGCGCGGATCTCGATGATCGGCAGGCACTCGCCGTCGATCAGGCCCACGGTGAGCTCGCGGCCGCGGATGTACTCCTCGGCCAGCAGGCGGCTGCGGCGGGGCTCCAGCTCCAGGCGGGCGCGGAAGGCCTCGCCCTCGTTCTCGCAGATGCGCAGGTCCACGCTCGAGCCGTCGTCGGCGGGCTTGAGGACCAGCGGATAGCCGATCGCGATGGGCTCGCCCGTGCGCAGCTCCTGCGCGCGCGGGGTCGGGACGCCCATCTCGGAGACGACCGCCTTGGTCGCGACCTTGTCCATCGCCAGGCGCGCCGCGTCGGGGCGGCAGCCGATGTACGGACGGCCATCCTGCTCGAGCAGCTCCTGCAGCGGGCCGCCCTCGCCCCACGCGCCGTGAAGCACGGGGAAGACGACGTCGCCCTGCAGGGCGCGCAGCTCCTCCAGCCCGGGGCGCTCGATGGCGACCTCGTTGACGGCGAAGCCCGCGCGCCGCAGCGCCGCGGCGACCATCGCGCCGCTGCGCAGGCTCACCTCGCGCTCGGCGTCGGGACCACCCTTGAGGACGAGCACTCGAACGCCGGCATTGTTCGTATCCATCGCGACCTCCGTGCGGACCAGGGCCCCGCCGTCCGGTGGCGGGGCGGACTCTCGAGCGCGGGCGCTACGCCTGCCCGCGCCTCCAGAAGACGACCTCGCGCTCGAGCCGGATCCCCGTGCGCGCGAGCACCTCGCGCTGCACGAGCTCGCTGAGCGCCATCACGTCGGCCGCGCGCGCGCCCGGCTCGACGACGATGAAGTTGCCATGCTGCGGGCTGACGAGGGCGCCGCCGACGCGCGTGCCCTTGAGTCCCGCCTGGTCGATCAGCTTCCCGGCGCTGATGCGCTCGCCGGAGGCCGGATCGACGGGATTCTTGTACATGCAGCCGGCGCTGTGCGCGTCCAGCGGCTGCACGCTCGCCTTGTAGCGGCTGATCTCCTTGGCGCGCTCGCGCAGGACGGACATGTCCTCGGGGCGCAGCTCCAGGATCGCCCAGGTGATGGTCCCCGCGGGCAGGTTCGTGTGCCGGTACTCGAAGGCGATCTCGCCGCGGTGGTAGATGCGCTCCTCCCCCTCGGGGGTGACGAGCGCGACGGTCCGCACCACGTCGCCGATGGCGCCGTAGCGGCCGCCGGCGTTCATGCGGATCGCGCCGCCGACGGTCGCGGGGATGCCGATGAGCGGTTCGAGGCCCGCCAGCGAGGAGCGGATCGCCTCGGTGACGGTCTTGGCCAGGTCGCGCCCGGCGCCGACGCGCGCGCAGTGCGGCGAGCCCTCGGCGTTCAGCGCGAACTCCTTGAAGCAGGGGGCGTCGAGCTGCAGGACGACGCCGTCGACCCCCTCGTCGGCGACGAGCAGGTTCGCGCCCGCGCCGAGCGTGCGCACCGGCGTGCCCGAGCGGTGGCAGCGGCGCAGGAGGGCGGCGAGCGCCTGCGGGCTCTGCGGCCGCACGAGCGCGTCCGCCGCGCCGCCGACGCCGTACCAGGTGTGCTGCGCCAGCGGCGCGTCGAGCTCGACCTCGACGTCGAGGTCGGCGAAGAGGGAGCTGCTGCCCGAGGGGGCGGGCGCCATGGTCATCGCGCGCTCCGTGCGGCGGTGCGCTCGCCGCGCGCGAGGAAGTCGTGGCCGATCTTCCAGACGGGGCCGGCGCCCATGATCACGACCAGGTCGCCGTCGGCGCACATCACCTCGAGCTGCTCGATGATGCCCTCGAAGGGATAGACGTGCATCGCGACGACGCCGCGCTGGCGCAGGCGGTCGACGAGGTCGGCGGAGCTCACCTTCTGCTTCTCCTCCTCGCTGTCGCGCACGAAGTAGATCTCCGGGACGAAGACGACGTCGGCGTTGGAGAAGCTCTGCGCGAACTGCTCGAGCAGGAAGCGCGTGCGGCTGTGCTGGTGCGGCTGGAAGACGCAGATGAGACGCTTGGGATTGAGGCGGGTGCGCAGCGCCTGCAGCGTCTTCTCGCACTCGGTCGGGTGGTGGCCGTAGTCGTCGTAGACGGTGACGACGCCGCCGTGGCCCATCGTGCGCTCGCCCAGCCGCTGCATGCGGCGGTCGACGCCGCGGAAGTTCCCGAGCGCCTGGCCGATCGCCGCCCACTCCGCGCCGAGCCAGTGCGCGAGGATCGCGGCGGCGGCCGCGTTCAGCGCCATGTGGTCGCCGGGGACGAGGCTCGTCCACGCGCAGACGGGGTGCCCGTCGACGAGCACGCTCGCGGTGCCGGTGCGCTTGTCGTACTGCACCTGGAAGTCGGCGCTGGGCGTCCAGCCGAAGGTCGAGACCTGGCAGGGCAGGTCGCTCGCGACCTCGCGGCGGTGCGCTCCCTCGGCGGCGATGAGGAGCTTGCCGCCTGCCTCCGCCGCGGGAATGCGCTGCGCGAACTCGCGGAAGGCGCGCACGACCTCGTCGAGCGTGCCGTAGATCTCGAGGTGGTCCTCCTCGACGTTGTTGATCAGCCCGATCGTCGGGTGGTGGTCGTGGAAGCTGCGGTTGAACTCGCACGCCTCGGCGACCAGGATGCCGGGACGGCCGCGCAGCACGCCCGCGGGGATCGCGGCCGCGCCGGTGCGGCTGCCGCCGCCGATCTGCGCGCAGGTCGCGCCGACGATGAAGCTCGGGTCGAGCCCGCACTCGATGAGGATGTGCGCGAGCATCGCGGTCGTCGAGCTCTTGCCGTGCGTGCCGGCGATGCTCACGCCGGTGCGCCCCTTCTGCACGAGGCCGACCGCCTGCGCGTAGGTGATGACCTCGATGTTGCGCGCCTCGGCCTCGACGACCTCGGGGTGGTCGGGCTTCACCGCGGCGCTGGCGATCACCAGGTCGCAGGGGGCGGGCACCTGCTCGGGCGAGTGGCCGATGCGGACATCGATGCCCTCGGAGGCGAGCTGCTCGGTCGTCGTGCTCTCGTGCATGTCGCTGCCGCGCACGCGCGCGCCGCGCTGCTGGAGCATGCGCGCGAGGCCGCTCATGCCGCAGCCGCCGATGCCGATCAACCAGACCGTGCGGCCTTCGAAATCCGGGACGCTCTGCTCGGAGAGGCGGGGACTGGTCCGTTCAAAGAGGGTGTTCACAGCTCCGTCCGTGGAGGTGCGACCCGCTTCCCGTCCCGCGCCTCGCGCGCTGGTGGCGGGGGCGGCGGAACCGACGAAGGCGAGGTCGATGTCGTTCACGGGGACGATATCGGCAGAGCGGAGCGAAAACCCGCATCTTCTGCGCCCCAGCCGCGATCTTTCGGGACACTCCCGGGGGTGGGGCGGCGCCGCGCTCCCTACAATCCGGCCTCCCGCATGGACGCGCCCAGCGAGCTTCGCACCGCCCCTTCGGCCCCCGCCGGCACCCCGGCGGCGCCGGTCCACGCCCAGGTCCTCCTGGTGGACGACGACCGCCAGCACGCCGACGCGATGGCGGACGCGCTGCGCCGCCCCGGGCATGTCTGCACGATCCGCCACAGCCGCGCCGAGGCCGAGGAGGAGCTGCGCCACGGCGCCTTCGACGTCATCGTCACCGACCTGGTGATGGAGACGCCCACCGCGGGCCTCGAGGTGCTCGAGCTCGCGCGCCAGCTCCAGCCCGACGCCGAGACGATCATGGTCACGGCCCACGGCGACATCCCGACGGCGAAGAAGGCCCTCCAGCAGGGGGCCTACGACTTCATCGAGAAGCCCATCGACCTGGTCGTCTTCCGCAACCTGGTGCAGCGCGCGGCCGAGACGGTCGTCCTGCGCCACCAGAACGCCCGGCTGAAGGGGGCGCTCGAGGCCGCCTACGGCTTCGAGGGGATCATCGGGGACAGCCCGGCGATGCGGCAGGTCATCGCCCTGGTCCGCCAGGTCGCCCCCAGCAGCATCCCCGTCCTGGTGCGCGGCGAGAGCGGCACCGGCAAGGAGCTGGTCGCCGCCGCGATCCACAAGGCCAGCCGCCGCACGGACCGGCGCTACGTCACCTTCAACGCCGCCGGGCAGTCGGAGAGCCTCCTGGAGGACCAGCTCTTCGGCCATGTCCGCGGCGCCTTCACCGGCGCGGACCGCGACCGCGAGGGCGTCTTCGAGTTCGCCGACAAGGGCACCCTCTTCCTGGACGAGATCGGGGACATGCCCCTGACGATGCAGCCCAAGCTGCTGCGCGTCCTGGAGACGGGGGAGGTCGTCCGCCTGGGCTCCAACGACCAGCGCCGCACCGACGTGCGCTTCGTCAGCGCGACCAACCGCGACCTGGGCGCGCTGGTCAAGGAAGGCCGCTTCCGCGAGGACCTCTACTACCGCATCCGCGGCGCGGAGATCGTCATCCCGCCGCTGCGCGAGCGGCGCGAGGACATCCCGCTGCTGGTCAACCACGCCATCGGCCGCTTCTGCGCCGACATGGGGCGGCCCCGCATCGAGGTCGGCCAGCCCGTGATGATGCGCCTGGTGAGCTACGACTGGCCCGGCAACGTCCGCGAGCTCAACAACGCCGTGCACCGCATGGTGGTCACCGCCGCGGGCAACGAGCTCACCCTGCGCGACGTCCCCGCGGAGATCCGCAGCGAGGACGCGCCGGAGGGGCAGGGCGGCATCGGCTCGCTTGCGGGCGTGGGGCTCGACAAGCTGGAGAAGGAGGCGATCCGCCAGACGCTCGCGATGACCGCGGGCAACCGCGAGCAGGCGGCGCAGCTCCTGGGGATCGGCGAACGGACCCTCTACCGGAAGCTCAAGGAGTACGGGCTGCGCTGAGGCGCACGCCCGACGCATGGCGTCCGAGCGACGACAGGACCAGCCCCCGCGACTCACCGGGATCCCATGGATCCTGTGGCGCCACATGGCGTGGGAGATCGTGCGCGTGCTGGCGATCACGACCGGCGTGATCGTGACCGTCATCGCCTTCGGCGCCGCCGCGAAGCCGCTCGCCGAGAACCAGATCGGCGCGGAGACGATCCTGAAGTACGTCTCGCTGGCGATGGTGCCGATGCTGCAGTTCGCGCTCCCCTTCGCCGCGGGCTTCGCCGCCACGCTGGTGATGCACCGCCTGGCGACCGACAACGAGGTCGTCGCGATGGCCGCCAGCGGGATGAGCTACCGGCGCATCTTCGCGCCCGTGCTGGGGCTGGGGCTGATCCTCGCCGTCGCGATGTTCGTGCTGGTCGCCTTCATCGCGCCGCTCTTCTGGACGCGCATGAAGGAGATGGTCACCGCCGACGCGACGCAGGTGCTGGTGGCCGCCGTCCGCCGCGGCGAGGCCGCGATGGCCGGCAAGATGATGATCTACGCCGACGCCGTCGAGGAGGTGCAGGCACCTCCCGAGACGGGCGCGGACCGGCGCCTGCTGCTCACGGGCCTCGCGGCCGTCGAGCTGGCGCGCGGCGGCGCGGCGCCGGCGACGGAGTTCACCGCCGAGCGCGCGGCCGTCGACATCTACGCGACCGACGCCGGCACCATCGCGAAGCTGGTCCTCGCGAACGCGACCGTCTTCCGTGCCGGCGAGGGCGCGATCGCGACCGTCCCGCGCGTCGAGCCCGAGGCGGCCGCGCTCGGATCCGGCTTCGACCGCAGCCCGAAGTTCCTGCCGCTGCGCGACCTCATCGCGCTGCGCGACGACGTCGACCTCGCCGACGAGGTGCGCCGCGCCAAGCGCCCGCTCGCCGCGCTCGCCGCCGAGGCGCAGCTCTGGCGCTGCGCCGAATCGCAGCTCGGCGGCGCCGGGGCCTCGCTCCTGCTCGAGGAGCTGGGCACGCGGCGCAGCTTCCGCATCGAGGGCGCGCGCCTGGCGGCGGGGGATCTCCTCCCGGTCGCGGGGCGCACGACCTTCGCGCTCACCGAGCTCGTCGACGGGCGTCCGTACCGCACCGCCGTCGCGGAGCGCGCGCTGCTGCGCTCGGTGAGCGAGGCGGGCTTCGAGGCGCGCCTGGCGCTCGTGGTCCCCGAGCCGCAGAAGGTGCGCGACCTCGCGGCGGGGCTGCCCGGCCGCTGGCCGCCGCGCGTGGACGACCTGCGTCCCAGCGGCTGCGCCTCGCAGGACTGGGCGCACGCGGGCAGCCAGCAGCTCATCGAGGAAGCCGGCCGCATCCCGCAGGCCGACGGGGCCGCGCCCTGGTCCGCGATGGGCCGCCGCGCCGAGAAGGCGTCGAAGGACCTCGTCCGCCGGCGCGCGGACGTCCGCTTCGAGACCGATTCCCACATCGCCCAGCGCGCCGCGCAGTCGGTGAGCGTGGTGCTCGTGCTCCTGCTGGGGGCGACCCTCGCCGTGGCGATGCGCCGCGCGCTCCCGCTGACCATCTACCTCCTCGCCTTCCTTCCCTCCATCGCCAACATCCTCATGATCGCGGGCGGCCAGCAGACCATGCGCGACGGCTACGTCGGCCTGGGCAGCGCGATCATGTGGGGCGGCAACCTGGTGCTCCTGGCGGCGGTGGCCGCCTCCTGGATGCGCCTGCGGCGGACCTGACGCGCGAAGCCACCGATGCGCATCCTCGACCGCGCCATCATCGTCCGCTTCCTCTGGAACTTCGCGCTCCTCTTCGCGCTGCTCTTCATCTTCGCGATCTCCGTGGACGTGCTGCTGGCGATGGACAAGTTCGCCGAGGCGGCCTCGGTGCTGGTCAAGTCGGGGCAGCGCTCGAGCCAGGTGACGGCGATCGCCTGGCTGGTCTGGGACTTCCACGGGCCGCGCGTCTTCCAGTTCTTCCAGTTCACGGCGGGGCTGCTCTGCATCGGCGCGATGGGATTCACCTTCTCGCAGATGCACCGCACGCGCGAGCTCACCGCCATCATGGCCGCGGGCGTGCCGCTGCGCCGCTGCGTCTGGGCGGTGCTGGTGGCGGCGGGGGCGCTCAACCTGGTGCAGCTCGTCAACCAGGAGCTGCTGCTGCCCAGCGTCGCCGAGCGGCTCATGCGCGAGCACAGCGACCTCACCAAGGCCGAGGGGAGCGCCTTCACCGTCCCGCTCACCGTCGACAGCGCGCGCAACCTGCTCTACGCGGAGCGCTTCGATCCCGAGACGGGCGCGATCACCGGACTGCTCGCGGTCGAGCGCGACCCGCAGGGGAGCCTCGTGCGCCGCATCACCGCCGCCGGCGCCACCTACGACGCGGCCAAGGGCGCGTGGATCCTGCGCGACGGCATGGCGCTGCGGCGCGATCCCGCCGCGCGCGAGGACGCGGGGCTGCGCTCGCAGGCGGCGCCGATCGCGGAGTGGCCGACCGACCTCTCCCCGCGCGCGCTCTCCGCGCGCCACTACCGGCTCTTCGCGCAGATGCTCTCCAGCGGCGAGCTGCGCAGCCTGGCCGAGGCGGGGGCGATCGAGCGCTCGCAGGCCGACCGAATGCAGCTTGGCCGCGCCGGCGCGATCCTGGTCAACCTGCTCGCGCTGCTCGTGGCCGTGCCCTTCTTCCTGCAGCGCGGCCCCGCGAACATGCTGCGCGAGACGGTCCTCTGCGCGGGCACCTGCCTGCCGGCGTACATCGTCTCCATCGTGCTGATGTCCGCGCCGATCCCGGGGCTGCCCGCCGCGGTGAGCGTCGCGCTGCCGATCGCGCTGCTCGCGCCCGCCGCGGTCGCGCGCATCGCCTGGCTGCGGTCGTAGCGCGCCGCGCCCGCCGCGCGCCTCAGCGCCCGCCCGCCGCCGCCGCGCGGTCCCACGCGTCGGCGAGCGACGCATCGAAGATCGACGGCTTCACCCCGCGCAGCAGGTCCTGCGCGAGCTGGTCCATGCGCGCGCGCTCCTGCGCCAGGCGCACCGCGCGCTCGGCGTCGGCGCGCACCTGCGCAAGCGTGACGCCGTCGCCGGGCAGGTCGCCGTCGTAGCGCACCAGCACGTAGCCCGTGCTCACGAGCACCGGCGGCGAGAGCTTGCCCGGCGCGGGGATCGCCCAGAGCGCCTCGCGCACCGCGTTGGGGAAGGCGGGATCGAGCCGGCTCACCGGCGAGATCAGCCCCGCGCGCGCCGCGCTCGCGTCGGTGCTCTCGGCGGCGGCCACTTCCTCGAAGTGCTCGCCCGCGGCCAGGCGGTCGGTCACGCGCTGCGCCGCGCGCAGGTCGGGGACGGCGATGATGCGCGCCTTGCGCCGCGGTCCGTGCGCGGCGTCGTGCGCGGCGACGACCTGCGCCTCGACCACCTCCACATCGCGCGCCACCAGGGCGCGCAGCACGGCGTTGCGCCAGAGCAGGGCGCGCCAGCGCGTCGGTCCCAGCCCCTGGCGCGCGCGAAGCTGCGTCAGCAGGCGCGCCGCGCGCTGCGGGTCCTTGTCCAGGTAGGAGAGGAGCGTCGCTTCCTCCGCGCGCAGAAGCTCCTCGGTGACCTCGATCGAGCGCTCGCGCGCCTTCTCCAGCAGGAGGTCGTCCAGGATCGCCTCGCGCAGCGCCTCGGCGCCCGCGAGCTCGGACATCGAGGCGCGCAGGCGGTCCCAGCGCACGGTGTGCTGTCCCCAGATCGCGGCGATGCCGATGGATTCGGCGCTGCGCGGCGCCGCGGCGCCATCGGCGGGGGTCGTCGTGGCGGGTGGCGCCGCCGGCGCAGCCGGCGCGGCGGCCGGCGGCGTCGCGGGCGCGGGGGGCGTCGCGACGGGCGGATCGGAGGCGGCCAGCACCAGCAGCAGGGCGGCGGCGATCGTCATCCCGCGATGTTACGGCAGCCGATAGAGCGTCCCGCCCGAGGCGAGCTTCGCGATCGGCCGCAGGCGCGCTTCGACCGCGCGCACGCGATCGCGCGTCAGGATCGGATCGATCCAGCCGGCCGCGCGCCAGCGGTCGAGCATCGGTCCGCCGATCGCCAGGTGCGTGATGCCGCGCTCGCGCAGCGCGCGGATCGCGCCGTCGATGTCGTTGCCCTGGTCGCGCAGCGCCTGTGCCAGCGGGCCACCGTCCCAGACCGTGCCGTACTGCGGCGTGCGCACGCACCAGAAGAGGTCCGCCTCGCCCTCGCAGCCCAGCACCGCGTCCGCGGGGAGCAGGTGGTTCGCGGCCCACGCCAGCGGTACCGGGTCGCGGTGGTCCATCGCCTCCTGCGCGGCGGCGCGCGTGCCCGCCGCGACCACCTGCGTCGCGCCGTCGGTCTGCGCCCAGACCTGCAGGTTGCGGTTGGTGCGCGCGTCCAGGAAGAGGAGCGCCGCGGGCGCCATCGTCCACAGCACGAGCGCCACGGCCATCGCCACGCGCCACGCCGGCGCGCGCGCCCGCGCGAGCCAGGGCGCGCCGGCGGCGGCGGTCACGACGGTGAGCGGCACCAGGCAGGGCAGCAGGAAGCGCGACTGCAGGTGCGTCGCCAGCATCCACGCGGCGCACTGCGTCCCGAGCATCGCGCCCCAGGCGAGTCCGCGCCGCCACTGCCGCCAGATCATCACGGGCAGCGCCGCGACGCCCAGCGGGAAGGCGATGCTCCACTGCGGCAGCCACGACGCCGCGGGCGTGCCCTCGGGGGACGCGCCGAAGCCGTGGCGCACGCCCTGGTCGAAGAGCGCCTGCAGCCGCTGCGCCCACGAGAGATCGGGGTCGGCGCGGTGCGCGAGCGCGAAGCGCGCGATCTGCTCGGCGCTCCACCAGCCGTTGCGCGCGGTGCCCTCGGCGGGCGTGAGCCACGGGATGACGAAGGGGAAGGTCGGCGAACCGGTCGCGACGCCGTTGCGGTGCATCCATGGCCAGAGCACGAGCCACGCCATGCCCGCCGCGGCCGGCACGCACCAGACGATCGCGTGGAAGATCCCGGGGCCGCCCGGCCAGAAGATCGCCCACGCGGCGAAGGGGATCGCCGCCAGCAGCAGGGCGGTGAGCTTGCAGCCCGCGGCCGCGCCCAGCAGCAGCCCGCTTGCGATGCCCAGTCGCACGGGGCCCGAGAGCGGCGCCGCCGTCCATCCCAGCATCGCCGCCGCGAGCATCGCGAGCACGCCCAGGTCGTTGTACGCCAGGCTGCCCGTGACGAGCACCCACGGCACGCCCAGCACGCCGCACCAGCCGATGGCGCGCGCCCACCGGCGTTCGGCGTCGTCGATCACATGGTCCTTCGAGCAGCCGACGCATGCCTGCGCCGCGAGCGTGCCGACCATCCACGCGGTCGCGACCGCCAGCAGCGCGTGAAGCGCCTGCGCCGCGGTGGCGCCCGCGTGCGCGGGTGCACCGCTGCCCGCGAGCGCGAAGAGATGCAGGTACGCGCCCTCGAGGAAGCTCGGGAAGGCGGAGTAGACGTTGTGCTCGAGCGGGACGATCGCGCCGCCCTCGAGCCATTCCTTCGGCAGCAGCAGGTGGTAGCTGAGCGCGTCGTAGCCGCCGAACTCCGTCGACCAGAGGAATCCCGGCGGCGCGGCGGCGGCGGCGGCGAGCGCGGCCATCGCCGGCAGCGCGCACCAGATCAGCGGCGCGCGCGCGACGCGGCGCATGTCCAGCGCGGTGATGAGCGGCTTGTATCCGCCGATCGCGATCGCATTGCCGACGACGAGCGTCCAGATCACCGCCGGCTTGTTGCCCGTCACCAGCATGCCTGCCGTGCCCGTCAGGTTGTCGAGCGCGAGCGCGACGGCGATCCCCAGCCCCAGCGAGAGGGGGCCGCGGCGCGGATCCTCGATGCTGATGCCCGGAAAGAGCAGGGCGCGTGCGACGCGGCCGAAGCCGGCGGCCATGCCCATCCACAGCGCTGCCAGGATCCCGGGGAACCACCACGCCTGCGCCACGGCGGGGGTGCCCGCGAGCAGGCACCCGATCCCCAGCGCCGCTGCCGCCATCGCCAGCCACTGCGCCGCAGGGGGCGGCGGGGCGCTGGGCCGGTGGAGCTGGGGGGAGGCCATGGATCCATCTTCGGAGCAGATCACCCCTTGGGTTGAAGGACCTGCCGTGCTTTGGCCGATAGCACCCGAGCAGCCTGCGGACCTTGTCCGCGGCACGACGGCGGCACCAGCTGGGCCGAAGCGCCCAGCCTGGACCGCGCGTCGCGCCAGCAGGACTGCCGGCGGACGCCGATGCGCCGCCGAGGACCCGGAGCGGCCGCGAGGCCCGCACCCCGGCGCGGCACGGATGCCCGCCAGCTCCGGCGCCCGCGACCCTGGAGGAACGGAGTTCCCATGAAGGTCCGTACGACGCGATTCGGTGAAGTCGAGATCGACCCCAGCCGCCTGCTGGTCTTCCCGCACGGCCTGCTGGGCTTCGCACGCTTCCGCACCTTCGCGCTCCTGCAGCCCGACGACCGCGGCGTCTTCTACTGGCTCCAGTCGGTGGAGGACCCCGAGCTCGCCTTCGTCGTCACCGACCCCACCGCGTGGGTCACCGGATACCAGGTCCCGATCCGCACGAACGAGCTGGCCGACCTCGGCCTGGCGAGCGCGGACGAGGCCACCATCTTCGCGATCGTGAACCGCCGCGACGGCGCGATCACCGCGAACCTCCAGGGTCCGCTCGTCCTCAACGCGCTCACGCGCACCGGCGTGCAGCTGGTGCTGAGCGACCGTTCGTGGAGCACCCGTCACGAGCTCGTCCGCCTGCCCGGCGCCGCCGCCGCGGTCCGGACGGCCTGAGTCCTCTCCCCACGGCCGCAGCGCGCGGCCGCGCATCCCTGCCACGGAAGGCACACGCATGCTGGTCCTCTCCCGACACTGCGAAGAAGCGATCGTGATCGGCGACGACGTCGAGATCGTCGTCGTCGACATCCGCGGCGACAAGGTGCGCCTGGGCGTGAACGCGCCCGCGAGCGTCGCCGTGCACCGCAAGGAGATCTACGAGTCCATCCGCCAGGAGAACGCGCACGCCGCCGCCCTGCGCGGCGCGCTCGGCGCCGTTCCCGGCGTGCCCTCGCTGGCCGCCCAGCGCGCGACGGCGCTCAGCCGCATCGCCGCCGCGCGCATCAGCGCCTGATTCGTCCTCGAGGCAAAAACGACGGACCCCGCCACGCGGGCGGGGTCCGGGGGGTTCATGCGTGGTCGCGCGTCGCCGCGCGGCCGTGGCTCACTTCTTCGCGACGGCGTGCTTGACCGCGCAGTGCTTGCGGGCGGTCTCGACGAGCGTGTCGAAGGTGGCGGGATCGTGGATCGCGATCTCGCTGAGCATCTTGCGGTTGAGCAGGCAGCCGGCGCGGCCGAGGCCGTTGATCATCAGGCTGTACTTGAAGCCGCGCATCCGGCACGCCGCGGTGATGCGGGTGATCCAGAGCTGGCGGTAGTTGCGGCGACGCAGGCGGCGGTGGCGCCAGGCGTGGCGGCCGGCGCGCATGAGCGCGACCTTGGCCTGCTGCTTGAGGCGGCTCTTGGTTCCGAAGTAGCCGCGGGCTTCGCGGAGAAGCTTGCGGCGGGCCTGCGTGCGGGCGGCACCCTTGCGTGCGCGTGGCATGGGGGAGAGTCCTTCGTGTCCGGTCCGGCGGAGGCTGCGTCAGCAGCGCTTTGGTCCCGACGGACGCGTCGTGCGTGGGGAGCCGCACCGTGCGGCTCCCGGAGAGTCGGTCGTTCGACCGCGGTGCGCGGGCACCTGGCCCGCGCGGCGCGTCACTTCTTCGCGGCGGCGGCGGCGCGCGCGGCCTCGTCGGCCTTCGAGCGCTCCTCGCTGCGCAGCTCCGTGGAGAGGAGCTTCTTCAGGTAGCGCAGGTCGCCCGAGGCCGCATAGCGCGACTTGCGGTACGACTGGACCTGCGTGCCGGTCTTGTTGCTCTTGATGTGCCGGCTGTTGGGGGCCTTGAAGCGGACCTTGCCCGACTTGGTGAGCTTGATGCGCTTGAGCAGGCCGCGGTGGGACTTGGCTTTGGGCATGGGTGGATCCAAGGCGGCGCAAAGGCGCCGGCAGGGTGCGTGCGGAGAATCGAGAAGGATAGCGGGCCCCCGGTGCGGCCGCAAGGCTTCGCCGCGTCCTGCGTGGTTATTGGCTGCGTCGGCGCCGGCTCACTGGGCCACGAAGTTGTCCTTGGGGTCCTTCGGGCGGACCTTCAGGTCGGCGCGCTCGCGGCCATCCTCGCCGCGCGGGAGCCAGATGTTGTCGACGAACTGGGCGGGGGAGTCGCGCAGGATCGGCGTGTTGCTCCACTGCACCGCGCCGTCGCTGAAGAGGAGGTTCTGTCCGGCCTCGCCGTGGTTGCGCGAGCTCAGCACGCTGCGGTCGATCTGCTGCCCGTTGCGGCGCAGCTCGATGACGGGGTTGGCGTCGGAGACGACGACCATGCGCTGCGGCGTGTCGAGCTGGAAGCGCACGCCCTCGGCGGGCACCTTGTACGCGAAGCAGGCGTGGCCGGTCGCGCAGCCGGGGCAGCGCAGCGCGTGCTCGGGGGCGAAGCCCTTCGCGACCAGGATCGCCAGGTTCGCGCTGTGGTTGTAGGTGCCCCAGTCGGGGACGAGGATCATGCTCTGCGGACGGCCGTCGGCGCCGGGGCGCACGTAGACCTGGCCGCTCCACTGCTGCGGACGCGCGATGTTGGGCATGAGCGGCGCGCGCCGGCTGCTCGCGGCGGGGGCCGGCGGGGGCGAGGTCTCGGGCGCAGTGAACATCCCGCCGATGCCGGCGACCGCGGGCATCGATCCGCCGTACTGCTGCGCGTACGCGGCAAGGCCGCCGTTGAGCGAGCGCAGGTTGTTCGCGCAGACGGTGCTCAGGCTCTGCGCGCGCATCTGCGAGAGGATCGGCACGCCGACGCCCAGCGCGACCAGCAGGATCGCGGCGACGCTGACGATGTCGGAGAGTCGCACGCGCGGACGGCGGCCGCTGCCGACGCGCATCGCCTCGGTGCGGTCGGCCTCGAAGGCGTCGATGCGCGCGAGCGTCGCGTCCACGATGCTCTCGTGCGGCGGCGCGACGGGGTACTGCTCGAGCCGCGCGAGCACGGCGTTGAGGGCGCGTGCGCGCGCGCGGTCGGCGTCCTGCACGCTTCGCGCGCGGGCGGGATCGAAGCCCTCCTCCGCGAGCAGGTCCAGGATGCGCGCGTCCTCCGCGCTGATCGCGGGGACCGTCTCGGTGATGTCGGCGCCCGTGGCGGGCGGCGTGGCGTCGTCGTTGGCGCTGCTCATGGCTGGGACTCCCCGCTGCCGCGGCGAGGGGTGTTCGAGGCGTGCCACCGCTGCGCGAAGGCGCCGACGGCGGCGTGGAGACGGCTCTTGACGGTGCCCAGGGGGATCCCGAGCACCTCCGCAATCTGGTTGTAGCTCATGCGCTGGAAGTAGTTCAGCAGGAGGATCTCTCGATAGTGCGGGGGCAGGCCATCGACCGCGCGCTTGACCTGCTCGCGCAGCTCGCCGGCCTCGGTGGGCGCGGAGGGGGAGGCGGTCTCCGCCTCGAGCAGGTCGACGAGGCGCCCGGCCTCCGCGTCGGCGCCCAGCGGGGCGTCGAGGCTCGCGGCCGCGCGCCGCTTCTGGCGGCGGTGCCAGTCGCGCGCCTTGTTGGCGGCGATCGTGAAGAGCCACGGCTTGAACTGGCGCTCCTGGTCGAAGGTGTGCGCTGCCAGGTGGACCTGCAGGAAGGTGTCCTGGAAGACGTCGTCGGCGGCCGCGGCGGATCCGAGGAAGCGCGCGAGGAATCCGTGCAGCTCCGTCCGATAGCGCTCCACCAGCTCCACGAAGGCCCTTCGGTCGCCGGCCATGTAGGCCGTCATGAGGGCTTCGTCGGAGCGGTCGGCGAGGGGCATGTCCGTCTCGGCGCCGGGGGCCGAGGCGCGCCGCCCGATCGTACTGCGCGCGCCCGCGAGGCCGCGGGCGCCCTCCGTCTCCTCCAGGCGCTCGCGTGAGCGCCGACCGGCGACGCCGCGGATCCCTTCCACAAGCGCCTCGACGATCCCCGGTCCGGGCGCACCGACCTCGCCGTGCGGCTCCGGCGCGACCGACTCGCCCGGACGCACCGCGCGGAGTCGGCGCGGCGGGTTCGGCAGGTCGGGTTCGCCGAAGGCAGGCAGGGCGCCCGTGAAGGAGAAGGCGGACATGCGCCTGCTACGATCCCGCCTCGCGCCCGGATCGCCCGGCGGCGCGATCCCCGCCCGATTTTGCAGCGCACCCCACCCCCATGGCAGTCCCAGTATCACAGATGTGGACCGTCGCGTCGTACGTTCTCGGACAAAAGCTCCGTGGACGCACCCGCTACCCGCTCGTGCTCATGCTCGAGCCGCTCTTCCGCTGCAACCTGGCCTGCGCCGGCTGCGGCAAGATCCAGTACCCGGCCCACATCCTGAAGCAGAACCTCACCGTGGAGCAGTGCATGCGCGCCGTCGACGAGTGCGGCGCGCCGATGGTCAGCATCCCCGGCGGCGAGCCGCTGCTGCATCCGCAGATCAAGGAGATCGTCGAGGAGCTGGTCCGCCGCCGCAAGTACATCTACCTCTGCACCAACGCGCTGCTGCTGAAGGAGAAGCTCGAGGAGGGCCTCTTCAAGCCCAGCAAGTACCTGACCTTCAGCGTGCACATGGACGGGCAGGAGGAGCACCACGACTTCGCCGTCTGCCGCGAGGGCACCTACCAGCGCGCCGTCGACGGCATCCGCCTCGCGGTCAAGATGGGATTCCGCGTCACGACCAACACGACGCTCTTCGAGGGCGCCGATCCGGAGTCGGTCCGCCGCTTCTTCGACGAGATGATGGACCTCGGCGTCGAGGGCATGATGGTGAGCCCGGGCTACGCCTACGACAAGGCGCCCGACCAGAAGAGCTTCCTCGGCCGCCGCAAGACCAACAACCTCTTCGGGATGATCCTCTCGAACCGGAAGAAGCGCTGGAAGTTCAACATGAGCCCGCTCTTCCTGGAGTTCCTCATGGGCAAGCGCGACTACGAGTGCACCCCCTGGGGCAGCCCGGCCTACAACATCTTCGGCTGGCAGCGTCCCTGCTACCTGCTGCAGGAGGGGTACGTCGACACCTTCCAGGAGCTGATGGAGGAGACCGAGTGGTCGCGCTACGGCGTGGCCAGCGGCAACCCCAAGTGCCAGAACTGCATGGTGCACTGCGGCTACGAGCCGTCGGCGGTCGACCACACCTTCAGCGGCGTGGGCGGCATCTGGGCCAACGTCAAGGCGATGCTCTTCCCGACCTATCCCGACGAGGCCGCCGCGAAGGCGCTCGCCGAGGAGGCGAAGAAGCCGCACCGGCCGATCGAGCGGCTGGTGCAGCTTGGAATCGCTCAGGACGTGGGCGGCAAGAGCGCGGCGTGATGCGCCCTTGCCGCCCGCGCCTTCCGTTCGTCACCGGCGGCGACGGCGGGCCGAGAGGCCCGCGGCGGCCAGGAGCGCGAACGCGCCGGGCGCCGGGACGGGATTTCCGAAGTTGAAGACCGTGATGTTGGTCGTGCCCGCGTACGGGGTGACGGTCACGCCGGCGCTGCCGCCCCAGGTCGAGTACTGGGTCGAGTCGCCGAACTTCGAGAGCGTCAGCGCGTAGCCCGAGCCGCTCGTGATGAGCGACGCGTCGAGCATGAACATGCTCGAGTTCAGCGTCGCGCCCGCGACCACCGTGCTGGTGCCGTCGCTGTTGAAGCGCTGCAGCGCCCAGCTGCATCCCGTGTAGGTGTTGCCCTGCACGTAGATGGGCACCATGCCGCTGCCGCCGTTGATGGCGATGTTGTCCAGCAGCGAGACGGAGGCCGCGTTGAGCGCCAGGCGGTTGCTCGGCGCGAGGCCGGTGGTGTAGCTCCACCAGAAGTTCGCGGGGCCCGCGCTGGGGCCGCCGACCAGCGCCGTCGCGCTCCAGTTGCCGACGTAGACGTTGCCCGTCGGGTCGTTCATGAGCGCGTTCGTGAAGGTCTCCGTCCCATCGCCGGAGACCGACGAGAGGGGGAGCCCGCCCACGGGCGTCGTGACCGACCAGTTTCCGCTCACCGTGGTCGTGCCGCTGGTCTTGATGACCGCGCGCGCCCGCGTGCCGTCGTAGACGACGCCGCTGGAGGTCTGCCGGTAGAAGCGGTTCACGTTCGCCCAGGCTTCCACCTGAAGCGCCGCCTCCGCCGATGCGGCAAGACCACCGCCCAGGAGGATCCCAATCCCAACCAACTCAGATTTTCCGATATGCACGAGACACTTCCTTTCGCACACACCCTGTTCCCTTTCCCCGTGTCCACCACACGCACCGGTGAACGAAATCCGGGTCAGGGCTACCGTATCCCCAGTGCGTCCCCGGGCCACCGATGTGTGGGGGAATTCCCGCGTTTTCCTGCGCGACCCGCGTTTCCAGCGAGAGATTCGCGGTGGAATCGTCCGAGAAACTGGGGTGGGGGCCCCGTCTACGGGGCCAGAAGCGCGCGTCCCTCGACGAAGACGCGGGTCGCGCGGCCCGTGACCTGCCACCCGCCGAAGGGGGTGTTTGCGCTGCGCGAGACGAACTTCGCGGGGTCGATGGTCCAGCGCGCGGTGGCGTCGATGACGGTGACGTCCGCCGGCGCGCCGACGCGCAGCGTCCCCAGTCCCATGGCGTCGATGCCCATCAGGCGCGCGGGCTGGATCGTCAGCAGCTCGACGAGCCGCGGCCAGCCGATCGCGCCGGTCTCCACGAGCGCCTTCGCGTAGAGCGCGAGCGCCGTCTCCAGCCCCACGATGCCGAAAGGCGCGTTGGCGAAGTCGCGCGCCTTCTCGGCGGCGGTGTGCGGGGCGTGGTCGGTGGCGAGCACGTCGATGGTGCCGTCGGCGACCGCCTCGCGCAGCGCCTGGACATCGGCGGCGGTGCGCAGCGGGGGGTTCATCTTCGCGCTGGTGGCGTAGCCGTCGCAGGCGGCGTCGGTGAGCAGCAGGTGGTGGGGCGAGGCCTCGCCGCTGACGGGCTGTCCCGCCGCGCGCGCCGCGCGGATGAGCTGCGCGCTGCCCGCGGTCGAGAGGTGCTGCGCGTGGTAGCGCGCGCCGACGGCGCGGTTGAGCCGGATGTCGCGCTCGAGCATGAGCTCCTCGGCGACGGCGGGCCAGCCGCCCAGGCCGAGCTTGGCCTGCAGCGGGCCGGCGTTCATCGTCGCCCCCTGCGTGAGCGTGGGCTCCTGGCAGTGCTGCATGAAGGGGCGCCCGGTCGCGCGGCACATCTGCAGCACGCGCAGCATCATCTGCGCGCTCGCGATGCCGTCGCCGTCGTCGGTGAAGGCCACCGCGCCGGCCTGGCCCATCGCCGCCATGGGCGCGAGCTGCTCGCCCTTGCGGCCGACGGTCGCGGCGCCCGCGACGAAGACGCGCGCCAGCCCCGCCTCGCGCGCGCGCAGGCGCACGAACTCCACGAGCGGCGCGGAGTCCAGGCACGGCGTCGTGTTGGGCATGCAGCAGACGCTGGTGAAGCCGCCGGCGACCGCGGCGGCGGTCCCGGTGGCGATCGTCTCCTTGTGCTCGCCGCCGGGCTCGCGCAGGTGCACGTGCGGATCGATGAGTCCCGGGCAGACCAGCAGGCCGTCGCAGTCGATGGTCTCGCCGCCCGCGGCGGAGAGCTCGCCGCGCCGCGTGCTCACGGCGGCGATGCGCCCGTCGGCCAGGAGCACGTCTCCCGTGGCGTCGAGCTGCGAGGCGGGACAGAGGACTCGGCCGGCGCGCAGGAGCGTGGTGCCCATCGGGGGAGCAAGCCTACCCCGGCCAAAAGGGAACCGCCCATCCCGCAGGGGGATGGGCGGCTCGCGTGGTCTTCACAGGGGCGTCCCGGGGGGGACGTTCCCGGCGATGGCTTACTTGGCGGCAGCGGCGGCGGCAGCCGGGCAGCCCGTCGAGGCGGGGCAGCAGCCGGCCTTCTTCTCGCCGCTGACGGTGCCCATGTTGGCGGGCTTCGCCTCGGTCGAGGTCGCGGCCTTCTGGCAGCAGTCCGACTTGGTGCAGGTCTTGGCGTCGCCGGTGCACTTGGCGTCGCACTTCTTCTCGGAGCAGCAGGCCGACTTCTCGCCGACGGCGCCGGCGGCGGTGTTCTGCTTCTCGGTGCTGCCGCAGGCGGCGAGGAACATGGCGGCGCAGAGGCCGGCGGTGACGATGGCGAACTTCTTCATGGGATCGATCTCCGTGAAAGGTGTCGTTCTGCGCGGCACCGCGTTCGGGCCGGCCTGAGGAGTATATACGGCTCGACAGGCCCCCCGTTCATAGGATTTCGCCATCGAAGGCGGCGATCCATCTTCCGAGAAGCCGCCCGCGCCCCGCGCGGCGGCCCCCGAGACGCCCGACGAGCGCGCCGGGCGCCTGCGCGCGCTCGGGGAGCGGGCGCGTGCGCTCCCCAAGGTCACGGGCGTGTACCTGATGAAGGACGCGCAGGGCGTGGTCCTGTATGTGGGCAAGGCCGCAAGCCTCCCGGACCGCGTCTCGAGCTACTTCCTTCCCAGCGCCGACCTCGGTCCGCGCAAGCAGCCGATGCTCGACCTCGTGCGGGACTTCGAGGTGCTCGAGTGCGAGGCGGAGTGGGAGGCGCTGCTGCTCGAGGCGCGCCTGGTCAAGGACATCCATCCGCGCTTCAACGAGATGCTGCGCGACGGGAAGAGCTTCCCGTACCTCGCCGTCACGATGCGCGACGAGTTCCCCGGCGTCTTCGTGACGCGCAACCCCGCGGAGCCGCGCTTCCAGGGCGCGCGCCTCTTCGGGCCCTTCACCAGCGTCGGCGCGCTGCGCAACGCCGTCGGCCTGCTGCAGCGCGTCTTCCAGTTCCGCACCTGCGAGCTGGAGATCCGTTCGGAGGAGCCGTCGAACCGCTGGTTCCGTCCCTGCCTCCTGCATTCGATCGGGCAGTGCACCGCGCCGTGCGCGAACCGCATCTCGCCGGAGCTCTACCGGCGCGACATCGACCGGCTGATGCGCTTCCTGGGCGGGCGCCGCAGCGCGCTCACGCGCGAGCTGCAGGGCGAGATGGAGCGCGCCGCCGCCGAGCGCCGCTTCGAGGACGCGGCGGTGCTGCGCGATCAGATCCAGGCGCTCGGGAAGCTGGACGACCGCGAGACGCGCACCGGGCCCGAGTACGACTGGCAGCCCGAGGTGACGATCTCCGCGCTCGACCCGATGGCGGGGGCGAAGAGCCTGCAGCGCACCCTCGGGCTCGACCAGCCGGTGCGGTGCATCGAGGCGATCGACATCGCGCACCTCGGCGGCGGCGAGACGGTCGGGAGCAAGGTCTGCTTCGTGGACGGGCGGCCCTTCAAGGAGGGATACCGCCGCTTCCGGATCCAGAGCGTCGACAACGACGACTACCGCGCCATCCGCGAAGTGGTGAGCCGCCGCTACCGGGAGGCGGGCGCCGGCACCGAGCTCTATCCCGACGTGATCCTGATCGACGGCGGCCTCGGCCAGCTCCATGCGGCGCTCGACGCCTTCTCCGAGCTGGAGATCCAGCCGCCGATGGTGATCAGCCTCGCGAAGAAGGAGGAGCTGGTCTACGTGCAGCGCGAGTCCGAACCGCTGCGCCTGAGCCGCAGCCACGCGGGCCTGCGACTCTGCCAGGCGATCCGCGACGAGGCGCACCGCTTCGCGCAGCACTACCACCATGTGCTGCGCCGCAAGCGCACGCTGGGGGAGGAGCGATGAACGCGCCGGCCTGGTGCAGCTTCGAGGGGGCCGACGCGCTGGTGCGCGTGAAGGCGGTCCCCGGCGCGAGCCGCGACGCGATCGCGGGTCCGCTGGGCGACCGGCTCAAGGTGCGCGTGGCGGCGCCGCCCGAAGGCGGGCGCGCCAACGCCGCGATCGCCGCGCTGCTGGCGCAGGCGGTGGGGGTCCCGGAGCGTGCGGTCTCGCTGGAGTCGGGACCGGCGCAGGCGCAGAAGTGCTTCCGCATCCGCGGCGCCGATCCCGCGCGCGTCGCGGCGATCGGCGGCGGGTGACCCCATCGCTGGGGACCCTCTCCGGCGAGCGCCGCGGACGCGGCGGTGCGTATCAGGCGCGGCGGCGACGCGCGGACGCGAGGCCGGCGACCCCGAGCAGCGCGAGCGCGCCCGGCGCGGGGACGACCTCGCCGTAGAAGCTCGCGGTCAGGTTGGCGACGCCGAACGTGGGATTGCTGCCGAAGGAGAAGAGGCCCCAGTTCGTGCCGTCGTTCGTGTAGCTCGCGTTGTTGGTGTAGAAGCCGGCGTACTGCGCGAGCGTGCTCGAGCACTGGAAGCCGAACTGGCCGTCGGAGTCGAAGTTGCTGACGCCGATGCTCCAGCCGATGTTGTTGTAGCCGCCCAGCGTCTGGATGTCCGGGATGTCGATCACCAGGTCGAAGTAGCTCACGAAACCGCTGCCCGTCGAGACGAGCTCGACGTTGTCGACCGTGGTGGACCAGAGCTGCGCGCCGCTGCCAAAGACGAGGCCCGAAGGATCGCCGTCGTTGAGCGTGAAGGAGATCGAGGTCGAGCCCGCGTAGGTGCTGCCGAAGATGGCCAGGCCCAGGCGCACCCGACTGATGGAGTAGACGTCGGAGCCGAAGCCGGAGATCCAGCCGCTGTCGCCGTAGCGCATCGTCGAGAGCGAGTTTGAGCTGAAGGGCGTGTAGAAGCCGTTGTCCGAGGTGCAGCCCCAGATGGCGGGCGTGGAGTTGCCGGCCGAGGCGGCGACGCTGCAGGCAAGGGCCGCGATGGACGCGGAAAGCGCGAGACGGTTCATGTTGGACAGCTCCTGTGGGCGCCGGGTCCGGTCCGCTGGGCCGGCGCGATCGAAGGGATGAAGGGTGTGCGGACCGACGAAGGGGAGCCACAGGGTACCCCCGCGTGCACGGGGGGCCAAAGCGCGGTGCTTCGTCGGGAACGGGGCCCGGAGGCCGCTACGCCGGCCGCGGGAACATGCCCGGGGGCGTGCCGCCCGCGGCGGGGGCGTTCGGCACGGCGGGCTTCGCCGTGCGCGGCGCCTCGGCGCCCAGGAGGTCGGCGATCGTCGGCTTCACGGGCGGCTCGCCGCGCATGATGCGCTCGACGTCCTCGCGGCTGAGGGTCTCGTACTTCAGGAGCGCCTCGGCGACGCCGGCGACCTGCTCCCAGTGCTCGTCGACCATGCGGGTCGCGTCGGCGAAGGCGCCGTCGGCCAGGCGGCGGATCTCCTCGTCGATGAGGCGCGCGGTCTCGGGGGAGTAGTCCTTCTCCGGGATGAAGGCCTGCGCGGTGTCCTCGCCCTTGTAGCTGACGAAGCCCAGGCGGTCGCTCATGCCCCACTCCAGGATCATGGCGCGCGCGATGCGCGTCACCATCTTGATGTCCATGCCGGCGCCGCTGCTGATGTCGCCGGTCTTGCGCGCCTCGGCGATGCGTCCGCCGCACAGGACGCGCATCGTCGCCTCGCAGTACTTGCGGCCGTAGCCGTAGCGGTCCTTCTCGGGCAGGCTGAAGGTGGTGCCCAGCGCCTGGCCGCGCGGGATGATCGTGACCTTGTGCAGCGGGTCCGCGTCGGGCAGCAGTACCTGGAGGACGGCGTGGCCGGCCTCGTGGTACGCGGTGGCGATGCGCTCCTGCTCCTCGATCTTGCGGCTCTTGCGGGCGCGGCCGTAGCGCACCTTGTCGCGCGCCTCCTCGAGGTCCGCCATCTCCACGAGGTCCTTGTCGGCCATCGTGGCGATGATCGCGGCCTCGTTGATGACGGCGGCGAGGTCGGCGCCGCTGAACATCGGCGTGGCGCGCGCGAGCTTGTCGAGGTCGACGTCGGCGCCCATCTTGATCTTCTTGGCGTGCACGCCCAGGATCTGGCGGCGGCCCACCACGTCGGGCAGGCTCACGGCGACGACGCGGTCGAAGCGGCCCGGGCGGGTGAGCGCGGGATCGAGCACGTCGGCGCGGTTGGTCGCGGCGACGACGATGACCTGGTCGGAGGCCTCGAAGCCGTCCATCTCCACGAGGATCGCGTTGAGGGTCTGCTCGCGCTCGTCGTGGCCGCCGGTGGTGAACCCGCCGCCGCGGCGACGGCCGACCGCGTCGATCTCGTCGAGGAAGATGATGCAGGGCGAGTTCTCCTTCGCCTGCTTGAAGAGGTCGCGCACGCGGCTGGCGCCGACGCCCACGAACATCTCCACGAAGTCGGAGCCGGAGATCGAGAAGAAGGGGACGTCCGCCTCGCCCGCGATCGCCTTCGCCAGCAGCGTCTTGCCGCAGCCGGGGGGACCCTCGAGCAGGACGCCGCGCGGGATGCGCCCGCCCAGCTTCTGGAATCGCTTGGGGTTCTTGAGGAACTCGACGAGCTCGGTGACCTCTTCCTTGGCCTCGTCGATGCCGGCGACGTCGGAGAAGGTGACCTGCACCGTCTCCTTGGTCTGCACGCGATGGCGGCTCTTGCCGAAGCTGCCGAGCATGCCGGGTCCGCCGCCCGCGCCGCGCATGGAGCGCGAGAAGATGAACCAGATCACCACCAGCACCAGCACCGGCGCGATCAGCGTGAGCAGGATCTGCCCGAAGAAGCTGGAGCCGACGTTGGTGAGGTAGGGGTAGCCCTTGCCGTTGAGCTCGGCGTAGTAGGTGTCCATCGCGCGCGGGTCGATCGCGACGGTCACGGTGGTCGGGGACTTCGCGTCGGTCACGCCCGGCACGGAGTCGGGCTTGAGCTTGGCGGTCACCTGCGCATCGCTCACCTCGATCGGGAACTGGACCTTGTCCTCCTTGGCGTAGGTCATCAGCTCCTTCCAGCTGATGCGCATGCCCGGGGAGCTGCTCGAGGTGAGGACGAAGTAGATGATGCCGACGAGCGCCACCAGCATCACGCCCGTGACGATGCCGCCGCCGCGGCGCGGGGGAACCGGCGTGGGACCACCGCGCTGGGGACCGCGCGGCGCGCCGCCGCGGGGATCCTCCTGCGGCGCGGAGAACTGCATCGCGCTCGTGTCGGCGGGGTTCGACGGGTGGCTGGTGGGGCGCAGGTGGGTCATAAAGACTCTTGCCTCATCGGTACGGCTGGCCGGTTTCACCAGTTCGCCTGCAGATTTGCGACCACATCGGTGGCCAGGTTCTGCACGACGGCGAAACGGCCGATCTCGGTCGGCTCGGAGGAGGGTCGGCTGGGCACGAAAAGCGCGCTTCCCGTGAAGCCATTGCGGGCCACGATGGGCTTGCCGGTCCGCTGGTCCACCCATTCCCAGTCGATGGTGACCTCGTAGAGGACCTCCTCGCTGAGGCCCGTGGAGCGGCTCTTGGAGAGCTCGCGCAGGTTGCGCTTGCGGATCGTGCCACGCAGGACTGTATCCGCGCGGGCATCCGAGGTCACGCGATACGGGGTCACCGACTGCACTTCCTTGATGAGCGCTTCGGTCAGCTCGGTGTTCAGGTTGCGGTCGTAGGTGTCGTTCTTGAAGAGATCGACGGCGATCGTGCGGTACTGCTTCGGGTAGCGGTCGCGGATCGCGTAGCCCGGGGCGTTCTCCTTGGAGGGCTCGGGCGCGGCCTCGGGCGAGCCGCCGCTGCATCCACCGGTGAGGGCGGCCAGCAGGAGGAGGGCGGGCGGCAGGCGCGTCATGGAGCGGGGTCCTTGGCGGGGGGCGTCGTGGGCGGCGTGGCGGCGGGCGCGGGTGGCGTGGCGGGGGCCGTGCCGGCGGCGGGGGCGTCCTTCGCGGGCGCGGCGGGCGCGGGGACCGCCTCGATGCTGCGCTCGATCTTCACCTCGCCGATGGTGCGCTCCTCGACGGGCGGCGCGGCGGTCGCCTCGGCGGCGCTCGAGGCCAGGAGCTGCGTGCGCAGCGCGGCGTAGTCGGGGGCGGTGCGGCGGACCGACTCGGGCAGCTCCACGAGCACCTGGTCGATGACGCGCAGCGCCTGCAGCGTCGCGACCGAGCGCGGGTACTTCTTCACCATCGAGCGGATCGTGCGCTCGGCGCTGATCGGGTCGCCGACCTTCCAGTACCAGTTGGCGGTCGTGAGCATCTTCTGCGCCTCGCTCTGGTAGATGCGAAGCAGCAGCGCCTCGGCGCCGACCTGCTTGGCGAGCTGCGGCTCGTTCGCCTGCAGCTCGCGCAGCTTGCTCGAGGCCTCGCTCAGCCCCTTGGCGTCGAACTCCGGGCCGCGGTAGCCGGAGTAGTAGGCGTAGATGAGCCGCAGGCGCGCCTTGTCGACCTGGCGCGAGCGCGGATAGTTCATCACGAAGAGGTCGTAGGCGTCCGCGGCAAGCGGCATGTCGCGCCGCTTGAAGTAGAAGTCGGCGAGCTCCATGCCCGCCTTCTCCGCGAGCGCGCTCCCGGGCAGGCGCTCCTGGATGCGGATCAGCAGCTCCTGCGCGTCGTCGTCGGTGTTGACGATGCGGAAGGTTCCGAAGAAGCGCCGCTTGAGGCCCGCGGCGTACGCCTTCGCGATGTCGAACTCGCGCTCGAGCGCGGGGACGAAGGCCGCGCTCCAGGCGTAGCGGCGCGCGATCTCCTCGTAGTCGAAGAGCGCGCCGTACTCGTCGCCGAGCGCCAGCCGCGCGTCGCCGCGCACGAGGATCGCCTCCGGGCGCAGCGGGTTGGTCGGGTAGCGCTCGCACCAGGTCTCCATGAGCGCGAGCGCGCGCTTGGGCTCGCCCTTGGCGAGCGCGAGCTTGGCCGCCTGCACCGTCGCGGCGGGGGAGTTGGGATCGGCGGGATCCGACTCCTTCCACTGGTCGCGGTCGTCGAGCTTGAACTCCTGCTGCGCGGCCGCGACGCCGCTGCACGCGGCGGCGGCGACGAGGGCCAGGAAGGCCAGACGGAGGGCGGGACGGAGGGCGGCGGACCGCATCGCCGGATGGTAGTCGAGGTCCGGGAACGGCCCGGCGCCGCGCTAGGCTCCGGCGATGCGCATCGTGCTGCTGGTGAACGAGACCTCCGGGCGCGGCCGGGCCGCGGCGCTCGCCGACGCCTGCGAGCCGGCGCTGCGCGCCGTCGGCGCGGAGGTCGTCCGGCTGCCGGTGACGGTCGCGGACGGGGCGCTCGCGCAGCAGGCGCGCGGCGCGGCGGCGGTCGTCGCGGTCGGCGGGGACGGGACGGTGCGCTCGACGGCGCAGCGCATCCTGCCGCTGGGCGTGCCGATGGCGGTGGCCCCCGCGGGGACGGAGAACCTGGTGGCGCGCGCCTTCGGCTTCCGCGTGCCGCCCGCGGCGCTCGCGGCGGCGATCGCCTCCGGCGCGACGCGGCGCATCGATGTCGCGATGCTGCGCCGGCGCGGGATGCCCGACCACCTCTTCCTGGCGATGCTTTCGGCCGGCTTCGACGCGGAGGTCGTGGCGCGCGTGCAGGCGGCGCGCACCGGCGCGATCACGCACGCGACCTACCTCGGGCCGATCGTGGGGACGCTGCGCACCTGGCGCGCGCCGATGGTGCGGCTGTGCGCCTCGCAGGCGCCGAAGAAGCCGCTCGCGGAGGGGACGGGGATGCTGGTCGTCGCGAACGCGCCGCGGTACGCGATGGGGCTCGATCCGGCGCCCGGGGCGAACGCGCAGGACGGGCTGCTCGACGCGGTCTTCATTCCGGCGCGGGGTGGGGTGGATGTGGCGCGGTGGCTCCTGCGGCGGACGCTGGGGCGCCCGCCCACGCCAGCGGTGCAGGCGCGGGCCTTCCGCGTGCAGGTCGATCCGCCCGCGGCGCTGCAGGCGGACGGGGATCCGGTGCCGGGAGGGGTCTCGGGCGAGTTCGAGGTGCTGGCGCTCCCCGAGGCGCTGGCGCTGGTCGCGGTCTGACCCCGGGCTGGATCCCGGGGGCGATCGGCAAGAATTGCCGCCTTCGCTGCAGGAATTGCCGCCCGCCTGCCGATGCAGGTTCGGTGCCAGGGACGGCAGGGCTCGCGCCCATCCAACTCCGGCGTTCCGAGCGCATGGCCGCGCTGCGGGACGCGACGCGTCGGCGCGCGGTGCGCGCGGCGATCGCATTCGCGATGCTCTGGTGCGTGCTCGCGCTCCTGGCGCGCACGGCGGCGGCGGCGCCTCCGGTGGCGGGCGCCTCCGGCGATGGTGCGGGCGGCAGCGCGGCGGCGGTCGCGGCGCGCGAGGCGCAGCCGCTGGGACCCGCCGCGCCGGCGAGCTCGCCCCTCTCGGGCGGCGCGCTCGCGGAGTTCGTGCGCATGGCGGGGGCGCTCGCGGTCGTGATCGCGCTGGTCTTCGCGGTGCGCTGGTGGCTGCGGCGCACGGGCGTGGCGATCGGTGGCAGCGGGGGCGGCGGCGCCTTCGAGGTGCTCGCGCGCCATCCCGTCGGACGCGGACAGCAGGTGCTCGTGGCGCGCTTCGGGCCGCGGCTGCTCTGCGTGCAGCAGACGCGCGAGGGACTGCGCACGCTCGGGGAACTGGACTCGCCCGAGGAGGTCGCGCAGGCGCTGGCGCAGATCGGCGCACGCGCGACGGTGCCCGCGGTGCGCGCCGACGACGCGGAGCGCACCGTCGACCTGCGGCGCGGGAAGCGGGGCGCGCGGTGACGCAGGACGCGGGAGGGCTCGATCCGGTGAGCGTCGTCGCAGGCGCGGCGCAGGCGCTGCCGCAGGCGGGCGGCTTCAAGGGCGCCGTCGACCTGCTCGTGCTGCTGACGGTGCTCTCGCTCGCGCCGGCGCTGCTGGTCCTGTGCACCTGCTTCACGCGCATCGTCGTCGTGCTCGGTCTGCTGCGGCAGGCGGTGGGCGCGCAGGCCATGCCGCCGACGCAGGTGATCGTCGGCCTCTCCCTGCTGCTGACCTTCGCGGCGATGGCGCCGACCTTCGACCGCGCCTGGTCCGCGGGCGTGAAGCCGTACATGGACGGCACGATCAAGACCCCCGAGGAGGCGTGGACCGCCGCGCGCCAGCCGCTGCGCGACTTCATGTTCTCGCAGATCGACGCCTCCGGGAACTGGAACACCGTCTACATGCTGCTCGAACACCGCGGCGTCTCGACCGCGGATCCCTCGAAGCTGACGCGCGCCGACGTCGACATGGCGACGCTCGTCCCCGCCTTCGTGCTCAGCGAGCTCAAGACCGCCTTCCTGATCGGCTTCCGGATCTTCCTGCCCTTCGTGGTCGTGGACCTCGTCGTGGCGAGCATCCTCGTCTCGCTGGGGATGTTCATGGTGCCGCCCTCGCTGGTGAGCCTGCCCTTCAAGCTGCTGCTCTTCGTGCTGGCGGATGGATGGACCCTCGTGGCGGGCTCGCTGCTGGCGGGCGTCGCCGTGCCGACCTGAGGAACGACCGATGGACACCGCCGCCGTCGACCAGCTCCGCGCCGCGCTCCTCACCGTCGTCATCGTCGCGGCGCCGGTGCTGCTGGTCGCGCTGCTGGTGGGCGTGCTGACGGCGCTCGCGCAGGCGGCGACGCAGGTGCAGGACCAGGCGGTCTCGACGGTGCCGAAGCTGGTGGCGAGCGCGCTGGCGCTGCTCGCGCTGGCGGGGTGGATGGTGGCGAAGCTCGTCGACTTCGCGCAGACGATGTTCGCGGGGGGCGCATGAGCCAGGCCGCGTCGCTCGCGCCGCTGGGGCTGGCCGCCTGCCGGGTGGCGGGGATGGCGACCTTCGCGCCCGCGCTCGCGGCGGCGACGGTGCCGGTGCGGCTGCGCGTCGCGCTCGCGGTGGCGCTGGCGGTCGTCGCGCTGCCGGTGGCGGTCCAGTCGCCGCTGCCCGAGGCGGCGCTCGCGGAGCCCTGGCGGCTCGCGCCTGCGGCGCTGCTGGAGTTCGCGCTCGGTGGCGTGATCGGCTTCCTGGCGATGCTGCCGGTCGCGGCCTTCCGCACCGCGGGATCGCTTGCCGGCGTGCAGATGGGCCTGGGCTTCGGCGCGCTCTACGACCCGTCGACCGGCGGCGAGGAGGCGGGCGATCCGCTCGAGCAGCTCCTGGCGCTCGCGGGGATCGCGCTCTTCGTCGCGGTGGGCGGGCTCGACGCGGTCGCGCTTGCGACGCTGCGCAGCTTCGACTACGTGACGCTCGGCGCGTGGAGCCCGGGCAGCGGGCTCGTCTCGACGGTGGCGGGGGCGCTGCTGGCGGCGTCGGAGCTCTCGCTGCGCGTGGCGATGCCGGTGACCGCGGTGCTGGTGGCGGAGGCGCTGGTCTCGGGCTTCCTCGCGCGCACGGTGCCGGGGCTCGGCCCCGTCGTGCTGGGCTTCCCGGTGCGCGTGGCCGTGGGGCTGCTTGCGCTGGCGGCGGGCGCGGCGGCGATGCACTCGGCGATGCAGGGCGCGGTCGGCGCGCTGCTGGACCGCATCCACGCGGCGGTGGCGGGAGGTGGTGCATGAGCGAGCAGGAGCGCAGCGTTCCCGCGACGCAGCGTCGCATGGAGCGCGCGCACGAGCAGATGGGCGCGCCGGTGCGGCGCACGCCGGTCGCGGCGGGGGCGCTGCTGCTGGGGGTGCTGGGCGCCTGGCTGGGCGGCGTTCCGCACGCGCTCCTGATGCAGGTGCGCGAGGGGCTGACGCTGGCGGGCGCGGCGGGCGCGGCCCCCGGCGGCGGCGCGGGCGTGCGGGCGATCGTGCTGGGCGTGCTGCTGGCGTCGTGGCCCGCGCTGCTGGGCGGCGTGCTCGGCGCGGTGCTGGGGACGCTCGTGCAGACGGGGTTCCGCGTGCGCGCGCCGGGCTCCGGCCTGCGCGCGCGGCTGCAGGCGCCCGCGGCGGCGGCGGCGGGCGCGGTCGCGCGCCTGGGCTGGGCGATCGCGCTGGGCGCGTGCGCGGCCGTCGCGCTGGCCGCGCAGTGGAAGACGCTCGCCGCGCTGCCGGCGCAGCCGCTGGCGCTCGCGCTGCGCGGCGGCGCCGAGGTCGCGGTGCGCACCGTGCTCGCGGCGCTCGTCGCGGCGGTGGCGCTCGCCGTGGTCGATCTGTGGTGGGCGCGTCGCCGCTGGGAGCACGCGCTGCGCATGACCCCCGAGGAAGCGCGCGAAGAGCGCCGCGCCGGCGAGGGCGATCCCGCGCTGCGCGCGCGCCGCCACGCCGCCGCGCGCCGCGTGCGCGCCACCGCCACCGCCACCCGCAATCGTCCCGCCGCCGGAGGCCTCCGATGAACCGCTGGTCCGACCGCCTGATCGCCGCGCTCGCCGAGCACCGCGCCCTCATCGTCCCGGGCGCGATGCTCGGACTGGTCGTGGTGCTGGTCGCGCCGCTCACGCCCTTCGCGATGGATGTGCTGGTCGCGCTCAACTTCGCCCTCGCGGCGCTGGTGCTGGTGCGCTCGGCGACGCTGCGCCACCCGCTGGAGTTCAGCGTCTTCCCTGCGCTGCTGCTGGGCACGACGCTCTACCGGCTGGTCATCAACGTGGCCTCGACGCGCCTGATCCTGGGCGCGGAAGCGGCGACGCCGATCGAGGCGCAGGGGGTCGCGGGCCGGCTGATCGAGGCCTTCGGCCGCATGGTCGCGGGCAACAACATCGTCGTCGGCGGCGTCGTCTTCGCGATCCTGGTCGTCGTGCAGTTCGTCGTCATCACCAAGGGCGCGTCGCGCATGTCGGAGGTCGCCGCGCGCTTCGCGCTCGACGCGCTGCCGGGGCGGCAGATGGCGATCGACGCCGACCTCGCCTCGGGCTCGATCACCGAGCCGCAGGCGCGCCGCCGCCGCGAGGACCTGATGCGCGAGGCGGACTTCTTCGGCGCGATGGATGGCGCGAGCCGCTTCGTGCGCGGCGACGCGATCGCCGGCCTGCTGATCACCGCGGTGAACCTGCTGGGCGGACTCGCCGTCGGCGTGCTGCAGAAGGGCTGGGGCGTGATGGACACGCTGCACAGCATCACCGTGCTGACGATCGGCGACGGCCTGGCGGCGCAGATCCCCGCCTTCGTGATCGCGGTGGCGTCGGGCCTGGTGGTCGCGCGCGCCGGGCATGGCCGCACGCTGGGCGAGGAGGTGCCGCGGCAGCTCGTGGGCAGTCCGCGCGCGCTGTGGGTGCTCGCGGGCTTCCTGGCGCTGCTGGCGCTGACGCCGCTGCCGTCGGCGCCGCTGCTGGTGGGCGCGGGCATCGTCGCGGGCGGCGCGCTGCTGATGCAGCGGCTGGTGCCGCAGGTGCGCGCGGCGCGGGCGAGGGCGCAGGCGCAGTCGCAGGCGCTCGCGCAGCCGACGGAGCCGAAGCCGGTCGCCGCGAAGGCGCGCCGCGCCGCGGAGATCGGCGCGCTGCTGGCGGTGGAGCCGCTGGAGGTGGAACTGGGCGCCGCGCTGCTGCCGCTGGTGCGCGAGGGGGATGAATCGCCGCTGCTGCGGCGCATCGAGGCGATCCGCCGCCAGGTCGCGGGCGATCTTGGAATCGTGGTGCCGCCGGTGCGCGTGCGCGACGAGCGCTCGCTCGCCTCGGGCGGGTACCGGCTGCGCATCCGTGGCTCGGCGGTGGGCGAGGGCGAGCTGCGCCTGGGCGAGCTGCTGGCGATGCCCGGCGACGGACGCGCGCCGCGGCTGCCGGGCATCGCGACGCGCGAGCCCGCCTTCGGGCTGGAGGCGACCTGGATCGCGCCCTCGCTGCGCGCGCAGGCCGAGCACCAGGGGTGCGCGGTCGCGACGCCGGAGTCAGTGCTTGGCGCGCACCTGGCGACGGTCGTGCGCCGCCACGCCGACGAGCTGCTCACGCGCGAGCACGTGAGCGACCTGCTCGCGGAGCTGCGCGCGCGCGCGCCGCGGCTGGTGGACGAGACGGTGCCTGCGGTCGTGCGGCCCGGCGAGCTGCAGCGCGTCATGCAGCTGCTGCTGCGCGAGCGCGTCGCGGTGCGCGACCTGGAGGCGGTGCTCGAGGCGCTCGCGGACGCCGCGCGGCGCACGCGCGAGCCGCACGAGCTCGCGGAGGCCGCGCGCGTCGCGCTGCGGCGCGCGATCTGCCAGCAGTACGCGCGCTCGGACGCGGAGGGGCGGCCGACGCTCTCCTGCGTCGTCGCGGGACAGGAGCTCGACCGCACCGTCGCGCAGGCGGCGGCGATCGTCGACGGCGAGGCGGTCACCGCGCTCGCGCCCGCGGAGGCGATGCGCGTCGTGCGCGCGGTCGCGACGGCGGCGCGGCCGCTCGCGGAGGCGGGGCTGCCGGTGGTCGTCGTGAGCTCGCGCGGCGCGCGCGCGGCGCTCGCGCGGCTGATCGCGCCGCACATCCCCGGCAGCGCGGTCCTGGCGTACGAGGAGCTGGTCCGGGGCATCGAGGTCGACCGCGCCGGCGAGGCGGAACTCGCCGACGCGCCCAACGAGGAGGTCGCGGCATGAGCCGTGTGCGGTACATCGCGGACACGATGGAGGAGGCCTGGAGCGCCGCGCGGCGCGAGCACGGCGCGCGGGCGCGCATCGTGCGCGCGGGGCCCGGCGGCGGACGCGCGGGCGTCTTCGAGGTGGTGGTCGAGACCGCGGGCGCGACGCCCAACGTGCACGCGCGGCGCGCGGCGCGGCTGGCGCTCTCGCGCGCGGTCGCGGCGGCGGCGCTCGCCGCGGGCGAGGCGCGCGAGGCGGTCGCCTCCGTCGCGGCGCAGGTGGCGGAGCCCGGGCGCGTGGGTGCGGTGCTCGCGCGGCTGGCGGCGCGGCTGCGCGCGCAGGCGCTGCCGGAGGAATTCGCGGGGCACGTCGTCGCGCGGGCGCGCGAGGCGATCGAGCAGGACGCGGGCGCGCCCGAGCGCGCGCTCGAGCAGGCGGCGGCGGCGAGCGCGGTGGAGTCGATCGCGGCGCTGCTGCCGGTGGCGGCGCCGACGGAGCCCATGCGCCGCGGCGCGGAGGGACGGCCGACGGTGATCGCGGTCGCGGGCGCGACGGGCGTGGGCAAGACGACGACGGTCGCGAAGCTCGCGGCGGGGCTGGCGGCGGGACGCGGCCTGCGCATCGGATTCGTGGCGGCGGACGCCTTCCGCGTCGGCGCGGTCGACCAGCTCCGCACCTACGCGTCGATCCTGGGCGCGCCGCTGCGCGCGGCGGACGGGCCCTCGGCGGTGCGCGAGTCGATCGCGGCGCTGGGCGGCTGCGATGTCGTGCTCGTGGACACGCCCGGACGCGGCCACCGCGACCAGGAGCGCATCGCGGAGATCGCGGAGATCCTGCGCGCGGCGCGTCCGGACGAGACGCACCTGCTGCTGCCGGCGAGCGCCTCGGGCGCGACGCTCGCGCGCGCGGTCGCGGCCTTCGCGCCGGTGGGTGCGACGCGGCTCGTGCTCAGCAAGCTGGACGAGTCGGAGGGGCTCGGCGCGCTCGTCGAGCCCTGGCGTCGCGCGGGCGCGGGCGCGAGCTGGTTCACGACGGGGCAGGAGGTGCCCGACGATCTCGAGCGCGCGGATGCTCGCGCGTTCGCGCGGCGGCTGGTCGAGGGGATCGCGGAACCGGGAGCGGCCGCGTGATCGACGCGCAGGCACAGCGCCTGCGGGAGCGGATGGCGGCGGCCGCGGCGGCCGCGCCGGAAGCGGTGGCGCGCGAGGGTGGCGCGCGCGCCGCGACGGAGCGCGCCCCGACCGCACTGCGCGCGATCGCCGTCGCCAGCGGCAAGGGCGGCGTCGGAAAGAGCACGCTGGCGCTGGGAATCGCGATGGCCGCCGCGGAGCGCGGCGTGCGCACGGCGCTCGTGGACGCCGATCTTGGGCTCGCGAACCTCGACCTTCTCTGCGGGATCCAGCCCGCGCGCACGGCAGGGGACTGGCTCGCGGGGCGCGCGACGCTCGCCGAGTGCTTCGTGCGCCTGGCGCCGCGGCTGTGGCTGCTGCCGGGCGCGTCGGGCATCGCGCAGCTTGCGGACCTCGATGCGGCGCGGCGCGCGCGCGTGGTGGAGGGACTCGCGCGCACGGCGCAGCATGTCGAGTGCATGGTGATCGATCTGGGCGCGGGACTCGGCGCGGGCACGCTCGAGCTCGCGACGGCGAGCGACCAGCTCGTGCTCGCGGCGACGCCGGAGCCGACCGCGCTGGCGGATGCGTACGGCTTCGCGAAGGCGTGCGCCGCGCGCGGGCGACGCGACGGCGTCGCGCTCGCGATGACGATGTGCGCGCGCACCGACGACGCGGCGGCGGCGGCACGGCGGCTGCAGTCGACCGCCGCGCGCCACCTGGGCGTGCGCGTCGAACTGCTCGGCGCGGTGCCGGAGGACGACGCGGTGCGCGCTGCGGTGCGCGCGCGCACGCCGCTGCTGGCGTTCGCGCCCGAGAGCGACGCGGCGCGCGCGGTGCGGCGCATCGAGGGGGCGCTTGCGGGATCGTTCGCCGGCGCGGGCGGCGACGCCTGCGCGTCTGCGTCGGCCGCGCCGAGCACGACGGTGACGCCAGCTTCCGCGGGCGCTCCCGGCGCGCCGCAGACGCCCGCCGCGCTCCCGTCCCGAGCTCGTCCACGCGGGCTCCTCGGATGGCTCGCCGCCCGCTTCGGGGGTCCCGATGGTGGCGCTGCGCAGGCCGACCACCACGGGTGGGGGACGGGCCGCGCCCGCCCCGCCGGCGCTCCATAAAATTTGCGATTTGGTGCGTTCAGGGCTTGCAGGGGTCCGTGAGCGCCGCTTATATTGGACGCGCCAAGGCGGCCGTTCATGGATGAACGACGCGGAGGCTCCCGAGGCATGGACGCTTCGGGCGACAACGGACGGACTCGTTCTCCCCGGCATTTTGGCGCTCGGGCTCGTCCTTCATCGTGGCACGCAGCGGGGATCCGCGGCGTGCGGGTGTGTGCGGTTTTCTGCACTCTCTTCCCGAAGGTCAAGGAGCGACCGATGCCGAAGAGCCAGGTTCGGGCTGCGTCACGTCAGACGCAGGTCGGACAGACCAAGCGTTCTCAACCAGTCGCAAGCAAGCGTGGTGCCTCCGCGGCCTCCGCGCCGGCGAAGCGTTCGACCGCAGCCCCCGCGCGTGCGGCGGGCACTCCGGCGCGCACCGCGGCGTCCCCGGCGCGTGCGGCGGCCTCCGTGGCGGTCGCGACCGCGCGCGGCGCGGCCGCGACGCGCGTAGCCAACGCGAAGGCGCGCGCCGCCGCGGTGGTCGACGCGCCGCTCGATCCCACGAGCGCGCCGCCGACGGCGGTGTGGACCGCCTACCGCAGCGCCCGCGACCGCGCCGACGAGGCGCGCGCGAAAGACCTGCGCAACCGCCTCATCGAGCGCTACTACGAGGTCGTGCGCTACACGGCCGAGCGCATGCACACGCGCCTGCCCAGCGAGGTCGACGTGAACGACCTCATCAGCGCCGGCCTCTTCGGCCTGATGGACGCGATCGACGCCTTCGATCCCGCGCGCGGCGTGAAGTTCGAGACCTACTGCGCGCCGCGCATCCGCGGCGCGATCTTCGACGAGCTGCGCTCCATGGACTGGGTGCCGCGCCTGGTGCGCAGCCGCACCGCGAAGGTGGAGAAGGTGCGCAAGGAGTTCGAGATGACCGCCGGCCGCCGGCCCACCGACGCGGAGGTCGCCGAGCGCCTCAACGTGCCGACCGCGGAGTTCGAGAAGCTCCAGAAGGACTCCCGTCCCGTCGGCGTCGTGAGCCTCGACCGCAAGTGCTTCGAGAGCGACTCGAGCCGCGAGCTGCGCGAGGTCGACGTCATCGAGGACGGGCGCCAGTTCGATCCCTCGGACCTGGTGCAGCGCGGCGACCTGCAGACGCTCATCACCAAGGGGCTCAGCCGCGCCGAGCGGCTCATCGTGATCCTCTACTACTACGAGGAGATGACGATGAAGGAGATCGGCCTCACGCTGGACCTCAGCGAGAGCCGCGTCAGCCAGATGCACTCGAGCATCCTCGCGCGCCTGAAGGCGCAGATGCAGCACCGACTCAAGGACTTCTAAGGTGGAGGGTCCACTCCCCGCCGCTCGGAGGCGGGCCACGCGCATCCCGCGCGAGGCCCGCCTCCGAGCCATTTCGGGGGGCAGCCATCCGGCGGCCCCCGCGTGCGCCCGTGTTTTCCAGTGAGCCGCCGGCGCGGGGAAGGAAGCGTCGATCTGCGTGAATTCGCTCGGGGGCATCGTCGCTCCCCCTTGCGCCGCTGCGCGCGCGTGGCATGCTGCCCCCTTCACCGCAGGGAACCCGAATGACGCACCGCTCTGTTTTCGTCGCGAATTCCACCCGCCGCATCCTCCAGCTCTGCTCGCTCCTGGGAGCCTCCGCCGTCGCCGCCAGCGCCGTCGCGGTGCCGCCCAGCATCCTGACGCAGACGCCGCCGGGACAGGACGGCCCGCAGCAGGCGCAGCCGCAGCCGCCCGGACTTCCGGTGCAGGCGCCGTACCCGATCGGCGACTGGTGGTTCTCGATGATCTTCAAGTGGTCGGCGGCGCCGAGCCAGGTGCCGCAGGGCAATGGGTGCAATCCGCTGCCCTTCTGCCTCAAGCCGGGCTTCAACGGCATCGTCGCCTACCTCCCGTATCCGGAGGCGGTGGGCTCGACCGTCGCGTGCGGTGGCCACACGACCAGCGTGCCGTGCGGGCCGGACACGGTGAACTGCCCCGGCTTCCAGGCGGTCGCGCCGCCGGTCTTCGCCCCCGAGGTCCGCGTCAGCCTCGCCAACGCGAGCGGCGCCGAGACGCAGTGGCCGACCGATCCCGTCGTGAAGGTGCAGGGCTTCAGCACCTGGAGCGTCACCTTCGACACGCCCAAGGCCGACGGCACGCACATCCTGCGCACGACGGCGGCGCGCGGCTCGCCCTACCTCTGGGTCGAGTACCCCGACACCACCGACGCGAGCGACTTCAACGTGCCCGCGGTCGAGTTCATGGACTCCACCGACCAGCTCTTCCCGGGACAGTCGGCGCAGCCCTACCAGGTCTGGCACAACGCCGACCAGTGGGCGACCTCGGAGAACACGCAGACCGGCTCGACGGCGGGAGCCAACAGCCCGAACGTCGCGGTGGTGAGCGTCAACGGGCGCACCTACGCGCTCGTCGGCCCCGCGGGCTGCTCGTGGCAGTGGAAGAACTACACGCCGCAGCCGTGGACTTCCGTCAGCTTCACGCTGCAGGGCGTCACCGGCGGCGCCGGGAGCCGCTGGGTCGTCGTCGCCGCGCTGCCCGCCAACACCGACGCGCTCGTCGCGGCGGGGCAGGCCACGCGCCAGTCGATCGTGCAGCTGCTCGCAGACCACGCCTACTTCCGCCCCGACAACCTCGGCAGCCGCACCGCCACGCGCCTGACCTGCGCCTCCCAGGGCTGCGCCTCGGGCAACGTGCAGGGCACCTTCAGCTACGACGCGCTGACGGACATCCGCACCGGCACGGCCGCGCCCGCGAAGCAGGAGACGCTCTTCGCGCTCTTCCCGCACCAGGTCGCGAACCTCTCGACGCAGGCGGTGCTCCTGCCGACGCCGATGACCTACTCGAGCGTCAAGGGGTACGGCCGCGGCGGCAAGGAGCCGCGCGGCGGCTACCCGACCGTCCCGGCGCCCGACTTCAGCGGGCAGATGCGCCTGGCGAAGGGACGCTCCTTCACGCTGGCGTACTCGCTGCCCGCGGTGCCGCCGGTGGTGCCGCCGATGTCCGCCTTCGTCGGCGACGCGACGAAGCTCGCGGCCTACCTCCATGAGGACACGACCAAGTACAACCACGGCGACGGCATCGACACCTACAACTGGGGCAAGCACCTCTCGCGCCTGGCGAACAACCTCGCGATCGCCAAGCAGGCCAACGCCGACCCCGCGGACACGCAGTCCTTCCAGGACCAGCTCACGGCGGGCCTCAGCGGCTGGTTCACGGCCAAGACCAAGTCCGGCGACCCGAAGCCGGTGCCCGCGCACATCGAGGACGGTCCCGGCTACTTCATCTACAACGCGACCTGGGGCACGATGATCGGCTACCCGGCCGGCTTCGGCAGCAACACCTTCCTCAACGACCACCACTTCCACTACGGCTACTTCCTGCGCGCCTCGGCGGTGCTGGCGAGCTACGACAGCGCCTGGCGCGACACCTACCGTCCCTTCGTGGAGCTGCTGGTGCGCGACCTCGCGGCCGACTACGGCGACAGCGCGGTCGTCGACGGCGTGCAGACGAGCTTCGCCGCCTACAACTACTTCGACCCGTACGCGGGCCACGCCAACGCGGCGGGCGCGCAGCAGTACGCCAACGGCATCAACCAGGAGTCGAGCTCCGAGGCGGTGAACGCCTGGTACGGCATGCTGCTGTGGGCCGGCGTGGTGGGCGACGCGGAGATGCGCTCGCGGGCCGCGTTCATGTACTGCAGCGAGGCCGACTGCGCGCGCCGCTACTGGTTCCAGGAGGACTCGCAGGTCGCTGGCGTGAATCCAGTCACGCAGCGGACGATGGGCAACCTCTTCGACAACGTGGCGCAGTACGCCGGCTTCAGCCCCGGCCCGCAGTACCTGCACATCATCAACTGGCTGCCCTTCGGCGGCGGCGCGAAGTACCTCTGCCAGAACACGGCGTACGCGGGGCTCAACTACGAGGCGCTCGTCTCCGAGTTCGGCAGCTCGAACTGGTGCTTCTACGCCGACCTCATCTGGATGTACCGCGCGATCAGCGATCCGGCGGACGCGCAGTCGCAGTTCCAGGCGACGATCGGCGCGACGGTGGGTGAGAACTTCACCTGCGACAGCGGCAACACCCTCGCGATGACCTACCTGTGGATCTGGTCCAACCCCGGCTCCTCGCAGTTCACGGCGATCACCGGCGACCTGGACCAGGACGGCGACGTCGACGGCGCGGACATCGGCGCGCTGCTGGGCGCGTGGGGCGACGTCGGTTCGCCCGGCGGCCACCCCGCGGACCTCGACTGCGACGGCATGGTCGGCGGCTCCGACCTGGGGCTGCTGCTGGGCAACTGGAGCGTGCTGCCGCCGAAGTGAGCTGAAGCGACCGCCGCGCCGCTAGACGGCGACGGTCCCGACGGGCTGGTCCACCAGGATCCGCGCGCGCGTCTTCGCGCGGACCTCGTCCACGCCCACGCCGGGGGCGGTCTCGATCAGCCGGAAGAGGCCGCTGGGGCGGTCGAGCTCGAAGACCGCGAGGTCGGTGATGAGCATGTGCACGCACCGGCGGCCGGTGAGGGGCAGGGTGCACTCGGGCAGGAACTTGCTCTCGCCCTTCTTGTTGCAGTGCTCCATGACGACGACCACGCGGCGCACGCCCGCGACCAGGTCCATCGCGCCGCCCATGCCCTTGACGAGCTTCCCGGGGATCATCCAGTTGGCCAGGTCGCCGTGCTCGCTGAGCTCCATCGCGCCCAGGATCGCCAGGTCGATGTGGCCGCCGCGGATCATCGCGAAGCTGTCGGCGCTGCTGAAGAAGGCGGCGCCCTTCACGGCGGTGACCGTCTGCTTGCCCGCGTTGATGAGGTCGGCGTCGACCTTCGCCTCGGTGGGGAAGGGGCCCATGCCCAGCAGGCCGTTCTCGCTCTGCAGCCAGACCTTCATCCCCTCGGGGACGAAGTTGGCGACGAGCGTCGGGATGCCGATGCCCAGGTTCACGTAGTAGCCGTCGCGGAGCTCCTGCGAGGCGCGCTTGGCGAGCTGGTTGCGGTCCAGTGGCATGGTGTGCGGTGGTGCTCGGGGTGCGGGATCAGCCGAAGACGATGCCCTGCGCCAGCGGCAGGTCCTTCGACCAGTTGATGGTGCAGGTCTGGCGGCGCATGTACTGCTTCCAGCTGTCGCTGCCGCTCTCGCGGCCGCCGCCGGTGTCCTTCTCGCCGCCGAAGGCGCCGCCGATCTCCGCGCCGCTGGTGCCGATGTTGACGTTGGCGATGCCGCAGTCGCTGCCGGTGGCGGCGAGGAAGCGCTCCGCGGAACGGACGCTGTCGGTGAAGATCGCGCTGCTGAGGCCCTGGTCGACCTGGTTGTTGATGCGGATCGCCTCGTCCAGGTCCTTGACCTCGAAGATGTAGAGGATCGGGGCGAAGGTCTCCTCGCAGGTGATCGCGGGCACCTTGCCGCGCGGCACGCGCACGATCGTCGGCTCGACGAAATTGCCCGCGCGCCGGCGCATGCGCTCGATGCCGGGGACGCCGCCGCAGAGGACCTCGCAGCCCTCCTTCTGCGCGCGCTCGACGGCGGCGCGCATCGACTGCACGGCCCGCGTGTTGATGAGCGGCCCCATGAGCGTGCCCGAGCGCATCGGGTCGCCGATGGGCACCGAGCGGTACGCCTTCACGAGGCGCTTCTGGATCTCCTTGACGCAGTCGCGGTGGACGAGCAGGCGGCGCGTGGTGGTGCAGCGCTGTCCCGCGGTGCCGACGGCGCCGAAGAGGACGCCGCGCACGACCAGGTCCATGTCCGCGTCGGGCATGACGACGATCGCGTTGTTGCCGCCCAGCTCGAGCAGCGCGCGGCCCAGTCGCTCGCCCACGACCGAGGCGACGCGGCGGCCCATGCGCGTGCTGCCCGTGGCGGAGATGAGCGGCAGGCGGCGGTCGGCGAGCATCGTCTCGCCCACCTCGGCGTCGCTGCCGATGACGAGGCCGAAGACGTCCTCGGCGCGCCCCTTGGAGGGCAGGAAGAGGTCCTGCTCGCGCATGACCTGCTGCGCGACGCGGTTCATCGCGATCGCGGTGAGCGGGGTGATCAGCGAGGGCTTCCAGACCATCGTGTCGCCGCAGACGGCGGCGACCATGGCGTTCCACGCCCAGACGGCGGCGGGGAAGTTGAAGGCGGTGATGATGCCGATCGTGCCCAGCGGGTGCCACTGCTCGTACATGCGGTGGCTGGCGCGCTCGCTGTGCATGCTCAGGCCGTAGAGCTGGCGCGAGAGGCCGACGGCGAAGTCGGCGATGTCGATCGCCTCCTGGATCTCGCCGAGTCCCTCGGGATAGATCTTGCCCATCTCGCGCGTGACGAGCTCGCCCAGCGGCTCCTTCTGCGCGCGCAGCGCCTCGCCGATGCGGCGGACGATCTCGCCGCGCTTGGGGGCGGGGAGCATCGCCCACTCGGCCTGCACGGTGCGCGCGGCCTCGACGGTGCGGTCGTAGTCGCGGCGGCCCTGCAGGCGGATGGTCGCGAGGACGGAGCCGTCGGCGGGGTTGTCCGACTGCACGGCGCGCCCTTCGGCAAGCAGCGTCGCGGTGGCGGCGGTGGCGGGGAGCAGGCGGGGATCGCGGGCGATCCCGAGACGGCGCAGCAGCGGGGAGCTCATCGGACCGGGAAGGATACGGCCCGAAACGGACGCGGCGCGGACCGAGTGGTCCGCGCCGCGGTGGCTGCAGGGTTGGTCGCGCCCGTGGGCGCGGGTCTCACTTCTTCTCGCCGGGCGCAGCGGGGGAGGCCGGCGCGGCCGGGGCCGCCGGGGTGGCGGTCTTCGCGGGCGCATTCGGGGTCGCCGGCGTCGTCGGCGCCGCGGCGGGCGCGGCCTTCTTCGCCGCGATGCGCTTGGCCGCCTCGTCAGGGGTGATCTCCATCGCCTTGGTGATGGCGATCGCCTCGACCGGGACATCGGAGAAGTACTGCTTTCCGCCGTCGGAGACGGTCACCTCGCGCTGGTGGGAGGGAGCCTTGCCGATGACGTGCATGACCTCCATGCCGTCGACGATGCGTCCGAAGACCGCATAGCCCGGGCCGTTGGCCCCGTCGAGGCCCGTGTTGTTCTTGAGGTTGAGGAAGAACTGGCTGGTCGCGCTGTCCGGCGAGGGAAGGCGCGCCATCGAGATCGTGCCCTCGAGGTTCTTCAGCCCGTTGGTCCACTCGTTCTTGATGGGCGGGTTGGTCGCCTTCTGCTTGTAGTTCTGGTCGAAGCCGCCGCCCTGCACGACGAAGCCGGGAACGACGCGGTGGAAGACGGTGCCGTCGTAGAAGCCGGCCTTCACGTACTTCATGAAGTTGTCGACGCTGATGGGCGCCTTGGCCGGGTCGAGCTCGAGCAGGATGTCGCCCTTGGTGGTCTGGAAGACCACGAAGACCGGGCCGCTCTTGGCGGCGGGCGCGGCGGGGGCGGCCGGCGCGGGCGCGGCGGGGGCCGGCGCAGCGGGCTTGTTCTCCTGGGCGGAGGCGGCGCCGGCGAAGGCGGCGCACGCGACGAAGGCGATGAGCGTGGCGGTGGGGATGCGCATAGGGTTTCTCCTGAGGGGCCGCAATGATACGGCGGGGGAATCCCGGCGTTCGCCGCGTGCACGCCCATTCTGCATACGATTGCGCTCCCCGCACCCCACGCTGCATGGCCACCCCCTTCACGCCGCCCCGCCTGCTCGCACCCCTCTTCAGCGTGCGCTTCGGCATCGCCCTGATGGGGATCCTCTTCGTCTACATGGCGGTGGGCTCCGCGGGCGTCATCTACCCGGTCCACCCCAACATCTTCCATCCCGACGCGTGGGAGCACGCCCAGATGCGGCAGTGGCGTCCCTTCGAGATGACCGAGTTCGAGTGGTTCCATTGGTGGCCCTTCGATCTGCTGATGGGGCTGCTGGCGCTCAACATCGCCTGCGTGACCCTGGCGCGGATCCCGTTCCGGCCGGTGAACTACGGTGTCTGGCTCATCCACAGCGGGATCCTGCTGCTGATCCTTGGCAGCGTCATCTACTTCGGGACCAAGGTGGAGGGCGAGGCGGCCGTCGTGCGCCGCGCCGTGCAGGTCGAGGTGCGCGGCGAGGACGGGAGCGTGGTCGCGCGCGCCTCGCTCATCGCCTCTCCCGGAAGCCGCACGACGCTGGGTTCGGGCAAGGACCTCTACGAGGTCGAGGTGCAGGAGACGGACCCCAACTGGACCCTGCGCACGGGCGGGGACGAGGGCAAGTCGGCCTTCAGCGTGACCCTCTCGGTCGTGCGTCCGGGCGAGCGCTTCCTGCGCCAGCTCATCGACGGCCATCCCGACCTCGCCGAGGACGTGCTCTTCACCCAGGATCCCAAGCAGCCGGTGCAGCGCGCGAAGAAGGTCGCCGGGAAGGCGATCGTGCACGAGCGCTTCGTCGCCACGCTCGCCTACGAGGCGCAGCCCGAGTTCTATCTCAAGAACGACCTCAACAAGAGCTGGGCGCTCTATGTCCGCCGCCCCGGGCAGGCGCGCTGGCACCAGCGCCCGATCCACGGGCTGCCGCTCTACAACGACTACCTGCCCTCGCTCGACGAGGTCTTCCTCGCCTCGGGCGCGACGGCCCAGGTGGATCCGGTGCGCGTCGAGATCCCGCCCACGGGCTCGGACGATCCCGCGCCGGGGGTGACGCTGGAGGCGACCGGCTACCTGCGCTACGCCGAGATGCGCGCGCGCTGGACCGCCGGCGGCCCCGACGCGCCCGCGAATCCCGTCGCCTTCGTCGAGGTCGCCGACGGCGAGGGCCGCCGCAGCGCCTACCGCCTGGTCGCGAAGGACCCGCAGCGGCGCAGCGCCGACGGCGGCGTGATCGCGCTGCGCGAGATCGTCGAGGAGTCGCAGCTCGCGGAGTACCTCGAGCCGCCGACGCTGGTCTTCCGCGTCCCCTCGAAGGGGATCGAGCAGCGCGAGCCCGTCAAGGAGGCCGCGCTGGCCAAGCCCGACGCGGGGATGCGCCCGATCGGGCCGCCCGGCACGGGCTACTCGTACCGCGTCGTGAGCGTGCAGGACGACCTGCCGATGGCGGCGCGATCGCTCTCCGTGGCGATCCTGGAGATGCGCACGCCGGCGGGGGAGTTCCGCCGCTGGGCCTTCAGCGATCCGACGATGAGCCGCGACATCCGTCCCGGCGAGGACATGACCGCCGCGAAGACGCGCGGCGGCGAGAGCTGGGTCGACGACACGGTGCAGGTGGAGTACCGGCCGGGCAACGGGCTCGCGCTCGTGCTGCTGGTCTCGGGGCCGGAGCCGGGACGCCTGCGCGTGATCGACGCGCTCGGCGGCAAGGCGACGGTGCGCGAGGCTCCTGCGCGCGCGCCCATCGAGCTCGCCGGCGGGCTGCGCATGGCGATCGCGGAGTGGATGCCCAACGCGGTGCAGGTCGCGCGCCCGACGCCGGTGCCTCCGGACCAGCGCATGCGCGACGCGCGCGAGCTCTTCTCGATGATGCGCCTGAGCCTGGCGGGTGCGGCCTCCGCGCCCGCGGCCTCCGCGACGGCCGAGGGCGCGCCCGCGCTGGGCAGCGCGAGCGTCTGGCTCGCGTACCACCCATGGGCCTTCGACCGCCAGGAGCAGGTGCTGCGCCGCTACTGGCTGCGGCCCACGACGGTGCGCCTGCCCGACGGCAGCGAGCTCGAGGTGCTCTTCTCGCGCCAGCGGCGCGCGCTGCCCTCGCCGATCGCGCTCGATTCGTTCGAGCTGGCGACGAACATCGGCGGCTTCAGCGGCGAGACCTCCAGCATCCGCAACTACACGAGCATCGTCCGCTTCCAGGAGGGCGCCGAGGGCGCGTGGACGCCGCCGATGCCGCTGAGCGTGAACGAGCCGGTGGAGCACGCGGGACTCTGGTACTTCCAGAGCCAGTGGGATCCGCCGGAGGAGGCGCGCGAAGGCGGCATGCGCAGCGCGGGCCTCAACTACACCGTGCTGGGCGTGGCGAACCGCCACGGCGTCTACCTGCAGCTTGGCGGCTGCGTCGTCGCGTGCCTGGGCATGATCTACGCCTTCTACGTCAAGCCGGTGATCAAGCGCCGCAACCGCCAGCGCGTGCTCGCCGAGATCGAGGCCGCGCGCGCCCAGGGCCGCGCGCCGCACTTCCCCCGCGACCTTGCGGAGTCCGTCCATGCGTGAGCCGATCCGTGCCATCCTGATCGCCATCGCCGCGGCGCTCGCGCTCTGCGCCGTGGGCGCCGCGCGCGCGGACGCCGCCGGCGGGCCGCGCCCCTTCCACGAGCAGGTCGATCTCCGTCCGCTCGGACGCATCGCCGTCTTCACCGAGGGGCGCCTCAAGAGCTTCGGCTCCTTCGCGAACTCGCAGATGCAGTTCGTGACGGGGCCGCGCAGCATCCAGGGGCAGGGGAGCGACTTCACCTACCTCGACATGCTCTTCCGTCCCGACGCGTACGCGGACGCGGACGTGATCTACATCAAGAACCGCGAGGTGCGCACGCGCCTGGCGCAGGCGCTCCTGCGCGCGGACCCCTCGCTCGCGCAGCGCATGGAGGCGTTCGAGTCCTCGGGGCTGATCTCCCCCGAGCTGCTCTCGAATCCCGCGCTGGAGCAGGAGAAGCGCGCGCTGCAGGGCGACCTGGTGCGCTCGGCGAAGCAGATGGACGCGATCGCGGGCGCGATGCAGGTGATGCAGCCCGCCGCGCTGCTGGGCATGCTGCGCGTGATTCCGCCCGGCGACGGCAGCCTGGACAAGCCCTGGCGCTCCATCGGCGACGTGATGCTCCTGGGCGCCGACCCCGCGGGGCTGCCCGCGGCGGTGCGCGAGCGGCCCGCACAGCCCATCGACGGAATCCCGCTCGAGGCGCAGACGAAGCTGGCGAAGGACTGGCGCGACCTCGTGACCGCCTGGCAGCGCGGCGACGCCGCGACGGTGAACGCGCGCCTCGAGGCGATCGCGCAGGAGCTGCCCGCGCTGAAGCCCGCCATCTACCCCGACCAGTCCAAGCTCGCCTGGGAGAGCTGGTACTTCCGCAACGGGAACATGAGCTGGGGGTGGTTCGTCTTCCTCGGCGCGATCGTCTTCCTGCTGCTGGGGCTGGTCTACCGCTGGCCGCGCGCGACCACGACCGGCCTGGTCGTCTTCGCGGGCGCCTTCGCGCTGCAGACCTTCGCGGTGATGCTGCGGTGGTACGTCTCGGGGCGCTGGCCGAACTCCAACATGTTCGAGGCCGTGACGACGGCCGCGTGGATGGGGACGGCGCTGGCGGTGATCGCCGAGGTCCTGCTGCGGCGCACGCGCATGCGCGGCCTGCTGGCGCTGGGCGCCTCGGTCGCGAGCATGGTCGCGCTGATGGCGGCGCACTTCCTGCCCGTGCAGCTCAATCCGAACATCTCCAACATGATGCCGGTGCTCCACGACGTGTGGCTCTACATCCACACGAACGTGGTCATCTTCAGCTACGCGCTGATCTTCATGGCCGCGGTCTCGGCGGCGGCGTACCTGGTGCTGCGCGCGGTGGGCGCACCCGCGGTGTACGCGCGCGTCGGCGGCGCCGGCGCGGCGATCGCGCTCGCGGCGGGGGAGGATCCCGACGCGCAGGGCGGGCTGGGCGGCGCGACGGGGGCGCAGGCTTCGGGCGCGCACGCTGCGGCGGCGCCCGCCGACCGGCGGCGCGGACTCGCGGAGGTGCTCGACGGCGTCACGATGCTCCTCATGGAGCTCAGCTTCGTGATGCTCTGGGCGGGCATCGTGATGGGCGCGATCTGGGCCGACCACAGCTGGGGCCGTCCCTGGGGCTGGGACCCGAAGGAGGTCTTCGCGCTCAACACCTTCATCGTCTTCGCGCTGCTCATCCACGTGCGCTGGAAGGTGCGCGACAAGGGGCTGTGGACCGCGATCCTGAGCGTCGTCGGGGCCGCGGTGATGATCTTCAACTGGGTCGTGATCAACTTCGTCATCACGGGCCTGCATTCCTATGCCTGAACGGCGGCGCTGGTGGATCCCGGTGGTCGTGGCGGCGCTCGCCGTCGCTGCGTACTGGCCGGCGCTTCACGGCGGGTGGATCTGGGACGACGACGCTTACGTGACGGAGAACGTGGTCGTGCAGTCGGCCGACGGCTGGCTCGACGCCTGGATCCCCGGCCGCACGCCGCAGTGGTACCCGCTCGTCTTCGTCAGCTTCTGGATGCAGCACGCGCTCTGGGGGCTCGATCCCTTCCCGTACCACGCCGCGAACCTGCTCCTGCACCTGGGCTCGAGCCTGCTGCTGTGGCGCCTGCTGCGGCGGCTGGGCGTGCCTGGCGCGGGCATCGCGGCCGCGCTCTTCGCGCTCCATCCGATGCAGGTCGAGAGCGTCGCCTGGGTGACCGAGCGCAAGAACGTGCTCTCGATGTTCTTCGCGCTCTCGAGCGTGCTCGCATGGCTGCGCGCGGGCGAGGCGCCGCGCATGCGCGCCGGCTGGTGGTGCGCGAGCTTCGGCCTCTTCCTGCTGGCGATGCTCTCCAAGACGACCGCGGTCGCGGTGCCGGTCGCGCTGGTGGCGACGGATCTCTGGCTGCGGCGGGGCGGCCTGCGGCGCACCACCGCGTGGACCGCCCCCTTCTTCGTGGTGGGCGTCGCGATGGGCCTGGTCACCGCGTGGGTCGAGGCGACGCACGTGGGCGCGACGGGCGCGGAGTTTCAGCGCAGCGCGGTCGAGCGGCTGCAGGGCGCCTCGATGGCCTGGTGGTTCTACCTGCGCACCTGGTGCCTGCCCAACGACCTGATCTTCATCTACCCGCGCTTCGACCTTGGTCCCGGCGGCGCGTGGGCGTGGCTGGCGCTCGCCGGCGCGGTGGCGCTGCTGGCGGTCGCGGCGCGCGCCTGGCGTCGCGGCGCGCGCGGACCGATGCTGCTGCTGGCGCTCTACACCGCGGGGGTCTTCCCCGCGCTGGGCTTCATCAACGTCTACCCGCTGCGCTACGCGCCGGTGGCGGACCACTTCGCGTACGTCGGCAGCGTGGCGATGGCGGTCGCCGCCGGCTGGGCGGCGCAGGCGCTGTGGACGCGGCTGCGCGCGCGCGGCGTGCCCGCGCTGGGCGGCGCGGCGGCGGCGGGGGCGGTCGCGCTCGCGCTCGCGGCGCTCGTCAACGCGCAGACGCGCCTCTACGAGGACGCGGAGAACCTCTGGCGCCGCACGCTGATCTCGAATCCGCAGGCGTGGATCGCCGCCAACAACCTGACGCACTTCGTGATGCAGCGCGTCAAGGCGGCGGGTCAGGACGGCGACCGCGCGGCGCTGGAGGCGGAGCTCGCCGAGGCGGATCGCCTGGTGCAGATCGCCCTCTTCTCGGGGGGCGACATCGACCTGCCCATGATGGTGAACCTGAGCGAGGTGCGCCGGCTCCAGGGCCGGCTGCCCGAGGCGCTCGAGGCGATCGACTCCGCGATCGCGCTCCAGCCCGACTTCGCCGGAACGCACTGGCGGCGCGGTCGCATCCTGGAGCTCATGGCACGCATCGAAGACGCCGCGCGCGAATACGCGCGCGCGGCCGAGCTCGATCCAGGCAATCCGGTCTTCGTGCCCGACCACGCGCGGCTGCTGCGCGCGCGCGGCCAGACGGCGCAGGCGCGCGATGCGGTCGCCGGCCTCGTTCGGGCGCGTCCCCGCGACCCCGAGGCGCTCACGCTGCTCGCCTCGCTGCAGGAGGAGACGGGGGACCTCGCGGGGGCGCGGACCTCGCTCGAGCGGGTGCTCACCGCATCGACCGCAGGCTCGCCGGCGGCGATCGTCGCGGCGGTGCAGCTGGCGGGGGTCTGCCTTCGCACCCCGCAGGACGCCGCGGCGACCACGCTGGCGGCGGAGCTGCTGCAGCGGGTCGTGAGCGCCTCCGGCGGGCGCGAGCCGTTCGCGCTCACGCTGCTGGCGCGCGCGCTGGCGATGGCCGGCGATCCCGCGCGCGCACGCACCGCGCTCGCCGCCGCGGACGCGCTCCCGGCGCCGGCCGAGCCGCAGGGGCGCGCCGCCCTCGCCACCGAGCGCGCCGCCGCCATTCAGGCGATCGAAGCCGCGGCCGCCGCGGCCGCCGCGGCGCCGGGAGCGCCCGCGCCGCCCGAGCCGCCCGCGCCGCCCGCGCCCCCGCGCTGACGCGCGCTACTTCGCCGGTTCCTCGCTCGATCCCAGGATCGACCGCTCGCGCGACTCCACGAACTGCCGCGTGTAGAGCGCGTGGTAGCGCCCGTGCAGCCGCATCAGCTCCGCGTGCGTGCCCGACTCCTGGATGCGTCCGCCGTCGATCAGCAGGATGCGCGAGGCGTTGCGGATGGTGCTCAGCCGGTGCGCGATCACGAAGGAGATGCGCCGCGCCAGCACGCGGTCGACCGCCTGCTGGATCATGCGCTCGGTCTCGCTGTCGACGCTGCTGGTGGCCTCGTCCAGGATGAAGACGTCGGGATCCTTGAGGAAGGCGCGCGCGAGCGAGAGGAGCTGCCGCTGGCCCAGGCTCAGCCGCTCGCCGTGCTCGCCGACGACGAAGTCCCAGCGCCCCTCGAGCCGCTCGACGAACTCCGCCGCGCCCACCGCGCGCGCCGCCGCGATCACCTGCTCGTCGGAGGCCTCCAGACGCCCGTAGCGGATGTTCTCCAGCACGCTGACGTTGCGCAGCCAGGGCGACTGCTGCACGACGCCGAAGCGCCCCTGGTGCCAGGCGAGGGGCCGCTCGCGCATGTCCACGCCGTCGAGCAGGATGCGCCCGCCGGTCGGCTCGTAGAAGCGCGCGGCCAGGTTCACGATCGTCGACTTGCCCGCGCCGGTCGGGCCCACGAGCGCGATCGTCTCGCCCGCGGCGACCTCCAGCGTGAAGTCCTGAAGCACGGGCTCGCCCGGGACGTACTCGAAGCGCACGCCCTCGAAGCGGATGCGCTCGATGCGCGGCGCGCCGCCGTCGGGCGCCTGCGCGTCGCGGCCCTCGCGGCGCGCGGCCTCGATGCGCTCGAGCACCTGCGGCGAGTCCTGGATCGCGGGCACCGTGTCGATGAGCTCCTGCACGCGCTCGGCCGCGGCCTGCGCGGAGAGCAGGTCGACGATGCGCTGCGACGCGTCGATCACCGGCCAGGTGAAGAGGAGCGCGTACTGCATGAGCGCCACGAGCGAGCCCGGCGAGAGGTCGCCCGTCTGCGCCGCCGCGCCGCCGCGCCAGATCGCCAGGCCGACGCCCAGGAAGCTGATGCTCGTGACCACCGGGACGAAGACGCTCGCCTGCACCGCGTTGCGGTACGAGTACGCCTCCATCTCGCCCGCGAGCGCGCCGAACTCCGCGTCCGCCGCGGGCTCGCGCGCCAGGCTCTTGGTGGTGCGCACGCCGGCGATCGCCTCGCCGAAGAAGGCGGTGATGCGGCTGTTGGTGCGGCGCACCAGGCGCGAGCTGTGCAGCAGGCGCGACTGGAAGAGGAAGGCCGCCGCCGCCAGGACCGGGAAGAGCCCCAGGATCCAGAGCGCGATGCGCCAGTCCAGCACCAGCATGCAGATCGCGCTGCCGGAGACGACCGTCGTCGCCCAGAAGGCGTCCAGGATCACCCACGGCGCGATGCCGCTGACCTTGCCGCAGTCGCCGGTGATGCGCGAGACCAGCCAGCCCGTCGGGCGCCGGTCGTAGTAGCCGAAGGGCAGCTCCTGCAGGCGCTCGAAGGCGGCCTCGCGCAGGTCGAAGGCGAGGCCCGCGCTCAGCCGGCCCGCGGCGCGGATGAAGAGGAAGACGCCCACGCCGAAGCCCAGCGCCATCGCGCCCCAGCCGGCGGTGAGCCACCAGAAGCGCGCGCTCATGCCGTGCGCGATCGCCTCGTCGATCATCGCGGCGTTGAGCATCGGGCGCGTGGATTCCAGCACCGCGATCCCCAGGCCGGGACCGATCAGCCACAGCAGGGGGGAGCGGTGGCGCAGCACGCGCGCCAGGATGCGCTTCCACAGCCCGACCGCGAGCGTGCGCGGCGGGGGTGCGTCCAGATCGTCCTGCGGCGCGCTCATGCGGCACCTCCGGCGGCGGCGCGCTCCTCGTCCTCGAGCTCGGACTGGATCTCCCAGAGGCGGCGGTAGAGGCCCGGGCGCGCGAGCAGCTGCGCGTGCGTCCCCTGGTCGACGACGCGCCCCTCCTCGAGCACGACGATGCGGTCCGCCTCGGCGAGCGTCGAGAGTCGGTGCGCGATCACGATCGTCGGCAGGCGCCCGTGGCGCCGGCGCATCGCATCCAGGATGCGCCGCTCGGTCTCGCCGTCGACGGCGCTGAGCGCGTCGTCCAGCACGAGCACATCCGCCTCGCGCACGAGCGCGCGCGCGATCGCCAGGCGCTGGCGTTGGCCGCCCGAGAGGGTGATGCCGCGCTCGCCCACGACGGTGTCGTAGCCCTGCTGGAAGCGCTCGACGGAGGAGTGCACCGCCGCGGACTCGGTCGCGTCCACGACCGCCTCGTGCGCCATGCCCGGCTGGGCCAGCGCCACGTTCTCGCGGATCGAGCGCGAGTACAGGAAGGGCGGCTGCAGCACCGTGGCGATGCGCGCGCGCAGGCGCCGGCGCGCGATGCGCGGCAGCGGCGTCCCGCCCACGACGATGCGTCCGCCCGTGGGCTCGTAGAAGCGCAGCAGCAGCGAGGCGATCGTCGTCTTGCCGCTGCCCGAGGGGCCCATGAGCGCGACCGTCTCGCCGGGGCCGACCGCGAAGTCGACGCCGCGCAGCACCTCGGCGCCGCCGGGGTACGCAAAGCGAACGCCCTCGAAGCGCACGCCGCCCGCGGGCAGCGGGGCGTCCTCGGCGGCGGGCTCGACGGTGGCGGCCTCGTCGGCGCTCTCCGGCGTCGCGTCGAGGATCTCGTGCAGCCGCTCCAGCGCGACCAGCGCCTTGCCCAGGTCCGCGAGCATGCGGCCCAGGTGGCGGATCGGCCAGATGTACATGTTGGTCGCGAAGAGGAAGAAGAAGAAGGCGCCCGCGCCCAGCGTGCCGTCGGAGACGCGCCACAGCCCCACCACCAGCAGCAGCATGAGCTGCGCGAGCACGGTGATGTCGCTGAGGGACCAGAAGGCCGCGAAGCCGTCGAAGAGGCGGATGTCCGCGTCGCGGTGCTCGCGGTTGCGCGCGCGGAACTCCTCGCGCTCGAACTGCTGGCGGCCGAAGGCGCGCACCACGCGGATGCCGGTGATGTTCTCCTGCGTGCGCGCGGTGAGCCGCCCCTCCGCCTCGTCCTTGGCGCGGAAGCGCACCGAGACGGTCCGGAAGTAGAGCGACGCGAAGGCGACGATCGGCACCACCAGCGAGGTGGAGACGAGCGCCATCTTCCAGTCGATGAGCAGCATCAGCGGGAAGGCCGTCACCAGCAGCAGGAGCGCGCGCCCCATCTCCACGAGCTGGCTGCCGAGCAGTCCCTGCACGGTGTCGACGTCGCTGGTGCAGCGCTGCAGCAGGTCGCCGCTCTCCTGGCGGTCGAAGTGGCTGCAGGGCAGGCGCAGGAGCGTGCGGTGCACGCGCTCGCGCAGCCGGCGGACGCTGCGCTGCGCGGCGCGCGCGGTCATCGCGCCGCGCACCAGGCTGAGCGCGCCGGAGACGAGCGCCGCCGCCGCGATCGCCAGCGCGGGGATCCACAGGTGCTCGCGGATCGTCTCCGCGCCGCCGAGCATGCGGACGATCCACTCGCCCACCTTCGAGGGGGTGCCGCGGTCTGCGGAGAAGACGGCGTCGATCACCGCCTGCGGCACCAGCGGCACGATGAACTGGCATGCCGCAGCCACGCCCTGGACCAGGATCGCCGCCGCGTAGAGCGGTCGGTCGGGTCCGAGGACGGCCCAGAGGTCGGCGAGCCGCCGGATCGACGGCGCCTTGGTGCTCGAGGGCTGCGGTGCTGTCATGGGAGCGCGCCCGCTGCGGGGCGCCCGCCCGTCGCGCGTGCGCTAGGGCGAGGGGATGCCGTAGGTCGCGCACTCGCCGAGTTCCTCGGCGATGCGCAGGAGCTGGTTGTACTTCGCGGTGCGGTCCGTTCGGGCGGGCGCGCCGGTCTTGATCTGACCGCAGCCGGTGGCGACGGCGAGGTCGGCGATGGTCGTGTCCTCGGTCTCGCCCGAGCGGTGCGAGAGCACCGCGCGGTAGCCGTTGCGGATCGCCATGTCGACCGCGTCGAAGGTCTCGGTGAGCGTGCCGATCTGGTTCACCTTCACCAGGATCGCGTTCGCGCACTTCTCCTCGATGCCGCGCGCGAGGAAAGCCGGGTTGGTGACGAAGAGGTCGTCGCCGACGAGCTGGACCTTCGCGCCCAGCGCCGCGGTGAGCGCCTTCCAGCCGGCCCAGTCCTCCTCGGCGAGGCCGTCCTCGATGGAGCGGATCGGCCACTTGCGGCACCAGCGCTCCCAGAGGGCGATCATCTCGTCGCTGCCGACGGCCTTCTTCGGGTCGCTCTTGAAGAAGCAGTAGCCCTTCTTCTTGATCGCCTTGGCCTCGTTGGCGAGCTCGCTCGTGGCGGGATCCAGGCAGATGACGATCTCGCGGCCCAGGTCGTAGCCGGCCTTCTTGACGGCCTCGGCGATCACCTCGCAGGCGGCCTCGTTGCTCGGCAGGTCCGGCGCGAAGCCGCCCTCGTCGCCCACGGCGGTGGAGAGGCCCTTGTCGTGCAGGACCTTCTTGAGCGCGTGGTAGCACTCGACGCCCGCGCGCAGGCCCTCCCCGAAGCTCGCGAAGCCCACCGGCTGGATCATGAACTCCTGGAAGTCGACGCTGTTGTCCGCGTGCTTGCCGCCGTTGAGGATGTTGAGCATCGGCGCCGGGAGCCGGCGCGCGCCCGCGCCGCCGAGGGAGCGGTAGAGGGGCAGCCGCGCCGCGGAGGCGGCGGCGTGCGCGCTCGCCATGCTGATGCCCAGCAGCGCGTTCGCGCCCATCTTCGCCTTGTTGGGCGTGCCGTCGAACTCGATCATCGAGTGGTCGACCGCGCCCTGGTCGCGCGCGTCCATGCCCAGCACCAGCGGCGCCAGGCGCGTGTTCACGTTCTCGACGGCCTTGCCGACGCCCTTGCCGAGCCAGCGCTTCTTGTCGCCGTCGCGCAGCTCGACCGCCTCGTGCTCGCCGGTGGAGGCGCCGCTGGGGACGATCGCGCGGCCGACGGCGCCGCCGTCGAGGCCGACCTCGCACTCGAGGGTGGGGTTGCCGCGGGAATCAAGGACCTGGCGCGCGTGGACGGAGACGATCTCGAACATGGCGGTGCTCCTGCGAAGGGGGAACCGCGCATGATAGATCGGGCCTCAGCCGCCGCGCTGCAGCGCATTCCAGAGGTCCCGGACCACCCAGCTCATCGCCTCCATCGCGGCGTCGGTGCGGCTGGCCAGGTGCGGGGAAAGCCGCGCATTGGTGAGCCCCAGCAGTGGATTGCTTGCGGCGATCGGCTCCGGCTCGTGGACATCCAGCAGCGCGAGCATGCCGGGGCACTCGCGCAGCCGCCGCGCCAGGGCCTCGTGGTCGACGACCATCCCGCGGCTGGTGTTGATCAGCACCGCGTCGGGGCGCAGCTGAGCCAGGAGCGCCTCGCCCAGGAAGCCGCGGTTCGACGGGCGGCCGTCGATGTGGACCGTCACGACATCGCTGGTCCGCAGCAGCTCCGCCGCGTCGAGCGGGTGCGCGCCGTGCCGGTGCGCGGGCTCGATCTCCAGGAGGTCGCAGTACGCGACGCGCATGCCGATCGCGCGCGCCACCTGCGCGACGCGCCGGCCGATGCGACCCATCCCCAGGATGCCAAGCTGCAGCTCGTCCATCTGCCGGTGCGCGACCGTGCGTGCGCGCAGCTCGTTCCACCGCGCGGGCTCGACCGCCGACTCCAGGAACACGCGCGGGCGCAGCGCGTCGCAGAGCAGGCAGAGCACGAACTCGACGACCGCCTGCGTGTTCGCGTCCGGCGTGTTCACGACCGCGACGCCGCGCGCGGCGCACGCCTGCGCGTCGATGTTGTCGAGCCCGACGCCCGCGCGCGCGACCACGCGCACGCGCGGGAGCCGCGCAAGCAGGGCCGCGTCCACGCGGGTGTAGGTGCGCACGAGCAGCGCCTCCGCATCGGGAGCGGCGCGCGCGAATTCCCCGGAGCCGGCGGGGGCCTGCACCACGTCCGCGCGCTCCGCGAGCCACTGCAGCGGCGCGTCCGAGAGATGCTCGGTGACGAGAACGACGGGGCGGCTGCTCACGCGGGCTACGGTAGCGCGGGGCGGTGCGATGCGCCCGAGAACCGGCGACGCATTCGCACCTGCCCGCGCTTGCTTTCTCGCAGCCGGAGGGCAGAATCCGTACTGTTATCGCCGCGCCGGTGGCGCCCTTGCCGTGCGGGCTGCCTGTGCCGGAGTTCGATCGACCGTCCCCACGAATCTCCCAAGAGCCCGCACCATGACGCGAATGATCCGCCCGCTCGCCGCGCTGTCGAGCCTGCTTGCCGTCTCCGCCGCCTTCGCCGACGAGGTCGGCTACCAGGACCTGCTCGCGCGGCTGGGCGCGGCCGCGCCGACCGGCGCGGGCGTCACCTGCGCGCAGGTCGAGGCGAGCGAGTCCGCGGGCAACTACGGACCCAACAAGGTCGACGCCGCCTTCACGGGCGTCACCTTCAACGCGCTCTCGGGCGCCTCGGGCAACAGCAGCCACGCGACCTACGTCGCCTACAACTGGTACGGCGACAACCTCGGCATGGCCAAGGGCGTCACGCTCGTCTACCTCTACGAGGCGGGGAGCTTCGTGCAGTCCGCCGCGCTGCGCACGGGCCAGGGCGTCGCGAACCTGCCGCTGACGCCGCCCTTCAACGCGCGCGTCTTCAACCACAGCTGGATCGGCAGCTTCGGCTCCACGACGCTGGACAACGAGGCCAACCGCCGCGCCGACTTCGCGATGACGCGCGACGACACGCTCTTCATCTGCGGCGTGAACAACGGCGTGGGCAGCGCGCTGCAGCCGCTCATGGCGTGCAACTACAACGGCATGTCCGTGGGCCTCGTCTCCGGCGCGCACAGCGCGGGCGCGCCGCCCGTGGGCATCGACGGCCAGGGGCGCATGAAGCCCGAGATCGTCGCCCCCGCCGAGTTCACCAGCTTCTCGACGCCGGTCGTGAGCGGGGCAGCGACGCTCCTCTACGAGACCGCCGTCACCGGCAGCTACGCCACCAACACCTCCCGCCGCAAGGGCTGCACCGTCAAGGCCGCGCTGATGGCCGGCGCGACGCACTCGGCGACCTGGCAGAACCAGACGCCCGCCTCCGGCACCAGCCGCGGCATCACGACCAAGCCCATCGACCCGATCTACGGCGCCGGGACCGTGAACATCGACCGCGCGCACCGCATCCTCACCGCCGACGAGGCCGTCGGCTCGGCGACCACCGGCGGCGCCACGACGCCGATCGCGCTGCGCGGGTGGGACTACGAGGTCGTCACCGCCGGCTACCAGCGCCACTACCTGGTGAACATCCCCTCGGACACGACCGCGAGTTTCACGCTCGTCTGGAACCGCGACGTGCCCTCCTCGCAGCTGGTCTCCGGCACGCCGCCGGTCGCCAACCTGCGCCTGGAGCTGCGCCAGCTCGTGGGCGGGGTCCCGACCGCGATCACCGGCGACGCCGGCGCGAGCGTCTTCGCCTCCGGCAACGTGGTGAGCGCGAGCGCCGCCGACAACGTCGAGCACCTGTACGTGAAGGGGCTCCACGAGGGCACCTACCTGCTCAGCGTGACGCGCGAGGACAGCCTCTCGACCACCCCCAGCTCCACGCTCGCGTGGATCCTCGAGCCTGCGCCGGTCGCCGGCGACCTCAACGGCGACTTCCGCGTCGACGGTGCGGACCTCGGCGCGCTCCTGGGCAACTGGGGCTTCCCCGGCGCGAGCGATCTCACCGGCGACGGCACGACCGACGGCGCCGACCTCGGCGCGCTGCTGGGCAACTGGGGCTGACGCGCACGCCGCCGCGACGCGGGCGCGAAGGCGCCCTCGCTAGACTGCGCCGCGCATGCAGTCGGCGTGGCGGCAGCGCATCCTCCTCGGTCTCCTTCTCGCGCTGCTGGGCGCCGGCCTGCTCTATCCCATCGCGCTGACGGTCGGCTCCGCCTTCGAGGGCGAGCAGGGGGGCTTCACCCTTCACCACGTCGCGTCGGTCTTCGGCGATCCCGCCACCCGTCGCGGGCTGGTCAACGCCACGATCATCGCCTGCGTCACGACCACGCTCGCGCTGCTCGTCGCCTTCCCGCTGGCGCTGGTGGGGGCGCGCTGCCGCTTCCCGGGCAAGACGCTCCTCTCCGGACTGCTCCTGCTGCCGCTGGTGCTGCCGCCCTTCGTGGGCGCCATCGGCGTGCGCCACCTGCTGGGCCGCGCGGGCGCCTTCAACGCGCTCCTGGGCACCGACATCGACTGGCTCGGCGCGGGCGGCATGTGGGCGATCGCCGCGATGGAGGCGATCAGCCTCTACCCGATCCTCTACCTGAACATCATGGCCTCGCTGGCGAACCTCGACCCCGCCCTCGAGGAGGCCGCGCAGAGCCTGGGCGCGGGCCGCTGGACGCGCCTGCGCCGCGTGACCCTTCCGCTGGTCCGCCCGGGCGTCTTCGCGGGCGCGACGATCGTCTTCATCTGGAGCTTCACCGAGCTCGGCACGCCGCTGATGTTCGAGTACTACGACGTCACCAGCGTCCAGATCTTCAACGGCATCAAGGAGGTCGAGGCGAGCCGGCGTCCCTACGCGCTCGTCGTCGTGATGCTCCTCTTCAGCGTCGGCTTCTACCTGCTGGGCAAGTGGACCCTTGGCCGCGCCTCGTACACGATGCAGTCGAAGGCCTCCATCCGACGCGAGGAGCTGCAGCTCACCGGCGCGCGCGCGCTGGGCGCGATGGGGCTCTTCGGCGCGGTCGCGGCGGTCGCGTCACTGCCGGCGATCGGCGTGATCCTCGCCAGCCTCTGCGTGCCGGGGCAGTGGTACGGCACCGTGCTGCCCAGCGCCTGGACGCTGGGCCACTACGAGCAGGCGCTCACCCATCCGCTCGCCGCGGGCAGCATCCGCAACTCGCTGATCCTCGCCGGCATCGCCGTGCTGCTGGCGGTGGTCGTCGGCTTCATCACCGCGCGCCTGCTGGTGCGCTCGAACCTGCGCGGCCGCTGGGCGCTCGACGGGCTCGTCATGCTCCCGCTGGCGGTCCCGGGCCTCGTGCTCGCCTTCGGCTACGTCGCGGCGAGCCTCGCGTGGCCCTTCGCGGGCACGATGCCGGGCTGGCTGCAGCCGCTGGTCGCCTGGCTGCCCGCGGGGGCGGCGGCCGCGGTCATCGACGCGCCGCTGGCGGGGGTGGCGAGCGTCGTCGGCGCGAGCCCGAACCCCTTCCCGTTCCTGGTCGTCGCCTACGCGGTCCGGCGACTGCCCTACGTGGTGCGCAGCGCGGTCGCGGGCCTGCAGCAGACCAGCGCCGAGCTCGAGGAGGCCGGCCGCGTCGCCGGGGCGGGGCGGTGGCTGGTCCAGCGCCGGCTGGTCATCCCGCTCATCGCCGCCAACCTGGTGGCCGGCGCGCTCCTGGCCTTCAGCTTCAGCATGCTGGAGGTCAGCGACAGCCTGCTGCTGGCCCAGCGCGAATCCGACTACCCCGTGACCAAGGCGATCTACACGCTCTTCGAGCGCCTGGGCGACGGCCCCGGCATCGCCAGCGCCATGGGCGTCTGGGCGATGGCGCTCCTGGCGGTCACCCTCCTGGGGGCGAGCGCCCTCATCGGCAAGCGGATGGGAGCGATCTTCCGCGCCTAGCGGAGCGCTTCTATACTTATTGCCCCATGCCGTACACCCTTCAGCCCGACCACGGATACGGTCAGGAGATCGACGAGCAGTCGCGCCCCGATGGCCGCCCGGCCGCCGGACGCAGCGCGATCACCGTCGACCAGGACAGCCCCGAGTACCTCAAGAACCACGCGCAGGTCCCGGACCGCTGGGTGCTCAACATCGGCCCCCAGCACCCGGCGACGCACACCACGCTGCGCCTGGTCTTCGAGCTCGACGGCGAGCGCGTCGCGCGCGTCACGCCGCACATCGGCTACCTGCACTCGGGCTTCGAGAAGCTCGCCGAGCACCACGACTACAACCAGTACGTGTGCACGGTGAGCCGCATGGACTACGTCTCGCCGATCGTCAACGACATCGCCTTCCACACCGCGGTGGAGCAGTTCCTGGGCGTGGCCCCGACACCGCGCTGCAAGGCGGTGCGCACGATCATGGCCGAGCTGGGCCGCATCCAGAACCACCTGCTCTGCGTCGGCGCCGCCGCGCTGGACATGGGCGGCTTCACCGGCTTCCTCTACGGCTTCAACGAGCGCGAGTTCATCTACGACATCGTCGAGTACATCAGCGGCCAGCGCTTCCACCCGGACTGGACGCGCGTGGGCGGCGCCTGGCGCGACGTCCCCGACGACGAGACCTTCAAGCGGATGGTCAAGCACTTCATCGACGAGCGCCTGCCGCGCGCGGTGAAGGACATGGAGACGCTGCTCAACCGCAACCGCATCTTCATCGACCGCCTCGAGGGCGTGGGCGTGATCTCGCGCCAGGACGCGGTCGCCTGGGGCCTCACCGGCCCGATGGCGCGCGCCAGCGGCGTCCGCCGCGACCTGCGCAAGGACGAGCCGATCCTCGCCTACGCCGACAACTGGGACGGCGAGGGCGCCGAGGCCCCGAAGTTCGACGTCGTCCTCTGCCAGACGGGCGACTGCTTCGCGCGCTACCTCGTGCGCGTCGAGGAGATCAAGCAGTCCGCCGCGATCATCCGCCAGCTCATCGACCGCATCCCCGGCGGCCCGATGAACCCCGTCGATGCCGCCAAGGTCACGCAGCCCGACAAGGCCGAGATCTACGGCTCCATCGAGGGCGTCATCCAGAACTTCGAGCTCATGATGTGGAACAAGGGCTGGAAGGTTCCCATCGGCGAGGCCTACTACGGCTTCGAGAGCCCCAACGGCGAGCTCGGCTACACGATCGTCGGCGACGGCACCAAGTACCCCTGGCGCATCCGCACGCGCCCGCCGTGCTTCGTCAACTACAGCGTCTTCCCGCGCCTCACCGAGGGGCACCTCCTCTCGGACGCGATCGCGATCATCGGCTCGATCAACATCATCGCGGCGGAGCTGGACCGCTGAGCGGCCCCGTCCCCGCGCGCACGCACCCCTCACCGCACCCGACCCAAGGACACGCAGCATGGCCTGGCCCGTGAAGCCCTCCGCGACGATGCAGCCTCCCCGGCGCGCCGAGCCCTACGCCACCGAGGCGATGAAGGCGCGCTGGACCAAGGACGTCCTCCCGCGCTACGCGACCCGCCTGGGCGCGCTCATGCCGATCCTGCACGACATCCAGCACGCCTACCGGCACGTGCCCTACCAGGCGCAGCTCGAGGTGGCGCAGTTCCTGGGGATCTCCCCCTCGGACGTGCTCGACACCGTCAGCTTCTACGACGAGTTCACCGTCGAGCAGCGGGGGGTCGTCACCATCGGCGTCTGCCACTCCATCGCCTGCGAGCAGTGCGGCTGCACCAGCACCAAGCTGATCGAGCTCGCGAAGGAGCGCCTGGGCATCGTCCCCGGCGAGACCACCGACGACGGCCAGGTCACGCTGATCGCCATGGACTGCCTCGGGAGCTGCGACACCGCGCCCGTCGCGCTCTTCAACGAGCGCCTCCACGAGAACCTGACCCCCGAGGCCTTCGTCCAGCTCGTCGACGAGGCGCGCCACGCGCCCGCGGGAGGCCACCACTGAGATGGCCGCCACGCCGGAGCCTCCGCTCGCGCGCAGCGTCGGTGCCTTCGTCGGGCACATCGTCGACGCCATCGTGCGCGAGCCCGAGGACGCCTCCGGCGCCGCCGCCGTGCAGACCCGCCGCACGACGCAGGAGTACCGCAGCAGCGAGGGCGTCCTCCTGCGCCGCACGGTGATCGACGAGGTCATCGTCCCCGCGTCCGGCACGACCCCGCCCTCCGCCTGACCTTCTCCGCGCGCGCCCGCCCGCCCGCCGAACGACCACCGCCATGCCCACCGCCCCCGACTTCAAGCCCTCGCCCGTCCTGACCAAGCGCATCCCCGAGGACCGCTCCCGCCGTTCCACCGTCTGGTACGACGCCTACACGGCCAGCGGCGGCTACCGCACCCTCGACAAGGCCCTGGGGATGCAGCCGGCGCAGCTCGTCGAGGAGGTCAAGGCGGCCGTCCTGCGCGGCCGCGGCGGCGCCGGCTTCCCCGCGGGCCTCAAGTGGAGCTTCCTCCCGGCCCCGGACGGGCAGACGCGCTACCTCGCCGTCAACTGCGACGAGGCCGAGCCCGGCACCTTCAAGGACCGACTGCTCGTCGACTTCGACCCGCACGCGGTCCTGGAGGGCATCGCGATCGCGGCCTACGCGGCGCAGCTCTCCGAGGTCTTCTTCTTCATCCGCGGCGAGTACCACCACCAGGCGAAGGTCTTCCAGCGCGCGATCGAGGAGGCGTACTCCAACGGCGTCTTCGGGCGCCAGGGGCTGCTGCGCGGCCGCTCGAGGTTCGCCGTCGAGGTCACGCTGCACCGCAGCGCCGGCGCCTACGTCTGCGGCGAGGAGACGGCGCTGCTCGAGGCGATCGAGGGCAAGCGCGGCTGGCCGCGCGTGAAGCCGCCCTTCCCGGCGGTGAAGGGCCTCTTCGGCCGGCCCACGATCATCAACAACGTCGAGACGCTCGCCGCGGTCGTGCCGATCGTGGAGCACGGCGTCGACTGGTGGAAGAAGCTCGGCGTCGAGAGCACCATCGGCGGCATGCCCTCCTACGGCACGAAGCTCATGGGCGTCAGCGGCCACGTCAACCGCCCGAACACCTACGAGCTCGAGCTGGGCATCCCGCTGCGCACGCTCGTCGAGAAGCACTGCGGCGGCATGCGCAACGGCCGCAAGTTCAAGGCCGCCATCGCCGGCGGCGTCTCCATGGGCGTCCTGGGCACCGACCAGTACGACGCGCCGATGGACTTCGACATCGGCCGCAAGTACGACGTGCTCGGCCTGGGCACCGCCTGCCCGACCGTCTTCGACGAGGACACGGACATGGTCGCCGTCGCCCGCAACATCTGCCGCTTCTTCAAGGCGGAGAGCTGCGGCCAGTGCACGCCCTGCCGCGAGGGCAGCGGCTGGCTGCTGAAGCTGCTGACCCGCATCGAGCGCGGCGACGGCACGACGCAGGACCTGGACCTGCTGCTGGAGATCGCCGGCAGCATGGGCCTCACCCCCGGCACCACGATCTGCGGCCTGGCCGACGGCAACAACTGGGCGATCCGCACGATCGTCAACAAGTTCCGTCCGGAGTTCGAGCGCCGCGTGAAGCCGCGCTTCGTGCCGGTCTATGTCTCGGCGGCGGGGCGCTGACGCGGTGGCCGGCGGCGCCGAGGGCGTGGTCTTCACCGGTCCCCGCGCGCCGCAGGGCGCGGACGACGCGTGGCTGCGCGCGATGTGCGCCCGCGTGCTGCCGCTGCTGCCATCGCCGGTCGCGCGCGCCGCGGTCGAGTTCGTCGACGACGCGCGCATGGCCGCGATGCACGGGCGCTTCATGGGCCTGCCCACCACGACCGACGTCCTGACCTTCGCCGCCAACGAGCCCGGCCAGCCCGTGGACGTGGACATCGCCGTCTGCGTCGACGAGGCCGCCCGCCGCGGCGCCGGCCGCCCGCAGGGCGCGCGCGAGGAGCTGCTGCTCTACATCGTCCACGGCCTGCTGCACGCCTGCGGCCACGACGACCGCGACGAGGCCTCCTACCGCGCCATGCACGCGCTGGAGGACGAGATCCTCGAGCGCGCGGGCGCCGGACGCCTCTTCCGCGCGGGGGAGGAGCAGCCGTGACGGCCGCGCTGATCGCCGCCACCTGCGTGCTCCTGCCCGTGGTCGCGCTGCTCTCCGCGCTGAGCCGCTCGCTCGTGCAGGTGAGCGAGTCCACGCTCGAGCGCACGCTGGAGGAGCTGGGCCGCCTGCAGCGCGGCCGCTGGATCTTCGGCCACCTGGCGCAGGTCGAGTGGGCCGTCGCCTTCCTGCGCACGGCGGGGCGCATGGGCGTCTTCGCGCTCGTGCTCGCGGTGGCGGTGGGGGTGGACGAGCCCCTCTCGCTGCGCGCGCTGCTGGGCTCGTGGATCGGCTCCGCCGCCGCGGTCTGGCTCTTCTCGAGCGTCGTGGGCGGCGCCTTCGCGCGCTACGCCCCGGCGGAGGCGATCGCCGCCTTCCTGCCGCTGCTGCACGCGGTCTACCTGCTGCTGGCGCCGCTGCGCGCCGTCGCCGACGGCGTCGACGGCATCGTGCGCCGCATCGTCGCGCCCGCGCCCGCCGCGCAGCGCCAGGAGGAGGAGCTGCTCAGCTCCATCGAGGACACGCAGCGCCAGGGGGCGATCGACCGCGTGAGCGCCGCGATCCTGGAGAACACCGTCGAGTTCGGCGACACGACCGTCGGCGCCGTGATGACGCCGCGCCCCGCGGTGGAGGGGATCGAATACACCGACGACCTCGCGGAGATCCGCGAGTTCATCCGCACCGCGGGGCACTCGCGCATCCCGGTCTTCCGCGGCAGCCTCGACCACATCGAGGGGGTCCTCTACGTGAAGGACCTCGTGCCCTACCTCGGCCGCGGCGCGGACGGCTTCCAGCTCCGGCCGCTGCTGCGCCAGCCGATGCGCGTCCCCGAGTCGCGCCCCGTGCGCGAGCAGCTCCTGGAGTTCCAGCGCGCGAACGTCCACCTGGCGATCGTCATCGACGAGTTCGGCGGCACCGCCGGCCTGGTCACCATCGAGGACGTGATCGAGGAGCTCGTCGGCGAGATCCGCGACGAGCACGAGCCCGCGGCGACCGCCGAGGCCGACCTGCGCCGCACGGGCGACCGCGCCGTCGAGGCGAGCGGACGGACCGCGATCCGCGACCTCAACGCCGCGCTGGGCATCGCGATCCCCGAGGACGAGGGGTACGAGACGGTCGCGGGCTTCGTGCTGGCGCGGCTGGGCAAGATCCCCCGCGCGGGCGAGCGATTCGAGGCCGCGGGGGCGCGCTTCGAGATCCTGGGCGCCACCCCCTCGGCGATCCTGCTGGTGCGCGCGGAGACGGATCCGCAGGGCCCCGGCGCGGACGCCACGCACGACTGAGCGCGGCGCGCCTCAGTCGAACTCGTCGCCGCGGAAGGTGCTCGCGAGGTACGCGTTGCGCACGACCGGGTCGTTGATGATCGACTTCGGGTCGCCGCTGCGCAGGTTCTGCCCCTCGTGGATGATGTACGCGCGGTCGCAGATGCGCAGCGTCTGCTGCACGTTGTGGTCGGTGACCAGGACCGCGATGCCCTGCGAGGCGAGCGTGCGCACCTCCGCCTGCAGGTCCTCGACCGTGTGCGGGTCGACGGCCGCGAAGGGCTCGTCCAGCATGAGGAGCTTCGGGCGGTTGATCAGCGCGCGCGCGATCTCCAGGCGGCGACGCTCGCCGCCGGAGCAGGTGCGCGCCTCCTCCTTGGCCTTGTGCTCCAGGTGGAACTGCGCCAGCAGCTCCTGCGCGCGGCGCAGGCGCTCGGCCTTGCTCATGGGCTGCAGCTCCAGGATCGCCAGCAGGTTGTCCTGGCAGGAGAGGCGCTGGAAGACGCTCGGCTCCTGCGCGAGGTAGCCCATCCCGGCGAGCGCGTGGCGGTACATCGGCAGCATCGTCACGTCGTGGCCGCCGAACTGCACGCGGCCATCCTCGGGGGTGATCATCCCGATGGTCATGCGGAAGCTGGTGGTCTTGCCCGCGCCGTTGCGCCCGAGCAGGCCGACGATCTCGCCGGCGTCGACGGTGAAGCCGACGCGGTCGACGACGCGGCGCCCGTTGTACGACTTGACGAGGCCTTCGGCTTCGAGCAGGGGCATGGGGACGGAGTGTATTACACTCGCCGCATGCACCTGCGAACGCGCCGCCTCCTGCTCGCCGCCGCGCCGCTGCTGGCTGCGGCCGCCCTGGCCGGCTGCGTGCGCCGCGAGATCGAGATCACCTCGACGCCGCCGGGCGCGATGGTCTCGCTGAACGGCCGCGAGATCGGGCGCACGCCCACGAAGGTCGAATTCACCTTCGACGGCACCTACGACGTGCGCCTGCGCCTGCAGGGCTACGACCCGGTGCAGGGCACGGGCTCGACCAAGGCGCCGGTGTGGGACTTCATCGGTGCGGACCTGGTCGCGGAGATCTATCCCGCGGAGCTGCACCGCATCGACCGGTGGCACTTCGACATGATTCCCGAGGAGCAGGCGGAGCAGGGGCTCATGGACCGGGCGGCGGCGGCGCGGGACTCCGCGACGAAGATGCCTCCGTCCGTGGCGGATGCGCCCGCGCCGCGTCCGACGGCCACGCCCGAAGGCGCTCCGAAAGCAGCGCGTTGACGCGCGCGTTCGCCGCGGGCCACTCGTAGCCATCCAGCCGGTCGACGCGCTCCCAGCGGCATTCGCTCGCCGCCAGGGGCTGTGGCGCGGCATCGGCGGGGGCAGCGAAGAGCACGAGCGTCAGCGCGACGGCGCGCTCGCGCGCGGCAGGATCGGCATCGCAGTGCTCGACGCGGCCGAGCACCTCGCCCGCGGTGGCGTCGACGCACACGCCCGTCTCCTCGCGCAGCTCGCGCGCGGCGGCGTGCGCATCGCCCTCGCCCGCATCGCGCTTGCCGCCGGGGAGCTCCCAGAGGCCGCCGCGGATCGCGTCGGTGCGCCGGCGGGCGATGAGCACCTCGGGGTGTCCGGGCGACTGCGGGCAGTCGCGCACCAGTGCAGCGACGGCGATCTCCAGGGGCGCGGTCCGCGCGCCCGCCAGGCCACCCTCCGAGGAGCCCGCCAGGGGGCCGCCCGGGGACGCCGGGGCGGGCGGACGGGGGCTGGAAAACCCGGGTCTGGAGGCGCTGGACATGGCGGCAACTCCCTCAAAAACAAAGACTTGCGGAATTCGCTTCTTCGTCCCGGAAAGGTGATTGACCGATCCGCCGGGGGAACGATACCGTGATCGGTCCGCCCCTCACCGGGCGCCACCAACCTTCTTCGCGGCCGTGGACCTTCCGTGGCCGCAGAACTGCCGCGGTCGAACGTGTCGGAGCGTTCGACCGCGGCGCTTTTGTCGCGTCGCGACCCGTCGCCTGCACGCCGGACGGGTTCGGTTCATAATGCGCCGATGCCATTGAACTGCAGCGCGCGACATGCGTGCGATGTCGGCGCCGTGATCCTCCTCGCCTCGGTCGCGGCCCGTGCCGGTGCCGCCCCCGTCGAGAGCGTGGACGCGCTCGCACTCCTCGAGGATCAGCAGTCCGCCGCCGCCGCCGCGGCGCCCGCGGCCGGTGCTGCGCCCGCCGCCAGCGCGGATGCGCAGACCACCGGCGCCCCGACCACCGGCGCGCCCGACGCGCCCGGCGCCGCCGCTGCCGCCGGCACGAATCCCGCGCCTGCCGTCGCGACCGTCGCGAAGTTCGGCGCGAAGGACAGCTGGCGCTTCAGCGTCGAAGGCGACTGGATCAACGACTGGGACGACGCGAACTACTTCCAGGGACGCGCCGGCTTCGGCTGGTTCATCTTCGACAACGTCGAGTGGGACTTCTTCCTGACCGCCGGCTACGTCTGGCAGCCCGGCCCCAACGCCTTCGCGGGCGGATTCGACATGGAGATCCGCTGGCACTTCCTGCAGTTCGAGAAGTGGTCGATCTTCGGCAGCATCGGCGGTGGCCTCCTGGGCTCCACGCACTCGGTCCCCGCGGGCGGCTCGGAGTTCAATTTCACGCCCAACATCGGCGCCGGCGCGACCTTCGAGGTCGCCGACAACACGCGCCTCTACGTGAGCGCGCGCTGGTTCCACATCAGCAACGCGGGCACCTTCGCGCACAATCCCGGCCGCGACAGCCTCAGCCTCTGGCTGGGACTGAGCTTCGGTCTGTGACCGCGTCCTCGTAGCCGCGCGGGTGCGACTGCATCCAGCGCCACATGCGCGCCGCCATCTGCGCGGGGTCGCGCACGCGCGGACTCCATCCAAGCTCCGCGACGATGCGCCGCGCGTCCGCGACGAGCACCGGCGGATCGCCCGCGCGCCGCGCGCCCGGCTCCACCGGCACCGGCGCGCCTGCCGCGCGCGCGCATGCGTCGAGCACCTGGCGCACGCTGAAGCCTTCGCCGAGTCCGACGTTGTACGCGCGGCACTCGCCCGGACGCAGCGCCGCGAGCGCGCGCAGGTGCGCCTGCACGAGGTCCTCGACCTCGACGAAGTCGCGCACGCAGGTGCCGTCGGGCGTCGGGTAGTCGTCGCCGAAGAGCACGAGCGGGGGACGGTCGCCGCGGATCGCCTGCAGCGCCGCGGGGATGAGGTGCGTCTCGGGGCGGTGGTCCTCGCCGAGCAGGCCGTCCGCGGAGGCGCCCGCGACGTTGAAGTAGCGCAGCATCGCCGCCGCGAAGGGGCGGCCCGCAGCGCGCGCGGCCTCGACCTCGGCGCGCACCATCGCCTCGCAGGCGAGCTTGCTGGCGCCGTAGGGGCTGATGGGCGCCTGCGGGTCGTCTTCCTGGATCGGCGTGCGCGCGGGGACGCCGTAGGTGGCGGCGGTGGAGGAGAGGACGAACCGCCGCACCCCCGCGGCCCGGACGGCCTCCAGCAGGGCCGCCGTGCCCCCGGCGTTGGCGCTCCAGTAGGCGGCGGGGCGCTCGACGGACTCCCCGACCAGCGTCCAGGCGGCGAAGTGCAGGACCGCGTCCGGGCGCTCGCGCTGGAGGAGCTCGGTCAGGGCGGGGGCTTCGCGCAGGTCCATCCGGACGAAGCGGAACCGGGTGCCGCCCAGCTCCTCCAGCACCCGGACGGCGCCGGCATGGCCGCGCTCCAAGGAATCGAGCCCCAGGACCGTCCCGGTCCCCCCGGTGAGCAACGCGTGGGCGGCGTGCGACCCGATGTAGCCCGCGACGCCGGTGATGAGCACCTTCATGGGGAGGGGGAGCGCGTGTGCCGGGAAAAGAGGCGTTTGGAGGCGCCAGAGGCGGCTCGGGAGGCCGATCGCACGGAGGGGGGTGCCGCCGGAGGGCGGGCAACGCTATCCTAACGACCACGGGTTCGGCCACGGATGGCGGTTCCCCAGTGACCGGGCAGGCGACCTCCGAGCCGCCGCCCCCGCAGGCAACGCAGGATGGATCCAATCCCCACTATCCGATCCACGGTCAGTCGTTCGGCCGCTTCCCCCGTCGTCCCCGCTCCGCCGGCCACCGCCGACGGGGAGTTGCGTCTGGCTGGGACGGCCGCGCTGGGCGTGCTCGCACCCGACGACCCCCGTCTGGACGCCCTCCGGCGGGCGTGCGCCCTCCTCGAGACCCTTGAGGCCGAGCGCCGCCAGCTCGAGCAGCGGCTCATCGCCGCCAACCGGCGCGACCCGATGCGCGTCGTCACCGGGCGCAGCTCCCTCGACGAGGCCGTCGAGGAGACGCGCGCGCTCATCCGCCAGCTCGACGAGATGCTGTGCGAGGCGGCCGACGCCGCCCGCCTGGCGGGCCGGACACATCCGAAGGACACGCAGTGACCGCCACGCTTGAACCGGGCACCCCGCTGGGGCAGGGCGCCTCCATCGATCTCACGACCGTCCCCGACGCCGAGCGCCGCCGCGCGCTGGACGCCGCCTTCGACTACCGCGGAGATGTCACGCTCACGCTCGTCGACGGCAGCTCCTTCGAGTGCTACATCTTCGACCGCCGCGAGGGCGCCACGCTCGAGCAGTCGCTCGTGCGCGTGATGCTGCCCGGCGGCGGCGAGAAGCGCACGATCCCGTACGCGCAGATCCGCCACCTCGCCTTCTCCGGACGCGACAGCGCCGCGGGCAAGTCGTGGGAGTCGTGGATCCGCCGCTACGTGGAGAAGCGCCTCGCGGGCGAGCGCGCGAGCATCGAGTCCGAGTCCATCGACTGAGCGCCGCGGCGCCACGCGCCGCGCGATCCCCCGGGCACCTTCCCCCCCGAGCTCCTTTTTTGGCGGCCGTTCAGGGCTGGAATTCGCGGCCCGTCTGCGGATCCAGGATCTTCCATCCGAACTCGCGCGCGACGCGCATGATCACGACCCACGCGATGTCGTCGTCGCTGATGTGCAGCAGCATCTGGCGCACGGGATCCTGCCCCGGAGGGAGCTCGAACTCCACGCCCGGGCCGTAGAGCAGGTCGGCGCCCGGGCTCTCCGGAGCGGTGTTGCAGTGCGCCAGGTCGTCCAGGATGCGGTCGCGCGTGCCGATGGGCGCGAGCACGCCCTCCGCCGCGGGCTGCCTGCTGAGGATGACGAACTGCCGCCGGGACATTGCGTGGAGCGGACGATAGCGGATCGCCGTGCGCGCGTCAGCGCCCCGCGATGCTGGCGACCGTCTCGACCAGCCGCGCCAGCGGGACGGGCTTGAGCAGGTACGCCTGCGCGCCCAGCGACTGCGCGAAGCTCGCGTGGCGGCGACCCTGGTTGGCCGTGACCATCACGACGGCGGGACGGCTCGGGGCGCGCTGGCAGTGCTCGAGGACCGTGAAGCCCGACTGTCCCGGGAGCATGACGTCCAGGACGACCGCCTCGGGGACGAAGTGCTGGAGCTGGTGGAGCGCGACGCTGCCGTCCTCGGCGGTCTCGACGACGGCGCCCTCGGCGCGCAGCGCGAGCGTCATCGCGGCGCGGATGTCCGGGTCGTCGTCGACGACGAGCACGCGCAGCCCCGCGAGGCGGCCGCCCGCGCGCGCGCCGGCGTCGCCCGCGCCCGTCGGGAGCTCCGCGCTCATCGCGCCGCCCCCGCGAGCTCGCGGCCGCGCCGCTCGCAGTCGCGCTCGAGCCGCTCCATCTGCGCGTCGTCCATCCAGGGCAGCGTGCGCAGCTTCGCCTTCACGCGGTCGGGGAGCGGCTTGACCTCGCGCTCCCACCGGGGGCGGCTCTTCCAGCGGCGGTGGATCCACAGGTACTGGTCGGGCGCCAGCAGCACGGCCTGCTCCATCGCGCGGTTGTAGCGCGCGGTGATGTAGAAGAGCGGGTCGTCGTAGGGAGCCCAGTCCTCGGGGCGGATCACGTCGACGGTGTGGATCGCGTAGCGCAGGCTCTCGCCCTGGCGCAGCGCGACCCCGACGGCGACCGGCAGCTCGTAGCGCATCGCGAAGAGGCCGATCGACTTGTACGCGCTGGCCATCTGCCCGAAGAAGGGGACGAAGATCCCGTCCTCGCCCGCGTTCTGGTCGGCGATGAAGGCGATGCGCCCCTGCGCGGCGACGATGCGCTGCAGCTCCTCGGTGGCGCCGAACTTGGTGATGATCCGCAGGCCGCGCGCCTCGCGCTTGGAGAGCACCCAGTTCCAGATCATCGGGTTGTCCAGCGGTCGCGCCAGCGCGTGCATTCGGAAGCCCATGATCGTGGGGAAGTACCCCAGCAGCTCCCAGTTGCCGGCGTGGGGCGAGAGGTAGATGCTCGGTCGCTCCTCGAGCATGAGCGCGATGCCCGCCTCCGCCTGCGAGAGGTCGACCCACGAGGGCCAGGTCTCCTCGGTCAGCATGCGCGGAAGCTGGAAGGCGTCCACCATGAAGGTGCGGAACATGTAGCGCATGCTCGCGCGGGCGAGCTCCTGCGCATCCTGCTCCGGCAGATGCGGCAGGCTGCGGCGGATGTTCCCGGTGGCGCGCGCCAGGCGCGTGGGGTTCAGGCGCGACCACGCGTCCGCGAGCGCGCCCGCCGTGCGCAGGTTCTGCTCCGGCGGGAAGGCGCCGAAGAGCCACGCAAAAGCGCGAACCCCTGCGTACTGGCCGAGGTGAACGGCGGCCTGCAGGGGTCCGGACTTTCGCGGTCGGCGCGCCATGGGGCGCGGTCAGCGGTTCTCGTTGGTGAGCACCTGCATGCGGTTCCAGTTGAGGACCGGAACGCGCGCGGTCTGCGCCTCGTTGAAGAGCTGGAGGTAGCCGTCGTACGCCTTCTTCGCCTCGAAGTAGGCGGTGTACTCGCCCTCGTTGGCGTTGGAGGGAAGCGGCGCGGGCTGCGTGGGCTGCACGCCCATCACGACGAAGTCGAGGTCGCCGCGGAGCTTGTCGCCGTCGATGACCTCGCCGCCCCAGGCGCGGATGCGGCCGCGGACGTACTCGGCCTCGGCCGCGGTGGCCTTGCCGTCGCCGTCGACGTCGAACTTGCCGTGGACGAGGAACTTGTACTTGTAGTCGGGGCTGAAGATCGGGTTCGCGACCACGTCGTCCTTGACGACGGGGCGGATCTTGGCGCCCGGACGCGCGGCGTCGGGGATGACGCGCGCGGTCGAGGTGGTGTCGGCGACCTTCAGCACCACGACGCGCGCCTTGCCCGGGACGAGCTCGCCGCTGGTGGGGTTGTACTGGATCGAGTTCGCGTCGTCGTAGACGTCGAAGATCATGCCCGGCTGCACGCGCTGCTTGGAGCCGATGCTCAGGAAGACCTCGCCGTCCTGGCCGCCGACGTCGATCACGCGGCCGTCGGCGAGCGCCGCGGCGTTGGCGGGCTTGACGCGGTACTGGTCGACGGTCTTCTGCAGGTCGGCGACGCGCGTGCTCAGCTCGGCGCGCTGGCCGGAGATGGAGTCGATCTGGCCCTGGAGGGTGGCCACCTCGTTGCGGCGGCGCTCGTCGATCTCGTCCTGCAGGCGGCTGATCGAGGCGACGGTCTGCTTGACCTCGGTGCCGTACTTCTCGGTGGCGCCGCGGTACTGGCCGATGGTGTCGTCCACGTTCTTGGCGGCGGCCTGCGCGCTCTCCTTGGCGCGGCGCAGCTCCTCGCGGGCGGTCGCCGCGTCGGCCTTGGAGGCGGACGCGAGCTTCTTCTGCGAGTCGAGCTCCTGGCCGGCGCTGTCGAGCTTGGAGCGCAGCGTCTCGAGCTCGGTCTTCAGGCTGGTCACGTTCGCCGCGCCCAGGCCTTCCTTGATGCGGTCGAGGCCGCCCTCGGGACGCGCGCTGGGATCGCCGGTGACGAAGCCGACGAGCGCGGCGTAGTCGGACTCGGTCTTGCGCTCCTTGTCCTGCGCGAGGCGCTGGGCGTCGGAGGCGTTCTTCGCCTTGTCCTTCGCGTCCTGCATCTCGACGAAGAAGTAGATCGAGGTCGCCAGGAGGGCGACGGTGAGGATCACGAAGGTGACGAGGCCAACGACGAGGCCGGTCGTGCGCTGCTGCATGTCGGTTCGAACCTCCAAGGGTGCCGGACTGAGGCGCGCGCCGCAGGCCGCTGGAACGCGCAGTGTCCGAAAACAGCCGCGCGCCGTCAAGTCATGGGGTACGGACGGCGCGGCGCGGGGGTTGCCGCCTCCGGGACGGCGGGGGCGAAAGCTGCGGAAATCAGCGGGCGAGCGCGGCGCCGCCGGGGCTATGCACGGGTCACCCCGAGCGCCTCCTCCAGGGTGGTGACGCCCGCGCGGACCTTCGCGAAGGCGTCCTCGCGCAGGAGCTGGAGGTCGCCGCCGGCAAGGGCGGCCTCGGCGACGCGGCCCGCGCTCGCGCGCGCCATGACCAGCTCACGCACGGGTTCGGTCATCGCGAGGAGCTCGTAGACGCCCACGCGGCCGCGGAAGCCGGTGCCGCGGCACTCCTTGCAGCCGACGGCGCGCGCGAGGCCCTCCGCGGGCGCCTGGCCGAAGTGGGGCGGCAGCTCCGCGGCGTGCGCGGGCTCGCGCCGCGTGCACTGCGGGCAGACGCGGCGCACGAGGCGCTGCGCGAGCACGCCCTCGACGGTGCTGGCGACCAGGAAGGGCTCGACGCCCATGTCCAGCAGGCGCGTCGCGGCGCCGGCGCTGTCGTTGGTGTGCAGCGTGCTGAAGACCAGGTGGCCGGTGAGCGAGGCCTGGACCGCGGCCTCGGCGGTCTCGCGGTCGCGGATCTCGCCGATCATCACGATGTCGGGGTCGTGGCGCAGGATCGCGCGCAGCCCCGCGGCGAAGTCCAGCCCGACCTGGTGGTTCACCTGGATCTGGTTGACGCCGTCGACGTGGTACTCGACCGGATCCTCGACGGTGATCGCCTTGATCTCCGGGGTGACGATGCGCCGCAGCGAGGCGTAGAGCGTCGTCGACTTGCCGCTGCCGGTGGGGCCGGTGACGAGCAGGATGCCGTGCGGGCGCTGGATCATCGCGTCCCAGCGCTGCAGGATCGCCGCGGGCATGCCCAGGTCGCCCAGGCCGGTGAGCACCGCGGTCTTGCTGAGGATGCGCAGCACGACGCCCTCGCCGAAGAGCATCGGGATGACGCTCACGCGCAGGTCGAACTCCTGTCCCTTCACGCGCACGCTGATGCGGCCATCCTGCGGGCGCCGCTTCTCCGCGATGTTCAGGTTCGCCATGATCTTCAGGCGGCTGACGATCGCGTTGCGAAAGCGGGCGATGGTGGCGGGGACGCCCGCGTCGACGAGCGCTCCGTCGATGCGGTAGCGCACGGCGAGGCTCTGCTCGTAGGGCTCGATGTGGATGTCGGTGGCGCGCTCGCGCACGGCCTCCACGAGGAGGTCGTTCACCAGGCGGACGACGCTCGCCTCGCGCGCCTGCGCGGCCTCGTCGGTGTCGACGCTGGCGTGCTCGGCGTCGTGGCGGGTCTCGCGGCCGCCGCCGAGCGCGTCGAGGGTGTCGCCCGCGACGCCGTAGTGCTGGCGGATGTACTTCTGGAGGTCCTCCTCGTCGGCGAGGACCAGCTCGACCGCGTGGCCGGTGACGATGCGCAGCTCGTCGAAGCTGGCGAGGTCGGTCGGGTTGCTCGTGGCGATGCGCAGCGTGCGCCCCTCGCGCGAGACGGGGGCGCAGCCGAGCTTGAAGACGATGCGCGGCGGGAGCAGGCGCAGCGTCTCGGGATCGGGGGCGGCGTCGGCCAGGTCCACGATCGGCAGATGCAGTCGCTGCGCGAAGGTCCGCAGCAGGTCCTCGCGGCGCACCAGTCCCAGGCGCAGCAGCACCGCCTCCAGGCGGTCGCCGGTGCGGCGGTGCTCCGCCATCGCCTCCTCGAGGCGCTCCGGGGCGAGGACGCCCGACTCGACCAGCAGGGTTCCGAGGGTCATGGGAGGGGCGGCGTCCGGGGGATCGGGGCCGCAGCAGGCTTATGGGAAACCCCGCGCGGGGTTGCCGAATCCCCGCGTTTCGCACCCGCGAAGCCCGCCCGGAGGCGTGGAAAGGGGGGATCCCGGCACCTTGCGGCCCCGGTCGCTTCGTGGCATACTGTGCGATTCTTCCCCGATCGAGGACTCCTCCACCGTGCCGAACACCGAATCAGCCAAGAAGCGCGTCCGTCAGAACGCCAGCCGCAACGCCCTCAACAACTGGCGCAAGCGTCAGGTCAAGGACCAGGTCAAGGCCTTCCTGAAGGCCGTCACGGACCGCGATTCCAAGATCGCCGAGACGGAGTTCCGCAAGGTCTGCGCGATCCTCGACAAGGTCTCGAGCACCTCGACGCTGCACAAGAACACCGCGTCGCGCAAGAAGAGCCGCCTGCACAAGCGCCTCAAGACGCTGCAGGGCGCCGCGAAGTGACCGCGCGGGCGGCGAAGGTCCGCCTGCTCTGCCTGGACGTCGACGGCGTCCTCACCGACGGTTCCGTGTCGCTGGACGATCTCGGTCACGAGACGAAGCGGTTCCACGCCCACGATGGTCTGGGGATCTCGCTCTGGCGACGCCTGGGCGGCGAGGTCGCCGTGATCACCGGCCGCGCGGGGCTGGCGGTGCGTCACCGGCTGCAGGAGCTGGGCGTGCGCCACCTCTATTCCGGGAGCCAGGACAAGCTGCAGGACTTCCATGCGGCGCTGCAGGCGCTGGGAATGCGCGCCGAGGAGGCCGCGTTCGTCGGGGACGACCTTCCCGATCTTCCGGTGCTGCGCGCGTGCGGCTACCCTGTCGCCGTGCAGAACGCGGCGGCGGAAGTGCGCGCCGCAGCGCTGTATGTGACCGCCACGGCCGGCGGCCGCGGCGCCGTGCGCGAGACGGTGGAGCATCTGCTGCGCAGCCAGGACCGATGGACGCAGGCACTGGCCATCTTCGACGGCAGCAGCGCGCCCCGCAGCGCCGGGGGCGCGGGGGCGTCCGCATCGCCGGCCGGGGAGCGGCGCGATGAACGACCCGTCAGCGGTTGATCCCGAAACGCGCCGCCGGGCGCGGAGGCCGTGGCTGCTCACGCTCGCCGCGGTCGCCGGGTCGGCGGTGCTGCTGGTGGGAGCGTGGCTCGTGGATGCGCGCCGCAGCGAGACGCCGCGCGGCGGGCGCGCGCGGACCGGTCCCGTCGCCGAGCTCGTCACGCCGCCGCCGCTCACCGAGAAGGAGCGCAAGGGGGGCGGATCCGGCCTGGGTTCGCAGGAGTCGGTGAAGCTCGAGCAGGGCGCGTGGGTGCAGGTCGCCGACGCGAAGGGCAACCTGAAGCAGCAGTACAAGTCGGCGCGCATCGATCCGCTGCCGGACAAGCGCTTCACGATGCAGCAGCCGCGCGCGATCCTCTACGGCGACGGCGGACGCGTCGTGACGATGCGCGCCGACACGATGACCGCGCGCGTGCCCAAGCGCAGCCTCGAGAGCGGGCGCATGGAGGGCAACGTCGTCATCCGCATCTACAACGCGCGGCAGGGTCGCGCCGTGGACGTGGAGCAGGACGCGCCCGACGTGCTCGTCGAGACGCCCGAGGCGCAGTTCGACATGGACTCGGGGGAGATCCGCTGCGACCGCCAGGTCAAGATCACCGGCGACGCGCTGAGCTTCGAGGGCGAGGGGCTCTCGCTCACGCTTTCGCAGGATGGCAAGGGGCTCGAGCGGCTGGTCGTCGACCGCCCGCTCGCGCCGGTGCGCTTCAGCCGCAACGCCGCGATGATCCGCGACGCGCAGCGCAAGCAGGCGGCGCCCGCGCCGGAATCGAACGCCGGTGCAACTCCCGCCGCACCCGCTGCGGCGCCGCCGCCTGCCGCTGCAGCGCCCGCCGCCGCCGCGGCGTCCTCCGCGCCCGCGCCTGCGCCCGCCGCCGCTGCGACGCCGCCCGCGCCCGCGCCCGCGCCCGCGCCCAAGGCCGGCGCCCCCGCGAAGGGCGGCAAGAACGGCGCGAAGCCCGCCGCGCCGAAGGAAGGCCGCCTCTTCCAGCTCACGCTCGAGGAGCAGGTGGTCGTGACCTCCGTCGACGCGGGCCGCACGACCGTGATCCGCGGCGACCGGCTGCAGGCCTTCTTCATGATGCGCAGCAGCGGCGCCGCGGGACTCGTGGAGGGCTCGCCTGCCCCCGCGCCCTGGGATGCGCCCGACGCGCCCGTCGCCGTCGCCGCGGCGGGCGGACCGCCCGCGGTGCAGCTCGCGGCCGCGGCGGTCGCGCTCGATCCCGTCGACGATCCCTCCGCCGACGACACCGTCGAGGTGCGCTACGCCGGGCGCCTGGTGCTCGCTCCTGCGCCGGAAGGCTCGCCCGCGCTCGCGCAGCCGCGCGACGTGCGCGTCATCGTCACCGGCGCGCCCGCGCAGGTGGAGGATTCCAAGACGCAGGCGCAGATCAGCGCGCTGCGCATCGACTTCGAGTCCGGCGTCGAGCGCATGGCGCTCGAGGGAACCCCCGACGCGCCCGCGGCGATCGAGAGCCCCAAGTTCACGCTGCACTCCGCGAAGTTCGCGCTCGACCGCACCACGGGCAAGGGCGCGTGCGAGGCGCCGGGCACGCTCTGGATGGGCACCGCCGGCGGCCGCGCGGTGACCGTCTCGTGGGACCGGCGCATGGCGGTGGAGCTCGCGCCGATCAGCGCCCCCACGCAGCCGGGAGCCGCGCGCACGCCGGGTGCACCGGGCGCCGCGGGCGAAGGCTCGCTGCGGCGCGCGGAGTTCGAGGGCGGCGTCGCGGTGCGCAGCCCCGACTTCGACATGAACTCCGGGTCGCTGGTCGTCGAGGCCGCGCCCGTGGGCAAGAAGGACTGCCCGCGCCGCATCGTCGCGGGCGGCGGCGTGCAGATCGCGCAGCTGGGCAAGGGCGCGGGCGGCACCTTCGCGGCCAAGGAGGTCGAGGTCACCCTCGAACCCGACGCGCAGGGCGACCCGCAGCCGCGGCGCGTGCTCGCGCGCGGCGATGTCCACGCGGACAACCTGGGCAAGACGGGCGGCAAGTTCGAGGCGCAGGTGCTCGATGTCGCGCTGGCGCCCAACGACGCGGGCGAGGCGCAGCCGCGCACGGTGCTGGCCAGCGGCGGCGTGCGCGCGTCCGGACTGGGCAGCACGCAGGGCAGCTTCGCGGCGAAGGAGCTGGAGGTCGCGCTCTCGCCCAACGCGCAGGGGCAGGCGCAGGCGCGCACGCTGCGCGCCACCGGCGACGTCATGGCCGCCGACCAGTCGCAGGCGATCTGGGCCTCGACGCTGCGCATCGCCTTCGCGGACGCCGCGCCGCGCGCGCGCAAGGCCGCGCCGAAGTCCGCGGGAGACGACAGCACCCCCGGCCCCGAGGTCGCGATGGCCGACATCGCGCGCGTCGAGGCGGAGGGACCGGTCGAGGTGCGCATGCAGGACGGCGGGCGCATCTTCGCCTCGCGCATGGAGGCGGAGCCCGCCAAGCGCTGGGCGCGGCTGGTCGGGCCCGAAGTGATGATCGTGCGCAACAACCTCGTGCTCGACCAGCTTGCCGAGGTGCGCGTGCAGGACTCGCCGGTGAAGGTGAGCGCGCTGGGCCCCGGCCGCGCGAGCGCCTTCGCGAGTTCGGTGCAGCCCACCGGCACGGGGCGCCTGGGCCGCCTGACCTTCTCGGTGCTCCCGCAGATGCAGGCCACCTGGCGCGACGCGCTCGGCTACTCCGAGACCCCCGAGAGCGCCGGCGGCGAGGGGACCGGCGTGCTGCTGCTGCAGGGCGGCGTGAAGGTGCGCGGCTCGCGCGACGCGCGCGAGGCGGAGGCGCTCGACGCGGACGAGGTGCAGGTGGATCTCCTGGGCCGCGGCATGGGCCGCGCGCTCGCGCAGTCGGGCGGCACGGCCGAGGGCGCCGCCGCGCCCAAGCCCAAGTCCGCCGCGCCGCGCTCGGGCGATCCGGTCCAGCAGGTGGCGGGCATGCGCGCGACGGGCAACGTGCGCCTGGAGGCGCGCCAGTGGGCCGACGCCGCGCGCAGCGGCGAGCCCAAGCTCTTCCGGATGAACTGCCCGAACATCACCTACACGGGCGCGGATGGCAGCATCGAGGTCGACGGCGAGGGCCGCCTCCTGGTGCACCAGCCCGTCGTCGCGCAGCCGCAGGAGCGCACCGCGGGCGCGAGTCCCTTCTCGCCCGACGGCACGACGCGCTTCACCTGGAAGCGCTCGCTCTCGCTGGCGCGCCGTCCCGACGGCACCTCGCAGATCACGCTGCAGCGCGAGGTGCTCATGGAGCACCTGGGCGCGACCGACACCGCGCCGAGCACCGGCACGGTGACCGCCGACCGCATGGTCGCCACCGTGCGCGGCGCCGCGGAGAGCGCGCCCAAGCCGGGCGAGCAGGTCGGTCTCTCGCTGGGCGGGCCGGCGGAGCTCGTGAAGCTCATGGCCGACGGGCGCGTCATCGTGCGCACGCCCAACGTGGATGTCGACGCGGGCGAGTTCGAGCTGGACGTGCCCACGCAGGTGGGCGCGGTGCGCTCGGTCGTCGGCGGCATGGTGACGGTGAAGCAGCAGGGCGCCCCCGCGCCGATGCGTGCGCACGCCTTCACCTGGGACCTCGTGAAGGGCACCTTCCACATCGAAGGGGCCCGTGGCACGCTGGGGCGCTAGCGGCTAGCCTCGCCCCTCCGGCGCGCGCCGCGCCGCAGGGCGAACACGATGGCACTCTCCTACGGCAGCTATCTCAAGATCCCGCAGCTGCTCTCGCTGCAGCAGCCCCTCTCCGACGGGCCCGAGCACGACGAGACGCTCTTCATCGTCATCCACCAGGTGTACGAGCTCTGGTTCCTCCAGCAGCTCCACGAGGGGCGCCACCTGCGCCAGGCGCTCGAGCGCGGCGACCGCGCGACGGCCGCCGGCACGCTGCGGCGGATGCTGACGATCCTCAAGACGATGGTCTCGCAGATCGACGTCCTGGAGACGATGACGCCGGTGCAGTTCCTGAGCTTCCGCGCGCGGCTGGAGAACTCCAGCGGCTTCCAGAGCTGGCAGTTCCGCGCCTTCGAGTTCATGCTCGGCAAGAAGAACCCGCGCGCGATCGCGATGCAGCCGGAGGGCTCCCCCGAGCGCGCCGCGCTCGAGACCGCCTTCCACGCGCCGACGCTCTGGGACGCCTTCCTGCAGTTCCTGGTGCGTTCGGGGCTGGAGGTGCCCGCCGCGGCGCTCGCCCGCGACGTCACGCAGCCGCTCTCCGCGGATCCGGCGGTGCAGGCGCTGCTGCTGCAGGTCTACCGCACGCGTCCCGACGAGCGCGGCATCTGCGAGCTGCTCGTCGACCTCGACGAGGGCATCCAGGAGTGGCGCTACCGCCACGTGAAGATGGTCGAGCGCACCATCGGCTTCAAGCGCGGCACGGGTGGCAGCGCGGGCGCGGAGTACCTGCGCTCGACGCTCTTCACGCCGCTCTTCCCCGACCTGTGGGAGATCCGCACGGCGCTGTGAGCGCGGCCCTCGCGGCCCGTGCGGCCCTCGCGGCCGCGTGCCTCAGCCCGCCAGCAGCGCCGAGGCGAGCTGCGCCGGTTCCGCCGGGCGCGCGCCGCGCGAGGCCGAGAGCGGGCAGGGGGCGCCGAGCTCCGCGCAGAGCAGCTTCGCGGTGATCTCCGCGCTCAGGAAGATCACGGGCAGCCCCGAACCCGGGTGCGTGCCGCCGCCGACGAGCCAGAGGTTGTCCATGCCCTGCACGCGGTGGTGCGGGCGGCGGTGCAGCATCTGCCCCAGGCCGTGCGCGAGGTTGAAGGTCGCGCCGAAGCGGATGCGCTCGCCCTCCCAGTCGGCGGGTGTGACCATGCGCTCGGCGCGGATGCGGCGGCGGATGTCGGCGATGCCGAAGACCTGCTCCGCCTGCTGCAGCGCACGCTCGCGCAGGTCGCCCGCGGCCAGGCGCCAGTCGACCTGGCAGAAGCCGGGCTGGTTGTTGGGCGTGGGCACCAGCAGGTAGAGCGCGCTGTGTCCCGCGGGGGCGAGCGTCGGGTCCGTGCGCGAGGGATTGCAGATGTAGGTCGATGGATCCGCGCTGATCCTGCCGCGCTCGGAGATGTCGCGCAGGTTCTCCACGTAGGAGCGCGAGGTGTAGATCGTGTGGTGCGGCAGGTCGACCTCGCCCTCCAGGCCCAGGTAGAGCATGAAGGTGCTGCACGAATAGCGCTTGCGCTCGAGCGAGGCGTCCGAGAGCGCGCGCGGGCGCAGGTGCTCGGGGACGAGCTTGCTCAGCGCCCAGCTCGCGTCCGCGTTGAGGACGACGTGCTCGTGGCGGCGCTCCTCGCCCGCGACGGCGACGCCGCAGGCGCGGCGTCCGTCGAAGAGGACGCGCTCGACGGGGGCGCCGCAGCGGATCTCGACGCCCATCTCCTGGCAGGCCTGCGCCATCGCGGCCATGAGCGCGTTGCAGCCGCCCTCGGGGTGCCAGATGCCGTACTCGTATTCGATGAAAGGCAGGATCGAGAAGAGCTCCGGGCACTCGAAGGGGCTCATCCCCAGGTACTTGCTCTGGAAGCTCATCGCCAGGCGGACGCTCTCGCTGCCGAAGTAGCCGCCGAGGTGGTCGTAGAGCGACTGCCAGGGGCGCAGCAGCGGGCCGACGCGCAGGGTGTCCATCGCGACCAGGTCGCGCATCCCGCGGATCGGGCGGCGCAGCAGCGGCGTCATGCGCTCGAGCTTGCGGCGGTTGTCGCGGATGAAGCGCTGGAAGGCGGCGCCGTCGCCGGGGTTCACCGCGTCGAGCTGCCGCTCCATGCGCGCGAGGTCCTGCGTCGTGTCGATGACCAGCGGGTCGCCGGAGGGCTGCCCGATGAGCAGCCGGTACATCGGGTCCAGGCGCGTGAGCTTCGCGTAGTCGGCCAGCCGGCGGCCGGTGGCGGCGAAGATCTCCTCGAGCACCCAGGGCATCATGAAGAAGGTGGGGCCGCAGTCGAAGCGGTAGGGGCCCTCCTCCAGGCGGCGGGTGCGGCCGCCGACGGTGGAGTGCGCCTCGTAGACGGTGACGCTGAGGCCGCTGGAGGCCAGGAGCATCGCCGAGGCCAGCCCGCCCGGGCCGGCGCCCACGACGGCCACGCTGCGTCCGCGCGCGGCGCGCGCGGGACCCGGGGCGTTCGTGGAGCGGGGGCGGTCGAGGGTCGTCATGGCCATGCGGAATCGGCTTCGCCCGACCCAGTGCGCCGGATGCGCGAAGATACCCCGCGGGCTGGGTCCCGCGCGGTTCGCCGGCGCACGGGGCCCGCATCCAGGACGCTCCCGCGGCGCGAATCCAGATCCAAATCGTCGGCGAATCGACGGCGACCCTCGCGGTGTGGTTCAATCCGGCGCGGGTACTCCCCATGTCGGCCACGCTTCGACCCATCTCGGTTCCGCCGGCGCGCGCCGGCGCCCCCGCGGCGCCCGGGAGCATCGCTCCGTTGGCGGCCCGCCTGCGGTGGGCGGAGGCGTTCCATCGCCGCCTCGCCGCCGCCGAGGCGGAGCTGTGCGACGCCGTCCGCAACGACATCGCCAAGCCCGCCTGGGAGACGCTCACGCAGGAGCTGATGCCGCTGGTGGCGAGCCTGCGCTGGCACCGGCGCGAGGCGCGGCGCATCCTGGGCCCGCACCGCGTCCGCGGCGCCGCCTGGTGGCAGCTCGGGCAGCGGCACTACCGCTTCCGCCTGCCGGTGGGGCGCGTCCTGATCATCGCTACCTGGAACTACCCGATCCAGCTCCTGGGCGTGCAGATGGCGCAGGCGATCGTCGGGGGCAACCGCGTCGTCGTGAAGCCGAGCGAACGCTCGCCCCGCTCCCAGCGGATGCTGGTGGAGCTGGCGCGCGCCGCGCTCTCCGAGGCGGGGCTGCCCCCCGACATGCTCGTCAGCGCGGAGGCGACCCGCGAGGCCGGCCGCGCGCTGCTCGAGCGCGAGCGCTTCGACCACGTCGTCTTCACCGGCTCCACCGAGGTCGGGCGCGAGATCGCGCTCGCCTGCGCGCGGACGCTGACGCCCTGCACGCTGGAGCTCTCCGGCCGCGACAGCGCAATCGTGCTGGAGGACGCGGAGATCCCGCTGGCCGCGCGCGCCATCTGGCACGCCGCGACGATGAACGCGGGGCAGACCTGCATGGCGCCGCGGCGTGCGCTCGTCGTGGAATCCGTCTACGCCGCCTTCGTCGACGCGCTGCGGCCGATCGCCGGCGCCGCGAAGCCGGTGCGCCTGACCGACGCCGCGATGGCCGAGCGCTGCGTGCGCCTTTCGCGCGACGCCGTCTCCGCGGGCGCGCGCAGCGTCAGCGGCGTGATCGAGCCCGCGCAGGGGAGCACGATGCGGCCGCTGGCGGTCGCCGACTGCCCGCGCGACTGCGAGCTCGTCGCGGGCGCGCACTTCGGGCCGGTGCTCGCGGTGGTGCCGGTGCGCGACCTCGCGGACGCGCTCGCGCTGCACCGCAGCGAGGGGCAGCACCTGGCGACCAGCGTCTACACGCGCCATACCGGCCGCATCCTGCACGACACCGCGCTGCTCGCGGCGCTGGGCTCGACGACGGTGACGCTCAACGACACGATCCTGCCGACGGCGCACCCGGCGGTCTCGATCGCGGGCGTGGGGGCGAGCGGCTGGGGCGCCAGCCGCGGCGAGGCGGGCCTCTGCGCACTGACGCGCGAGGTCGTCGCCAGCACCACGAGCCTGCGCATCCGCACCCCCCTCGACGAGCCCGACCGCGGCGTGAAGGGCTGGCTGCGCCGGCTCGCGCTCGGTCCGGCGCGCCCGATCTCCTCCCCGACCCACGGCCGCCCCGGCGCGGCCTCGCATCCGACTGGAGCCGCAGAGCCATGACCCAGCACGCCATCGTCGTCGGCGGAGGCCTCGCGGGCCTCGCCGCCGCCACCGAACTCGCCGGACGCGGCGTCCGCGTCACCCTGGTGGAGCGCAACGCGCACCTGGGGGGCAAGATGAACGTGCTCAGCGAGCGCGGCTTCACCTTCGACATGGGGCCGACGATCCTCACGATGCCCAACGTCGCGCGCGGGATCATCCAGCGGACCGGCCGCACCGTCTCGGACTACATCGACTTCGTGCGCCTGGACCCGCAGTGGCGCTGCATGTACGAGGACGGCACCGTCGTCGACCTGCTCGAGCGCCCCGAGGAGATGGCGGCCTCGATGGACCGGCAGTTCCCCGGCACCGGCGCGGGGCGCGGGTGGATGGAGCTCGTCCAGTACAGCCGCCGCATGTACCGGCTGAGCGAGAAGGTCTTCTTCTTCAAGGACCTCGGCGGGATCGCGGACCTCATGCGCCGCCCGCCCGCCAACGAGCCCGGCCTGCTGCGCGACGTCGCCGCGATGCGCATCCACTCCACGGTGGGCGCGACCGTCGCCAAGCACCTGCGCGAGCCGCACCTGCGCCAGCTCAGCGAGCACTTCCTGCAGTACGTCGGATCGAGCCCATTCCTCGCCCCCGCGATCCTCACGCTCATCGCCGCCGCGCAGGTGGACGAGGGCTGCTGGTACGCGATGGGCGGCACGCGCACCGTCGCGGGCGCGCTCGAGCGCATCCTGCGCGAGGAGCAGGCGCAGATCATCACCGGCACCGGCGTCGCGCGCCTGCTGACCGAGGGCAACGCCGTCCGCGGCGTGGTGCTCGAGGACGGCCGCGAGATCCGCGCCGACTTCGTCGTGAGCAACTGCGACGTGCAGCGCACCTACCGCGACCTCGACGGCTCGCCGCGCGGGCTGCGCGAGCAGCGGCGCATCGGCGGGGACTACACGCCCGCGTGCAGCGGCGTCGTGCTCTACCTGGGCCTCGACCGCCAGTACGACCACCTGCTGCACCACGACTTCCTCTTCTCGCGCGACAGCCACGCGGAGTTCGACGACATCTACGCCAAGGGCATCCCCGCGCGCGACCCCACGATCTACCTCTGCGTGCCCAGCCGCACCGATCCGTCGCAGGCGCCCGCGGGCTGCGAGGCCTTCTACGCGCTCATCCACACGCCCTACATGCGTCCCGGCCAGCGCTGGGAGGGTCCGGGCGGCCTGATGGAGCAGTACCGGCCGGTGATCATCGAGAAGCTCAGGCGCATGGGCATGGGCGACATCGAGAAGCACATCGTCGTCGAGCGCCACCTGACGCCCCAGGGCATCGAGAAGCGCTACAACGCCGAGGGCGGCGCGATCTACGGCCTCGCCAGCCACGGCCGGCTCAAGGGCGGCTTCAAGCCCGCCAACCGCAGCCGCATCTACCGCAACCTCTACCTCGCGGGCGGCACGGCGAATCCCGGTCCCGGCGTCCCGATGGTGCTCATGAGCGGCGTCACCGCCGCGAGCGCGGCGTGCGAGGACTTCGGCGTCCCCGCGAGCGCGCACGGCCGTCCGGGCTTCGGCGTCGACACCGGGTCGCGCCTGGTGAAGGGAGGCGCCGCGTGCCAGATGGCCGGAGCGAGCTGATCCCGGGTGCGTACAACCCCCGGTTCCAGCGCGTCTTCGCCTGGTATGCGAAGCGCCTCTTCCGCAAGCGCTTCTACGCGGTGCGCGCGGCGCCGGGCTCGGTCGCGCTGCTGGAGTCGGTGCGCGCGCTGCCCACGCCGGTGATCCTGGGGTTCAACCACTGCTCGTGGTGGGACCCGATGATCGGGTTCCACCTGCACGGGCAGTTCCTGGCGGGGCGCACGCCCTGCAGCCCCATCGACGCGACGCAGCTTCGCCGCTTCCAGTTCTTCCGCAAGCTGGGGATGTTCGGCATCGATCCGGACGACCCGACGAGCCTGCGCGCGATGGCGCGCTACGTGGGCGAGCGCTTCGCGACGGACGAGCGTCCGCTGCTGATGCTGACGCCGCAGGGGCGCTTCGTCGACCCGCGCGTGCCGGTGGAGGTGCGGCCGGGCATCGGCCTGGTCGCGATGCAGCATCCCAACGCGCACGTGCTGGTGGTCGCGGTCGAGTACGCCTTCTGGACCGAGCAGCGTCCCGAGGTCTTCCTGCGCGTGGAGCCGGTGGAGGCGCCCGCCGACGCGCGCTCGGTGCGCGCCTGGAGCGACGCCGCCGAGGCCGCGATGCGGCGCAACGCCGCCGCGCTCGCGGAGCTCGTGATTGCGCGCGATTCGGCGCGGCTGGAGACCATCTCCGGCGGCGGCGAGGCGCACATCCATCCGCTCTACGACCTGCTGCTGCGCCTGACGGGGCGCGGCACCGCCATCGAGGTCGCGCACCGCGCGCGGCCGACGGAGGCACCGCGGTGAGCGTGGGCGACCTGGCGATCGGCGCGCTGACCTGGCTGCCCGCGATCGGCGCGGCGGTGAGCGGGCTCGCGCTCGCGATGACCCTGGTGAACCTGGGCTGCTACCGCGCGCCGCCGGCGGCGGGGGAGGCGCCCGATGCGGACGGGGGCGCCGACGCCGGCACCGACGCCGGCACCGACGCCGACGCCGCCCCGCAGCTCGCCCTCTGCATCCCCGCGCGCAACGAGGAGCGCAACATCGAGGCCGTCGTCGCCTCCGCGCTCGCCAGCCGCGGCGTGCGCGTGGAAGTGCTCGTCTACGACGACCAGAGCACCGACGCGACGCCGCGCATCCTGGAGCGCCTCTGCGCGGCGGACGCGCGCGTGCGCCGCGTGCCCACGCGTCCGCTTCCCGAGGGCTGGAACGGCAAGCAGTGGGGCTGCCAGCGCATGGGCGAGGCCGCCCGTGCGCCCTGGCTCCTCTTCACCGACGCGGACGTGCGCTTCGAGCCCGACTGCGCGGCGCGCGCGCTCGCGGCGGCGGCGCAGCGGCGCGCGGCGCTCGTGAGCACGGTGCCGCAGCAGGAGACGGGGACGCTGCTGGAGCGGCTCGTCGTGCCGCTCATTCACTGGATGCTCTTCAGCTGGCTGCCGATGCCGCGCATGCGCGCGACCAACGATCCCGCGACCTCCGCGGGCTGCGGGCAGTTCCTGCTGGTGCGCCGCGACGCGTGGGCGCAGGTCGGCGGGCACGCGGCCTTCCGCGACAGCATGCACGACGGCATCAAGCTGCCGCGCGCGCTGCGGCGGGCGGGCCACCACACGGACCTCTTCGACGGCACCGGGCTCGTGCGCTGCCGCATGTACCACGGCGCGGCGCAGACCTGGCGCGGCTTCACGAAGAACGCCTACGAGGGCCTCGGCTCGCCGGCGGTGCTGGGCGTCTTCACGGCGCTGGAGGGGCTCGGCATCCTGCTGCCCTGGATCTGGCTGCCCATCGCGGTGGGCGTCGGCGGCGTGCCGCTGGTGCCGAAGCTGCTGGCGGCGGGGGCGATCGCGGCGCAGATCGTGCAGCGCGCGGTGCTGGCGGTGCGCTTCCACCAGCCCATCGAGGGCGTGCTGCTGCATCCGGTGAGCATCGGCCTGCTGCTGGCGATCCAGTGGCGCAGCTGGTGGCTCGACCGCACCGGGCGGCGCCAGTGGCGCGGACGCACCGCGGGCGCGCCCGCGGAGGCGGCCGGCGTCACTCCCCAGGAATCACGCTGATCACGCCCTCCCAGGGGCTGCTCGCGCTGGCGTAGAGCTTCTTGCCGATGCGTCCCGCGCGGGCGCCGAAGTAGCCGCTGTCGCAGGCCAGGCGCATCGCGTGCGCCATCAGGACCGCGTCCTTCGCGTGCGCGATGCCGGTGTTCAGCAGCACGCCGTCGGCGCCGAGCTCCATCGCGAGCGTGACGTCGCCCGGGGTGCCGACGCCCGCGTCGACGATCACCGGGTAGTCGCTGCGTCCGCCGTGCGCGGGATCCTTCAGCAGGTCCAGGATGATGCGGATCGCGGCGGGATTGGCGATGCCGCGGCCGCTGCCGATGGGGCTGCCCGCGGGCATGACGCTCGCGGCGCCCGCGTCGCGCAGGCGCACCGCCATGATCGGGTCGTCGCTGCTGTAGCAGAGGACGGTGAAGCCGTCCTTCACGAGCTCGCGGCACGCCTCGAGGGTGCCGACGGGGTCGGGCAGCAGGGTGGCGCGGTCGCCCAGCACCTCCAGCTTCACCCAGCCTGCGCCGGGGTTGCCCAGCTGCTCCAGGATGTCGCGCCCCAGGCGCGCGACGCGCACCGCGTCGTCGGCGCTGAAGCAGCCCGCGGTGTTCGGAAGGACGGTGATGCGGTCGAGCGGCAGGAACTCCAGGATCGAGCGCCCCTGCGCGTCGACCAGGCGCTCGCGGCGCACGGCGACGGTCACCGCGTCGGCGCCGCTGGCGTCGACGGCGGCCTGCATCGTGGCATAGTCCTTGTACTTGCCCGTGCCGACGACGAGGCGGCTGCGCAGCGAGAAGCCGCCGACCGCCAGCGGCGGGATCGGGGGCGCGTCGGGAACGGAACGGAGGGTCGTGTCCATGGGAAGGGTCCGAAGGGTCGGGCGCGCTCAGCCACCGCCGACGAGCGTGACGATCTCGACGCGGTCGCCGGCGTGCAGCGGCTGCTGTGGGTGCTGCGCCTTGGGAACCAGGCGCGCGTTCACCTCGACGGCGCAGGGGGCGCGGTCCAGGCCGAGCGCGCGCAGGAGCTGCGCGACCGTCGCGACCTCGCCGACATCCTTGGATTCACCGTTGATCTCCAGCCGCATCCGGAAAGTGTAGGGCACCGCGCCGGCGGGCTACGATGACCGCATGGACCCGGTCCGCACCGCCTCCGAAGCCTCCTGGCACCGCCGCGCGGGTCGCGTCGCGCTGCTGGCGTCGCTGGCGGCGATCGTCGCGCTCGGGGGCTGCCGCAAGCCGCGCTACGACTCCAGCTCGCCCCAGGCGGCGCTGGGCGCGCTCCAGCAGATGGTGCGCGACGGCCATCCGGAGCTGCTGCCCACGATGCTCCACATCGAGGCGCGCGAGATCACCTTCCCCGACGGGGTGACCGAGGCGAGCGCGATCGAGGACGTCAAGGGCAAGGCCGGGCAGATGCTCGCGCAGCTCTGGCGCGTGAGCACGAAACTGCGCGCGCGCTATCCCAAGGAGGTCGAGGCGGAGCTCTCCAAGGGCGGCGCGTGGGCGACCAAGCTGGGCGACCGCGACGCCTTCACGGCGATCGTGAGCGATCCCTTCGGCTGGCTGGACGCGAACCGCTCGCGCCTGACGGTCGAGGATCTGGGCGACGGCACCGCCGCCTTCAGCCTGGACGGCAAGCCGCTGCTGGGCGGCACCCTCTCCATGGCCGAGACGCCGCAGGGCTGGCGGGTGACGATCCCCTCCTCGCTGCTGCGCAGCACCGAGTACTTCCCCGACACCCGCGAGGAGTGGGCGGTGCTCGCGTACCTCATGCTGGCGATGGAGAACGCGCTCACGGACTTCGAGTCCGAGTTGGACGCGGGCAAGTTCCCGACGCTCGCCGCCGCGAGCGAGCGCGCCGGCCGCCTGGTCGCCGAGAGCGCGGTCGCGCAGGTCGTCATCTACGCGATGATGCAGCAGAACCAGCCGGGCAAGGAAGGCAAGGCGCCGGCGATCAAGATCGAGTCGGCGCTGGGCCAGGGCGGCGCGGAACTCATCCGGCGGACCGAGCAGCGATAGGGACGGGTGCGTACCTTGGTGCGGATGCCTCGTCGAGCGTCGCTTCTCCCCGCCGTGGCCGGCGCATTCGTCGCCGCCGTGCTTGCTGGGGTCGCGGCGCCCGCCGCGCTCGCCGAACCGCCCGCCGCGGGGCGCGGCTACGGCCGCTTCGTGAGCGCGATCGAGGGGCTGACCGATGTCGCCGACGCGCTCGTGCAGGACGATGGAAGCGTCGTCGCGGCGCTCGGGCCCGGCGGCGTCGTCCGGATCTCGCCCAGCGGGGTGCGCTCGACGCTGCTGCCCTGGTGGCCCGCGGGGCCGGTGGGCGACGCGGCCGCGCTGGCGCCGGCGGCGGATGGCGGCCTCTGGGTCGCCGACCGCGCGCGCGGGCAGCTCGTGCGACTGGCGGCGGACGGCACGCGCGCGGGGGAGTTCCCGCTGACGGCCGAGGGCATCGCCGCGCGCCCCGTGGCGCTCGCGGTGGTGGGCGGGAGCATCCTCGTCGCCGACGGCGCGCTGCCGCGCATCCTGCGGCTGGACGCCAGCGGCGCGCTGCAGGGCGTCTGGACGGTGCCCGCGGGTCCGAAGCCGGGCGCGCTCGCGCCGCTGCTGACGGGGCTGGCGGCGGGGGGCGGGCACCTCTTCGTCTGCGACGCCGCGAACAACCAGATCGTGCGCCTGGATCCCGCCACCGGCGCGGAGACCGCGCGCTGGGGCGACCGCGGCGCCTTCCCCGGCATGTACCAATGGCCCGCGCACCTGGCGTGGGACGGCGTCGGGCTGCTCGTCACGGACATGCTCAACCACCGCGTCGTGCGCGTCGACGCGGAGGGCAAGACGCTCGACCAGTGGGGGATGCACGCCGTGCGCCCGCGCGAGGGCCAGGGCAAGATCCACTACCCGGCCGCGACGAACGTGAGCCCCGACGGGACGCTCGCGGTCGTCTGCGAGCCCTTCGAGCGGCGCGTGCAGCTCTTCGCCGAGCAGCCGCCACCCGACCCGGCGCGCCCGCGCACGACCGCGCTGCCCCCGACCGAGGGCGTCGCGAGCCACTTCAGCTCCGAGCTCGCGCTCGACGGCCAGACGCTGCTGGTCTACGAGCCCGAGTCCGCCTCCGCGCTCGTCTTCGACCTGCGCACGCCGCTGCCGATCCATGTCACGACGCTCGGCGGTCCCGGCACGCGGCCCGGCACCTTCGGCCAGGTGACGACGCAGCTGGTGGACGAGGCCGCCAACCGGCTCTACCTCGTCGATCCCGTGCGCGCGGTCATTGCCGTCTACGCGCTGCGGCGCGACGGCACCGAGCCGCACTTCGACCCGCTCATGCCGCGCCTGCTGGCGGAGGTCCCGCTGGGCGAGGCCGCCACGCTCGCCGCCGCGCGCGCGGGCGGGCCGGCGCGCCTGTGGCCGGTGGACCTGCGGCGCTCGGGCTCGGGCGGCTTCGTGCTGCTCGACGCCTTCGGGCCGCGCATCGTCGAGCTGGACGCGAGCCTGCGCCCGGTCGCGGCGTGGGGCGGCTGGACCGGCGAAGGACGCCTCATCGCGCCGACGCAGTGCGCCGTGAGCCCCGGCGGCGAGGTGCTCGTCGTCGACCGCGCCGACCGCGCCGTGAAGCGCTACGGACTCATCGACGGCGCCTACCGCGGGCGCTGGAGCCTCGCGCCGCTGCGGCGGCCGTGGGGCATCGCCGCGCTGCGCGACGCGGGCGGCGGGGGCTCGCAGCGCTACGCGATCTCCGACGAGGCGGGCGACACGGTGCTGCTCACCGAAGCGGACGGCGGCGCGAGCGGCGCGCGCATGGGCGTCACCGGCGGCCGCCCCGGCGAGCTCTGGGCGCCCGGCGCGGTGGAGTTCATGCCGCAGCAGGGGCGCGTCTACGTCGCCGACCACGGCAACCACCGCATGCAGAGCTTCCAGGTCGATGGGACGTGGGAGTCGGTCTTTGGCCTGGGCCGCAACGAGGTCCGCCAGCGCATCCCCGAAGCGGTTCCGCCCTCGGCGAATCCCGCGACCCCCGCGCAGCCCGGCTTCGCGCGCACCATCGAGCAGTTCCCCGCGGCGACACGCGGCGAGGACGGCTGGTGGACGCTGCGCAGCGCCGAGGGCACGCACGAGGTGCGCTACCGCTTCGTCCCCGACCCGCCGCCGCTGCGCGATCCATTCGGACTCGAGGTCGCGGTCATCGACCGCGCCACCGGCAAGCCCGCGGCGGTCGACCTGCGCGTCGACGCCGCGATGCCGCACCACGGCCACGGCATGAACGTCGCGCCGACGGTCGAGCGCACCGGCGAGGGCACCTGGCGCGTCGAGCGCATGCTCTTCCACATGCCCGGCTACTGGGAGCTCTCCTTCGACCTGCTCTCCAAGGGACGGCTCGAGCGCGCGACGGCGGAGGTGACGATCCAGTGAAGCGCCCGCTCCTGGCCGCCGCGCTCGCCGGGGTGGTGCTCGCCGGCTGCGCGCCGGCGACCGACGGCGACCGCAACCGTCCCGCCGCGCCCGCCGTCGCGCCGATCACGCCGGAGATGGCCGCGCGCATCGAGCGCAACCCGCCGCTGGGCCCGCTGCCGCCCGATCCGACCAACCGCTACGCGCAGAGCGACGAAGCCGCCGCGCTGGGCCACCGCATCTTCTTCGACCCGCGCTTCTCCGCCAACGGCGCGGTGAGCTGCTCGACCTGCCACCTGCCCGAGCACGGCTTCGCCGACAGCAAGCCGCTCGCCGTCGGCGTGGGCACCGGCACGCGCCAGGCGATGTCGGTGCTCAACGCGGCGCACCAGCGCTGGCTCACCTGGGACGGCCGCGCCGACACGATGTGGAGCCAGGCGGTGCAGCCCTTCGAGCATCCGCTGGAGATGAACCTGCCGCGCGCGCAGGTCGTGCAGCGGGTGGCGGCCGATCCGCTGCTGCGCGTGCGCTACGAGCGCGCCTTCGGTGCGCCGCCGCCCGCGCCCGACGCGACGCCCGCGCAGGTCGACGCGGCCTTCGCCAACATCGGCAAGGCGCTCGCGGCCTACGAGCGCCGGCTCGTCTCCGGACCCGCGCCCTACGACCGCTGGTGGACGCGCTGGCGCGCGGGCGATCCCGACGCGGATGCCGAGCTCAGCGTCGACGCGCGCCGCGGGCTCGTGATCTTCTTCGGCGAGGGGCTCTGCTGGAAGTGCCACCACGGCGCGCTCTTCAGCGACGGCGAGTTCCACATGCTCGGCCTGCCCGGACCCGGCGGCGGGGGGCCGACGGACCCGGGGCGGTACGCGGTGATCGAGCGCGTGCGCAACGATCCCTTCAACGCGGCGGGGCCGCATTCGGACGACCCGCACGGCCCGCAGGCGCAGATCTCCGCGAGCCTGGTGCAGGAGCCGGACCTGTGGGGCACCTTCCGCACGCCATCCCTGCGCAATGTGGGCATCACGGCGCCGTACATGCACGACGGCCAGAAGGCGACCCTGGAGGAGGTGGTGCGTTTCTACTCCTCGCTCGAAGGGGCGACCTCGCTGGACCACCACCGCGAGCTGGTGCTGACGCGCATCGGCCTGAGCCCGAAGAAGCAGCGTGAATTGGTGGCATTCCTGCACGCGCTCACGGGAGAGGCGCCGCCCGCACCGTGGGGGCAGCCGCCCGCGCCGGAGGGCGGCGCGGCCGCCGCGACCGGCGGGGCGCCCGCGCCCGAGCCGAATCCCGCCACTCCCGCGCCCGCGCCGCGCAACGGATCCGCGCCGGGGCGGTAGGTTGGGCGGCATGCCATCGCTGTCCGCCGCCTCGTCGCGCCTGCTGGGCGCGTCTCTCGTCACCGCCATCGTGGGAACATCCTTCGCCGGGGATCCGCCCGCCGCCCGACCGGCGGCGCCGGCGCCCGCCGCCGCGGCGCCTGCCGCTTCCGCCCCGGCCGCGCGCATCACCGAGAAGGTCGCTGGCACCGCGGTCGAGATCACGCTCGTCCCCGTCCCCGGCTGCGACGGCACGAAGCCCTTCTTCATGGCGACGACCGAGGTCCCGTGGGAGCTCTTCGACGCCTTCATCTACCACCTCGACAAGAAGGCCGGCGCGAGCACGCCCGCGACCGACGCGGTCACGCGTCCGACCAAGCCCTATGTCTCCGTCGACCGCGGCTTCGGCCACCAGGGCTGGCCCGCGATCTCGATGAGCGCCAAGGGCGCGGTGCAGTTCTGCGAGTGGCTCTCCGCGAAGACCGGGCGCACCTACCGGCTCCCAACGCTCGCCGAATGGCGCTGCGCCGCCGCGCAGGGCAAGGTGAGCGCCGCCACGATGCAGGAGCATGCGTGGATGGATCCCGAGGCGAACGTCGCCACGCAAAAGGTGGGAACGAAGAAGGCGGACGCGCTGGGGATCTTCGACCTCTGGGGCAACGCCGCGGAGTGGGTCACCACGGCCGACGGCGGTTTCGCGGTCATCGGCGGCTCCTACCGCGAGGAGAAGATCGATCCCGCCGCGATGCAGCCGCTGCCCGACACGCCGGACTGGAACGAGAGCGACCCGCAGTTCCCCAAGAGCGTCTGGTGGCTTGTCGACGGCCCCTTCATTGGCATGCGCGTGGTGACGAGCGACGCCGCGCCGAAGGCCGCCCCCGGCGCGCCCGCGGGCGCACCCGCCGACGCGCAGCCGCGCGCGGCCGATCCCGCGAAGCCCGCCGCGCCCGCCGCACCCGCACCCGCTCCCGCACCCGCCTCACCCTCGCCCGCCGCACCCAAGGCCACGCCATGAGCACCGAGTTCCTCCACACCGACATCACCCGCCGCGGCTTCGTCGCCGCCGGACTCGCCACCGGCGCCGCGACGCTCGCCGTCCCGCGCGTCTGGGGCGGCGCACCGGCCTCGGACACCATCAAGATCGCGCTCATCGGCTGCGGCGGACGCGGCACGGGCGCCGCGGCGCAGGCGCTGCAGGCGGACCCCGGCGTCGTCCTCTGGGCGATGGCCGACGTCTTCCAGGACCGCATGGACGGCGCGCTCGCGCAGCTCCAGAAGCACCCGGCGAAGGACCGCGTGCAGGTCGCGAAGGAGCGGCAGTTCACCGGCTTCGACGGCTACAAGCAGGCGATCGCCAGCGGCGTCGACGTCGTGCTCCTCTGCAGCGCGCCGCACTTCCGTCCGATGCACCTGCGCGCCGCGGTCGAGGCGAACAAGCAGATCTTCTGCGAGAAGCCGATGTTCGTCGACAGCCCCGGCTACCGCAGCGTCGTCGAGAGCGTCGCGATGGCGAAGCAGCGCAACCTCAACCTGATGTCGGGCTTCTGCTGGCGCTACAGCAGCCCCGAGCGCGCGGTCTTCGAGCAGATCCTGGACAAGGACACGCTCGGCGTCCCGATGGCGATGTACAGCTGCTACTACACCGGCCCGCTGGGGACCAACCCGCGCAAGCCGGGCTGGAGCGACATGGAGTTCCAGCTGCGCAACTGGCAGCACTTCGTCTGGCTCTCGGGGGACCAGATCGTCGAGCAGGCGGTCCACTCCATCGACAAGATCAACTGGTGCTTCCGCAACCAGCCGCCCAAGTCGGCGGTGGGGATGGGCGGCCGCCAGACGCGCGAGAACGTCCCCGAGCGCGGCGACGTCTACGACCACTTCGCCGTCGTCTACGAGTGGGAGGACGGCCGTCGCGCCTTCATGAACTGCCGCCAGCAGGCGGACTGCTACTTCGGGAACACCGACTGGATCGCGGGCACGAAGGGGCAGTGCTTCATCAACGGCTGGGGCCCGACGCAGTGGATCAAGGACCCGCAGGGCAAGGTGCTCTGGCAGAACCCCGCCAACGCGCCCAAGCCCAACATGTACCAGGTCGAGCACAACGAGCTCTTCAAGTCCATCCGCGAGGGCAAGGTCCACAACGACGGCGACTGGATGGTCAACAGCTGCCTGCTGGGCGTGCTCGGCCGCATGGCCGCGTACAGCGGGCAGCAGGTGACCTGGCAGCAGGCGCAGGAGTCGAAGGAGAGCCTCGCGCCGCCGAAGTACGAGCTCGGCGAGCTGGCCATGCCCCCCGAGAAGAAGCCCGGCCAGTACAAGATCTCGTGACCGCACGCCGCGCGCGCCGCGCGCACTGGAGCCACCGATGACGACGCCACGCACCCGCGTTTCCGAGCCCGCCGCCTCCCACGCCGACGCCTCGCGCCGGAACTTCCTGGGCGCGGGCGGGGCGCTCGTCGCCGCCGCCGTCGGCGCGCCGATGATCCTCACGGCCTCGCGCGCGATGGCGCAGGCCGCCGCGCCGGCGAGCCCGAGCGCGAGCAAGGGGCGCCCGGTCAAGATCGGCGTCATCGGCTGCGGCGGGCGCGGCACGGGCGCGGCGCTGAACGCGCTCGAGGCGAGCCCGGACACGAGCATCGTCGCCATCGGCGACGTCTTCCCCGACCGCGTCGCGGGCGCGGCGCAGGCGCTGGCGGCAAACGGGCGCGGCCGCGGCAACGTCCCCGCCTCGGCGCAGTTCGTCGGCTTCGACTGCTGCGAGAAGGTGCTGGGCACCGACTGCGACATGGTCATCCTGGCGACCCCGCCCGGCTTCCGCCCGCGCCAGTTCGCGGCGGCGGTCGACGCCGGCAAGCACATCTTCTTCGAGAAGCCCGTCGCGGTCGATCCCAGCGGCGTGCGCATGGTGATCGACGCCGCGGGCCGCGCGCAGGCGAAGAAGCTCTGCGTCGTCACCGGCACGCAGCGGCGCCACGAGCGCAGCTACCTCGAGGCGATCGCCAAGCTGCGCGACGGCGCGATCGGCCAGCCCGTCGCCGCGCGCGTCTACTGGAACCAGGGCGGGCTCTGGCACAAGGATGCGGACCCCGCGCTCAGCGAGATGGAGAACCAGATCCGCAACTGGCTCTACCACACCTGGCTCTCGGGCGACCACATCGTCGAGCAGCATGTCCACAACATCGACGTCATGAACTGGGCGATGGACGCGCACCCGGTGCGCTGCGTCGCCACCGGCGGGCGCCAGGCGCGCACGCAGCCGGAGTTCGGCGCGATCTTCGACCACTTCGCCGTCGACTTCGAGTTCCCCGGCGAGCGCTTCGGCGCCTCGATGGCGCGCCAGCAGGACGGCACCGATGGGCGCGTCGAGGAGATCATCTACGGCAGCGACGGCTCGATGCTGCTGCGCTCGGGCTCCGCCGAGGTGCGCGGCAAGCACCCGTGGAAGTTCGCGGGCAAGAACCCCAATCCCTACGTGGTCGAGCACATCGACCTGCAGGAGGCGGTCCGCGGCAACGCCCCGTACATCAACGAGGGCAAGCGCATCGCCGAGAGCACGATGACCGCGATCATGGGCCGCATGGCCGCCTACACGGGCAAGGACCTGGAGTGGGACGCCGCGCTGGCGGACCCGATGGACCTCGTGCCCGCGAAGCTCAGCCGCGGTCCGGGCGTGCCGTCGAAGGTGCCGGTGCCGGGACAGGCCTGAGCAGCAGCCGCACGCTCCAGTTGGCGGTGGTGCGCTCGACGGGCGCGGCGCCCGGGCGCTCCTGCAGCCAGCGCGCGCAGGCGTCGGGATGGCGCGCCAGCAGCGGGGCGGCACCCTCGGGGCCGAGCACGCAGAGGGCGGTGGCGAGCGCGTCGGCGTCGGTGGCGGTGCGCGCGAGCACGGTGACGGCGGTGCGCGTGGTGAGCGCCTCGCCGGTGCGTGGATCGAAGATGTGGCTGCGGCGCACCACCGTGCCGTCCGCGCCGGGGGTGTCGGTGTGCTGGAAGCGGTCGCCGCTGGTCGTCACCGCCGCATGCGCGAGCGCGAGGTCGATGGGCGGCCGCCCCTCGCCGTCGTCGACGCTCACATGCCAGGCGTCGTGCCCCGGCGGCGGCGCGGAGACGACGATGTCGCCGCTCATGTCCACGAGCGCGCTCGCGATGCCCTGCTGCGCGAGCACCCGCAGCGCGGCGTCGGCGCCCAGCCCCTGGCCGATGGCGCCGAAGTCCAGCGCGACGCCGTCGCGGCGCATCGTCAGCGTGCCGGCGGCGGGGTCGTACGCCACGCCCTCCCAGCCGCAGCGCGCGCGCGCCTGCGCCCACTCCTGCGGGGTGGGCGGCGTGCCGCGCTTGCGCGCCGCGCGCGAGAGCGCCGTGAGCGGACCGACCGTGGGATCGAAGGCGCCGCCGCTGTCGCGCGCAAAGGCCAGCGAGATCGCCAGCGCGTTCGCGAGGTCGGGACCCACGCGCACGGTGGTGCCCGCGGTGGCGGGAAGCCGGCGCGTCTCGCTCGCGGGCATCCAGTCGCTGAGCGCCTCCTCGATCTGCGCCAGGCGCGCGAAGGCCGCGCGCGCCGCAGCGTCGGCGCGCTCCTGGTCGGGCGCGTAGAGCACGAGGTTGCAGTCCGCCCCCATGACGATGCGGCGGTACTCGAAGCGCTGGAGCGCCGGCGTCGCGGCGGTGGTGGCGGCCGCGGCCTGCGGCGCGCCCGCGCCCGGCGCGCCCGCGCCGTTCGCGCCCGCCTTGCCCGCCGCGCCGCATCCCGCCAGCAGCGCCCCCGCGAGCAGCGCCATCGCTGCCGGCGCCGCGCTACGCAAAGACCGCCTCCAGCAGGCTGACATCGTCCTCGAAGTCGTCGCGCTGGCGCACCGCGCGGCTGCGCGCGATGAGCCGGTCGACCGCGCCGTCGCCCTTGCCGGCCTCGGCGGCGACGCCGTCGAGGAACGCCCGCAGCGACCAGATCTCGCCGCTGGGCTGCATGAGCTCGTGGATGCCGTCGCTGTAGACGTAGAGGCGCGAGCCCGCGGGCAGCGCGACGCGGCCCGTGCCGAAGGGCACGCCCGCGACGGCGCCGATCATCGGACCGCTGATCTCCTCGTCGCCGCCGAGCTCGCGCGGGGGCTGCCCGGGCGCCAGCAGCAGCGCGGGCGGGTGGCCGCCGCAGCCGTAGAGGAGCTCGCGCGTCTTCAGGTTGGCAACCCCGTACCACATCGTGAAGAACATTCCGTGGTGGCGCTCCATCGGGAAGAGGCGGTTGAGCGCCTCGAGCACCGCGCCCGGGTCGCCCGGATCCGCGCCGCCGAGCGCATTCACCTGCAGCGCGTTCATCACGCTGACCGAGAGCAGCGCCGGGCCCACGCCGTGGCCGCACACATCCAGCAGGTAGATCGCGAAGCGGTCCTCGTCGAGCCAGTGGTAGCCGAAGCTGTCCCCGCCCAGGCTGGCGGAGGGGACGAACTTCCAGCGCGTGCGCACGCGCTCCTCCTGCTCGGGGGGGATGAGGCTCTGGACATACTCGGCCGCGCTGTTGAGCTCCGCGCGCAGCGCCTCGAAGGCGGCGTCGCGCTCGCGCTGCGCGCGGTGCGCCCCCGCGTGGTAGCGGATGCGCGCCAGCAGCTCGACCGCGTCGGGGAGCTTCACGAGGTAGTCGTTGGCGCCGCGCGCGAAGGCCTCGGCCTTCGTCGTCGCCTCCTCGCGCGCGCTCAGGACGATGAGCGGCGTGCGCGCCAGGGACGCCTGCGCCCGGTAGTCGCGCACCAGGTCGAGGCCGTCGGCGTCGGGCATCACCAGGTCCTGCAGGATGACGTCGGGCTGCTTGTCCAGCACCGTCGCGACCGCCTCGGTCCCCTTGAGGCAGGCGGTGAGCTCGATCTCGGGGTACGGGGCGAGCATGCGGCGCACCGCCTCGGCGATCATCGCCTGGTCGTCCACGATGAGCACGCGGGTGCGCGCGTCCTGCTTCGTCTCGATCGCGCTCATGCGCGCCTTCCTGCGCGTCCGGCGCGCCGTGCGTTGATCGTCCCCGCCACCGCCGCGCCCAGCGCGTGCAGCGGCAGCGTCTGCTCCGCGGCGCCCAGGTGGACCGCCGCGCCGGGCATCCCCCAGACGACGCTCGTCGCCGCGTCCTGCGCGAAGGTCGCCCAGCCGCGCTCGCGCATCTGCAGCAGTCCGGCGGCGCCATCCTTGCCCATGCCGGTGAGGAGCACGCCCGCGCCCGGCTCCAGCGAGGAGGCCGCCAGGCTCTGGAAGAGCATGTCCACCGAAGGACGGTGCAGCAGCTCCGGAGGCCCGTCCACGTAGCAGAGGAGCCCCTTGTGCGTGACCGTCAGGTGTTGCGCCTCGCCCGCGAGCAGGACCGCGCCTGGCTCGGGGCGCTCGCCGGCGCGCGCCAGACGGACCGGGCGGCGCGTCTCGGCGGTGAGCCAGGCGGCCATGCCCGGCAGGAAGGCCGGCTCCATGTGCTGCACGATGAGCACCGCCGCCGGGAAGGGATGCGGCAGGCTCGAGAGGAAGACGCTCAGCGCCTGCGGGCCGCCGGTGCTCGCGCCCACGGCGACGATCGGCGGCGCGCCGCCCTCGCTCCAGGTGGAGGCGATGGTGTTCGCGGCGGTGGCGATCGGGGAGGGGGGACGCGCGGCGCTCGCGGGTGCCGCAGCGGCGGCGGGGGCGCCCGCGCGCGGCGGGGCCGGGCGGGTCGCAGTCGCGTCGCCGCCCGCGCGCATGCGGCGGACCATCTCGATCTTCTCGGCGAGCGCGTTGCGGCGCGCGCCGCACTCGCCCGCCAGGCGCGGCGTCTCGACGGCGTCGAGCGCGCCCGCGCCGATCGCCTCGTAGACGCGGGTGGCGTTGCCCTCGACGGTCGCCGTCACGACGACGATCGCGCAGGGACAGCGGTGCATGATCTGGCGCGTCGCCTCGACCCCGTCGACGCCCGGCATGAGCAGGTCCATCAGGATGAGGTCGGGGCGGTCCTGCGCGGCCTTGGCGATCGCCTCGGCGCCGTCGCCGGCGACCCACGCGACCTGCGTCTGCGGCATCGAGCCGATGCAGCGGCGCAGCGCCTCGCGCGCCATGGCGAGGTCGTTCACGATGGCGACGCGCAGGGGGGCTGTGGAGGGGAGGGACACGGCGGGAGGGCGGACGCGGGGTGGCGCCCGACAGGGAACTGTAGGGGAGCGGGCGCTACGGCGCGCCCACGAGCTGGGTGATCGTGGAGATGAAGCTCTGATCCTGGAAGCTGCCCTTGGTGAGGTAGGCGTTGGCGCCCGCGTCGAGGCCGGCGCGCCGGTCCTCCTCGCGGTCCTTGTAGCTGACGACGGCGATGGGCAGGTGCGCGAAGCGCCCGTCCGCGCGCACCGCGCGCACGAGCTCGATGCCGTTCATGCGCGGCATGTCGATGTCGGTGACGAGCATGTCGAAGCGCCCCGCGCGGAGCTGGTTCCACGCGTCCATGCCGTCGACGGCGACGGCGACGTCGTAGCCCAGGCGGCTGAGAAGCTGGCGCTCGACCTCGCGCACGGTGATCGAGTCCTCGGCGACCAGGATGCGCTTGGCCGCGCGCTGCAGGTGCTCGTGCCCGCTTGCCGCGCCCATGCCGCCCACGCGCCCCTCGCCCAGCGCCTTGCGCAGCGAGGAGAGCAGGTCCTCCACGTCCACGATCAGCACCGGCGAACCGTCGTCCAGGATCGCCGCGCTGGCCATGTGGGGAACCTTTCCCAGGCGCGGATCGAGCGTGCGCACGACGAGGTCCTGCTCGCCCAGGAAGCGCCCGACGACCAGGCCCACGCGCCCCGCGTCGTCGCCCAGCACGACGACGCTCGTCATCGCGCCGCGCTCGGTCTCGCCGACGCCCAGCAGCGCGGCCGCGTCGACCAGGCCCGTCGCGGCGCCGTCGACGTCGCACTGCAGCCGCCCCTGCACGGGGGCGATCTCCTCGGGCGCGACGCGCAGCACGCGGTCGATGCGCGCGAGCGGGAAGGCGTAGCTCTCGCCGGCGATCTCCACGAGCGCCGCGCGCAGGACGCTCAGCGTCACGGGCAGCACCATCGTGAAGGTCGTGCCGACGCCGACGCGGCTGTCCACGCGCACCGTGCCGCCGGTCCCGACGACCATCTGGTGCACGACGTCGAGCCCGACGCCGCGGCCGCTGATCTCCGTCACCGCGGAGGCGGTGCTGAATCCGGGGAGGAAGAGGAAGTCGTACAGCTCGCGCTCGCCCAGGCGTGCGGCGAGCTCGGAGGGCTGGTGGCCGCGCTCGACGACCTTGCGCCGGATGCGCTCGGGGTCGATGCCGCCGCCGTCGTCGGTGACGCGCACCAGGAGCTGGCCCGCGTGGTGGCGCGCCTCCAGCGTCAGGCGCGCCTGCTCGGGCTTGCCGCGCGCGCGGCGCTGCGCGGGCGTCTCGATCCCGTGGTCGAGCGCGTTGCGCACGATGTGGTTGAGCGGCGCCTCCATGCGCGCGAGGATGTCGCGGTCGACGGGGACGTCGCCGCCGACGACCTCGAAGCGCACCTCCTTGCCGAGCTGGCGCGCGACGTCGCGCACCATGCGCGGGAAGCCCGCGACGCCCTCGCTGAAGGGGCGCATGCGGCTGCCGATCACCTCGTGGTAGAGGGCGGTCGAGACCTCCTCGGTGCGGCGGAAGAAGTTCTCCAGCTCGAAGAGGCGCTCGCCCAGCGCGGCCTCGGCGCGCGCGACGGAATCGCGCGCGGCGGCGATGCGCGCGGCGTCGTTGCGGCGCAGCGCGGCCTCGAGGGACTCGCGCGCGCGGGCGAGCTCGGCCCGCACGGCCGCGAGCGAGCGGCGCAGCGCGGGGGAGCGGCGGCCCTCGACCATCGACTCGCCCGCGAGCTGCATCATGCGGTCGAGGTTGTCGGCGTTGACGCGCACGGCGCGCGCCTCGACGGTGACGGTCGTCGCGGCGGGCTCGGCGGTGGCGGTGGCGGCGCCCGCGGCGGCGGAGTCGACCGCGGTCGGCGGCTTCTGGACGACGGCGTCGACGCGGCGCGGCGCGGGTTCGGCGGGGGCGAGCGGGGCGGGGGCCGGTGCCGGGGTAGGCGACGGCGCAGCGGGGGCGGGTGCGGGCGTCGTGGAGGCCGGCTCCGGCGCAGGCGCGGCTGGCGCCGGTGCCGCGGGCGCCGCGGCCGCGCCCCCCTCCGGCGGCGGCGCCGAGAGCGCCGTCGTGATCGCGTTGATCTCCGAGGCGTGCTGCGCGCTCCACTCCGCGACGGCGGCCTCCTCCTGCGCGGCGATGCGCTGCAGGAAGTCGGTCCCCTCCAGGAGCTGGTCGATGCGCGCGCGCGTCGTCTTCTCCTGCCCCTTCTGGATGCGGATGAGCGCATCCTCCATCTGGTGCGCGACGCCGACGGCCGCGTCGAGCCCGATGATGCGCGCCGCTCCCTTGAGCGAGTGCGCCGCGCGCATCAGCGGCGTGATGATCCCCAGGTCCTCGGGGGCGCTCTCGAGCTTCAGCAGCCCGTCGTTGAGCGCGGCGCAGTGCGTCTCCGCCTCGGCGCGGAAGAGCTCGTGCATGGAGAAGCCGCCGAGATCGCTCATCCCACGGCTCCCCGGAAGATGGCGAAGAGGAGCGGCAGCTCCAGGACCGCGGCCTCGCCCATGGGCACGCGCGCCAGGCGGCGGGCGCAGCCGCTGCGGGCGGCGGTCACGGTGACGGGCGCGTCGCGCATCGCGGTCTGCGCGACGTCGACGACGCCCTCGACGGCGTCCACTTCGAAGGCCCAGCGGTCGCGCGCGGTGCCGACCACCACCAGCTTCGCCTGCGGCGGCGAGTCGGCGGCGGGCAGGTCGAGCGCCGCCTCGAGCGCGGTGCACAGGAGGATCTCGCCGTCGTGGTTGACGATGCCGCGGAAGATCGCGTTGCTGCGGTGCGGGACGCGGTGCGGGCGCTGCGGCGGGACGACCTTGGCGGCCTCGGCGGCGGGGACGGCGAGCAGCTCGCCGCCGCGGCGGAAGACCAGCAGGCTCTGGCGCGCGCGCGAGCGGGCCTCCAGCGGCGCCGCGAGCTCGGCCGTCGCGCGGTCGAGGTCCTCGTCGCTCAGTGGCCGGCGCATGAGCTCCTCGAGCCCGGAGCCCTGCGCGGTCGCCAGCCGCCCCTGGTCGGGCCGGATCGTCAGGTGGTGCGCGGATTCGGTCATCGCGCCTCCTTCGCCGCGCGGTCGCGGTAGCGCCGGGCGGCGGGCAGGTCGCCGCGCGCCTCCGCGCAGACGGCAAGCTGCAGGAGCGCCTCGGGATGGCCGGGCTCCAGGTAGACGACCTGGCGCAGCAGCTCCTCGGCGCGCGCGAGGTCGCCGCGCGCGGCGTGCACGGTGCCCAGCAGCTCCAGGAGCGCGACCTCGCGGTCGCCGCGTGCGTGGAGCGCGCTGGCGATGGCGAGCGCGTCGTCCAGCCGTCCCGCATCCGCCGCGGCGCGCGCCTGCGCGAGCGTCGGCGGTTCGGCGTGCGCCGGCCGCGCGTTCGCGTGGCGCCCGTGCCCGTGGCGCCCGTGCGCCGCGCGATCGTGGGCGGTGCGCTCGTGCGCGCGTGCGGATGCAGGCGCGGTGCGCGTCGCGGCCGCAGGCGCCCGCGCGGCGTCGGATCCGGCGGACGGGCGCGCCGGCGCGGGCTCGCCCGCGCGCGCCGTCGCGCGCTCGAAGGCGAAGCTCCCCGGCGCAGCCCCCTCGGCGGGGGCGAAGCGCTGTCCCAGCCCGAAGATCCCCGGCGGTTCGGCATGTCCCAGGAAGAGCACGCCCTGCGGCGCGAGCAGCTCCTCCAGTCGCGCACCGATCGCGCGGCGCGCCTCGTCGCCCAGGTAGATCGCGAGGTTGCGGCAGAAGACGGCGTCGAAGCTGCCCGGCTCGAGCGGCTCCAGCGCCGCGGGCGCCGCGCCGGTGCGCAGCTCCAGGCGCGCGAGCACGCGGGGCGAGACGCGCACGCCCTCGGAGCACGGCGCGAAGTCGCCCTGCGCCCACTCCGGCAGCCCGCCGCGCACGGCGAGCGAGGTCAGCACGCCATCCTGCGCCACCGCGCAGGTGTTGGGGTCGATGCCCACGACCGTGACCGCCTCCGCGGGCACGCCCGCCGCGAGCGCGGTCGCCACGATGGAGCACGCCTCCGCGCCCGTCGCGCTGCCGACCGAGAGCGCGCGCAGGCGCGTCGCGCCCTCGCGCAGCAGCCGCGCGCGCAGCAGATCGAAGGAGGCGGGGTAGCGGAAGAGCCAGGTCTCGGGGACGGCGATCTGCGAACGCAGCCGGTCGAGCTCCTCGTGCGAGCGCTCGACGAGCGAGGCGTACTCGCGCACATCCGTCAGGCGCAGCGCGCGGCGGCGCTCCTCGACGATCGCGCCGATGGCGGCGGGGGCCGCGAGCGCCTCGTCGATGTGCGCGTCCACGCGCAGCCGGCGGCCGATGCGCTCCAGCGGATTCACGCGGGCTCTCCCTGCGCGATCGAGCACGCGTCGGGCGAGGCGAGCTGCGGGTGCTGCGTGGCGAGCGCGGTCGCGTCGAAGAGCTGCGTCGCCTCGCCCTGGTGGTGCAGGACCGCGCCCAGCCAGGGGGAGGTGCGCGCGCCCATGCGGCGGCTGCCCTCCTCGTCCAGGTCGGCGACGTCCACCACCCGGTCCACCGCCAGCGCGAAACGCGCCCGCGCGCCCGCGCCGCCGGTGTCCAGCAGCAGCACGCGCGCGCCCAGCGTGCGCTCCACGGGCTGCGAGCCCGAGAGCAGCAGCGCCGCGTCGACCAGCGGCACCAGCTCGCCGTGCACGTCGATCATCCCCGCGATGAAGGGGGGCGCGCCCGGCACCGGCCGCGCGCGCACGAGCGGATGCACCGCCTGCACCCACGAGGCGTCGAGGGCGTACCGGCAGCCGGCGGCGGTGAAGACGAAGGTGCGCATCGGTGGGGCGCGTCAGCTCCGGAGGTTGAAGGCGGCGATCGCGGTCTTCAGCGTGCCGATGGCGCTCTGCAGGTCGGTCGCGGCGCGGCCGAACTCGCGCACCGCCTCCGAGGTCGCCTTCGCGCCCGAGGAGAGGCTTGCCATCGCCTCGGAGATCTGCGCGGCGCCGGCGGCCTGGCTCTGCATGCCCTCGCGGACGGTGCCGAAGCTGCGCGTGCTCTCGTCGACGCGGCCGATGATGTCGGACATGCTGCGGCCGATGCCGCGCACGTCGGTGACGTTGCGCCGCACCTGGTCGCTGAAGCGGTCCATCTCCATCACGCCGCTGCTCACCGCGCCCTGCATCTCCTTCACCATGCGCTCGATGTCCAGCGTCGCCTGGCCGGTCTGGTCCGCCAGGCGCCGGATCTCGCGCGCGACGACCAGGAAGCCGCGGCCGTACTCGCCGGCCTTCTCGGCCTCGATCGCCGCGTTGACGCTCAGCAGGTTGGTCTGCTCGGCGACCTTGGTGATCGTCGTCACCACGCCGCCGATGTTGACCGCCTTCTCGTTGATCGCCGCGAGCCGGTCCGCGACCCCCGAGGTCGCCTGGTCGAGCGACTGCATCGCGCCCTCCATCGACTCGAGCTGCGCGCGTCCCTCCTGGGCGACGCGCGCGGTCTCGGTGGCGACCTCGTCGACATGCTCCATCTCGCGCGCCAGCTCCTGGCCGGTCACGTTGATCTCGCGCACGGCGGCGGCGATCTCGGTGCTGCTGGCGCCGAAGGAGGCCGCGACCTCCTCCTGCTGGCGCGAGGTCGTGCTGAGCTGCATCGCCGTCGAGTTGAGCTGGATGCTCGCGCCGCGCACCTGGCCGACGAGCGTGTTCAGGTCCGCCGTCATGCTGTCGAGCGCGCGCAGCAGGTCGCCCGTCTCGTCGGGGCAGAGCGTGTTGCTGGACTCGCGCGTCAGGTCGCCCGCGGCCACCTGCTGCGCCGCCTCGGCCGCGAAGTTCACGCGGCGGATGAGGCGCTTGGTCGGCATGTAGATGAGCGTCATGATCACCACGATGCCCACCACCGCGAATCCGCCGCTCATGAGCGTGTCCGCCATGATCGGCGCGACGACGGTCGAGCGTGGGACCGACATCACCAGCCACCAGTCGCCGATGGGGATGCGCGAGGCGGCGTAGAAGGACTCGTCGCCCACGGCGCGGTCCGGCCCCTCGAAGGCCAGGCTCGCCTGCGTCGATCCGATCACCCTGCGGAAGACCTCGGCGTGCGGCGTCTCGTCCACGCTCTTGGTCTGCCAGGAGTCGGGGTCCACCGTGTAGGTGCGCTGCGAGCCGTCGGAGGCGCAGACGACCCGGCCCTTGCTGGTGACGAGGAAGATGTCGACCTTCATCGCCTCGGCCTGGCGCGAGACCTCGTCGTGGATCGTCGAGAGCGCGCGGTCCACGTCGCAGACGCCCTTGAACTTGCCGTCGATGATGATCGGCCACACCTGCTCGACCATGAACTGCCCCTCGTACGAGTAGGGCTCGGTGATCACGATGCGCGCCGCGCGGTCCTTCTCCCAGTTGCGCTTGGGGATCTGGTACCAGCTCCCCGTCTCCATCTCGTGGGCGGTCTTGTAGGCGACCTCGTTGTTGCGGTTCCAGTCGCGGAACCAGTAGGCGGCGAAGCGTCCCGTCTCGTCCTCGGTCGGTCCCTTCTCGCGCCCCTTGTCCTGGCCGTCCGCGTTGGGCTCGTATGCGATGCACACGCCGGTGAGCTGCGGCGAGTTCTCCAGCAGCGACTTCATGAAGGTGCTGGTCTCCTCGCGCCGGCCGAACATCCCGCCGGTCTGCGCGGCGGCGACCGTCCGCGCCACGTCCACGGCCGCGCCATTGAGCCCGTCCACCCACGCCGCGAGCGCGCGCGACTGGAGCGAGAGCTCCTCCTGCGCGTTGTCCAGCATCAGGTTGTACTTGCGCGTGCCGTTGATGGCGACGATCGCCGCCAGCACGAGCGCCGCGGGGAGGATCCCCATCAGCGTCATGCGTCCCATCAGGCTGTCGACGAACCGTCGCTGCTTCCCGCTGCTGCTGCTGCTCATGCGATGAGGATACGCCCGTCCGGGGCGCGGCGCGGCCTACTCGGGCGGGTGCGCGTCGCGGACCTGGCGGATCTCGTCGATGCGCGCGAGCAGGATCTCGACCAGCTCGGGATCGAAGTGCCGCCCGCTCTCGGCGCGGATGTGCGCGAGCACGCGCGCCTCGTCCCACGGCTCCTTGTAGGAGCGGCGGCTGGAGAGCGCGTCGAAGACATCCGCGAGCCCGACGATGCGCGCGAAGAGCGGGATGTCCTCGCCGCGCTTGCCGCCGGTGCGCGGCAGCCCGGTCGCCGCGTCGGGCACGGGGCGTCCCGAGAGGTCGACGTAGCCGGGGTAGCCGGTCCCGTCCCAGCGCTCGTGGTGGTTGAGCACCACCTCGCGCGCGGTCTCGTCGAACTGCGTCGGGCTGTCCACGAAGAGGCGTGCGCCGATGAGCGTGTGGTGGTGCATCTGGCGCAGCTCGTCGTGGTCCAGCCGCCCCGGCTTCTTGAGGATGGCGTCGCTGATGCCGATCTTGCCCACGTCGTGCAGCTTGGCGGCGATGCGCAGGCGGTCGCGCTGGCGCTCGAAGCCCGGTCCCGCGAAGCCGCGCCGGCGCGCCCACTCGTCGAAGATCACCAGGGAGTAGCCCGCCACGCGGTCGATGTGCGCGCCCGTCTCCGCGGGGTCGCGCACCTCGGCCATGCGGATCATGCGCAGGATCACGCTCTCGGTGAGCTGCGCGCGCTCGATCACCACCGTGGCCATGGAGGCGAAGTGCTCCGCCATCCGCTCGTCCTCGCGCGAGAAGCGCGGCGCGGGATCCCCGAAGGCGTCCTTCGCGTTCAGCAGCTGCAGCACGCCCAGCAGCGTGTCGCTCGTGGAGCGCAGCGGCACCGCGATCACCGAGCGCGTGCGGTAGCCGGTGACCGCGTCGTAGCTGCGGTCGAAGCCGTAGGGGAGCCCGCGCGGGATGCTGTACGCGTCCTCGACGTTGATGACCTCGCCGCTCATCGCGCACCAGCCCGCGACGCTGCTGGCACTGATGGGCACGGAGAGGCTGCTCAGGCGCGTGCTCGAGACGCGCCCGGGCGCCTCGAGCGTGTCGTTCTGGCTGAAGGCGAAGCGCAGCGCGCCGACCTCGCGGATGTAGATCGTGCCCGCGTCGGCGCGCACCAGCGCGCGCGCCTCGCTCAGGATGCGCTCCATGAGCAGGTGGAAGTCGTGGATGCGGCTGAGCTCGACGCTCAGGCGCGTGACCGCGTCGAGCTTGGCGCGGAAGGCGTCCGACTCCTCGCCCGCGGCGCCGTCGCCGCCCGCGCGGCCAGGGACCTCGCTGCGCACCTCGCGCAGCTGCCGCTGCAGGCGTCCGATCGCGGCGACCGCCTCGTTGCGCTCGGTGCGCACATGGAAGGACTGCGAGAGCTGGCGGATGCGCCCGCGCAGCTCGATCGGGTCGGGGAGCTTCTCCACGAAGTCCGCCGCGCCCGCGTCGAAGACCGCGCCGCGAAGCTGCGATTCCTCCGGCCCGCCCAGCACCATCACCGGCAGGTACGCCGTCTCGGGGCGCCGGTGCAGGCGCCGCAGCAGGTCGAGCGCGGGCGTGCGTCCGGAGACGGCCAGGTCCAGCAGCACGACCGTCGGGTGCACCTCCAGCGCGGCGACCTCCGCGTCTCCCACGCTGCGCGCCACATGCACCGACATCGAGCGGTCCGGCGCCGTCATGGAGGAGATGCGCGCGACGAGCGCGTCGTCGTCGCTGACCAGCAGCACCACCGACTCGGCGTGCGGCAGCGGCGTGGGGCTGGACAGGTCCGCGGGGTTCACGGCATCACGCTGGGGAGGCGCACGAAGCCCTCGATCGCCTCGTACTCGGCGAGGCCGAGGCGGTCGTAGATGTCGGCGGTGGCGCGGTTGCGGTCCTCGGCGCGCTGCCAGAACTCGCGCGTGTCGCTGGGTCCGGGGAAGACCGGCGTGTCCTTCTGGCTCTCGTGCTTGAAGATCGCGAAGCGCTTGCGCAGCAGCTCGTCGGGGCTGAGCGGCACCGCCATCTCGATGTCCGAGGGATCCCACTCCTGCCAGGCGCCGCGGTAGAGCCAGACGACGCACTCGCGCATCCACGCGGCGTCCATCGGATCCTCCGCCAGCCGGCCCAGCGCGCGCACGATGACCGCGAGGCAGGTGCGGTGCGTGCCGTGCGGATCGCTCAGGTCGCCCGCCGCGTAGATCTGGTGCGGCCGCACCGCGCGCAGCAGCTCGCAGGTGATGCGGATGTCCTCCTCGCCGATGGGGCGCTTGCGCACGCGCCCGGTCTCGTAGAAGGGCAGGTCCAGGAAGTGGATGCGCTCGGGACGCACGCCGCTGTGGCGCGCGCCCGCGCGCGCCTCGCTGCGGCGGATGAGCGCCTTCACGCGCTGCAGCTCCGGCGTATCGACCTCGCCGGGCTTCTTGGTCTGCAGGAAGCGCTCGATGTTCGCCTCCAGGAGCCCGGCGAACTCGCGTCCCAGCGCCGGGAAGGCCGAGGCGAACTCGCGCACGAAGTCCAGGTGGCGCAGCGCGGACTCGTCCCAGACGGCGATGTTGCCGGAGGTCTGGTACGCGACGTGCACCTCGTGCCCCTGGTCGCAGAGGCGGATGAAGGTGCCGCCCATGGAGATGACGTCGTCGTCCGGGTGCGGGCTGAAGACGACGACGCGCTTGGGGAAGACCTCGTCCGGGGCGCCGGGCTTGCCGCCGGGCCAGCCGGTGATCGTGCGCTGCAGCGCGCGGAAGACCTCGATGTTGATGTCGTAGGCGCTGCCGCGGCTGGCCAGCAGCGGCTGCAGGCCGTGCTCGTTGTAGTCCTCCTCGACCAGCTTCAGGATCGGCTTCTGCACGGTGCGCGCCAGCCAGATGACCGCGCGCTTGGTCGTCGCCGCGTCCCACGCGAGCCCATGCTCCTCGATCGGGCCCAGCAGCCAGGGGGTGCGGAAGCGCGTGAGCGCCGCCGCGCTCGCGGGGTCGAGCAGGAAGCGCGCGTCGGGATGGCGCTGCAGGAAGCTCGCCGAGACGCTGGGCGAGACCTCGCCCTCGACGGCGCGGCGGACGATCTCGGCCTTGTGCTCGCCGAAGGCCAGCAGCAGCACGCGGCGTGCGTCCAGGATCGTGCCCACGCCCATGGTGATGGCGCGGCGGGGGACATGGCGCTCGCCGAAGAAGTCGCTCGCGGCGTCCATGCGGGTCACGCGGTCGAGCGTGATCAGCCGCGTGCGGCTCTCGCGCGGCGAGCCCGGCTCATTGAAGCCGATGTGGCCGGTGCGGCCGATGCCCAGGATCTGCAGGTCGATGCCGCCGGCGTCGCGGATGGCCTGCTCGTACGCCTCGCAGAAGCGCGCGACCTCCTCCTGCGGCACGGTGCCGTCGGGGACATGCACGTTGCGCGGGTCGATGTCGACGTGGTCGAAGAGGTACTCCTGCATGAAGCGCCGGTAGCTCTGCAGCTCCTGCGGGCGCATCGGCCAGTACTCGTCCAGGTTGAAGGTGACCGCGTTGCGGAAGCTCAGCCCCTCCTCGCGGTGCAGGCGGACCAGCTCCTCGTAGACGCCCTGCGGGGTCGAGCCGGTGGCGAGGCCGAGCACCGCCGTCCGCCCCTGCGCCGCGCGCTCGCGCAGCAGGGCGGCGATCTCGGCCGCGACGGCGCGGCTGGCCTCGGCGCTCGACCGGTGGACGGTCACCGGGATCCGCTCCAGGGCGGGGGACGCGGTGCGGTCGTCGAAGCCTCCGTGCGCCGGGCGCTCGAGCTGCTGCATGTCGGTCTGCCTCCATGCCGCCGCGTGGCTGGCGTCCGAGCCGGCCGCGGGGCAGCCACCGCATCGTAGGGTGGGAGGCCGCGTCGGCAGGCGGGGCGCGCCGGCGCAGGATCCGTGGCTCGCGCGGCGCGCGTGCGCAATCTGCGCAAATTCCGGCGGGGGGCGCCGCATGGTCCGGCGCCCGAGTCCGTATCGTGGAGAGAGCGGCGGGGGTCCCTGGGCCTCCGCACCATCGCCCATCCACGAGGAGCCCCGCATGATCGCGAATCCCGGACCCCTGACGCCCCGCGCCCCGCTCGCCCATCGCTTCTGCCGCCAGGCGCTGACCGCCGCGGCGCTGGGACTCGCGCTCGCCGTCGCGCCGGCCACGATGGCCGCCGCCGATCCGAGCTTCTCGAGCTCGCGCATCACCGCAAGCACGATGACGGGCACCGTCACGGGCGCGAGCAATCCGTCCGCCTACCGCGTCGTCCTCTACGTCCACACCCCCGGCATGGCGCCGCACCAGTACCGGCTCGTGCGCGTGAAGGGCGGTCCGACCTACGCGCTGAAGGCCGGCGGCAAGGTGTCGATCCCGTACGCGAAGACCGTCGGCAACCGTGTGGCGACGAGCTTCGCCGCCTTCATCATCCCCGCGAGCAAGAACGACCTTCCGGATTCGCTGTGGCTCAGCGACAACGGCTCCACGGCGGCGTCCTTCAACCTTCCCGACGCTGTGGGGTGGAGCGGCCTGCTCAGCCGCTGAGTTCTTCCGACCTGAAACAACGCGCCGGGCCTGCCACGAAGGCGGGCCCGGCGTTTCGTTGTGCCGAGAGAGGCGTGCGTCTGCGAGACAAGGGGCGTTCAGCGACGGCGCCGCGCGGGCCGCACGCACGCGGCGCAGGCGAGCAGCGCGCAGGCGCCGGGCGCGGGGATGGTCGCGAAGGTCGCGCCCGCCAGGAAGGCCGCGCCGACGCTGGAATTGCCCGCGCCACTGAAGCGCAGCTCGACGATGCGCTCGCCCAGGAAGGCGGTGCCCAGGTCGAAGGTCTGCCGGTCCAGGCGCACGCCCGAGTCGTAGGAGGTGGTGAAGATCGTCGGATCGTCGACGATCCCGTTGAAGCCGCCAAAGGCGTAGTGGTCGCGAATGTTCCATCCCTGAACCAGGTCGAAGGAAGCATGCGCGCCGTTGGAGCCGAAGACCTCGATCGTCCCGTTCCACGCGCCGTAGGTGCCCCACGCGGAGTTGCACAGGGTGTAGAGCGTCGTCGCCCCCTCGATGTCGACGGCGAAGCTGAACGAGGTGGGCGTCGAGTCCCCCGGGATCTGGCACGCACCGAGCCCGAAGCCGTTGGTCGGGTAGCCCGCGAGCTGCATGGGGACGCCGCCGAAGTCGAGCGTCTGGTTGCCGTCGGGATACGCCCAGCCACCTGTGTACTGGCGCAGGTCGGCATTCACGTTGGGCGTGATGTCGACGGTGACGAAGTCGGCCAGCGCGACGCTGGCGAGGGCGGGGACGGTCAGGATGGCGAGGAGCGCGGCGGTGCGTGGCATGTCTGCGGTCTCCGTGAGGAAAGCGAACCCCTTTCGCGTCACGGACCAACTTCACGCCGAGCGCTGGGAACTGAATCGGGCCGATTCTGCCCCAATTATCAAGGCTGTCAAGCACGTCCCGGCCCGGATGCCACACATCGTTTCCCAAAGGGAAGTCGGAGCGAAAGGAGGTGGCTCCGGTGGGATTCGAACCCACACGCCCCTTGCGGGACTGCGGATTTTAAGTCCGCTGCGTCTGGCCAGTTCCGCCACGGAGCCGGGGTCGGATCCTACGGCCGCGTCCGGGCGCCCGCCGCCCGCCGCTCGAGCGCCGCAGGCAGCACCCAGCCGCACAGCCAGCGCGCGAACTCCGGTTTCGGAAGCCGCGTCCCCGGCGCGCGCCAGGTGCCGTCCGCGCACAGGACGCGTCCTTCCACGTCGGGCGCGTCCATGGTCTCCAGCGGGTTCGCCACGATCGCGTCGACGCGCTTGCGCGCGAGCTTCGCGCGCGCCGAAGCCTCCAGCTCCTGCGGCCGCTCGAGCGCGAAGCCGACCACGAACTGGTCCGGCCGCGTGGCGGGCGCCAGGCTCGTCAGGATGTCCTCGGTCGGCTCGAGCTCCAGCGCGAAGGCGCCCGATTCGCGCCGGTGCTTGCCCGACATCGGCGCGCGCGGGCGGAAGTCCGCCACCGCCGCCGCCATGATGAGCAGGTCGTGCGCCGGCCAGAGATTCCCCAGAAGCTGCGCCAGATCGCGCGCGGTGCGGAAGCGGGCGGTCGCGCCGGGCTTCGCGCCCGCGCCGACCGCCTCGCGCAGGGCGGCCTCCGCGACCCCGGGCCCCGCGGCCGCCGTCACCTGGCATCCCGCCTGCGCGAACGCCTGCGCGATGGCCAGCCCCATGCGTCCGCTGCTGCGATTGCCGATGTAGCGGACATCGTCGATGGGCTCCTGCGTGGGCCCCAGCGCCACGAGCACGCGCAGCGGCGTTGACGCGGCGGCGCTGTCGGTCGGCTGCTTCGGAGCGGGGGAGGAGGGGGGCATCGGTCGCGGAGCTCGGGCGTCGCCCGCCGGATTCTCGGTCGCCCGGTTTGCGGTCCGGACGCAGCCCGCGCATACTACGGAGCCCCGCGCGCGCCCATGGCCGCCGGGGAGCCCGCCCGTCCGGCGGCCCGGAACCCCCGGAGCCTGTCGGCACGAATGATTCCCCCGCGCCGCCGACCCGCGGCGCGTCGCCCCTGGAGGTCCCGTTGGCACGCAAGGTTCGACAGAAGCTCGGCGAGATCCTGATGGGCTGGGGGACGATCAAGCAGGAGCAGATCGATGCCGCCGTCGCCGCCGCCCGCCAGCGCGGGATGCGCATCGGCGAGGCGCTCGTGGAGTCCGCCGCCTGCTCCGAGGAGGACGTCGCGAAGGCGCTCGCGCACCAGTTCGGCGTCGACTACGTGAACCTCGACCGGCTCGAGGACATGAACAAGGTCGACAAGAGCCGCCTGGCGACCGACCTCATCAAGAAGTACCTGGTCCTGCCGATGGCCGGCGCCGGCAAGCTGCGCCTGGTCATCCACGACCCGATGGACCTCGACACCCTCGAGCTCCTGCGCTTCCGCGTCGGCGACTTCGAGCAGGCGGGCATCGCCAGCAAGCGCCAGATCCGCGCCTTCATCGAGGGCGAGAAGGCCGCCGACGGCCCGCGCAAGCAGCTCGTCACCGACTCCATCGACAAGAGCGTGGACCGCTCGGTCGACCGCTCCGTCGACAAGTCCATCGACGTGGACGACGAGGGGCCGGTCATCAAGCTCAGCTCGCGCATCATCATCGACGCGGTGCAGAGCCGGGCCTCCGACATCCACATCGAGCCCATGGAGGAGCACATCCTCCTGCGCTACCGCATCGACGGCGTCTGCATCGTCATCGAGAAGATCCAGAAGCGCCTGCAGAACGCGCTGCTCTCGCGCTTCAAGCTGATGGCGGGCGTGAACATCTCCGAGAAGCGCGTCCCGCAGGACGGCCGCATCAAGTTCAAGGTCGACGGCGTCGACATCGACTTCCGCGTCAGCACCTGCCCCGCGTACCACGGCGAGAGCATCGTGCTGCGAATCCTGCGCCCCGACAGCGTGCGCATCGGCCTGCTGAACCTGGGCTTCGAGCAGGACTCGCTCGACACCTTCAACAAGATCATCCGCCGCCCCAACGGCATCTTCCTGGTGACCGGCCCGACCGGCTCGGGCAAGACGACCACGCTCTACTCGGCGCTGGACATCCTGAACACCCCCGACCGCAAGATCATCACCGCCGAGGACCCGGTCGAATACAACTTCAACGGCATCAACCAGGTGCAGGTGCGCGAGTCCATCGGCCTGACCTTCGGCGCGGTCCTGCGCTCGATGCTGCGCCAGGCGCCCAACATCATCCTGGTGGGCGAGATCCGCGACCGCGAGGTCGCCGACATCGCCATCCAGGCGGCGCTCACCGGCCACCTGGTCTTCTCGACGCTGCACACCAACGACGCGCCCAGCGCGATCACCCGTCTCATCGACATGGGCGTCAAGCCCTTCCTGGTGGCGAGCTCCATCCAGGCGGTGCTCGCCCAGCGCCTGGGCCGCGTGCTCTGCAACAACTGCAAGCAGCTCGACCCGAACCCCGACCCGAAGTTCCTGAGCCTCGTCGACATCACCCCCGAGGAGGCCGCCGGCAAGGTCATGCGCCCCGTCGGCTGCCCGATGTGCAACAAGGTCGGCTACAAGGGCCGCAAGGCGATCTTCGAGATGATGATCATGAACAGCGAGATCCGCGAGCTGGCCTTCCAGCGCTCGGGCGTCTCGAAGCTGCGCGCGGCCGCGATCCGCGGCGGCATGCGCAGCCTGCTCGGCGACGGCCGCATCAAGATCCTCAAGGGCGTCACCACGCCGGACGAGGTCGCCAAGTACGCGCAGATCGAGGGGTTCGACCCCAACGAGATCGGCAAGAAGTAGTCCGCACCGCACCCGAACCCCACCCACCCAGGCACCACCATGGCCAGCGCAGAGCCCACCGCAGGAGCGACCGAAGCCAACAAGCCGACGCTGCAGATGGACCGTCTGCTCGACGTCGTCGTCAAGCAGGACGCGAGCGACCTGCACATCTCCTGCGGCCGTCCGCCGACGATCCGCATGAACGGCCGCCTGCGCAACCTGGCGACCAAGATCATCGAGCCCGACGACGCGCTCCAGCTCATGAAGTCCGTGACGCCGGAGAAGAACCAGCAGGAGCTGCAGGAGAAGGGGGGCACCGACTTCGGCTTCGCCTTCGGCACCGCGGCCCGCTTCCGCGTCTCGGTCTTCAAGCAGAAGGGCGTCATCAGCATGGTCCTTCGCCAGATCCCGAACCGGCTGCTCACCTTCGAGCAGATCGGCCTCCCGGAGATCGTCAAGGACCTCATCCGCCGTCCGCGCGGCCTCTTCGTCGTGACCGGCCCCACCGGCTCGGGCAAGACGACCAGCCTCGCGACGATGATCGACTACATCAACAACAACTACGACCGCCACATCGTGACGGTCGAGGATCCCGTCGAGTACTACCACAACCACAAGAAGTCGGTGGTCAACCAGCGCGAGCTGGGCATCGACGTCCCGACCTTCAGCGAGGCGCTCCGCCGCGTGCTGCGTCAGGACCCCGACGTGATCCTGGTCGGCGAAATGCGAGACCTCGAGACCATCGAGGCCGCCATCCGCGCCGCAGAGACGGGCCACCTGGTCTTCGCGACCCTGCACACCACCGGCGCCGCGGGCACCATCAACCGAATCATCGACGCCTTCCCGACCAACCAGCAGGAGCAGGTCCGCGTCCAGCTCTCGACCTCGCTCATCGCCGTGCTCAGCCAGGTGCTCATGCCCCGGGTGGACAAGCCCGGCCGAGTGGCGGGCTACGAGTTCCTGGTCGTGACCCCCGCGATCTCGAACCTCATCCGCGAGAACAAGACCTTCCGCATCGACTCGGCGATCCAGACCGGCAAGAAGTTCGGCATGCAGCTCCTGGACGACCACCTTTGGAGCCTCTACTCCAAGGGCGTCATCTCCGCGGAGGAGATGATCGACAAGTGCCGCGACCCCGGCGCGATGACCGAGAAGGTGCACCGTTCGGGCGGCAGCGTGGGCCGCGCCGAGCTCGACATCACCGAGGAAGCCTGATCCCGCGGACCGCCCGCCAATCGGGCGGGGCGGAGGAGCCCGCGGGGTTCTTCCACGCCCGCCGACGGGAAACCGCGTTCCTGCATCGCACGCCCGCTTTCGTACTGCAACTGTCCGATCCAAACCGCCCGAAAGAATCTGCCAACTTCCCATCTCCGACGCTATCAGCCACCGCGCGTGGCCCGTATCTCCTTGTGTCCCTGGTCGGGGGCCGGCGATGACGGGCGCACGGAGTGGCGACCGCGCCGGACCCAGTCTGGAGACTTCGCCATGGCAGCCTCGAGTTCACTCACTCCCGTCCCCGTCGAAGAGCTGAAGCAGCGGCGCCTCGGCCGCGTGCTCACCAAGATGGGCAAGGTCACGCGCGACCAGATCCAGGCCGCGCTCGGGACGCAGCAGTCCAAGCACAAGGGAAAGAAGCTCGGCCAGATCCTGGTCGAGGAGGGGCTGATCACCCAGCAGGACCTGGAGATCGCCCTCGCCGGACAGTACGGCTTCGAGTACCACGACCTCTCCGTCCTCGAGGTCCCGCCCGAGGTGATCGGCTCCATCCAGCCGACGACCGCCTCCAGCTACAAGGTCTTCCCGATCGAGTTCGACCCGGGCGCGCGCCGGCTCACGATCGCGATGAAGAACCGCGACAACTTCCGGGCGATCGACGACCTCAAGAACCTGATGGGCTTCCAGGAGGTCCGCTGCGTCGTCGCCTCGGCCGAGCAGATCGACGCGATGATCGCCAAGCACTACGCCGGCAAGTCGGCGGAGTCGGGCAAGCGCATCCTGGCGGAGCAGGACTCGGCCGCGGTCAAGGCGGCCTCGACGCGCTCCTCGGCCAGCATCGACCTGACCACGCTCTCGGAGGCGATGAGCGACAACAAGGTGGTCGAGCTCCTGAACCACCTGCTCATGCAGGCGATCTCCGACAAGGCCAGCGACATCCACTTCGAGCCCTTCGAGGACGAGTTCAAGGTGCGCTACCGCATCGACGGCGTCCTCTACGAGATGCTCCCGGTGCCCAAGCCGCTGGCGATGCCCCTGGTCAGCCGCGTGAAGGTCCTCGCGAAGCTCAACATCAGCGAGCGCCGCCTCCCGCAGGACGGCCGCGTCGAGCTGACCCTCCCGAGCGGCCCGGTCGACCTGCGCGTCGCCGTGCTCCCCACGATGTTCGGCGAGAGCGTCGTGATGCGCGTGCTCGACCGCTCCAACGTGCAGCTCGCGCTCGACCGCGTGGGCCTGCGCGACGACGACCTCGAGAACCTGCGCACCCTGATCAACAAGCCCAACGGCATCGTCGTCGTCACCGGCCCGACCGGCTCGGGCAAGACCACCACCCTCTACGCGGCGCTCAACGAGCTCAACGCCCCGGACACCAAGATCCTCACCGCCGAGGACCCGGTGGAGTACGACATCGAGGGGCTGGTGCAGTGCCAGGTCAACCAGGACCAGGAGCTCACCTTCGCGCGCCTGCTGCGCAGCTTCCTGCGTCAGGATCCCGACATCATCCTCGTCGGCGAGGTGCGCGACCTGGAGACGGCGCAGATCGCCATCCAGGCGTCGCTCACCGGCCACCTGGTCTTCACGACCCTGCACACCAACGACGCGCCCAGCAGCATCGCGCGTCTGCTCGACCTGGGCGTCGAGAGCTTCCTCCTCACCGCGACGCTCGAGGCGATCGTCGCACAGCGCCTCACCCGGCGCATCTGCACCGCGTGCAAGGAGGAGTTCCTGCCCAGCGAGGAGCAGCTCATGGAGCTCGAGCTGCGCCCGCAGGACGTGGGCGGCCGCACCTTCTACCGCGGCCACGGCTGCGACCGGTGCAACCGCTCCGGCTACAAGGGGCGCCTGGCGATCTTCGAGATCATGGTGATGAACGACGAGCTGCGCGAGCTCATCATGGGCCAGGCGAGCACCTCGGTGCTGCGCCACGAGGCCCGCAAGCGCGGCATGCGCACCCTGCGCGAGTGCGGGCTGCTTTCCATCTACGACGGCCAGACCACCATCGATGAAGTGGTCCGCGAGACCCTTGGCGAGGAGTGACCCAGCGATGCCGAACTTTGCATACGAGGCGATGAACGCGGCGGGGAAGACCCAGAAGGGCACCATCGACGCGACCTCCAGCGACGAGGCGATCCGCAAGCTGCGCGAGGAGGGCCTGTACCCCACGGCCGTCCGCGAGCAGAAGGCCGGCGGCGCCGGCAAGCCGAGCATCGCCGCGGCCGCCCCCAAGAAGAAGAAGCGCGGCGGCTTCAACATCTCCATCGGCGGCATCCCGCTGAAGCGCATGACGCTCTTCACGCGCCAGCTCTCCACGCTGCAGGACGCCGGCCTGCCGCTGCTGCGCTCGCTCCAGATCCTGGAGCAGCAGCAGAAGCCCGGCAAGCTGAAGAACGTCCTCGCCGACGTCTGCGAGGACGTCGAGAGCGGCAACTCGCTCAGCGACTCCTTCGGCAAGCACCCCAAGGCCTTCGACCGCCTCTACGTGAAGATGGTGAAGGCCGGCGAGATCGGCGGCGTGCTCGACGTCATCCTGCAGCGCCTGGCCGACTTCATGGAGAAGGGCCAGCGCCTGCGCCGGCGCATCAAGGGCGCCCTGATCTACCCGACCGTCGTCATCTTCATCGCGGTGGCGATCGTGACGGGCATCATGTACTTCGTCATCCCGAAGTTCCAGGAGATCTTCAACGACTTCAACGTGAAGCTCCCGGCGCTGACCCTCTGGCTGGTCTCCGCCAGCAAGTGGATCGCGGGCAACGCGAGTCCCGACCAGCGGATCCCGGGCGTGGCGTGGATCATCGCCTCGCCCTTCATGATCTACTTCTTCTTCAAGATCCTGAGGAAAACGGGCTTCGGCAGGGCGGCCACCGACTGGCTCGTCCTGCGCATCCCCGTCATCGGAAACCTGGTCGAGAAGACGACCGTCGCGCGATTCACCCGGACCCTGGGCACCCTGGTCGCCGCCGGCGTGCCCATCCTGGAGGCGATCACGATCACCAAGGAGACCTCCGGCAACTGGGTCTTCGAGCGCGCGCTGGGCAACGTCCACGACAGCATCAAGGAGGGCGAGACCTTCGCCGGGCCGCTGCGCAAGGCTAAGGTCTGCGACCCGATCGTCGTGAACATGATCGACGTCGGCGAGGAGACCGGCGACCTCGACGTGATGCTCATGAAGATCGCCGACAACTACGACGAAGAGGTGGACGTCGCGGTGGCCAGCCTGCTGAGCCTCCTCGAGCCCTTCATGGTCGTCATCCTGGGCGGCATCGTCGGCACGATCGTGCTGGCGCTCTTCCTCCCGCTGGTCAGCATGATCGAAAGCGTCTCCGGACAGAAGGGCAAGTGATGCGAGTCCTGCGAGCCCATCCCCGTCGCGCAGCGTCCCTCCCGAAGACCGGCTTCACGGTCGTGGAGATCCTCGTGGTGCTGGGAATCATCATCGGCGTCATCACGACGCTGCTGGTGGGGCTCAACGCCGCCACGCGCCGCGCGCGCGTGGCGAACACGGCCTCGCTCATGAACACCATCTCGCTGGCGCTCGCGCAGTTCAAGGCGGACACCGGCTACCTGCCGCCGATGCTCGGGACGCCCGCGCAGGTGAACGCCGGCACGGGCACGCCCTTCGGCACCGTCGGCTGGGCGCGCGACCTGCTCGCCCCGCCCGCGCTCGCAGGCAGCGCGCAGAACGGCCCCGACTACGGCAACTGGTCCGGCGCCGACCAGCAGAACCTGCAGCGCTGGTGCAGCGCCACGACGCTTCCCGAGTACCTCGTCGGCTTCGGCGACCGCTCGCAGGACGGCTGGGGCGTGATCCTCGACTCCGGAGGCGCGCTGCCGACGGACACGACGAGCGCCGGCTGGCGCGAGCAGCCCGCGCTGGGCATCCGGTCGCCCGGGCAGGACGGCGTCTGGGGCGCGGTGCTCAATCCCCGCTCGGGCGCCAACGGCAACGGCCGCTTTGATTCGCGCAACCTGGCGATCACGGGCAGCGGCGGCAACACCGACACGCGCAGCCCCTTCCTGAAGGGACGCTCGCTCGGGCCGTACCTGGAGGTCAAGAGCACCGACGAGGTCGGCGCGCTCACCGGCTTCGCCTCCGACGGCACCCCGCAGGTGGCGAAGGTGGGGGAGATCAACAACTTCGACCTCGCCCCGAAGGTGCTGCTGGACTACTTCGGCAAGCCGATCATGTACTACCGCCGGGGCTACCAGAACTCGGACCCCAAGACCATCGATCCCACCTGGTCGCTCGCCGACATCATCGCGCTGCGCCCGCAGACCTTCGGACAGGGCGACGTCACCGACGCGCTCGCCGACAGCCGCGGCGACACCTCGGCCTCGCGCGCCGCGCGGGCCGCGGAATTCGCGCTGCTGAGCTTCGGGCCCGACCAGCGCTGGAACCCGCAGACCCGCGTCGACGACGCGGGCTACAACGAGGACAACATCGTGAGGTTCGGGCCATGAACACGCGGTCTCCGTCCACTGCGGCATCCCGCCGGCGCGCCTTCACGCTGCTGGAGGTGCTGATCGTCGTCGGCGTGATCCTCATCCTCGCCTCGCTCGTCGTGGCGGTCAGCACCGCGCTGCTCAAGCGGGCGGAGAAGACGCAGACCGAGAGCGCGATGAACATCGTCGAGAGCGCCATGAACGAGTACGAGGCGATCATGGGGCGCCCGCTCACCTACGACGGGACGCGCACTCCCGGCCAGACCACGCCGACGGACCTGGCGGACATCTGGGAGCCGGCCAATCCCACCGGCGTCCCGGCCCCGAACGGCACGACCATCGGCCGTGCGCGCGCACAGGGGGTCTACGCGATGAACCTGCTGCCGCAGATCGACTCGGTGCGTCCGATCATCGCCGGGATCCCGCAAGACCTGCTCCGGCCGGACAAAAACCAGGCCTATCCCGCGTCAAATTCTGCGTACCCGCCCTCGATGACCTCCTTGGCAACTCCCCGCTCAGAGCTCGTCGACACCTGGGGCAACCGCATTCTCTTCGTCTTCCCCGGACGCCCGTACCGCTTCGGGGTCGACCCCGGCCTGCCCGATCCCGACGGAACTGTGCGCACGGCGACCGAGAATCTCTTCGGAGTCTGCGCCAATCGCCGTATCTGTCTGGTGTCCTCGGGCCCCGACGGGCTCTTCGGCATCGACAACGAGATCTCCCCCAACCCCACCCAGGCCCTCCGCGACGCCGCCCGCGCCGACAACATCTACCTCTACGAACTCGACCCGGCCAACTGATCCCCGGTCCGCTGCACCTCCCATGACCTCCAACCGCCGCCAGCCCCGTTCGATGCGTCCCAGCGCCTTCACGCTGCTGGAGCTGCTCGTGGTCATGGGCATCCTGCTCATCCTGGCGGTGCTCACGGCCGTCAGCGTCGGCAAGGTGACCCGCGACGCGAAGCTCGCCAACGCGACCAATACGGTGGTCGCGGCGCTGGGCAACGCGCGCGCGGTGGCGATCCGCGACAACAGCTACATCCTCGTCACCTTCCGCATCGCGCCAGACCGCCGCAGCAAGCAGCTTCCTTCGGATCCGCAGGTGGTGCGCATCTACACCGCCAAGTGGACGGGCGAGATCCTGGACAAGGAGCTCACCGCGCCGACCGGCGTGCAGCTCCCCTCGAGCAAGGACGTCGCGGGGGAGCGCTTCGTCGTGATGCCGGGCGTCCCGCAGCGCGACCTGCCCGCGGGCGTGATGGTCGCGGGCCCCGCCTACGGCCGCGGCACCGACACCCTCGTCGGCGCCTTCGACGACGTCTGGATCACGCAGCCGCGCTTCGCCGGCACCGCCAACTACGCGGCGACCCCGCCGACCTACACCCCCGACCTCCAGCAGACCGAACTGGGCAACTCCATCGGAGTGCTCTTCGGCCCCGACGGCCGCCTGCTTTCGCGCCTGCCGGGCGGGCTCACGGAAGTCGTCTCGTCCACGACTGGCAACCAGAACGCATGGGAGAAGCCCTTCCTCGACCTCGACGGCAACGGATACCCGCGCTGTGGCGCAACCCTGCTGAGTGGCTTTCCAGCGCTCTGGAACCTCAACTTCTTCTACTACGACGAGCCCACGGACGAGCCCTACATCGACCTGGTCCCGTGCCTGGCGGTCTACAACGAGGCCGAGGCGCGCGAGCGCTTCAACGGCGGCGCGGGGTGGAAGGGCCCCAACGCGGGCGCGATGGCCGCGGGCGGCGAGCCGCAGCGCAGCAAGGACCTCAGCAGCTTCATCAACGAGCAGGCGGACATCATCCGCTTCAACCACTACTCGGGCGTCCCGGGACTGGTGACCAAGTGACGCAGACCAGCGACAGCCTCCTCGCCACGCGACGCCGGCCCCTGGCCGCGCGCGGCTTCTCGCTCATCGAGCTGCTGCTGGCCGTCTTCATCCTGGCGATCGGGATCATCTCGATCTCCGCGCTCTTTCCCGCGGGCATCGCGCAGCAGCAGGCCGCCAACGACGAGCAGCTCGGCCCGATCGTCGCGGAGCAGGCGCTCGGCACGATCCGCAGCCGCGTCCGCCCCGAGGACTTCGGCTCCTTCGAGGAGTTCGGGATCTTCGACGTCCTCTCGCAGTCGACCTCCGACGGCAGCTACGTCTACCGCCCGGCGCCCGGCGACTGGAGCTGGATGCGTCCGGCGATCCTCGCCGCCGACGCGGGCGCGACCCCGCAGAACGACGTCGGCTCCGTCGACATCTTCTCCGCCGCGAGCTCCTCCTCGCCGCCGATCGCGGAGCTCACCGAGTTCCCCAGCGGCCTCACGATCGCGGGCAGCTCGGGCAAGCTCTTCGGCATCCCGTACAGCACCGCACGCTACGGCGGCGCACCCGGCATCGTCATCACGCAGCGCGAGCGCTACTGGCCCGCGATCCCCGAGAACCAGACGATCACCACCCCCTCGCCCTACGTGTGGGACGTGATGTTCCGCCGCTTCGGCGGCAAGATCCAGGTGGCGATCTTCGTCTACCGCGTCGTCGGCACCGGCGGCGCGCCGCGTGCCTACGTGGCGAAGGCGAACCCCGCGAGCTCCTCGCAGCCGCCCGTCCCGTTCCGCCGCGTCCCCGTCTCCGTGGGCAGCAGCCCCGACGCCGCCAGCACCGGCAACGGCACCGGACTCCAGGTGCGCACGGGCTGGACGCAGCCCAACGACACGCCCTTCACCACGGGCCTCTTCACGACCAACCAGGGACTCGCCGCATCGGACTTCCCGGTCGGCCAGCTCCCGCAGATCCAGCACACCTGGCAGTACCCGGGGCAGTGGCTCGTCGACGGCAACGGCAACGTCCACCGCGTGGCGCTGGGCCGTCGCACCTCCTCGGACCTCGTGAACGCGACGACCGGCGTGCGGCTCTCCGCGCCCTCGCCGCGCGTGCCGCAGATCCAGGCCTACGACGACTACGAGCTCATCGGCACCACGGCCAACGACCCCGTGCCGCAGGGCATCCGCACCATCTTCTTCGTGCCGGCCTTCGACGCGGACCGCAACCAGCTCATCCCCGTCTACGCCACCGTGAGGGAACTCTGATGCAGCGCCGTGCCTTCACCGTCGTCGAGCTGATGGTCGCGGTGGTCGTGCTGCTGGCGGTCATCGTCGCCACCAGCAAGATCTTCAACACCGCGAGCAAGGTCTCCTCGCTGGGCGAGGCGACCGCCGACGTGCTTGGCCAAGCGACGGTCATCCAGGAGCAGCTCGGCCGCGACATCGACCGCATCACCGGCGACGGCTTCATCGCGATCCAGTGCGTCGCGGTGCGCAACGACGTCAACCAGGTCGTCGCGGGACCTGCGGCGCCGCTGCTCAACCCGCAGCTCCCCGCGAACGCGGTCATCCGCTGCGACCAGATCACCTTCTTCACCGCGGGCGACGAGGTCTCCGCCCGCTGGGCCGGCTCGGGCGACATGGTGAGCACCGGCGGCGGCCAGCAGGCCCGCGCCGCGCGCGTCTCCTACGGACACGGCGTGCAGCTTCCGGGCCTGGGCAACGACCCGCGCCAGACCGGTTCGCCGCAGACCAAGCCGGTGATCACCGGCATCATCCCGGCGCCTGGAAGCGGGGGACGCCAGCTCACGCCGTGGACCTGGCTCGATCCGGGCAGCTACCGCGTCGGCTACCAGTACTCGACCACGAACCAGGACAGCGCCGGCGCGCCGCGCATCTCGCCCAACCAGCCCGAGGCGCGCCAGTGGGTCCTCGCGCGCAAGTCGACGCTGCTCGCCGACGACGGCGGCGACATGATGTTCTATCCCGAGGTTCCCGCCTCGGCCTCCGCGCTCGCCGCCTCGCTTGGCCCGACCTCCGCGCCCAGCATCTTCGGCGACCGCAACTACACCAATCCCTCGGGCTGGCCCGCCGTGGACCTGCCGAGCATGTACCAGGAGTTCCGCGACCGCAACTGGGTCCCGCTGAGCGGCAACATGTGCCCGAGCCCGATCCTGCAGTCCGGCTGGGTGGACGTCGCCGCGAGCGACCTGGACAAGGTGCGCCGCGCGATCGCCCCGACGCTGCGCCTGTCGAACCCCGTCTCGCTCCCGCCCGGCCCGCCCAACGGCCCGACGATCGACTCCGTCTCCACGCCGTGGACGCAGACCTCCGCGGGCGGCGCCCCGCGCGGCTGGCCCACCGGCGCCGGCGCGCCCGCCTGGCCGAGCACGGGCGCCATCGTCGGCACCAACTTCGGCCAGACCGGCACCCCGGGCGCGGTCGGCGGCTACAGCTCGCAGCGCGACCGAATCATGCGCGGCTGCTTCGGCATCCCCGCGTCGGGCACCATCCCCACGGGCTCGCCCTTCTACGGAATGCTCGGCTGGCCGCGCGCCGAGAAGGCGGTCCCCTCGATGGACCGCCGCAGCCAGATCCTGACCTCGCCGGTGCTCACGACCAACTGCAGCCACTTCCAGATCGACTGGACCTGGGAGCCCTTCACGGGCCGCCAGACCGACTCGACTGGCGCGCTGCTCACCGTCACCGACAACCTGGTCATCGGCGGCGCGCCCAACTACGCGGTCAGCACCAACTTCGTCCTCGCCATGCGCGGCTTCGAGCCCGACGCCTCGGGCAACTGGGCCTCGAGCGCGCTCGGCCCGCCGCGCACCGCGCGTCCGCAGCCCTGGTTCGGCTTCCCCGACACCGGCGACGGCAACGTCGTGCCGCTGCCCGCGCAGCGCCTGGGCGTGACCATCGCGCAGGATGCCTCCGCGATGCCCATCTGGCAGGAGACCAACAACGCCGTCAACACGACCAACGCGCACATGCGCTTCGTCGCGCAGTCCATCGAGGGCATCCCGGGCAACAGCTTCTGCCCGACGATCTCCGCGCCCTTCGGCAGCGCGATCCCGGTGCGCGTCTACACCGCCGTCTTCGGCTTCAACCAGGACGAGGCCTTCGTCGTGACGCCCGACGGCATCCGCGTCCAGCGCGACGACTACACGCCCTGGCCGACGCAGCTCCGCATCACCTGCACCCTGCACGATCCGCGCCTGGTCCTGGACCGTGGCCGCGACTTCCAGTTCATCGTCGACCTGCCCAAGCGGAAGAAGAAGTGACCGCCTTCCCAGAGGGGACTCCCGTGACCGCCGCGACCGTCCATCCACGCCCGACCCCGAGCCACCAGCCCAGCGCCGCCGCCATGGAGCGCACGGCGCGCCGGCGCGGCGCGCACGCCCGCGGCAACACGCTCGTGCTCGTCACGGCGATCCTGGTCCTGCTGGTCATCCTGGCCACCGCCTTCCTCGTGCGCGCCCAGTCGGGCCGCGCGCAGGCGGCCGCGTCGCAGAAGGCCGCGGGCCGCGAGGCGCGCATCGACACCGTGGGCGAGGCGATGGCGCAGGAGATCGCCGACGCGCTCTTCGTGCGCCGCATCGACTCCTCGAGCATGGCCGCGCAGATCGCCGCGAACCAGGCGACGGGCCTCACCAACTCGCCGCTCTTCGGCGAGTTCCTCGCGCGCAGCGACTTCCCGCGCCTTCCCCCGGAGCCGGCGGCGATCCGTTACGGCGTCGACTACTTCGACCTGTTCACCAACAACACGCTGGTGAGCATCGCGGGCGGCGACGGCTTCCTGGACGGCTACAACTTCGCCCCCTACAGCACGATTCCCTTCACCAACTGGCCCGCGCGCTACGGCGTGGTGGCGGGGGAGGGCAATCCCGTCGGCAACCCGGGCTTCGGCGACTCGCGCTGGCTCGCTGCCACCGAGCCGATGCGCGCGCTGACGGCGGGGCAGTTCCTGGGCGGCACCGCGCCGTTTCCGACCGCAACCCTCGGCGTTGCTGGTGCCGTCGTGCAGCCCGCGCCCCCGGGCCAGCAGGTCGCTCCAAGCAACGTTCCGAACAACTGGTCCAACCTCGCGCTCATCAACAACCTGCCGATTCTCTCCCCCGAGGGGCTGGGCTTCAGCCACTGGCCGCACCTGACCTGGATCGCCACCGCGGAGAACGGCTACCGCGTCTGCTGGGACATCAGCGACATCGAGGGCGTCGTCAACGGCACCCCCAACACGCTGACCGGCCTCCCCGGCACCGTGCAGGGCGAGCTCTCGCTGGGCACGCCCTACGAGCAGTGGCTGCCCTTCGTGCCCCCGCGCGAGCCGACGATCAACGCGAAGGACTCGCGCGGCTACCTGGTGCTCGACCCGACCGCGTGGACCACGCGCGTGCGCGACTGGTTCAACGTCGGCACGACCAACTTCGGCGCGGTGCCGCCGCACGCGCAGATGATCAAGGGCGTGAACGCCGCGGGCGTCTCCGCCCCCGCGCGCCGCTGGGACGCGCTGCCGAACTTCCTGCAGCTCGGCGCCTTCGGCAATCCCGCCGACGAGTACAAGGTCTACACCCCCAACGACACCATCCCCGCGGGCTTCTCGGTCGGCTCGCCGACCTCGCGCAACCTGATCGCGCGCACGCTGGCCGACGCCGACGGCGACGGCTGGACCGACTCCTTCTGGTTCCTCGCGCCCGCCAGCAGCGACCGCAGCACGCGCCAGCTCGTCGCGGTCCGCATCATGGACAACAGCGCGCTGCTGAACGTGAACGTCGCGACGCGCTTCGACAAGACGACCACCATCGGCCAGACCCCCGCGGACCTCGCGCTGGTCACGCGCCGCGAGTCCTTCGACGAGACGACCAGCGGCGGACAGTCCCTCGCCGGACGCGACGTCCCCGTCGGCTTCTTCAATTCGCGCGAGAACGACCCCGAGTACCGCCTCTCCTTCAGCTTCCGCGTCCCGGCCCCGGTCGGCGCGCCGACGCCCAACAAGGACCGCCTCGTCTACCACTCGGGCACCGGCACGGTCGGCGGCGGCAGCGACGGCGGCCTCGATGTCGGCTGGAACCCGGTGCGCTGGGAAGGCTCGCGCACGCAGCCCGCGGGCGCGAGCGCCGCGACCTACCAGCCCAGCATGCTGCGCCTGCTCGGCCTGATGCAGGAGGGCGCGCCCGGACAGCCCACGCGTCCCGTGCCGCTCTTCGACGCCACGAACAGCTACGGCCTCGCCGCCCCCGGCGGCGCGGGCTACGGCGGCTGGTTCATGATGACCCGCCCGGCCGACCGCCTGACCTATTTCAAGGCGATGGCCAACAACGGCGAGCTCACCGACCCCGTCACTGCCGCGCGCCTGGTCACCCTGACGCCCTTCGGCCAGGACGACGAGGTCGAGCTCCGCTCCGCCAACGGCCTCAACACCGCCGCGACGATCAGCCGCCTGGAGATCGCGCTCAACGACTCCTACTCCGCCAACTCGGACCAGGTCACCTTCGGGCAGGCGCTGCGTTCCTCGCGCTCGCGCGAGGAGACCGCGCGCTACCTCAGCCCCGACGACCGGCGCATGCAGGACTGGCGCGCGCGCGCGGCGTGGGCGCCCAACGCGGCCTTCGCCTCGCGCTCGGGCTCGGAGCTGCTGCTTGACCACCGCCGCCTGCTGACCACGATCAGCGGCGCGCGCAACGAGGAGCTGCCGCCGCGCCTGTGGAGCGTCATCGACCACACCAGCACGGCCACCTCGCAGGACGTGACCCGCACCCGCCCGGCGTATGTCCGCCGCGGCGTCGACTTCGACCAGGACGGCCAGCCCGACGACGTGACCGGCGACGGGCAGGTCAACCTCGCGGACGACCTCTCGCCCTACCACCCGCTGATCATGTTCCCCGGCGCGACCCCGCGCGGCGATGGCAACGGCGACGGCCGCGTCGACTACATCGACACGCTCCTCGCACGCCAGCGCTTCCTGCAGGACAACCGCAAGATCGACCTGCGCCGGCCCAACGATCCGCCCTCGGGCACGGGCACCGCGGCCTCCGCGGCGACCATCGCCGCCAACGACCGCCAGTTCGCCGTCGACCTGCAGCGTGTCCTGCGCCGCGCGCTCATCGACGAGGGGAGCCGCCAGAGCTACTTCGGCAAGCCGGGCGAGTCCGCCACCGAGACCGGCAAGAGCCTCGCCGCGACGAAGCTCATGACCGCGAGCTTCGCGGCCAACGTCCTCTCCTACCGCGACAGCTGGAAGCAGGTCACCAACACGCTCGCCCTCGACCAGCCGCTGCACCCGACCGAGGCGATCCCCGTCCCCTCCGACGCGGTGAGCGATCCCTCGATCCAGAACGCGGGCTTCATCGGCGTCGAGAAGCAGCCCTTCTTCCAGGAGGTCTTCGTCGCCTTCGTCTATCCCAAGACCAAGCTCTCGCAGGGACAGATCGACGCAGTGACCGGCCCGCCGGGCAACCCCAACTCCGGCTGCCCCGACTCGGCGAACTGCCAGGTCGACTCGGGCGATCCGGGCAAGCTGCCGCCGTGCACCGCCAACGGCGCGGGCGAGCACTTCGTGACCTACGACCCGGCCGACCCGGCGACCTGGCCCGCGGTGGTCTTCGTCTGCCAGCTCGCGAATCCCTACAACACGCCGGTCAGCCTGGCCGACTTCGAGCTGCGCATCAACCCCGCCAGCGGCGCGCCGCAGCGCTTCTTCTTCGGCATCCCCGGCCCCAGCGGGACCAAGAGCGGCAACATCTACGGCCCCGATGTGGAGCTCGGCCCGACCACCGTCGAGGAGCCCCGCACCGCGATCGTCTTCAGCATCCCCGAGCGCTTCCCCAACGGCGATCCCTTCCCGCGCGACGCGTGGCTGGACTTCCTGGACCTGCGCCAGGCGATCACCGACACCGATCCCTCCAACGACACCAAGCCCGGCCAGACCTTCCCGCCCGACCCGAACGCGATCTTCGCGCCGGCGTGGGGCGGCGGCACGCTCGAGACGCAGAACAAGCGCGGCGGCACGCTCTACTTCGACGCCACCCGCACGACCGCGCCCGCGTACGCCGGCCTCGACGTGAGCGGCAACATGGACCGCTGGAAGCCCTCGCAGAGCAACGGCGGCGCCCCGCCGGCGTCCTTCGTGGAGCTGCGCCGCGCGATCTATCCCAGCCTGGGCGGCACGCCCACCTGGACCGTCGTCGACCGCTTCGAGAACGAGCTCGACCCCGCCGCCGGCAACCAGTCCTTCCGCGACAACGTGCTGCGCCTCTACACGGACGAGCACCTGCCGCCGAAGCTGGACATCGAGTGCCGCCAGGGCAAGCTCGCCATCGACGGCATCCGCATCCGCAACGACGACTACTACACCACCTGGGCGCGCGGCGCCCGCCAGTGGCTCTTCGACACGCAGAACGGCGTGACCGGCACCCCCGCGGGCCGCGGCATCATCAGCCTCGACGAACGCACTCCGCGCTACGTCTTCAGCCGCCTCACCGGCGTGGACCGCGTGCAGGCCACGCAGTCGGACGCCTACGTCGGCGGCGTGCAGACGCAGCGCAAGGGCGCCACCTGGGCGCAGACCGATCCGCCCGACGGCACCAGCGCCAATCCCGTCGGCACCTGGCTGGTGATGGACTACTTCAACGTCTGGGGCGAGCCCAAGCGCGGCAAGCCCACCTTCCTCCCCACGCGCATCTACGAGCAGCTCGGCTCCGGCCAGTCGCGCCGCTACGACTATCCCGCGTGGCGCCTGACCAACGCGACGCCGCTGAGCGGCACCGTGCTGAGCTTCGGCGAGAAGGGGGTCACCGACTCCAAGTTCGTCAACGGCGCGAGCCCGGACAACTTCATCGCGCCGCTGCGCATGTTCCAGAAGGACGCGGACTTCGACCAGGCGGCCGAGATCCTGGATGTCCCGCTCTGGGGACCGCTCGTCGAGCGCTCCACCAGCGGCCGCACCTACGCGACCCTCTCCGAGATCCTCGCGCAGCCCGCGGACTCGACGAACACCCTTCTCTTCCCGAAGACGGCGGTGGGGGGCAACCCGGCCTACTACAACCGGCTGCAGCTCGATCCGGCGGTCTACGACACGACCGCGGGCGTCGGTGGCCGCGCCACCATGCTCTCGGGCACCCAGGTCCTGCCGCCGGTGGTCGACACCACCGTGGCCGGCACGCCCAACACGCAGAACGGCATCGGCTTCAACAGCCGCCTGCCCGGGGGCGCCTCGCTCCTGGATGCCTTCGTCGTCGACGACCGCGGCGCGCAGCCCTTCGACAGCGACCGCAACGGCACGATCGACTTCATGGAGCGCGCGACGGCGGAGAACCGCCGCCTGCGCCTGGCCCGCGGCTTCGAGGGCAAGCTCACCCCCGGCCTGCTCAACGTGAACACGGCTCCGGTCGAGGTCCTGCGCGCGATGCCGCACATGACGCGCCTGGTCTACAACGACGACGAGAACATCGACGGCCTCAAGACCATCCGCGACAACACGCTGCAGCAGGCGACCAACTGGAACCTTGGCAACGTCTCGCCGGGACCGGCCGTGCCCGAGTCGATCCTCTTCGACTGGGGCGTCCCCGCGCCGCGCGTGCGCGTCCCCGAGGCGATCGACCTCTGGCGCAGCAAGGCCAACGTCCTGCCCGACCTCTCCAACCACCTGTTCGGGTTCATGCCCAGCTACTACAGCCGCGGCATCGACCTGCCCACCGCGCAGAACAACCGCGAGTGGGCGGCGGACATGCGCAGCGAGCGCGGCTTCGACAGCCTGGGCGAGCTGGCGCTGCTGACCAAGGGCGCGGAGTTCCGCGACCCCGCGAACCCGGCCGCCGCCGACATCGGCAACAGTTGGAACCAGCTCGCGAGCTGGTCGACCCGCTACGCCGGCCAGAACCCCTTCCGCACCTGGTGGGACACCGCCACGAGCGGCGCGGGCTACAACTCGCTCGTCGGCGCCGGCCCCGCGGTGCCGCCGCTCCCGCAGCTCGCCTACCGCACGGACGGCATCCCCAAGTCCACGGCGGCGAACCAGCTCCAGTTCCACCCGCTCTCGGGCCGAACCTCGATCGACTCGCACCGCCTGACGGTGGCGACCGACGACGGCGCGACCCCGGACGGCGCGGGCGGCGCCGGCGTCGAGACGGACGATCCCGCCACGACGGCCGTGCTCGAGCGCGAGGCGTACCGCTTCGATCTCACCGCGGGCGACGCGCTGGAGCAGAACTCGCTGCTCAAGGGCATCTCCAACCTGACGACCGTCCGCAGCGACGTCTTCACCGTCTGGATCCGCGTGCGCACGATCCGCCAGGATCCGCTCACCGGCAAGTGGAACGCCACCGACCCCGAGTCGATCATCGACGACTCCCGCTACATGATGACGGTCGACCGCTCCGGCGTGGATTCGCCCGGCCAGCGTCCCCGCATCCTGAGCTTCGTCAAGGTCGAGGACTAGTCGCGCCGCCCGCCTCCGGGACGCGCCCGCGGCTGGTGATCTGCACCGCGAAGCCCTGCCGGTCCACGGCGAGGTCCTCGAGCGTGCCCTGCGACACGCTCCAGCCGTTGGGCACCGTCAGCGATATGGTGTTGGCGACGGGTGCCACGAAGCTGTGGGCGACGGGAACGCGGCGGTTGAGGTCGTCCCAGGTTCCGAAGGATGGCCAGGGGCGGTCAAGCGGGAGATTGCCCTGCGAGGCGCCGCGCAGCGCGACGGGGTCGAAGGGCACCCATCCTGCGGTCGGCAGATAGAACTCGCACCAGGTGACGAGTTGCGGGCGCACCCGGGTGTCGTTGATGGCCTGAATGTCGGCGATCCCCAGGACCACCCGCGCGGGGATCCCGGCAGCGCGCAGCACGGCGACGCACGCGGCGGAGAGGTCGTGCGCGGAGCCCACGCCCGCGCGCATCGGGTCGTACGCGCCGATGAGGGGGAGCCCGACATCGGTCCGCCCGATCCACCAGCTCCCCGCGGCGTCCACCACCCGGAACGCATTGACGGTGGCGCGGCTCAGCTCCTTCGCTGCGATCCAGGGAGTGACCGACCGGAGCTTGCCGCCGCTGATGCGATCGACGAACGCACGGAACTCGGGCTGGTCGCTCTCGATGGCGGGCTGGGGACGCAGCGCTTCCTGGACCTCCGCTGGCCACTCCGCAGGCCAGGGAATCTGCGCCGCGGCGCGCTCGTCGACGCGGGAGGACCAGCACTGCTGGCGCCAGACGACGCTTGCGCGGATGTTGTGCGCGGCGACCTGCTTCAGAGGCAACCCCACCGCGCCGACACCGAACGCAAGCGAGTCCTTCCGCGCCATCGGCGCGACCGCCTGCCGGTCGTCGAGCCAGAGCTGCGTGGAGACGCTTGATGGGTCGAGCGTGGTGTAGGTGTCCTCGACCACCAACGGCCACCAGAGCACCGCGTCGGGAATCACGAAGTCCGGACGCGCGTTGGGCCCGCTGCGCGCGGTGCCGCGCAACTGGAGATCGACGCGCGCTTCCCAGAGCCGCGGCTCCACGCGGTCGAGCGGCGATCGCGGGGGCTCCCCGGAGACGCGTTCCTCCGAACCCCCAAAGGTCGCCATGCGACCCTGGTCGCGGCGTTGCGCCCAGAGCACCGCCGCGCGCGAGGGGACGCAATTGCGCGTCTCACTCGAGGGGCCGTGGATGCGTGGCCAGATCTGGGGAAGGGGCGCGTTGGGCTGCGCGCGTTGGCGGTCGCCATCGCGTGCATTGGGGGCGTCCACCGCAGGCGCGCGCGGAGTGCCGTCGCGCTGCGCCGGTGACGGTGCTGTCGGCCGCTGCTTCGGCGGCGCCGGATCCGGAGGTGCGGTCAGGAGGCCTACGGCGACCAGCAAGGGCGCAGCATGCATGGGGGCATCGTACCCCCGGGGTGCGCTATTCCTTGGCCCGCCCGCGTCCGACGATCTGGATCCCGACCATGTCGCTGATGACCTGCGTGTTGATCACGCCGTGCGTCGACCAGCTCCAGACCGCGGGGTAGGGCATCGAGGTCGTGCCCGGGATCGGCGCGATCCAGGTGTAGCTCAGCGGGATGCGCTCGTTCAGGTCGGACCAGTTGCCGAAGCTGGGCCAGGAGCGGTCGAGCGAGAGGCCGCCGCGGATCGCGCCGCGCAGGTCGACGGGGTCGTAGGGGACCCAGCCCGCGCCCGGGAGATAGAACTCGCCCCAGCTGATGAGCCGCGTGCGCGTGGCGTTGCCGCTGCTGGTGGGCAGGTCGGCGGCGCCGATGACCGCGCGCGCGGGGATGCCCGCCGCGCGCAGGACCGCGGTGCAGGCGGCCGTCATGTCGTGCGCCGTGCCGCTGGCGGCGTTCATCGAGGAGAGCGCGCCGTTGAGCACCAGCCCGCGCGTGAAGCCGCTCTCCACGCGCAGCCCGTCGTTGTCGATGTTGCGGAAGACCTTGATGGTCGCGCGCACCAGCTCCTTCGCCGCGATCCAGGGCGAGACTGCGCGCAGCTTGCCCTGGCTCACGCGGTCGACGAAGGCCTTGAACTCCGGCGCGTCGCTCTCGATGCCCGGCTGCGGGCGCAGCGCCTCCTGCACCTCGGCGGGCCAGTCGACGGGCCAGGTGGTGCGCGCGGCGGCGGCCTCGTCCAGCTTCGCCGACCAGACCTGCACGCGCCAGGTGACGTTCCACTTCAGGCTCTGGCCCGCGACATCGCCGACGGGGAAGCCCATCGCGGAGAGGCCAAAGGGCAGTCCCTGCCGGTACTGCACGCGGTCGCCGATCTTGGGGTCCTTGCGCGCCTCGATCCACAGCTCGGGCTTGAGGCTGGCCGGATCGACCGCGCTCCAGGTGCTCTGCAGGATCATCGGGAACCAGACGGTCATCGCGGAGAGCTGCATCGGCGCGGTGTCGCCGCGCGAGACCCCCGGCGCCCAGATGCTGCCCTCGAACTTCACGTCGTACTGGCGCGGCGTGACGCGCTGCAGCGGCAGCTCCGGCGGACGGCCCGAGATCGTGCTCCCGCCGCCCATCGGACTGCCGACGGTGTTGCCGCCGCCGCTGCCCGTGCCCTGGCCCGCGCCGGCGCCGCCGCCTTGCCCCGCGCCGCCCTGGCCGGAGCCGAGGGCCGTCCCCGTGGTGAAGGTCTTCTGCGTAGGCAGGCTGGGGCCGGCGGGAGGCTTGGCGCCGCCCGGAGCGGTTTGCGCGAGGAGCGGAGCCGTCTGCGCGAACAGCGCGGCGGCCAGCAGCAGGGAAGCGGCCATGCCCCGAGGATACGCCCGCGCGCCTACAGGGCCGAGGAAATTCCCCCGTAGACCAGCCGCGTCACCGTCTGCAGGAAGTCCACGAGCACCAGGTTGATCGCCACGATGGCGATGAAGGAGGCGACGAAGGCGCTGGTCGCCGCCCGGCCCACCCCCTCGGCGCCCGGCCCGCAGGTGAACCCCTTGTAGCAGCAGATGAAGCCGATCGCCGCGCCGAAGGCGGTCGCCTTGATCAGTCCGTTCACCGGGTCGAGCGCGACCATGAACTGCGCCGTGTAGTGCCAGTACTCGGTCGAGGAGACCCCGAAGAGCTTCACCACCACGACCCAGGCGCCCCAGGCGCCCAGCAGGTCGCTGAAGACGGTGAGGATCGGGGTCATCACCAGGCACGCGACGAAGCGCGGCGCGACCAGCCGCACGATCGGGCTCGCGGCCATCGCGCGCATCGCGTCGAGCTGCTCGGTCACCTTCATGGTGCCCAGCTCGGCCGCGATCGCGCCGCCGACGCGCCCGGCGACCATCACCGCCGCCAGGACGGGGCCGATCTGCTTCACGACGCTGACGTTGATGATCCCGCCGATGCGCCGCGAGGCGCCGATGGCCTCGAACTGCGCGAACCCCTCCACCGCCAGGATCATGCCGATGAAGCAGCCGGTGACCGCGACGACCGGCACCGAGGCCGTGCCCACCGCCAGGAGCTGCGGCGCGAGCTGCCGCCAGCGCAGGCAGCGGGCGGGGTGTTCCACGAGCGCGGCGAGCGTCGCCAGCGCGAAGCGCACGAAGGCGCCGAAGCCGGCGATCCGGTCGAAGATCGCGCCGCCCAGCAGGGTGACGGCGTGCGTCGCGTGAGCCACGCGCGCAGTCTAGGGCGGGCGCGCGCGGTCACTCGTCGGCCCGCGCCGTCAGGGGCAGACGCCCCAGCCGCCCAGCAGCACGCCGATGTCCGCGCCGTTGACGATGCCGTCGCCGGTGAGGTCGTTCGTCGAGGTGCCCCACGCGCCCAGCAGCATGCCGATGTCGGCGCCGTTGACGATGCCGTCGCCGTTGAGGTCGCCCGGGCAGGGGGGCGCGCAGTTGGCCGCGCACGCCGCCGCGGCGGTCGCGCAGAACGCATCCCAGTGCGCCTGGCAGCAGTACGCGTCCGAGGCGCAGACGAAGGCGCAGCAGCAGGCGTCGGCCGCGAAGGGGTTGAAGTGCGCCGCCAGCGCGTCGCCCGACTCGGGCAGGCCGCACGCGTACGCCGGCGGAACGAAGTTCTCCGCGCCGGGGGTGTCCCAGCCGCCCTCGACCGCGTCGGGGCCGAAGATCCACTCGCCGGTGGGCAGGCGCTCGACGTACATCGGCGCCGCGTTGTTCACCAGCAGCGTCGTCGTCGTGACCGGGTTGGCCAGGAGCTGCAGGTTGTCGATGCGGTTGTTGGAGCTGGCGGTCGTCGCGCCGTCGACGGTCAGGCGCAGGTAGGCGGTCGCCGCGCCGTCCAGCGCGTGCGTCAGCGCCAGCGTCCGCACGGCGAAGCTCGAGCTCAGGCCGCTCACCGTCTCGAGCGGGGTCCAGGCGACGCCGTCGGTGCTCCAGTCCCACTGCTGGCTGGTGAAGCCGGTGGTCGTGCGCTGCGTGGCGTAGCTGACCTGCAGGCCATCGACGCCGGCCATGGAGAAGGCGATCACGCCCGACTTGCCGTTGGCCGAGACGTTCACCAGCGCCAGGCTCGCGGGCGCCGCGGTCGCCGTGGACATGCCCGGGCCCGCGTTGAGCGCCGTGCCGCTGAAGGCGTTGAGCTCGGTGTTGCCGGTGAGCGTGCCGACGGTCCAGTCGCTCGCGCCGTGCGTGCCGTCGAAGTACATCGTGCCGCTGCCGACGTTCGCCTGGTAGACGCGGGGGGTGTTCGGGATCGCGAGCGAGGCGGTGCCACCATTGGCCGTGGTCTGGAAGTCCCAGCCCGCCAGGAGCGTGCCCGTCGTGTTGCTCTGCGCGGTGCGGTAGGTGTCGGGGCCGACCGTGTTGGCGCTGTACCACCACACCTCGTTCGCGCTGGGCGCCGCGCCCGGATCGACCTTGAGCGAGACGCTGTCGAGGAGCGCCTCCCACGGCGTGCTGTCGAGGATGCCGTCGTCGTTGGTGTCGAGGTCGTCGCCCGCGCTCGCGGTCGAGCCCTGCGGCATGCTGCCCGTGTAGCCGGTGACCAGCAGGACCGTCGTGTTGTTGCCGTTCTCGAAGAAGTCGCCCGTCGCGTTGGGCGGCTCGAGGTCGATGACCGTCGTGCCCGGCGCGATCGGGAGCGTCATGCCGGGCTTGCGCAGGACGACGAAGCCGTTGGAGCCGACGAAGTCGTTGGGACCGAAGGTCCACTTGAACTCGATCACGCCGGACTTGGTCGTGCCCGATCCGTCGCCCAGGATGAGCAGCGTGACGATTCCCAGCGGGGCGCCGGGCATGCCCTTGAGCTCGATGTACTCGTTGGTGTCCGTGCCCGTCTGGTCGGGACGGAACTCGTTGATCCGGAGGGTCTCGCCCGACCACGCGGTCGTGGCGAGGCAGCTGCTGGCCAGGAGGGAGACGATGGCGGTGCGCATCGGCGGCTCGATTCTTCGGGTTGGGCGGATGACGCGCGGAAACTCCCGCGCGGTGGAACCGATCAAGTCTAACCCTCCCCGCACGCAAGTCCACTTTGCGGACGCATGGTTCCCGGAAACACCGCGGGCCTGGAGCATGCTCCAGGCCCGCGGGAAAGGTTGAATCCGGGCTGCGCTCGTCGAACTTACGGGCACGCGCCCCAGGAGCCCAGGAGCAGGCCCAGGTCCGCGCCGCCGACGACGCCGTCGCCGTCGAGGTCGTTGTTGGGCGTGCCCCAGCTGCCCAGGAGCAGGCCGAGGTCCGCGCCACCCACGACGCCGTCGCCGTCGAGGTCAGCCGGGCAGGGCTGCGCGCTGCAGTTGGCCGCGCACTCGGCGGCCTTGGTCACGCAGAAGGAATCCCAGTGCGCCTCGCAGCAGTACGCGTCGGCCGCGCACACGAACTCGCAGCAGCACTCGTCGGCCGTGTAGGGGTTGAAGTGCACGGCGAGCGGGTCGCCCGCGTTCGGGTCGCCGCAGGCGTAGGTGGGCGGGAAGTAGTTGTCGCCACCCGGGGTGTCCCAGCCACCGTCGGTGGACTCGGGACCGAAGGCCCAGAGGCCGCCGGCGCTGCGGGTCACGTACATCGGCGTGACGTACGCGGTGACCTGCGTGCTGGTCTCGACCGGGTTGGTGATGAACTGGATGTTGTCGAGGCGGTTGTTGGAGGTTGCACTCGTCGCGCCCGAGACGGTCATTCGCAGGTAGGCGACCGCGGCGCCGTCAAGGAAGTTGATCGGCGCGAGGGTGCGCGTGCCGAAGCTCGTCGGGATGTTCGTGACCGCCTCGAAGTCGTTCCACACGCTGCCGTCGATGCTCCACGCCCACTGATGGGTGGCGAATCCGCTCGCGCTGCTCTTCTGCGTCGCGTAGCTGATGTTCAGGCCGGCGAGGCCCGCCATCGAGAACTTGAAGGTGGTCGACTTGCCGTTGGCAGACTGATTGACGAGCGCCAGCGCGGCCGCCCCAGTGGTGACCGTCGACATGCCCGCGCCGGCGTTGGAGGCGGTGCCGCCGAAGGCGTTCAGCTCGGTGTTCGTCGAGCCGCTCGCGGGGACGAACCAGTCGCTCGCGCCGTTGGTGCCGTCGAGGTACATCGTGCCGCTGCCCACGTTGGCCACATAGACCTTGGGGGTCGCGGGGGAGGCCGCCGTCGCCGTGCCGCCGTTGGTGGTCGTCTGGAAGTCCCAGCCGGCGACCTGCGTGCCGCTCGTGGCGTTCTGGATGTAGCGGTAGGAGTTCGGGCCGACGGTGACCGGGCTGTACCACCAGACCTCGCCGCTGCTGGGCACGGCCGTGGTGTCGTGCTTCAGGGCGACGGTGTCGACGATCGAGGTCCACGGGGTGACGTCGAAGATGCCGTCGTCGTTGGTGTCCAGGTCCTCGGCGGCGGTGCCGGTGGCGGCGCCCTGCGCGTTGCTGCCGGTGTAGCCGGTGACCAGCATGAGGGTGACGTTGTTGCCGTTCTCGAAGACGCCGGTCGCGTTGTCCGGGAGGATGTCCACCACGGTCGCGCCCGAGGCGATCGGCAGGGTCATGGTGGGCTTGCGCAGCACCAGGTAGCCGTTGGAGCCGATGACGTCGGCGGCGGAGAAGGTCCACTTGAACTCGACGACGCCCGACTTGGTGGCGGTCGTGCCGTCGCCGATGATCAGGAAGGTGTAGCCGTCGAGGGAGGCGCCCGGGGTGCCCTTGAGCTCGACGTACTCGTTGATGTCGGTCGAGGGCTGGTCGCCGCGGAACTCGTTGATCACGATGCTCGAGGCACCCGCGAAGGCGGAGGCCGTGAGCCCGAAGGTGGCGATGGCGGTGAAGGCGGAGTAACGCATCGTCGGGGTCTCTTCTGGACGGAGGTGGAGTGGCAGAGCCCACGCAGGAAGACGCCCTGCGTGGCGGTTGCTCGGGGCGAGTCTAGCCCGTGTTTTCAGCATGTCTGTATGGGTTTTGCACAGGGCGTCAGACAATGGCGCGGCGCCCCGTGGCTTCACGGGAATGGCGTTGTCGGCGCACCCGATAACCGGGGTATGCGCGGACGCTCGCGCCCGTGCCGCCGCCCCTAGAGTGCCGCCCTTCGCCCCATGCTGACCGACGCCGAAACCTCCCGCCGCGTCCGCACGCAGGCGCGCCGTGGCCTCTGGGTGGCGCTCGCGTGGACGATGGGCGTGCTGCTGGTCGCGCTGGCCATGGAGCGGTGGCCGGACCTGGTCGTGCCGCTGCGCGCCGGGGAGCGTTTCGATGCCGCGCAGGCGCGCGTGGATCTCGACTCGATCGTGGGCGACGGGACGCCGCGCGTCGTCGGCACCGACGCCGCGCGCGCGGGACGCGACCGCATCGGGGGGATCCTGGAGTCGCTCGGCCTGAGCGTGGAACGGCACGCGGTCACGCTCGAGCGCGGGCTTCCCGGCGGGCCGGTCGCCTTGGAGAACCTCGTGGTGCGCGTGCCGGGGACGCGCGGGGGCGAGGGCGCGCGCATCGCGCTGGTCGCGCACTCCGACAGCGTGCCGGGATCGCCCGGCGCCGGCGACGACGGCGCGGGCGTGGCATCGCTCGTCGGCGTGGCGCGCGCGCTGCGGGCGCGGCCGCCCGCGCACGACATCCTGCTGCTGGTCACCGACGGCGAGGAGCGCGGCCTGCTGGGCGCGCGCGCCTTCGAGGCGACGCATCCCGCGGCCGCCGCGATCGAGCTGGTCGTGAACCTGGACGCTCGCGGCGCCGCCGGCCCTGCGATGGTCTACGAGACGGGTCCGCAGTCGGCATGGCTGGCCGACCGCATGGCGCAGGCGCTGAGCGCGCCGCGCACGCAGTCGCTGGCGGTCGAGGCGTACCGCCGCATGCCCAACGGCTCGGACTTCACCGTCTTCCTGCGCGCGGGCCGCTCGGGCTGCAACGTCGCCTTCATCGGCGACGTCGCGGCGTACCACTCGCCGCAGGACACGCCGCAGCGGCTGCAGGACGCGACGCTCGCGCACATGGGGCAGACGGCGCTGGAGCTGGTGCGCGCCTTCGATGCGGCACTGCCCGCGCAGCCGGGCGCGATCCCGCCGGGGCGCGCGGTGTGGGGCGATGTGCTCGGCCTGGGCATCCTGCGCTGGCCCGAGGAGGCGACGCGCCCGATCGCGCTGGTCGCCGCCGCGATGCTGGCGATCTGCGTCGTGGGGACGCTGCTCGCGGGCGCGCGCCGCGCGGACTCCACGACCAGCGTGCGTGCGGCGGCGGCGGCCGTCCTGGGCGCGGGCGGCGTGATCCTGGCGGGCGGGTGCATCGGATGGCTCTTCCAGATCGCCACGCGGGCGCTGGAGGTGAACATGGTCAACGCGCCGCTGCGCATCGCCGGGATGCTCATGCTGCTGTGGATCGCGGCGGCGCTGCTGGTGGTCGCGCTCGGCGCGCTGCTGGCGCGGCGCGTGGGCGCGGGCCCGCTGGCCGCGGCGGTGGGGGCGTGGACGCCGTGGATCGCGCTCGCGGTCGCGGCGGCGTGGCTGCTGCCGGGGATTTCGCTGCCGCTGGTCGTGCCGTGCGTCGCCGCGGGCGTCGCCGCCGCCGCCGCGCGCGTGCGCCGCGGACGCGACGAGCCCCCGACGCAGCAGGCGCAGCGCATCGGCCGCTGGTGCGCGCTGGGCGGCTACGCGGCGGCCGCGCTCGTGTGGATCCCGCTCGAGATGCCGCTGCTGGACGCCCTGGGCATGGGCATCGGCGCGCTGCACGGCGCCGCCGCGGCGCTGGTGCTGCTGGGCGCGCTGCCGCTGGTGGTGGGGGCGGTGGGGGAGCGGGCGGGGGCGGGCAGCTAGCGGTCCCGGGCGGCCAGCACGAGCTCCTCGTATCGATCCAGTCCCGCCAGGCGCGTGCGTTGCGCCTCGGTCAGGATCCGCCGCAGTGCGGCGACGACCCGCGCGCTCTTCTCATCGCGGTCGAACTCGGCCAGCCCGGCCGTCAGGCGTTCGGCCGCCCAGAGTTCCAACGCCTGCTCCTGCGTCATCGGGACGACGGGCTCGAGCCGCGCCCAGTTGCGCGGCACCATTTTCCGGGAGAGCTCGCGATGTTCGCGGCTCGCGCGGTCGCGCAGCGACTCCAGGGCGTTTCGCTGCGCCTCCGTGAGGTCGGGCAGCTGCAGCGCTCGCACGCACCAGCGAGCGCCCGCGCGGGGATCGAGGAAGATCCGCGGATAGGCGATCTCTTCGTACGCCTCCTGAAGCGCCTCGCGAGCATCCTCCGGCGCTGCGGCGAGCATCCGCTTCCAGGCGGCACCCGAGGCCGCTGCGGCCGCCTCGAGATGCGCTTCGCGTTCCGACCCAATGAGGCCGCACAGACGATCCTCCTCCGCGGCCGCCGCCTCGTAGGCCGCAAGGGTCTCCGGCGTCTCGTTGGCATCGGACGCATCGGCGGCGTCCTGCACGCGCCGTCTGGCTTCCGCCATTCGCAGGCTGCATTCCGCATCGTGCGTCCGGCCGCGCTCGAGCGCGGCGGCAAGAGCGTCGAGCTCCGCCGCCGAAGCCTCGACGATCTGCGTCCGCACCGCGGGCGGCAGGTCGACCTGCGTGAGCGCTCGGAGCGCATCCGTCAACGCTCCGATGAAGTGCCACTCGTCCTGGGTCTGGATCGCTCGCTGCGCCCCCAGCGCGCGGATCGCGCCCGCGGCGGTCGATCCCAGCGCGGCCCGAAGCTGCTCAAAGACATGTGCATCGGCCGAGACGGACGCCACGACGTGATCGCGGTAGGCCCGGTGGGAGTCCACGTCCATGAGTCGTGCCCAGCGGCGCGCCTCCGGCGTGTCTTCCTCCTGGGGCCCCTGCGCCTGTCGCGCCTGGAGGTAGCGCTCCTCCAAAGGATCGACCTGCTCATGCCAGCGCCGCTGGGCATCGGCGAGCGTCGTGGCGGCCACCAGCGCCTGCGCTGCGTCCAGTTCGAGGAACGGGCGGAAGGCCTCCACGCCCTGCTTGGCAAGCGGCGGCAGCCCCGACGAACTCAGGGAATCCGTCTCCGCGGAATCGGGGGCGTCGTCCGCCTGCCCGGCCGCCTCCGACTGCTCCCAGCAGTACTCGAGGAGCATCCACCTGTCCCCAAGGTGGACCTGCTCCATGACCTCGCCGGAGGCCATCTGTTGCGCACCCTCCTCCGCCTGCTTCGTCCAAATCTCGTCCAGACGAAGCGCCAGTTTCCGGGCACGCTTCCCGCCCACGGTGTCGGCGAGCGCCTGGATCAGGCGCCGTGCGCGCGCCTCGCGCCGATCGCCCACCGCGGCCAAGCCGGGATGATCGTTGCCGAACTGCCAGTGCGTGCGACCATCGCTTCGAGCCTGCACCGTCGTGCGCAGCTCCAGGTCGAGCGCCGCGAGCTCTGCGGCGAGCCACTCGGCGCGCAGTTGCTGGACGCGCTCCCGCGCCTGCGCCGGAAGATCGTCGAGCTCCAGCGCCAGTCGAAACAGGGTCCCCTGCGAGAGCCCGGAGCTGCCGAGTTCCGGGAAGCCCGCCCGCAGGAGCTTCGCGAGGAACCGCTCCTGCTCCGCCGGCGGAAGCAGCGGCGCGATCGCGCATGCTGCGCGCGCATGCAGCGCGTCGAGCTCCGCGAGCTTCGCACGGCGGCGCTGGTCGCAGCGGTCGAGCTCCAGCTCCTGCGGAGTGAGGACCTCGGTCGCGGCCTCCCGCTGCGTCCCGTCCTCCTCCCCGGCGCCGGCGGGGCTGTCCGCGTGGACGGGGACCTTCCGAGGGGCCTCATGCACCGCCGCCTCGGCGCGACCGAGTTCCGTCCCGAGCGCCGAATACTCGCGCAGCTGCGAGGTGAGCTGCTGCTCGTATCCCTGCAGGACCGCATCGACTTCGGCGCGCGCCTGCGGGTCCAGCCGCATCGGGAGCACGATCTCGGAGAGCTCGAACGACGCCGCGACGGGCACCGATCCGCGGAGCGGGTCGGCTGCGCGACGACGACGCTCCCGATGGTCGCGCACGCGCTGGACGCCCGCGCGCGACGCCTCGTCGACGCGGGCGGCCGCGGCCAGCAGGAGCTCGTCCTCCGCGACGCCGAGCTCGCGCATGATCTGGTCGTGCGCGGCCGTCATGCGGTTGAACTCGGCCCGTGTGAGCCGCGGAGAGTTGCCGGATCCCCACGCCTTCAGGAAGTCCTCGATCTCCTTCAGCCGAAGCGCCCGCATGCGCGCGAGGTACGCGTCGTGCAGCGGTTCGATCGCCGCCATCTGCTCCGGCCCCACGCGGGCGCGGTCGCGCAGCAGGACCGTGAGCTCCGCGAGCGAGAGTGGTTCGGGAAACTGGACATAGGTCGCCTGCGCGTGCGCCTGCGGCGCGCACGCGGCGATCGCCACGAGGATGAAAGCGGGGAGGAGCGCCCGAAGGCGCGAGCCGGTCCGCGCGACCACCGCGACCGCGCACGCGCGCACGCTCATCTCCATCACCCCTGACCCCGCTTCGCCCCCGCCTCCTCGTACTTCTCCAGCTCCGGCATGCGCGCGCGCTGGGCCTCGTTGAGGATGCGGCGCAGCGCGGCGACGGCGCGCTGGCTCTTCTCGTCGCGCTCGAACTGGACGCGCTGCGCGGCGGCCTGGCGGTCCATGTACTCCTGCCAGTAGCGCGCCTGCGCGTTCATGTCGCCGCCGGGGAACTCGCCCGCCGGCTTGGGAATCATCTTGCGCGAGAGCTCGCGGTGCTCGGCGCGGACGCGGTCGCCCAGCGCCAGGAGCTGCGTGCGCTGGTCGTCGCTGAGGTCCGGCATCGCCAGCGCGCGGTCGATGAGCGGCGTGGCGGCGCGGGCGTCGCGGAAGATGGTCGGGTACGCCTCGTCCTCGTACGCCTCGACGAGACGCTTGCGCGGCGCCTCCGGAAGCGCGGCCAGGATGCGCTCCCACGTGGCGGCGATCGCCTCGCGCCGGCGCGTGCCAGCCTGCGTGGCCTGCGACTGCAGGCGCATCATCTCGACCCCCGCCTTCTGCATCTCCGCCATGTCCGGCTGGCCGTTCTCGCCGGGCTGGAAGCGCGAGAAGGTCTGCTGGAAGTCCTCCAGGCGCTGCGCGGCGGCGAGCGCGTCCTCGCGCGCCTGCGTCAGGCGGCCGGCGGTGGCTTCGAGGTCCGCGGCGACGGCCGCGATCGCGGCGGCGCGCTCGGCGCGCGAGACCGAGGCCTCGCCCAGCAGCCTGGCGATGTCCACCGGCTGCGCCTCCTGTCCGGCGATCACGCCGAATTGCATGGTGGGATCGCCCATGTCGCTGCGGGCGACGATGCGCTCGAGGCGGATCGCCTGCAGCCCCGCCGCGGCGCGGTCGCCCAGCGCGTGCGCGAGGGTGGTGAGCAGCTCCGTGTCCATGGCCTCGGCGCGGCGGCCGAGATCGCGCAGCGCCTCGTAGTAGCTGGCGCGCGCGGCGTCGGCGGCCTTCTGGGCGGCGGCGTCGTTGGAGCTGGGGAAGCGGCCGCGGTTGCCCTCGTTCGCCTTGGCCCGGATCGGTTCGAGCTGCGCGTCCCACTGCTTCTCGGCGTCGCCGATGAGCGTCGCCGCGAGCTCGCGCTGCGCCTGGTCCAGGTCGGTGAAGCGCTCGAGCGTCTGCAGCGCCTCGACGCCGATGGCCTTCTCCGCGATCGCGCTGGTGCGGCGGGCCGCGAGCGTCTGGCGCTTGATCTCGCCCGCGTCGGCTTCGACGGCCTCGGTGCCGGTCACGACGACCTCGCCCTCCGCGGTGGCGACCGCGACCCCGCCCGCGGCCGCGATCGTCGGCGCGCCCGCGACGGCGCGCTCCTCCTGCGCCTCGGCGAGCTTCTGCACGCGCTCGTCGCCGATGAGCGCCTTGATCGCCTGGAGCGCCTTCGAGGAGGCCTCGGCGCGCTTCTGGAAGCTCGCCTGCAGCGTCTTGGAATACTCCTCCTGCGCGGCGGCGTCGAAGTCGAATGGGCTTGACTTGTTCGACTGCGCATCGACGGCGCGCATGCCCTCCTCCAGCGCGGCGGAATCCTCGCGGCGCCACTGGTCGCGGATCGCCTCGAGCTGCGTGCGCTGCTCGGCGGTCAGGTCCTTCGAGCGCAGCGCCAGGCGCAGGACGCCTTCGGGCGAGTTCAGGCCGCCCATCGCGAGCTGCGGGTACGCGGCGCGGACATAGCGGTCGAGGAACCGGTCGCGCTCCGCATCGGGAAGCTGCGGCAGCAGCGTCTTGGCGGTCTTGGAGTGGAGCTGCGCGATCTCGGCGAACTTCGCGCGCGGGCGCTCGCCGGCGGCGCGCATCACCGTCTGCACGGCCTCCATCATCGCCTGCATGCGCTCGGGATCGCCGGCGAGGTCCTCGCCGTTGATGCCCGCGAAGCCCGCCTTCTCGAGCCCGTCGAACATGTCGCGGATCATGCGCGTCGAGGCGGTCGCCGCCTCGCGCGAGAGCGCCGTGTACTGGCGCTCGTACTCCTGGAGCAGGGGATCGACGGCGGCGAGCGCCTCGGGGGAGAGCTTGAGCTCCATCACGAGGGCGGAGACGTCGACGCGGCCCTGCTGGCCGAACATGCCGCCGGTGATGCCGATCTGCGAGCGCGCGCGGTCGCGGGCATCGCGCGCGCGGTTGATGGCGACGGCCTTCCCCTCGCCCATCGAGCTGGCGATGGAGGCGAAGAGCGCGTCGTCGGCCTCGGCGACCTGCTTCAGGATCCGCTCGTAGTCGCGGATGAAGTCCTCCGCCTCCTGACGGCGGGGCATCCCGCCCTGCATCTTGCGGGTGGCGGCGAGGAAGCGCTCGATCTCCCCCTCGCGCAGCGCCTTCATGCGCTGGATGTAGGCGTCGTGCAGGGGCTCGATCGCGGCGAGCTGCTCCGGCGTCGGCTGCGCGTAGCGGCGCAGCGTCGTCGTGAGCTCGGACATCGAGATGGGGTCCGGGACCTGGCCGTTGGTGCCCTGGGCACGCGCGGTCGGGGCGGAGGCCAGCGCGGCGGCGGCCGCGAGGCAGAGCAGGGCGGAGCGCAGCAGACGGCCGGATCGGGCGAGCAGTGCCATGGGGGTTCCCCTCGTTGGGCGCGCTGGGCTGGGCGCGCGGTCGGGATGAGGCTACCCCCGGCGGGTGTCGCAGCGAGCGCAAAAACACCGCGGCCCCGGCGGGGGTGCCGGGGCCGCTGGAACGCGACTGGATGGGCTCGAACCATCAACCTTCGGTTTCGTAGACCGATGCTCTATCCAATTGAGCTACAGTCGCACGCGTCCCACCGCCGGGGTCACCGGTGGCGGAGGGACAATGATAGCGTCTGCGCCGGAGCATTGGAAGGCTCCGAGGCGGCTGGATTCGCGGGGTTTGAGGACGCGGGCGCCTGCGCCGCGGCGGGCGCCGGCGCGTTCTGGAACTGGAATCGCGCCGCCTGGACGGCCAGGTCCTTGCAGGGACCGACCGCGACGGGGACGACGATGCAGCCCACCGCGAAGACGATCGCGCTCAGCCGCGGCCAGAGCCCCGGCGTGTGCGTCACGCCCTGCGTGCGCGGCGTCGGCTCCTGCACCCACGGCCAGGCGACCAGCCGCAGGTAGTAGAAGGCGGCGATCGCGCTGTTGAGCGCCACGATGACCAGCAGCGGCTTCTGGTGCGCCTGCACGGTGGTCATCAGGATGCCCAGCTTGCCCCAGAAGCCCAGCAGCGGCGGGATGCCGGTGAGGCTGAGGGCGCCGATGGCCAGGGCCACCGCCGCGAGCGGCGCGCGCACGCGCAGGCCCGCGAGGTCGTCGATCGAGTCCACCTCGGCGCCGTTGCGCTCCACGGCCGCGAGCGCGCCGAAGGTGGCGAGGTTCGCGACGCCGTAGGTGAGCAGGTAGAGCAGCATCGCGTCGATGCCGATCAGCGGCGCGCCCAGGACGCCCACCAGCATGTACCCGCTGTTGGCGATCGAGCTGTACGCGAGCATGCGCTTGGTCGAGCCCTGCAGCAGGCCGCCGATGTTGCCCAGCGTCATCGTCAGGACGGCGATCATCCACAGGACCGCCGCGATCACCGGGGGCAGCGAGGGTTCGCCGCTGGAGTTCCAGCCGACGGTGCCCAGCAGCAGGATCAGGGTCACGAAGCCCTGCACCTTGGGGACGAAGCTGATGAAGGCGGCCACCGGGGTGGCGGCGCCCTCGTAGACGTCCGGCGCGTAGAAGTGCATCGGCACCGCGGCGAGCTTGAAGCAGATGCCGATGACCGCGAGCAGGATGCCCACGATCGCGACCGAGCCGATGCCGGTGGTCTGCGCCTGCGCCTGGAAGGCCTCGCGCATGGGCTCCAGCTCCAGCGTGCCGGTCGCGCCGTAGAGGAAGGCGAAGCCCAGCAGCATGGTCGCGGTGCTCATCGCGCCCAGGAAGAAGTACTTGATCGCCGCCTCCATGCTGCGGTCGGCGGTGCGGCCGATGGCGACGAGCACGTAGGTCGGGAGCGAGCAGAGCTCGAAGGCCAGGAAGAGCCAGACGAGGTCGGTCGCGTGGCAGAGGAGCATCGCGCCGCAGAGGCTCAGGAGCAGGAAGGCGTAGTACTCGCCCTGGATGATGCGCACCGGATCGAAGCTCGCGCTGCCGACGGCGATCTGCCGCTCGTACGCGCGGTCGATCTGGCCCATCGAGCTCATCACATGGCCCGCGCCCACGACGCAGAGCATCGCGATCACGTACTTGCCGAGCATCGGCATCGGAAGCTGCGCGGCGGCGGCGGCTTCGGGGGTCCAGATCCAGAGGGTGGTGATGAGGGTCGCGCCGAGCGTCGCCAGCGCGAGCCACGGGGTGGCCACGCGGACCGAGCGCGAGCGCGAGAGGCCCAGGATCGCGGCCAGCACGGCGCCGCAGAAGAGGACCATCTCGGGTGCGATCAGCGAGAACTTCGGCGCCAGCGATCCGCTGGCGAGCAGGCCGGGGGCGACGGCGGAGAGGTCGGCGAGCATCGGGATCACTGGATGCCCTCCGCGGCGGGGGCGGTCGGGGCGGCGCTGGTGGCGGCGGCGACGGGCGTCGCCTCAGCCGCGGCGGGCGCGGCCTGACCCGACTGCGCGGCCTTGGGGCCGGGCAGGTCGCGCTGCAGAAGCGCCTGGTAGGGCTGGAGCACGCCCGCGGCGGCGGGCTCGAGCGCGTGCAGCAGCGGCTTCGGATAGACGCCGATCACGATGCACGCCGCGGCGAGCGGGAGCATCGCCAGGATCTCGCGGCCGTTGAGGTCGCGGATCTCGGCGTGGCCGTGCTGGTCGTGTGCGTGGTGGCCGTGGCCGTGACCGCCGTGGCCGGGCTCGCGCAGCGGTCCGAAGACGAACTTCTGCAGCATGCGCAGGATGTAGAGCGCGCCCAGGACCAGCGCGCTCGCGGCAAGCAGCGCGTAGCCGGGGCCCAGGATGCCCGGGTAGCCGGTGCCCGCGTGCGCCTCGCTGGAGTAGACGCCCAGCAGGCAGAGGAACTCGCTCACGAAGCCGTTGAGGCCGGGCAGCGCGAGCGAGGCCATCGCGAAGAAGACCATGAAGACCGCCCAGATGGGCATGCGCTTCATCAGGCCGCCCACGGTGTCCAGGTCCTTCGTGTGGTAGCGCTCGTACATGATGCCGATGCACATGAACATGCCCGCGGTCGAGAGGCCGTGGTTGACCATGTACAGCAGGCTGCCTTCCATACCGACGCTGTTGAAGGCGAAGAGCGCCAGCATCGCCAGGCCCATGTGGGCCACGGAGCTGTAGGCGACCAGCCGCTTCACGTCGTTCTGGACCCAGCAGACCAGGCTCATCGCGATGATGCCGACGACGCTGAGCATGCAGAAGGCCTGCGTCAGCGCGAGGCCGCCCTCGGGAGCCATGGGCAGCGCGAAGCGCAGGGCGCCGTACTGGCCGATCTTGATGATGACGCCGGCCAGGACGACGGAGCCCGCGGTGGGGGCCTCGCCGTGCGCCAGCGGCAGCCAGGAGTGCGCCGGGAAGTAGGGGACCTTCACCGCGAAGCCGCCCATGAGCGCGAGGAAGACCCACCACTGCTCGACGGCGGGCAGGCTCTGGCCGTAGCTGGTGAGCGCGCTGATGGCGAAGCTGACCGGCTCGCCGGTGGCGTTCGCGCGGGCGACGCCCAGGTAGATGAAGCCCACGAGGGAGATCACCGACCCGACGAAGGAGAAGACCCAGAGGCGGATCGCGGCGGAGCGGCGGTCGGTGCCGCCCCAGATCGCGACGATCAGGAAGAGCGGGACGAGGGTGAACTCGTAGCCGATGTAGAAGAGGATCACGTCGCGCGCCAGGAAGGCGAGCATGACCGCGCCCTCCAGGAGCAGGAACTGCGCGTAGAAGTTGCGCTGGCGCTGCGTGACGCTGCTGAAGCTCACGAGCAGGGCGCAGGGGATCAGGAGCGCCGTCAGCAGGATGAGCACCATGCTGATGGTGTCCGCGCCGATGAGGAAGCTCACGCCGAAGGCGCGGAAGAGCTCCCAGCCCTCGGCGTTGGGGTAGACGCCGGCGGTGCCCCAGGCGTTGAACTCGAAGGCGAAGGCGCAGGCGACGGCCAGGGTGACCATCGCGGCCAGGAAGCCCGTCCACTTCGCGGCGCGCTCGGTGCTGATGGCGCAGAGGCCCGCGCCCACCACCGGCAGGACGAAGAGCAGGACCGCGAGCGTCACGACGTACCTCCCTTGAGCCAGATCCAGACGACCCACGCGACGATCAGTCCGACGCCGCCGGCCATCGTGAGCGCGTAGCCCTGAACGGCGCCGCTGTAGAGCGGCTGGAAGACCCGGCCCAGCGCGCGGGGGAACCCGCCGATGCCGGCCACGATCCAGTCGAGGAAGATCCGGTCAATCGCGTCGCAGATGCTGGCGATCGCCCAGGCCGGGAGCGTGAAGAGCCAGTAGTAGAGATTGTCGACCCACCAGCCGTGCTCGCTGCCCAGCGGGATCCACCGCAGCAGCGGCGAGCCGAGCATCGAGGCGCGCAGGCGGTCGCCCATCGCGCGGTTGGCGCAGTGCAGGACGAAGGCGATGCCGATGCCCAGCGCGCACACCGCGGTCGCGATGGCGAAGAGCGTGCCGTGCGCGTCGCGGCCGAGGATCTCGCCGTGCTCGGGCTCGACGGCGCGGAAGAAGGCGCTGGAGTTGGCGACGAAGCGCTGGATCCAGTTGAAGCCCTCGCTGCCGGCGAGGTAGGTCGGCAGGCCCGCGAGGATCGAGCCGATGGCGATGACCGCCAGGACGCCGTTGATGCGCCAGCCCGGCGGATGCGGGTGGAAGCCGTGGCCGTGCGAGCCGTGCGAGCCGTGACCGTGCCCGCCGTGCGCCGGCGAATGCGAGTGCGCGGCGTGGTCGTGGACTTCCTCGCCCTCGCCGTGGCCGTGCTGGTCGGGGCCCGGCTCGATCGAGACGGGGCCGGTCGCCAGGCGGAACCAGACGCGGAAGGCGTAGTACGCGGTGATGCCGGCGGTGAGGACGCCCAGCCAGCCCATCCAGCGGAGCTGCTCGTGGTCGCTCGTGAGCGCCTGCATCAGGATGACGTCCTTGCTGAGCGCGGCGGCGGTGAAGGGCGCGGCGGCCAGGAAGAGGCAGCCCAGGAACATGCACCACATCGTGATGCGGAAGCCCGGGACCTTGAGCAGGCCGGAGAGCTTGCGGAAGTCGACCTGCCCGGCCATGCCGTGCATGACGGCGCCGGCGGTCAGGAAGAGCAGCGCCTTGAACCACGCGTGCGCGAAGACGTAGTAGACGCCGCCGAAGGCGGTGCCCACGCCCAGGCCCATCACCATGTAGCCCAGCGAGCTGATGGTGGAGTAGGCGAAGACGCGCTTGTAGTCGAACTGCCCGCAGGCGATCGTCGCGCCCAGGAGCGCGGTGAGGCAGCCCACCCAGCCGACGGTCATCAGCGCGGTCTCGGCCCACTCGGCGCCGATGGCGTGCGCGGTGAAGAAGGGCGCGGTGCGAGCGAGCAGGTAGATGCCCGCGGTCACCATGGTCGCGGCGTGGATGAGCGCGGAGACGGGGGTCGGGCCCCACATCGCGTCGGGAAGCCAGGTGAAGAGCGGCAGCTGCGCGCTCTTGCCGGCGACGGCCAGCAGCAGGAGGAAGGGGATCGCGGCCGTGCTCCAGCCGCCGTGCGCGCCGTGGACCGGCGCGGCGGAGATCGCCTGGAAGAGGCCGTCGTAGGAGACCGTGCCGTAGTTGACCCAGATCAGGAAGATCGCCAGCGCCAGGCCGAGGTCGCCGACGCGGTTCATGATGAAGGCCTTCTTCGCGGCGGCCGTGGCGCCCGGCTGGTTGAAGTAGTAGCCGATGAGGAAGTAGGAGCAGAAGCCCACGCCCTCCCAGCCCAGGTAGAGGCCGACCAGGCTGTCGCTCATCACCAGGATGAGCATGCTCGTCACGAAGAGGCTGACGCCGAAGAAGAAGCGCGCGTAGCCGCTGCGGACGTCCGTCTCCATGTACTCGCTGGCGTAGGTCGCGATGAGCGTCGCCAGCACCGTCACGAAGAGCATCCACAGCAGCGTGAGGCCGTCGATGTAGAAGCCGAAGCCGACGCTGAAGGCCTGCAGCGGCGCATCGCCCCAGCGGACCGTGATCCAGTCGAAGAGGGGGATCGCCAGCGGCGTGTGGGTCGAGAAGAGGGTCGGGCCCCAGCTGAAGTAGAAGGAGACGGCCAGGACCGCCGCCGTCGCGAAGGCCGCGACGGTGAAGACCGCGGGCATCCGGTTGCGGACCTTCAGCAGCGCGAAGAGGCCGCAGAGGACCACCGACGCCAGCGGGGCGATCAGCATCCACTTCAGCCAGCTGAAGGAGTCGCCCGGGGCCGCCGGGATGAGGTGCAGCGCGCCGACGTCGGCGTACGCGTGCGCGGCATGCGCGGCGTGGGTCGCCGCGGTCTCGGCCGCCTGGCTTGCGTGCTCCGCGTGCTGGACGATCATTCCTTGAGCTCCGACCACGCCTCGCTGCTGAGGGTTTCCTTGCGCCGGAAGAGCAGCACGACCAGGCCAAGGGCGAGCGCCGCCTCCGCTGCGGCGACCGTCAGGATGAAGATCACGAAGAGCTGGCCCGAGAGGTCGAGCCACATCCGTCCGAAGGCCACGAAGGCCAGGGCGGCGCCCTGGAACATGAGCTCCGTGCAGAGGAACATCATGATCATGTTCCGGCGGGTCAGGAAGCCCACGAGGCCGATCGCGAAGAGCAGGATGCTCGTGGCGAGCACGATCTGCAGGTTCGCGGGCATGGCGGGCGCGAGCGGCGCGGCGGCGGCGGGTGCGGCGGCGAGCGCGGGGGTGGCGAGCGCGAGCGCGGCGAGCGCGCCTGCGAGCGGGTGGATCCTCACGCGGCACCTCCGCGGCTGCTCAGGGGCTCGTCGGGGGCGATGCGAGGCAGGCCGGCGGCGACGCGTCGCTCGTCCTCGGCCATTTCCATCTGCCGGCGCGCGAGCACGACGGCACCGAACATCGCCATCAGCAGGATGACGCCCGCGAGCTCGAGGCTCACGGGGAACTGCGCGACCAGCGCATGGCCGAGCGAGCGCGCGTTGCCGGGCGCGTCCTCGCCGGTGAGCGTGACCGTCTGCGTGGCGCCCTGCGCGTTGCGCACAGTGACGCTGGCGGTCGTGCCGCTGGGATCGATGGCGAGGGCGTGGCCGTCGCTGGTGCGCTCGAGCGCGGTGGCGCCCGGGAAACCCGCGGCGGCGGCGCGCTTGGAGGCCTCTTCCAGCAGGAGCTGGGGCATCGCCTCCAGCCGCTCCCAGGCACGCGCGTTGGCGCGGGCGGCGACGGCGGGCGAGGTGGCCCAGGGAAGCGAACGGGCGTTGCCGAAGAGCGCCTCGCCCGTGGCGGCGACCATGATCAGGCCGAGCAGGACCGCGGCGACCGGCTCGCGTGGGAGGCGGTCGTAGGCGGCGCCGTCCTTGCCGGGCTGGTGGCCGTGCTCGTCGGGGGCGTGCTGCGCCTGCTGCGCGAGCATCAGCACGAAGAGGTAGGTGATCAGGATCGCGCCGGCGTAGACGATCAGCAGCGCAAACGCCATGAATTCCGCCTGCATCATGAGGAACAGGACGGCGGTGGAGATGACCACCAGGATGAAGTACAGGGCGGCGTAGACGGGCTTCGGGTGCGTCACCATGCGCACGGCGCCGGAGATGCCCCCCAGCGACAGCAGCACGTACAGCCAGAAGGGGCCGTCGCTTTCGAGGCCGGTGGGCGCGGGGGCGGATCGCGCGATGGTCGTGAGGATGAGCCCCACGGCGGCGAGTCCTCCGACGGTGAGCGCCGCGCGGAAGGCCGACGCCCGCGGCTGCATGAGCAGGTAGAGCGCAACGGCGCCCAAGACTGCTGCGGCGTAGAAGAGGTTCGCGTTCATGTCTGGGTGGGGAGGCGCGGAGAGGGGTGGATAATAGGAGCGGACAAGGCGGCCCGCAACTGATCCGAAGCCCCGCCGCGGCCCCTCTCGGGGGTTTCTTCGCGGGGGTGCGTCGGCGGGCAGGTCGGTGGCCGCTCGGCTAGCCTCGCCGCATGCCCGATTCGGTCCGCAGGACCCTGCCCAACGCCATCACCCTCGGGCGGCTGCTGCTGGCGACGGCCTTCTTCACCGTGATCGCGCTGGGATTGAGCCCCACGGACGCGACCGACCGCGCCGCCTGGGGAAACACGGCGGTGGTGCTCTTTTCCGTCGCGGCGGCGAGCGATGTCCTGGACGGCTACCTGGCGCGCCGGTGGGGGGTCGTGACCGACTTCGGCCGGGTGATGGACCCCTTCGTCGACAAGGTGCTCGTGCTGGGCGCGCTCGTCTACCTGGCGAGCCCGAAGTTCGCCGAGCCGGAGTGGACGCGGGCCTGGGGCGACCCCGCGCCGGACCGGCTCATCAACTGCGCGACGGGGGTCGCGAGCTGGATGGTGGTGGCGATGCTCGGCCGCGAGCTGCTGGTCACGAGCCTGCGCGGCGTCCTCGAGGCGCGCGGCGTCGGCTTCGCGGCGGATGTCTCGGGCAAGGTCAAGATGCTCGTGCAGAGCGTGGGCATTCCCGTGACGCTCGCCGTCGCGGTGAACCGCGGGATGCTCGGGAGCGAGGGCTGGCGCATCGGGCAGGCCGTCGCCGTCTGGTCGATGGTGGGCGTGACGATCGCGAGCACGATTCCCTACGTCGTGCGCGGCACGAGGCTGCTGCGCTCGATTTCGAAGGGCGCGGCCTGACCCGCCCGATGGAGTTGCGCATGCACGCGGCCGCGCTCGGCGAACCCCGCAACGATCCCGCCGCCGCACGCGCGGCGCTCGCACCGCTTTCGTGGATGGCGCGCTGGTCGCTCACCGCGGGAGGGCTGGGCTTCGCGCGCTTCGCGCCGGGGACCTGGGGCTCGCTGCCGCCGTGCTTCCTGGTCGCGGTGCTGGTCGCGGTGCTGCCGACGCATGCGGCGTGGACCATCGACGCCTCGCTCGCGCTGCTGCTGGTCTGGGGATCGGTGGCGTGCGTGCGCGCGGGCGGCGCGGCCGAGGAGCTGCTGCGCACGAAGGATCCCTCGTGCGTCGTGGCGGACGAGGTCGCGGGAATGAGCCTGTCCCTGCTGGGGCTGCGCTGGCACCTGCGCGCCGCCGAGGGCGCGGCCGCGGACGGCTGGTGGTGGCGCAGCGCGGCGCTGATCGCCGGGGCGTTCCTGCTCTTTCGCGCCTTCGACGTGCTGAAGCCGCCGCCGTGCCGCCAGATCCAGGCCGCGCGCGGCGGATGGGGCATCCTGCTCGACGACCTCATCGCGGGCGTCTACGCGAACGTGCTGCTGCACCTGCTGCTGCCGGCGTCGTGGTGAGCGCGCGGGCTCACGCCTCGTGCGCCACCAGGTCGGCGTAGCTCTCGCGGCGGCGGACGGTCTCGAAGCGGTCGCCGCGCACGAGCACCTCGGCGGGAAGGGGCACGCTGTTGTAGCGGCTCGCCATCGCCATGCCGTAGGCGCCCGCGGTGAAGACCGCGAGCAGCTCGCCGCGCTCCACGGGCGGCATCGCGCGGTCGAGGGCGAGGAAGTCGCCGGTCTCGCAGATCGGGCCGACGACATCCTGCTGCACGAGGCCGGGCATGTCGGGCTTCTCGGTGCGGCGCGTGGGCACGAAGCCCGCCTTCGGATGCGCGGGCCAGATGAAGTGGAAGGCCTCGTAGTGGCTCGGACGCAGCAGCGTGTTCATGCCGGCGTCGCAGATCGTGAAGGTCTTGTCGCCCGAACGCTTCACGTACTGCACGCGCGTGAGGAGGATGCCCGCGTTGGCGACGATCGCGCGGCCGGGCTCGAGGACGATGCGCAGCCCCTCGCGGACGGCGGGCTCGAGCAGCGGGACGATCGCCGCGGCGTAGGCGGCCGCGTCGGGGCTGCGGCCGCTCTCGTAGTCGGCCGCGAAGCCGCCGCCGATGTCGAGCACCTCGACGGTGAACCCCTCGGCCGCCAGCTCCTTGCGGAGGGCGAGCGCCTTGGTGATGCTCTGCACGTACGGATCGGTCGAGTAGATCGGCGAGCCGATGTGCAGGTGGATGCCGCGCAGCCGCGCGTGCGGGTCGCGGCCGTAGGTGCGGAAGAAGGCGCGGGCGCGCTCGATGTCGACGCCGAACTTCGTCTCCTTGCGCCCGGTGCTGGTGTAGCGGTGCGTCTTGGGGTCGACGTCCGGGTTCACGCGCAGCGCGCAGTCGCAGGTCGCGCCCATCTCGCGCGCGATGCGGGCGATGTTCTCGAACTCCGCCTCGCTCTCCACGTTGAGCAGGAAGATGCGCTCGCGCAGCGCCTGGCGGATCTCCTCGTCGGTCTTGCCGACGCCCGCGTAGACGATGCGCTCGGGGCCCGCGCCCGCCTGGCGCGCGCGGAAGATCTCGCCGCCGCTGACGACGTCCATGCCCGCGCCGGCCTGGGCCAGCGTGCGGCAGACGCCCAGGTTCCCGCAGCTCTTCACCGAGTAGCAGATGAGCGGCTTCACCGCCGCGAAGGCGGTGGCGATGCGGCGGTAGTGCTCCAGCAGCGTCGCCTCGCTGTAGATGTAGGTCGGCGTGCCGACGGCCTGGGCGATGGACTCGACGTCGACGCCTTCGCAGTGGAGGCGCCCGGACTGGTAGGTGAAGTGATCCATGGGGAATCCCGGATTGTAGGGATGCCCGATGCGACGAGGGCGTCGGTCAGCGCGCGGCGGCCGCGTCCGGTGCGGGCGCGGGCGTCGGCGCGGGCTCGGCGGCCTTCGCGGGCTTCGCCCCGGTGCGCGACCCTCCTCGCGCACCGGCGGCGAAGATCCGGGCCTGGGCCGCGTAGCCCAGGATGGCGATGCACGCGAGGGTCACCAGCCAGATGCGCGCGTCGGCGGGCATCGGCTCGTAGCCCTGCAGGGCCAGCAGCGGGAGCGCGCTCACCAGCAGCAGCCAGGCGCCCGCGAAGCTGGTCAGCACGCGGGCGACGGTGGTGGTGGCGAGCAGCCCCGCGAGGAATCCCACGAGCGCGCCCGCGGCGACCGAGGCGAGCATGAGCGTGCGGTAGGCGGGGGCTGTGCCGTCGATGGCGCTGCGCAGGCGGGTGGTGGCGCGCACGACGGTCGCGGAGGCGTCGCGCAGGAGGCGCTCGCCCACGGGGCGGGCGGCGTCGGCGGTGCGCGCGGCGGCCTCGTCGGCGGCGTGGCGGAGCTGCTGCGGCTCGGAGTTGGCGGCGGGGGCCGGGGCGGCGTCGCCCGGGCCCGAGAGCACCGAGAGGATCGCCATGCCCGCGCGCTCGCCCTCGCCCGGGGGCGCGATCTCGCGCTGGGTGCTGACGAGCGCGTGGCCGAGCTCGCGCGGGGCGGCCTCGAGCGAGCCCGCCGCGATGATCGACCAGGCGACGAGCGCGCCGATGGCGGCGCCGGTGAAGGCGCTGATGGTCGCGACGGCGGGGCGGTACAGGAGGGCGCCCGCGAGCAGGCCCAGGATCGCGCCGACGATCGCGGCGATCCAGAGCGGCAGGTCGGGGACGAAGGCGCGCGAGAGGCCGATCGCCAGCACGAAGCCCGCGACGATCATCGCCAGCACGACCGCCGGCCGCAGCATCCGGGCGCCGAAGCAGAGCAGCACGACGCCCGCGACCATCGCGGCGACGAGCGCGGCGCGAGCGGGGGTGCCGAGGTCGGCTTCGGCGAGGAGCGGGAGCGTCCAGACGGGCACAGCCATCCCCGTAGCATCGGCTCGCTTACCCTTGGGACTGTGACGAACGCCCCCACGCCCCCCGGCGATGCCGGAAAACCCCCGCCTGGCGCTCCTGACGCCGCCCCCGGCCCCGCCACCGACGGCCTCGCGCCCCTGCGCGCGCGCATCGACGCGCTCGACAACCGCCTCGTGGAGCTGCTCGCCGAGCGCGCCAAGGTGGTGCAGGAGGTCGGCGAGTACAAGCGCCAGCACGGCCTTCCCGTCTACGTCCCGCACCGCGAGCGCGAGGTCATCGACCGCGCGATCGCGCGCAACCCCGGCCCGCTCCCCGCGCGCACCGTCGAGGCGATCTACCGCGAGCTCATGTCCGGCAGCTTCGCGCTCGAGCTGCCGCCGACGATCGCCTTCCTCGGGCCGCCGGGCACCTTCAGCCACCAGGCGGCGGTGCGCCACTTCGGCAGCAGCGTCGAGTTCGTGGAGATGCGCGACATCGACGCCGTCTTCCGCGAGGTCGCCGCCAAGCGCTGCACCTACGGCGTCGTCCCCTACGAGAACTCCATCGGCGGCAGCGTCGACGAGGCGCTCGACGCGTTTCTGGTGCATCCCGTGCACGCGTGCGCGGAGGCGCTCATCGAGGTCAACCAGTCCTTCCTCTGCAACTGCGCGCCGGAGGAGGTGCGCATCGTCTACAGCAAGGCGGAGGCGTTCGCGCAGTGCCGCCGCTGGCTGGCGGACCGGCTGCCCGACGCGCAGCTCGTCGCGGTGGAGAGCACCGGCGCCGCCGCGCAGCGCGCCGCGCGCGAGCCCGGCACCGCCGCGATCGCCAGCCGGCTGGCCGCGCAGCTCTACGGGCTGCACATCGCCGTCGACCGCATCGAGGACCGCGGCGGCAACGTGACGCGCTTCCTGGTGATCGGCGCCGAGCCCGCGAAGGCCACCGGCGACGACAAGACGACCGTCGCCTTCGCGGCCGCGCACCGGCCCGGCACGCTCGTGGAGGTGCTCGACGCCTTCCGGCGCAACGGCATCAACCTCAGCCACATCGAGAAGCGACCGAGCCGCCAGGAGAACTGGCAGTACACCTTCTTCATCGACTGCGACGCGCACGAGTCGGCCGCGCCGATGCGCACCGCGCTCGACGAGGCGCGCGCGCACTGCGCGACGCTGCGCGTGCTCGGCAGCTACCCGCGCGCCGTGCGGACGATGGCATGAGCGGCGCCGGCGAACCCAACGCGCTGGCGGGCGAGCTCAGCCCCTACCTGCTGCAGCACGCGCACAACCCCGTGCGCTGGATGCCCTGGGGCGAGGAGGCGATCGCGCAGGCGCGCGCGCGCGACGTGCCGCTCTTCGTGAGCGTCGGCTACAGCACCTGCTACTGGTGCCACGTGATGGAGCGCGAGAGCTTCGAGAGCCTGGTCGCCGCGGCCGAGCTCAACCGCGGCTTCGTGCCGGTGAAGGTCGACCGCGAGGAGCGTCCGGACGTCGACGAGCTCCTCATGACCGCGTGCCAGGTCTTCACGCAGCTCACGGAGGGGCGCCCCAGCGGCGGCTGGCCGCTGCACTGCTTCCTGGATCCGCAGACCCTCGAGCCCTTCTACTGCGGCACCTACTTCCCGCCGGAGCCGGCCTTCGGGCGGCCGAGCTTCCTGCAGCTGCTGCGCGCGGTGAACGGCGCGTGGGCGAGCGACCGCGCGGGCATGCGCGAGCAGGCGTCGAAGCTGGCGGAGATCGTGCGGCGGCAGCAGGAGGGGGAGTCGGGCGCGGACGCCGGCGCCACCGACGCGCGCGCCGCGCTCGCGCGGCTCGCGGATCCGCAGCTCCAGGAGCAGGTGCAGGGCGCGCTGCTGCGCCTGCACGATCCGACGCACGGCGGCTTCGGCGGCGCGCCGAAGTTCCCGACGCCCGCGTACCTGCGCTACCTCTTCGCGTTGAGCGAGGGGCAGCCGCCCATCGAGGCGGTCGTGCGCCGCAGCCTGGACGCGATGGCGCTGGGCGGGATCTTCGACCAGGTCGGCGGCGGCTTCCACCGCTACGCCGTCGACGCCACCTGGACGGTCCCGCACTTCGAGAAGATGCTCTACGACAACGGCCAGCTCGCCGCGCTCTACGCGCAGGCGGCGCGCCGCTGGGACGACGCCTTCTACGCGCAGGTCGCGCGGCGCACCTGCGAGTACGCGCTGCGCGAGATGACCGGCCCGCAGGGGGAGTTCTTCAGCGCGCAGGACGCCGAGGTCGACGCGCGCGAGGGGCTCAACTACCTCTGGACGCCGCAGCAGGCGCGCGAGGCGCTCGCGCAGGCGGGGTGCGCGGAGCTCGCGCCGGTCGCGGCCGCGCTCTACGGCCTCGACCATCCGCCCAACTTCCAGGATCCGCATCATTCCTCCGAGCCGCCGCGCCATGTGCTGCGGCTGGAGGCGCGTCCCGCCGCGATCGCGCTGCAGCTGGGGATGGAGCCGGGCGCGCTGGAGTCGGCGCGCGCGCGCATCGACGCCGCGCTGCTGCGCGCGCGCGACGCGCGTCCGCAGCCGCGCCGCGACGACAAGACGCTCGCCTCGTGGAACGGCCTCATGGCGATCGGCATGGCCGAGACGGGCCACGCGCTGGGCGAGCGCCGCTTCGTCGACGCCGCCGCGCGCGCGGTCGGCTTCGTGCTCGAGACGCTGCGCATGCCCGACGGTGCGCTGCGCCGCGCGTGCCGGCAGGGGCGCCTGGGCGGCCCCGGCTTCCTGGAGGACGAGGCGTTCATCGCGGAGGCGGCGCTCGCGCTGTGGCGCGCCAGCGGCGACGACGCCTGGCTCGCGCGCGCCCGCGAGCGCGTCGACGCAGCGTGCGCGCGCTTCCTGGATCCCGCCACCGGCGCCTTCTTCGACGCGGCCCCCGGCGGCGGCCTCTTCGCGCGCGTGCGCTCGCTGGACGACGGCGCGATGCCCAGCGCCACCGGCGCGATCCTGCGCGCGCTCTTCGCGCTGGCCCGCGCGCAGCGGGCGCCCGAGCTCGCCCGCATCGCCGAGCGCGCGGCCGCGGCCGTCGCCCCGGCGGTCGCCGAGCAGCCCGTGAGCGCCACCGGGCTCCTCCTGGCCCTGCGGCAGCGCGGGGATTGAGCGGCGCGTTGCTGCCCGCGCCCGCTTGCCCGTAGGCTCTGCGCCCCCATGCCCTTCACGGTCGCGCTCATCTCCACCGGCGGCACCATCGAGAAGACCTTCGACGAGCTGCACGGCGTCCTCAACAACCGCCTGAGCGTGCTCGACGCGATCCTCGCCTCGCTGGAGCTCGACGGCGTCGCCATCACGCGCGTGCCGCTGATGAACAAGGACAGCCTCGACATGAGCGAGGCGGACCACGAGCTGATCGCGCAGACCGCGGAGGCGATGAGCGCGACGCACGACGGCGTCGTCATCGTCCACGGCACGGACCGGCTGGCGAACACGGGCGACCGGCTGCACGCGCGGCTGGCGTCCTCCGCGCGGCCCGCGAAGCCCATCGTCCTCACCGGCGCGATGCGCCCCTACGAGCTGCGCCGCACCGACGCGGTGCAGAACCTCACCGAGGCGCTGCTGGCCGTGCAGATCGTGCGGCCGGGCGTCTACGTGGCGATGCACAACCAGGTGCTCGCCTTCCCGGGCGTGCGCAAGGACTACGCGCGGATGACCTTCACGAAGGATCCCGCGCCGGCCGGCGCGTGAGTCCCCGCTACGGTTCCTGCCCCGGGGTGCTGGGCATCCCCGGCGACTCCTCCTGCATGTAGTCGCGCGGCTTGTACAGCCAGCCGACGCCGATGTAGACGACCGCCGCCACCGCCATCAGGCCCGTGAAGAACCAGTAGTACTGCGCGCCCACGAGCGTGGAGTTGCCCTTGTCGTCCGCCGTGAAGCGGTTCACCAGCGCCGTGAGCACGTTGCCCGCCGAGACGCTCAGCAGGTACAGGCTCATCACGAAGGACTTCATCTGCGGGGGGGCCTGCGTGTAGCTGAACTCCAGGCAGGTGATCGAGACCAGCACCTCCGCCGCGGTGAGCACCACGTACGCCAGGATCTGCCAGGCGATCGAGGGCCAGGGCGCCTGCCAGGGTGCGCCGGAGGTGTCGACCAGGATGCCGCCCTTGGAGAGGGAGGCGGTGACCTCCGCCGCCCACGCCTTGTCCTGGGGACGCGGCTCCGCGGCGAGCTTCTCGAGCGCCGCCGCGGAGGCGTTGCGCTCCTCCTGACGAAGCGCCGCGACCGTCGCCTTGTAGTCGACCTTGCCCGACTCGACCAGCGGAGCGACCGTGCCGGAGAACGCCTGCTCGGTGGTGTCGATGCGCGCCTGGAGCTGCGCCGAGATCGCGAAGGCCGCGATCGTCAGGAAGAGGCCCGCGCCGATCTTGCGCACCGGCGTCAGGGTGACGAAGCGCCCCACGAAGGGGTAGACGATGTAGGAGAAGATCGGGATGTAGATCAGGATCAGCAGGGGATTGACCGCCTGCACCTGCGACTCCAGCCACCGGGTCCCCAGGAACTGGCAGTCGAGCTGCGACGCCTGCAGCACCCATGCGCCGCCGGTCTGGTCGTAGAGCGACCAGAAGATCGCGACGAAGGCGTAGATCGGCACGAGCTTGGCGATCACCACCAGGCCGTCGCCGGAGAAGGTCTCGGTGACGAAGCGCCAGCCGCGGGGCGGGATGTGCACGAACTTGTGCCGCCCCATCCAGAAGATGATCGTGGCGATGAGCATCAGCACGCCGGGGACGCCGAAGGCCCAGGCCGGACCGAACTTCGGGTTCTTCAGCAGCCACGGCGTGAGCAGCGTGGAGAAGAAGGAGCCGAAGTTGATCGCGAAGTAGAACCAGCCGAAGACGCGCGCCAGCAGGTGCTTGTTGGAGTTGCCGAACTGGTCGCCCACGTGCGCCGAGACGCAGGGCTTCACGCCGCCCGAGCCCAGCGCCACCAGCAGCAGGCCGGTCATGAGCCAGGTCTTGGGCTCGAAGGTCGCCTGCAGCGCCGCGGGGGGCAGGTCGATGAGCGCGAGGCACAGGTGCCCCACGCAGTAGACGATCGAGAGGATCAGGATCGTCAGGTACTTGCCCAGGATCGCGTCGGCGACGATCGCGCCGAAGATCGGGAAGAAGTAGGCGCTGGCCACGAACCACGCCACCCACTCGCGCGCCTCGGTCTCGGTCATGTACGCGGGAGCTCCCGTCGAGCTCAGCAGGTACTGCGTCATGAAGACGGCCAGGATCGTCTTCATCCCGTAGAAGGAGAAGCGCTCCGCCGCCTCGTTGCCCACGATGTAGGGAATTCCCTTGGGCATGCTGCTCGAGGGAACCGGCGCCGTCAGGTATGGGGCGTGTGCCATGCGCGGGGGAGTGTATAGATGTTGCCTCGCGATGCACCCTCCCGACGGCGGCAGCCTCCCGGTCCGCGCGATCCCGCTGCGGCGCCCGCCGCAGCTCTCGGTGGTCGGCGGGCGCTTCGTCCCCGAGCGCGTCGCGCTCGACGCCGTCGACGCCGCGTGGGAGCGCCTGCAGGCGCGGATTCCCCGCGCGCACGACGGGGCGATGCTCCATGTCCTGGGCACCAGCCGCAACGGGCACGGGGGCGTCACGATCCACTGCATCGAGACCAGCTACCGCTTCCACGCCGTCGCGCAGGAGGGCATCGACACGGGGGTGCGGCCGCTGGGCGTGAAGGGCATCTGCGTCGCTCCCGACGGGCAGCTCCTGCTGGGGCAGCGCTCGGCACAGACGCTCAACTACCCGGGGCTCTGGGAGTTCGTGCCCGGCGGGACCGCCGAGCCCGGCACCGCGCTGCCCGCGATGGTGCTGCGCGAGCTGCAGGAGGAGACGGGCTGGCAGGCGACCGCGCCGCCCGTCGCGCGCGCGCTCCTCTTCGATCCGCAGGTGCGCACCTGGGAGGTCGTCTTCGCGATCGCCGTCGCGCCCCCGCGCGTGCCGCTGGAGTCGTGGGAGTGCGACCGCCTGCGCCTGGCGACCCCCGACGCGCTGCCGCAGCCGCTCTCGCCGGTCGCGCAGCAGATGATCCCCTTCGCCCTTGCGGAGCACCAGGCCCATGCGCGCGCCGCACGCTGAACCGCCGCCGCTGGATGCGCGCGCCATCGTCCGCCGCGGCGAGCGCGACGCGGTGCTGCTGAAGCCCGCGGGACTCTCCTGCGAGGCGCCGCAGCGCGGCGGCGCGCCCGTGCGCACGCTGCTCGTGCAGGCGCGCGCGCTGCTGGACTGGCCGCAGGCGCAGCTGCCGCACCGGCTGGACCGGCCGACGCGCGGCTTCGTCGTGGTGGCGCGCGACGCCGCAGCCGTCGCCGCGCACAACGCCGCGATCCGCGAGGGGCGCTGGACCAAGCACTACCTCGCGCGCATCGCGCCGCGTGGCGGGCTCGATCCGCGCTCGCTGCTGGGCCCGCAGCGTGCCTACCTGCGCCGCGAGGGCGAACGCGCGCTGGTCGTGCGTTCCGGCGGCGATCCCTCGCGCCTGACGGTGCAGGCGATCGCGCCCGCGCCGGGGCATCCGGGCCAGTGGCACGCGCTCGTGCTGCTGGAGACGGGGCGCTACCACCAGATCCGCGCGATGCTCGCGCACCTGGGCGCGCCGCTCGTGGGCGACGCGCTCTACGGCGGCGCGGCGGGCACGATGTACCTCGACCACGCCTCGCTCTGGATGCCTGATCTGGGAAGCGGCGCGCCGGTGCGCGTCTACATCCCGGAGGATGCGGGGCGCGAGCCGCTCGACCCGTCGGTCGCGGCCGCGCTCGCGTCGGCGACGGCGCGCGCGCCCGAGGCGGGCTGAGCGTCGGGCGCATCCATCGCGGCCGGCGCCGCCGGCGCGCCCACCCAGCGCACCTTGCCCAGCCGGTTGGTCACGAACTGGCTCGCCGCGCGGCGCGTGGCGCGCGCGTTCTCGGGATTCTTCATCGCGCCCAGCTCGCCGGTCATCGCGGCGGGGCTGAGCAGGTCGACGAAGCCCTTGGTCTTGTCCAGCAGCGAGAGGTTCGAGCCGGTGATCTCGATGCCGATGCGGTCGTCGTCCTCGGTGCCGTCGGTGATCCAGCCGAAGCCGCCGCCGCCGTAGATGCCGACCTCGCCCTTGGCGACGACCACCAGGCGGATCGAGAGGTTCGTCGCGGTCGAGTCGATGGGCGTCTTGCCCGCCTTCGGGCGCCAGAGCACCTCGATGTGCAGGAACTGCCCGTTCTGCGCGGTGCCGCGCGCGAGCTCGTCGTAGGGGATGTCGCTGAAGACGACGGTCGTCTGCGCGGACTCGATCGCGAAGGTGCCATTCTCGAAGGTCGAGTCGAGCTGCACGGCGCGGTCGCCGGAGCCCACCGTGGCGACCGAGCCACCCGGCGTCACCGAGCATCCACCCGCGAAGACCAGCCCGGCGCACAGGGCGGCCGCGGCGATCCGGCGCAGGCTGGCGATGCTCTCCCCACCCGTCGCGGTCATGTCAGCGCGCGTCCCGGGAGAGGTCGCCTTCGGGGGTCGACGCCGGGCGCCGCACGGCGCGCGCGGCGGGGGAGTCGATGCCGAAGGCCGCGAAGACATCGCGCTCGGCGATGGCGCGCAGCGCGGCGCGCGGGATCGCGGGGAGCTGCGTGCCGTGCGCGAAGGCGTTCACGGAGTAGAGGTTCTCGACGGCCTTCGCGGGCTGCTCGTAGGGGAAGCCCGAGCCGAAGAAGAGCTTCTCGAGCACGCCCATGCTCTGCGCGCTCAGGAGCGCCTGGTAGAGCTGCCAGGGGCGGCCCGCGACGCCGGAGATCTCGGCGTGGACGTTGGGGTGCTTCAGGAGCATCGCCAGCGCCTCGTCGATCCAGGGCCAGCCGAACTCGCAGAGCATGATCTTCATGCGCGGGTGCGCGCGGGCGACCTCGTCGAAGCCGACGGGGCGGTCGAACTCGAGCGAGCCGCTGGCGACCAGCGGGCCCGGGCGGCCGACGAAGAGGGGCATGCCAAGCTGCTCGATGCGCGCGTAGAGGCGCATCGCCTCGGAGTGGGTCGGGTGGAAGCCCTGCGCGCTCGGGGAGATGCTGACGCCGACGAGTCCCAGCTCGCAGGCGCGCTCGAGCTGCGCCATCGCGTCGCCGGTCATGGGGTCGATGCCTGCCACGCCCGCGATGCGGTGTGGCGCGGTGCGGACGACCTCGGCGATGAACTCGTTGGGGATGCCGGCGTCGAGGAGCTTCGAGCGGAAGCCGTGGACGAGGCTGACCGCGACCGGCGCGCTGGCGCGCTCGTGGGCGGCGATCGTGGACTCCAGACGGGCGCCGCGCGCGGCCAGCAGGCGCCGGAGGGCGTCCGCGGTCTCGCGACCGAGCTGTTCAGGAGCATTGAAGACGCGGGTGCAGCAGTCGACGATCATGGCCGAAGGGCTTTCTGGGCGGTCCTGCCCGTCACGAATGCCGGCGATCCTTGCCGGGGGCCACGCGGCGAACTGGCTGCCGCGCAAAGGTCGAAGTGTAGCCGGATGCCCCGGTGCGACCGGGATTCCGCTTCCGAGGGTATCGGTCCACCCGGCGGCGGGGCTTGCGAATGCGCCTCAGGAGGCTGCGGGAGCCTGGCCGCGCGTGATCGCGCAGATGCCGAAGGTCAGCGGGGTGCTCGCGCAGCCCACGAATCCCGCGCGCTGCATCGCCTGCTGCAGGTCCTGCGGCGTGAGGAAGGTCGTCACCGAGCGCGGCAGGTAGTGGTAGGCGCCGGAGCGGTCGCGGGCGATCCACGAGGCGGTCCAGGGCATGATCCGGTGCGTGTAGAGGTTGGAGCCCCAGCGCAGGAGCGCGTTGGAGGGCTCGGCGAACTCCAGCACCAGCAGGCGGCCCCCCGGGCGCAGGACGCGGCGGAATTCCGCGAGCGCGCGCGCCGGATCGGCGACGTTGCGCAGGCCAAAGGCGATGGAGACGGCGTCGAAGCTGGCGTCGGGAAAGCGCAGCGCCATCGCGTCGCCCTGTTCGTAGCGGACAGCTTCCCGCCCGGGGCGGGCCGGGTGCGCGGCCGCCTTGTGCGCGGCGATCTCCAGCATCTGCGGGGTGAAGTCGACGCCGACGACGCTCGCGCCGGCATCGGCGAAGGCCTCCGAGAGGTCGCCGGTGCCGCAGGCGACATCGAGCACGCGGCTGCCGGGGCCGACGCCCGCGGCGGCGACCGTCGCGCGGCGCCAGCGCTGGTCCTGCCCGAAGGAATGCAGCCGGTTGTTCAGGTCGTAGCGGCGCGCGATCGCAGCGAACATCGCCTGCACCTTGCGCGCCTTCTCGGCGTCGGCGTGCGGGTTGGCGGCGAGCGCCTGCGCGCTCCAGGCTGGGCCGGTCTCGGGCATCGGGGGGTGGATCCTAGGGGGCGTTCGGCTGGGGGCTGGGACACCCGGCTGGGCGGCCAAGTGCACCATATCTCGGCCGGGAAGCCCACCATAACCCGCGATTTGTGTCCGAGAACCCCGGAACTGGACCGACGGTGGCGAATCCCCCCGGGGGTGTCCGATGCCCAACAGCGCACCGCCGCGTGGCGCTGCACGACCCGACCCGACGCAGGACACCACACCATGAAGATCGAGACGATCATCGAGCAGCTCTTCCAGCACCTGGTCTCCGGGGACCGCCGGCGCGCATGCGCCTACGTCGAGGCGCTGCGCACGCAGTCGCTTCCCGCCGAGCGCATCGCCAACGACCTCTTCTGGCCGCTGCACGAGATGATCGTCAAGCTGCACAAGCACGGGCAGCTCTCGCGCCTCTCCTACAACTACGCCACGCGCACCTTGCGCCAGCTCGCCTGCCAGGGCGCCGCGCAGTACATGCGCGTCGAGGGCGTCGCCGGCCGCGTCCTCCTCTTCTGCGGCCCGACCGAGGGCGAGGAGCTGGGCGCGCAGCTCGCCGTCGACCTGCTGGAAGCCGCGGGCTACGAGGTGTATTTCGGCGGCGCCGGCGTCGCCAACGACGAGGTCCTCGCCGAGCTCGCCGACCGCCGTCCCGGCTCGCTCGTCCTGTGGGCCTCGGCCGCCTCGGACGCGCCGGCCATCCGCCAGCTCATCGACCAGATCCGCGAGATCGGCGGCCACCCGAACCTGCGCATCCTGTGCGGCGGGGGGGTCTTCAACCGCGCCCCGGGCCTGGCCGACGAGATCGGCGCCGAGGGCATCGCCAGCACCCCCGCGGAGCTGGTCGCCACCCTGCACGCCGGCCGCGCCACCACGGCGCGCGTCGAGCCCAAGCCGACCGCCTCCGCCAAGCGCCGCGTCCGCGCGGTCGCCTGAGAAACCCCGCCGGGGGCGGCGTCCCACCGCGCCGCCTCCGGCACCCAAGTCCTTCACCCCGCCCGCCAGCCACGACGGACTGGCGGGCGGCGTGTTTTTGGACCCAGGGAGGGGGGGAATTCGGGCAACCCGGGCGACGCGGTTCGGTACGCTTTCGACCGTGATGGAGAAGCTCGACGAAGATCGCCTCATCCGCCGCGCCCAGCGTGGCGACGCCGAGGCCATCGAGGAGCTCATCCGGGAGCACCAGGCCGCCCTCTACGCCTTCATGCTGCGCCTCTGCGGCCGCCCCGACGTGGCCGAGGACATCGTGCAGGAGGCCTTCGTCCGGGTGCTCAAGAACATCGACCGCTTCGACACGCGCTTCCGCTTCTCGACCTGGATCTTCACGATCGCGCGTCGGCTCTACGTCAACCACATGCAGAAGCACCGTCCCGCCAGCGACAGCGAGACGGTGGACCTGTGGGAGGGCGCCACCGAGCGTCCCGACGAGCTGATGGTGAAGGCCGAGAAGCGCGCGCACCTGCGTCGCATCCTGGATGTGGCGATCGATTGCCTGACGCCGCTCCAGCGCGAGATCGTGACCCTCTTCCACCAGCAGCACTGGTCGATCGAGGCCGTCAGCTCGCACATGTCGATGCCCGAGGGGACGATCAAGAGCCACCTGCACCGCGCCCGCAAGCGCATGCAGGAGGCGATCAGCAGCGACGAGACGCTCGCCAGGCAGGCGGAGGAGGTTCTCGAATGAGCGCGCAACCGAGCGAGCGCCACGGCCAGGATGGCCCGCGCCGCGACCGCAGCCCCGACGTCGCCGACCAGGTGATGCGCCGGCTGGGATACGAACGCGTCGAATCCCCCGTGCAGGCGCGCCGCCTGCGCATCCGCCGCCGCACGCTGCTGGCCGCGCAGGCCGTCCTCGCGCTCGCCGCGTGCGGGCTCGGCGTGACCTGGTGGTGGAGCACGCGTCCGGCGGAGCGCCCGGTCGTCGCGATGGGCGACGCGCTGCGCGGCTCGATCGTGCAGGGCGCGGGTCGGCTGGACGGGCTCTTCGCCGCCATGCCGCGCGCGCCGATGACCAGCACCCTGAGTGCGGCGACCGACGCCTCGCCGACGGAACTGCCCCGCGTGGAGCCGGCGCCGCTGCCACGCAGCTACTGACCCCTTCGGCCGCGGGTCCGTCATGCTCGCCGCCCTCCATCGACCCCTGAGACTCCGGATGTCCCGCGCGCGTCGCGCGGCGGTCTGCATGGCCGCCGGGTGCGTGGCGCTGGCGGCGCTGGCGTTGGGCGCGCCCGCGCTGGCGGCGCCGCCGGGACCGGGGGCCTTCGCGTCGGCGTCGCTGGCCCCGCCGGATGCGACGCTGCTGGTGCATGTGCGCGACGCGAAGTCGCTGCGCGGCGACGGCACGCTGCTGCCCGCGCAGGCGGCGCTCGCGCGGCTGGCGGGCTCGCGCGTGCTGGGCGACGCGTGGAGCCGCATCGCCGCCGAACTGGGCACCGATGGCGCGGGGCTCGTGGACCTGGTGCTCGGGACGGACGCGGTCTACATCGAGCGCCCGCGCGACGGTGGGGTGGAGTGGGCGATCGCCACGCGCGTCGAGCAGCCCGTCTACGACCAGCTCGTCGCGAAGCTCAAGCCCGCGATCGAGGGCAACGGGCGCGTGACCTTCGCCTCGCAGCAGATCGCCGCAGCGTGGCGCGCGCCCTGGCTGGTGCTCGGCGGCGCGGGGCAGCGGGCGCTGCTGGATGCGGTCGTCGAGCGACTGGAGGCGGCGCAGGCGGTGCCCTCGCTGGCGGACCAGGCGGACCTGGCGCCGCTGCGGTCGTGGGAGGTCGCGCCGATCGAGCTGGTCTGGCGCCACGGCGCGCCCACCGGCGGCACGACGGCCGTCGCCGCGCGCGCGGCCGACGGCGCGCTGCGCCTGCGCCACCGCAGCCGCTGGGAGAAGGCGCCATTCCATGTCGCCTCCGGCGCGGCGGCGGATGCGGGCGTGCTGCGCGCGCTCGAGCCGGGCGCGATCGCGGTGCTCTCCATGAATCCCTGGCGCGGCGCGCTGGATCCGGGCGAGCCCATCGACGCGCTGCTGCTGGAGGGCCAGATCGACGACGCGATGCGCGCGAACATGGGCGCGCGGCAGGCGGTGGTGGTGGGCGAGCGCGCGATCGACGGCACCCGCATGCGCGTGCCGACGCTGGGCATCGCCTTCGAGGTGCGCGACCCGGTCCTCGCGGAGAAGCAGTGGGACGGCTGGGCGCGGCGGCTGGTCGAGAGCCTGGCGCGGCGCGTCGGCGAGGCGCAGCCTCCCGCGCCGACGGTGGGCGCGACGGGCACCGCGCGCTCGGCGGCGATCGCGCCGATGGTGCGCACGCTCTTCAGCGACCATCCGCTGCTGCAGGCCACCGACCTGGCGTGGGTCACCTCCGCCGGCGCGGGCGGCGCGTGGCAGCTCGTCGCGACCGACCCCGCGCTGCTGGAGCCGATGGCGCGCGCCCTCGCGGGCGCGGTGCGCGAGGCCGACAGCGACGGTGCGCACGAGCTCGGGGCGCTCTCGGGCGCCGCGCTCGCCGCGCACCTGCGCAGCTGGGGAAGCGAGGCGCGCCGCTTCGCGCCCGAGGCGGCGGAGTCCTTCGCGCAGGCGGTCGCGCTGGCCGCGGAGATCGCGGGCGCGGCGCAGCAGGTGCGCTGGCGCGCGAAGGCGCTGGACGGTGGCGTCGTCGAGAGCGAGGTGCTGGTGATGCTGCCGGCGCCGCCCGCGCCGATTGCGCCGCCGCCCGCTGCAGCGCCCGCCGCGCCGACGCCGGCACCCGACGCCCCCGCAAAGCCGCCGGAGAAGGCCCCGTGACCGCCGTGGCGGCCGACGCGGCGCTCCTGCTGGCGTGCGGCCGCCATCCGCTCGCCGCCGAGCTCGCGCGCGGGCTGCGCGAGGCGGGCTTGGACGAAGGCGCGCGGGTGCTGCTGGCGACCAGCGGCGGCGCGGACTCGACGGCGCTGCTGGCCCTCGCGGCGGGGCTCGCGCGTTCGGGACGCGTGGAACCGGCCGCGGCGCATGTCGATCACGGCCTGCGTGCCGCCTCCGCCGCCGAGGGCGACGCGGTCGCCGCGCACTGCGCGCGGCTGGGCGTGCCGATGCTGCGTCGGACGCTCGCGCTGGAGCCGGGCGCGGGACTGGCCGACCGCGCGCGCGCCGCGCGCTACGACGCGCTCGCCGAGATGGCGTCGCAATGGGGCACGCCTGTGGTGCTGACTGCGCACCACGCGGACGACCAGCTCGAGACGCTGCTGCTGGCGATCGCGCGCGGAAGCGGGCTGCGCGGCCTCGGCGGGATGCCCGCGCGCCGGGAGGATGCTCGCGGGATCGCGCTCGTGCGCCCGCTGCTGCAGGTGCCGCGCGCCGCGCTGCGCGAGGCGTGTGCCGCGCTCGGGCTCGCCTGGTGCGAGGATCCGACCAACGTCGACGAGCGCACCGCGCGAGGACTGCTGCGCGCGCAGGTGCTCCCGTCGCTGGAGTCGCTCGCGCCCGGTGCGGGGACGCGCGCCGCGCGCACCGCGCTGCTGGCGCAGGCGGGGGCGTCGCTCCTGGAGGAACGCGCGCGTGCGCTGCTGGACCACGACGGGGAGATCCCGCGCGCCGCGGCGCGCGCAGCGCCGCTGGCGCTCGTCGCAACCGCGCTCCACCTGCTCGTGGGCGAACGGCTGGCGCACGTGGAGCTCTGGCGCGCCGCGGAGCTGGCGCGCGACGATGCGGTGCATCCGCGTCGCATCGCGCTCGCCGGGGGCGGGGCGCTGCGCATCGATGTGCGGGGCGTGCGGCTCGAGCCCGATCAGGGAGGAAGCGCGCCGGTGCCGGGTCGGCAGCGGTCGTAGTCGCTCGAGGTGACGCAGGTCACCTTGCCCGATTCGACCTTCACGATCGTGGGGGTCGTGATGATCCAGCGCTTGCCCTCGGGGAGCGCCAGGCGCAGGCACTCCTCGCACTCGATCTCGGTGGGCTGGTCGCTGTGTGCGGCCGGGGCGTCGGGCGGCGGCGGGACGGCGACGGCGACGACCTCGTCGTGCTGCGGCCCGCCGAAGTAGGCGCGGAAGACCTCGTGGCAGCGCCCGCAGGTCGCCTGGTAGAAGACGATCCACTTGGTGCCTTCGAGCGTCGCGGGCGTGAGCTTGGGAAGGTGGCGGCCGAGCCCCGTCTCCGGAATCGTGTGGCCGACCCACTCCTCGGGGTTGAAGACGACGTTCTCGATGCCGCCGGTGCCGCCGGACGAGGCGTTCACGATGCCGGTCGGCTCCGCCGCGCGTTCGGGGACGACCACGCGCGCCGCGATCGAGAGCGCGCCGCCGACGACGAAGAGCGCGATGAAGACGCGCCAGGCGGTGACCGGGGCGCGGGGCATCGACGGAGCGGGCGCGCTGCGTCCCAGGATGGCGATTCCTGCGGCGCCCAGCGCGAGGCAGCCGACGGGCAGCACCCACACGCCAGCGGGCAGCGGGGCCGAGCCCGGCGAGTTCACCAGCGCGGAGAGCTCCGCCAGTCCTCCGAAGGCGAGCCCGACGAAGGTGACCCACGCGATCGCGGTCGAGGTCGCCGGGAAGAGCAGCGCGAAGGCGATCGCGATGATCTGCAGCGCGATCATCCCGCGCACGGTGCGCTCGAGTCCGATGCCGCTCTTGGTCGCGAAGCCCACGACCCAGCGGGAGACGGCGTTGCCGCCCCAGAGGAACTCGCTCGCCGCCTGGCCCAGCAGCAGCAGCGGCGCGCCGATGCGAATCGTCCACCAGCGCAGCGAGGGGACAGGCCGGTCGTGCACGGGATCGGTCGCGGGATCGCTCACTTGGGGTTCGCCTTGCTCCGCGCGTTGAGCGCGGCGCGGACCTTCTCGGGGTTGTCGGCGTCGGTGCACACGCCGACGACGATGCCGTTCTCCACGGTGAGCAGCACCGGCGTGCTGAGCACCCAGGTGATTCCGCCCGCGGGGAGGGTCGCCTTCTTGCACTCGGTGCAGGGGTTTTCCAGCGGCTCGCCGGTGGCGTCGGGAACGACGACCGCGAGCGTGGGCACGGCCAGCGTCCCGCTGAAGTACTGGTTGAGGAGCTGGTGGCAGTGCTCGCAGTCCTCGCGGATGAAGACGATGTGCAGCAGCCCCTCGTTGGGGTTGAGCGGCAGCGGACGCGTGATCAGGAGCGCGAACTCCTGCGCATCCAGGCGCTGGCCGATCCACTTCTCGAACTCGGGCGCGTACCACGGCTTCGCGGTCGCGGGGCTCGGCGGCCAGGGCGTGGCGGTCGCGACGGGCGGCGGGTTCGTCGGAGGCGGATCCGTCGGTGGCGGATTCGTGGCCGGCGGATTGGTCGCGGGCGGCGTCGTCGACGGCGGATCGACCGGCGGCGGTGGCGGCGCAGGCGGCGTCGGCGCGGTCGTCTGGTCCGGCGTCGTGGGCAGCGCGATCTCCTGGCGCTCGGGAACGCTGAAGGCGACGGCGGCGCCCAGCAGCAGCGTGCCCGCGCCGATGCCCACGGCCGCGCCGAGCGACTGCGTCGTCGCGCGCGGCTTCAGGAAGATCAGCCCCGCGAGCAGCGCGCCGTCGAGCGCGAGCATCACCGCGGGCGGCGGTCCGCTCTTGCCGAAGCAGCCGCACGCGGCGCTGCCGCCGGCGAGAAGCACAGCGAGGATGACGCAGAAGAGCGCCAGCGTCGCGATGCCCAGGAAGCGCGCCAGCTTCGGCGCGAAGACCATGGTCAGCGCGAGCGCGATCTCCACCGCGACGATCGCCCGCAGCGACGGCGCGAGGTACGCCTCCTTGCCATAGCCGAGCCCCTGGTTGAGGAGCAGGTCGAGCGTGTCCATCACCGGCTTGGGGAGCAGGCGGGGATCGCGCTCGGCGAGCTTGAATGCGGCGCCCGCGAGAAGCCAGCCCGGCACGACGATCCGGCTGAGCACGGTGCCGGCGGTGGCGGTCCAGGATGCGGGGGCGGCGGCGGGGGAGTTGGGGGTGGAGGTCGCAGCCATGGGGTTCTCAGGACGCTCGTTCCGCGGTGGCGGTTCGGCGGCGGCGGGGGCGTACCGACAGCGCGGGGCATCGTAGTAGCCCCCCTTGCAGAACGGGGCCGGGCGAATCCATCCGTCGCGCCCCGGCGATAGCAGGAGTGTCGCCGTCGCGGACGGGCGTGTAGACCACGCGTGGCGGCGACGCGAGAACCCGATGCCCGTCTTCGTCCGATCCAGCTCGATGCCCGTGCCCGTCCAGCCCCTGGCGGACTGGCACTTTCGTCCCGGCGCGCTCGAGCGCCTGACACCCGCCTTCGCGCAGGCGAAGGTGCTGGAGCATCCGGGCGCGATCGCCGACGGCGCGATCACGCGCCTGCAGGTGCGCGCGCTGGGCTTCCCGGTGGAGTGGGTCGCGCGCCACCACGATGTCCTCCCGGGCCGCGGCTTCAGCGACACGCAGGTGCGCGGCCCCTTCGCGCGCTGGTCGCATCGCCACAGCTTTCTGCCGGAGGGACCCGCATCGAGCATGCTCGAGGACCGCGTCGAGTACGAGCTCCCGGGCGGCGCGCTCGGACGCCTGCTGGGCGGCGGGCACGCGGAGGGCGAGCTCGCGCGCCTCTTCGCCTGGCGCCACGCGCGCCTGCGCCACGACCTGCACCACCACCGTCGGTTCCTCGGCGAGCACCTGCGCGTCGCGGTGAGCGGCAGTTCCGGCATGATCGGGCGCGCCTTCGTGCCCTTCCTCACCACCGCGGGACACGATGTCCGCCGCATCGTGCGCGGCGCGGCCAGCCACGAGCGCGGCGAGATCGCCTGGGACACCACGACCGACACCTTCGACGCGCGCGCGCTGGAGGGGCTCGACGCCGTCGTGCACCTGGCGGGCGCGGGCGTCGCGGACGAGCGCTGGACGCCGGCGCGCAAGGAGATCCTGCGCCGCTCGCGCATCGACAGCACGCTGGCGCTCGCCAAGACGCTCGCTTCGCTGCGCTCGCCGCCGCGCGTGCTTGTCTGCGCCAGCGCGACGGGCTTCTACGGCAGCCGCGGTCCGCAGGATCCGGTGGACGAGGCCGCCGCCCCCGGTAGCGGCTTCCTCGCGGAGCTCTGCCAGGCGTGGGAGCGCGCGGCCGACGCGGCGCGCGCCGCGGGCATCCGCGTGGTGCATGTGCGCGTGAGCATGGTCATCGGTGCCGACGGCGGCGTCCTGCGCGAGCTCACGGGCCAGTTCCGCGCGGGCGTCGGCGGCCCGGTGGGCTCGGGCCGGCAGGGCGTCTCGTGGATCGCGCAGGACGACTTGCTGGGCATCCTGCGCTTCGTGATGAGCGAGCCAATCGAGGGCCCGGTGAACGCCGTCGCCCCCGAACCGACGGACAACCGCGGCTTCGCGCGCGCGCTGGGCGCGGCGGTGGGACGCCCGGCGATCGCGCCGGTGCCGGGGATGGTCGTGAAGCTGGCCTTCGGCGAGATGGGCGAGCGGCTGGTGCTCGAGGGCTCCTTCGTGCGCCCGCGCGTGCTGCGCGAGCGCGGCTTCGAGTGGGCGCTGCCCAGCCTCGAGCAGGCGTGCCGCTTCGAGCTGGGCCGGATGGCATGACGCCGACGCTGCTCTGGTACCGCCAGGACCTGCGCGTGCAGGACCATCCGGCGCTGCACGCCGCCGCCGAGCGCGGCCCGGTGCTGCCGGTCTTCTGCTGGCATCCCGCGGGCGAGGGCGCGTGGGCGCCGGGCGGGGCTTCGCGCTGGTGGCTCGACCGCTCGCTGCGGGCGCTGGCGCGCTCGCTGGCCGAACGGGGCGCGGCGCTGGAGGTGCAGGCGGGCGATCCGGCGGCGGCGCTCGTCGCGCTGGCGCGCGCCAGCGGGGCGCGCCGCGTGCACGCAAGCCGCCGCAGCGAGCCCGCGGCCGTGCGCGAGCAGGAACGCGTGGCGGACGCGCTCGCGGAAGCGGGCATCGAGCTGCAGCTCTTCGACGGCCACCTGCTGCATCCGACGGACGCGGTGCGCACGCAGGGGGGCATGCCGTACCGCGTCTTCACGCCCTTCTGGCGCGCGTGCCTGGCGCGTGGCGAGCCGGGCGCGCCGCTGCCCGCGCCCGCGCGGCTGGGCACGCGTGCCGGGGAAGCCGCCGCGCGCGCCGTCGCCGTGGCGGACGCGGCGATCGACGCGCTGGGCCTTCGCCCGACGATTCCGTGGGACGCCGGCATGCAGGCGGCGTGGCAGCCCGGCGAAGCGGGGGCGGCGGCGCTGCTCGAGCGCTTCGTCGCGGGCGCGATGCGCGGCTACGCGCAGGAGCGCGACTTCCCCGCGACGCCGGGTACCTCGCGCCTGAGCCCGCACCTGCACTTCGGCGAGCTGAGCCCGCGCCAGGTGTGGCATGCGACCGGCGCGGGCGCGCGTGGCGGCGCCGGCGCCAGCACCGCCGCACGCGCCGGCGCGGACAAGTTCCGCAGCGAGCTCGGCTGGCGCGAGTTCGCGCACCATGTGCTCGCGAACATCCCGCGCACCGCAGAGGAGCCGCTGCGCACCGAGTTCCGCCGCTTCCCCTGGCGCACCGATCCCGCCGCACTGCGCGCCTGGCAGCGCGGGCGCACCGGCTATCCGCTGGTCGACGCGGGCATGCGCGAGCTGTGGACCACCGGCATCATGCACAACCGCGTGCGCATGGTCGTCGCGAGCTTCCTCGTGAAGCACCTGCTTCTGGACTGGCGTCACGGCGCGCAGTGGTTCTGGGAGACGCTCGTGGACGCCGACCTGGCGAACAACACGCTCGGATGGCAGTGGGCCAGCGGCTGCGGCGCCGACGCCGCGCCGTACTTCCGCATCTTCAATCCGGTGACGCAGGGGGAGAAGTTCGACCCGCAGGGCGCGTACGTGAAGCGCTGGGTGCCGGAGCTGGCCGCGCTGCCCGCCGCATGCCTGCACGCGCCCTGGGAGGCGCCGCCGCTGGCGCTCGCCGCGGCGGGCGTCGAGCTGGGGCGCACCTACCCGGCGCCGATCGTCGACCACGCCGCCGCCCGGGCGCGCGCGCTGGCGGCGCTCTCGAGCATCAGTGCGACGACGGGGCCGGCACCGGACTGACCAGCAGCTTGTCGACGCGGCGGCCGTCGAGGTCGACCACCTCGAAGCGCCAGCCCTTCCACTGCGTGCGCTCGCCCGTGGTCGGGAGGTCGCCGATGAGCGCCGTCACCAGCCCCGCGGCGGTCGCGATGTCGGGCAGCTCGTCCGCGGCGTCGTCGGGCAGGCCCAGCGTCGCGAGCAGCTCCGGCAGCGGCAGGCGGCCGTCGATGAGCCACGAGCCGTCGTCGCGGCGCGTCGCGCGCGGGTGCTCCTCCTCGGTGCCGCGGCTGAGGTCGCCGACGATCGCCTGCACGAGGTCGTTCGCGGTCACCAGCCCCTCGAGCCCGCCGTGCTCGTCGACGACGAAGGCGATGCGCGTGCGGCTGCGCTGCAGCAGCTCGAGCAGCTTCAGCGCGGGCATCGTCTCGGGGACGTAGATCGGCGCCTGCATCACCGAGGCGACCTTGAAGTCCGCCCCCGCGAGCAGGCCGTAGGCGATGAGGTCCTTGACGTGCACGACGCCGACGAGCCGGTCGATCGAGCCCGCGCAGACGGGGAAGTGGCTGAAGGGGGCGGTGCCGATGACGACGCGGACATCCTCGGCGGGCATCGACTCGTCGATCCAGGTGATCTGGCCGCGCGGCACCATCAGGCTGCGCGCGGTGAGGTCGCCCATGCGCATGGCGCGCTCGAAGAGGGCGTGCTCGAGCGGGTCGAAGACGCCGGTGCTCGCGGCGCGCGCGACCAGGGCGCGGACGTCCTCCTCGCTCACGTCGTCCCCGCGCGAGCGCACGCGCAGCAGCGCGAGCATCGCGTCGGTGGACCAGGAGAGCACGCGCACCGGCGCGGCGCCCAGCCGCGAGAGCAGCAGGACCGGCGAGGCGATGAAGGAGGCGACCGACTCCGGGTACGCGATCGCGATGCGCTTGGGGACCAGCTCGCCGAAGACCAGCGAGACGTAGGTCAGCAGCAGGACGACGATCGCCAGCGAGAGCGGGCGCGAGTACGCCTGGAGCTGCGGGTAGTCCGCCAGCCAGGTCTGCACGTGCTCGGTGAAGGCGCGCTCCGCGTAGGCGCCCGAGAAGATCGCGATGAGCGTGATCCCCACCTGCACCGTGGAGAGGAAGCGGGTGGGTTCGCGCGCCAGCTGCAGCGCGCGGCGGGCGCCGTTGCTCCCACGGGATGCCATCGCCTGCAGGCGCGACGGCCGCGAGGTCATCACGCTCAGCTCGCTGGCCGCGAAGATCGCGTTCACCAGCAGGAGCGCCGCCAGGACCATGAGGGCGACGGTCATCGCTGCGCCGTCACCGTACCACGGCCCGGGAGCGCGCGTCGGTAGGCGACCGCCGCGGGGACGACGCCGATGAGCGCGACCGCGCCCACCGCGACCACCATGCCCGACTGCGGGGCCATCCCGCCGCCGTGCGCGAGCGCGCTTCCGGCGAGGCCCGCGAGCGGCCCGACGACGTATCCGGCGCCGATGAGCCCCTCGAAGAGCCCGCCCGCGTCGACATCCGCGCTGCCGACGGCCATCGCGTAGTACAGGCCCGCGTAGTAGAGGATTCCGTGTCCCGCGCCGAAGGCCAGCAGGCCCGCGAAGGCCGCCCCCGCGCTCGGCGCCAGCGCCACCGCCGCGAATCCGCCCGCCATGAGCGCGATGCCCAGCGCCAGCGCGCCCCAGCGTCCGTGCCAGAAGCTGGCCATCGCCAGCACCATGACGGTGCCCATGCGAGCGAACATCCAGGTGCTCGTGAGCGGCGTCTTCCAGGTGTCGTCCATCCGCAGGCTCTCCAGCAGGAAGGGCATCACCGGTCCCAGCAGGCTCACGAAGACGTACGCCAGCGGAATGAGGTAGCGCGTCGCGCGCAGGAGCGCGGGATAGTTCGGCGCCAGGTGCGTGTGCGCGTGCTCATGCGCGTGCGGCGCCGGCCGCGCCGGGAACCAGCGCAGCACCACGAGCGAGATGAGCGAGACCGGCACGAGCGCCAGCAGGGAGAGGTTCGCCGATCCCGTGCCCACCAGCGGCGCCATCACCAGCAGCGCGGCGCCGGTGGCGGACATCCAGGTGACGTTGAAGATGCCGATCGCGCGGCGCATCACGCCGCCGTGGCGCCCGCTGCTGACGTAGCTCTCCATGAGCGGCCAGAGCGTCGCACCGATCGCGCTGAGCATGCACGACGCCACCACGACTCCCGCCGCGCCCGCCAGCGCCAGCAGCGACCCCACGAGCTGCACGAGCAGCACGCCCACCAACCATCCGCGCGGCGTCACGCCCCAGGCGCGCTCGGCGCGGCGCATGACCGGCCCGGAGGTCAGCGCGACCACCACGTAGATCACCGCCTGCGCGATCGCCAGCGCCAGGTTCTCCCCCTGGGTGAAGCCGTACTGCCGCTCCGTCACGAAGGGCACCCCCGACCAGAGGATGCCGCTGCCGAAGGAGTTGAACCAGGTCACGACCCCCAGCGCCCAGAGGGGGGCCGGTGCCGGCGCGTGGCTGGGCGCCTGCGGGAGCGCGGATTCTCGGTCGCTCCCCGGGGGACTGATCAGGGTGGTGGGCATGGGGAAGGGAGAAAGGATAGGCCACCCGCTTCGCACTTCGGTCCCCCCTTGCGTATCTGCCAGTGGAATGGAGAGTTCCCGGGCATAGACTCGCTGGGAATCCACGCAACATGCGCGCGCTGGCTCCGGTCTTCCTCCTGCTGTCTGCTTCCACGGCCCACGCCGGCCTGGTGGAGGTGGGCGTCGCATGCTGGGGCAACAACACCAGCGGCCAGCTCAGTTCGCCGGTCGATGTCTTCCAGCGCGTCGCGGGTGGCTACGCGCACTCGATCGGACTGCGCGAGGACGGGGTCGTCCTGGTCTGGGGCGACAACACCTACGGCCAGCTCCAGGTTCCCGCGGGCACGTACACGGCGATTGCGGCCGGCGACAACCACGGCCTCGCACTGCGCCCCGACGGCACCATCGCGGCGTGGGGCCGCAACACCAGTGGTCAGTGCAATGTCCCGGCGGGCACGTACACGAGCGTCTCGGGCGGCGTCGCGCACTCCGCGGCGCTGCGCCCCGACGGCACCGTCGCGTGCTGGGGCAGCAACAGCAACGGACAGAGCGTCCCGCCCTCGGGCACGTTCCTGCAGGTCGACTGCGGCGGCTGGCACACGAGCGCGATCCGTTCGGACGGCACGCTGGTCTGCTGGGGCTGGAACGCGCAGGGCCAGTCCACGCCCCCGACCGGCACCTTCACGCAGGTCGACGGCGGCTCGCAGCACAACGTCGCGCTGCGCAGCAACGGCACGATCGCCTGCTGGGGCAGCAACTTCCGCGGACAGTGCAATGCGCCCGCCGGCCCGTACGTCCAGGTCGCCGCGGGCGAGCAGTTCAGCCTGGCGCTGCGCTCGGACGGCAAGATCGTCGGCTGGGGCTACAACGGCGCGGGCCAGCTCTTCTCCCCGCGCGGCATCTACGAGCAGATCTCCGCCGGACGCGAGCACACGCTGATCGTCGGGCGGCTCACCGCGGACCTCGACAACGATGGGCGCGTCACGGGCGCCGACCTGGGAATCCTGCTCGCGTCCTGGGGAACCACCATCGGCGACCTCGACGAGGACGGCGTCACCGACGGCGCGGATCTGGCGATCCTGCTCTCCGACTGGCTGCTGCACTGAGCGCGCGCGCTTTCGCGGCCGCGATTGCGGCGTGCATGCCACGCGGCTATCCTTGGGCCCCTCGGTCCTCGTAGCTCAATTGGATAGAGCGCCGCCCTCCGAAGGCGGAGGTTACTGGTTCGACCCCAGTCGAGGACGTTCGATGACCATCCAGGAGTTCCAGCGGCTGATCCACGACCGTTTCTACGCGACCGACAGCGCGCGCGGAGCGGCCAAGACCTATCTGTGGTTCTCCGAGGAGGTGGGGGAGCTCGCGCATGCGCTGGGCAACCTCGAGCGCGGCACGCCCGACCGCGCCAACCTCGAGGAGGAGTTCGCCGACGTGATGGCGTGGCTGGCGACGCTGGCCAACATCGCGGGCGTCGACCTCGACAAGGCGATCCACGACAAGTACATCAAGGACGGCGGCCCGAAGGGGCACAAGTGACCTCCTGCGAGGTCTGCCGCATCCACGACGCCGCGGCGCCGGGATACGCGCAGCGCTTCGCGCCGCTGGAGGCCTGGCGCGGCCCGCGCTGGATCGTGCGCCACCACCTGCATCCCGCGCCGCTCGTCGGCTGGACCTTCCTCTGCGCGGCGCGCCATGTGCAGGGTCCCGCAGACTTCAACGATGCCGAGGCCGCCGGCTTCGGCCGCGCCCTGCGCACCGCCAGCCAGGCGGTCCGCGCGCTCACCGGCTGCGACCGCGTCTACGCGATCGCCTTCGGGCAGGGGGCGCCGCACCTGCACGTGCACCTGATCCCGCGCTTCGACGCGCACGAGCCGACGCGGGCGTGGGCGGTCGCGGACTGGTACCGCGCCGTCGAGCGCGGCGAGGTGCCCGCCGCCGATCCCGCCGCCGTCGCGGACTTCGTCGCGCGGCTGCGTGCGCACTTTGGCACGCATCCGCCGGAGTAGCCCGCGCGGCGCCTACGCTCTTGGACGGCATGGATGCCCGCACTCCAGCACCGCGCTCGCGCACCCGCGCAGGCGCCGCGTCGCGCCCGCGCGCCGACGACGCCACGGGCGCGCGCTTCACCCCCACGCTGCGGCGGCGCGTGCAGGCGGAGGCGATCGCCTTCCTCGCCGAGCGCTACGGACTCGACGCGGGCGGGTGCGATGCGCTCGCCGCGGTGCCGGTGCGCTGGTCGCGCGCTCGCGGGGCGAGCGCCTTCTATCCGCGCGCGGCCCACGGACATGCGGGGCCGCACATCCGCCTGCGCGTGCCGTCCGGGACGACGGGCCGCTGGCACACCTACCGCCGCGCACGCGCGCGTTTCGCGACCCCGCGCGGCGGGCTCGAGCTGCCGGTGCGCATCCTCGCGACGGCGGTGCTGATCCACGAGTACACGCACGCGCTGCAGCACGGCATCGGCGGCGGCGACAAGCGCCTCTTCAGCGAGGTCGAGACCACCGGCAACGAGATCGAGTTCATCCGGCGAGCGGCGCCCGAGGCGTTCGCGCAGCTCGTGCCCGTCGAGCGGCGCGCGGGTGCGCGCGCGGGGAGCGCCGCGGGGCGCGCGGCCGCGGGCGTCACGGGACGCACGCCCACCCGCACCGGCGGCCGTTCACGCACCGACCCCAAGCCCGCCTCGGGACTGCAGGCGCTGCGCACGATCCTCCTGCGCTTTGGCGCGGGCGTGGCGGGGCTGCTGCAGCCGGCGCCGGGCCCGGCCGCAACGGGCGCGCGCGGGCGCGTCAGGCCGGCGCGGACGCCACCGACTGCACCGCCGCGTTCCCCGCGACGAAGCCGCTCGCCCAGGCCCACTGGAAGTTGAAGCCGCCGATGCGGCCATCGACGTCGCAGAGCTCGCCGGCGATGTGCAGCCCGGGGACCGTGCGGCTTTCCATCGTCTCCAGCCGAAGCTGCGCGAGCGGCACGCCGCCCGCGGTCGCCTCCGCGTAGGTGAAGCCGCGGTCGCCCTCGACCGGCAGCGGCGTGGCGGCGACGAGCGTCGCCAGCGCGCGCCGTCGCTCGCGCGGAAGCTGCTGCGCGGTCGCGCCGGGGTCGATCCCCGCGGCCTCGCAGATGGCGCGCGCCAGGCGCTCGGGCAGCGCGGTGGCCAGCCCCTCGCGCAGCGTCGCGAGCACGCCGCGGCCCTTCGCGGCCAGCAGCGCCTGGTCGACCGCTTCGGCATCCATGCCGGGCGCCCAGCAGAGCTCCAGCCGCGCGCCGGTATCCGCGGCGCGGGCGATCGTCCAGTGCCGGCTGATGTTGAGCACGCTGGGACCGCTCAGGCCGAAATGCGTGCAGAGCGTGCTGTCGGCGAAGGCCTCCAGCCGCTTGCCGGTCCCCGAGCGCAGCACGATCTCCGCCGGGACGGTGAGCCCGCTGAGCGCGGTGATCCAGTGGCCGGGCGTCAGACGCAGCGGCACCAGCGCGGGCACGATCATCGGCGTGAGGGAGTGTCCGAGCGCGGTCGCCAGCCGCTCGCCCGCGCCGTCGCTGCCGGACTTGGGGAGCGCGCGCCCGCCGGTGCAGAGAATGACGCGCTGCGCGTGGAGCGGGCCCTGCTCGGTCGCCAGCGTGAAGGCGCCGTCGGTGGCGCGCTCGACGGACTGCACGCGGCAGGGGTGGCGCAGCTCGACGCCTGCCTCCTGGCAGGCGTGCAGCAGCGCATCGAGCACGGTGTGCGCGTCGTCGGTGACGGGAAACAGCTTGCCCGTCTCCTCGCGCTTGAGCTCCACCCCCAGCGCGGCGAAGAAGGCGCGCGTCTCCTCCACGCCGAAGCGCGCGAGCACGCGGCGGATGGCGGCGGGGGTGCTTCCGGCGTAGTCGCGCTCGTCCACGCGCCAGTGCGTGACGTTGCAGCGGCCGCCGCCGGCGACGAGGATCTTCGCGCCCAGCCGCCGCGCGCCGTCGAGCGCCACGATGCGCACCGGCGCCGCGAGCGCGCCCTGCGCGTGCAGCGCCTGCGCGCGGCGTCCGGCCCAGATCGCGGCGAAGAGGCCCGCCGCGCCGGCGCCGACGACCGCGACGGTGGCCTCGCTCATGCGCCGGGCTTCGTCGCGGGCGCCGGCACGGTCGAATCGCCCAGCTTCGCGCCGGTCTCGATCGCCTTGGCCTTCTCGGCCTGGTACCGCAGCGTGATCGGATCGCCCGCCTTGCCCTTCACCAGGAAGCGCGCCGCGAGGCTGCCCTGGCCCGGGACGCCGCGCTCCACGCGCAGCGTCTCTGGATGGAAGTCCTGCGGATCGAAGCTGCGGTCCGTGCGCGTGCGCATGAGGCCGCCCGCGACGACGGGCGCGCCGCCCAGCGCGAGCGTGTCGGGGTAGCCGATGCGCTTCTCCGCGGCGCGCGCGGTGCGCGTCGGGATGAGCCGGTCGTTCGCGACCGTCACGGTGACCTCCCAGAGGCCCGGCGAGAGCTGCTTGGTCTCGATGCTCTCCCAGCGCAGCAGCGGCATCTGGTCCGCATGGAACATCGTGAAGGCGAAGTTGCGGTGCGCCTCCTCCTCCAGCATGAACGGCGGCGGGATGCGCGAGCTGAACTTCGATCCGCCGCCCACGAGGACGGTGCCGTAGTCGGGGTGCGGCAGCTCCTTCAGCGGAACCTGCGTCTGCCCGAACAGCATGCGCTCGTTCCAGAGGCGCCGGTCCTCGTCGTTGGGGTCCTGCCCGTTCTGGTACATCCGCTTGTCGGTCCAGAGCTCGTTCGTCAGCGAGACGATGCCCTGTCCCTCGGCGAACCAGTTCACGAGTCCGCCGTGGACGGTGTAGAGGTCCTTGTAGATGACCATCGAGCGGTAGAAGGGGAGCATCTTCGCGCCCACGTCCTGGATGCGGTCGTAGACCTGCACGTCCGAGCGCGGATAGTCCCGCTCGCGCGACTCGGCGCCGGGGCCGCGCAGGATCATGCCGCCGGCGTTGTGGTACGCCTGTCCGGCGGCGATCTCCGGGTGGCGCAGCACGAAGTCCGCGATCGCCTTGGTCTCGCTGTAGCAGAGCGGGTAGCGGCCCGCGCCTCCCTGCACGTTCTCCGGCTGCCAGCCGGAGGGGAAGTTGCGGTTCATGTCGTAGCCGCCGGCGTCGTCCTCGTTGACCTGGCCGTCGCCGTCGTTGTCGAAGCCCTCGCCGCCGGCGAAGGACCAGTCGCCGTACTCGCGCGTGCCGTCGGCGCGCGGCTCCGTCGGGACGGGGACCATGCGGTTGGGATCGCGCGGATCGCGCTTGTGCGTGCCGAAGGGATCGCGGCGCCACATCGTGGTGATGTTGCCGTCGCCGTCGAGGTCGTCGGGGCCGTCCTCGTCGCAGACCCCGTCGCCGTCGTTGTCCGTGGGCACCTGGCCCGTGCGCGCCGAGTTGGGCGTGTTGGGCTTGGTGAACCAGTTCTGGCGCCCGTCGGGATTCACCATCGGCAGCAGGTAGAAGGTGCTGCGGTCGACGATCTCGGTGAGCTTGGGCACCTGCCCGTAGCTCTTGAGCAGGTACCAGGCGGTGTAGAGGACCGTCTCGCCCGCCTGGATCTCGTTGGCGTGGATCGCGCCGTCGATGTACATCGCGGGCTTGGTGCCGGGCTCGCCCGTCTGCGGATTGTTGATGACGAGCATGAGCATCGGCCGACCCAGCGAGGAGGTGCCGATCTGCTCGACGCGGCAGAGCTGCGGGTACGCCTCGGCCAGGCGCCGGAGCTGCGCGTCCATCTCGTCCGGCGAGTAGAAGCGGTCGAAGGAGATCTCGACCTTGCCGGGGATCTGCTGCTGCGCGAGCGCGGTGGAGGCGGGCAGCGCGGCCAGCAGCGCGGCGAGGCCAAGGGTCGTCGCGAGGGTGCGCTTCACTTGGCACCTCCCTTCGCGGCGGGCGCGGCGGCGGGGGCGGTCGTGGCGGCGGGCGCCGCCGCCGCGGGCGTCGGCGGCGGATCGACCGGCACGCCGTCGCGGAAGGCGGCGCGCGCGATCGGGCGGCCCGCGTAGAGCAGCTCGATCTCCACGACCTCCTCCGGCGCGGCGGCCACGATCCAGTCGTAGCTGCGGACCTCGCCCGGATCCATGCCGCGGACGATGTCGCTGCGCCGTCCCGACTTGACGCGATCCACTGGCGGCGAGATGCGCACCAGGTGCGCGGGCGTCACCGACTCCGCGCGGCCGCCGCGCTCGACGGTCGGCAGGCGGCCGGAGTTCACGAGCTCGACATCGACGCGGTAGAGGCCGGGTCCAAGCTGCGTCACCTTGGGCGAGCGCAGCTCCACCTTCGGGCGGAACTCCGCCAGGCGCGCCGCGAAGGTGCCGGACTTCTCGCCCAGCGCGCGCACCTCCTCGAGGGGCGGGTTCTCGCGGAAGCCAGGGATCCAGCCGCCGATCTCCACCTCGCCCAGCTGCGGGTGCTTGGTCTTGGCCCAGGGAAGGAAGCCTGTGCCGCCGCGCACCTGATCGCTGTACGCGAGCCACGCGGCATCCTCCTCGTCCATCGGCTTCGCGGCCTCGGCGTTGCCCTCGTTGCGTCGCGCCGGCGGGGCGCCGCCGCCACCGCGACGCATGCGTCCGCCCTGCGCGCCGGGTCCGCCGCCACCCTGGCCGCGGGCACCGGGGCCACGCGGCGCGTCGGCCGCGCCGGCGTCGGGACGCGCGCCTGCGGGGGCCGCGTCCGCCGGGGGACGGGGCGCGTCGCCGCCGCCGTCGCGCGGGGCGGGCTTGGCCTCGTCCTTCGCGCCATCCTTCGCGCCCTCCTTGGGCGGGAGGTCGGGACGACCCCAGAGCTGCGCGCCGAAGGTCGGCACGCCGCGCTGCGCGTTCATCCACGCGATGAGGCTGCCCGCGGTGTCGGAGCCGCTCGCGCGCTTCTGACCGAGCAGCTCGCGGTAGACCTTCGCGACCTCGGTGTAGGCGGGGAGGTCCGCCTCGTCGAGGATCATCGGCATGTTCTGCTCCGCGCGCGCCTTGGCGTCGGGCAGGTTCACGACGGTGTCGGTGCGGCCGAGCACGATCGCCGCGACGAGCCGCGGATTCGCGATGACGAAGTCGGCGATCGCCTTCGACTCGGGGGCGATCAGCGGGTACGCGCCCGCCTCGTCCTCGAACTCGGGCCAGCGGTGCGGGAAGTTGCGGTCGATGTTGATGCCGCCGGGGCCGTCCTCGGCGATGCGGCCGTCCGCGTCGGCGTCGATGCCCTCGGTCCAGATGGTGTAGACGGGCGTCTCGCCCTTGGTGGCGTCCGCCTTCTTCATCATGCGCGGCTCCGCGGGATCCGGCACGAGGCTGGGGTGCGTCCACGGTGGCAGGCTGCCGGCAACGCGCATCTGCGTGATCGCGCCGTCGCCGTTGAGGTCGCGCGGGCCGTCCTCGTCCATCTTGCGGTCGCGGTCGTTGTCGTGCGGGAGCGCGTTGGCCGCGCTGTCGCGGCGCAGGCCGGTGGCGATGCGTTCCGCCGCGTCGGGGTTCGCGCAGGGGAGGATGTAGTAGGTGACCTCGCGCAGCAGGTCGGCGTGGTCGCGCGCGAGCACTTCCGCCATCACGAGCGCGGCTTCGGTGCTGGACCAGCGGACGCCGTCCATGCCCGCGACCACGAGGATCGCGGGGCGGTCGCCGGCGGTCGCGGCATCGGCGGAGAGCTGGAGCATCGTCAGCGGCAGGCGGCCGACGCTGGTGCCGAGCGGGCGCGCGCCGACCAGGTTCGGGAAGCGCGACTGCAGCGCGGCGACGGCCTCGGCGAGCTGCGCGGCGGTGCGGCGCTCGACGGGCACGACGACGGGGGCGGGAGCGGCGGGCGCCGGGGCGGCAGGCGCGGCGGCGGGCGCCGACGGCGGCGCGGCGGTGGAGCCGGCCTGCAGGGCCAGCACGAACGAGGCGATCATCGCGGGATGCATGTGGTTCTTTGCGTGGTCAGAGTTCCGGCGCGGCCTGGTTCTGCAGGCTGGCGTGCTCCATCAGGTAGAGGCCGGCGAGCCACCCCTCGACGAGAAGGGGCTCGATGCGCAGCTGTCCGGCGACACCGCCGAAGTTGAAGGTCGCGTGGCGCGAGGTCCGCCGCACCTTCTCGGCGAGCTTGAGCTCGATCGCATCGTACGGCGTGGGCGGGACGCCGATGCAGCAGCCGTCCCACTGGTTCAGCATGAGGAGCGCCTCGTCCGTCTCGCTCACCATGAGCGGGAAGGCGAGGTAGCCGTCCAGGCGCACCCATGCGCCGTTGAGCATCGCCACGCGCTGCGGGAACTCCTCCTGCTTCAGGCGCGGCTGGTAGGTCTCGCTCGCGCTCGCCAGGCACTCCCAGCTCACGAGGTAGGGATCGTCCTTCGTCCCCGCGCCGCGGATCTCGTAGCGGCCGTCGGCCAGCAGCATCGGCTTGCCCGTCTTCGGGTCCGTGCGGCGCACGATGTTGCCCGGCACCACCGTCGCGTGCGGGATCTTCTGGTCCATGCCCAGGTCGAGCGCGTCCGCGTCGCGCACCAGCGGCTTGCGCGGCGGAGGCGTCGGTGGCGCGGGCGGGCGCGGCGTCGAGGCGATGGCGGGGACCGTCGCCGCGGCGTTCGCGGCAGGAGCGGTCGGGGCGCCGATCGCGGTGTCGACCGCATCCTGGAGCGATTCCGTCGCGCGTGACGGCGCCGCGGGCGTCCCGGAGGCCCCGCCGCGCTGCTCGCCGCGCCCCATGACCGCGAAGGCGACCGCGCCGGCCACCAGCACTGCGCCGAGCGCCCAGATGATGCGGGTGCCGTTCATGGATGCGTCCTCATGCGGTGGGCCGCAGGTGCTCGGCCACGGATGTCTGGTAGGCGCGCACCGCAGGCAGCACGCCCGCGAGTGCGCAGAGCGCGACCGTCGCGCCCAGCACCATCACGGTGCCGCGCGGATCGAGCCCGGGATCGACGACCAGGCCGATGGAGGCCTTCAGGTACGCGCTCGCGGCCACGCCGCCCACGAACGCGAGCCCCACGCCCGCCGCGGCGCCCGCGAGGCCGATGAGCATGCTCTCGGTGACGACCAGCCCGAAGACGCGCCCCTGGCTCGCGCCCAGGACGCGCAGCACGGCGATCTGCCGGCGGCGCTCGTTCATCGAGTTGTAGAGGGCGAGCATCGTCGAGACCGCCGCGCAGACCAGCACGACCGCGGCCATGCCCAGGAAGAGCCCGTCGATGTTCCCCACGATCGCGAAGAGGCGCTCGACCTGCTGCGCCGGCTGCGCGACGACGATCGCGGTGTCGCGGCGCAGCGTGTCGAACTGCTGCTGCATCGCGGCGCTCGAATCGCTCCCCGCGCGCGTCGGCAGGCGCAGCATGAGTCCGGTGATCTTGCGGTCCTCGTCGACGAGGTCCGCCGCCGTCGTCAGTCCCTCGACGCCCGCGCGCTCGCGGCGGTCGTGGGCGTGCAGGATCCAGCTGGACTCGAGGTCCACGAAGAGCGCGCGGTCGTGCGCGCTGCCCGTCGGCTCCAGGATGCCGACGACGACGAAGGGGTACTCGGCGTGCTCGTGGCCGGCGTGCTCGTCGCCGCCCTCGCGGCTGCCGCCCGATCCGTGCATGAGCGTGAGCTTCTGCCCGACGCGCAGCCCCGTCGCGCGCGCGGCCTGCGCGCCCAGGACGATCTCGAAGGGCTTCTCGAAGAAGCGACCCTGCTCGAGGCGCCAGGGCTCGCCCGCGACCGGCTCGAAGCGGGAGAAGAACTCCGGCGTCGTCGCCATCGTCGGCAGCCCGCGGTAGCTGTCGCCCTGCTGCGTGGGGACGGCCCACGCCCACGGGAAGCTGCCGCGGATCTGCTGGTACTTGGCCCAGGAGATCGGGTTGGCGGGGGCGTTGGCGTAGAAGACGCCGTTGAGCACCGCGACGAGCGGGCTCGGGTCCGCGCTCACCAGCAGGTGCATGTTGCCGGTGCCGCGCTCGAAGGCCGCGCGCGCCGACTGGCGCATGCCCAGCAGCACCAGCAGCAGCGCGACGCTCACCGCGACCATGCCGATGGTGATGCCGCTGCTCAGCGGCCGCGCGCGCAGGCTGGAGAGGACCAGCCGCGTGTCGGTCATCGTGCGTCCGCTCATCGCGCCGCCTCCTGCCCGCCGCGGACGAAGTCGTCGATGGTCTCCACGCGCGGGAAGCGCGCGCGCATCGCGGGATCGTGGCTCGTGCACAGGAGCGCGGCGCCGTCGGCGCGGCACGCCTGCTGGATCAGGTCCATCGCGGCGGCGGTGTTCTCGGGATCCAGGCTCGCCGTGGGCTCGTCGGCCAGGACCAGCGCGGGCCGCGCCGCGAGCGCGCGCGCGACCGCGACGCGCTGCTGCTGCCCGACGGAAAGGCGGTCGACCTCGGACTCGGGGCGGTCGATGCCCAGCGCGCCCAGGAGCGAGAGGGCGCGCTCCTCGTGCTGGCGCGGGTCCATCGCGCTGAACATCAGCGCCGCCAGGACGTTGTCCAGCGCGCTGAAGCCGTGCAGCAGGTTGAAGGTCTGGAAGATCATCCCGATGCTGCGGCCGCGCGCCGTGTCGCGCGCCGCGCCGCGAAGCGCAGCGATGCCGGTGCCCGCGACGGCGATCGTCCCCGCCTGGGCGTCGCGGAGCCCGGCGATGAGCTGCAGGAGCGTGCTCTTGCCGCGGCCGCTGCCGCCCACCAGGAGCATCTGCTCTCCGGCGGCCAGCGTCAGCGTGGGCACGACGAGCGACCACGCCGCGCCCGGGTAGGCAAAGCGCAGGTCGCGGATCTCGAGGGCGTCGGGCATGGGGAAGTTCCGATTCTAGAACGCCCGGGGCGGGCGTCGGTTCACGCGGGCGCCACGCTAGGCGACATCCCCCAGCCCCAGCGCGGCGCCGTAGGCATGCAGGATCTTGCGGCGCAGCAGCCGGTGCTCGGGACGATCGAGCGCGGGATCCCCCTCGATCCACTCCTTCGCGTCGCGCCGGGCCATGCGCAGGAGCTCGCCGTCGCGCTCCAGATCCGCGACGCGGAAGGGGGGCAGGCCGCTCTGGCGGCTGCCGAAGAGCTCGCCGGGACCGCGGATCGCCAGGTCGAGCTCGGCGATCTCGAAGCCGTCCGCGCTCGCGCCGATCGCCTCCAGGCGCCGGCGCGCATCCTCGGTCGTGGCCTCGCCGACGAAGACGCAGAGGCTGCGCCGCTCGCCGCGCCCGACGCGCCCGCGGAGCTGGTGGAGCTGCGCGAGCCCGAAGCGCTCGGCATGCTCGACCACCATGAGGCTCGCGTTGGGGACATCGACGCCGACCTCGATGACGACCGTCGCCACCAGCACCTGCAGCTCGCCGCGGCGGAAGCGCTCCATCACGGCCTCGCGCTCCTCGCGCGCGAGCTGCCCGTGGACGACGCCGACCGTGCACCCCGCGAAGGCGCCCGCCGCCAGCGCGCGCGCGGTGCCCTCGGCGTCCTTGAGCCCCAGCGCGCTCTCCTCCACGGCGGGGACGACCACGTAGCACTGCTCGCCCGCGTCGATGCGCGTGCGCAGGTAGGCGTAGACCTCGTGCTCCTTCTCGGGGCCGACGACGCGCGTCGTCACCGGCTGCCGCCCCGCCGGGCGCGAGCGCAGCAGCGAGACGTCCAGGTCGCCGAAGACCGTCAGCGAGAGGGTGCGCGGGATCGGCGTCGCGGTCATCACGAGCACGTGCGGCACCTCGCCGCTGGCGGCGGCGGCCTTCTCGCGCATCGCGGCGCGCTGCTCCACGCCGAAGCGGTGCTGCTCGTCGATCACCGCGAAGGCAAGGCGGTGGAAGACGGCCCCGTCGAGCAGCAGCGCGTGGGTTCCCACCGCGATGTGGCTCTCCCCGGAGGCCAGGCGCGCGAGCGCCTCGCGCCGCTGCGCCGCGGTCAGGCTGCCGGTGAGCAGCTCGACGCGCACCTCGCTGCCCGCGAGGATGCGCTGGATCGAGGCGAAGTGCTGCTCCGCCAGCAGCTCCGTCGGCGCGACGAGCGCGGCCTGCGTCCCCGCGGCGACCGCCGCGAGCATCCCGTAGAGGGCGACCGCCGTCTTGCCCGCGCCGACATCCCCCTGCAGCAGCCGGTTCATCGGCACGCGCTGCGCGAGGTCGGCGGCGATCTCCGCCGCGACGCGGTCCTGCTCCGCCGTGAACTGGAAGGGGAAGCGCGCGCGGATGCGGGCATCGACGGCGGGCGTCACCGGGATCGCGGGCGCGCGCGCGCCGTCGCGCAGCTGCCGGCGGCGCAGCATGAGCCCAAGCTGCAGCAGGAGGAGCTCCTCGAAGGCGAGCCGCCGCCGTGCCTCCAGGTGCTCGTCCAGGTCGGCGGGCGCGTGCATGCGCCGGTACGCCTCGGCCAGCGGGACGAGCGCGCGCGAGGCGCGGTACTCCGGCGGCAGCGGATCCTCGATGTGCGGCAGCAGCGGCTCGAGCACCCCCGCGACGGCGCGCTCGATCTGGCCGCTGGCGAGCTCCTCGCTGGCGGGGTAGATGGGCCGCAGGCGCTCCTGGCGCGGGGGCGGGTCCTCGCCCTCGCGCACCGGCTCCCAGCGGGGATTGCCCAGCTCCAGGTAGCCGCCGCGCAGCTTCGCCTGCCCCTGCAGGATCCCGCGCTGTCCTGGGTGGATCTTGCCGCGCATCCAGGGGGCGTTGAACCAGACGGCGCGCACGGTGCCGGTCTCGTCCTCCAGCGTCGCCTCCGAGCGCGATGCCGGACGCGGGACATGGCGCACCGCGACCGCCTCCACGCGCAGGCTCACGTGCGGCGACTCGCCGCGCTCGCAGAGGGCGCGCACGTCCTCGACGCGCAGCTCGCTGCGCTCGTGCTCGAAGCGCATCGGCAGGTGGCGCAGCAGGTCGCCCGCGGTCGCGAGCCCGAGCTGGCGCATCGCCGCCGCGGTGCGCGGCCCGATGCCGGGCAGCGACTCGACGGGCGTCGTCGGGCGAATGTCGGCGCTCGGCGTGGCGGGCATGCGGCGGGCGTATCGTATGACCCGTGGCGCGGCGTCCCTTCGATCCCCGGCTCGCTCGCGGCGGCCTCTTCGACCAGGTCCGCGGCGCCGCCGTGCCCGGTGCGACGCCGCCGGCGACCACGCCGCCCGTCGCGGGAGGCCCGCCCGCCGCCGCCGCCGCGCCCGCGCCATCGACCGCCGCCGAATCCGCGCCTCCCGCCGACGGCCCGCAGCCGCTCACCGTCACGCAGGCGAGCGAGATCATCCGCCGCGCGCTCGTCGCCACCGGCAAGCACCGCATCGTGGGCGAGGTCTCCAACTTCACCCAGCGCGACCACTGGTACTTCACGATCAAGGACGAGGAATCGCAGCTCGACTGCGCGATGTGGGCGAGCGCCAACGCCCGCGCCCCCTTCGTCCCCGGCAACGGCATGGAGATCGTCGTGGTGGGCGAGATCACCCACTACGGCCGCCGCGGCCGCACGCAGCTGAGCGTGCAGCGCATCGAGCGCCGCGGGATGGGCTCGCTGCAGGCGCGCTTCGCCGAGCTCTGCCGCCTGCTGCGCGAGCAGGGCTACTTCGACCAGGCGCGCAAGCGTCCGCTGCCGAAGTTCCCGCGCCGCGTCGCCGTCATCACCAGCGCCGGCGGCGCCGCGCTCCACGACGTCCTGCGCACCGCCGCGCTGCGCGCGCCCTTCGTGCGCCTGCTCGTGATCGACGTCCAGGTCCAGGGCGAGGGCGCCGCCGAGCAGGTCGCCGCCGCGATCGCCGCCGTCGACCGGCGCGCCGACGAGCTGGGCATCGACGCGATGATCGTCACGCGCGGCGGCGGCAGCCTCGAGGACCTCTGGGCCTTCAACGAGCGCGTCGTCGCCGACGCCGCCTTCCGCGCGACGACGCCCATCGTCGCCGCCATCGGCCACGAGGCGGACACGACCGTGATCGAGCTCGTCGCGGACCACCGCGCCTCGACGCCCACGCAGGCGGTGATGCTCCTCTTCCCCGACCGCGAGGGGATGGAGCAGCAGGTCGACGCCCTCACCGACCGCCTGCAGCACGGCATCCGCCGCCGCATGCACGAGGCGCGCCGCCACCTGGAGTCGCTCGCGCGCCACCCGATGTTCCGCTCGCCGCTCGCGCCGATCGAGCTGCGCCGTCCCGGCCTGCGACAGCTGCGCCTGCGCCTGGAGTCCGCGGCGCGCGCGCGGCTGCACGCCTCGGAGCGCCGCTTCGCGCAGGCGCACGCGCGGCTCGAGCGCAACCGGCCCGCCGTCCGCCACGCCAACGCGCGCGCCCGCGTGCAGGCGCTCCACGAGCAGCTCCAGCGCTCGATCCGCGCCACGCTGCAGCAGCTTCGCGCCCAGACCGACAGCGCCGAGCGCCAGCTCCGCGCGCTCGGCCCGGCGCAGGTGCTCGCGCGCGGCTACTCGCTCACCTTCGACGCGCAGGGCCGCCTGCTGCGCCGCGCCGCCGACGCCGCGCCGGGCGACCGCCTGCGCACGCGGCTCGCCGACGGCACGATCGATTCCGCGGTCGAGCGCGTCGAGCAGGGGGGCGACGGCCCCGCGCCCGCCCGGTAGCCTTCCACCCGCGCACGAGGTCCCGACGACATGAGCAAGCCCCCGCGCAAGCCTTCCGCGAAGCCCGCCACCGAACCCGAGCTCGATCCCACCATCGCCGAGATGGGCTACGAGGAGGCGGTCGAGGAGCTCGAGGCGATCATCGAGCGCATGGACCGCGGCGAGACCGGGCTCGAGGAGAGCCTGCGCGAGTTCGCCCGCGGCGACCAGCTCGCGCGCCGCTGCCGCCAGATCCTGGACGAGGCCGAGCAGCGCATCGAGGCCATCTCGGGCAAGGACCTCGACGCGGGCGGCGCGCCCACGGGTTCGGACGCGCCCTTCTGATGCCGGGCATGCCGCGTTCCTGGACCGACTTCGTCATCGAGCTGCCGCAGCTGGTGCACATGCTCTTCGCCTTCGCCTTCGGGGCGTGCGCGGGCAGCTTCATCCACGTGGTGGCATGGCGCATGCCCGAGGGGATGAGCGTCATCTCGCCTCCGTCGCGCTGCCCGGTCTGCGGCTACAAGCTGCCCTGGTACGACAACGTCCCGGTGATCGGCTGGCTGCGCCTACGCGGCCGCTGCGGCGCCTGCCAGACGCCGATCCCGGCGCGCTACCTCCTGAGCGAACTGGCGATCGGGCTGCTCTTCGTCCTCGTCTACCTGCTGCTCTACTCGGCGCGCCCCGGGAGCTTCTGGTACCCGGTCGGGCAGGGCTGGTGGGCCGGCCACGGCATCGCCACCACGCTGCCGGCGCTCTTCGTCGTGCTCTACGCGATCGGCTCGCTCATCGCGATGACCCTCTGCGACGCGCGCACCTACCTCATCCCGGTGGCGATCCCGACCTGGGCGAGCATCGTCGCCTTCGCCGGCTGGCCGATCGCCGCGCTGGTCGCGCCGCATCCGGAGATCGGGACGCCGCATCCCTTCCCGATGGAGATGCCTCCGTGGTGGCTGGCGCTGGGCGCCACCGGCGCGCTGGGCGGGCTCGCGATCGGGCGCATGCTGCTGGCCGCGGGCGTCCTGCCGCGCTCCTTCGCCGACTACGAGGAGTACCTCGCCAACGAGGACGACACCTTCGCGGACTACCCGCATGCGCGCCGCGAGATGATCAAGGAGGTCGCCTTCCTCGGTCCCGCCTTCCTGCTGGGCGGCATCGGCGCGCTGCTCTCGCGCATCGTCGCGCAGCCGGAGCAGCTTCCGCTGCCGGTGCAGGCCTTCTTCGCCTGCGCCGCGGGCTTCGTGATCGCCGGCCTCATCGTGTGGATCGTGCGCATCCTGGCGACCACGCTGCTGGGGATCGAGGCGCTGGGCATGGGCGACGTGCACCTGCTCGCCTGCGCGGGCGCCGCCTTCGGGTGGAAGGTCGCCGCCATCGGCTTCCTGCTCGCGCCCTTCATCGGGCTCGCCTGGTGGACGGTCAACCTGGTGCGACACGCTCCCATGCGCATGCCCTTCGGCCCGGCGCTGGCGATCGGGTCGATCGTGGCCTTCCTGGGGCGACCGCTGCTGGCGACCGTCCTGGACGCCTGCCTGGGCGCCATGTCCCAGGTGGCGGCCGCCTCGCGCGAGCGCCCGGGAGGCACCCTCGCGTTCGCCGGCCTGCTCGGGGTGGCGGCGGTCGTGGCCGCGATCCCCGTCCGCCGCGGGCAGGGGTGGGGCGCGGCGGCCTCGATCCTGCTCATGGTCCTGGCGGTGGTTGCGTGGATCTTCTCCTCGCCGATGCTGCCGGTCCCGGGGGCGGTGGTGGGCCTGCTGCTGGTGGCGGGGTGCATCGCCGCCGGGCGCATCGCCCAGCCCCACCTGGAGCCGGAATCGGGTCCACGGACGGTCCTGGCCCGGGTCCTGCGCCTGCTGGCCTTCGCGATCGTGGTCCTCGGGGCCTTTCTCCTGGTCACCGCTCCGGCCGGGCGCCCGGGCGAGGAAATTCCGCTCGGCGACGGCGGCAGCCCTTTACACCCGCCGGCCGGCACGGTTCAATAATTGCGCCTCGCATGGATGCGGGGTCCCGATGGCGCCCCCGTCGGGGACAGGTCGCCGCGTGCCGCGGCACAACCCACTGAAAGGACTCGACCCATGGCATCGCTTCGTTCACTGGCCCTTCCGGCGCTCGCCCTCGCGGCGGTCGCATGCACTGCGGGCCTCACCGGCTGCAACGAGAACCAGAAGACCGCGCAGAGCGACATCCTCAAGAGCAACGACGACCTCACCAAGGAGGTCAACACCAAGAACGAGCAGCTTGGCTCCATCGGCGAGCAGCTCGCGCGCGCGCAGCAGGAGAACGTGAAGCTGCAGGCGCAGCTCGACGAGTGCACCAAGAACGGCGGCGCGGTCGCGATCCGCGAGAGCGACGAGGGCGGCGTGGCCCACAAGGCCTCGAGCGTCGACACCAAGGCGCTCTCGGGCATTCCCGGCGTCGATGTCACCGTCGTCGACGGCGACATCCACCTGACCATCGCCAGCTCGCAGCTCTTCGACAGCGGCCGCGTCTCGATCAAGGACGGCGCGCGCCACACGCTCGACAAGGTCGCGACCAAGCTCAAGGAGCTCTACCCGACCCGCGAGATCATCGTCGTCGGCCACACCGACGCCGATCCGATCCGCAAGAGCAGCTTCGCGACCAACTACCACCTGGGCTTCGAGCGCGCCTACGCCGTGCGCGAGTACCTGGTCAAGAAGGGCGTGAACGAGGGCCACGTCGCCCTCATGAGCTACGGCCCGGACCAGCCCGGCGCGACCAAGGAGAAGAGCCGCCGCGTCGACATCGTGGTCACCGACCGCCAGGCCTCCTCGGGCTCGGGCGTCGAGAAGCCCACGAACGCGCCGACGGCCGCCGACAAGTCCAAGGCGACGAAGAAGACCGCGCCCGCGAAGTCCACGACCTCGACGAAGTCCGCGACTCCGGCCAAGAAGCCCGCGACGACCGCCTCGAAGTGACCCGCGGCACGAAGCACGCAAGCGACCTCGGAGCCCGGCCCCGCGCCGGGCTCCGTTTCGTTCAGGGGACCTGCACCTGCAGGCCCTTCTCGCGGATCTGCTTCAGCAGCAGGTTCGCCTGGTCGAGCGCGGCCTTCAGCCGCTGCGCGCCGTCGTTGAGGTTGTCGTAGAGCGCGGGATCGCGCAGGAGCTTGCCCGCGGTCCCCTCGCCGCGTCCGACGGCGGCGACGAGCCCGTCGACGCGCTCCATCGCCTGCGCCAGCGTGTCGGCGGTGCGCTGCAGGCTCGCGGCGAGCTTGCCCGCGTCCCCCTGCACGCTGAGCGCGAGGTTGCCGATGATGCGCATCGTGTCGGAGGCCTCGTCGAACATCTCGTTGGCGCGCTTGACGGCGCCGCGCGCGTCGGCGCGGAGCTGCTCGTCGGAGAGCCACGACTCGCCCGCGGCGAATGCGCGCTGCGCGGAGTCGAGCGCGGCCGCGATGCGCTCGGACATCGTCTGGAAGTGCGCCCGCACGACCGGCGGCGGATCCGCGGCCGCCAGGACCGGCGCCGCGGGATCGTGCCCCGCGGGCACCAGCAACTCCACGGTGCTGCCGCCGCCGATGAGCGACTCGCCCAGCCGGACCGAGACGTCGGCGGGGACGCGCGCGTCGCGCTGCAGCCCGAGCCGGATGCGCACGGGCGGCGTCCACGCGGGATCGACCGCGACGGACTCCACGCTGCCCACCGGGACGCCGTTGAGCGTCACCTGGCTGCCCGCGCGCACGCCCGAGGCGGTGTTCGCCTCCAGCACCACGGGGAAGGGGCGGCTCAGCAGCGGCTGCAGCTTCCCGAAGGCCATGAGCAGCGCCGCGAAGCCGCCGAGCGCGCCGATGGCGGTCAGGCCGATCGCGAAGTCCCGGCGGCGCTCGGCGCGGTCGCGCTCGTTCATCGCGCGCCTCCCGGGGCGGGCAGCTCGGCGAGCTCCTCGGGGAGCGCCTGGCCGCGCAGGAAGCGGCGCACGCCCGGGTGCTCCGCGTGGCGCAGCTGCTCGGGGGTTCCGGCGAAGACGCTCGCTCCGTCGATCAGCATGGTCATGCGGTCCGCGACCTTGAAGGCGCTGGCCAGGTCGTGCGTGACCACGATACCCGTCACCCCGAGCTGCTCCCGCAGGCGCAGGATGAGCTCGTTGATGAGGTCGGCGCGCGGCGGATCGAGCCCGGTGGTGGGCTCGTCGTAGAGGACCATCTCCGGGCGCGTGGCGACGGCGCGCGCGATCGCGGCGCGCTTGCGCTGGCCGCCGGAGAGCTCCGCCGGCATGGTGCGCGCGCGGTCGGCCAGGCCGACCATGCGCAGCGCCTCCTCGGCGCGCGCCTCGCGCTCGCTGCGCGCGGCGACGCCCGCCTCCTCCAGCGGGAAGCAGACGTTCTCCAGCACGTCCATGGAGTCGAAGAGCGCCGCCCCCTGGAAGACCACGCCGATGCGCCGGCGGATGCGGTCGAAGTCGCGCTCGGGCAGGGCGTCGATGCGCTCGCCGTCGAACCAGATCTCGCCCGCATCGGGGCGCAGCAGGCCCACGATGTGGCGCAGCAGGACGCTCTTGCCGCCGCCGGAGGGGCCCAGCACGACGCCGATGCTCCCGCGCTCGACCTCCAGCTCCGCGCCGCGCAGCACGGGCGCGTCGCCGAAGGACTTGGAGATCCCGCGCATGCGAAGCTGGTGCGTCGCGGGCGCCGTCGGCGTGGCGGTCATGCGGGCATGATCCCCGCGCGCCTTCCGCGGCGCAACGCCGGGGGATCCTGCGCGCGCCCGCCGTACCATGCGCGCGCCATGGACGGACCCGACCGCGACGCGCCCGCGCCGTACGCGCCCTACGGCCACACGCCGCTGCACCAGGGGCATGTCTTCGGCGTCGAGCGCCTGCGCTACCGCGACGAGACCGGACGCGAGATCGAGCGCGACATCGTGCGCCATCCCGGCGCGGTGACGGTCGTGCCGGTCCTCGACGACGGACGCCTCGTCATGATCCGCAACTGGCGCCTGAGCGTCGCCGACTGGCTCGAGGAGTTCTGCGCGGGCAAGCTCGAGCGCGGCGAGGACCCCGGCGCCGCCGCGGGCCGCGAGCTCGAGGAGGAGACCGGCTACCACGCGCGGGAGATCGAGCGCGTCGGCACCTTCTACACCAGCCCCGGCTTCGCGGACGAGCGCATGCATGTCTTCGAGGCGCGCGGCCTCGCGCCGGTGCCGCGCCGCCTGGAGGTGGGCGAGCGCATCGAGGTCGTGCTCCGCCGCCCCGAGGAGGTCGCGCAGCGCATCCGCGACGGCGCGATCGTCGACGGCAAGACCGTCGCGGCCTTCGCGCAGTGGTCGCTCTGGCGGCGCGGGGGCGTCGGATGAGCTGGGAGCGCGCCGACCCGGGACCGGCGAATCCGCTGGCATGGTCGGTGCCCATCGGCGGCGTGCGCGGCCTGCGGTTCCGGCTGCACTTCAGCTTCCTCTTCTACGCGCTGCTGGTGCTGCTGCGCAGCGCCTTCGGCCCCGATGCCCGCGAAGGCGTGGGCGTGGGGATCGCGGCGCTCGCGCTGGGCGCGCTGCTGCTGGTGAACCTGGTGCGCGAGTCGGTGCGCGCGCTCGTCGTGCGCGGCTCCGGCGGCGAGATCGACCCCGTCGTCCTCTGGCCGCTGGGGAGCCTGCAGGGGATCGAGCCCGCGCCCGGCTGGCGCGCGGCCTTCGTCGCGGCGCTCGCCGGACCGGCGGCCTCGGCGGCGATGCTGGCGGCGGTGGGCATCGTGCTGGGCATCGTCACGGGCGAGTGGATCGGCGCAGCGCTGCCGGACCCCTTCGTGGCGACCTGGCTGCGCAACCCGCACCCCTGGTGGATCGAGGCGCTCTGGCTGGTGCAGTGGACGGGGCTGCAGGTCGCGCTGCTGGCGCTGCTGCCGATGCTCCCGCTCGACGGCGGCCGCATCCTCGCCGCCTTCTTCCTGCGCGCGCGCGGCGAGTACGACACCCCGCGCCTGGCGTCCACCGCGACGCTCGTCGCCGCGGGGCTCGTCGGCATCGTCGCGCTGGTGCGCGAGCTGCCGACGCTGCTCACGGTCGCGATCGCCTGCGCGGGCTACGCCGCGCTCGTCCTGTGGCGGCTGCGCGCCGGCGACCGGATCGCGCAGGAGCAGGGGCCCTGGTCCTCGCATGCGCGGCGCGCGCACGAGGCCGCGGAAGAGGAGCGCGCCGAGGCCGCGGCGCAGGCGGCGCAGCAGGCCGCGCAGGAGGAGGCGCTTTCGGCCGAGCGCGAGCTCGACCGGATCCTGGAGAAGATCGCGCGCGAGGGCAAGGACCGCCTCACCCGCAAGGAGCGGGCCACGCTCGAGCGCGAGACCCGCCGCCGCCGCGGCGAGGACGATCCCGGAAGCGGCTGACGCGCCCCGGGGGCGCGCGGGTTTGCGATATCGTTCCACGCTTCCACCCATGGGCATCCACGACCGCGACTACTTCCGAGAGGCACCGCAGCGACGCGGCGTCCCGCTCGCCAACCACTGGTCGGTGACCACCTGGATCATCGTCCTCTGCGTGGCGGTCTTCGCGGTCGATGGGTTCCTGCCCCTGCGCGCCGAGCCCGTCCGCAGCCAGCTCCTTCCCGGCGTCAGCGCGGCGGAGCTCTCCAGGATTCGCACCAGCGAGTACAAGTTTGATCCGCCGTCGAACATCCCCGCGCGCCAGGGGCTCATCTTCCCCATCGGCGTGCAGCTCGGGACACGGCCCGTCGCCGAGGTGGAGTGCCGCATCGAGAGCCCGCTGCAGATCCTGGGCTACTTCTCGACGGCGAAGGTGCTCTCCATGCAGGACCCGGTCCTCGGATGGAGCGGCCTGCAGGTCTGGCGATTCATCACCTTCCAGTTCCTGCACCACGACCTCAACCACCTCATCTTCAACATGCTCACGCTGTTCTTCTTCGGAGGAATGGTGGAGCAGTACCTCGGGCGCAAGCGCTTCCTCGCCTTCTACCTCCTCTGCGGATGCGCGGGCGGCCTGATGTACCTGCTGCTCAACGGCCTGGCGGTCGCGGGGCAGGCAGTCTTCGGCCCCAAGTTCCATGTCCCCGGGCTCCTCTTCAACGATCCGACGACGATGCTCATCGGCGCCTCCGCGGGCGTCTTCGGCGTCATCATGGCCGCGGCGTTCCTCGCGCCCAACGCGGTCGTCTACCTCTTCTTCATCGTGCCGATGCGCCTGCGCACGCTCGCGTACGGCCTGCTCGCCTTCGCGCTGCTGACCGTCTACTTCGGCTGGAGCAACGCGGGCGGCGAGGCGGCGCACATCGGCGGCGCGCTCGCGGGCTTCTACCTGATCCGCAACCCGGCGCACCTGCACGGCTTCTTCGACTTCCTCGGCCAGTTCGACCCGACCTCGCGCGTCGCGCGCGCCCGCGCGGCCGCGCGCCGAGGCGCCGCCGACACGATGGAGATCGACCGCATCCTGGCGAAGATCCGCGCGCAGGGACTCCAATCGCTCACCGACGCGGAGAAGCGGACGCTCCGCGAAGCGAGCCGCCGCTGACCGTGGCGCCGCTGCGCTTCGAGGTCCTGGCACGCAGCGCGCGCCATCGGGCGCGGCTCGGCCGCGTCACGACGCCGCACGGCAGCTTCGACACGCCCGCCTTCATGCCGGTGGCGACCGCCGCGGCGATGAAGGGGCTGACCCCCGCGCAGGTGCGTGGCACCGGCAGCCAGATCATCCTGAACAACGCCTACCACCTGCTCCTGCGTCCCGGCGGCGAGCGGCTGGCGGCGATGGGGGGCAGCCACGCCTTCATGCGCTGGGATGGCCCGATCCTCACCGACTCGGGCGGCTACCAGGCCTACAGCATGAGCGACACCGCCGACCTCGACGAGGAGGGGGTCACCTTCCGCAGCTTCGTCGACGGCTCCAAGGTGCACCTGGGTCCCGAATCCAGCATGCGCGTCCAGAACCAGATCGGCGCCGACATCATCATGGCCTTCGACGACTGCCCGCCCGCCGCGCTCCCGGAGGCGGACGACCCGCGTCGGGGCGCCCGGGCGCGCCGGATCGCCGACCATGGCCGGCGCCTGGAAGAGGCGCACGAGCGCACCCTCCGCTGGCTGGAACGCTGCGTCCGGGCGCACGCGCGCCCGCAGGAACAGGCGCTTTTCGGCATCGTCCAGGGGGCCACGAACCTCGACCTGCGCCGCCGCAGCGCGCAGGGGGTCTGCCAGCACGACCTCCCGGGCTACGCCATCGGCGGGGTGGCCGTGGGGGAGGGGACCGACGCCATCCGGACGGTGGTGGAGTTCACCGCGCCGCTGCTCCCGGAGGACCGCCCGCGCTACCTGATGGGCGTCGGGTACGAGCGGGACATCGTCATGGCCGTCGCCGCCGGCGTGGACATGTTCGACTGCGTCCTGCCGACCCGCAACGGCCGCAACGCCAACGCCTTCACCCGGGAGGGGCCGCTGCGGCTGCGCAACGCCCAGTTCGCCCAGGACCCCCGTCCCATCGACCCCACCTGCGACTGCGAGGCCTGCGCGGGCGGGTTCAGCCGGGCCTACCTGCGACACCTCTTCATGGCCTCCGAGATGCTCGGGCCGACCTTGGTGAGTGTCCATAACATCCGACACTTCCAGCGCCTTATGCTGGACATTCGGGCGGCGATCCGTGAAGATGCGTGGTCTGCCCTCGACGCAGCGTGGCCGTGCATCGCACGGCCCGTCGATCCATCTATCCAGACCTGACCCCACATGCCCACTTCGACCCTCCCGATCCTGCTCGCCCTCCAGGCCGCCGATGCGCCCGCCCGTCCCGGCGCGGCCGCTCCCGCGGCGACGACCGCCGCCCCCGGCGCACCCGCGGGCGCCGCTCCCGGCGCCGGTGCGCAGCCCGCTTCCGGCAGCGCCTTCATGATCATGATGCTGGTGCTGCTGGGCGTGATGGTCGCCTTCTCGGTGGTCAACGCGCGCCGCGACAAGAAGAAGCGCGAGTCGCTCCTCGCCTCGATCAAGAAGCACGACAAGGTCCTCACCATCGGCGGCGTCATGGGAACCGTCGTCGAGGTGAAGGACGACGTGGTCGTCCTCAAGGTGGACGAGACCTCCAACACGCGCATCACCTTCACCAAGGGCTCGATCTCGCAGGTCACCGCGACGACCTGACGCGCGTTCCGACACCCGCCCGCCACCCGACACGACCTCCGCGGCGCCCGGCGCCGACTTCACGCACGACAGGCAACCGATGCAGCTTCTCTTCTACACGCTGATCCTTCCGCTGCTCCTTGCGGGCTACGTCTTCGCCGTCCGCAAGAACTTCCCGCCGCTGCGCCGTGCGGTCGTCGACACGGTGGTCATCGCGGCCACCTGCGTGCTCATGTTCCTGCAGCTGCTCCCGCCGGAGCAGAAGATCAAGCTCGGCCGCGACCTGCGCGGCGGCGTGAGCCTCATCTATTCCGTGAACACGCCCGCGGGCGCGAACAAGCAGGAAGTCCTCTCGCAGACCATCAAGGTCCTCAAGAACCGCGTGAATCCGCAGGGCGTGCTCGACCTGAGCATGGCCCCGCAGGGCGAGGACCGCATCGAGATCGTCATGCCGCTGCCGGGCCAGGAGGTCCGCGCGCAGCAGAAGGCGTACCGCGAGGCGCTCGACGCGCTCCTGCGCCACGCGCACCTCACGCCGCGCGAGCTCGACCAGGCGCTCGCGCAGGGCAAGGCCGCGGAGCTCGCCGGCGACGACGCCGCGCGCCGCGCCACGCTGGAGACCCTCCAGCGCGCGTACGTCGCATCGAAGGAGGCCCGCGCGGCGTACGACGCCGCCGAGGCCGCCAAGAAGACCGGTCCCGAGCTCGACGAGCTCGCCGGCCGGGCCGCGGCCGCCGCCGTCGACTACGACCGCGCCCGCGCCGCCGTGCAGACGGGCGCGCTGAGCGCGAGCCGCTTCACCCGCATCGTCGCGCTGCCGACCAAGTCCACCAAGCCCGGCACTCCCGCCGAGCGCGAGGCCGCGCTCGACGAGCTGCGCAAGGAGTTCCCCTCCTGCGCCAAGGAGATCGACGCCGTCGTCGCGCTCTACGACGCGTACACCGCCAACCGCACGCCGCTGGACGACCCCGAGGACCTCAAGCGCCTCCTGCGCGGCGCGGGCGTGCTCGACTTCCGCATCGCCGTCACGACCGACGACAGCGCCGGCGTGAACATCCCCGAGCTGCGCAAGCAGCTCGCCGAGGGTGGCCCGATGGCGGCCGAGAGCCCCGTCGTCCGCTGGTTCCGCGTCAACGACCTCGCCGAGTGGTACGAGAACGCCCAGCAGCTCGCCGCGCTGCAGGCCGATCCCGCCTCCTACTTCGCCAGCACGCGCAAGCTCGTCGCCGGCGCCGGGCCGGACAAGCAGGTCTACCTGCTCCTCTGGACGACCCCCGACCGCAGCCTCGTCCATGAGACCGGCTCCAAGGAGTGGTCGATCAAGCAGGTCGGCCGCACCGTCGACCAGCTCGGCCGCGCCGCGGTCAGCTTCCAGCTCGACGACCAGGGCGGCAACGACATGGGCCGCCTCACCGGCGCCAACGTCGGCAAGCCGATGGCGATCGTCCTGGACAACCAGGTCTACACCGCGCCGAACCTGCAGTCGAAGATCTCCGACAGCGGCCAGATCACCGGCAACTTCGACGAGAAGCAGATCGACTACCTCGTGCGCGTGCTCGCCTCGGGCTCCCTCGGCGCGCGCCTCTCGCCCGAGCCGGTCTCCGTCAGCGTGCTCGGCCCCGCGATGGGCGCGGACAACCTCGACCGCGGCCTCCGCTCCGTGCTGATCTCGGTGCCGGTGACCTTCGCGGTCATGATCCTGTACTACTTCGTGCCGGGTCTGATCGCCAACGTCTCGCTGCTGATCAACGCCCTCATCATCTTCTTCGCCATGTCCCTCGTCGACGGCAGCTTCACGCTGCCGGGCCTCGCGGGCATCGCGCTGAACCTGGGCATCGCCGTCGACTCGAACGTGCTGATCTACGAGCGCCTGCGCGAGGAGCTCGTCGACCACAAGCAGAGCCTGCTCGACGCCATCGAGACCGCGATGCACCGCGCCGCGACCGCGATCATCGACGGCAACATGACGCACCTGATCGTCATCGTCGTCCTGTACTGGTTCGCGGGCGCCGAGGTGAAGGGCTTCGCGCTGGTCATGGGCATCGGCGTCTTCAGCACGCTGGCCGCCGGCCTGATCGTGACCCACGTCCTCCTGCGCCTGTACGCGCTGGGCACGGGCGCCAAGTCGATCTCGATGCTCCCCATCGCGATCCCCGCGCTCTCGCGCGCGCTGCGTCCGAACATCGACTGGCTCCGCTTCCGCCATGTCTTCTGGGGCGGCAGCCTCGCCTTCGGCGTGGTCTGCGTCCTGGCGACCGTCTGGCGCGGCGTCGACATCTTCGAGACCGAGTTCCGCGGCGGCACCACGATGACGATGGCCACGCGCATGGGCGCCTCCGGCGAGCGCACGGCGGACAACGGCCGCCTGCTGCTGGCCCGCCCGGCGGTGGAGGAGCGGCTGCGCCAGATCGGCAACGCCAACGCCTCCGACCCGATCCTCTCGGAGTTCCGCAACGCGACCGCGCTCACCGTCGGCGAGTCCACGGCGAACGCGGAGTCGACCTCCTTCCAGATCAAGATCCCCAACCCCGTCGGGATCGCGGACGAGTCGCAGGTGGCGCCGAAGATGGTCGCCGCCGTCGTCGACGCCTTCAAGGACGACATGGACATCCGCCGTCCGGTGACCTTCGCCGGACTCGGCGACAAGGCCACGGGAGGCCGCACCTACCGCATCGACCACGCGAACCTGGACGAGGTGCTGGGCCGTCCCAGCCCCGACGTTCCGCTGGACGAGGCGATGGGCGGCGTCGTCGTCCTCTTCAAGGACGTCAACCCGCCGCTCGCGCCCGCCGACGTGGCCGAGCGCATCCGCCGCCTCCGCAGCCAGCCGGACTTCTCCGATGTGGCGGGACGCACCGTCGACGTCGTCGGCATCGATCCCGCGGGCGAGGGCGTCTACTCGACGCTCGCCGTCGTGGTGGGGGACCCGGACCTCGCGGGCCGCAAGGTCTCCGACGCCTCCTGGCAGAAGAACTACGCCGACGTCGAGTGGCGCCTGGCCTCCTCCGCGCTCAGCCAGCAGGCGACGCTCGAGCAGGTCTCCAGCATCTCCGGCGCCGTCGCGCGCGACCTGGCCGCCCAGGCCGCGATCGCGGTCGTCATCTCCTTCATCGGGATGCTGATCTACATCTGGGTGCGCTTCGGCTCGCTGCTCTACTCGGCGGCGACCGTCATCGGCGTCGTCTTCAACGTGGCCGTCTGCCTGGGCATGCTCGCGATGAGCAAGTGGCTGGGCGAGACCTCGCTGGGGCACCTGCTGCGCATCCAGGACTTCCGCATCGACCTCAACGTCGTCTCGGGCCTGCTGATCGTCATCGGCTACTCGCTGAACGACACGATCGTCATCCTGGACCGCGTGCGCGAGAACCGCGGCAAGCTGCCCTACGCCACGCGCCCGATCATCAACGACTCGATCAACCAGACCTTCAGCCGGACCCTCCTCACGGGCGGATGCACCGCGGCCACGCCGATCGTGCTCTACCTGGTGGGCGGCCCGAGCATGGAGCCCTTCGCGTACACCTTCCTCGTCGGCCTGATCGCGGGCACCTACTCGTCCAATGCGATCGCGGCCACGCTCGTCTACGTCCCCGGCGATGGAACGCCGGAACAGGCCGGTGGTCCTGCCTCGGACACCACCGCTGCGCGCCCCGCGGCCGCCTGAGCCACGGAGCACGCGCCTGCCGCGGAGTGCGGCAGCCAACGCATAGGAGCATCGCGTCATGTCGAATGGAGCTCGTCTGACCGCCCTTTTCGTGGTCGTGGCCGTCGCGGCCGTCGGCCTCTACCTGGCCTTCATGACCCCGGCCAAGCCGCCGCACGCGGACCCGCTGGCGTCCAATGGTTCGATCGCCACGCCGGACCGCGAGGCCGACCTGGGCAAGATCACCCTGGGCGACACCGGCGGACCGGCGATCCCCGGCGCGGGCGCGACCGGCGGGACCGCCGCGGGCGCCCCCGGCGCCGGCAGCGCTCCCGCCACGCCGGCCACCCCGGGCTCGACGCCCGCCGGCGGCGCAGGCAGCACGCAGACCGCGGGAGCGGGGACCGGCACCTCGCCCACCGGCGGCAACGTCGTCCCGATCCCGCTCGGATCGGGTGGCACGGGCGCTTCGGGCGCCAACGGCGGCGGCAGCGCCGCGCAGAGCGCCGCGACGACCTACACCGTGAAGTCCGGCGACACGCTCGAGGGCATCGCCCGCGCGCAGCTGGGCGATGGCCAGAAGTGGCGCTCGATCGTCGAGCTGAACCCGGGCCTCGATCCGCGCGCGCTCAAGATCGGCCAGACGATCAAGCTGCCCGCCGCCACCGCGGCCGCGGCGAGCAAGACCGAGACCGCCACGCCCGCGGGCGAGGTCGGTTCCGCCGCCGCCGGCAACACCTACACCGTGCAGAAGGGCGACACGCTCGTCGCGATCTCGCGGAAGTTCTACGGCAGCGACGGTGACTGGAAGCGCATCCTCGAGGCGAACGCCGGCCTCCTCAAGGGCAACGCGTCCGCGCTCCAGCCTGGCATGAAGCTGAGCATCCCGGCCAAGCGCTGACACGGGGGTGCGCTCGCACCCACCGCGCTTCTCGGACCCACCGCTCACTGCGTCCGCAATTCTCCGCGGATGCCGGTTGTTCCGCAGCCGTTCGTCCCTCCTGAGGCGTATATCCGAGGCAGTGGGGGCACTCCAAAGTTGCCCTCAGGCGTGGATGTTGCAGATTGGTTCGCCGGCCTTCGGCCGCGGGCCCCGTGCCTGCAAACCCACCCACCTCGTCCGGAGCCCCGAAGGGGCCTCCCGGCCGGGTCTGGCAGCGTTCCCGTCCGCCGGACGGGAGCGAACCGGCTGGATCGAGTCGTTTCTTGCTCACCGCACCCTGGAGACACGAATGAACACCCGTCCGCAGACCACGCTCGTCGGCATGCCCGCCCTCGCCTCGCTCTCCTTCTTCGGCGCGGCGCTCGGCCTTGCCGGCGTCGGCGCGAACATGGGCCCCGCGCCCGTCGCCCCGAGCTTCGAGCAGGAGCGCGCCGCCAGCGCGGCTCCCACCCGCAGCTTCTTCGCGATGCAGCCGCGCTGCGTGACCGATCTGCCGGGCGTGCCCATGAGCCTCTGCTTCGCTCCCGGCGTCCCCGAGGAGCGCGTCCTCGAGATCTCGCAGAAGATCGTCGACCACTGGGCGCAGCAGAACGCCGACGGCGCCGCCTACGAGCTGAACGCCCGCTGGAACCTCAACGGCAGTTCCACGCAGGGCACGCCGGTGGTGATCCGCTGGTCCATGCCCGCCGACGGCCTGAGCCTGCCCGACGAGATCGGCATCGGCATGGGCACCGGCGCGAACGACCTCAACGCCAAGTTCGCCACCAAGTTCGGCTCGACCGAGGCGGGCAAGAACCTGCTCCGCCAGGTCTTCCAGCGCTGGAGCGACCTCAGCGGCATCACCTACACCGAGGTCTCCGACGACAACGGAGCCTGGGGCCTCGCGGGCGGCGCGACGCGCGGCGACGTGCGCATCGCGGGCCGCTCCTTCGGCACCGCCGGCTCGGGCATCCTGGCCTACAACGAGTTCCCGCAGGACGGGGACATGGTCATCAACACGCGCTCGAACGAGATGGCGTTCTGGACCTCCACGAACAACAACCGCTACTTCCGCAACATCGTGGCCCACGAGCATGGCCACGGCATGGGCCTGCTGCACGTCTGCCCGGTCTCCGAGTCCAAGCTCATGGAGCCCTTCATCTCCACGAACTTCGACGGCCCGCAGCATGACGACATCCGCGGCGCCCAGCGTCACTACGGCGACACGAACGAGCCCAACGACACCCCGGCGACCGCCGCGAGCGTCTTCAACGTGTCGGGCAACACGACCGTGCTGAACCAGTCCATCGACGACAACGCCGACATGGACTACTTCAAGTTCACGGCGACGGCCGGCACGCGCGTCACGCTGCGTGCGACGCCGGTGGGCTTCTCCTCGTACCTGACGGGCCCGCAGACGCAGGCGTGCAACACGGGCACGGCGACCAACTCGCTCTCGGTGCAGAACATCGGCCTGCAGCTCTATCAGGGCGCCGCCGGCACGACGCTGCTGGTGAACCAGAACACGGCCGCCGCCGGCACCGCCGAGGAGATCACCGACTACCTGCTCACCGCGAACGACACCTACGTCCTGCGCGTCTTCCCGAGCACGACGACGGACAACATCCAGCTCTACACCCTCACCGCGACGATCACCCCGGGCCGCCTCGGCGACCTGAACGGCGACGGCGTGGTGGACGGCGCGGACCTGGGCGTGCTCCTGGCGAGCTGGGGCAACAACCCCGGCTCCCCGGCCGACCTCAACGGCGACGGCGTCGTGGATGGCGCGGACCTGGGCGTGCTCCTGGCCAACTGGGGCTGATCCCGGCCGGACAACCACGGAAACTCCGACGGCCGGCGCGCGAGCGCCGGCCGTCGTGTTTTTGGCGTGATGGATCAGGGGCGCGGCTGGCCGCTGGCGTGGCCGCCGCGGCCGCCGCGCGCGCGCCTCAGTTGCGGTCCCAGGCGCCGGCGAGCGCGCTGCTGGGCCGCGCCGCCTCCTCGCGCTCGGCGGCCTCGACCGCCTCGCGGGCGATCGCGCCGTCGGAGCCGACCTGCTCGAAGCGCACGCTGACGCGCCGGCTGACGCCGCGCTGGGGCATCGTGATGCCGTAGAGCTGGTCGCAGGACTGCATGGTGCGCTTGTGGTGGGTGATGACGATGAAGTGGCTGCGGTCCAGGAACTCGCGCAGCACCGCGCAGAAGCGCTCGACGTTCGCCTCGTCCAGCGCGGCGTCGACCTCGTCCAGCACGCAGAAGGGGCTGGGCTTGCTCTTGAAGATGCTCATGAGCAGGGCGACGGCGGTCATCGTCTTCTCGCCGCCGGAGAGCTGGCTGATGACGCGCGGCTCCTTCCCCGGGGGCTTGGCGCGGATCTCGACGCCCGACTCCAGGATGTCCGTCTCGCCGGTCTCCTCGTCGGGGAGCAGGAAGAGGTCCGCGCTGCCGCCGGCGAAGAGGCGCCGGAACATGCCGCCGTTGCCGGCGAAGTTCTCGCGGACGGTGTCGAAGGTCTGCTGGAAGCGGACGCGGCTGACGGCGTCGAGCTGGACGATGAGCTCGCCGAGCTGCTTCGTCGCGGCGTCGATGTCCGCGACCTGGCGCACGAGCTCCTCGTTGCGCTGCTCGAGCTGCGTCTCCTCCTCGATGGCGTCGATGTTGACGTTGCCCAGGCGGCGGATCTCCTCGCGCAGCTCGGCGATCTCGCGCTCCACCGCGGTGCGGTCCAGCGCGACGAACTCCGGCAGCGCGCGCTGGGCCAGGTAGGCCGCGTACTCCGCGCCCAGGTCCAGCTCCAGGTCCTGCAGGGCGCTCTCCTCGAGCCCCTCGCGCTTGACCTCCACCTCGCGGCGGCTGGTCTCGACGCTCATCCAGTTGCGGTCCAGGAGCTTCGCCTGCTCGCGCGCGAGCTGCAGCCCGCCCGCGGACTCCTCGACGGCGGCCTGCGCCTGCGCGACCGCCTCGGCGGCGGTGGCGAGCTCGCCGCCCAGCGCGTCGAGCGAGGCCTGCGCGGTGGCGGCGGCGGCGCGCCCCTCGGCGACGGTCGCCTCGTGACGCTCGATCTGCTGGCGGCGCCGCTCGGCCTGGTCGGCCGCCTGCGTGCGCTGGCGCTGCAGCTCGTCGCGGGAGAGCTCGGCGCTGCGGCGCTCGCGGCGCAGCGCGTCCAGCGCGGCGCCCGCCTGCGAGGAGGCGATGCGCGCGGTGGCGACCGCCTCCGCGGCGGCCTCGGCGCGCTGGCTGGCCTTGGAGGCGTCCGCCTCGGCGACCGCCAGGCGGCCCTGCAGCCCCTCGAGCATCGCCCGGGCGCGCGAGAGCCGCTCCTCGACCTCGCCGCGCTCGGCCTCGTGGGCGCGCATGCGGCGGTGGATGTCCTCGATCTCCAGCCCCAGGGCGGCCTGGTCGTGCTCGACGCGCTGGATCATCTGCTCGCAGCGGTCGCGCTGGTACTCGGCGTCGACGACGACGCGGCGGACCTCGCTCAGGGAGCGCTCGACCTCCTGGTGCCGGGCGCGCGCCTCGTCGCTGCGGGCCAGCAGCGAGGCGGCCTCGCCCTCCAGGAGCTCCATCTCGACCGCCAGGGCGGCCAGGCGCTCGGAGAGCTGCGCCAGCTCGGCGCGGCGGGCCAGGATGCCCTCGCCGGCGCCGGCGCCCGTGGGGCGGCCCACGGTGACGCGGCCCAGCGGGTCCACGACCTCGCCCGCGCGGGTGACGATGAGCGCCCCGGCGTGGGTGCCGCGGGCGACTTCGAGCGCGGTGGCCAGGTCGGGGGCGATCCAGGCATCCTCGACGAGCTGACCGACCAGCCGTCCGGCGCCCTCGCGGGTGCGCAGGACGGTGGCGACGGGGGCGAGCCCGTCCACGGCGGGACGGGCGGCGGCAGGACGCGCAGGCAGGTCGGCGGGGGCGATGGTCACGCGCCCGTCGACGCTCGCGCAGGCGTGCGCCAGCTCCACGACGTGCTCGCCGCGGTCGACGACCAGCAGCTCCAGGTCGCGGCCGAGGGCGGCCTCGACGACGGGCGCGTCGGCGAGCGCGGTCTCCAGGAAGTCGCCCAGCAGCCCGACGACGGCGGGGAAGCGCTGGCGGTCGCCGAGCACCGTGCGTACGGCCTCGTCGACGCCCTCGCGCGCGCGCTGCATCTCCTCCAGGAGCTGGCGGCGGCTCTCGAGCGAGGTGCGCTCGTCGCGCAGCTCGGTGAGGCGGCGCGCGAGCCCCGCGTGGCGGTCGCCCAGGTTCGCGGCGGTGGCGATGTGCAGGTGCACCTGCGCCTCCAGGCGCTGCACCTGGTCGACGGCGACCAGGCGGCGCACCACCTGGTGGTTGCGCTGCGCGCGCTGCGCGTCGATCTCCGCGGCGAAGGGCTGGCGGCGGCGGTCGAGCCGGCCCATCTGCTCCGAGAGCTGGCGCTCGCGCTCCTCGACGGCGCCCAGGTGCGCGGCGGCGCGCGCGATGTCCCGGTCGGCGGAGTGCACCTGGTCGCGCAGGCGGTCCGCGGCGGTGCGCGCGCCCTGCGCGGCCTCGCTGGTGCGGGCGCGCGCGCTGGAGGCGTTGAGCACCGCCTGCTCGGCGTCGTTGGCGGCCTCGGCGGCGGCGGCGACCCGCTCGGCGGTCTCGTCGATCTGCGCGGTGAGCGCGCCGATGCGCTGGGCGAGCTCCGCCAGGCGCGCGTCGTCGTGCTGCGCCTCCGCGCGCATCTCCGCGGCGGAGCGCTCGGCGAACTCGACGCGCTGCTGCGACTGCTTCTCGATGCCCAGCAGCTCGATGCGCCGCTGCTCGAGCGTGCGCTGCGCGTCCTGCGCGCGCTGGCGCGCCCCCTCGGCGTCGTTGCGGCGCTCCTCGAGCACCGCGAGCGCCTCGGCAAGCTGCTGGCGGTTGGCGTCCAGCAGGGCGAGCTCGCTCGTCAGGCCCGAAAGCCGCTCGCGCTGCTCGTGGTACAGGTCGAAGGCGTATCCGCGGCGCAGCTCGCGCCGGCGCGCCTCCAGAAGCTGGAAACGGCGCGCCTTCTCCGCCTGGCCCTTGACGATGCGCAGGCGTCGCTCCGTGCTCGCGAGCTGCTCGCGCACCAGGACGAGGTTCTTCTCCGCGCCCTCGAGCTTGCGCTGCGCCTCGGCCTTGCGCGCGCGGAACTTCGCGACGCCCGCGGCCTCCTCGAGGATCGCGCGCCGCTCCATCGGCGCGGCGCGCAGCATCGCGTCGACCTTGCCCTGCTCGATGATGGAGTAGGCATCGTTGCCGATGCCCGTGTCCATGAAGAGCTCCTTGATGTCGCGCAGGCGGACCTTGCGGCCGTTGATCAGGTACTCGCTGCGGCCGTCGGCGAAGAGGCGGCGGGTGACCTCGACCTCGTCGGTGTCCACGGGGAGCCCGCGGTGGCGGACGGCGTGGCGGTCGACGGCGGCGCCCGCGTCGGCGCCCTCCTCGTCGACCATCTCGTGCGCGGCGTCGACCTCGGCGTCCAGCACCGGCGGGGCGGGGGCCTGCGCCGCGCGCTGCTCCTGCGTCAGCGTCGGATTGTCGAAGACCAGCGTGACCGCGGCCATGCCGCAGGGCTTGCGCGCCGCGCTGCCCGCGAAGATCACGTCCAGCATCGCGCCGCCGCGCAGGCTCTTGGCGCTGCGCTCGCCCAGCACCCACTTGATCGCATCGACGACGTTGCTCTTGCCGCAGCCGTTGGGCCCCACGACGCCGATGATGGGGGCGTCGAACCGGAATTCGGTCGCGTCGGCGAAGCTCTTGAAGCCGCTGAGGACCAGACGGGATAGACGCACGAGGGGGACCTCCTGTCGCGTTCCACGCCCCTTCCTGGGGCGCGCTGCTGCGGAGCGACGTCCGGCCGCGGGGACCGCCACGCGGCCGACGGCGAATCAGCGAGGCACAGTATCCTTCCGCGCCTTCGTCGCATCAAGTCCCGATCCCACCGAGGCGGACTCGAGGTCGCTCCGCGGGGTCCGGGCGCCCGAGAGCAGGTCGGTGGAGGTGCCCTCCGTGCCGTCCTCCTGGGAGTCGCCGGCCAGCTCCGGACGGCGGTCCGCGTCGGTCTTGTCCTCGCGGAGGATGTCGGCCAGGATGCGGTCCTGCTCGGCGCGGAAGTCGCACGCCAGGTACTTCTCCCGCCAGAGGGCGTGGAGGGCGCTGATGGTCTCGCTGTAGCTGAAGTTCAGGCCCGACTCGGGGCGGTCGACGGTCGCCCGGCGGCCCAGGAAGCTCACGAATTCCAGCAGGTCGGCCTTGACGCGGTCGTTGACGGGCGGGGCGTCCTCGCGTTCCTGGTAGCGGACCTGGATGAGGTCGTCTCCCTCGTCCGCCTTCATGATCAGGCGGTTGCTCCAGGCCACGACGGTCATCGGGCGCTTGATCGAGAGGGACTCGTCGAAGATCACGATCTTGGGCTTGCCGCTCTGGGTCACGTAGACCATCGGGTGCGAGCTGGGGCAGATGTTGACCGTGTACTTGTTGCCCACCTCGACCGAGACGATGCCCGTGTCGCCGCGCGCATCCAGCGCCTCGAAGGCCGCCAGGCGGATGTCCACGTCCTTGTCGTTGAGCATCTCGCGCAGGCCGATGTCGATCTCGGGGTTGGTGCCCATGCGCCCCAGGAGCTTGAGGGCCTGGGTGCGGTAGGTCATCGAGGCCGACTCCTTCGCCATCGAGAGCAGGTGCGGCACCGCGAGCATGTCGTCGAGCTTCGCGCCCGCGTCCAGCGCGGCCAGGCGCGGCTGCTCCTCGGGGTACTCGTAGAGGTCCTGGATCATCGGCAGGGCCTTCTTGCCCAGCGCCTGCCAGCGCCAGCTCGCCGCGCGCGCGGCGCCGGGGTTGGCCAGGAGCGCGCGGCGGACGCTCATCGCCGTCTGCTCGGGGTTCTCGATGTTCAGCGGCGCATGGCGGATCAGCTCGGCGAACTCCGCGGTGCGCTTCCAGTACGAGGGGGGGATCGCCAGGTCGACGGTGTCCCCCGAACGGCCGCGCGCGGTGTCCACGCGCTGCCCGCGCTCGCGCGGGAAGAGCGCGTTCACCGAGTTCTGGATCGTCTCCGCGCGAGAGTGGCTCGAGGTGTACAGGCGCAGGCGCAGGAGCATGTCCTTGTTCGCGTGGCCGCCGTCGAGGATGCGGCCGCTCGTCCGGCTGATCGTGTCGCGCTGGGTGGCGTTGGGCTCCACGAAGGGATTGATGACGATCGGGCCCGATGCCTCCGCGAGCGGGAAGGGCTGGCGGCTGCCGGTGAAGAGGGGACCCGGGCGCAGGTCCGCGATCAGGAGGCGGCCGCCCTCGAGGCTCGTCGTCGAGGTTCCCGGCGCCGCGAAGATGCGGACATCGAAGGTGCCGCCCTTGGGGGTGCCCGGCGGAATGACGCCCTCGACGATCACGACCGCGGTGTCGTTGGTGTTCAGGAGCTGCTGCGCCGAGATGCGCGGCGCGCCCGGGGTGCCGCTGCCAAAGCCGCGCTTGGAGAACTCCTGCGTCAGGTAGGCGCGGACGTCCGCCGGCATCTGGCGGCTGCCGGTGCCGCGCAGCCCCACGACCAGCCCGTAGCCGCGCACGACGACGGGCTCGAAGCCCACCAGCGCCGTCTCGGCCGCCACGGTGCCGCGCATGATCGGGTCGACGTCGATCTGCGACTTCACCGCGTCGCGGTCGACGCGCGCCTTCTCGATGTTCGGGTCCGCCCGCTCGACCAGCATCTCGTTGCAGCCGGTGGCGAGGACCGCCAGCGCCGCCGCGGCGAGGGCGCGCAGGGGGCGGGGGTGCAGGCGGAGGAGGGGGCGGCGCGGGAGGGTCATGCGTGGGGGTCGGGGGCGTCGGCGTCGAGTGGGCGCTGCCGGATTCGAACCGGCAACCCCTGCTGTGTAAAAGCAGTGCTCTGGCCGTTGAGCTAAGCGCCCAGAGGGGGAAGGATACAGCCCTAGAATCCGGCCGCCGTGCAGGACCGGATCCGCCGTCTCGAGGAGCTCGTGGCGCACGCGCTCGCTCCCGAGCGCCCGGGGCTGCGGCGTCGCCTGAAGGGGCTGCGCCGGGCCCAGAAGGAGGGCCGCGCGGCCGATCCCGCCATCGAGGCGATCGAGCGCGACCTGGAGCGCAGCGTCTCCCGCCGCCAGGCGCGCGCCGCCACCGTCCCGCCGGTGCAGTTCCCGGACGACCTGCCGGTGGCGCAGGCGCGCGCCGCGATCCAGGAGGCGATCGCGCGCCATCCGGTGGTCGTCGTCTCGGGCGAGACCGGGTCGGGGAAGACGACGCAGCTCCCCAAGATCTGCCTGGAGATGGGGCGCGGCGTCGACGGCACGATCACGCTCACGCAGCCGCGGCGCATCGCCGCCCGCAGCGTGGCCGCGCGCGTCGCCGCGGAGCTGGGCAGCCCGCTGGGCGGCGCGGTGGGCTTCAAGGTCCGCTTCGACGACCGCACCAACGCGCGCTCGCTGGTGCGCGTCGTCACCGACGGCGTGCTGCTGGCGGAGATCGAGCGCGATCCGCTGCTGCTGCACTCGGACACGATCATCGTGGACGAGGCGCACGAGCGCAGCCTGAACATCGACTTCCTGCTGGGCTACCTCAAGCGGCTGCTGCCGCGGCGCCCCGACCTGCGCGTGATCGTCGCCAGCGCGACCATCGACGTCGAGCGCTTCAGCGCGCACTTCGGCGGCGCGCCCATCGTCGCCGTCGGCGGTCGCCTCCACCCGATCGAGCTGCGCTACCGCCCCGACCCGCCCGAGCGCGACGCCGCGGGGGAGCCCACGCTCGTGGAGCGCACGCTGCGCGGCGTGGAGGAGTGCCTGGCGAGCGGGCCGGGCGACATCCTCGTCTTCCTCAGCGGCGAACGCGACATCCTCGACGCCGCCGACGCGCTCGCGCGCGTGCCCGCCGCCGCCGGATGCGAGGTCCTGCCCCTCTTCGCGCGCCTGACCGCCGCGGAGCAGGATCGCGTCTTCGCGCCGGGGAAGGCGCGGCGGATCGTGCTCTCCACCAACGTCGCGGAGACCTCCGTCACCGTTCCCGGCATCCGCTATGTGGTCGACACCGGCGTCGCGCGATTCGCGCGCTGGTCCGGCCGCGCGCGCGTGCTGCGCCTGCCCGTGGAGCCCGTCTCGCGCGCGAGCGCCGACCAGCGCAAGGGGCGATGCGGGCGCATCGGCCCCGGCGTCTGCGTGCGGCTCTATTCCGAGGAGGACTACCTCGCGCGCGAGCCCTTCACCGCGCCGGAATTGCTGCGCACGAACCTCGCGAGCGTCATCCTGCAGATGAAGTCGCTGGGGCTGGGGGCGATCGAGGAGTTCCCCTTCATCGACGCGCCGAGCCCGCGCCTCATCGCCGAGGGCGTGGAGACGCTCGCCGAGCTGGGCGCGATCGACCGCCGCGGCGAGCTCACCCCGCTGGGACGCCGCATGGCCGCGCTCCCGGTGGATCCGCGCCTCGCGCGCATCGTGCTGGCGGCGGCGGAGCAGGGGGTGCTCGCGGAGGCGGTCGTCGTCGCGGCCGCGCTGAGCATCCAGGATCCGCGCGAGCGCCCCGCCGGGCAGCAGGAGGCGGCGGACTTCGCGCACGCCGCCTGGCGCGATCCCGAGAGCGACTTCCTCACGCTGCTGCGCCTGTGGCGGCGCTGGCGCAGCGAGAGCGCCACGCTGGGCTCGAGCGCGCTGCGCCGCTGGTGCCGCACGAACTTCCTCTCGCAGCAGCGCCTGCGCGAGTGGGTCGACCTCCACGACCAGCTCCGCTCGATGCTGCAGGAGCGCCTGCGCCAGCCGGTGCCGCCGCTGGGCGAGGAGAGCGATCCCACGCGCCTGCATCGCGCGGTGCTCGCGGGCTTCGTCTCGCAGGTCGGCCAGCGCACCGACGAGGGCGAGTACCGCCTCCCCGGCGGCGGACGCTTCGCGCTCTTCCCCGGCTCGACGCTCGCGCGGCGCACGCCCACCTGGGTCGTCGCCGCGGAGATCGTGGAGACCAGCCGCCGCTTCGGCCGCACGCTCGCGCGCATCCAGGGGGACTGGATCGAGCAGATCGCCCCGCACCTGGTCCAGCGCGTGCGCAGCGAGCCGCACTGGGTGCGCGCCACGGGGCAGGTGGCCGCGTGGGAGCGCGTGAGCTTCGGCGAGCTGGTGATCGTCCCGCGCCGGCGCGTCCCCTACGGGCCCGTCGCCCCCGCGGAGGCGCGCGACATCTTCATCCAGGCCGCGTTCGTCGAGGGGGACTGCGACCTGGACGCCCCCTTCGTGCAGCACAACCGCGCGCTCCACGCGCGCATCGAGGCGCTGGAGGCCAAGCGCCGCGAGCGCGGGCTCCTGGTGGACCCGCAGGCGGTCTTCGCCTTCTTCGACGCGCGCGTGCCCGCGCATGTCCACAGCCTCCCGAGCTTCCAGCGCTGGCTGCGCGAGGCGCAGGCGCGCGACCCGAAGATCCTCCACCTGCGCGAGCGCGACCTGCTGCGCGGCAGCGTCGACCCGACGCTCGAGCAGCGCTTCCCCGACGAGCTCGCGCTCCCCGGCGGCGCCGTCGCCGCGCTGCGCTACGAGCACGCGCCGGGCGCCCCCGAGGACGGCGTGCACGCGCGGCTGACGCTCGCGGACCTCGCGGGGGCGGAGGCGGAGCGCTTCGAGTGGCTCGTCCCCGGCCTGCTGGTGGAGAAGATCGAGGCGCTCATCCGCAGCCTGCCCAAGCGCGTGCGCACGCGCTTCTTCCCGGTGCGCGAGTTCGCCGCCGGCGCCGCGGAGACGCTGCCCTTCGGCGAGGGCTCGCTCGTGCACGCGCTCGCCGAGCACCTCACGCGCCTGGGCGGCGTGCAGGTCGCGCCCGCGGACTTCGAGCTCACCGCGCTGCCGCCGCACCTGCGCATGCACTTCGAGGTCGTCGACGACGCGGGCGCGGTGCTCGCCGAGGGCGCCGATCTCCCGCAGCTTCGCCAGCGTCTGGCCGGACGCGCGCACGCCGACCGCGCCGCGCGCGAGGCCGCCGCCTTCGGCGCGTCCTGGCAGCGCCGAGGGCTGCGCAGCTTCGACCTCGCGGAGCTGCCGGAGCAGATCGAGGCGACCGTCGGCGGCCGCCGCATCGTCGCGTACCCCGGCCTCGCCGACGAGGGCGACTCCGTCGGGCTGGGCCTGCACGGCGACCCGGAGTCCGCCGCGCGCGCCACCCGCGCGGGCCTGCGCCGCCTGCTGCTGCTGGCCAGCCAGGACGCGCTGCGCCACCACCTGGAGTTTCTCCCGGGGCGCGAATCGCTCACGCTCACCTGGATCGCCGCTACCGGCGCCGGCCGCGCCGCGCTGGAGGAGCAGCTCATGCTCGCCGCGGTCGAGCGCGCCTTCCTGGAAGGACGCCCGCCCGTGCGCACCCCCGCGCAGTTCGAGGAGCGGCTGGAGGAGGGGGGCACGGGCCTCTGGGACGCTCTCCTGGAGGCGGGGCGCGCCGCGCAGACGATCTACGGCCGCGCCGTCGAGGTCCGCCACGCGCTCGACGCGACCGCGCCGCCCGCGTGGGCGCCCGCGATGCAGGCGGTGCGCCAGCGGCTGGCGCGGCTCGCCGCCCCCGACGCTCTTGCACGCACGGCGCCGGCGGAGATCCCCGCGCTGGCGCGCTACATCGACGCGCTCTCGGTGCGCCTGCGGCGGCTCGCCGGCAACGGGTGGCAGCGCGACCAGGCGAACCAGGCGCTCGTCGAGCGCTGGGAGCAGGAGCTGGCGCGCGCCGAGGCGCAGCTCGCCTCCGAGGGCCGGGACGCGGGATTCCTCGCGCCCTTTCGGACGCTCGTCGAGGAGTACCACGTCAGCCTCTTCGCGCAGGAGCTGCGCACCCCGGTCCCGGTCAGCGCGGAGCGCCTCGAGCGCGCGTGGCGTGACCGCGCGCGCCCGAGGCCGCTCCGTCGCGAGGCCTGATCAGGCCGTCCAGTTGCCCAGCAGCAGGCCGAGGTCGGCCCCGTTGACGATCCCGTCGTTGTTGAGGTCGCCGATGCCGCTGTTGCCCCAGTTGCCCAGGAGGATGCCCAGGTCGGCGCCGTTGACGATGCCGTCGCCGTTGAGGTCACCCACGACCGCGGGCATGCCCAGCGTGCCGTCGCCGTTGAGGCGCTGGCCGACGAGGTCCGAGAGGCCGATCCCACCGTTCTCCCAGGTGCAGATCAGGAACTGCCCGTTGGAACCGGTGGAGAAGGTGAGGCGGCCCGTCGACGACGAGTCGCAGAGGGCCGTCGAGGACGCCCAGACCGGCGTGCCGTCCGCCTGGCGGGAGGTCGCGGAGATGACCTCCTGGCCGAAGGCGGTCGAACGCGTCACCGCGAAGCAGGGCTTCTGCGCGAGCATCGCCGCGCGGCACTGCCAGTACTGGTAGACCGTCTCCTGCGCGTTCAGGAGCAGGCCCGTGTTGCCCCAGAGTCGCGTGCCGGCCTCGTCGAAGGCCTGCGCGCTGGCGCCGTAGAGGCTGGTGTTGGGGGTGTGCTCGGGCCAGCAGACGTAGATGTGGCGCGTGACGCTGTCGTAGGCCGTCGAGGGGCTGACGCGCTCCAGCCCGGTGGTGGTCGTGACGCTCATCCCGTTGGTGCCGAACTTGGGCGAGCCGTCCGAGGCCAGCCACTGCACGACGCACTGGAGCGGGCTCACCGTGTACCAGGTGAAGATCGCGCCGCCCTCGCCATCCGGGAGGAAGGCGGGGAAGTTGCCGATCTGCACGCTGCCGGTGGTGAAGACCGGCTTGTTGGTGGCGCCCCAGACGGCCGAGCCCGCGCTGTTGAACTTCTGCGCCTGCAGGACCTTCTGTCCGGTGAAGGTCGTGTAGCGCACGACGCTGGCGATGAAGTCGCTGCCCGAGGCGGGCTGGATGTCGCAGAGGATGGTGGTGGCGGTGCCGTCGGAGATCGTGGAGGCGGCCGCCCAGGCGGGCGTGCCGTCCGCGTTCAGGCGCATCACCTTGCCGCGGCTGGATTCGGTCCAGCCGGCGATGACCGCGCCGTCGGCCGCGCGTCCGGCCTTGGGGGCGCTCACCGAGCCGGTGGTGGGCATCTGGATGCCGTTGGCGCCCCAGAGCAGCGCACCGGCGGGCGAGACCGCCTGCACCGTGACCTTCACGCCGCCGAAGCGGTCGTCGCGCGTCACGATGACGGCGTTGCCCGCGGCGTCGATGGTGAAGCCGTAGTCCTCGGTGCTGCTGAAGGAGGTGTCGATGATGCGCACGCCGCCGTTGGGCCACATGCCCACGCCGAAGGCGTCGTAGCGCTGCACCCACGGGTCGTAGCCGCCGGCGACGTTGTCGTACCAGCTCATGTAGAAGCCGCCGTCAGGCAGCGGCACGACCTTGGCCTGGACCTGGTCGTTGGCGGAGCCGGCGAGCACGTTGGGAGTGGCTGCACTGGTGGTCCACTGGGCGTGGGCAGAGCCGGCGACCGCCAGCAGGGCGGCGCAGGGAAGGAACGCACGGAAGCGGCGGTGTTGCATCTGCGCATTGTGCCGCGCCGAGCGCCTGCGGCGACGCGTTTCTGCAGCAAATCAAGGGATTCCGTGCGCGGGGCGCGCCGCGGCAGAAGGGCGGCGGCCGCCCGCGCGGAAGTGCGGATTCCGTCGCGGGAATCCTTGCGCTGCAAGGAACCGGGGCTAGATTCGTCGTATCGTGGGGATGCGGGTCCGACAGGCGAGTGCCCACGTGGGGTGGCACTCGATGTCCGGACCCGCTCATTTTTTCGAATGATTCGCTGCGCACCTGCGCCCGGGGAGCCCCGCGCTCACCGCCGGTTCTGCTGGTGCCGCTCCTCGTCGCGGACCGCGCGCGAGACCATGCGGCGCGTGCGCCAGATGTCCCAGATCAGGCCCACCGAGAGGAAGCCCGCGAGCAGGAAGCCCACCAGGCCCAGCACCGCGATCGGGCTGCTGGTCTCGTTGCGCGAGCTGAGCACCAGGATCGAGCTCGCGACCAGCAGCGCGCTGATGAGCAGCGCGTAGGCGACCGTCGTCGCCGTGTGCTCGACGGTCATGCGGAAGCGCTCGATGCCCTCGAAGTGGAAGTTGACCTTCGCCTCGCCCAGGCGGATCTTGCGCAGGATGCCGCTGATCTGGCGCGGGAGCGAGTCGATCAGCTCCGCGTAGGAGAAGAGCGTGTTCGCCACGCGCTTGGTCAGCGCCTTGGGCGAGTAGCGGTCGTTGATGAGCTTGTAGATGAAGGGCTTGGCGCTCTCGATGATCTCGTAGTCGGGATCGAGGTCGCGCGCGACGCCCTCGATGGTGCCCATCGCCTTGATGAGCAGCACCATGTCCGCGGGGCACTTCACCTGGTAGTCGCGCAGGATCTGATAGAACTTGTCGAGCACCGCCGCGACGTCGATCTCCGCGATGGGCTTGCCGATGAACTGGTCCACGACCTCCTGGACATCGTCCAGCAGGGCGCGCTCGTCGATGGAGTCGGGCTCCACGTTGCCCATGCGCATCGCCGCGCGCATCACCAGGCGCGCGTCGCCGGTGGCCACGCCGAAGACCAGCTCCGCGATGCGCTGGCGCGCGTCCGCGCCGATGCGCCCGACCATGCCGCAGTCGATGAAGGTCACGCGGCCGTCGTCGTGGATGAAGATGTTGCCCGGGTGCGGGTCCGCGTGGAAGAAGCCCAGCTCGAGCGTCTGGCGGAAGACCGCGCGCGCGCCGTTCTGGATGATCTTCTTGCGGATCTCCTTCGGGATCGAGGAGTACGGCGTGCGCGCGAGCAGGCGACCCTTCACGCGCTCGATCGTCAGCACGCCGGGGGTCGTCGCCTCCCAGTAGATGCGGGGGAAGGCGATCCCCTCGTCGTGCTCGAAGGAGCGGCGCATGCGGTCGGTGCTGCGCGCCTCGATGGTCAGGTTGGTCTCGCGGCGCAGCTCCTCGCGGAACTCGTTGACGATCTCGGTGGGGCTGAAGCCGCTCTTGGCCAGGCGGTCCTCGGCCAGGCGCGCGACGAATGCGATCGCCTCCATGTCCGCCTCGATCTGGTCGGCGGCGTCGGGGCGCAGCAGCTTGATGACGACCTCGGAGCCGTCCTTCCAGATCGCCGCGTGCACCTGCGCCATGGAGGCGGCGGCGAGCGGCTCGGGGTCGATCCACTGGAAGAACTCGTCGGTGCGCCCCTTGAGCTGCTCGTCCAGCGCGGCGCGGACGCGGTCGAAGGGGATCTTCGGGCAGTCGGCCTGCAGCTTGGCGAACTCGTCCGCGACCGAGTCGGGGACCAGGTCGCGGCGCGTGCTCAGGATCTGGCCGATCTTGATGAAGGTCGGGCCCAGCTCCTCCATCGCCTTGCGCAGGCGCACCTCGAAGGGGGCGGTGGAGAGGTCGATGGTCCCGTCGCGGCTGTAGAGCCACTCCGAGCCGCCGCGGCGCAGTGGGCCGAAGCCGGACTGGGCGACGAAGCTGGCGAAGCCGTAGCGCGCCAGGACGCCGATGACCTCGCGGTAGCGCTGCGCGTTCTTGAGACGACGCGCGACGGGGATGTCCATGACCGACGCCATGCCGGATCGGATGCTAACTGCCGGCCCGCGCGGGCGGGGCCGCGGGGCGCGCCGTCAGCGGAAGGCGCTGATCTTGCGGATGGCCGCCTGCGCCGCCGCGGGCGCGCCGCGCGAGGCGTCCTCCAGGACGCCCGGCTCGCGCCGCGCCTCCTGCAGCAGCTTGCCCAGGTGCGCGTCCAGCGCGAAGCGCCAGCGCTGGAAAAAGGCCTCGAGGTCGTGGCGCGTGAACTGGCCCATCGGGTCGTTCAGGCCGCTCTGCGCGACCGCCCACTCGATGAGCTTGGAGCCGCCGTCGAAGCGGTAGAGCGCCAGCGTGTTCTGCAGGCGCCGGCGCAGCGGGATGAAGGGATCCGTCGCCGCGTCGGGAAGCTGCGTCATCAGGTCGTTGGGCTTCTTGCGGTCGATCGCGCCGAGCCAGCCGCCCTCGGAGCGCGCGTGCGCGTCCGCGAGCGTGGGCGCGCCGTGCGGGTCGCGCTCCTCGACGTGCTCGAGCTCGGCCATGCTCGCGAGCACGGTCTTCTCGCCCACGTTTGGGAAGCGGATCCAGATGCGCCGGTCCGCGCGCCCCTCGCGGGTGATGACCTCCAGCTTCACGATGGAGCCGACGCCCCATTCGGGGCGCTTGGAGTGGCGGACCTTCTCGCCGATCTTGAAGGATGTCGTCTGCATCGAACTGCTCTTGGGCGGGCCGGCGCAGCAAGGCCGACAACCGTCGGCGCCGCGCGCGAGACCCCTTGCCACCGTCGTGCCCTGAGGCGGGAACGCATACAGTGTAGCGCATGAGCCGGACGGTCAACGTGGTCTTTCTGGGAGACATCAACGGTGCCCCCGGCCGGGCGGCGCTGGAGCGGCGGCTGCCCGAGCTGCGCGAGCGCTGGGCTCCCGACGTGGTGATCGCCAACGGCGAGAACGCGCGCAACGGATCCGGCCTCACCCCCGAGCTCTACCGCGCCTTCCGGCAGATGGGCATCGACGCGCTCACGCTGGGGGACCATGTCTTCCGCGACCCCAAGATCGTGCCGCTGCTGGAGCGCCCGGAGGAGCCGGTCGCGCGCCCGGCGAACCTCTCGGCGCGGTCGCCCGGCAAGCGCTGGAGCCGCATTCCCGCCGCGGGCCGCCGCACCCGCGACATCTACGTGGTGACCGTGCTGGGGCGCATCTTCTTCCCGCTGCCGGCGAACGATCCCTTCACCGCCGTGGACGAGGTGCTCTCCGAGATCCCCGAGCGGCGCCCGATCGTCGTCGTCGAGGCGCACATGGAGGCGACCAGCGAGAAGGCCGCGCTCGCCGCCTGGTGCGACGGCCGCGCCGCGCTCGTCGCGGGCACGCACACCCATGTGCCCACCGCCGACGCGCGCATCCTGCGCCGCGGCACCGGCTTCATCACCGATGTCGGCATGTGCGGTCCCTACGACTCCGTCATCGGCCGCCAGACCGAGGCGGTCCTGCGCCACATGACGACCGCGCTGCCGGTGCACTACGAGATGGGCCAGAACGACGCGCGCGTCTGCGGCGTCTTCGTCGAGGTGAGCGAGGACACGGGGCTCGCCAACCGCATCGAGCGCATCGAGATCAGCCACCCGGAGTAGGCGGCGCCTCGCCCCAGCCGCCGCCGCCCGGGGTACGCACCTCCACGATGTCGCCGGGCGCGAGCTGCGCCCAGCCGGGCGAACGCAGCGGCTGCGCCTGTCCGTCGGCGCGCTCGATGCGCTGCTCGCCGGGGAGGCCGTCGCCGCCGCCCGCCGCGCCCGAGGGCCCGTGCGCGCGCCGCTGCCCCAGGAAGCAGACCTGCGCCGGCACAAGCACGCGCAGCCGCCGCACGAGCCCCTCGCCGCCGCGCTGCGCGCCCGCGCCCGCCGAGCCGTGGCGCACCTGCAGCGTCTCCAGGCGCAGCGGCAGGCGCAGCTCCAGCGTCTCCGGGTCGGTGAGGCGCGTGTTGGTCATGTGGACATGGACCGCGTCGGTGCCGTGCGCCTGCGCGGTCGCGCCCGCGCCGCCGCCGAGGGTCTCGTAGACGCTGAATCCGTCGCCCCCGAGGACGAGGTTGTTCATCGTCCCCTGGCTGCATGCGGCCGCGTCGAAGGCGCGCAGCAGGGCGTCGACGACGCGCTGGCTCGTCTCGGTGTTGCCCGCGAAGACGGGCGGGCAGCGGGTCGGATCGGCCTCGAAGCGCGGGTGGAGGAAGGATCCCTCGGGCAGGCGCAGGTCGACCGGCTCCAGGAAGCCCTCGTTGAGCGGCGCGCGGTGCTCGTCCAGCGATTCGTGCGCGCCCGCGAGGACGCGCAGGGCGTACAGGACCGCGCTGCGCACGACGGCGGCGGGGGCGTTGAGCGCGTCCGCGCGCTGCGGGCCCGAGCCCGCGAAGTCGATGCGCAGGCCGTCGGGGAGCGGGAGGATCTCCACCGCGATCGGCGCGCCGTCGTCCAGGAGCTCGCGCGCGCGCAGCCCTTCGGGCGGGACGCGGGCGGCGAGCGCGCGGGTGTGCGCGGCGCTGCGCTCGAGCAGCCGGCGCATCGCCGCGCGCACGGCGGCGGGACCGTGGGAGCGCGCGAGCGCCTGCAGCGCCGCGGCGCCGGTGTCGCAGGCGGCGATCGCGGCGCGCAGGTCGTCGATGTTCGCCTGCGGATCGCGCGAGGGCCACGGCCCCTGCGCCAGCAGCCCGCGCACGAGCGGCTCGTCCAGCACCCCCGCGCGCGCGATCACCGTCGGCGGGATGACGACGCCTTCCTCCGCGAGCGAGCGCGCATCGGGCGGCATCGAGCCCGGGCGCGTGCCGCCGACCTCCGCGTGGTGGGCGCGCGCCGCGACGAAGCCCAGGCGCTCGCCCGCGTCGTCGTGCACGGCGCGCGCGACGGTGAGGTCGGGCAGGTGCGAGCCCCCGAAGGCGGGGTGGTTGGTGAGGAGAACCTCGTCCGGGCCGAAGGGGTGCGCGGCCTGCATCGCGCGCACGCAGACGCCCAGGGCGCCCAGGTGCACGGGGACATGCGGCGCGTTGGCGCAGAGGCGCCCCTGCGCGTCGAGCAGGCCGCAGGAGAAGTCGAGGCGGTCCTTCACGTTCACGCTGCGCGCGGTGCGCTCGAGCATCGCGCCCATCCAGTGCGCGATCGCGCCGAAGCGCGCGGCGGCGAGCTCCTCAGCGGCGAGGGGGTCGAGGGCGGGGGAGGCGGACGCGGCGTTGGCCGCGCGTGCGTCCGCGGCGACCGCGACACGCTCGATCAGCAGCGCGCCGCCGGGCGCGGCCTGCGCGCGCCAGCCGGGCTCGACGACGATCGTCGCACCGGGCTCGCCCAGGACGGCGGGGCCCTCGATGCGCTCCTGCGGCGCGAGCACGCGCGCCGGCGCGGCGGGGTCAAAGCCGGTGCGGACCAGGCGCGCGGGGGCGTCGTCGGCGGCGGCGGCGGCGACGGCCGCACCGCTCGCCTCGCCCACCGCCGCGTCCTGCGCGGTGACGCGCACTTCGTCGACGATCGGATCCTCCGCGGGCGGGCGTCGCCCGAAGATCGCCTCGAAGCGCTGCGCGAAGGCCGCGCGCACGGCCGCGGCATCGCATGCAGCCTCGACGACCAGCGCCACCTCCACGACGCCCGCGTGTCCGGGCACGCGCAGCAGCGCGCTCGCCCGCGCGGGCACGCCTGCAACGCCCTGCGCCGCGAGCTGCGCGCACGCCTGCGCCGCCGCCTGCGCGCGCGCCGCCGCGATCCACGCGCCGTCGCCCAGCGGCGCCAGCACCGGCACCGCGGCCGTCGCGGCGTGGCGCGCCTCGAGCGCTCCCGTGCCGCTCACGAAGCCCGCGTTCGCCAGCACCAGGATGCGCTGCATGCCCAGCTCCTGCGCGACCGCACAGGCATGCTGTCCGCCCGCGCCGCCGTAGACGACGAGCGCGTGCGCCGCAGGATCGTGCCCGCCGAGCGCGCAGAGGGCGCGCACCGCCGCGGCCATGTGTTCGTTCGCGAGCGCCAGCAGCGCGCGCAGCATCGGCTCGAGCGCGAGCCCCGCGGCCAGCGCCTCGCGCTGCGCGGCGGCGCGCGCGGCGGCCTCGTCCAGCGGCAGCCCGCCCGCGCCCGGCAGCAGACGCCCGAGCAGCAGGTTGATGTCCGTCACCGTCAGCGGACCGCCGCCGTAGCAGGCGGGCCCCGGCGCGGCGCCCGCGCTCTGCGGTCCGACGAAGAGCCCCGCGCGCGTCGCCCGGCAGAGCGATCCACCGCCCGCCGCGATGCTGCGCACATCGACCGCGGGCGCGGCGACCGCGATCCCCGCGACGCTGGAGACGCCCACGAGCGCGACGCCCTCGGGTCCCAGGCGCGCGACGTCGGTGCTCGTGCCGCCCATGTCGAAGCTGATGCCTTGCTCGATGCCGGAACGGCGCATCGCGCGCCAGGCGGCGGCGCAGCCCATCGCGGGTCCGCTGAGCAAGCTGTCCTTGGGCAGGTAGTGCGCCGCGTCGCAGAGCGCGCCGGCGCTCGTTCCCGCGGCGACCGCGACGCGCGCGCCGCCGGCCTGCGCGCCGATGCGCTCGAAGAGCCCCCGCACCGCGCCCGTGAGCGCCGCATCGACGCACGCCGTCTGCGCGCGCGGCAGCAGCCCCGGGGTGCGCTGCATCTGCGTGCCCGTCACGACGCGCTCAAGTCCCTCCTCGCGCAGGATCGCGGCGACGCGTTCTTCGTGCGCGGGATCGCGCCAGGCATGCAGCAGCGCGACGGCCGCGTGGTGCACGCCGTGCGCGCGCAGGCTTCGCGCCTGGGCGCGCACGCGCTGCTCCTCCAGCGGCTGCAGCTCCTCGCCGTCGGGCGCCAGGCGTCCGCGCACACCCATCGCGCGCGCCGGCGGCAGGCGAGGCTTGCGCGGGACGAGGTCGAAGAGCCCCAGCCGCTGCTGCGTGCCGACCTCGAGCAGCCCCTCGAACCCCTCGTTCAGGAAGATCGCGACGGGATCGAGCTCCCCCTCGAGCAGCGCGTTCGTGCCGCGCGTCGTCCCGATGTGCAGCGCCATCGCCGGCAGCGGCACGCCCGGGGCGGTGCCTGTCGCCAGGCGGGCGGCGAAGATCGGTGCCTCGTCCCCGCTGCGCAGGTCGATCCAGCGTGGATCGTGCCCCGGCGCGGCGCCATCCGCGTCGGGCGGCTCCAGCAGCAGGTGCACGCCCTCGGCCTCGGCCCGCGCCTGCGCGATGCGCCCGCGCCCGCCGTCGCCCGTCGCGAAGGCGCACCCCGGCAGCGCGGGCGCAGCGTCCGCGGGCACGCCGCGCGCCAGCAGGCCGCCGTCGGCCGTGCGCACGCAGGGCGCGCGCAGCCGTCCGTCGGTCAGCAGTTTCAGTCGGATCCGGCGCCCGTCGGGCGCGCAGGCGACGCAGTCGGCGAAGGTTCCGCCGACATCGACGCCGATGCGCCAGCCGCTCACGCCGCGCTCAGGACATGCACGAGGCGGTCGACGTCGGAGTCATCCACCCAGATCAGCACCCCGAACTGCCCGCGCACATGGAGCGCCTCGATGAACTCGATGTTGATGCCGCCCTGCGCGATCGCGTCGAGGGTGCCCAGCAGGTCGCCGCCGCGGTACTCGGCGCTGAGGTAGAAGCAGGTCTCCTCCCAGGTGCCCAGGCCGATGCGCGCGGCGAACTCGCGGAACTGGTCCGCGTCCTCGGGCACGATGTGGAAGCCGTCGGCGGAGCGGCCTTCGGTCGGGCCGAAGTAGCTCACGACGCCGATGTTCGCACCCTTGAGCTGGATCGCCAGACGCGCCAGCTCGCCCGCGCGGTGCGGCAGGCGGACGACGAACTCGGTCAACTGCTTCCAGTGGGCCATGAGCCGCGATGATAACGCCCGCCCGAAGGGGCAGGGGAGGCATGCGTATCCTCACCGCATGCGCTGGCTGCGCGATGCGATGTACCTCTCCGCCGCGACCGCGACCTCGCCCGTCTGGGCCTGGCGGATGCATCGCACCGGCAAGCTGCGCACCGACTGGAAGGCCCGCTTCGGGGAGGGCGAGGCGCTCGCCCGCACGGGCCGCCCGCGCATCCTGATCCACGCCGTCAGCGTCGGCGAGGTGAACGCGATGCGCCAGCTCGTGCAGCGGCTGGCCGCGGATCCGCTGGGGCCGGAGATCGTCATCGCGACGACCACCGACACCGGCTTCGCGCGCGCGAGCGAGCTCTACGCGGGGCGCCATCCGGTGGTCCGCTACCCCTTCGACGCGAGCTGGATGGTCGGCCGCTTCCTGGACCGCGTGCAGCCGGACCTGGTGGCGCTCGCCGAGCTGGAAGTCTGGCCCAACTTCATGCAGACCTGCGAGCTGCGCGGGATCCCCGTGGTCGTCGTCAACGGCCGCCTCTCCGCGCGCAGCTTCAAGCGCTACGCGCTGGCGCGGCCGGTCCTCGCCTCCACCTTCCGCCGGCTGCACACCGTGCTCGCGCAGAACAACGAGTACGCCACGCGCTTTCGGCACATGGGCGTCCCCGCCGGCCGCGTCGCCGTGACGGGCACGATGAAGTGGGACACGGCGCAGATCGCCGACGCGGTCCCTGGCGCGGAGGAGCTCGCGCAGGAGATGGGGATCGACCGCAGCCGCCCGCTGGTCGTCGCGGGCTCGACGCAGCCGCAGGAGCACCGCCTCCTGCGCGCCGCGGTGCCCAAGGGCGTCCAGCTCCTCTGCGCCCCCCGCAAGCCCGAGTGGTTCGACGCCGCGGCCGAGGAGCTGCCCGGCTGCGTGCGCCGCAGCGCGCGCCGGCGCGGCAGCGCGGACCTCTTCCTGCTCGACACGATCGGCGAGCTGCGCAAGGCGTACGCGCTGGCGCAGGTGGTCGTCGTCGGCCGCAGCTTCTTCGACCTGCATGGCTCCGATCCGATGGAGCCCGCCGCGCTGGGCAAGCCGCTGATCATGGGCCCGCGCTTCGGCGACTTCGAGGACTCCGTCCGAGCGCTGCGCGAAGCCGAGGCGCTGCACATCTGCGACGCCGATCGCCTCCCCGCGGTCCTGCGCGACCTGCTCGCCTCGCCCGAGCGCTGCGCCGCGATGGGCCGCAGCGCGCAGGCGACGGTACGCGCGCACCAGGGCGCGACCGAACGCACCGCCGAGGCGCTGCTGGGGATCCTCGCCAGCCGTCCGGCGCTGGGCCATCGCGATGCGTGAATCCGAGCTCATCGCGCGCATCCGCGAGCACAACGCGACGCTGGGCGCGACCGGCGGCGCGCGCGTCCTGCTGCCGCCGGGGGACGACATGGCGATGGTCGAGCTCGCGGGACGGCGCGTGCTCGTCGCCGCGGACCAGGTCATCGAGGGGCGCCACTTCGCGCCGGGCACGCCGATGGAGCTCGTGGGCCGCAAGGCGGTCGCGCGCAACGTCAGCGATGTCGCGGCGATGGCCGCCGTCCCCGCGGCGTGCGTCGCGACCGTCGCGCTTCCGGCGGGCATGCCCGACGCGCAGGTGCTCGCGCTGGGCGACGGACTGCGCGCCGCCGCCGCGCGCTGGCGCTGCCCGCTCGTCGGCGGCGACATCGGCACGCACGCGGCCGCCGGACCGCTGGTTGTCAGCGTCGCGATCCTGGCCGAGCCGGGTCCGACGGGGCGCGTCCTGACCCGTGCGGGCGCCCGCGCCGGCGACCTCCTGTGCGTCACCGGCGCGCTCGGTGGATCGCTCGAACCGGGCGGCGGCGGGCGCCACCTGCTCTTCGAACCTCGCGTCGAGGCGGCGCTCGCGCTCGTGCAATCCCTCGGCGCGCGCCTGCACGCGATGATCGACCTCTCCGACGGCCTCGGGCGCGACGCCGGCCACCTGGCGCAGGAGGGGGGGCTCGCCGTCGAGATCGACGCGGCCGCGCTCCCGTGCCACCCCGGCTGCGACTGGCGCCGCGCGCTGGGGGACGGCGAGGACCACGAGCTCGCCTTCGCCTGCGAGGGGACGCCCCCCTCGGAGGTGGCGGGGGTGCCGGTGCGGGTGGTGGGGCGCTTCCAGCCCGCCGACCCCGGACAGCCCCGCGTCCGCGTGCGCGCGGGCGCCACCGTGCATCGGGGCGATACGCTCGGATGGGAACACGCGACCTGAGCCACCGCCGCCGCCCGCCATGAGCGCCCTCATCCGCATCTCCCAGAGCGACGCCGAGACCGAGCGCATCGCCGCCGATCTCGCGCGGCGGCTCGTGCCGGGGATGGTGGTCGCGCTCGAGGGCGACCTCGGCGCGGGGAAGACGCGCTTCGTGCGCGGGCTCGCGCGCGGCCTGGGACTCGACCCCGACGCGATCTCCAGCCCGACCTTCGTGCTCGAGCACCGCCACCGCGCGCCCGGCGCGGTGCCGCTCGTGCACATCGACGCCTACCGCATCCACGGGCAGGCGGAGCTCGATTCCATCGGCTGGGACGACCTGCTCGCGGAAGGCGAGGCGGTCGTCGCGGTGGAGTGGGCCTCGCGCATCGCGCCCGCGCTGCCGCCCATGCACATCGCGGTGCGGCTGCGCCACCGCGGCGAGGAGTCGCGCGAGATCGAGATCGAGGAGATGCGCCCCGCGCAGGCGCCCACGCGCTGCGCGACCTGCGGCGCGCCGCTTCCCGCGGGCACGCTCGACCGCTTCTGCGGATCGCGCTGCCGCATGAGCGACCTCGCGCGCTGGTTCCGCGGCGACTACGCGGTGAGCCGCCCGCTCGAGGAGGACGATCTCCTGGGCGGCGACGGCGGGGAGCGCATGCGGTGATCGACGAGCCGACCATCGTCTCCGGCGACGGTTCCGGCACCGGCCCGGACCAGCGTTCGATGACGCCCGCGCCGCCGGGCCTCGACGCGACGATCGTCGATGCCGGCACGCTCGCCGGCGACAGCGGCTCCGCGACGGTGGGCAACCCGTTCCGGCCGCGCAGCACGAAGCTCTCCTCCGGCGCGACCATCGGCCCGTACCGCATCGCCCGCGTGCTGGGCGAGGGCGGCTTCGGGGTCGTCTACCAGGCCGAGCAGGAGCGCCCGGTCAAGCGCACCGTCGCGCTCAAGCTGGTGAAGCCCGGCATGGCGACCGAGGATGTCCTCGCGCGCTTCGACGCCGAGCGCCAGGCGCTCGCGCGCATGGAGCATCCCTGCGTCGCGAAGGTGCTCGACGCCGGCATCACCGAGGACGACCGCCCGTACTTCGCGATGGAGTTCGTGCGCGGCGAGCCGATGGTCAGCCTCTGCGACCGCGAGCAGGTCGGCGTGCGCGAGCGCGTGGAGGCCTTCATCCGCGTCTGCGAGGCGATCCAGCACGCGCACGCCAAGGGCGTCGTGCACCGCGACCTCAAGCCCGCGAACATCCTCTGCTCGCGCGCCGACGACGGGCAAGTCGCGCCCAAGGTGATCGACTTCGGCATCGCCAAGGCGCTGGGCGAGCGCCTGGGCGAGACGACGCTGCACACGGCGGGGGGGCTGATGATCGGCACCCCCGACTACATGAGCCCCGAGCAGGCCGACGGCGCGGACATCGACACGCGCACCGATGTGTACGCGCTGGGCGCGACCCTCTACCAGCTCCTGGCGGGGCTGCTGCCCTTCGACCCCGAGGCGCTTCGCGGCGGCGGCTACGGCCAGATGCGCACGATGCTCGTGGAGCAGATGCCGCCGCGCCCGAGCGAGCGCCTGCGCGCCTGCGAGCGCGCCGACCCGAAGCAGGCCGCCTCGATCGCCGCGCTGCGCGGAACGACCGTCCCCGCGCTGGTGCGCGCGCTGCGCGACGACCTCGACTGGATCTGCCTGAAGTGCCTGGCGAAGGACCGCGAGCAGCGCTACGACTCGCCGGGCTCGCTCGCGCGCGACCTGCAGCGGCACCTCGACGGGCTGCCGGTGAGCGCGGGGCCGCCCTCGCGCGCGTACCTCATGCGCAAGTTCGTGGTGCGCCACCGGTGGGGGGTTGGCGTGGCGGCCGTGGTCGCCGCGCTTGTCGTTGCCAGCGCCGTGACCTTCGCGAAGCTCTACCGCGAGACGGACCTGCTCTTCCAGGATGCGGAACGCCAGCGCACCCGCGCCGAGGCGACGCTGGGCGCCTTCCAGGAGGCGCTCAAGGGCGTCGACCCGGGCCGCGACGGCAAGGCCGAGATGCGCGCGCTCGACTTCCTGAGCCGCGTCGAGGGGAAGCTGGACGAGAGCCTGGCGGAGCAGCCCGACGCGCTGGCATCCCTGCGCACCGCGCTGGGCGAGGTGTGGCTGAACTTCGCCGAAGGAGTGGGCGCGGAGCGGCTGCTGCACGGCGCGCTCGAGTACCGACGCGCCGCCGCGCGCCCCAACGACGCGGCCTCGATGGTCGCGCTGGGCGACGCGCTCCACAACTACGGCCGCGCGCTCTACCTGCTGAAGGACTTCGCGGCCGCCGAGAAGACCTACCAGGAGGCGCTCTCGGTGCGCCGCGCGATCCATCCGGGCGACCATGCGTCGACGGCGCTCACGCTGCAGCACCTGGCCTCGGTCGCGCGCGAGCGCGACGACCTGCTCGGCGCGGACCGGCTGCTCACGGAGTCCATCGACATGTGGACGCGCATGGGCGGCAGCTCCCTCGAGCGTGCGCGCGCGATCAACAACCGCGGCGTGCTGCGCGAGCGCCAGCGCGATCTCTACGCGGCGGAGCTGGACTACGCGGCGGCGCTGAACGTCGCCTCGTCGGCGCTGCCGGCGGACGACATCCAGATCGGGCGCATGCACGCGAACCTCGGGCGCGTGCGCTCGCTCATGGCGCACCACGACGACGCGATCCCGGAGCTCGAGCAGGCGCTGGAGATCAAGATCAAGCGCCTGGGCGAGGAGAACGTGCAGACGCACGCCGGCGCGCGCGAGCTGGCCGAGGCGCTGGAGGCCGCCGGCCGTCCCGTCCCCGACAAGGTCGAGGCGCTGCGCCGCAAGGCCGTGCCGCGCTAGGCGCCCGCGAGCCACGGGCGACGCACGCCGCTGGCGCAGCCGCCCGCGAACCGCCGTCAGTTGCAGGGACCCCAGGCGTTCATGAGGATGTCCAGGTCGCCCTGGTTCACGACGCCGTCGTTGTTGAGGTCCGCCGGGCAGACATCGGGGCTGCAGCGCGCGCAGTTCTGGTCGGCGATGGTCGCGCAGTTGTTGTCCCACGCGATGCTGCAGCAGGAGGGGTCGATGCGGCAGACGACCTCGCAGCAGGCCTGCTCCTCGCAGCCCTTGGTGGCGGGATGCGCCACGAAGCAGCTTCCCGAGAGCACGTCGCCGCAGGTGAGCAGGCCGCCGCCGGTGGGGATCATGTTCGCTCCCGTCGCGCCCGAGCGGTAGACGCCGGTGTTCGTCGGCGTTCCCTGCCAGAGCACGAGCGCCGCGCGCTTGCCGAAGGTGTTGGGCAGCAGCAGGGCCGTCGGGTCGGGGTTCGCGATGAAGAGCGGCTGGGGATTGCGGTTCACGTCGAGACCGCACGGATAGGTGCCCTTGGGGGCGATCGCGACGGCGTAGCGGCCCGCGCCCCAGCCGCTGCCCGGCGGGAAGACGATGCGCGCGCCGGTGTCGGTCGTGGACTTGTCGTCGTTGCCGGAGATGAAAATCGCGCGCTCGGGCTGCGTCGAGGTGGGCGGGATGATGCGGAAGAGCCAGAGCGTCGAGTCGAAGGTCGTCACCGAGGAGTCGATCTCGAGCGCGAAGACCGCCGGGTTCGGGATGTCGAAGACGAACATGTCGACCACGTCGCCTTGCTCGATCGCCGTCATCGTCGTGCCCGCGATGGACGCGATCTGCCCGTTGCCGCGGATCTGCTTCGCGGTCGTCGGCGTGGCGCCGGCGTCGCGCGCGCCCTCGTCGACATCGGGACCGGCCCAGGCGGCCGAGGCGAGGGTCAGCGCTGCGGACGCGGCGACGATGGACCAGGATGCGGAACGCGTCCGGGGGCTGCGGCGGTGGTGCATGGTCTCCCCATTGTGAGGCTTTCGGACTTTGGCGCAAGCGCCGCAGGCCCGGATTCGCCTTACTTTTGCGCGGAAGCCCGGGCTTCCGGCGAGATCCCGTAGACCTGCAGGCGCTGGCCGGCGTGCTCCCAGCCGAGCTCGCGGCAGATCTCCTGGGCCAGTGCGACGCACTTGGGGTTCACGATCTCCAGACGGCGGCCCGAGCGCACGCAGATGAGCAGATCGCTGGGCGGCTTGCCATGGATGACCTGGTAGTGCGTGCGCTCGCGGTCCAGCAGGACCTGCGCCAGGATCCCGGCGTCCACGAGCAGGCGCAGCGTGCGGTAGACGGTCGCCTTGGAGACGCGGTGCTTGCGCTGCGTGAGCGTCTGCAGCAGCTCCTCGGCCTCGAAGGGCCGGTCCATCGCGACGATCGCGTCGAGGACATCCGCGCGCTCGGTCGTGTACTTGAGGTCGATGGACTTCAGATAGCGCCGGAAGACCGAGCAGAGCGGCACCACGATCTTGGTGCCGGTCGCGGCGGCGGCGGAACTGCGGTTGGAGGCGGCGGGCGGCATCGCGTCGGGCTCGGTGCGCAGTGTCCCCGGAGGCGGCGTCGGCAGGGAAACCCGAAGGCCAGGATTCGCCTAAAGTCCTATAATGGATATTATGTCAAATTGACCGGGGTGGGGAAGGCCGGTTCAGCGCCGTGCCCGGCCCGAGGACTGCATCTGCGCATTCACGTCGGCGCCGCTGCTGAGGCCGAAGGCGTCGTGGACCACCTGCAGCGCCTTCTCGCCGTGCTGGCGGTCGACGATGCAGCTGATCTTGATTTCGCTGGTGGTGATGTTGTGGATCGGGACCCCCGCGTCGGCCAGCGCGCGGAACATCCGGCTGGCGACGCCCGAGTGGCTCTTCATGCCCGTGCCCACCGCGCTCACCTTGGCGAGGCCGACCTCGATGTCCAGCTCGCCCTGGCCCAGTCGGCCGATGAGGGCCTGGCACTGGGTCTTGAGATCCGAGATGTCCCCGTGCTCGACCGTGAACGCGATGGTCGTCGTGCCGCCGAACTCGGTCTGCACGATGTCGTCCACCGAGATGTTCGCGGCGGCGATGGGCTCGAAGATCTGCGCCTGGATCCCGTCCGTGCGCGGCAGCCCCTTGAGGCTCACGCGGCCGAGATCGGGCTTGAGGGCGCAACCGACGACGACGATGTCTTCCATGATCGATTCCTCCGGCACGATGAGCGTGCCTTCGTCCGGCTTCTGGCTGTGGCGGACGTGGATGGGGACGTTGAACTTCTCGCCGAAGAGCACCGCGCGCGGGTGCATGACGGCGGCACCGAGCGTCGCGAGCTCGAGCATCTCCTCGTAGCTGATGTGGCGCAGCTTCGCGGCCGTGGGAACGACGCGCGGGTCCGCGGTGTAGACACCGTCGACGTCGGTGTAGATCTCGCAGCAGCCGCCGTCGGCGCTCACGTCCAGCGCCGCGGCCAGCGCGACCGCGGTCGTGTCGCTGCCGCCGCGGCCCAGCGTGGTGATGTCGCCGGCCGGGCTCTCGCCCTGGAAGCCGCAGACCACGGGGATGCCGCCGGCGTCCAGGATGCGGTCGAGGCGCTCGCGCTCGATGCGCGCGATGCGCGCCTTGCGGTGCGCGCCGTCGGTGAAGATGCCGGCCTGCGCGCCGGTGAGGCTCGTCGCGTCGCAGCCGAGCGAGTGCAGCGCCATCGCCATCATCGCGACGGAGACCTGCTCGCCGGTGGCCATGAGCATGTCCATCTCGCGCGGGCTGGGCGTCTGCGTCAACTTGCCCGCGAGCTCGATGAGCTCGTCCGTGGTGTGGCCCATGGCGCTCACGACGACGACCACGCGGTGGCCGTCGCGGCGCGCCTGCGCGGCGCGGCGCGCGCAGCGCATGATCCGCTCGGGGTCGGCGACGCTCGTGCCGCCGTACTTCTGGACGATGGTGGGCATCCTGCCTTCGGCTCCTTCGCGCCGCGCAATGGCGGCGCTCCTGGCGCGCTCCGCACGGAGCGGCGCGAATCCCGGAGTCTAGCGAGCACCCGGTGCGCCGACGACGCCTTCGTCGCCCAGCGCCGTGCGCCACCACGCCAGGAGCGCGTTCCGGGGCGCGCCGGGCGCGACGCGGTAGGCCCGGCACATCGCGGCCGCAAAGTCCTCGCGCGCGCGGGCCCGCAGCGCGGGCGTCCTTGCCGACTGCCAGCGCCGCAGCGCCTGCGCCCCCTGGGTCCAGGCACGCGCGCACGCGGGATCCGTCGGCGGCGTGGGAAGTTCGAGCACCTGCGCCGCGCTCAGCCGCAGCGCCCCGGGAGTCAGCGCGGCGCCCGCATGCCGCTGCCAGGCGACCGCCGCGGTGCTGGGCGCCTGCAGCGCGGCCGCGACGCGCCAGAGCTGCGCGGCGCGGCGCGGGACGACGGTCAGGACGGGGGTTGACGGCAGGTGCGCCGCCGTTTGGTCGACGAAGGCCTCGAGCGCGCGCGTCTGCGTCGCCAGCAGCACCTTCGGCACGGCGCGCGCGCGCAGCCAGGGGCCGAGCACCGGATCCGCGGCGGCGGCGGCGCGGTCGAGCACCGGGCGCTCCAGCCGACGGCCCGCGAGGCGGATAGGACGCGCGCCCCAGTCGCAGCGCGCGGGCGCGATCGCCCCGACGGTGACGACGCGCAGCGCGGTACGCGCGCGCGAACCCGCCGCCTCCTCGCGCACCAGCCGCCCGAGCGCGTAGAAGTGCTGGCGGAAATCCGCGGTCGCGCCCGCGTGGTCGCGCAGGCGGCCGCAGTCCTCCGGGAGCGTCGGCGCGGGCACGCCGCGGGCGCTCGCGAGCGCGGCCGCCCAGCCGTCGCGCTCCAGCGCCGCGCGCGGCAGCGGCACGACCGCGCCGTCGGCGCGCACCAGGCGCACGGGTTCGCGTGCGGTCGCGGGCGCGGCGCGCAGCATCGGGACGCAGGTGTGGACCGCCGCGCGGAAGCTCTCGGCCGCGGGCAGGATGAGCGCGCGCATCGGCGCGCGCGCGTCGCACGCCCGGCGCACCGGCGCGCTATCCGAGGCGGCGAGCACCGAGAGCGGCTGCACGAGCGCCAGCACGCCGCCGGGCGCCAGCAGCTCCAGCCCGAGCATCAGGAACGCGCTCGCGCTGTCCGCATAGCGCGCGACGGCGCCGTCGAAGCGGTCGCGCAGCACCTGGCGCTCCTCGCCGCTGCGGGCGGTGGCACGCGCAAGCTGGCTCAGGAAAGGGGGGTTGCCCGCCACGAGGTCGTACCCCCCCGCTTGCCAGGCCCCCGCCTTCAGGCTGTCCCCTGCCCGCACCGCGCGCTCCCAGAGCGGGGCTCCCCCGCCCACATGGGCGCGCAGGCGCGTCCGGGCGATCGCCACCGCGAAGGGGTCCAGATCCATGCCATGCACGCGCTGGGCGATCCGGGCGGGGGAGCTCCCCTGCCGCCGATGCCGCTGCGCCAGCGCCACCAGGAAGTTGCCCGCCCCGCACGCGGGGTCGCAGGCCCGCGCGGGGAGCGCCCCGCGACGGCCCCCCCGCCGCAATGCCAGCGATTCGTCCAGGATCTGCTCCACCAGCGCGGCGGGCGTGTACCAGGTGCCCGCGGTCCGGGCCGCGCCCGCGGCCTCGGCGGCGCGGCGCGTCTCCTCGTAGCGCTCGCCCAGCGCGTCGGCCCAGGCCGCGCGGCGCGCGCGCGGCAGCGCGGCGCACTCCTCCCACAGCAGCGCGGTCAGGAGCTCGGCGTGCCCGGGATGCACGGCGCGGTCACTCGTCGCGTCCGGCGAGCGTCGCCTCGCGGTCGCGCGCGCTGCGCGTCTCGCGCTTGCGCATCGACTCCGAGAGCGTCCGCTTGCGCATGCGCACGGCGGCCGGCGTGATCTCGACGAGCTCGTCACCCTCGATGTACTCGAGCGCGGCCTCGAGGCTCATCAGGCGCGGCGCCTTCAGGACGACGGTCGCCTCCTTGTTGGCCTCGCGCATGTTCGAGAAGGGCTTCGCCTTGACCGCGTTGACGACCAGGTCGTTGTCGCGCGAGTTCTCGCCGACGATCATCCCCTCGTAGACGGGGTCCGCGTTGCGCACGAACATCGTCCCGCGCTCGGAGAGCTGCAGGAGCGCGTAGGTCGTGGCGGTGCCGGGCTCGTTGGCCACGAGCACGCCGTTGGGGCGCTTGCGCACGCCGCCGACGGCCGGGCGGTAGCCGATGAACGAGTGGTGCATCACCGCCTCGCCCGCGGTCACGTTCATGAGGCGCGTGCGGAAGCCGATCAGCCCGCGCGCGGGAATCTCCGCCTCGATGTGCATGCGCGAGCCGCGCTGGTCGACCTTCTGGATCTCGCCCGCGCGCTGGCCCAGCAGCTCGAGCGCGGCGCCCATGCTGCCCGCGTCGGTGTCGAGGGTCACGCGCTCGAAGGGCTCGCAGCGGACGCCGTCGATCTCCTTCTCGATGACCTCGGGCTTGCCGACGGTGAGCTCGAAGCCCTCGCGGCGCATGTTCTCCAGGAGCACGCCCAGGTGCAGCAGGCCGCGGCCGCTGACGTGGAACTCCTCGGAGGTCTCGCCCGGCGCGACGCGCAGCGCGACGTTGCCGCGCAGCTCGCGCTCCAGGCGCTCGGCGATCTGGCGGCTGGTGACGAACTTGCCTTCCTTGCCGACCATCGGGCCGTCGTTGATGCGGAAGACCATGTGCAGCGTGGGCTCGTCGACGTGCACGCGCTCCATCGGCACGGGACGCTCGGGATCGGCGATGGTGTCGCCGATCTCGATCTCGGGCAGGCCCTCGATCGCGCACAGGTCGCCGGCGCGGATCTCCGGGGACTCCCGGCGGCCCAGCCCCTCGAAGCGGTTCACCTTGCTGACGCGCCCCTTGCGCACGCTGCCGTCGGACTTGCACAGTCCCACCGCCGCGCCCGGGCGCAGGATGCCCTTGTAGACGCGCGCGATGGCGATGCGGCCGACGTAGCCGCTGTAGTCGAGGTTGGTGACGAGCGCCTGCAGCGGCGCGTCCACGTCCTGCTCGGGCGCGGGAATGCGCGCGGCGATGACATGGAAGAGGTCGTGCACGCCGCGGTCGCGGACCTCGATGTCGCGGTGCGCCCAGCCGTTGCGGCCGCTCGCGTAGACGACGGGGAAGTCCAGCGCGATGTCGTCCGCGCCCAGGTCGACGAGCAGGTCGAAGACCTCGTCGATGACCTCCTTCGCGCGCGCGTCGGGACGGTCGCACTTGTTGATGACGACGATCGGCTTGAGTCCCAGCTCCAGCGCCTTGCCGAGCACGAAGCGCGTCTGCGGCATCGGGCCCTCGAGCGCGTCGACGAGCAGCAGGCAGCCGTCGGCCATGCGCAGCACGCGCTCGACCTCGCCGCCGAAGTCGGCGTGGCCCGGCGTGTCGATGATGTTGATCCGGAACTCCTGGCCCGCGAAGGTGCCGTCCTCGGGACCGAAGCGGTACTCGACGGAGCAGTTCTTGGCCAGGATGGTGATGCCGCGCTCGCGCTCGAGCGGGTTCGAGTCCATGACGCAGTCCTGGCCCGCGTCGCCGGCGCGCACGGCGCCCGACTGGCGCAGCAGCGCGTCGACCAGGGTGGTCTTTCCATGGTCGACGTGGGCGATGATGGCGACGTTGCGGAGGTTCATGCGGGAGGGACCAGTGGGCCGGAGGACCGCCGCGCGGCGTGCGCAGCGAAGTCCCGCAGTGTAGCCGTCCCCCCCGCTTTCCGCATCGTTCAGAGTCCGTACATCGGGCGCAGCTTGGCCTCCAGGTGGCGCATCAGCGGATCGGCGCTGAGGGGCTTCCCGGTCACTTCCTTGCACAGATCGGCGCTCAGGTGCCGGCGCCCATGCCGGTGCACGTGCGTGTTGAGCCACTCGCGCAGCGGGCGGAACTCGCCCCGGGCGAAGCCCTCGTCCAGTCCGGGAAGCGCCTCGCGCGCGGCCTCGAAGAGCTGCGCCGCGTGGAGCGTGCCCAGCGTGTAGGTCGGGAAGTACCCGATCATGCCGCCGGACCAGTGCACGTCCTGCAGGCAGCCGCGGCGGTCGTCGGGGACGTCCAGGCCCAGGAACTCCTTGTAGAGCGCGTTCCAGCGCGCGGGCAGCTCCCTGAGGTCCATGTCGCGCGAGATCATCGCGCGCTCGAGCTCGAAGCGCACCATGACATGCATGTTGTAGGTGCCCTCGTCGGCGTCGACGCGGATGAAGCCGGGCTCGACGACGTTGGCGGCCTCGTACACCTGCTCGGCGGTGAAGCCCTCCGCGACCGCGCCGAAGAAGCGCTGCATGTGCGGCGTGGCCCAGCGCCAGAACTGCATGCTGCGGCCGACCTGGTTCTCCCAGAGGCGGCTCTGGCTCTCGTGGATGGAGAGGCTGACTGACTCGCCCATCGGCGTGCCGATCCAGCGCGGGTCGAGTCCCTGCTCGTACATGCCGTGGCCGCTCTCGTGCATCGTGCTGCCCATGCCGTCGAGGAGGCAGCGCGGGCTGTAGCGGCTGGTCATGCGCACGTCGCTGCCGTGGCTGCCGCCGCAGAAGGGATGCGTGCTGCGGTCCAGGCGCCCGCGCGAGAAGTCGAAGCCGATCGCCTCCGCGACGAAGCGCGCGAAGCGCTCCTGCGCCTCGAGGTCCATCGCGTGGTCGTTGAAGCGCGCGTCGGGGCGGCGCGCGCCGGGACGCGCGCTCGCGCCGCGGATCTGGTCCAGGAGCGCCTGCAGGCGCGCGCGCAGCGGGACGAAGACCGCCTCCACCTGGCGCGCGGTGCAGCCGGGCTCGTAGCTGTCGGCCAGGCCATCCCACCGCTCGCCGCCCGTGCGGTCCCAGCCGAAGCAGTCGGCCTTCTGGCGGTTGAGGTGCACGATCTTCTGCAGCCAGGGCAGGAAGCGCGGGAAGTCGCTCGCCTTGCGCGCCTCCGCCCACTCGTGCTGGGCGATGCTCGCGACCTGCGCCAGCTCCTCGACCAGCTTCGCGGGCAGCTTGGTCGCCTTGTCGTAGTCGCGGCGCAGCTCCCGAATGTTGACGCGGTCGGGGTGCGTCGCCGGCAGCGCGGCGACGGCGCGCTCGGCGTCGGCCAGCAGCCCGTCCAGGCGCGGGTCGGTCGCCAGCGCATGCTCCATGCGCGCGAGCTGCGCGAGCTGGCGCGCGCGGTGCTCGAGCCCGCCGGGAGGCATCATCGTCTCCTGGTCCCAGCCCAGCAGCGCGGCGGTGCTGGCGAGCAGGCGCGCCTCGCGCGCGGCCTCCACGGCCGCGACGACCGCCGGATGCGAGGACTCGGAGGCGATGGGAGCGTCGGGGGCGATCGCGGTGGTCATGCCGCGATCATACGGAGCGGCGCGCGCGCGTCCGGCGGCGCGGACGCATCCGCGGGATGCGCGGGCACCGCCTCCCAAACGCGCGACGCGCGCCCCGGATGGGACGCGCGTCGCGGATCGGTTCGGATGTCGCGCCCTCGGCGCGGCGGATCACTTGTGCGGAAGCTGCGAGGCGCCCGTCTGCGTCGTGGGCGCGCTGCCGCCGGCCGGGGGCTGCACCGTGGCGGTGCTGGCCGGGACGAGCGGCTCGATGAACTTCACGACGACGTCGCGGTCCGCGTCGACGCGGTTGCGCGCGTGGTCGATGGCGCCCCAGCCGCGCGAGTCCTTGACGGTCTTGTCGGCGCCGGCGTCGATCAGCATCTTGATCTTGTCCAGGTTGCCGTAGCCGCAGGCGATGAGGAAGGGCGTCATCCCGAGCGTGTTCTTGCCCGAGATGTCGCCGCCCTTGGCCAGCAGCAGCTTGACGGTCTCGACCTTGCCGGTGCGGATCGCGCGCATGAGCGCGGTCTCGCCGCCCATGCGGTCGACGGACTTGAGGTCCGCGCCCTTGGCGACGAGCAGCTCGACGACCTCCGGACGGCCCACGCCCGAGGCCCACATCAGCGGGGTCATCCCGTTGACGTCGGCGATGTTCGGGTTGGCGCCCGCCTCGAGGAGGACGCGCACGGTGTCCGGGGTGCCCAGGCCCGCGGCCCAGAGCAGCGGCGAGCCCTGCACCTGATCGCGCGCGTTGGCGTCGCCGCCGGCGGTCAGCAGGAGCTTGAGGACCTCGGCGTTGCCCTTCTCGGCCGCGACGGTGACCGGCGTCTTGCCGGTGCGGTCCTGCACGTTCGGGCCCGCCTTGGCGTCAAGCAGGAGCTTGGCGATCTCGGCGTTGCCGCTGAAGGCGGCCATGTGCAGCGCGGTGCGCTTGGAGAGGCGGTCGGCCTCGTCGACCTTCGGGCTCGCGGCCAGCGCGGCCTTCACGGCGGCGACGTCGCCACGCTGCGCGGCGGTGACAAGCGCGGGCGTCGTCTCGTTGGCCTGCACGGCGGGCGGCGGGTTGATGCCGGGCTTGATCGAGCGCTTGACCAGGATCGAGAGCTGCGGGGCCTTCGGGTGGTCGGTCATGACGGAGATCTTGACCGAGCTGCCCTGCGCCTCCCACTTCTTCCAGTCGATCTGGATGTCGTGCTCCTTGGCCGAGCCCTCGGGCATCGCGACCAGGACGTCCGGCAGCGCGCCGGTGATCTTGAAGGGCTCGCCCTCGACGCTGGTGAACTTGATGGTCGTCGGCGGGGCGTCCGGCGAGGACGGGCCGTCGATCATGTCGTTGGAGATGTTGATGAACGCCTTGACCTGGCCCTTGACGGTCAGGATCTGCGGCGCGTGGTTCTCGATCTGGAAGGTCACGCTCTTGGTGAGCGGGATGCCGGCCTTCGCGCCCGGCTTCAGCGTGATGTCCACGTCGGCCGAGGCGCCGGGAGCGATCTCTCCCGGAGGGGCGCCGGTGGTCGTGCAGCCGCAGCCGGGGACGATCTTGACGACCTTCACCGGCTTGTCGGAGATGTTCACGATCTTGATGGTGCCGGTCTTGGCGACGTCGGCGATCATCTCGCCCAGGTCGAGGACCGCGGGCTGGAACTCGATGACCTTGGTCGTGTCCTGCGCGACCGCGAGGCCGGCGGGCGGCTGCGGAGTCGGCCGCGCGGCGCCCTGCGGAGCGGTCGCGGCGATGCTGACGGCGGGATCGACCGAGGTCGGCGCGCCCTTGGTGGTCTGCGCCTGCGTGGCCGCCGCGTTCTGGCGCGCGGTCTGGGCCTCCTTCTCCGCGGCCTGCTTCTCGGCGCGGGCCTGATCGCGCGCCTTGCTGCTCATCTGGCCGGACTCGCTCTGTCCCTTGCCCTGCGCGCCCTGGCGCTGCGGGGTCTTCGGGGTCGCCGGGGTGCCGACGGGCGCGTCGGTGGGCGGCGCCGTGGGAGCCGGATCCTGCGCCGGCGGCGTCTGCTGCGCGAAGGCGGGAACGGCGAGCGTGCAGGCGACGAAGCCGGCGAGCGCGCGCGTCACGATGATGGACCGATGGGGGTTGGAGCGAAGCATGGTGTGTGCCTGGTGTCTTGAGGTGCTGGCCAAACCGGAAAGCGTACCCGTGGACGCGGGCGCCACTCTCCGAAACGGGGACAAACGCGCCGCTCCGTCAGGGGGCGGGCATCCAAAGTATCGGCCATGCCCCGGCGTGGGTTCGGCGAATTCCCCCGCTTCGGCGCCGGGAGCCGCCCCGGATGGCCCGTAGACTGCCCCATTCCATGTCGAACCCGCTGCACAACCTTCCGCCGCACCTCGAGCGGCCCTTTGTCCGCCCCTTCCAGCCCGTCCCGGTCAACAACAAGGAGGGCCAGACGATGGCCCTGCTGCGCGATCCGGCGGGGCTCGGCGGCCAGAGCATGATCGTGCCGCCGCAGGTTCTCGGGCTTCTGGCCCAGTTCCGCGGCGAGGAGTCGCTGCAGGAGATCTTCGAGCGCCTCAACGTGCCCGCGGAGGCGCACGAGCAGCTGCTGGAGATGGTGAAGAAGCTCGACGAGCTCGGCTACCTCTGGGGCCCCACGAGCGAGGCGCTCGAGAAGAAGCGCATGGAGGAGATCCGCGCGCGCGGCGCCTTCCCCGTCGCCGACGACGCCCGCAAGCCCGAGGTCGTGCAGCAGCTTCGCACCTTCATCACCGAGCAGCTCGCGAAGGCGGACGATCCGGAGTTCGACCGCCCCGTCGTGGGCATCGTCGCGCCGCACCTCGACTACGGCCGCGGCGCCGCCAACTACGGCGCGGCGTACAAGTGCCTCGAGACGGGCGCGCGCGAGAAGCCCGACCGCATCGTCGTGCTCGGCACGAACCACTTCGGCATCGGCGACGGCGTCGTGATGAGCGAGTTCGGCTTCGAGACGCCCTTCGGCACCGTGCGCCCCGACACCAAGATCCTCGAGCGCCTGCGCGACGCCTTCGGCGAGAAGCTCTTCAAGGACCAGCTCGACCTCGCGGGCGAGCACTCGGTCGCGCTGCACCTGCCGTGGATCCAGCACCTCTACGGCGACGTCCCCGTCGTTGCGGCGCTCGTGCCCGATCCCAACGTCGGCCTCCTCGAGGACGACGGCGCGCGCGTGGGCACCAAGGAGTTCGCCACCGCGCTGCGCACGATCCTCGACCAGGCCGGCGGCCGCACGCTCTTCGTCTCGAGCGCGGACCTGAGCCACAAGGGCCCGCAGTTCGGCGACCAGACGCGCATCGACCCCGCCGCGCGCAACGCGATCGAGCAGTACGACCGCGAGATGCTGGGCGAGTTCCTGGGCGGCCCCGACTCGTTCGTCGGCCACTTCTCGCGCCACGGCAATCCCAATCGCTGGTGCTCCGTCGGCAACATGTACGCGACGATGGTCGCGGCGCCGCACGGCCAGCGCGAGATGGTGAACTACGACCAGTCGGTCGATCCCAACGGCGTGGTGCTGGTCTCCAGCGCGGCGCTGGCGCTCCTGGGCGCCTGACGCGCATGCGCGCGGTGGTCCAGCGGGTGCGGCACGCCTGCGTGCGCGTCGCCGTCGACGGCGCGATGCAGGAGGTCGCACGCATCGGCGTGGGCATGCTCGTGCTCGTGGGCGTCGAGGAGGGCGACGGCGAGGCGGACGCGCGCTGGATGGCGCGCAAGCTCGCGGCGCTGCGCATTTTCGACGACGAGGCGGGCAAGATGAACCGCGCGCTGGGCGACGTCGGCGGCGCGGTGCTGCTGGTGAGCCAGTTCACGCTGGCGGCCGACGTCAGCGGCGGCAACCGTCCCAGCTTCATCGAGGCGGCGCGGCCCGAGACGGCGCGTCCCCTCTACGAGCGCGTCGCCGCGCTGCTGCGCGAGTCCGGCATCGCGGTGGAGACGGGGCGCTTCCAGACGACCATGGAGGTCGAGCTGCTCAACGACGGCCCGGTGACGATCCCGATGCGCTCGCCGCGCGGGGCGTGAGCGGGCGGCGCGGACCCGCGACGGGCGCGGACGCCTGGGGAAAAAGAAAAGAGCCCGTCGCAGCGTGAGCGCGACAGGCTCCTCGTGGGGGCTCAGGAGTGCGGCGCACTTCGACGCCGCAAGCAGGCGAGGCCTGCCACCCTTGGATACGAGGCACCCCACGCCCCTGTTCCGCGACGGCGTGCGATTCGCCCCTCGAAGTCGATTTTCCCGCGGGAAGAACCGTTATGAGACCGGGCGTCCTGGCACGGGACGCCCCAGGCGCTCCAGGACGCGCTTGAGGTCGCTCCAGACCTCGCCGCGCACCTTCGGGGTGTAGGTCCGCAGCAGGTAGGCCGGGTGGTAGGTCGGCATGACGGGGATGGGCTCGCAGTCGCTGCCGGCGGGAGGCGCCCATTCGTGCCAGACGCCGCGCGCGCGCGTGATGCCGGTCTCGATCCCCAGCAGCAGCTTGGTCGCGGGTCCGCCGAGCGTCACGATGACCTTCGGGCGCACCGCGAGGAGCTGCTCGAGCAGGAACGGGCCGCAGCCGTCGATCTCGTGCTGCAGCGGCGTCCGGTTCTCCGGCGGGCGGCTCTTGAGCACGTTGGCGATGTAGACCTGCCCGCGCTCGAATCCCATGGCGCGGATCATCTCGTCGAGCTTCTGCCCGGCCGCGCCGACGAAGGGGCGGCCGAGCCGGTCTTCCGTCTCGCCCGGCGCCTCGCCGACGAAGAAGAGCTCCGCGTCCGGATCGCCTTCGCCGAAGACGAGGTTGGTGTGCGCGGTCGCAACCGTGCAGTGCGGGCACGAGGCGGCGTGGCGCTGCTCGATCTCCTGCAGGCGCGCGATGCGGGCGGCGCGGTCGGACGCCGCGACGAGGCTGGAGGCCGGGATGCGTGCGTCGGGGCGCAGGAGCGCGCCGTCGCGGGCGGGCGGCTCGGCAGTGCGCGCGACGGGCTCGGAGGTGCGGGCGACGGGCTCGGGGGTGCGGGCGACGGGCTCAGAGGTTCGCCCCGCTGCTGCCAGCGGCGCCGCGGCGGCGCGGGGACGCGGAACCGCCTCGAGCCCGAAGGCCCGATCGAACCCTGCAAGCAGCGCGTCCTGGGTGGAGACCGGCGCGGAGGCGGCCATGCGCGGTTCAGCGCGTGCGGCCGCGCAGCTCCTCGACCTTGGGCTTGGCGGCCGGGGGCGGGAGCTGGATCATCGACTGGGTGCGCAGCACCAGACCGCAGTCGCTGCGGAGGTGGTAGCCCTGCGCGTGCAGCTCGTTGCGGTAGCGCTGCATCTCGATGAGCGAGAGGTTGGGCTTGCCGGCGGCGTCCGTCCAGACGCTCATCAGCGCGTCCGCGCTGCGGCCGTGCTGGAGCATCTCCTTGTAGGTGCCCAGGTAGAGGTGGTCGCTGAGCGTCTCGGTCTGCAGCGTCGTGAGGTAGGCGATCTGCTCGGTCACCTTCTCCTCATGGTCGTGCTCGCCCGCGCAGGGCAGCGTGCCCGCGAGGCCGCGCTCCGGCAGGCTGGTTGGATTGTCGACCACGACCTCGCAGAAGCAGATCCCGCCGTACTGGAAGCGCACGCAGTGGCCGCCGCGGAAGATCCAGCCCTCGAACTCGAAGTCGCCGTGCTGGATCTTCTTGCGAGCGTCGATGCCGAAGAACTCGGGATGCACCGCCCGGCGGTACAGGAGCATCGCGTAGTTCTGCAGGCTCGAGCTCTTGGAAGTGTTGACGTTCGTTTCGAGGGGATCGTGCATGGTTCGTGGATGGGTGCGAACGGGATTTGTCGCGCAATTCTCCCGAGATCGGGGAGAAAGACAAGGTGTATTCCTTCCATTTCCCGCCAATTCGGGACCGCCCATGGGGCTCGGGCGCGGGGAAGACCGCAACCGATGGCGGTGCACGCGCCGGAGCGGGTGCGATGCAATCCCTTGCTGAAACGAGGCCTGCGGCGCCGCGGTTCTCCGCGCAACGGAAAAGGCGCCCGGGCCCCGATCGGCGGGGCCCGGGCATGTCACGGGCGATGCAGGCGATAAGCCGGATTCTGTCGGCGGCCGAACCGCGGACAGCCATTTCTCTGGGCGCCCCGTTGCCGGAGCGCTCTTGCACGCGACCCGCCTCCACGCCCCGCGGACCGCGGGGGCGCCGCTCGCGAGAGCGACGCGGAAGGCTGCTTGCGCTTGCACGCGGTGGGGTTTGCCGTGCCCTGTCCGTCGCCGGCCAGGCGGTGCGCTCTTACCGCACCGTTTCACCCTTGCCACGCACGCCCGGAGGCGCCGTTCGGCGGTCTGTTCTCTGTGGCACTGTCCCGCGTGCGCGCCCATGCGCACGGGTGGCCGTTAGCCACCACCGTGTCCTGTCGTGTCCGGACTTTCCTCCACGGACCGGATGGCCCGCAGCGGCTGTCTGCCTGCGTGCGCGATCGTACGCGCGCGGGCGCACGCACCACGCGAAACCGGCGAAAAAGCACGCGGTCCGCTCCCTGTCTGGAGCGGACCGCGGTGGTTGTCGTTGGAGCGCGCGATCGGCGCGCGTGGCTCAGGCGGCCTTGATCGCCGTGACCTTCACGCGCAGGTACTCCTGGCGGTGACCGGCCTGGCGACGATAGCCCTTGCGGCGCTTGTACTTGCCGATGCGCAGCTTGTCGCCGCGGGCCTCGCCCATGACCTCGCAGCTCACCGTCGCGCCGGCGAGGTAGGGCATGCCGAGCTTCGCCGGAGTGCCGTCGCCGGTGCCCACGGCGAGCACCTTGTCGAAGCTGATCTGCTTCGTGCCGGGCTCCACCGGGCGCGCGTCGAGGTCGACGATGTCGCCGACGTTGACCTTGATCTGGGTTCCGCTGTCCTCGAAGATGGCGTACACGGTGCGCTCCTGATTGCTGCTGCGTCGTCGTTGAACCGCCCGGGGCTCCGAGCGGGGAATCGGGGAGTGTAGCGAAGTCCGGGACGCCCCGCCAGCGCCGGGGGCCAGCCCGCCGGAGGTTCCCGGACCGGCGCCCCGCCCCCGGTCCGGGGCCGCTCCCCCGCTGCAATGCCGGTGACAGGAATCGAACCTGCACGGGTTTTCAGGCCCGGCGGATTTTGAGTCCGCTGCGTCTGCCAGTTTCGCCACACCGGCCGGTGCCCCGGAAAATGATGCCGGGCATGCCCGGCATGTTTTACTCGGCGCCGATGGCGGCGACCGTGTAGTTGGGGCTCTCCTTGGTGATCTGGATGTCGTGCGGGTGGTTCTCCACCACCGTCGCGCCGCTGACCTTCACGAAGCGCGTCTCGCGCCGGAACTCCTCGAGCGTCGTGCAGCCGCAGTAGCCCATCGAGGCGCGCAGCCCGCCGACCATCTGGTAGACGAAGTCGCTGAGCGGGCCGCGGAACGGGACGCGTCCCTCGACGCCCTCGGGGACGTACTTGCGGACATCCTCGATGCTCGCCTGGCCGTAGCGGTCGCTCGATCCGCGCGCCATCGCCCCCTCGCTGCCCATGCCGCGGTAGGTCTTGAAGCGGCGGCCGCGGTGGATGACCAACTCGCCCGGGCTCTCGTCGAGGCCCGCGAAGAGACTGCCAAGCATCACGCACGAGGCTCCCGCGGCGATCGCCTTGGCGATGTCGCCCGAGAGTCGGATGCCGCCGTCGGCGATGACGGGCACGCGCCCCGCCGAGCCCTCGACCGCGTTCATGATCGCCGTGATCTGCGGCACGCCCACGCCGGTGACGACGCGCGTCGTGCAGATGGAGCCGGGGCCGATGCCCGCCTTCACCGCGTCGGCGCCCGCGTCGATGAGCGCGCGCGCCGCCTCCGCGGTGGCGATGTTGCCCGCGATCACCTCGATGGGGAAGCGCTTCTTGATCTCCTGGACGGTGCGCATCACGTTGAGGCTGTGGCCGTGCGCGGTGTCGACGACGATCACGTCGACCTCCGCCGCGACCAGCTTCTCCACGCGCTCGAGCTGCATCACCCCCACCGCCGCGCCCACGCGCAGGCGGCCGCGCGCGTCGCGGCAGCCCTGCGGATGCTTGGTGAAGTTGTCGATGTCGCGCATCGTGATCAGGCCCGCCAGGCGCCCGTCGGGGTGCACCAGCAGCAGCTTCTCGACGCGTCCGCGGTTGAGGATCGCCTCGGCCTGCTGCGGCGTCGTCTCCGGCGGCGCGGTCACGAGCGAGTCCTTGGTCATGACCTCCTCGACCCGCGTCTGCTCCGCGCGGTCGACGAAGCGCGTGTCGCGCCGCGTGAGGATGCCCACGACGCGCGTGCGGCGCGTGCCGTCCTCGGTCACCGGGAAGCCGCTCACGCCGTGCTCGGCCATGAGCTGCGCGGCGCGCATGACGCTGTCGGCGGGCGAGAGCACGACGGGATCGGTGATCACGCCGTTCTCGGTGCGCTTGACCTTCTGCACTTCGCGCGCCTGCCGGTCGGCGGGCATGTTCTTGTGGATGACCCCCAGGCCGCCCTCCTGCGCGAGCGCGATCGCCAGGCTCGCCTCGGTGACGGTGTCCATCGGCGCCGAGATCAGCGGGATGTTGAGGCTGATCCGGCGGGTCAGCTGCGTGCTGGTGTCCGCGGCGCCCGGAGTGATCTCGCTGTATCGCGGAACGAGGAGGACATCGTCGAAGGTGATGCCCTCTTGGACAATCTTGTGCTCCATTTCGGGAGTCTAGCGGCGCCGGATTCCCCGACCAAGAGGTGCCGGAACCGGAGGTTCGTGATACGCTGACCCGCCTCTCCCCGGTCCGGGCCGGCGGGGCCGATCACCGAGGCCGACGGACGCCCCGCGGGCGCGCCGGGGCCTCGGCCGGTGCGCCAGCGTGGCGCGCGGCCAGCGGCCCCGCGCGACGGAACCGCCGGGGACCCTGCTGCGGAGGTCCTACGCGTGTCAGCGCATGACGGCAAGAACGTCCTGGTGAGCCCCATCAACCTCGAGGGGCGCGGAACCAAGCCCGGCGAGGGCATGAAGGCCTGGAGCAGCTGGCTCGCCGCGATCATCAAGTTCGGGGGCAGCGACCTGATCGTGAAGTCGGACCTGCGCCCGCGCATCCGCCACCGCAACGTGCTGAAGGACCTCGAGACCGACGTCTGCACGCCGGACCTCATGTTCCAGGTGGCCAAGGACGTGCTCGACCCCGGCCAGCTCGACGTCTTCCGCAGCAAGGGGTCGATGGACTTCGCGTACGACTTCGACGACCGCAACCGCTTCCGCGTGAACATGTTCATGGCGCGCGGCAAGCCCTCGATCGCGGCCCGTCTCATCACCAGCAACATCAAGAAGTTCGAGGACCTCTACCTGCCGCAGTCGCTGGGCGACGTCGCCATGATGGCGCAGGGGCTGATCCTCTTCGCCGGCGTCACCGGCTCGGGCAAGTCGACCTCGATCGCGGCGATGCTGCAGTACGTGAACGAGCGCAAGAAGGTGCACATCGTCACCATCGAGGACCCGATCGAGTACATCTTCAAGGACGACAAGGCGACGATCAACCAGCGCGAGATAGGCATCGACTGCGTCAACTTCAACGACGCGCTGCGCGCCCTGGTCCGCGAGAACCCCGACATCGCGCTGGTGGGCGAGATGCGCGACTACGAGACCTTCGAGGCCGCCGTGCGCGCCGCCGAGACGGGCCACCTGGTCTTCGGAACCATCCACGCCTCCAGCGCCTGGCAGACCTTCGGCCGCATCTACGACCTCTTCCCGGTGAACGAGCGCGAGCAGATCCGCAAGCTGCTTGCCTACAACCTGCGCGCGATCGTCTACCAGAAGCTGCTGCCGACGCTGCACCAGAACATCGCGCGCATCCCGGCGCTGGAGATCCTGATCAACACCCCCGCGGTGCAGAAGTACATCCTCGAGGGCCGCGAGGGCGAGCTCCTGGACATCATCAAGAGCCGCGACGGCGGAATGATCGACTTCACCAGCTCGCTCGTCGACCTCGTCGAGCGCGAGTACATCCACCAGACCGTCGCCCTGCAGGCGACCCCGAAGCCGGAGGAGCTGCGCATGCGCCTGAAGGGCATCTCGCAGGGCGCCTCCATGGTCGGAAAGGCCTCCTGAACGTGAACGCCACCTTCGCCGCAACGCTGGCCGAGACGCCGGCGCCCGTCTTCCTGATGAGCGTGGCCAAGCCGCTCATCACGCTCGCGACCTTCACCCTCTACGCGCGCCTGGCCGCCGTGACCTTCCACGAGGACGCGGCCTACTACAACCTGAAGCCGGTGCGCTGGGCCTCGATCTTCCTGGGCTTCGCCGCCGCCGCCCTGCTGGCGGTGCTGCTGATCCCCTGGTGGACGGCGGGCTTCCCCGTCGCCGTCGGCCTGCTCGTCGCTCCCTGCGTCTGGTACATGCGCTTCCGCGAGAAGGCGCTCGCCGGCACCAAGGCGAAGAAGCTCGCCGTCCTGGCGATCGACTTCGCCGGCATGGCCGCCGCGCGCCGCGCCAAGAGCGCGGGAGCCTCGGTCACGCTCAAGTTCCAGAAGCGCGACCGCACCGAGCTGCCCATCCCCGACCGCAAGGATCCCGCCTTCGAGGCGTACGCCACGCTCGAGGCGGTCCTCCTGCCCGCGCTCGAGGCGCGCGCCTCGCGCATCGAGATCGCGCACGCCAAGCAAGGCGCGCAGCTCCAGCAGACCGTCGACTCGGTGCGCTACAAGCGCGACCCGATCGCGGGCGAGCTGGCCACGCGCGTCGTCGACACCCTCAAGGGCTTCGCCGGGCTCGAGCCGGGCGAGCGCCGCAAGTTCCAGCGGGGCGCCGTCGCGGTGGTCCGCGGCGGCGAGAAGACGCTGCTCACCGTCACGAGCGTCGGCTCGATGCAGGGCGAGTCCATCCGCATCGACGTCGAGCGCGAGAAGCAGCTCACCATCCCGGCCGACAAGCTGGGCCTGCTCGAGCCGCAGATGGCGCTGCTGCGCTCCACGATGGAGGCGCACCCGACCGGCGGCGTCGTCCTGGTGGGCGCGCGTCCGGGCAACGGCCTGACCGCGCTGGCGTACGCGCTGATCGGGCGCCACGACGCCTACACCGCGAACATCAAGACGCTGGAGAAGCGCTCCGAGCGCACCGTCGACGGCGTCGAGCACTCGGACTTCGATCCGGGCAAGTCGGACTACGCGACGCAGCTCCAGACCATCGTGCGCCGCGGACCCGACGTCGTCTTCGCCTCCGACCTCGCCGAGGCGGGCGTCGGCAAGATCGTCTCCGCGCCCAACGCGCGCAGCGTCGTCTTCTACTGCGGCGCGCCGACCGACAGCGTCCCCGAGCTGCTGCAGCTCTGGATGAAGAGCGGCGGCGATCCGAACAACGCCTCGCAGGCGCTGAAGATGGTGCTCGCGTGCCGCCTGCTGCGCAAGCTCTGCCCCACCTGCCGCGTCGCCGCCGCGCCGACCCCGGCCGAGGCGAAGCTGCTGGCGATCCCCGCCGGCAAGCAGGTCCAGGTCTTCCGTCCCAGCGGCAAGGTGCTCGTGAAGGAGCAGCCGGTCGACTGCCCGACCTGCCGCGGCACCGGCTACCTGGGCGTCACCGGCGCCTTCGAGGTGCTGCCGATGGACGACGAGTCGCGCACGCTGCTCGCCTCCGGCGACGTGAAGGGCGCGTACCTCCAGGCGCGCCGCGCCAGCAAGAGCCTCTCGCTGCAGGACGCCGCGCTCGCGAAGGTCCGCATCGGCGAGACGAGCTTCGACGAGGTCCGCCGCGTCTTCGCGGCCCCGGGCGCCGCGCCCGCCGCGGCCGGCGCCACTGGCGCCCCGCCCGCCGCACCCTCGGCCCCGCCCGCCGCCGCCGCACCCCAGACGAAGAAGTAAGGACCCGCCCCACATGATTCTCTCGCTCGTCATCTTCGCCGGCGTGCTCCTCATCACCTACTGGTGGGCGGACGCCGGCGCGTTCAGCGCCTTCATGCACCTGCTCTGCGTGATCTTCGCGGGCATCGTCGCCTTCGCGCTCTGGGAGCCGCTCGCCTACCTGCTGCTGCCCACCGGCTTCGGCAACTACGCGATGGGCACGACGCTGCTCACGCTCTTCCTGGTGCTGCTGCTGGTCTTCCGCATGGCCACCGACCGCATGATCCGCGCGAAGCTCGCCTTCCCGCGCGCCGCGGACGTGACCGTCGGCGCGGGCTTCGGCCTGGCGTCGGGCGCGCTCACGATGGGCATCTTCGCCATCGGCGCGGGCTTCATCCAGTCCTCGGTCACCATCGGCGACTTCAGCGGCTGGACGCGCCGCAGCGACGAGCCCAAGGCGCCCACGATCGGCTCCGACCGGGCCCCGATCCTGCACCTCATCGGCATCACCGAGCGCAGCTTCGCCTACCTCTCCTGGGGCGCCTTCAGCCCCTGGTTCGGCGGCGGCACCTTCGGCACGCACCAGCCCGAGCTCACCAAGAGCGCGGCCTCGCTCTACCGCGACAGCGAGGGCGAGGGCCTCTCGCGCGTCTCGCTCGCGCCGTCGACTGTGAGCGGCCTCTCGCTCTTGGAACTCCCCTCCGCGCCGCTCTCGCTCGCGCAGGGCGCGCGCCCCGAGCCCGCCTACGCGGTCACCTTCAAGGTCGGCCAGGAGGCGTACGACGGCAACGGCCAGCAGTTCGTCCTCTCCGCGTCGCAGGCGCGCCTGCTGGGCGATGGACGCGGCGCGACCGCGGCGGTCGCCCGGCCGATGGCGTGGGCGCAGGCCTCGCGCGAGGGCACGCCCTCGCTGTACTTCTTCAACTCCCCCAGCAACTACGCGACCTCCGTCGCGGGCCAGGGCGATGCGACCTTCACCCTCCTCTTCGCGAAGGCGGACCTGCGCAACCAGAATCCGCGCTACGTCGAGATCAAGGGCGTGCGCTTCCCGATCAAGGCCGGAGGCTCGGCGGCGGACATCACCTCGCTCGCCTCGGGCAAGTCCAACGTGAAGATGGACGAGGGCACGACCAACATCGACTCCCTCGTCGACTTCCCCGAGTCCCGCTACTCGATCAAGGGCGTCACGATCAGCTCGAACGACCAGGGCGACCTGAAGCTGGACGCGAACAACTACATCATCGGCGGCGAGCAGCGCTTCCCGAAGGGCGGCGACCGCAACGTCGCGAGCGAGCTGCGCGTGCGCGGCTTCCTCTCCGGCGAGGACCAGCGCCTGCTGCGGCTCGATGCGCACGCGGCGCAGGACGGCGTCCGCATCTTCCCCGACATCAATCCCTACGCGGGCACGGTGCAGGACGCGAAGGTCGCGCTGCTCGACGAGAAGGGCGCGAGGTACTACGCGATCGGACTGGTCGAGGACGACGGGCAGTTCGTGCTGGTGCGCAGCATGGGCGGACGTCCGCTCACGCTCAAGGACATCCCGATCCAGCCGCTGGGCACCGCCAAGCAGCTCGCCCTGTACTTCCGCGTCCCCCCCGGCGTGAAGCTCACGGGCCTCGCGCTGTGCACCCCGGGCGAGGACCGCGTCGTGAACACCCTTTCCCTCGTCGTCCCGAAGCTGCAGTGACGCGACGCCTGCCCACGGAGCACCCCATGCCGACCACCCGAGTCCCGTTCCTCCGCCGCGTCCATGCCATCGCCCTGCTGGGGGCGGCCGCGCTGGCCTCCGCCGCCGCCGCGCAGGAGGTGAACCCCGCCCCCGAGCCGGACCGCGGCCTGCAGGGCATCTCGCCCGTCTGGGGCTACGCGATCATGGCGATCCTGGGCGCGGCGATCCTGGGCACGAGCCTGCTGCCCGCGCGCCGCGGCGCGCAGGACTGAGCCTCGTCTACGCCTTCACCTGCACGCGGGCCGGGTCCTGCGTCTTCAGCCAGCGCTCCACGAAGTGGATGTCGTGGGTGGCGTCGCGGAAGTCGGGCAGGTCCAGGATGCGCAGGTGCAGCGGGATCGTGGTCTTCATCGGCCCGATGCGGTACTCGCGCAGCGCGCCCTTGAGGCGCTCGATGCAGGTCGCGCGGTCCGGGGCGTGCACGATGAGCTTGCCGATCATCGAGTCGTAGTTGGGCGGGATGCGGTAGCCCGCGCGCGCGTGGCTGTCGATGCGCACGCCGGGGCCGCCGGGCGCGGAGTAGGTCTCGATGAGGCCCGCCTGCGGCATGAAGCCACGGTCGGGATCCTCGGCGTTGATGCGGACCTCGATCGCGTGGCCGTGGATCCGGATGTCCTTCTGCGCGAAGGGCAGCGGCTCCCCCGCGGCGACGCGGATGCCGGTCTTGACGATGTCGACGCCGGTGATGAGCTCGGTGACCGGGTGCTCGACCTGCACGCGGGTGTTCACCTCGAGCATGTAGAAGTTCTGGTGGCGGTCCATCAGGAACTCCACCGTCGCGGCGCCGGCGTACTTCGCCTCCTTGATGAGCTGCGCGGCGCTCTCGCAGACCTTGTCGCGCTTCTTCGGGTCGACGCCGGGGGCGGGCGCCTCCTCCACCAGCTTCTGGTGGCGCCGCTGGCTGGAGCAGTCGCGCTCGTAGAGGTGCACGGCGTGGCCGTGCTTGTCGCCCATCGTCTGCACCTCGAAGTGGCGCGCGTGCTCGAGGAACTTCTCGACGTAGACGCCGCCGTCGCCGAAGGCCGCGAGCGCCTCCTGGCGCGCGGACTCGATGCCCGAGCGAAGCTGCGCCTCGTCGCGCGCGATGCGCATGCCGCGCCCGCCGCCGCCGGCGCGCGCCTTGATGATCACGGGGTAGCCGATCTCGGCGGCGACCTGCGCGGCCTCGTCGATGTCCTCGATCGCGTCCTCGGTGCCCGGGAAGACCGGCGTGCCGGTCTTGCGCGCGAGGCGCTTGCAGTTCACCTTGTCGCCGAGCGCGTGCATCGCCTCGGGGCTGGGGCCGATGAACTCGAAGCCCGAGGCGCGGCAGACCTCCGCGAAGTGCGCGTTCTCGCTGAGGAAGCCGTAGCCGGGATGGATCGCGTCGGCGTGGCTCACCTCGGCGGCCGCGATGATGCGGTCGATCTTGAGGTACGAGTCCTTCGAGGGACCCGGGCCGATGCAGATCGCCTGCGTGGCCTGCTCGAGCCACGGACCTCCGCGGTCGGCGGAGGAGTAGACGCAGACGGTCTCGATGCCCAGCTCGCGGCAGGCGCGGATGACGCGCAGCGCGATCTCGCCGCGGTTGGCGATCAGGACACGCTTGAACATGGGGTGTGCTCCGTGTGCCGGCGCGGGCCGGCGAAGTGGCGTGCGGCGCCTGCGGGAACGCGGCCGATCAGCCGGGCTTGACCATGAAGAGGGGCTGGCCGAACTCGACGGCCTGGCCGCTCTTGACCAGGACCTTCGCGATCGTGCCCGAGCGCTCGGCCTTGATCTCGTTGAAGATCTTCATCGCCTCGACGAGGCAGACGACCGACTCCGGGCCGATCTGCGCGCCGACGGTGGCGAAGGGCGGCTTGTCGGGGCTGGGGGCCGCGTAGAAGGTGCCCACCATCGGGCTTTCGATGGGGATGAGGCCCGCGTGCTCGTCGGCGGGCGCGGCCGGGGCGGCGGCGGCGGGCGCGGCGGCGACGGGCGCGGCCGGGGCGGCGTGCGCGACCATCGGGGCGTGGATGATCTGGGGCGCGGCCTGCGGGGCGGCCCGGCGGATGGTGACCTGCTCGTCCTTGTCGCGCAGGTCGATCTCGGTCAGATCGCTCGTGGTCATGAGGCGCACGAGCTCCTTCAGCTTTCGGATGTCGATCATGGCGGGAAAGGATAGCCGACCCCCGCAGGATGTGTGCAGATGGCGGCAGATTCGCGTGCGATGACGGCCGTTGCCCCGCCGGGCTCCGGGGTCAGTGTCCCGCGCGGAACGGGGTCAGCGAGCGCGGGGGGCCCAGGACCGCGCCCAGGCGGATGGCCTCGCGGCAGCGGGCGGCGCTGACGCGGGCTCGGCCCGTGGGGGCGCGGTTGGACGAGGTGATCGCGCCGGCGGCGATCGGGCTCGCGGCAATCGGGCTGGTCGCGTGCGGGCTGCGCGGCGCCGCCGCGATCACCGGGAACGGCAGGCGCGCCGCGGCGGGTGCGACCGGCGCGGTGGGCGCGACGGGCGCGCTGGGCCTGGCGGGCCGGGCGGGCACGGGCGCGGCGGCCGGCGCAGGCCGGGGCTCGCGGATGATCGGCGGCGCTTCGCGCGCGGGCTCGCGCGCGGGCTCGCGCGGAGCTTCGCGCAGGATCACCGGCGGTCGCGTCGGGGTGGGATCGTCGATGGGGACGCCGGCCTCGCGGAGCTGCTGCGTGATGAGGTCGACGAGGCTCGTCACGGACTGCGCGCCGGATCCCGGGGTGGAACTGACCGGCGTCGCCGGCGGCGGCGTCGGCATCGCGCGCGGCGCGGGAGGCACCGGCGGCGCGGGCTGGCGCGGCGTGGGTGCCCGGCGCTGCGACTGCGACTGCGCCTCGGAACGGTGGTGTGCCTCCGCCGCGAGGCGCTCCTGCCGCTTCTTCCAGGCGGACGCCGCCAGGTTGATCAGCGCCAGGATGATGGCAAGGGTGATCGTCGTTCCCATCGCGAGGCCTCAGCGCGGCGGTTGCGTCGCTGCTCCGGGGCGAAGCATAGCGCGCAGGTCGGGCACGGCGACGCGGTGGCCGTCGGGCGCGACGGCGCCGACGACGGGCATGCCCAGCAGCGCGCTCAGCGCCGCGGGCTCCAGGAGCTGCGCGGCCGGGCCGTGCGCGACGGTCGCGCCGTCGCGCAGGAACCAGACCTCGTCGGCGAGTGCGCCCGCGAGGGCGAAGTCGTGCGAGGCGACGAGCACCGTCGCGCCGGCGCGCGCGCGCTCGCGCAGCACGCCCACGAGCATCGCCGCCTCGGGCGCGTCGACGGCGGCAAAGGCCTCGTCCAGGAGCAGGATCCCGCCCGGGCCCGACTGCGCGAGCGCGCGCGCCAGGACCACCCGCTGCTGCTGCCCCGCCGAGAGCGCGTGGAAGGGCATCGATGCGCGATCGGCGAGCCCCACCGCCGCGAGCGCCTCGCGCACGCGCGCGGGCTGCGGCGCGCCGTGCCAGTGGGCGAGCGCGACGACCTCGTCCACGCGGAAGGGCGCGCCGACCTCCGCGCGCTGCGGGACATACGCGATGCGCCGCGCGCGCTCGGACTCCGCGACGGTGTGCACCCGCGCGCCATCCAGGCGGACAGCGCCCGCGTCCGGCGCGAGCAGCCCCGCGGCCAGGCGCAGCGCGGTCGTCTTGCCCGCGCCATTGGGCCCCAGCAGCACGGTGATCGCGCCCGCGCGCGGCACGAGCGCGCCCGCGGCGAAGCGGAAGCGCCCGCGCTGCAGGACGGGGGACTCGAAGGCCAGCGCGGGAGCGTTCATCGGATCCACCCCCCCGCCGTGCGGCGCAGCAGCACGAGGAAGGCGACGCCGCCGAGCACCGCGGTGAGCGCGCCGACCGGCAGGCGGCCGCCCTGCACATCGATGAGCTGGCGCAGCGCGTCCGCGCCGACCAGCAGCGCCGCCCCCGCGAGCGCCGAGCCGAGGGCAAGCGCTCGGTTGCGCGCCCCCACCGCCGCGCGCGCGACATGCGGCGCGAGCAGTCCGACGAAGGCGATCGGCCCGCAGAGCACGACCGAGGTCGCGGTCGCGACGCCGCAGGCAGCAAAGAGCGTCGTGCGCAGGCGGCCGACACGCACGCCCAGGCTGCGTGCCTCGTCGTCGGAGAGCGCGGCCGCGTCGAGCGCGGGTCCTCGCCAGGCGGCCAGCAGCAGCAGCGCGAGCCCGCTCAGCAGGCACGCGAGCAGGCTGGGCGCGTCGGGCAGTTCCGGAATGCGCCCGAGCACCCAGCCCATGAGCGCGCCGCGGCGCTCCAGCGGAAGCATCGCCTCGCAGACGATCGTGCCCGCGGCGCCGATGGAGCCGACGACGACGCCCGCCAGCACGAGCGTGACCGGATCGACCGCGCCCTGACGGCGCGAGAGCAAGAGCACCCCGCCCAGGGCCGCGAAGGCGCCCAGGCACGCCGGCAGCGCCAGCGCGACCCCCGCGGGCGTGGCCGCCCCCGCCGCCGCGGCGATCACCGCTGCGACCGCGACGCCGCAGCCCGCGCCGCTGGAGACGCCCAGCACGAAGGGAGAGGCCAGCGGATTGCGCAGGAGCGACTGGAGCACCGCGCCCGCGACGCCCAGCGCGAGCCCCGCGGACGCGGCGCACGCAAGCGCGCCCAGGCGGAAGCTCCCCAGGTCCGCGCCCGGCCAGCCCAGCACAAGCGAACCATCCAGCCGGCGCACGACGAGGAGCCGCGCCGCGCAGACCAAGGCCAGCAGCGCGCCCAGCGCCAGCAGCCCCAGCGCGGGCCGTGCGCGCGATTCGCCGCGCGTCATCGCGCCCCCCCGTCCGCGAGCGCCTGCGCGGCGCGTCGCAGCGCCGCGGGTCCCTGCACGAGCATGCGCGTGTCGGGCTGGAGCAGCTCCGGCGCCTCGATCGCGACGACATGGCCGGCGGCGGCGCGCTCGAGCCACGCCGGGACCGGCGCGCGTGCGAAGACCACCGCCGCGGCGGGATGCAGCGCCGCGACATCCTCGGCGCTCATTGCGGGGTATCCGCGGCCGGCGACGGCGTTGCGGCCGCCCAGCGCGCACCAGAGCTCGTCCACATAGGTCTGCGCACCGAAGGCCCCGGGCGGGTCGACGGAGAAGAGCAGCAGCACCGGCGCCTGCAGCGGCGCGGGCGGCTGCAGCGCCTGCGCGTGCGCCTGCAGCAGCGCCTGGGCGCGCTCGGCGGCGGGTGCGCATCCCTGCTGGACGAGCACGGCGCCGAGTTCCTGCACCAGCCGCTCCACATCCGCCAGCCGGTCCAGATGCCAGGCGCGCACCTCGAAGCCGCGGCGGCGCGCCAGCTCCGCGAGCTGCGGCGGCACCTGCGCGTGCTGGACGCAGACCAGGGTGGGTTCGACCGCGGCGATGCGCTCCAGATCCGCGTCCTCCAGCGAGCCGACGACCGGCACCGCCGGATCGACCGCCGAGCACCAGGGCGTGCGTCCGACGACGAGCGATCCCGCGCCCAGGTCCGCGAGCGTCTGCGTGATCGCGGGGCTGAGCGAGACGATGCGCGGCGCGCCCGCCGCGGCGCGCGCCGCCGGCGCCGACGCGGCGCGCTCCGCCTCGCCTTCGCCGCATCCGCCCAGCATGCCGGCCGCCGCGCACGCCATCGCGCACGCCGCGGTGAGGAATCCGCGCAGGGCGGCGTGGGCGATGGAGACCGTCGGCGCGGGCACGGAGGGGAATCGTAGTCCGCGCCCGTTGCGCGCCGCGCGTTCGCAGGCCCCCGCGCGGGCGGCTTCCGCACTACCCTTGCGCCTCGATGCCCCGCCTCAGCGAGAGGATCCGCGCGCTCTTCCTCGGAACCGAGCCGCGCACCCCCGAAGCACGCCGCGCCACGCCCGAGCGCGTCGACGCGGAGCGCTCCACGCCGGTCCCTGCCGACTCGCAGGAGATCGTGAGCATGGCGCGGGACTTCCGCAGCTTCCTCGACCAGCAGGACCAGCGCCAGGCGGAGCTCGCGCGCGTCGTCGCGACGCTGCCGCAGACGATGGGCGCGCTTCCCGAGCTCGTGCGCCAGCAGACGCGTCTGGCGGACCTCATCGCGCAGCAGCTCATGTACTCGCGCCAGCGCGACGAACAGGTCGAGAAGACCCTCGCGCGCATCACCCAGGGCGTCGAGCAGCAGCGCGACGTGATCTCGCTGGTGCAGCAGCAGCTCGACCTCAACCACGAGAGCGCGATGCGCGTGGCCGAGGGCGTCTCCACCCTCTCGAGCGCGGTGGTGCAGCTCCAGAGCACGACCGACCGCAGCGCCGCCGCGCTGCAGGGGCTGCTCGACAAGACCACCGAGCGCGACGCCGAGGTGCAGCGTCAGCAGACGCGCCTGCAGAACTGGATGCTCTTCCTGGCGATCCTCCAGTGCGCCGCCCTGGCGGGCGCGCTCATCCTGGTCTGGATCGCGCTGGAGCTGCGCGTGACGCCGGCGCCGGCGGCGCCCCCGGCGGATCCGCGGACCGCCGCGGGTGCGCCCAGTGGCGAGACCGGCGCAGGCGGCGCGACGGGCGCCGATTCCGGCGACGCCGCGACCCCCGCAGCCCCGCCGCCCACGGGCACGGCCGTCCCCGCGCTGGGTGGCCAGCCGCAGCCCACCACGGGCGGCGGCGTCCCCGCCGCGACCGGCGGAGGCGCGGTCCCGCGCTGAACTTCGAAAGCTGATTCGAGCCCGGCGTCCTCAGCCCGCGAGCTGCGTGCGCGCGATGCGCTGGTAGGTCTCGTTCACCAGGAGCTGCTGGTGGGTGCCCTCGCCCACGATGCGCCCGCCGTCCATGACGACGATGCGGTCCGCGGAGAGCACGGTCGAGAGCCGGTGCGCGATGATCAGCACGGTGCGCCCGGCGCTGAACTCGCGGATCGCCGCGTTGATGAGCTCCTCGCTCTCGGCGTCGACCTGGCTCGTCGCCTCGTCGAGGATGAGCATCGAGGGATCGCGAAGGATCGCGCGGGCGATGGCGATGCGCTGGCGCTGGCCGCCCGAGAGCGAGGCGCCGCCCTCGGCGACGGGCGTATCGAGGCCCGCGGGCAGCCGCTCGATGAAGGCGAGCGCATGGGCGCGCCGGGCCGCGTCCAGGACCTGCTCGCGCGTGGCGCGGTCGTCGCCGAAGCGGATGTTCTCCTCGACGGTGCCGCGCAGGATCACCGCGTCCTGCGTGACCACGCCGAGCTGCCCGCGCAGCGTGGCGCAGTTGCAGGCGGCGATGTCCTGGCCATCGACGAGGATCCGGCCCGCCTTGGGCTCGAAGAGGCGCGGGAGCATCGAGAGCAGCGTCGTCTTGCCGCAGCCATTGGGGCCGACGATCGCGACGCGCTCCCCGTGGCGGATGCGCAGGTCGACCGAATCGAGCGCCGGCGCGCGCGCGCCGGGGTAGGCGAAGGTGACCGCCTCGAAGACGATGTCGCGGCGGTGGCGCGCAAGCGCGGGCTTGCGGCGTTCGCCCGTGTCCTCGCGCGCGATGTCCAGGAGCTCGGTGAGGCGCTCCGCCGGCGCCGAGGCGGCCTGGATGTCGTTCACCAGGCTCGCGACGGGCTTGAAGCTGCCTGCGGCGGCGGCGAGCGAGCCCAGCGAGAGGACGAAGGTGTCGAAGTCGAGCTTGCCGTCGATGATCTGGCGCGCGGCGACGAGCGCCAGGCCGCTCACCGCGAGGATCGAGATGAGCTCCACCAGCGGCGAGGACATCGCCTGCGCGAAGCGGATGCGCATCTCCTGCGCGAGCACGGTCTGGTTGGCGTCGTCGAAGCGGCGGATCGCCGCGGCCTCGGCGGTCGAGGTCTTCACCGCGCGCAGCCCCTGCATGCTCTCGTTGCTCACGCGCAGCAGGTCCTCCTGCGCACGCAGGGCCCCGCGCATGCCGCGGCGGATGCGCTTGCCGAACTTGCGCAGCGGGATCGCCAGCATCGGCGCGGCGATGAGCGAGACGAGCACGATGCGCCAATCGAACCAGATCGCCGCGCCCAGGGCCGCGACGCCCTTGGTGACCTGCGCGACGGTCTTGCCGGTGAGCGCGATCAGTCCGCGCTGCAGTTCGACGCTGTCGCGGGTGACGCGGCTGACGAACTCCGTCGGGCCGCGCTGGACGACCTGCGCCAGCGGCAGGTTCACGACATGCTTGAAGACATCGTGGCGAACGCTCGCGACGACGCGCACGCACATCGTCATGGCCAGGTACTGGTGGCCGAAGTTCGCGGCGGCGCCGAAGACGGTGAGCACCATGAGCACGACGAAGATGAAGACGACGCCGTCGAAGGGGGTCGTGGGCAGCGCGTCGACGATCGCGGGCGGGATCCAGGGGGCCTTCTGGTGCGCCCAGTCCGGCAGGGTCTGCTGCTTCTTCAGCAGGAACTCCAGGACGGGACTGAGGCTCAGAAGCCCCGCGCCGAAGCCGCCCGCGGAGAGCAGCGCGCAGAGCATCGCCAGGCCGAACTGGGCCTTGGACTGCAGCAGGCGCTTGGCGAACTGCCAGAAAGGAGGCATCGCGAAAGGCTATCCGATCCGCGAACGCAGGCGCTCCAGGTCGCGCCAGAAGCCCGGGTAGCTCTTTCCCACGCAGCCGGGATCGGCGATCTGGATCCCGCCGGTGCGCAGCGCCAGCACGGCGAAGCTCATGGCGATGCGGTGGTCGCGGTAGGTGTGCACGCACGCGCCGCGCGGGGCGAGCAGCGGCGGCGGATCGACGACGAGCGCCTCGCCCTCGACGCGCGCCTCGCAGCCGACGCGGCCGAGCTCCGCCTCCATCGCAGCGAGGCGGTCCGATTCCTTCACGCGCAGCGTGCCCAGTCCGCGCAGCGTCGTCGGTCCGCCGGCGACCGCGGCGGCCGCGGCGAGCGCGAGCGCGCCGTCGGGAAAGCCCGAGGCATCGAGCTCCGCGCCGTGCAGCGGCGCACCGCCGCGCTGCTGGCACCACTCGACGCGCACGGCATCGGGCGCGAACTCCACGCGCGCGCCCATCGCCGCCAGCGCGCGCAGCGCGCCCATGTCCGGCTGGCTCGATCCGCCAGGAAGGCCCGCGAGCTCGAGACGGCTGCCCGGCACGATCGCCGCGGCGACGGCCCAGTAGAGCGCGCTCGAGGCGTCGGCCTCGATCGCCACCTGCGCGCGCGCGGCGGGCGGGCCCGCGGGCACGCGCACGCCGGCGAGCGCGCCATCCGCGCCGCGCTGCGCCTGCACCTGCACGCACCAGCGGCGCAGCTCCTCGATGGTGAGCTCCAGGTACGCCTGGCTCGTGGGAGGCTCGGTGAACTCGACGGCAAGTCCGCGCTCCATCCAGGGTGCCAGCAGCAGCAGCGCGCTCACGAACTGGCTACTGGCGGTGCGACCGACGCGCAGCGTGCCCCCCTGCGGCGCGCGCGGGCCGGGCTCCACGCGCACCGGCAGCAGTCCCTCGCCCGCAAGGTGCCGCGCCTCCACGCCCAGTGCGCGCAGCAGCGCGACGCCGTCGCCGAAGGGACGCTCGCGCAGGCGCGCGCTGCCGTCGATGATCACCGGACCGTCCGCGAAGGCGGCCGCGGCGAGCAGGAAGCGCGCGGGCGTGCCGCCGTCGCCCAGGTTCACCGTAACGCCCGCGCCGCCGGATCCGCCGCTGCCGGTGCGCAGCCGTCCACCCGCGCCGCGCACGCGCAGGCCCTGCTCGTCCAGCGCGCTCGGCACGCCCAGCGATTCCAGCGCAGCGGCGAGGCGCTCGGTGTCGTCGGCACGCAGGGCGCCCAGCAGCGTGGACTCCCCCGCGGCGAAGGCCGCGAGCAGAAGCGCGCGGTTGGTCAGGCTTTTGGAGCCGGGGACGGCGATGCTGCCGCGCAGCGGATGGCGCGCGGCCTCGACCGGATAGGGATCCGGCAGCGCCGGCGCACCGGGATCAGGCACCCCGGTCCTCGCCCTTGCCGGCCGTGCGGAAGACCGCGACGATGTCCTCGACGGGGATGACGAAGAGGCGGTTGTCCCCCTCGAAGTCCACCGGCACGCCGTGGCGCGGATTGAAGAGGACGCGGTCGTACTGCGCGATCGGGTAGTTCTCGTCGCGCGCCACCTCGGCCGAGATGGAGACCACCCGCCCCGTGATCGTGGGGATCTCGATCTTGTCGGGCAGGTGGATGCCGACCTTGGTGATCTTCTTGTCCTCGTCCTTGCGGATGAGGACGCGCTTGCCGATCGGCTCCACCGTCTCCAGGCGCGCAGTGCTCGAAGTCCTCGGCATGCATCGATGATATACCCTTGCCCGCGATGCACGCGCAGACCAACCCCGTGGAGCGCATCGAGCGGCTCATCCGCCCGATCCCCGACTTCCCCAAGCCCGGCATCCTCTTCCGCGACATCACGCCGATGCTCGCGGACCCGGGCGCGCTCGCGCTGGCGGTCGAGCTCATGGCGAATCCCTTCCGCGGACGCAAGCTCGACCTGGTCGTGGGCGCGGAGAGCCGCGGCTTCATCTTCGGCATCGCGCTCGCGCAGTCGCTGGCCTGCGGCTTCGTGCCGGTGCGCAAGCCCGGCAAGCTGCCGCACACGCGCCTGAGCGCCAGCTACGCGCTCGAGTACGGCACCGACACGCTGGAGATGCACGCCGACGCCCTGCCGCGCGGCGCGCAGGTGCTGGTCGTGGACGACCTGCTTGCGACCGGCGGCACCCTGCGCGCCTGCTGCGAGCTGGTCGAGCGCGGCGGCGGCACGGTCGTGGCGGCGACGGTGCTGATCGAGCTTGCGGCCCTGGGCGGGCGCGAGGCGCTCGGCGGCCGCATGGTGCACAGCGTGCTGAAGTACTGAACCGCGCCCTCCGGGACGGCCCGAATGCCCGGAAGCCGCCCGGCACCCGCGACTACAATTCGGGCATGACCAGCGCCTCCCCCTCCATCGCCCGCGCCCCGGCGGCGACCGATCCGCTTGCCCTCGTCGATGTCGACCATGTCCGCTTCTACGTGGGCAACGCCAAGCAGTCGGCGTACTTCTACGCCTCGGCCTTCGGCTTCCAGGTCGAGCAGATCAGCGACCTGACCACCGGCAACCGCGAGTCCGCGCAGTACCTGCTCACGCAGGGCAACATCCGCTTCCTGATCGAGACGGCGCTCACCCCCGACGCCCCAGCCGCGGCCGAGGTCAAGACCTTCGGCGACGGCATCAAGGACATCGCCTTCAACGTCTTCGACGCGGAGGCCGCCTGGAAGCAGGCCGTCAAGAACGGCGGCCGCAGCGCCTACGAGCCGCGCACCGCCAGCGACGCGCACGGCTCCGTCACCACCGCGGGCATCCAGACCTACGGCCGCGCGATCCACAGCTTCGTCAGCCGCACCGGCAAGTACGCGCTCCCCGAGATCAAGCAGGGCGCGACCTTCATGCCCGGCTTCCGCCCCATCGGCCCATTCGCGCTCAACGACTACAACCGCCAGCACCCCTGCGGCCTCAAGTTCGTCGACCACGCGGTCGGCAACGTCGAGGAAGGCAAGATGAACCACTGGGTCGAGTGGTACGAGCATGTGCTCGGCTTCTCGATGTTCAAGCACTTCGACGACCACGACATCTCGACCGAGTACAGCGCGCTGATGTCCAAGGTGATGGCCAGCGGGAACCAGCTCATCAAGTTCCCGATCAACGAGCCCGCGCCCGGCAAGAAGAAGAGCCAGATCCTCGAGTACCTCGAGTGGCACAACATGACCCCCGGCGTGCAGCACCTGGCGCTGCGCACCGACGACGAGCTCGCCAGCGTCGCCGAGCTGCGCCGACGCGGCGTCGACTTCCTGGCGATCCCCGAGGCGTACTACAAGAGCGCCTTCACCCGCGTGGACAACATGCTGCGCCAGCACGGCCACGCCGCCGTCAAGGAGGACCACGCGCGCATCCGCGACCTGGGCATCCTGGTCGACGCCGACGACGAGGGCTACCTCCTGCAGCTCTTCTCCAAGCCGCTGCAGGACCGGCCGACGCTCTTCTTCGAGATCATCTGCCGCCGCGGCAGCCAGTCCTTCGGCAAGGGCAACTTCAAGGCGCTCTTCGAGTGCCTGGAGCTCGAGCAGGAGCGGCGCGGGAACCTCTAGTCCGGTGCGCCGCCCCCTCTTCCGCGCAGCGATCATCGCCGCCGCGCTCGCCATCGCGGGCGCGGCGGCGTTCGTTGCGGTGGTCGCGCGCCGCGACGCGCGCGCGCTCGCGGAGATCCGCGCGCGCCTGGAGCGCGGCGTGCTCGAGGACCGCGCGCGCACGCTGCGCACGGCGACGGGCCCGGCGGTGGTGCGCGGGGCGCTGGAGGAGCTGGACGCGCTGGACTCCGCCATCGCCTGGAAGCATGCGTGGCTGCACACGCTGGGTGCCGACGAGCTGGAGGAGGCCAAGTCGACCGCCGCCGACGCGCTCGCCGCCGTCGAGGCCGCGGTCGCCGCGCGCCAGGCTGCGACGGCGTGGATGGAGGCGCAGACCGGGCGCCTGGAGCAGACGGCGCAGCTCGCGGAGCTGGATGCGGTCGAGGCGGAGATCGCGCGCGGCGGCCCGGCAGCGGCGATCGAGCCCGCCGCGCTCGCGGACCTGCAGGCACACGCACAGGAGCGGCGCGAGCGCTACGAGGCCGAGGACGCCCGCAACGCCGCCGCGATCGCCGAGGGCGCCGCGCTGCTCGCGCAGCCGCAGCCCGATCCGGCGCGCCTGCGCGCGCTCGCCGCGGCGCACCTTCCCGCGACGGACCGCCGCGCGCCCGAGCGCACGCAGGCGCTCGCCTCGCTTCAGGCGCAGGCCCGGGCGCGGCACACGGCGGCGATGCTGGAGCGCCTGGCGGAGCACGAACGCCGCGCGCAGGAGGCGATGGCGGCGCGCACCGTCGCGGTCACGCTGCGCGCGCTCGAGCGCGATCCGGAGCCGCTCGCGGGCGGCGATCCGGGGGTGGCCGCCGCGCGGGAAGCCATCCGCGCGCGCATCGCGGCGCGCCAGCGCGCGCTGGACGCGTGGGAGTCCGGCCGCGCCGCCGTCGGCGCGGCGCTCGACGCGGGCGATGTCCCCGCGGCGGCCGCGGCGCTCGCGGCGCTGCAGCCGGCCGACGAGCCGGGCGAGCGCGAGCTGGCCGCCCTGCGCGCGGGCTTCGGCGCGCGCGCCTGGCGCGCGATCGAGCAGGCCACGCGACGCCTCTCCGACGCGGGCGACACCGCCGGCGTGCGTTCACTGCTGCAGCGGATCCAGTCCGACGCCGCCGCCTGGAGCGCGCTGGACGAGGAGGGACGCGCGCGGGTCGAGGCGCTCCTGAACCCACCGGCGCCCGCGCAGGGGTACGCTCCCGCGCCATGAGCCAGTTCCAGCCCGAAAGCACCGGCCAGCACCCGCCCATCCTCCCCGAAGTCCCGATGACCGCGCAGGACCTGCGCTGGCCATCGTGGTTCGGCGGCATCAGCATCGCCTACGGCGGATTGATGGTGCTTGCGATCTGCTGCGGGAGCTTCGGACTCCTCGCGGCGCAGTTCGCGGGAAAGCTCTCGGGAGCGGACTTCCCGGGGCCGCCGAAGGAGATCGGGATCATCTTCGCCATCGACGCCGTGATCTCGATCGTGCTCGGGGCGATGCTGCTGCTGGGCGGCATCGCGCTTCTGCGCCGACGGGCGAAGGGCCGCGTCTACCTCGTGCGCTTCGCCGTCGCGCGCGTCGTGCTGGCGGTGCCGCTGTTCGTCGCGGCCTGGTGGCAGATGAAGCCGCAGGCGATCTGGCAGGCCAACATGGCCCAGGCGCAGGTCGACATGATGAAGAAGAGCAACCCCAACATGACGATCCCGCAGGCCACGCTCGATGCGACCAAGCAGACGGATCCGTCGGTCCTTCAGAAGGCGATGGTCGTCGGCGGATCCGCGCTTGGACTCATCTTCCCCGTCGTCATCCTGCTGATGCTGACCCAGCCCGCCTACAAGGACGACACGGCTTCCTGGGAGCCCTGAACCGGCCCGAAGCGCCCGTCCGGCGGACACTCGATGCGCTCGCCGTCGATCTCCACGCTCCAGGCATGGAGCGCGGGATGCTCCTCCTGCGCAGTGCTGCCGCCGTAGAGCGCGTCGCCGCGCAGCGGGTGGCCCAGGTGCGCGAGCCCCGCGCGGACCTGGTGGCGCCGGCCGCGGCCCACGAGCTCGATCTCGACCAGGTCGTGCGCGCCGTCGACGCGCCGCGCGAGCACGCGCCAGCGGCAGCGGCCGCACTCGGGGGCGCTGCCATCGCCGCGCACGGTGACCTTGCGCGAGGACTTGTGGCGGCTGGCGAAGTAGAGGCGGAAGCTCCCCTGCTCCTCGAGCCCCGTGCGCGCGAGCGCGAGGTAGCGCTTGCGCGCGCCGCCCGCGCTGGAGAAGGACTCGCGCAGCCGGTCGTAGGAGTCGGCGTCGCGCGCGGCGACCAGGCAGCCGCTGGTGCCGAAGTCCAGCCGGTGGACGAGCCCCGCCTCGTGAAGCGCGCCCTGCTCGGGGCGCGCCGCGCGCAGCCAGCCCTCGACGCTGCGCTCGCCGCCACCGGCCTGCGCGACCGCGTGCCAGCCGGCGGGCTTGGCGATGACCAGCCAGCGCTCGCGCTCGGCGAGGATGCGTGGTGCGTCGTCGTCGGCGGGGCGCGGTTCAGGCATGCGTCCAAAGGCTAGCGGCGAGGCACCCGCCGTACACTTCCGGTGCCATGCCCTACTACACGAAGCTCGGCCGGATCCCCAAGCAGCGCCACGTGCAGTTCCGTCGTCCCGACGGCGCGCTCTACAGCGAGGAGGTCTTCGGCACCGACGGATTCAGCGGGCCGACCTCGACCCTCTACCACATCAACCCGCCGACGCAGGTGATCGGCTGGAAGACCCTCTACGGCACCCGCCCGGAGTACGTCGAGACCGAGGTCATGCGCATGCGCCACCTGAAGATGGCGCCGATGCCCCCCAAGGGTGACCCGGTCACCGGCCGCGTGGTCCTCTTCGGCAACGCCGACGTCGAGATGGCGATGTGCCTCCCCGCCGAGAAGATGGACTACTACTACAAGAACGCGATGGGCGACGAGTGCATCTTCGTGCACTTCGGCAGCGGCGTCGTGCACACGATGTTCGGCACGCTGAAGTTCGGTCCCAAGGACTACATCGTCATCCCCAAGGGCGCGATCTACCGCATGACCTTCGACGCGCCGCGCGAGGGGGAGCCCGCGCCGCGCTTCGTCGTCTTCGAGACCGCCAACGGCAGCCACCTGCAGCCGCCGCGCCGCTACCTGAGCAAGCAGACGAGCCAGTTCCTGGAGCACTCGCCCTACTGCGAGCGCGACCTGCGCCTGCCGGAGCTGCCGCTCACCTTCGACAAGAAGGGCGAGTACGAGGTGCGCATCAAGGCGCGCGACCTGGTGCACTCGTACATCTACACCTACCACCCGCTCGACGTCGTCGGCTGGGACGGCTGCTACTACCCGTACATCTTCAACATCGACGACTTCGCGCCCATCGTCGGCAAGCTGCACATGCCGCCGCCGATCCACCAGACCTTCGAGGGGCACAACTTCGTCATCTGCTCCTTCTGTCCGCGCCTGCTGGACTTCCATCCCAACGCGATCCCGGTCCCGTACAACCACTCGAACCTGGACAGCGACGAGATCCTCTACTACGTCGAGGGCAACTACAAGGCGCGCAAGGGCATCGAGCAGTGCTCGATCTCCGTGCACCCGCAGGGCATCCCGCACGGGCCGCACCCGGGCACCATCGAGCGCAGCCTCGGCGCGCGCGAGACGACCGAGCTCGCGGTGATGTGCGACACCTTCCGTCCGATGTTCCCGACGAAGGCCGCGCTCGCGTACGACGACCTGGCGTACCCGCACAGCTGGGAGGGGGAGCACTTCCCCGTCTCGCTCGGGCAGCACGGCGAGGACGGCTCGCCGCGGCGCAACGGGACGGCCAAGTCGGCGAAGGGAGCGAAGTCCGCCAAGGGCGCGAAGGCGAAGGCCGGCAAGCCCGCGAAGGCCCCCCGCCGCGCGACCGCGGTCGAGAGCACCTGGCAGTGACGCGCGCCGCGACGATCGTGGCGGTGGCGGCGCTGGCCGCGGGTTGCGCGGGCGCGCCGCCCGCGGCGGAAGGCGCGAAGCCCGCGGCGGCGACGCCCGCGAAGGCGGCGCCGACGCCGACCGCGCGCGCGAGTGCAGGTGCGACGCCGCCGGCAGCCGCTGCCGGGCCGCGCTCCACGGTCCGCTCCGGCCCGACGCAGCGTTCCCCCGCGGGCATGCGTCTGGCCACGATGCCCGTCGGCGCGGAGACCGTCACGGTCGAGATCGCCGACACCGAGGAGCGCCGCCAGCGCGGGCTCGGCGGCCGCGCCGAGATTCCGCGCGGCACGGGGATGTTCTTCCACTTCCCGATGGCGATGGAGCTGCGCTTCTGGATGCGCGACTGCACGGTGCCCGTGGATGTGGCCTTCCTCGACCGCCGCGGCGTCGTGCTCTCGGTCTACGCGATGCCCGTCGAACCCCCGCGCCGCGCGGACGAGACCGAGGCCGCGTACCTGCGCCGCCTGCCCGGCTACTACTCCCGAGGCGAAGCGCCCTACGCGCTCGAACTCGGCGGCGGCGAGATGGCCCGCCTGGGCATCACGCCCGGCATGAAGCTGAAGATGCCGGTGCCGGTGCCAGCGGCGCCGGTGGGCGAGACGCCCGTCGGCCAGACGCCCTGACCGCGTTCACTGCGCCGGCAGCACCACGCCGCGGCACTCGCCGAAGCCGATGCGCGCCTGACCCGGGGCCTCGCACCAGCCGCGCATGACGACCTCGTCGCCATCCTGCAGGAAGCGGCGCTCGGTGCCGTCGCCCAGGGTGATCGGCTCGGTGCCGCGCCAGGTGCGCTCGAGCAGGCAGCCGCGCGAGTCCTTGCTGGGCCCACTGATCGTTCCGCTGGCCAGCAGGTCGCCCGGGCGCATGTTGCAGCCGGTCGAGGTGTGGTGCGCGAGCATCTGCGACATCGTCCAGTACATCTGCGCGAAGGTGCCCAGGCTGATGCGCGTGGGCGCGAGGCCGCGCTCGCGCATGCCGGCGCTGGCGATGAGCACCTCGAGCTTCACGTCGACGACGAAGTCCTCCTGCGCGCGCAGGTAGTCCAGCAGCGGCGGATCGCCCTCGCCGCGGCGCGGGCCGGGCTGGCGGAAGGGCGCGAGCGCCTCGAGCGTGACGACCCACGGGCTGACCGTCGTGCAGAAGTTCTTCGCGCAGAAGGGCCCAAGCGGCTGGTACTCCCACTTCTGCACATCGCGCGCGGACCAGTCGTTGACGATCACGCATCCGAAGAGGTGCGAGGCCGCCTGCGCGACGGGGATGCGCGTGCCCAGCGCGTTGGGCGCGCCGCCGTAGAAGACGCCCATCTCCAGCTCGTAGTCGAGCAGCTTGCACGCGCCGAAGGTGGGCGGGCCCTCGTCGGTCGCGCTGCTCTGTCCCATCGGGCGGCGCACGGGCGTGCCATCCACCACGATGCTCGACGCGCGGCCGTGGTAGCCCACGGGCAGGTGCTTCCAGTTGGGCATGAGCGGCTGGTTGGGCCGGAACATGCTGCCGACGTTGGTGGCGTGGAACTCGCTGGCGTAGAAGTCGGTGTAGTCGCCGATCTCCGCGGGCACGCGCATCGAGAGCGCGGCGCGCGGCAGCAGGACCGCGTCGCGGCGCGCGTGCGTGGCGATGCTGCGCGGGCCCTCGCCCAGCAGCCCCTGCAGGTGCGCGCGCGCGGCGGTCCAGGCGGCCGGGCCGAGCGCCATGAGCGCGTTCAGCGTGGGCGTGCGCAGCGCGGCGACGACCCCCGCGGGCAGGCCGTCGAACATCCCGTACCCCGCGGCCTCCATGCAGTCGAGCGCGCAGTCGCCGATGGCGACGACGATGCGCGGCTGTCCGGGGCGGTCCGGGCGCTCGGCGACGCCCCAGGGGAGGTTGGCGAGCGGGAAGTCCCCGTCGGCGCGGTCGGCGCCGGGGACCCAGGAGCGCGGGGCGCGCGCGGGCTGCGAGGTGGCGGACATGTCAGGCCTTCGCCGCCGAGGGCGGCAGCAGGTGGATCGAGCGCAGGTCGTTCAGCGGCTCGTCGAAGGAGCAGCTTCCGAAGCTGCGCGCGAACTGCTCGCGCGCCTCGCGGACCTGCGCGATGCCCAGGGCGCGCCCCTTCCAGGCGATGCTCGTGGGCGTGAACTCGAAGTGCTTCGCGTGCGTCTCGCCCAGGAGCATCTCCAGCTCCTCGAGCTCGACGACGCCGTGGTGCAGCAGCGCCGCGCCGAAGAAGACGTTCACGAAGCCGTGCTGCTCGCAGCCGACGGACTCGCTGTGGTGGCGGAAGGGATGGTGCAGCCCCGCGGTCGCCTTGAAGGGCACGCCCGCCTGGTGGCACGCGACCAGGAAGCGCGCGAGCTGCAGCGGCGTCGGGTGCGCGTCCGGCGCGGTGCCGCCGGTGCGGATCTTCGCGCCCGACTCCATCTCGCTCAGCGCGGCGATCATGCCGCGGCAGTCCATCTGCCAGGGAAGCTCGAACCAGGGGAAGAGCGACTCGGGCATGAGCTCGAGCGCGTGCTCGATCGCGTTGGCGTTGGAGGCCTTGATCTCGACGCTGTCGATGACGGCGCGCCCCTGCCCCGGCTCGGCGTGCAGCGCGTTGAAGCGCTCGATCGCATCGAGGTCCTGCTCGAAGGCGTCGTCGCTCGAGGCGGCGCTGAGGACGGTGAGCGTCCACGGATCCTCGGAGTCGTCGCGCGCGGCGGTGGCGCGCGGGAGCGCCTTCTCGGCGGCGCGCTCGAACTCGCCCAGGCGCGCCAGTGGCACGACCAGGCGCGAGAGCATCCAGCGGTCGGGGCCGCCGCGGTAGGCGCCGTAGGAGGAGACGGTGCGCGCCATGTCCCACTGCGCGGGCGGGAAGAGGCTCGCGTAGTCGATCACCGACTGCATCAGGGCGCGTGTCGATTCCATGGGAGGGGCGATGTTACGGCGCGGCCGGTGCGTCCTGCGCCCCGGCGCCGGCGGATCCGGAGCCCTCGCGGCGGCCACCGTCGGGCTCCTCGATCCAGTCGAGGCTGGAGCCGAAGGTCTCGCGCATCGTGGCGGCGGCGTACATCGCGGCGGGCAGCAGGATCGCGCCCACCAGCGCGGCGGCGCGCCAGCTTGCGCTGGGATCGCCCGCGCCCGGGACGCGGCTGCCGCCCAGGAGCACCTCGAAGCCTCCCCAGAGAAGTCCGCTGAGCGCCGCCGACCAGCGGACGAAGTTGGGCGCGGTCGTCGCCGCGGTCGCGCGAAGGTTGGTGCCGAACTGCTCCGCCGCGGTCGTCACGAAGACCGCCCAGTAGCCGCAGGCGAAGCCGACGAAGGCGATCGCGGCGTAGAACATCGTCAGCCCGCCGCGCGCCGAGAGGAAGTAGCAGCCGACCGCCACCGCGGTGAGCGCGTGGAAGGCCAGCAGTGCGCGCTTGCGGCTGCGCAAGAGCTGGCTGAGCAGTCCGCTCGCCAGGTCGCCCAGCGCGAGGCCGACGTAGCACCACATGATCGCCAGGCCGGGGTCGGGCTTGGCGTCGATGCCCAGCCCGAGCGAGCCGCCGATGGCGTCGCAGAACTTCACCAGCACGCCGACGCAGTACCAGATCGGCAGCGCGCAGACGATGACGGCGAGGTAGCGCATCGCGCGCTCGCGCGGCCAGACGAGCATCCAGAAGGCGCCGCGGCCGACGCCGTCGGCGGTCTTCACGCGGTCGAACATGCCGCTCTCCACGACGCCCACGCGCAGGAAGAGCAGCGCCAGGCCGAGCATGCCGCCGATGAGGAAGGCGTTGCGCCAGTCGACGACGCGCGTCACGAAGTAGGCGCAGACCGCGCCCAGGATGCCCACCGTCGCGACGATCGTCGTCGCGAAGCCGCGCTTCTCCTTGCTGACGAGCTCGCTCACCAGCGTGATGCCCGCGCCCAGTTCCCCCGCCAGCCCGACGCCCGCGACGAAGCGCAGCACCGCGTACTGGTGGTATGCGCTGCCCAGGCCGACCGCGTGCATCCATCCAAGCGCCGATTCCGGCGGGATGTCCTGCACGAAGGCATTGAGGATGTTCGCCGCCGAGTAGACGAGGATCGAGCCAAAGAGCATCTGCAGGCGGCCGTAGCGGTCGGCGAGGACGCCCCACAGGATGCCGCCGAGCACCAGGCCCGTCATCTGCAGGATGTTGTCGAGCATCAGGCCCGCGTCGCGCAGGATCGTGTCCTCGACGCGCGCGAACTCGCGCTGCATGGTGGGGCCGTCGGCGGTGGTGAGCCGCTCCGCGACGACCTGCTGCGCGGCCTCGATCTTGGGGCGCAGCAGCTCCGAGAGCGAGTTGCGCCGCACCAGCGCGAAGAGCAGCAGGTCGAAGATGTCCACGAAATAGCCGAGCGCGGCGACGAGCGTCGCGAGGGCGATGTTGCGGTCCTTGACGACCCCACGCACGGTCCGGTGGTCCCCTCCCTTGCGGGGCGGCCGGTGGCGGCACGCCCCGGGGCGGCTGGCTGGAAGCTCGAGGCTGTCCGCGCGTCAGTGCGCGGTGGCGTCGGGACCGAAGCCGCACTCCTTGAGGAAGCGGCGGATCGCCGAGATCTCATGGTCGCTGTTGAGCGTGTGGCCGCCGGCCTTGGGGATCTGGAAGGTCATCTCCTTGCCGGAGAGCTTGACCTTGAGGTGGTCCTTCTTGGTCTCGTCGCAGGTGCCGCCGAGGCCCTCGAACATGTGGACGACGTCGCGCCAATGGATGTTGTGCGAGGTCGGATGCGCGAAGATCTGGGTGAGCGTGTTTTGCGTGCGTGGCATGGTGAGACTCCTGATGCGCGCGAGGCGCGCGGGTTGGACTCCACAGGCTAGCACTGCCATGGGGGTGCCGGGAAGCGCGCGGCGAAAGCGCCGCGCAAGCGCGCACAGCGGCGGCGAAGACGGAGCAATTCGCGGGATTCCAGCGGCGCGGAGGCGTCGCCGAGGCGTGCGTCCGCGGTACAATCCCGCGGCAGTTCTGCGGGTGTAGCTCAGTTGGTAGAGCGTCAGCTTCCCAAGCTGAATGTCGCGGGTTCGAGTCCCGTCTCCCGCTTTCATCCGAAACGCCTAGAGCGCACGCACTTACCGCTCTAACCCGTGCTCGGTGCACGGCGCGCCTCCTCTCGATTCTCCGTACAGCGGTACGGAAGTTTGGAGCGACCATGCGCGCACCGCCCGCCTACTGCATTCACCGGGGCCGAAATTTGGCCTATGTCACGCTCAACGGCCGCGAGCACTACCTGGGGCGAGCACACTCGCCCGAGTCGCACGCGCGCTACCGCGAGATGCTCGCCGCGCACCTTGCCGGGGAGCGGCCCGCCCCGAGCCCGCGCACGGCCGCGCCCGCGTTCACCGTCGCGGAACTTGCCGAGCGGTGGTACCTGGCCGTGCGCGACCGCTACGGGCCGCGCCACCAGGCCACCTACGAGGCGCGCTACGCCGCCTCCGAACTTGTGCGCGCCCATGCGACCGCCCGAGTGCACGAGTTCGGCCCGCGGGCATTCAAGGCCATCCGCGATCGCCTGGTGCGGGACGGCCGCACCCGTCAATGGGCAAACCGCATGATGAACGCCATCCGGCGGTGCATCCGGTGGGGTGTGGGCGAGGAGCTCGTGCCCGCCGATCGCATCGAGGCACTCGCGGCCGTGGACGGGCTCCGGCGCGGGAGCGCGCCCGAGCGCGCCCCCCGCGGCGCGGCCGATCCGGCGGCCGTGGATGCGGTGGTGCGGCGGCTCGAGTCCGAGGGCAACCGCGGCGCGGCCGCGCTCGTGCGGTTCCTGCGCGCCACCGGATGCCGTCCGGGCGAGGCTTGCCGCGCGCGGTGGGAGGAGTTCGATATCGGCGCGGACTTGCCGCACTACCGCCCGGCCCGCCACAAGACCGCCGGGCACGGCATCGAGCGGCTCGTGCCGCTCAACGCCGACGCACTCGCGGCGATCGGCGCACCGATGCGCGTGGGCGGCGGATTCGTGTTCCTGAACACCCGCGGAGTGCCCTTCACGCCGAATAGCCTCCTCCTCGCGGTGCGGCGCGCGATCGCCGCCGAGGGGTGCGCCGCGTGGAGTCCCTACGAGTTGCGGCACCTTGCCGCGACCGTCGCTCTCGCCCGCACGGGCTCCGAGGCGGCCGCGGCCGCGCTCCTGGGGCATACGCCGCGCTCGACGATCATTCAGCGGTATAGCCGCGACCGCCTCGCCCTCGCGGCGCGCGCGGCGAAAGCGATTGAGGAGGTTGCGTGATGGAACGCCGTCCGATCCCGATGCTCGAGGACTCCTCAGTCGTGATTGACCGCGCCGGGCGGGTGTTCTGCATGAAGCTTGGCGATCCCAGGCGCGGAGCGCGTGCCGTGCGTTACGAGGAGTCGCACCCGCACCCCATTGCCGAGGCGGGGAGGCTTGCCAAACGCTCGCTTGACTTTCGCCTTCCGCTGCTATGGGAGGGCGATGTACCCGTGTTCCGCACCTACGCCGATGGACGCGAGGAGGAGATTCTCCGGTTCGAGCACCGAACATTCGTCGTTCGATTCGACAAGTCGCGCCCGAACGACACGCGCCGCCCCGTGCCGGGCTTCCCTGGGGAGTTCATCGAATCGGGCTTCTCGTGGGGGTGCACCACGATCCCTCTGCGCGGCGATTGGCAGACCGGGTGGGTGCGCGTCGATACTCCGGCGGGGATCGCCTGGCTATTCCACGGCCCCTCGATGGCGGGGGAAATCTTCGCGCCGGGGACTTGACGCGATTGCAGCGATCGCTACGCTTCCGCCCAACAGACTGTCGCTCGATACCTGACTCGAGGACGGCACCCGCGCCCGATGGCGCGATAGGCCGAGGCCCAAAGGGGGCGAATCCCAACGCATTCAAGCGGTGGGCACTCGCTTTCCCGTGGCAACCGCCACAAGGGCCAGGCAATGACGAATCCGAAGATGGGCCGGAGTCCCGCGCAGCGGGACACGCGCGGCGATCGCACGCGCGCACGCTCAACCGATCGCACGGAGAACGGCGGCGCGGGCCGCGCGGCATCGGCTCCCCCCGCATCCCTCGCGTCCGTGATTGACGCTCGAGAGCCCGCGATGGGACTCGGCGCGGCCGCGCGCCGCATTCACGAGCTCACGGGCTACAAGCCGGGACGCTCGACGCTTTGGCGATGGCACCTTTCCGGCCGCCTCCCCGCGCGCCGCTTGGGCGGCCGTCTCTACTTCACCGAGTCCGCGATCCGCGCGATGCTCGAGGCCGACGCACTCTGCAACCGCGGCACCGCGGATGCTCGAGCTCGCGCCGCGGCCGCTCGCCTGGCGAACGCCATCAACCGCGATGCCCGCGGGGAGGTGGCGTAATGGGATCGAACAGAAACGCGCGCCGCCCGCGGGAACGGACGGCGCGCCGGACGGACGGACTGCCTGGACTCGTGGCATTCTACGCTCCCTCGCTCGCGTACTCAATGATCGAGGGGTACGCGCAGCGCGCGCGCGGGCGGCCCTTCCACATCGTCGCATTCGGAGCGATCAAGGGGCTCACTCGGCGCGAGGACTTGCCCGTAGTGCTCGACGCTCGCGCGATCGTCGGCGCGCCCGAGGGCATCGTGCGCGAGACGGACGGCTGCGAGCGGTGCGAGCTCAAGCTCCGCCTCCCCCGCCGCCGCCGCCGCCGCCGCCTGGTGCGCGTGGGGCTCGACGCGCCCCGCGCCCAGGTGGAGGAGATGCTCCGAAAGGTGCTCGGGTGATCCATGCCGAGTCACTCCTCCCCTTCCGAGCCCGTGGCTCGGGTGCTATCGCTCCTCCCGCACGCGCGGCCGAGCGGCCGCGGATGGCTCGCCCGGTGCCCGGCGCACGAGGACTCGAGCGCGAGCCTCTCGATCGGCGCGGGCCGGGACGGGCGCGCGCTCCTGAAGTGCTTCGCGGGGTGCACCGTGCCCGCGATCGTGGCCGCGCTCGGGCTCGATGAGCGCGCGCTCTTTGCGGACGATGCGGGCGGGCGCGCACTTCGCGGCGCACCCGCGCCACCGCCCGCGCGCAGCGGGGCCGATGCGGAGCGCGCACGGCCCCCGCGGCGATTCCCTTCCGCGCGCGAGGCGGCGGCGGTCTACCGCCATTCGCTCGGCACCGAAGCGGCGCGGTGGGTGTACCGCGCCGCGGACGGCTCGCCCGCGGGGCTCGTGCTCCGGTGGAATCGGCCGGACGGCTCGAAGGTGATTCGGCCCGCGTGGAAGGTGGGCGAAGCCTGGGAGCACACCTACCCGGCCGTGCGGCCGCTCTACGCGCTCGATCGCCTCGCGGCGGATCGCGCCGCGCGCGTGTTCGTGGCCGAGGGCGAGAAGTGCGCCGAGGCGCTCGCGGAGCTCGGGCTCCTGGCGACCACGAGCCCAGGCGGCGCGAACGCGGCCGAGCGCGCCGAGTGGGCTCCCCTGGCCGGGCGCGAGGTGGTGGTGCTCCCGGATGCCGACGATGCCGGGCGCACCTACGCCGAGGCGGTGCTCGCGCGCCTGGCCGCGCTCGAGCCTCCCGCGCGCGCGGTGGTGGCTCCCCTGCCAGGGCTCGCCGCGGGCGAGGATGCGGTGGAGTTCGTCGGCCGCGTGCATGGTGGCGATCGGGCGGCGGCCCGCAAGGGCATCGAGGATGCCGCGGCGGCCGCGCTCGCGGGGCACCGTCCGGCGCGCGTGACGCTCTCCGAGCTCCTCGCGGATTCGCGCCTCCTGGCGCGCCCCGAGACGCTCGAGAGCGGGTGGACGGCGTTCGATCGGGCACAGCCCTTCGGCGCGGTGGAGCGCGGCGCGATCGTGCTCCTCGCGGCACCGCCGGGGTGCTACAAGACCGCGACGATGCTTCGCCTTGCCAGGGGCTACGCGGAGTGCGGGCACCGCGTGGCGTGGCTCGCGGCCGAGATGCAACCGCTCACGCTCGCGCGGCGCATGGTGTGCCAACTCGCCCGCCTCGCGCCGCGGGCGCTCCTCTCGGACGCGATGCCGCCCGATCATGCGGCGCGCCTGGCGGCGGCCCGTGCGCGCCTCGCGGAGTGCGCCGGGCGGATGGAGTTCACGAGCGCGCCGATCGGATTCGCGGAGCTCGAGCGGGCGGCCGAGCGCGCCGCGGTGGTGTTCGTGGACTACCTACAGCTCGTGCGGCACCCGGACTCGGGCACCCGGGGCCACGAGCGCATCGAGGACATAATGGGTGCAATCGCCGCGGCCGCGCAGCGCACGGGGGCGGTGTTCGTGCTCGCTTCGGCCCAGGGCCGGGACGGTGGCGAGGCGCGGCGCGGCATCCATAACGCGGCGCGCGGCTCGAGCTCGATCGAGTTCACATCGGACGCGCTCTACACCGGCACGCCTCCCGAGCCCGGCAATCCGCGCGTGGTGTTCGAGTGCCTCAAACAGCGCGAGGGCGAGCGGTTCCCGATCGAGGTGCCTATTGACCCCCACACCGGCGCGATTGCCGAGGAGGGCGACGATGCCCGTTCGTGACGATGACGAATGGAGACAGCGCAAGCGGGCCGAGGCGAGCGGCGGCGCACGCGCGGGGGGCTCGGGGGGCTCCCGCCGCTTCGAGCCCTTGAACGCCCTCCTGGCGAGCGGATGGCTCCCCCGCGTGCCACTGATCGAGCTGCGCGCCTGGCTCGTGCTCTTTCGCTTCGCGGATCGCCACGGGCGGGTACGCGTCTCGCACGGACGGATCGCCGCGCTCGCGGGCGTGCGACGAGAACACGCCGCGCGCGCAACCCGAGCACTCGAGCGGCGCGGGCTCCTCCGGGTGCCCGTGCGCGGGCGCACGGTGGGCGAGCGCGGGCGGCGCACCACGAACGAATACGAGCTCCTCGCGTCACCCCCTCCACCGCCCGGCGACAGCGCGGCGAGGGACTCGCCCGAGGAGTCCGACGATGCCCCCGGCACCCCTTCGGAATAGTGCCGTGGGCGGCACTATTCACGCACGCGAATAGTGCCAAACCGTGACCGTGAATAGTGCCGCTGGTGGCACACCTTCAGAAAGAACAGCAACGGCCGCGCTCACGCGCGCCGAAAGACAACGCGAGGAGGAGACGCATCGGCCCCGTCCGGCGGCGCGAGCGGCGCGCCTAGTCGCGCTCCCCGCGCGGTGCGGCACTTCGCCGCCCGAGCGCGAACGCGGCGAACAGAATCGCCGCAACCGCCGCCATGAGGAGCACACCACAGCAACCCCACTCGAGCCCGCCGAGGTTGAATAGTGCAAGGGGCATCATCGGCTCGAGCGTAGCCGCACGCACCCGCGCACCCCCCCCCGGCACCCCCAGGGGGTACCCGTCCGGGTTTGGGCACCGCGTGGTGGGCCCGTCGAAACGGGACACACTCGCGCTCCCTCGCCTGTCTCGCCTCTCGCGGATTCGCGCCCGCGCACGCGCTCGCGTTTTCGTGGGGCCCCCTTGCGCGGTACCCGCTCGTGAGAGGGGCCGCGGCCCCGATGCCGGGGGGTGTGCGCGCGCCTGGCGATGACACGATGCGCCGAACTTCCGTACGGAAGTACGGAAATACGGCGGTGCGGGCGGGACAAATGGCACACCCCCGCTATCCTCAAACCGCGTTTGGAGGCTTAGAACAGCGTTTCGGGTGACGGCAAAGCACGGGTACCGCGATTCCCAAGCTGAATGTCGCGGGTTCGAGTCCCGTCTCACGCTTTCGTGACGGCGCTGCCGGGAGTGCCGTACGGCCGTCGGTGGCAAGATCGGAACCGGGATCGTCATGACGAGCATCGACGCCACACATCCGGCTCTGCGGCGCCCTCCGCTCGGACTGTCCTCTCGCCACGCCAACGTGCTCGCGTGGGCCTCCGCGCTCTGCTGCGCCGCCAGCGCCGCCGCTCATCAGGATGGCACGGCCGCGACCCCTCCCGGAGCGGCGCCGCATCATTCAACGCGCGAGCAGTCCGCCGCTCCCGCGCGCTTCGAGCCTCCCCAGCTTTTCTTCGACGTCGCAGTCCCCGGTGAGCTCACGGCCGCCGAGGTCGATCGCTGGATCGACGCCCTCCGGATGGACGACGCGGCGGCCGTCGCGGTGCGGGCGACCGCGCAGGCGTACCTCGCCACTCAATCGCGCGCGTACGGCGAGGTCTTCGGAGCGACCTACCAGCAGGCCGCCGAGGTAGCTGCCTCCGGAGGGCCCGACTCGTCCCCCGGGGCGCTTGATCGGTTTCGCTCACTTCTCGCGGAGCGCCGGAGCGCGCTCCGACGGTTTGTCGCGATGGAGGAGCGGCTCTTCTCCGAGATCGCCGGTCGCCTTCCCGCCGATGAAGACGTAGCGGTCGTCGATGCGATGCGGCAATTGCGGCGCCGATCGCGATGCTCGGAGTTTCCTTGCGACCTGCCGATGGCGGACCTCGACCTGCGCATCCTCGCCGCGACGACCGGGGCGGCGCGGGCGGTCGCGCCCGGCGACCAGGATCGATGGCGGACCGCCCTCCTCGGCTACGACACGGAGCTGGCTGCGTTGCACGAGAAGCGTGTCGAACGACGCCTGGAGTCGGTCCTCCAAGACGCCGAGAGCCGGCAGCGGTTGGGCGGCGACCTGCGGGCGCTCCTGGACGACCGCACCGCCCGCCTTGCCAGCAAGCTCAAGCCGGAGCGTGCGATCATCGCGGCGAATCGTCGTTGGGCAGACGCGCTCGCCGCACTGCTCTCGCCGGATGCGGCCGACGCGTTCCGGTCGGCCATCGACGCGAAGCTCTTTCCGACGCTCTACCCCAACCCCTACGAACTCGGCCCGGTCGTTCGGTCCGCGCAGGCGCTCGCGCGGAGCAGCGCCGAAAGCGAGACCCTTCGACGAGTCTCAGAAGATCTTGATGCGGAGGCCGCAAAGGTGGCGCTACTCGCCAAGCAAGTGGAGGCGAAGATCACGGACCTCGTCGTTTCCGAGGCGCGCTCGATCGTGGTCCCCGCCGATCGCGATCAGATGGCGGAGGAGCTGCGGAGGCTCGAGATCGAGCGGCGCGCCGCCGCCCGCCGCGCGATCGCGATCTGCGACGCGACACCGGAACTGGCCAGTCAGCCGGCGGTCGAGGCGCTGCGTCGGAGCTGCACACAGGCCGAGGCGGGCAAGGGCAAGTAGGCACGACAGAGCGTTTGATCATCTGATGGGGCTTCGCCCCGGGAATGTCGTCCATGGGAATCGTGTGGGTCCTTGTGGGTGCACTCGTGCTCGCGGCGGTGGGCGGCGGGATTGCCGCCGTCTTCCATTCGCTGCGACGCGCGGCCGCCGCCGACGCCCGGGAGCGGGAGCTGCGCGCGGAGCACCTGGATCTGCAGCAGAAGTGCAAGCAGCTCGAGGACCGCCTCCGGCCGATCACCAGCGTGGAGCGTCGCGCGGAGGAGATCAAGAAGCAGCTCGCGGAGGAGATCCAGGTCGAGCGCGCCGTGCAGCGCGACCTCGCCGACGCCATCGCCGCGCTGCGACGCCGGCACGCCGTCGTGATGAAGGCGGTCGCGGACGCCGACCAGGCGATGCTCGAGCGCGACCGCGACGCGGAGGACCTCCTGGCGGGCTTCCATCCGCCGTCGCGCCGCTTCGACTCCTCCGAGGCGTACAAGGACGAGATCGCGCAGCTTCGCGATCGCCTGAAGGCCGCGCGCAAGTCGGGCGAGGCGTGGACCCAGTTGCCCCCGCAGCCCACCCCTGCCGACGAGAAGGCGACGGACCGGGCCGCGAAGAACCTCCGCGTGCTCATGCTGCGCGCCTTCAACGCCGAGGCGGACCTCGCGCTCTCGCGTCTCACCTGGCGCAATCTGGAGTCGATGAAGTCGCTCGTCGAACGCGCCTGGAAGGACATCAACGTCGCGGGCGACTACTTCCGCATCGCCCTCTCGCCGATGGTGCGCGCGGAACGGCTGCGTGAGCTGGAGCTTGCCTCCGAGCTGGAGATCCAGCGTCATGAGGAGGAAGAGGAGCAGCGCGAGATCCGGGCGCAGCAGCGCGAGGAGGCGCGCGAGCAGCGCGAGCTCGAGCGCGCGCAGCAGCAGGCCGAGCTCGAGGAGCGCGTACGGGCCCGCGCGCTCGAGGAAGCGCGCGCAGCCCTCGCGGAAGCGAGCGCGGCCGAGCGGGCGATCCTGGAACGACGGGTCGCGGAGGCCGAAGCTGCGCTCGCCGACGCGCAGCGGGCGGTCTCGCAAGCGCAGCTCACGCGCCGCGGCCACGTCTACGTGATCTCGAACATCGGGTCGTTCGGCGAGGACGTCTACAAGATCGGACTCACGCGACGGCTGGATCCGCAGGAGCGCATCGACGAGCTGAGCGACGCCTCGGTTCCCTTCGACTTCGACGTCCACGCCTTCATCGCCTCCGACGACGCCCCCGCGCTGGAGTCCAGCTTCCACCGCGAGCTGGAGTCGTCGCGGATGAACCTCGTGAACCTCCGGCGCGAGTTCTTCCATGTCACGATCGAGCAGATCGAGGAGGTCGCGCAGCGCCTGGGGGTGAAGCTCGAGCTGACCCGGGTGGCCGAAGCGCGGCAGTTCCGCGAGAGCCTGGTCAAGCGCGGGCTCTCGCCCGAGACGATCCGCTGGAAGGACGAGCTCGCGGCGACCCGTGCCGCCACGGGAACAACTCCGAACAATCCGCGATGAATCAGGCTCCAGATCGCGCCGAAGGGGATCGCGTTTCACTGGGGAGCAACGTGAGGCGTCCGAAGCGATCGCCGAACGCGTCGGCTCCGCGCGCGCGCGACCTGTGAGATTGGACGGAGCAGGCGATTGGGGTATGGTGACCTTCGGCTGACGGGCGCTGTTCGCGGGGTAAGCGGGCCCCGTGCGGGCCTCCACCTCCCTCTTGGAGAATCGACATGCTGAAGTCATGGTGCGTTGCACTGGCCATCCCGGGAGTTGTCTCCTGCGCCGCCTCCGCGTCCATCCAGTTCCTCGCCACCGACGGCGCGCAGCTTTTCCGGGCCGACTCCGCCGGATCGGTGGGCCCTGCCGTGATGCTGGACCACGAAGTCCAGTCGCTGACGTTCGTGCCCGGCGGCTTCTCGCTTCCCGGTGCGTCTGGCGGCGACATCCTTGCATGCGCGCGCAGCGCGGTCGCCGGCCAGTGGGCCGTGTACCGCGTGAACGATGCATTCGGCGCCGCCCCTTCGCTGACGCAGATCGGGGCCACGAGCTTCGGCGTGGGCTCGATGGTCTTCGCCGGAGGTGACCTCTACGCCGTCAACGACACGCTCGGGCCCCTGCGCATCTCGCGGCTCGACGCGACCAACTTCTCCGTCCTCCAGACATGGAACACGGGCATCAACGCGACGGGCGGAGGCGGCATCGCGTGGGACTCCGTCGCCCAGCGCTTCCTGGTGACGAACGCGACCGCCAACACGCTGGTCTCGTGGACCCCAAGCGGCGGTGCCGTCACGATCGGCTCCATCGGCTTCGGATTCGCCAACAACGGGATGGAGTTCCTCAATGGCACCCTCTACGGCGCGCTGCGGCCGGACGCGGCCGGCTCCACGCTGCGCATGGGCTCCTTCGACCTGACCACCGGCGCGTTCACGACGCTCGCGACCGCGACGGGCATCGAGGGCAATGGCACGGGATTCGTCGCGATCCCCGCGCCGGGAGCGCTGGGGCTGATCGGAGTCGCCGCGTTGGTCCGTGCGAGACGGCGACGATGAGTGCGCCTGAGCGGTGGACCACGGGGACCCGGCACTAGAATCCCCGTGCGATGTCCTCCCCCGCCCCTCCCGCGCGCCCCTGGATGATCGCCGCGTGGCCGGGCATGGGCAACGTGGCGCTCATCGCGGCGAGCTACCTCATCCAGGAACTGGGGATGACGCAGGGGGACGAGCTGCCGCCGGGCGACCACTTCGAGGTCTCGGAGATCGCGGCGAAGGACGGCATCGTGCAGCCGGTGCGGCAGCCGCGCGGGCTCTTCTTCCACTGGAAGAACCCCGGCGAGGGGCGCGGGCTCGTCGTCTTCATCAGCGAGGCGCAGCCCTCCACCGGCGGCGTCGCGTACGCGGAGAAGCTGCTGAGCGAGGCGCGGCGCCTGGGCGTCGACCGCATCGTGACCTTCGCGTCGCTCGCGTCGGGGCTGCATCCCTCGCAGAACCCGAAGGTCTCGGGCGTCGCGACCGACGAAGGCACGCTCGACCTGCTGCGCCGCGCGGAAGTCGAGCCCATCCCCGACGGCGAGATCGGCGGCATGAACGGCCTGCTGCTGGGCGTCGCCGCGCGCGACGGCTTTCCGGGCATCGGGCTGCTCGCGGAGATCCCCTTCTTCGCGATGCGCGTCCCCAACCCCAAGGCCGCGCGCGCCGCGCTCAGTGTCTTCAGCGTGCTCGCGGGCATCGACATCAGCCTCGAGAGCATCGACCGGCAGGCGGCGGTCGTCGACCAGGCGCTCATCGAGGCGATGGAGCAGATCGAGTCGCAGGGCGAGGGCGGCGGCGACGCGGGCGATGCGGGCGAGACCGGCGACGCAGGCGACGTCGGCGAGTCGGGCGACGCCGGCGACGCCGCTGAATCCGCGGAACCGGGCGACGCCGGCGACCGCGACCGTCCCCCTGCCCCCTCCGACAAGCTCCCCGACCCCGACATCCCCGCGGAGCCGCCCGTCCGCGGGCCCGACGGCCGCGTCATCGACCCCGCCGCGATCGCCAACATCGAGCGCCTCTTCGACGCCGCCAGGCGCGACCCCAACGAGGCCGTGAAGCTCAAGGCGGAACTGGACCGCCTGGGCGTCTTCAAGCGCTACGAAGGCCGCTTTCTCGACCTCTTCAAGCGCGCGGGCTGACCGCCACGCCACGACCGCCATGCCCCCCTTCCTCGTCGACCTCGCCGTCGCCCTCGCGCTGCTCGCGGGCATGCTCGGTTCGCTTGAAGCCGGCTACCGGCTGGGCCGCCGCCGCGCCTCGCCGAAGGAGCATCCGAACCTCGCGACCGTGCAGGGCGCGGTGCTGGGCCTGCTCGGGCTGCTCCTGGCCTTCGCCTTCTCGGGCGCGACCTCGCGCTTCATCGAGCGCCAGGACGTGCTCGTGCGCGAGGCCAACGCGCTGGGCACCGCGGCGCTGCGCGCGGAGCTGCTGCCTGCCGAGCAGGCCGCCGCCGCACGCAGCGCGCTGCGCGACTACGCCGAGGACCGGGTGCGGCTGCTGGAGCAGGCCGGCTCCGGCGACGATCCGGCGCTTCTCGAGCGGCTGCACGAGCACCACCGCCGCCTCTGGCGCGCCGCCTCGGAGGGCGTGCGCATCCACCAGTGGACGGCGCAGTCCGTGCTGCCGCCGGTGAACGAGGTGATCGACCTGCTCTCGATGCGCGACTCCCTGGTGAGCCGCCACCTGCCGTACCCGGTGGTCGCGCTGCTGGTCGCCTGCGCCGCGCTCTCGCTCGCCACCATCGGCTACGCGGCGAGCGTCTTCGGGCGCCGGCAGGGCTTCATCGCGGGCGCGCTCGCGGTCCTCATCGCCTCCGCGCTCTGGGTGACGATCGACCTCGACTACGGCCGCCGCGGGCTCATCCGCGTGAATCCGCAACCGCTGCTGGAAGTGCGGGACGAGCTGCGCCGCATGGGCTAGGCGACCGCGGCGCGCACCGCCGCGAGGAAGCGCTCGATCTCCGGCAGGCTGTTGTAGTGCACCGCGCTCACGCGCACGACGCCCTGCGCGGTGTCGATGCCCAGCGCCTGGCAGAGGCGGTAGGCGTACATGTGGCCGTGGCGCACCGCGACCTGGTGCGCGTGCACCGCGCGCACGATCTCCGCGGGGCTGCGCCGCTCGTGCAGGAAGCTCACCGTCGGCACGCGCGCGTCGATGCCGGTGGCCGCGCTGCCGATGAGGCGCACGCCCGGGATCGCGCGCAGCCCCTCGACGAGCGCGCGCTGCAGCGGCGCCTCGAGCTGCGCCATGCGCTCGAAGGCGCGCCCGACGACCGCGCGCTCGCGCCCCGCCGACTCCGGCGCGCCCGCGAGGAACGCCAGGTACGGCGCGAGCGCGAGCAGCCCGGCGCAGCCCTCGTGGCACGCGCCGCCGAGCTCGAACTTGTACGGAAGCTGGTCGCGCGGGATGAAGAAATGGTTCGGGCCCTCGAGCTCCGCGACCGCGTCCGCGCGCCCGTAGAGCGCGCCCATGTGCGGGCCGAAGACCTTGTAGGTCGAGTAGACGCACCAGTCGAGCTCCCACGCCGCGACGTCGAGCGCGCGGTGCGGCGCGAAGGCGACGCTGTCGACGAAGACCCGCGCCCCCACGCGGTGCGCGCGGCGCGCGACCTCGGCCGCGTCGATCACGCCGCCGAGCAGGTTCGAGACATGCGGGAACGCGACCAGCCGCGTGCGCGGGGAGAGCACCGCGTCCAGGCCGTCGAGCGTGCACTCCATCGCCTCGCGGTCCACGCGCCACCAGCGGATGACCGCGCCCAGGCGCTCGAGCCTCAGCCACGCGCCGATGTTCGCCTCGTGGCCGCTCTCGGCGATCACGATCTCGTCGCCCGGCCGCACGCGCTGCGCCCAGCAGCCCGCGACCAGGTGCACGAGCTGCGTCGAACTGGGCCCGAGGATCGTCGTCCCCGTCGCGTTGCCGTTGAAGACGGTGCCGATGAACTCGTGCGCCTGCGCGACCGTCGCGGTCGCCTCGTCCGACATCGGGTAGCCCGCGCCGAGCTGCACGTAGCGCTCGAGCATGTAGCGGTGCATCGCGTCGGCGACGCACGCGGGCACCTGCGAGCCGCCGGCGTTCTCCAGCAGCGCCCACGCGCCCGCGAGCGCGGGGAAGCGCGCGCGGATCGCCTCGAGCGAGGGTTCGGCGATGCGGGCGGAGGAACTCGTCGCGGTCGAGGCGGTGGTCACGATGCGGATCTCACTTGGGCCAGAGGGTCGCGAAGATGGCGCCGGTCAGGAGGCCGTAGATGACGCCGTCGACGAAGTTCATCGCCATCGCGCGTCCGGGCTGCTGGAACCAGATGCCGTGGGGCACGCCGCCGACGCAGTAGGTCAGGATGCCCACCGTGCCGAGCACGCGCAGCACGTGCAGGAAGCTCGACCCCGCGGGCAGCGCGACCGCGCCGACATACGCCACGAGCACGCTCGCCAGCAGATAGACCAGGAACGAGAGCAGCATGCAGCGCGGCATGCTGATGGGACCCCAGATGTGCACGAGCCCCGTCGGCCCCTCCTTCCACTTGCGCTGCATCTCCGGGGTCTGCGCCTCGGCGTGCGTGGCGCTCCAGGGGAAGCGGTAGAGCCCCGGCGGGATCTTCATCGCGCGGGCGGCGTCCAGAAAACGGTCCTCCTCGGGCAGCGGCTGCTGGTCCCGGGCGTGGTGGTTGATGGCCATCCAGCCGATCGCGCTGGCGATCCAGACGCCGGCGGCGGCAAGCAGGACGGGAAGCCACAGCGAGGTCAGCGGTACCGCGAGCGGGTGCATCTGGGTCCTCCTGGGAAAGGGGCCGTTCCGGAAACTGCGACGCGGCAAGCGTACCGGGGGGGCCGGTTGGGCCACCGGATGGGCCGCGCGCGGCCGGAATAGACGGAACTCATCGGTGAATGCAGTTGGGACGGGCCCACGGCAATCCGATGTTTCCCAGGCGTGGGTGGCCCGTTTCGGCCACGGGCACGCCAGCATGCGAGTGGATCCCCGAGCCATCTTCCTGCATCCCGTGCGCGCCGTGCGCCGGCGCGTCGGCCACACCGCGCGCCAGGTCGCGGACCGTCCCACGCTGCTGGGCGCCGTCGCGGCGCTGGTCTTCTTCTCCGGCGCGGTCATCAGCATGTGGGCGCTGCACCACACCGCCATCGAGGTGCTGCAGCGCTCCGTGCAGGACTCGCTGCTCAACGTCGCGCGCATCGCCTCGAGCAACATCGATCCCGACAAGCACCGGGTGCTCACCGATCCCTCGCAGGACGGCTCGCCCGAGTACGAGGAGATCGCGGAAGGCCTGCGCACCGTGATGCGCTACGTCCCCGAGGTGCGCTACGTCTACACCTACCGCAACTCGCGCGAGGGCCTGCGCTTCGTCGTCGACGCCTCGCCGCGCGGGCAGATGCTCGCGAACGGCCGCGCGGAGCACGTCTCGATCAACGAGCTCTACCCGAATCCCGACCCGGCGATGCTCGCCGTCCTGCGCGAGCAGGCCGCGACCGTCTCGATGGATCCGTACACCGACGACTGGGGCACGCTCTTCTCCGCGTACGCCCCGGTGCGCGACGCGCTCGGCCGCACCGAGTGCTACATCGGCGTCGACATCGACGCCAGCAACTACATCTCGCGCGTGGCGGCGATGGGCTCCGCGGCGCGCGCGGGCGTGCTGGTCGCGGCCATCGGCAGCCTCTGCATCGGCCTCTCCGTCACCGTCTTCCGCCGCAAGCGCATGGCCGCCGACCGCGCCGCCGCCGAGTCGAGCGCGCGCCTGGAGCGCATCGCCATGAACCTGCCCGGCATGGTCTACATGCTGCACGAGCGCCCCGATGGCGTCGCGCGCTTCTCCTACGTCAGCCGCGGCGTCGAGCGCGTCTTCGGCATCGAGGCGGGCGAGGTCCGCGAGGACGCCGCGCTCGCCTTCGGCATGATCCACGACGAGGACATCGAGGGCGTGCGCGCGACGCTCGCGCAGGCGCGCGCGCAGCTTGGCATGTGGAAGTGCGAGTTCCGCGTCCACCGCGCCGACGGCCAGCTCCGCTGGATCGACGGCCGCGCCATCCCGCAGCGCGAGCCCGACGGCAGCGTCCTCTGGCACGGCTACCTCTTCGACTCCACCGAGCGCAAGGAGACGGAACTGGCGCTCGAGCGCGCCAAGCGCGAGGCCGAGGCCGCCAGCCGCGCCAAGAGCGAGTTCGTCGCCAACGTCAGCCACGAGATCCGCACGCCGATGACCGCGATCGTGGGCTACGCCGAGCTCATGCGCGACGGCGACTCCGGCGGCGGCGACATCAGCCGCGAGGAGGCCGCCGACGCGGTCGCCCGCAACGCCGACCACCTGCTGGCGATCATCAACGACATCCTGGACATGTCGCGCGTCGAGGCCGGCGCGATGACCGTCCAGCGCGTGCCCACCGACCTGCGCGCGATCGCCTCCGAGGTGCTCGCGCTCCTGCGCCAGCGCGCCGCGGCGCGCGGGCTGGACCTCTCGCTCACCGTCGATCCCGGCGCGCCCGAGGCGATCCTGGCCGACCCGATGCGCGTGCGGCAGATCATCATCAACCTGGTCGGCAACTCGATCAAGTTCACCAACAGCGGCGGCGTCAGCGTGCGGATCGGCATGCAGGGCGAGCGCGTGGCGATCGCGGTGCAGGACACCGGCATCGGCATGTCCCCCGAGCAGGTCTCCAAGCTCTTCGCCGCCTTCTCGCAGGTGGACACCTCGCCCACGCGCGCCTTCGGCGGCACGGGCCTGGGGCTGGCGCTCTCGCGACGGCTCGCGCAGCTCATGCGCGGCGACATCAGCGTGTCCAGCGAGCCCGGCGTCGGCAGCACCTTCACCGTGCTGCTTCCCGCCGAGCGCGCAGCGACGCCGCGCACGGGATCGCACGCGGCGCCGGGCCTCGCGGCCGCCGCCGTCGCCCCGGAAGCGCGCCCACTGGCGGGCCGGCGCATCCTGCTGGCCGAAGATGGCCCCGACAACGCGCGCCTGCTCATCCACCATCTGGAGCGCGCGGGCGCGGAGGTGCTGCACGCCGCCGACGGACGCAAGGCCGTCTACGCGCTCATGACCGACCGCGAGCGCACGCACGGCACGCACTTCGACCTCGTCCTCATGGACATGCAGATGCCCGACCTCGACGGCTACGACGCGACGGCGATGCTGCGCCGCGACGGCGTGACGCTGCCGATCATCGCGCTCACCGCCCACGCCACCGCCGCGGACCGCGCCCGCTGCATCGCCGTGGGCTGCAACGACTACGCCACCAAGCCCATCGGCCGCGACGCCCTGATCGAGGTCTGCCTGCGCTGGATCGAGCGCGGCGGCGCCGACGCCCCCGCCGAGGGGGCCGCCCCGGCGGCCGCCAGCCCCGCCCGGCCCCCCGCGACGGCCTCGAAAGCGTCCTGAAACTTCCGAATCCCGGCGAGCCGATGACGCAATCGGGCAACACACGGCGTATGCAATCGTTGAGTCCAGCGATGGATCTCCGCGGCCTCCAAGTCCTCCCTGGCCTCGCCGCGCTGCTGCTTGCCGCAGCCGCCGCGATGCCGGCACCTCCCGCCTCCGGCAAGGCCGCCCCCGGCTCCCCCGCCGGCGTCGGCGCCGCGCCCCCCACCCCCGACCAGATCGAGTTCTTCGAGAAGAGCATCCGGCCGCTGCTCTCGAGCAGCTGCTACCGCTGCCATTCCGCGACCGCGGACAAGGTGCGCGGCGGCCTGCGTGTCGACACCCTGGCGGCCCTGCTCGCCGGCGGCGACACCGGTCCCGCGATCGTCCCCGGCGACCCCGACCACAGCCTCCTCATCACCGCGGTCCGCTGGAGCGACCACGACCTGGAGATGCCCCCGAAGAAGAAGCTGCCCGACGAGTCGATCAAGCTCCTGGAGCGCTGGGTCGCGATGGGCGCCCCGCATCCCGACGCGCTTGGCGGCGCCCCCGTGACGCCCGCGCCGCGCGCCGGCATCGACATCGAGAAGGGGCGCGACTGGTGGGCCTTCAAGCCGCCCGTCAAGATCGATCCGCCCGCGACCAAGGACGCCGCGTGGGCGCGCACGCCCGTTGACCGCTTCCTGCTCGCGGGCATCGAGGCCAAGGGCCTGCGCCCCGCCCCCGACGCCGACCGGCGCGCGCTCATCCGCCGCGTGACCTTCGACCTCACCGGCCTGCCGCCGACCCCCGAGGAGATCGCCGCCTTCGAAAAGGACCGCACGCCGCAGGCGTACGAGAAGCTCGTGGACCGGCTGCTCGCCTCGCCCGCCTACGGCGAGCGCTGGGGCCGCCACTGGCTCGACGTGGCGCGCTTCGCGGAGTCCAGCGGCAAGGAGTCCAACGTCGTCTACCCGCACGCCTGGCGCTACCGCGACTACGTGATCGACAGCTTCGCCGCGGACAAGCCCTTCGACCGCTTCCTGCGCGAGCAGCTCGCGGGCGACCTCATGCCCGCGGCCAACGACCAGCAGCGCGCCGAGCAGCTCGTGGCCACGGGCTACCTGGCCATCGGCAGCAAGGGGCACAACACGCGCGGCGTGCCGCAGTTCGCGGCGGACCTCATCGACGAGCAGATCGACGCGATGAGCCAGGGCATGCTGGGCATCACCATCGCCTGCGCGCGCTGCCACGACCACAAGTTCGACCCGATCCCGCAGCGCGACTACTACGCGATGGCGGGGATCTTCCTCTCGACGCAGACGATGTACGGCACCTACCGCTCGCAGGGCAATGCGCATCCGGCCACGCTGGCGGAGCTGCCCGCTGGCGCCTCGATGCCCAACGGCCCCGTGATGCCCTCGATGCTGCGCGACGCGTACAAGCAGCAGCTCGCGCGCGCCGAGGAGATGGACAAGGAGGCCGAGGCGCTGCGCATGAAGGCGCAGGAGGCCGTGCGCGGCGGAGCGTCGCGCGCCACCGCGCTGAGCGCCGCGGAGCAGCAGAAGCTCCAGCGCGCGCGCTTCGCCGACGGACAGACCGAGGCCGCCGCCGACCTGCTCGTGCGCTTCGGCGAGGACGGCAAGGCCACCGCCACCAACCGGCTCGCGATGGCCGTCAAGGACCGCGAGAAGGCGCAGGACGCCCCGCTGCTCTCGCGCGGCGAGATCGACAAGCCCGGCGACCGCGTCCCGCGCGGCGTCCCGCAGGTGCTCGTCACCGCCGCCGCCAAGCCGATCCGCTCGGGCAGCGGCCGCATGGAGCTGGCCAACTGGGTCTCCGACGAGTCCAACCCGCTCACCGCGCGCGTCTGGGCCAACCGCGTCTGGCAGCACCTCTTCGGCGACCCGCTGGTGGGGACGCCCAACAACTTCGGCGCCAACGGCGTGATGCCCACGAACCAGGCGCTGCTGGACTGGATCGCCGTCGACCTCATGGAGCACGACTGGTCGACGAAGCACCTGGTCAAGTCGCTGGTGATGAGCCACGCGTACCAGATGTCCAGCCGCGCCGATGCGCGCGCGCTCGAGGTCGACCCCGACAACACGCTGGTCTGGCGCATGCCCAAGAAGCGCCTCGAGGCCGAGTCGATCCGCGACGCGATGCTCATGGCCGCGGGCCTGCTGCAGCGCGAACGCCCCGTCGGCTCCGTCGCCGCCCTGATGGAGGGCGCGGACCGCAACCCGATCGTCGCGCGCCTCATGTCCGCCGAGCCCGATGTCCGCTCGGTCTACCTGCCGGTGCTGCGCGACCACGTGGTGGAGATGCTCGACGTCTTCGACTTCGCCGAGCCCGCCTTCGTCAGCGCCGAGCGCGACACGACCAGCGTCCCCACGCAGGCGCTCTTCATGATGAACAGCGAGCGCGTCACCCGCGCCGCGCAGGCGATGGCCGACCGGCTCATCGCGATGGACGCGAGCGACCCCGAGCGCGTGCGCCGCGCCTTCGAGCTCTGTTTCGGCCGCCGCCCGACGCAGGGCGAGATGACCGCCGTCGCCACCTTCTTCAAGCAGTTCCCCACCGCCCAGGGCACGCGCGACACGCGCACCGTCCAGCGCCAGGGCTGGACCGCCTTCTGCCAGGCGCTCTTCCAGACCGCCGAGTTCCGCATGCTCGACTGAGGAGTTCCCATGGACCTCTGCAACAACCGCGTCTTCGCCACCGGCCGCCGCGACGTGCTCCGCACGCTCTCCTGCGGCTTCGGCCTCATGGCCTTCGCCGGGATCGCCAACGCGGCGGCCTCGGCGCCGCGCCTGCTGGTCCCCGGCGACGGCAAGATGCCCGACGGTCCGCTCTCGCCCAAGTCGCCGGAGTTCACCCCCCGCGCCAAGCGCGTCATCTTCCTCTGCATGTCCGGCGGCCCCTCGCACGTGGACACCTTCGACTACAAGCCCGAGCTGGTCGCCAACGACGGCAAGAGCCTCGGCGGCACGCGCGCGGGCGCGAAGCTCCTGGCCAGCCCGTGGAAGTTCCGCCAGCACGGCAAGAGCGGGCTGTGGATCAGCGACCTCTTTCCCGAGCTCGCCAAGCACGCCGACTCGATGTGCCTACTGCGCGGCATGAACACCGCGGTCCCCGCCCACGCGCAGGCGACCGTGCTCATGCACACCGGCAGCTTCCAGTTCGTGCGCCCCTCGATGGGCTCGTGGACGCTCTACGGACTCGGCACCGTCAACCAGAACCTGCCCGGCTTCATCACGCTGAACCCGCCCGCGGGCAACGGCGGCGCGCAGAACTACGGCAGCGGCTTCCTGCCCGCCGTCTACCAGGGCACGCGCGTGGGCATGGAGCGCAGCGCGCGGCGCCAGGGCGGCGACGGCGGCCTGCCGAACCTCAAGAATCCCGCGCTCACCGAGAAGGCGCAGCGCCAGCAGCTCGACCTCGTCAAGCGGCTCAACACCGACCGCCTCCAGCGCGACCGCAGCGACGACATCGTGGAAGGCGTCATCGAAAGCTACGAGCTCGCCTTCCGCATGCAGGCGGAGATGCCCGACCTCATGGACCTCTCCGACGAGAAGCCCAAGACCCTCGAGATGTACGGCATCGGCAAGGGGCGCGACGACTTCGCGCGCCAGTGCCTGCTCGCGCGCCGCTTCGCCGAGAAGGGCGTGCGCTTCATCGAGGTCAACCACGGCGGCTGGGACACGCACCGCAACCTGCGCGACGACCTCACGAAGCAGGCGGGCGAGATCGACCGCCCGATCGCGGCGCTGCTGGCCGACCTGAAGGCGCGCGGCATGCTCAAGGACACGCTCGTGGTGTGGGGCGGCGAGTTCGGCCGCACCCCGTACGCGCAGAACGGCGACGGCCGGGATCACAACAGCAAGGGCTTCACGATGTGGATGGCCGGCGGCGGCGCGCGCGGCGGCAGCAGCTACGGCGCGACCGACGAGAACGGCATCGAGGCCGTCGACGGCAAGATGGACATCCACGACTGGCACGCGACGATCCTCCACATGCTGGGGATCAACCACGAGCACCTCACCTACCGCTGGGCGGGCCGGGACTTCCGCCTGACCGACGTCCACGGCAACGTCCACGACAAGATCGTGGGCTGACCCAACGGGCCGGCAGCGCTCCCGCCGACCCCCGGAGGGCCCCGATCGGGCCCTCCTTCGCTTTTTTCGCCTCCGGCTGCATAAACCCCGGGGCCCGGCGCGTGAGAATGGTGTCCCCACATGCACCACGCAGAGTCGACCAGCATCCTCTACGCCGAGCACCGCCAGGGCCTCCTCTCCATGGCCATGGCGCTTCTTCGGGATCCAGCGCTGGCGGAGGATGCGGTGCACGACGGCGTCCACCGCGTGCTTGCGCGCGGCCGGGCGCCGGAGGGGGATCCCGTGGCCTACCTGTACGCGGCGGTCCGCAACGCCGCGATCGACATGGGCCGCCGGCGCAAGGTGCGCGCCGCCGCCTCGGCGGACGGATCCCTCTTCGACGACCGCCAGCCGGACCCCGCGCTGCGCGCCTCGGACCGCGACGCGGCACGGCGGCTCCGGGAGGCGGTCGAGGCGCTCCCGGCCGAGCAGCAGGAGGTCATCCTGCTCCGGTCGGTCGCGCGACTGGGATTCGAGCAGATCGCGACCGTCGTCGGCGCTCCCCTGGGCACCGTCGCCGCCCGCTACCACCGGGCCGTGGCCGCCCTCCGCACGCAGTACGAGCAGGTGAACGCATGAACACCGACCGTCCCTCCAGCTTCCCGATGCCCGTGGCCGACCTCGAGATCGAGCGTCTGGTCGCCGCGCTCCCCCTGCGCCGCCCGAGCGACGCGCTCGACGCGCGCATCGCCGCCACCGCGCACTTCGAGTCGCGCCCCCGCGTGGGCCGCATGCGCTGGCCCGCCGCCGCCGCGGCGCTCTTCTTCGTCGGCGCCGGCCTCTCCATGGGCTGGTCCCTGCGCGCCGCCGCGGTGCGCGACTGGGTCCCCATGGGCACCGAGTGGCAGACCGCGGGCTTCGCCGACTTCGGCGCCCGCGAGCTCCCCAACGGCGAGGTCGTCCGCTCGACGGGCACCGTCTACGTCCGCACCGACCGCTACCGCGACCCCGCGCGCGGCGCCACCATCGAAATCCGTTCCATCGAACCGCGGCTCGTCGTCGGCCGGCCCAGCGCCGACTGACGCCTCCGCCCCCGCACCATGACACGCACCCCAGGAGCCACCATGTCCGCATTCATCGCACTCATCATCTCGCTGCTCGCGATGGCCTGCGCCCCCGCGACCAAGGCGCAGTCCGCGCAGACCACCGACGCCAAGCCCGCCAGCGGCGGCGCGACCGCCGGCGGCCCGACCGCGACCAACGAGAAGCGCGTCGTCGTCCGCGTCAACGGCGCCGAGGGCGGCAAGCCCGTCGTGATCCGCGACGAGGCGATCGCCAAGCCCGTCGTCGTCGTCAAGGGCATGCAGCTCAGCAAGGAGGACCAGGAAGAGGCCGAGCGCGCCATCGCCGAGGCGATGGAGGAGCTCAAGGGCCAGCTCGGCGAGCTGCACATCAACCTCGACGACCTCAAGGGCCAGCTCCAGTCGCTGGGCATCGACGAGGACCTGATGCAGAACATCCGCGGCCAGATCATGGCCGGACTCGCCAAGGGCGGCGTCAACTTCAGCACCGCGGGCGGCCCGGGCAGCATGGGCATCATGGGCGGCCCGGCGATGGGCACGACCACCGTCGCGGGCGTCCCGCTGGCCGTCGAGTTCGAGGAGAACGCCGCCTTCTTCGGCGTCGCCACCGAGCCCGTCTCGGCGCAGACCGCCGCGCAGCTTCCGCTGCGCAAGGGCACCGGCCTGGTCGTGACCATGGTCGAGAAGGACAGCCCCGCCGAGAAGGCCGGCCTGCAGAACCTCGACGTCATCTCCAAGCTGGGCGACCAGATGCTCGTGAACGCCGAGCAGTTCGCCACGCTGATCCGCGCCAACAAGCCCGGCGAGACGGTCGAGATCACTTACCTGCGCGGCGGCAAGGAGCAGACCGCCAAGGTCGCGCTGACGGGCAAGAAGCTGCCGGTGCTCGGCCCGGGTGGCCGCCGCGCCGACGCGGGCTTCAGCACCGACGGCGACGTGATGATGGTCGCTCCCGCCGCGGTGGCCAGCGCCGGCGGCGCCCCGAAGGTCTACCGCCTGCGCGGCGCCGCGCCCAACGCGGATGCCGAGGCGATGATCGAGATGCACCGCGCGATGGCGGACGCGAAGGTCGCCCAGGACGACATCCGCGCGGCGCAGGAGGACGCCCGCCGCGCGATGGCGGACGCGAAGGTCGCCCAGGCGGAGGCGCAGATCGCCCAGGCCGAGGCCCGTGCCAAGGCTGACCGCGCGTTGAACGAGGCGAAGTTCGCCCAGGATCGCGCCGCGGCGCGCGGCGGCTCCGGCGGCAGCAACGTCTCCGAGATCCGCTACCGCGACGACGCGGCCGAGATCGTCTGGACGGAGAAGAGCGGCACCACGAAGATGAAGGTCAAGGACCTCGCCTCGGGCGAGACCGTCTACGAGGGCGCTGGCGCCCCCGACGCCAAGACCCGCGGCGCCTTCCGCAAGGAGGTCCGCAGCGCCGTCGAGTCCTTCATGGAGGACCAGGCCAAGATGCGCAACCGCGCCAAGGTCGCGCCGGTCCCCCCGGTTCCTCCGGTCCCGCCCGTCCCGCCCGTGCCGCCCGCGGCCGGCGAGAACGAGGCCAGCCTCGCTCCCGCGGCCGACGAGGCCGAGGAGGTCGGGGAGCCCGAGGAGGCCCCCGCCGCCATGGGTGAGCCCGCCTGAACGGGCGCCGATCCCACCCCGCACGCGCACACGCCGGCGGCGAGGGCTCCCTCCATCGTGGGGACCCTCGCCGCTTTCCTTTTTGGCCAGCGGGCATAATGCGGCCAGATGGACTCCCTGCACCTGCTCCACCTGGCGACCGACGCGCTTGTGGTGGGGATCTTCGCCTACCTCGCGCTCCTGGGCGTCCGCATCGCCCGCGAGGGCACCGGCGGCAAGGTCACGGCGGGCACGGGCCTGGTCGTCGCCTCGCTCTTTGGCCTGCTGGTCTGGTGCGGGGTCGAGTTCGAGATCCCCATCGCGCTCGCCCCGGGCACCGCCGGGACCGCGACGGACGCGTCCGCAGCCGGCGACGCCGCGCGTTCCGTGCTGCTGGTGCCGTTGCTGCAGACCATCGCGGAACTCGGCGCGGTCTTCGCTGCCGCCGGGGTGATCCTGGAGCTGATCACGGTCGTGCGCACCGCACGCGGCAAGGACGACCTGCTGCGCTTCCAGCGCACCGCGATCTTCCTGGGACTCGTCATCCTGGGGCTGCTGGTCATCTACGAGGCGCACTTCGCCGAGAAGCTGCCCGCGCGCACCGCGATCCTGGGCGTCGGCGGCGCGACGGTCTTCGTCGTGGGCCTCGCGCTGCAGTCGACGCTGGGCAATGTCTTCGCGGGCTACGAGCTGCAGGCCGACCGCGTCATCCGCAAGGGCGACTGGGTGCAGCTCGGGCGCGACGGCACGGTCGGGCGCGTCGTCGACAGCACGCTTCGCACCACCAGCATCCACACGAAGGACGGGGAGCTAGTCGTCCTCAAGAACAGCGACCTGCTGGCCCGCGACTTCCGGAACCTGGACCGACCGACGCCCGTGCTTCGCCAGCTCGTGCGCTTCGGGGCGGCGTACGACTGTCCGCCGGCGCTGGTGAAGGATGTCGCGCACCATGTGCTCACGCACGAACGCAACGTGCTGCGCATCCCCGAGCCCGAGGTCGCGCTGCTGAGCTTCGGCGACTCCGCGATCGTCTACGAGATGCGCTTCTGGATCCCGAGCTTCGTCGTGCGCGACGAGACGCTCGACCGCGTGCAGACGCGCCTCTGGTACGCGCTGCGCGAGGCGGGCATCGAGATCCCCTTCCCGATGCGCACCGTGCGCATGGTCTCGCCGCAGGAGGAGGCCGAGCGCGCCGCCGCCGCCGCCGATCGCGCGCGCACCGCCTCCGCCTCCCTCGAGGCGTGCGCGCTCTTCGCCGACGCGCATGTCAATGCCGCCGAGCGCCGCGAGATGGCGCGCGACGCCGCCCCGATGAAGTGCCTGCCCGGCGAGATCATCGTGCGCCGCGGCGACCGCTCCGACTCGATGTTCGTGATCGCCTCCGGCGGATGCGAGGTCATGCTCCCCGGCGCCGCGCGCGTGGCCATCGGACCGGGCGGCCACTTCGGCGAGATCGCGCTCCTGCGCCGCGAGCCGCGGACCGCGGATGTCATCGCCGGGCCGCAGGGGTGCGAGCTCCTGCGCCTGCCGCGCGCGAGCGTGCTGGGGATCCTTGCGCGCCATCCGGAGCTGCGCGAGCGGCTGGGAGACATCGCGCGCGAGCGGCTGGAGACGCAGGTCACCGCCGCCGGCGCCGCGCGCGGGCCCGCGCAGCCCTCGGTCGTCGGCGGGATATTCCGGATGCTTCGTCCGTGGTGAATGGAGCCGTGCGCGTGCCGGGTTAGACTCCGGCATGCAGACTTCCACGGAGCTGCCCACCGCCACGCCCGCGCAACTGCGTCCCCTCGCGGGGGAGGATCCGCCCGCGGCGGTGCTGCGTGTGGTGAGCGCGCTGGGCGGCATCGCCCAGACCCTGCGCGCCAACGGGCGCCCGGGCAGCGTGCTGGTGACCGACCCGGGGCTCATCCGCCAGGTGCTGGTCCGCGGCTCGATGGACGAGGACCTGGGACTCATCCGCAACTTCGCGCTGCGCACCGCGGCGCCGCACGGACTCATCTCGCTCACCGGCGCCGAGCACCGCAAGGTGCGCGTCGCCGCGGCGCCCTGCTTCCGCGGCGCGGGCCTCGCGCCGCTGCAGTCGGCGCTCGAGCGGCGGCTGGAGGGCGGGGTCGCGGCCTTCGAGACGGGCCGCGCCGTGAAGCCCGGCTCGCTCATCCTGGACCTGCTCTGCCGCGTCTTCCTGGAGTGGGTGCTCGGCCCGCTGGACCCGCAGCGCGAGCAGGAGCTCTGCGAGGCGGAGATGGCGCTGCTGGAGGTCTTCCACCACGCGGTCCCCGACCTCAACCAGCTCTGGCCCACGCCTGACGCGGAGGGGCCGGTGAGCTTCGACCAGATGGTCAGCCGCTTCTTTCGCCTGCGCACGCTCATCTCCGACACGATCGAGCGCGGTCCGCAGGGCATGATGGCGCAGATGGACGCGGCGCTGCCCCCGCAGGGCCAGGGCCTGCCGCGCAGCGCGCAGCTCACCGACCACGCGATCCACCTGCTGCTGGCGGGCCTCGACACCGTCTCGCAGACGGCGGCGCTGCTGACCTACCACCTGGGGCAGGATCCGCGCGCGGTGGAGACCATCGCGCAGGAGGCGGCCTCGGGCATCGAGGAGCCGCCCTTCACCGAGGCCGTGATCAAGGAGATCCTGCGCCTCTACGCGGGCGTCCCCGTCGCGGTGCGCGTCACCGGCGCGCCCGTCGAGGTGCGCGGCATCACCATCCCCGCGCACCGTCCGCTCATGGCCTTCCTCATCTGCATGCAGCGCGACGAGCGCTTCTTCGAGCGCCCGCTGGAGTTCCTGCCCGAGCGCTGGTCGCCGCAGACCACGCTGCGCATGGACGCGAGCGCGTACATGCCCTTTGGCACGGGTCCGCACATCTGCATCGGCGAGCTGGCCGCGAAGCTCATCCTGCGCCGGCTGATCCCGACGATCTGCCGCCACTACCGCATCGAGTCCACGACGACCGGACTCGTCCCGGTGCTGGTGCGCATCGTGGCGCTGCCGATGAAGCCGCCCGAGGTCATTTTCACCCGCCGCTGAGCGCGGGGCCGCACGCATGCGACCGCGCCTGCCGATCCTCCTGCTCGCCGTCTCCGGGCTCGCCGCCGCCGCGTGGCAGGCGCCGCAGGCGCTGGAGATGCGCGCGCCCGGGACCGGCGCCGCGACCGCGGCGACGAACGCCCCCGCCGCGCCGACCAGCGCCGCCGCGCCGTCCAGCCCCTTCCGCCATGTCATCCTCGTGAGCGTGGACGGCCTGCGCCCGGACGCCATCGACGGCCCCGAGGACGGCGCGCTCCCCGCCTTCGCGCGCCTGCGCCAGGGACCGGGCACGCTGCAGGCGCGCGCGGATCCCGATTTCACGATCACGCTCCCGAACCACGTCGGCATGCTCACGGGCCGCCCAGTCATGGGTCCGCAGGGCCACGCCTGGCGCGAGAACGACGACCCGCGCGCCGCCCGCGACGGCGGCACGATCCACAAGCACCGCGGCTTCTACGTGGCGAGCGCCTTCGATGTCGCGCACGACCACGGCCGCTTCACCGCGGTCGTCGCGGCGAAGGAGAAGTTCGTCCTCCTGCAGCAGAGCTACGACAGCGACGCGGGCGCCCCCGACCAGACCGGCACCGACCACGGCCGCGCGAAGATCGACGCCTACGCCTGGTCGCGCGATCCGCAGCTCAAGGCGCGCACCGTGCTGGAGTTCCTGCGCAGCGCGAGGGACGGCTCCTTCATCTTCCTGCACCTGGGCGAGCCCGACTACGCCGGCCACGCCGAGGGCTGGGATCTGCGCGCCGGCTCCGCGTACCGCGCCGCGGTCACCGCCTCCGACGCCGCGCTGGGCACGCTGCTGGCGGGCATCGACGCCGATCCCGCGCTGCGCGGACAGGTGGCGATCGTCCTGACCGCCGACCACGGCGGCGGCGACCCCTTCCGCAATCACGGCGTCGCGCGCGCGCGGGAGAACTTCCTCGTGCCGCTGCTGGTCTGGCTCGGCCGCGACACGGCGCCGCAGGAGCTGATCGCCCTCAACGCCGACCACCGCGCGGTCGTCTCGGCGGAGACCTGGCTGCCGCTGGAGGCCTCGCCGCCGCCGGTGCGCAGCGCGGAGACGGGGAACCTGGCGCTGCAGCTCCTGGGCCTGCCGCCGATCCCGGGCTCCGTCGCCAACGCGCGGCAGGACCTGCGCCTGCAGGAGCCCGCGCGATGAGCGGCGACGCCGGGGAGATCCGCACGATCGACGGGGGCACCTGCCACGTCTGCTTCGCCTTCGAGATGGGTTTCGCGGTCGACCTGGACGCGGGCGCGCGGCGCATCGCCAGCGCGGCCCGCAGCGGCCTGCGCGCGGGCGCGCGCAACGCCGCGGGCGCCGACTTCGAGCCGCGCCCGCTGCGCGTCATCGCAAGCTGCGACGAGCTGCGGCTCGAGGGCTTCGTCGTGCGCCCCGAGGCGGTCGTCACCGTCTTCGACTTCGGCGCGCTCTCCGTGCGCTTCGCGATCCCGCTGGAAGGCGGCGCCGAGGCGCTCGTGCATCTCGCGCGCGTGCTCGCGGGCAACGCGCCGCTGCGCGAGGCCGCGCGCGCCATCGCGCAGCGCGTCACCGCGGGCCTCGGCGCGGCGGTCACGCGCCCCTCGGTGCTCGCGCGCTGCGAGGACTACGCCGTCTACGAGCTTCCCCCGCTGCCGGGCGCGATCGATCCGCTCGAGGGGCTGCCTCCCGCGCTGCTGGCGCGCATCCTGCGCGCGGAGCCGGGCGAGCTCTCCGACCAGGAGCGCGACGACGCGGTCCGCACCGTCGTCAGCTACGGCCGCGACGACGTGGCGGTCGTGGACTGGAACGCCGCGGTGCTCGTGGACGCCGACCCGCAGGACGCGCTCGCCGTGCTGGAGTTCGCCAACACCGAGCTGAGCGAGATGCGCTACCTCGACGACCGCCTCGACGGCGCGCTGGCCGAGGCGTACACCGTCGCGGGGCGCGCCATGCGCGGACCGCGCATCCTGGCGGTGCGCACCGGCGCCGCGGCGCGCGCGATCGCGGAGCTGCAGGTGGATGCGGCCGCGCTCTACGAGTCGGTCAACAACGCGCTCAAGCTGCTGGGCGACCAGTGGCTCGCGCGCCTGCACGGCGCGGCGACGCGGCGCCTGCGCATCGACGAGTACGAGCGCAGCGTGCTGCGCAAGATCGAGGCGCTCGAGTCCACCTACGGCAAGGTGCGCGACCGCCAGACGCAGCTCCGCGCGGAGATCCTTGAGTGGATCATCATCGCGCTGATCGCGCTGGAGATCCTGATGGCGGTCTTCGCGCGGCGATAGGGCGCGCGGCGTTCACGGTGCGCGCGACGCGCGCCCGCCGCCCGCTCACCCCTTCTTGTCGCTGCCGGTGGCGCGCTTCCAGACGCGGCCCACGATCCCCGACTCCTCCTTGCCGTCGCCCTTGCCCACCTGCGCGGACTGCGGCGCGGCCTCCCAGACGCGCGAGGCCAGGCGCGTGAAGGGCATCGTCTGCAGCCAGACGCGGCCGGGGCCGTTGAGCGTCGCCAGGAAGGGACCATGCGCGCCGAGCACCATGTTCTTGACGCCCGAGACGAGCTCGACGTCGAACTGCACGCTCGGCTCGTAGGCGACCAGGCAGCCGGTGTCCACGCGCAGCGAGTCCTTCTTGCCCAGCTCGCGCTGCAGGATCGAGCCGCACGCGTGCGCCAGGGCGAGCGAGCCCGCCTGCTTGGAGGTCACGCGCTGGAGGATGAACCCCTCGCCGCCGAAGATGCCGGCGAGCACGCGCTTCTGGAAGACGATCTCGAAGTCGACGTCGCGCGAGCCGCACAGGAAGGCGGCGCGCTGCAGGACGATCCCCTCGGGGAGCTCGTCGAGCTCGAAGTCCACGACCTGCCCGGGATACGGCGCGGCGAAGGAGAGCTGCGCGCGCTTCTTCGACTCGTTCACGAAGCGCGTGACGAAGAAGGCGTCGCCGGCGATCTTGCGCTTGGCGGCCTCGACGACGCTGCCGACGACCCCGGGGTCCTCGGTGTGCGTGGTCAGCCCGGTGTCCATCGTGATGCCCGACTCCATGAAGAGCATCGCGCCGGGGGCGCCGACGATGCTCGCGCCGGGCTCGAGGGTGACGACGGCGGCCTGCAGGAGCTCGCCGACGATCTCGTACTCGAAGGTGTGCGACTTCGCGCGCTTGGCCATGCGGCCAAGCCTACCGGGGCTGGCCCGGCCGCGCGGCCGGCGCACCGGGCGCGGGCGGCGTCGGCGGCGCCGTCTCGATGCGCCGCAGCGCCTGGCCCGCGCGCAGCGCAGCGGCGTCGCCCGCGCTGACGCGCGCCTTGGCCTCGGCGTCGGAGAGGCTGGTGACCTCGAGGACGGCGAGCTCGCGCCCCTGCGCATCCACCACGCTGAAGGCGTCGCCCACCGCGAGACCGCGCGCGCGGCCCGCGTTCAGGCGCACGCTTGCGGCGTCCGCCGCGGCGATCGAAAGCGGCGCGATGTGGTCGGCGATGCGGGGCGCGAGATCGTCGGCCGCCGCCGTCGCGACCGCCGCGAGCGCGCTTCCGGGCGTCGCGATCTGCGCGCCCGCGGGCGAGGCGGCGTCGCAGGCGCGGCCGAGCTCGAAGTTGCCCTGCGCGGCGAGCTCCTCGCCGCCGCGGCGCAGCAGCGTCCACGAGCCCTTGAGCTGCACGCCCACGCGGCGGCCCTTGTAGCCCGAGGCGCGGACCTCGACATCCTCCTGGCCGGCGCCTGCGTCGGTGACCCGCACGCGCACGATCCAGTCGGCCTGGTCCGGCCGCGAGATGACGCGCGCGAACTGCATGGGCAGGACCGCGCCGCGCAGCGCGTCGGCGACGGAGGCGGCGACCGCGCCCGGCGTGCGCGTCTCGGTGAAGAAGGTGAAGGAGCCGGGGCCGTCCTCGCCGACGACCGCGACCGTGGGCAGCGCGCGGGCGGGGGTCGTGGCGACGGGCGGCGCGGTGGGCGCGGTGGGCGCGGGCGCGGGCGCCGTCGGCGCCGACTCCGGCGCCGCCGCCGGCGGATCGTCCGCCATCACCGCCAGGGCCACGCACGCGCTCGCAAGCGCGACCGCGGCCGCCATCGTCACGGCGTGCGTGCGGCGCATCAGTTCTGCCCCCGCTTGGCGATCGGCGACGACTGGCTCTCCCAGATCGTGCGGCCCGTGCGCAGGTCCACGACGAAGACGCGCAGCTCGAAGGTGCGCTGCTTCTGCTGGCTGTTGGCCGCGTAGACCGAGAGCAGCTCGCTGTTGATCGAGAGCTGCGGCGCCTCGACGGTGCCCATCGGTCCCGTCGCCTGCACCGACGCGGGGTCGAACATCGGGTCGTTGGCCAGCTCGCGCGCCTCGCGCACCGAGGCATCCGAGCCCTCGGCGGTCTGCAGCGCGGCGGTGAGCTCCATCTGCCCGCTGGAGATGAGACGGCTGCGGATCGCCGTGCTCATCACCTCGACCGGGATCTCGCGGTCGGGCATGCTCGTCTTGTTGAGCGTCGGGTTGTAGCGCGCCAGGATCGGCTTGCCGCTGACCTGGTACGCGGAGATCTTGGGCGACTGCAGGAGCTGCGAGGCCATGTTGGTCGCGATCTCCTTCGCGTCGCCGTAGTCCATGCCCATGGTGACGACCGCTTCGTTGCCGCTGGGATCGACGCGCTGCGGGGTCTGCTTGCAGCCGGCGACGGCGAAGGCGAGTCCAAGTCCGGCCAGGATCGTTGCGGTGGTGGTGCGGTGCATCGGTGCCTCGTGGTGGTGTGCGGTGGTTTGGACGGCCGTCAGGGCTTTCGGATCCAGTTGGTGAGCGAAAGGCGCCAGGAGCTCGCGGCGGTGGTCGTCGCCACCAGCGAGACGGTCGTGCGCTGTCCGGGAAGCAGGATCACCTTGGTCCACTGCGGGTCGGGTCCGGGAATGGCCATGCCCGCCGAGTCGAACCACTCGCACTTCCACATGAAGTCCTGCTCGGTGGAGGATCGGCGGTTGACGATGTTCACCTGCACCTGCAGCGCGCCGGTGGGCGTGCGGCCCTCGTAGGCGCTCTCCACGCGCGCGCCGTCGCCCAGCGAGGGATCGGGCGAGATGTGCTTGAGGAGGATCTCGTTGGGCACCGAGCGCATCTGCGCGGGCTCGGCGGTGTTGACCGTCGTGACGCTGCTGCACGCGCCCAGCGGCAGCAGCAGCAGCAGCAGCGAGGCGAGCGGCGCGAGGCGACGGGTGGGTGCGCGGTCGGGGTTCATTTCGGGGGCTCCGTGGGAGTCTGCGCCGCTGCCGGCGTGCCCCAGAGGGCGGCGCAGATGGATCGTAGCTGCGTGGGCACGCACGAACGGACATACACGAGGACGACCTGCCCCGGCGGAAGCTGCACGCGCTGGGGCGCGGTCGCGCCGCCCACCAGCGAGAGCTCCAGCACGCCGTCGGCGGGGCGCGGAAGCTGCGCGATGTGGATCGCCATCCCCGGGGTGCGCCAGGTGCGCAGGTCGCACTGGTTGGTGAGCGCCTTGTAGATCGAGGCCGCGACGAGCACCCCCGCCTGCGCCGCGCTGTTGTTGTTGGTCGCGATGTAGCCGCCGACGGTCGCGCCTTCCTTGACCGCGACCATCACGAGCGTCGAGAAGATGATCTCGGGCTCCATCCGCTTGTACTGCGCGCCGAAGATGCGGTTGTAGTCGGCCAGCAGCTCGGTCTGCACCGCCTCGCCCGCGCTGGGCGCGATGCGCAGGGCCGTCACCGGCGAGACCGCGAACTGCGGCACCTGCACCGGGATCGTGCTCACGCCCGTCCAGGGCGTGAAGAGCGGGATCGTCACCTGCGTGTACATCGGCGCGACGCCGTTCTCGAAGACCACGATCACCTGCGGCGTCCCCGCGCGCGCCTGGTCGAAGGGGTTCGCCGCGAGCTGCGCGCGCAGCACCCCGTTCTGGGGCATCATCTGCGCCGCCTCCTGGATGTTGGAGACGCCCTGGCGGAACTCCTGCCCGTCGCCGGTGGAGCACCAGGCGATGCCCGCGATCCAGCTCGCGAAGGGGTCCAGGTACGCGGCGTCGTTGGGGTTGGCGTCCAGCTCGGCCAGGCGCTTGTCCTTGCGGATCGCGTCGATCTGCGACTGCGCGGCGCCCCCCTTCCAGGAGCCGATCTCATGGTCGACGGCGGCGATGAGCTTGGCCTGCTCCACCTTCGCGTCGGTCTGGCGCTCGCCGGTGCGCCGGCCGTAGACGGCGGCCTCGCGCAGCTTTCCCATGAGCAGCGCGTTGAGCGTCTGGTACGCATCGATGCGGATGCGCTCGCTGTAGGTGCCGCGGTAGGTGCGCACCGTAGGGTTGACGATCGCGCTGCCCAGCAGCTCGCCCAGCGTGGTGCGCGGCGCCTCGGTGGCGAAGCGCTGCGAAAGCGAGCTCGCGCGCGCGAGCGTCTCGCTCGCCTCGCGCAGGGCCGCGCCGTCCTGCTGGATCTTGCCCGCCTCCATCAGGTCCAGGAGGCGGTCCTTGCCGCCCTTGCCCTTGAGCGCGTCGCGCACGGTGGGCGAGTCGACCTCGCGCGCGGCGCCGTCGAGGTCCCCGGCGTTGTGCAGCGTGACGGCGGTCGCCAGCGGCGAGGTGCAGCCTGCAAGGGCCGCGGCCACCGCGAGCAGTCCGACGAAGGCAGCGGCAAGGCGTCTCATGTCTCGCGCGGTCGTGTGGGGAAAACGGCTCGGGCTGCGCGGGCGAGTATAGGGACGCGCCGCGTGGCGGCGGGTTCGTCCCGCACTACGATTCCCGCATGGAACGCGCACTCCGCACCTCCGGCCGCGCCCGCGCGGCGCTCCGCCTGGCCGCCGCCGCCGCGGCGCTCGTCTGCTTCGCCGCCTGCACCACCGTCAGCGGCACCAAGCGCACGCAGTTCAACGTGCTCTCCAAGGACCAGGAGCGCGACCTGGGCAAGCAGGCGTACGCGCAGGCGCTGGGCGAGGCGGGCGTGAAGACGCTCGCCTCGGGCCCCGACTACGACCGCGTGCAGCGCGTCGCCAAGCGCATCGAGGAGTCCGCGCAGCGGCTGCACCCCGACGCGGTGAAGGGCTTCGAGTGGCAGTGGACGGTCATCGACGACGACAAGACGGTCAACGCGTGGGCGCTCCCGGGCGGACGCTCCGCCGTCTACACGGGCATGCTGCGCATGGCCAAGACCGACGACGAGCTCGCGATCGTCATGGGCCACGAGGCGTCGCACGCGATCGCGCGCCACAGCGGCGAGCGCATCTCCAGCGACATGGCGATCCAGGCGGCGCTCTCGGGCGCGTCGATCGCGATGTCGGACATGTCCCCCGCGACGCAGCAGGCGACGATGGCCGCGCTGGGCGTCGGCACGCAGTACGGCATGGCGCTGCCCTGGAGCCGCAAGCAGGAGAGCGAGGCGGACGAGCTGGGCCTCTTCATCGCCGCCGACGCCGGCTACGACCCGCGCTCGGGCCCGATCCTCTGGCAGCGCATGGCCGAGTCCCACGCGGGCGAGGCGCCGCCGGAGTTCATGTCGACGCACCCCTCGGACACGACCCGCATCGAGCGCTTGCAGAAGCTCATGCGCAAGGCGATGGTCCTCTACGTGGCCGCCGTCCAGCGCGACGGCGGACCGGCGCCGGGCTCCACGCCCACCGGCCCGGCGGAGGTGCCGCCCGCGCCGGCCAAGAAGAAGAAGGCGTCGTAGCCCGCGCAGCGCACGCCGGGGCCATCTGCGGTACTTTTCGCGGCCCCCGTTCCGCACCCACCGCCGAGGAATCGCCCGATGGCCACCGCCAAGCGCTCGAACCGCCGTCCCGTCGCCCACGCCCGCAAGAAGTCCGGCCCGAAGGGGGCGCCCGCGACCCTGCGTCCCGGCCATGAGGCGGTCATCCGCGACTTCATGCGCCACCACTTCCGCCACTTCAACGCGGCGTCGGTGATCGACGCGGCCGACGGCTATGTGGCGCACCTGGACAAGGGCGGCCAGATGCTCGTGACGCTCGCGGGCGCGATGAGCACCGCGGAGCTGGGCCTGAGCCTCGCCGAGATGATCCGCCAGGACAAGGTGCACATGATCTGCTGCACCGGCGCGAACCTCGAGGAGGACATCTTCAACCTCGTCGCGCACGACCACTACGAGCGCGTCCCCGACTGGCGCCAGCTCTCCACCGAGGGCGAGGTCAAGCTCTACAACAAGCACCTCAACCGCGTCACCGACACCTGCATCCCCGAGGAGGAGGCGATCCGCCGCCTCGAGAAGGCCGTCCTGGACGAGTGGCAGCGCGCCGACCGCAGCGGCGAGCGCTACTTCCCGCACGAGTTCTTCTACCGCATCCTCCTGAGCGGGCGCCTGAAGAAGCACTACCAGATCGACCCGAAGAACTCCTGGCTGCTGGCGGCCGCGCAGAAGGGCCTGCCGATCTTCGTGCCTGGCTGGGAGGACTCGACGCTGGGCAACATCTTCGCGGCCCACTGCATCGAGGGGACGATCCGCAACGTGCACACCGTGCGCACGGGCATCGAGTACATGATGGCGCTCGCCGAGCACTACACCGCCGCGACGCGCAACCGCTCGATCGGCTTCTTCCAGATCGGCGGCGGCATCGCGGGCGACTTCCCCATCTGCGTCGTGCCGATGCTGCACCAGGACCTGCGCCGCTCGAAGGTGCCGCTCTGGGGCTACTTCTGCCAGATCTCCGACAGCACGACCAGCTACGGCAGCTACTCCGGCGCCACCCCGAACGAGAAGATCACCTGGGGCAAGCTGGGTCCGAAGACGCCGCGCTACATCGTCGAGAGCGACGCGACCATCGTCGCGCCGCTGATGTTCGCCTACATCCTGGCGAGCTGACCCGCGCGCAGCCGCTCGCCGGCCTGCGCGATCGTCTCGTGCGTCTTGCAGAAGGCGAAGCGCACGAGGCTGGTCGCCTCCTCGTCCAGCGTGCCGTCCGCGCGCGGCATGTAGAAGGCGCTGCACGGGATGCACGCGACGCCGACGCGCTCGATGAGGTGGCGCGCGAAGTCCGCGTCCGTCGCGTGGCCGAAGCGCCGGTGGTCGGCGAGCACGAAGTACGAGCCCTCCGGGACGAAGGGATCGAAGCCCGCGGCGCGCAGCGTCTCCAGCAGCGCGTCGCGCCGCTGCGCGTAGTCCGCGCGCAGCGCCTCGAAGTACGCCGGCGGCGCGGCGAGCGCCTCGCAGGCGGCGCGCTGCATCGGCGTGACGGCGCAGAAGGTCAGGAACTGGTGCGCCGCGCGGATGCCCGCGGTCAGGTGCGCGGGCGCCACGGCCCAGCCGATCTTCCACCCCGTGAGGCTGAAGGTCTTGCCCAGGCTCGAGAGCAGCACGGTGCGCTCGCGCATCCCCGGCAGCGCGCGGATCGAGCGGTGCGGGCGCGCGTACCAGAGCTCCTCGTAGACCTCGTCGGCCAGCACGAGGCAGTCGGCCGCGATGGCGACCTGCGCGATCCCCGCGAGCTCCGCCTCCGTGAAGACGCGCCCCGTGGGGTTGTGCGGCGTGTTCACGACGATCATCCGCGTGCGCGGCCCGACGGCGCGGCGCAGCTCCTCGAGCGGGAAGGCGAAGTCGGGCGCGTGCAGGCGCACCGGGCGGACGACGCCGCCGGCCATCGCGACGCACGCGGCGTAGGAGTCGTAGGAGGGCTCGACGAGCACCACCTCGTCGCCGGGCTCGACGAGCCCGAGCATCGTCGCGGCGATCGCCTCGGTGCAGCCGCCGGTGATGGTGACCTCGGCGTCGGGGTCGGCGTCGATGCCGGTCGCGGCGGCCACGCGCGCAGCGACGGCGCGGTTGGTCTCGGGCAGGCCGGCGCTGCGCGCGTACTGGCCGAAGCCGCCGCGGATGGCGGCGATCCCCGCCTCCTTCACGAAGTCGGGGCCGTCGAAGTTGGGGAAACCCTGCCCCAGGTTCACCGCGCCGTGCTGGACGGCCAGGCGGCTGATGCTGGAGAAGATGCTCTCGCCGAAGGGACGCAGCCGCGCGGCGGTCCCGTGGCGCGAACGCGGCTCGGTCATGCGCGGGACTCCGCGGGGGCCGCGCCCGCCGGCTGCGCGCCCGCCGGCACCATGCGCACCTCCATCTGCGGGAAGGGAATCGCGATTCCCTCCGCGCCGAGCATGGAGACCACGCGCTGCACCAGCTCGTGGCGCGCGACGGTGCCGTCGGCGGGACGGTCGCAGTAGAACCAGATCTCGAACTCGATCGCGCTGGGACCCAGCGTGCGCAGCAGCACCTCCGGCGCGGGGCTCGCGAGCACCCCCGTCACGCCGGTGACCGCCTCGCGCAGGATGCGCTGCGCCTGCTGCAGGTCGCTGCCATACGCCACCCCCACGGGCAGCACGAAGCGCACCGCGTTGCCGCCGAGGGTCCAGTTGACGATGCGCCCCGTGATGAACTGCTTGTTCGGGATGATGACGTCGCGGTTGTCGCCGTCGACGATCGTCGTCGCGCGCGTGGCGATCTTCTTCACGCGGCCCGTCACCGTGTCGACGGTCACCACATCGCCCACGCTCACCGGCCGCTCGGCCAGCATGATGAGGCCCGAGACAAAGTTCGCGAAGATCTCCTGCAGGCCAAAGCCCAGGCCGACGGTCACCGCCGCCGCCAGCCACTGCACGTTCGCCCACCCGATGTGCAGGAAGGCGAAGGTCGCGGCCATGCCGACGATGACGATGAAGTAGCGCGCGATCGCCACCAGCGCGTAGCGCGCGCTGGCGTCCAGCGGGAAGCGCCGCAGCACCGCGACGCTCAGGAATCCCGGCAGGTCGCGCACCAGCGCGATCGTCACCGCCACGCTCAGCGCCGCGAGCACCAGGTCCGCGGGCGTCACCGGCGTGCCCAGCGTCGTGGCGTCGCCGCCGACGCGCCACAGCGGGTAGTTGTCGAGCACCGCCGCCGCGGGCAGCAGGTCCGCCCATGCCCAGACCAGCCCCGCCAGCAGCACCAGGAAGGTCAGCAGGCGCACGAAGCGCCCCACCTGCACCTTGGTGCGCTGCTCCTCCTGCTCCTCGAGGTCGCTGCGCAGCCCGAAGCGGTCGAAGGCGCTGTCGCCCAGGCGCGCGATGAGCGAGAGCCCGATCGCGATGCCCAGGATCAGCCAGTAGGTGCGCGACATCTTCCAGGCGATCGCCGCCGCCGTGAGCACGTACCCCGCCGCGGCCGCGCATGCCAGCAGCACGGGCATCGCCACCAGCAGCGTGTACCAGAGGGGCCGCAGCGTCGAGAGCCAGCCGCGCGGGCGCGCCTCGATGAGCGGCGCGAAGATCCCGCGGCGCGGGCTGAAGAGGCGCACGGAGACCGCGGCCATCACCAGCAGGCAGAGGATCATCGACCAGCGCGCGAGCGCCCCGCCGCCGCTCTTCTCGTCGGTGCGGATCGCGGTGAAGCAGATCACCAGCGGCGGCATCGCGAAGAGCAGCAGCACCCACGCCGAGCGCGCGAGCGCGGAACGCACCACCGGCGGCCAGCGGAAGTGCACCTCGGCCACGCCCCCCGCCGCGCACAGCCGCAGCAGGAAATGCAGCAGCGCCACGAGGCCCACGACCGCGAGCATCGCCTCGCCGATGGCGCCCACCGGCCCGGCGTCGATGGTCCCGCGCAGCAGCGTCCCCGCGAGGAACGCCGCCAGCGGCATCGGCGCCGCGAGCACCGCCGTCGCGACGAGCGCCTGCACCGTCGCGCTGAAGCGGTCGTTGGCCGCGCCGACGCGCGCGTTGGAGGTGCGCAGCAGCCGCAGCATGCGCCCGCGCAGCATCACCGTCACCAGCACCGCCGCGATCGCGCCGAGCCAGCGGATCGTGCTGTTCTCGATGCTCGCCGCGAGTCCCTCGACCACCGAGGACCAGAACTCGCCCGAGGCGTACCAGCGCAGCTGCCCGCCCAGCTCGGCGAAGTCCTCCTGCCCGACCGGACGCATGTTTGGCAGCCAGAGCACATGGCTGCCCAGGAAGGCGCGGTACTCCTCCAGGAGCGTCACGTAGCGCGCGGTCGCCTCCTCCAGCTCGTTCAGTAGCGTCGCCTCGCGGCGCGTGGCGGCCAGCAGCGGCTCCAGGTACGCACGCCGCGCGACGCGCTGCTGCGCGTCCATCGCGGGCGTGCCCGGCGCCGCGCCGGCGGCTGGCGATTCCAGCGCCGCGAGCGCGTCGGCGGTGTCCAGCCGGCGGATCTCCGCGGCGGTCGCCCGCGTGCGGATCTGCTCGAGCCGCGTCTGCTCGGTGCGCGGCGAGGGAAGCTCGCGCCGGTGGCGCAGCAGCACCGCCGCCTGCGGGCCGGTGGCGTGGTCGGCCAGGCGCACGCGGTCCTCGTCCGCCTCCTTCTGGCGGCGCGTCTCGTCCAGGCGGGCGAGCACGTCGGCCAGGTCGCCGGTCGCCTCGTCGATGCCGCGCAGCGCGTCCTGGAGCTGGCGCGCGCTCTCGAGGTCCAGCCGCGCGAAGGCGCGCGCGCGTTCGTCGGTGGCGTGCTCGAGCGCCTGCTCGGCCTGCGCCTGCAGCGCGCGCGCCTGGGCGGGCGTCGGCAGCGCCGTGCCTTCGGCGAGCTCGGGGCGCGCCTGCTGCGCGGCGGGCGCGACGGTCCGCATCGCCCCCGTGGGCGGCGCGGCCTCCGCGTGCGCGAACGCGCACGCCGCCACCAGGATCGCCATCACCATCGCCAGCCGCCGCATCGGGCGGATCATAATCCGCGCATCCAGCGCGTGAAGGTGCGCGCGACGCCGTGGCCGCGCAGCCACTCGACGTAGCCGGCGAAGCGGTCGCACATCGCCTCGCCGTGCGAGCGCCACATGTAGCGCGGCAGCCCGCAGCCGGTGAGGTCGACGAACTCCCACGGATGCCAGAAGACGTTGAGCAGGCCGTCGTGCTCCAGGCAGCGCGCGCTCGCGTCGCGGACCACCGACATCGGCAGGTTCTTCATCGCCAGCCAGAAGAGGGGCACGCGCAGGCGCGGACTCGCGGAGATGGGCACCTCCAGGAGCGCGCCCTTCTGGTACGGCAGGCGCGGCTTGCCCAGGTTCATGTAGCGGCCCGGGAGCCAGATCGGGTTCTCCGAGCTGTCGTAGGCGTAGCCCGCGGCCAGGATCGCTGCGGGATCGGTCGGCTGCAGGCGCGCGCGGCGGAAGCCCAGCACCTCCTGCCCGCTGCTGGCGCGCAGCGCCTCGCGGCTGCGCGCGAGGTCCGCGTTCTCGAAGCTCGCGTGCAGGAAGCCGTGGCTGCCGATCTCGTGGCGCCCGGCCGCGCGCCGCTGCAGCGCGGGGTGCCACTGCGCGAAATTCGCGGTCGTGAACATCGTCGCCTCGGTCCCCAGGCGGTCCAGCAGGTCCAGGACGCGCTCGTAGCCGCGGCCGCCGACCTCCATCTGCTCCTCCATCGCCATCGCGCGCCCGCGCGAGACGGGGGCGTCGAACTCCTCGACATCGAAGCTCAGCAGGATGGTCGGGTCGGCGTGGGGCATGGCGGGCGGCGTGCACGGTCGCGCCGGGCGCTCCCGATACCATCGCGATGATACGAGCGATGCCTGCGCCGATTCCCAACCCCGCGCTCGCGCCCGCGCTGCTCCTGGAGGACGCGCGCGTGCTCGTCGCCTCCAAGCCCGCCGGCGTCGTCACCGAGCCCGGCCTGGGCCATCGCGACGACAGCCTGATGAACGGCCTCTTCGCGCGCTTCGGGGACCTGGCGCGCCTGGGCGAGGAGCGCGACTACGGCCTCCTGCACCGGTTGGACCGCGACACCAGCGGCGCCGTGATGGTCGCGCGCGACGCCGCCGCCTACGACGCGCTGCGCCGCCAGTTCGAGCGGCGCACCGTCGCGAAGAAGTACCTCGCGCTCGTGGAAGGACGCCCGCGTCCGGCCAACGGGCAGGTCGCGCTCCCGCTGGAGGAGGTGCGCCGCGGCGACATGAAGGTCGCGGTCGTGGGACGCGGCGGCCGCGGCGAGCCCGCCCTCACGCGCTACCGCACCCTGGGCAGCGGCCACGGGCGCACGCTGCTGGAGATCGACCTCGACACCGGCCGCCTGCACCAGATCCGCGCGCACATGGCGCTCGCGGGCTGCCCCGTCGTGAACGACCGCGTCTACCGCGTCGACGAGCCCCCGAACACCAGCATGCCGCCGCGCGGCCGCCCGCAGCCCCCGCTGGCGCTCCACGCCTGGAGCGTCGCCTTCGATCATCCCGCCACGGGCGCGCGCACGGTCGTCGCAGCGCCGCTGCCGGAGTCCTTCACCGCGCTCCTTCGGCAGGCGTCGATTCCTTCGCCGTCGGACGCGTCGGCGCGCTGACCGCGGCGGTGCGCATCGACTCGACCGCGGCGCGCACGCGCTCCGCGGGAAGCGCATGCGTCGCGGTGCGGTCGAAGCGCGCGATGTTGATCCCCACGACCTTGCCGTCGAGGTCCACCACCGGGCCGCCGCACTGCTCGGGCCAGATGTTCGCGTCGTGCGCGAGCACCACGCCGAAGCCCGTCGAGACCTTGGAGATCGGCGTCGTCGTGTTGCCGCGACGCACCGGGCGGTCGGGATCCGCGCGCCGCGCGAGCGTCGCGCTCGCCGTCGCGCGCTCGCCCTCGCGCACGTACTCGATCGAGACGGTGTCGCCGACCTCGCGCTGCGCGATCGCGCGGCGCAGGCCGTTGCGTCCGCCCAGCGGCTCGCCGTCGAGCGTCACCAGCAGGTCGCCCTCGCGCAGGCCCGCGGCCTCCGCGGCGCTGCCCTTGACGACCTCGTCCACGCGGATCGCGCTGCGCGCGCCCGTGGTCTTGATCTCCTCCATGGTCGCGGCCTCGCTGCGCACGCCCAGGTAGGGCATGCTGTCCCACGCGCGGTCGCTCTCGCGGCGCTCGATGGCCGCGAAGCCCAGCGCGGGGCCGTTGGGCCCCAGGCGCGGGCTCAGGAGCACCTCGCCCGGGCGCGGCGCCGTGCCGCCGGTCCACTCGACCGCGGGGAGCGGCTCCCCCGCCACCTGCAGCAGCGCCAGATCCAGGCGCGGATCGCGGCCGACCACCTCCGCCTCGCGGCGCGTGCCGTCGCGCGTCTCCACGCTCACGCGCGCGCCCGTCGCGCCCTCGCGCAGCAGCGAGAGCTTCGTCACCGCGAGCCCCGACGGATCGACCACGGTCGCGTAGCCGACGGTGTCACCGCCCTCGACCACGCGCAGCGTCGACTGCATCGCGCGCGAGGCGACCTCGGCCAGCGGCACGCCGCGCTGCACGGCCAGGCGGCCATGCGGCGAGGCGCCGCTCGTGAAGTTCGTGTGGACCGACTCCTCCTCGTCCGCGTCGACGAGCGCGAAGAGGCTCTCGTCGAGCCCGTCGTGCAGGTCCTGGATGCGCTCGCGCAGTCGGTCCACCGGCGTCGCGGCGTTCTCCCACGGCTGGCGGCCGCAGCGCGAGTTCAGCGCGACGACCTCGCCGCGCAGGTTGAAGCTCGGCCCGCCCGAGTCGCCCGCGTCGATGGGCGCGTCGAAGAGCAGCTCGTCCGCGTCGTTGCGCAGCACGCGGCCCACGCGCAGCAGCGCCGGGCGCGGCTCCTCCGGCGGTCCCTGCGTGAAGCCCAGCGCGATGAGCCAGTCGCCCTCGGCCAGGCCCGTGCTGGTGCCCAGCGGCGCGCTCTCCAGGTCGCGGCCCTCGGTCTCGAGCTGGATCAGCCCGCAGTCGAGCATGCCGCGGTTGGCCTGCCCGAGCGTGCGTCCGCGCAGGACGGTCCCGTCGGCCAGGACCGCCTCCACCTTGCGCCCCGCGCGGCCGCCGACATGCCCGCAGGAGGCGACGAGGCCGTCCGGCGTGATCACCACGCCGGTGCCCGTCGTGCTCGCGAAGCCGCCGCGCCGCTCGCCGCCCAGGCGAAGCTGCACGACGGCGGGACGCACGCGCGCGGCGGTCTCGACGACGCGCTTCTCGAGCGTGCGCAGCTCGTCGATGGTGTGGAGCTGGTCGAAGGGATCCTGCCCGCGGCCGACCGGATCGTCCGCGCGCACGCCGGTGGCGAGCGCGAGCACGACAAGGACGGCCGCGGGCAGGCGACGGATCACGGGGCGCTCTTCTTCGCGGGCGCATCGCCGGCGGGCGCGGTGCCCGAGGGCGCGGTGCCCGCCGGAGCCCCGCCCTTGGGTGTGGTCACGCTCTTGGACTCGCCGCCGGCGGCCTTCTTCGCGGCGCCGTCGGCGGACTTGGTCGCCGGCGCGCCCGCGGCGCCGCCGATCGGACGGATCTTGATGTTGCGGTACGCGACCACGTCGCCGTGGTCCTGCAGCGCGATGTGGCCCTTCGCGCGCTGGCCGAAGTCCGGCATCGCGGCGAACTTGCTGCCCGCGACAAGGGCCTTGTACTCCACGCTGGACATGTCGAACTCCGCGGTCTTCACGCCGTTGAGCTCGTAGGTGATCTTGGGGCCGACCGCGACGATGCGCGCGGTGTTCCACTGGCCGACCGGCTTCACCGCGCCCTCGGGCGCCGGGTAGAGCGCGTAGCAGGCGCCCGCGCTGGTGAGGCGGCTCTTGCCGTCGGGGTGCTTCGTGTCGTCGAGCACCTGCATCTCCAGCCCCGTCTCCCAGGGATAGGTGTGGTCCTCGGTGACGCGCCACATGATGCCGCTGTTGCCGCCCTCGGCGATCTTCCAGTCGATCGAGAACTCGAAGTCCGCGTACTCGTCCTTGGTCACGAGGTCGCCGCCCTTGCCGCGCAGGACGATCGTGCCGTCCTCGACCGCCCACTCCTTGGGCATCTCGGTCTTGCGGTAGCCGCGCAGGTGCGCGCCCGCGTCCTTGCCGTCGAAGAGCAGGATCCAGCCGGCCTTGGCCTCCTCGGGGGTGAGCGTGTTCGCCTTCGCGGCAGCGGCAGCGGCCGGCGGCGCGGCGGGCGCGGCGGCGGCGGGCGGCGCGGAGGCGATCATCGTGGCGGCGAGGCAGATCGAGGCGGCGATGGGCATCGGTGGTTCCTGCGGTTCCTGAAGGGTGCGGTGCGAATCCCGCCGGTCAACGGACCGGCGGGTTGGAATCGGTCACTTGGTCTTGGGAGGCGGCCCCGAGCCCGCGCCGCCCGTGCCGGTGGCGGGCGCCGCGCCGGCGGGAACAGGCTTGGGACGCACGACGATCTTGGTGGCGTGGTCGCGTGCCAGGATAATGGCCACGACCTCGGTGCCGGGGGTGATCTTCACGGGCGCGCCGTTGACCCACACGTCCGCGGCGGGTCGGGTGCCCTCGGGGAGCACCGGCACGACGGTGTCGAGGCCGAAGCCCGCGGGCAGGCGCTTGATGCGGTAGGTGAACTCCAGCCCGTCGTCGGGGATCTTCTTCGTGGAGACCTCGACATCGGCCATCTTGCCGTCGAAGCTGCGCAGCGTGTAGAGGAGCGTCTTGTCGGGGGTGCGCGCGAAGACCACCTCGGAGCGGGTCAGCTTGTCCCCCTCGAGCAGTCGCGGCGCGGGGGTCTGCATCCACGGCACATCGATGATGAGCTGGTCGCGCGCGTCGTTGCCGGAGAGGCTCGGGCGGCGGGCCTCGGGATCCTCACCGGAGACGACCTCGCGGACGCAGCCGGCGAGGGCCAACGCCCCCAGCGCGACCGCGGCCAGGGCGCGCAGGGGCGCGCGGGTCGCAACGCGGTCGATGGGGCGCGGCGCGGGCATGCACAGCATCCTACGGGTCGTGGGTGCCCGGGTTCGCTCGCCGGGGCCGGCGCGTCCGTAGAATCCACGCGCAATGTCGGGGTCCGCCACTCCAGGCTCGGACGAGACGATCGTGGGTGGCGAGCCCGCGGGATCGCCGGGCGGCGGCGGACATGCGCCGCATGGCGCGCCCGGATCGCTCGAGCAGGCGGGGACGCTGGTTGGACCGTACAAGCTGATCTCGGTGCTGGGGGAAGGCGCCTTCGGCATCGTGTGGCTGGCGGAGCGCCGCGAGCCCTTCGTGCAGCGCGTGGCCGTGAAGATCATCAAGCCGGGGATGGACTCGCGTTCGGTGCTTGCACGCTTCGAGCAGGAACGGCAAACGCTCGCGGTGATGGACCATCCCAACATCGCGCGCGTGCTCGACGGAGGCATGACGCCCCAGGGGCGTCCGTATTTCGTGATGGAGCTCGTGAAGGGCGATCCGATCAGCCGCTTCTGCGACGAGCACCGCCTGGGGATCCCCGCCCGCCTGCAGCTCTTCCTGCAGGCCTGCGAGGCGGTCCAGCACGCCCACATGCGCGGGATCATCCACCGCGACCTCAAGCCCAGCAACGTCCTGGTGGCCAGCGCCGACGGGCGCGCGCCGCAGGTGAAGGTGATCGACTTCGGGCTGGCGAAGGCGCTGAGCCACCCGCTCTCGGAGCACACCATCTACACCGAGACCGGGCGCATGATCGGCACGCCCGAGTACCTCAGCCCCGAGCAGGCGCAGCTTGGCGCGACGGACCTCGATGTCCGCACCGATGTCTACAGCCTGGGGGTCATGCTCTACGAGCTGCTCACCGGCGGGCTCCCGTGGGATCCCAAGGAGTTCCGCGCGCTGCCGATGCAGCAGATGCAGCGCATGATCCGCGAGGTCGACCCCCCCGCGCCCAGCCGCCGCCTGAGCACGATCGTCACCAACGACCACGCGCTGGCCGAGCGCATCGCGCGCGCCCGCAGCGCGCCGCCCGCGCAGCTCGAGCGCACGCTGCGCGAGGAGCTCGAGTGGATCCCGCTCAAGGCGATGCGCAAGGAGCGTGCCGAACGCTACGGATCCGCGGCGGAATTCGCGGCGGACGTGCGCAACTACCTCGAGGGGCGGCCGCTCGTCGCCGCGCCGGAGTCCGCGGCGTACCGCGCGCGCAAGCTGCTCCGGCGCCACCGGGGCGCGGTGGCGGCGGCGGCCGCGGTGCTGCTGGCGCTGCTGGCGGGGCTCGCGACCACCACCTGGCAATGGCGGCAGGCGCAGGAGCAGCAGCACGAGGCCGTGCAGGCGCGCGGCGCCGCCGAGGCCGCGGGCGAGCGCGCGCGCGCCGACGCGAGCCGCGCGCAGGCGATGACCGACCTGCTGCTGCGGTCGCTCGTGAACGCGGACCCCTTCCAGGGAGGGCGCACCGACTTCACCGTGCGCGACGCCATGCAGCAGGCGATCCAGGCGCTCGACGCGGGCGCGCTGCATGCGGAGCCCTCGGTCGAGGCGTCGGTGCGCATCACGCTCGCGCAGGTGCTGCTGGGCAACGGCGACGCGCGCCAGGCGCTCGCCGCGGTGCTGCCGGCGGAGCGGATGCTGGCGGGCAGCGGCGGCGCGGGCGGCGGCGATGCGGACGCGGCGGGCGCCGGGGGCGGCGCCTCGCGCGCGATCGACGCGTCGCTCGTCGCGGCGCGCTGCATGGCGCGCATCGGTCCGCCGGAGGAGGCGCAGCGCCGCTTCGCCGAGGCGATCGCGGCGCTGCGCGTGCGGCCGGAGGACGCCGCGCGGCTGGCGACGGCGCTGCAGGACCAGGGCGCGATGCAGCTCGCGCAGGGACGTCTGGACGACGCGGCGGCCGCGCTCACGGAGGCGCTGGCGATCCGCACGCGCGTGCACGGCGCGGCGAGCCTGGAGGTGGCGCAGACGCAGTGCAGCCTCGCGGGCATGCACCAGCGCCGCAGGGATTTCCCGCAGGCGCGCGAGCTCTTCGATGCCTCCTTTCAGGCGCGCGCCTCCCTGCTGCCGCCGGCGCATCCGGCGGTCGTGGAGTCGCGCAACGGGCTCGCCAGCGTCGGCCTCGCTTCGGGTCGCATCGACGAGGCGATCGCGCAGTGGACGCAGCTCCTGGAGCTCACGCGCACCGCGCTGGGCCGCGGCAGCGCGCGCGAGGCGGCGATCCTGAACAACATCGGCGTCGCGCGCTCGAGGCAGAAGGAGTACGCGCAGGCGGCCGTCGCGCAGGCGCAGGCGCTCGAGATCCGGCGCGCGCTCTTCCCCGCCGGCGGGCCGGAGCTCGCGGAGTCGCTCTACAACCTCGCGCAGGCGCAGCGCAACGCGGGCGCGCTCGAGGAGGCGATGCAGCGCTACCAGGAGGCGATCGCGGTCTACCGCGCGATGCCGGTGCCGGACGCGGCGCAGATCGCGTGGTCGCTGCGCGGAATCGCGCTCGTCGAGCTCGCGCAGGGGCGCGCCGACGCCGCGCGCGCGCACGCGCAGGAGGCGTTCGATCTTGCCACGGCGCGCAAGCTGGGCGCGGACGAGCTGGCCTCGTTCGCCGAGACGCTGCGCAAGACGACGCCGTAAATGATGCCGGGCATGCCCGGCATATTTTCCGCAGCCCCCTCCTTAGCATCCGCGCATGACCAGCGAGCCCCCCACCGCGCCGGGCCGTCGGCCACTCGAGACGCGCAGCCGCGCCTGGGTGGGTGCGCAGACGCGCGCGCTCGTGCGGTGGCGCATCTCGCCCAACCTCATCAGCGTGCTCAGCATGGTCTGCGCGCTCGGCGCGGCGGGCGCGTTCCTGGCATGGCCGCTCGTGGACGGTTGGGCGCGCGTGCTGCTGCTGCTGGCCGCGGGCGGATGCATCCAGCTCCGGCTGCTGTGCAACATGCTCGATGGCATGGTCGCGGTCGAGGGCGGCCTCGGCTCGGCGCTGGGCGACCTCTTCAACGAGGTCCCCGACCGCGTCTCCGACTCGATCATCCTGATCGCAATGGGCTACGGACTCTTCCACGCGACGCCGCTCTGCCGCACTCCCGCGCCCATCGAGCTGGGCTGGGCCGCCGCGCTGCTGGCGATGGCGACCGCGTACATCCGCGCGCTCGGCGCGGCGCTGGGACACCCTTCGTGCTTTCAGGGCCCGATGGCCAAGCCCCACCGCATGGCGCTGCTCACCGCGGCGTGCGCCGCCTCCGCGATCGCCGTGCGCTGGGAGAGCATGCCGTGGATTCTGTGGAGCGCGCTCGCGCTGGTGGTCGTCGGCAGCGGCGTGACGTGCGTGCGGCGGCTGGGCGCGGTGGCGCGGGTGCTGGAGCAGCGGCGTGGGGGTGGTGGGAGTGGCGGGTGAGAGGGCAGTAGCGCAGCCGGATGTCCCATTCGGGTCCTCGAGCGCGAACTCATGATCGCGAGCGTGCAGGCGTTGTGACGCGCGTCCAAAGGACTGCGCCGCCGACTACTGACTCTCCTCAAGCAGCTCCTTCGCGTAGTCGCGGAAGAACCCCGCGACGTCGGGCGTCGCCAGCCGAGCCAGCTCTGCGAGGTATGAACTGTACGGGGACGCCCCCGACAAGCGGAGACACCCCGCGGCTCCGACGAGGGCAATGGACCGGCTGGAATCTGAGTCACTCGAGAGCCACGAGGCCATCGCCCGAACCAGGCACCGGTCGAACCAGTCGTCGTCCAGGGTCACCGGCCGTGCTTCAAGGAGCGCGCGGTGGACCGCGTCCCGAGCGATCGGACCTTCAAGCGTCGCCGCCCAAGCAAGCGGAATCGTGAGATCCGCGGGCTGAGAGAAATGAAGTCCTCTTCCGTGCCCCGACTGATGGAGAAATTGCGCGACGCCGATCAGATATCCCACATGCCGTGGGTCATGGGCCACCGGATCGTCCGCCCACTTGAGCATGAGACCCTCGATCCCCTCGGTGACATTGGACCAGTCGCACCCGGGGCAACCGAAATCGACCTCGCGCACTCGGGCCACGCCTCCGAGAACTTCCGCTGCTCGCATCTGGTCCGCCGGGCACGATTTCACCGACAGCAGCACGATCTCGGGTGCCATCGGCAAGAGCTTCTCCGTGTCGAACGCGGCGATGACGTCGAGCCACGGCGAATCGGCGTGATTGATTGGTTCCATGGCTCGCTCCGAGTCGCTTCGGCTCAGGCATCAGGGCGAACACCACTCCAAGTGGGTCGATCGATCAGCGCAACGCGTCATTCCGACCGATCCTCAGGGGAACTCGTCCATGGTTTCTTGAGGAGCTCCTCCTGATACTGGCGGAAGAGCTCCGCGATTTCCGGAGTCGCGTCGCGAGCCAGCAGTGCCAGGTACGGGGCGGAATACGAACTTCGAATCCCCAGCCTGAGGCAGGACGCTGCTCCGAGGAGAGCGAAAGAGCGGCTCGACTCTGGCGCGTCGGACAGCCACTCCGCGATGGCCAATACGAGGCACCGGTCGAACGGTTCGTCGTCCAAGGCCACCGGTGGAGCATCGAGGAGAGCACGGCGCACCGCATCCCGAGCGTGGGGGCCCACGACCGTCGCTGCCCACGCAAGTGGAATGCAGATGTGGACTGGATCGGAGCAGCCGAGGCCCCGACCGTAACCCATCCCCTGAAGGAACTCAGCTACACCAATGAGATATCCCACATGCCTCGGCTCATGAGCCAGTGGGTCCTTCGCCCAGCGGGAGATGACCGTATCAATTCCCTCGATGACGTTGGACCAATCACAACCGGGATGATCAAACTGCATAGACTTCAGCCGCTCTGCTCCACCCAAGACCACCGCCGCGAAGACAGAATCAATCGGGGCGCTGACCTCCGCGCCCGTGGCGATCTGGGGCGCAAGCGGTAGCAAGTCGACCGAATCGAACGCAGCAATCACGTCGAGCCAGCGCGAACGGAAACGGTCGAGAGGAGCCATTGAGGAAAATCTACACCTTGCAGTGGGATGGCCCCTGGGAGCCTGTGGACTCGAACCAAGGCCGGACGGACGGGCTCGCCCGGTCGGTAACGAGGATCGGGAGAAGACTCTTCTTGTAGCCATCAGTAGGACCGCGAGTTCGAACGCGAACACCCGATCGACGCGGCAGAGCCCTGGTCACCTTCGCCCGCCGCCATGGTTGATGCCGATGCGGAGGGCGGCGGAGTTCCTCAGGACGCCAAGGCGCGCGGGATGTCCTGCTTCCTGGAGGATTCCGTTGCGCAGGAATTCGTCGAAGACCGGGAGGCGACTTACCCCGGAACTCACTCGCCGACCGAATGCTGCGAGCGCGTGATCGAGTCCGCGATCTACGACGTGTAATCCGCGCGTCTCGAGGAGAGGCGGTTGCGATGCGTGCCCGAAAGCGCTGGAGCTCGGATGTCGGCAGGCTGGCGATGAACGAACCTCGAGTCGTCTCTCAACCGGGATGGAGATCTTTGAGTAGCGCCCGGAACGCCGGACCACCGGGCGCTGCGAGGCCACGCAACGCCCCACCAATCGCTGCGTATTCGTTCCGCCGCGCGCAAGCCATCGCCCCGATCAGTAGCGCGCTCTTGGCCTGCGGGTCTGCGGTCTTGAGCCACAGGCCAACCGCGGTGATCAACCATGCATCGTCCACCTCGTCGTCCGTTGGGGGCGGCTGCTCAAGCAGCGCTGCAGCCGCATCCAAGGAGAGCTCCGGCGCCGCCCGCGCGATTCCCCAGACAAATCCAACGCACATCGCGGCGAAGCGCTTCGAGTAGAAGTCGTACCGAAAGGGAGGATCATCCGACCAATGCAGCGCGAAGTGCGCTGCTGCGGAGTACGCCATCAGCCGCGCGTCTTCCGGAGTCAGCCGCTGCATGCCGCCAAGCACATTGCCCTCGAGGCACTCGAGCAGCTTTGACACCTGATTGCCCATGATCCGAGGGAGCCCGGACTCGACGACGACGGGCGGAGGCGACTGGCGATTCCCGATCGCCGGCGCAACATCCCACGTCCCGTCGGCCTGACGCGTCCACTCTTCCCCGGCCCCGAAGTCCGGGTGCCAGAGCTTCCGTACGAGCTGCAGCCAGACTCCGGGACTCACGGCGCGTCTCCCTCGAAGGAGGCGCCTTCAGGCATCCCCCGGCGTTCGAGTGTGCTCTCGGAAATCATGCGATCTGGGCCTGACTGACCGGGAGGATTTGACTGCCCCGCTCGTGACGGCCGGGCTCGCATCGTATTGAGCGTCAACCGAATCGTTGATCACGGGCGGTGAAGTTGCGACACCTGCGCTCGCCCCATGCCAGGCCCTCCTTGCCTCGATCGCCTCAAGCAGGTTCTTGGCCCATGGCCGAATTGTCCGGCGGAGGCTGCCCTCGGGCATTCAAGCGGTGCTGCCAAGCCTGAGGGCGCGGATCTGGCGAGAGCACCGGAGTCACCAAACGCAAAGCGATGCGTTACCTGGCGCCAGGCACCTTCGCCTCCTTGGACGTCCACTCCGCCTCTGCGATCACTCGGTCAATGAGCGCGTTGATTGCCCACAGACGGAGGTTCCCCGATTCACCGATGCAACGGATGCTCGTACGCGTGCCATTTGCCAGAATGGAAGTGGTGGTTGGGCTCGCGCTCATTGAGGCCTCCTCCTAACTTCCTGGAACTCCCTTACCCTGCGTTGGATCGCGCTGCGCTGCAGCGGGCAGCAGCGTTCGAAGCGCCCGGGTGGGGCGAATCAAGCTATTGCGCCGGCGCAAGAGGTGCCGGCCTGAGGGCTCAGCGACTGCGGGGGGCCAGCGTCGAAGAAGGCCCCGCGTATCCGATCCACAGGTCATGGATGGAAGCCAGGTAGTCCCCGCTGCGCTCTCCGCGAAGGATCATCCACGCGAGACCAGACACGAGCATTCCTGTACTCACCGACCCTCTCTTGCCGAACTCGGCGAGGCATGGCAGCCCGTAGTAGATGTGGCGCTTGCTCTTGAGTGGCAGAACCCAACGGAGCGACGGGCACGAAACCCGCATCGTTTCGCCCAGGTACATGCCGACATCCACGCACAACGACAAAGTGCGCACATTCAAGGTAGGTCCGGACAAGTCGATACTGTGCCCGAACGCCAGCCGTTGCGCCTCAATCTCCGTCTCTGACTTTGGTCTGGTCTGAATCTGCGTTTCGAACCACTCGCCGAGGGGAGCGAGGGACTCCCGAAGGTAGTTCGGAGACCACTGCGCGTACCCCTGCGATTCAGCCATCACTTCGGCCAGCACAGTTGCTCGGCGTGGGATGCTCTGGAGGTACCAGTCGAAGCCCTGCTTCAACTCGGCGACAGACAGCTCGCTCGGAGTTCGGTGAAACGGTGGCTCGATGATCGAGTAGGGCATGCCGGGTCAAATGACGTTGTTACCGAAGTCGACTCTCGGGACTCGGGAAACTCCACAAGAAGATAGGGCGGGGGTCCTCGAACCGGAGGTGGCGGAGGGACTCGCCGCCGGCGTGCCGATCGAGCCGGGGCAGGATGCCTGATCGCTCGACCAAGTCACCGAGTCGACGCCTGGATCTCGGAGGAGCGAACGATCGACTGGATCCACTTCGTGCCAGTCGGGGCGAACATCGCACCGATCACGCCGCCCCCAGCGCCGATCCACTCCGCGTTCGATGCGATCGATTCACTTCCGAACGCGAGAGCCAGTTCGGTGGCAATCCCCGCGGCAACGCCAGCGAACGTGAAGCAGAGAAAGAACCACCCCGCGAGCTTCATCAGTCGACTGGGTACGGCGGATCCTGCCTCGTCGGACCGTGGCGTTGGACGGACAAGGGTCGCAACGAGAGAGTGCACGCACAAGAAGGCTGCCAACACAAACGCCACCGTGGCAGACAACGTGGCCGCAATCGACTGATAGGGCAATCGCCACTGGAAGACAAACCGGTCGTCGACCGCGATCACCTCGACGGGGTGCTCGAGGCAGTCGCGCACGAATCGGGAGTACTCCGTTGGCAAGGAACCCGAATGGCCGGCACTAGCGCCACCAAACGCCCATCCCCTCGATGCTTCCCGCTGAAACAGACCAGTTCGTGGCTGGTCCTCGCCCGGCAGAACATAGCGAAGTCGGATGGGTTCTCCCTCGTCAAGCGCGTGCCGCGCAGCTCGCCGTACCTCGTCTTCGGTGCCGAGCACTTGCACTCGTACGACCGGGGAGCTTCATCGACCAGGCCGACTGGGGTGGCTACCTCGCCTGCGCCGCGATCGTGAACACGCTCGACGCCGCGCTGACCCAGGACCCCGAGGAGCCCGAGCTGCGCACGTGCGCCGAGAAGCACCTGGCACGGATCGCCCAGCGCGAGCCCGAGATGGCGGCGCGTTGGCGGCGGGTGCTCGAATTGCGGTGAGTGCCTACGTGGACGCGGAGGCGATGTGCTCGCCGCCGCGGGGGACACATTGGTAGCCGAGCTCCCGCCTACCCGTCGTTTGGGACGCGCCAACTGCATGCAGCCAAAGAAGTTATGCCGAAGCGCCTTCGCGCGGCTCCCCATGCCACTTCCCCAGCCAACGCAGTCGGGTATTGCGGGTGTTCCCGTGGGACGCGTCTGTTGAAGTGGCGCAGGAAGGACCCGTGAGGCGCGGCGGAATCTCCGGGCGAACGTGCCTCGCTCGAACCGGCGATCGCCATCTTCACGTGCTCGGCGGCTGCACCGACCCCAGATTCCCAGTCTGCGATCACATCCAAAATCTGATGCTCCGACAACAAGTCCTCGGTGGCCGTGGAGCGCTGCTTGCAGCTGCTCGGCGTGCGGCAGCGGCAGGCCAGGCTCGGATTCGTGCCGCTGCCAAGCGGATGTGGGGGGGCTTGCCTTCGCGTGGGCCGCGCGCGTCAGGCACCTGACGGAGGACTAAGTGCGGCTGCCACAGACCGTCGCGGGGTACCACCACCGCGCCTCCGAGCGTCTCGTGCCGCGGCACGTCGCCGAAGCGAGACGGGATGGGCATGAAACGCGTTGGGACCGCGTATCTCAACACTCATCGCAACACGCCCCGAATTCTCACAGGTTACCGCCTGAACGAATCCAGAAGACTCGGGCCAGTTCTCGAGTAGACCCAGTTGATGCTCCGCGGGGCACCCCAGATGGCCTGCGCCTGCTCCGGCGTCAGCGGCATCTGGTATCGCGATCCATCCGGTCCGATGAACACTGGATAGCAGGGCCAAAGGCGATCAAGCGTCCCGACCTGGATGCTGAGGATCCTCCCCGCCTGCACCGCGAGGTAAATCTGAGAGTCGTGGCCGCAATCGATGCAGACGAAGTACTCGACTCGCGGATCGAACGAGTCAAGGGTGCCTGGCTCGATTCGCTTCCCCTCAAGCGTGCTGATGTACCCGTGATCGAGCAGGTAATCCACATTCAAATCGCCGAGGCAAAGGATGTCCCCCGTCGCCGTCACGATCCTGGCCTTCGAGAGGAACGGATTCTGCTGAATGCAGTCCTGAGAGGATGGGCGACTTCGCACGATCGAGGCCCGCAGCTGGGTGAGCACGGTGGAGCCGTCGGCCTGCACCTCGCCCTCGAGAGCTCCCTGGTCATAGGAGTAGTACAACATGTCCTCATCGCGGGGCCTCTTCCGCGCTGGATGTGGCGGGGACGTCAGCTGCTCGGTGATGGACGTCTTCCGGACCACGCGGGTGGGACGGACGCCCGGGTCCGCGGCAACGCCTCTGGACGCAGCGGACGGCTGCCGCGACCTCGCCAGCGTCATCTCGAACGGCTCCCCACCCTCCGGCCCCAGGCGATTCAACTGAAACTGCAGGAGGTCAGGTTCGCGCCGGATCAACCGGGCAGTCATTGCCATCCGTTCCGTCGCGGATCCGTTGATGATGGCGACGCTGAAGCGGACCTCGTCCGGCCCATTGACGATGTCCTCGATCGGGTATTGAGCGCGCCGACCGCTCGGTCCCGGCTCGCCGATTGACAGGACCCCCGCCTTGACGACCCCGGCCTCGTAGGTCAAGCAAAGCCCGACCGATGCCTTGTCACCGTTGGACATCTCCCCGCAATAATGCTCCGCGGCAGGCGACGAGTTGCCGGAGACGGGCTTCGGCTCCGCGCACCCAGGGACCAGGAGGGCGAGGAGAAGCATCGCCACCGCGACCAGGCCGGAAATCGATCGCGAAGACGCCGTCGTTCGACATCCGGACTGCGGCGGAACGCAAAGCGACGATGCTGGAAGGACGACGCGAGAAAAAGACTTGCTCATCGCAGTCGTGCTCCAACGGCGAATGGCAATGGGCGAGCGGCGCATTGAGACCTCCGGGCTTGAAGGGCGCGTCATGAGAGGACGCGTGTCGTGTCTTCACTTCCAGGCGGGCGTAGACGGAGGTGTACCGCATCCAGTCTCTGAGGCGAGTTGAAATCGGCAATCACGCGGCCTTCTCGAGGCGGATGCGTCGGCGCGCTGGGCCGGCGTCGACTGCGACCGCCGCTCGCCGCGCGCCTCGTGCGAGAAGGACTGGAGCGCGAAGCGCGGCCACCCACGAGGCACTGCACCCGCGATCGTCGCCGCCCCCGACCGTGTCACCCACGCTACCCCTGACCGCAACCAAGGCGGTCACCCCTCCTGCTCGGACGCCTCATCCGGGACTCCGCTGCGCCGATCGGGCCTTCAACAGCTCTTCCATTGGAGTCACCGCTCCGCGCGCCTTCTTCACGCGGCGGACTTCGAATCGGCCGCCGCCTCGCCGCACTCCGGGCACACGGACGCTCCCGCGAGCGGGTGGCGGCATCTCGGACAGAGACCCGGCACTGGGAGCCGCCTCCGAATCCCAAAGCACATCCAGGCCGCTGCGCCGAGACCGAGGATGCACCACCAAAGTGCGAGATAGAGGGTGCCTCCAGATTCGTTCTGCCTGTTCCAAGGAACGTACTGAACTCTGAAGTAGGAGAGCAGCTTTGTCTTGTCCGACCACTTGGTTCGGTACACCTGGAAGCCCTCAATGGTCTGATCTCGGTACCGAGTATCCGGTCCGTGGAGGTACCGAATCCTTGCGACGCCGACATCCACGGAGATGTACACCACCGAGTCCTCGCTGAGCCAATGGCTCGCACTGACTCCGTACGCCATCGAGAGCAGCGTTCCGACGCACACGAGCGATGCCAGGCCGGCAACCGGCCACCGCATCGCGCCTGCGAAGGCCTTCGCCCGAGACAGGAGCGTCGCCCGTGGCCGCGTCTCGCCAGCCCCGCTTCCTGTGCGATCCCTCCGCTTCGCGCGCGAGTTCTCGATGAGCGCTCGGACAGCTCGATACGAAACGACGACCAGAGTCGACACGAGCACGACACCCCAAATGGGGCGCGTCTCCGATCCCTGCTCACTCGTCCCGCGACTCTCGCCGACGAGGAAGAAGTCCCAGGATTGACTCCGCGACCAGCCTGGATCCGCGAACGCGAAGGTCGGAAACGCGGATGGGGCGGCGTGTTCCGTTGCCTCGAGCGGAAGCCAGGTCAGGTCGAAGACGCCACAGTTCAGCGAGAGCGACCACGCCGTCTGTGACGACTGCACGCGACATTCCATCGCGACAAGGAACGAGGAAAGCGTCAGCAGCACCACGACGCAAATCGCGGCCAGCAGCAGAAGGATGACTCGCGACTTCAATGCAGGGCCGAGACGCATGCAGCGCTCCTCAAGTCCGTGCGTTGTCGGCAAGTACGTGTGACGGGGTACCGCCCACGCATGCACCGACGTTCATTGATCTCTGCATCTCACCGGCTTGCTCTGCACTCGACGCAGCGTCCAGCGCCGTCCAGAACGCGACCGCAGCCCGGACAATTGCCGCCGCGCGCCACAAGTGCGGACCGGGCGCTTGAGATTGCCGCCTGTAGGGCGAAGGTCAATAGAGACCAAACGAGCAGATCGGCGAGAAGACCCGGCCACCAAATCTGCGCGGGACGCACCCATCGCTCGTAGAGCGACCCCTGCGACATCATCGCGGCCTCGGCGTCTCGCCGATCAGGGGAGTCGAATGACAAGTTCCTTCGAACTCCCGCGACTTCCAGCCCAACATAGGGAGGAGCAGTCTGCACCAGAGCAACCCTGACCGATTTGGTGATTGCACGGAACGGCCACCCCGATGCGGACATGGTGTGCGTCGACCAGAGCGCATCTGACCCCTCCTCATAGCCAAGCTTGGGGTCAAGCCAGGCTGGCAGGTCAGCTCGTCGGCCCGCAATCACTGCGTTTCTCGCCTCCGCGAGCATCCTCACGCACACTTGTCGCTGTCCTTCAAGCCCCTCGCGGACCCGGCTCATGTTCTCATCGATGATGGACTGCCGCACATCCGGTTCCTTGACACCATTCGTCCATTTCGCCTCGAGCCGGCCAATGAGCCCGCTGGAACTGGCAATCTCAAGTGGTTCCAGACACACCGCCACCGCCTCTGTGATCAGAGGTCGCTTGCAAACGAATACCCTGAAAGGGGCCCCCTCGCCTTCTCGGATCTCAATCACCTCGGTCGCTGGCCCATCCGACAGCGTCATCCACCCCGCCACGACCGTCACAACGCACCCCACCACGCCGCCTGCGGCCATGACAAGCACCTGAAGCACGCGCCTAGACAGGAGCACTCTTACTTTCACCTGCGTCGATCCTCCTTCCCAACTGAGCGAGTCGCGAGATTTCGAGTCACCGTGACCTAAGAGACGGGGACTCCACGCACCCGCCGTCCGCACTCATTGCACACTCCGGCGCCGTGAAGCGCATGCCCGCATGCAGCGCACTGACCTCGCCGCTGGCGGAATTTGCCTCTCAAGAAGCGAACTGCGACTGGGACGAGCGCCGTCGCAAGGGACCATGCGAGGATGTTGGTAACCAGTCCGGGCCAGAAGATCTCTGTGCCTTGTAGCCAACCACCAATACTCAATCGCTGGCCATCGGCTCCTTTGAGGGAGGGCGGAAGATCATCCGACGACTGGCTGACCGCAGGATCCAATCGGCTGCCGGCGACCTCGATCGCGTAGTACGGGGGTGTCGAGCACAAGACGGACCGCCGATCAGACCGAATTGCGCAGCGCATCGGCCACCCAACGGCCGCGACGAACTGATCGGTCCACATCGTGTTTCCTTCCGCGTCCAGTCCCAACTGGGGCTTGAACCATCCGGGGAGCGCGTCGTAGTGAAGCGCTCGTTCCTCCAGCTTCGGCCTCCATCGAATCAATCGCTCCGAAATCTGGCTCTCCTGAACTCTCAATCTGTTTCCGAGGTTGATCTCTTCTCTTCGCAAGGCGTCCTCGCCTTGCTCGGCAGGGGAACCCCCAGCCTTCCACTGCGCCTGCATCCGCGCACGGAACCCGAACTCGCTCAAAAAAATGGAGGTGTTGACGTGGGTCAGAGTGACGGTGCTGTACAGAAAGTTGTCGGAAACTATCGCTTGCGCGCAGTCCCCGCTCGCATCCAGCACATCGAATCCAGAAGTGGCGGATTGGCCCTCGACTTCGAGCGTCCCGAGCCATACGAACGCGACCGTGATGGCGATGCCGCTCACGAGCGACGCCAATGCGAATCGGAGTCGACGCCCCAAGGACTCAATAGGAAGGTGTTTCATCGTGCTCAGGCGAGAGCCTAACTCCTCAGGTCCACGCCAGGATCGCCGGCGGCGCCGGCCCGGCACCAAGCCCTTCCGCCGCGCGAACCGCTGCCCTGCGGGGTATCCCTGAAGCCCACTCACGGGTCCTTCCCGAGGCGCTCCACCGATTCGTCCCACGGGACCACCCGCAACCCGCGACTGCGTTGGCTGGGGACCCGGATCCGTCGATCCAGGCATGCGGGTGCGACGCGCTCGTTCTCATCGCTTCATCAGAAGCTGAATCACCTCCGGCACAACGATCGGCTGCTCGAGCGCGAGCTCAAGCGCGGTCTTGCCGTCACCGCGGCGAAGGCTTGCGTCTGCACCCGCCTCAAGCAGGTACTTCACGGAAATCGCCGAGCGCTCCCTCCCCCAGTCCCCCCACCTATACGAACGCGCCGCGGTCATCAGCGGCGTCTCGCCATAGTTGTCGCGCACATCCGGGTTCGCGCCGGCCGCCAGGAAGCGACGCACGACCTCCGGCGCTCTTCGGACGGCGTCGTGGAGTGGCGTAGCCCCGTAAATCGAGTCGACGACCTCGTCGCCCCTGACTCCGGCATCGACCAGCGTCTCAAGTGGAACAAACTCGTTGTCCTCGGCGGCAACGACAGCTTGGCCATAGAGCGTCGAGTCCGCGCACCAAGTTGGAGAGATGTTGAGTACGCGGACACCGTACTTGGCGATCGCCTCTCGAACGAAGGCTGCGTCACCCACCGAGAGCGCACGCTCGAGCTCGTCCGGGAGGGCAGCGGGGATGTTGTCGTCGACAGCCATTGACGCAGCCACTCCCCTCCACTCACCCGACCCCGCCCACCGGCCGCCTCCCACCCGCACCCGCCCCTCCCCCACCAAAAAGCAAAATACGCCGGGCATGCCCGGCATATTTTCCTGTCGCAACCAGTGGACCGTACTGGACTTGAACCAGTGACCTCCTCCGTGTCATGGAGGCGCGCTAGCCAACTGCGCCAACGGTCCGGGACCCTTTCGGGAGGCGGCAGTATAGCAGACCGCGCCGGATTGCCGATCCATGCTGCACCGCGGCTGTTTTCCAGCCGCGCTGGAGCGACGCCATGGCACACCCGATCACCCCCCGCAGCGATCCCGCATCCTCGTTCGCCGCCCCTGCCCCCGCCGCCGCCGGCGACCGCATCGGCACCGGCGCGGGCCTCGCGCTCGTGGGCGTGGGCCTGGTCTGCTTCGCGGGCGTGGAGATGGCGCGCCTCTACCTCGATCACACGCAGCCGCCCGTCGTGCAGACCGCGGTCGCGCAACCGACGCCCTCCGAGGTCGCGTCCCCGATGTGCACCTCCGGCGAGGACTGCCCCGAGGACCGCCCCTTCCAGATCGACTGGCCGTCCGCCGCCGACCCGATGGGCGCACAGCAGGCCGTCGGCACCGGTCCCGGCGCGCCGGGCAAGAGCAGCCGACTGCCTCCCGCGACGGGACAGATCGTCGGCATCGCCGCCAACCCGATCCCCAACGGCACCTGCGTCTTCCGCGTCTGGTCCACCGGCCGCATCGAGGCGATGATCACCACCGAGGACAACACCTGGGGCCCCTGGGTCCCGGTCGCCCCGGGCCTCTCGACGGACATGAAGCGTCCGCGCGCGCCCGAGGATCCCAACAACCCCGAGTGAGCCGCGCGCGGGGCGCTCGCGCGCCCGCGGCGCGTCCGCGCACCCCCGCCCTCGCGCCCACCTCACTGCGCAAACTGCGCCACGCACCGCTTCACGCGGGCGACGGCGCTCTTCTTGCCCAGGATCGCCAGCGTGTCGAAGATTGGCGGGCTCACCGTGCCGCCGCTGACGGCCACCCGCAGCGGCTGCGCGACCTTGCCCAGGTTGCCCGCGGCGGCGCGTTCGGCGTACGCCTTCACGCGCTCCTCGAGCACCGCGGTGGTCCACTCGGGCATCGCCTCCAGCTCCGCCGTCAGCGCGCGCAGGTGCGTCAGCCCGCTGGGCTCGCCGCCCAGCAGCGCCTTCTCGACATTCTTGCTGCGCTCGTAGGCGACCGCCTCGTCCGCCACCAGGAAGAAGCGGTTCGTGCGGAACATCTCGTCGAGGGTCTTCGAGCGCTCGTGGCTCGCGGCGGCGAGCATCTCGAACTGCTCGCGCGTGAGCTTCTCCATGAAGGCGGGGTGCCAGCGGCGGCCATGCTCCGCCGCGCGGCGCACGAACTCCTCGCGCGGCATCGCGACGATCGCGTCGCAGTTGAAGGAGAGGAGCTTCATGCGGTCGAACTTCGCGGGCGTCTTCACGACTCGCTTGAGGTCGAAGCGCTCCTTGAGGAAGGCGTTGTCGAACTTCTCGACATCGCCGCCCGGGCTCCAGCCGTTGAGCGCGAGGAAGTTGCACAGCACCTCGGGCAGGTAGCCCGAGCGCCGGAAGTCGTCCACATTGATCTCGGGAAGCTGGATGTCCAGCTGCGCCGCGAGCGCCTCCGCCTCGGAGAACTCGAGCTGCATGTTCTTGTCGCCCAGCCAGGCGCTCCAGCGCGCCGCGTCGACGCACCCCGCGGGCGGCGCCTCGATCTTGCGCTCGGCAACGGTCTTGCGCAGCAGCTTGTCCTTGTCGCGCTTGGACATCTTGCTGCCGTCGGGGTTGGTGATGATCGGCAGGTGGCCGTAGACGGGACGGCGGTAGCCCAGCGCGTCCTGCAGCACCATGTGCTTGGCGGTGTTGTTGAAGTGCTCCTGCGCGCGCAGCACATGGGTCACGCCCATGAGCTCGTCGTCGACGACGACCGCGAAGTGGTAGGTCGGGAAGCCGTCGGCCTTGCGGATGACGAAGTCGTCCACCTCGCCCGCGGGCAGCGTCGCCTCGCCGAGGATCTCGTCCTTGATCGTGATCGGCCCCTCCGGCGTGCGGAAGCGGATCACCGCGGGGCGCCCCTCGCGCAGGTACTGCTCGACGGTCGCGCGCGGCAGCGCGAGCGCGGGGCCGCGGTCGTAGCGGTACGCCACGCCGGCCGCCTTCGCCGCCTGGCGCCGCGCGTCCAGCTCCTCCGCGGTCTCGAAGGCGTAGTAGGCCTTGCCCGCGTCGACCAGGCGCGCGAGCTCGCGGTCGTAGATCGCCAGGCGCTCGCTCTGGAAGTACGGCCCGTTGGCGCCACCGCCGACGCGCGCGCCGGACTCGGTGACGAACTCGGGCCCCTCGTTCCAGTCGATGCCCAGCCAGGCGAGGTCCTTCAGGAAGCCCAGGCTCGCGGCGTCGCTGGAGCGCTTCTGGTCGGTGTCCTCGATGCGCAGCAGGAAACGCCCGCCGCGCCCCTTGGCGTAGGCCCAGCAGAAGAGCGCGGTGCGCGCGCCGCCGACATGGAGGTGCCCCGAGGGCGAGGGCGCGAAGCGGGTGACGATGGGCTGCGTGGCGGACATGGGTGGGCTCCGGCGCGCGCCGCCGCGGATGCGGCGACCGCGCGCGAAAGCCCGGTAAGGTACCGCAATGCCCGTGGTCGTCGGCCTCCTCTCGGACAGCCATTCCCGCTGGGAGCGGACCCGGCGCGCCCTCGAGGCGCTGCAGCGCGCGGGCGCGACCCGCTTCATCCACTGCGGCGACATCGAGGACGAGCGCGTCCTGGACCAGCTCGCGGGGCTCGAGGTCGACCTGGTCTGGGGCAACTGCGACTGGCACTGCGGGAGCCTGGAGCCCTACGCGCGCAACCTGGGCATCCGCGTCCACGGCCTGGCCGGCGAGATCGATGTCGACGGCCGCCGCATCGCCTTCACGCACGGCCACGAGCCCGCGCCGATGCGCGACGCCGTCGCGCGCGGCGCGGACTACCTCATCCACGGCCATACGCACGAGCTGCGCGACGAGCGCCGCGCGGGCACGCGCATCGTGAACCCCGGCGCGCTCCACCGCGCCCCGCGCTTCACCGTCGCCGCGCTCACCCCCGAGCTGGACCGCCTCGAGATCCTGGAGATCCCGGCATGACGATGCTCCCCGGCGCCGACCTGCCCCGCCGCATGGCCGCCCTGCTGCGCACGCGCGGAAAGATCCTGCGCCGCCGCCAGTCGACGACGCCGCGCAACCTCAACATGCCGCCGGGGACGATCGTCGTCGCCCCCGAGGAGCTGCCCCCGCGCATCGTGCTCATCCGCTTCGGCCCCGAGCACGCGGAGGAGCGCGAGATCGCCTCCGTCGCGGACATCCCGCCGGACAGCCCGGAGTTCTCCGTCACCTGGCTGAACGTGGAGGGGCTCGGCGACGCCGCGGTCCTCAAGGCGATCGCCGACCGCTACGCGATCCACCCGCTCATCATGGAGGATGTCGCGGACACCACGCAGCGCGCGAAGGTCGAGCCCTACGACGACACCACCTTCGTCGTGCTCCCCATGCCCCACAGCGACGAGAAGGGCTTCTGGACCGAGCAGCTCTCGATGATCCTGGCGCCCAAGCTGGTCATCACCTTCCAGAGCGCGCACAGCGGCGACTGCCTGGACGAGCTGCGCGCGCGCATCCGCGCCGGCAAGGGGCGCGTGCGCTTCAGCGGCGGCGCGTACCTCTCCTACGCGATCGCCGACGCGGTGATCGACGCGTACTTCCCGATCCTCGCGCGCATCGGCGACTCGCTCGAGTCGATCGAGGAATCCGTCTTCCGGACGCCCTCGGGACGGCAGCTCGTGGAGGTGCGCCGCATGCGCAGCGACATCGTGCGCATCCGCCGCGCCGTCTACCCGATGCGCGACGCGATGAGCGCCTTCAGCGCGCTCGACCGCGTCTTCGACCGCGACACGCGCCCGTACCTGCGCGACCTCAACGACCATGTCTCGCGCCTGCTCGACCAGCTCGACACCGACCGCTACCTGGCCAACGACCTGCTGGAAATGTCGATGACCAGCATCAACCTGCGCATCGGCGAGACCTCGAAGGTGCTCACCATCATCGCGACGATCTTCATCCCGCTGAGCTTCATCGCCAGCGTCTACGGGATGAACTTCCACGAGATGCCCGAGCTGAGCTGGCCCTACGGCTACTACTTCGCCCTGGGCCTCATGGCGCTGACCGCGCTGGCCTTCCTCTGGTACTTCTGGCGCAAGGGCTGGCTGCGGGACCAGACCAAGTGAGCGGCGGGCGCTCGTGGGCCCGCCCCGGCGCCCGCGCCGGTCCGCGCCCCCGCCCGGCTACATCCAGACGCGCCCGGCGCGCGAAGGGACAGACATGAGCGGCCTCCCCAACACCCTCGCGGCCCTGCGCGCCAGCGGCTGGCGCAGCCGTTGCGTCAAGGAAGAGCTGCGCGCGAACTTCCAGCGCGAGCTCGCCGCCGCCACCGCCCGCGGCGAGCGCGGCGCGGCCTCGCTCTTCCCCGGCATCCTGGGCTACGACGACACCGTCCTGCCGGAGCTGGCCACCGCGCTCATCGCCGGCCACGACATCCTCTTCCTGGGCGAGAAGGGCCAGGGCAAGAGCCGCCTCATGCGCCTGCTCCCGCGCTTCCTGGACGAGCGCATCCCGTACCTGGACATCCCCGGCTGCCCGGTCCACGAGGACCCGGAGCGCCCGATCACCGCCGCGGGGCGCGCGCTGCTGGCGTCGACCCCCGCGGAGCGCGTGCCCATCGCCTGGTGGCACCGCGACGACCGCTACGCCGAGCGCCTCGCGCCGGGGACGAAGTTCGCCGACCTCATCGGCGAGATCGATCCCGCGATGCTCGCCGCCGGCACGCGCATGGGCGCGGAGGAGGCGCTGCACTTCGGCCTCGTGCCGCGCATGCACCGCGGCATCTTCGCGATGAACGAGCTCCCCGACCTCGACGAGCTCGTGCAGGTGGGCCTCTTCAACATCCTGGAGGAGCGCGATGTCCAGATCCGCGGCTACCCCGTGAGCTTCGACCTGGATGTGATGCTCCTCTTCAGCGCGAACCCGACCACCTACAACCGCTCGGGCAAGGTGATCCCGCAGCTCAAGGACCGCATCGGCAGCACGATCGCCACGCACTATCCGCTCGAGCGCGACGCGGGCATCGCGATCACGCGCCAGGAGGCGGGCATGGACCTCGGCGGCGAGTACCCGGTGCTCGTGCCCCCCTTCATGGACCGCGTCGTGGAGGAGATCTCCGCGGCCGCGCGCCGCTCGAAGTTCGTCGACCACGCCTCGGGGGTGAGCGCGCGCTTCTCCGTCGCCAACTGGCGCACGATGGTCGCCAGCGCGCGCCGGCGCGCGATCCAGCTCGGCGAGCGCCCCGCCGTGCCGCGCATCAGCGACCTCGCGCACCTGCACTCCAGCGCGATGGGCAAGCTGGAGCTCGACCTCATGGGCAGCCACCAGATGAACGAGCGCCAGGTCGTCGACGCCATCGTCGCCGAGGCGGTCGGCGCCGTCTTCAAGGAGTACGTCGAGGCGCACGGCCTGGAGGCGATCGCCGACGCCTTCGCCAAGGGCATGCGCGTCGAGGTGGGCGACCTGGTCCCCAGCGCCGAATACGCCGCGCGCGTGCGCCAGGTCCCCGCCGCGTGGGAGAAGGCCTTCGAGGTCAACGCCGGCGCCGATCCCGCGGTGCGCGCGAGCTGCGCGGAGTTCGTGCTCGCGGGCCTCTGGGCGAGCGACCGCATCAGCCGCAGCGTGCGCCACGGGCGCACCGCCTACGAGGTGCGCTGAGCGATGGACCCGGCGCCGGAGCAGCCTCCCGCGCCCGCCGGCCCCCAGCCGCTGGGGGGCGTCGTGCACACCTACCTCGGCTACGACGCGGTGCGATTCGGCAGCGCGCGCGAGGGCGCGCCCGCCGACGCCGCGCGCGGCGCGCTCGAGCACCTGCTCGCCTACGGCAGCATGCGCCGCTTCACCGACGAGGAGCTCGCGCGCGCGGTGCGCATCGATCCCTCGCAGATCCGCGGCCTGGGCCCGAGCATCGACGCGCTCATCGCGCTGCTGGAGGAGCGGCGCGCGCGCATCCTGGCCACCTGGGACCCGAAGCCCGCCGCCAACGCCGCCGCGGACGCGTACGGCCGCCAGGCGCAGGAGCTCGAATCGCTGCGCGCGCGCCTGCCCGACCGCGAGGCCGCGCACCTGGCGCGCGCGATCGCGGGCGAGCAGCTTCGCGACCTCGAGCGCCTCTGGTACCGGCTCCCCGAGGGCAGCCGCCCGAGCGTCTGGCTCAACCACCTGCTCGAGCGGCTGCGCGAGAAGTTCGAGGTCGACCAGCTCGGCGCGCGCTGGAGCTTCACGGGCCGCGCGCCGCTCGATGTCCCGCGCGCGCTGGAGGTGAAGGCGCAGCTCGAGGAGATCGAGCGCCTGCTCAAGCAGCTCCGCGAGGCCGCGCGCACCGCGCAGCCGGCGATCATCGACATGGAGGCGCTCGAGCGGCAGGTCCCGCCCGAGGGGATCGGCCCCCTGCGCGAGGCGCAGCGCGCGGTGAACGAGCTGCTGGAGCGCATGGCCGAGCAGGCGGGGCTCGCGCGCACCCCCGAGGGCGGCTGGAGCGTCAGCCCGCGCGCGATGCGCCTCTACCAGCGCTCGCTGCTCGCGGAGATCTTCCAGGACCTGCAGGCCTCGCGCAGCGGACGCCACGAGGGCGTCGAGGGCCCCGACGGCGCGGTCGAGCTTCCCGCCACGCGCCCCTACGAGTTCGGCGACAGCCCCGCGAGCATGGACATCCCGCAGAGCCTGGTGAACGCGATGCTGCGCCAGGCGGGCGATGCCGCGCGTCCGGGCGCCGGCGCGCGCGACGCCGCCGCCCCGCGCCCGCTGCGCCTGCGCTCCGACGACATCGTCGTCCACCGCACGCGCCAGCAGCCCAAGTGCGCCACCTCCGTGATCCTGGACATGTCCGGCAGCATGCGCCACGGCGGCCAGTACATCCAGGCAAAGCGCATGGGCATGGCGCTCGAGGCGCTCATCCGCAGCGAGTACCCGGGCGACTTCCTGCAGTTCGTCGAGATGTACACCCTCGCGCGCCTGCGCACGCCGGCCGAGGTCGCCGCGCTGCTGCCGCGCCCCGTCACCATCCACGAGCCCGTCGTGCGCCTGCGCGCGGACATGTCCGATCCCGAGATCACGGAGATGGACCTGCCGCAGCACTTCACCAACATCGCGCGCGCGCTCGAGCTCTCGCGCCAGGTGCTCTGCGCGCGCCCGACCCCCAACCGCCAGATCTTCCTCGTCACCGACGGGCTGCCGACCGCGCACTTCGAGGGCAGCGACCTGCTCATGCTCTACCCGCCCGACCCGCGCACCGAGCGCGCGACGATCGCGCAGGCGATGCGCTGCCGCGACGCGGGGATCACGATCAACGTCTTCCTGCTCCCCTCGTGGAGCCAGACCGAGGAGGACGTGCAGTTCGCGCACCGGCTGGCCGAGCAGACCGGCGGCCGCGTCCTCTTCGTGGCCGGAAAGGAACTCGACCGCTTCGTGGTCTGGGACTATCTCCGGCGCCGGCGGACGATCCTGGGCTGAGATTCCCGCGTATCGGGGCGAATTGGGCTGAAAACTCCCCTTGATCGCAAGGCGCAGTCCACCTATGGTTATCACTTTGGCCCGCCCCTTCCAATGCCGAAAGAGCACCCCATGGCCACCAACGGACGCCCCGACACCAACAGCCCCGCCACGAACTCCAACGGAATCTCGATGAGCGCCAACACCTCGACCTTTGAGAACCCCACCCGGGCGTCGGACTACTTCGGCTGCATGACCTTCGCCGGAGACACGATGCTCAAGCGCCTGCCCAGCGACATCTTCGCGAAGCTGCAGCGCACCATGAGCGAGGGCACGGCCCTGGATCCCGCGATCGCCAACACGGTCGCGGTGGCGATGAAGGACTGGGCGATCGAGCACGGCGCCACGCACTACTGCCACTGGTTCCAGCCGCTCACGGGCATGACGGCGGAGAAGCACGACGCCTTCCTCAACCCGATGTCCGACGGCAGCGCCATCGAGCAGTTCTCCGGCGGGCAGCTCATCATCGGCGAGCCCGACGCCTCGAGCTTCCCCTCCGGCGGCATCCGCGACACCTACGAGGCGCGCGGCTACACCGCGTGGGACGCGACGAGCCCCGCCTTCCTGATGCACACGCCCAGCGGCGTGACCACCCTCTGCGTCCCCACGGCCTTCGTGAGCTGGACCGGCGAGGCGCTGGACAAGAAGACCCCGCTGCTGCGCTCGATCCAGGCCCTTTCCAAGCAGGCCATGCGCATCCTGCGCCTCTTCGGCACCGACAAGGGCGTGACCCATGTCGTCGGCACCCTCGGCTGCGAGCAGGAGTACTTCCTGGTCGAGCGCGAGCAGGCCGAGCAGCGCCTGGACCTCATGATGACCGGCCGCACGCTCGTGGGCGCGACCCCGCCCAAGGGCCACCAGCTCGACGACCACTACTTCGGCGTCGTGCCCGACCGCGTCCTCTCCTTCATGGCCGAGGTCGAGGCCCGCCTCTTCGAGCTGGGCGTCCCCGTCAAGACCCGCCACAACGAGGTCGCGCCGAGCCAGTACGAGATTGCGCCGACCTTCGAGAACGCCAACATCGCCGTCGACCACCAGATGATCACCATGCAGGTCCTGCGCATGGTGGCGCGCAAGCACGGCTTCGAGTGCCTGCTGCACGAGAAGCCCTTCGCCGGCGTCAACGGCAGCGGCAAGCACAACAACTGGTCCATCGCCACGAGCACCGGCGTCAACCTGCTCGACCCGCGCGACCAGACGCACACGAACATGCAGTTCCTGGTCTTCCTCGCGGCGGTCATCCGCGCGGTGGACACGCACGCGGACATCCTGCGCGCCTCCATTGCCAGCGCGGGCAACGACCACCGCCTGGGCGCGAACGAGGCCCCGCCGGCGATCATGAGCATCTACCTGGGCGAGATGCTCACCGACATCCTCGACCAGCTCGAGAGCGGCACCCCGCGCAAGACCAAGACCGGCGGCGCGCTCGACCTGGGCGCGAAGAGCCTGCCCCAGATCCCGCGCCACGCCAGCGACCGCAACCGCACCTCGCCCTTCGCCTTCACGGGCAACAAGTTCGAGTTCCGCGCCGTCGGCAGCACCGCCGCCGTCGCCTGGCCCAACACCGTCCTCAACACGATGGTGGCCGAGAGCCTGGACGCGATCGCGACCGAGCTCGAGAAGAAGGCCGGCAAGAACCCCACCGCCGCCAAGCTCGAGGCCGCGGTCAAGACCGTCCTCAAGGACGTGATCAAGAAGCACCGCCGCGTCTGCTTCGACGGCGACGGCTACAGCGAGGCGTGGCACAAGGAGGCCGAGAAGCGCGGCCTGCCGAACTTCCGCTGCACCGCGGACTCGCTCGCCGCCTTCAAGGCCAAGAAGGCGCGCGACCTCTTCGCGAAGTACGCCGTCCTGACCCCGCGCGAGAGCGAGGCCCGGTACGAGGTGCTCGTCGAGAACTACGTCACCGTCGTCGAGATCGAGTGCCGCACGCTCGTGCAGATCGTGCGCACGCAGGTCCTGCCCGCGGTCCTGCGCACGCAGGAGGAGCTGGCGACGACGGTGAGCGCGACGCTCGCGGCCGACGTCGACTGCGCGGACGCCCAGGAGGAGCTGCGCCACTACGTGACCCTGGTCAACGAGCTGCGCACCTCGGTCAAGGAGCTCGAGACCCTCGCGGCGAAGCACCACAAGGACGAGGAGACCGCGATGCGCTTCCTGCGCGACAGCGTCGTCCCCTCGATGGTCCGCGTGCGCGCGGCCTGCGACGCCCTCGAGCGCCTCACCCCGGCGGACAACTGGCCGATGCCGACCTACGCCGAGATGCTCCTGATGAAGTAAGCGATTCCCGCGCCGCGGCGCTCGCGGACGGCCCCCCGGCCGCCCCGCGGGCGCCGCGGGCGCGTTTTTCCGGGTGCGCGGGGCGCCATGCGCCTGCCCCGTATACTCGTCTCCCTTTCCCCCTTCCCCGAACCCCACCGCTGCTGCCATGTCCACCGAGACCAACGTCGTCGTCGAAACCGTCGGACCCGCCAAGAAGCGCCTGAAGATCTCCATTCCCGCGGCGGTCGTCGACCGCAAGATCGCGGAGGCGCTCGCCGCCGTCCGCGCGGACGCGCAGCTGCCGGGCTTCCGCCGCGGCGCCGCCCCGCCGGCGCTCATCGAGAAGCGCTTCGGCGAGGCGATCCTCCAGGACGCGCGCCAGCAGCTCCTCTCCGAGGCGTACCAGAAGGCGCTCGAGGAGCACAAGATCAACCCCGTCGGCGAGCCCGAGGTCGACGAGGCCTCGCGCCTGGCCGAGTTCCGCCGCGGCGCGGCGATCAACCTGACGCTCGACGTCGAGATCGTCCCCGAGTTCGCGATGCCCAAGCTCGAGTCGCTGGGCGTCAAGAAGCCGGTGACGGAGATCGCCGACAAGTACGTCGGCGAGGAGATCCGCCGCCTGGGCTACCGCTTCGGCGTCCCCGCGCGCATCGAGGGCCCCTTCGAGCACCTCGACCGCATGCTCGGCAAGGCGACCGTGCGCGTGAAGGGCTCCAAGACCGATCCCTTCTTCGAGACCGAGCAGGCGCTCGTCGTCGTCCCCGACGCGGAGGACGAGGGCAAGGGCCAGCTCCTGGGCCTCCTCATCGAGGACCTGGGACCGAAGCTGATGGGCAAGAAGGTCGGCGACACCGCCACCTTCACGACCACCGGCCCCGAGGCGCACGAGCGCGAGGAGCTGCGCGGCGCCGAGATCACGATCACCTTCACCCCGACGCAGGCCGAGCGCATCGCGCCCGCCGAGGCGGACAAGATCGCCGAGATGCTTGGCCTGGGCAACATCGAGAACCTGCGCCAGCAGGTCAAGCTGGGCCTCGAAGGCCGCCGCGACCAGGAGCAGCGCGCCGCGATGCGCGAGCAGGCCGCGGAGTGGCTCGTCGACCAGGTCGACTTCCCGCTGCCCGAGAAGATGTCGGGCGCGCAGGTCGCGCGCAACATCGAGATGGCGCGCCTGCAGATGCTCAGCCAGGGCGCCAACGACGACGAGATCGAGCGCCGCCTCGCGGAGATCCGCGGCGCGAGCGAGCTCGAGACGCGCCGCCGCCTGAAGCTCTTCTTCATCCTCGCCCGCCTCTCGCAGGAGTTCGGCGTCGGCGTCACCGACGGCGAGCTCAACGCCGCGATCGTCCAGATGGCCCGCTCCCGCGAGATGCGCCCGGACGCCGTGCGCGCCGAGCTGGAGAAGAACGGCCGCCTGAACGAGATGGCGCTCGCCATCCGCGAGGCCAAGACCCTCGACCGCGTCCTCGAGAAGGCCAAGGTCGAGGAGATCGCCGCCGAGGAGTGGAACAAGCACGTCGCCGAACGCCAGAAGCAGCTCCAGCAGCAGGCGCGCGCCGGAGCGAAGAAGCCCGCAAAGGGCGCCGCGAAGGAGTGATCCGCCCGTGCTGGCACTGGAGACCGGCTCGGGGTCGGCTTTCTGGTTCGGGATCATCGCGATCGTCGCGATGATCGTGATCGGCAGCAGCGTGATCTTCTGGGCCCGGCGCATGGCGCGCGGGCCCATCTCCAGCTCGCCCTCGGCGTTCACCCTCGAGGAGCTGCGCGCGATGTTCGAGCGCGGCGAGATCACGCAGCGCGAGTTCGACACCGCGCGCGACTCGCTCATCCAGAAGACCCGCCGCGCCGCGCAGCGCGAGCGGGAGCGGCGCGGGGGCACCGACTGGAGCGGTCCCGACGCGAAGGGACGCTCCGCCCGATAAGGGCGGTCGCCGGGGAAGGCGCGCGATGCGCGCGCGGATCGCCGCTTCGCGTGCAGCCGCGCGCGGAGGCGACCGATAGACTCCATGTCGATCCGCACCGCCACGCCGCAGAACCGAGGAGCGCACCGCATGCCGTCCCCGCAGAGCCACGATCACCCCACTCCTCGCGTCGAGTCCGCCACCGGCTCCGGCAAGCGTCCGGGACGCGGCGAGTTCGGCGAGGGCTACGGCGGCGCGGGAGGCGGCGGCGCGGGCGGTTCCGGCGGCGCCGGTGGATCGGGCGGCTCGGGCTCCGGCTCGGGCGGCGGCGACGGCGGCTTCCGCGGACGCAAGGTCACCACCTGCAGCTTCTGCGGCAAGACCAGCCGCGAGGTCGGGCCCATGGTCGAGGGCCCCAACGACGTCTACATCTGCACCAACTGCACCGACCTCTGCCAGAACATCTTCAAGCAGGAGCGCCGCCGCGTCGCGGGCGGGCGCCCCCAGCTGGGACAGATCCCCACGCCGCGCCAGATGAAGGAGTTCCTGGACCAGTACGTCATCGGCCAGGAGGCCGCCAAGCGCGCGCTCTCGGTCGCGGTGCACAACCACTACAAGCGCCTCTCGCAGCTCGAGAACGAGAACGCGCCGGTGGAGCTGGACAAGTCCAATGTCCTGATGATCGGCTCGACCGGCACGGGCAAGACCCTGCTGGCCAAGACGCTCGCGCGCATCCTGAACGTCCCCTTCGCCATCGGCGACGCGACCACGCTCACCGAGGCGGGCTACGTCGGCGAGGACGTGGAGAACCTGCTGCTCAAGCTGCTGCAGGCCGCGGACTTCGACCTCGAGAGCGCGCAGCGCGGCATCATCTACATCGACGAGATCGACAAGATCGGCAAGACCAGCCACAACGTCTCGATCACCCGCGACGTCAGCGGCGAGGGCGTGCAGCAGAGCCTGCTGAAGATGCTCGAGGGCACCATGGCCAACGTGCCCCCGCAGGGCGGCCGCAAGCACCCCGAGCAGCAGTACATCCAGATGGACACGACGAACATCCTGTTCGTCTGCGGCGGCTCCTTCGACGGCATCGAGGAGATCATCAAGAAGCGCCTGGGCCGCCGGCGCATCGGCTTCAGCGCCGAGGCGCAGGGCATCGAGGACAAGGTCGCCGAGCGCGCCGCGCTCATCTCGCAGGTCACCCCCGACGACGTGCTCGAGTTCGGCATGATCCCCGAGCTGGTGGGCCGCCTGCCCATCGTCTGCCCGCTGCATCCGCTCTCGCGCGACGCCATGGTGCAGATCCTCACCGAGCCGCGCAACGCGCTCATCCGCCAGTACCAGCACCTCTTCTCCCTCGAGGGCGCGCGCCTGGAGTTCAAGCGCGACGCGCTGGAGCTCGTCGCCGAGCGCGCGATCGCGCGCAACACGGGCGCGCGCGCGCTGCGCGCGGTGGTCGACGAGATCATGATCGACCTCATGTACCACCTGCCCGAGATGGACAACAGCAACGCCGTCTACGTGATCGACGCGCACGCGATCCAGCACGGCGCCGCGCTGCACCAGATCCGCCACCGCGAGCGCGAGTCGGCATGAGCGCGGAGGCGGCGCCCGGACGCGGCCCGCGCGCACCGCGCGACTACGCCTCGCTGCGCCCGCGCGCCGCGGCGATCGCCGCGCTGCCCACGCGCCAGGAGCGGATGGCCGCATTCATCGCGCTGCTCTGGCCGGCGCTCGCGCCCACGGGCGTGAGCTGGATGGGCTTCTACGTCGACGATCCCTGCGGCCCCGAGCACGCGCGCCTCACGCTGGGGCCGCGCGAGCCCAAGCCCGCGTGCTCGCCCATCGGGCTGCACGGAGCCTGCGGCGCCTGCCTGCTCAGCGCGCAGGTGCTGGTGGTGAAGGATGTCCGGGAACTGGGGGAGGGCTACATCGCCTGCGATCCCCGGGACATGAGCGAGGTCGTGATCCCCTGCACGGAGGCCTCCGGGGCCTGCTGGGGGGTGCTTGATCTGGATAGCCACGACTTTTCGAGCTTCGATCACACGGACGCAGCGGAGCTCGCGTACCTCGTGCAGGCCGCTGGATTGGCCGTTTCTCCTTGAGTGACGCGGGGGATTCGGGAGACCCCAGCAGCGGCCCGAGAGGAGAGCCGCCGTCATGTCGCAGATCGCCCCGCCCTCCACGGACGCCTCGCCGCAGGAGCAGTTTCCTGAGCGCAAGGCCCGTCGGCGCGCGCGCACCGCGCGCAGCCACGACTCCGAGACCGTCCCCTTCTTCAGCCGCAGCGAGGAGACGCCCGACCAGGCGATCGACGCGGCCCTTGCCGGCGCCGCGGTGCTTCGTGCACGCGTCCCCGAGCACTGGGATTCGCTCCGCTCGCCCTTTCGCATGCGGCTCTTCGAGGCGATCCGCGCCTCGGGCGGCTGCAGCGCCCGCGACCTCGCGGACGCGCTGGAGACCAGCTGCACGGCGCTCTACTACCACCTCGACCGGCTCGAGGCCGCGGGGCTGATCGCCTCCGAGGCCGCGCCGGTCCCCGAGTCCGAGCGCTTCCGCGGCGGACGCCGCCCCGCGATCTACCGCGCCTGCACCGCGCGCGTCGTCGTCGAGTGCGACAGCGCGAGCACCCGCGACATGCGCCGCCTGCGCAAGCTGGGCGAGTCGTGGGCGGACGAGCGCCGCAGCGAGTCGGGGCGCATGCTCGCCCGCGAGGGCGACGAGGGTCCCGAGGAGGTCGAGTTCACCCGCTGGGAGACGCTCACCGACGAGGAGGCCGCCGCCGTGCGCGAGCTCATGGCGCAGGTCGAGGGCGTGCTCGCCCAGGCGCGCGCGCGCCGCGAGACCGGCGCGGGCGTCGCGACCACCGCCAACACCGTCGTCTCCTGCCTCTGCGCCCGCCCCCGCGGCGCCGTCTTCCCCAACCCCGAGATCGGGGTGCGGGTGATCGCCTCGACCGCCGGCCATGCCGGGGGCGCCGAGGGCGAGCGCAGCCCCGAAGTCCCGTAACCGATCGGACCATCCGCTCCCCGGGCGCGACGCACCTTGCGCGTCGCGCCCGGTGCTTCTACACTCCCCGATCTTGCCCCAGCTGCGTCCAGCGGGGCCACTTTCGAAGGAACGACCCATGCCCCGCGTCTGCCACTTCACCGGCGCCAAGACCTCTTCCGGCAACACGATCAAGATCCGCGGCAAGGCGAAGTACCTCGGCGGCGTCGGCCTGAAGACGACCTCGATCAAGAAGCGCACCTTCAAGCCGAACCTGCAGTCGGTGGACACGATGATCGACGGCACGCCGACGCGCGTGCGCGCCTCGGTCCGCGCCATCCGCCAGGGCCTGGTCGTCAAGCCGATGAAGCGCAAGTACACGTACACGCGCGAGCAGCGCGAGGCCCGCGCCTCCGGCCGCTGAACCGCGCCACGCAAACCGCATCCACCGGCAGGCCGCCACGACGGGCGGCCTGTCGCGCTTTTGGCGCGGCGCGCGGCGCGCGGCAGCGGCGGGCCCGTGCGCGCGCGCCGCGCACGATGCCGGAGACCTTCTCCGGTGAAGTTTCTGAGGATTATTTGACTGCTTCCGATTCACGCATAGACTCTCCCGACTTCGCGGCGGACCTCCTGGCTCGAGCGTGCCATCAGCGGCGCCATTGCGGCGACCCGGCCCCGAGCAAACACCGCCTTCCCCCGCGAAACGCCCCCTCGCCTGCGGAGTGGGCACCACGTCTGGAAATCGGTCCGCGGCTGTGCGCCGGACGGAGACCAGCCCGAGGTTGTGCGAGATCGCCACACACGGCGATCCGATCGCGCGTTGTGTGCGTTGCACCCTCTCGGTTTGCGTGCGGTCCTTGTGGGACCGCGCGACGGCTCGGATCGCGGCCTCCGCCGCGTCCGCGCCAGGTTGAGGCACCGCGCCCGGCATCGGGCGCGCAGGAACGACCGTGGCAGGCACCGCAGGCATCTCCGATCGCGACCGCGTGCTCGACGCGACCGACCTGGTCGCGCTCATCGGCGAGCACGTGCAGCTGCGCCCCAAGGGGCGCGAGCATGTCGGCCTGTGTCCGTTCCACGACGACCGCACGCCCTCGCTCGCGGTGGTGACGCACAAGGGCTCCGGCTTCTACAAGTGCTTCAGCTGCGGCGCCGCGGGGAACGCCATCGACTTCATGATGAACTTCCACAAGATGGAGTTCATCGACGCGCTGCGCGCGCTCGCCGAGCGGGCCGGCATCGAGCTGCGCCAGACGCGCTCCGAGGACGCGGCCGGCGGCGGACGACGCGCGCTGCTGCGCGCCAACGCCGCGGCGGCCACCTACTTCCGCCGCGTGCTCGCGCATCCGGAGGCGGGCGCGGCCGCGCGCGCCGCGCTGGACGCGCGCGGCATCTCCGCGGAGATGCGCGAGCGCTTCGGCCTGGGCGCGGCCCCCGACTCGTGGGACGGCTTCGTGCGGCACCTCGAGCGCCTGCGCGCGCACCTGGGCGGCGCCGCCGCGCGCGGCGAGGACGCGCTCCCCGAGCCCGACGCCTTCCGCGCCGCGGGGCTCGTGCGCGACGGACGCCAGGGTCCGATCGACGGCTTCCGCAACCGCGTGATCTTCCCCATCTGCGACGAGCTGGGCGCCCCCATCGCCTTCGGCGCGCGCCAGATCGACCCGCAGGACCAGCCGAAGTACCTGAATTCCCCGGAAAGCGGCGTCTTCCACAAGGGACGCGGGCTGTACGGGCTGCACCTGGCGAAGAAGAGCATCCTGGAGAAGAAGGAAGTCATCATCTGCGAGGGGTATACGGACGTGATCGCCTGCCACGAAGCGGGCGTCACCAACGCCGTCGCGACGCTTGGCACCGCGCTCACGCGTGACCATGCGCGCATGCTCAAGCGCCTCTGCGACCGCATTGTGCTGCTCTTCGATGGCGATGCGGCGGGACAGAAGGCTGCTGACCGGGCGGTGGAGGTCTTCTTCAGCGAGCCGGTGGATGTGCGTATCTGCACGCTCCCCGACGAGCTCGACCCGGACGAGCTGCTGCACCAAGAGGGAGGACGCGCGCGCTTCGACACCGCGCTCGAGGCAAGCGAGGACGCGCTGCATTATCTCGGGAAGCGATTCCGGGAGGAGTTCAAACGCTCACACGGACTGAGCAGCGAGCAGCAGCGGCTTGAGGCGCTGCTCTCGAAGCTTGCGGAGCTGGGGTTTCAGAACCTGACCGGGCTGCGACGCGAAATGCTGCTGCGCCGGATTGACTCAATCGCCGGAATCGAGGTTCGAAAGATCGAGGAAGCGTTTGCGACATTCGCGAAGCGAGCTCCTGGATCCAGGGGCGCGCGTCAGGCTGAGTCGGTGGATCGCGGCGACGAACTCGCCCCCGCCCCGCTGCGCGCGCCCACGCTCGAGGAGCAGGGCTTCGCGCCGCCCGCCGCGCGCGCGCGCCGCGAGGCCGAGCGCGGGCTCGTCGCGCTGCTGGTCGCGCATCCGGAGCTCGGCCGCGAGCGCGTCGCGCTCGAGGACGGCTGCTCGCTGCCGCTCGCCGAGGCGCTCACCCCCGAGGCGCTGCTCGATCCGCCCACGCGCGCCGTCTACGAGGCGCTGCATCCCTGGCTCGAATCCACCGAGCCCTGCCCCGCCGAGACGCTGCTCGCGGAGGTGCACGACCCCCAGGCGCGCTCGCTCGCGGCGGACCTGCTGATGCTCGGCGCCGCCCGCGCATCGTCCGGAAACGCGGCGCTGGAGCTCCTGCGCGACGCCTTCGCCGCCTTCGAGCGGATCCGCCGCCCAAAGCGCGCCGAACCGTCCTCTTTGGCCTCCGGAAGCGATCCGGCGGCCTTCACCGCGCGTCTGGAGCAGATCCGGGCCCGCGGGCTTGACCCGACCGCCATCGGCCGGCGCGACCGCGGCGCCGGCATTTCTTCCCGCCAAGGTCCGCCAACCACGCGCGGCGCCTCGACGGGCGCCTCAGGAACGACCTAGCATCCCTCCCCCCGTTTTTCTCCTCGAAGCCTGCGACAGACCGATTTGCACTGATTCCGCGACGCTTCACATTCACTGAAGACTGGAACACACCGTGTCACTCGCCCTCTCCGACCTCACCCCCGTCCTCCGCCAGCTGGTCGAACTCGGCCGCGGGCGCAAGTGGATCACGTACGAGGAGTACATCCGCTGCGTCCCCGACGAGTTCGTCGAGCCCGAGAAGGTCGACGAGATGATCGTCCTGCTGGAGGAGCTGAACATCGATCTCATCGACGAGATCGAGCGGAAGCGGCACGGGTGGGAGATGTTCGAGGCGCCGCTGCAGACCAACCTGAAGTTCCAGCGCGACGAGCGCAAGCCGAGCAAGCCGCCGAAGGTCCAGATGATCGAGGAGGAGGACGGTCCTCCGGTCGACTTCGACGCCGGCTTCGACGACGAGCCGCACCTGCCCGAGGCGCCCGAGGAGGAGGAGATCCTCGACGACGCCGAGGCGCAGGCCGCCGTGGAGGCCGCGCTCGCCGAGCAGGGCTCCAAGCGCATCGACGATCCGATCCGGATGTACCTGACGCAGATGGGCACGATCCCGCTGCTCACGCGCGAGGAGGAGATCCGCCTCGCGAAGAAGATCGAGACCACGCGCATGTGCTTCCGCCGCCTGACGCTCGCGAGCGACTTCGCCGCGCAGCTCGCGGTGCAGATCCTCAAGCAGGTCCATGCGGGCACCCTCCCCTTCGACCGCACGATGCGCATCTCCACCGCGGAGGAGAACCACAAGGAGACGATCGCGGCGCGCATCCCCTCGAACGTCCCAACGGTCGAGCGCCTGCTGCAGCGCAACCGCGAGATCTTCGAGCAGATGGACGCGACCACGAGCGAGGCCAAGCGACATCCGCTCCAGCGCCAGCTCGACCACAACCGCCGCAAGATCGCGGTGCTCCTCGAGGAGTGCTGCCTGCGCACGAGCCGCATCCAGCCGCTGCTGCGCAAGCTGCAGGGCGTGGACAAGAAGGTCAAGGAGATCCAGCACCAGCTCAAGAAGGCGGAGAAGCATCCGGACCGCTTCGACCCCGAGGACGTGCAGGTCATGCGCGACGAGGTGGACGGGCTCCGGAGCATGGTCCTGGAGGATCCGGGGGCCCTCGACCGCCGCGTGCGCGGCATCGAGCGCGCCTTCTTCGAGTACGAGCAGGCCAAGCGCGACCTCTCCGGCGGAAACCTGCGCCTGGTCGTGAGCATCGCCAAGAAGTACCGCAACCGCGGGCTCCCCTTCCTGGACATCATCCAGGAGGGCAACACCGGCCTCATGCGCGCGGTGGACAAGTACGAGTACAAGCGCGGCTACAAGTTCAGCACCTACGCGACCTGGTGGATCCGCCAGGCGATCACGCGCGCCATCGCCGACCACGCCCGCACGATCCGCGTGCCGGTGCACATGATCGAGACGATGTCGAAGCTGCGCACGATCCAGAAGCACCTGCTGCAGGAGCTCGGCCGCGAGCCCACGGTGGAGGAGATCGCGCTGCGCGCGAAGATGCCCATCGAGGAGACGCGCCGCGTCATGAAGGTCAGCCGGCATCCGATCTCGCTCGACCGTCCGGTCGGCGAGAGCGAGGACAGCCACTTCGGCGACTTCATCGAGGACGAGAAGCAGGAAAGCCCGCACGAGAGCGCCTCGAGCGAGCTGCTGCGCCAGCGCATCAACGACGTCCTCAAGACCCTCACCTACCGCGAGCGCGAGATCCTGAAGCTGCGCTACGGCATCGGCGACGGCTACACCTACACGCTCGAGGAGGTCGGCCGCATCTTCAAGGTGACGCGCGAGCGCGTGCGCCAGGTGGAGAACAAGGCGATCCGCAAGCTGCAGCACCCGGTGCGCCGGCAGCGCCTGCAGAGCTTCCTCGACCGCGACGAGGGTTCCGAGGAGTAGTCCCCCGCGCGAGACGGCTCAGTGCGACGAGGCCGCGGGCGCCTGCGGGGGCGCCGCGGTGGCCGCACGCGGCTTGGGGCAGCGGCGCTCCATGACGCGCGCGATGCAGAGGTAGGCGACCTTCGGGCCCAGGTAGAGCGCGACGCCCAGCCACCAGGGCCATCCCCACGCCCAGACCGCGCACATGATGGCCGCGGCGGTCCCTACCACCGGCACCCAGCAGACCGAGAGGGCCAGCGCGACGGCGACCTCGATGCTGCGGTTCTCCGAGTGCGCCATGAAGGCGGCGTAGATGGGGTAGCCCTGCCAGGCGGAGAGCAGCAGCCAGCCTCCGGCGAGGGCGATGCGGCGGTTGCGGACGGCGGCGCGGCTCACGGGGCGTCCTTTCGGATGGAGGTCGCAGGCTCGTGCCCGGAGGCGGGCGCGGACTCCTTCCGCTGGGCGAGCACAGCGTAAGCGGCGCCGGTGTACGCGAGCACGGGCGGCGCAATCACGAACATCGCGGCGGAGAAGACCAGGCTCGACGCGAGCGTCGTGCGCAGCCCGCCCGCTTCCGCCGGCGCGAGCGCTTCCAGCAGGACGACGCAGCCCACACGCAGCGCAAGCGCGCCAACGACGCCCGCCAGGATCATCGCCACCAGGATCCACTGGGCGACTCCACCGGTCGCCTCCCAGGACCAGCGAACGCATGCAACTGGTGCCAGGCGCGGCCGCGCCGGATCGATGACGCGGATCATCGCAAAGGTGAGCCGCGCCGTCAGCCAAAGGCAGACGTACAGCAGGAGCAGCAGGAGCACACCGATCGTGGCGCGCGCCGCGGGGTCGCCCAGCGCCGCGGACGCATCGTTGGCGACCGACGCCAGCGCGAGCGTCGGAACCACCGCGCCCACGCCACCGCCCACCAGCGTCGCGATGAAGCCCACCAGCAGCGTCGCGCCGTATCGCTGGAAGCCGGCCCCGAGCCCGCCCGGGCGCTCGGCGCCTGCAGCGCATTCCGCTCCGACGCGCATCGCGCCGGCGGTCAGTGGCGCAACGACGAGCAGGATTGCGATGAAGCTGCCGCAGAGTCCGCAGCAGCCCATGGCGAGGTCGTCGACGCTGGAGAACGCGGCCTCCACCTGCTCCTCCGAGACCCCATGGCCGACGGGCTTGATCGTGCTCGCCGTGCGCGTCGCGGACTCCAGCCGCGCGACGGCCTCAGAATGCAGCAGCACCAGCGGCAGCCACGCCAGCAGGAGCACCGCGGTCGCGCGCATCAGTGGACCGGACCGGCCAAGGAGCACACGCGTGCCCACGGTTAGGCACGGGACGAGCACACGCGGGTCGCCAGCAGGCGCGGCCGCAGGCGGGTGCGTCGGCGGGTGCTCCATCGGCATGGCGCGGAGCCTACCCGCGCGGCTACGCTCCGCGCTCCCGCCGCGCGTGCGGCGCCTCCTTCCATCGAGCGAGCACCGCACCGCATGGCACTTCCGCACCTCGACGACGAGCAGACGCGCACCTGGTCCCGCGAACAGAAGGACCGCTGGTGGCTGGAGAACGTCTTCCGGGGCAACATGCCGCAGCTCACGCTGCGCGCGGCGCTCACGGGGTTCCTGCTCGGGGGCATCCTCTCGGCGACCAACCTCTACATCGGCGCGAAGACGGGCTGGACCCTGGGCGTCGGCGTCACGAGCGTCATCCTGAGCTTCGTCATCTTCCGGGCGATGGCGCGCCTGCAGCTCTCCAAGGACATGACCATCCTGGAGAACAACGCGGTGCAGTCGATCGCGACCGCCGCGGGCTACATGACGGGCCCGCTCATCAGCGCGCTCATGGCCTACATGTTCGTGACCAACACGGTGATGGAGTGGCACAAGATGCTCCTCTGGAACGTCGTCGCGAGCATCCTGGGCGTGCTCGTCGCCTTCCCGATGAAGCGGCGCTTCATCAACGACGAGCAGCAGCCCTTCCCCGAAGGCCGCGCCTGCGCGGTCGTGCTCGACTCGCTCTACCCCGACGCCCCCGCGGGCGGCACCAAGAACATGGACGCGCAGGGGATGCCGATCCCGGCGGCGCCGCGCACCGACGGCCGCGGCGCGGAGGCGGGCGTCTTCAAGGCGAAGGCGCTCGCGTGGGCGGCGGGCATCGGCGCGGGACTGCAGCTCCTGGTCGCGGGCGGCTACATGGCCATCCTGCAGATCAGCGTGCTCGGCACCGCGCAGGCCAAGAGCCAGCTCTGGAAGCTCCCCGAGCGCCTGGACGAGTGGCTCTACACCGCCGAGCGCAAGGCGAGCGGCTGGGTCCCCAAGATCGCGGGCGTCAACGGCGAGCAGCTTGGCGTGCAGGTCACCTTCGACCTCTCGATGATCGGCGCGGGCGGCCTCATGGGCATGCGCATCGCCAACAGCCTGCTGGTGGGCATGGTCGCCAACTACCTGGTGCTGGCGCCGCTGATGATCCACTCGGGCGAGATCGTCCCGAAGAACTTCGCGAAGATCGTCCAGCCCGACGGCACCTACGACATGGCGCAGGCGGTCTTCGGCCGCGCCTGGCTGACGCAGAGCTGGTGCCTGTGGTGGGGCGTGGCGATGATGGTCACCGCCTCGATGTACGGCCTCTTCGCCAAGCCGCAGGTGCTGGTGAGCGCCTTCCGCGGGCTCTTCGGCGGGCGCGGCGCCAAGACGCAGGACTGCCTGCGCGACGTCGAGTTCCCGCTGTGGGTGAGCTTCGTGGGCATCCCGATCGCCGCGGCCGCGATCATCTACCTGAACCACGAGTGGTTCGGCGTCTCCTGGTGGCTCGGCGCGCTCTCGATCCCGCTGATCATCCTGCTCACGCTCATCGCGGCCAACGCGACGGCGCTCACGAGCACGACGCCCACGGGCTCGCTCAGCAAGATCACGCAGTTCACCTTCGGCGCGATCCAGCCCACGAACCCCGGCACCAACCTGATGACCGCGGGCGTGACGACCGAGGTCGCCAGCAACGCCTCGAACCTGCTGATGGACATCAAGCCCGGCTACATGCTGGGCGCAAAGCCGCGGCAGCAGGCGTGGGGACACTGCATCGGCATCGTGGCGGGCGCGATCGCCTCGACCCCGCTCTACTACCTGCTCTTCCTGGCCAAGCGCGACGCCGCCGTCCCGATCGAGGAGCACGTCACCAAGGACTGGGCCGTCCCCGGCGCGATCCAGTGGGCCGCGATCTCCAAGGTCATCGACGGCATGGGCCACGCGCCCGCGGGCGCCTCCGCGATCCAGACGGGCGCGGACGGCATCGCGCGCCTGTGGGGCGTGCTGCCGGTCTCCGCGGCATGGGCGATGCTCGCGGGCGCGGCGGTCGCGATCGCGCTCGAGGCGATCCGCATCGCGCGCAAGGGCAAGTTCCCGCTCTCGGCGGTGGGCATCGGCCTGGGCGTCGTGCTGCCGGTCGAGTCGACGATCATGATGTGGATCGGCGCGGCGCTCTTCAGCACGCTCGAGCACCGCTACCTCCAGCGCGTGGGCAGCTTTGGCTGGCGACTGTGGGTCGATTCGAAGGAGGCCGTCTGCGCCGGCCTGATCGCCGGCTGGGCGCTCCTGGGCATCGGCGACGGCATCATCGCCGCGGTCTGCGACTTCCCCGACGAGCCCCCGGTGGCGCGCCAGGTGGAGTCCATCGGCAACGCCGAACGCTCCGGCACGATCGCTCCTCCCGCGAATATCGAAACTCCCCCTCCCGCCGCGCCGAAATGAACTGCGGGCGCCCCGCGCCCAGGAGCCTCCCATGGCAAAGGCCGTCGTCGATCCAGGCGAGCTGCGCCGCTTCGCGCAGGACCTCCGCAAGTTCTCCATGGACCTGCAGCAGCAGACCGGCGCGCTGAACGCGCGCATGGGCACGCTGGCGCAGACCTGGCGCGACCAGGAGCAGGCGAAGTTCGCCGAGGAGTTCGACGCGACCGTGCGCGTGCTCCAGAAGTTCACCAAGGCCGCGGAGCAGCACGTGCCGTACCTGCTGCGCAAGGCCGACGCCGCGGAGGCGTACCTCAACCAGCGCTGACGCGCGCGGGCCACGGATGGGCGAGCAGGTCAAGGTCGCGGACATCGAGACCATCGAGCGCGTGCGCGCCTCGCTGCTGGTCGCCGCCGAGGCCTTCGGGCTCGCGCTCGAGGAGGCCGAGGGCGAGGTCGAGCGCACGCTCATGTGGGTCGAGGGGGAGCAGCGCGACCACTGGGCGCGGCAGATCCGCCGCAGCCAGGACGCGGTCGTTGCGGCCAAGAGCGCGCTCTTTCGCAAGCAGGAGATCAAGGCGACCCCGGAGGCGCGCCCGAGCGTCGTCGACGAGAAGCGCGCGCTCGACCGCGCGCGCGCGCGGCTGGAGCTGTGCGAGCGCAAGTCGCAGGCGACGCGCCGCTGGGCGGTGGAGCTGCCGCGGCAGATGGTCGTCTTCAAGGGCGCGCTGGCGCCCATGCACACCATCCTGGACCGCGATGTCCCGCGCGTGAACGCGATGCTGCGGCGCATGACCGAGCATCTGGAGGAGTACCTGCGCGGCAGCCAGGACGAGACGCGCCAGCTTCTGGAGATTCTGGGCATGGCGAGCATCAAGCGCGGGGGCGAGGAGGAGGCGGCGGAGGGCGCGCCTCCCGACGCCGCGTCGCCCGCCGACGCCGCCCCGCCGCCGTCCGACGCGGCCGCCCCGCCGGAGGCCGCGCCGTGAGCATCGCCGGCTCCCGCGCCAAGCTCAAGGACGCGCACCGCCAGCTCATGGTGGCGTGGCAGCGCGCGAACGAGACCTGGGACGACCCCGTCGCGCAGGCGCTCTGGCGCAACCATTTCGAGCCGCTGGAGACGGTCATGCGCAGCACGCTCAACGCCATGGACGGGATGAACGAGACGCTCGAGCGCATCCGCCGCGAATGCGGCGAGGAGCAGTGACCGTGCGCGCGCCCGGTCCGGTTCCGGCGCGACCCTATGATCCGGGGACTGTGGATCCGACGCCGCCCGAACACGCTCCGACCCCGCTGGAGCTCGAGCGCGCGATCGTGGAGCGGCTGGTCGCCGCCAGCGCCCAGCGCGCGGCCGGCGAGCGCGAGCAGGAGAAGCACGCCGCCCGCGAGCGCCACCTGAACGAGCGCATGCACACCAGCGCGCGCGAGGCGCTCGCCGCCGCGCACGAGCACCAGCTCGAGGGGATCCGCGCCCGCCACGCCGCCGAGATCGACGCCATCGAGGCCCGCGCCCGCGAGCGCGCCGAGAAAGTCAAGGCCGACGAGCGCACCCTCCGCAAGGACGCCCAGGACCGCGCCGAGAAGGCCGAGGAGGAGGCGCAGCGCGCCTACGACGAGAAGGTCTGGATGGCCGAGAGCGTCTACGAGGCGGCCGTCCCCGCCCTGCGCAAGGCCGTCCGCAAGCGCATCGACGAGCTCGCGGCGCGCCGCCAGCAGGTCGAGGCGCTCATCGAGTCCGGCCACGCCGCCGTCCGCGGCTACCGCCAGCGCACGCTGCGCAGCCCGCCCGCGGCCGCCGCCGAGGAGTCCGCGCTCGAGGAGCTCTTCCGCGAGCTCGAGTCGCAGCTTCGCTCGCTGCGCGCCTGCCGCGCGGCGGGGCTCTTCCGCGGGCCGATCCTGGTCATCCCGCTGCTGGTCTGCCTGGTGCTGGGCGCGCTCGGTGGCTACTCCGCGCGCGGCTCGGTGGGCATGGGCGAGGGCGCGGCCGTCGCGGTGGGCATCGTGCTGGGCGTGCTCTTCTTCGCCGTCTCGGTCGGCGTGCTCTACGGCGTCGCGCGCCAGGAGGTCAAGCGCACCTACCTGCCCTTCCTGAAGGCCGGCGCCCGCGCGCTCGGCGCGATCGAACGCGCGCAGGCCGCCGCCGAGCGCGAGCGCAAGGAGAAGGAGGAGGCCGCCGCCCGCGCGCGCGACGCGGACCTCGCCGCCGCCGACGCGCGCTACAAGCCCGCGATGGCCTCCATCGAGGCGAAGCTCACCGAGATCCTGGCGAACATCGACGCGAAGGCGCCGCACTACGCCGCGAAGGTCATGAAGCAGCGCGCCGCGGAGATGGACGCGGCCGAGGCGACGCTCGCGCGCGAGACCGAGGAGGCCGCGCGCCGCCGGGCGCAGGCCGAGGCCGAGGAGGACGCCCGCTACGCCGACGTCATCGCCGAGGCGCAGGCGCGCGACGCCGCCGCCACGCAGGCGCGCGAGCAGGCGTGGCGCCGGGCGCAGGAGGAGGTGCTCGCGGGCATCGCCTCGCTGGACCAGATCGACCGCGCCTGCACCGTCGCCTGGAGCGATCCCTCCTGGCAGCGCTGGGAGCCGCCGACGACGGCGCTGCCGGCGGTGCGCGTCGGCACGCTGGCGCTGCGACTCTCCTCGGTGCCCGACGCGGTGCCGACGGCGCCCGCGCTCGCCTGGCCGGGCGACGCCGCGACGCGCACCCACGGGCTGCCCGCCTTCCTGGATGTCCCCGGGCGCATGTCGCTGGTGGTGGAGACGCCCCCGGACGGGCGCGATGCCGGCCTGCGCATCCTGCAGAACGCGGTCGCGCGCATCCTGGTCGCGGTCCCGCCGGGCAAGGCGCGCTTCACCTTCGTCGATCCCGTGGGGCTGGGCCAGTCCTTCGCGGGCTTCATGCATCTCGCGGACGAGATGGAGAGCCTCGTCACCGACCGCATCTGGACCGACGCGCGCCACATCGAGCAGCGGCTCGCGGACCTCACCGAGCACATGGAGACGGTGATCCAGAAGTACCTGCGCAACGAGTACGCCACCATCGAGGAGTACAACGCGCAGGCCGGGGAGATCGCCGAGCCCTACCGCATCCTGGTGATGGCGGACTTCCCGACGAACGTCTCGGAGATGGCCGCGAAGCGCTTCGCGAGCATCCTGCAGAGCGGCGCGCGCTGCGGCGTCCATGTGCTGCTGCTGCGCGACCTGCGCGTGCCGCTGCCGCCGGGGCTCGACGCCTCGGACCTGCGCCGCGGCGCGACCGTGCTGGGCTGGACCGCCGCACCCGACGCAGCGGGCGCCTTCGTTCTGGAGGGGGGCGCGCTCTCGGGGCTGCCCTTCGCCGCGGACCCGCCGCCCGACGACTCCTTCCTGCAGCGCATCACGCGCGTCGTGGGGCGCACCGCCAAGGAGACCAGCCGCGTCGAGGTCCCCTTCCAGACCGTCGCCCCGGAGCCGGCGCAGCGCTGGACGCTCTCCACCGCACGCAGCTTCCGCGTGCCGCTGGGCCGCTCCGGCGCCAACCGGCTGCAGTACATGGTGCTGGGCGGGGGCACCAGCCAGCACGCGCTCATCGCGGGCAAGACCGGCTCGGGCAAGAGCTCGCTGCTCAACGCGCTCATCGTCAGCACGGCGCTCTGGTACTCGCCGGACGAGGTCGAGTTCTGGCTCGTCGACTTCAAGAAGGGCGTGGAGTTCAAGGCGTACGCGACCGCCGGACTGCCGCACGCGCGCGCCGTCGCCGTCGAGAGCGACCGCGAGTTCGGCCTGAGCGTGCTGCAGGGGCTCGACGACGAGCTGCGCCGCCGCGGCGAGCTCTTCCGCGCCGCGGGCGTGCAGAACCTCGCCGACTGGCGCGCGCTGGGCCGCCCCGAGCGCATGCCCCGCTGCCTGCTGGTGATCGACGAGTTCCAGGAGCTCTTCATCGAGGACGACAAGGTCGCGCAGGACGCCTCGCTCCTGCTGGACCGCCTGGTGCGCCAGGGCCGCGCCTTCGGCATGCACGTCATCCTGGGCAGCCAGACCCTCGGCGGCGCGTACAGCATCGCGCGCAGCACGATGGGCCAGATGGGCGTGCGCATCGCGCTGCAGTGCACCGAGACCGACAGCCAGCTCATCCTCAGCGACGACAACACCGCGGCGCGCCTGCTGAGCCGCCCCGGCGAGGCGATCTACAACGACGCGGGCGGACTCATCGAGGGCAACAGCCCCTTCCAGGTCGTCTGGATCGGCGACGAGGAGCGCGAGGCGCAGCTCCGCGAGGTCTCCGCCACCGCCGCCGCCCTGCCGAGCGCCCCGCGCCCCGCGCCGATCGTCTTCGAGGGCAACCAGCCCGCCGACGCGCGCGCCAACGGGCCGCTGCTCGAGGCGCTCTCCGCCGCGGAGCCCGGCCGCGCCGCGTACGCCCCCAAGCTCTGGTTCGGCGACGCGGTCAGCATCAAGGAGCCGACGCACGCCGCGCTCGTGCGCCGCTCGGGCTCGAACGTCGCGATCGTCGGCCAGCGCGACGAGAGCGCCACCGCGCTGCTGGCGATGGCGATGGTCGCGCTGGCGGCGCAGACGCCGGTGGCGGGCACGCGCATCGTCGTCCTCGACGGCACGACCCCCGACGACCGCCTCTACGGCGCGCTCGCGAAGGTCGCCGCCGCGCTCCCCCACCGCGTGGAGCTGCCCGCCTTCCGCGACGTCCCCGAGACGCTGGCCGCGCTGGGCGCGGAGCTCGCCGCGCGCAGCGGCTCCGGCAGCGCCGACGCGCCCGGGATCTTCCTGCTCGTCAACGGCGTGCACCGCTACCGCGCGCTGCGGCGCAACGAGGACGACTACTCCTACGGCGGCGGCGGCGACGCGCCCCCGACGCCGGACAAGGTGCTCGCGCTGCTGCTGAAGGAAGGCCCGCTGGTGGGGATGCACACCATCCTCTGGGCGGACACGGTCGCGAGCCTGCAGCGCAGCGTCGACCGCAACGCGCTGCGCGAGCTGGAGCACAAGGTGCTCTTCCAGCTCGGCGCCAACGACTCGAGCGCGCTCATCGACAGCCCCGCCGCGAGCCGCCTGGGCTTCCACCGCGCGCTCCTCTCCAACGACGAGACGGGCCTGCTGGAGAAGTTCCGTCCCTACGCGCTTCCCGAGGAGGGCTTCCTGGCGAAGGTGCAGCAGCTGCTCCGGGGCCGCGCATGAGCAGCAACGCGGAGCTCGCGCGCATCTTCCACGAGATCGCGGACGTGCTCGACCTCACCGGAGCAAACGCCTTCCGCGTGAACGCGCACCGCAAGGTCGCGCGCCTGCTGGAGGAGTCCGCGCAGGACCTGGCCGCGCTGGCGCACGCCGATCCCGCGGCCCTGCGCGAGCTTCCGGGCATCGGCGCCGCGAGCGCCGCGAAGATCGAGGAGTTCGTCGCCACCGGCCGCGTGGGCGAGCACGACGAGCTGCTCGCGACGGTGCCGCCGGGGCTGCCCGCGCTGCTGGGCATCCCGGGGCTCGGCCCCAAGCGCGTGCGCACGCTCTGGCAGGAGGGCGGCGTCGACGGCGTCGCCACGCTGCGCGCCAGGCTCGCCGACGGCAGCCTCGCGGGGCTGCCCGGCATGGGCGCGAAGACGCTGCAGAACATCGCCGAGAGCCTGCGCTTCATCGACAGCTCGCGCGGGCGCATCCGCCTGGGCGAGGCGCTCCCGCTCGCGGAGGCCTTCGTCGCGCTGCTGCGCGCGGTGCCGGGCGCGCACCGCGTCGAGTTCGCCGGCAGCGTGCGCCGCGGACGCGAGACCATCGGCGACATCGACATCGTCGCCAGCGGCGCGGACGCGGCGGCGCTGCACGCGGCGATGCGCGGCGCGCCCGGCGTGGAGTCGGTGCTCGCCTCCGGCGCGACCAAGACGAGCGTGCGCTCGGGACACGGCGTGCAGGTCGACCTGCGCACCGTCGAGGACGCGCAGTTCGGCGCCGCGCTCCTCTACTTCACCGGCAGCAAGGAGCACAACGTCCGCCTGCGCGAGCGCGCGCAGCGCGCCGGCCTGCGCCTGAACGAATACGGCCTCTTCCCCGACGATCCGTCGCAGGAGGCGGCCCCGCAGGAGCGCGGCGTCGCGCCCGTCGCCGCGCGCACCGAAGATGAGGTCTACCGCGCGCTCGGCCTTCCCTTCATCCCGCCGGAGCTGCGCGAGGACCACGGCGAGCTCGACGCGCCGCCCCCCGCCGACCTCATCGACCGCGAGGCGATCCGCGCCGAGCTCCACTGCCACACCACCGCCAGCGACGGCACGCTCACCATCCAGGAGATGGTCGAGGCGGCGCTCGCGCTGGGCCACCACACGATCGCGATCACCGACCACAGCCGCGCGCAGGCGCAGGCCAACGGGCTCTCCATCGACCGGCTGCTCGAGCACGCCGCGGCGGTCCGCGCCCTCGCGCGCCGCTACGCCGGCCGCATCCAGGTGCTCGTGGGCAGCGAGGTCGACATCCTCGCCGACGGCACGCTCGACTACCCCGACGAGGTGCTCGCGGGGCTGGACATCGTCGTCGCGAGCCCGCATTCCGCGCTCAAGGCGGCCCCCGAGGTCGCGACGCAGCGCCTGCTGGCGGCGATCCGCCATCCGCACGTCGACATCATCGGGCACCCCACCGGCCGCATCATCAACGCGCGCGAGGGGCTCTCTCCCGACATCCCGCTGCTGGCGCGCGAGGCCGCCGCGCGCGGCGTCGCGCTGGAGGTGAACGCCAACAGCATGCGCCTGGACCTGCGCGACAGCCATGTGCGCGCGTGCATGGAGGCGGGCTGCCTGGTCGCCATCGACACCGACGCGCACGGCGCGGGGGACTTCGAGCAGCTTCGCTACGGCATCGCGACCGCGCGCCGCGGCGGCCTGACCGCCCCCCGCTGCGTGAACACCTGGAGCGCGCAGCGGCTGCGCGAGTGGCTCGCGCCCCGCCATCCGGCCGCGCCGCGGTGACGCCGCGCGCGTGCGCCGCGCCCCGCCCCGCTACTTGCGCTTCTTGAAGCGCGCCTTCGGGCTCTCCGTCGCGGTCGATCCGCGCGTCAGGAATCCCGGGACGCCGCCGCCCGCCGGCGCATGCTTCGCCAGGTCCTTCATCGCGCGCATGCGGCCCAGGGAGCCCATGCCCGCCATCTGCTGCGTCATCTTCTGGACCATCTCGAACTGCTTCACCAGGCGGCTGACGTCGTCGACCTTCGCGCCGCTGCCGGCGGCGATGCGCTTCTGGCGGCTGCGGTCCACGAGGCTGACCTTGTCGCGCTCCGGGCGCGTCATGCTCAGGATGATCGCCTCGAGCCGGTCGATCTGCCGCTCGTCCATCTGCACGTCCTTGAGCGCGCTGCCGACGCCCGGCAGCAGCCCCAGGAGCTGCTTCATCGGGCCCATGCGCCGGATCGAGCGCATCTGCTTCAGGAAGTCCTCCATCGAGAACTTGCCCTGCATCATCTTCTCGTTGAGCTCCAGCGCCTCGGCCTCGCTGACCTCGCGCTGCGCGCGCTCGACCAGGCTGACCACGTCGCCCATGCCCAGGATGCGTCCCGCGACGCGCTCGGCGTGGAACTCCTCGAGCGCGTCGAACTTCTCGCCCGTGCCCACGAACTTCACCGGCGCGCCCGTCACGCTCTTGACGCTCAGCGCGGCGCCGCCGCGCGTGTCGCTGTCGAACTTGGTGAGCACGACGCCGTCGATCTTGAGGCGGTCGTGGAAGGACTTCGCGCTGCGCACCGCGTCCTGGCCGGTCATCGCATCGACGACGAGCAGGATGTTCTGCGGCTGCACGCTGCGGTTGACCGCCTCGAGCTCCTGCATGAGCTCGTCGTTCACGTGCAGGCGGCCCGCGGTGTCCAGGATGAGCACGTCGAACTTGCCCGCGCGCGCGGCGGCGTAGGCGCGCTGGCAGACGCCCACGGCGACGCCGACGGCGCGGCCGTACTCGGCGCACTTGTCGGGCTCGCCGTAGAAGGCGACGCGGCCCGGGCCCGTGCCCTCGCGCGCCACCGTGTCGACGACGGTCTGGAGCTGCTCGACGGCGGCGGGACGCTGCAGGTCCGCCGCGGCGACGAGCACGCTCTGCCCGCGCTTGCGGCACCAGGCCGCGAGCTTGCCGCAGGTCGTCGTCTTGCCCGAGCCCTGCAGGCCGCACATCATCACGACCGTCGGCCCCGGCTCGACCATCGTCAGGTGCGCCTGCACCGGCCCGAGCAGCTCGACGAGCCGCTTGTGCACGATGCCGATCATCTCCTGCCCCGGCTGCAGGCTGGCGGTGACCTCCGCGCCCAGCGCGTCGCGCACGCAGTCGGCGCAGAAGCGGTCGACGACCTGGAGGTTGACGTCCGCCTCCAGAAGCGCGGTGCGGACCTCCTCCATCGCCTCGCGGACGTTGGATTCGGAGATGCGGCCGCGTCCGGAGAGGTTCCGGAAGGCGTCGTTCAGCTTTTCGCTCAGGCGCTCGAACATCGCGGGGATTGTACGCCCCCGCCGCCGCCGGTCAGGCGCGGGCGCAGCGCAGCGCGCCGGCCATCTGCTCGGGGTGGAAGGCCTCGTCGAACTCGTAGACGCCGCGGAAGTCGTCGATCGTGTCCTGCGGGGTCTTGCTCATCAGCCCCGCGTCGATGAGCGCGAAGACGATGCGTCCGAAGTCGTCGGTGCGGTGGATGTGCCAGTGCGAGAGCACCGCCCGCGCGAGCAGGCCGTACTGCTCGATCGCGTGGTCGCGCAGGCCCAGGCAGAGCTGCTGGCCCGTGATGTGCCGGTCGTTGGAGCCCATCGCCCCCATCCCGCCCTCGGCCTCGGCGTGGGCGCGCGCGTGCTGGTCGTGCAGTCGCTCGACGGTCGCGCGCAGGCCCTCCTGCACGAACTGGTAGGCGGCGATCGGGTACGGACCCGCCTTGGAGAGGATCCGCATGAGATCCGGGGCTTGGTTGGTGGACTGGCTCATCCTGGCACCGATCACTGTATCGGCGTGCGCGTGCGCGGGAGCGCAAAACCGGACGATAATCACACCATCGAAATCCACGACGGCGCGTCGCTGGAACCGGCGAGCGCGCGCGCGGCGGCGGCGGGATGCGCGACCGCCGCGGAGCCCGCGCCCACCGCGGAGCCCGCGCCCACCGCGAGCACCCCGGCGCGCGCCCCGCCGCCGAAGTGGAAGTCCGCGGGGTCGAGCCCAAGCGCCCGCGCCCCCTCGGTCGTGGCCATCGCAAGCGCCTCGGCCAGCGCGATCCCGTCGCGACGCAGCAGCAGCCGCGCCTCGTCGAGCGTCGAGAGGCGATCGGGCGTGTCGAGGCAGACGATGCTGTCCGTGCCCAGGCAGACGCGCACCCCAGCGGCGCGCAGCTCCCGGTAGCGGTGCCCCGCGTGGCCGAAGTACGCGCTGGCGCGGGGGCAGTAGGCGACATCGACCGGCAGCGTCGCCAGCAGCGCGAGCGCGGCGTCGTCCAGGTCGTTCAGGTGCACCGCCAGCAGGCGCAGCGGCCCGGCGATCCCGGCCGCGGCTCGCAGGCGGGCGGCCGCCTCCAGCCGGCGGGCGATCCATTCCACCGGGTGGCGGGCGCCCAGCGCCACGGAGCCATCCCAGAGCCCCAGGTCGTCCAGGAGCGCCCGAAAACGCCCCGTCCCCGTCGCCAGGAACTCCCGCTCCGCCACCGACTCCGCCAGATGGGTCGCGACCGGCAGCCCGGAGGCGAGCGCAGCCTCGAAGACCGCGGCGTCGCTGGAATAGGGTGCGTGCGGCTCGATCCCCCGGCGCGGGCCGCGGGCGGTCGCCGGTTGCGCGGCGGCGGCGAGCGCCTGGACCGCCTCCAGCGCGGCGCCACGGCGCGGCCCCATCCCGAAGACCTCCTGGAAGACGACCCCGCCGACGCCGGCCTGCGCGCAGGCCGAGTGGACCGCCGCCGCCGCGTCCGCGCTGGCGATGTCCCCCACCGCCGCCACGCCCCCGGTCCGCAGCGCGCGGACGCCCGCGGCCACCGATCCCTGCAGCGAGGCCCCGTGCAGTCCCCTGCGCGCCTGGCGGATCCCGCGCAGCCAGCCGTCGAAGTCGCCGGCGTACGGGACAGGCCCCAGCGCGGTCAGGTCCAGGTGCGCGTGCGCGTTCACAAAGGCAGGCAGGAGCGCGGCTTCCGGCAGTTCCAGCAGCGCGGCGTCGCCCGGCGCACCCACCTGCTGCGGCGTGCCCGCGGCGACGACCCGGCCGGCTTCGAGGAGCATCGCGGCGGGCGCCGCGAACGCCCCCGCGCCGTCGGCCAGCCACGCCGCCCGCACGAGCGTCCGGCCGGCGGGGCGCGCCGCCGCCAACGCCGCGGGGCGGTCGTCGTTCGCGTCTGCATTCGTGCGTGGTTGCTCCGCCATCGGCGCGGTCGGCGCCGTGCGCGGCGCGAATCGCTACACTCTACGCCGTCCAAGACGGACGAGAGATTTTCACATTCGACGGCCCCAAGCGTGGGCTCGGTGCGTCGGATGACAACCCAGTCTTTGGGAGGATCCCAATGAAGACGCGTGCATGGATGACGAGTGGTCTGCTTGCGGGCACGGCGCTGATGGCGACCGGCTGCATCCCCGAGCAGAAGTACAACGACCTGATGACGGCGTACAAGGGGCAGGAGCAGCAGCTTCTCGCTGCGCAGAACGAGCTCTCCAACGCCCGCGCGAACGAGGATCGCCTCCGTTCGCAGCTCGCCGCGACGATGTCCGACCTCGAGGAGCTCCAGAAGAAGCTCGCCTCGGGCGGCATCGACATGGACGAGTGGATGAAGAAGTACGACGAGCTCAAGCGCCAGCTCGCGAGCCTCGAGGTCGGCGCGCTGCCGCCGGATCTCTCCGGCCCGCTCGCGGACCTCGCGAAGCAGTACCCCGACTACTTCGACTTCGACGCGAAGACGGGCATGCTGCGCTTCAAGAGCGACTTCACCTTCGATCCGGGCAGCGACGCGCTCAAGCCCGGCGCCAACGAGGTCCTCGGCAAGCTCGCCGCGATCCTCAACTCCAGCGCGGCCTCCAAGTTCGAGGTCAAGGTCGTCGGCCACACCGACGACACGCCGGTGGTCCGCACGAAGGCGAAGTTCGGCAACAACGTGATGCTCTCGGTCTACCGTTCCGCGAGCCTGCGCAATGCGCTGGTCAAGGACGGCGTCGACGCCCGCCGCTTCCAGGTGGCCGGCTACGGCGAGTACCGCCCGGTGGTCTCCAACGGCGCGAAGGGCGCGACGGAGAACCGCCGCGTGGAGCTCTTCCTCACGCCGCTCGCCTTCGACCTGAGCCCCAGCGCCGCGTCCGCCGAGCGCACGCCCGCCGAGGCTCCCGTCGCCAAGAAGGCCGCCGCGCCCGTGCGTGGCAAGCCGGCGAACGAGGACATCCCCACGAAGTGACCCGCGACGGGCGCGCCGCGCCCGACGCCCCCCGAAACGACCGCACGGCGGCAGGAGCTCCTGCCGCCGTGCGTGCTTTTTGCGATGCGTGCGCGAGGACCGTCGCGCGCGGCCCGGTCGCATGCCGCGCCGCGCGCCTCACGATCCCGGCGTCGGCTTCCCGCAGTCGAAGCTCGTCGGCACCATGCAGAGAAAGCGCAGCGGCCCGCCGCCGGTGTTGCGGAACTGGTGCATGCGGTTGGGCTCGATGAAGAGCACGTCCCCGGCCTGCACCGGATGCACGGCGTCGTCGTACTGCACCTGCGCCTGGCCCTCGAGGATGATCACCTCGTGCTCGTAGTTGTGCTGGTGGTGCGGCGTGAAGCCGCCGGGCGCGACGACGAAGTGGCGGATGGAGAAGTTCGGCGCGCCGTGCTCGCGGCCGACGAGGATCTCCATCTGCGCCCCCTGCACGCCGGGCATGCTCACCGGCGCGGTGCGCGCCGGGTCGGGACGGACGACGCGCAGCGCGCTCACTTGCCGGCTCCCTTCGCGGGCAGCGGGCGGATGCGGATGTTGCGGAACTCGATCGCCGCGCCCTCGCTCTGCAGCGCGATGCGGCCGGGCACGACCTCCACGCCCGTGGCGGTGTTCTGCACGAGGCCGTTGACCGTGAGCGTCAGGTTCCCGCCATCGAGCACGATGCGGTACTGGTTCCAGCCGCCCAGCGGCTTCTCGTTGGTCGGATGCATCTTGGTCGTGTGGCGCCCCTCGGTGCGCTTGGCGTCGACCTGCATCGGGAACCTGTCGATGTTCCAGATGTCGCCGGCGGACTCCGACTGCAGCTGCGCCTCGACGCTCTTGGGCCACACCTTGTCGGGCTGCTGGACGCGCAGGAGCACGCCGCTGTTGCCCGCGCCCTTGGCGGGATCGAAGCGCCACTCGAGCTCGAGCTCGAAGCTCGTGTACTCCTTCGTGGTGGCGATGTAGCCGATGGGCTGGCCCGCGCAGACGAGCACGCCGTCGCGCACGCTCCAGGTCTTGCTCGGATCCGCCTTCGGATCCGGCAGGAACGGCTTCCAGCCCTCGAGGGTGCGTCCGTCGAAGAGCGAGACCCAGCCCGCGGACTGCGCGGCGGCGCCGGTGTTGGCGCCCGAGCCGGAGCCCGAACCCGAGGAAGCGCAGGCGGCCAGGAAAAGCAGCGCGCCGGCGGCGCCTGCCCGAAGCAGTGATGCGTGCAGCATGCGCGCGATGCTACTGCGCGGGCTGCGGGCGCTGCATCCCCGGGGCGGTCGCGCCCGCGGCGCTCCAGACCAGCTCGAGGCGCTCCGTGCCCGCAAGGAAGCCCGCGAGCCAGCGCCCCAGCGCCTCGCCGCGCCAGTCGCCCTCGGCGAAGAGCGCGCCCTCGCCGCCGCAGACCGGCAGCGTGCGCCCCTGCCGGCGCGCGTCGACGAAGCCGGCGAACCAGCGCGTGAAGACCGCGCGCGTGAGCAGGAGGTTCGCCGCGAGGCCCACCGAGCCCGCGCGCACCTGGATGACGTTCCAGAGCGCGTCGCACTCGGCGCGCACGCGCGGGTCCTCGAGCAGCGAACCGTTGGGCTCGCCCTCGGGGACGACGGCCTTCGCGCGCGCGACGGCGGCGGCGATCGCGTCGGCGTTGTCCTGCAGGATGCGGCGCGGCATGCCGCCGAGCTGCAGGATCTGCGCGCGGTCGGTGGGCTTGCGCTTGGAGAGCTCCAGGATCGCGGCGTCGGGCATCACCGTGCGCGTGGGCAGGTCGTGCGTGCGCGCGAGCTCGTGGCGCAGCGTCACCAGCTCGCGCGCGACCAGGATCTGCCCCGCGCGCATCGGCTCGGCGCGCTGCAGGCGGCGAAGCTGGCCTTCGGGATCGAAGGCGGCGCCGCGGAGCTGCTCGGCGCTCTCGCGCAGCGCCCACTCCAGGCGGCCCAGCGCCGAGAGCTGCGTGTGGAGCGCGTCCCAGATCAGGCGCAGGTAGCGGACATCGTCGGCGGCGTAGCCCAGCTGCGCGGGGGTCAGCGGGCGCGCGTCCCAGTTGGTGAAGGTGTGCGCCTTCCCCAGCCGCACGCCCGCGAGGTTCTCCAGCACGGTGCCCAGGCTCGAGGGCCAGGGCATCCACGCGAGCGCTGCCGCGACCTGCGTGTCGACGACCTCGGGCGGATCGCCGCCCGCGGCGCGGCGCAGGATGTCCATGTCGGTGTCGCCGCTGTGCACGATGACGGTGCGCCCCGGCGCGGCGATCGCGCGAAAGAGCGCGCCCAGGTCCTCGCCCGCGGCGCGCAGCGGCACCGGGTCCACCAGCGCGATGCGCTGCGAGGTCGCCACCTGCACGAGGCAGAGCTTGGGATAGAAGCTCTCCTCGCCGATGAACTCGGTGTCGTAGGCGACGAAGCGCTCCTCGGCGAGGTGCGCGACGAAGTCCGCCAGCTCGTCCGGCGTCGTCACGAGCTCCGCGGTCTGCGAGAGCACGAGCGGATGGTCCAGCAGGACGCGCCCCTTGGGGGCGGAGGCATGCTTGTCCGCGGCCTCGTGTTCCTGCGATCGCTTCTTGCGGCGGTAGTTCACGGCGTCGGTCCGGGAGCGGAGCCTAGCGCGGGCGCCGCCGCAGGTGCGGCGGGTGCTGCAGGCGCCGGCGTCGCGGGACCCAGCGGCGCGGCGGGATCGATCCGCGCGCGCGCCTCGCCGCTGCGGTACCAGACCATCGCGGACTGCGTCGCGTGCGTCGGCGCCCAGGTCTTTCCGCGTCCCTCGTTCACGTAGGGATCGAGCTCGTAGGAGACGGCGAGGGCGCGCGCGCCATCCGCCGCCGGCGCGACCGCGCGCAGCACCGGCGTCAGGTCCACCGTCCACGGCCGCACGACGTCGCCCGGCGCCCAGCCCGCGCGGTCGTACTTCCAGGTGCCGCCCTGCGGACGGCAGGGATTGAGGTAGTTGTCCGTCTTCCAGAGGATGTTTCGAAAGCGCGTCCCGTTGGCGACGACCGTGCGCCCGATGGAGAGGAACTCCGCCGCGTTGCCGGTATTGGGCTCCATGCCATGGCCCGTGACGACGGTCCGCAGCGCCGCGGCGTCGGCTCCCTCGGGCGCGCGCACCGTGCGCGGGTCGTAGAAGGCGGTCACCGGCCGATCCGGGTTGCCGATCTCGGGGTCGCCGCACCAGAGCGGCTCGTAGGCGATGGCCGTGCGCTCCGCCGGCCCGCGATGCAGGGTGAAGATCGTCGAGACGACCCACCCCTCCCCCTGGGTCCCGCACTCCAACAGCAGCTTCGTGCGTCCGCGCAGCAGCGGCCGGAAGTCGCTCACATCCATGCTCCACTCCCCGCCGCGGTGGTAGGGCGTGATGTAGCGCAGCAGCTCCACCTTGCCCAGTTTGGGATCGTCGATCCACAGGTGCGCGATGCGGTCCCAGGGATCGAAGCGCGTCTCCGGCTTGTCCAGCCGAAGCGTCAGCACGATGCGTCCGACGGCGTCCATGTCCGCGGGGAACTCGACCTCCACCGGGAGCGAGCCGTGGTCCTTGTCGTTGAGGACGCGGTCGTGCGCGACGACCCGCGTCGGCTCCGGCAGCGTCGTCGCCGCGGGCCCGATGCCCAGCGCGACCTCGTCGACGAGCAGGTCCCCCGCCGTCTCCGCGTTGCGCGCCCCGATCGCCAGCCGCGCCGGAAAGGGCGTCATGTTCGGCACGAGGAAGCGCTCGAAGACGGGCTTGCCGTCGAGCAGCACCGTGACCTCCGCCGCGCCGGTGAGGAACTGCACGCCCACCACGAGGTCGTGCCACTGCTCGTCGCGGAAGTCCGTGGGCGTGACCGCCTTCACCAGCTCCGCGCCGTCCCAGTGGAGGGAGAGCTCGTGCTGCGGACGGTCGTAGGCGTTGCCGCTGCCGCGAAAGGGATCGCGGTTGGGCGGATCGGAGGCGTCGAGCCCGATGCCGAAGGCGCGCGGATGGCTGGGCGACTCCCACGCCTCAAGCGCGGGCGCGGTCGGCTCGGTCCCGTCGCTGCGCGTGTCCAGCAGCAGGAAGCCCATCCCCTCGGTGCCGGTGTTCATCATGACGCGCGCCTGCAGCACGAGCCACTCGCCCGGAGCCGCCGCCGCGGGCGCCGCGAAGGCCGCGGTCGCCCCCGACTTCCACCAGGACTCGAGCAGGAGCAGCCCCCCGCGCTCGGGATGCGGCGCGGGCATGCGCTTCTGCGCCTCGCCGGAGGCGGCGACGACCACGCCCGCAAGCGGCTGCGCCCCTTCGAAGCTGAAGCGCTGCACGGCCTGCGGCGGAGCGGCGAGGCCCGGAGCGCCGAGACCCAGCGCGACGAGCACGATCACTGGAAGCATCGGGGTGCACCTCCCGTGCGCCGCGCCATGAAGGCGCACGGCGCCGGCACGGGCGCACGAAAGCGGGAGACGGGACTCGAACCCGCAACCTGCTGCTTGGAAGGCAGCTGCTCTGCCATTGAGCTACTCCCGCGCGAGTCCGGACATCGTAGCAGCCGCCCGATGGCGGCCGCCGGCATCAGGACTTCTTCTTCGGCGGCACGCTCACGGTCACGTGGATGTCGACGCGCCGGTCGGGCTGCGTCTCCTTCTCCCACGGACGCAGGAGCGTGAAGCGCAGCTTGGCATCGCCCTGGTTGATCGCGGTCATCGCGAAGGTCGTGACCGTGCCTGCGCCGGGCTTGCCCTCGGCGCCGGGGGCCGGCGTCACCACGCCGGCGGGATCCGTCGAGTCCATCGCCATGTTCGCGGGCGCCGGTCCGGCGAGCCGCCACACGTAGCCCGTTCCGGCGTTGGCGCCGAGGCGGATCTCGAGCCGTTGGCCGACCTCCATCGCGCCGTGGATCGGCTTCGCGTCCGTCTTCGCGGCCGCCTCTCCGGAGGCGTTGGCGACCTGGATCACCAGCTTGCCCTGCTCGGAGCGCTGCGGCGTCGTGCACGCCGCGCAGAGCGCCGCCGCCGCAAGCAGCACGCCGGTCCTGACAGCGGCGGCGACCGTGCTCAGCACGACCGCACCGCCTGCTCGATCGCCGCGAAGTCGACCTGCTGTCCGGCCTCCTCGTTCACCTTGGCGTAGACGACCTTGCCCGAGGCGTCGATCACGAAGGCCGCGCGCTTGCCGACGCCCTTGAGCCCCATGAGCTCCTCGAAGAGCGCGCCGTAGGTGCGGCTCACGTCCTTGTTGAAGTCCGAGAGGATCTCGAAGGGGATTCCCAGGTCCTGGCGGAACTTGTCCGTCACGAAGGGGCTGTCGACGCAGATGCCGTAGACGGTGCAGCCGAGGGTCGACCACTTGCCCCAGTCATCGCGGAAGGTGCACATCTCCGTCGAGCAGACCGAGCTGTAGGCGAGCGGGAAGAAGAGCAGGACCACCTTCTCCTTGCCGAGCTTCGCGCCGACATCGACGACGTGGCCGGGCTTCGCGGGGAGCTTGAACGCAGGGGCCTTCGATCCGATGGTGACCGACATCCAGGGGTCCTTTCGTGCCTCAGCGGACGCGCGCGGCGTCCGGAATAACCGTGGAGGAGTGTTCCGAGTTCTGCGCGGAAGCGCCCGCGCGGAGGGGCCATCGTAGCGCTGCGGCAACACATCCGGACCCTGCGGAACAGCCTGCCTGCGGCGCCTTCCCAAAAGAAGGAACTTCTGCATTCCCGCCAATGCCCGGTTGGAATCGAGCAGATGTCGGTTAAGTTACGAGGACCCATTGACGGCCAATCACGTGGTGGCCGTGTGGGAAATCGTGTTGGACCGCTACTGCTTTTTGCAAGGGAGCCATTACATGAACTCGTGGAAGTTGTTTGGAGCCGGCGCGACGGTCGCGGCATTCCTCACCGGAATGTCGTTCGGCCAGAGCTGTTCGAGCCCGCTGAGCGCGGGCGAAGGCGACACGCCCGTCGCCACGACCTCGGGCGTCACGCTCGACCTGACGGGGTTCTGCGACCCCGGCACGTTCGGCGATGACAAGCTCTACAACGTGAGCTGGTACGCCTTCGTCGCCCCGACGACCGGCGCGTTCACCATCCAGACCTGCAACACGGTCGACTTCGACTCGCGTCTCGCGGTCGTGACCGACTGCAACGACCCGGCGACTGTCCTGGCGTGCAACGATGACGGCGGCACGGGCTGCTTCATCAGCGGCACGACCTTCTCCTTCGCGTCGAAGCTCACCTTCAACGCCGAGGCTGGCACGACCTACTACATCGCGGTCGGCGGCTTCAGCACGGCCGACGTGGGCTCGGGCTCCATGAACATTGTCGCGGGCTCCGGCGGCGGCGGTGGCGGCGGCGGCGGCGGCGCGGACTGCAAGGCCGCGGCCGAGGTCTTCGACGGCGCCAACGACGTCGACTCGAGCACCGGCACGGCGCTCGTGGACGTCACTGGCTACTGCGATCCGGGTCCGTTCGGCGACGACATGATCCACCTCGCGGTTTGGTACAAGTACACCGCGACCGCGACGGGCAACTGCGAAGTCTCGACCTGCAACTCGGTCCCCTTCGACTCCCGCCTCGGCATCTTCACCAGCTGCGACTTCAGCTCGGTCATCGCCTGCAACGACGATGGCTCGGGCTGCGCGAACTTCTCCTCCAAGGTGCAGTTCGCCGCGACCGCCGGTGAGACCTACTACATCGCGCTCGGCGGCTACGACGACTTCTCGTCGGGCGCTGGCGTGATGCTCATCACCCCGAATGCCCCGCCGCCGGACACCTGCGGCAACAGCGCGCAGGACTGCTGCTCCGCTGGTTCGGCTCCGTTCTGCTCGGATGAGAGCTGCTGCAGCCTGGTCTGCGCCGCCGACTCGTTCTGCTGCGACACGCAGTGGGATGCGATCTGCGCCGACGAGGCCTCTCAGCTCTGCGTGGTCTGCGGCGCCGGTCAGTGCGACCTGCCCAGCTCCACCAGCACCGAGGCCGAGGCCTGCGGCGACGACGTGAACGGCGGCTGCAACGGCGGCACGTTCGAGACCATCTCCCTCCCCGCGGCGGTCGCCGGCACCTTCTGGGCCGACAACAACACCCGCGACACGGACTGGTACGAGTTCACGATCTCCGAGGGCACCCAGGTTGACATCAGCCTGTTCTCCAAGGGCCCTGGCGTGACCTACCTGCTGGACAACGCGTGCCCGCCCGCGATCCTCGCGGCTCCGAGCGGCACGGGCTCCTGCCCCGCGACGGTCAGCATGTGCCTGCCCGCCGGCACCTACCACATCTTCGCCGGCCTGACCCTGTTCAGCGGCGTGCCCTGCGGCAACGCGGATGGCTTCAACGACTACGTCCTGGTGGTCAGTGGCACGCCCTGCGATGCCACCGCCCCCGCCAACGACGAGTGCGTCGATGCCGTCATCGTGCCCCCGGCCGGCGGCGCCGAGGCGTTCGACTCCACCTTTGCCACCACGTCGGGCATCCCGCTTGACGCGTCCTGCGACGAGGGCTTCGGCACCGCGTTCGTGAAGGACCTCTGGTACTCCTGGACGCCCAGCGAGAGCGGCCTGGGCAAGGCCAGCACCTGCAACGCTGCGACCTTCGATACGCGCATCGCGGTCTACACCGACTGCGACGGCACGCTCGTGGCTTGCAACGATGACGCTGCGGGCTGCGGCCTCACCAGCGAGGCGACCTGGGCGGCTTCCGGCGGAACCACCTACTACGTGCGTGTGGGTGGCTTCAGCGGCGGCGGCACTGGAACCGTGACCATCGGCCTGCAGGCCGCGGCGGCGAACGACGAGTGCGAAGGCGCCACCCAGGTGACCAACGGCTCGACCTCGTTCGACACCTCGGGTGCGACCGACTCGGCGCTTCCGCTTGACCCGTCCTGCGACGAGGGCTTTGGCCTCGCGATCCGCAAGGACATCTGGTTCTACTACGACGCCACCTGCAGCGACACGGTCACCGTGTCCACCTGCGGCACTGCCGACTACGACACCCGCCTCGCGATCTACACGGATTGCAGCGGCTCGATCGTGGCGTGCAACGATGACGGCGCCGGCTGCGGCCTCACGAGCTCCGTGAGCTTCAGCTCGACGACCGGCACGCGCTACTACATCCGCCTGGGCGGCTTCTCCGGTGGCGGCACCGGAACCCTCTCGGTCGCGTGTGGCAGCGGCGGTGGTGGTCTCACCAACGACACCTGCAGCACTCCGTCCGCGCTGACCAATGGCGCGAACGCGTTCACGAACGTCGGCGCGGTCAGCGACGCCCCGACGACCTCTCCGTCCTTCTGTGGCACGGCGGGAACCGGCTTCTACAACGATGTCTGGTTCACCTACACCGCGACCACCGCTGGCACGGCGACGTTCTCCACCTGCGGCACCGCTCCGTTTGACACGCGCCTCGAGCTGTGGTCTGCCTGCCCGACGGGCGGCGGCACGGTCCTGGCGTGCAACGACGACGGCTCGGGCTGCACTGGCTTCACCAGCCTCATGACGTACGACCTCACCTGCGGCACGACGTACTACGTCCGCCTCGGTGCGTACGGCACGGGTGGCTTCGGTGCGGGCACCCTGACGGTCACCCCCGGCTCCACGGCGTGCAGCACGCCCTGCCCGGCCGACCTGAACGGTGACGGCCAGGTCAATGGCGCCGACATCGGCCTGCTCCTGGGCAACTGGGGCAACGCCGGCATCGGTGACATCACCAACGACGGCATCGTCAACGGTGCCGACATCGGCGCGCTCCTGGGCGCGTGGGGCGCCTGCCCCTGACCGGTGAGTGACTGATCCTCGCGATCACGACGCCCCTCCGGCTTCGGCCGGAGGGGCTTTCTTTTTTCAGGTTTCCGGGCGCCCATGCCCCGCTCCCAGGCGGATTGCGGGCGCCGCGCGCGCGACCTGCCGAAAAGAGTTCTCGGCACCCGACCCCGCCGCAACCTCGGGATACATTTGGACGGATCCACGCGGGACGCCGATCCCGGAAGACTCCATGCGACTGCTCCAGCTCCTCCCCGTGCTCCTGCTCTCCCTGCTCGCCGCCCCCGCGTGGGGGCAAGGCTGCGGGTCCGCCGCTGCGGGGAGCTGCCTCGAGGCGCACACCACTCCGGGCTGTTCGGACGCCGACTGCTGCAGCACCGTCTGCCAGTTCGCACCGGAGTGCTGCCAGTTCCTCTGGGACAGCTCGTGCGCATCCCTGGCCAACCAGCTCTGCGTCGGGCTCTGCGGCGCCGCGGTGAACGGCGACTGCCGCACCTCGCACACAACCGCCGGCTGCGACGACGCCGCCTGCTGCAGCGCGGTCTGCGCGATCGACCCGGCGTGCTGCGAGATCGAGTGGGACACCGTCTGCGTGCTCGAGGCGAACAAGCTCTGCGAGCCGCCCCCGCCGGTCCCCTGCGGCGATCCCTCCGCCGGCTCCTGCAGCACGGTGCATTCGACGCCGTCCTGTTCCGACCTCACCTGCTGCAACACCGTCTGCTCGGTGGATCCAAGCTGCTGCATCCAGTCCTGGGACGCGCTCTGCGTCGCCTTCGCCGGGCAGTACTGCGTCGCGTGCTCGCTCTCCTGCCCCATCGACTCGATCGCCGAGGCCGAGTCGTGCGGCTCGCGGACCAACGACCCCTGCGCCGGAGCCGGCCAGGCGGCGGTCACCCTCGCCTTCTCGACCACCGTCTGCGGACAGCTCAACGGCACCTACCTCTCCAACGTCTGGAGCGGCGATCGCGATCTGTACGCGGTCACGGTGGCCGATCCCGACGGCGACGGCCTCGCCAAGATCACGCTGCGGCTCTCCGCGGAGTTCCCCGCGTTCGCGGCGCTGGTGCCGCGCGACTGCGGATTCGCGCTCTTGGGGGCCACGCTGCATGTGAACACTGGCAACTGCATCGAGACGATCGCGTCGCTCTGCGTCCCACCCGGCCAGTACTGGGTGGTCGTCGTGCCGGGCACCTTCCCGACCGTCGGGCTGACGGACCACCTCGACTGCACCTCGACCCCGCGCTACACCCTGCGCGTCGAGCAGACGCAGTCGGGCTGCGCGCCGCCGTGCAGCGCCAGCTCGCCCCCCTGCTTTGCGTCGCATCCCGAGCCCGGCTGCAACGACGTGGCCTGCTGCCAGAGCGTCTGCGCGCAGGATCCCTTCTGCTGCAGCGACAACTGGGACGTGGGCTGCGCGCAGCGCGCGGTCGCGCTCTGCGGAGGCACGCTCGCGGCCAACGACAACTGCGCCGGCGCGCTCCCGCTGCACATCGGCGAGACGCTCACCTTCGACACGATTCTGGCGACCGTCAGCACGCCGGCGCTGCCCTCCTCCTGCGACCAGGGCACGGGTGCGCTCATCGGCAGCGATGTCTGGTACTTCTACGACCCGACCCGCAGCGGCAACATCGTCGTCTCCACCTGCGGCAGCGCGACGAACCTGCGCGTCGCCGTCTACACCGGGCAGTGCGGCTCGCTGACCATGGTCGCGTGCAACTCCAGCAGCGTCCTCTGCTCGCCCAGCACCGGCGCGCGCCTGCAGTGGCAGGCGACCTGCGGGACGCGCTACTACATCCGCGTCGGCGGGGAGAACACCGCCGAGGCGGGACCCGGACAGGTGAAGCTCGAGGGCCAGGGGCCGCTCTGCCCCGTGCCCTGCCCGGCGGACCTCAACGCCGACGGCATGGTCAACGGCGCGGACATCGGCCTGCTCCTGGGCAACTGGGGCAACTCGGGCGTCGGCGACGTCACCGGGGACGGGATCGTCAACGGCGCCGACATCGGCGCGCTGCTGGGCGCCTGGGGCGCCTGCCCCTGATCCCGGTTCCGGCGAAGGCGTGAGGCGCGCGGACTACGCGCCGGCGCCGCCGCCCTCCGCGCGCAGCTTCTCCGCGAGCGCGCGGCGCAGCACCTTGCCGGTCGGATTGCGCGGCAGCGCCTCGAGGACGCGGAACTCGCGCGGCACCTTGTAGGGCGGGAGCGCCTGGCGCACGAAGGAGCGGACATCCGCCTCGTCCCAGGCCGCGCCCTCGCGCAGCTCGACGAAGGCGATGGGCACCTCGCCGCGGGAGGGATCGGTCAGTCCAACCACGGCAGCCTCCTTCACGGTCGGATGGTGGTTGATGACCTCCTCGATCTCGCGCGGGAAGACGTTCTCGCCCGCGATGATGAGCATCTCCTTGATGCGGCCGGTGATCGAGAGCGCGCCCGTCTCGTCGACGCGACCCATGTCGCCGGTGCGGAAGAAGCCCTCCTCGTCGAAGACGCTCGCGGTGAGCTCGGGCAGGCGGTAGTAGCCCTTCATCACGTTGGGGCCGCGGAAGCGCACCTCGCCGTCCTGTCCCGGCGGCAGCACGCGCCCGTCCGGTCCGACGATCCGCTGCTCCAGCCGCGGCATCGGCTTGCCGACCGAGCGCGGGCGGAACTCCTCGGGGAGGCACCAGTTGGTGACGGGCGAGGTCTCGGTGAGTCCGTAGCCCTCGTTGATGCGCTTGCCGAAGCGCTCGAAGAACCCCTGCGCGACGCGCTCGGGCAGCGGCTCGCCGCCGGAGACCACGTAGCGCAGCGACTCGAAGTCCTCCGCCTTCGCGCTCTTGACCGCCAGCAGCGCGTTGTACATCGAGGGGATCGCGACGAAGACGGTCGGCTTGTGGCGGCGCGCCAGATCCACCAGCCGCGGCGGCACGAAGCGCGCCGTGTAGACGGCGGTGCATCCGCGCACCAGCGGCAGCAGCGTCAGGACCGTCAGCCCGAAGGAGTGGAACTGCGGCAGCACGCCCAGCATCCGGTCCTGCGCGGTGAAGGCGACGCGCTCGGTGATCTGGGCGATGTTGGCCGAGAGGTTCCCATCGGTGAGCATGACCCCCTTGGGGCGCCCCGAGGTGCCGCTGGTGTAGAGAATCACGATGGTCCGGTCCGCCGCCGGCGCGCGTCCGATCCGCAGCGGCGGGACTCCGCCGTAGGAGAGCTCGTCCACCCGGATATCGGCCACCCCCGGAAGCGAGCCGCCGATGTGCTCGAGCATCGGACCGACGGTCAGCACCGCGTCCAGGCCGGCGTCGCCGGCGATGTACTCGAGGTCGCTGCGCGAGAGCAGGTAGTTCAGCGGGACGGCGGTGCGGCCGGCGAGCCAGCTCGCCAGGAGCGCCGCCGGGAAGAGCCCCGAGGTCGGCAGGAGCAGGCCGACGTTCTCCGCGCGGCTGCGCTGCTCGAGCGCGCGCGCCATGTGCAGGGCGGCCACGAGCATCGTCCCGCCCTTCCAGGTGCGGAAGTCGTCCACGGCGATGGGCGCGTTGGCACGGCGGAGCAGCGACCACTGGATCTGACGCAGCAATGGCATGAGGAGCCCTCGGGGTGGGCGGTACGATACCCGCGTGCGAAGGAACGCCACCTCCCGTCGCGCGCCCGTGGTCAGGACGACCGCCGCCGCGCTTGCGCTCTCCGTCCTCCCGCTGCTGCTCCCCGGCTGCGGCGGCCAGACGGCCGCGACCTACGACGACGCGCTCGCGGCATACGACGCAAAGCGCTACGGCGAGAGCCTGCGCGTCGCGACGGAACTGCAGCAGGGCAGCGAGGACCAGGCGCAGCGGCAGCAGGCGGCATATGTCGCAGGCCTCGCCGCGTACCAGCTCAACCGCTTCGAGGACGCGCGCGGCAGCTTCGCGATCGCCGCCAAGAGCGCGGATGCCTCGACCGCCGGACGCGCGACCGCGATGCTCGGCGCGATCGCCGTCGAGCAGCGCCGCTGGGGCGACGCGGAGCGCTACTACACCGCCGCCGCCTCGATGCTCACGGGTCCGGAAGCGACGCGCGCGCGCGACCAGGCGCGCGAGGCGCGCGAGTACGCCGAGGGTGTGCGCCGCGAGTCGAAGGAGGCGCCGCGCCCGACGCCGTCGCCCGCCCCCGCGCGTGGTGCGGGCTCGGGCACCGCGCCGCCAGCGGCATCCGCGCCGGAGAAGGGCAACTGGACCGTCGTCGCGGGGACGTTTTCCAGCGAGACCGCGGCGCGCCAGCGCGCGACGGTGCTCGCGGCGGAGGCGAAGCGGCTGAATCTGGGGGTTCCGCGCGTCGTCTCCAGCAACGCGGGCGGAAAGCGCCTGTGGATCGTGGAACTGGGGAGCTTCGACACCCGCGCCAAGGCCGAGGCCGCGCGCAAGAAGGCGCCGGTGCCCGACGCGGCGGTCGCGCCCTCGCTGCGCTGAGGCGGCGGGGCGGCGCGCTCACTCGTCCACGTTGATCAGGAACGTCGCCGCGTGCTCGAAGTAGCGCATCATCTCGGCGCGCTCGGGCGCGGGGATCGCGGCGTCCTCGAGCGCCTGACGCATCGTCTCCACCCACGCGTTGCGCTCGGCGACGCCGATGCGGAACTGCATGTGGCGCATGCGCAGGCGCGGATGTCCCTTGCGCTGGCTGTAGACGCCGGGTCCGCCGAAGTACTGGATGAGGAACTCCGCCTGGTTGCGGATCGGCTCCTCGAGATCCTGCGGGAACATGCCGCGAAGCGTCGGGTGCCGGTCGATGCGCGCGTAGAAGGCGCGCGCCACGGCCCAGAAGGGCTCGGGCCCGCCGAGCCGCTCGAAAACGGTGGCGATCTGACCGGATTCCTGCGTCGGCTGCACGGGGACCATGCCGTATCGTAGGGACATGAGCCCTGCGCCCACGCGTCTGGTCGCTCTCGCCGCCGCGCTCGCAGGAGCGCTGGTGCTCGCACCGGGGTCCGCCGTCGCGACGCCGCCGCCAGGCGCGACCACCGGCCAGAAGCCGCCGGAACTGCGCCGCGCGCGCGTCCCGAAGAACCTGCTGACGCCGATTCCCGCCTCGGGCGCGGTGCCGCGCATGGTCGCCCCGCACAAGCGGCCCGGCGACGCCGAGGCGTGGGCGAAGGCCGACGCGCAGGTCCGCGCGATCCGCTCGAAGCACTTCGGGACCGGCGCGGGCGCGAAGTCGCGCGCCGCGGGGATCGAGGCGGTCCGCGCGATGAAGGATCCCGCCGCCTTCGCGAGCATCTACAACGGCCTCAAGGGCGAGGCGCACGACGTGAAGCTGGCGGTCCTCGACCACTTCGCCGCCGGGGGCGAGGAAGGCCAGTACGCGCTCGCGTGGATCGCGATCGAGGACACGGACAAGGCGATCCGCGCCGAGGCGACCCGCCGCGTCGGGCGCCCGCCGAGCGACGCGGTGCTCGCCGCGCTCGACGAGGCGCTGCGCTCGGAGAACAAGGACTACGTGAACAACGCGGGGCTGCTCGCGGGCACGATCCACGCGATCGAGGCGCTGCCGGAGCTCATCTTCGCGCAGTTCTCGCAGTCGGCGACGCCGGGCTATCGCGGCTCGCTCGGCTGGATCGCCATCGGCAAGACCACCAGCTACGTCGCCAACGTCATTCCCGTCGTGGGCGACAACAGCGGCGCCTTCCAGCCCGTCATCGGTCAGGTGATCGAGGGCGTCGTGATGGACGTGCAGGGCTGCGTCGTGACGACCTACCACGGCGACGTGCACGATTCGCTCGTGGCGATGAGCAGCTACGACAGCGGGATGGACACCTCGACGCTCGCGTGGAACATGCGCGACTGGTGGAAGTGGTTCAACGAGCAGTACGTGCCGCTGAAGCAGCGCGAGGACCAGGAGCTTGCGCGCGCGGCGGCTGCGCCCCCGTCCGGCGGCGCGGCCACCCCCTGACTCACGCCTGCGAGGCGTGCTCGAGCACCGCCTGCGCGAGCCGCTCGTACTGCTCCGCGCGGTTGTAGACCTGCGCCGACGCGCGCGCATGCCAGCGCCCGCCGAACTCGACGATGGGGACCTCGATGCGGTCGCGCGCGTAGAGCTCGAGCGCGAACTCCTCCGTCGTGCGGTAGCGCGCGGGGATCTCCGCGGGCAGCGGGACGGTGCACATCGAGCCCAGCATGCGGCCGTCGGCGGGCGAGATCGGGTCGACCTCCCACCGTTCGCAGAGCATGCGGTGCGCCCAGGCGGCCATCTGCCGGTTGTGCGCGCGCACGCGCTCCCAGCCGAGCCCCTCCATGAAGGCGATCGCCTCGCCCGCGACCATCCAGGCGGCCATGTCGCGCGTGCCCTGCCAGTCGAATTCGCGGTCGAAGCCCTCGTCCAGGAAATGGCTGATCACGGCGGGATGGATGCGCGCGCGGGCGTCGGGATGCGCCCAAAGCACGGCGCAGCCCTTGGGCGCGCAGCACCACTTGTGCAGGTTGCCGGTCCAGTAGGTGGCGCCGGTCGCGGGGATCTCCAGCGGGAACATCCCGGGCACGTGCGCACCATCGACCAGGAGCTCGATGCCGCGGGCCTGGCACGCGCGGGCGATCGCCTCGACCGGGAAGAGGAGCGCCGTCGGGCTGGTCATGTGGTCGATCACGACCAGCCGCGTCCGCGGCGTCATCGCGGCCTCGAGGGCGGCGACGACCTCCGTCGGATCGGCGATCGGCAGCGGGACGGGCACCTCGACGACGCGCGCGCCGGTCTGGCGCGCGCGGAAGTGCATCGCCTTGCGCACGGCGTTGTAGACATGGCTCGTGGTGAGGAGCTCGTCGCCGGAGGCGAACTCCAGGGAGTGCAGGACGGAGCAGACGCCCTCGCTGGCGTTGGTGACGAAGCCGAACGCGTCGGGCGCCACTCCAAGGAAGGCGCCCACGCGCGCGCGGCTGGGGGCGAGCAGCTCGCGGATGCGGCGGCCCAGCAGCTCGATGGGGCGCGACTCCAGGCGGTCCTGCGCCGCGATGTGCGCCTGGCGCACCAGGCGCGGCACGGCGCCGAAGCTGCCGTGGTTCAGGAAGGTGTAGGTGGGATCGAGTCCCCACAGCCGGTCGATCCGGGGAGCGATCGGCTCAGGCGGCGAGGGACGGTGCAGGGAGGCGGCGGCCGTGGACATCGGGCGCCACGCTACCGCCCCGTCAAATCCGGCTGATAAAACGAAAGAAAAAGGGCGGGGAATGCCGTTGATTCGGATGGCGTTCGGGGTAACATCCCCCGAACAAATTGTGCAGGCGCGCGAGGGTCGCGGTCGATGACCGAACAAGCACCGAACCTCGCGAAGCGCGAGGGTGCCCGACGACCCGAGCGTGCCTGCAGGATCTGGCGCGCGCACAGGAGAGATGACCCATGAAGCTCCTTGCCTCCATCCGCACGCTGCTCGCCCCCGAGACCCACGGTTCCCAGGAGCCGCTGGTCCTGCTCGGTCCCGGCGGCGACTTCTGCGAGCGCGTCGTCGACTGCGGCGGCCGCCTGCGCCGCGAGGCGGTCGTCGACCACTCGATGCAGGAACCGATGGACCGCCCCCGCTGCCGGCGCCATCGCCTGGGCCGGTTCCTCGACATCGCGGTGGAGCCGGAGGTTCTGTGCTCGTCCGCCGCGCACGCCACGCCTGCCGCATCTCCCGCATCTCCCGCACTTTCTGCCCGCATCCACCGGAGCCACGACCATGAACCTCACCCCGCGTCAGCTTCGCATCTTCACCTTCATTCGCGACTTCCGGACGACGAACGGCTATTCGCCGACGATGCAGGAGATCGCCGACGAGCTCGGCGTGAGCAAGGTGACGGTCTTCGAGCACGTCGAGGCGCTCGTGAAGAAGGGCGCGCTCACGCGCGACCGGAACCTGGCGCGCTCTTTGGCGATCGCTGACGACGCGGTCCTCCCGCACGAGGACGCGCCGCCGCGCCAGATCGAGCCGCTCGCGCTGCAGTTCCCGCTCGTCGGCAAGATCGCCGCGGGCCGGCCCGTCGAGAAGTTCGAGCAGGACGAGACGCTGCGGCTCGAGGAGCTCTTCGCCCCCCGCCGCGGCAAGCCGGCGCCGATGTTCGCGCTGCAGGTCGACGGCTGGTCGATGCGCGACGAGGGCATCTTCGACGGCGACTACGTGATCGTCGAGCGCCGCCACACCGCGCACAACGGCGAGCGCGTGGTGGCGCTGCTTCCCGACGGCGAGACGACGCTCAAGACCTTCTTCCGCGAGCGCGACGGCCGCATCCGGCTGCAGCCCGCGAACCCGGAGTTCGAGCCGATCATCGTCGACGACTGCGAGGTGCAGGGTGTCGTGGTCGGGGTGATGCGGCGGTACTGATTCCCCCCGGCGGACGCACGCTACGGCGCCGCGAGCCGCTGCACGAGCGCCTCGGCCTCGGCGACGGGATCCGCGCCGGCGGCGATGGCGTCGCGCATCGTGCGCACGATCGCGCTGCCGACGATCGCGCCATCGGCGTGCTGCAGGACGGCGCGCACCTGTTCCGCGCTGGAGAGGCCGAATCCGACGGCCACGGGCAGCGTCGTCGCGGCGCGGATGCGCTGGACGATCGGCGCCACGTCCGGCGTCCCGCTGCGCTCGCCGGTGATGCCCACGCGCGCGAGCGCGTAGACGAAGCCGGTGCACTCCGCCACGATGCGCTGCACGCGCTCGGGGCCGGAGGTCGGCGCGACCAGCAGCGTGCACGCGAGCCCCGCGGCATCGCAGGCCGCGCGCAGGCGCGGTGCGTCCGCGAGGTCGATGTCGGGGACGATGAGTCCGTCGAAGCCCGCCTCCGCGGCGGCGCGCGTGAAGGCCTCGGTGCCCATGCGGTCGACGATCGAATCGCTCACCATCGCCACCAGCGCGGCGGGCACCTGCGCGCGCACGCGGCGGACGGACTCGAAGACCTTTGCGGGCGTGCAGCCGGCGACGAGCGCCTCGTGCATGGACTCGGCAGTCACGGGGCCGTCGGCGATGGGGTCGCTGAAGGGGATGCCCACCTCGATGATGGACCCGCCGGCGCGGGCCAGGCGCGGGAGGAGCGCTTCGGTCGCGGCCAGGTTCGGATACCCCGCGGTGACGAAGGGAAGCAGCGCGCGACGCCCCTGCGCACGCACCTGCGCGAAGGCGGCGAGGACGCGGTTGCCGGCGGCGGCGTGCGGGGCGCTGGGGGAAGTGGAAGCCATGCGGTGGACCCGCCGGGCGGGGCGGGCGACGCATCCTACGGAGGCCGCCCGCGACCCTCCTGCGATGCGGCCGCGGCGCCGCCGCGCCGCCGGGGCCTCCCTACACTGCACCCCCGCCGCGGCCCGGTAGCTCAGCGGCCCAGAGCAGTCGACTCATAATCGATAAGACCTCGGTTCGAATCCGAGCCGGGCCATTCCCCGATTTCCGCCGCTTCGGGCCCGTTCGGGGGGGTGCCCGCCCCGCGCCGAGCGCCATCGCTCCTGCCCCCGCTGCGTGCGTTCCGGCGGCTTCGACTTGCCCCGCGGCCCCGGGACGCCGATACTGTGGGGCCGTGACCCGCGCGCGCATCGCTTCCCCGACCTCTCAGCTCGCTGCCCTGGTGGCGGTGCTGCTGGCGGTCGCCTGTGCGGCGAGCCCCTCGGTCACCGCGGCGCAGGGCCACGGCTTCGCCCGCATCTGCCTGCTCGCGGAGCCGGCGGACACCGCGGTCGCCGCGCACGCGCGGGACGCGTCGCGCGCCGACCGGCTGCCTTCGCCGCAGCGCGCTGCGGAGCCCGGCGATCACGCGCGGCTGGCGCTGCGCGCCGGCATGCTCCTGCGCCACACGGCGCTCCCACCGCCCGCGCGCTGCTGAGCCGCGCCCGCTCCCTCCGCCGCCGACGGCGCCGGGGAGCCCCTTCTGTTTCCAACCCACACCTGACGACTGCGCGCGTGCGCGGCGGCCCTGCGCCTGCCCGACGCGCGCTCCCCGCCCGACGGCCTCCGCCGCGGGCACCCCCGCCTCCGCCGGCACCGTTCCGGCATCCCACACCGAGTCTCTCCCATGGCCAGCAACCAGCTCTTCAAGGGCATTCCCGTTCTCGACTGGATCGTCCGCTCCACCCTGGGCACCCAGAACCAGCGCATGGTCCGCCGCTACCTCCGCCAGGTCGACCTGGTCAACCGGCAGGAGGATTCGGTCCGCACGCTGACCGACGCGCAGCTGCGCGCGCGCACGCAGGAGTTCCGCGACCGGATCAAGGCCGGCGAGAAGCCCTTCGACCTGCGCCCGGAGATCTTCGCCACCGCCCGCGAGGCGATGGACCGCGCGGTCGGCATCCGCAACATCTTCAACCCCGACCTCCCCGAGGACCAGCGCTTCGATCCCTCGAAGCTGCCGGCCCCGGCCCGCGCCCTGTACGACGCGGTCGCCGCGGAGATCGCCGCCACCCCCGCGCGCGAGCCCGAGGGCGACCTGCGCGGCTGCCACGGCCCGACCCCGAGCTGGATGTTCGTGGACATCCCCGCCGAGCTCTACGAGGCCGTCCGCGTCCTCTACCCCGAGAGCCGCCCGCCCTTCCGCGCGCGCCCCTTCGACGTGCAGATCATCGGCGGCGTCGTCCTCAGCGAGGGGCAGATCGCGGAGATGAAGACCGGCGAAGGCAAGACCATCGTCGGTCCGCTCGCCTGCTACCTGGCCGCGCTCGAGCACCTGCAGGTGCACGTGGTCACGGTCAACGACTACCTCGTCCAGCGCGACCGCGACTGGACCTTCCCCTTCTTCCGCGCGCTGGGGCTGACGGTGGGCGCCATCCACCCGATCCACATGCAGACGCACGAGGAGAAGCGCGCCGCCTACGCCTGCGACGTCGTCTACGGCACGACCAGCGAGTTCGGCTTCGACTACCTGCGCGACAACATGAAGACGCGCGTCGAGGAGCAGGTGCAGCGCCGCCGCGAGTTCGCGATCGTCGACGAGGTCGACTCCATCCTCATCGACGAGGCGCGCACCCCGCTGATCATCAGCGGCATGGCGCACGCCACGCGCCCGCGCTACGAGCTGGCCGACCGCCTCGCGCGCCACCTGGTCAACAAGCAGATCCCCTGGGAGAGCGCCGACGAGCAGGCGAAGGCGTGCCAGGCGCGCGTCGCCGGACTCGAGGGCGACATCCGCAACACCCGCGACCGCGCCGCCATCCCCGAGCTCAAGTCGCAGCTCAAGGAGGCGCAGGAGGAGCTGAAGAAGCTCGAGGCCTCCCGCTCGCGCCACGTGCAGTTCTACGAGGTCGAGCTGGACAAGAAGCGCGCCACGCTCACCAGCGAGGGCATCGCCGAGGCGCAGCGCGAGGCGAAGATCGGCAGCTTCTACGTGGGCGACAACGTCGACATGCCCCACCTGCTGGAGCAGTCGGTGCGCGCGCACACCGTCTACATGCGCGACCGCGACTACGTGATCGCGCCCGACGACCAGGGGCAGCTCTCGGTCGTCATCGTCGACCAGAACACGGGCCGCAAGATGATCGGCCGTCAGTGGTCCGACGGCCTGCACCAGGCGGTCGAGTCCAAGGAAGGCGTCCCCATCAAGGAGGAGACGCAGACCATGGCCACGATCACCATCCAGAACTTCTTCAAGCTCTACAAGCGGCTCGCGGGCATGACCGGCACCGCCGACACCGAGGCGACGGAGTTCCACGAGATCTACCGCCTGGGCGTCGTCAGCATCCCGACCAACCGGCCGGTGATCCGCGACGACCGCAACGACGTCGTCTACCTGAGCCAGAAGGACAAGTGGAACGCGATCGTCGACGAGATCAAGCGCTTCCACGACGCCGGCCGCCCGGTGCTGGTGGGCACCACCAGCGTCGAGAAGAGCGAGGTCCTCTCGCGCATGCTCAAGCAGAAGCACGGCATCCCGCACGAGGTCCTCAACGCCAAGCAGCACGAGCGCGAGGCGGAGATCGTCGCGAGCGCGGGCCAGCTCGGCGCGGTGATGATCGCGACCAACATGGCCGGCCGCGGCACCGACATCAAGCTGGGCCGGGTCGACCCCGAGCGCCTGGTCGAGCACTGGAAGCGCCGCGACCTGGCCCCCAAGGACGCGACCGCGGCCTGGGGCGAGGAGCGCCTGCTGGCGGCGATGCGCCGCCACATGGCCAAGCGCATGCTCCGCCGCGACGGTCGCCCCGTCCCCGCGGCCGAGATCGACGCGATGGACGACGCCGCCGTGGAGCTCGAGCTCCTGCGCCACTGGGTGCTGGAGATGATCCCCGGCGCCTCGGCGAACAAGGTCGCCTCGGCCAGCCGCGACGACCTGGTCGGCAACCTGGACTCGCTGGGCAACTTCATGCTGCACTCGCTGCGCCTCTTCCCCAACGTGGAGGAGATGGGCGGCCTGCACATCATCGGCACCGAGCGCCACGAGAGCCGCCGCATCGACAACCAGCTCCGCGGCCGCGCCGGCCGCCAGGGCGACCAGGGCTCCAGCCGCTTCTTCCTGGCCCTCGACGACGACCTCATGAAGCTCTTCGCCGGCAAGGTCACGCTGGCGATGCTCAGCAAGCTGGGCATGAAGGAGGGCGACGCGATCGAGGCGCAGATGCTCACCCGCCAGATCGAGAAGGCGCAGCGCAAGGTCGAGGAGCGCAACTTCCAGATCCGCAAGAACATCCTCGAGTACGACGAGCCCATGGAGTACCAGCGCCGCACCTTCTACGGGATGCGCCAGCCGGTCCTGGAGCACCGCGGGATCCGCGACGTGGTCGTGCAGTACATCGACGACTCCGCCTACGACGCCGCCGAGCGCTACCTCGGCCCCGACTACGTGGCGCAGTGCATCTCGGAGTGGGTCCGCGAGCACTACAGCGTCGCCATCGAGGCGGAGCGCTTCAAGGGCAAGGACCGCGAGAAGGTCAAGAAGGTCATCGACACCGAGACGCTCGAGGAGGCCTCCACCACGATCGGAAACACCGTCGGCGAGTACATGGATCCCGACACCGACTCGGCCGAGTGGAACGTCGAGGAGCTGCAGGACTGGGCGCGCGTGAACTTCGGCGCCGAGCTCCCGCGCGACCTGGTGCTCGCGGGCGATCCCGACGCCGTGCGCCGCGCCATCGAGGCGGCCGCCGCGAAGAAGTTCGCGGCGATCGACAACTCCCCCGTCGAGGCCTTCCTCGTCAAGAACTACGGCGCCGCCGAGCTCGCCCGCTGGGCCAGCAACAAGTTCGGCGCCGAGGTGGCCCCGTCGATCTTCGACGACTGCCGCACGCCGCAGGAGGCGGGCGCGCGCCTGGCCGCCCGCGCGATGGAGATCTTCCACGAGCGCGAGCTGCGCTATCCCGTGGACTTCGCGATCGAGATGACCTCGCAGCGGCTGCAGCAGGCGCAGCAGGATCCCGAGAACGGCCAGGCGATCGCCGGCGCCGCGCTCGCGGAGTTCTGCGCGTGGGCGAAGGCGCGCTACGGCGTCGAGTGGTCGCCGGAGACGCTGCCCTCGCAGCAGCCGGCGGACCTCGCGCGGGCCCTCGTGGACCGCGCGCGCCAGATCGACGAGGCGGAGATCGACCGCCGCGCCAAGGCGTGCCTGGAGACGGGCCGCGGCGCGGAGGCGATCGCGGCGTGGTTCGAGCAGAACTGCATGGTCCGCCTGGGCGAGTTCGAGCTCGAGCAGGCGGCCGCGGATCCGGAGAACTTCGTGCGCGCGCGCCTGCGCAGCTTCCAGCGGCAGGAGCTCGAGCAGTTCGAGCGCTGGGTGCTGCTGCAGATCTTCGACGAGGCGTGGAAGAACAACCTCCACGCGATGGACCAGCTCCGCGACAGCATCGGCTTCCGCGGCATCGCGCAGAAGGACCCGCGCATCGAGTTCAAGAAGGGCGCCGCCGAGACCTTCAACGAGATGCTCGAGACCATCCGCGAGCGCGCCACGGACCTGCTCTTCAAGGGCCGCCTCGCCCCCCAGGTCCGGCCCGCGCCGCGCCAGGCGGTGGCGGCGGCCCCGGAGGCGGGCGTCGGGATGCTCTCCACCGAGGATCCCGCGCCCAGCGCCGAGCAGCAGGCCCAGATCGAGGCGGCGGAGCTGGCGGGCGCCGGCGGCGCCCCGGTGAAGAAGGAGCTCAGCGGCAAGGCGATGAAGGTCGTCGGCCGGAACGAGCCATGCCCGTGCGGCAGCGGGAAGAAGTACAAGAACTGCCACGGAGCCGTTGCCTGACCCGGGGCGGATCCGCTATCATCCCCCCCTTCGCCAGCCGCCTCGGTAGCTCAGCTGGTAGAGCAGCTGACTCTTAATCAGCGGGTCCAAGGTTCGAATCCTTGCCGAGGCACCTCAGGACGCCCCGCCGCACTCCGGCGGGGCGTCCGTCTTTTTAGCGCGGACCCCAGCCGCGCCGTCAGCGCCGCGGCCCCAGCAGCCCCGGCAGCAGCTCGATGCCCGCGACCGCGAGCGTCGCGACGATGAGCAGCACGATGACGAGCACCTTCCACTGCCGGCGGAAGAAGCCGCGGCGCCGCGCGCGCGGCGCGTCCCCGCCGAGGTAGGCGAAGCACTTCGGGCAGACGTCCGCCTCGCTCCAGACGCGCGCGCCGCAGTCGGGGCAGAGGGCGTCCGCGGCGGTCCGCGCCGAGTCGTCGCCGAAGCGCTCGAGGTCCTCCTCGGACGGATCCTCGTCGCGCGGGTCCTCCTCGCTCGGTTCCTCGTGGCCGGTGCGGCGCGCCATGGTCGCACGAGGGTACCTCGCCTACGCTGCATCCATGCCACCGCTCGAGAGCACCCAGCGTCTTGGAATCGGCACGCCCTGCCCGGAGTTCGCGCTCGTGGACACGGTCTCTGGCAAGACCGTGCGTCCGGGCGACTTCGCGGGCCGGCCGCTGCTGGTCGCCTTCATCTGCAACCACTGCCCCTTCGTGAAGCACATCCGCGCGGAGCTGGCGCGCCTCTCGCGCGAGGCGGCGCAGCGCGGCTACGCCTGCGTCTTCCTCTGCAGCAACGACGAGCGCACCCATCCCTCCGACGGCCCCGGTCCGATGCGCCAGGAGGCGCTGGACGCGGGCTACGCCTGCCCCTACCTGCACGACGCCACGCAGGAGACCGCGCGCGCCTTCGACGCCGCGTGCACCCCCGACTTCTTCCTCTTCGACCGCGGCCACCGGCTGGCGTACGCGGGGCAGCTCGACGAGAGCCGCCCGAACACCGGGCTCCCCGTCACCGGCGCGGACCTGCGCGCGGCGATCGACGCGGTGCTCGCGGGGCGCCCCTGCGCGCAGCCGCAGAAGCGCAGCATCGGCTGCTCGATCAAGTGGCGCGCGTAGCGCACGGCGCGCGCGGCGCGCGACGGGAGCGCCCGCGCGCGGCGCGCGACCGCATCGCCAGAAACGACACGACCCCGTCCAGTGCGGACGGGGTCGTCTCTTGAAGCGAGGCGGACGGGACTCGAACCCGCAACCACCGGCGTGACAAGCCGGTACTCTAACCAATTGAGCTACCGCCCCTTGCGTGCCCCGCGCCACGGCGAGGCCGTGGTGCGGAGGGGAGATGATACCGATTCCGGACGGGGGTGCAAGCGCTGGGAGGCCGTGTTTTTCGGCGGATGCGCGGGCCGCGCTCCCGGCGGCGTCACTGGTCCCAGGTGGCGCCCCACGAGGAGGAGACGACCAGCGGCACGCGCAGCGGCATCGCCTGCTCCATCGCCTCGCGCACCCACGCGTCCAGCGCGGCCACCTGCTCCTGCGGCGCCTCGAAGACCAGCTCGTCGTGGATCTGCAGCAGCATGCGCGCCTGCGGGAAGCGCTCGGGCAGCCCGCGGTGGATGCGCAGCATCGCCACCTTGATGAGGTCCGCGGCGCTCCCCTGCACCACCGTGTTGATGGCGATGCGCTCGCCCAGCGCGCGCTCGTTGGGGTTGCGGCTCTCGATCTGCGGAACCGCGCGGCGGCGGCCCAGGATCGTCTGCACGAAGCCGTGCTCGCGCGCGTGCAGGACGCAGGACTGCAGGAAGGCGTCGATGTGCGCGAAGCGCCTCTTGTAGTCCTCGATGATCTGCTTCGCGCGCTCGTTGCTGGTGCCCCCGCCCAGGCGGCGCGCCAGGCCGAAGGGGGTGATGCCGTAGACGATGCCGAAGTTCACCATCTTGGCGGCGCTGCGCTGCTCGTCGGTGACGGACTCGGGGGCGACGCCGTAGACCTCGGCGGCGACGGCGCGGTGGATGTCGCTGCCGGCCTCGAAGGCGGCGATGAGCGCCGGGTCCCCGGAAAGGTGCGCGAGCACGCGCAGCTCGATCTGCGAGTAGTCCGCGCAGAGGAGCACGCAGCCGGGATCCGCGACGAAGGCGCGGCGGATGCGCCGGCCGACCTCGGTGCGGATGGGGATGTTCTGCAGGTTCGGGTCGCTGCTGCTCAGGCGGCCGGTCGCGGTCACCGCCTGGTGGAAGCTCGCGTGGATGCGCCCGGTGGCGGGATCGATCGCCTCGCGCAGCGCGACGAGGTAGGTGCCCACGAGCTTCGCGAGCTGCCGGTACTCCAGGATGCGGGCGGGGATCTCGGTGGCGACGGAGGGATCGAGGGAGAGCTTCTCGAGCACCTCCACGTCGGTCGAGGCGCCGGTCTTGGTGCGCTTGACGATCGGCAGCCCGAGCCCCGGCGGCTCCTGGTCGGGCGCGTTGAAGAGGATCTCCGCGAGCTGCTTCGGCGAGTCGATGTTGAAGGGCCGCGGCGCGGCGCGCTCGATCTGCGCGCGCAGGGTCGCGATCGTCTCCTCGAGCGCGGCGCGCTGGCGCTCGAGCTCGGCGGGATCGACGCGGATGCCGTTGAACTCGAGCTCGGCGAGGACCTCCACGAGCGGCACCTCGACGTCGCGGTAGAGCGCGCCCAGTCCCATGGACACGACCTGCGGCTCCAGCGCCTGCGCCAGGCGCAGCGCGATGTCCGCGTCCTCGGCGGCGTACGGGCCGGCGAGCGCGAGCGGGGCCTCGTCGAAGCGGCGCTGGTGCGTGCCGGTGCCGATCAGGTCGGTGATCGGGATGCAGCGGTGGCCCAGCAGCGCCTCGCTCAGCGCGTCCATCTTGTGCGTGCCGCGCGTGGCGTCGACGACGTAGCTGGCGACCATGCTGTCGCCGGCCAGCCCGCGCACCGGCGCGCCGGCCGCGCGCAGCGCGACGAGGTCGAACTTCGCGTTGTGCGCGGTCTTGCGCACGGCGGGATCGGCCAGCAGCGGCGCGAGCTCGGGGCGCGCCTCTTCCCAGGAGAGATGCGTCTGGGGCTGCGGCGAGCGCAGCGGGATGTAGACCGCGGTGCCCGGCGCGTGCGAGAGGCTGACGCCGCAGAGGTGCGCGCTCACCGGCTGCAACGAGGTCGTCTCGGTGTCGAAGGCCAGGAGCGCGCCGCCCGCGCAGGCGGCGCGGACCTGCGCCAGATGCGCGCGCAGCTGCGCGAGCGTCGTGAGCAGGCGGTAGTCGCCGCGCTCGAAGGAGCGCATCGCCTCGGTGCCTGCGGCGATGGTGGCGGGATCGGCGGCGGCGCCCGCGCCCGAGTCGGGGGGCGGGTTGAAGAGGCCGAACTCCTCGGGGGCGGCGGGCTTCGCGCGGGCGGCGGGCGCGGACGCGGCGGTCGCCGCGGACGCGGCCGACGGCGCGGGAGCGCTGGCCGCGGCCGAAAGCCCGAGATACGCCCGCAGCGCCTCGCGATGCTGGTTGAAGCCGAGCTGGTGCATCGACTCCAGCAGCGCGGGACCGTCGAACTTCGACGCCTCCACGCGCGCGGCGTCGAGCGAGAAGTCGACGGCGACATCGTCCTTCAGCGTCACCAGCGTGCGCGAGAGGGGCAGGATCCCCTGCTGCGCCGCGATCGCCTCGCCGATCTTGCCTTTCACGCCGGCGATGTTGGCCAGCAGGTTGTCGAGCGAGCCGTGCTCGCCGATGAGCTTCGCGGCGGTCTTCACGCCCACGCCGCGCACGCCGGGGACATTGTCCACCGGGTCGCCCATGAGCGCGAGCATGTCCACGACCTGCGCGGGGCGGATGCCCTTGGACTCGAAGAGCTCCTCGACGCCCAGCAGCGTCCCCGCCTGCGGGTCGTAGAGCGTGGTGCGCTCGTCGACGAGCTGGCCGAGGTCCTTGTCCCGGCTGACGATGCGGATCTCCAGCTCCGGACGCTCGCGCCGCATGCGCCGCACGACGGTGGCGATCGTGTCGTCGGCCTCGACCCCCTCGACGGCCAGCACCGGCACGCGCATCTGCCCCAGCAGCCCCAGGCAGCGGTCGATCTGCGGATCCATGTCCTCGGGCGGCGGATCGCGGTGCGCCTTGTACGCCGGGTAGATCTGCGAGCGAAAGGTCCCCTGGTCGCCGGAGGCGTCGATCACGACCGCGAGGTAGTCGGGCTTCTGCTCGCGCAGCAGCTTGAGCAGCGTGCCCACGAACCCGAAGGTCATGTTCGTGGGCTCGTTGGTCACCGGGCTGCGCATGCCCGGACGGATCGCGTGGTAGGCGCGGAAGAACTGCGCGTGTCCGTCGACGAGGTAGAGGGTGGCCATGGCGTCGCCTGCTCCTGCGCGGCCTACGCGCGTGGCGCGGCGAGCGTGCGCAGGCGCGCCTCCTCGGCGGGCGAGGGCGCGACGCCGCGGCGCGCCATCACGGTGCGCGCGACCTCGAGGAACTTGTCCGCGCGGTAGCTGCGGCGGCCCTCGTCGGTCACCCACGAGAAGGCGGGGACCGCGCCGGAGATCGGCGCCGTCGCCGCCCACATCGTGCCGGTGCCCACGGAGGAGCCCGTCATGATGCGCGTGCCGATGGCGGTCTTGGCGTGGTCGCCCAGGATGCAGCCCATGAACTGGCGCCCGGTGCGCTCGAGCGCGCCCTCGGGGCGCAGGCGCATCGCGACCTCGCCGTAGGTGTTGAGCAGGTTGCTGTTGACCGTCGAGGCGCCCAGGTTCACCCACTCGCCCACGAGCGCGTCGCCGAGGTGGCCGTCGTGCGCCTTGTTCGAGCAGCCCTGGAAGAGGACGCTGCCGATCTCCCCCGCCGCGCGGCACAGCGGGCCCAGCGCGGTGCGCGCCTTGAGCACGCTGCGGTCGGCGACGATGCACTTGGCGCCCACGAAGACCGGCCCGGTGAGCACGCTGCCGTGGCGGACCTGCGCCCCCTCGGCGACGAGGATGGGGCCGTCGGTGGCATCGAGGACGACGCCGATGCCGATCTGGGCGCTGGCGTGCACATGGACAGGCGCCGCGCCCACGAGCGCGGCGTGCGCCGGGATGCGCTGGCGCGCGTCGGCGGCCCAGGTGGCGGCGAGGTCGTCGATGTCCGCGGCCAGCAGCGCGCCGAAGCGGCCCGCCTCCAGCAGGTCCCAGGGGCGGCGCCAGAGGGCAAGCGCGCTGGGGCGCGAGCGGGCGGCGAGGCCGGCCAGCGCCTGTGCGGCAGCGGGCGTGCCGGGCGCGCCGGCGGCGACGGCGGCCACCGCGCGGGCGGCGGCCGGGGCGTCCAGGCGCAGGGCCAGCGGCGTGCCGTCGGCGCCCAGGAGCGCCTCGCCCGGGCCCAGGGCGGCCAGGTCGGCGATCAGGGCGGGCAGGAGCGGCGCGTGGAGGCGTCCGTTGAGCAGGAGCGCGGCGCCGGGCTGCGCGGGGTTCACCGGGAGGCCGTGGCGGGCAGCCAGGAGCTCCGCCGCCCCGGCGGGCGCCGCGAGGGCCCCGAGGAGGCCGTGCGCGCGGGCGCGCTCCAGGAGCGTCCGACCCGCGGTCCGCTGCTCGAAGGCGCACCGCAGGTCCGAAAGCGGGCCCAGGTCCCCCAGGCCGTCGTCGAAGAGGATCGCGTGGAGGGCGGCGTTCGCGGCCATGGGGGGAGCCTAGCCGTTGGCGCGGCCGGTGCGGGACTCGAAGACGAAGCGCTGCCCCGCGGTCGCGAAGCCCCAGAAGCGCACGGAGCGCTCGAGCAGCCAGCCGACGGGGATCGCCACGACGCCGGTGGCGATCGCGTCCAGCGCGTCGCGGCCGAGCGCGCCCGCGGCGCGGCCCGCGCCCCAGAGCGGCTCGGGGTCGGCGTAGGCGGCCCGCACGCCCGCGACGGCGAGGAAGCCGAGCGACGCGCCCACCGCGAAGGCCGCGGCCGCCACGGCGAGCGTCGCCAGGTTGCGCCGGTAGAGCCAGGCGCGCGTCTCCAGCAGCCCCCACATCGCCGCGGCGCAGCCGAGCATGTGCGGCCCGAGCACGGGGATGGCGTCGACGCCGCCCGCGACCGCGCGCACGCCCGGCGAGGCGGTGTCGAGCAGGAAGCCCGCCAGCAGCGCGGCGCCGAAGGCCGCCTCGCGCGAGGCGTAGAGCCCCACGAAGGCGAGCACCACGGGCACGAGGCTGGGCGTGAGCCCGCCGACGCTGAACGCGGACATCAGGCTGCGATCCAGCGCGCAGGCGACCAGCAGTGCGGGGACGGCGATCCACCACCTCATCGGCGGCCCCCTTCGCGTGAACGCATGCCTTCGCGGCCCGTCGCCGGCGTGGCGGGGCCGCGCGCGGGGGCGCTCTCGTCGCGGATCTTCACGGTGACGGTGGCCAGCCGCGCGGGATCGTGGCGCGGGCGGACATCCACGCGCGTGCGCAGCGGGTTCGCGTCCAGCGGACCGACGCGCTCGACGACGCCCAGGATCATCCCCTGCGCCGCGGGCGCCCAGTTGGGATCGCTGAGCTTGACGGTGTCGCCGGGCTTCACCGTCGCGCCGGTGCCGATCTCGCCCACGAGTCCGCCGCGGACATCGGCGACAAGCTGCACGAGCACCGCCTCGCGCGGCGAGGCGTTGGGCTTCGCCGCGGGATAGATCAGCGCATCGATGCGCCCGAGCACCTTGTCGTGCAGCGGCGCGAGCCAGCAGCGGCCCGACTCGACCGGTCCCGTGATCACGCCCACGAGCTGGTTGCCGCCCGTCACGGCGGGATCGCCGCGGTCGACGCCCTGCGTCGATCCGACATCCAGCCGCAGCAGCGCCGGATCGCGCTCGCCGCCGCGCTCCAGGATCGTCGCGAGCACGGGACGCCAGCCGCCGCGCTGGTCGAGCGCCCAGACGCCGCTGAGCTCCTCCAGACGCGCCTCCAGCGCCGCGGCGCGCTGGCGCTGCGCGTCCAGCTCGCCCTGCAGGCGGTCGCGCTCCTCGAGGGCGGCCCGCAGCTCCTCGGGGCGGTCGGGATAGGGTTCCGCGGGGGCGCGCACCAGCGCGCGCAGCAGCGCCAGGCCGTGCGCCGCCGGCTGCATCGGCAGCCAGACGACCGCCGCGAGCGTGGGCGACCACGGGGCGAACCACCGCGCGGGCATCGCCGCGAGCATCGTCGCGGCGAGGAGGCCGGCCGCGATCAGGCGACGGCTCGTGAGGAGCGCCATGGCGTCAGACGGTGTCGGCGTCCGACTCGAGCGTGTCCTTGAAGAGATCCAGGTTCTCGAGGTAGTTGCTCGTCCCGCGCGCGACGCACGTGAGCGGATCGTCCGCGATGCGGACATCCAGGCCGGTCGCCTGGTGCACCACCTTGTCGAGGCCGCGCAGGAGCGCGCCGCCGCCGGCCAGGGTGATGCCGTTGTCGACGAGGTCCGCCGCGAGCTCGGGCTTGGCCTTCTCCAGGACGCGCACCACCGCCTCGGCGATGAGCTGCACGGGCTCGCCCAGCGCCTCGCGGATCTCGTGGCTGGTGACCTCGACCTTGCGGGGAAGGCCCGTCTTCATGTCGCGGCCGCGCACGTCCATCTTCATCTCGGGGCCGGTGGAGGCCGCGGAGCCGATCTCGATCTTGATGCGCTCGGCCGTCTGCTCGCCGATGAGCAGGCCGTGGACGCGCTTCATGTGGTTGACGATCGCGTCGTCGAAGTCGTCGCCGGCGACGCGCAGGCTCTCGCACTCGGCGATCGCGGCCAGCGAGATGATGGCGATCTCGCTCGTGCCGCCGCCGATGTCGACGATCATGCTGGCGTTGGGCTCCTGGACGGGCAGGCCCGCGCCGATGGCGGCGGCCATGGGCTCCTCGACCAGGAAGACGCGGCGCGCGCCGGCGCGCTCGGCGCTCTCGTACACCGCCTGCTTCTCGACGCTGGTGATGCCGCTGGGGATGGCGATGACGACGCGCGGCCCGAAGATGCGCGTGCTCTTGCCGTTGACCTTCTTGATGAAGTAGCTGAGCATCGCCTCGGTGACGGCGAAGTCGCTGATCACGCCGTCCTTGAGCGGGCGGATGGCGCTGATCGAGCCGGGCGTCTTGCCCAGCATGTCCTTGGCCGCGAAGCCCACCGCCTCGCCCCCGTTGAGGACGATGTTGGTGCCCTTGCGGACCGCCACGACCGAGGGCTCGTTCAGGACGATGCCTTCGCCGCGGACGCAGACAAGCGTGTTGCAGGTGCCCAGGTCGATCCCCATGTCGACGCTGAACAGGCGCGAGATCCAGTCGATTTGGCCGGCCACGATGGGCGCTCCTTCCTGAAGCCGATGCCAGCCGCGGACTCCGCCGCGGCCCCCGCGGTCAGCGGGACTTGGCGACGTCGAAGGGACCGTCGCCGGTGGCGTGCATGTTGCTCAGCGCGACGGCGGTGACCGCCACGATCCCCATCAGCGTCGCCACCAGCAGCAGGCAGGTGTAGACGTTCATCTGCGGGCGGGCGCGCTTGACGTCGGTGTTGGGCAGGCCGGTCATTCGTCGGTCCTCAGGTCGTAGGCGTGGTGCGGTCCGATGCGCTCGCGGTCACTCGCCCTTGCGCGCGATCGCGCGCTGGCCGACCTTGACCTCGCCACGGGTGGCCTTGTCCTCGAGCTCGACGATGCCGACCGCGCGGTTCACGTCGACCTGGACGATGCGCAGGTTGCCGATGAAGTTGCTGCCGTCGGCGATGGTCATCACCCAGTTCTCCTTGACGCCGTCGCGGCTGCCGACGTTGATCTCGGCGGTCGTCGCGTCGGGAGCGCGCTTGACGGCCACGACCGTCGCGCCGAGGTTGCGGTCCGCGGGGACCGGCGTGGCGGCGTCGTTGTAGGCGCCGGCGCGCGGCGACAGGTTGCCGTGGAGGGCGGCGTAGCGGGCCACGTCCGCGGAGGCGCGGTCCTTGTCCTCGCTGACGCGCTGGAGCTGCTCCTGGAGCAGGCGCTTCGCGGCGATCTCGGTCTCGAGGTCGCCCTGGAGGCGGGCCATCGCGTCCTGCAGCTCGACGCGCGCCTTCTCGGCGGCGAGGTACTGCGTGCGCGCGTTCTCGATGTCCTGGCGCATCGCGTCGATGAGCTTGGTCTGGAGGCCGTCGTTGGCGGCGAAGGCGTTCGCCTGGCCCTGGAGCTCGGCGACCTGGATGCGCATGCCCTCGAGCTGCTTCTCCGCGTCGTTGCGCGCCGCGACCTCCGCGGTGAACGCGGTGCCGGCGACGGCGAGCTGCTTCTCAAGGCCGGCGACGCGCGCCATCAGGCCCGCGGTCGTCGCGTTGTAGGCGTCCTTGGCGGCGGCGTTGTCGGCCTGCTGCGCCTTCAGCGCGGCCTCGGCGTCGGCGGCGCGACCCTTGAAGACCTGCTGGTTCGTCGACGAGACGGCCGCGAGCGGCGCGAGCGCGACGACGAGGAGGCAGACGAGGACGACGAGAATCTTGGTGAGAATGTGCACGGGGAAAGCCTCGTGGAGTCGGTGGCCGAGACAGGTATGGGTTCGATGGGCTGTCGAAACGGCGCCGGGCGGCCACGGAGGGAGACTCCGGGACGCCCGAACTGTTATCAGAGTGATACAGCGAGCCTATACGGTCTGTCAACGCCGCCGGGTTGCAATCAGGATGGCCTTGGCGGCGGAGAGCTGGACCGTCGGGTCGGTGTCGAAAAGCAGGCGCTGGAGGTCATCGACCCCCTTCGGTCCGGCGGCCCACGCGAGCGCCAGGGCGGCCTGACCGCGGACGCTGGGCTCCCGGTCGGTCAGGTAGAGGCGGGCGATCTTGGAGACCTGGGGCGCCTCGGTGGGCGAGATCTGGGCCAGCGCCGCGGCGCAGACGATCCGGACTTCCGTCGGCCGGGCGCTCGTGCCCGAGGCGTCGATCAGGCGCATGAGGATGGCGCGCGAGCCGTCGTCCTTGAGGCGCGCCGCCTCCTGGGCGGCGAGCGCCGTGAACTCGGACTGCTCCCCCGGGGCGAAGAGCGCGGCGCGGATGGGCTCGATGGCGTCCGCCTGGCCCAGGCGCACCAGCGCCTCGGCGGCCTGCATCTCGACGATGCGCACGCGCGCGGGGTTGACCTGGCGCATGCCCTTGCCGAGCGAGTCGGAGATGAGCGCGACGGCGGACTTGTTGCCGATCTCGCCGAGCACGAGGTACGCGTTCGAGCGCACCTCCGGGTCGTCCGAGCGCACCATGGCCGCCAGCGGCGTGAGGTCGACCGGGCGGCCGAGCTTGGTGAGCGTGTACATCGCGGCCGCGCGCACGGAGAGGCTCTCGTCCACGAGGAGCGGCTGCACATGGTCGACGAGGTCGCCCAGCGAGGCGCGCCCGATGGAGAGCGCGGCGACGAAGCGCACGCCGCGGTTGGGATCCGAGAGCAGCGGGAGCACGATCTCGTGCAGGTCCGCGGGCGAGTAGATGAGCGCCTCGACCGCGTTCGCGCGGAAGACCGGCACCTGCGAGCGCGCCGCCCCCTGCAGGAGCGAGATCGCCGCGCCGCGCGCGCTGCCGCTGGACTCCACGGCCAGCGGCTGCGTCACGGGACGGCCGTTGTCCGAGAGGGTCGCCTGTCCGGTGGGCTGGATGCTCTGGTCGCGGCTGGACCAGGGCTGCTGCGAGATCGCCTTCTGCTGGTCGTCGCAGCCACCCAGCAGCAGCGCCGTGGGGGCCGCCAGGAGCGCCGCCGCGAGCGCGCCGGCAGCCGGGCCGCCCGGACGCAGCCGGCGAAGGAGCGGTGCGGGCAGGAGTGCGAGCGCGCCGGAGAGGATCATCACGATCGCCGATCCTACTTCGCCCACGAAGGCGTAGGGCGGCGTGCGCGCGTCCAGCGGCGACGCCGCGTAGACCCAGCCCTCCGCCTGCGGCGAGACCGGCGGCGCGACGATGCGGCCGCTGGAGTCGATGCCGGCGCACAGGCCGGTGTTGGCCGCGCGGACCATCGGGGTGCGGGTCTCGATGCAGCGCAGGCGCGCGATCTGCAGGTGCTGCGCGCGCCCGCCGTCGTACCACCCGAACCATCCGTCGTTGGTGAGGTTGATCATGAGGTCGGCGCTGCGCACCGGCCCCCCGCTACGCGCCGGATCGAAGACGAGTTCGCGGCAGACCCAGGACATCGCGTCCTCGAAGCAGATCGGGGTCGCGATGCGCACGGCGCCCCCGCTCCAGGGGACCGAGAAGCGCGTCGGCGCGCCCCCCACATCCAGGTCGAACTTCATCCCCCGCGCGCCGATGGCCAGCAGCGACTGCTCCAGCCACTTCCACTCGGAGATGTAGGGCATCGTCTCGCCGAAGGGGGCGAGGAAGATCTTGTCGTAGCGCGGGTACGGCGCCTTCGGACGGTCGACCAGGTAGGCGCTGTTGTACTGACGCTCCCAGCGGTAGTGCTCGCCATCCTCGCGCAGGCCCAGGAACGCCGGGCTGCCCACGAGCAGCGGCGACCCCACCGCCTCGCGCAGCCGCTGGAGGATGCGCTCGAAGCGGTCGCCCGGGAAGTACCCCTTCTCCTCCTGCAGGCGCAGCGTCTCGGGCTCGAGGCCAAAGCCCGCGAGCATCGTCTCGGGCCAGGCGACCAGCGCGATCGGCTCCGCGCGCTCGACGCAGGAGCGCGCCGCGCGCAGCGTGAGCGCGGCGAACTTGGGGACATCGACGACCTGCGCCGAGGCGCTCCACGCGAGCTTGTTGCTCGTCGCGAGGTTGGTCTGCACCGCCAGGATCCCGGGGCCCGGGCCGGTGGGCGCCTCGCCCAGCCGCCAGGCGCCGTAGCCCAGGCTGCCGGCGACCGCGGCGGCGGCGATCGCGGCCCCCGCGCGGCGCGGCCCGCGCCAGAGGTCCACGAGCGCGCCTGCGATCGCCAGCGCCAGCAGCGAGGCGAAGATTTCGCCGATCAGGTCCGCGCCCTGCACGAGCACCGGAAGCTCCACCAGCGGATGCCCCCAGCGAAACCACGGATACCCGTGGAAGAGCACGAGCGCGCGCAGCGCCTCGACGCCGCCCAGCGCCAGCGGCGCCAGCAGCGCGTACGGCAGCGCGCGACCGCAGAGCTGCCCGGTCGCGCGGTCGATGCGCGAGAGCGCCCAGAGCGCGGCGGCCGTGAATCCCGCGCAGTAGAAGCTGAGCGCGACCAGCCCCGGCACCGTCACCTGCACGAGCCAGAAGTGCAGCGCGAACCACTGCGCGACCGCGACCGCGAAGACCGCCAGCAGCGTCGTGCGTCGCACGGCGATCGTGCGTCCCTCGTTGCGGTGCAGCGCGGCGATGGCGATCAGCGGCGCGGGCGCGACCGCCGCGAGCGGCCAGATGCCCACCGGCGCGAAGGCGCAGCCCAGGAGGATGCCCGAGCAGGCGGCGAGCCCGGCGGCGATGAGCGCGTCCCTGGCCCGCATCTCACTTTCCGGCGTAGTCGATGATGCGGCTGATCTCGGTGCGCAGCGCGGAGCGGTGCACGATGCGGTCGATGAAGCCCGCCTTCTCCAGGAACTCCGCGGTCTGGAACCCCTCGGGGAGCTCCTGGCGGATCGTCTGGCGGATGACGCGCGGGCCCGCGAAGCCGATCAGCGCGCGCGGCTCGGCGAAGATCACGTCGCCCAGCATCGCGTAGCTCGCGGTGACGCCGCCGGTCGTCGGATCGGCGAGCACCGAGATGTACAGCCCGCCCGCGTCGTCGAAGCGCGCGAGCGCGGCGCTGGTCTTGGCCATCTGCATGAGCGAGAAGCCCGACTCCTGCATGCGCGCGCCGCCGCTGCAGCTCACGATCACCAGCGGCAGGTTGTGGTCGGTCGCGTGCTCGATCGCGCGGGTGAGCTTCTCCCCCACCACGCTGCCCATCGATCCGGCCATGAAGGTGAAGTCCATCACGCCCACGACGAGCTTGCGGCCCTTCACGAAGCCCGCGCCCGTCTGCACGCCGTCGTTCTCCCCCGACTTGCGCTGCATGTCGCGGATGCGGTCGATGTAGGGCTTCTGGTCGATGAAATGCAGCGGGTCCATCGGCGCCATGTCGGCGTCGAAGGGCTCGAAGGTGCCCGGATCCAGGAGCTGCGCGATCCGCCGCCGCGCCGAGATGCGCATGTGGTGGTCGCAGGTCGGGCAGACCATGAGGTTCGCCTCGAGGCTCTTGCGGAATATCGTCGCGGCGCACTCGGGGCACTGCGTCCAGAGCCCGTCGGGGACGGCGCGCTTGGTGGCGACTTCGGCTTCGGTCCAGGTGCGTTCGGTCACGGCGTGGGCTCCTGCGTGCCGCGAGAGTGTAGCGGTCGCCGCGCGGCGCTCACTCGCCCAGCCGGTCGGCGGCGTCCGCGGGCAGCGCGTGGCGCGTCACCCAGTGGCGCCCCTCGACGCGCTCCCACAGGCGCGAGCCGTCCCCGCGCGCGAGCGCGTCGCGCACGATCGCCAGCGCGAGCGTGTGCAGCACCAGGCCGACGCGCTCGCCCGCGTGGCGCGCGAGGATCTCCGCGAAGGCGTCGAGGATGCGCGCGCGCGCCTGCGCCAGCGGCTCGCCCTCGGGCGGCTCCATCGTCAGCGGGGAATCGCTCCACTCGGCGTAGCGGCTCTCGAAGCGCCGCTCGAACTCGCTCATCGCGAGCCCCTCGAGCAGCCCCAGGTCGGGGTCGGCCAGGTCCGCCTCGGGGCGCACGCGGCAGGCGAAGCGCACGGCGATGGCGTGCGCGGTGTCGGCGGCGGCCTCGTCGGGCGGGTGGTAGAGGACCTCGGGGCCGGGCGAGAGGCGCGCCACGCGCTGGCGAAGCTGCGCGAGCGACTCCTCGGTGGCGGGCAGGTCGGTGCGGCCGCGCAGGCGCTGGGCGGCGTCCCATTCGGTGTCGCAGGGGCGGAAGAGCCAGAGCTGGGTGGCGCCGGCGGGCATGGGTCAGCCGCCGCGGATCTCGCGGATCGCCTGGGCCATGTCGCGCGCGCCGAAGATGGCGCTCGCGGCCAGGAGGACATCGCAGCCGGCGTCGCGGCAGGCAGGCGCGGTCTCGGGGGAGACGCCGCCGTCGATCATGATGCGCTGGTGCGGCGCCAGGCGCGCGCGCAGCTGGCCGGCCTTGGGCAGGACCGAGGCGATGAACTTCTGCCCGCTGTAGCCCGGGTGCACGCTCATGAGCATGACCGTATCGAGCAGCTCCAGCCAGGGGAAGAGGACCGCGGCTTCGGTGTCGGGGTTCACGACCATGCCCGCGGTCATGCCCGCGTCGCGGATGCGGCGCACGATGGGGCGTGGGTCGTCGGTGGTCTCCGCGTGGAACTGGATGTGGTTGGCGCCCGCGCGCGCGAAGGGCTCGACCCAGTGCGCGGGATCGGTGCACATGAGGTGCACGTCGATGAAGGCGTCCGGCACCGCGTGGCGCACGGCGGCGCAGAGCGCGGGACCCATCGAGAGGTTCGGGACGAAGTGCCCGTCCATCACGTCGAAGTGGATCGCGTCGCCCCCCGCCTCCATCGAGGCCTGGCACTGCTCGCCCAGGCGGGTGAAGTCGGCGGAAAGCACAGACGGCTCCACGAGGAGCCGTCGTGCGTTCGCATAGAGCTGCGGGTCGGGGCCGCTGCGCATCGCGGTCACTTCGATGCGCCGGCCTTCTTCTTCTCGTTGTAGTTGTCGAGCGTGCGCTTGAGGGCGGGCTTGGCCGAGGGCGGCGCCGCCATCCACGCGTCGTACTGGAGCTCGGAGGCGGTGCTCATGTCGCCGCGCGCCGCCGCCACGGAGGCGATCGCCGCGAACGCCTCGGCGTCGTCGGCCTTCGCGACGGCGCGGAGCTTGTCGGCGGCGTACTGGGCGGCGTCGAGGTCGCGGTCCTTCACCTCGGCGGAGGTCGCGAGGAAGTCGGCGACCGCCATGAGCGCGTACTTGTCCTTGGAGACGCGGTCGATCGTGGCGCGGATGGAGGCCTTGGCCCCCGCCGCGTCGCCGGCCTGCTCGGAGATCATGCGCCAGTTCTCCAGCGCGATGTCGACGAGCACCGAGGGGCCCTCGTTGAAGGCCTGGTCATAGAGGCGCTCGGCCTCCTTGTAGTTGCGCAGCTTGGCGGCGCGGCGCGCGGCCGCGACGGTCGGGGCGACGCGCTCGGTGAGCTCGGGGTCGTAGCGGTTGGCGAGGACGAGCTTCAGCACGCGCTCGAACTCCGGATCGAGCGGGTGGCCGATGTAGCAGATCTTGCCGCTGCGCGCGACGATGAAGGCGCTGGGGATGCCCTCCTGGCCGGCGGCCTTGAAGAGCTTCTCGTGCGGGTTGGCCGTCTCCTTCTTGGAGCAGGCGACGGGGTAGGCCATCGCGGAGCCCTTGTCCTTGACGAAGGGCGTCACGGTGTTCACGGGCTCGTCGCTGAAGCCGATGATCTCGAGGCCGCGGCCGTTGTAGTCCTGGTAGAGCTGGTTCAGGTGCGGGATCGACTTCTTGCACGGCGCGCACCAGGTCGCCCAGAACTCGAGCACGTAGACCTTGCTCGCGTCGCGCGCGGTGACGGGGCTGCCCTGCACCCACTCCACGGTGCCGCTGAGGTCGAAGGGCGCCTCGGCGCCGACCTTGAGCTTCTTCTCCTGCGCCATGGCGGCAGGAACGAGGAAGGCGGGGAGGACGATGGCGACGAGCGCGGCGAGGAGGGTCTTTCGCATCATGGGCTCCTGAAGGGGTGGTGCGACGGGCTGACTATAGACGGACGGGGCCGGAATCGGTTCCACGGCGGCCGGGAACCCGCCCCGAGGTCACGCGGGGTCGAGCGCGCCGACGGACTCGAACTGCTTGCCTTCGAGCATCTCGAGGCTGGCGCCGCCGCCGGTCGAGACATGGCTGAGCGACCCGGCCAGGCCGGCGGCGTCGAGGGCGGCCGCGGTGTCCCCACCGCCGGCGATCGTCACCGCCCCGTGGCGGGTGGCGTCGGCGACCGCGCGGGCGAGGGCCATCGTGCCGGCGTCGAAGGGGCTGGTCTCGAAGGCGCCGACCGGGCCGTTCCAGACGACCTGCTTCGCCGTGGTGCACGCCTGCGCGAAGAGCTCCTGGCTGCGCGGGCCGATGTCCAGGCCCATCCAGCCGTCGGGGATCGCGCCGACGACGACCGCGGTCTCGGTGCCGGGCTCGAGCGCGCGGCCGCAGACATGGTCGACCGGCAGCAGGATCGTGCGGCCGCGGGCCTGCGCGTCGCGCAGGATGGACGCGGCGCGCTCGACCATGTTCGCCTCGACGAGGCTGTTGCCCGTGGAGACCCCCTGCGCGCGCAGGAAGGTGTAGGCCATCGCGCCGCCGACGACGATCGTGTCGACCTTGTCGAGCAAGTTAGCGAGCGCGGCGAGCTTGTCGCTGACCTTGGCGCCGCCGACGATGGCGACGAAGGGACGCTTGGGGTGCTCGAGCGCCTGGCCGAGGAACTCGAGCTCCTTCAGCAGCAGGCGCCCCGCGACCGCAGGCGCGCCGGCCGCGGCCATCGCGCGCGGGAGCGCGACCATCGAGGCGTCGGCGCGGTGCGAGGCGCCGAAGGCGTCGTTGCAGTAGATCTGGCCGTAGGCCGCGAGCCGCTGCGCGAAGGCGGGGTCGCCCTTCTTCTCGCCCTTCTCGAAGCGCAGGTTCTCGAGCAGGAGCACCTGGCCCGGGCGAAGCGCCTTCACCGCGGCCTGCGACGCCTCGTCGGTGGGCACCTTGCCCGCGAAGAGGACCTCGGCCTTGCCCGCGAGCAGGCTCTTCAGGCGCTCGTGGACCGGGCGCAGGCTCTCGCCCGCCTCGTAGCCGGTGCCTGCGGGGCGGCCGAAGTGGCTCGCGACGACGACGGCGCCGCCGCGCGCGAGGATGGACTCGATCGTCGGGAGCGCGCCGCGGATGCGGCGGTCGTCGGTGATCGCGCCCGCGTCGTCGGTGGGGACGTTGAAGTCCGCGCGCACGAAGACGGTCTTGCCCGAGGGGTCGACCTGGTCGATGCTGCGGCGGCGGGCGAAGGCGGCGGTCGGTGCGGCGGCGGTGCTCTGCGGCATAATCCCCCACTATACGACGATGCCAAGCGCCTCCGACGATGCCCCCGCGCGCGCGCCGCGCACGCTGCTCGTGCTCGGCCCCACGGCCGGCGGGAAGACGGCGCTGGGCATCGCGCTCGCGCAGCGGCTGCCCGGCGGCGGCGAGGTCGTGAGCGCGGACTCGATGCAGGTCTACCGCGGCATGGACATCGGCACCGCGAAGCCCAGCGTGGAGGAACGCGCGGGCGTGCCGCACCACCTCATCGACATCGCGGACCCGCACGCGGGCGCCTTCACGGTCGCGGACTGGCTCGATGCGGCGCGCGAGGCGATCGCGCAGATCCACGCGCGCGGGCGGCACGCGATCGTCGTCGGCGGCACGAACCTCTACATCAAGGCGCTCGTCGAGGGCATGTTCGAGGGGCCGCCCTCGGATCCGGCGCTGCGCGCGCAGCTCGACGCGCTGCCCACGGAGATCCTGCGCGGGGACCTGGAGCACCACGATCCGGTCGCGGCCGCGCGCATCCATCCCAACGACCGACGGCGCACCATCCGCGCGCTGGAGGTGTGGATGCGCACGGGCCAGCGCATCAGCGAACTGCAGGCGCAGTGGAGCGAACGGCCCAGGGAGCTGCCCGCGGGATGGGCGGTCGTCGGACTGGAGTGGCCCGTCGAGCTGCTCAACCGGCGCATCAACGCGCGCGTGCACGCGATGGTCGACGCGGGGCTGCTTCGCGAGGTCGTCGCGCTCGCGGGACGCGGCCCGCTGACGCGCCAGGCGGTCGAGGCGGTCGGCTACCACGAGATGCTCGAGCACCTTGCCGGGACGCTCACGCTGGAGCAGGCGGTGGAGCGCATGAAGATCCGTTCGCGGCAGTACGGGAAGCAGCAGCGGACCTGGCTGCGGCGCTTCCGCGCGATCCCCGGATCGGTCTGGATCGAGGCCGCGCGCGCCACCACCGAGGGGGCCGCGGACGAAGTTATCGAAAAACTTTTTCCCTGATCGCGGGGGTCGGGGGCTCCGCGGGCCGAAAATCAGCGGGCCGCAGGCGGATCCACCACGAGTTCCGGCCGCCGCGGCGACCCGCCCTGGCGCGGCGCAAACGGGGTCGCCGTGCCGCGTCCGGGTCGTCCTTCGCCTTGACGGCGCCCGGATGGTTCCTCATATAAGGAGCCCCCGACCGCCGATGGAGGCCCCGGGCGACGCGACCGGCGCGACCGCCGACGGACGCGGGCCGCACCCTTCGCAGACGGATCACGACGCATGGCCAAGCGCAGCAAGAGCTCCACCACCCCCGCCACCGACGGCGCCGCCGCGGCGGCCGAGGGCGCGCCCGCCGGGAAGAAGTCCGCGGGCGGCTACCGCCTGGTGATCGTGGAGAGCCCCGCGAAGGCCAAGACCATCGCCAAGTACCTGGGCAACGGCTTCAAGGTCGAGGCGAGCAAGGGACACATCCGCGACCTGCCCAAGCGCGCCCCCAAGGGCTCGAAGCAGCCGGTGCCCGGCGTCGACCTGGACCACCGCTTCGAGCCGACCTACGAGGTCGCGGCGGACCGCAAGTCGCAGGTCACCGAGCTCAAGCGCCTGGCCAAGGGCGCCTCGGAGATCTGGTTCGCGACCGACCTGGACCGCGAGGGCGAGGCGATCGCCTGGCACCTCGCGGAGATCCTGGGCGTGGATCCCGCGACCGCCAAGCGCGTGACCTTCGACGCGATCACCCGCGCCGACATCCAGAAGGCCTTCGCGGAGCCGCGTCCCATCGACATGCACCGCGTGGACGCGCAGCAGGCGCGCCGCATCCTGGACCGCATCGTGGGCTACATGGTGAGCCCCGTGCTGTGGAAGAAGATCGCCGGCGGGCTGAGCGCGGGCCGCGTGCAGAGCGTGGCGCTGCTGCTGATCGTGGACCGCGAGCGCGAGATCGCCGCCTTCCAGCCCGACGAGTACTGGAAGGTCGAAGCCGCGATGACCCCCGAGCCGGCGCGCGCCGGCGCGCTGGCGCGCGAGTGGCAGGGATTCCTGGCGCAGCGCGACGAGAAGGGGCGCGCCCCGACCGTGAAGGCGCAGTCGCACTGGCTCGCCGAGCGCGGCGGGATCGAGTGCGAGCTGGTCGAGGTCGGCGGACGCCGCTTCGAGGTTTCGCGCGAGCTGCCCAAGTACGAAGATGGCCCGCTGCCCGCGGAGACGCCCACCTGGGTGCGCCGCAAGCTGCGCGTGGACGCGCAGGGCAAGCCGGCCGCGGCGGGCGCGGCGAAGGACGCCTCGCGCAGCCGCACGCCGGTGCCGCAGCCGCGCGGCTTCTACGCCGAAGGCGAGGGGCTCGGCCGCGAGATCCGCGCCGTCGCCGAGGCGGTCGGCCTGGAGCAGGTCGCCACCGCGGTCGCGGAGAGCGCCGACGGCGTCGGCTTCGCGCGCTGGCAGCGCACCGTGCGCGGCACCATCGGCGCGGGCGTGCGCTACCGCGTGCGCAGCATCGAGCGCAGCGGGACGCGCAGCCGCCCCCGCGCGCCCTTCATCACGAGCACGCTGCAGTCGAGCGCGAGCTACGCGCTGGGCTTCGGCACCGACCGCACGATGCGCATCGCGCAGGCGCTCTACCAGGGCGTGAACGTGAAGAGCGAGGGGCTCGTGGGCCTCATCACCTACATGCGTACCGACTCGACGCACCTCTCCGGCGAGGCGCTGGGGTCGGTGCGCGAGTTCATCGGCGAGCGCTACGGCGCGAAGTACCTCCCCGACGCCCCCCGCTTCTACGGCAGCAGCAACAAGAGCGCGCAGGAGGCGCACGAGGCGATCCGCCCGACCAACGTGCGCCGCACGCCCGACTCGCTGCGCGGCGAGCTCGACGAGGAGCAGTGGAAGCTCTACAACCTCATCTGGCAGCGCTTCGTCGCGTGCCAGATGGCGGACGCGCAGTACGACTCGACGACGGTGCTGCTGGAGCGCAGCGACCGCCCCACCGGCGCGGTCTTCAAGGCCAGCGGCCGCGTGCAGACCTTCGACGGCTACACCGCCACGGGCCTGCGCGGCGAGGGCGACGACCAGGAGCTCCCGCCGCTGAAGGAGGGCCAGGAGATGGCCCCCTTCTGGATCGACCCGCAGCAGAAGTTCACCAGCGCGCCGCCGCGCTTCAACGAGGCGAGCCTGGTGAAGCGGCTCGAGGAGGAGGGGATCGGCCGCCCCTCGACCTACGCGTCGATCATCAACACGATCGAGGCGCGCAAGTACGTCGAGCAGAACGACCGCGCCTTCCGCGCGACTGACATCGGCATGGCCGTCTGCGACTTCCTGGAGACGCCCTTCGAGCGCGGCTTCATGAACGTGGGCTACACGCGGCGCATCGAGGAGGAGCTGGACGAAGTGGCCACCGGCGGCGTCGACTGGCGCCGGATGCTCACCGAGTTCTACGGCCCCTTCCACGAGACGGTGCTGCAGCTGGGCAAGGAGAAGCACGTCAAGGCGGAGACCGAGCCCGCCCCGTACGCCTGCCCCAAGTGCGGCCGGCGCACCGAGTACCGCCTGGGCAAGACGGGCCGCTTCCTCTCCTGCAGCGGCTTCAACATCAAGGTGAAGGTGCCGGGCGCGAAGGGGAAGAAGCCCAAGGAGGAGCCCGCGTGCAGCTACGCGGCGCCCGTCAACCGGCAGGGCCATCCCCTGCTTCCCGAGCGCGTGGACCTGCGCTGCCCCGTCGACGGCGCGCCGATGGTGCTGCGCACGGGTCGCTTCGGCGAGTTCCTCACCAGCGAGAACCGCGAGACGGAGTTCGTCCTGAACCTGGACCGCAAGCGCGGGATCAAGTTCCCCTCGCCGCCGCCGCTGGTGACGGAGCTGCCCTGCCCCAAGTGCGGCAGCCCGATGAACCTGCGCAACGGCAAGCGCGGCCCCTGGCTGGGCTGCAGCGCCTTCCCCAAGTGCCGCGGCCGCGAGAGCTGGGCGAAGATCGACGAGAAGCTGCGCGCCAAGCTCGAGGCCGCGCTGCGCGACCACGAGTCGAAGCAGCAGGTTTTCACGATCACCAGCCTCGACGGCACGCCCGTCGCCGAGGGGACGCCCATCGACGCGCTGGTCATCCCAGGCGGCGAGGCGCGGCTGGAGATCCATCCCGACGCGCAGCGCGAGATCGCCGCCGCGGGGTGAGCGCGGGGCGCGCGGCCACGGGCGCGGGCGCGGCGTCTGCGCGCGCTACTTGCGCAGGCTGTGCGAGGGGTAGATCGCCAGCACGATCAGGAAGCAGACCGCCGCCATCCACATCGGCACGGAGAAGAGGCGGGTGTAGTCCATCGCGCCGCCCTCGCTGGCCCAGGGGGCCACGATGGAGTTGGCGAACCAGCTTCCGACGATGATGCCGATGCCCACGATCACCAGGTTGAAGTAGTTCTGCGCGGTGGCGCGGACGTCCTTGGTGGTGAGCTCGTCGACGATCATGAAGGCGACGAAGATGAAGCAGCCGAAGCAGAGGCCGTGGAGCGCGACGCCCGCCATCACGGCGGGGACGCTCGAGCCCGCGTAGGCGAAGATCGCCATGCGCAGCGCGTAGGCGGCGAGGCCGGTCAGCAGCAGGGTCTTGCGCGAGAGGCGCGTCGCGAGGACGGGCATCGCCGCGAGCACGGCGATCTCCGACATCTGGCCGATGGTCATCAGGCCGCCGCCGCCGACGCCGAGCACGCCGTTGACCCAGTTCACGAAGGCATCCGAGCCCCCCGCGAGCTGCAGCTTCGAGAGGAAGCCCGAAGTGTGCACGAAGTAGAACTGGTGGATCATGCTCACCGGGACGGCGACCAGGAAGAGCACCAGCAGCGCGCGGCTGCCGACGATCTCGCCGATCGCCTCGCCCACGGCGGATTCGGAGCGCGCCTGCGGCGAGGGCGGGGTCGCAGGAAGCGTGAGGCAGTAGAGGCCCATCACGACGCCGAGCGCGGCGCTGATCTGGAAGGCGACGGCGCGGCCGGCGTCCTGCGCGGCGCTCACCTCGGCGGCGCTCGCGCCCGCGGGCGTGTGGTAGTGCAGCAGGATCTGGCCGACGAGGATGCCCGCGGCGATCCAGCCGATCGTGCCCCACAGGCGGACGGGGCCGAAGTCCTGGTCGCGGCTGGGCAGGTGCGCGAAGGCGAGCGAGTTGGTCAGCGCGAGCGTCGGCGCGTAGATGAGGCCGTAGAACGCGGAGATGACGACGAAGGGCCAGAACTCCGCGGTGCCCGCGAGGAACCAGACGAGCCCGGCGCCGACGAAGTGGCTCACCGCGAGCATGCGCTCGGTGCGGAAGCGCCGGTCGGCGAGCTGGCCCGCGAGGAAGGGCCCGAGGATCGCGCCTGCGGCGCCGGCGGCGAAGACCGCGCTGATCTGTCCCGGCGTGAACTTGCGGTAGTTGGCGATGAACGGGTAGAGGATCGGCAGCCACGCGCCCCAGATCGCGTACTGCAGGAACATCATGAGCGAGAGGCGCGTGCGCACGTAGACGGGCGCGGATGCGATCGAGTCTGCCATGGCGAGCCTCCTGCACCCCGCGAGGGGCGCGCTGCCTCCACGATCCGGACGCCGCGGCGGCGCCCGAGCGGGCGTGATAATAACGGCTTCCGCGACCCGGCGCGATGCGGGTCCCGGGGACCCGGCTACACTCCCCCGCCTATGCAGGAACGCAGGAAAACGCGCAAGATCGCCCTCGGCGACGACCGGGTGGGCCGCACCTTCATCGGCGGCGACGCTCCGATCCTCGTCCAGACGATGACCGCCGGCTACACGCACGACATCGATGCGTGCGTCGCGGAGATCGAGCGCTACCGCCAGGCGGGCGCCGACGTGGTGCGCGTGGCGGTCCCCGAGCGCAAGGACACCGAGGCGCTGCACGAGATCATGAAGCAGGTGCGCGTGCCCATCGTGGCCGACGTGCACTTCCACTACCAGCGCGCGCTGGAGGCGGTCGAGGCCGGGGTCCACAAGATCCGCCTCAACCCCGGCAACATCAGCGACCGCGACCAGGTGAACCAGGTCATCGACGCCTGCAAGGAGCGCGGCATCCCGATCCGCGTCGGCGTGAACGAGGGCTCCATCATCGAGCGCCGCGACAAGCAGAAGCGCATGGAGGAGCTGGGCAAGTACTTCGCCGGCCACAAGAGCGGCCACCTGCTGGCGCTCATGATCGCCAAGCTCGAGGAGTACCTGGACATCTTCGAGGCGCGCAACTTCCACGACGTGGTGATCAGCGCCAAGAGCATGGATCCCGCGCTGGTGATCGACATCTACACGGAGATCAGCCGGCGCTTCGACTACCCGCTGCACCTGGGCGTGACGCACGCGGGCCCCAAGAGCACGGGCGCGATCCGCAGCGTCGCGGCGCTGAGCACGCTCATCGCCAACGGCATCGGCGACACGCTGCGCATCAGCTACGCCAGCGACCACATCGACGAAGTCAAGGACGGGCTCGAGATCCTCTACTGCCTGGGCAAGCGCGAGCGCCGCGGCGTCGAGCTGATCGCCTGCCCCACCTGCGGCCGCATCCAGGTGGACCTCTTCACGCTGGTCAAGGAGGTCGAGGACAAGCTCGCCGCCGAGATCCAGCTTCCGATCAAGGTCGCCGTCATGGGCTGCATCGTCAACGGTCCCGGCGAGGCCGAGGGCGCGGACGTGGCCGTCTTCGCGGGCGACCGCCGCGGCATCATCTACGTCCAGGGCCAGCGCGTGGCCAACGTCCCCGAGAACGAGATCCTCGAGCGCCTGCTCAAGGAGTGCAAGGAGTTCGAGGCGCGCGTCAAGCGCGGCGAGGCGAAGCTGGGCGAGAAGGTCGTCGAGATCGTCCCGCCGGACCCGATCGGCGAGCTCGGCTCAGGCAAGGAGAAGATCCGCGCCGGCCTCGTGGAGAAGGTCACGGTCCACGGCGCCTGAGCGCGCGCGCCATCCACGGTGGGGTGGCTGAGCGGTTGAAGGCACCCGACTTGAAATCGGGCAAACCCGGAAGGGTTTCAGGGGTTCGAATCCTCTCCCCACCGCTTCACGGCTTCTTCGCGGGCGCGTCCGTCGCGGGCGCGCCCGCGGTCTTTCCGGAGGGCGCGGGCGAAGCGGACGCGGGCGCGGCAGGCGCCGCCTTCGCGGGCGCGCCGGCGCCCGGCATCGCGCCGCCGCGCGCGAGCCACCACCCCTGCGCGAGCGTCGGCACGGCGTAGACGCTGGTGCGCGCGGTGATGAAGAGCGTGCGGCCGTCGGCGCCGCCAAAGGCGCAGTTGCTGGGCGCCTCGGGGACGGGGATGTGGCCGAGGGTCTTGCCCGCGGGGTCGATGACCGCGATGCAGCGCGCGCCGGGAAGCGTCATCCAGATGTTGCCCGCGGCGTCGACGGCGAAGCCGTCGCCGCCCGAGGGGTTCGCGCCGGCGGGCGGCACGAGCGCGGCGGCGAGGCGTCCCGTGCCGAGCTTGCCGGGGCCCTCGATCGGGAAGGCCCAGAGCTCGGGCTTCTCCGAGCTCACGACCAGGAGCGTGCGTCCGTCCGTCGTGGTGCGCGTGCCGTTGGGGACGGGGACGGGGCAGTCGAGCTTGCGCCCTTCGCCGCCGGCGGTGGTCGTGAAGTAGACGCCGCCCGCGCCAGGGGCCGAGCGGCGGCCCATGTTCGTGAAGTAGATGCCACCGTCGGGGGTGATGGCGAGGTCGTTGAAGCCGGGGACGGGCGCGCCGCCGACCTGCTCGACGACGGGCGCGAGCGCGGCGCTGCCGTCGGCGGCGAACTTCACCTCCTGCAGCGTGCCCTTGCCCATCTGGCAGGCGAAGAGTCGGCCCTCGCGCGTGAACATGAGGCCGTTGCATCCGCCGGAGGACTCGACGATCGGCGCGGCCTTCCAGCCGGTGGCGTCCTGCGTCAGGCGCAGGATCTTCTCGCCGCGCACATCGGTGAAGTACATGTTGCCCTGCGCGTCGGCGGCGGGGCCCTCGAGGAAGACGAAGCCGGTCACGAGGCGCTGCGGCGTGGCGCCCGAGGCGAGCAGGCCGGGAATGCCCGGCTGCGGCGCGGGCGCGGCGGGTGCGCTCGGCGCGGGTGCCGCGGGCGCGCTCGGCGCGGTCTGCGAGAGGGCGATCGCGGCCAGCAGCGGCGCGGCGGCATGCAGCATGGTTCAGCTCCCCTGCTTGGCGGCAGGCGTGTTCTGGGTGGGGGCGGCGGGACTCTCGCCGCGGATGACGCGGTCCCACGCGTTGCCCTCGATCAGCGATCCCACGAAGCGCTCGTAGGAGCGCGCGAAACGGTCGGTGTCCGTGTCGAAGTAGATGCTCACCATCGCCTTCGCGCCGGCGCGCGTCGGAAGCTTGCCGGAGACGGCGTCGGCGAGGATGCGCTCGAGGCCCGCGCGGTAGCGGCCCCCCTCGCCCTCGCGCAGGAAGTGCACGAGCGCCCAGACCTGCGCGTAGTAGCCCAGCTGCGCGTCGCGGCTCACCGCGAGGAAGCTCTGCGGCGAGCCTGCGAGGAGCTCGTCCAGCGGCACGAGGCGTTCCTTGCGCGCGACGCTGCGCAGCTCGGCGTAGCGCTCGGAGTTGCGCCAGGGCATGAAGGTCGGCGCCGCCGCGCCCGGCGGCATGCGGAACCCCTCCATGTAGCAGGCGATGCCCTCCTCGAGCCAGACCGGCAGCGCGCTCCTGAAGGTCGTCTGCGTGTACTGGTGCCAGCCTTCGTGCGCCGCGATCGCAAGCGTGTCGCGCGCGCCGATGTCGTAGAGGACCGCCTCGCCTCCGGAGGTGAAGCCGCCTCGGCCCATGTTCAGGTACGGTCCCGCCTCGTCGCCCAGGCGGTGGCGCGTGTAGCGGCTCCACTCGTCGCGCGAGCCGAAGACGCACGCCTCCAGACGCCGCGGCGGCTCGGGAAGGTTGCCCAGGCTGGCGCGGTAGTGCGCGAGCGCGGCCTCGTAGAAGGCGGGGAGCGTGCCGGTGGCGTTGGCGCTGCGCAGCGAGCTGCGGATGATCCAGTGGCGCGTGTCGATCTCGACGCCGTCGACGAGCTGCCACTTCCACTCGCGCGTGGCGACGACCGGCGAGGTGGTGAGCGCGGCCGGGAGCGCGCCGCGCGCGGCGCCGGCGGAAGTGGCCGCGTCGCCCGTGGCGCTGCCGCCGCCCGTGCCCGCGCAGCCCGTCAGCAGCGCGAGCGCCACCGACGCGGCGAGTCCGACGAAGGTCGGCGTCGGCGGCAGGTGGTGGCGCGTGCGCGGCACGCCACTAGCGTAGGGCATCGACCGCGCGGCGGGCGGCCTCGATGTCGGCCTTTGCCTCCGCGAGCATTCGGCGGGTCTCCTCGACCAGTTCCGGCTTGGCCTTGGCGAGGTAGCCGGCGTTGCCGAGCTTGGCCTCGAATCCGGCGGCGGCGCGCGTGCGGTCGGCGATCACCTTCTCCAGCCGCGCGCGCTCGGCGCCGGCGTCGACGGCGTCGACGAGGTTGACCAGCAGGAGCTCGTGCCCCTCGAAGGCGAGCGCCACGGCGCCTGCGGGCCGCGCGTTGGGGAGTCCGTCCACGCGGTCCAGGCCGGCGAGCGCCTCGATGACGCCCCCCGCCTGCGCGGCCAGAGCGCGCACGGGTTCCGGCGCGAGCAGCGTGATGCGGCGCTTGGGCGGCACCTGCCGCTCGCCGCGCAGCGTGCGGATGGACTCCACGAGCGTCTGCACGCGCGCGAAGGTCTCCTGCGCGGCGGTATCCGCGGCGGCAGGCGCGATGCGCGGCCACGCGGCGGTGGCGCACAGGGGCGAGCCCGGCAGGGAGACCCCCGCCACGCCCGCGGCGCCGGTCGCCTGCACCGCCGGCCAGAGCTGCTCGGTGATGAAGGGCATCGCCGGGTGCAGCAGGCGCAGCGAGGCGTCGAGCACCGTGCGCAGCACCTGCTGCTGCGCGGGATCGGTGCGCACCGTCGGCTTGATCGCCTCGAGGTACCAGTCGCAGAACTCGCGCCAGACGAAGTCGTACATCGCCTCGCCCGCCTCGCTGAAGCGGTAGCCGGCGATCGCGCGGTCGTAGGCGGCGACGGCCTCGCCCAGCCGCGCGATGATCCAGCGGTCGCAGAGCGGGCGGTCCTTCATCGGCAGGTCCGTGGGCGTCGCCGCGGCGGACTCGCCGAGGTTGCCCAGCGCGAAGCGCGTCGCGTTCCAGACCTTGTTCGCGAAGTTGCGGCCGACGTCGAAGCGCGCGCTGATGTTGCGCGCGAGCGGCATCTCGGGGGTGGGCACCGCGGCGCCGGTGGCCGCGCCGTAGGCGGTCACCATCTTCTTGGAGGGATCGGCCGGGCTTTCCTGGATCGGCGCGGCGACGGTGTAGCCCGCGGCGTCGGTGATCGTGCGCGGCGCGAAGATCTGGCCCGAGTGCGGGTCGAGGACATCCACCGGCAGGCGCACGTCCTGCGTGTCGGTGGCCATCTGCACGAGCGTGAAGCGCATCGCGTCGCCGCCGTGCGTGTGGATGATGTCGCGCGGATCCACGCCGTTGGCGAGGCTCTTGGACATCTTCTGGCCGAAGCCGTCCTGCACCATCGCGTGGATGAAGACATGCCTGAAGGGCAGGCGGCCGCCGAGGAAGTAGCGGTTGAACATCACCATGCGGCTGACCCACAGGGTGATGATCTCGCGCGCGGTCGAGAGGACCGCGCTGGGGTTGTAGCGGTCGAGCAGCCCCTGCATGCCGAAGCGCGCGGGGTCGGGCCAGCCGAGCGTCGAGAGCGGCCAGAGCGCGCTGGAGAACCAGGTGTCGAGCACATCCTCGTCCTGGCGGAAGCCGGCGGCCTCGAGCGCGGGCACGGCGGTCGCGTCGAGCTTCTCCGGCACGCAGACGAAGCGCTCGTAGGCGCCGTCGGGGCGCACCCGCACGCTCTCGGCGCAGCCCATCGCGCTCCATGTGCCCTCGGCGCGCACGAGCTCGCCGCGCGCGGCGTCGGCGGCGGCGCGCTGGGGCGCGGGGATCTCGGCGGCGGGCACCTCGCGGCTCCAGACGGGGATGCGGTGGCCCCACCAGAGCTGGCGGCTGATGCACCAGTCGCGGATGTTCTCGTGCCAGAGCTGGAAGGTGCGGGCGTAGCGCGCGGGGAAGAAGGTGAGCGAGCCGTCGGCGGCGGCCGCCTGCGGGCCGGCGGAGTGCTGCGCGGCGGGCGCGGCGCCGGTGCGCTGCGCGGGATCCATCGCGCGCAGCGCGCTGCCGCGCAGGCGGTCGTCCGTCACGCGCACGTACCACTGCTCGCTCAGGTAGGGCTCCACCGGCACATGGCTGCGGTAGCTGTGGCCCACGCCGTGGCGGTACGGGCGCGTGGACTCGAGCAGCCCGTGCTCGGCGAACCACTTCACGATCGCGGCGCGCGCCTCCTCGCGCGAGAGTCCCACGAAGGCGCGCGCGGCGGGGGTGACATCCTCCCAGCCGTGGCGGTCGGAGATGCTCGCGTCGGGGGCCATGACGTTGATCGCGGCGAGGCCGTGGCGGATGCCGATCTCCCAGTCGTTGGGATCGTGCGCGGGGGTCACCTTCAGGAAGCCGGTCGCGAAGGCGGCCTTGGGGTCCGCGGGATCGCCCCCCTGCTCGGGCGGCATCACCACGTAGTCGTCCTCGACGATCGGGATCACGCGGTCGACGATCGGCAGGCGCACCTTCTTGCCGCGCAGCGCGGCGGCGCGCGGGTCGCGCGGGTTCACGCCCACGGCGGTGTCGCCCAGCATCGTCTCGGGGCGCGTCGTGGCCACGGTCACATGGCCGCTGCCGTCGGCGAGCGGGTAGCGCAGGTACCAGAAGTGGCCGTCCACCTCCTCCATTTCCACCTCGTCGTCGGCGAGCGCCGTGCGCGAGACGGGGTCCCAGTTCACCAGCCGCTTGCCGCGGTAGATGAGGCCGTCGCAGAAGAGGCGGAAGAAGGCCTCGCGCACCGCGGCCGCGCAGACCGGGTCCATCGTGAAGCGCACGCGCTCGTAGTCGCAGGAGCAGCCCATCGCCTGGAGCTGCGCGAGGATGGTCGCCTCGTACTCGTCCTTCCACTCCTGCACCTTCGCCACGAAGTCCGCGCGCGCGAAGTCGGTGCGGCGCTTGCCCTGCTGCAGCAGGCGCTTCTCCACCACCGTCTGCGTGGCGATGCCCGCGTGGTCGGTGCCGGGCATCCACAGCGCGTCCATGCCGCGCATGCGGTGGTAGCGCGTGAGGACATCCTGCAGCGTGTTGTTGAGCGCGTGGCCCAGGTGCAGCGCCGCGGTCACGTTGGGCGGCGGGATGAAGATGCAGTACGGCGCGCCCGGATCCGCGGGCTCGGCGTGGAAGCAGCGCGCGTCGTTCCAACGCGACCATGCGACCTGCTCCGCCTGCGCCGGGGTGTAGGCTTTCGGGAGCTGGTTCGTGGCGCCGGAAGCGGCGCGCGGATCGGTGGTCGTGGCGTCGGACATGGATCGCGCATTCTACGAACATCCCCTGCCCGCACGCGTGGTCGCGCGCCTTGGCGCGCTGCTTGCGGCGGCGGCGCTGCTGCCGGGCTGCGGCGAGGGCGCGGATGCGGCGAAGCCCGCGGCGGCGCCGGCGGCGGCGACGGCCACGGCGAAGTCCGCGGCGCCCGCGATCGACGCGCGCAAGGTGGACGCCGCGGTGCGCGCGGTCGAGGCGTACCTCGCCGCCGACAAGCCCTCCGAGGCGATGACCGTCGCCGAGCGGCTGGCCGCGGAGGCCCCCGGGCTGATGCGCGCGCACGAGCTGCACGCGCGCGCGCTGGTCGCGCTGGCGCTGCATCCCGACATGCCGCGCGAGGACCGCGCCGCGGTGCTCGCCCGCGCCGCGGACGCGTACGCGAATGCGACGGCGCTCGATCCCGCCAACGGCGCGCTCCAGCACGCCGCCGGCGTCGTCTGCGACACCGCGGGCCGGCACGAGGAGGCGGTCGCGCACTACGAGGCGGCGCTTGCGGCGCAGCCGACGAACGCGCAGTTCGCCCTCTACCTGGGACTGGCGCGCGCGCGCGACGGCCGCGCGCCGGAGGCGCGGGCGCTGCTGGAGCAGGCCGAGCGCGCGCTCCCCGACGCCCCCGAGCCCAAGGCCGCGCTCGCCGACCTGGCGATGCGCGCCAACGACCTGCCCCGCGCGCGCGAGTGGATCGCGCAGGCGCGGCGCCTGGCGCCCGCCTCCATCGAGTTTCGGCTCGCCGACGCGCGCATGCGCCGGCTGGCGGGCGCGCCGCGCGAGTCGCTCGAGCTGCTGCTGCCGCTGGACCGCGCGGCGCGCGAGCATCCCGGCGTCGCGGAGGAGATCGGCGCCGCGTACACGGCGCTTGGCTCCTACCGCGAGGCGGCGCAGGCGCTGGAGGAGAGCGCGGGCGCGGCGCCCAACGACTGGCTGCGCGCGGTGCGCGCCGCGGAGGCGTGGATGCGCGCGGGCGATCCGGTGAAGGCGACGATCTGGAGCGAGGCCGCGTCGCTGGTGGGCGCGCCCCCCGAACGCGTGCAGGCGGCGATGCAGACGGCGCCGGGGGCGGCGCCGGGCGCGGCCGCGCCCGCTACCGCAGCGCCCGTCCCCCATCCAGGCGGATGACGGCGCCAGTGACGTACGGCATCTGCGTGACGATCGCGCGCACCAGACGCGCGGCGTCCTCGGGCGTGCCCGGGCGCTCCAGCGGGATGCGCGCCTCGTAGCGTTCGCGCTCCTCGCGCGGCGCGTCGTCGGGCCAGGCGACGACGCCGGGCGCGATCGCGTTCACGCGCACCGCGGGCGCCAGCTCCACCGCCAGGCACTCGACCAGCGCGGCGAGCGCCGCCTTGCTCATCAGGTACGGCGCGAAGCTGCGGCGCGGATGCCCCTGTGCGTGGATGTCGGTGAAGGCGACGATCGCGCCGCCCCCCTCCTGCTGCGAGGCGGCGAGCGCGCGGCGCAGCCCCTGCGCCAGCAGCAGCGGCGCGAGCGCGTTCACGCGGTAGTCGTGGAGCGCCGTCTCCGCGCGGATGCCGCCCAGCGGCGTCGCCTCGTAGTGCGAGGCGTTGAGCACGAGCGCGTCCACCGGCCCGGCGCCGAAGCGCGCGGCGTAGGACTCGACCGCGGCGGCGTCGGCGAGCTCGAGCGCGTCCACGCGCACCGTCGGCGCGCGCAGCCCGGACGCGACGGCGGCGGCGACGGCGTCGCGCGCGGTCGTCTCGGCCTCCTCGCGGCGGCTGCGGTAGGTGATCGCCAGGTCGAAGCCCGCGCGCGCGAGCTCGATGGCGCAGGCGCGGCCGACGCGCCGCGCGGCGCCCGTGACGATGGCCAGCGGAGGCATCGTTCGAGTGTACGGAAGGGCCTCGCCGTAGGATGAAGGCCTCGGATGGGCGACCACCCCCGACATCACCGCGAGCGCCGGCCGGACGACGATCCGGAGATCCCGGACCTGCATCTGCAGGACCTGGAGCGGCTGGCGCGCCAGGCGCCGGGCAAGCTCGCGCGGCGCGCCGACGAGGCGATCGCGCGGCGCGCGCCGATCCTGGCCCCCTCGCGCCTGCGCGGCCGCCTGCGCCGGCGCACCGTCGCGCTGCTGGCGATGCTGGCGCTCATGGCCGCGGTCGCCACCTTCTGGGCGGTGCTGCGCCAGACCTCGCTGCTGCGCGAGACGCTCGAGGCGCAGCTCAGCGAGCGCATGGGCGCGAAGGTCTCCATCGGCGAGGTCGACTGGAACGGCTGGAGCACGCTGGTGGCGAGCGACCTCTCGCTGCGCGTGGAGGGCTGGCCGGAGTCCGCGAGCGAGGTCGCCTCGATCCGCCGCGCGGTCGTGGTCTTCGAGCCCACCTCGCTGCTGGCCGGACGCATCCAGCTCGTGGACATGGAGATCGAGGGGCTGACGGTGCGCATGGTGGAGCGCGCGGCGGCGCCGGGGATGTTCAACCTCTTCGAGCTGCGCCCGATGCCGGGGAACAGCTCCTCGCCGATGGGCCAGCCGCAGACCGCGATGCTGCGCGACCTGCGTCTGGAGTTCGGCGTGCTGCGCGACAACGACGTGCAGTGGTTCGCGCGCCAGGCGTACGAGGGCAGCTTCGAGCACACGCGCGAGGACCCGAGCGTCTACGCCTTCACCCTCGTGCAGCGCGAGCAGGACGGCAAGCCCGTCGACGAGGCGCCGATCCGCATCTTCGGCACCTGGAACGAGCGCACCTTCGCCTACGAGGCCACGCTCGACGGACTGGACCTGGGGACGCAGGCGCGCACCTTCCTGCCGCTGCAGGCGCGCACCTGGGCGACCCGCGCCGGCATCAGCGGGCGCGTCGAGGGGGCGCACATCCAGGGAAGCGCGGCGCAGCCGGTCGCCTTCGCGGAGATCGCGGTGCGCGACCTCGTGCTGCGCGAGCGCGACGTGATCCGCTCGGTGCCCTGGGGCCGCCTGGAGGGGGACTCGATCACCGCCATCGGCGGCGACGTCTCGCTCTCGCTGGGCCAGGGGACGCTCACGCTGCGCGGGAGCGAGCTGAGCCTCTCCGCGCAGCAGGCGACGCTGCGACCGGGCAAGCCCGGCGGCGAGACGATGGCGATCCCCGTGGACCTGGCGCTCACCCTGGACCTGAACCTGGGCAGCGGCCTCCCCTTCGACTGGGACGCGCGCGAGGACTGGGCCGCCAACGCGCTCGCGCTCGCGAGGTTCCAGGTGCGCGTGCAGCTCCGCGAGGTCGACGCGCGCCCGCACGCCGACGGCTCGCCGCGCGCGATCGAGCTGCCGATGGTCGTCGTCGAGGCGCTCAAGGAGTTCGGCGCACGCGACTGGGCGGCGGGCATCGACCTGACCCTCTCGCGCGCCGCGCCGACGGTGGGCGCCGACGGCACGCTCGCGGGCGCGCCCGTCGTCGCCAAGGGCGTGCTCACGCTGCAGGACGGCTCGGTGCGCTACAAGGGCTTCCCGTACCAGCTCGACCACGTGCAGGGCGCGATCGAGATCGACGGCCCGCGCGCGACGGTGCGCCAGCTCCGCGGCCGCGGCACCGGCGACGCGGAGCTCACGCTCACGGGCGAGGTGCACGTCGTCGGCAGCGATCCGGGCTACGACCTGGCCGTCAAGGGCCGCGCCGTGCCCGTGGACGACCGCCTCATGGGCAGCTTCCGCGAGGCGCCCGCGCGCATCTTCACGACCCTCTTCGACCGGCGCTCCTGGGAGGCGCTGCGCGAGGCCGGCCTCGCCGACGAGGCGAGCCGCCCGGGCGGGCTCGTCGACTTCGACCTGCAGGTGCGCCACGACGTCGACGGCGGCGAGGTCATCGCCGTGCTCGGCACCGTCGACATCCGCCAGGCGCAGATGGTGCTCGACGCGTTCCCCTACCCGATGAGCGTGCAGGGGCAGCTTCGCCTGGAGGACGAGCGCGTCGTGCTCGCGGGCGACGGCATCCAGGCGCGCACCCCCGCCGGCGGCGTCGGCCGCGTGACGGGCATCGTGGGCATCCCGCGCGAGGGCACCTCGCGGCGCGTCGAGAACGACCTGCGCTTCCACTTCGAGCACGAGCGGCTCGCGCGGCCGATGCTCGCCGCGGTGCCCGCGAGCTTCGCGCCCGGCAGCAAGCCGCCGCCGGGGTGGCCCGGCAAGGTCTTCGCGCCGATCTCGCAGCTCATGCTGGCGCTGGGCGCCGAGGGCGACCTGACCATCGACGGCAGCGTGCGCACGCAGCCCGACCGCAGCGAGCGCGTGGAGACGACCGCGGTCATCCGCGACGGCACGATCCGCCCCGACGAGACGCTGCCGCGCGTCATGCGCCGCTTCGGCCTGGCCTGGCCGGGGAAGATGGGGCTGGACGGCGTCGCGGGGACGGTGCACATCGCGCCCGAGGGGCTCGTGCTGGAGGGGCTCGTCGCGCGCCACGGCGGCGGCGAGGCGCACGCGCACGGGCGCTTCTCCACCGACGGCGAGTCGGGCGCGCTCACCGTGGACCTGACGGACTTCCCGATCGAGCGCGACTTCCTGGGACTGGGCGGCGACGGCAGCGTCGAGGTCGCCGAGCGCGCCTGGGACGCGCTGCAGCCCAGCGGCTCCTTCGACGGCGGCGTCGTCTGGATCAAGCAGGGCGAGGCGACCTCCACCTGGGCCGTCGCGACGCCGCGCAGCATCGTGCTGGCCGGATGCGTGCCGCTCGAGCCTGTCTGCGGCCACCTCTTCTACCGCGACGGGGAGATCGAGCTCGACTCCATCGACCTGCGCGGACCCGACGTCGACGAGTCGCCGCTGCACATCGTCGCCAACGGACGCATCACGGGACCGCAGGCGCGCTTCGAGGCCTCGGTGGACGACATCGCGATCGACAGTCCCGTCGTCTCCTCCGCGCTGCGCGCGGCGGGCATGGAGTCGCTGCGCGACGTGGTGAGCGACTGGGCGCTGCACGGCCGCTTCGACGCGGCCTTCGACCTGAGCGGCGACCGGCCCGACGAGCCCTGGCGCCTCACCGTGCATCCGGACTGGCTCTCGGGCGTGCATGAAGGCCGTCCCTTCGCCGTCTGCGTGCAGTCCGGACAGGTGGTCGGCACGCCCGCGGGCGCGCGCATCGAGGACCTCACCGCGACCAACGAGCGCGGCTGGCTGAGCGTGGCCGGCGACGTGCGCCCCAACCAGGCGGGGGGCGTGCGCGCGGACCTGATGCTCGGCGGGCTCCTCAGCTCCTGGAGCGGCGATGCGGGTGCGCTGCTGCCGCTCGCGGCCCGCAACGCGCTCGACCAGATCGGCTTCTCCTCGATGGGACCGCTCTGGACCGACGGGCTGCGCGTCATGGCCGACATCACCGGAGAGGGCGTGCACCAGGTCGCGGTGGTGGGCGACATCGGCGTGAGCGACGCCTCCTTCGACACGGGCGTGCACTTCGACCAGGCGGGCGGGATGCTCACCTTCGACCTGGCGACGCAGGACGGCACCCCCGACGGGCGCATCGACCTCGACTTCGACCAGCTCCGCTTCCTCGGGCGCGTCGCGACGCGCGTGACGGCGCAGCTTCGCTTCGACGACATCTCCGGCGGCGTGGCGCTCGAGGACCTCCACGGGACGATGTACGGGGGGCGGCTCGTGGGCCGCGCGCGCGTCGACCCGACCGAGGGCTACGAGCTGCACGTCGCCTTCGCGAACATCGGCTTCGCCTCCTTCGCCGACGCGCCCAACGCGCCCGGCGGCGGCTCGGGCACCGGCGCCATCGACCTGCGGCGCGAGGGCGCGCTGCGCGGGCGCTTCGACGTGCGCGGCAGCTTCGACGCGCCGGAGCTGCGCCGCGGCAGCGGACGCGCCGCCGTCGTCGACGGCAAGATGGTCTCCTTCCCGCTGGGCCTGAGCCTGCTGCAGCTCACGCAGCTCATGCTGCCGCTGAGCGCCTCGCTGGACCGCGCGGACATCGACTTCACGCTCACCGGGGACAACGTGAACTTCGAGAAGCTCAACCTGGCCAGCGGCACCATGCGCCTGGAGGGAGAGGGCAAGCTCGACATCTCCGACGGGGCGATCGCGCTGCGCTTTCGCAACCGCGGGCAGGTGCCGATCCTGAGCGATCTCTACGGCGTCGTCGCGGACCAGCTCTTCGTGATCGACGTCGGAGGTACCTTCCGCGATCCGCAGCCGCGGCTGACGCCGATCCCGGTGCTCAGCCCCGGCCCCAAGCTCGAGCCCGCGCCCGCCGCGCCGGCGACCGGGCCGGGGGCCGCGAGCCCGCCCACCACCACCGCCCGCACGGGCGCCGCAGGAACGAGCCACTCCGAATGACGCCTCCCGACGAACGCGCCGCCTTCTCCGCCCCCGAGCCCGCCCGCCGCGAGGACGCGCCCGCCCTCGAGCCCGCGATCGCGCGCCAGGTGGAGGCGCTCGCGGAGGCCGCGGCGGCCGCGCTCGCGCCGCACGAGTCGGGCGGTTCGCGCCGCGCGAACCTCGTCGAGGAGATGATGCGCACGGCGCTGCGCACGCTCTCGGACAGCGTCGACCTCGGGCAGCTCAAGGTGATGGAGCGCGCGCTGCGCGAGATGCGCAGCGGCTACCGCGTCTTCAACCGCTACAAGGGCGTGCGCAAGATCTCCATCTTCGGCAGCGCGCGCACCCCCGAGGACCACCCCGACTACCGCGCCGCCAGCGAGTTCGGCGCGCTCATGGCCGCCGAAGGCTGGATGGCGATCACCGGCGCGGGCCTGGGCATCATGAAGGCGGGCCACGAGGGTCCGCAGCGCGAGGCGAGCTTCGGCCTCTCCATCCGCCTGCCCTTCGAGACCAACGCCAACGAGATCATCAAGGGCGACCCAAAGCTGGTCAACTTCCGCTACTTCTTCACGCGCAAGCTGATGTTCGTGAGCCACTCGGACGCGGTCGCCTGCTTCCCCGGCGGCTTCGGCACGATGGACGAGCTCTTCGAGACGCTGACGCTGATCCAGACGGGCAAGACGCACCCGCTGCCGGTGGTGCTCGTCGAGGGCGCGGGCCCCGACGGCAAGCCGCGCGGCTACTGGCGCCGCTGGGAGAAGGGCGTCGTCGAGAACCTCATCGAGGCGGGGTGGATCTCGCACGAGGACACCTCGCTCTACGAGATCGCCGAGAGCCCGGCGGACGCGGTCGCGCGCATCGTGCGCTTCTACCACCGCTACCACTCCTCGCGCTACGTGGGCGACACCTTCGTCGTGCGCGTGAAGCGGCCGCTTTCGCCGCGGCAGCTCGAGCAGATCAACGACGAGTTCTCCCACCTGGTGAAGTCGGGGAGCGTGACGCAGCACCTGACGCCGCTGGAGGGCGAGGACGACCATGTCCACCTCCCGCGCGTCGCCTTCCACCACACCAAGCGCGGCTTCGGGCACGTGCGCCGCTTCATCGACCGCATGAACGAGATGCCCGACGAGGCGGGCGCGTGACGCGCGCGCTCCGCGTGGCGGCGGGCGCGGCAGCCGCGGCCGCCCTCCTCGCGGGGTGCGCGGGCGGTCCCGGGCCGGCGACGCCGCCGGGCCGCGTCACTTCGGCGCGCACGCGCGTGGCGCCGGGGCAGAACGGGCTCGAGGTCGTCACCTGGCAGGTCACCGACGACGGCCGCCGGCTGGCCGACGCGCTGCAGCAGTTCGCGGCGCCCGCCGCGGCCGGCGCGGACGAGCTGGCGCTGCGGGCGAACGGCTTCGTCCTCTGGCCGGTGCGCGCCGGGGAGCTGGACGCGCTGCTCGCGGCGATGGGCGGCAGCCCGCTCAACCTGCAGACCTGGATGGGCGCCGCGCCGACCTGGCGCGAACTCGTCGCCGCGCCGGTGGGCGACGCGCTCGTGGAGATCGATTCGGTCGCGCGCGAGCGTCCCGGCGCGACGGTGCGCCTGATGGCGCGGAGCTGGCCGGTGCCGATGGAGGACGGTGGGCGCATCGCGCTGGACCTCGTGCCGCAGGTGGTGACCAGCACCGCGGAGGCGAGCCTGCTGCGCCACGGCGAGCGGCTGGCGGGCGAGGTCGTGCGCTCGTGCGCGATGGAGCTGGAGCTGGAGCGCGGCGTCGCGTGGGTGCTGACGTGCGATCCCGCGGGGATGGTGGAGCTGGAGCGGCCCGCCGCGCCGACGGAGGAGGCGGCGCCGCCGGTCGCGGACGCGCCGCCTGCGGAGCCGGGAAACGCCCCGCCGCAGGAGCCGACGACGCCCGGCACGACGCCGCCTGCGGCGCCGCCCGGGACGCCCGCGCCGCCCGGGACGCCGCCCTCGGCCACGCCGCCGGTGCCGCCTGCGGCGCCGCCGCCTGCAGCGCCGCCCGCGACCGCGCCGCCGCTGCAGCCGGCGCCCATCGATCGCCCGCCCGTGCGCAGCAGCCGTCCCACGAGCGATCCGCCGCTGGAGGCGCCGCGCCAGCGCGCGGCTCCGCCCGCGCCCGAGACGCCGCCCGCGCCACCGACGAACTCCCCCGCGCCGCCGCCCGCCTCGCCCCGCCTCGCGCTGGCGCGCGCGCTGCTCGCCGCCGCGCTCGCCGCGCCCCCGGAGCAGTCGCGGCCGCCGCGGCTCACGACGCTCGGCACCGCGCTGCTGCTCGCGTCGCCCGAGCGCGCAGGCATGCCCGCGCGGCGCACCGTGCTGGTCTTCGTGCCGCACCTGGACGCGATGCCCTTCCCCGACGACGCGCCGCCCCCGCCGCGCCGCTGAGGCGCGCGACCCGCGCCGCGCAGCCGCGCCGATGCGTCGCGCCGCGCGTTCTTATGCGCGACTGCGCCGACGCGCGCCGGAACCGCGGCGTGCGATGCATAGACTCCGCCCCGTCGGCCGATGATGGTCCGACGCACCCGCGCCGCGATGAACGACCCCCGATCCTTCCAGCGCCCCGCCCCGCTCCGCGGTGATCGGCAGGACGCCTCCGGCGAGCCGAGGCCCCCGCGCGGCATGCGCATGCGCCTGCGCCGGCGCAGCAACCGCCGCCCGCTGCCGGGCGTGAAGGTGCTGCCGACGATGATGACGCTGGGGAATCTCCTCTGCGGCTTCGCGGCCATCTACTACAGCGCGCGCGCGGGCGAGTCCGGCGGCGCGACCCCCTTCGGCTGGCATCCGCTCACCGTCGCGGGCACGCTGGTCTTCCTGGGCATGGCCTTCGACGCGATCGACGGATCGCTCGCGCGGCTGACGCGCAGCACCAGCGACCTGGGCGCGCAGCTCGACTCGCTCGCCGACGTCGTCACCTTCGGCGTCGCGCCCGCCTTCATGATGCTGCGCCTGGTGGGCCTCTACTACGGCCCGGGGGACGGGATCCTGGTGCCCGACACGGGCAACATGTACTCGCGCATCTGCTGGTCGATCGCGGCGATCTACATCTGCTGCACCGCGCTGCGGCTGGCGCGCTTCAACGTCGAGTCCACCAGCGCCGACGAGCAGGACCACCGCTGGTTCAAGGGGCTGCCGAGCCCCGGCGCGGGCGGGACGGTCGCCAGCCTGGCGCTGCTGCACCAGCACCTGGTGCTCGTGCTCTGGCCGGAAAAGCAGCCACCCGGATTCGCGGCGACGAGCTCGATGGTCATCCCCGCGGTGACGCTCCTCTGCGCCTTCGCGATGGTCAGCCGCATGCGCTACCCGCACTTCGTGAACCGCTACCTCAAGGGGCGCAAGTCGCTCCCGCAGGTGGCGGTCATGCTCGTCGTGGTCGCGGTCGCGGCGTGGTGGTTCCACGAGACGCTCGCGCTGGCCCTGGTCGGCTACGCGCTCAGCGGGCCGATCCTCGCGATGGGCGGCCGCAAGGGCGCGCTCGCCGCTGCGGGCGGCGCCGACGCCGCGCCGCGCGACGACGCCGGCCCCGGCCGCGCCTAAGATCGCGCCATGTCCATCGCCACCACCGTCCCCGACGCGCGCGGCCGCTTCGGCCGCTTCGGCGGACGCTACGTCCCGGAGACGCTCGTCCCCGCGCTCGAGGAGCTCGACGCCGCCTACGAGGCCGCCCGCCGCGACCGCGCCTTCCAGGAGGAGCTCGACGCGCTTCTGCGCGACTTCGTGGGACGCCCCACCCCGCTCACCGAGGCGCCGCGCCTGACGGAGCGCGCGGGGGGCGCGCGCATCCTGCTCAAGCGCGAGGACCTCGCGCACACGGGCGCGCACAAGATCAACAACACGATCGGGCAGGCGCTGCTCGCGCGGCGCATGGGCAAGACGCGCATCATCGCGGAGACCGGCGCGGGCCAGCACGGCGTCGCGACCGCCACCGCGTGCGCGCACTTCGGGCTGCCCTGCGAGGTCTACATGGGCGCCGAGGACGTGCGCCGGCAGGCGCTCAACGTCTTCCGCATGCGCCTCATGGGCGCGAAGGTGAACGAGGTCACCACCGGCAGCCGCACCCTCAAGGACGCGACCAACGAGGCGATGCGCGACTGGATGGGCAGCGTCGGCCAGACGCACTACATCCTCGGCAGCGTCGTGGGCCCGCACCCGTTCCCGCGCATCGTGCGCGACTTCCAGAGCGTGATTGGCCGCGAGTGCCGCGCGCAGGTGCTCGAGCGCTGCGGGCGGCTGCCCGACGCGGTCGTCGCGTGCGTGGGCGGCGGCAGCAACGCGGCGGGCATGTTCTGGCCCTTCGTGGACGACGCCTCGGTGCGCCTGGTGGGCGTCGAGGCGGGCGGACGCGGACCTGCGGCGGGCGACCACGCCGCGCCGCTCAGCCACGGGAGCCCCGGCGTCCTGCACGGCTCGATGAGCTACGTCCTGCAGGACCCCTCGGGGCAGACCGCGGATGTCCACTCGTGCAGCGCCGGCCTGGACTATCCGGGCGTCGGGCCCGAGCACAGCTACTGGAAGGACGCCGGGCGCGTGCAGTACACGGCCGCGACGGACGACCAGGCGCTGGCCGCCTTCGAGCTGCTCGCGCAGACCGAGGGGATCATCCCCGCGCTGGAGTCCTCGCACGCGGTGCATGCCGCGGTCGAGCTCGCGCGGACGATGCCGCGCGAGTCGATCGTGGTCATCAACGTGAGCGGCCGCGGCGACAAGGACGTGAACGAGGTGATCCGCCTCCTCGCCGCGCGCGGGCGCTGACCCTTACGGGCAGACACCCCAGCTTCCGAGCATCTGGCCCAGGTCGGCGCCGTTGACGATGCCGTCCGCGTTCAGGTCCGCGGGCACGCCCGAGCCGTTCCAGTTGCCCAGGAGCTCGCCGAGGTCCGCGCCGTCCACCTGGCCGTCGTGGTTGAGGTCGGCGCTGCACGGCAGGGTCGCGGGACCGAGCTCGGCGATCGCGATGTGCACGTAGCCGCTGCCCGCCTCGTTCAGGTCGTTCCACCGGCCGTTGGAGCCGAGCATCTCCGCGTAGTGCTCGACGCCGCCCGAGTTGTTGGGCTCGCCGGGATTCCAGTTCGTGTAGGTCACCGGGCTGCCGTCGGCCCAGACGAACGCGCCCTCGCTCGCGGAATCGCTGAAGCCGATCCAGATGCGGCGGTCGGTGCCGTTGAGGTTGCCGAAGTTGTCGTGCACCCACGCGTTCTCGTCCGCATCGTCGATCGTCACGAGGTGGCCGCCCAGGAGCTGCGCCGTCGCCTCCGCGGCGTTCCAGCCCGAGGTGTCGTAGGCGACGTAGCGGTGCCCGTTGGCGGGGTTCACCAGGTCGGCCAGCGCGCCCGAGCGCGTCGTGAGCAGGATCTGCCCGGTGGCCACGTTGCTGCCGTTGCTGGAGTAGGAACCCAGGCGCAGCGTGTAGGTCTGGCCGGCGGTCACCGCGAAGGTCACGCGGCTCTGCAGGCTGCACGCGTCGTCGTTGCAGGCGAGGATCGTGCCGCCGCAGCCGCAGCCGAGGTACGCCGCGATCTTCGTGTCGAAGCCGCTGCCGCAGGTCTCGGCGATGGCGATGCCCGACTCGGTGGCCGTCCAGCACATCCAGACATCCGCCCAGATCTGCTGCGAGCTGAAGAAGTTGCAGGCGGCATCCGCGGCGCCGTCGGTGGTCGCGCCCACGTTGCTCGTGATGAAGCTGCCGTAGCCGGCGATCGGCTCGGGCGCGGAGCAGTTGTCGTTGGCCTGCGCGAAGCAGAGGCCCGGCATGGAGCCAGCGAGCAGGACGGCGCAGACGGACACGGCGTGACGGCGGTTGACGCGCGGCATGGAGACCTCCGGTGAATGATGGATCGAACCCACGATGCGTCGGATCGTAGTGGCGCGCGCTCCGGGGGCGAAGCGAAATCCGAGGGCGGCAAGGACGGGGGAATAGACTGCGGCCGTGTCCCCCGAATCCGCACAGGAGCCGCGGTGGGTGCCTCCGATGCCGGGGGACGATGGCTACTGCATCGGCTGCGGGCAGAGCCTCCGCGGCGTGCGCTCCGGGCGATGTCCGGAGTGCAGCGCGCGATTCGATCCCGCCGAGCCGCGGACGTTCTCGCGCGCGCCGGGCCTCTTCCATCGCGCGACGCATCACTTCCCGGAATGGCGGCGGCACTGGCTGCGCCGCTTCGCGATCATGCGCTGCCGCACCTGCGGCGCCGCGCTCGGGCGGCCGCGCGAGCCCGGACACTGCCCCGGCTGCGGCCATCGCTACGACCCGCAGGAGTCGGACACGGTGATCCTGGCGCCCGCGGGCGTGCCACCCTTCATCGTGCGCTTCATGCAGGGATCGTTCCTGCTGGGCATCGTGCTCGCCGCGCTGCTGGCGACCTGGGCAATTCTCAGCGTCCGGTTCGGACTCGCGACGACCTGGCCCGGATGGCGGGGACCGATCCCGCCGCCGAGGAGTAGTGGAGTTCGCTCCATCCTTGGTTTCGGCGGCCGCAGCGTCGGCGGCCCGACGTCGACCTTCCTGGGCTTCGTGTTGCTCGGCGCGGCGATCAGCGCGCACTGCCACTGGTTCTGGGGGCGGATCGAGCCGACCTGGCGCTACGCGCCGCTGGGGCGCGCGCTTGGGTTGGCGATCATGTTTCTCGCGCTGATCGGGTTCGCCGTCTGGATGACGTGGGCGGTCGCCAACCGCTAGCCGTCACCCGCGCGTGCGGCGGAACTCCGCCATGAACTGCGCCAGCGCGGTGCAGGCGGCCTTCGGGACGGCGTTGTAGATGGATGCGCGCATCCCGCCGACGGAGCGGTGGCCGGTCAGGCCGTCGAGCCCCTGCGCGGCGGCCTCGGCGATGAAGCGCGCCTCGAGCGACTCGTCGGCGATGCGGAAGGTCACGTTCATCTGCGAGCGGCACCAGGGCTGCGCGGTCCCGCGGTAGAAGCCGCCGGAGCCGTCGATCGCGTCGTAGAGGAGCGCGGCCTTCTCGGCGTTGCGCTTGCCCATCGCGGCCATGCCGCCCTGCCTGGTGATCCAGCGGCAGACCTGGCCGATGAGGTAGATGCCGAAGGTGTTGGGCGTGTTCAGGCGCGATTCCGCCTTGGCGTTCTCGCGGAAGCTCAGGATCGGGGAGACGTCCTCGCGCGAGGCCTCGAGCCAGTCGCGGCGGATGAACATCACGGTGTTGCCGCTGGGGCCGAGGTTCTTCTGCGCGCAGGCGAGGACGATCGCGTGCTTCGAGTAGTCGTAGGGGCGCGAGAAGATGTCGCTGCTGGCGTCGCAGACGGTGGGCGCGTTCACCTCGATGGGGCCGGGGAACTGCGAGCCCTCGACGGTGTTGTTCGTGCAGTACTGGACGTACGCGAAGCCCGAGCAGTCGGGGAGCTCGCCCGGGCGCGGGATGCGGTCGTAGTTGGTGGCCTTGGCGCTCCAGATGTACTCGCTGGGCACCTGCTTCACGGCCTGCTCGTAGGCGACGCGCGTCCAGATGCTGCTGTCGATGAAGGCCGCCCTCTGCCCCGGGCGCAGGAAGTTCATCGGCAGCAGCGCGAACTGCACCGTCGCGCCGCCGGGCATGAGGAGGATCTCGTACTCGTCTCCCAGCCCCGAGACGGTGCGCAGCGCGGCGAAGGTCTCGTGGAGGACGCGGTCGAAGGTCGGGCCGCGGTGGCTGTGCTCGAGGATGCCGATCCCGGTGCCGTGCAGCGACCAGAGGTCCTCGCGCGCGGCGAGGAGGACCTCGTCGGGGAGCGTGGACGGACCGGCGGAGAAGTTGTGGGCGCGGGGAGCGTCGGAGGCCATAAGCCGGGCACTTTACCGCAGCCACCACGCGCTCCGGGGAGTGCGCGCGAACGGCAAAAACGACGAGGCCGGCGCCCGCGTGGGCGCCGGCCTCGGATGGGTTTCGGGAAACGAGGCCGCGGACTCAGTCCGGCAGCCAGTCCAAGGTGACCACGCCGGGGCCGCTCATGTTGAGCGTGTCGACCTGGACGCCGAAGGTGTAGTTGAAGGCGCCGGAGCCGTGGTTCGTCACGTTGCCAATGAACCAGGCGGCGACGTTCGAGGGGGCGATGCCACCGACGGGCACCTCGACCGTGAAGGTCTCGATGAAGTCGCGCACCGTCGCGACGAGCCGGCGGTTCACGAAGATCTGCATGCGGTCGAAGGTCGGGTTGTACTGGAAGACGATCGTTCCGCGGGACGGAATGGCCGCGAAGGGCAGCGGCGTCGGAATGGTCGACTTCGCAGCGAACGGCTCGAAGGGGATGTAGCCGACGAAGGTGCCCTGCTTCGACTTGTAGACCTGAAGGTAGGCGATGCCGTAGCTCGCCGCGATGGTCTTCGGCGGACCGAAGCCCCACTGCAGCGCGAGGACCGGACCCGCGGTGGCGCCCGCCGGCGCGGCGCCCGTGCCCAGCACGTACGCGAAGGACGCCGTCCACGACTTAGTCATGTCGAAGCCGTACAGCTGGTTGTAGAGGCTGCTCACGGAATAGTCGTCGCCGTCGCGCGCGGCGGAGAACTTCAGTCGGCCGTTCTTCTGGACGACCGACCCGCCCGCGTAGGAGCTCTCGTCCCACACCGAGGTGTTGATCGTGTTCCCGCTGAAGTTGTCCACGAACGAGCCGGCGAGCCCATAGGCGGCGCCCGCTGCGAGCACCGCGAAGGCGGCGAGACGCTTGAGTCGATCCGAACGCATGGTCATGAAGACCTCCTTGTGGGAGGGGATCATAACCCTGCGCCTGTGAAGTCCGTGTTCAGTGCCAGGGGGCGTCGATCACGCCCGGGCCGGTCGCCTGGAAGTTGTCCAGCTGCACGCCGTCGGTGTATGCGCAGCGGCCCGTGCCCCGCTGGGTCAGGCAGCCGAGTCCGAAGAGCGCCGTCGTGCCGAGCGAGTCGCCGGCGCGGAAGGCGTTGAGCGTGGCGACGTTGCGGCCGTTGACCACGATCTGGAGCCGGTCGCGCGAGGGCGTGTAGGCGATGACCATCGTGCCGACCGCGGGGATGGAGGCGAGCGTCTGCGGACCGACGATGTCGCCCCCCTCCACGGAATCGATGCGACCCACGAACGCGCCGCGGCTCGAGCGGTACGCCTGGATGGCAAGGACATGCTCGAAGGGGCTCCCCTCGTCGTCCGTGCTGAACCCCAGGAGGAAGATCGGGCCGGTGGTGGCGCCGCCGGTCGGGCGCGCCTGCTTCAGCGCGTAGTCGAAGCTGAGCGACCAGGGCTTCGTGCAGTCGAGCGCGTAGCGGGTGCAGATGAGGCCGGCGAAGCCCGGCTGGTCGGAGCCCGGCGCCGCCGAGAAGAGGAGTTTCCCGTTGAACTGGCGCATGGAGGCACCGCCATCCTCGGACGCCTGCCACATCTCGTTCGTGGCGACCCCGGCGAAGCGGTCCTGGACGGTGCCGGCCAGCGCCAGCACGGCGGCGACGCCGAGGGCGCAGAAGGCGGCGATCTTCTCCAGACGGTCGGTGCGGCGACGAAGCATGGGATTCCTCCGCGCCCCTGATCGGCGCGGCGGAATCCGGGGTTGAACCCCGGCAAAAACAAATCGCGGAATTGAGCTCCGGCCGATATTCTCGGCAAACCTCGACATGGAGCGTCGAATGAAGCCAGGACGGATCTGCACGCTGCTGGCCGCGGTCATCGCCGCCGGCCTCTTCACCAACCCCGCCCTCGCCGAGAAGCCGCGCGCCGCGCGGCCGCAGGCGGCGCCCGCCGTCGCCCGCGCCGGGGTGGCCGACTCGGTCGCCTCCGCGATCGCCGCGAGCGGCCTGCGCCGCAGCGACATCGCGGTGAGCATCCGCGAGGTGGAGACCGGCCGTGTGCTCGCGGACGTCGCCGGCGACCAGCCGATGATTCCGGCGAGCAACATGAAGCTGCTCACGACCGCGGCGGCGCTGCAGATGCTCGGGCCCGACTTCCGCTTCCGCACGCGCCTGCTGCGCGACGGCGACCGCCTGGTCGTGGTCGGCGACGGCGATCCCGCCTTCGGCGATCCCGCGCTCCTGGAGCAGGTCGTCTACACCGACGCCAAGGGCAACCGCCAGCACGGCATGAGCGTCGACGCGCTGGTGGAAACCTGGGCCGCCGCGGTGCGCGCCGCGGGCGTGACCAGCCTGCGCGAGGTCGTCGTCGACGACCGCATCTTCGACCGCCAGTACACGCATCCGGAGTGGCCGGCGAACCAGCTTGCGAACGCGTACTGCGCGGAGATCGCGGGGCTCAACTTCCACACGAACCTGCTGCACGCCTACCTGGGCACCTCCGGCGGCCGCGCGGAGATCACGCGCTGGGCCCCCGCCGCTCCCTGGCTGCGCGTCGTGAACAAGAGCACCGCACGCACCGACAAGAAGGCGGCGCAGTCGATCTGGGTCGGCCGCACCGAGGACGAGGAGACCTTCACCCTCAACGGCAACCTGCGCGGCGCCAGCGCGGAGCCGGTCGCCGTCTGCGTCCACGACATGCCGGCCTTCTTCGCGCGCCTGCTGGCGGAGCGGCTGCGCGCGGCGGGCGTGACGGTCGCGAACGCGCGCAGCGCCGGCGAGACGGACCCGAAGCCCACGGGCACGCCGGTGGGGCCGGTCGTCGAGAGCCCGCTCGCGACGGTCGTCCAGCGCTGCAACACCGACAGCCAAAACCTCTACGCCGAGAGCCTCCTCAAGCGCATCGGCGCGGCGGCGACCGGCCAGCCCGGCGGCTGGGGCAACGGCAGCGCGGCGCTCGCGGCGGCGATCGACAGCCGCCTGGGCCCCGGCACCGCGGCGCGCTCGCTCACCGCGGTCGACGGCAGCGGGCTCAGCCGCGGCAACAAGGTCACCGCGAACCTGCTGACCGCGTGGCTGCGCGGGATCGCCCACGATCCGGCCCTGCGCGAGCCCTTCCTGGAGAGCCTGGCGGTGGCGGGCGAGACGGGCACCGTGAAGAAGCGCTTCAACGACCTCGACGCCGGCCTCGTCTCGGTGCGCTGCAAGACCGGGTACATCAACGGCGTGAGCTGCCTCAGCGGCTACATCGGCCGCCCGGGCCAGCCGCCCAAGTACGCCTTCAGCGTCCTCTGCAACGACCTCACCGGCGACCAGGACGGCGTGGGCAAGGCCAAGCGCCTGCAGGAGCGGATTGTCAAGGAACTCTCGGGAGCGCTCTAGGCGCGCCTAGACTGCGCGCGATGCGGATGGAACCGCCCATCGCCGCGCAGGACGCGCCAACCGACCCCGAGGCCCCGGCCACGGGCGTCGACGGCGAGACGATCGCGCAGATCCGGCGCATCTGGGGCTTCGACACGCTGCGTCCCATGCAGGCCGAGGCGATCGCCGCCGGCGTGGCCGGGCGCGACAGCCTGCTGGTCATGCCCACCGGCGGCGGCAAGAGCCTCTGCTACCAGGTCCCCCCGCTGGTCGCGCAGCGCCGCGGCGAGACGCGCATCGACGTCTGCGTCAGCCCGCTCATCGCGCTGATGAAGGACCAGGTCGACGGCCTGCGCGCCGACGGCTACCCCGCGGCGGCGCTGCATTCGGGGATGGACGCCGCCGAGCGCGACGAGGTCCGCCGCCAGGTGCGCGCAGGCGCGGTGCGGCTGCTCTTCGTCTCGCCCGAGCGCGTCCTGGCGCCGGGGTTCGCGCAGTGGCTCGGCAGCGTCGGCGTGCGCGCCTTCGCGATCGACGAGGCGCACTGCATCAGCCAGTGGGGCCACGACTTCCGCCCGGAATACCGCCAGCTCCGCCGCCTGCGCGAGGCATTCCCCGAGGCGAGCTTCCACGCCTGCACCGCCACCGCGACCCCGCGCGTCCAGCGCGACATCGTGGAGGAGCTCTCGCTGCGCGATCCGTGCGTGCTCGTGGGCAGCTTCGACCGACCGAACCTCGTCTACCGGATCGAGCCGCGCACCGACGGGCGCCGCCAGCTCCTGGAGGTGCTCGGGCGCCACCGCGGCGACGCGGTCATCGTCTACTGCCTCAGCCGCAGGGACACGGAGTCGCTCGCGGAGTTCCTGCAGCGCGAGAAGTTCAGCGCCGGCTGCTACCACGCGGGGCTCGCCTCCGAGGAGCGCGCCCGCGTCCAGGAGGCATTCGCGCAGGAGAAGCTGGACATCGTCGTCGCGACGGTCGCCTTCGGGATGGGCATCGACCGCAGCGACGTCCGCGCGGTCGTGCACATGACGATGCCCAAGAGCGTCGAGCACTACCAGCAGGAGACCGGCCGCGCCGGGCGCGACGGCCTCGAGAGCGAGTGCGTGCTGCTGCACTCGTACGCCGACGTCGTGAAGTGGCAGACCATCGCGCAGGGCAGCCACGACGAGGCGCGCGAGCGCTACGAGGAACAGGGCGCGGCGGCGGAGACCATCGACGCGCTGGGCGCCTCGCTCGAGCAGGGACGCGCGCAGCTCGAGGCGATGCAGCGGATGGCCTCGAGCCCCGTCTGCCGCCACCGCTGGCTGCTCGAGCACTTCGGCCAGCGCGCGGAGCGCGACAACTGCGGCGCCTGCGACGTCTGCCTGGGCGAGGTGCGGATGGCCCCCGACTCGACGACGCTCGCGCGCAAGCTCCTGAGCGCGGTCGTGCGCACGGGGCAGCGCTACGGCGCGGGCTACGTCGCCGACGTCGCGCGCGGCGCGCAGACCGAGGAGATCGAGCGCCGCGGCCACGCCGCGCTCCCCACCTACGGCGTCCTGCGCGACCAGGAGCGCAGCACGCTCATCAACTACCTCTTCCAGCTCGTGGAGCACGGCCTGCTCGCGCGCAGCGGCGACGAGATGCCGGTGCTCGTGCTCACCGCCGAGGGCCACCGCGCCCTGCGCGGCGAGGCCGAGGTCCCCCTGCGCGCGCCGCCGCGCGGGCGCGGCCGCCGCCACGCCGCCGCCAGCGCGGGCGTCCACGGCGTGCACGAGGTCGACACCGCCCTCTTCGAGCGCCTGCGCGCGCTGCGGCGCGAGATCGCCGCCGAGCGCGGCTCGCCCCCCTACCTCATCTTCAGCGACGCGACGCTGCACGAGCTCGCCGCGGCGCGTCCGACGACGCTCGCGGAGTTCGCGCGCATCAAGGGCGTGGGCGCGAAGAAGCTCGCCGAGTTCGGCGAGCGCTTCGTCGCGGCGATCAGCGCGTAGCGGGCGTCCCCAGCTCCAGCTCGATCTGGATCGTGCCGTCGATGGCGTCCTGGCGGATGCCGATGCGCTGCTCGCGCGCCAGCTCCAGCATCGCCAGGAAGAGGCCGATCGCCTCGCCGCGGGTGCGGCCGCGGAAGACCTCCTGCAGCGTCAGGCGCTTCTCCGGCGCGCGGTCGAGCCGGTCGACGAGGTCGGTCTGGTGCAGCGAGATCGGCGTGTCGTCGTACTCGACGCGGTGGTCGCCCACGCGCGTGAGGTCGATGCCCGCGATGATCCGCTCGTACGCCTCGATGAGGTCGAGGAGGTGGACGTCGTCCATCTCGTACTCGCGCTCGGGCTCCTCCGGGAGCGTGAAGCCGCGGCCGCCGACGGGGTAGCGCAGCGCGAAGTCGCGGCGCAGGCGGTCGAGCTCGTCCGCCGCGGTGCGGTACTTCTGGTAGGCGAGGAGCTGCTGCACGAGCTCGAAGCGCGGGTCGGACTCGTCGAGCGCGCCGCCGCCCTCGCCGCCGCCGCCCTGGCCCGTGCGCTGCGAGGGCGCGAGCGTGCGGCTCTTGATCTCCACCAGCGTCGCGGCCATGACCAGGAACTCGCCCGCGAGGTCGATGTCGATGCTGGGGACCTGCTTCAGGAAGGCGAAGTACTGCGCGGTGATCTCGTGGATGGGGATGTCCCCCACGTCCACCTCCGCGCGGCGGATGAGAAAGAGCAGCAGGTCCAGCGGCCCCTGGAAGCTGGCGAGGCGGACCTGGTAGTCGTCCTGCAACGGCATCGGCGCAGCGTACCGGAGCGGCCGGGAAGGCCCTACGATTCCCGCCATGACCGCGAAGCCGCCCGTCGATCCGCCCGCCGCCGGCAACGGCGAGGAGACCGCGTACCTCGCCGACGCGATGCTCGCCGAGGCCGAGGCCGTCCGCCGGGTCGCCGCGCGCGCCACCGGGGAGGACGCGGCCCACTGGCACCGCGCGATCGACCTGCTCACCGCCTGCGGCGGGCATGTCGTCGTCTCGGGCATGGGCAAGAGCGGCCTCATCGGGGCCAAGATCGCGGCCACCATGTCCAGCCTCGGGCAGCCGGCGCACTTCCTCCACCCCAGCGAGGCGGTCCATGGCGACCTCGGCCGCGTGCGGCCCGGGGACGTCGCGATCCTCATGAGCTACTCCGGCAGCACCGAGGAGGTGGTCAACCTGGCCGCCATCCTGCGCGCCGACCGGGTGCCGGTCGTGGGCATCAGCGCCAAGCACGGCTCCCACCTGGCCCGCCTGAGCGACGTCCACCTGGCCATCGGCGATGTCGTCGAGGCGTGTCCGCTCAACCTGGCCCCCACCGCCAGCACCACGGCGATGCTCGCCATGGGCGACGCGCTGGCGCTGGCGGTCAGCCGCCGCCGCAACTTCGCCGCCGACGACTTCCACCGCCGCCACCCCGGCGGCCTGCTGGGCGCGGGGCTCAAGAACATCACCGAGGTCCTGCGCTTTCGCGTCGGCGACAACCTGGCCACGGTCACGGAGGAGACGACCGTCGCCGCCGCCCTCTCACAGGCCGGACAGAACCGCCGCGCGGGCGCGCTGGTCGTGGTGGATGGGCAGGGCCGCCTGAGCGGCATCTTCACCGACGGCGACCTGCGCCGTCAGGTGCACCAGCACGGCGCGCAGGTGCTCGCCCGGGCGATCCGCGAGGTGATGACCGCGCGCCCCTGCACGCTGGGGGTCGAGGCGCTGGTGCGCGATGCGGTGCAGCTCGTGCGCGAGCGGCGGCTGGACGAGATCCCCGTCGTCGACGCGCAGGGCCGCCCGGTCGGCCTCGTCGACGTGCAGGACCTCATTGCCATGAAGGTCGTGGACCTGGACTGAGCTGGAGCGGGCGCGTGGCCGCCTCGCGCAGGCGGTCGAGGTAGCGCTCGAGGACGGCGAAGTCGAAGCCCTCGAGCCACTCGCGCGGCGCGGAGGTGTTCACGGTGCGGATCTGCTCGACCAGCTGCGACTTGGTCGCGCGGGTCGGCGCTGCGATGGAATGCATGGCGGAGCCTCGCGGGGATCGACCGGACGGTCCGTGGGGCGGGTCCTGCCCGGGTGCCCGGTGGGTGCACGAAGCGGCTCCGCCGCCTTCGCGATCATCGGCCGCCGGGGGCGCCGCGCTTGAGATCCTCAAGCATCTTCTTCAGGGCGCGCACGCGCAGCAGGCTCTTGACGCGCGTCAGCAGCTCGACCTTGTTCACCGGCTTGGTGAGGAAGTCGTCGCAGCCGCACTCGACGGCGCGCTCGAAGTCCCCCACCTCGTGCAGCGCGGTGACCATGATCACCACGGTGTCGCGCATCGCGGGGTTGCCCTTGATCTTCTGGCAGACCTCGAAGCCCGACATCTTGGGCATCATCACGTCCAGCAGCACCAGGTCCGGGTGGAAGCGCTCCACCTCGGCGACCGCGGCCAGGCCGTCGGCGGCCGTCGAGACCGTCACCGGCAGCGTCTCGAGGTAGGCCTGCACAAGCTCCAGGTTCTGCGCGTTGTCGTCGACGATCAGGATCTTGAGGCCGCGGATGTCGATCTGGCTGCTCTCGATGTCCAGCGCGAGCGCGAGCGGATCGGAGGTGGCGTCGGTCATGGCGCGCCGATTCTAGCGCGTCCGGGCGGACGCCCGCGCGCGCGTCAGAGGAGCACCTTCGCGAGCAGCTCGACCGGGTGCAGCGCCTCGCGCGGCGCCGCGTCCTGCGCGGTGCCGTCGTGGATCTGGTGGCGGCAGCTCGTGCCGGGCGCGCAGAGCGTCGCCTGCGGACGCGCGCGCGCCGCGGGGAGCACGCCCATCTCGGCGATGCGCATCGAGAGGTCGTACTTCTCCTGCGCGAAGCCGAAGCTGCCCGCCATGCCGCAGCAGCCGGTCGCGAGCACCTCCAGACGCGGGCCGAAGTAGCGGCGCAGCAGCGCGGCGCTGGACTCGGCGCCCCAGAGCGCCTTCTGGTGGCAGTGCGCGTGCAGCGCGATCGGTCCCGGCTCGAAGGCCGGCGGCGCGGGGCGCTGCGGGTGCGCCTCCCAGCGGCGCTCGAGGAACTCCTCGACCAGGAAGGTGCGCGCCGCGAGCGCCTGCAGCCGCGCGCGGTCGATGCCCATGCGCAGCTCGAGCCAGTCGTCCTTGATCGCGCTGATGCAGCTTGGCTCGCAGCCGACGACGGCGACCGCCCCGCTGCGCTCGACCGCCGCCTCCAGCGCCTGCGCGGTCTGCGCGCAGGTGCGCGCCGCCTCGGCGAGCATGCCGGTGGAGATGAGCGAGCGCCCGCAGCAGCCCAGCGAGGGAAGCTCGACGCGGTAGCCGAAGGCCTCGAGCAGCGCGATCGCCGCCTGGCCGACCTGCGGCTCGTTGTACATCGTGAAGCAGTCGGGGAAGAGGAGCACGACCGGCGCGCCCGCGGGGGCGCGGCTGCCGCGGCGCGCGTACCAGCGGTCCAGTGCGGGACCGTAGCGCGGCATGGAGCGGCGCTCGTCGATGCCCATCGCCCACGCCTGCAGCGCGCGCACCGGGCCGAGCCCGTTGAGCGCGTTGGCCAGCGGCCAGAGCGCCGAGAGCAGGCGGTTCGAGCCGCGCACGCGGCCGAAGAGGCGCGTGCGCAGCGGGATCTTGCCCGTCGCGGCGAAGCCCTGCGCGGCGTACTCCGCCTTGAGCTTGGCGACGTCGACGTTGCTGGGGCACTCGGCCTTGCACGCCTTGCAGGAGAGGCAGAGATCCAGCGTCTGCTGCACCTGCGGGCTGTTCCAGTCGGGGCGGTCGCCGCCGCCGGGTGCGAGCTGCCCGGTGATCGCCAGCCGCAGGTGGTTCGCGCGCCCGCGCGTGGCGTGGCGCTCGTCGAGCGTCGCCTGGTACGAGGGGCACATCGTCACCGAGCCCTGCAGGCGCCGGCAGAGGCCCGCGCCGTTGCACAGCTCGACGGCGTGGCCGAAGCCGCCCTCGTCCTCGTAGTCGAAGAAGGTGCGGATGCCGTCGATGTGCAGCGGCCGCCCGTCGGGCTCGATGCGCAGGTGCTCCACGGACATCGCCTCGTCGCCGTAGCGCACCTTGATGCCGGGGTTCATGATCCCGCGCGGGTCCCAGAGCGCCTTCGTCGCCGCGAGCGCGCGGCAGATGGGCTCGCCGAAGTAGCGAAGCTGCAGCGCGGTGCGCGAGCGGCCCGAGCCGTGCTCGCCCGAGAGCGCGCCGCCGTAGCGCACGACGAGGTCGGTGACCTCCTCGCCGATGCGCAGCATCGTGGCGCGGTCGGCGGGCTCCTGCAGCGCGAGCATCGGGCGGATGTGCAGGCAGCCGACGCTGGCGTGCGCGTAGAAGCTGGCCTGCGTCCCGTGCGAGGCGAGGATCGCCTTGAAGTCCTTGATGAAGCCGGGCAGCTTCGACGGATCGACCGCGGTGTCCTCGACGAAGCCCAGCGGCTTGCGCACGCCCGGAACGCCGTGCAGCAGCGGCTCGCCCGCCTTGCGCAGGCGCCAGGCGTCGGCCATGCGGCGCGCGTCGGTGTACTGCTCCATCGGCTGGCCCGGCAGGCGCTCGCGCAGCAGGCGCAGGCTCGCCTCGACCTCCTGCAGCGTCTGGCCGAAGTACTCGACGTACATCACCGCGCCCAGCGGCGCGCCGGCGGGGCGCGGCATGAGGTCGACGTAGCCGCGGTACTCGCGGTTCTCGCGCGCCAGCGCGATGATCACGTCGTCGACGAGCTCGACCGCGACGGGGTCGGTGCCGATCATCGTCATGAGCGCCGCGAGCGCGTCGTCCACGGTCGCGAAGCCCATGATCGCGAGCCCCTTCGCCTTGGGCGTGGGGACCAGGCGCAGCTTCGCGCGCACGATCGTCGCGAGCGTGCCCTCGCTGCCGCAGACCAGGTGCGCCAGGTTGACGCGGTCGAAGGTGCCCGGCGTCGAGCGCGCGAGCTGGTCCAGGAAGAGGTCGAAGTTGTAGCCGTCGACGTGGCGCAGGATGCGCGGGAACTTCGCGCGCACCTGCGCCTCGATCGGGCGCAGGATCTCGGCGAGCCCCTGCGCGAGCGCGCGCTGCGCGGGATCGCGCTCGCACGCGCCCTCCTCCAGGCGGTGCTCGGTGCCGTCGGCGAGCACGACGTCCAGCGCGAGCAGGTTCTCGACGGTGCGGCCGTACTTCAGGCTGCGCGCGCCCGCGCTGTTGTTGCCGATCATGCCCGCGATGCAGTTGTGGCTGGCGGTGGCGGGATCGGGGGCGAACATGAGCCCCATCGGCGCCAGGTGCGCGTTGAGCTGGTCGAGCACGACGCCCGGCTCGACCCAGCAGGAGCGCTCCTGCGCGTCCACCGCGCCGATGCCGCGGCAACGCGCGCCGAAGTCGACGATCACCGCGGCGTTGACGCTCTGCCCGTTGAGGCTCGTGCCGCCCCCGCGCGGCAGCAGCGGGATCCCCTGCTGCGCGCACCACCGGACGGCATCGATGCCCTGCTGCAGGTCGGCGGGGACGACGACGCCCACCGGGTCCATCTGGTAGATGCTCGCGTCGGTCGCGTAGAGCATGCGGCCCGCGCGGTCGAAGCGCAGGTCCGTGATCCCCAGCGCGCGGAGGCTGGATTCCACGCGCTCGCGAAGCGCCTGCGCCGCGCGGGCGGCGGCGTCCAGCTGCGGCAGCGGGATGGGCGCGGCGTTGGGCTGGCCGTGGTCGGACATGGGCCCGCAATCCTACGCAGACGGCGCGGCGCCGCGGGGTCTCCGCGGGGCCGCGCCGTGGTTGCTGCGCGGGGGAACTGGCCGTCGGCTCACTTCGCCGTCGTGCCGAGCGCCTTGTTCACCTCTTCGGTGAGCTTCTTCACGAGACCGGCGTCGTAGCCGATGTGCGTGCTGGAGATCTTGCCGTCGGGCCCGATGATCACCATCGCCGGGATGCCCTGGAAGCCGTACTGGCCGATGAGCTTCGCGTCGGGATCGAGCAGCGTCGTCATCGTGTAGCCCTGCTTGGTCCAGAACTCGCCGACCTTCTTGGTCAGCTCGTCGCCCTTGCTCTGCTCCCAGACGTTGACGGGATAGACGACGACCTTGTCGTTGTCCTTCATGGACTTGGCGAACTCCTCGAGCAGCGGCAGGCCCTTGCGGCACGGTCCGCACCAGGTCGCCCAGAAGTCCATCACGACGACCTTGCCCTTGAGCGCGCCGATGTCGACGCTCTTGCCGTCGAGCGTGGTCAGCACGGCCACGGGGGCGACGTCGCCCTCCTTGACCTTGACCTCGGGGCCCTGCTCGGAGCCCTGCGGCTGGTCGAGCAGCTCCTCGATCGACTTGACCGCCTTGCGCTTGCCGGCGTCGAAGGCGATCGGGGTCTTGAGGGGCTCGGTGCTGGGCGTGTGGGCGATCTGGACGCCGATCTTGATGTCCATGCCCTCGGGGACCCCGGGCGGGGTGAAGAGCATGCTGGAGGCGGTCACGAAGCCGGTCTTCGCGTCGAAGGCCGCGACGCCCTCGGCGCCCTTGCCGGTGAAGAGGACTTCCTTCTTGCCGTCCTTCTCGCGGAAGCCCGCGACCTTGAGGCCCTCGACCGCGCCGAGGCCGAAGGCCGCGACGGGATCGCTCCCCTTCTCGCGCAGGACCAGGTCCGGCGCGGGGATCGAGAAGCCCGGCAGCAGCGCGCCGAGCGTCTTGGAGACATTGCCGTCGATGGTGCGCTCGATGTACTTGTCCGCCGGCTGGTCCGGGACGAAGTAGACCTTGTCGCCGACCGCGAGCAGCTTCAGGCTGCCCATCGAGATCTCCATGTCGCTGCCCTTGCCGAAGGCGAGCTGGATGGTGTCGTTGGCGGTGCCATCCGGAAGCATCATCGCGAGCTTCACGGTGTCGGAGAGCTGCGGCGCCTCCTGGTACGCCTTCTGCGCGGCGGTGAGGGTCTGCATGCCCTTCTCGACGCTGGCGGCGGACTTGTCCGCCTCGGTCCAGCCCTCGGAGGGCGGGGCCATCTTCGGAGCGACCGCGTCCATCGGCGCGCCGGGGACCGGGCCGCCGCCTTCGTTGGCGGGCGCCGCGGGGGCCGCGGGCCTCGCGGGGGCCGCGGGTTCGGCGGGCGAGGCGGGCTTCGCCGTCTGTGGGTCCTTCGCGGGGGCGGCCGGCGCCTGCGCGACGGTCGCGGTGGCGAGGCTGAGGGCGAGACCGGCCATGAGGGCCGCGGTCGAGATGCGCATGTGCAATGCTCCTGGAGTCGTGCGAGGCCGCGCGCCGGCGACGGTGCCGGATCAGGGCGCGACCGGGGGCGATTGTACGACCCCCCCACGCGCGGCGGCGGCCAGCGCGGGCGCGATTTCCCCCAGCGGGCGCAGCACGAATTCCCGCTCCCCCATGCGCGGATGCGGCACCTGGAGCCCCGGAGCGTCGATGCGGGCGCCCCCGCCCGGGCGCGCGTCGCCGTAGGCCAGCAGGTCCAGGTCGAGGGTGCGCGGTCCGAAGCGCACCTCGCGCGAACGGTCGCGACCGCGGGTGCGCTCGATCGCCAGGAGCGCTTCCAGCAGCGCGCGCGCGGAGAGCGTCGTCTCGAGCTCGTCCACGGCGTTGAGGTACGGCCCCTGCCCGGGTGGGCCGACGGGGTCCGTCTCGTGCACGCCCGAGCGCGCGAGCACGCGCGTGCCCGCGAGCGCGGCCATCGCGGCGCGCGCCGCCTCCAGATGCGCGGCGCGGTCGCCCACGTTCGAGCCCAGCGCGACGAAGGCACGCACGGGGCGCGCGGGCGCGGCGTCGGCGTCGATCAGCGCGGGGACGGGGGCGCGCGCGGACGCGGATTCGTCCGCCCCGCTCATGCGCGCTCCCAGATGATCGGGGCGTCCTCGCCGCGCAGGTGCCAGCGCAGCATCTGCAGCGCGGCCTTCGAGGCGCGGTCGCGCACGACCTCACGCGGACCGGGGAACTCGAAGCGCCGCGCGCGGCCCGCGCCCGTGCGTGCGTCGTGCAGCGCGATCCAGACGGTGCCGACGGGCTTGCCTTCGGTCGCGCCGCCGGGGCCTGCGATGCCGGTGATCGCCAGCGCGTGCGTCGCGCCCGCGCGCGCGGCCGCTCCCTGCGCCATGGCGAGCGCGGTCTCGCGGCTCACCGCGCCGGCGGTGGCGAGCGTCGCGGCGGGCACGCCCAGCTCGCGCTCCTTCATCGCGTTGGCGTAGCTGATCCAGCCGCCAAGGAAGCAGTCGCTCGCCCCCGCGACGGCGGTGAGCATCGAGCCCACCAGCCCGCCCGTGCAGCTCTCGGCGACCGCGAGCGTCGCCCCCGCGGCGCGCAGCGATTCCAGCGAGGCGGCGGCGATCCCAGCCTCCGGCGGACCGAAGGCGTAGGGAACGACGCGCTGCGCGCACTCGGCGAGCGCGGCCTGCGCGCGCGCCGCGGCGTCGGCCCCGCGCGCGGTCGCATGGATCGAGACGACCGAGCCGCTCGCCGTGGTGCCGATCCCGGGCTCGCGCCCGCGCTCCATCAGGTTGCCCAGGCGGTGCGCGAGGTCCGACTCCCCGATGCCGAAAGTGCCCACGCTGGCGCGCACGATCGCGGGGGCGCCGGGCGCGCGCACCGCGGGCACGACCTGCTCGTGGAGCATCGGCAGCATCTCGCGCGGCGGGCCGGGCAGGCAAAAGACCGTGCACGCGCCGATCGCGCACGCGAAGCCGGGCGCCGTGCCGTTGGCGTTGCGCAGCGTGCGCGCCGAGCGCGGGCGAAGCGCCTGCCGCAGGTTGTTGGGCGCCATCGCGCGGCCGCGGCCGGCGAACCAGCGCTCGAGATCGGCGCGCCCCTGCGCGTCCTCCGTCATCGGCGCGCCCGCGTCGCTGAGCGCGTTCACCGCCTCGCGGGTGAGGTCGTCCTCCGTGGGGCCGAGCCCGCCCGTGACCACGAGCACGGCGTGCGCGGCGGCGAGCTCGCGCAGCGCCGCGACGAGCGCGGGCATGTCGTCCCCCACCGTGCGATGCTCGGCGCAGTCCAGCCCCGCGTCGCGCAGCGCGGCGGCGACCTCGCGGCCGTTGGTGTCGAGCGCGCTTCCCAGGACCAGCTCGTCGCCGACGGAGAGGACCGCCGCGCGCCGCGGCGTCACGGCGCCTCCTCCTGGTCGATCGCGATCACGCGCCGCAGGCTGGCGGCGATCTCCTGCGCGAAGCGCTGGCGCAGCACCTCGGCGGGCGAGTCCTGCGGATCCCAGAGGCGCGCGTCCTTCCACTTGCCCCGCAGCCAGCCCTCGCGCACCGCGGCGAGCGTGCGCTCGTCGCCGAGGTCCATCGTCGCCCCGCCGGGAGCGGGCACCTGCGGGAAGGCGTCGAAGGCCTCGAGCATCGCGCGCAGCTTCGGATCGCGCGCCTTCGCCGCGACGAGGACGGAGCCGTCGCGCGGGTACTCCGGATGCGCGGCGATGCGCCGCCACGCCTCGCGCAGCAGCGCGCGGTTCTCGATCGCGGTCGCGACGAAGAGCGGCGCCACGAAGGAGCGCACGTTGGGATTCGGGTTCGGGATGACGCTCGCGAGGGTCCACGGATCGACCTTGTCGGTGAAGCGCTCGTGGTCGCGCTCGTAGACGACGCGGCTGGCGGGAAGACGCCGCAGTCCGTACTGCTCCGGGCCGCCGGGCGTTCCGGGCGCGTACTGCCAAAGGCGCTGGCCCGCGGGCGAGAGCGCGAACTCGATGAAGCGGCGCGCGGTCTGCGGGTGCGGCGCGCCGCGCAGCATCGCGATCGGGTCGGGATCGATCGCGGTCTTGCCGACGGGATCGAGGTAGCCCACGCGCCCGGGCGAGCCGCCGTCGGAGACCGCCTGCTGCTGGAAGCGTCCGTAGAAGTCGATGGCGATCGCCTCCGCGGCCTCGCCCTGCGCGACCTCGACGGGCGCGCGCGTGGCGCTCGCGCTGATCGAGCGCGAATTCGCGGCGGCGCGGCGCAGGATCGCCCAGCCGGCGTTCCACCCCTCGCGCAGCAGGATCGTCTCCATCGCGGTGGCGACGCTTCCGCTCTGCGCGGGATTCACGAGCGCGACGCGCCCCTGCAGGCGCGGGTCCGCGAGCGCGATCCACTCCGTCGGCGGCGCGACGCCCAGCTTCTCCAGGACGGGCTGGTTGTAGATGATGCCGAAGGCCGAGAGCGCGCAGCCGAACCAGTAGCCGTCGGGGTCGTAGAGCGCGCGCCCGCCGACCTCCTTGGCGCCGTAGACCTGGTCGAGGTAGCCCGGCTCGAACTCCACCGGCACCAGGACCGAGGCGGAGCGCTTCACGCCCCCGGCCTCGACGGTGAGCGGCTTCTTGAGCTGGTCGAACTCGTACGAGCCGCCGCCGAAGAAGAGGTCCGCCGAGCCGCCGGGCTCGGTGCCGTCGCGCAGCGCCGCAAGGATGCCTGCCTCGAGCACCTTGCGGATCTCGCTCGTGCCGCCGGGCGTGTTCCAGATGACGGTCGCGGGCGATCCGTACTGCTCCTGGTGCCAGCGCGCGAAGGCGCGCGCGAACTCCTGGCGGATCTGCTCGTTGTGCGGCGTGACGATGATGACGGTGGCCGCGTCGGCGGGCGGGCGCGCGTCGCTGCGGCGCGCCACCACGGGCACGCCCACCAGCAGCGCGATCGCCGCGACGATCAGGACCGCGGGGAGCCAGCGGTTCATCCCGCGCGCGCCCCCAGCGCGCCGCCGATCTGCGCGCGCAACTCCTCGGCCGCGCGCGTCACGGCGCCGGCCCAGTCGCGGTCGCCCGGTCCGAAGGCGTAGATCACCGAGCGGCTCGCGGTGACGAGCGCGCCGCGCCCGTCGCTGCGGAAGCACGGGAGGACGTCGTCGACGCCGCCCCCCTGCGCGCCGAAGCCCGGCACCAGGAAGATCTGCTGCGGCATGCGCTCGCGCAGCGCGGCGGCGTCGGCGCGCTTGGTCGCGCCGACGACGGCGCCGAGATCGCTGAAGCCCGCGCGCCCGCAGTGCGCCGCGCCCAGCGTCGCGACCAGGTCCGCGACCGCCTGCGCGACGGTGCGCCCGTCGGCCAGCGGCAGCGACTGCAGCGCGTCGCCCGAGGGGTTCGAGGTGCGCACGAGCGCGAAGGCGCCGCGCCCGGCGGCCAGGAAGGGCGCGATCCCGTCCGCGCCGAGGTAGGAGTTCACGGTGGTCCAGTCGCTGTCGAGCGCGCCGCGCGCGGCGGCGGCGTAGTGCTCCGCGCTGACGCCGATGTCGCCGCGCTTCCAGTCGAGGATCACCTCGAAGCAGGCGAGCCCGCGCGCATGCTCGAGGACGCGCGCGAGCGCGCGCACGCCGGCGGGGCCGTGGCGCTCGAAGCACGCCGCCTGCACCTTCACCGCGGGGGCGCGCCCCGCGACGGCGTCGAGCACGCCGGTGGAGAAGGCCTCGATCGCGGCGGCCGCGGCCTCGTCGCCGCCGGCCGGACGCAGCGCCGCGGGCAGCTTCTCGACGACGGGATCGAGCCCGACGCAGGTGGGCGCGCCGACCTGCTCGATGCGCGCGAGCAGGCGGTCCGAGGCGTGGGCCGAGGTGGCGGCGGTGCGTTCCATGCGCCCGCGAGTGTAGGCGCGCGTCCGTAGAATCGCGCCGTGGCCACCGTCCCCGACGCACCGCGTCCGCTGCACCTGGACCTCGACCGGGCGCGCGGCCTCACGGTCCATTGGAGCGACGGACGGCGCAGCTTCTATCCCCTGCTGCACCTGCGGCGCCAGAGCCCCAGCGCCGACGCGCGCGAGCTGCGCAAGCAGATGCAGAAGAACCCCCTCACCGTGCTTCCCTCCGGCGGCGGCTCGGGCGAGCTCACCGCGCTGGGCGCGGAGCTCGTGGGCAACTACGCGGTGCGCATCCGCTTCAGCGACGGGCACGAGACGGGCCTCTACAGCTGGGAGTACCTGCGCTCGATCGATCCGGACGCGGAGGCGGCGCGATGAGCGCGCACGCGCCGCCGTCGATGCACCCCGACGCCGCGCTGCGTCCCCCCGACGGCGCGGGCGTGGCGCACGCGCGCCCCTTCGCGCTGCGGCTGGTGCCCGGCGCGGAGGGCGTGAGCCGCGCGGTCGCGCACATCAACAACGTGGAGTACGTGCGCTGGCTCGACCGCGCCGCGGAGCTGCACGCCGACGCGCTGGGCTACACGCGCGCGGCGATGCTCGAGCAGGGCCGCATGTGGTTCGTCGCGCGCCACGAGATCGACTACAAGTCCGAGGCCTTCCCCGGCGAGACGCTGCACGTCTTCACCTGGGTGCGCACGATGGGGCGCAGCGCCTCGTGGCGCGACACCGTCGTCGTGCGCGCGGACGGCCGCCTGGTCTGCCGCGCGAGCACCTGCTGGGCCTTCGTCGACCTGGAGACGCGGCGCCCCGCGCGCATTCCCGCCGAGATGGCGCTCGCCTTCGATCCGCTGGAGGGTGACGCGTGCACATCGCGCTCGTCATCGATCCCGAGCGGCTCCTGACCGACGCGGCGGCCTTCCACCGCCTGGCGGTGGCGCTGGCCGCCGAGGGCGCGCGCGTCACCCGCATCCTGCCGGAGAGCTCCGAGGAGCCGCCGATGGCGCGGCTGCTCGCGGCGCACCCGTACCACTTCGACGGCTCGGCGCTCTTTCGCCGCGCGCGCCTGGGGACGCTGAGCGCGGACCTGGAGGACGCGCCACCCGAGGTCTTCGTCAGCTTCGGCGCGCGCGCCTTCGACGCGGCCGCGGCGCTCGCGGAGGACCTGGAGGCGGGGCTCGTCGCGATCGTCGCCACCGCCGACGAGCTGCAGCGCACCCCGCTGCGGCGGCGGCTCGCGCAGCTCGACCTGGTGGGCGCGTCGACCGCGCCGCTGGCGGTGCGCGCCGCGCGCATCGTCGCGCCGGAGCTGGTCACCGTCCTCCCGCTGGGCGTGCAGGTGCCCGACCACGGACGCGCCGAGCCCGCGTCGCCGGCGAGCATCGCCATCGCCGGCAGCGCGCGCGACGACGGCGCCTACCGCGCGGTCTTCGCCGCGATCGCCGACATCGCGCCCGCGCTGCCGAACCTGCAGGTGGCGATCGAGTTCCCGCCCGGCCACGACCCGCGCCTCTGGGGGCTCGCGCGCGAGGCGGGCATCCAGCCGGTGCTCAACGGCGTGACGCGGCTGGAGTCGATCCGCCCGCTCGCGCTCGCGTGCGGCGTCTTCATGGTCCCCGAGGTGGTGCACGGCACGCGCCCGCTGCTGCTGGAGGCGATGGCCGCCGGGCGCATCGTGCTCGCCGCCGACGACGCGGACGCCGACTTCCTCATCGACGGCGTCACCGCGCTGCTGCCGCGCGCCCGCGACGCGCGCAGCTGGACCGAGGCGCTCACCCGCGCGATGCAGCGTCCGGAGGTCGCCGAGCTCGGCCGCGAGGCCTCCGCGCGGGTCGCGGCGCGCTACGCCAGCGGACGGTGCGCCCTGCAGCTCCTGGATGCGTGCGAACTCATCGTCCGCGGGCCCGCGATCCCCTTCCCGGGGGTCGGAAGCCCCGGAACCGCCCCTTGACGGGGTGCGAATCCTTGGGAGACACTATCGGAGCCACGGAACCCTCCGGCCGATGCCGGGGGGCGCGAGGCGCGGGGCTCGGTCCGCTTCGATTCACCGAGCACACCAAGAAGGCAAGGTAGATCCATGAAGAAGGCCATTTCGCTCAGCGCCGCGACGCTGCTGCTGCTGCTGTCTGGCTGCGGCGATCCCGGCGTCAAGAAGGACGTGAAGCCGAACACGAACGCGCCGGCCGCCGGCACGATCGAGGCTCCGGACAAGAAGTACAAGGACGCGCTCAAGAAGGCCGACGGCGAGGCTGCCAAGGCCGCTGCTCCGCCGGCTGGCGCCCCCAAGTGATCCGACGCGCGGCGATCGCCGCGCGCCACGAACACCGCCGCCCGCCCCGTCGCTTCGAGCGAGGGCGGGCGGTGGTCGTTTCGGAGGTCGCCGATCGGGCCGGGCGCGCGCGTGCCGGGTGCGGGCGGCGCGCGAAGCCCGGGCGGCGCACGCAGCGCGCGCCTTACGCCGTCATCATGCCGCGCAGGATCGCCAGCCCCTCCTGGAGCTTGGCGGGCGCGGAGGCGAAGCTGAGGCGGAAGTGCGTGTCGCGCGAGGAGAAGACGCCGCCCGGGATCACGAGCACGCGATGGTCGATCGCGCGCTCGACGAACTGCTGCCCGGTCATGCCCAGGCGCTTGGGCACGTCGACGAAGGCGTAGAAGGCGCCGCCCGGGCGCGCGACGGTCGTCACGCCCTCGAAGGCGTCGACGACCATCTGCCGGCGGCGGCTGTACTCCTGCACGATGGGCGAGAGGTCGACGCCGAAGGCCTCGACCGCGCCCCACTGCGCGACGCTGGGCGCGCAGACGAAGGTGTACTGCTGCAGCTTGGCGATCTCCTGCACGATCGCGCGCGGCCCGGCGCAGTAGCCCATGCGCCAGCCGGTGCAGCCGTAGGTCTTGCCGAAGCCGCGGATGAGCAGGATGTCCTGCGAGAAACGCGCGGGGCTGGGGCAGCGCCCCTGCTCGCGGACGTCCTCGAAGCAGAACTCGTCGTAGATCTCGTCGGAGATGAGGAGGATGCCGCGGCGGCGGCAGAGATCGACGATCTCCTCGAGCTCGCGGCCGCTGAGCACGACGCCGCACGGGTTGCTCGGGCTGTTGACCAGCACCGCCTTCGTGCGCGGCGTGATGCAGCGCTCGATGCGCTCCGCCGTCATGCGGAAGTCGGGGTAGGTGTCGCAGCGCACCATCGTCCCGCCGGTGAGCTTGCCAAGCTGCGGGTACATGACGAAGTACGGATCGGGGATGATCGCCTCGTCCCCCTCGTCCAGCAGCGCCATGAAGGCGAGCAGCAGCGCGCCGCTCGTGCCGCTGGTGACGATCGCCGACATCTCCTCGCCCGGGCCGCTCCAGCCGACGTCCGCGGCGAGGTGGCGCCACACCGCGTCGAGCAGTTCGGGGATGCCCTGCGTGACCGTGTAGCCGCTGCGGTCCTGGTCGATCGCGCGCTTGGCCGCGTCCTTCATCGCCTGCGGGACGGGGAAGTCCGGCTGGCCGATCGAGAGGTTGATCGGGTCCTTCATCTTCGCCGCGAGGTCGAAGACGCGGCGGATGCCCGACGCGTCCACGCTGCGCGAACGCGCGGAAATCAGCGAGGAAATGGAAAGGCGGCCCGTGGGGCCGCCTGCGGGGATCTGGATGGTCATGGACGCGGACTCGCGGATGCGGGGTGCGCGTGCGCGTGCCCGCCGTCGGGCGCGCGCGTGGCGATCACTTCTTCGCGCCGGCGGCGGGCTTCGCGGCGGCGGCGGCGGGCTTGGCGCCGGCGGCCGGAGCCTTCGCGCCAGCGGCCGGGGCCTTGCCACCGGCGGCGGGAGCGGCTGCGCCCTCGGCACCCTCTTCGGCCTTCTTCTTCTTCGAGGAGGCCTTGATGCTGCGCACCTTCACGATGCCCAGCGCGCTGTTCTTGGCGGCGTCGAAGCGCTCCTCCTGCGTGAGCTTGGCGATGCGCTCGGCGCGCGTCAGCACGTTGCGGTGCGACGCGAGGCCGCCGGACTGGGTCTTGAGGCTGCGGTGGAGGCTCATGGTGTTCCTTGAAGTCGAATCGGTGAGGCGGTCGGGAGACCGACGCGCCTGCGCGCGGCGGAGTGAAGTGATCGATCGCGTGCGTGCCTGCTAGCGGTAGAACTCGAGGAAGGCGTCGCTGAAGTCCTTGTTGCCTCGGGCTGCAGCCTTCCACTTCTCGCCGACGCGCCGGATGCTGGCCTCGAGGGCCTTGATCTCGGGAGAGTTCTTCTCCGACGCGTCCTTGTAGCCAGGCAAGACGATGATCTTGCGAAGCAGGGCATTATCGTCGGGGACGAGGTACGCATCAAGTCCATTGGCGCGGCAGAACTCGACCATCGAGGCCGCCCGCTCGCTGGAGGGGTGCGCAAGCACGTAATACCGGTACCCCTTCTGCCGCGGATCGCCGTTGTTATCGGCGGCGGGGTTCGATTTGGCGCCCTTGCCCGCGGCGGGCGGGATGGTCGGGGATCCGGCGCCCGCACCGGCGCCCGGTCCCGGCGTCGGCGCGGTGCCCTGCGGAAGCTCGGTCACCGGCACGAGTCCCGACGCCGCGGCCGTCGCCTTGCCACGGCTCACGCCCACGCCGTACGCGACGGCGACGAGCACGATCACGCCCAGCGCCAGCGCGAGCGCGAGTCCCAGCGGCACCTCGAAGACGGTGGGCGCGGCGTTCGCGCGCGCGCCGCGTCCAGCCGAGCGCGCCGGCACGACGGGCGTCGCCGGCCCCTCGCCGGGGCGACGCATCAGTTCATAGAGCGCTGGAGCGCCGCGCCGTGCCATGGGCGCGAGTGTAGTCCGCGCCGACGGCGCGGGCTCCTGGGCGTGCACCCCCTACCTCGACGGACGCGCGCCCAGGGCGGGCACCGCGTCGATCCACGCCTGCACGCTCTGGAGGAGGCCCGGTCGCGGCTGCGGCCACTGGCGCGCGTCGACGACCGGCAGCAGGCGCACCCCCGCGAGCTCCAGCGCCACCCGATAGGCGGTCAGGTCGAGCCGTGCCTCCGAGCCCGCCCCCACCGGGCCGCGCAGCCCGGAGCGCAGCAGGTCCACGACGCGCGCGGCGACGAGCGTCCCCGCGGCCTTCGCGACGGCGGCGGCGGGATCGCCCCCCGCCGCGAGCACCGCGGCCGGATCGATGAGCGCGCCCGCCGGCGGCGTCGCCAGCGGCGCGAGCGTCTCGGGCGCGACCGCCAGACGCACGCCCTCGTGCGCGGCCGCGGCGGTGACGGCGCGCGCGGCGTCCGCATGGAGCGCGGCGCGCGGATCCTCCGCCGCGGGCGCGGCGGGAAAGGCGAGCGCGACCGGCACGCGGCCGAGGAAGCTCGCGAAGGAGCACGCGTGGCGCACCGCGTCGACGGCGCGCTCGGCGTTCGCCGGATCGAGGAAGTGCTCCGGCGGGATCCAGAGGTCGATCCCCGAGACCTCGAGCCCCAGACGCTGCACCATGCTGCGGATGTCGCGGCGCGCGCTCGCGCCGAGGTCGCGCGGGCGCGTCGCCGGCTGCGTCGCGCTGAGCTGCACGCCGCGCACGCCCTGCTCCGCGAGCCACGCGCACGCGTCGGCGGGCTCGCCCAGCGGCGCGATGGTCGCGGAAAGCTGCACCTGCTCCGTCGGCGGCATGCGCCAAGCGTAGCGGCGGCGCGCCCTACACTCGATGCATGCGCGCGACCGCCTCGATCCTGCTGCTCGCCCTCGCCCTCTGGCTCGCGACGATCGCCGCCGTGGGCACCGCCGCGATGGCGGCCTTCGCCTCGCTCCCGAAGATGGGGATCCAGATCGAGGCGGTCCGCCCCTTCTTCGGCGCGGACACCGCCGAGATGGGCCGCTACGCCGCCGGGCACATGCTGCAGCCGGTCTTCCAGGCGGGCGACTGGGTCCAGTACGCGCTCGCGGCGGCGAGCGTCTCCTGCACGCTGCGGCTGCTGCGCGCGGGCGGTGCGTCAGGCGCCCCCCGCTGGGCGGGCGCGCTCCTGCTGGCGCTGGTCGCGGCCGCGGCGGCGCTCCTCGCCTGGCGCGCCTGGTCGATGCCGGCGATGCAGGCGGATCTCGCGCGCTACTGGAGCGCGGTCGAGGCGAACGATCCCGCGACGGCGACCGCCGCGAAGGCCAGCTTCGACGCCGCGCACCGCACCGCGGAGGCGGGCTACAACGCGCAGCTCCTGCTCGTGCTGCTGGCGATCCCCGCCGCGCTGCTGGCGGTGATGCCCGCGCGGATGCGCGCGCCCGCGCCGGCGACGGCGGGCGGGAGCGCGCCCGTCACCGGAGCCTTCCGTGCCGAGTGAGGCGACGCAGCCGGAGATCCCCTTCGCGCTGCCGCGCAAGAGCCCGCAGCAGCGCGCGCGCGCGCTCGAGCTCCTGCAGGCGCTGCGCACCGCCTACCCGGATGCGGCGTGCCGCCTGGACTGGTCGAAGCCGCACGAGCTGCTCGTCGCGACGATCCTGAGCGCGCAGGCGACGGACGAATCGGTGAACGCCGCGACGCCCGCGCTCTTTCGCGCCTTCCCCGACCCGCGCGCCTTCGCCGCCGCGAGCCCCGAGCGCATCGCGCCGCACATCCGCACCATCGGCCTCTGGCGCATGAAGGCGCTCGCCGTGCACGAGTCGATGCGCGTCGTCCACGAGCGCCACGGCGGGCAGGTGCCGCGCACGATGGAGGCGCTGCTGGAGCTGCGCGGCGTCGCGCGCAAGACGGCGAACGTCGTGCTGGGCAACTGCTTCGGCATCCAGGCGGGCGTGGTCGTGGACACGCATGTCGGGCGGCTCGCCGGACGCATGGGACTCAGCCGCCACGAGGATCCCGCGAAGATCGAGCGCGACCTGATGGCGCTCTTCCCGCGCGAGGCGTGGTGCGAGCTCAGCCACCTGCTCATCTTCCACGGCCGCGCGGTCTGCAAGGCGCGCGGCGGGACCTGCGCGCAGGACCCGCTCTGCGCGCGCTTCTGCTCGCAGGCGCGCGCCGCCGCTACTTCAGGTCGCCGCGACCGCGGAAGCTCGGCGCCGCGCCGACGGCCACCGGCTTGACCAGCACGAATCCGCCGTGCAGGCTCACGACCGCCGCGCCGCCGCCGAGGTTCTCCGGGAAGATGAAGAGCGCCGGCCCCTCGAAGCGCAGCTCGCGGATCGGATCCACCCGCACCGATGGCGGCAGCATCTTGCCCGTCTTGGGATCCTTGCGCGCGGGCTCCTCGATGCGCCGCAGCACATCGACGCCCAGCTCGTGGCCGATCCAGATGTCGCCGTCGACGAGCGCGATGGTCACGATGTGCGGGCCGCCCGTGGGGGTGTAGATGAGCGTCTGGTCGCCGAACTTGACCTCGACGGAGGCGCCGTACTCGATCGCCGAGTCCTTGCTCTTCTCGGTCATGATGCGCGCGCTGCCCCACGCGGCCGAGACCTGCTTCGCGGGAATGGCGGTCACGTCGATCGACTTCTCGACCAGTTCCGCCTCGCCGCCGATGCGCCAGCGCCAGAAGCCCTCGCGCCCGCCCGCGAGCACGCGGCGCCCGTCGCAGAGCGCGATCTCCAGCATGCCGGGCTCGCGCTGCACGTTGTAGAAGGTGTCCTCGGTCTGGCGCCCCTCGCGCTTGTGCCGGTACATCGCGCGCCCGAAGGTGCCGCCGACGGCGTAGTGGTTCGGACGGATCTCGTCGATGTCGCGCGCGCCCTTGAGCTTGACCTCCTCGGGCTCGACGAACTTCCCGCCGTCCAGGCGCCAGGTGTAGAGGATGCGGTCGGTCACCACCCAGAGGCGGTCGCCCAGCAGGCGCGCGCGGCGCACGAAGGCGGGGACCTCGACCTTGCCGAGTTCGGCGAAGGCGTCGGACATGATGCCGACGGTCGCGCCGTTGCCCCCCTGCAGCACGAAGAGGTAGCCCCCCGCGGGCTGCACGCCCGCCGGCAGCGGCTGCAGCTCCGTCGCCGCGCCCAGGTAGCGGCCGTCCTGCAGCGCCAGGATGCGGCGGCCGACGCTCGTGATCGGTCCTTCCTTGGAGTCCACCACGCGTCCCGCGGCCTGCCCCGCGAGGAAGCGCTTCGAGTCGCCGATGCGCACGACGCCGTCGGGACCGCTGATGTAGTACTCCTCGCCCACCTTGGAGACCAGGCGGGGCTCGAGGCCCAGGGACTTCGCGTCGCGGATGGCCATCACCTTGGGCGAGGCCGCCTCGGTGACATCGATCTCGGCGATGGCGGTTCGGTCGCAGATGGCGAAGAGCGTGTCGCCCGAGACGACCATGTCGGTGACCGAGCCGGACTCGCCGAAGGGCATGACCTCGACTCGCCCGAGCTCGCGGCCGTTGACGGGGTCGATGACGAGCACCGCGTTGCCCAGCGACTGGAACCAGCGGTTGTTCTCGATCAGGGTCCGGTGGTGGGTGCCGCCGGCGTGCGCGGTGACCTGCAGCTCGCGCGGGCGGCGGTCGGTGCGGTCCTCGGGGACATAGCCCGGGACGCAGCCCGCGCCGGTCAGCGCGATCGCCGCCAGCGCGGCGGCGCGCAGGAGCTTCGCGAAGGATCGTCGGGCGCAAGTGCTGTCCATCGGCGCAAGGGTAGCGGGATGTGCTACGGTGCTGCGTCCACATGGGTTCCAACGACGATCCGAAGGCCTCCTCCGCCCGCGCGCCCGGCGACCGCCTGCAGGCGCTGCTGGCGATGCTCGAGCGCGAGCCCGGGGACGCCTTCTGCCTGTACGGCATCGCGCAGGAGCACGCCCGGGCCGGGCGGCATCCGATGGCGCTCGAGTGGTTCGACCGCGCCATCGCCGCCGATCCCGACGGGGCCTACGCCTACTTCCACAAGGCGCGCTCGCTCGAGGAGCTCGACCGCGTCCCCGAGACGGTCGCGACGCTGCGGCAGGGGCTCGAGGCCGCGCGCCGCTCGCGCGACAGCCACGCGGCGAGCGAGCTCGCGGGCTATCTGGACCAGCTCACCTGAGGAGGCACCCTTGGCGCAGCGTTCCACCAAGCAAGGCTCCTCCAGGCGAAGCTCCCCCGGCGCGCAGACCATCGCGGCGCTGCGCCCGACGGTCGAGGATCCCAACATCGTCGAAGTGATCGTCGGCCGGCGCGCCGTGGCGACGATGCTGCGCCACCGCGCGGAGACGCTCGGGCTGGCCGTCGGCACGCGCTGGACGCCCGCGCTCGCCGCGCGCGTCGGCGCCGCGCAGGCGCAGGAGCTGGCGCGCGAGGCGGCCTTCGCGATGCTCGCGCGCCGCGCGCGCTCGGCCGCCGGGCTGCGCGAGCGCCTGCTCGCCGCGGGCCACGACGCCGACGCCGCCGAGGCCGCGATTGCGGCGATGCGCGCCGACGGCTGGATCGACGACGCCGCCTTCGCCGCCGAGCGGGCGCGCGAGCTGCAGCGGCGGGCGCCGCTCGCCGCGCCCGCGCTGGCCGCGCGGCTGGAGGAGGAGGGCGTGGCCGCGCGCGAGGCCGCCCGCGTCGCGCGCGAGGCCGCTCCCGAGGACCCGCAGGCGCTCCTGCGCAAGGAAGCGCGCGCTGCACGCCGCGCGCGCGAATCCGCCGCGCGCGTCGCGGGCCGTTTCGCCCGACGCGGCTACGACCCCGATACCATTCGCGAGGCGCTGGAGGCCGCGGGCTACGAGCTCGACGCGTCGTGATTCCGCGCCCCGCGACCGCCTTGCGTCCGACCGCCATGCGTCCGACCGACGACCACCCCGCCCCGCTTCGCCTGCTTCCCGCCGCCCTCGGCGCGGGCACGCTTGCGCTGCTGCTGGCAGGCTGCCTGAACCCGAGCACCACGCTCACGCACGCCGGCAAGGATCCGCTCCCCGACCTCGCGCCGGCGTCGCAGGAGGACCTCGCGCGCCCGGCGCACACGCCGCGCCCCGTCGCGGTGGGCGAGCCGGAGTCGCCGACGCCGCCCGCGTCGCGCAGCGCGACCGCGGCGGTGGACCTCGACGGCGCGCCCGTGACGACGATGCCCGCGCGCAGCGTGACCGGACTCGACCGCAGCGGCTGGCAGGAGCAGGTCGTGCTGCAGCCGCGCGGCCAGGTCGAGGTGCAGCCCGGGTACTTCCACCTCTTCGAGGGCTTCGGCACCGATCCGCGCGTGACCGGCGCCTATCCGACGACCGCCAGCGCCCTGGGCGTGCGGCAGAACACGACCGCCGTGCAGGAGGGCCTCGCGCAGCCGCCGATGGGCATCTTCTGGCTGCTCGTCGCCCCCGGCGCCGCGGTCGTGCAGCCGCCGTGGACGACGGTGCGCGCCCCCGACCGCGAGGTGGAGTGGCTGCCCGCGAGCGCGGCCCCCGCGCCTTCCGCCACCCCCACCCCGAGCACGCCATGATTTCGCTCGACGCGCAGGGCCTGCCGCAGGGCTATCCCTTCAACCCCGACTGGGAGATCACGCCGCGCGAGTACCGCCGCCGCGCCAGCGCCGGCGAGGCGATCCTCCTCCTGGACTGCCGCACCGCCGCCGAGCGCGAGCTGGCGACGATCGCGGGCGCGCGCCACCTGCCGATGGACGACCTCGCCGCGGGCATCGACCGCCTGCGCGGGCACGAGGAGGATCCGATCGTCGTCCACTGCCACCACGGCGCGCGCAGCCTGCAGGTGACCAGCGCCCTGCGCAACGCCGGCTTCGAGGACGTGCGCTCGATGGCCGGGGGCATCCACCTCTGGTCGCTCGACATCGATCCCTCGGTTCCGGTCTACTGAACGCGTGCTGCGGCAGCGACTGATCACCGGCTCGCTCCTGATCGTGGGACTCGTGCTGCTCCTCTGGGGCGACGAGCGCCTCTCCGCGCAGATCGTGCAGCGCGGCGACACCTTCCCCTGGTGGACCGGCGGCGGCGACGGTCTGCTGCTGGACGCGGTGGCGCTGCTGCTGCTCGCGCCGCTGCTGGCGCGCGAGCTGGCGCGCATGCTGCGCGGCAGCGGCGTCGCGGCCCCGACCTGGCTGACGGTCCTCGCGGCGATGCTGGGCGTCGAGACGGTGGGGATGCTTCCGCTGCTGCCGGGTCCCGATCACGCGATCGCCCTCGCCGCGGCGATCCTCTGGGGACTGCTGGCGCTCTCGCTCATCGTGCACACGCGCGGGCGGCGCATCGAGGGCGCGGTCGCCGCGACGGGCGCGACGCTCCTTTCCTTCGTCTACATCGGCGCGATGCTGGGGATGTGGGTGCTGGTGCGCCGGCACGTCGGTCCCTGGGTGGTGGCGGGCGCGATCCTGACCGTGAAGGCGAGCGACATGGGCGCGTACTTCACCGGTGTCGCCTTCGGCCGGCACAAGATGATTCCCTGGCTGAGCCCCGGCAAGAGCTGGGAGGGCTTCGCCGGCGGCGTCGCGGCCTCGGCGCTGGTGGGCGCGGGGCTCGCCGCGCTCAGCCTGCGCCTGCCTGAGGCGCGCGACCATGTCCCGGTGGCGGTCGGCGCGGCGGCGGGACTGGCGCTCGGGGTCGTCGCGCCCTTCGGCGACCTGGTGGAGAGCCTGTTCAAGCGCAGCGCGGGCGTCAAGGACTCCGGAACCGCGCTCCCGGGCATGGGGGGCGCCTTCGACGTGCTGGACAGCCCCCTGCTGGCGGGCCCGGTGGTCTACGGCGCGCTGCTGCTGCTTCGCTGAGGCGGAAAGAAGTCCGGGCTCGGGTACGCTGCACGGTCCACGCGGCGGCCGCCGCAGGAAGTGCCCCACATGAGCCTCATCGCCAACCTCCGCGCGCTGCATCTGGTCGACAGCCAGGTCCGCGGCATCCGCACCCGCATCGAGAACGCCGAGCGCGAGCTCAAGCGGCAGCAGACGCAGCTGGACACCCTGACCCAGCAGCGGCGCGAGCAGGACCTCCAGCTCAAGCACCTGCAGTCGGCGGTGCTGGCGCTGGAGCTCGAGGACAAGACCTTCAAGCAGCGCATCGACCACCTGCGCGGCGAGCTCAACACGACGAGCAACTCCAAGCAGTACAACGCGCTGCGCGACGAGCTGATGGCGATGGAGGGCAAGCGCGACGAGCTCGCCGAGCGCGTGCTGGCGCAGATGGAGAACGTCGAGAAGATGAAGAAGCAGATCGGCGCGGGCGAGCAGCCCCTGGCCGACCGCACCCGCCTGCGCGACCTCGCGAGGGCGGCGCTCGAGGAGGCCACACGCGAGTTCGGCGGCCGCCTGGGCGAGCTCGAGGCGCAGCGCGAGCGCGCCGCCTCGCTGCTGGCCCCCGACGCGCGCGAGGCCTTCGACGAGGCCGCCGAGCAGAACGACGGCGAAGCGCTCGCGGAGATCACGGTCGTCGACCTGCGCCACCGCGAGTTCGCCTGCGGCGGCTGCAATTCCGAGCTTCCGCTGGACAAGTACAGCAAGGTGGCCGCGCAGCGCGACGATGTCGTGACCTGCGTGAACTGCGGCCGGATCCTCTACCTCGACACGATCCCCGAGACCACCGCCGTGAAGAAGCGCGCCGCCAAGGAGGCGGGCGGCGCCCAGGCCTGACGCACCACTTCGCGACGGACCAGCGATGCGTGACGAACACACCGATGGACGCAGCCGCGCAGGCGGCGGGGATGCCGACGCGATGCGTCGCGGCGCGGCGGGCGCCGCGCGCATGGACGGCAGCTTCGGCGCCGCGCAGGAGGCCGCGATGCGCGCCGCGCAGGAGCAGGCGCAGCGGCTGCGCGACCTCTGGACCGAGACGCGCACGCGCACCCGCGGCGCGCCCGTGGGCTCGCCCCTCTTCGCGCGGCTGGCGGACCTCGCCGGCGCGTACGCCGCGATGGCGGTGCGCGCCGGACGGCGCGACAGCGCGCGCGTGGTCGCGGGCGATGCGCTCGTGACGCTGCGCGACTGCTGCCGCGAGCAGCCGCAGGATGTCGCGCGCCACCTCGCCTTCAGCCGCACCCTCGAGCTCGCCGCCGCCTGCGAGGCCGCCGGCGGCGACGCGCGCGCGGCCTTCGACGCCCTGCGCGCGGCCGCGCTCGCCGTCGCGCGCTTCGCGCCGATGCTGGGACAGGCCTCCACCCCGCCGATCACGCGCATCGCGCTCGCCGAGGCGATCGTGCGCCCGATGACCGCCGCCGCGAACATGCTCGAGGAGCCCGCGCAGCGCCGCGGCGCGCTCGAGCAGGTCTGGTCGCACGCGCGCGGCTGGGCGGACGCGGCCTCCGGCGCCGCGGACCACGCGCTGGCCGTCGAGGCCGCCGTCGTCGCCGCGCTGGACCTGGCCGTCGCCGAGGCGGGCGACTCCAGCGGCGCCTGCCTGGAACGCTGCGAGGAACTGCGCCCGCACCTGGACGCGCTCGCGCAGGTGCGTGGCGAGGACGCCGTCGTGCGCACGCACCGCGCCGCCTTCGCGCGCCTCTGCGCCGACGCGTGGGCCCGCCTGGGCGACGACGCCGAGGCCGCCGCGCTGCTCGAGCAGGCGCAGGCGCACCTGGACGCCGCGTACGAGCTTCCCGACGCCGACCGCGTGCAGATCGCGCGCCAGCGCGTCGCGCTCGCGGCGCAGCGCGGCGAGGTCGAGTCGCGCCGCCGCAGCGCGCGCGCACCGGCGGCGGCCGCGCCCTCGGTCGCGGGCACCGTGCGGCGGCTTTCGTAGACTGACCGGCGATGGCCCTGCCCGACCCGTGCCTGCAGACCACCCTCGCGGGCGTCTCGCTGGCGTCGCCGGTGGTGGCGGCCGCGGGCACCGCGGGCTACGTGGACGAGCTCGCCGACGCGCTCGACCTGCGCTGGCTGGGCGCGGTCACGAGCAAGAGCATCACCCCCGAGTCGCGCGCGGGCAACGACCCCTGGCGCATCATCGACGTCCCCGGCGGCATGATGAACGCGATCGGGCTGGCGAACGTCGGCCTGGAGCGCTTCCTGGCGGAGAAGCTGCCGCACGCGGCGGCGCTGCCCTGCCGGCTCTTCGGCTCGGTCGCGGGCCACAGCGTCGACGACTACCTGCAGGTCGCGGCCGCCTTCGACGCGCGCCCCGAGATCGCCCTCGTCGAGCTCAACGTGAGCTGCCCCAACACCGCGACGGGCTGCCAGTTCGGCGACGATCCCGCGGCGCTGCGCGAGCTGCTCGCGCAGGTGCGCCCCGCCGTGCGCCGCAAGCCGCTCTTCGTGAAGATCAGCCCCAACTCCGACGTGGTGCGCATGAGCGCCGCCGCGGTCGAGGCGGGCGCCGACGGGCTCACGCTCGTGAACACCGTGACGGCGATGAGCGTGGATGTGCGCACGCGCAGGCCGCGCCTCTCGCGCGGGCGCGGCGGCCTGAGCGGCCCCGCGATCCACCCGATGGTCGTGCGCATGGTGCACGACGTGCACGCCGCCGTCGCCGGCCCCGCGAAGGTGCCGATCATCGGCCTCGGAGGCGTGCTCACCTGGGAGGACGCCGCCGAGCTGGTGCTCGTGGGCGCGAGCGCCGTCGGCGTGGGCACCGCGCTCTTCGTCGATCCCGCCACTCCCGCCGCGATCGCGCGCGGGCTGGCGCGCTGGGTCCGCGAGCAGGGCGCGCGCGGCATCGGCGAGCTCGTGGGCCGCGTGGAGCGCTGACGATGCGACGCAGCGAGCGCGAGCGCTTCGACCGGCTCTTCGAGGAGATCTACGGCGAGCTTCCCCCCGGCCTGCTGGCGCGGCTGGAGGAGGTGCCGATCGTGCTCGAGGACCATCCCTCGCCGGAGCTGCTGCGCTCGATGGGGATGGACCCGGAGGAGGACGACCTCTGCGGCCTGCACAGCGGCGTGCCGCTGACGCACCGCAGCGTCGAGCATCCCCCGCTGGAGGACGTGATCACCCTCTTCCGCGAGGGGATCCTCGACGAGGCCGGCGGCTGGGAGGAGTGGACCGACGACGACGGCACGCCGCTGGGCGGCGAGGAGCGCGTGCGCGAGGAGATCCGCATCACGCTGCTGCACGAAATCGGCCACCACTTCGGGCTGGACGAGGAGGACCTCGAGCGGCTTGGGTATGCGTGAGCGGTGACGCGCGCCTCGCGCGCGGTCAGTGGTCCACGCGGTGGCCGAGGATCGGCTCGAGCTCGCGCACCTTCGCGTCCACCGTCGCCTGCGAGCGCGCCTCGAGGTTCAGGCGCAGCAGCGGCTCGGTGTTGGAGAGGCGCACGTTGCACCACCAGTCGCCGCAGTCCATGCTGAGGCCGTCGAGCTCCTGGAAGCGCGCCTGCGGGTACTTCGCGCGCAGCGCCGCGAGCGCCCCCTGCTTGTCCGCGTTCTCGAAGTTGATCTCGCCGCTCTGCACGTAGCGGCGCAGGGGCGCGATGCACTCGCTCAGCGGGCGGCCCGCCTCGACGAGCGCGCTCACGACGTCGATGAAGGCGCGCGCACCGTTATCGATGCAGCCCATGTCGCGGTAGTAGAAGTGGCCGCTCAGCTCGCCGCCGAAGGGAGCGCCCGTCTCGCGCAGCTTCTGCTTCATGAAGACGTGGCCGACGCGGCTCTCCACCGGGCGCCCGCCCGCGGCGGCGACGCTCTCGCTGAGCGAGCGCGTGCTGCGCAGGTCGTAGACGATCGCCGCGCCGGGATCCGCGCGCAGCCAGCGCGTGCCCAGCCACGCGGTCATCAGGTCGCAGCCGATGGGCGTGCCCTGCTCGTCGACGACCATGCAGCGGTCCGCGTCGCCGTCGAAGCAGACGCCGAAGTCCGCGCGCTGCGCGCGGATGCCCTCGCGCGTCCAGCGCAGGTTCGCCTCGACGAGCGGGTTGGGCTCGTGCACGAACTCGCCCGTGGAGTTGTCGAAGTTGATCGCGGTGATCTCCAGCCCCTTCACGCCGGCGAAGACCTTCGGCACCATCGTCCCCGCCATGCCGTTGCTCGCGTCGATGACGACGCGCAGGCGGCGCGTGCCGTCGATCACCTGCGGCGGCAGGAAGCCCAGCAGCTTCGCGCGGTAGGCGTCCCAGAGGTCCGCGGTGCGCTCGCCGCCGGTGGCCGCGACCCCGGCGCGCGACGGGTCGGCCGCCTGCGCCAGGCGCTGGATCTCGGAGAGGCCCGAGTCCTGCCCCATCGGCGTCGCCTTGGGGCCGCAGAACTTGAAGCCGTTGTAGTTGCTGGGATTGTGGCTGGCGGTCGTCTGCACGCCGCCCGCCGCGCCGAGCTGGTTCACCGCGAAGCCCACGAAGGGCGTGTCGACCATGCCGACGTCGACGATCTGTGCCCCCGCCGCGCGCATCCCCTGCTTCAGCGCGCCCGCGAGCGCGGGCGAGCTGCGGCGCATGTCGCGCCCGACGACGATCGCGCGCGCGTCGCCGGTGCGCCCCTCGCGGTCCGCGACGGCGGCGTAGTACTGCGCCGCGGCGAAGCCGATGCGCCAGGCGAGCCCCTCGTCCAGCGGCTGCGGGTAGATCCCGCGCACGTCGTAGGCCTTGAAGATCTTCGCGAGCATGTCCTTCGCCGCTGGCTGGGTCGTCTGCATGGGGTCTCCTGCGGGGCCGCGCGTCCGGGCGCGTGCGCCGCGGGGGCATCGTAGTATCCATGCGCCGATGCCACGCCCGACGACCAGGACGCGCGCCGCCGCACCGCTGACGCGCATCGTCGCGACGCTCGGCCCCGCGAGCTCCTCCCCCGCCATGATCCGCCGGCTGCTGCAGCACGGCGTCGGGGTCGTCCGTCTGAACATGAGCCACGGCGACCCGGCGACGCACGCGCGCACGCTCGCGCGGGTGCGCGCGGCCGCCGATGCGCTGGGCGTGCAGACGGGCGTGCTGGCGGACCTGCCCGGGCCGAAGATCCGGCTGCAGCGCATCGCCGACGACGCGGTCATCCACCTGCGCCACGGGGACCGCGTCCTCTTCGAGCACGGCAGCGGGATCATCGACCCGCACGCGCGCCCGGTGCGGCTGCATGCCGACTACCCGCGCTTCGTCGAGGAGGTCGCCGTCGGCGACCGCGTGCTCATCGACGACGGCGCGGTGCAGCTTCGCGTCGCCCGCAGCCGCCGCGGCAGCGTCGAGTGCACCTGCGAGGTCGGCGGCACGCTGCGCAGCCGCAAGGGCATCAACCTCCCCGAGACCGCGCTGGGACTGCACGCGCCGACGCGCCGCGACCGCGACCTGGCCGAATGGGCGGTCCGCCACGGCGCGGACTTCGTGGCGCTGAGCTTCGTGCAGGACGCGCAGGACATCGTCAAGCTGCGCCGCATCCTCGAGCGCGCCGCCCGCGCCTGCCGCGGGCGCGTGCCGCTGATCGTCGCCAAGATCGAGCGCCCCGTCGCGCTGGGCGCGCTCGACGCCATCGCCGCGGAGTGCGACGCGATGATGGTCGCGCGCGGCGACCTGGCGATCGAGCTCGACTACGCGCGCGTCCCCGTCGAGCAGCGGCGCATCCAGGCCGCCTGCGAGCGTGCGGCGATCCCGTGCATCGTCGCCACGCAGATGCTGCAGAGCATGATCGAGGCCCCGCTGCCCACGCGCGCGGAGGCGAGCGACGTCGCCAACGCGATCTTCGGCGGCGCCGACGCGGTCATGCTGAGCGCGGAGACCGCCGCCGGGCAGCATCCGGTCGAAGCGGTGCAGGCGATGGCGCGCATCGCGCACGAGACCGAGGCGTGGCTCGCGCGCCAGCCGGTGCGCGAGGTGCACGCGCGCGAGCTCGTCGAGACCGAGGACGCGGCCGCGATCCTGGCGCGCAGCATGGCGCAGCTCGCCACCGAGGGGCGCGCCCGCGCGATCGTCACCTGGACCGACGCGCGCTCGGTGCGCTTCATCAGCCAGACCGACGTGCGCGTGCCCGTCTACGCCTTCGGAGACTCGCCGGCGCAGCTTCGCTCGCTGGCGCTGCTGCGCGGCGTGCGCGCGGTGCGGATGACGCATCCGGTGGACTCGCGCGACTTCGTGCGCCGCGCGGAGAAGCTCCTGCGCGGCCTGCGCCTGCTGCGCGCGGGCGAGCGCATCGTGGTGGCCACGGGCTTCGCGGGCCGCGGCACCGAGCGCCTCTGGGTCCGCGACGCGGGCGCGAAGGCGGTATGAGCGCGGAGTCGGTCATCCTCTTCGACGGGGTCTGCAACCTCTGCGCGGGGGTCGTGCGCTTCGTCGCGCGGCGTGATCCGCGCGGGCGCTTCGCCTTCGCGCCGCTGGGATCCCCCGCGGCGCAGCGGCTGCTGAAGCGGGCGGGGGTCGATCCGGCGACGTTTGCCGGCGCTGGCGCCGGCGCGGAGGGCGCGCCGGACGAAGACGCCCCCTCCACCATCCTGCTCGTCGACCGCGACGGCGTCCACGCGCGCTCGGAGGCCTCGCTGCGCATCGCGCGCGGCCTGCGCGCCCCCTGGCCCGCGCTGTGGATCTTCCGGCTGCTGCCCCTCTCGCTGCGCGACGCGCTCTACGACGCGGTCGCGCGCCGGCGCTACGCCTGGTTCGGGCGCAGCGACGAGTGCATGGTGCCCACGCCCGAGCTGCGCGCGCGCTTCCTGGAGCAGTGAGCGCGCGGCGCGCACGCCGCGCACCTACCGGTTGAACGGATACTCGTTGATCCAGTGGAAGCCGCGGTTCATCAGGAGGAAGTCCTCCGGACGCCGCAGCGTCCCCTCGACGGTGATCGCGTGGCCGTCGAAGGTGCCCTCGAGCGTGAGCGCTCCATCTGCCGCGCGTCGGTAGCGCAGCGTTCCGAGCAGGTCCGCCTCCGTCGGCGCGGCCGCGCCCGCCGTCGCGCCGCCGCCCGTTCGCTTGAGCAGGCGCAGCGTCCCGCTGCCCGGCGCGTCGGCGTCCGCCTGGATCTCCACCCCGAGGTACCGGTTCGCCCCCGTCATCGGCGACGCGACCGCCATGCGCATGCTCTCCGTGTCCACGAGCGTGAAGTCGCGCCAGCGCAGCTCGTCGGTGACGAGCGGCGGCCGTTCCGCGCCGTCGACGGTCATGCGCGCGACCTTCCATGCGCCGTCCATCGGCCCGCGCGGGGCGGCGTCGCCGTAGACATGGCTCATCTGCCACATGTTGATGGTGGTCGGGACCAGCAGCCACAGCACCACGGCGCACTTGACGCCGAAGAGCGTCCAGCGAAACCAGGGCGCGCGGTACGGCGACTGCAGGTCCGCGGCCGGCGCGGGCCGGTTCAGCACGAAGACATCCAGCAGCCGGCGCAGGTCCGGCAGCAGCAGGAAGCAGCACATCAGCAGCAGGTGCGACGAGTACAGCTTCACCGGCACGTCGTAGCAGAGGTTCATCATGACGACGTTGGTCATGACGCCCGCGGTGACCAGCGCGCCCAGCATCGCCGTGTGGCGGAAGCAGAGCAGCAGGCCGCCCAGCAGCTCCATCGCGCCCGCGAAGCGCGTGTACGGATCGCTCGCGCCCATGAAGGTCCAGAGCAGGCCCATCGGCGAGGAGTCGCCGTACGCCTGCGTCAGCCGCGCCATCGAGGGCGCGGGGAACTGCAGCTTGAAGAGCTTGTTGATCCCGTAGCCGAACATCGCCGCCGCGACGACGAAGCGCAGCGCGATGCGCAGCAGCTCCAGGAGCCACGGGTAGCTGCGGCGGCGCCGGTCGAGCGCGCTCCAGACGAGCGTCGCGACCGCGGCCAGGGAGAGGTTGAGGAAGACCTCGACCCAGTTGTAGGTGGTGTCGCCGCTGCCGTTGGGGAAGACGGTGATCGACACGCCGAAGACCCACGCGCCCACCTTGACGACGACGGCCTGCTGCGCCTCGAGGAGAGGCATCGCGAGGTACTCCCCCAGCGGCAGGATCGAGAGCACCGCGGCGTACGTCGCCAGCGCGAAGTAGACGAAGCAGAAGCGGAAGCCGATGCGGACGAGCGGATGCCAGGCGCGCGGCATGGGCGCGCCTGCAGGCGCGGCGGCGGGCGACCCGGCGTCCACTGTCCCCGGTCCGGCGGTGGAATCGATCGTGCTCATCGCCGTCTGCATCGGCGGGATCGCCTGCGAGGGGCCAATAATGCGGTTCGGACCCACCGGAAGATTGCGGCGAAGCCGGGCTCCCGGTACCCTGCTCCGCTTCCCCTTTGCCGGGGAACGGCGCGGATCCAGGTGGACCCCGCGCCGCATCGGACTCCCGCGCGGGAGTCCTCGTCCTCGATCCAAGCGCCCTTGGTTCGGGACGGCCGCCGGCCGCGTCATGCGGCGGCGTCCACCGGCCGTGCCCGCGGTGTCGCTGCACTCGCTCGCAAGGAGAGCCCCCATGTCCGATCAGAAGCCGTCCCTCGCCAAGGAACTCATCGAAGCCGGAGTCATCTTCGGCCAGCGCCGCTCCAACTGGGATCCGCGCATGAAGCCGTACATCTTCGCGACCAAGAACGGCGTCTCGATCATCGACATCAAGGAGACGATCAAGGGCCTCCTGCTTGCGAAGAAGTTCATCGCCAAGACCGTCGGCTCGGGCAAGGACGTCTGCTTCGTGGGCACCAAGCGCCAGGCGCGCGGCCCGATCGAGCAGTACTGCTCCGACTGCAAGATGCCGTACGTGACCGAGCGCTGGCTCGGCGGCACGCTGACGAACTTCCGCACCATCCGCGAGCGCCTGCGCCGCCTCGAGGAGCTCGAGAAGCTCGCCGAGACGGGCGCGATCCGCAACTACTCCAAGAAGATGGAGTCGCAGCTCGCCCGCGAGCAGAAGAAGATCCACCGCAACCTCAACGGCCTGCGGACGATGACCAAGCTCCCCGGCGCGATCGTCGTGATCGACACGACGCGCGAGCTGAACGCCCTGAACGAGGCGAAGGCGCTGGGCATCCCCACGATCTGCCTGATCGACACCGACGGCAACCCCGAGCTGGCGGACATCCCGATCCCCGGCAACGACGACTCGATGCGCTCGATCGAGATCGTGGTGCGCGAGCTCTGCGCCGCCGCCCTCGAGGCGCGCGGTGGCCGCGACAGCGCGACCGCCGAGGAGATGGGCGCCGCCGCGTCGGCCGCCGGTGGCGAGGTCCCGGGCTCCCGCCCGACCCCGCGCCGCTCCAGCCGCAGCCAGTTCCGCGCCGATGGCCGCTCGGCCTCCGCGGAGGGCCCGCGCAGCGAGCCCGCCAGCACGACCGGCAACGCCTGACCGCGAAGGCATCGCCGTGAACCGTCGCCGCGGCACCGCGGCGGCGGTCCGCTTCCCACCGACACCCTCCACCTGGAAGACGACACCATGACCACGACGAACATCAGCTCCAAGGACGTGATGGCCCTGCGCGAGCGCACCGGCCTCGGCATGATGGACTGCAAGAAGGCGCTCACCGAGGCCAACGGCGACATGGCCGTGGCCGAGGCGGCGCTGCGCGAGGCCCTCAAGGGCAAGATGGACACCCGCACCGACCGCGCCGCCGGCGAGGGCTGCGTGGCGGTCGCCGTCGCGGGCCGCAAGGCCGCGATCGTCGAGGTGCGCGCGGAGACCGACTTCACCGCGCGCAACCCCGAGTTCCGCGCGATGGCCGAGAAGGTCGCGAAGATCGCGGCCGCCGGCGCCGCGGGCGCCGTCTCCGTCAGCCCCGAGATGACCAAGCTCATCGACGAGGTCCGCATCCGCACCGGCGAGAACATCTCCTTCGGCGGCGGCACCGTCCTCGAGGGCGACGCCTTCGGCCAGTACATCCACCACGACGGCAAGAAGGGCGCGATCATCGCCTACACCGGCACGCTCGACGCGGACTCGGCCGTGGGCATCTGCCAGCACATCGTGGCGGTCACCCCGCCGCCCGTGGCCGTCGACGAGGCGGGCGTCCCCGCGGACGTCGTCGCCAAGCGCAAGCAGGAGGCGGTCGACGAGGCCAAGGCCTCCGGCAAGCCCGAGCAGATCGCGGTCAAGATGGCCGAGGGCAAGATGCGCAAGTTCTTCGAGGAGGTCACCCTCCTGGGCCAGGCCTACGTCCGCGACGACAAGAAGCAGGTGAAGGCGCTGCTCCCCGCGGGCACGAAGATCCTGAGCTTCGCCCGCCTGGCCGTCGGCCAGCACTGACGCGCGGCGCCCGACGCGGCGCGGCGGATCCCAAAACGACCAAGGCGCGGCCCGCGAGGGCCGCGCCTTGTGATTTCAGGGCAGGCGATCGGTGCGCGGCGGCGTGTGCGCACGATGCATGGCGCGCAACGGAGCGAGATCTCCGAGGTCTGCTGCGCGCAGGGCGCGCAGGTAGTCGGCCCGGACCACGCTCTCGGCGCCGACCGCCGCATCCGGCCACTCGACAAGCGGCGCACCGTGGGCGCGAAGCCACAGGTTCGCGAGCAGGCGCGCCCAGCGGCCGTTGCCGTTCTGGAAGGGGTGGATCTGCACCGCCCGATGGTGGAGTCGCGCGGCCTGTTCCTCCAGCGGCATCGCTCCCGCGCGCCACGCCTGGAGGTCCTCCGCGAGGGCATTCAGATCGACTTCGATGCTCCCCGGCGGCGAGCCGATGTTGAGCTCCCGCCGGCGAATCTGCCCCGCCCACTCCCAGACCCGACCGAACATCGACCGGTGCAGCGCGCGCATCGCGGACACGTCGAAGTCCACTGCGGGATCGGGTGCCGGCCCCAGCAGGTGCCGGACCAGGGCGCGCCGGATGCTCTCCGCCTCGGCCTCGTTGAGCTGCGACTGCGTTCGCAGCGACCGATCGCGCAATCCCGAGAGATCGTCGATCGGCGTCTGTCCGGGGATGCCCCCTTCGGACGGCATCACTTGGCCCAGAGGCAACGCCGCGGACCCGCGAGCAGCTCGTGGTAGGTGCGCTCGGTCATGCGGCGCAAGGCATCGGCATCGAGTCCCTGCGCCTCGAGGGCGCTCGTCCCCTGCAGCCAACGGACGACCGTCTCGGCGCGAGCGCGCGCCTGCTTCTCGCGCATGGCATCCGGATCCTCGGCGCGTACCTCGAACTCGACGCCGAGCGCACGCCCCACCGCGGTGACGCTCGCGAAGGAGGAGTCAGGCGAGGCCCCGGCGAGAATGCGCTTCACCGTCACCACCGAGAGACCGGAACGCGCCGCGACGTCGGCGTGGCTCATGCCGAGCCGGCGACGGCGGTGATTCAGCAGCGTGGCAAAGTCCTGCGGAGCGAGCATGCTCAAACAGTATCGTTGGCGATACCGTTTGGCAACTTTTCGGCGCTTCTTCGCACCGTTTTCGCAGTCTCAACGCTTATTCGGACTTGCCGGCTGCCCCGACGGCGCGGCTGGATTCCCCGACGGACTCGCGGGGGACGCTCCGGGCTCCGGCGCCTTTGCGGGCGCATCCTTCGCCGCCGCGCCGCGACCGGGCACGATGTCGATGGCGACCGGGTAGTGGTCGCTCGCGTAGCCCTCGGGGACCTTCTCCTTGTCGGGGTCGGTCTTCCAGTCGTAGTCGCTGGGCGGATGCACGGTGCCGAGCACGAAGAAGCTGCCGTCGACGGCGTCGGCGGCCATTGCCGGGCTCATGAAGATGTAGTCGAGCGTGCGGCCGGAATCGTGCGTCGTGTACAGGTCCTTGGTGTTGCCCTTCTTCACGCCGCGGAAGTCGTAGGCGCCGCGCAGGCCGCCCGCGCCCAGGAGCTTGACGGTCTTGTTGCCGGGGGTCGCGTTGAAGTCGCCCATGACCGCGACGCGCGCGCCGGGATCCTTCGCGATCGCCTCCTTGGTGAACTCGAGCGTCTGCAGCGCCTCGGACTCGCGCTGGAACTCGAACTCCTTGCCGCCGGCCTTCAGGTGCACGCTGTAGAGCGTGATCGGCGTGCCCTTGGCGTCGATCTCGATGCGCAGCGGCGAGCGCTGGTACTTGCTCCCCTGCTCCGGCTTCTTGGGCGCCCAGCCGTCGCCGGCGCGCTTGCCCTCCATGTCGGAGAGGTCCTCCTGGATGAAGGTCGCGTGCGCCTTGATCGGGAAGCGGCTCAGGAACGCCTGCTCGACGCCGCGGTAGTAGCCGACATCCTCGCTGCACGCGTACTGGTAGCCGAGGTCCTTGAGGTAGTTGTCGCGGAACCACTTCAGCGCGTCGAGGCTCTCGATCTCCTCGATGGAGAGCACGTCGGCGTCGAGGCGGCGGATCGCGTCGGCGATCGCCTTCAGGCGCGCGGGCTTGGTGACGAACTTGATGTCGTCGAACTCGCCCGAGAGGGTCGGGTCGTCCTTGTCGTCGAAGAGGTTCTCGACGTTGTAGGCGCCGATGCGGATGGCGCCGGGGGCCTTGGCGGGCGCCTCGCGCACGCCGTACCAGATGCCCGCGGGGCGCTGCTTCTTGCCCCCGGCGGCGGGCGCGTCGTCGTCGCCGTCGGACTTCGCGGGAGTCGCGGGCGCGGCCTGCTTGGCGGGCGCGGTCTCCTTCGCGGGGGCGGCGGGCGTCGCCTGCTTGGCGGGCGCGGCCGGCGAAGCTGGTGCGGTCTGCGGCAGCGCCAGGACCGGCGCGGTCAGCAGGAGCGAGGCGAGCGTGGGCGCGGCGAGGATCGTGGTGCGCATCGGGGCAAGTGTAGTCCGCGCGCGCGCCCGTCCCGGGCATCCCTAGAATCGGCCCGATGCCCGCGATCCAGCCCTCGAGCCGCCGCCGATTCCGCGAGTACCTCGAGCGCTTCGCGCAGCAGCGGCGCAAGGCGCGCACCGAGAAGCTGGTCACGAACTTCCACGGCCCCGACCGCAGCGCGCGCCGCAGCCGCAGCTTCGGCACGCTCTTTCGCGAGTTCCTCGTGCTCGCGCGCCCCTACCGCGGGCGCGTCGCCTTCTCGCTGGGGACGCTGACCGTCTCGACGCTGCTGGGGCTGGTCTCCCCCGCCGCGACCAAGGTGGTGATCGACAACGTCCTCGGCGGGGCGCCGCTCACGGGGCGCTGGGAGTCGCTGCTGGGGCACTTCGACGCGACGCGCGGCACGCTGCTGGCGTGGCTCGCGGGCTTCGTGGTCTGCGTGAGCCTGGCGGCGACGCTCGTGGGCATCGCGGGCCGCTACCAGATGACGCGCACGGTGAAGTTCCTGCAGACGGCGATGCGCCGGCGCGCCTTCGGGCACGCGATGCAGCTTCCGCTGCACCGCATCCAGGGCATGCGCGCGGGCGGCGTGGGCTCGCGCATCCGCGAGGACGCGGGCGGCGTCGCGGAGCTGCTCTTCGCGATGATCTACAACCCCTGGCGCGCGATCATCCAGCTCCTGGGCATCCTGACGATCCTGGCGATGACCGACTGGCGCCTGCTGCTGGGCTCGGTGCTCCTGTTTCCCGCGGTGATCCTGACGCACCGCACCTGGATCGGGCGCCTGCGGCCGCTCTTTCGCGACGTGCGCCAGCAGGTGGCGGAGGTGGACGCGACCGCGACCGAGGCCTTCTCCGGCGTGCGCGTGGTGCGCGGCTTCGCGCGCCAGCGCTTCGAGGGGATCCGCCACGGCACGAGCCTGGACCTGCTCGCGCGCCAGGAGATCCTGGCGTGGTGGTGGAGCCGCGGCATCGAGCTCGCCTGGCAGCTCCTGATCCCCATCGCCACCGCGGGGCTGCTCTGGTACGGCGGGACGCAGGTGCTCGCGGGGCGCATCACCACCGGCGACCTCATCATGTTCCTCACCTACCTGGTGATGCTGCTGGGACCGCTGGAGAGCCTGGCGCAGAGCGCGACGGGGCTGCAGACCAACCTCGCGGGGCTCGACCGCACGCTGGACTTCCTGGCCGAGCCGCCCGAGATGCCCGACCGCCCCGGCGCGCTGCGCCTGGAGCGCGCGGGCGTCGCGGGCGCGGTCACCGTGGAGGATGTCCACTACCGCTACCCCGAGCGCGAGGACGCGGTGCTGCGCGGCGTGAGCTTCGAGACGCGCCCGGGCGAGATGACCGCCTTCGTCGGCGCCAGCGGCGCGGGCAAGACGACGCTGAGCAACCTGATCGCGCGCTTCTTCGACCCCACGCAGGGGCGCATCCTGCTGGACGGGCGCGACCTGCGCGACCTCGAGCTCGCCAGCTACCGGCGGCTGCTGGGCGTCGTGGAGCAGGACGTCTTCCTCTTCGACGGCACCGTCGCGGACAACATCCGCTACGCCGATCCCGCCGCGGACGACGCCCGCGTGCGCTGGGCGGCGGAGCAGGCGAGCGCGCTCGAGTTCATCGAGCGCATGCCCGAGGGGATGCGCACCGTCATCGGCGAGCGCGGCACGCGACTGAGCGGCGGGCAACGCCAGCGGCTGGCGATCGCGCGCGCGCTGCTGGCGGACCCGCGCATCCTGATCCTCGACGAGGCGACGAGCAACCTCGACACCGAGAGCGAGCGCGCCATCCAGGGCGCGCTGGCGCGGCTGATGGAGGGGCGCACGAGCTTCGTGATCGCCCACCGGCTGAGCACCATCGCCCATGCGGACCGCATCGTGGTCCTCAAGGACGAGCGCATCGCGCAGATGGGCACGCACGCGCAGCTCATGGCGCAGGGCGGTCCCTACCAGCAGATGGTGCTGGTGCAGACGGCGGCGGCGACGCCGCGCGCGGTCACACCCCCACCGCAGCCCGCTGGTCGATGATCGCGTTCAGCGTGGCGCTGGGACGCATCGCCGACGCGGCGCGCTTGGGATCCGGGTGGTAGTAGCCGCCGATGTCGACGGGGCGCCCCTGCACGCCGTTGAGCTCGCCGACGATCTTCTGCTCGTTGGCCGCGAGCTCCGCGGCGATGGGGGCGAAGTGCGCCGCCAGCTCCTTGTCCGCGGTCTGGCGCGCCAGCGCCTGCGCCCAGTAGAGCGCGATGTAGAAGTGGCTGCCGCGGTTGTCCAGGTCGCCGACCTTGCGCGCCGGGCCCTTGTTGTTGCGCAGGTACTCGGCGGTCGCCTCGTCCAGCGTGCGCGCCAGCAGCGCGGCGCGCGGGCCGCCGCCGCGGGCGGCCAGGTGCTCGAAGCTGGCGGCCAACGCCATGAACTCGCCCAGCGAGTCCCAGCGCAGGCTGTTCTCGGCGTTGAACTGCTGCACGTGCTTGGGCGCGGAGCCGCCCGCGCCCGTCTCGAAGAGGCCGCCGCCGTTCATCAGCGGGACGATCGAGAGCATCTTGGCGCTCGTGCCGATCTCCAGGATCGGGAAGAGGTCGGTGAGGTAGTCGCGCAGCACGTTGCCGGTGACGGAGATCGTGTCCTGCCCCTGCTTCATGCGCTCGAGGCTGAAGCGGCACGCGGCCGCGGGCTCGAGGACGCGGATGTCCAACCCCTTGGTGTCGTGCTCGGCGAGGTACGCGTGCACCTTCTGCAGGAGCTGCGCGTCGTGCGGGCGCTTCTGGTCCAGCCAGAAGACTGCCGGCGTGCCGGTGGCGCGCGCGCGGGTCACGGCGAGCTTGACCCAGTCGCGCACCGCCGCGTCCTTCACGCGGCAGGCGCGCCAGATGTCCCCCGCCTCGACGACGTGCTCGAGCAGCGTCGCGCCCGCGGCGTCGAGGACGCGCACGGTGCCCGCGGACTTGATCTCGAAGGTCTTGTCGTGGCTGCCGTACTCCTCGGCCGCCTGCGCCATGAGGCCCACGTTGGGGACGCTGCCCATCGTGCGGGGGTCGAAGGCGCCGTGCTCGCGGCAGAAGTCGATGACCGCCTGGTAGATGCCGGCGTAGCTGCGGTCGGGGATGACCGCAACCGCGTCCTGGGTCTTGCCCTGCGCGTTCCACATCTTGCCGCCCTCGCGCAGCATCGCGGGCATGGAGGCGTCGACGATCACGTCGCTGGGGACATGGAGGTTGGTGATGCCGCGGTCGCTGTCGACCATGGCGATCGCGGGGCCGGCGGCGTAGACGGCCTGGATGTCGGCCTCGATCGGCTTGCGCTCGGGCTCGGGAAGCGCCGCGATCTTGGCGACGAGGTCGCCGAAGCCGTTGTTGGGATCCACGCCCAGGCGCGAGAGCGTCGCGGCGTGCTTCTCGAAGACGGGCTTGAAGTAGGCGCGCACCGCGTGGCCGAAGATGATCGGGTCGGAGACCTTCATCATGGTGGCCTTGAGGTGCAGCGAGAAGAGCTCGCCGCCGGCGCGGATCGCCGCCAGCTCCCGCTCCAGGAAGGAGACCAGCGCGGCGCAGCTCATGAAGGTGGCGTCGAGCACATCCCCCGCCTCGAGCTTGATGCCCTCCTTGAGCGTGGTCTTCGTGCCGTCCTTCGCGGTGAACTCGATGCGCGCGACCGTCGGCGCCGCGAGCGTGACCGAGCGCTCGTTGCCGAAGAAGTCGCCGCCGGACATGGAGGCGACGCGCGCCTTGCTGTCGGGGCTCCACGCGCCCATCTTGTGCGGGTTCGCCTTCGCGTAGTCCTTCACGGCCTTGGGGGCGCGCCGGTCGCTGTTGCCCTCGCGGATCACGGGGTTGACGGCGCTGCCCTTCACGCGGTCGTAGCGCGCCTTGACGTCGCGCTCCTCGTCGTTGGCGGGGGTCTCGGGGTAGTCCGGGAGCGCGTAGCCCTGCTTCTGCAGCTCCGCGATCGCGGCCTTGAGCTGCGGGACCGAGGCGCTGATGTTGGGGAGCTTGATGATGTTCGCGTCGGGCGTCAGGCAGAGGCGGCCGAGCTCGGCGAGCGCGTCGGGCTGACGCTGCTCGGGCTTCAGGCGCTCCGGGAAGGCCGCGATGATGCGCCCCGAGAGGGAGATGTCGCGCGTCTGGACATCGATCCCCGCCGGCCGGGTGAAGGCGCGGATGATCGGGAGGAAGGAGTAGGTCGCGAGGGCAGGCGCCTCGTCCGTGTGGGTGTAGATGATGGTGGCGGACATGGAAACCTCAGGGGGTGGAGAGCAAGGGGTGTAGGGTACTGGACGGGGGCAGATGGCTGGCGGGTTCTTGGGCGCCGCTGCGGCTGGCAGTAGGATTTGCGAAGACGCGCATCGGGCTCCCGGGGCCGTCGAGGTGTCTCCGAAACCAGGGGAAATCCATGCGCATCGTCGCGTACTCCGGCCTCGCACTCGTCGCCTGTGGTCTGGCATGCGGTGGCGCGCATGCCGATCGAATCGTGGTCGGGTGGGGGAACAACGACTATGGCCAGAACAATGCGCCGCCGTGGGCCGGACCGCTGGGAAGCATGGCGTGCGGCGGCTTCCACACGCTCGGGCTGCGTACCGATGGCACGGTCAGCGCATGGGGACAGAATTGGTACAACCAGTGCGCGGTTCCCGACGGCTTGACCGGCGTCGTCGAGATTGCGGCGGGATACGCGCACTCGGCAGCGCTCAAGCAGGACGGCCGTGTGGTGTGTTGGGGGTGGAACACGAGTCACCAGTGCGATGTCCCCCCCTCGCTGACGTCCGTCGTCGGAGTCACCTGTGGAGCGCAAGTGACGATGGCGTTGCGGAGCGATGGCACTGTGGTTGGCTGGGGTACCGAGGCCAATGGGGAGCTCACGATTCCGCCCGGACTCAGCTCCGTGACACATATCGCGGCTGGGATGAGCCACGTGGTCGCGCTCCGCTCGAACGGGGTGGTTACCTGCTGGGGCGACCGAACCTATGGGCAGTGCGATCCCCCCGCAAATCTTGGGGTGGCGACTTCTGTCGCCGCTGGACAAACGCACTCAGTAGCGATTCGCATGGGCGGGACAGTCCGGTGCTGGGGCCGAAACGCGGAGGGGCAGTGCGATGTCCCTGCAGGATTGCGCGACGTTGCTCGGGTCGCCGCGGGATGGCTGCACAACGTCGCGCTTCGCTACGACGGCACCGTTGTCTGCTGGGGACAACAGTCTGCAGGCGCCTGCAGCGTGCCGCCTGGCCTCGTTGGCGTCATCGCAATCGGGGCGGGGTCTTACAACTCAGTCGTGGTCTTCGACGACGATTGCAACGGGGACGGACTGCCCGATGTGCTGCAGCTCGATGGCCACGACTGCAACGGGAACGGGGTGCTCGACTCGTGCGACGCCGCCCGCGATCTGATCGAAGACTGCAACGGAAACGGCATCGGCGACTCGTGCGAGAAGCAGCTGCCGATCGCCATCAGCTCCGGTCACCTCGGACCGATCGGCTTTCACGCCAATCAGGTGTGGACCATTCCGGGCACTGTCCCGGCCGAAGCCCCCGTCACGCTGCGGCTTCATGGGCATGGCGACTTCGGAGGCGCGCTTGAATTCGTGCGCGTCCGCCTCGGCGCCGGCTTCGACGAGAATGCGCTCGCCTCGACGAGCGACTGCGAACTCATCGGGCCACCCTGCATCGCGGAATACACGCTGACGCCACAGCAGTTCAACGCGTCGATCGGCGCCGATGGCGCGCTCCGAGTCACCATGGAACCTTCGATCGCCGTGGACCCTGCCGGCTGCGGCGGCGGCACCTGGATCGAGGCGAGCCTGGAGTACATCGGGGCGCGCCCTGCCGACTGCAATTCCAATGGCCTGCTGGATACCTGCGAGATCGCCGCGGGCTATTCCCCCGACACGAACCACAACGGGGTCATCGACACCTGCGAATCGCTGATACTCCCCTGCCCAAGCGACCTCGATCAGAATGGTCGCACCGATGGTGCGGACCTCGGAATCCTGCTTGCTGCCTGGGGACCCGCGCAGCAGCCCGGTGTTGACCTCAACGGGGACGGTCGCATCGACGGCGCCGACCTCGGCATGCTGCTGGCCGGCTGGGGGCCCTGCAGGAACTAGCCGGGCGCGACCGACGTCCAGCCCGCTGACTTCGCTGCGCGAGCCGCCAGTTCGCCGTAGAGGTCCCGCGTCACACCGAAGGCCGTCGGGTGGGGCGCGACGACGAAGGTCGTTCCAGCGTTCGCCGCAAGGAAGACCCCGTGTCCGCAGCACTGCTGAGCCGCGAGGGGCGCGCCCGCGACCGACTCCCAGTCGGTCCGGTACGTCGTTCCGCAGAAGAGAACGACCGTCGGGCGGTGTGTCTGCAGCATCGCACGGAGCCCGGCGATCCGCGCGGGCCTCACCGTCGCGTCGTACGCCGCACGCGACCGGAGCGTGGGAAGATCGGACCACTCGCAATACGGCCAGCTCCCGATCTTCCGCGCGGGCAGAGGCATGAGCTCGATCATGGCATGACGCGCACCGCGACGCCCCAGCAGCGTCTGTTGAAACGCCCGAAGCACCTCCTTGTCAGCGTGGTCCCCGCCCTCGAGGGCCACGATGAACTGCGCAAAGCGTGCCCAGGTGGGCTGCAATGGTCCTCCGGGCCGGAACCAGCGCTCCAGGTCGGCGCCGGAGTGCACCTCCCGGAGATCTTGGAGAGGAGCGTCGCCGCTGCGCGAAAAGCAGCGGAGCTTGTGCTCGAAGTCCCCCCTCGACTCGCCGCCCTCCTCCATGCCGACCACCCACACGGGACTCGCGAGCTCGCCGTATCCCCAGAACCCCCGGATGTAGCGCTCGAGCAAGTCCCTCGGAAGAAAGCCGCTCATGGGAGCGGTCATGCTAATGACTGAACCGCGTCCGCAAGGCCCCCGCCCTCCGCCGCGGCATGGCACAATTCCCGCGTGGCCGAGAGTCTTCCCCATGCCGTGACGCAGGCCGTGGTGGCGCTGGTGGTGGTCCTGCTCGCCGCGGGCGCGGGGGCGTGGCGATCGCCGCGGCGCGTGCTGCCGCTGGCACTGCTGGGGGCTGCGGCCGCGGGGCTCGGCACCCTCGCGCTGGGGAGCGGAACGGTGCTGCAGGAGTCGCTCGTGCAGGCGGGCACCATGACGACCACGGTCAACTGGCTGGGGAAGTCGAGCGCGCTCGTCGCGACCGTCGCGATGGCCGCGCTGCTCTGCGCCGCGGGCTGGACGCGCTCGGAGCTCGGGCTCGTGCGTCCCGCGCGCGGGACGATGCTGGTCGCGCTGGGCGCCGCGCTCGTGCTGGCGGGGCTGCGCGGCTTCCTGGCCGTGCGTTCGGGCGAGACGACGCCGCTGGACTGGGGCAACCTGGCCTTCCAGGCGACGCTGCCGGGCATCGACGAGGAGCTCCTCTGCCGCGGCGTCTTCATGGCGATCGTGCTGCGCGCGGTCGGCGATGGGCGCAGCCGCGAGACGCGCGCGATCCTGGCGTGCGCGCTGCTCTTCGCGTCGCTGCACGGGATCGCGCCGAGGCATCCGATGCCTGGACACGAGCGCGGACTGGCGCTGGGCGGCGGCTGGGAGCTGGTCTTCGAGCCGCTGCTCTTCGGGCGCACGCTCGTGACGGGGCTGGTCTACGGGTGGCTGCGCCTGCGCACGGGGTCCGTGCTCGCGCCGATGATCGCGCACAACGCGGCGAACCTCGCGGGCAGCGCGGGGACGATGCGAGCCGTGTGAGCACGGCGACGCGCGGCGACGCGCGCCAGCCGCGCGGCGCGCGCCCTACTTCTCCCGCTCGATCCCCAGGTACTCGCGCATGTGCTGCTCGTAGGTCTCCTGGTCCTTCTCGCGGCTGAAGTCCAGGCGCAGCTCGTTGATGACCTTGGTGCCCTGCGCGATCCACGCCTTCCAGGTCTCGGCGCTGATGTTCTCCTGGATCCACGCGCCCACGGGGCCCTTGAAGGGCGGATGCTCCATCTTCGTGCCGGGGCGGCCGGTGCGCTGGCAGATGAAGCCGCCGGCGGCCTTCAGGCGCTCGGCGGCGGCGTCGACCTCGGGCGCGAGCTTCGGGGGCTCGCGGCCGATGCCGCGCAGCAGGTCCGCGATCGCGGTCTTGGGCATGAGGTCACCCTTGCGCGCGGCGGTCTCGTAGCCGCGCGTCAGGAAGTCCACCGCGCGGTCGCTCCAGCCGGCGCCGATCATCGCCTGCCCGCCGAGCTGGAAGGCCTTGCTCATCTCAGGGGCGAGCTCGACGCAGCGCTCGAAGCAGCGCGCGCTCTCGGCGTGGCGGCCCGCGTCGAGGTACGCCTTGCCCAGGCTGAAGTGCGCCATCTCGTTGGTCGGATCGGCGGCCGCCATCTTCTCGAACTGCGCGATGCGGTCGGCCGCGGCGGGCCCCTGCGAGGTTCCGGTCTGCGTCATGCCTTGATGATAGGAGCGCCGGGCAGGCCGCCGCCGGACGCGGATGCCGCGGCGCCTGCGCGCCGACGCACCCAGTGGCGGCGGTGGTAGACCCACCACTCGATCAGCAGCAGCACGAGCGAGGCCGCCAGCGCGTACGGCCAGAGGTCGCTGAGCGCCATCGCGCTCCCGACCGTCCCCGCGATCTTCTGCGCCCCGATGCCCACGGCGTCCGCGGCGGCGATCCGCCCCTCGCCGTCGGCGGGATTCACGGCGTAGGCGCGCCGCTGCTCGCCGCGCTCCTCGGTCCAGCGAAGCTCGTAGGCGCCCGCCCGGACGACCGGGCCGTAGGCCACCGTCCCGTCGCGCGCCGGAACCGTGACGGAGCTCCCGTCGGGCAGGCGAAGCTGCGCTTCGCGCACGCCGGCGGGCACGCGCGCGGTGAGCACATCGCCGGGATGGTGCTCCTCCTGCGCGGCGACCTGGTCCATCGAGCCCAGCCACTCGACCGCGTTGGCGACGAAGGTGACGAAGCCGCGCTGGAAGGGCCAGTTGCTGTCGATGGGCTCGAAGGTCGTGACGACGGCGGCGACAGGACCGCGGCGCGCCAGCAGCACCAGCGGCGTCTCCGCGCCCTCCACGAGCGCCTCCGTCTCCGAGTTGGGCGCGACCGCGGTCGCCTTCGCGACGTAGAGGTCGTCCAGGTTCACCGCGCGCAGCAGCGGATGCTCCGCGCGCTCGCTGCGCACTGAGACGCGCTCCTTGACCGCGTACGGGTTCAGGCCGTCCACGCCCGCGGGCACGCCGAAGATCAGGTAGCGGCCGGGCGGCACGGGCGAGGGCAGCGCCCCCGCCGCCGCGACGACGACGTCCCACTGCTCGCCGGACCTGGTGCGCGCGGCGAACTCCTCGCCGGTGAGCGTCTCGGCCTTCTCCAGCGGGAGCGCGGAGACGACGTCGCGCACGGCGAAGTCCAGCGTCCCCACCAGCGCCACGCGCAGGCGCCGCGGCGCGCTCACCGCGATCTCCGCGAGGTTGTCCGTCGGCAGCGCGTCGCCGCGCACCAGGCGCACGCCCAGCACGCCCGCGCGCGGCTGCACGATCGCAGGAAAGGTGTAGCGCTCGTAGCCGGGGCGGTAGACGCGGCGTCCCTCGGCGGTCGCCTCGGCGGAGGCGGCGACCTTCACCGGCTTCGCGGAGACGCCGCGGCGCTGCCCGTCGACGAGCATCTCGAGGTCCGACTCGATCGGCTCGGCGGAGTCGTTGCGCACCGTGACGAAGACCTGGATGAGCCCGGGCTCGGTGGCGCTGCGCTCGGCGGCGATGCCCTCGATGCCCGCGTTGCCCGCGTCGGCGCGGCCGACCACGTGGTAGACGAGCTCCTCGCCGGGGCGCAGCGCCTCGTCGCCGAGGTCCGCGATGCGCCCGTCGGACCAGAGCTCGAGCGCCGCGCCCTTCGCGGGCGCCGCGCCGGGGCTGTCGGGATTCACGACGGTCGTGAAGGCGCGCGCGAGCGCGAGCGCCTCGCGCAGGCGCGTCCCGCCGTCGGTGGGCTCGACGCGCTCGATGGCGCGCAGCGCGTCCGCCTTGGAGCGCGTGAAGGGCTGCAGCACCTCGGCCGAGTCGCCGAAGGCGATGACCATCGCCTCGCCCGTCGAGGAGGAGAAGATCCCGCCCTCGAAGAGCTTCTCGATGCGCTCCTTCGCCTGCTCCTTCGCGACGTCCAGGCGCGTGCGCTTGGGGTCGAGGTCCGTCGCGTTCATCGAGCCGGAGCGGTCGATGAGGATGACGGTGCGTCCCCCGCCGCCGACGCCCAGGTCCATGCGCGGCTGCATGAGCGCGAAGGCGACGAAGCCCAGCAGCAGGATCTGCAGCAGCAGCAGCAGGCTCGGGCGCAGCCGCTGGAAGGGCGTGTTCGCGCGCATGTCCTCGACGCTGCGCTTCCACAGCAGCGTGCTCGGGATGCTCGCCGGGCGCCGGCGCAGCTTCAGGAAGTAGAGCGCCAGCAGCAGCGGCAGCAGCGCCGACGCGACGACGATGCCCGTCAGCGGCGTGAGCCACGCGATCGCCAGCAGCGGCGCGCCGGGCGTCACCGCAGCATCCCCCGGCGCCGCAGGTACTCCAGCAGCAGCGCGTCCATGTTCGTCGAGGTGTCCACGACCAGGTGCATGATCGAGCGGCGGATCGCGAAGTCGCGCAGGCCCGCGCACCAGGCGCCCAGGTTCGCGCGGTACTGCTCGACGAGCCCGACGCTGGCGGTGATCTCCGCCTCGTCGCGGTCCTCGGCGTCGACCAGGCGGTAGTCGCCCGCCAGTCCGTGCGCGGTCGGGTCGAGCTCCTGCGGTGCGAGCGTCTGGATGCACCACAGGTCGTAGCCGCGTCCCGCGCAGTAGCGCAGCCCCTTCTCGTAGCCGCCCTTGAGGAGGAAGTCGCTGATGACGAGCATCACGCCGCGTCCCTGGCGCGAGAGCGCGAGCGTGCGCATCGCGTCCTCGAAGGTGTCCGCGCCGCCGGGCTGGATGCCCAGCAGCCAGCGGCCCATCTCGCTGGTCTTGCGCCGCCCGCGCAGGTTGCTCAGGCGCTGCATGCCGCCTTCGCCGCCGAATGCCGCGAGCGTCACGCGGTTGTGGTTCACCAGGCCGATGTAGCCAAGCGCCATCGCCAGCCGCTGCGCGAAGAGCAGCTTGTTGGGGTCGCCCCAGTCCATCGACGCGCTCGTGTCGATGGCGATCATGAGCGAGAGGTCCTCCTCCTCCAGGAAGATCTTGAGGAAGAGGCGGTCCAGGCGCCCGAAGATGTTCCAGTCGACGAAGCGCAGGTCGTCGCCGTGCACGTACTGGCGGAAGTCGGCGAACTCGACGCTCTGGCCGCGGCGCTTGGAGCGGCGCTCGCCCTGCAGCTTGCCGGCGAAGATCTTGCGGCTGACGATGTCGAGCTGCCCGATGCGCGACATGAGCCCCGCGTCGAGCAGGTCGTCGACGCGCTGCGGGCGCTTCTGCTTGGGCTGGTCCTGGAAGAAGAGGCTCATGGCGCGGGCTCCGGCGCGGCCTCGCGCGGCAGCCGCTCGAGGATGCCGCGGACGATGGCGTCGCTGTCGCGGCCGTCCGCCTCGGCCTCGAAGCTGGGGGCGATGCGGTGGCGCAGCGCGGCGGGCGCGACCGCGTGCACGTCGGCGATGGAGAGGTGGAAGCGGCCGTCGAGCAGCGCGCGCACCTTGCCCGCGGTGATGATGGCCTGCGCGGCGCGCGGGCTCGCGCCCACGGCGATGTCGCGCGCGGTGCGCTCGTCGGCGTAGTCGCCGCCGGGATGCGTGGCGAGCACCAGGCGGATGACGTAGTCCTGCACCGGCTCCGCGACCACGATGCGCCGCGCCAGCCGCTGCGCCTGCAGGATGCGCTCGCCGTCGAGGACGGGCGCCACCGCGGGCTCGCCGGAGACGGTCGTGCGGCGCAGGATCTCCATGAGGTCGGCGCGCTGCACGGAGGGGACCTCGATCTTCAGCAGGAAGCGGTCGAGTTGCGCCTCGGGGAGCGGGTAGGTGCCCTCCTGCTCGATCGGGTTCTGCGTCGCCAGCACCAGGAAGGGCGCGCGCAGGCGGTGCGTCTGCCCGCCGACGGTCACGGCGCGCTCCTGCATCGCCTCCAGCAGCGCGGACTGGCTCTTGGGGGTCGCGCGGTTGATCTCGTCGGCCAGCAGGATCTGCGTGAAGATCGGCCCCGGGCGGAACTGCATCGTGCGGTGGCCGTGCTGGTCCTCCAGCAGGATCTGCGTGCCCACGATGTCCGCGGGCATGAGGTCGGGGGTGAACTGGATGCGCGCGAACTCCAGCGCGAAGGCGTCGCCGAGCGTGCGCACCAGGAGCGTCTTGCCCAGGCCGGGCACGCCCTCGAGCAGCACGTGGCCGCCCGCCAGCAGCGCCCAGAGCGTCTGCTCGACGACCTCGCGCTGGCCCACCAGCCGCTTGCCGACCTCGGTGCGCAGCAGCGTCGCGACGCCGCGGAACTCCTCGCAGCGGCGGCGCGCGGTGGCCTCGTCCTCGATGCCGGCGTCGAAAGGCTCGAGCGCGGCGATCTGCGCGGGAAGGCGGCTCATGCGGCGCCTCCGGTGCGGTCGGTGCCCGGGCCGGAGCGGGTCGCGGCCTGCGCCCGGTCGCGGGCGGCGCGCAGGCGCTCGAGCGAGGCCTGCTCCTGCGGGTCCGCGGCGCGCCGCAGCGGCATGGTCGTGCTGGCGGCCACCAGCGCGAGCGCCTCGCGCATCTCACGCGCGCGCACCGCCAGGCGCCGCCAGCCGACGTCGCCCAGCAGCGCGATCGAGGCGGCGATCGCGAGGATGTCCCAGATCGGAAGCTCGCGCACCACGGCGCCGAGCCCCTGCCGTTCGAAGAGGTCCCAGGTGCCGGGCGCGGCCGGATCCAGCACGCGGCCGCCGGTGCGCTCGGCAAGCACGCGCAGCGCGGCGGCGTCGTCCTGCACCGCGCGGTACTCGGCGGGATAGGGCACGGCGATGGCAGCGCGCGCGACGCTGGCGCGCGCATCGCCCCGCTCGCCCGCGCGCGCCAGCGCGACGGACGCGAGGTACGCGCCCGCGGCGCGCGCCTGGAAGGTGCCGACGAAGCGCCCCGGTCCCGTCTGGCGAAGCGGGAGCGCCTGCACGGTGCCGTCGGGCGAGACCAGACGCGCCTGCGCGACCGCGCCCACGATCGCGGGCGCGCCCGACGCGGCGGACTCCGCGACCTCGGCGACCACGGTCGCCGTCTCGCCGTCGAGCGTCACGCGCGCGACGACGCTGCGGTCGTCCGCCGGACGCATGCACCAGCGGACGATCTGCGCACATTCCGCGGAGTAGCCCGACCACGCGAGCCAGGGGGCGCCCCAGCGCGGACCAAGATCGCCGGTGAAGACCGCGGCGCGCCCCAGGCCGGCGTTGTGCCAGGCCAGCAGCGGATCCAGGTTCCCCTCGTTGCGCACGAGCAGTCCGATCTGCTCCAGTTCGCCGCGCGGCACGGTGACGACGTAGCCCAGCATCGGCGGGGTCGCGCCCAGGCCCGTCACCGGACCACCCACGACGCCGCCGGGCACGGTGGGGAAGTCGCCCTCGGCGACGAGCGCGCGTCCCTGCAGGCCGGACTCGCGGATGAAGATCTGCGGAAGCTGCTTCGCCTGCGCCCCCGAGCGCACGGGATAGAAGCGCCCGCCGCCGTCCATCGCCAGCAGCTGCAGGAGCTGGTCGTTCGCCGCATCGCCGACGCCGACGGCGGAGAGCGTGATGCCCATCGCGCGCGCCTTGCGTGCCAGCGCGCGTCCGATCTCACGCTCGCCCTGCGTCTGTCCGTCGGTGAGGATCACCATGTGGCGCACCTTGGAGCGCGCGCGCTGGAGCTGCTCGATGCCGGCCTGCATCGCGGGAAAGAGCTCGGTCCCGCCGCCGGGCCCCATGCCCAGCACGCGCGTCTCGAGCGCGGGCAGGTCCTCCATCCGCTGCATCGCGACGACGATCTCCGGCGAGCCGCTGAATCCGACCACGCCCACCTCGTCCGCGCGCGTCATGGCGCGCATGCCCGCGACGACCGCGTGGTTGGCGACCTCCTGCTGCGTCGCGCCCGCGCCGGGCACCGGCGCCGCCATCGAGCCGGAGCAGTCGATCACGAAGGCGATCGCGGAGCGGTAGAGCACGCGGGTCTGCGGCGGATCCAGGCGCAGCGGCAGGACGCGCGCAAGCTCCGAACCCAGCCAGCCGCCCGCGCCCAGGCTCTCGGGCCCGCCGATCATGAGCAGTCCGACGCCCAGTTCCTGCACCGCCACGCGCACGCTGCGGTCGAAGGCGTTGTCGACGCCCCAGCGCGGGATGTTCGCGAGCACGACGGCGTCGAAGCCGGCGATCGTGGAGGCGTCGGCCAGCGCGGCCGCGGACTCGGAGTCCATGCGCACGACCTCGATCGAGGCATCGCGCAGCGCCTGCGCGAAGGCGCCGAGCTCGTCCGTCCCCGCGGGCGAGACGAGTGCGACGCGCCCGGTGCCGCCCACGAAGGTGACCGCCGCGCCGCGGTTGTTCTGCGCGACGGTGTCCGCCGCGGGATCGTCGGGCTCGAAGCGCAGATCGAAGTGCTGCGTGCCGCGGCCCGCGGCGACCGCGGGGAGCCGCACGAGGTTCGGTCCCGGCTCGAGCGCGACGGGGAAACCCAGCGGGGCCTCGCCCGGCGCGGAGAGGTCCACCGGCTCGCCGTTCTGCCGGAGGAAGAGGCGGCCCCGCACCGCGTCGCGGCTGCGCAGCACCGCGCGCAGCTCCAGCGGCTGTCCGTCGCGCGCCTGCACGGGCGCGGTGACCTGCTCCATCGCGACCTCGTGCGCGTGCTGGTAGCGCAGCGGGAGCACATCGATGGGGACGCCCGCGGCGCGCGCCAGGTCGGCGGCGGCTTCGGCGTCGCCTGTCGTGCCATTGCCGTCCGAGACGAGCACGATCCGGCCGCGCGCGTCGGCCGGCTTCGTCGCCAGCGCGGTGCGGATGGCCGCGGCGATGTCCGTCGCGCCGCGATCGCCTGCGTAGGCGGTGAACGATGCGGGCGGCGCCGGCTGCGGAAGCGCCAGGATCTCGGGTGTCGCGGCAAAGGCGATGGCGCCGACGCGGTCGCGTGGATCGCGCCCGGCGAGCGCCGCATGCAGCGCATCGATCGCGCGGTCGCGCGTCGCCGCGGGCACCGAGGCGCTCATGTCCGCCGCGACGATGACCGCCGTCGCGTCGCTGCGCCAGAGCATGCTTGGCCGCGCGAGCGCGAGCGCCACGAGTGCGAGCACCAGCAGCCGCAGCGCGATCGCACCCGCGGTGTGCACGCGTCCGGTGGTCACCGCGCCCCGCCAGCCGATCCAGATGATGGGCACCGCCAGCAGCAGCGTCAGCAGCGCCCAGGGCGCGTCGAATCCCAGGCTCATCCGCCGCTCCCCTCGCCCGCCGGCGGATCGGGCTGGTCGTCGCGGTGCTGCGCGCGCCGTCGCGCCGCGCGCAGGCGCGCGAGCGGATCGTCCGAGGGCGCCGCGGGCTCGTCGCGCGCGGGGCGGCGTGCGCCGGGCTCGCCGGGGCCGGGCGCGCCGGAATCCAGGTTGCGCGCGTCGATCTTGGGTCCGTCGGCGGAGGCCTCGAAGCGCGTGCCGGCGTTCGCGGCCGCGCCGCCCGCGCCGCCCGCGCCCGCGGTGCCCGCCGGCCCGCTGCCGCCGCCCTGCGCGCCCTGGCGCGCGCGGCGCAGCGCGTCGACGCCGCCCGTGCCCGCGCTCAATGCGCCGCCGGTGACGCGCGCGGCGAGCTCCTGCGCATCGCGCTTGTCGAAGGAGATGCGCCGCCAGGCGACGTCGATGAGGATCATCACGGCCGCAAGGATCGCGCTGAGGTCCCACAGCGTGCGCGCGGTCTGCGAGACGCCCAGCGTCGTGCGGTCGAAGAGGTCCCAGGTCTTGGAGTCCGCCAGGCGCAGCACGCGCCCGCCGGTGCGCTCGGCGACCGAACGCAGCAGCGCCGCGTTGTCGCGCGTCGCGCGGTACTCGGCGGCGTAGGGGACGCTCACCGCCGCCTGCACGCTGCCGGCGCGCGCCTCGCCGCCGTCGCCGGCGCGCGCGAAGGTGATGTTCGCCAGGTAGGCGCCCGACTGCTGCGTCGGAAACTCGCCCGCGAAGCTTCCGGGGCCGGTCTGGCGCAGCGCGAGGTCGACGACCTTGCCGTCGGGCGCGACCAGACGCGCCTCGGCGCGCGTGGAGGCGGCGAATCCGCCCTGCTGCTCGCGCGTCTGCACGTCGATGAAGGCGCGGTCGCCGTCGACGCGCGTGCTCACGCTCACGTCCTGCGGCATCGCGGGGCGCATCGTCCAGCGGATGCCCTGCTCCCAGAAGGCCTGGAAGCGGGACCACTGCGTCCACGCCGGGCCCCAGCGCGGGCCGAGATCCGGGGTGAAGGCGATGCTGCGGCCAAGGCCGTAGTTCCAGTAGGCGTAGATCGGGTCGTTGCCTTCCTTCGTGCGCACGACCATCGGCATCTGCGCGAGCCCCTCGCGCGGCACCGTGAGGATGTAGCCGCGCACCGACGGCACCGCGTCGAATCCGGCGGTCGGGCCGCCGGGCACCACCGCGACCGAGGGCTGGAAATCGCCCTCGACGATGAGCGAGCGCGCGACAAGCGTCGCCTCCTGGATGAAGATCTGCGGCAGCTTGCGAGGGTTGTCGACCTTGTAGAAGCGGCCGCCCGCCTTGTTGGCGATGGCCTGCATCTTGCGGTTGTCCTCGGCGGTGCCGTGGCCGCCGACCATCACCGTGGTGACGGTGATCTTCGCGGCCTTGAAGTCGTTGAGCAGTTCCGGCGTCGGCGCGCTGGGGTCGCCGTCGGTGATGACGATGGCGTGCTTCTGGCCCGCGCGCAGCTTCACCATCTCGTCGTGGACCATCTCCAGGGGGATCTGGAAGCCCGGCATGTCCCCGACCAGCATGCCGCGGGCCGCCGCGTTCGCCGCCGTCTTGTCGCCGGCGAGCTGCAGCGGGAATCCCCAGCCGTAGTTCTCGCGGTCGCCCGGCCGCGGCGTCGTGCTGAAGCCGCCGCCGCCGTAGGAGAGCAGCCCGATGTAGTCCTGGCTCGAGAGCGCGCCGATGGCGGCGAGGGCCACCTGCTGGCCCCAGTAGTTGCCCTCGGCCATCTCGCAGGAGTGCAGCAGGATCGCGAGCGCACCGCGCAGGATCTGGCGCGTCTGCGGCGGATCCATGCGCACGGGAAGCGCCTTCGCGGTCTCCGAGCCCAGCCAGCCGCCCGCGCCGAAGCTCTCGGGGCCGCCGAGCATCACCAGCCCGCCGCCGAGGTCGTGCGCGTACGCGTGCATCGCGCGGTCGAAGTCGTTGTCGAAGGCCCAGCGCGGCACGTTCGCGAGCACGACGCAGTCGAAGCCCGCGAGGTAGGCGAGCCCGCGCCCCATCGCCGCCTCGGGGGGCAGGCGCTCGACCTCGATCTTGCCCTCGCGCAGCGCCGTCTCCAGCGCATTCGACTCCTGCCCGCCCTCGGGCGCGATCACCAGCACGCGGCCGGTGCCGCCGACGAAGACGACCGCCGCGCCCGCGTTGTTCTGCGGGACGATGTCCATCGCCGGATCGGCGGGCTCGAAGAGGACGCGAAAGCGCTGCGCGCCGGTGCCGTTGGCGACGACCGGGAGCGTGATCAGGTTCGGTCCCGGCTGCAGGTCGACCGGAAGGCCCAGCGAGTCCGAGTCCGGGTCGAGGTCCACCGGCTCGTCGTTCTGCCAGAGCATGAGCTTGCCCTTGGCGGCCTTCTGGCTGCGGATCACCGCGCGCAGGTCGATGGACTGGCCCTCGCGCGCGCGCGTCGGCGCGCGCAGCGACTCGACGAGCACCTCGCTGGCGTGCTGGTACTCGAGCGGGACGACGTCGATGGGCACGCCCGCGGCGCGCGCGAGGTCGGCGGCCTCGAGCAGGCTGCCGCTGGTCTCGTTGCCGTCGCTCAGCAGGAGCACGCGGGCGGTCGTGTCGGGTGGCTGCGTCGCCAGCGCCATGCGCAGGCCGCCCGCGAGGTCGGTCGCCTGCATGTCGCCGACATGGCCCGTGAGCACGACCTCCGAGAGCTGCGCGGGCATCGCCGCGATGATCGGATCGCGCGCGACCGTCACGACGCCGACGCGGTCGTCCTCGCGCGGCTTGCGGCCCACGGCCTCGCGCACGGACTCCTCGGCCTTTCGGCGCAGCGCGAGCGGGACGCTGTCGCTCTCGTCGGCGACGACGAGCACGCTCATCGCGTCGCTCTCGCGCACGAAGCTCGGCCGCGAGAGGGCGAAGGTCAGCAGCAGCAGCACCACGATGCGCAGCGCGAGCGCGCCGTAGCTCTTCCACGCGCCCAGCACGCGGACGCTGCGCCAGGCCATCCAGGCCAGCGGCAGCGCCAGCAGCAGGAGCAGCAGCGCCCAGGGATGCTCGAAGGTGAGGTTCATGCGGGGGTCGCGGGCACGCTCACGCTACCGCACGGCGGGCTTGGGAAGCGACTCCAGGGGCGCCGCCAGCACGCGCGAATGCCCGGAGTCGAGGACATAGACGGTCCCGTCGCGCGCCCCGACCGCCCACGGAAAGCGGAGCGCGTTCGCGGCGGAGGGGATCGAGCGCACCCGGTCGCCGTCGATCATCTGGATGGTCAGCGGCGTCGGCGCGTTGACGACCGCGCCGGCGAGCGCCAGGCAGCGGCCGTCGCGCGGGTCGACGCGCTGGATCCGGTTGTCGCCGAACTCGGCCACGAGCAGGGTGCCGTCGGGCAGCACCTCGAGCCCGTAGGGGTAGACGAACTGCCCCGGCTCGCGCCCCACCGTCCCGAAGCTGCGCAGGAAGGCGCCCTCGCGCGTGAGGACCTGGACGCGGTGGTTGCAGGCGTCGGTGACGAAGAGCTCGGTCCCGTCGGGGGAGAAGCCCAGCGACTGCGGGCGGTCGAACTCCACCTCGCCGCGGCCGTGGCGGCCGAAGGCGCGCACGAAGGTGCCCTCGGGAGTGAAGACCTGGATGCGGTCGTTGCCGCCGAACTCCGCGACATAGAGGAGCCCGTCGGGGCCGATCTCCGCGTCGCAGGGGAAGATGAACTGGCCCGGCTCCATGCCGTACTGGCCCCAGCGGCGCAGCTCTTTGCCCTCGGGCGAGAAGGCGATCACCCGATGGTAGTGCGTGTCGGCCACATAGACGGTGCCGTCGGGGGCGATGCCGATCCCGGTGGGCTTGCCCGCGGACTTCTCCGGCATCGCCCACTCGTGGAGCCACTTGCCCTCGGGGCTGAAGCGCTGCAGCCGGGCCTGGCGGTCCACGACGATGATCGTGCCGTCGCGCGGGTCGATCTCCAGCACGCGCGGGTACTCGAACTGCCCGCGGCCGCGGCCGGGGGCGCCGAACCAGCGCGTCGCCGCCAGCGCGGGTCCCGCATCGCCGCCTGCGTCGGCCTGCTCGCGGCATCCGCCGGGGCCAAGGGGCAGCAGCGCCAGCAGGAGCACGCCCGTCAGGAGCGCGCGCGATCGCCGCAGCGCCGCCACCAGCACGCCCGCCGCGGCGCCCGCGACCACCAGCAGCGCCAGCAGCGCCCCCAGGACGGTCGCGGGCTGCTGGTAGTGGATCGCGTTGAGCAGGCGCTGCGAGGTCCACTCCCACCCGGGGGGCTCGAGCCGCCCCGCCACGACGACCTCGCCGGCGCCCAGCGTCGTCACCGCGAGCGCCGCGGCGAGCGCCGCCACCGCCGCCTGCGGCGCGAGCGCGGGAAGGAGCCCGCGCAGCCCGCCGCCGTCGAGCGCCCGCAGGTCGCGCCGCTCGCGCGGCTCGCGCAGCGCGGCGCTGCGTCCCAGCCACGCGGCGACCACCCCGAAGCGCGAGAGGTGCGCGAGCACCATGATCGCGGGGGTGTCGTAGATCGCGGGCCCGAGCATCTCGCTGTTGTACGCGGCGCCGAGCGAGAGGGCTGCGATCGTGCCCGGCACCGCCGCGGCAAGGATCCATCCCACCAGCAGCGCGCGCTCGGTCCGGCGCGCCCCTGCCGCCACCAGCGCCAGATGCCCGCATGCGACCGCCGCCGCGAGCGCTCCCGCGCCCGCCGCCGCGGCGAAGGTGCCCGCCGCGCCACGCAGCGCGACCGGGCCGAAGTCCGCGAGCGCCCCGCGCAGCAGCAGCGCGCGCAGGAGCGTCGCCAGCGGCAGCAGGAGCGCGAGGGTCAGCACCGTCCAGGCGAGCCGCCCGCGCGTGGGCGCGCGACCCGCCGGCGTCTCCTCGCGCGGGCGCACCGGCCAGCAGCCCAGCACGACGGCGCCGACGGCCGCGATCGCCACCGCCGGCCAGCCCGCGCGCAGGATCGCGCCCGCGGGGGTCCCCTGCACATCCAGCGTGCGCAGCTCGAAGCCGTAGGTCGGCACCTGCGCGAGATCGAAGGTCACCGTGGATCCCGCGATCATGAAGAAGGCGACCGCGGTGCCCAGCGCGAGCGCGGACCGGTCGCTGCGCCAGGCGCGGGCCAGACGCGTGCTCCACGCGTCCCCCTCGAGCGCCGCGAGCTCGCGCTGCTGCGATTCCTCGCGCGCGTCGCGCGCCGCGACCACCCAGGCCACCACCGGCCACGCCCACGAGAGCAGGCCGACGGCCAGCAGCGTCTGCCGCCATCCGACCACCCAGCCGTGGGACTCGATCCAGTCGCCGACGAAGCTGCCGGGGCCGGAGGCCTCCCACCAGGTCCAGAAGACGGCGTAGGGCGGGAGCGCGGCGACCACGATGCTCCCGGCCAGGAGCCAGGCGCCGCTGCGCGCGCCGCGGATCGCACGGCCCACGATCCATCCCAGCAGCGCGCAGCCCAGCGCTGTGGCCGCCGACCAGCCGAGCGTGGCGGCGAGCGTGCGCGCGCCGTCGAAGGTCTCGGGGACCGCGCCGCCCATCGCGAGCGCGCGCGCGGCGGCGAGCGCGGGCCAGAGCACGCAGGCGCACCAGAGCAGCAGCGTCACCACGATCCCCGCGCCCGCCGCGGAGGCGAGCGCCTGCGGCGCGCGGCCGATGGACCGCGAGCCCGCGGTCACCTCGCTGGCTCCGCCGCGAGGCGTCGCGCCTCCATGAACCGCCGGACGGCCTCGTCCGCGGCCGCGGAGACCGCGACGGGATCGACGAGCAGCGGATCGGGGATCGCCAGGTCGCCTTCCTGCGGCGCAGTCACGATCGGCGCGTGGCGCCCGGGCTCGCCCGCAAGCTGCCGCTCGGTGGCGGGCGCGAGCATGAACGCGATGAAGCGCCGGGCCGCCTCGGGATGGGGCGCGCCCGCGACCATCGCGACCGTGTTGGGGATCAGGAAGGTGCCGCCGCCGGCGACGCCTCCGGGCGCGTGGCGCGGGAAGACCATCGCGACCGGCAGACCACGCGCCTGCGCCGCGAGCACATCGTCGGTGTCGGTGGCGCCCAGCTCCGCCTCGCCGCGCGCGACCGCGTCGATCACGCCCGCGTTGCCCGAGGTGAGCACGCGCGGCTCGTTCGCGGCCAGCGCAGTGCAGAAGGCGTCGAAGGAGCCGGCGTCGGGATGGGCGTTCCAGTACGCGGCCATCGCGCCGAAGTGGCTGCGCGTGGTGCCAAAGCGCGGATCGGCGATCGCCACGCGCCCCATCCACTTCGGGTCGGCAAGCTCCGCCCAGCGCTGCGGCGGCTGCGCGACGCGGTCGGGCCGGTAGACGATGACGCGCGCACGCGCCGCGAAGGCGCACCATCGCCCCTGCGGATCGCGCCAGGCCGCGGGCCAGGTGGCCGCGGCGGGCGCGCCGGAGGCGACGGTGAGCCCCTCGAGCGCAAGCGCGACGTTCGCCGCCTGCTCGTTGGACCAGAAGATGTCCGCGCGCGGGCGCTCGCGCTCGGAGCGCAGGAGGTTCGCGAGGCCGGTCGTCTTGGTCGCCTCGCCGTCGAACTTCGCGTCCACGCGGATGCCCGTCTCGCGCTCGAAGCGCTCGAAGACCGGTCGCGCGACCTGCTCGTCCGCGCTCGTGTAGATGGTCACGCTCTCGGAGCGGTCGCAGCCCGCGCCCGCGGCGGCGAGCGCGGCGACGGCGCAGGCGCATGCCGCGCGCGCCACGCGGCGCAGATCCCCGAAGCTGGCGAATCGCAGCGTCATGCCGGCGTCACCTGGCGCCGGCACCCGAGGCGGGCGCGGCGGCGGGCGCTCCCGCGGGCGCGGCGCCACCCGACGGCGCGGCGCCGCCCGGCGCAGCGGTCCCCGCCGGCGCGGCAGGCGCGACGCCCTTCTCCTCGAAGCGCTTGCGCAGGTCGCCGAAGTAGCGCTTGTGCACCTCGCGCAGGTGCGCGGGCACCGGATCGTCCTCGGAGCCGCGCTCGTAGCCGGGCGCGATCTGGCCGGCGACCTCGGAGAGCGCGACCTTGCTCTCGCCCGTGGGGGACTGCCCCGCGACGAGCTGGCGCGCGATCACGTCGCCCTCCTGCTTGTTGCCCTTCTGCTTCTGGAACTTCGTGCCGAAGGCGGTCTCGCGGATCTCGCGTCCAGCGCCCTTGGCCTGGCCGCGTCCGCCCTGGTTGGCCTGCTTGGTCGACTCGCTGTTGCCGTCGCTCTGCGAGGACGAGCTCGCGCGCAGCGCGCTGTCCGCCTCGCTCTCGGACATGCCGCCGGGGTTCTGGCACTGGCCCTGCGCACCTTCCGCGGCCATCTGCATCTGCTTCTGCGCCTCGGCCTCGGAGAGCATCGACTCCATGCTCTCGCCCGACTGCCCCTCGCCCGACTTGCCCTGCGAGGACTGCGCGGCGGAGGCCTGCTGCTGCTGCTCCTGCTGCGAGCCCTGCTGCCCCTGCTGGCCCTGCTGACCCTGCTGGCCCTTCTGCGCCTGCTGCGACTGCTGGCCCTGCTGGGACTGGTCGTTCTGGTTCTGCCCCGGGTTGCGGCACTGGGATGCCTGCGACTGCATCTGCTGCGCCATCTTCTGCATCTGCTGCTGCGCCTGCTGCGCGGCCTGCGCCATCTGCTGGAGCTGCTCCTTCTGCGTGGCGTTGAGCGCCTTGGACTGCTCGAGCGCCTGCTTCAGCGCCTGCGCGTTCTGCGCAAGCGCGGGGTCCATGCCGGCCTGCTTCAGCGCCTCGGCGAGCTTGGAGGGGTCCTTCGCGAGCGCGTCGAGCTGCTTCGAGGTCTGCTCGAGCGCTTTCGCGAGCTGCTCGCGCTGCTCCGCGGAAAGCGAGTTCTCCTTCAGCGCCTTCTCGAGCTGCGCCGCGGCCTCCTTGGCGGCCTGGAAGTCGCCCTTCTTGAGCGCCTCGGCCAGCTCGGTGGCGGTGTTCTTGCCCTCGGGCAGCTCAAGCTTGCTGAGCGCGTCCTGGAGCTGCTTCGAGGCCTGCGCCTCGGGGGAGTTGCGCAGCTCCTCCAGGCGCTGCTGCATCTCGGCCATGCGCTTCATCGCCTCGCGGCCGGCCTCCTCGGGGGAGCGCGGCTTGGCGTTGGGGTCATTGGCGAGGTCGCGCTTGGCGGCCTCGAGCTCCGCGTCGAGCTTGGCGGCGAGCTCGGGCGACTGCTCGATCTGCTTGACCATCTCCTTGAGCCGCTCCTGCTCGGGGATGGGCGCGGGGGGCTTCGCGTCGGCGACGGCTTCGGGGCCTTTCGGGGCGGCGAGCGGCGCGCGCTCGGGCAGGACCATCCACGCGGCGAACGTCGCGACCAGGAGCGCGGGCGCGATCCACCAGCGGTGCGGCGCGCGCACGGAGAAGGACTCGCGCACGCGCGAGAGGACATCGCGGCCACCCGCGTAGGCGACGGCGTCGGCGATGGCGGCGCGCGCGAACGGATCGGCGGAGGCGACGGCGGGCGCGCCGGCGAGCGCGAGCGCGGTCGAGAAGCGCTCGCCCGTGGCGAGGCGCGCGTCGACCTCGAGCGCGGCGCTCGCGACCGAGCGCGTCGCGCGGCGGGCGAGGAAGGCGCCCGCACCCGCGCTGAGCGCGACGACCGCGAGCGACAGCAGCGCCAGGAAGGGCGCGCTTCGCGAGGGGATTCCCAGGAAGGAGCCCGCGCCGAGCAGGCGCCGCTCCACCACCAGCAGCAGCGCGATGGCAGCGAGCACCACGGCCACGCGCAGCGACTGCGCGAGCCAGGCCTCCGCGAAGAGCCGGCGCCGGGCGAGCCCGACCAGCATCTCGATGCGATCCATGCCCAAAGCGTACGCGCGCACTCCGGAAAATGATGCCGGGCATGCCCGGCATATTTTCGGCGTTTCTCTATCATCAGCGCATGCGCTCCCAGCCGCTCCTGATCGCCCTGTCGACCGCGCTGTTCACCGGTGGCCCCCTGCTCGCCCAGCAGACGCCCCCCGCCGCGACGCCGCCGGCGTCGGCGCCCTCCGGCAAGGACGCGCGGTCCCAGGACACCGCGGCCGAGATCCAGTCCCTCAAGGCCGAGATCGCGATGATGAAGGCGGCCTACAAGGAGCTCCAGGAGCAACTGCAGTCCGTCCCGCAGAGCCTCGCCGAGGCCCGCCAGGAGATCGACCGCCTCAAGCAGTCGGAGAAGCAGAAGCAGGCGGACCTCGACGCCGCGCGCGCCCACATCGCCGAACTCGAGGCGCGCCTGAAGCAGGCCGGTTCGAGCGCGGGTGGTGGCTCAGCCGCGGGCGGCGGCACGGCCGCAGGTGGCGGCACAGCCACGGGTGGCGCGGCCCCCGCCGGTGGCGCGCCCGCGACCGCCGACAACCCCGACGCGCTCGTCCCCGCCGATCCGAATCTCGGACCCGGCGGCCTCCTCTCCGCGCTGCAGGCGGAGTACCTCGCGAACTTCGACAGCGCGCCCCCGCCGCCGACCAATCCGAAGCAGCAGCAGGAGTTCGACAACCACCTGCGCCGCCTCGAGCCCTGGTGCGTGAAGGTCAACCGCGACTGGATCCGCAACCTCACCTGGGTCGGCCGCATCGATCCCGCCTCGGTGCATGTCAACGGCCGGCTCGTCAGCCTCGTGCTGCTCTTCAAGAACGGACTGCGCGAGTTCCGCGTGCCGATCACCGTCGACCAGGGCGCGCTCTCGCGCGTGCGCAAGGGCGACATGATGGACTTCGGCGACCTCGCGATCACCGGCGTCGTGCGTCCACGCATTCGCGTGACGCCCGCGCGCGCCGAGCCCGGCGCCTTCGAGAACACGCCGCTCGTCGCCCCCTATGTCGAGTTCGGCTTCGACTACGACCTCAAGTCGATGCTCCCCGCCGAGAAGATGAAGCCGGGCGCCGCGAAGCCCGCCTCGGGCTCCTGACCGCGCGACCGGAACTCCCACGATGCAGCCCGACGACAATGTCTGCCTCTGCTTCCGCGTCAGCCTGCGCAAGCTCGTGAACTACATGGAGCGCGAGCAGCCCACGGTGGCGAGCCAGCTCTCCGAGTGCCTGGGCGCGGGCACCGGCTGCCAGTGGTGCGTCCCCTACCTGCGCGGACTGCACGCGCAGTTCCAGGCGGGCCGCAACCCCGACCTGCCGGTGAGCCCCGAGGAGTACGCGACCCAGCGCGCCAGCTACAAGCGCTCGGGCCTGCGCCCCGCCGGGATGGAGGAGGGCGCGCCGTCCGGGGATGCACCCGCGGCCCCGCCGGCGCCCCCCGCGCCCCCCGCGCCCAACGCGCCCCCGGCCGTTTGATATTGAGACTGAGTCGCAATACGATGGACCGTCTGCCGCGGCATCCCGCGGCCCCGCCGGCATGAGCGCGTCCTCCCGCGAACCCGTCCGCATCCCCCTCACCCAGCTTCGCCGTGGCCAGCGCGCCATCGTCGACTGCTCGGAGCTGACCGCGCTCCCCGAGGGCGACCGCTGCCTGCTGCATGCGATGGGCATGCACCATGCGTGCGAGGTGACGGTCTGCCGCTCGGGCACCCCCTGCATCGTGCAGATCGACTCGACGCGGCTGGGGCTCTCGGGCGAGGTCGCCTCGAAGATCCTCGTCACCCCGCTGCCCGCCGACGATCCGCGGAACCGGCCATGACGCGCGCGGGTCCGAGCGCCGCCGCTCCCGAGGCGCCGCTGCCGCGCGTGGCGGTGCTGGGCAACCCCAACACCGGCAAGACGACCCTCTTCAACCGCCTCTGCGGCGTGCGCGCGCGCACCGCGAACTTCCCCGGCTCGACCGTGGAAAGCCGCATCGGCGTGCACCGCACCGTCGACGGCCGTGCGGAGCTCGAGCTCATCGACCTCCCCGGCGCGTACTCGCTGACGCTCGATGTCCCCGAGTCGCGCATCTGCCGCGACGCGCTCGACGGCGGCATCGACGGCTTCGAGCCCGACGCGATGCTCATCGTCGTCGACGCCACCAACCTGCGGCGCAACCTGCAGTTCGCGGCGCAGGCGCTGGTGCGGCGCATCCCCGCGGTGATCGCGCTCAACATGATGGACCTCGCGCGCCAGCGCGGCGCGGCGCCCGAGCCGGCGATGCTCTCGCGGCTGCTGGGCTGCCCCGTCGTCGCGGTGAGCGCGCGCAGCGGCGAGGGGATGAACGCGCTCGACGTCGCGCTCGACACCGTCGCGGCGCTGCCGATGGACCCCGACGCGATGGTCGCGCGCCTCCAGAAGATGCCGCCCGTCGGCTCCTCGCCCGCGGAGCTGGCGAGCTGGGCGGACAGCATCGCCGCCGCGGCCGCCCCGGGCACGATGGTGCGCGGGAACCCGCAGGACACGCTCAGCGACCGGCTCGACATCGCCTTCACGCACCCGGTGCTGGGGATCGTGGTCTTCGCGCTCATGATGGGCGCGCTCTTCGCGAGCATCTTCCTGCTCGCGGAGCTGCCGATGCAGCTCATCGAGCTCCTCTTCGGCCGCGCCGGCGACGCCGTCCGCGCCGCCCTGCCCGAGGGCGCGCTCACGAGCCTCCTCGCCGACGGGATCATCCCCGGCATCAGCGGCGTGCTCGTCTTCCTCCCGCAGATCTGCATGCTCTTCTTCCTGCTGACGCTGCTGGAGGACTCGGGCTACCTCGCGCGCGCGGCCTTCGCGGTCGACCGCGTGATGGCGCGCTTCGGGCTGAGCGGGCTCGCCTTCGTGCCGCTGCTCTCGAGCCACGCGTGCGCGCTGCCGGGGATCATGAGCACGCGCCTGATCCCGGATCCGCGCGACCGGCTGGCGACGATCCTGGTCGCCCCCTTCATGAGCTGCAGCGCGCGGCTGCCCGTCTACGTGCTGCTCATCGGGATCCTGAGCGCGGGGCGGCCGGCGTGGTTCGCGGGCGTCGCCTTCGCGGCGTGCTACGCGCTGGGCGCGTGCGCGGGCCTGCTGAGCGCGCTCGTCGCCCGGCGCACGATCCTGCGCGGCCCTGCGCGCGCGATGGTGCTCGAGCTGCCCACCTACAAGTGGCCGAGCCTACGCAACGCCTTCCTCACCACCTACGACCGCGCCGGCGTCTTCCTGCGCAACGCGGGGACCACGATCCTGGCGATCTGCGTCGTCATGTGGTGGCTCAGCGCGTACCCGCGCGCCGCCCCCACCGCGCAGGAGACGCAGCTGCGCGAGCAGGCCGCCGCGCTGCTGGCGCAGGCGCCCGCGCCCACGACGGACGCGCCGGCGACCGAGGCGCCGCAGCAGGTGGCGGCGCAGGCCCACGCGCTGGAGGCGAAGGCGGACCACCTCGCCGCCCGCGAGCAGCAGGCGCACAGCTTCGCCGGCCGCATCGGCGAGGCGGTCGCCCCCGTCTTCGCGCCGCTGGGCTTCGACCCGCAGCTCACCGTGGGGGTGATGACCAGCTTCCTGGCGCGCGAGGTCTTCGTCAGCACGATGAGCGTCCTCTCGGGCGCCGGCTCCGACGCCGAGGACGACTCCGTCCTCAAGGAGGTCGCGCAGATGCCGCGCGCCGACGGCACCCCCGTCTTCACGCTGCCGACGGCGGCGGCGACGCTCGTCTTCTTCGTGCTGGCGATGCAGTGCCTGCCGACGCTCGCGGTCACGCGCCGCGAGACCGGCTCCTGGAAGTGGCCCGCGCTGCAGTTCGCCTGGATGAGCGCGGTCGGGTACCTGGGCGCGTTCGCGGCCTTCCACCTCACGGCGCTCCTCACCGGCGCGGCGGGAGCGGCGTGATGGGCATTCCCTGGGACGACTGGCAGACCTGGGCGGTGACCGCGCTCGCGCTGGTCGCGCTCGTCGCGGTGCTGCGGCCGCTGCTTCCCAAGCGCGGGGGCGGCGACGCGGCGAGCTCCTGCGGCGCATGCGGCAGCGGCAAGGCGGCCGCACGGCCCAAGCGCGCGACGCTCACCGTGAAGGGGAAGTAGCCGCGCAGATTTTTCGCCGCGCGCCGCGGGCATTCCCCGGCAGGAATCCAGGCTTCCCCGGCAGGATTTCACCGCCTTCAGTTCCGGCATCTTCCTTCGGGAACTAATCGCGAATCGCACGCGCAATGAGCGCTCGCCCGGGAAACTTCATGCGGGCATCCTCTGCTCCAATCCGCGCCGACGGTCCGTTCGTCCGTCACGCCACCGAAGCAAGGAGCGACCATGACGCACCGAACGCCGCGCGACACGCAGCAGACCCCTGCCCCGGACGCCCGAACGAGCCCGCCGCACGCGCCTCGACGCCGGCGCCGCCTTGCGCCGACGCTCGCGTTCGCACTGCTTGGCCTGGGCGCCGCCGCGGCCGTCGCGCGCGCGCTGCCCGCGCCGCATCCCGCGCCGAGCCCCGCGCCCGCCCCGCCCGACGGCAACTACGCGCTCTTCGCCGTGAACGAGCTGGGCATGCACTGCATGCAGGAGGACTACTCGGAGTTCTGCATCCTGCCTCCCTTCAACTCGATCCGCGCGCAGCTCATCCAGCGCGGCAATCCGCCGGTGATCGTGGAATCCGGCGTCGATGTCCGCTACACGCTCCCCGCGCAGCAGCGCTCGACGGACCAGACCAACTTCTGGGTCTACGCCCCCGCCACCTTCGGCGTGACCCTCCCCCCGGGCATCGGCCTGGGCGGCAAGGGCACCAGTGGCACGATGAACGCCACCGGCCACGGCATCTTCGAGGCGGTCGGCACCCCGATCCTCTCCTCCGACGACGAGGGGCGCATCGAGCCCTATCCGCTCGCGCTGATCAGCGCCTCCGGCCCGATGGGCACCGCCTACGCCCCGCCGGTGATCCCCGTCTCCAGCGAGATGAGCTGCAGCTTCTGCCACGGCGCGGACGGCGGGTCGATCGCCTCGTCCTTCCTCTCCGACCACGACCGGCTGCACGGCACGCACCTGATCGACCAGAAGCCGGTCCTGTGCGCGGCGTGCCACGCCGATCCGGCGCTGGGTGCCCCCGGCGTCCCGGGCGTGAAGACGCTCTCCGCCGCGATGCACGCCTCGCACGCGCCGCGCGTGGGCTCACTCGGGCTCTCCAACAGCTGCTACGCGTGCCACCCCGGCGTGCGCTCGCAGTGCCAGCGCGACCTGCACGCCGCCCGCGGCATCGGCTGCACGCAGTGCCACGGCTCGATGGAGTCGATGGGCTCCACCGCGCGCACCCCGTGGGTGGACGAGCCCCGGTGCGGGAGCTGCCACCACGACGGCGGCATGGAGTTCGAGCAGCCCGGCAAGCTCTTCAAGGAGTCGGTCGGCCACGGCGGCGTGCGCTGCACGAGCTGCCACGGCCCGCCGCACGCGATGGTGCAGTCGACCAACCAGCTCGACAACTACCTGTACCAGCGCCTGACCGGCTCGAGCGAGCGCATCGAGGAGTGCACGACCTGCCACATCTCCGAGCCCAGCGGCGACTTCTTCCACCGCGTCCAGCAGTGAGGCGCGCACCCCGCCCCCACCGCCCGCGAACCTGACCGCCCCCCTCCGACCCACCACCGACGCACGGAGCCACCATGATCCCGTTTGCGCTCGTCCTGCTTCCCGCCTCGATGCTGCTCGCGCAGCAGTACACCGTCCGCCCGCTCGCCCCCGTCGCGCAGACCCCCGGCGCGATCCGCTTCGAGCCGGGCACGCGCGCCTCGGCGCTCGCCTCCAGCGGCGCCGCGGGCGGCTGCACCGTCACCGACACCGCCACGCGCAATGTCCACGCCTGCCGCTGGCTCGCCGACGGCACGGCGGTCGACCTGGGCGTGACCGGCACCGATGTCCACTCGGTCGCGCTGGGCGGCAATGCCGCGGGCGATCTCGTGGGCACGAGCTTCTCGCTGGGCAGCCGCACGCTCCATGGCGTGCTCTGGCGCGTCGACGGCGTCGTCACCTCGCTGGGCAACATGGAGGCGGTCGATGTGAATGCCTCGCGCGTCGTCGCGGGCAACGCGAACGCGACGGGCAACGTGCCGGCCGCGACGCGCGCCGTGCGCTGGACCAACGGCGCGACCGCGACGCTCCCGCCGCTCGCGGGGGGCGTGACGGCGCGCGCCGCCGCGATCAGCGACGCGGGCTGGATCGTCGGCAACGGCCTGCTGCCGGACCGCTCCACCACGCACGCCTGCCTGTGGACCGGGACCGCCGCGCCGCTGGATCTGGGCACGCTCCCCGGCGGCACGAACTCCTTCGCGCGCGGCATCGCGGGCACCACCGTCGTCGGCGTCTCCGACACGGCCAGCGGCGTGCCGCACGCCGTGCGCTGGAACCTCTCCGCCGCAGGCGCGCTCGTCTCCATGGACGACCTGGGCGTCGTCAGCGGCCAGCCCGGCAGCGCGGCCGAGGCGGTCGACGCGACCGGCCGCATCGGCGGCAACAGCGGCGATGCGGCCGTGCTGTTCACACCCGCGGGCATCGTCGACCTCAACACGCGCATCCCCGCGGGCAGCGGCTGGGTGCTCACGCACGTCACGGGCTTCGGCGAGGGCGGCCGCATCGTCGGCCGCGGCCGTGCCAACGGCCTGCCGCGCGGCTTCGTGCTCGAGCCGCTGCAGCTCGTCGGCGACCTCGACGGCAACGGCGCCGTCGACGGCGCGGACCTGGGCATCCTCCTGGGCCACTGGGGCACCACCGACCCCGCGAGCGACCTGAACCACGACGGCACCGTCGACGGCGCCGACCTGGGCGTGCTGCTGGGGCACTGGACGACCTGAGGCGCGCCGCGGGCGTCGCGGCCCGCGCTACTTCCGCAGCAGCGCGCGCACCATCGCCAGGTCCGCCGGCGTCGTCACCTTGATGTTCCTCGGATCGCCGTCGACCGCGATCACCGGCACGCCGAGGCGCTCGACGAGCATCGCGTCGTCGGTCGCCCCGTCGAGCGAGCCCTGCGCGTAGGCGCGGCGCAGCAGCTCGGCGCGGAAGACCTGCGGCGTCTGCACGGCGACGAGGCCCGCGCGCGGGATCGTCTCGAGGACGCGCCGCCCCTTGATCTTGGTGCTTTCCGAGAGGTCGCCCAGGATCGCGTCGGCGATGCTGTCCTCCTCCTCGGCGTCGAGGAGCTCCTCGCCCACGCGCTTGAGCGTCTGCGTCACGGGATCGCCGGGAATCACGGCATCGTGCACGCGCGCGGCGTCGAAGACGCGCGCCACCAGCTCCTCGGGAGCGCAGGGGCGCGCCGCGTCGTGCACCGCGATGTGCGTGCATTCCGGCGGCACCGCGTCGAGCGCGTTGCGCACCGTCTCCCAGCGCTCGACGGTCCCGCCCGCGACGATCGCCGCGCCGTGGAAGCCAAGCTGCGCGCCGTAGCGGTCGCGGAAGGCGTCCAGCTCGGCGGGCGGCGCGGCGACGACGATGCGCGCGACGTCGTCGCGGCGCGCGAAGATCTCCACCGTGCGCAGCAGCATCGGGCGACCGCCGACATCCTGCGCCAGCTTGTCGCCCTGGCCGAAGCGGCGGCTGGCCCCCGCCGCGGGGATGATCACGCCGACGCGGAAGTCGCTCATGGCTCGGATCCGTCCGCCGCGCCGGGCGCCGGGGACGCCGGCGGCGCCCCGCCCGCGGGCGTGTAGAGGTAGACGTGCATGTCGCCGAAGGAGCGCACCTCGGGGCCGTCGAAGCCGGCGAGCTTCTCCTCCTGCGGCTCCAGCAGGTTCGGCAGGCGCAGCACGAGCCACCCGCGGTCCTGCATCGCGCTGCGCAGTCGCGCGCACTGCTCGAGGATCCGCCGCTTGCCCGAGGCCTGCTCCGCGAGCGCGTACGGCGGGTCCATGAAGACCAGGTCGTAGCGCTCGGGCAGCCGCGCGAAGAGCGCGTGCGAGAGCGCGTCGGACTGGAGCTGCACCGCGCGGTCGCCGACGCCCAGCATCTCGATGTTGCGGCGGGCGCAGTCGAAGACCTCGTGGTCGCGCTCGACGAGCGTGGCGTGGCGCGCCCCGCGGGAGATCGCCTCGAGCCCCATCGTGCCGACGCCGGAGAAGAGGTCGAGCACCGCGGCCCCCTCGCACCAGCCCCGCAGGATGTTGAAGATGCTCTCCTTGACGCGGCCGGTCATCGGGCGCGTGAGGTCCATCCCGCGCGGGGTCTCCAGGACCCGCGAGCGGTGCTCTCCGCCGACGATGGTGACGCGCTGCGACACGCCGCGAGAATACGGCCTGCTACCCTCTCGCGCCCCGCACGATGCCGCAGCCCTTCGACCAGCTCCCCTCCTCGCTGCGCGCGAAGTCGCGCTGGATGCGCCTGGGCAATGCGCAGGTCCCCGCGCTGCTGGTGCACCCGCACTGGGACGAGGCGACGCAGCGCGTGGAGCGCCCCGCGCCGGTGCTCGTGTGGATGCATGGGCGCACCGTGAACAAGGAGCTCGACCCGGGGCGCTACCTGCGGCTGATGCGCGCGGGCATCGCGAGCTGCGCGCTCGACCTGCCCGGCCACGGCGAGCGCACCGACCTGGCGATGCAGGCGCCCGGGCGCACGCTTGAGGCGGTCGGCCAGATGGCGCAGGAGCTCGACGGCGTCGTCGCCGCCCTCGACGCGCTGGGCGACCACGACGGCTGCGCGAAGGCGGTGGGCGGCATGAGCGCGGGCGGGATGGCGGCGCTGGTCCGGCTCACCCGCCCGCATGGCTTCGCCGCGGCGCTCGTGGAATGCACGACGGGAAGCTGGCGGTGGCAGCGCGGGCGCCCGATGTTCCACGAGGAGCTCGTCGCCGCGATGAACCCCATCGAGCACCTGGAACGGTGGCGCGAGATCCCGCTGCTGGCGCTGCACAACGAGCTTGACGAGTGGATCCCGGTGGACTCGCAGCGCGAGTTCGTTGCGGCGCTCCAGGCCCGGGCGCACCATCCGCAGCAGGTGGAACTCCACGTCTACGGGCCCACCGGGGCGCCCTTCGAGCACTCGGGATTCGGCCGCCTGGCCGGGGACGCGAAGGAACGGGGCACCCAGTTCCTTGCCCGCCACCTGCGGTGAGGCATCCTCCGGGCGCGCCGCCGCGGACCCGATTGCGGGCGCGGCGGACCCCCTGCGGGACAATTCCCGCAAGCCCCTCCACGACCCGGCCCGAAGATTGCGTATCTTTCACCAGACACCCATGACGCCCGCCGACACCTCCGCTGCGTCCCCCGCCGTCCCGGCCCACGGCTCCCGCCGTGCCCGTGGCTTCACCATCGTGGAGCTGCTGGTCGTGATCGCGATCATCGCCGTGCTCATGGGACTGCTGGTCAGCGGCCTGCGCGGCGCGATGGCCTCGAGCAAGAAGACCGGCGAACTCTCGCTGCTGCGCGCCTACCACACCGCCTGGCAGCAGTACGCGGACCAGTCCGACGAGCAGCTCCTGCCCGGCTACCTCGATCCCGCCACCCAGACCGCCTGGGGCGTCACCTACCGCAACATGGCGAACCAGACGCTGGATCCCAGCCTGGCCGCGCACTACCCGTGGCGACTGCAGAAGAGCTTCGGGCCCGAGGCGTACACCTCGTACCTCGCGTATTCCGAGACCCCCAAGCTGGGCCCCGACGCCGAGCTCGCGGAGCCCTGGCCGAGCGACACCACTGCCCTTCCCTCGGCCCTCTCCACCGCCTTCCCGCTCGCGGGCAGCGCGATGGCCCTGCAGCCGGCCTTTGGCTACAACGCCTACTACATCGGCGGCTGGTACACGACGCAGCCTTCGGGCGTGCCGCAGCCGGCCTTCTCGGAGGCGAGCTGGACGACCGCACAGGGCGATGCCCGCAAGGGCGGCCTGGTCGCGACCCGCCTCGCGCACATCCGCCGCACCGGCGATGTCATCATCTTCTGCTCGAGCACCTTCCGCGACATGGGCAACTACGTCGACAGCACGGGCACCGAGGACCACGCGCCGGGAGCGGCGTGGGTCGTCCCCCCCGCGCTCGGGCAGCAGGAGGTCTGGCAGCCCTACCTGGGCAACCCGCAGTCCGTCGGCATGGCCGGCGAGGAATCGTCGGGCACGGTCGCGTCCTTCTTCCAGACCGGCAGCGGCTGGACCGACACCGGCACGATGCAGGTGAGCGTCGACCAGTGCGTCCCGCTGCGCCGCTTCAACCGCAAGGCCGCGGTGGTGCACGCCGATGGAAGCACGAATCCCGCCTCGCTCGCCGAGCTGATGGACATGCGCAGCTGGATCGACGCCGCGGACCAGCCGGACTTCCGGCACCAGAACAACTGATCGGCCGCGCGGCCCGGCCGCGCGCTCACACGGCCGTCGGATCGGCGGGCGCGAAGACGATGCTCGCGATCGTCACGTCGTCCGCCCATGGCTCACCGCGGGCGTGCGATTCGAGCCGCGCGATGAGCCGCGCGACATCCTCCTCGCCGCTGCGGCTGCCCTGGAGCGCCGCCACCACGCCGTCCATCCCGAGCATGGCGCCCGTCGCATCAGGCTGCTCCGCGAGGCCGTCGCTGAAGAGCACCACGCGGTCCCCCGTGCCGAGCCGGAACGCGTCCGAGGCGTAGATCGCGTCGGCCAGGACACCCACCGGCGGCCCGCCCGCGTTGGCGACCAGCTGCTCCGCGGTGCCGTCCGCGCGCACCACGATCGCGTAGGCGTGGCCCGCGTCCACCGCGCGGCACTCGCCCGCGGGCGTGAGCTCGACGGCGAAGAGCGTTACGAACGAGCCGATCGAGGAGTCGAAGCTCGCGCGCTGCGTGAGGTAGCTGCTCGCGCCCGCGAGCGCGCCCTCGATCGGCAGGCCCGCGCCCAGCGCGCTGTCCAGGTGCGCCAGCATCGAGGCCATCACCAGCCCGGCGGGCGCGCCCTTGCCGGCGACATCGCCCAGGATCGCGAGGACGCCGCCCTCGGGGCGGTCGATGATCGTGAAGAGGTCGCCGCTGACCTGGCGGCCGGGGCGCGAGACGAGCGTCCAGCGCCCGCAGCCGCGCGCGCCCTGCTCGGGGGGCAGCAGCCGTCCCTGCATGCGCCGCGCCTCCGCCAGCTCGCTCGCCATGCGGCGTCGCTCGAGCGCGTCGATCGCCAGGCCCGCGAGCTGTCCGACGAGGTTCGCGAAGGGCACCGCCGAGGCACGCAGCTGCCCCGCCGCGCCCGTGTCCACGTAGAGCACGCGCACCGGACCGGTGCTGCCGATGGGCAGGCAGAGCGCGTCGGTCGTGCCCGCGGCCATGACGCTGTGCGCGGCCTGGAAGCGCGCTTCGTCGGAGAGACGCACCATCCCGCGCGCCTGCACCGCCGCTTCCATGAGCGTGCGGCTGAAGGGGCGCTCGCGCGCATGCAGCATGTCGGGGGCGACGGCGAGCTCGCGCCAGACCTTCGCGCCGTCGACCTGCCGCTGCTCCGCGACCATCGCGCGGCCGAAGTCGCGCGCGGCGACGAGCGTCTCCACCGCCGCCTGCGCGACGCCGTTCTCGTCGTCCGCGCCGAGGATGCGCCCCGCCGCGGCGAGCAGTCCGCTCAGCCGCAGCTCCGCGAGCGATTCAAGCTGCGCCGCGGGCACCGCCGCGATGCGCGCGTTTGCGCCCGATTCCGCGAGCGTCATCGCGCCCGCGATGGCGCGCTCGCCCGGCGCCTGCGATCCCGCGAGCGAGGTGCGCAGGTCGGTGCGCAGCGCGTAGGGGCCGATGCCCAGGATCATGCCGTGGTCGAGGTCGATCCACTCGCCCGCGGGAGCGACCTTCGCGCCGATCCAGGTGCCGCCCTGCCCCAGGCTGCGCAGGCGCCAGATTCCGCTGACGCACTCGATCTCCGCGTGGCGTCGCGAGACGCTGCGGTCCTCGAGGACGATGTCGCTTGCCGGATCGCGGCCGATGCACCACAGCCCGCGGCCCGTCGATGGCACGAGCTCCGCCGGGGGACGCCCGCCCCCTTCGAAGTGAAGCAGGATGCGCTGACCGGTCGCCGCCGCCATGGGTCAGTGCGCCGCCCCGACGCTCCGTGATCCGGCGAATCCGCCGGTGCGTTCCTGCGGCGCCGGCGTCTCGCCGCCGCCGGGCGCGGGGATGCTCGCGCCCCAGGCGAGCTGCGCGACCGCGATGAGCGACTCGAGCCGCCCGATCGTGATCTCGCGCTGCGCGCCGAAGCCCATGTAGGGGAAGAGCGCCAGCAGCGCGACGATGAGGCCCGACGCGGTCGCGACGAGCGCCTCGGCGATGCCGCCCGAGACCGCCTTGGGATCGACCATCGCCTCGCCGCCGGAGAGCAGCTCGAAGCTGGAGATGATGCCCGTGACCGTGCCCAGGATGCCCAGCATCGGCGCGGCGGTGATGATCGTGGAGAGGGTCGCCATGAAGCGGTCCATGCGGATGCGCTCGGTCTCCACCGAGCTCACCGCCACGGAGTCGCTGCAGCCGTCGCGCATGAGGGCCGAGGTGACCCCCGCGTAGACCGTGTTGCCCGTCTCGGCGAGCGCCTGCGCGCGGCCGCGGTCGGCGCGGCGGCAGGCGTCCAGCAGCGCCAGGTATCCCCGGCGGCCCGCCGGGCCGTTCTGACGGAGCCAGAACCAGCAGCGCTCGAAGGTCAGCGAGACGGAGAGGATGCTCAGGCACAGCAGCGGCCACATGACCGGGCCGCCCTTGTGCATGATCGTGAGGAATTGCTGCTGCATCGGTGGTCCGTCGGGCCCGCGCCGGCGACCGCCTGCGGGGCGCCGGATGATACGGCCCCGGTACACTTGCGGCCCGATGACCATGCTTCGCGCCCCCGTGGCAGACTCCGAGCTTCTTGCCTCGGTCGAGCGCGCCCTCGACGACGCGCTGACCCACCACGCGCTGGCGCCCCGGCTCCGCGAGGCGATGCGCTACGCGGCCCTGGGCGGCGGCAAGCGCGTGCGCCCGATCCTGGTCCTGCGAAGCTGCGAGGCGGTCGGCGGCGACCGCACGGCGGCGATGCCCGCGGCGATCGCGCTCGAGATGGTCCACTGCTTCAGCCTGGTCCACGACGACCTGCCGGCGCTCGACAACGACGACCTGCGCCGCGGCCGCCCCACCACGCACAAGGCCCACGGCGAGGCGCTGGCCATCCTGGCGGGCGACGCGCTGCTCTCGGTCGCGCTGGAGGTCGCGCTCTCCAGCCCGCGCGACCCCGCCGGCATCGCCCTGGAGCTCGCCAGTTCCTGCACCGCGATGATCACCGGCCAGGTCTACGACACGCTCGCGGGATTCCCCGGCAACCCCGGCCCCGCCGACCGTCTGCGCCTGATCCACGACAACAAGACCGGGGCCCTCCTGCGCGCCGCCTGCCGCATGGGCGCCCGCTGCGGCGGTGCCGACGCGGCCGCCCTGCGCGCGCTCACCACCTACGGCGAGGCGCTCGGGCTCATGTTCCAGGTCGTCGACGACATCCTGGACGAGACCCAGTCCACCGAACATCTGGGCAAGGCCGCGGGTAAGGACCGGGACGCCGGCAAGCTCACCTACCCCGGAGTCTTCGGCCTGGACGAGAGCCGCGCCCAGGTCGAGCGCCTGCTTCGGGAATCGCTGGCGGCGCTCGCCCCGCTCGGGGAGGCCGCCGAGCCCCTGCGCCAGGCCGCCCGCACGCTCGCCACGCGGACGCGATAACCTTTCGGACGGCTACACTTCACCGATTCGGCCCCTGCCCTCCGGCACGCGGCCGCTGCGCCGCGCGTCCGCGGCGCGGACCTGGAACGCCTCGACATGAAGATCCTTCCCACGATCGCCGGTCCCGCCGACCTCAAGCAGCTGTCCATCGAGCAGCTGGTCGAGCTCGCCGCGGAGGTCCGCCACGCCATCTGCGACCAGGTGGCGCGCAGCGGCGGCCACCTGGCCCCGAACCTGGGCGTCGTCGACCTGACGATCGCCCTGCACTACGTCTTCGACTTCGGCCACGACCGGCTGCTGTGGGATGTCGGCCACCAGTGCTACACGCACAAGCTGCTGACCGGCCGCCAGCACCTGCTGGGCAAGCTGCGCCAGCGCGGCGGCATGGCGGGCTTCCCCGAGCCGCGCGAGAGCGCCTTCGACCTCTTCAGCGTCGGCCACGCGGGCACCGGCATCAGCACCGCGGTGGGCGTGGCGCGCGGCGACGCGCTCAACGGCGAGGGCTGGTCCCCCGAGAACGGCTCCGGCCGCCGCGTCGCCACCATCATCGGCGACGCGAGCATCGTCAACGGCGTCGCGATGGAGGGGCTCAACAACGCGGGCACCCTCAACCGCCAGTTCCTGGTCGTGCTCAACGACAACGGCATGAGCATCGCGCAGCCGCAGGGCGCGGTCGCGGCGTACTTCGACAAGGTCCGCCTGAGCCAGGGCTACAGCGAGTTCAAGAAGACCGCGCGCGAGTGGGCCAAGCACATGTGGGGCGGCGACCGGCTGGTCGGCCTCTACCACCGCCTGGGCGAGATCTCCAAGAACCTCGTGCACGAGAACGGCTGGTTCGAGCACTTCGGCATCGTCACCGTCGGCCCCGTCGACGGCCACGACATCCGCACGCTCGTGGATGTCCTCAACGAGGCGAAGGACTTCGACCGCCCGATGGTCCTGCACGTCAAGACCGTCAAGGGCAAGGGCTTCGAGTTCGCCGAGAAGGACAGCTGCACCTTCCACTCCCCCAGCGCCTTCAGCGTGCTGCAGGACCTGGAGAACGAGGGCTGCCGCGTCGAGCTCAAGAAGAGCGCCCGCAGCTTCACGACCGCCTTCGGCGAGGCGATGTGCGACCTGATGGCGCGCGATCCGCGCGTCGTCGCGTGCACCGCCGCCATGCCCGACGGCACCGGCATCGCCAAGGTGCAGCCGAAGTTCCCCGACCGCGTCTGGGACACCGGCATCTGCGAGAGCCACGCCGCCGACATGATGTGCGGCCTCGCCAAGACGGGCTGGAAGCCCTTCTTCGCCGTCTACAGCACCTTCCTCCAGCGCGCCTTCGACCAGTGCTTCCAGGAGGCGGCGCTGCAGGGCCTGCCCCTGCGCCTGTGCCTGGACCGCGCGGGCCTCGTCGGCGGCGACGGCGCCGTGCACCACGGCTTCTGCGACATCTCGATGCTCTCGGTGCTGCCCAAGGCGGCGATCCTCGCCGCGATGGACGAGCCGAGCATGAAGGCCGCGCTCGAGTTCATGGCCTCCTACGACGCGGGCATCTCCAGCCTGCGCTACCCGCGCGACGGCGTGAGCCCGCTCTTCGCCGACCGCCCCTGCCCGCCCTTCGAGCTGGGCAAGGCGCGCGCGCTCGTCGACCACGCCTCGCCCGACGCCGCGATCCTGGGCTTCGGCACGATGGTGATCGACGCCGCCGAGGCGATGAAGCAGCTCGGCGAGTACAAGGTCAGCCTCTACGACGCGCGCTTCGCGAAGCCCGTCGACGTGGCGCTGCTGCGCGACCTCCTGGGCCGCGGCATCCCGGTGATCACGGTCGAGGACCACTCGGTGCGCGGCGGCTTCGGCGCCTGCGTGCTCGAGGCGTGCAACGAGCACGGGCTCGACACGCGCCTGGTCACGCGCCTGGCGATCCCGGACCAGTGGATCCACCACGGCGAGCGCAAGGAGCAGCTCGTGGACGCCGGCCTCGACCCCGCGAGCATCGCCCGCGCCGTGCGCGCGGCGATCGACCGGCAGGCCAGCGCCCCGCGCGCGTCGCACGCGCCCGCGGCGGTCTCCGTCTGACCGCGCACCTGCGGCGACCACCACCGCCCGCCCGCATCCTCCCCCTCGCCTCACGGACGAAACGATGGCCATCCTCGTCATTCAGCACTCGAAGGTCTCGGATCTGGGTCACCTGGGCACCGCGCTGCGCCGCCACGGCCAGCGCCTGCGCATCGTCCGCGTCGACCTGGGGCAGGCGCTGCCGCCCGACCTCGACGACGTGCACGGGCTGGTGAGCCTCGGCGGCCCGCAGTCGGCCAACGACGCGCACGCATGGGTCGGCCAGGAGCTGGAGCTCCTGCGCGCCGCGCACGCCGCGCAGATTCCGGTGCTGGGCATCTGCCTGGGCGCGCAGCTTCTGGCGAAGGCGCTGGGCGGCGAGGTCGCGCGCATGGCGCAGCCGGAGATCGGCTGGGTGACGGTGAAGTCCGCGAGCGTCGGCATCGAGGACGCGCTCTACGCGGGCGTCCCCTGGTCGCAGACGGTCTTCGCGTACCACGGCGAGCACGTGAGCAAGCTGCCCGAGGGCGCCTCGCTGGTCCTCAAGGGCGCGGCCTGCCCGGTGCAGGCCTTCCGCGTCGGGCCGTGGAGCTACGGCATCCAGTACCACCCGGAGTGGACGCGCGAGACGATCCTCTCCGAGATCGACGCCTCCACCGACGCCGAGCTCGCCGCCGCCGGCACCAGCCGCGCCGCGCTGCGCGAGGCGACCGCCGAGCACTATCCGACGGCGCAGCGCTTCGCCGAGCGCACCTTCGAGCTCGCCAACCTCATGCTCTTCCCGGCCACGCGCCAGCAGAGCGGGCTGGTCTCGCCGGCGGACATCCATCACTGACGCGGCACGGCCCGCGCCTTTCCGCAGCACGTCGTCGATCTCCCGCCGCACGCGCCTAGCGTGCGCGCGATGTCCACCACGCCCGACCGGCGCGCCGCCGCGCGCGCCCGCGCCGAGCTCGCCCGCCGCGGCGAGGCGGCCGCCGCCGACCACCTGCGCGAGCAGGGCTACCGCATCCTGGCCGCCAACCTGCGCGTCGGCGACGACGAGGCGGACCTGCTCGCGCTCGCACCCACGGGAGCGCTCGTCGTCGTGGAGGTCAAGACGCGCGCCGGACCCTGGCACCCCGAGGACCGCGTCGACCAGGTGAAGCGCCACCGCCTGGTGCGGCTGGCGACCGCGCTCTCGCGCGAGCCCGCCTGGTCCGACCGGATGCTGCAGTTCGACGTCGTCGCGGTCGAGGCGCCGCCCGGCGCGCCGCTGCGCGTGTTGCACTACCCCCATGCCTTCGACGCGGGCTGAGGCGCGCTATTTGTTCGCGCCCAGCGCGGCGACCGCGGGATCGATGTACCGCTCGCGCGCGATCTTCTGCAGGCGCTGCTCCATCTTGGCGATGCTCGCCGAGAGCCAGCGCTTGCGCAGCGACATGAGGTAGTTGAAGCGCTCGATCTCGGAGCGCTGCACCTCCAGCTGCCGGCGCAGCATGAGCTGCAGCTTCGGGTCGAAGATGCTGACCGATTCGGGGACATCGGTGCCGATGATCGCGTACCAGGCGATGGATGTGCGCATCTCCAGCGGCTCGCTCACCATGCCCGGCAGGAGCGTGCGCAGGCGGGCCGCGACGGCGTCGTCGTAGTTGCCGACCTGCATCGCGCCGTCGTGGACGCGCACCGAGTCCCACTTGCCGCCGTTGGCCGCGCCGATGGACTTCGCCACCTCCTCGAAGCTCTTCTTCTGCGCGAACATCGCCTTCACATCCGCGATGCGCGCCGTGTCGGTCTTGGGGAGCAGGATGCGGCCGAGGTGGTAGATCGGGTCCGGCGAGAACTGCGCGCGGTTGACCTCGTAGAGGCGCTCCACCTCGCGCCAGCTCACGATGACGCGTCCCTCGACCTTGCGGCGCAGCAGGTCCGCGGCGAGGGCCTGGTTCTTGCGCAGCTCGAGCCACTGGTCGACGGACATGCCCTCCTGCTCGCGCAGCGACTCCTCGGCGCTGGACCGGCTGCCGCCGCGCGCCGCGATCGTCTCTTCCTGCACGTTGCGCAGGAAGGCGAGCAGGCCCATCTTCATGTCGGGCGAGAGGCGGCTCTCCGCCTCGGCCAGCACCAGCTCGTTGTTGACCTGCTGCATGAAGCGGTCGCGGATCAGGCGCTCGACCGCCATGCGCACCTGCTGCTGGTTCTTCTCGTTCATCTGGGCGAGCTGGGCGAGGATGTTCGCCTGCAGGTCGTCGAGGAACTGGTTCGCGAAGATCGGGCGCCCGTTGATCTGCCCGATGAGGCTCTCGACGGGCCAGCGCTGGCCGACGCGCAGCGCGACGCCGGAACCCTGATCCTCGACCTCGGTGGTGCGCTTCTGGGTGGCGGGATCGACCGCGGTCAGACGCTCCATCCGCTCGGTGCGCTTGATGCCGCCGGGCAGGTCCGTCGTCTCGGTCACCTCGGTCTTGCTGGGCGGCTCGATGTCCGGCAGCGGGATCTCGACCACCTCGGGCATGGGCCCCTTGGGCGGCGTGGCGAAGGCGGCCAGGTCAACCTGCCGCACCTCCTGCTTGTCCTGCGCGCTGCTGCAGCCCGACGCGAGCGCGCCGAGCGCGGCGAGCGCTGCGGCGCCCATCCTGCGCCAGGCGTGCGTCCGGGCCTCCATGCACATGCGGCGGATCATACGGAAGGCCCGTCCGCGCCGTCCTATACTTCGGGATCCAGACGAAAGGTGGCACCAGCCGTGACGGAGACCAACCCGACCAACCCCGCCTCCCCCAGCCTCCATGTCGACGCCGACTGGAAGGCGCAGGCGCAGGCCGAGCGCGAGCGCCTCGCCCGCGAGGAGTCCGCGCGCAGCGCGCGCGACGCGGAGATGGGCCCCGACGGCCTGCCCCCCGCGGAGTTCCGCAGCCTCGTCGGCCTCCTCGCCTCGCAGGCGGTGATGGGGCTGGGCACGATGGCCGACCAGCAGGGCCGCGTCGTCGTCGACCTGCCCGGCTCGCAGTTCGCCATCGACCTGCTGCAGGTCCTCGCCGACAAGACCAAGGGCAACCTCACTCCCGACGAGGAGAAGGAGCTCACCGAGGTCCTGCGCGAGCTCCAGCACCGCTTCGCGCAGATCACGCGCATGGTCGCCGAGCAGATGCAGCGCAGCCCCGGCAGCGTCCAGGCCGCGGCCGCCCCGCCGGCGGGCGCGACCCTCGGCGGCGTCGGCGCCCCGGGCGCGGCGCCCGCCGCGAAGCCCTCCTCCAGCAAGCTCATCGTCCCCTGACGCGCGCACGCGCCGCCCGCGCGCGGCGCGCCGCCCTCCACCGCACCCGGCACGCCACGAGCACCCCGTGACCACCCTCGCACACGCCGCCCCCAGCGCCGAAAGCCAGAGCCTCCTCGCCAAGCACTACTTCCTGCTGCGGCGCCTGCACTCGCTCTCGGGCATCGTGCCCATCGGCCTCTTCCTCTTCCCGCACCTGTTCACCAACAGCTCGATCATGTGGGGGCGCTGGACCAGCCCCACGAGCGCGGTCGACCCGGTGGTCCGCGGCGTGCAGACCTTCCAGGAGGAGGTGGACTTCATCCACAGCCTCCCCTTCCTCTTCCTGATCGAGGTCTTCGGGCTCTGGCTGCCCCTGGCCTTCCACGCGGCCTTCGGCGTCTACTTCGCGCGCCAGGCGCGCTTCAACACGCAGCGCTACGCCTACCAGGACAACTGGCGCTACGTCTGGCAGCGCATCACCGGCTACCTGGCCTTCGTCTTCATCTTCGCGCACATCGCGAGCCTGCGCTGGGGCTGGACCTTCGGCGGCCTCTTCCCCAGCTTCGATGCGCACGCGGCGGCCAGCTCGACCGCGGTGCACTTCCAGCAGGGCAAGGCGGGCGCGCTGATGGCGGCCTTCTACCTGGTCTGCGTCCTCTCGATCGTCTTCCACTTCGCCAACGGGCTCTGGACCGCGGGCATCACCTGGGGCCTCACGCTGAGCGCCCCGGCGATGCGGCGCTGGGGCCAGGTCTGCGCCGGCATCGGCGCGGTGCTCGCGCTGGCCGCGGTGCTCGCGGTCTACGGCTTCACCACGCTGGACATCCCCGCGGCCAAGCAGGCCGAGTCCCGCATGGCCGAGGCGCACGCCCCCGAGCATCCCTGATCGACTCTCCCCGAACCCCTCTCACAGCGGACATCCATGGCCTCCAAGACCCAGCGCGTGATCATCGTCGGCGGCGGACTCGCCGGACTCGCGGGCGCCGTCAAGTGCGCCGAGCTCGGCCTCCAGGTCGACCTCTTCAGCGTCGTCCCCGTCAAGCGCAGCCACTCGGTCTGCGCGCAGGGCGGCATCAACGCCTGCAACGACGTCGCGCGCCAGCAGGGCTTCAGCGAGTGGGAGCACTTCCAGGAGACGGTCTACGGCGGCGACTTCCTCGCGCAGCAGGCCCCCGTCTACGAGATGGCCAACTGGGCGCCGCGGATCATCGACCTCTTCGACCGCATGGGCGTGCCCTTCAACCGCACCAGCGAGGGGCGGCACGACCTGCGCCTCTTCGGCGGCTCGCTCTACAAGCGCACGCACTTCTCCGGCGCGACCACCGGCCAGCAGCTCCTCTACGCGCTCGACGAGCAGGCGCGCCGCTGCACCGCCGAGGGCACCGTCACGCAGTACATCCACTGGGAGTTCCTGCGCCCGATCATCGACGCCGACGGCGTCTGCCGCGGCATCGTCGCGCAGGACCAGCGCACCATGCAGATCCGCGCCTTCCGCGCGGACGCGGTGGCGATGGCCACCGGCGGCCTCGGCCTGGTCTACGGCAAGAGCACCAACTCGATCATGTGCAACGGCGCCGCGACGGGCCGCTGCTACCGCTCGGGCGTCTGGTACGCCAACAGCGAGTTCGTGCAGGTGCACCCGACCGCGATCCCCGGCGCCGACAAGCTGCGCCTGATGTCCGAGAGCGCGCGCGGCGAGGGCGGCCGCGTCTGGGTGCCGCGCAAGGCCGGCGACACGCGCGACCCGCGCCAGATCCCCGAGGCCGAGCGCTACTACTTCCTCGAGGAGCGCTACCCCTCCTACGGCAACCTCGTGCCCCGCGACATCGCCACGCGCGAGATCTTCTCCGTCTGCGTCGACGACGGCCTGGGCGTCGGCGGGCGGCGTCAGGTCTACCTCGACCTGACGCACCTCGGGCGCGAGTACCTGGAGCACAAGCTCGGCGGCATCATCGAGATCTACCGCAAGTTCGTCGGCGAGGACCCGGCCGAGGTGCCGATGCGCATCTTCCCCGGCGTCCACTACTCGATGGGCGGCATGTGGGTCGGCTACGAGCCCAAGCCCGACCAGAAGGGCATGGTCCAGGGTTCCACGAAGAACCTGATGACCAACGTCACCGGCCTCTACGCGCTGGGCGAGTGCAACTACCAGTACCACGGCGCGAACCGCCTGGGCGCCAACGCGCTGCTGAGCTGCACCTTCGACGGACTCTTCGGCGGCTTCTCGATCGTCAACTACGCGCGCGAGAACGCCGCGCGCGCCGAGGCCCCCGCGTCCCTCTACGACGACGCCGTCAAGGCCGAGGAGGCGACGGTGCAGTCGCTGGTCTCGAGCACCGGCACGGAGAACCCGTACGCGATCGGCTTCGAGCTGGGCGAGGAGATGACCGAGGCGAGCACCGTCGTCAAGACGGCGGACCGCCTGGCCCGCGCGCGCCGCACGCTGGAGACGCTGCGCGAGCGCTACGCCCGCGTGCGCCTGAGCGACACGGGGATGTGGACCAACCAGAACCTCATCTACACGCGCGCGCTGGGCGACATGCTCGTGCTCGCGGACGCGATGCTCACCGCGGGCGAGCTGCGCAAGGAGAGCCGCGGCAGCCACTACCGCAGCGACTTCCCCGAGCGCAACGACGCGGAGTTCATGAAGACCTCGGTCGCCGCGTGGAACGCGCAGACGCGCCACTGCGAGATCCGCTGGGAGCCCGTCGAGGCGCCCCTGGTCGCGCCGCGCGCGCGCACCTACGGCAAGAAGGGCGATTCGGCGAAGTCGGGCGCGAAGCCCGTCGGCGCGGGCGCTCACTGAGCGCGCCGCGTCACGCGGGGGGTGGGTCCTCGCCCCGGCGCGCCGTCACGCGGGCAGGTCGCCGCGGAAGACCGGCAGCAGCGTGTTCGCCACCGTGACCGCCAGCTGCGCGGCCGCCAGCAGCAGCGCTCCCAGCGCCAGCCGGCCCGTGCGCGCCTCGCCGCGGCCGCAGCCCATCGCCGCGAGCCACGCCAAGGCGAGCAGGATCACCGGGTCCTGGTAGCGCTCGTACAGCTCCTTGTTGCCGATCTGCACCGCCATCATCGCCAGCAGCGCGACGACGATCACGCTGGCCGCGCGCCCGCGTCCGCGCTCGGCCGCGCGCTGCCAGAGCGCCAGCAGCACGAGCGCGCCCACGCACGCGAGCCCCGCGAGCACGAGCGAGCGCTCGCCGGGGGCGGGCGTGCGCGCGACAAGCTGCCAGATCGGTCCGCCCCAGCGTCCGGCGTCGCGGTCGAAGCTGGTCTCGGGGACGAGCGCCGCCACCAGCGCGAGCGCAAGCACCCCCGCCGCCACGCCGCGCGCCCGCCAGAGCTGCGCGAGCACGCGCGGCAGGTCCGGCAGCAGGAGCATGCCGCCCCACAGCCCCACGAGCCCCAGCCCCAGCGCCGGCGCGGCGACCGCGAAGGTCCGCGAGAGGCGCTCCTGGTACTGCGGCGGCGTCAGCCCGCCCCAGGTGGAGACGAAGGCGCCCAGCGTGAGCAGCATCGCGAGCACCGCGAGCGCCGCCATCCCCAGCCGCCACCAGCGCCGCGGCGCATCGCCGGCCCACTGCTCGCCGGGGCCCGCGTGGTTGCCCAGCGGGCTGCCCAGGATCCCCGCGACCAGCAGCGGCGCGGCGGCCCAGAGCATCGTCTGGCGCACCGCCAGCGCGGCCATGCCCAGGAGCGCGCACTGCACGAAGAGCCCTGCGCGCGGCACGCCGAAGGCCGCGAGCGCCAGCAGCGTCGCCGCGAGCGTCAGCGCCAGCGAGTCCGTCGTCAGCCAGATGCTCCCCGCGACCAGGTAGCTCGAGCAGAGCAGCGGCGCCACCAGCGCGGCCGCGGGCCACGCGCCGATCCAGCGTGCCGCGCCCTTCCACGCCACGAGCACGAAGGCGAGCCCGAAGAGCGCGCTCGCCAGCCGCACCGTCGTCAGCGATGCGCCCGCGGCCACCAGCGGCGCCAGCAGCAGGTGGTAGCCGGGGCCGGTCGCGCTGGGATAGTCGTCGATGCGCGGCGTCGGGAACTGGCGCGCGAACTGCTCCACCGTCGGCCAGTGCGCGATGTCCTGGTCCCACTGCTCGCTCGTCACGCCGCCGCCGTGCAGGATCGCCGGCACCGTCAGGAGCGCGAAGGCGAGCGCGAGCGTCGCCACCGCCAGGACCAGCGAGGCGCGCGCGCCGGAGGGTGCGTTCTGGTTGGGTGCGTTGAGCGCGTTGGAGGCCGCCACGCGCGCGGAGGCTACTGCGCTACTGGAAGATCTGCGCGAGCTTCTCCCCCACCGGCGCCCAGAAGAGCACCAGCAGGACGCCGCCGCAGAAGAGCGCCGCCGCGGTCCGGGCCGTGCGGTCCTCGAGCATCGCGGCGATCGGGCTGTCCCCCATGCCGGTGTTCGCGCGCAGGTACATGCGGTGGATCACCGCCATCACCAGCGGGGAGAGGAGCGCGAAGCCGAAGGCGCGTGGGCCGAAGAGCTCGCGCGCGTGGTCGCTCAGCGCGTACATCAGGTACGCGAGCACGGTCGTCGTCCCGGTGACCGCCAGCAGCCAGTTGAGGTCCTCGACGCTGTCGTAGCCGGCGCGCGGCTTCCATTCCGTGCGCTCGCCGCGCTCGCGCGCGAGCTGCACCGCGCGGATGTCCGCCAGGCGCTTCACGAAGCCCAGGAAGAGCGTGAGCGAGAAGACGACGACGACCAGCCAGATGGAGACGGGCACCGCGATGGCCAGCGCGCCCGCGATCGCGCGCAGCACGAAGCCGGTCGCGACGGTGGCGACGTCGACGAAGCGCACGCGCTTGAGCTTGAGGTTGTAGAGGATCTGCAGCGCGACGTAGAGGCCGATCACCGCGAGGACCGCGGGGCGCACCAGCCACGCCATGCCCAGCGCGGCGAGGATCAGCGCCACGCCCATCGCCGCCGCCGACCGGGGGGCGATCGCGCCCGAGGCGACCGGGCGCCGGCGCTTCACCGGGTGCTCGCGGTCCTCGGCATAGTCGAGGGCGTCGTTGACGCAGTAGAAGCCGCTGCCCGCGGCGCAGAAGGAGAGGACCGTCAGCGCGGTGTGCAGGAGCAGCCGCGAGAGCTCGCCGTCGCCGGTGGGCACGGCGCCGCCCGCGGTCGCGAAGACCACGGGGATCAGCACGAAGGCGTTCTTGCTCCAGTCGCCGGGACGCAGGAGCCGGAGCGGTGCGGGCAGCATCAACCGGCTTATCGTACGCCGCCTATGATCCCGTGAGCGAAAGCCGCCAACCGGATCCAGATCGCCATGGTCGCACCCACCGCCAACGCCTCCACGCACGCCGACAGCCGGACGGTCACCGTCCGCATCCGCCGCCAGGACACCCCCGAGGGAGATCCCCGCTGGGAGGAGTTCCGCGTCCCCTACGGCGAGGGCGCCAACGTCATCAGCGTCCTGCAGTGGATCGCCGCGCATCCGACGACCGTCCAGGGCAAGGAGACGACGCCCGTGGTCTGGGACTCGGGCTGCCTGGAGGAGGTCTGCGGCGCGTGCACGATGGTCATCAACGGCCGCGTGCGCCAGAGCTGCTCCGCGCTGATCGCCAACCTCGTGCAGGAGTCCGAGGTGCTCACGCTGGAGCCGATGAGCAAGTTCCCCGTGGTGCGCGACCTCGCGGTCGACCGCCAGCGGATGTTCCACAACCTCGCGCGCGTCAAGGCGTGGGTGCCCATCGACGGCACCTGGGCGCTCGGGCGCGGGCCGCTCGAGACCCCCGAGAAGGCCGAGGTGCGCTACAAGCTCAGCACCTGCATGACCTGCGGCTGCTGCCTCGAGGCGTGCCCGCAGTTCGAGAAGGCCGACGATCCCGCCGCGTGGGACGAGGCGCTGCAGGGCGCGCAGGTCTGGAGCCAGGTGCGCCTCTTCAACATGCAGCCGATCGCGGGCACGCTCGCGGCGCAGCGCCTGGACGCCGTCATGGGCGAGGGCGGCATCGCCGACTGCGGCAACGCGCAGAACTGCGTGAAGGTCTGCCCGAAGGAGATCCCGCTGACCGAGTCGATCGCCGAGATCGGCCGCCAGACGACGATCCGCGGCATCAAGCGCTTCCTGGGCGGCTGAGCCTGCGGCGGCGCGCCGCGCGCGCACCGCGCGCCACCCGCCGCGCCGCGCGCTACACCAGCGTCGCCAGCACCTCGTTGGCCAGCAGCACGCCGCGGGGGGTGAAACGCAGCCCCGCCGCGTCGCGCTCCAGCAGCCCCTGCGCGCACGCCGCCTCGATCGCGCGCCGGCGCTCGCCGCCGCGCGCGCCCAGCGCCAGGATCTCCTCCAGCTCCGCGGGCGCGATCCCCTCGCGCAGGCGCAGCCCCATCATCAGCCGCTCGCCCGCGCGCATGTCCGGCGTCGCCTGCTCCACATCCACCGCGGGGCTGCCCGGCCCCTGCTCGAGCCAGTCGGCGAGGCGCGGGACGTTCTTCCAGCGCAGGCCGCTCGCGTGGCCGCTGGCGCTGGGACCGAAGGCGAGCCAGTCGCGGTTGCGCCAGTAGAGCAAGTTGTGCCGGCAGCGCTCCGGCGCGCCGCGCGCCCAGTTGCTGATCTCGTACTGCTCGAAGCCCGCCGCGCCCAGCCGCGCCTGCGTGCGCTCGAACATCGCGGCCTCGAGGTCCTCCTCGCACGGCTCGAACTCGCCGCGCTGCAGGCGGCGCGTCATCGCGGTGTTGGGCTCGTACGTCAGCCCGTAGCAGGAGAGATGCTGCGGCTCCAGCGCGAGCGCCTGGTCCAGGTCGCGCTCCCACTGCTCCAGCGTCGCGCCGGGGATCCCGAAGATCAGGTCGAGGCTCACGCGCGCGACGCCCGCCGCGCGCAGGTGGCCGACCGCGCGCGCGACGCTCGCGGGCTCGTGCCAGCGCTCGAGCGTCTGCAGCAGCGCCGGGTCGAAGCTCTGCGCGCCCAGCGAGACGCGGTTCACCCCCGCGGCGACGAGGGTCTGCGCGACCTCGGGGGTCACCGTCTCGGGGTTCGCCTCCACCGTCCACTCCGCGTCCGCCGCGAAGGGCAGGTGCGCGCGCACCGCCGCCAGCGCGCGCGCCAGCAACGGCGGACGCAGCAGCGTGGGAGTGCCCCCGCCGACGAAGAGCGTCTCCAGCGGCGCACCCACGAAGCCCGCCATCGCGGCGAGCTCCTCCTCCAGCCGCTGCACGTACGCCTCCTGCCGGTCCTGCGCGTCGACGAAGCTGTAGAAGTCGCAGTAGTGGCACTTGTGGAAGCAGAAGGGCACGTGGACATACGCGCCGGCGAAGCGCGCGTCGCGTCCGCGAAGCAGCGCGTCGACGCGCGGCGCCGCGGCGGCGGAGCCCGTGCCGGCGATGGGAAGCCCGTGAGCCATGGAAGCGGAGCATCCTAGGGGGCGGGGGTTCCGGTACCATCCGCCCTTTCCGCCGCGGCGGCGCGGCGACGACCCGAGAGACGGATCCGACGCATGACCACCGCACGCCTGGGCAGCGCACCGCACACCGCCATCGTGGGCCTCCAGTGGGGCGACGAAGGCAAGGGCAAGATCGTCGACCTGCTCACCGCCGAGCACGACGTGATCGTCCGCTACAACGGCGGCGCCAACGCCGGCCACACCGTGCAGGTCGGCGACCAGCGGTACGCGCTGCACCTGATCCCCTCGGGCATCCTGTATCCGGACAAGATCTGCGTCATCGGCAACGGCGTCGTCGTCGACCCCGAGAAGGTGCTGCAGGAGTTCGAGGCGCTGCGCGCGCGCGGCGTGCGCATCGGCGAGAACCTGCGCATCAGCGACCGTGCGCACGTCGTCATGCCCTACCACAAGGAGCAGGACGCGGCGCTCGAGGAGTACCTCGCCGCGAAGGCCGAGGGCGCCGAGGGCAACCTCTCCATCGGCACGACGCGCCGCGGCATCGGCCCCGCCTACGCGGACAAGATCCGCCGCTCGACGGCGATCCGCATGGGCGACCTGCTCGATCCCGCCTACCTGCGCAGCCGGCTCCACGTGGTCTGCAAGCTGCGCACCGCGGAGCTCGAGGCGCTGGGCGTGCGCACCCCGCCGCTGGATCCCGAGGCGCTCGCCGCGCGCTACGCCGAGTACGGGCAGCGCCTGCGCCCGCACATCGACGACACGGTCTACGCGCTGCACGACGCGCTGCGCGAGGGGCGCCGCCTCCTCTTCGAGGGCGCGAACGCCAGCCTGCTGGACATCGACCACGGCACCTTCCCCTACGTCACCAGCAGCAACTGCTCGACGCTGGGCATCCCCGCGGGCACCGGCGTCCCGGGCCGCGCGATCGGCCGCGTGCTGGGCATCATGAAGGCGTACAGCACGCGCGTCGGCGCGGGCCCCTTCCCCACCGAGCTCGCCAACGCGCTGGGCGACCGCATCCGCGAGCGCGGGCGCGAGTTCGGCACCACCACCGGACGCCCCCGCCGCTGCGGCTGGCTCGACCTCGTCGCGGTCAAATACAGCGCGATGGTCTGCGGCGCGACCGGCATCGCGTGCACGCTCTTCGACGTGCTCTCGGAGCTGGACGAGGTCAAGCTCTGCGTCCGCTACCGCCTTCCCGACGGCACCGAGACGGACCGCTTCATCCCCGACGCGCACCGGCTCGAGAGCGTCGTCCCCGTCTACGAGACGCTCCCCGGCTGGCGCGAGGATGTCCGCGAGGCGCCCGACCGCCGCTCCCTCCCCGCGAACGCGCAGCGTTATCTCGCCCGCATCGAGGAGACCGTCGGCGTGCCGATCGAGGTGGTGAGCCTCGGTCCCGAGCGATCGCAGACGCTTGTCGACGGGCGGCGAACCCAGACGACCGTCGCGGTGTAGAGGAGCGGATGCCCAGTCCCGACGACTCCAGCGCCGACCTGGCCGAACGCCCCGAGCGGGTGCCGCGGCACATCGCCATCATCATGGATGGCAACGGGCGCTGGGCGCAGGCGCGCGGGCTGCCGCGCCTGGCGGGGCACCGCGAGGGCGCGCGCCGCGTCCGCGGCGTCGTGCAGGAGTGCTCCGACGCGGGCGTGCAGGCGCTGACCCTCTACTCCTTCTCCAGCGAGAACTGGAAGCGTCCGGCCGAGGAGGTCGAGGCGCTCATGGAGCTGGCGCGCCACCACCTGCAGCTCGAGCGGCAGATGATGCTGGCCAACAACATCCGCTTCCGGCACGTGGGGCGCCGCGAGGGACTGCCCGCCGCCGTGCTCGCGGAGTTCGACCGCACCGAGGACGAGACCAGCGCGTGCACCGGCATGACCCTCTGCCTCGCGATGAACTACGGCTCGCGGCAGGAGATCCTCGACGCGGTGCGCGGCCTGGCCCAGCGCGTGCGCCGCGGCGAGCTCGACCCCGCCGCCATCACGGAGCAGATGCTCAGCGACGCGCTCGACACGCATGGGCTGCCCGACCCCGACCTGCTCATCCGCACCGCGGGCGAGCGGCGCATCTCGAACTTCCTGCTCTGGCAGATCAGCTACGCCGAGCTCTGGGTGACCGACGCCCTCTGGCCGGAGTTCCGGGTCCCGGAACTGCGCGAGGCGCTCGCGGATTTCGCGCGCCGGCGGCGCACCTACGGCGGGCTGGGCGCGTCCGGCCGCTGAGAAGCGCGCGAACCACCGCAAGGGACGCGATCCCGCGGAGCGCTGGGACCGAGAATCCCGCGAATTGGACGGAATTCAGGCAGGTTCCGGGGGGTTTGCTGCGTATACGCTTCCAGAACTCTCCGATGCGCATCCCCGACTCCGCGAAGCCGGTCCTCGCTGTCCTCGCCGCCCTCGCGGCGGTGGTCTTCACCGCACCCGCCCAGGCGCAGTGCCCGCCGGACTCCTGCACCATCGCGGGCAGCTCCATCTGGCTGGGCGACCTGAACAACGACGGTGCCGTCGACGAGGACGACGAGGACTTCTGGAGCCGCTGCTTCGCGCCCAGCGACCTCGGTCAGTCCCCCGCCTACTGCCCCGCGGCGGACTTCAACTTCGACGGACAGATCGACGTCGACGACCTGAACTACCTCTCGCAGCTCGTGCAGATGGCGCGCACCGCGGCGGTCAAGAAGATCCCGAAGGTGCAGCTCAGCGAGATCCGCGTCCGCAAGCCCAACTCGCAGACCAACCCCGCGATCCCGCAGTCGCGCTACGTCGAGATCCGCACGCCCACCAGCGCCGCGAGCTCCTCGCCGACCGATCCGCCGACCGCCATCGCGGCGCCGACCGTCAACGTGGTCAACCCGGGCGATCCGGCCACGATCCGCCGCTTCGGCACGGGCTGGTACTACCTGAAGGTCTGCCGCTCGGTGGACACGGGCAACCCTGGCGACGTCATCAGCGGCACGATCGCCGTCGTTGAGCCGCTCTCGGGCATGCCCTGGGTCGCGGACGTGCTCGACACGCGCTCGCGCGGACTCTCGGTGCTCGCCGACTCCAGCTTCACGCCGCCGGTCTCGACCGCCGTCCCCGCGGGTGTCGTGGGTCTGGTCTGGCCCGCCGCCACGGAGCTCAACGTCCCGGCCAGCGCGGCCGGACGCACCTTCGTCGCCGAGGACAACACCAACGTCACGCACCTGCTCGTCTACCGCAGCGCCGCCAGCGCGCGCGCGGTCCCGGTGGTCGGACAGCGCGTGAACGCCCCCTCCAACACGAGCGAGGTCTGCGACCTTCCGTGGACGGTCCCGGGCTCGTCGCCGGTCCTTCCGCCCTGGGACGCGATCGTCGACTGCGTGACGATCGTGCGCGGCACCACCGAGAGCACCTACGGCTGCCTCTTCGGCGGCGCGGCCCCCTTCAACATCGGCCCCGTCGGCAACAACGGCGCCACCTTCGCGCCGCAGCACATCTACCGCTGCCGCACCGCCGGCACCCTGACGCGCGGCCCCAACTCCGTCACCGCGACGAGCGACACCCCCTTCAGCCGCAACCCGACCTGCACCACGACGATCGTCGGCTGCGGCGAGACGGACACCGACGGCACCGTGCGCGACTGCTTCCAGCCGCAGGGCGGCCCCGGCTGCACCGACGCCGACTGCTGCGCGGCGGTCTGCCAGATCGACCCGAGCTGCTGCACCACCGAGTGGGACGCCGGCTGCGCCAGCCAGGCCCAGATCACCTGCGTCAACTGCGGCACCAACCCCGCGAGCTGCTTCATCGCGCACCCGACGCCCTCGTGCACGGATGCCGCCTGCTGCAAGCAGGTCTGCGCGATCGACCCCTCCTGCTGCAGCCTCGGCTGGACCGAGCCCTGCGTGACCCTCGCGGCGCAGCAGTGCCTGAGCTGCGGCAACGCGGGCACGGGCTCCTGCCTGGCGATCCACGAGCTCCCCTACTGCGACGACAGCGCCTGCTGCCAGAACGTCTGCAACCTCGATCCGCTCTGCTGCACCGTGACCTGGGACCAGGCGTGCGTCGACCTCGCGCAGCAGCGCTGCGTCGCGTGCGGCAACCCGCAGGCGGGCGACTGCTGCATCGCGCACGCGAGCCCCTACTGCAACGACGGCACCTGCTGCAACGCGGTCTGCGCCATCGACGCCTTCTGCTGCAGCAACGCGTGGGACTCCTCCTGCGCGCAGCTCGCGCTGGCGAATCCCTCCTGCTCGAACCTCTCCTGCTCCTGCGGCCAGCCCACCGGCGGCAACTGCTTCGCGGTGCACGGCTCGCCCGGCTGCGCGGACGCCTTCTGCTGCCAGCTCGTCTGCCAGGTCGACCCGTACTGCTGCTACGTCGGCTGGGACCGCGCCTGCCGCAGCATCGCGCTGGACACCTGCTCGACCAACGCGGCCTGCCTCAACCCGACGACGGGCCTGCCCGTGCTGGGTAGCTGCTACGTCGCCCACCTGACGCCCGGCTGCGACCAGCCCGGCTGCTGCAGCCAGGTCTGCGCCGTGGCGGCCTACGCCTACTGCTGCCAGGTCGCCTGGGACGAGCAGTGCGCGATCCGCGCCGCCGACATCTGCAGCGCCTGCGGCGAGCCGCTCGCGGGCAGCTGCTTCCAGGAGCACGGCACCGGCAACTGCTCCGACACCGCCTGCTGCACGACCGTCTGCGGCATCGATCCCTTCTGCTGCGACGCCTCGTGGGACAACCTCTGCGTGGTCCTCGCGCAGGCCAACTGCGCGCCCCCGCTGAGCTCCTGCGGCGGCATCAACGCCCGCTCCTGCTGGATCCCCAACTACAGCCCCGGCTGCAGCGACAGCACCTGCTGCACCAAGATCTGCAGCACGATCGACCCCTTCTGCTGCGAGGTCCGCTGGGACGCCGTCTGCGCCCGCGAGGCCGGCTTCGTCTGCCAGCCCGTCGGCTTCGTCGTCACCATCGGCCGCGAGGGCTGCCTGACGCCGCACGCCTCCAAGGGCTGCGCGAACGCCGACTGCTCGCGCGCGGTCTGCAGCGTCGACCCGAGCTGCTGCTCCTCGGACTGGGACTCGCGCTGCGTGCTGATCGCCACCGCGGTCTGCGTCGGCGCCGACTCCTGCCCCGGCGTGGGCGACTGCTTCGCCGTCAGCGGGACCCCCGGCTGCCGCGACTCCTCCTGCTGCAACGCGGTCTGCTCGGTCGATCCGGCCTGCTGCGACGGCGCGTGGGACACCCCCTGCGTGACGCTCGCGCGCAAGCTCTGCAAGGCGCCGCTGGCCACGCACTGGCCCTGCCCCTGCATCGGCGAGTGCACCAGCGCGCACGACAACCCCGGCTGCTCCGACGGCACCTGCTGCATCATCGTCTGCAACATCGACGCGAGCTGCTGCACCGAGGAGTGGGACTCCTCCTGCGCCTCGCTCGCGCGCCAGTTCTGCTGCGGCCCCGCCGGCTGCGGCAGCGGCTGCAACGGCGACTGCCTCGTCCCGCACGAGGAGCCGTACTGCAACGACCCGTACTGCTGCGACGCCGTCTGCCGCACCGACCCGGTCTGCTGCGCCGAGAGCTGGGACTCGCTGTGCGCCGCCGGCGCGCTCGAGCGCTGCGCCAGCGCCTGCGGCCTCGAGGAGGCGGGCAACTGCTGGGCCGAGCACGACCGCCCGGGCTGCAAGGACGGACGCTGCTGCGGCAAGGTCTGCGAGGTCGATCCCTCCTGCTGCACGACGGGCTGGGACTCGGTCTGCGTCGACACCGCCAACAGCACGCCGCTGGCGGCGTTCTGCAAGAAGCCCAAGTGCGGCGACTACAACGCCGGCGAGCCCTGCACCCCGCACAACTCCCCCGCGTGCGCGAAGAAGCCCTGCTGCGACAACGTCTGCGCGCAGGATTCCTTTTGCTGCGACGTCGAGTGGGACGCGACCTGCGTCGAGCTCGCGGCCACCTTCCCGGAGTGCGGCTGCACCTACGAGTGCGGCGACCCGTGCGCCGGAAGCTGCTGCCGCGCCCACGGCAACGGCCGCTGCGACGACGCCGACTGCTGCGCCCTCATCTGCGCCCAGGACGCGTACTGCTGCGACACCGAGTGGGATTCGGTCTGCGCCTCGATGGCCCGCTCGCAGTGCAGCGGCAAGGACGAGGCCTGCCCGGTGCCCCCGTGCGGCTCGGATCTGCTGCCAAGCTGCTGCGTCGTCAGCATCCTGCCCAACTGCTCCGATGGAAGCTGCTGCGAGGCGATCTGCCAGGTGGACAGCTTCTGCTGCGAAGTCCAGTGGGACGTGACCTGCGCCCAGCAGGCGCGCTCGGGGAACTTCCCCGCGTGCTCCTGCGACGACGGCGGGTGCGGCTCCACGACCGCCGGAAGCTGCTTCCAGGTGCACAGCTCGCCCTTCTGCAACGACCTCGGCTGCTGCCAGACGGTCTGCGCCTTCGAACCGCTCTGCTGCGATGCGGGCTGGGACGCCAACTGCGTGAGCATCGCCGAGTTCTTCTGCGGCGGCCTCTTCAACGGCGCCATCGGACCGGGCAGCGGCCGCCAGGGCGCCGCGGGCGACGCGACGCGCCTGCCGCCGCCGGGCTGGATCCCGCCGCGCGAACGCGCCAAGATGCGCCAGCCCAAGCCGCTGCCGGAGAAGGTCCCGACGAGCGACCGCATCCCCGTGCTGCGCGAGGCCGCGCCGCGGACCGCACCGGCGACGGCGCCGGGCAGCGCGGCCGAGGGCGGGAGCGTGCAGACGCCCGCCTCGGGCGGGGCCACGGGCGCGATCGGCGCCGCCTCGGGCGCGGGCACGCTCAAGGGCAGCGGCAAGGGCAAGTAGGCCACCGCCTCCGGAGGGTGAACTTGCGCACGCCGCCGCGCGGCACGACACTGCCGCGATGCACCCGCGCCATCGCCGCCCGCTCCTGACGCACCTGCTCCGCTGCACCCTGCTCGCCACGGCGGCGGCGACGCTCGCCTCCTGCCGCGGCGTCCCCGAGATCGTCGTCTCGACCGCGCCGGCCTCCGGATCGATGCGCACCATCGCCAGCGGCGACCGCCAGTGGACGGGCATCACCACGACCGCCGACGGGCGCGTCTTCGTCTGCTACCCGCGCTGGGGCGGCGTGATGCCCTTCTCCGTCGGCGAGCTGCGCCCCGACGGCAGCGTCGTGCCCTATCCCGCGGACCTGCGCTGGCAGAGTTGGGAGCCGGGCAACGATCCCGCCGACCGATTCGTCTGCGTGCAGAGCGTCGTCGCCGACGGCCAGGGCTACCTCTGGGCGCTCGATGCGGGCAACCCCGAGTTCAAGGGCGTCGTCCCCGGCGCGCCCAAGCTCGTGCAGATCGACCTCGCGAGCAACTCCGTGGTGCGCACGATCCAGTTCGCGCCGCAGGCGACGCCCCCGGGCGCGTACCTCAACGACATCCGCTTCGACCCGGCCAACAACGCGGCGTACATCTCCGACTCGGGCACGGGCGCGATCCTGGTGCTGAACACGCGCACCGGACGCATGCTGCGACGGCTGGAGAACGACCCCTCGACGCACGCGCAGCGCATCCCGCTGGTCATCGACGGGAAGCCCTGGCTGCGCGACGGGCGGACGCCGATGGTGCATGTCGACGGCATCGCCTTCGATCCGCAGCGCAGCCTCCTCTACTACCAGGCGCTCACGGGCGAGACGCTCTACTGCATCCCCGCCTCCGCGCTGCGCGACGAGACGCTCAACGAGTCCGAGCTCTCCGCGCGCGTGCGCGCGGTGGGCACGACCGGCCCCGCGGACGGGCTCGCCTTCGGCCCCGACGGGCGCGTCTACATCACCTCGATCTGCGACAACGCGATCAAGGCCTTCGATCCCGCGACGAACACCCTCTCGACGATCGTGCAGGGCCACGAGCTGCGCTGGCCCGACTCGATCGCGATGCGCCCCGACGGCGAGATGCTCGTCACGACCGCGCAGATCAACCGCGGCCCGAATCCCGGCGAGCCCTACCACGTGCTGCTGGTGCAGCCGGAGCGCAAGTAGCGGTCAGGAGCCGGGCCGGCCCGCGGCGTTCGGCGCACGGATGCGCTCGGCGGCCGCGCGCACCGCAGGATCCGCGGCGGGATCGTCGAAGTTCGCCTCGCCCGCGACGGCGATCTCGGGCGCGATGCAGTCGGTGCAGGCGTGGCCCGCGCGGTCGGCCATGAAGGAGGTCGCCAGCATCAGCGTGCCGCCCCCGGGGAGCGCCACCGGCTCGAGTCCGGTGCAGTAGCCGCGCGCGGTCGGCTCGCCCACCAGGACGCAGCGCGGGCGGCCGCGGAAGGCGAGCGCGAGCCCCTCGCCGGAGCTGCGCGTCATCGGCCCCAGGAGCACGGCGACGGGCGCCTGCGCCGCGACGGGCTCGCCCGCGGCATCCAGCGGCGCGAGGAGCCGCTCGCCCGCGGCGTCGCGCATGCGCACGCCGTCGGGGGCGAGCACCCAGGCGTTCACGCGGGCGCCGCGCGCGTCGACGCTCGTGGCCACGACGCCGGTGCCCAGCAGCGGGCGCAGCCCCGCGAGCATCGGCATGATGTTGCCGCCGCCGTTGAGGCGCAGGTCGACGATCCACGAACGCGCGCCTTCGCGCGCCAGGCGCGCGACGAGCTCCTGGAGCTGGCGCGAGGCGGCGGCGACCGGCTCGGCCCCCGCGACGGGGACGGTGGGCACGACGAGGTACGCGACGCCGTCGGAGAGCATCCGCCCCTCGAAGCGCCCCGTCTGCGCGCGGTCGCGCTCCATCAGCGGCCGCAGGCGCGCGAGCTCCTCCTCGCTGAAGCCGTGATAGTGCGAGAAGCTGCGTCCCTGCCACTGCAGGTTCGAGTGGACATCGTCCTGCGAGGCCAGCAGCGCGACGGCCGCCTTCGCGCGCGCGGCGTCGTCGGTGGCCGCCGCGATCGCCGCGCGGTACGCGCGCTCCGCCTGCGGCCAGTCGACGCGGTCGCGCAGGAGCCAGTGGTCGTGGAGCGCGGCGAGCACCTGCTCGCTGGGGAAGTCGGTGGCGGCGGACGACGCGGCGGACGACGCCGCGGGCGCGGCGGGCGGCGGCGGCGCGTGGGTGGGCGCGGGCGCCGGCGCGCACGACGCCGACAGCAGCAGCGCGATCGCTCCGCCGACGCGCGCCCGATTCACGCCGCGCTCCCCGGGAGCGGCGGCGGGACGGTCGCCTCGAAGCGCTCGCGCATCCCGGGGCGCAGCAGCACGATCAGCCCGAAGACGCCCTGTGCGGTGCCGATGGGGAAGAAGGGGCAGTTCAGGCTCGAGACGATCATGAGGAAGATCCGGCCGCGGCGGCGGAAGGCGCACACCGACGCGGCGATGTTCGCCAGCATCAGGAGGAACGCGACGACCGCCATCGCTCCGTACACGACGACGATCATGTCGAAGAACCAGGGTGGCGGTGGGTTCTGCCCGGCGGCGGCGCCCTTCGTGAAGTTCGGATCGGAGAGGGCGAGGCGCACGAAGACCACGGCGACGACCGCGATCCCCGCGCCCAGGAAGCAGAGCCCCGCGAGGACGGCATGCATGACGCCCAGGGTGCGCAGCAGATCGTCCAGCCGCTCCGCCTGGCGTGCGTCGCTGATCGCGGGGGCGGGAATGATCGGCGGTGCGGTCTGCTGTTCCATGGGATCCCCGCACGGATGCTAGTGCGTGGGCGGCGCGAGGCGCGCGGCGCGCGGCGCCCGCGCCACGCGCGTCCCCCCCCGCCCGACGCTGCATCAGTGGAAATCGCGCGACTGCGAGGCCAGCGGCGATCCCGCGCGCCCGAGCGCCTGCGTCAGGTCGACCAGCCGCCGCGCGATGAGGTGCGTCACCCCGCTGCGGTGCTCGACGCGCCCCTGCACCAGCAGCGCGACCGCGTGGCGCGCGGTGCGCCGGTGCTCCTCGTAGACGCGCGGATGCACGACGAGGTTGGCGACGCCCGTCTCGTCCTCGAGCGTCATGAAGACGATGCCCCCCGCCGTCGCGGGCCGCTGCCGGCAGAGCACGAGCCCCGCGACCGTCGCGCGCGGCGCGCGCGGCGCGCGCGCCTCCCCGGCGCGCTCGGCCGCCTCGCCGATGGCGCGAAGCTGCGCGCAGACGACGGCGCCGCGGCGCTCGAGCGAGCGGCGCAGGAAGCGCATCGGGTGGTCCTTGAGCGAGAGCCCGGTGCTGGCGTAGTCGGCGGCGACCTCGCGCAGCCGCGGCACCGGGGGCAGCGGCTGCGGCGCCATGTCGAAGAGCGTGGCTCCCTCGTGCGCCGCCTCGTCCAGCACGGGCGCGTCGAGGTCGCGCAGCGCGCGGATCTGCCAGAGCGCCTGCTGGCGCGAGAGGCCCATGCTGCCGAAGGCGTCCGCCGCGGCCAGCCGCCGCAGCGCGCCCAGGCTGCAGCCGCTGGCGCGCCAGAGCGACTCGACGCTGGCGAAGGGGGCGGGCGCCGCCGCCACCGCCGCGGCGATGCGCTCGCCGTCGGCCTGCGCGAGCCCCGAGACCATGCGCAGCCCCAGGCGCACGGCGCGCGCGGCCGCGCACGGCTCGAGCGTGCAGTCCCACGCGCTCGCGTGCACGTCCGTGGGGCGCACCTCCACGCCGTGCTCGCGCGCGTCGCGCACGAGCTGCGCGGGCGCGTAGAAGCCCATCGGCTGGCTGTTGAGCAGCCCCGCCAGGAAGGCCTCGGGGCGATGCCGCTTCAGCCACGCCGAGACGTAGACCAGCAGCGCGAAGCTCGCCGCGTGGCTCTCGGGGAAGCCGTAGCCGGAGAAGCCCTGGATCTGCCGGAAGACCTGCTGCGCGAAGAGGCGCGTGTAGCCGCGCGCGAGCATCCCCGCCTCGAGCATCTCGCCGAAGCGCACGATCTGGTTGCCGCGGCGCTTCCACGCGGCGATCGCGCGGCGCAGCTCGTCCGCCTGGCCGGGGGTGAAGCCCGCGGCGATCACCGCCAGCGCCATCGCCTGCTCCTGGAAGAGGGGCACCCCCAGCGTGCGCCCGAGCACGCGCTCGATGTCCGCGTTGGGGTACTCCGCCGGCTCCTCGCCGTTGCGCCGGCGCAGGTAGGGATGGACCATGTCCCCCTGGATCGGGCCCGGGCGCACCAGCGCGACCTCGATGACCAGGTCGTAGTAGCAGCGCGGCCGCAGGCGCGGCAGCATGCTCATCTGCGCGCGGCTCTCGATCTGGAAGACCCCCACCGTGTCCGCGCGCGAGACCATGTCGTAGACGGCGGGATCCTCCGCGGGCACCTCGTGGAAGGCGGGCCAGGGATCGAAGGCGAGCGCCTTGCGCACCGCGGTGAGCATGCCCAGCGCGAGCACGTCCACCTTGAGCATGCCCATCGCCTCGATGTCGTCCTTGTCCCACTCGACGATGGTGCGCCGGTCCATCGTCGCGTTGCGCACGGGCACGAGCTCGCAGAGGGGATCCTCGGTGATGATGAAGCCGCCGACATGCTGCGAGAGGTGGCGCGGGAAGCCGCGCAGCTGCGAGGCGAGCGCGAAGAGGCGCACCAGCCGCGGGTCGTCGGGATCGAGCCCCGTCTCCCGCGCGCGCGCCAGGCTCGCCTCGCGCACGCCCGCGGGGGCGCCGTCCATGCCCAGCGCCTCGTTCCACCAGTCGACGCCGCCGGCGAGCGCGTCGACCAGGCGCTGCTCCAGCCCCAGCGCCTTGCCGACGTCGCGGATCGCGCTGCGGCTGCGGTAGCTGACCACCTCGGCGCAGAGCGCCGCGCGCGAGCGCCCGTAGGTGCGGTAGATGAACTGGATGACCTCCTCGCGCCGCTCGTGCTCGAAGTCCACGTCGATGTCCGGCGGCTCGTCGCGCTCGCGGCTGATGAAGCGCTCGAAGAGCATCTCCACGCGCGTGGGATCCACCGCGGTGATGCCCAGGCAGTAGCAGATGGCGCTGTTGGCCGCGGCGCCGCGCCCCTGGCAGAGGATCCCGCGCGAGCGCGCGAAGGCGACGATCGAGTGCACCGTGAGGAAGTAGCAGGCGTAGTCGAGGTCGCCGACGATGGAGAACTCGTGCTCGAGCTGCGCGCGCACGCGCGCGGGCACGCCCTGCGGCCAGCGCCCGAGCGCGCCCTCCTCCACGAGCGCGCGCAGGTGCTGCATCGGCGTGCGTCCGGGGGGGACGACCTCGCGCGGGTAGCGGTAGCGGAGCTGGTCGAGGCTGAAGCCCGCGCAGCGGCGCGCGATCTCCGCGCTGCGCGCGAAGGCCTGCGCGCGCCGCGCCGGCGGGACGCGCGCGAGGGCGTGCTCGAGCTGCGCGCGCGACTTCAGGTGGCGCGCGTCGCCCAGGAAGAGGCGGTCGCGCAGCGGCGGGCGCCCCTGCGCCAGCTCGAAGGGCTCGCGCCACATCGCCGCGCGCAGCTCCTGCAGCGAGCAGCCCGCGCGCACCGCCACGAGCGCGTCCTGCAGCGGCTGGCGCGCGGGATCGTGGCAGTGCGGGTCGTTGGCGGCCACCAGCGGGACGCCGACCTCGTCCGCGAGCCACTCCGACTGCAGCAGGCGCAGCTCGTCGTCGGGCTCGCCGTGGCTCCAGAGCGCCAGCGAGAGGCGGTCCGCGTCGAAGACCCCGCGCAGCCAGCGCAGCGCCTCGAGGACGCGCTGGCTCATCGCGCCGTAGCCGCGCGGCGGCAGCACGACCGCGTGCACGCCCGGCAGCGCGGTGGGCGCGAGCGGGCGCTCCGCCTCGGGCACGCCGCCGGTGGACTCGCCCGGCTCGGGGCCGCCCAGCGACTGCACCGACGCGTCGAGCAGGTCGTGCAGCCACAGGTGGCAGGCGCTGGCGTCGCGCACCTCCTCCGCGCGCTCGACGCCCGCGTCCAGCCCCGCGACGCTGCCCGCGAGGCTGCCGGTCCACCCCGCGCGGCGCTTGCCCAGCGTGAGCAGCCGGCAGAGGCGCGCGTAGCCGCCGCGGTCCTGCGCCAGCAGCACGAGCTCCAGGTGCGTGGGCTCGTGCGGCGCGCGCGGCTCGTGCGGCGGCAGCTCCGCGGCGACGGCGGGATGCTGCGCCGCGTCGAGGCGGTCCACCAGCGCGAAGGCGCAGCGCGTCCCCACCACCAGCGGGAGTCCGTGCTGCTTCGCGGCCACATGCGCGCGCACGACGCCGGCCATCGAGTGGCGGTCGGCGATCGCGATCGCGTCGAGCCCCAGCGCGGCGGCGCGCTCGACCATCTCCTCCGGATGGCTCGCCCCCTCGAGGAAGGAGAAGTTGCTCAGCGCGGTGAGCTCCGCGAAGCCGCTGGGCGCGCGCGCGCCCGGCTCCGGCGGCGCGCCGGCGCGCGCACGCGTGGATTCGTGCGGATGCGGGTGGATCTTGTGGATCTCGCGTTCGGGCATCGGGTGCGGCGCCACCCGGATTCCGGGGGCTTGCGTTTGGTCTTTGTTCGGGTATCATCCCGCACCGATGCACCCGCGCGCAAGGGGTATGGTTCAGCGATGCCCCACGCGTCGTCCTCGTCTGCCCCGATCCTGCGCCTGGCGATCCTGATCGCCGCGCTGGGCGGTCTCCTGCCCGCCGCGAACGTGCGCGCGGGGGATCCGCCGGCGGCAGCGCCGGCCCCGACGCCCGCCGCGACGCCCGCCGCGACGCCGCCGCTCGACCAGATGCTCCCGCCCGAACGCATCATGACCGACGACGCCGTGGTCGCGCTGCGCAACCAGCGCGCGGCCGGGCGCCCCGAGCTCTTCGTCGACCACGACGGCTACCGCTACCTCTTCTCCGAACCCAACACCCGCCAGCTCTTCCTGCAGGAGCCCTGGCGCTACGCCGCCGCCAACGGCGGTGCGTGCCCGCGCACCGGACCGCTGGGCGGGCTCGGCGACGCGCGTCGCTACCTCGTGCAGGACGGCCGCCTCTACTTCTTCGACTCCGAGGACTGCCGCCGTGCCTTCCGCGCCGAGCCGCGCAAGTACATCGAGCCGACCGAGGTCATTCCCAACGGCACGCCGGAGGCGCAGGAGGCGGGCTTCGCCGCCATCGACCGATGGATCACCTGGGCGGGCGGCCCCGAGCGCGTTCGCGCGGCGACCGGCTACCGGCAGATGGGGACGCAGAGCGTGCAGCGCGGCGGCGACCTCTGGGAGCGCACCGAGACGCTCGAGGTGCGCTGGCCGCGCACGGCGCTCGAGACCATCGCCTGGCGCAAGCTGCAGCCCACCAAGGAGGAGGCCGCGGCGGGCAAGGACCGCGAGCAGTACCAGATCGCCACGACGCCGCAGGGCGCCGCGATCACCTCGACCGTGGGCCCGCCGATCGCGCTCACCGACCCGCGCCGTGCCGCCTTCGACCGGCGGATCGCGCGCCTGCCGATCTCGATCCTGCGCGCGCGCTTCGTCCCCGAGGCGGGCCTGCTGGCGGTGAAGACGGGCGAGGGGTTCGTCGGCAACGCCGACTGCGAGTTCGTCGCCGTCCACACGATGGGCGCGACGACGAACCTCGCGATCGAGAAGGGCACGGGGCGCCTCGCGCAGATGGGCTACCGCGACCGCGACACCGACGGCGTCGTGAAGCTGCTCACGCTCGACATCGTCGACTACGCCGGCCCCGAGGCGCTGCGGCTCCCGAGCGAGTGGATCACGGCCGAGACGGGCAGCTCGAGCGGGCTGCGCAGTCCGCGGCTGCATGTGACCGTGCCGGGGGTCGAGGCGCTGGTGCCGGCGGGCGGCGCGGGTGCCGGCGCGGGTGCGGGCGCGACGGGTGCGGCGCCGGGCGCGGCGCCGGGCGCGGCGCCGGGCGCGGGTTCCGCGACGGGCGCGCCTGCCTCGGGCGCGGCCGCCTCGCCGGGCGAGCGCAGCCGCCAGTAGCGCGCGAAGTAGCGCCACATCGTCTTGCTCTCGGGCAGGTAGACGTAGCTGACGAAGGTGCCGGTGTTCGCGACGCCGCGCTGGTAGATCGGCATCGTCTCCAGCCGCGTCTTCTGCCCCGCCCACGCGCGGTCCCACTGCACCATCTGCGCGCCCACGGCGCGCGCGGCCTCGAGCGCCTGCGCATCCCCCTGGAACTGGTCGGTCGTGACGAAGGCGCTCTCGCCGATGAGCTGCGCCTGCGACTGCGGCGGCGCCTGGGCGACGACCTCGGCCTGCGTCGTGGGCGCGTAGCGGCGGCCGGCGTAGCTCTCGAGGAAGGCGTTGCAGCCGGCGGCGAGCGCGGCCACGGTCGCCAGCGCGGCGAATGTCGCGGGCGTGGCGAGCGTCGGCGTGCGCATCATGCGTCCAGTGTAGGTGGCTCGGGCGCGCCGCCCCCCTGACGCAGGCCCGCGGCGCCCACGCGCGCGGCGAGCTGGTCGACGAGCTCCCCCACCGCGCGCTCGGTGAGCGCGTGCGCCTGCGGCGCGCCCGCGGCCTCGGGCAGCAGCGCGCCCAGCGACTGCGGCGTGCGCCCCAGCCGCCCCGCGCGCAGCAGGATGCGCTCGACGCCGCCGCCGCGGTCGATGTCCCCCAGGTCCACGCGCTCCACGCGCGGCCGCAGCAGCGACCAGAGGTGCGCGGGATCGCGCGTGGGCGCGCCGAAGTGGAGCGTGCCGACGACCGCCGCGTCGCGCGCGCGGTCGATGCGCACGAGCAGGCTGCGCGCCCCGCGCTGGCGCGCCTCCAGCAGCGCGCAGAGCTGCGCGACCGCGTGCTCGAAGGCGCGGTCGACCGCCTCGCGCTGCGTGCAGGGGCTGGCGAAGGGGAACTCCGCCTCCAGCGGCGCGGGCGGCACGAGCGGCCGCAGCGGCCAGGCGCGCGGGCCCGCCACCGCCAGCAGCGCGTCCAAGCGCTGCGCGGGGAGCGCGCCGTAGCGGTCGCCCAGCGCGGCGCGGCCGATGGCGCGCAGCTCGCCGACGGTGCGCAGGTTCACCTCGTGCAGCGCGGCGCAGAGGGGCGCGGGCAGGCGCAGCGCCTCCAGCGGCAGCGGCGCGCTCGCGGCCACGAGCGCGTGGAGCGAGCCGATCGCGGGCGCGAGCACGGTGGCGTCCGGCGCCGCCGCGGCCGTTGGCGTGGCCGCGGCGGTCGGCGCCTGCGTCGCTGGCGCCGCGGCCGCCGCCGCCACCATCGCGAAGGCGATCGCCGCGCCCGGCGTCGGCGCGATGCCCAGCCGCGCCGGCACGCCGCGGCGCGCGAGTCCGCGCAGCAGACGCGCACGCACGCGCGCCAGGCCGCCGTTGGCGCGCTGGCAGCCGGTGAGGTCCAGCAGCACGATGGGCGGACCGTCGCTGCGCTCGGGATCGCGCGGCTCCAGATGCACGCGCGGGGTCCAGCGCATCGCCCACCGCCCGACGCGCAGCGGCGAGGGCCCGGGCTCGGGCAGCGCGAGCGCGAGGAAGCACGGCTCGACCACGCGCGCCATGGGTCACGCCGCCTGATCGTCCAGGCGCGTGGCCCAGCGCTCGCCGCCGCTGGTGCAGCGGTCGCGGCCGCGGTTGCGGTCGCGCGTGCGTGCGCCCGCCTCCCCCGCCTCCGCCGTGCGCGGAAGCTGGCGCCGCGCCAGGCGCGCGGTGCGCACCGCGGCGCGACGCGCGGCCGTCGCCGCCGCCAGCCGCGGCACGAGCGCGCTCGCGTCGAGCTCCCAGTGGCGCGCCGCGAGCACCTGCGGCAGCCGCTCGGGATCCAGCGACGCGCCCAGCCCCTTCGCGCGCTCCAGGCGCACCTGCCAGTGCGGCTCCGCCGGCAGGCGCGCGCGCAGCGTCTCGCCCGCGGCCACCGCGTCCGCAGCCGTCGTTCGCGCAACCGCCGCGCCCGCGGCCACCGCGTCCGCGCGCGCCTGGAATTCCGCGCGCGCGAGGCCCGCGGGGACCGGCTCGACGCGCCAGCGCGTGCTGCACGCGCTCAGCGGCATCGCGCGGCGCGGCGCGCGCGCGCCCAGCAGCAGCACCTCGTGCGCCGCCAGCTGCAGCCGCCGCGTGGCCGCGAAGTCGAAGCCGCCGACATCGGCGACGACCGCGCAGACGCCCGGGCAGCGCGCCGCCTGCTCGATGGCCCACAGGCGCACGCCGTCGCTGGGCGGATCGACGAGGATCGACCGCTCCCACAGGCGCGCGTCCGGCCAGACGCGCGGCGCGGGCGCGCCGAACATCCCCAGCAGCGGCGCGCGCAGCCCGCGCACCATCGCGTGCGGCGCGGGATGCACGCCCGCGCCGATCCAGACGATGCGGCGCATCGCGCCCGGGTGGTGCGCGTCGTCGTGCAGCAGCGCCTGCCACGCCAGATGCACGAGCACGCCCACGAGGTCGACGCCGCACCATTCGTGGAGGCCCTGGCGCGGCAGGCCGCCGGCGAGCGCGTCGTCGATGGCGTCCCATCCGGTGCGCACGCGGTGCGGATCGGGGGCGATGGATGGGGCGATGGGCGATGCGGTGCGCGCGGCGATGGACGACCCGATGGGCGATGCGATGCGCGCGGCCGCAGCCGCCACGACCGGGCGCGCGCGGCCCGCGCGGCCCTCGATCTGCGCGATGCGCTCGGCCAAGTCGGCCAGCGGTCCAGCATGGACGATCCCGTATGGCATGCGAAATTCCGTGGTGTGGGGCGCGTGTTCGGCTTTTGTTTGGTATACTCTGCCACGGCTTTGGAGCGGCGCAACCCGGCGTGGGTGCGTCGCGGAATGTGCGAAGATGCCACGCGCCATCGCGTCGGAGGCGATGCCGCTGTCGGCGCACGCCACCGCGGCGCGTCCACGCCACCGCACACGGGAGCAGGAGAAGCACATGACCCACGCCGCCCATCGGACCATCGCACGACGCCTCGCCGTCTCGGCGCAGGTGGGGCTCGCCGCCATCGTCGGCGCGCTGCTGCTCGCCGCGCCGCTCGGCGCCGCGCAGGATCCCGCCGCACAGAACGCGCCCGCGACGCCGAACGCGCCCGCGGGCAGCAACGCGAACGCGCCCGCCGAGGACGCCGGCGCGTCCAGCGCACCCGCGCCGCAGTTCGACAACGGCGAGACGGTCTGGCCGCAGCAGACCACCTCCAACGGCACGACCTACATCATCTACACGCCGCAGCTCCAGAGCCTCTCCGGCGCGAAGGCGACCGCGCGCGCGGCCTTCTGCATGCAGCCCGCCGCCGCGAGCGGCGACGCGAACGCCGCGGGCGACGCGCCCGCCGCCGGCGCGAGCTCCCCCGCCGCCACGAAGCCCGGCGCCCCTGCGGCTCCCGCGTACGGCGTCATGTTCTTCTCCGCCGACACCGACGCGGACTTCCCCGCCGGGCTCATCGAGCTCTCCAACCTCATGGTGACGGACGTGCGCGTGCCGGGCGCGCAGCCCGATGGCCTCAAGGCGCAGCTCCAGTCGATGCTCTTCGGCGCGACCTTCACGCTCTCGCGCGCGATCGCGATGGAGAACATGCAGGTCGCCAAGGACCAGAAGGCGACCGCCGCGCAGCTTGGCACCGCGGTGCCCAAGATCGTCGTGATGTCGCAGCCGGCGGTCCTCATGCTGCTCGACGGCAAGCCCGTGATGCGCCCGCTGCAGGGCACCAACTACGGCGTCGCGCTCAACACGGCCTCGCTCCTGCTGAAGGACCGCGACAGCGGCACCTGGTACACGCGCCTGGGCGCGGCCACCTGGATGAACGCGCCCGCGTACACCGGGCCGTGGATCGACGGCAGCGCGCCCCCCGCGCCGGTCATCGAGGCGCTCAACAAGTCGATGCCCCCGCGCCATCCCGACGCGGCGGCGCAGCCCCCGACGCAGGGCTCGATCGAGCCGGTCGTCGTCGTGAGCACCACGCCGATGTGCCTGGTCTCCATCAGCGGCGCGCCCGACCTCACGCAGGTCGGCCCCGACCTCTCCGCCGTGAGCAACGCCAACTGCGACCTCTTCACGGCGATGAGCACGAACACCTGGTACCTGCTCGCCTCGGGGCGCTGGTTCACCACGAGCGATCTGCTCAACGGCCCCTGGACGAGCATCCGCAGCGACGCGCTGCCGAAGGACTTCGCGGCCATCGACCCGCACGGGCCCTGGGGCAACGTGCTCGCGTGCGTCGCGGGCACGACGCAGGCGACGACCGCGCTCTACCAGGCGTCGGTGCCGCACACCGCGACCCTCGACCGCTCGCTCGCCAAGCCCAACATGCAGGTGCTCGGCCAGCAGGTGCAGTTCGCGCCGATCCAGGGGACGCAGCTGCAGTACTCGACCAACACGACCGCGCCGGTGATCGCGTGCGACGGCAAGTACTACCTCTGCGACAACGCGGCGTGGTTCGTGGGCGGCTCGCCCACGGGTCCGTGGACGCTCGCGGATTCGGTCCCGCAGGCGATCTACTCGATCCCCCCGTCCAGCCCCGTCTATCCGGTGACCTATGTGCAGGTCTACGACGCGGACCCCGAGACGGTGACGCAGGGCTACACCGGCGGCTACATGGGCGCGTACGCGCTCGACGGCGCGATCGCCTACGGCACCGGCTACTCGACGCAGGGAACGACCGTCGACTGCGGCGACGACCCGGACCAGTCCGAGTGCTGGGGCAACTACATGGGCTGGCCGCAGACCTACGGCTACTGGCCGACCTGGGGATGCGACTGGGGCGGCTGGGGCTTCTGCACGATGCCCGGCTGGGGCTACTGGGGCCTGGGCTACGGTCCCGCCTGGTGCGCGCGCGGCTGGTGGGGCGCGGGCGCCGGCTTCGGACTCGGCTATGCGATGGGCCTGGGCTACGGCGATGCATGGCACTGGGGCTGGCACCCGTGGGGTGCCGCCGGCGGCGACGGCTGGTGGAACCGCCACTGGGGCGGCGCCTACCGACGCAACTGGAATCCCGCGGCGCGCGCGTACAACCGCGCGGCGACCGCCGGCGACATCGGCCACTACGGGCAGATCGGCCACTACGGCCAGATCGGTCCCTACGGCAACAATCCCGGCCAGGCCAACCGCATGGCGGATCGCGCGGCCAATCGCGGCGCACCCAACGATGCGAACGCCGCGACGACCCGCCAGGGCGAACGCGATGTCAATCGCGCCAACCGCGAGGCGGCGGCGGCGAACCCCAATGGGTGGTCGCACGCCGCGGGCGTCGCGGACAACGTCGTCGCAAACCGCGACGGCACGGTGATGCAGCGCCGCGGCGACCAGATGTACGCGCGCTCCAACGGCGGCTGGCATGCCGCCGGCAGCGGCACGGCGAGCGGCGCGGGCACCTCGGACGCGGGCGCCAACGCCGCGGCACGCGCCGGCGCGAACGCACCGGGCGGAAGTGCGGGTGCGACCAACGCGGCCGCCAACGCCTCCGCGGGCTGGCGCAACGGCGTCAACCAGATGCAGCAGAACGGCCAGTGGCGCGGCAGCTCCTTCCAGGAGCGCGATCCCAGCGCCTCCGCGGCGGCGAGCGCGCGCAATGCCGATGCGAACAGCGGATTCCGCCCCGACGCCAACCACAACTTCGACGGCTCCCCGCGCGGCGGGTACGCCCGCGGCGAAGCCGACTACAACGGCGGCTACGGCAACTACGGCAACGCGGCGCTCAACAACTACGCCAACATGGACCGCAGCGCCGCGTACAACCGCGGCGGCACCGGCTGGAACGGCGGCGGCTGGAACTCCGGCGGCGGCGGCTGGGGTCGCGGCGACCAGGGCGGCACGGCGGCGCAGCGCTACGGCGGCGCCTACGACCGCGGCCTGCCGGGCTACAACCAGGACTGGGGTTGGTACGACCGCTCCGTCTCGCGTCCGGCCAACCCCTACGGCGGCGGCTACAGCGGCTGGTCCAACGGCTACCGCGGCATGAGCACGGGCTATCGCGGCAACACCGGCGGGTACCGCGGTGGCGGCGGCGGCGCGCGTGGTGGAGGCGGCGGCCGCAGGTAGGCGCGGTCTCGCAAGCACGGCTCGCCCGCGGCGTCGCCCGAACAGCGTCGCGCGCGGCCTCGCCGCGTCAGCCCGGGCCGAGCAGTTCGCGCGTTGCCTCGTCGGGACGCGTGCACCCGCAGAGCGCGAGCGCGACGTCGCACTCGCCGCGCAGGATCTCGAGCACGCGCGCGACGCCGGCCTCGCCGGCGGTCGCGAGCCCCCACAGGATCGGGCGGCCCACGCAGACCGCCTGCGCGCCCAGCGCGCGGGCGCGCACCAGGTCGACGCCGCGGCGCACGCCGCCGTCGACGAGCACCGGCACACGGCCGGCGACCGCCTCGACGCACGGCCGCAGCGCCTCGACCGTCGCGGGCGCACCATCGAGCTGCCGCCCGCCGTGGTTGGAGACCAGCACCCCCGCCGCGCCCAGCGCGACCGCGCGCGAGGCGTCCTCCGGCCGGCAGATGCCCTTCACGACCACCGGCAGCGGCGACGCGTCGCGCAGCCACTCGAAGTCGCGCCAGGTGAGCGCCGCATCCACCGCCCACGCCAGGCTCTCGTGGATGCCGCGTCCGGTGTGCCCGGTCGGCCCGCCCGGCCGCTCCAGGTTCACCACGCGCATGCCGTCGGGGACGCGGAAGTGGTTGCGGATGTCGCGCTCGCGGATGCCCCAGATGGGCGTGTCGACGGTGAGGACCAGCCCCTCGTAGCCCGCGGCATGGATGCGCTTCGCGTACTCGCGGATGAAGCCGCGGTCGGTGCCGATGTAGACCTGCATCCAGTGGCGCGCCTTCGGGTCGACCGCCAGGCCGGCGGCGCGGACCTCCTCGAGCCCCGTGCTCGAGAAGCTCGAGAGGATCATCGGCACCCCCGCCGCCGCCGCGGCGCGCGCGGTCGCCAGCTCGCCCTCGGGGTGCGCCATCCGGTGCAGCGCGGTCGGCGCGACGCAGAGCGGCATCGCCGAGGGCCCGCCCAGCACCTCGCAGGCGGTCGTGCGGCGCGAGACATCGCGCATCACGCGGTACCAGAGCGCGACGCGCTCCCACGCCTCGCGGTTGGCGCGCAGGGTGATCTCGTCCCACGCGCCGCTGCGGTAGTAGTCGCGCGGCATCGCGGAGAGCACCTCGAGCGCGTGGCGCTCGAAGTCGGCGATGTTCACGAATTCGCGGGGATCGGGGTCGTTCTGGGGCATCGCGCGCGCATCCCGTGGACGGGGGCGCGGATGCTACCCCGCCCTCACGCCAGCAGGTCGCGCACGACGCGGCCCTTCACGTCCGTCAGGCGGTAGTCGCGCCCCTGCGCGCGGTAGGTCAGGCGCGTGTGGTCGATCCCCAGCACGTGCAGGATCGTCGCGTGCAGGTCGTGCACGTCCACCGGGTTCTCGAGGATGTTGTACGAGTAGTCGTCGGTGCGTCCGTAGGTGATGCCGGGCTTCACGCCGCCGCCGGCCATCCAGATGGTGAAGCAGCGCGGATGGTGGTCGCGGCCGTAGTTCTCGCGCGTGAGCTGCCCCTGGCTGTAGACGGTGCGCCCGAACTCGCCGGCCCACAGCACCAGCGTGTCCTCGAGCATCCCGCGCCGGCGCAGGTCCGTCACCAGCGCCGCCTGCGCGCGGTCCACCGAGGCGCACTGCGCGCGCAGCTCCGTCGGCAGGTTGTTGTGCTGGTCCCAGCCGCGCATGTAGAGCTGGATGAAGCGGACATCGCGCTCGGCCAGCCGCCGCGCGAGCAGGCAGTTGGCCGCGAAGCTGCCGGGACGGTGCACGTCGGGGCCGTACATCTCCAGCGTCGCGGGATCCTCGTCGGAGAAGTCGGTGAGCTCGGGGACCGACATCTGCATGCGGTAGGCCATCTCGTGCTGCGCGATGCGCGTGCGCGTCTCGGTGTCCAGGCTCTCCTCGAACTCCTGCGCGTTCAGGCGCGCGACCAGGTCGAGCATGCGGCGCCGGTCCTCGCGGCTGACGCCCTCGGGATCGCGCAGGTGCAGCACCGCGTCGCGCCCGGCGCGCAGGCGGCAGCCCTGGTGCTCGCTGGGCAGGAAGCCGCTTCCCCAGAAGCGCGCGCTGAGCGCCTGCATGTTGCCGGTGCCCTGCGTGATCATCACCACGAAGGAGGGGAGGTTGCTGTTCATGCTCCCCAGGCCGTAGCTCATCCAGCTCCCGAAGCTCGCGCGTCCGGGCTGCTCGCTGCCGGTCTGGAAGAAAGTGATGCCCGGCTCGTGGTTGATCGCGTCCGTGTGCATCGAGTGGACGAAGCACAGGTCCTTGGCCACCGAGCCGGTGTTGGGCAGCAGCTCGCTGAGCATGATGCCGTCCTGGTTGTTCGCGTAGCGGTGGAACTGGAAGCGCGAGGGCGCGACCGGGAAGCGCGACTGCCCGCTGGTCATCGTCGTGATGCGCTGGCCGTTGCGGATCGAGTCGGGCAGCTCCTCGTTGAAGCGCGCCTGGAGCTGGGGCTTGTGGTCGTAGAGGTCGAGCTGGCTCGGCGCCCCCTCCATGTGCATGTAGATGATGCGCTTGGCGCGCGGCGCGAAGTGCGGGCACGCCGGCGCGACGACGCCCGCCGGGGCCGCGCCCGCGCCTCCCGCGATGCCGGACGCGCCCGTCGCGCCGCCCGCGCCCGCCGCGTCCCCCGCCATCGCCGCGCGTCCGCCCAGCAGGTTCAGGAGCGCCGCGCTGCCGAGTCCTGCCCCCACCGTCGCCGCCATGCGTCCGAAGAAGCGCCGGCGCGTGAGGTTCAGCAGGTACTCCTCGAGGTCATCGGCCGCGGGTCGGATGGGGCGCTGCGTGCTCATGGAAAGTCCAGCCGTGTTCGAGGGGGTCCTAGCGCTTGACGATGACCGAGTCGCTCGAGAGCACCGCGTTGGCGAGCATCGTCCACGCGGCGAGCTCGCCCGGGTCCAGGTCGGCCGCGGCGGGATGCGCGCCCACCGCCAGCAGCTTGCGCGCCTCGTCGGCGGCGCCGGGCGCACGCCAGCGCGCACGCTCGGCCGCGAGCGAGGCCTCGAGCGCCTCGCGCTGGGCGTCGCGCAGCGGCGCGGCCGTCGCGCGCGTCCACAGCGCGGCCAGGCGCGCGCGGTCGTCGCCGGGCTCTCGCAGCGCGCGCTCGGCGGCGACGCGCGCGGCCTCGACGAACTGCGGGTCGTTCCAGAGCACCAGCGCCTGCAGCGGCGTGTTCGTGTTGAAGCGGCGCACCGCGCAGAACTCGCGCGTGGGCGCGTCGAGCACCAGCATCGAGGGCGGCGGCGAGGCGCGCTTCCAGTAGGTGTAGAGGCTGCGGCGCCAGAGGTCCTCGCCCGTGCCCTGCGTGTACATGCGCGTGTTGCTGCTGGGCATGCTCGTCTCCTGCCAGAGCCCCTCGGGCTGGTAGGGCTTCACGCTGGGGCCGCCCACCTGCTCGTGCAGCAGGCCGGCGATGAAGAGCGCCTGGTCGCGGATCTGCTCGGCGGCGAGGCGCTGGCGCGGGTACCACGCCAGCAGCCGGTCGTCGGGATCCGCGGCCGCCACCTCCGGCCGCACGCGCGAGGACTGCCGGTAGGTCGAGCTCAGCACGATCTGGCGGACCATGCGCTGCAGGTCCCACCCGTGCGTGCGGAAGTCGACGGCCATCCAGTCCAGCAGCTCCGGGTGCGAGGGCCACTCGCCCTGCAGGCCGAAGTCCTCGCTGGTGCGGACGATGCCGCGGCCGAAGAACTGCTCCCACAGCCGGTTGATCACGACGCGCGAGGTCAGCGGGTTCTGCGGCCCCACGAGCCACTGCGCCAGCCCGAGGCGGTCGCGCGGCGCGTCGGCGGGCAGTTCGCCCAGCTCCCTCGGGATCGCGCGCGTCACGGGGCGCGCCTTGTCCGGCTGGTCGTAGACGCCGCGCTTCATCACGAAGGTGGGCACCGGCATCGGGCGCTCCTTCATGACCATCGTGCGCGGGCTGCGCGCGGCGAGCTCGGTGCGCTCGCGCTCGGCGGCGGCGAGTTGCTCCGTGAGCTCGCGGTAGCGCGGCGAGCGCGCGCCGCGCCAGGCGTCGACGGCGGCGGCCGCGGCCTCGGGACGCGCGCTCCCCTCCGGAAGCGCGAGCACGACCGCGTCGCGCGGCAGGTCGGCGTCGCGCGGGAGCTGGCGGTGGTAGAAGCCGCCGTTGCCGCCGGTGTTCACCACCTTGCAGACCAGCAGGTTGCGGCCGACGCGCAGCGGCACCTGCACCTGCTCCTGGTCGGCGGCGACGGCGCGGTCGATGCGCCGCTCGTGCACGCGCGCGCCGTTGACGAAGACCTGGATGCCGTCGTCGGAGCCGAGCGAGAGCTCCAGCGTCCCCGGCGCGGCGGCGACGATCTCGCGCGCGACGAACTCCGCGTCGACGCCCTGCGCCAGGCCGACCGGCTCGGCCTCCTTCACGCCGGGGGCGAAGCGCCAGGTGAACTCCCCCGCCTCCTTGCTGCCGAAGACCTGCGCCAGGTTCAGCGCGGCGAGCGTCTCGGGTCCGAAGGTGCGGTCGTACGCCTCGGCGCCGGTGGCCGCGGGGAAGGGACCGACGATGTACCAGTTGCTCGTGCCCGGCGGCAGCGACGCGACGAAGGCGTCGCTCGCCGCGGCGGCGTGCAGGCGCACGCGCCCGAAGGAATGCTGCGCGTAGGGCGAGCGGTAGATGAGCTTCACGCGCAGGTCGGTGCCGCCCGGAAATCCGAAGGGCTCGCGCGCCAGGAAGAGCGCGGCGCGCCCGCCGCCCTGCCGGTGCGCATCGACCGCCCAGACGCGCCCGTCGCGCGCCAGCGCGTTGGCGACGCGGTAGTCGCCGTCGCCCTGCTCGATGTCGGCCCACGCCCAGACCAGCTCCACCGGCGCGCGCCGCGTCGGGTCCGCGACGGAGACCGCCTCGACCTCGATCGCCTCCAGGATCGCGTTGCCGTTGGCGGCGCGCCCCACGCGCCCGCCCGGCAGCGAGGGATCCGCCATCGCCTCCAGCGCGAGCAGGCGCAGATCCTGCGCATCGGTTCGCAGCACGATGGTCTGCTCGTCGTCCGCGGGGTTGGTGCCGCTCACCAGCACGCTGCCATCGGGCTGCGGGGTCATCGTCGCGCCGCCGTCGCTCGCGGCGCCCGTCACCTGCAGCGGCGCCCAGCGGACCTCCTGCGAGCCCAGGCGCGCGCGGAAGGCGTCGTACTCGGCGCGCTCCTGCGGCGGCATCTCCTGGCGCTGCTCGCGCAGCTTCGTGGCCTGCGCGGCGAGCACGCCCATGCGCTCCTGCTGCTGCGGCGTGGGCACCTCGATGAAGGGCTCGTACGCGCGGTTGGAATCCTGCGTCTGGCTGTAGATGCCGGGCTGCTCGACGCTGTTGAAGAAGGCGAGCAGGCCGTAGAAGTCCTCCTGCGTGACCGGGTCGAACTTGTGGTCGTGGCAGCGCGCGCACTGCAGCGTCAGGCCCAGGAATGCCGCGCCGAGCGTGGAGGTGCGGTCGACGGCGTACTCCAGCAGGTACTCGTCGTCGATCGCGCCGCCCTCGTCGCTGGTGACATGCGCGCGGTTGAAGCCGCTGGCGATGCGCTGCTGCACCGTCGCGCCCGGCACGAGGTCGCCCGCGAGCTGCTCCACCACGAAGCGGTCGTAGGGCATGTTCGTGCGGAAGGCCTCGATGACCCAGTCGCGGAAGAGCCACATCTGGCGGCCGTTGTCCTGGTGGATGCCGCAGGTGTCCGCGTAGCGCGCGACGTCCAGCCACGGCACCGCCATGCGCTCGGCGTAGCGGGATCGGTACGGCTCCTGCGTGAGCAGCCGGTCGACGAGGCGCTCGTACGCGTCGGGCGCGGCGTCGTCCAGGAACGCCTGCAGCTCCGGCGGCTCGGGGGGCAGCCCGGTGAGATCCAGGAAGAGGCGGCGGCAGAGCGTCGCGCGGTCGGCGGCGGGGCTCGGCGCGATCCCGCGGCGCTCGAGCTGCGCGAGCACGAAGCGGTCGATCGGACCCGCGGCCCAGTCGGCCGCGCGCACGGCGGGCGGCTCCGTCGCCTGCGGCGCGACGAAGGACCAGTGCCGTTCGTAGGGGGCGCCCTGCGCGATCCAGCGGCGCAGCAGCGCGCGCTCGGCGTCGCCCAGCGCGTGCTTGCCGCTGTCGGCGGGCGGCATGCGCTTCTCGGGGTCGGCGTGCTCGATGCGGCGCATCAGCCCCGAGGCGTCGGGGTCGCCGGGGACGATCGCGGCGCCGTGCGGGCGCGCGGCGGTGGCGGCCTCGAAGGAGTCCAGCCGCAGCTCCGCCTTCTGCTTGGCGCGGTCGGGGCCGTGGCAGGCGTAGCAGCGGTCCGAGAGGATCGGGCGGATGTCGCGACCGAAGCGGATCGGCTCGGCGGCGGGGTCGGGCGCCGGCTCCCCCGCTCCACCCAATGCAAGCAGGATTCCCGCGGCCACCGCGCCGAGCGCGGCACCGCTGCCGATCACCGCACGCGGGGCGATCCGGGAGCGCATCCACCCGGGCTAACCGGGTGGCGGCGGGTCAGTTGCACGGTTTCCGGACGCCCGCGGTCAGCCGCCGGTCTCGAGGTAGGTGTAGCCCGAGAGGCCGCTCTCGTACGCCCGCAGGAGCGCCTGGCTCTCCGCGACCGTCATCTGCTTGTTGATCACGGCCTTCTCGCACTCGCGGCGCACCTCGCCGAAGAGGCGGCTGAGGTCGTAGTGGACGTAGCTGAGGACGTCGCGGACGGCGTCGCCCTCGATGATCTCGTCGATCCACCACTCGCCCTGCTCGTCCACGCGCACGTGCGCGACGTGCGTGTCGCCGAAGAGGTTGTGCAGGTCGCCCAGGGTCTCCTGGTACGCGCCCACGAGGAAGGCGCCCAGCAGGTACTCCTCGCCGTCGGCGAAGTCGTGCAGCTCGATCCACTTCTTGACGTCGTGGTCGTCGACGAAGCGCTCGATCTTGCCGTCCGAGTCGCAGGTCAGGTCCGCGATCGTCGCCTTGCGCGTCGGGCGCTCGTCCAGGCGGTGGATCGGCACGATCGGGAAGAGCTGGTTGATCGCCCACACGTCGGGCATGCTCTGGAAGATCGAGAGGTTGCAGAAGTAGGTGTCGCTCAGCGAGGATTCCAGGTCGCCCAGCTCCTCGGGCGGGCGGCCCATGCCGCGCGCGATGTCGCGGATCTTGGCGCACGCGGCCCAGAAGATGCTGTCGACGAGCGCGCGGTGCTCCAGGCTCATGAGGCCGACGCTGAAGAGGCGCAGCGCCTCGTCGCGGTCCTCGAGGAGGTCGTTGTAGTTCTCGACCAGGCGGCGCTCGCTGATGGTGTTGTAGACGTCGAAGATGTCGACCAGCGGACGCGGCAGCTCCTCGCCGGCGGGCGCGGCGGGCAGCTTCGCGGGCACCGTGAAGCGGTCCAGGCGGTTCGCGCCCAGCACGTCGAAGATGAGCACCGACTGCTGCGCGACCATCGCGCGGCCGCTCTCGCTGACGATCATCGGGTGCGCGACGCCCTCCTCGTCGCAGACGGTCATAATCTTGTAGACGACGTTGGAGGCGTACTCCTGCAGCGTGTAGTTCATCGAGAACTCGAAGCTCGTCTGCGAGCCGTCGTAGTCGATGCCCAGGCCGCCGCCGATGTCGAGGTAGCGCATCCCCGCGCCCGCCTTCGCGAGCTGCGTGTAGATGCGCGCGAGCTCGTTCACGCCCTGGTTCACCTGGCGGATGTCGTGGATCTGGCTGCCCATGTGGCAGTGCAGCAGCTGCAGGCAGTCGGCCATGCCGCGCGCGCGCAGGATGTCGAGCACCTCGAGCACCTCGTTGATGCTCAGGCCGAACTTCGCCTTCATGCCGCTGGAGTGGCGCCAGCGCCCCGCGCCCTGCGCGGCCAGGTTGATGCGCACGCCGATCTTGGGGCGCACGCCATGCTGCTCGTAGTAGCGCAGGATGAGCTTCAGCTCGGTGATGTTCTCGATCACCGGGATGATGTCGCGGCCGAGCTTGCGCGCGAGCGCGGTGAACTCGATGTAGCGCTCCTCCTTGAAGCCGTTGCAGATGATGAGGCGGTCCGGCGAGGCGCCGGTCATGCCCATCACCGCGAGCAGCTCGGGCTTGCTGCCAACCTCGAGGCCGAAGCCGAGCTCGACGCCCGCGTCGCGGACCTCCTCGACGACGCGGCGCTGCTGGTTCACCTTGATCGGGAAGACCGCGTGGTAGCTGCCGCGGTAGCCGTGCTCGACGATCGCGCCCTGGAAGGCCTCGGCGATGTCGCGCAGGCGCTGCTTGAGCAGGTCGCTGAAGTGGATGAGCAGCGGCGTGCGGAAGCCGCGGTCGCGCATGCCCGCGACGACCTCGTAGAGATCGACCTCGACGGCGGGATTGCGCGTCGGACGCACGACCATGTGCCCCTGCGCGTTGACGTCGAAGAAGCCCTTGCCCCAGTTGCGGACCGAGTAGAGGGCCGCGGCGTCGTCCGCCGTCCACCCGAGCTCGGTCGCCGGCCGCGTGGGGCGCGGACGGGAGGCGGACGTGGAAGCAGCCGGGTCGGTCAGGGTGTCGGACATCGAAGGCGGAATGATAGGAGTTCCCCGCGGAAACTCAATGAAAATCCGCCGCGTCCCGGGCGCCCTCGGCGCGGCGGCGCCCGGCGAGCGCGCGCCGCCGCCCGCTCAGCGCAGGCTCCGGGCGATCGCCACCTCATGCACGCGCACGCTCGTGCGGTCGAGCTCCTCCTTGGCGCGCTGGAAGGCGTTGGCGTCCACCTTCGCCGGATCCAGCCCGGCGGCGCCGATGAACCCCTCCAGCCGCATCATGGCGGCCTCCACCTCCTCGGCGTAGGCGGGGTCCAGCTCCGCCCGCACCCGCCCCAGCGCGTCCCGGATCCACTTCAGGTCCAGCCGCGCGTTGGCGACCAGGTCCACGATCCGGTGCCGCTGCATGTCCTCGCGGGCGTGGGCGAGGCTCTCCGCCTCCATCCGGTCCACCTCCGCGGCGGTCAGCCCGTAGGTCGGGATCACCTGGATCGCCGCGCGCTTGCCGCTGCGGCGCTCGGCGGCGGTCACGGCGAGGACGCCGTTCTCGTCCACCAGGAACTCCACCTCGATCTGGGGAATCCCGGCGGGCATGGGGGGAATCCCCCGCAGCTCGAAGCGGGCGATGCTGCGGCAGTCGGCGGCCATCTCCCGCTCCCCCTGCAGGACATGGAGCCCGACGTTGGTCTGGCCGTCCACCGAGGTGCTGAACATCTCCGTCGCCCGGGTGGGGATGCTCGTGTTGCGCACGACCAGCTTGGCCATGGCGCCGCCGACGGTCTCGATCCCCAGGCTCAGCGGCACGACATCCACCAGCAGCAGGTCGCGGCGCCCGCCCTCCAGGACCGACGCCTGCACCGCGGCGCCCAGCGCGACGACGGTGTCGGGGTCCAGCGCGGCGTACGGCTCGCGGCCGAAGCAGGCGCGCACCGCCGCCCGCACCGCGGGGATGCGGGTGCTTCCGCCCACGAGCACCACGCGGTCGATCTCCGGCCCGCCCGCGTCGCGCAGCGCGCGGCGGCAGGCCTCCAGGGTGCGCTCGATGAGCGGCGCGGCGAGCGCCTCCAGTTCCTGCCGGCGCAGGACGCGGCGGAAGACGCGTCCGTCGCCCAGGTCGATCGCGAACTCCGACTGCTCCGCGTCGCTGAGCACGATCTTGGCGCGCTCGGCGAGCAGCCGCAGCGCCTGCCGCGCCGCGGGCGGGAAGGCGATCTTCGCGCCGAAGGCCGCGCGGATCTCCTCCGTGAGCAGCTCCATGAGGCGCTCGTCGATGTCGTCGCCGCCCAGGCGCGTGTCGCCCGCGGTCGAGAGGACCTGGAAGAAGTCGCCGTCGTCGGGGCCGCCGGGGACCAGCTGCAGGACGCTGACATCGAAGGTGCCGCCGCCGAAGTCGTAGACGGCGATGGTCTCGCTGGTGGTGCGGCGCGCGCGGCTGGCGCCGATGCCGTAGGCGAGCGCCGCGGCGGTGGGCTCGTTCACGATGCGCACCGCCTCGAGCCCCGCCAGGCGCGCGGCGTCGCGCGTGGCCTGGCGCTGCGCGTCGTCGAAGTACGCGGGCACCGTCACGACCGCGCGGCGCACGGGCGTCCCGAGCGCGGCCTCGGCGGTGGCGCGCAGGCGCGCGAGCACGAGCGCCGCGGTCTCCTGCGGCGTCACCAGCCGCCCGCCGACCTCGAAGGCGGCGAGCCCGCGCGGCCCCTCGACGACGCGGTACGGCAGCCCTTGCGCCAGCGGGCGGCTCTCCTCGAAGCCGCGCCCCATGAAGCGCTTGGCGCTGTGGACGGTCTCGGTGGGATGCTCGACGGCGTGCGCGCGCGCCTCGTGTCCCACGACGGGCTCCTGCCCCGCCAGGAAGCGCACGACCGAGGGCAGCAGCGCGCGCCCCTGCGCGTCCGCGAGCACGCGCGGACCGCCGGCGTCGCAGATCGCCACGAGGGAGTTGGTGGTCCCCAGGTCGATGCCGACGATGGGGTCGCTGGAGCGCATCGCGGAATGGTAGGGCCGGCCCCGTCCGCGGCTACTGCTGCTTGCGGACGCCCGCCTCGGGGAGGCTGCGCATCTCGCGGTCGAAGCGCTTGTCCGCCACCTGCTGCAGCAGCTCCGCGATCCGGACCACGGGCTCGTTCGGGCCGACGATGGAGAACTGCCGCTCCTGCTTGCCCGCCGCGACGGTGATCTCGGCGATCGGGCTGGGCGCGGTGCGCAGGTTCGGGTCCTTCGCGGTCATCCAGCCGGCCTCGTCGACGATGGAGCGGATCTTCGCCCCCTGCTCCGCGGTGACCGGTCCCGACCACTCGGTCTTGCGGTCGAAGGCGGTCATGCCGCCGCCGTACTTCAGCACGCCGTCGGCGGAGAGGACGAAGTACTCGTACTGGCGCGTGTCCGGGCGCGCGTACCAGATCGCGAGGTCCATCCCGCCGGTGGGCGAGGCGGAATCGTGCGGCGGCGCGATCGGCCCCGTCGCGCAGGCGGCGAGGAAGGAGGAACCAAGAAGAAGCGACGCGCCCAGGAAGGCGCGGCGCGCGGTGGCGGTGGTGGAACGGTGCATGTTCATCGCAGCATGAGGGCGCGCTCGCGCTCGCGGATCTCGCGGTAGACCGCGTACGGATCCGGTCCGTAGTCGTAGCGCTCGGGGGCGAGGTCGGCGGGCCGGAAGTCGGGGATCCACGCCATCGCGGCCAGCGTGCGCACGATGCGCGCGACCGCGGGGTCCATCGGCTCGGTGCCCACCGCGCGGCGCACGAAGGTCCAGACGCGGCCGTGCGCGCGCAGCGTGACGATCGCCATGCGCTCGCCGCGCCCGACGACGAGCATGTCCGGGTTCGCGGGGCCGTTGGCGTTGGAGGGATCGCTGAAGCCCGCCTGCCGCAGCGCGGACCAGACGTACGCGACCTGCTCGTCGTAGAGCCAGCGCGAGCGCCCGGGGCGGGTCGAGATGTCGATGAACCGGCCCGAGTCCGCGTGGAGCGCGCCGTCGGGCAGCAGGATGTACTTCGCGGGGCGGTCCTGGACCTCGAGCATCTCGGGCACGGCGCGACCGGCCAGCACGGTCACGTCGACGCTCAGGTCCGTGGGGACGCGGTCCGAGGCGAGCAGCGCGGGGGCGAGCGGGGGCTGCTCCATCGGCGGCTGCTCGGCGAGCACCACCGGCGGCGGATCCGGCGCGCCGACGCGCGCGCCGGCGGTCGGCGGTTCGGAGGAGCAGCCGGCGGCGAAGGCCGCCAGCAGCGCCACTGCGGGGGCGATCATCGGGCGCGTCGGCACGGCCGGAATGCTACCCTTGGCCCCCCCGCCATGCGCACGAGCGTCACCTGGATCAACGACTACCTCGACCGCCCCGCCGAAGCGCAGGAGCAGGCCGACCTGCTCACCGCCGCCGGGCTGAACTTCGACGGTCGCGAGGAGGCGGAGAACGGCGAGCTCTGGCAGGAGATCGAGACCACCAGCAACCGCGGCGACTGCCTCTGCCACCTCGGCCTCGCGCGCGAGATCTGCGCGATGAGCGGCCGCCACCTGCGCGTCCCGGCGGCGCAGCCGCGCGCGACCGGCTCCCCCGCCTCGAAGCACCTGCGCGTCTCCAACGAGGACCCCGCCGCCTGCCCGCGCTACACCGCGCGCGTCATCCGCGACGTGCGCGTGGGCCCCAGCCCCGAGTGGCTGCAGCGTCGCCTGCGCGCGATCGGGCAGATCCCGCGCAACAACCTCGTCGACTGCACGAACTTCGTCCTCTTCGAGCACGGCCAGCCGACGCATGTCTTCGACCTGGAGACGCTGCGCGGCGGCGAGCTGCGCGTGCGCCGCGCGCGCGCGGGCGAGGCCTTCCTGCCCATCGGCGAGGGCGCCCAGGAGGTCAAGCTCAAGGGAGGCGAGCTGGTGATCGCCGACGCCGAGCGCCCGGTCGCCATCGCCGGCGTCAAGGGCGGCGCCGTCACCGCCGTGACGCCGCAGACCGTGCACATCGCGATCGAGTCCGCCGCCTTCGACCCCGTCGCGGTGCGCGCCGCCAGCCGCGGCCTGCGCATCAGCAGCGATTCCAGCTACCGCTTCGAGCGCGGCGTCCATCCCGCGCAGGTGGACGAGGCCGCCGAGCGCCTGGTCGCGCTCATCCTGGAGACCGCCGGCGGCGAGCTCTGCGACGGCGTCCTGGCCGCGGGCGCCCCGCTGCCCGCGCCGCGCACCGTGCAAGTCCGCCCGGCGCGCGCCCGCGCGCTCCTGGGCGTCGAGATCCCCACCGAGGAGATCCTGCAGGCGCTCGAGACGCTGGGCTTCTCCCCCATGCTGCGCGGCGACACGATCCACTGCACCGTCCCGCCGCGGCGCATCGACATCGAGCGCGAGATCGACCTCATCGAGGAGATCTGCCGCATCCACGGCCTCGAGCGCATCCCGGTGAAGGAGACGATCGCGGTGCGCGTCGCGCCGACGCAGCCGCCGGTGGTCGCGCTGCGCGCGGCGAAGGACCTGCTCGTGGGGCTCGAGTTCGTCGAGACGATCACCCACTCGCTGGTGAGCGAGCGCCACGCCGCGCCCTTCGTGCGCCCGGGGCACGCGCCGCTGCGCATCGACGACGACCGCGCGGGCGGCGCGCCGATCCTGCGCCCCTCGCTCCTGCCGAGCCTGCTGGAGGTGCGCCGGCGCAACGTCGACGCGGGCGCCGCGCGCCTGCGCCTCTTCGAGCACGCGAGCGTCTTCGCGCTCCGCGCCGACGGCTCGCACGAGGAGCGCGTCCTCACGACGCTCCTCTCCGACGAGCCCAGCGACGCCGACGGCGCGATGCGCTGGATGCGCGGCGCGGGCGAGCGGCTGGTCCGCCTGCTGGCGGGCGCGGCGCCGACGCTGCAGGCGCAGCCGGTGGACGCCGGCGCGCGCGATCCCTGGTACCAGGTGCAGGCGCGCCTGCTGCTGGACGGCCGCGCGGTGGGCACCTACGGGCTGCTCGCCCCCGCGACGCTGGAGGTCTTCGGCCTGGAGGGGGTCCTCGCGGGCGCCGAGCTGGACCTGCGTCCGCTCTTCGCGCACTATCCCCCGGACGCGCGCGCGCAGGCGCTGCCCGCGTATCCCGCGATCGAGCGCGACCTGAGCGCGATCGTCGCCGAGACCGTCCGCTGGGAGCAGGTCGAGGCGCTCGTGCGCGGCCTGGGCCTGCCGCACTTCGAGTCGGTCCACTTCGTCGGCACCTACCGCGGCAAGCAGACCGGCGCGGGACGCAAGAGCGTCACGCTGCGCGTCGTGCTGCGCCGCGCCGACGGCACGCTCACCCGCGAGCAGGCCGACGCCGCGATGGCGACGCTCGCGCAGGCGCTCACCGCCTCGCTCGGCGCCGAGATCCGAGGCTGACCGCACGATGGCCTTCCGCACCGACACCCTCGAGCAGTTCGTCGAATCGGTCGCCGCGCGCACGCCGGTGCCCGGCGGCGGCGCGGTGGCGGCGGTGACGGCGGCGCACGGCGCCGCGCTCGCCGCGATGGTGCTGGAGTTCACGCTGGGCAAGCCCCGCTTCGCCGAGTTCGAGCAGCAGAACCGCGAGGCGCTCGCGCAGCTCGCGCGCATGCGCCACCGCGCGCTCGAGCTCGCCGACGAGGACGCGCAGGCCTACGGCGAGCTCAACTCGCTCTGGAAGCTCCCGAAGGACTCGCCGGTGCGCCTGCAGGCGTGGGACGGCGCCGTCGCGGCCGCCATCCGCGCGCCGCAGGCGATCCTGGACCTCGCCGCGGAGCTCGCGTGCATCTGCGCCGCGCTGCGCATGCGCACGAACGCGCAGCTCGCGTCGGACCTGGCGATCGCCGCGGACCTGTCGCGCGTCGCCGCGCGCGCGGCGGCGCACAACGTCGCCGTGAACCTCCCGAGCGTCGCCGACGCGCCGCGCCGCGAGGCGTTCCAGCGCGCGATGGACCAGGCGCTGCGCACCGCGGAATCGGGAGCGCAGCCGGTGTGAGCGGCGTGCTGGGCGGCGCGGCCGGGCTCGCCGTGCTCCTGGGGGCGGGCGCGCTGCTGGCCAGCGCGATCTACTTCGTCGGCATCTGGCGCGACGCGGTCCGCCCCGCGCGCCGCACCATGGGATGGGCGCTGGCGCGCGGCATCCCGGGGCATCCGGAAGAACTGGGACTGGTGACGCAGGAGCGCACCGTGCGCTGCGCGGGGCAGCCGGTGCCCGCGTGGTTCGTGCAGGGCCGCGGCGGATCGGACGCCCCCGCGGTCGTCTTCCTGCACGGTCACGGGCGCTCCCGCTGGGACAGCCTGCGCCGCATCGGTCCGTGGACCGACCGCGCGTGGCTGCTCGTGCTGCCGGACCTGCGCGGCCACGGCGAGGCGCCCGGGCGCAGCACGCTGGGGCGGCGCGAACCCGCGGACATCGCCGCGCTGCTCGCGGAGATCGATGCGCTGCGCCCCGGCTCGCCGGTGATCCTGGTGGGCCACTCGCTCGGCGCCGTCATCGCGATCCACGTCGCCGCCGCGCGCGAGGCCGCCGGCGCGCCCCTCGCGGGCGTCCACGCCTACGGCCCCTACGAGCGCGTGCGCACGCCCTTCGAGGCGCGGCTGCGCGCGCGCGGGCTGCCCACGCGCCCCTTCTCCGACGGAGTGATCGCGCTCGTCGCGCGCCTGGATGGTCCGGAGATCGCCACGAGCGTCGCCGCCGCGCGGCTCGCCGCCACGCCGCTGGAGGTGACCGCCGACGCGGGCGACGCGATCTCGCCGCCGCAGGAGGCGCGCGACATCGCGCAGGCCGCGCCGCGCGGGCGCTTCCACTGCACGACCGGCGTCGCGCACGGCGATCTGGGGGTGTGACGGCGCCCGCATCGCGCGGGCACCGGGTTCAGTGCACGTCCTTCTTGGGCGCGTCGGCCTTGGGCGCGTCCGTCTTCGGCGCCTCCGTCTTCGGCGCGTCCGTCTTCGGCGCCTCCGCGCCCGCCAGCGGCGCGAGCACCCACGCGCGCGTCACGAAGCCGGTCGCGACCGGCTTCATCGACCACGCCGCCGGGCCGAAGTACCGCGCCACCATCGCGCCGTCGATCGCGCGCAGCGCCTCGTTCGCGTCGTCCGGGATCTTGTAGCCCAGGCGCTTCGCGAGGTCGGAGTCGTCGGCCTTGCCGACGGCGTTGTCCAGGCGCGAGTCATCCTTGCCGAACTGGGCGAGCATCTCGCGCTCGAACTCCCAGCGGCCCGCGAGGTCGACGAAGCCCCACGAGATCACCGGCTCCATCCCCACCGCGGCGACCGCGGCCTTGTAGGAGGCGTTCTCGGCGACGCTCGGAAGGTCCTTCTGGCCCATCGAGCGCATCGCCTGCTCCACCAGCTTGCTGTCGCCCGAGGCGACGAATCCGTTGGAGACGCCCAGCGAGAAGGGCAGGAAGCCCGCGGAGAAGATCGTGTTGCCGTCGACGTCGCGCGGCTCCAGCCCCATCGACCCGCCGAACTGGGTGATCATCGGCACGACCGCCTTGGGGTTGGTGCACTGGATGAGGCTCACGCTCGCGCGGCTCTCGGGGGTGAGCGGCTGGCGGACCATCTCGTAGTTCCAGACGGAGGGGCCCAGCGCCTCGAAGCCCTTGCCCAGCACGGGACCGAAGTTGACGAGCCAGGCGTCGATCTCCTGCGCCTGCGCCTCGGGCAGGTTCGCGGCGATCGTGTTGACGATGTTCATCGCCTCCTTGAACTGGATGTTGACGCGGCCGAAGCCGATCGCCTCGGGGCCGACCATCGGCGGCGGCGGCTCGACCGGAGCGGCCGGGCCGAGCAGCGCCCAGAGGCCGCTCTTGGCGCCGGGCAGGTAGATGCCCGAGACCAGCTCGACCTGCCCGTGCTCGCCGCCGAGGTTCGCGCCCAGGGTCCATGCGTGGACATCGCCGAAGAGCGGCTGCATCACCGGCTGGAGCATCGCGAGCATCCCCGCGCCCTCGCCGACCATCGTCTTCTGCATCGGGCCCGTCAGCAGGACCACGCTCATGTCGAGCGCGCCCACCTGCGAGAGCGCCGCGCGGAAGTCCTCGTTCTCCGCGATCTTGGAGGTGCGCTTGCCGTCGACCGCCGCGAGCGCGTCCTGCAGGCCGCCGACCTCGGAGGCGACGAAGAAGCGCGAGCCGTCGCGCACGTAGTAGAGCTTGTCCGCGCTCTTGGCGAAGGTGAGGTCCATCTGGACGCCCATCGCGCCCGCGCGCGCCTTCTGCTTGAGGATCTCCTCCTCGCTGCGCAGCGTGATGACCTGCATCTCGCGGCCGGCGACCTCGTCCTTGACGACCTTGACGCCGTCCTTGCGGACCGACTCCGCCAGCAGCGCGTCGAAGAGCTTCGCCATGCCGTCGGCCTGCTCGCCGAAGTCGGCGTAGGCGAGCATGTGCGACTGCTCCGCGTCGAGCTCCTCGTCGTGCACGCTGTAGAGCGCGACGCCGGCGGCGAGCGGCCAGGCGAGCGCGTCCTCGGGGACGCCCAGCTCCTTGAGGCGCTCGTTCATCGCGGAGGTCGCGCCGCCCTCGGTGCCCAGCACCTTCTTCATCGCGTCGCTCTGCGTGAAGGCGTAGATGGGCGTCTTCTTCCAGCGCTCGACCGCGGCGCGGCAGGCGTCGGCGGAGGCGATCGCGTAGCTCGTGTCGGGCGCGAGCGCGCGCACGGGCATCGGATCGCCCGCGTGCGCCGCGGCGGCGAGCGCGAGGGAGGCGAGCAGCATGGACGGACGGAGGGCGCGGAGCATGGTCGTCATGGCGGAACCTGCGATGGATACGGTGCGCGCGGCGCGCGCGTTCAGGACTTCTTCGCCCCGCCGTCGCCGGCGGGAGCCTTGGGCTGCGAGCTCCCGTCCTGCAGCTCCGAGGGAGCCCCCGGCTGCGGACGCGGCGGCGCCTGGTGGTAGAAGTGGCCGGAGTTCGGGTTGTTCTTGTCGAAGGCGAAGGCCTCGCGGTGGCGCAGGAAGTCCTTCACGTAGCGCGCGGGGATCGCGAAGCCGACGTTCTCCCCGAGCGTGATCTTCATGTTGGTGATGCCCACGACCTCGCCGCGCATGTTGAAGAGCGGACCGCCCGAGTTGCCGGGGTTGATCGGGGTGTCCGTCTGGATGAAGGTGCGGCCCTCGAGCTGCATCGCGGGGACGCTGACGACGCCCTCGGTGAGCGTGCGCTCCAGGCCCAGCGGGTTGCCGATGGCGAAGACGCGCTGGCCGGCCTCGATGTTCTCGTCCGCCTCGACCGGGGCGACCACGAAGGGCTTGCCCTCGGGGTGCGTGAGCTTGATGAGCGCCAGGTCGAGCGCGTTGTTGACCGCCTCGATCTTCACGTCGTCGATGTCGATGCGCTTGAGGCTGCCGTCGGGCTGGCGGATCCAGACCGTGGCGCGCAGGGAGCGCTCGCCCTGGATGACGTGCGCGTTGGTGACGGCGTAGCCCTCGGGGCTGACGATCACGCCGGAGCCGAGGCCGCCGGGCGTGCTGACCTTGATGACGGCGGGACCGAGGGTCTTGGCGAGCTCCTTCGGCGGCAGCGTCGGCAGGTCCTTCGCGGTCGCGTAGAGCTGCTTGCCGTCGGCCTGGAGCGCGGGCGCGGCGTCGTCGCGCTGCACGCTCTCGACCTGCTCCATGTCGATCACGAGCACGTCCGCGCCGATGTCGACCCAGACCCGGCGGTCGGTCTGCTTGAGCACCGACCCCTGCAGCACCGAGCCGCTGCGCAGCTTCACGGTGTCCACCGCGTGCGCGGCGCCCGCGGTCAGGAGGGAGGCGGCCAGGAGGAGTCCGGTGATTTGTCGCTGCTTGCGCATGGAGGGTCCCGAGTGCCCGACGGCGGCGGCTTACTATACGGCGACCCCCGCGTGCCCGAGGGCGCGCCCCACGAGATCCGACCACATGAACGCCCCCCGCTCCGCGCGAACGCTCCCCCTCCGCCCCGCCACCCTGCGCCTGCTGGGCGCCGCGACGCTGCTCGCGGCCGGCGCCGCGCACGCCGGCGACGACCTCGGGCAGCACTACGGCTTCCTTCCGCTGGAGGTCGTGAAGATCGACCCGAAGGCGGGCCCCTTCGTCGCCGCGGACATGAACGGCGACGGACTGCAGGACCTGGTCGTCGTCGACAACTTCAAGAACCGCATCGACATCCACTACCAGAAGAAGGGCGCGAAGCCCACCGACGAGGTGAAGGCGCCGCGCGACGTCAACGAGTTCCCCGACCACTGGCGCTTCCGCCGCGAGAGCGTCACCGTCGACCGCGAGGTCGAGGCGGTCATCCCCTTCGACTACGACGGCGACGGGATGATGGACCTCGTCTACGCGGGCAACAGCCCCGCGGGCATCGTCTTCGTCCGCCAGACCGAGCCGGGCGTCTTCAAGATCCAGCGCAAGCAGTCGGTGCGCAACCTCGGCAGCGCGCGCGACTCCTTCCTCATCGCCGACCTCATGGGCGGCCCCGCGAAGGAGCTGCTGAGCATCGTCGACGGCAAGATCACCATCTGGCCGCTGGACAAGGACTCGATGGGCGCGCCGACGGAGCTCAGCGCCGGCGGCAGCCGCGTCGTCGCCGTGCTCGTGGACGACTTCGACGGCAACGGCTCCCCCGACATCGTGGGCATCGTGCCCGAGGATCCCGCCCCGCTGCGCGCCTGGTTCACCGAGCGCCAGGGCGACCGCCTGGTCATCGGCCCGCAGGTGCGCTTCGAGATGCCCCCGGTGCGCGAGGTCGCCCCGGTGCGCCTGCCCAGCGAGAAGTCCGCGCTGCTGGGGGTCGTCGAGCGCCCGACCAAGCGCGTCGTCTTCCACCGCGCCGGCCGCGGCAAGATCGAGGGCGCGGGCACGCGCGACTCGAGCCTCATCACCTGGAGCTTCGAGGATCCCGCCAACCGCAAGCGCCGCACCGTCTTCGCCGACGTGAACGCCGACGGCCTCACCGACGTCGTCGCGACGAACACGCTCGCCAACGCGCTGATGACCTATCGGCAGGAGTCGGGCAAGGGGCTGGGCGCGCCGCTGGCGAACCCCTCCTTCGCCGACCTCGACTCGGTCGTGGTCGCGCCCACCAAGGAGGGCTCGATCGTCTTCACCCTCTCCGAGAAGGAGGGCGTCGTCGGCCGCAGCACCGCGGGCAAGGACGGCTCCATCGGCTTCCCGCAGGCGGTGCAGCTGGGCGCGGGCCGCACGCCCGTCTCCATCAACCTCGTCGACCTCAACGGCGAGCGCCACCTCGCGGTCGTCGCGAAGGACGGCAAGAACTTCGTCGTCGAGCTCGTCCCCGTCGACTGGCAGGACGACGCCTCCAAGCGCGTCGTCGTGAATCTGGGCGCGCAGAGCCGCTCGCCCAACGCGGTCGTCGCGCTCGACGCGGACCAGGACGGCTTCACCGACCTGCTCGTCTTCACCCCCGAGAAGCCCATGATCATGCTGCAGGCGCAGCCGAAGGTGGCCGTCGAGGGCAAGCCCGAGGGCAAGGAGCCCGCGAAGGACGCCAAGGAGGGCAAGGAGTCGAAGGAGACCAAGGACGCGAAGGAGACCAAGTCCGACGCGAAGCCCGACTGGGTCCCCTTCAAGGTCCTCGAGTCCAAGGACATGGGCCAGTTCGGCCTGGTGCAGGCGGCCAACGGCGACAACACGCTCGTCGCCGACGCCGACGGCAACGGCAAGTCCGAGCTGCTGGTCGCCGACCGCAACTACGTCCGCGCGCTGCGCTTCGAGCCCAAGCCCGCCGGCGGCGCGAGCCCCGGCTGGCAGGTCGTGACGCAGATGAACGCGAAGAACACCGACGCCAAGCTGGTCGCGCTGACGCAGCTTGGCGACCGCATCGTCGCGGGCGACCGCGACGGCGCGCGCGCGATCGTCTTCGCGCGCGGCAAGGAAGGCAAGTGGGAGCAGTCGGAGATCATCGAGATCCCCGGCTTCAAGTTCAGCCAGCTCGCGGCGGGCAAGTTCGCCGGCGACGGCAAGGACGGCCTGGTCGCGGTCGGCGACGACGCCTTCGCGCTCGTGCGCCTGGCGGGCGAGCGCATCCTCCTGGAGACGGTCGGGAGCTGGACCAGCGACGACCCGCGCCAGGTGCCGCACGAGCTCGTCCCCGGCGACCTCAACGGCGACGGCTTCACCGACGTCGTCGTCCTGGACGGCGGCGAGCAGATGGCCGACATCCTGACCTTCAGCCAGGCGCAGCGCCTGCTGCACGCGCTCTCCTTCAAGATCTTCGAGACGCGCCTCTTCAGCGGCGGCGAGCGCCAGGAGTTCGAGCCCAGCATGGGCGAGATCGTCGACGTGACCGGCGACGGACTCAACGACCTCGTGCTGCTGGCGCACGACCGCCTGCTCATCTACCCGCAGGCGCGCGGCGGCGAGCCGACGGCGGCGGCCAGCGCGGCGGCCCCCGCGGCCCCGCCCGCGAAGGGCGGCAAGAGCTGACCATGGCGCAGCCGAGCGTCGACGCACTCCGCACCCAGAAGCTGCTGGCGCTCTCGCGCCGGCTGGCGGAGACGGGCGACCTCCCGTCGATCCTGTCGCTCGTCATCGACGCGCTGCGGGACCTGCTCGACGCCGACCGCGCCACCGTCTTCGAGTACGACGCGCGCAAGGACGAGCTCTTCACGCAGGTCGCGCACGGCATCGACGGCGGCGGCAAGGCCTCGCCGCAGGTGATCCGCATCCCGCGCACCGCGGGCATCGCTGGCGCCGCGGCGACGGGCAAGCGCATCGTCAACATCCCCGACGCCTACGCGGACGACCGCTTCAACCGCGCCGTCGACCAGCGCACCGGCTACCGCACGCGCACGATCCTGGCGATCCCGCTGCTGGACCACGAGGGCGAGCTCGTCGGCGTCGCGCAGGTGCTCAACCGGCGCGAGGGCGCCTTCGACGCCGCGGACGAGGAGCTCGCCTCGGGCCTCGCCGCCAACGCCGCGGTCGCGATGAAGCGCGGCCGTCTCATCGAGGACCGCATCGAGCGCGAGCGCCTCGAGCGCGAGATGGACGTCGCCAAGAGCATCCAGGCGGGCACCTTCCCCACCGCGCTGCCGCGCGCCGCGGGCTGGGACCTCTACGGCGAGAGCTGCCCCGCGGAGTTCTGCGGCGGCGACGCCTACGACGTCATCCCGCTCGCCGACGGCCGCCCCATCGAGGGACTGCAGCCCGCCGAGGAGCTGCTCCTCACCATCGCCGACGCGACGGGCCACGGCGTCGCCAGCGCGCTGAGCAGCGTGCAGATGCGCGGCATGCTGCGCCTGGGACTGCGCCTGCAGCAGCCGCTCCTCAAGATCGCCGAGGAGATCAACAACCAGCTCTGCGACGACATGCCCGACGGGCGCTTCGTCACCGCGTGGTTCGGGCGCCTGGACTGCCGCACCGGCGAGCTGTGGTGCATCAGCTCGGGCCAGGGGCCGATCCTCCTCTACCGCCGCGAGAGCGACTCCTTCGAGGTCTTCGCCGCCGACAACCCCCCGCTGGGCGTCTTCCAGCTCCCGTACAGCGAGGAGGACGCGCACAAGCTCGTCCTGGGCCCCGGCGACATCCTCGTCGCCATCACCGACGGCTTCTACGAGGCGCCGGACTCCAACCGCGACCGCTTCGAGGAGGAGCGCGTGAAGGAGATCGTCCGCGCGCACCGCGACGCCGGCGCGCGCGAGATCTTCGAGGCGATCAAGCGGACCGTCGCCGACTTCAGCGGACACGCGCCGCTCGAGGACGACCAGACCGGCCTCATCGTGCGCCGCACGCCCTGACGCGCGCGCCGCGCACCGACGCAGCCGCCGCGCGCGCCGCGTCCCCGACCTACTTCGCCCGCAGCCGCAGCACGCCGTCGCGCCGGTCCTCGGGATCGTGCATCGCCTCGCGGAAGGGCTTGGCGATCTTCGTGGCGCCGAAGCGCCGCTCGTGCGCCGCCCACGCCGCCTCGCACGCCTCGAAATCCGCGCGCGCGAAGGCCTCCACCGCCGCGGACAGGCTCTCGACCCAGCCCTCCGGCGGATCCTCGACCAGCAGCGTGTAGAGCTCGATCGGCACGCTCTGTCCGACCACCACCACGCGCCCCAGCGGCACGATCGGCAGCCCCTCGCGGCGCGTGAGCGCCTGGTAGGTCGCGCCGTCGAAGAGGATCGCGGTGCCGAACTGCTTGTTCGCGCTCTCCAGGCGGGCGGAGAGGTTCACGCCGTCGCCGATGACGGTGTAGTCGTTGAGCTCCGGCGGCGCGCCGCAGTCGCCGACGGTGACGAGCCCCGTCGCCACGCCCAGGCGCAGCGAGACCGGCGGCAGCGCCGCGCGCTCGGGCCGCGCCGTGATCGCGTTCACCGCGCGCTGGCACTCGCGGCACGCCTCGATCGCCAGCTGCGCCTGCGCCGGCTCCTCGCCGAAGGCGCTCCAGAAGGCCATGATGCCGTCGCCGAGGAACTTGTTGACGTACGCCTTGCGGATCGTCAGCTCGCGCGCCATCGCGCTCATGTTCAGGTTGAGCGTCTCGACGACCGCCTGCGACCCGAGCTTCTCGCTGATGGTGGTGAAGCCCGCGAGGTCGCCGAAGAGGACGGTCACGGTCCGCTGCGTTCCGCGCATGCTCACGGCGTCGGGATCGTTCGCCAGGCGGTCGACGAGCTCCGGGCTGACGCGCGCGCGGAACTGGCGCGTGATGCGCGCCCGCTCGCGCTGGTGCACGACGGCCGCGGCCGAGACGCTCGCCGCCTGCGAGGCCGCCGCGGCGATCACCGGCACCGCCACCGGCAGCATCCAGCCGAACTGCGCGTACGCCCACGCCCCCGCGACGATCGTCCACGCGCCCGCCAGCAGCACCGTCATCGAGGTGCTCAGTCCCGCCCCGACGCGCCAGGCGACGAGCGCGCTGGAGAGGCCCATCGCCAGCGCCACCGCGGGCCCGGTCCAGTCGGGCCAGAAGCGCACCTCGCGCCCGGTGAGGACCATGTCCGCGACCGCGGCGTGGAAGTAGACGCCGGGCGTGCGCGGGCCGAAGGGCGTGTTGATCATGTCCGCCATGACGCCGGTGGCCATGAAGCCGACGAAGACCAGCTTGCCGTGCAGCTCGTCGCGGACCTCGTTCGAGGCGGTCTCGACGACCGAGCGCGCGCGCGGGATGTCCTGGTCGACGCGCCACCACTCGCGGTAGAGGCCGGCGATGCGCCGCTCCTCGTCGCTGAGCCCCTTGAGGTCCGCGGTGCCCGCCACCTTGAGGTCGCCGACGAGGAACTCCCCCTGCTCCTTCACCGCCGCGCGCGTGGGCTCGTCCACGGGGACGCGGTCCATCGCCGCCGCGGGGATCCCCTGCAGCGCGGAGATGTCGCGGCCGAGCGCGCGGTAGCGCTCCTCGAGCGCATGCAGCTTCTCCCTCGCGCGCGCCAGTTCCACCAGGCGGGCGATCGCCACGACGCCCTTGCCGCCGCCGAGCACCTCCTTGTCGCCGGCCGCGGCGACGGGCTCGAACATGCTCGTGGGCCAGTCGACGTAGATGCGCCCGTCCTCCAGCGGCAGGCGCTCGCCGCCGGGGAAGCGCAGCCAGCCCCCCTCCACCGTGACCGACGAGGGGGCGATCCCGCGGTGCAGCGTCGCCGCCGCGAGGCCGATCTGCGGCAGCGTGCCGTAGGGCGTCCCCCAGAAGGGGCGCACGCGCCGGTACTGGCCGTCGCGGTCCGCCTTGGAGTTCACGAATCCCACCCCCGCCGCGCGCTCCGCGAGCACCGGCAGCGGCGGCACGTCCAGCGGCGAGCCCTCGTCGGTGCCGCGCGCCATCATCTTCGAGAGGATCATGAAGGAGCGGTCGCGGTCGAAGACCTCGGCGACCAGCTCCCGCTCGGGGAACTCGCCCAGCGCCATGTCGCCGCGCGTGAGCCCGGAGATGAAGGCCGCCTCGTCCGCCGGCGCCTGCTCGGTCCCCTTCAGGCGCAGCAGCTCCTTCCACGCCGCGACGCGCTTGAACGCGGTCGGACGCTCCAGGAAGCGCGCGCGCCGCAGCCCCTTGAGCTGCGCCTTGGTCGCGATCGTCGGCGGGTCCGCGGTGATGTCCTCCACGGTCGAGCTCACCAGCCGCGAGAGCGCCTCGCCGCCGTCGGCCTTGAGCCACAGCTCCGGGTCCAGTCGCCCCTCGTCCATGTTCACGGCGAGCACGGTGGGAGACGCGCCGATCGACTGCGCGAGCCGGCCGTCCTGCTCGGCGTTCTGCGCCTCGCTGAAGAGGATGTCGACCGCCACCGTGCGCGCGCCGGCGCGTGCGATCTCGTCAAAGGCCTGCGCGAGCAGCTCGCGCTTCCAGGGCCAGCGCCCCAGGCGGCGGTTGTCGAGCGCGGCGTCGTCGATGGCGACCAGCTTGATCTCGTCGCTCAGCGGCACCGGCGTCAGGCGCGCGCGCTTGAAGCGCTCGTCCTGCGTCCACGCCTCGGCGGAGTCGAGCATGCCCGCGAGCCCCAGGACCGAGACGAGCGCGGTCGCGACGACGCCCGAGAGGATGACCGACCGCGGAGGGCTGCGCACGCGCGCGAGTGTAAAGCAGCGCCCGCCGCACCATCGGTGCGGCGGGCGCGGGGATCACTCGATGCCTGGCGGAGCTCGGCGCTCAGCGCTTGCGGCCGCCGCCGTTGGCCAGGTCCTGCGCCTTGCCGGCGGTGGTCTCCGCGCGGTCGGCGGCGGCGCCCGCCTGGCTGGCCTCGCGGGCCGCGTTGAAGGCGGCGGTCTGCGCACGCTCCACGTAGAGGCGCGCGCTGCGGCCGAACATGCGGGCCGCGTTCGAGCCGGCGGTCTGCTCCATCTGGCGGGCGTCGGCCGCGCTGCGGGCGAGCTGCGCCGCGATGGCGATCACCTGCTCGCGCGCGTCGCCCGAGGAGGCGGCGGCGGCCAGGGCGGCCGCGGTGCCCGCGCGTCCCGAGAGCATCTGCGAGACCGAGTCGTAGAAGGCGGCCTGGTCCTTGTACGCGGCCAGGGCGGCGTTGGCGCCCTCGATGGACATGCGGTTGGCCTGGGCCGCCGCGGTGAAGGAGGCGCGGTCGCGGCCGAAGCGCTCCACGTCCGGACGGGCGCGCTCGGCCTCGACGCCGAAGCGCTCGGCGTTGGCCGCCTCGTTCGCCGCGGTGGTCGCGAATCCGGCGGACCGCTGCGCGGCCTCGCCCGCCGCACCGGCGGTCTGCCCGGCGCGCTGGCTGGCGGCCTGCGCCGCGGACATGTCGCCGGCGGCCACCGCCGAGGCGGTGCGGCCGTAGTAGCCGTTGGTCGCGGCCTCGCTGCGCTCGGCGTCGATGCGGGCGTTGGTCGCGCCCACGAGCGCGCGCTCCGCGGCGTTCGCCGAGGACTGCGCGCCGTCGAGCGCGTTCACGAGGCGGGTGCTGGCGCTGGCCATGGTCTGCAGGGCCAGGACATTGCCCTGCACCTGGTTCTGCTTCGCGGCCGAATCGTCGGCGGTGCGCTGGGTCAGCGTGCCGAAGGTGATCGCGCCGCGCTCGTTGGTGGCGGTGTACGCCGCGCGCGCCGCGTTGAGGTCCGCGGCCGCCTGGCCGCTGATCTGGCCGTTGGAGGCGAGCAGCGCCTCGATGTGCGCCACGGTCTGGCCCATCTGGTCGGCGCGCGCCAGCAGCGCGAGCTGCTGGACGAGCGCGTTCGCGGCCGCGGCCGCCGAGGCGGAGCCGCCCGCGTTGGCGGCCGAGGCCGCCGCCGCGTTCGCCGCCGCGTTCACCAGCGCGGCCGAGAGGCCGAAGCGCTGCGCGAGGTCGTTGGCCAGCGCGCGCAGCTCGCTCGCCGCGCCCGAGGCGTCGCCCGCGCGCGCCGAGCCGCCGGCCGCCGCATCGGCGCCCGACTGCGCGCTGCCCGCGGCAGCCAGCAGGGTCTCCAGCGCGTGCGTCGCCGCCGCCTGGAAGGGAGCGAGGTCCGCGGCGCCCGGCGCGCCCTGCAGCGCGCCGCCGAGGTCGGCGTAGCGCGCGGTGATCGCCAGGAGCGTGCCTTCGAGCTGGTTGATGGCGCCGAGCGCGGCGACCGCCGCGTCGTAGCGCGCCTGCGTGTTCGCCGCCAGCGCGGCGTCCATCGCGGCGCCCGCGGCGCCCGACTGCGAGTCCATCGACGCGCGCGCGGCGGCCACGTCGGCCCCGACCGCGCCCGCCGCGGCGTTGCGCGCCGCGAGGTCGGACTCGATGCCCTGCGCGCCCGCGAGCGCCGCGGCGCGTTCGCCGGCGGCTCCCTGGGCGGTGGTCAGCGCGGCCTGGACCTGCGAGAGGCCCGCGGCCGCGTCCTGCGCGCCCGCGAGGGCGCGCGCCTGGAACTGGCCGCCGATGCCGCCGAGGACGTCCTGGCCGAAGCCATTGGTCGCCTCGCGGAGATCGGCGCCCTGCGCGATCAGCCCGTTGGCCGCAAGCAGCTGCGCCGCCATCGCGGCGCGCGCCTGCACGATGCGCGCGTAGATCGCCTCAACCTGGCCCAGCGCCGCGATGCGCGAGTCGCTGGTCGCGGCGTCGCGCGCCGCGCGGATCGCCGCCAGCGCGGCCTGCGCGCGGGCGAGCGAGTTGGTCGCGCCCGCGAGCGCCTGCAGCGCCTTCGCGGAAGCGGTGAGCGCGCGCGGCGTGGGGGCCAGGCGCGCGAGGTCGGCGATGAGCAGCTGCAGGCGCTGGACGGTCGCGAAGGACGCCTGCGCAAGCTGGGTGGCGGGCGCGCCGGCGTTGACCGCGGCCTGGAGCTGCGCCACCGCCTGGTGGTACGCGGCGATGGCGCCGGCGGCCTGCGAGCGCACCCCCGCGTCGAGCGCGTTGAGCTCGGTGTCCACGGCGGAGAGCTTCGCGTTCATGTCGCCGCGGAAGGCGAGCGCCGCGTCCCACGCGCCGTTCATGCCCGCGAGCGCATCGTGCGCCTCGCGCGCGAGCTCCATCATCTGGCGGTTGCTTGCCTTGGGGTCGTCGAGCAGCTCCTGCAGCTCGCCGAGCAGGCCGTTGGCCTGGCCGCGGCTGCCGTCGAAGCTGGAGTACGCGCCGTCGAAGCCCGCCTTGGCGCGCGCGAAGCCCTCGCCCGCGCCGTTGGTGCGGCTCTCGGCGAGCATGCTGCGGTCGAGCGCGGTCTGGTGCTGCGCGAGCATCGCCATCGCGGCGCCGCGGTGCGCGTCGGCGAGGCCGCGCAGGGCCTCCACCGCGCCACGCTGCGCGTCGATGGCGGCCTTCTCGTCCTGCACCGTCATCAGGTACTGGATCGCCTGCTCGGTGCGGGCGTTGGCGAGGTCGATCGCGCGCTGGATGCCCGCGCGCAGCGAACCCTCGACGTTGCCCTCGGCCTCCTGGACCTTGGCATCGCTCTTGTTGGCGGTCGAGGCCTGCGCGGTGCTGCCCGCGGCGGTCGGCGCGGGGCCGGCGGTGGCCTCGCGGACGGTCTCCTCGGAGCTGGTGGCCGGGGTCGCGGTCGCGGTGGTCGGCGCGGCGGTGCGGAGCGCGGCGGCCGAACCCGGATCGCGGACCGAGCTCGAGCTGGCGGCCTTGCCCGACATCATCACGGCGTTGCTGCTCAGGCGGTACTTGAGCTCGATCGCATTGATCGCGTTGGTGCGCGCGCCCATCACCTCGACGTTCATCAGCGGGCCGACGGCCACCGCGAGGGTGGTGCCGCGCACCGCCAGGGTGGTGCTGGGAGTCACGACGCGGAAGTCGTTGGCGAGGCCGACGTGGTCGACCTTGAAGTCCGCGCGACCGCTCTTGACCAGCGCGGTGGTGCGCAGGGTGTCGCCGTCGCGGATGACGTCGGGCAGCGTCATCACGGTGCCGCTGTCGACCAGGATGGTTGCGTTGCGGCCCACGCGCATCGCCGCGCGCGCGCCCAGGCCGGTGCGGACCTCGACGCCGGGGCCGACGACGTCGTCGACCTTCGCCTCGCGCCACTCGTCGGTGGCGCTCGCGCGCCAGCGGACCTTGCCGTTGACATCGATGAAGACCGCGCGCAGCGGCTCGGTGGCGGCCGCCTTCGCCTCGGTGCCGCCGGCGGGCGCCGGGGCCGCGGGGGCGGCATCCTGCGCCGCCATCACGGAGGCGTGCAGCGCCAACGCCAGGCTGGTCGCCGCGAGAACGCAGGTGCGCGACAGCCAGGGACGCGCCGAAGCGTCCACCACGGACGCGGGGGCGACGGAGAGCGCGGAGCGCGAGCAGATCTTCTTCATGTCTTGCCGAACCTTCCTCAAGTGGACGAATCCGTCCGCCGATCCTCCTGCACGCCCCGAAGGGCGCCCGGGAGTCCGGTCGGAGCCCTTCGCGCCGCGGCACCGGGGTGTTCCCTGCCTGTTGGCGGGAGCCCGATCCGGGGGCAGGAAGGCCTCCGAGGCCACACAGTCACATTCAAAGATACGGATGGCAAATCAGTTTCCGGCCATCCCCCCGTCATTTTTGGGGGTCTGGCCATAACTCTTTCGTCGAAACGGCGTTACGGGCTGCTGGAGGGCTCTGGACTGGGGGGCGGAAGCGGCTTCGCGGGGGTCGTGGGCAGGCCAAACTCGACCGCCGACTGGTCCAGGAGCTGGTTGGGGGCGCCGGCCGGGACGGTCTTGGCGCCGCCCTGGTTCTCCCCGAACTCCTCGTTCAGGATCATCGGCTGGCCGAAGCGCCGGACCCGGCCGAGGCGGTTCAGGTAGTCGATGAACTCCTGGCCCGAGAGGCTCTGGTTCTCCGTGCGCAGCGGCAGGATCTGCATGAAGACCAGCTCCTTGGTCGCGTAGCGCGGGGTGGGGCCGAAGAGACGCATCGTCAACCCACCCTTGATGCCCACGATCTTGCAGCCGGCGACGGCCATCCAGCCGACCTTGGCGCTCTCGTCGGGCGGGGGGCTCCAGTTGGCGTCCACCCAGCCGCGGCGGCGCGCGATCTCGGTGCGGCCCTCGAAGGTGGTCGAGAGGTCGGTGCCGTCGGCGAAGATGATGAGCCCGTGGAGCGCGTCGTCGTTGGTGGCGACGACCTGCTTCTCCAGCGCCTCGAGGAACTGCATCTCCTGCGCGGAGTGCGGGAACTGCACCGCCGCGCTGTCCTTCACCACCGCGCGCTGGCAGGCGCCCAGCAGCAGCAGCGCGAGCGCCGCGGCGAGGATCCCCGCGGGCTCAGAACGCATAGGTCGCCCCCACGTAGAAGAACTGGCGCGGCTCGCTCTCCACGTCGGTGAAGAGGCCGGTGTTGGGGACGAAGAGGCCGTAGCGCACGCTCATGTTGAGGTCGCTGAAGATGCGCAGGTCGACGTTGAAGTCGTACTCGCTGCCGACCAGGTTCGAGCCGCCGAGGTTGGTCGGGACCGAGATCGGCGCGTCGGCGTTGAGTCGGACGTAGAGGAAGGCGTTCACGCTCAGGCGGGCGTCGCCGATGAGGTCGATGCCCTTGAAGGGCGAGATCGAGTACCCGAGGGAGGGGATGAAGCAGTTCGAGGCGTCGGGGGCGAAGACCAGTCCCGTGTTCACGTAGCCGAGCGAGTTGAAGGAGGTGTCCGTCTTGCCCGGCAGGATGCCGCCGTAGGTGTTGCCCGTGTCCAGCCGGTAGACCGAGCCGGAGCCGATGAGGCACTGGAAGTCGATGCGGCTGTCCATCGCGTCCTGGCCGACCCAGCTCACGCCCGCCAGTCCCGCCTGCGCCAGGATCGTCGCGGACTGCTGCGGCTGGCCGAGATTGGTCGGCGGGATCAGCGGATCGTGCTTGATCGGGTCGGAGAGGGTGGAGCCCGTCTCGAGCGCGAACTCGAGGCGGTAGAGCCAGTTCGAGCCGAAGGAGCCGTTGATGCCCGTTCCCCAGTACTGGCTGTTGTAGCGGAAGCGCACGGGGACCTGGAACTCGGGGGCGACGCCCTCGGGCAGGATCGCGCGCTGGCCCGCGTTCTGGTCGAACTGCGCGAGGTAGTAGAAGAAGGGCGTGTGGGCGCCGAGCTTCACGTCGAACTTCGCGCCCAGGTACATCCGGTCGGTGTCGTTGTCGTAGCCGGGACGCGAGGTGTCCCAGTCGATCGTGTCGCCGCCCGCGGTGAACCCCAGCAGGCCGGTCGCGCCGAGCGAGTCGACGCTCGCGTCGAGCGTGCCCGCATACATGTAGTTGGCGAGCGAGAGTCCGTTGGCCCAGAAGACGAACTGGCGTCCGCCGCGCGCCTTCAGCGACCATTCGCGGCCGGTCCCGTCCTGGGAGCTCATCCAGTTGCCCAGGTCGAACTCCAGCCAGTAGAGCTCGCCCACGGGGCGCTGCCAGCCCTCCTCGGTGGGGGCGAAGTCGCCGATGGTGTTCCAGGCGTCGTATTCGACGCGCAGGCGGCCGAAGAAGCGGAGCCAGCCGTCGAGCTCGATGCGTCCGTAGAAGCGGCCGTCGTACTGGTTCAGGTACTGCGTGCGGCTCTGCGAGTCGTCGATGGCGCTGAAGCCGTAGCGGAAGTACCCGCCGTAGTCGATCAGCATCCGCTCGGCGATCGGCGTCTCGCTGAAGAAGCGCCGCCGGAACTCCGCGTCCTGCACGTTGAGCAGGGTCTGGAGCTCCTGCGCGGGGTCGGTCGCGGGGCGCATCCGGTTGGCGAGGTCCGCGGGCGTCTGCGCCTGCGCGGCACGCGCGAGACCGATCGCCGCGAACGCGGCGAGGACGACGAGTCTCGCGCTGGAGCGGGCCTTCGCCCTCGCCACAACCATCGGGCGCGAAGGGTACTCCCCCCCGCCCCGCCGCGCCACGGCGCCCGCAGGCGGGTACGCTCCCCGCCCGAATGGTGATCGTGATCCTCGGCACCGGTGACGCCTTCAGCGCCGAACGCGCGGGATCCTCCGCGCTCGTGGTCGGACCCGAGGGACAGGTGCTCATCGACGCGCCCGACGCGATCATGCGCGTCCTCGCCGAAGCCTCCGCGCGCAGCGGCGTGCGCATCGGCCCCGGCACCATCGACGACATCCTGATCACGCACATCCACGGGGACCATGTGAACGGCCTCGAGGCGATCGGCTTCTGGCGCTGGCTCGAGAAGCGCAGCAGCGGTCGTCCCCTGCCCCGGCTGCACACGATCCCCGAGGTGGCCGCGCGCCTCTGGGAGCGCCTGGCGCCTGCGATGGACCAGGGCGGGACCGCGACGCTGGCCGACTACTTCGAGGTGCGCGTGCTGCCCCGCGACGCGGCGGCGCGGATCGCGGGCCTGGAGGTGCGCCACCGCATGGGCGTGCACTCGGTGCCGGTCTGCGGCTTCCTCATCAGCGACGGCCGGCGCACCTTCGGCTGGAGCGGCGACACCGCGTGGGTCCCCGAGCACGTGCAGTGGCTCGCGCAGGCGGACTTCTTCGTCCACGAGACGAGCGCGCCGCCGACGCACACGCCCATCGAGCACCTGAACGCGCTTCCCGCGTCGACCAAGTCGCGCATGGCGCTGGTGCACATCCCCGACGGCTTCGATCCGGAGCAGACGGGGATCCGCGTCCTCAGCGACGGCGAGCGCATCGAGATCTGAGCGCGTGCGGGCGCGGCACGCATCGCGCCGCGGCGGCCGTCAGCGCTGCGCGATCGGCGCGTAGCTCAGTCCGTGCGGACCGACGTACTCGGCCATCGGGCGGATGAGGCGGTTGCCGTCGAGCTGCTCCATGCAGTGGCCGGTCCATCCGCTGATGCGGCTCATCGCGAAGATCGTCGTGAAGAGATCCAGGTCGATGCCGATCGAGTGGTAGGTCGTCGCGCTGTAGAAGTCGACGTTGGGGTAGATGCCCTTGGCGGCGACCTCGGCCTTCATGATCTCCTCGATGCGCGTGGAGATCTCGTAGAGCTTCTGGTTGCCGGTGTCCGTGGCGATCTGGCGCGCGAAGGTCTTGAGGTAGCCCGCGCGCGGGTCGAGCGCCTTGTAGACGCGGTGGCCGAAGCCCATGATGCGGTCCTTGCGCGCCAGGCGGCCGCGGATGTACGCGTCGACGGCGTCGATGGTGCCGATCTCGTTGAGCATGTGCATCACCTCCTCGTTGGCGCCGCCGTGGAGCGGGCCCTTGAGGGTGCCGATGGCGGTGGTGATGGCGCTGTACATGTCGCTGAGCGTGCTGATGGTCACGCGCGCGGCGAAGGTGCTGGCGTTGAGGCCGTGGTCGGCGTGCAGGATGAGGCAGACGTCGAGCGCGCGCGCGACGGCGTCGGTGGGACGCGCGCCGTTGAGCATCGTCAGGAAGCTGGTGGCGATGTTCGCGTCCGGGTCCGGCTGCACGAAGGGCTTGCCCTTGCGGTGCCGGTCGAAGTTGGCGATGATCGCGGGGGTGCGGGCGAGCAGCCGGATCGACTTGCGGCGGTTGGCCTCGGGGGTGTCGACGTCCGCCTCGGGATCGAACATGCCCAGCGCGCTGACGAGCGTGCGCAGCATGTGCATCGGGTGCGCCGTGCGCGGGGTCTCGCGGATCATCTGCCAGAGCTCGGGGGGCAGGCCGTAGCTGGCGCGCAGCTCGGACTCGAGCGCGGCGAGCTCGGCGGCCGTGGGCAGGCGCCGGTTCCAGAGCAGGAAGACCGTCTCCTCGAAGGTCGAGTTGCGCGCGAGCGAGTCGATGTCGTAGCCGACGTACTCGAGGACGCCCTTGGCGCCGTCGATGAAGGACATCTGCGTCTCGGCGGCGATCGTGTTGGCAAGACCCTTGTCGAAGACGGGGGCGGCGGTCGTCATGCGGGACTCCAGCAGTGGGTGCTTCGTGGGAAGAATTGCCTAGTCTATACCGCCCCGCGATGGTCCTCCCAGTCGGCACCGACCAGTACGCCCGACGCACGCCCTACGCCACGATGGCGCTGGTGGCGGCGAACGTGGCGTGCTACCTGGCGATGCTCTCGGTGCGTGCCGCCCGTGGGGACGAGGCGCTCGAGGGGCTGCTGGACAACCTCGCGCTGGTTCCCGGGAGTTTCCGACTCTGGCAGCTCATCACCTACCAGTTCCTCCACGATCCCGGCTCGCTCATGCATCTGCTGGGGAACATGTTCTTTCTCTGGACCTTCGGCGCGGCGGTCGAGTCCCGGATGGGGCGCTGGCGCTTCCTGGCCTTCTACCTGGCGGGTGGGATCGCGGCGGGGCTCGCGCAGCTCTGGCTGAGCGATGCCGCGGTGATCGGCGCGAGCGGCGCGGTCGCGGCGGTGACGGGAGCGTTCATCGTGCTCTTCCCGCGTGCGCGCGTGGTGGTCTTCATGCTGATGGCGCTGGTGCCGATGCCGGCGATGCTGCTGGTGGGCCTCTACTTCCTGCTGGACCTGCTGGGGGCGTTCGGGTTCCGCGGCGACGCGATCGCCTTCCTGGCGCACCTGGGCGGGACGGTCTTCGGATTCGCGGTCGCGTGGGCGATGCTGGCGACGGGGGCGATCAAGCGCAACGACCTCGACCTCCCCTACCTGGCGCGGCAATGGCGCCGCCGGGCGCAGATGCGCGCCTCGCTGGAGCGTGGCACGGGCGGGCCGTGGATGCCCGTGCAGGTGGCGCCGGAGGTGCGCGCGCCGCGCGGCGCCGAACCGCCGCTCGCGGGTCCCTCAGAATCCGACCTGCGCGCGGCGAAGAGCCTGCGCGAGCAGGCCAACACCGCGTACCAGGCGGGCGACTTCGGACGCGCGCTCGAGCGCTACGAGCTCTCGCTGCTGCGCCAGCCCGAGGGCGCCGACGCGGACCAGGCGCGGCTGATGATCGCGGTGATCTGCGTGCGCCGCCTGCCCGACCGCGCGCGCGCGGTCAAGACGCTGGACGCGATCCGCGGCGCGCTCGCGCCCGAGCTGCAGGCGCTCGCGCAGGCGCTGCGGCAGGAGGCGGGCGCATGAGCGCGCCGCTCGTGAAGATCTGCGGCGTCACGGAGCCCGAGCACCTGCACGCGGCGGCGGAGGCGGGCGCGAGCTTCGTGGGGCTGGTCTTCGCGCCGCAGTCGCCGCGGTGCATCGACCGCGCGCGGGCGGAGCGGCTGCTGGCGGCGATGCCCGCCGCGCTGGAGCCGGTGGCGCTGCTGGTGGATGCGGACGCGGACCATCCGGTGCTGCAGTGGTGGCGCGGGCGCGTGCAGCTCCACGGCGGCGAGGACGAGGCGGCGTGCGCGCGCATCGCCGCGCGCGGCGTCGAGCTGCTGCGCGGCTTCGCCTTCTCGCCCGAGGCGGTGCACCGCTGGGACGCGTGCGCGGCGATCGGCACGCTGGTCGTGGACGGTCCGCGCGGCGGCGGCGGCGTGGGCTTCGACCACGGCGCGCTCGCGGCGATGGTGCCGGGGCTGCGCGCGCGCGTGATGCTCGCCGGCGGGTTGACCCCCCAGACGGTGGCGCAGGCGGCGGCGACGGTGCGGCCGTGGGCGGTCGACGTCAGCAGCGGCGTCGAGCGCGCGCGCGGCGTGAAGGATCCGGAGCTCATCCGGCGATTCTGCGCGGCCGCGGGCGCGGTGCCGCGGCGCGCGTAGACGATGCAGGCGTGGAGCGCGGCGTGCGCGGCGCGCCCGCCCCCCGCTCACCCGGCCGCGCGGGCCGCGGCGCGCGTCGAGATCCACTCCGAGATCTGCTGGCGGCGCGAGGGCCATCCCTGCCCGAAGCGCTCGCGCAGGAAGTGGCCGTAGAGCGAGATGAGCACGGCGTCGAAGGTGGCGAGCTGGTCCAGGCGCTCCTCCGTCTCCAGGCGCGGGGTCTTCGCGGCCTCGGAGGGCGGCGTCACCTTCAGCCCGGTGACCTGGAAGCGGTCGCCGTGGAGCTGGCATTCGAACTCCTGGCCGTGCGCGGCCAGCAGCAGGCCGAGCTTGCGCGGCCACTTGCCCGACTGCAACGCCTTGCTCGCCTCCTGCGTGCGCGTGGGCAGGTTGCCGCGCAGGTTCACCTTGCCGGTGACGCCCCACGGACACTCCATGTCCACGACCTTGTCGATGACGATCGCGACGGCGGTCTCGGGGGTCTCGACGAGCCCCTCGCGCGCCTCCGCGTGCCACCAGAGCCAGAGCAGGAAGACGTTGCCGAGGAAGTCCTTCGCCTCGCCGCCGGCGAGCGCCCAGGGGACCTCGGGCCGGCCGCCGGCGCGCGCGGGCATCCCGGTCTCCTGCGCGCGCGCGAGCGCCTCCGCGGGCGGCGCGGTGAAGGCATCGGGGAGCGCGTCGTCGAGGTCGCCGGCGAGCCCGCGGTCGGCGAGCAGGTCGGCGGCGACGCTGCCGGCGCTGCGGCGCGTGAGCTTCGCGCCGAAGGTGGACTCCACGAGCCCGCGCAGCTCGTTGAAGGCGGCGTCGGAACTCACGGGCGCGAGGACCGCGCGGTGCACGAGGTCCAGCAGCACCGGCGTCATCGCGACGCGCCGGTAGCGGCCATCGGCGAGCTCCTCCTTCCAGCGGCGCTCCGCGGCGGCCTTCGCCTCGCGGCGCGCGGCGCGGCTGAGGCCCGGGACGCCATCGGCCTCGCGCGGGCGCGCCTCGTCCTCGGCCATCGCAACGTACGCGCGGCGGATCTCCGAGGGGACCTTCGCGGTGTCGACGCGCATCGCGCACAGGAGCGCGCCGCTGAAGCCGCACGCCTCCCAGGTGAAGTCGGTGTCGAAGACGTGGCGGCCGGTGCACCAGCCGCTCTGCACGCCCTCGTCCGCGATGGTGCGCGGACGCACGACGTGCTTGCCCAGGAGCGCGAGCGTCGCCTCGGAGGCGTCGGCGGGGAAGTCGCCGGCGACCGCGAAGCGCGCGTAGGAGATGGTTCCGCTGCGAAACGGCATCGCGGAAGTGTCCGCGGCGATGGCGCAAGCCCCCGGGAAACGACAGCTTCTCCACGCGGGGCCCGCGCACGGCCGGGGCTATGATCCGAGGCTTCCCGCCCTTCCCCGCCGTGTCCTTCGACCTCCAGCGCCTGCTCGCCGCCCACCGCGGCAAGAACCACGAACTCCTTGCCGAGCACGTGAACCCGCAGCTCGCGCGGGTCCTTCGGACCATCGGCTACGACCGCTTCTACGTCCGCGCCGAGGGGGCCAGCCTCTGGGACGAGCAGGGGCGCGAGTACCTGGACTTCCTGGGCGGGTACGCGGTCTGCAACGTCGGCCGCAACCATCCCGTCGTCCGCAAGGCGCTCGAGGACGCGCTGGCGGCGGACCTGCCCTCGATGGTGCAGTTCGACGCGCCGCTGCTGGCGGGGCTGCTCGCGCGCGAGCTCTCGCGCCGCATGCCGGTGCCGCTCGAGCGCGTCTACTTCACCAACAGCGGCACCGAGGGGATCGAGGCGGCGATGAAGATCGCGCGCTGCGCGACCGGGCGGCCGGGCGTCCTCTACGCCGACAAGGCCTTCCACGGACTCACCTACGGGAGCCTCTCGCTCAACGGATGCGAGAGCTTCCGCGGCGGCTTCGCGCCCTTTCTCGAGGGGTGCCGGCAGGTGCGCTTCGGCGACCTGGGCGACCTCGAGCGCGCGCTCGCGGCGGGCGACGTCGCGTGCTTCGTCGTCGAGCCGGTGCAGGGCAAGGGCGTGAACATCGCGCCGCCGGGGTACCTGGCGGAGGCGTCGCGCCTGTGCCACCGCCACGGCGCGCTGCTGGTCGTCGACGAGGTGCAGACGGGCGTCGGACGCACGGGCACCTTCCTGGCGATCGAGCAGCATCCGGGGTGCGAGCCCGACATCGTCGTCATGGCGAAGGCGCTCTCGGGCGGGTACGTCCCCGTGGGCGCCGTGCTCGTGCGCACCGCGGTCTGGGAGCGCGTCTTCTCCAGCATGGACCGCGCGATCGTGCATTCGAGCACCTTCCACATGGGCGCGCTGGCGATGGCCGCGGGCCTGGCGGTGCTGGACGTCTACGACACGCAGCGTCTGGGCGAGCGCTCGCGGCGCATGGGACAGCTCCTGCTGGAGGGGCTCGAGCGCCTGCGCGGCCCCTACGAGTTCGTGGCGCAGGTGCGCGGGCAGGGGCTGATGGTCGCGGTCGAGTTCGGGCAGCCGCGCTCGCTCGCGCTGCGCGCCGCGTGGAACGCGATCCACGCGATGAGCGACGATCTCTTCGCGCAGGCGGCGGTGATCCCGCTCTTCGAGGACCACCGGATCCTCTGCCAGGTCGCCGGGCACGGGCAGCCCACCGTGAAGCTGACCCCCCCGCTGGTGGTCGACGAGGCGCAGATCCAGCGCTTCCTGGTCGCCTTCGAGGCCGTCCTGAAGGGCATGCACCGCCTGCCGGGCCCGGTCTACGACATCCTGGTGCGTCTGGGGAAAAACTCGCTGACGCGCCGATCGTACGAGGAGGCGGTCGCCGCCTCGGCGGTCGCCACCGCCTGACCGCCGCCCCACGGCCCCGCCGCCGGACCGATCCCGGATGACCCACGACCACACGCCACTGCGCCACCGCATCATCGACGCCCTCGCGGCGTGGATCACGGCGCGGCCCATCGCGGTGGTCGTCGGCGCGCTGCTCATGGCGGGCGCGCTCGCCGCGTGGAGCTGGGACCGCGTCAAGCTGGATGCGAACACCGACTCGCTCATGGGGACGGACCGTCCCTACGTCGCGGAGTACATGCGCTTCCTCAAGGAGTTCGGCGACCTCGAGTACGCGTGGATCGTCGTCGACGCGCGCGGGACCGACGGGCAGGCGCACCTGGGCCAGGCGCAGCGCGCGGTCGACCTGCTCGCCGCGCGGCTGCGCGAGGACCCGACGATCGAGGCGGTGCACGCGAGCGTCTCCTTCCCGGAGCAGATGCGCCTGGGGACCTGGCACATGCCCACGGCCGACCTCAAGGGGCTGGTCGAGGGGCGCGACGCGCTCGGGCTGCTGGCGAGCGACGCCGGCCCCGGCGTGGTGCTCGCCGACGCGCAGCGGCGCCTGGGGAAGCTCTTCCTGGGCGGCGCCTTCATGCCGCGCGACGAGGCGGAGCGCGTCGGCGCCGCGGCGGTGCTGGAGCTGGAGGCGATCGCCTCCGCCGCGCCGGGCTCGCCCGAGTTCATCGGCACGCCGCGCGAGACGGAGTACCTGCCCAGCGCCAGCGGCAACCTGCTCTTCGTCGGCGTGATGCCGCGCAAGGACTTCAGCAGCTTCGAGGTGATCGACCAGCCGCTCGCGCGCATCCGCGCCGCGATCGCGCAGGTGCAGGCCGAGGTCCCTGAGGTGGAGATCGGCCTCACCGGCAAGCCCGTCCTGCAGTCGGACGAGATGGCGACGACGAACAACGACATGAACATCGCCAGCATCGCGGGGCTCGTGCTCTGCGCGGCGCTCTTCATGGCGGTCTTCCGCGGCGTGAAGCTGCCGATGCTCGCGCTGGTGGCGTTCATGGTCGGCTGCGCGCTGACCTACGCGGCGGCGGCGATCCTCTACGGGCGCCTCAACCTCCTGAGCATCGTCTTCATGCTGGTGCTGGTGGGCGTCGGGCTCGACTACGGCATCCACATGGTCGCGCGGTACCTGGAGGCGCGGCGCGTGCTCCCGGTGGGCGAGGCGATCGCGCACATGATGCGCACCGCGGTGCCGAGCAACCTCGCCGGCGCGCTCACCTCCGCGGGCGTCTTCCTGCTGGCGTGGTTCACCGAGTTCCAGGGACTGCGCGAGCTGGGCGTCGTCTCCGGCATCGGACTGCTGCTGACGCTGGGGGCGATCGTCGTCGTGCTGCCGGCGCTGCTGGTGATCTTCGACGGACGCCTGGCGCGCGGCGGACGCGACCTGCGGCCGATGGACCGCCCCCGCCACTTCTTCGGCGAGGAGGATGGGCGCGACCGCGCGATCCGCCTGCCGCAGGCGTGGACCGCGGTGGCGGTCTCGGCGGCGCTCGCGATCGCCGCGGGGTGGTACGGGCTGACGCACCTGCGCTTCGAGAGCAACCTGCTCAAGCTGCAGGCGGCGGGGCTCTCGAGCGTCGAGTGGGAGCACCGCGTGATCGACGAGTCCGCCGCGGCGAGCTGGTTCGGCGCCTCGGTCGTGGGCTCGATGAAGGACATCCCCGAGCGCGTCGCGCAGCTTCGCGCGCATCCCGAGGTCGGCGAGGTGCGCAGCGTCCTGGACGCCGTCGAGCTGGAGACCCCCGAGCGCGCCGCGCTGCGCGCGCAGTTCGCCAGCGCGGTCGAGGCCGCGCCGACGCGCCCGCGCAAGTCCCCCGAGTGGGGCCCCGAGCAGCTCCGCGAGGCGGGCGACGACCTCATCGGGCTGGCGCGCTACGCGCAGCGCGAGGCCCCCGAGGCCGCGGGACACATGCGCGACATCGGCGAGCGGCTGCGCACGCTGGCGCTCCTGGTGGATCCGCGCCACCACAGCATCGACGCGGTCGCGCGCATGCGCGCCCAGGTGGAGGTGACGCTCGAGCGCGTCAAGAGCGGGCTGCACCAGATGGCCGAGGGCGCGCGCCTGCCGCTGCGCGAGGCGCTCCCCGAGGCGGTGCGCGCGCAGATGGTCTCGCCGGGCGGCAGGTTCCTGGTGATGATCCACCCCGCCGAGGACGTCTGGGACGCGGCGCCGCTGGAGCGCTTCGTGACCGCGATGCGCGAGGTCGATCCGCACGCCACCGGCGTCCCGATGACGGTGAGCGAATCGACCAAGAGCATGATGCGCTCCTTCGCGCAGCAGGCGGTCCTGGCGACGGTGATGGTGATCGTGCTGCTGCTGCTGGACCTGCGCAGCGTGCGCGAGACGGTCGCGGCGATGCTCTCGCTGGCGATGGGCGTCGCGTGGACCATCGGAGCGATGGCGGCGTGCGGCGCGACCTTCAACCTGGCGAACTTCTTCGCGGTGCCGATCATGATCGGCCTGGGCATCGACAGCGCGATCCACATCACGCACCGCGCGCACGAGGGGGCGCTCGACCACGGCTTCGGCGCGACGCGCCGCGCGGTGATCGTGACGGCGTTGACGACGACGATCGGCTTCGGCGCGCTGCTGGTCGCGCACCACCAGGGACTGCGCAGCCTGGGCATCGCGATGGGCATCGGCAGCGTCTTCTGCCTGATCTCCGCCGTCTGGACGCTGCCGGCGCTCCTGCGCGTCATCGGCCTGCGGCCGCGCCACGCGGCGCTGCGGCTGGTCGTGCCCGAGGAAGCCGCGCCGGGCGGAAAGGCCGCCGCCACCCGCCGCGCCAGCGGCGAAGACGCGGCGTGACGGGCGCGCCGCGCGCCTACCATGCCCCCATGCGCTCCTCCCTCCCGACCGTGTGCGCGCTCGCCGCGCTGCTGACCGTGATCCCGCTCTGCGGCTGCGAGGGGAAGGCGCCGGACGCCGCCGCGGCGGCGAACGCGAAGGCCAGCGGCGCCGCCGTCACCGAGGTCGTCTACGAGGTGCAGGGAATGCACTGCGACGGCTGCGCCGAGGCGATCGTCGCCGAGGTGAGCGAGGTCCCCGGCGTCGCGAGCGTGCAGTGCACCTTCGAATCCAAGCAGGCGCGCATCGCGCTGCGCGACCCGGCCGCGAAGGCGCAGGCCGAGCACGCGATCACGAAGCTGGGGTACACGATCGGCGCGCCGGGATCCGCGCCGGCGGCGACGGATGGGTCCGCCGCGCCCGCCGCGCCCGCCGGTCAGCCCGCCTCGAAGTAGCCCTCGAGCACCGAACGCAGCTTCGCCGCGGCCTCGTCGAGCGTGCCGCGCAGGCGCGCGCCCGCCGCGTGGACATGGCCGCCGCCGTCGAAGTGCGCCGCGACATGGTTGACATCGACGAAGGGCCCGCCCGGCCGCGCGGGCGGCTTCGAGCGCAGGCTCGCCTTCACGACGCCGGGCTCGGTCTGCACGAGCAGCACCGCGACCTCGACCGCGGCGACGCACATCGGCTCGTTCACCAGTCCCGCGAGGTCGTCGACGCCGGTGCCGGTGGCCTCGAAGTCCGCGCGCTGCAGGCGCATGAGCGCGGCGCGGCCCTGGCAGGCGTACTCGAGCGAGGAGAGCGCGCGGCCCACGAGCTGCGGGCGGCCCGGGCCGTCGCCCTGCTCGATCGTGCGGTAGAGGAAGTCCTTGTCGACGCCGGCGGAGAGCAGCCGCGCGGCGAGCTGGAAGACGCGCTCGTCGGCGCCGCTGAAGCGGAACCAGCCGGTGTCGGTGGCGAGGCCGGCGAAGAGCGCCTCGGCGATGGTGTGGCGCGCGGGCTGCGGTCCCGGCGAGAGGGGCACGCCCAGCTCATCGAGCACGGGCACCAGCACCTGCGTGCACGAGGCGCACCAGGGCTGCACGAGCCGCTCCGGCGCGACCTCGTCGCCGCGCGCGTGGTGGTCGATGCCGACGACCATCGCGGGGTTCGCGCGCAGCCAGTCGCGCACATGCTCGAGCTGGCTCCACGCGCCCGTGTCCAGGACGACGGCGAGGTCGGTCCCCTCGGGCGGGACGACGGGGCCGCGCTCGCTGCAGGTGGCCTCGCCCGCGCGCATGAGTCCGACGATGGTGCGGTCCATCGGGCCGGCGAAGGCCGCGGTGGGCTGCGCGCCCAGGTGGCGCAGCGCGCGCGTCATGGCAAGCACGGACCCCACGGCGTCGCCGTCGGGCTTGAAGTGCGTGGTGACGAAGGGGCGCCGCGCGGCGCGCAGGCGCGCGGCGAGCGCGGCGTGGGTCGTGGTCGAGTCGTAGGCCATGGCGTCGTGGCGGCGTGCGCCGGCGTGGACGCTACGCGAGCGCGGCGCAGCGCGCGACGTCCGCGCGCAGCTGCTCGACGAGCGCCTCGACGCCGCGGAAGCGCCACTGCTCGCGCAGGAAGCGCGTGAAGCGCAGCTCGATGGGCCAGCCGTAGTCGTCGATCGCGCCCGGAAAGCCCAGCAGGTGCGCCTCGCAGGTGCGCGCGGAGCCCGGGAAGGTGGGGTTGTCGCCCACGGAGATGGCGGCCGGGAAGCGGCGCCCCGCGACGAGCGCCTCGCCCGCGTAGACGCCGTCGCCGGGAAGCTGCTGCCCCGGGGCGGCGATGTTGGCGGTGGGAAACCCGAGCTGGCGGCCGCGCTGCGCGCCGCGCTCGACGGCGCCGCGGATCGCGTGCGGGCGGCCCAGCAGGAGCGCGGCGTCCTCGACGCGGCCCAGCTCGAGCAGCCAGCGGATCGTCGAGCTGCGCGGCGCGACCTGCGATCGGTCGCGCAGGATCGCGGCGACCTCCTCGACGCGCACCGTCGCGAAGCCCGATCGCTCGCCCAGCGTGCGCAGCGTGCCGACGTCGCCGCTGCGGCCGCGGCCGAAGCGGAAGTCCGCCCCCTCGGCGATCGCCTCGAAGGGAAGCTGCGCGCGGATGCGGGCGATGAACTCCTCGGGCCCCTCGGCGAGCAGTCCCGAGCGCGGATCCAGGGCGAGGACCTCGTCGCAGCCGGCGGCCAGGAGAAGCTCCGCGCGGCGCGCGGCGTCGGTCAGGCGGGCGGGGGCCTCGGCGGGGCGCAGGACGGCGGCGGGAAGCGGCTCGAAGGTCACCGCGACGACCCGCCCCCCGGCGCCCGCGGCGCGGCGGGCGGCCGCCACGAGGGCCTGGTGGCCCAGGTGGACGCCGTCGAAGTTTCCGATGGTGGCGACGAGCATGGGGCGCGGACGCAACTCCGTGGGGTGCAAGAGGATAGCGGCGCCCCTGAAGCCGCGCGGGGGCGATCGCAAGACTTCGATTCCCGCGCGCACAGCCGCGTGCGCCGTCGTGGTATGAGTGAGGGGATGCCTCCCGCCTCCCCCGCCGTGACGACCCCGCCTTCCGCCGAGACCCACGGGGTCCCCGACGCCGCGCAGCTCGCGGCCACCCTGGGCAAGAGCTTCCAGCGCACCGCCGAGACGATCGTGCCCTGGTTCGTGGCGCAGATGCCGCGGATGTACTTCGACGACACGCCCCCGGCGACGGTCTCCTCGCACCTGCAGGCGATCATCGCGGCGCGGGCCTCGGGCCAGCCGCTGAACCTGACGATCCGCAGCGAGGACGGCCGCGAGTGGACGACGATCCGCGAGGGCAACCGCCCCGGCGTGCTCGCCGAGGTCGTGGGCAGCCTGCCGATGGCGCCCTCGCTGCGCGCGGCGAAGATCCACAGCTCGCGCGACGGCGTGCTCGTGCTCGACTCCTTCGAGTTCGGCGACCGCGTCCCCTTCGATCCGCGCAACCCCGCGCAGGCGGAGAAGCTGCGCGCCACGATCGAGTTCGCCCGCACGCACGCGCGCGACTGGAGCGAGCAGGCGATCCGCGACTACTTCGCCAGCTGCGCCGGCGACTACCTCACCACGCTCACCCCGCTGCGCCTGAACAAGCACCGCCAGCTCGTGGCGCGCGTCAGCGGCACCGACGGCACCTGGATCGAGACCGAGCCCGAGGCCGATCCCGAGCTCACGCGCATCACCATCGCCTTCGGCAACGCGCGCACGCGCACGATGCTCGAGCGCTGCGCGCTCATCATGAGCCGCGCGCGCATCAGCATCCAGCGCGCGTACCTGGACCAGGTGGCCGACCCGCCGCACGGCTCGGTCACGCTTCTGGGCTTCGTCATCCAGAACGACCAGGGCAAGGCCGTCGACACCGCCGGCGCCGAGTGGAAGCAGGTCGAGCACGAGCTCAAGCGCGTCAAGTGGGTGGACTTCGAGACGATCGAGTTCGCCAACCGCAACGCGCCGATGAGCGTCGACCAGGCGGAGCTGATCATGGCGCTCTGCACGCTCGCGCACCAGCGCCTGGTGCACGAGGACCGGCTGCTCTTCTCCATCGAGCGCATCCTGGCGACGGCGGAGCGCAACATCGGCACCTCGCAGCGCATCGGCGAGCTCTTCCGCGACCGCTTCGACCCCAAGGGCGGCCTCTCCGACGCGGAGTTCGACCGCCGCGCCACCGCGCTGCGCGCCGAGATCGCCACCAAGGACGACCCGGACCGCACCGCGCACATCCTCAACGCGATCCTGCTCGCGGCCGAGTCGGTCTACCGCACCAACTACTTCATCCCGCAGCGCTTCGGCCTCTCGATGCGCATCGATCCGGTCTTCCTGCGCGACGACCGCCGGCCCGAGACCCCCTACGGCACCTTCTTCGTCTTCGGCCGCGGCTTCTTCGGCTTCCACAACCGCTTCAAGGAGATCGCGCGCGGCGGCCTGCGCGTCGTCAAGCCCTCGGGCGCGGCGGCGCACTCGCGCGAGCGCGAGCGCGTCTTCGACGAGGTCTACGGCCTCTCCTGGGCGCAGCAGCAGAAGAACAAGGACATCCCCGAGGGCGGCGCGAAGGCGGCGATCCTGCTGGAGCCCGACGCGGACATCACGCGCTGCGTGAAGAGCTTCGTCGACAGCCTGCTCGACCTGATCGTCGACGACAAGCCCACGCGCGCGCTGATCGTCGACCGCTGGGGACGCCAGGAGCTCATCTACCTGGGCCCCGACGAGAACATCACGCCGCAGCACATCGAGTGGATCGTCAGCCGCGCGCGCTACCGCGGCTACGCGCTCCCCGACGCGTTCATGAGCTCCAAGCCCGGCGCCGGCATCAACCACAAGGTCTACGGCGTGACCAGCGAGGGCGTGGCGGTCTTCCTGGACGTGGCGCTGCGCGCGCGCGGCATCGACCCGCGCCGCCAGCCCTTCACGGTGAAGATCACCGGCGGCCCCGACGGCGACGTCGCGGGCAACATGATCCGCATCCTCAACCGCGACTACGGCGCGAACGCGCGCATCGTCGGCATCGCCGACGGCAGCGGCGTGGGCGAGGATCCGGACGGGCTCGACCACCAGGAGCTGCTGCGCCTCTTCCAGGAGGCGCTGCCGATCGCGAAGTTCGACCCGAAGAAGCTCGGCAAGCGCGGCTCGGTCGTGCCCGTCGAGGCCCCCGGCGGCGCGCAGATGCGCAACACGCTGCACAACCGCCTCGTGACCGACGCCTTCGTCCCCGGCGGCGGACGCCCGGCGACGATCAACGACTCGAACTGGCGCGACTACCTCGGCGCCGACGGCAAGCCCAGCGCGCCGATCATCGTCGAGGGCGCGAACCTCTTCCTGACCCCCGAGGCGCGCAAGCACCTCTTCAAGGCGGGCTGCCTCATCTTCAAGGACTCGAGCGCGAACAAGTGCGGCGTGATCTGCTCGTCGTACGAGATCGGCGCGAGCATGCTCCTGGACGAGAAGGCCTTCCTGGCGATCAAGGCGGAGTTCGTCGAGCAGGTGCTCGAGAAGCTGCGCGACCTCGCGCGCGCGGAGGCGGAGCTGCTGATGGCCGAGGGCCGCCGGCACCCCACCACCCCGCTCACGGAGATCTCGACGCAGCTCTCGAAGGTGATCAACGACGCCGCGGACGCGATCCGCGCCTCGATGTCGGGCTGGTCGGCCGCGGACCGCGAGCTGGCGCGCGAGGTCGTGCGCGAGCACATCCCGCGCAAGCTCCAGGAGACCGCGGGCGACCGCCTGTGGAAGGACATCCCGCAGGCGTACCTCGACTGGATGGTCGCGAAGCGCCTGGCCTCGGGGATCGTCTACCGCGAGGGCATCGGCTTCCTCGGCTCGGTCGAATCCGGCGCGATCGCCGGGCTGGCGCTGCGGTACCTGCGCAAGCGGGCCGAGACGCGCCAGCTCGTCGAGCAGCTCCGCAGCGCGGGCGGCCCCGTGGCGGCGCGCGCGGCCGAGCTCCTGGCGCGCGGCGGCACCCGGGCGGCGCTCGAGGACTTCGACTGACCGCGGCGCGCGGAATTCCGCCCGCGCGACGAAATCTCGGGAATCTCGGGAGACACCTCCGGCCCCGCGGCCATGACTCCCACGGAAAATATGCCGGGCATGCCCGGCATATTTTCCTGGTCGTAGGCTGAGCGCCTGGAGGAAGCCCCCGTGCCCCGAATCCGCATCTCCGCCGCCGCGCTGCTCGCGCTGCTGCTCGCCCCTGCCGCCCACGCGCAGGACGCCCTGCCGCGCCACGAGGCCTCGGACGCCGGCCGCATCGAGCGCGTCACCGTCTATCCGCAGCGCGCCGCGGTCACGCGCGTCCTGCAGCGCGACCTGCAGCAGGGCCTCTGGACCGTCCGCGTGACGGGCCTGCCCCCGAAGGTCGAGCCCGGGACACTGCAGGCGAAGGTCCTGCGCGGCGGGGACAGCGCGGTGGCCAGCGCCCCCAAGCTGCTGGGCGTCGAGTTCGCCGAGACCGCGCTGCCGGGCTTCCAGGGGACGCCCGAGGGGCTCGAGCTCGCCAACCGCATCGAGCGCATGCGCCGCGACCTCGCGCAGCTCGAGGCGGAGGCGGCGATCCTCGCCGACCAGGACAAGCTCGCCGACCAGGTCGGCGAGCGCGCCGCCGCCAACGCGACCGCCAACGGCGCGACTGGCAAGCAGGAGCTCGAGCGCACCGCGAAGGAGCTCGCCTGGGTGCGCGAGGAGAAGACGCGCACGCTCGCGGGCCTTCGCGAGAACGCGAAGAAGACGCGCACGATGAAGCAGGAGCTCGCCGCGCTCGAGGCGACCTTCGCGCAGCGCGGCGGCGCGACGCGCACGGAACGCTCCGCGCTCGTGCAGATCGCGGTGCCGGAGGCGGGACCGGTGCAGCTCGAGCTCACCTACATGGTCCCCGACGCCAACTGGATGCCCACCTACGCGATCCGCGCCTCGGGGGACCGCTCGAGCGTCGCGATCGAGTACGAGGCCGCGGTCACGCAGGCGACCGGCGAGTCCTGGGACAACGTCACCCTCGCGCTGAGCACGGCCGCGCCCGCGCGCGCCTCCGCGCCGCCCGAGGTTCCGCCGCTCTTCCTGGACGTGTGGGCGCCCCCGCCGCCACCGCCCCCCGGCCGCCCCAGCAGCGGCGCGCGCTACGCCTCCAAGGACCAGCTGAAGGCGAAGAGCGACGCCCCCGCCGCCGGCATGCCCGGCGGCATGCTGGCCGAGGGCGGCAAGTCTGGAGACGAAGGGGAGGATCGCAAGTTCGGGCTCGCCATCGCCGCGCTCGCCGCCGACGCGAACGTGGGCGACGCGGGCATCGCCGCCAGCTTCTCGATCCCGCGCCGCGTGAGCGTCCCCTCCGACGCCGGCAAGACGCAGCGCACGCGCATCGCCACCGTCGACCCGACCGCGAAGTTCGTCTACGTCGCCGCGCCGCTGGTGACCGAGAGCGTCTTCCTGCGCGGCGACCTCGTGAACGGCTCGGGCTTCCAGTTCCTGCCCGGACCGGCGCAGATCTTCATGGGCGGCGACTTCATCGGCACGACCGCGATGCCCTCGGTCGCGCCCAACGCGGAGTTCGCCGTCTTCTTCGGCCCCGACCGCGCGCTGACGGCGCGCCGCGAGGTCGTCAGCCGCACCACGGGCACCGCCGGCCTCTTCGGCGGCAGCATCGCGACGACCTGGAAGTACCGCGTGCTCGTCGACAACGGCACCGGCCGCGCGATCACGATGGAGCTGCTCGACCGCCGGCCCGTCAGCCGCAACGAGAAGCTGGAGATCAAGCTCGCCGACCTCTCGGCCCCGCTCAGCACCAACGCGCGCTACGCGCAGTCGCAGCAGCCGACGGGCATCCTGCGCTGGGATCTCACCGTGCCGCCGACCGCGCGCGGTCCCGCCGCGATGGCCGTGACCTGGGGCGTCCAGGAGACGCACCCGAAGGACCAGCAGATCACCGCGCTGCCGGACTGACATGAACCGCGCACCGGCGCCACCGCGCCCGCGCGCCCACGCCCGCACGACGCCGCCGCCCCGACCGCACCGCCTCGAACCCGGACTCCTTCCATGACGATCCAACTGCCCGCCCGCCGCCTGGGACTCGCCGCGCTCCTGGCCACCGCCGCCATCGCGCCGATCGCCGCCGCGCAGGTGCCGGGCGCCGGCCCAACGCCACGCGCCGAGATCCCCGTCATCGAGCTGCACGAGCTGCCCGACCCCGGCGCGATCGAGTCCGTCACCGTCTATCCCGGCCGCGCCGCCGTGACGCGCGCGATCCGCCGCGAGCTCGGCCAGGGCGTGTGGACGATCCGCGTCCCGAACCTGCCCGCCTCGGTCCAGCCCGCCTCGCTGCAGGCGCGGGTCGGACGCGGCGGCGACAGCGCCGGCAAGACCGCGCCGAAGCTGCTGGGCGTCGAGTACAGCCAGAACGAGCGCGCCCGCTTCGAGGGCACCCCCGAGGGCGTCGCGCTGCAGGAGCGGGTCGAGTCGCTGACGCGCGCGCTCGAGGAGCTCGTGCAGGACCGCGCGCTGCTGGCCGCGCAGGCGAAGATCGCCGCCGCCATCGGCGTGCGCCCGACCGCCTCGGGCGGCCCGGACGGCGCGGTGCAGCCGCTGGACCTCGAGGCCGCCGCGAAGCAGCTCGAGTTCGTGCGCGCCGAGAAGCTGCGCCTGCTCGCCGCAGGCCGCGAGCTCGACGACAAGGAGCGCACGCTGCGCCACGACCTCGAGGCCGCGAAGGCGCAGCTCGCCGCGCGCGGCGGCGCGGACCGCACCGAGCGCGCCGCGCTCGTCTCCATCGCCGTGCCCGAGGGCGGTCCCGTCGAGGTGGAGCTCACCTACCTCGTCGGCGACGCCGGCTGGGAGCCCTCCTACGCCGTGCGCGCCGAGGCCGACCGCAGCGGCGTGAGCGTCGAGTACGACGCGCTCATCGCGCAGCGCACCGGCGAGGACTGGAACGGCGTGCGCATGTCCCTCTCGACCGCGCAGCCGACGCGCGCGAGCGCCCCGCCGCCGGTCGATCCCTGGTACGTCGACATCGTGCAGCCGATGCCGCCGGTGACCTCGGGGACCGCGGGCATGATCGCGCCCGAGGCCGCCCCCGCCGCGCCGATGGCGATGGCCGACGCCTCCTCCGGCGCCCCCGAGCCGCGCGGCAACGCCGCGGTCCGCCGCGCGCTCGAGGAGCTCTCCGCGCCCGCCGCGGTGCAGGAGACGGGCGTCGCCGTGAGCTTCGACCTGCCGCGCGCGGTCACGGTCCCCTCCGATGCGCGCGCCAAGCAGCGCACGCGCATCGGCGCCTTCGCGCCCTCGTCGAAGTACGTCTACGTGGCCGCGCCGCTGGTGACCGAGAGCGTCTTCCTCCGCGGCGACATGACCAACGAGAGCGCCTTCCAGCTCCTGCCCGGCAAGGCGCAGATCTTCATGGGCGGCGAGTTCGTCGGCGAGTCGCGCATGCCCTCGGTCGCCCCCAAGGACACCTTCCGGATCTTCTTCGGACCCGACCAGGCGGTCGTGGTGCGCCGCGAGGAGCTCGGACGCACGACCGGCGCCAGCGGCCTCTTCGGCGGCTCGCGGAGCACGATCTGGAAGAACCGCATCGCGCTGGAGAACGGCACCGGCCGGGCGATCGCGCTCGAGCTCTACGACCGCCGCCCCGTCAGCCGCGACGAGAAGATCGAGGTGCGCACGAGCGACCTCGCCCCCGCCCTCTCGACGGACAAGCAGTACCTCGAGTCGCGCGCGCCGCAGGGCATCCTGCGCTGGGACCTCGCGCTCCCGGCGACGGCGAAGGCGAGCTCGCCCACCGTGGTCGGCTGGACCATCGAGGTCTCGCGCCCCAACGACGTGCGCGTGAACCCGCCGCTCGACTGAGCGCGCGGGTCAGGTCCACCAGGGCGTCGCGGGCTTCTCCTCGACGATGCACTCGAGCAGGAAGGCGACGGCGCGCTCGAAGCCCTCGTCGATGGACATGAGCATGTCCTCGTGCTCGATCGAGAGGACATGGTCGTAGCCGTAGCGGCGCAGCGTGCTCACGAAGGGGCGCCAGAACTCGTCGCCGTGGCCCCAGCCGCAGGTGCGGAAGTTCCACGCGCGGTGCTGCACGTCGGAGTACGGACGCGTGTCGAGGTAGCCGTTGAGCGGGCCCTCGTGGCGGTCGAGCTCGGTGTCCTTGGCGTGGACATGGAAGAGGAGCCCCGCCTCGCCCAGCGCCCGCGCGGCGAGCACGGGATCGCACCCCTGCCAGAAGAGGTGCGAGGGATCGAGGTTCGCGCCCAGGATCGGCTTGCCCTTGATGCCCGCGGCGCGCTGGGCGCGCTCGCTGAGCTGGATGAGCGTCTGCGCGTTGTAGACGCAGAAGCCCGGATGCGGCTCCCATGCGATGCGCACGCCGCGCTTGGAGGCGAGCTTCGCCTGCGCGGCCCAGTAGGGCACGAGCACCGAGTCCCACTGGTACTTCAGGATGTCGAGGAAGTCGTTGGGCCAGGGGCAGGTGACCCAGTTGGGCGTCGCGTCCTTCCTGGAGCCGCCGGGGCAGCCGCTGAAGGTGATGACGATGTCCGTGCCGAGCTTGGGCGCGAGCTCGACCGCCGCGAGGAAGTCCGCGTGGTGCTGCTTCGCGACGCCCTTGTCCGGATGGACGGGGTTGCCGTGCACCGCGAGCGCGGAGAGGATCAGGTTGTTGGAGCGGAGGATGTCGCGGATGCGCGCCTGCTCCTTCGCGCTGGCGAGGACCTTGCGCGGGTCGAAGTAGGGCTTGCCGGGCCACGCGCCCACGGGCAGTTCGATGGCGCCCAGGCCGATCTGCGCGATGTCCTGGCAGACATCCTCGAGCTTGCGGCCGGAAAAGAGGGCGGACATGACGCCAAGCTTCATGGGGGGCTCCTGTGGGTGAAGGCGCGGCGCACCGGCCGCGCGGGGACGCCGTCGCGCGGGTCGGCCGCGCGCCGGAGCGCCGGAGCCTAGTTTCCGGCCACCCAGCGCTCAACGCCCCGGAGCCGCAACAGCGGCGGAGGCGGGAACGAACCGTTCCTGCGACAATGCCCGACATGCTCGCGATCCTCCATCTGGCGCTGGCGGCGACGCTCCAGGCCGCGCCCCCCGCGGCCGAGCCCACGCCGCCCGCGGCGCCGCCGGCGACCGCGCCCGCCGCGACGCCGCCGGCCGCGACGCCCGACGCGCCACCGGCGACGCCCCCCGCCGCCGAGCCGGAGGCGCCCCCGACCGCGCCGCGCGCCCCCGCCGCGCCGCCCACCGCGACCCCGCTGCTCTCCCCCGCCGCGCACGCCGGCCTCGCCCGCCAGGTCTGGGTCTTCATCGACCGCTGGAAGGAGTTCGGCGGCGACGTCGTCGAGGAGACCGAGCTGGAGATCGTCGTCGAGCGCGGCGCCGAACGCCGCCGCTTCAACAAGGCGCAGATGCTCGAGATCGTCGAGCTCGTCAAGCCGCAGCCGGGCCAGTACGGCGTCGTCGAGCTGCGCGACGGCAGCCGCGTGCGCGGCGAGATCCTGCGCGACGACCTCGAGTGCGTCGAGTTCCGCGTCGACAGCGTCAGCGGCAAGCTGCCGCGCAAAAACGTCTACCGCGTCGTCCTCGAGCCCGACTTCGAGGAGCGCTACGCCGCGCTGAAGGCCTCGATCGCCCCGGACGAGCACACGCGCCGCGTCGCGCTCGCCAAGTGGCTCATCGACCAGGGGCAGTTCATCTATGCGCGCCAGGAGCTCGAGGCGCTGCTGCGCGACGCCGACCGCGACGACGCGCGCACGCTCATGCGCCACGTCGAGGCGCGCATCAAGCTCAACGAGTCCATCGAGGCCCGCAAGCGCAAGGAGGCCGCCGAGAAGCAGGCGAAGGGCGCGCCGCCCGCGGGGACGGCGCCTGCCGGCACCGCGCCCGCCGGCACCGCGCCCGCCACGACGCCGCAGCCCGCGGCCACCGCGCCCGCCGAGACCGTTCCCGCTCCGGCGCCGACCGAGCCCGCCGCGAGCACCCCCGACGCGCCGGCGACCGCAACGCCCGCGACGACCGCGCCTGCGGCACCCGCGCACGCCGCGCCCCCCGCGGGCGGCCCGCCGAAGCTGCGCGACGTCCTGCCGAAGAACCTCCTCTCCAACGAGGATGTCAACCTCATCCGCGTCTACGAGATCAACTTCGCGGATCCGCCGCGCATGACCGTCTCCCCGGAAGGCGTGCGCCAGCTCATCCTGCGCTACGCCTCGAGCGCGCTCATCCCCTCGACGACGCAGGAGCGCAACGCGCTCTACACGAAGCCGCCGCAGGAGATCGCGCGCCTCTTCTTCGACCTGCGCGCGCGCGACCTCTACAAGTACATCGAGGTGGACGAGGACCCGCCCGCGCTCGCGAAGTTCCGCACGCGCGTGCACAACTCCTGGCTGCTGGGCAACTGCGCCACGAGCCGCTGCCACGGCGGCGTCGAGGGCGGGCGCTTCTTCCTCTACACCGGCAACGCCAAGGACGAGCGCATCCGCTACACGAACCTCATGACCCTCCTCTCCTTCAAGGTGGACGGGCGCCCGGTCGTGAACTTCGAGGATCCGGAGAGCTCCCTCCTGGTCCAGTACGCGATGCCCCGCACGACGGCCCGCTTCCCCCACCCCGACGTGAAGGGATGGAAGCCCGTCTTCAGCCCCTCGACCCCGCAGCTCCACGCCGACACCATCGAGTGGATCCGCAGCATGTACCAGCCGCGCCCGACCTATCCGGTGGACTACGTCCCCCCGAAGCTGGACGCGCCCGACAAGCCCGTCCGGACCCTCGACGGCCCCGACCGCTGAGCCTGCGGTATCGTCCCCCTCTCCATGACCCGCGCCATGACCCCGATCCACGCCCGCGCCACGCGCCCGATCCGCCTCGCCTCCGGCAGCCTCGTCGCCGCGGTGCTCGCCGCCGGCCTGCTCGCGGGCTGCGACGGCGTCCCGGCCCGCGATCCCGCGGAGCAGGGCGCGCAGAAGCTGGCGCAGATCGGCCGCCAGGCGCAGGCGCTGACCACGCGCATCGCCGCGAGCGCCGACCTGGTCTTCAAGTCGCTCCCCGCGACCGAGGGTGGCGAGGCCAAGGAGCTGCGCGCGCCGCTGCTGGGCCCCGCCGACGCCGCCAAGGAGCTGCGCACGCTCGCGGGACAGGCCGCCAGCGCCGGCGCCACCGATGCACAGCGCAAGCAGGGCCAGGAGCTCGCGACCCGCCTGCGCCGCGAGGCGGTCGTGCTCGAACTGCTCGAGCTCGAGCAGGTCACCGAGCTGCAGGGCCTGGTCGCCCAGAACATCGACGCCCACCTGGCGCTCATCCGCTCGATCCAGTCCTCCGGCCAGCTCAACGCCACCGCGCCCGCCGAGGCGCGCCTGAAGGCGACGCGCAAGGCGCTCGAGGAGTTCCGCGCCGCCGTGACCACGCTGCGCGGGGTCTCGGAGGCGGCGACCTCGGAGCTGGAGAAGCTCGACGCCACCGTCGCCGCCCGCACCGCCGAGGCGAGCGCGATCGACGCGCAGGCGCAGGCGCTGCGCAGCGAGGCCGCGACGAGCACCGCCTCGAAGGCCTTCCCGCTGGTCAAGGAGGCGATGGAGAAGCTCGCCGAGGCGCAGCAGCTCCGCACCGACGCCGCCACCGCCGACATGATCGCCTCGACGCAGCGCGCCGCGATCGCCGTCGTCTCCGCCGCGATCAAGGACGCGACCGCCGGCGAGACCTTCCTGGGCGCGCGCCTGGACGCCGCCGAGAAGGCCAAGCAGAGCGCGGGTGCCCGCAGCGAGGCCGCCCGCAAGCGCGTCGAGGAGCTCACCGCCTCCGCGACCAAGCTCGCGAAGGAGTACGAGACGCTGCAGACCGAACGCGCCGAGCCGCTGGCGAAGTCCATCGCCGAGGCGCTCGAGGGCGGCTCGCTCGCGACGAAGGTGCCCACCGACGCGGCGATGGTCGCGCTGGCGAAGGCACGCATGCACGCGCTGCGCATCGACGCGCTCGAGCAGGTGCTGCAGATGACCGCCGGCGCCGACGCCGAGACCACCAAGAAGATCCGCGCCGCGCAGGATGCGGCGCGCGCCGAGGCGAAGACCGCGCTCGTCGCCGCACGCGAGGCGCTCGGCGGCACCGACGCCGGCAGCGGCAAGGCGATCGTCGCCTCGGTCGAGTCGATCGGTCAGTCGCTGGGCGTCGACCTCTCGACGCCGGCGCCCAAGGCAGAGCCCGCGCCCGACGCGAGCGCGCCCGCGGGCGACGCCCCCGCCGCGAGCGCGGACCCGAACGCCGATCCCAACGCCGCCCCCGCCGCCGCCCCCGAGGGCGATGGCGCGGCGCCGGCCACCCCGCCCGCGGGCAAGCCCGCGGAGCCGGCCTCGGGCGACGAACCCAACAAGTGATTCAGCGCGCCGCGCGCGTGGAATCGATCGCCTGCTGCGCCGCCTGACGGACGGCGGGCGGTTCATCCATCGACGCGGCCAGCGCGTGCAGGCGCGCCAGCAGCGCCTCGCGCAGCCCCGCATCCAGACCGGGATCCGCGAGGGCGCCGATGCACGCCAGCGCCGCGTTGCGCCGCCATCCCGCCGGACCGACGCGCGCGAGCACGCCGTTGAGCCGCGCCGCCTCCCAGCGTTGCTGGTTCCACCCGAGCAGCTCCAGCAGCGGGAAGGCGCTGCGGTGCGGGGCGTACGCCTCGTGCACGCCGGCGCGGCGCGAGCGGCGCGTGGGCTGCGCGTGCGGGCACGCCTCCTGGCAGGCGTCGCAGCCGAAGACCCAGTCGCCCACCTGCGCGCCCAGCGCGGGGTCGACCGGGCCCTCGTGCTCGATCGTCAGGTAGCTGACGCAGCGCGCGCCGTCGACGCTGAAGGGCGCGATCGCCTGCGTCGGACACGCCTCGATGCAGCGCGTGCAGCCCGCGCACGGATCGGCGGGCTCGAGCGCCGGCGTCGGCGCGAACTCCAGCGTGCTCACGATCGCGCCGAGCGAGGTCCACGACCCCAGGCCGTCGGGCGCGATCAGGAGCGTGTGCTTGCCGATGCGGCCGAGCCCCGCGCGCGCGGCGTGCTCGCGCTCGAGCAGCGGCGCGGTGTCGACGCAGACGCGAAAGCGCTCCGCCGGATGCGCGCGCCGCAGCTCCCCCGCCAGCGCCTCCAGGCGCGCGCGCAGGACCTGGTGGTAGTCCTCGCCGCGCGCGTAGCGGGCGATGCGCCCGTGCCCCGCGACGCGCGCGTCGCGCCGCCCGTCGGCGTAGCGGTCGGCGACGCACAGGACGCTGCGCGCGCCAGGGACGATCGCGCCCGGATCCTGCCGCTGCGGGCCCTCCTGCTCCAGGTAGCGCATCTCGCCGTGCTTGCCGGCGGCGATCCACGCCTCGTAGGCGGCGGTGTGCGCGCTCGGGCGCGCCGCGGCGACGCCCGCGCGCGCGAAGCCCAGCGCCTCGCAGCGCTCGAGGAACCAGCGCGTGCGCCCGGCGGGATCCGTCGGCAGGTGGTCCATGCGGGAGCGTCTCCCCTCAGCGCGCGAGCCCCAGCGCGCGCGCCATGCGCCCCATCGGCAGGTCGCGGATGAGCAGGTCCTCGCCCAGCGCCGCGCCCGCGGCCAGGTAGCCCGAGCGCACGGCACCCTCCATCGTCGCGGGCCAGCCGGTGCGGGTCCAGTCGCCCGCGAGGTAGAGGTTGCGCACGCCGCCGTCGCGGTCGAAGCCGTCGGCGGCCGCGGTCGGGCGCCGCTTCTCCAGCCCGGGCACGCACGCGAAGGTCGCGCGCTTCTCCTTGACGCTGCGCACCGAGAGGGGCTCGACGCCGCGCGCCTCGGGGAGGGCCCAGCGGATGTCCTCCAGCACGCGGCGCGCGATCTCGGCCTCGTCCAGCTCCATCCACGCGTGCGCGGCGCTGATCACCGCGTGCAGGTGCTGCGAGCCGTCGGGCTCCGGCCCGCGCGCGCTCTTGTTGAAGAGCCACTGCGTGCCGCGGCCGGGCAGGACCAGGTGCGGCAGCAACATCACCGGCTTCGGGAAGCGCAGGTGCACGCCCAGGATCGGGCTCGTGCCGATGGCGTCGAGGCGCTGCAGCCGGCGGTCCGCCTGCACCATCGTCGGACCGACCAGCCGGGCCAGCCGGTCCGGCGGCACGCTGCTGACGACGATCTCCGCCTCGAAGGTGCCGTCGTCGGTGATGACCGCGGTCGCGCGGCGCCCGTCGGAGGCGATGGAGAGCGCGCTGATGCCGGTGACGACGCGCCCGCCCGCGGCGGCGATCGCCTGCTCGGCGGGGTCGTAGAGGCGCACGAGCGGGACGGTGGCGAGGCCCATGAGCGGCGCCTCGCGGCTGGCGAGGAAGCCCTCCTGGAAGACCTGCATCGCGCTCGCCGCGCTCGCCTGGTCGACGTCCAGGTTGCAGGCGCTCACCACGACGGGGCTCCAGAACCGTTCGATGACTTCCGCGGGCTGCGCGGTCTGCTGCAGGAATTCGCCGAAGACGCGCCCCTCCCACGCGGCGCGGCCGGTGCGGCCCAGGCGCAGCATCGCCCACATCGCGCGCGCGACGGCGCGCTTCTGCGCCAGCGTGAGCATGCGCATGCCCGCGAAGCTGCCGGTGAAGTGCGCCGGCGCGGGCAGCAGGCCCGGGCGCATGCGGTCGGGGGCGTGCGGCGGGTTCGCCCAGTAGACGGTCTCGTGCCAGTCGATGAGGCCGTCGACGCCGAGCCGGATGTAGAAGTCGAGCAGGTTCGTGCAGCAGCCCATGAGGACGTGCTGGCAGTTGTCGAGCACCTCGCCCGTGCGCGGGTCGACGAAGCTCGTCGCGCGCCCGCCGAGCTTGCGCCGCGTCTCCAGCAGCGTCGTCGCGACGCCGGCCTCGGCGAGTCGCAGCGCCGCCGCGAGCCCGGCCACCCCGCCGCCGATCACGACCGCGCTGCGCGGCGCGTGGCCGGTCCGGCCGCCGCGGCGCGCCGGCTCGAGCGCGGTCATCGCGCCGCCCCGTCGGCCGCCGCCGCCGACTCCACCGCGGCCGCAGGCGACGCTCCCGCGCCGCCGCGCGCCATGTGCTTTGCGCGCAGCGCGATCCACGCCTTGCGCAGCCCCGAGAGCCGCACGCGCCGGTTCGACGCGATCGCCGCGGGATTCGCGCGGATGCGGTGCAGCAGCCCGTGGTAGATCTCCGACATCGCCCAGAGCGTCGGGACGCAGCCGGGGGTGATCATGCGCTCGAGCGCCGCGCTGCGCGCGTAGAACTGCTCGGCGCGGTCGCACTGCGCGCGGATGAACTCGGCGCACTGGCCCGGGCGCGTCCAGTGGCGCAGGTCCTGCGGAGTCAGGTCCATCGCGCGGAACTCCGCGGCGGGCAGGTAGACGCGGCCGAGCTCGTAGTCCTCGCGGTAGTCGCGCAGGATGTTGGTGATCTGGAAGGCGATGCCGCGGTCGATGGCGAGCGCCGGCGCCTCGGGGTCGTGGTAGCCCCAGACGCGGATGCAGACCAGGCCGACGGTGCTCGCCACGCGGTAGCAGAAGGCGCGGAGCTGGTCCCAGGTCTCGTAGCTGGGCGTGCCCACGTCGGAGAGCTGCCCGTCGAGCATGTCGTGGAAGTCGCGCGCGCTGAGCTGGTGGCGCTGGGCGACCCAGGCAAGTCCGCGCCAGACCGGCGACGGGTCCGGCGCGCGGCCGGCAAGCGCCTCGTCGGTGGCGGCGCGGAAGGCGGCGATGCGGCGGACGCGCTCGTCCGGCTCGAACCCCTCGGCGTCGGCGAGGTCGTCCGCGGCGCGCATCCACGCGTAGATGACGAACATCGCGCTGCGCTGCGGCTCCGGCGTGAGCTTGAGGCCGTAGTAGAAATTGCGCGCGCGCTCGCGCGTGATCCGCTCGCAGTCGGCGAAGGCGGGGGCGAGCTCGGCGGGCACGCCCGCGGCGGCGGCGCGGTCGGCGGCGGCGCGCGGGCTCATCGCGGGCCTCCCAGCGCGGCGGGGACCCACGCGGGCGCGTTCGCCCCCCACCAGGCGCGCGCCACCAGCTGCAGCTTGCGCGCGCGGCCGACGGTCGGGCGGTGGAGGCAGGTCTCGTAGTTCCAGCGCTCGATGCCCACGAGGACGGACTCGCCACCTTCCACGAAGAGGCGCACCACCGGCCGCGCCTGCGGCGTGAGCGTGGGCAGGAGCGGACGCCCCTCCGCGAAGAGCTCCCAGGTGCGGCGCACCAGCGGGCGGACCGCGGCGCGGTACTGCTCCAGGAACTCGCGGTCGCAGGCGTGGCCCAGCTGCGCCGAGCGGCGCAGGCGCTCCTCGAAGTCGGGGATCGCGGCGGTCGCCTCGGCGGGCAGGTAGATGCGGTCGCGCTCGAGGAGGTCGCGGCGCACGTCCTGCAGGTGGTTGGCGATCTGCAGCGCGGTGCAGACGCGGTCGCTCATCGCGACGCGCTCGGGGCTCGCGAGCCCGAAGAGCCCCAGCACCAGGCGCCCCACCGGGTCGGCGCTGCGCGTGCAGTAGTCGACGAGCTGCTCCCACGACTGGTAGCGGTTGCAGTGCTGGTCCTGCTCGAAGGCGCGGATGAGCGCGTCGAAGGGATCGATCGGCAGGCCGTGGCGCCGCACGACCGGCGCCAGCGCCACGAAGACCGGGTGCCGCGGCTGCCCCGCGTAGCACGCCTGGAGCTGCGCGCGCCACTGCGCCAGGAGCGCGGGGCGCTCGGCGGGGTCGCCCACCTCGTCGCCGAGGTCGTCGGCGCAGCGGCAGAAGGCGTAGACGGCGGCGAAGTCGTCGCGCAGCGCCACCGGCACGAGCGAGCTCAGGACGCTGAAGTTCTCGTAGTGGCCGGTCGCCAGGCGGCGGCACCAGTCGCGCGCGGCGGCCTCGTCCATCGGCGGCGCGTCGGCCGTCCCGTCCACGCCGGCACGGAGGGCGGCGAGCTGTTGGACGGCGCTGGTCACGGCCCGGAACTGTAGCGCAGGACGGCCCGTCCGTGGCGCACGCCTGGCCGCGTGCGAAAGGCGGAAGCCGCTGCCCCGGCTACACTTGCGCGTCCTGATGAAGCTCATCCTCGCCAATCCCCGCGGATTCTGCGCCGGCGTCTACATGGCCATCGACGTCGTCGACCAGCTCATCGACATCTGCCCGGACGAGACGATCTACGTCTATCACGAGATCGTGCACAACCGGCACGTGGTCGAGCGCTTCAAGCGCCGCGGCGTGCAGTTCGTCGAGTCGATCGAGGAGGTCCCCAACGGGAGCATCCTGGTCTTCAGCGCCCACGGCGTGAGCCCCGCGCTGCGCGCCGAAGCGCGCGAGCGCGACCTGACCGCCATCGACGCCACCTGCCCGCTGGTCACCAAGGTGCACAACGAGGCGATCCGCTACGCCCGCGCCGGCTACCAGATCCTGCTGGTGGGCCACGCCGACCACCAGGAGATCATCGGCACGCGCGGCGAGGCCCCCGACGCGATCCAGGTCGTCGAGTGCCCCGAGGACATCCCGGACCTGCGCATCGCCGACCCGAACAAGCTCGTCTACCTGACGCAGACGACGCTCAGCACCGACGACGCGAACGTCATCATCGCCGCGCTCAAGGAGGCCTTCCCCGGCCTGAAGGAGCCCCCGAGCGAGGACATCTGCTACGCGACCACCAACCGCCAGCGCGCGGTGCGCGCGCTCGCCCCCTGCGCCGACCTGACGCTGGTCGTGGGCAGCCGCAACAGCTCCAACTCGGTGCGCCTCACGGAGATCAGCGAGAACGTGGGCACCCCCGCGCGGCTCGTCGACGACCGCAGCGAGCTGCGCGCGGAGTGGTTCGAGGGCAAGCACACCGTGCTCGTCACCGCGGGCGCGAGCGCGCCGGAGGACCTCGTGCAGGAGCTCATCGTCGAGCTCATCGAGAAGTACGGGGGCGAGGTCGAGCAGCACGACGTCTACCACGAGCAGGTCGAGTTCGGCCTTCCCGGCACCCTCAAGGAGATCATGCGCGAGCGCGGCATCGATCCCACGGGCCGCCGCGTGATGCGCAAGGACGCCGACGAGGCGATGGGCGCCTGGCTCGACCGCCACGGCATCGCGCACCGCACCGTCGACCTCACCGTCGGCGCCACGCGCTGAGGCGCCGCGCACGCGCCGCGCACGCGCGCCACGATCGCCCGCATGTCCACGGCCGCCGACACCCCCACCGCCTTCTTCGAGCTCGATCCCCCCGCGCTCGAGGCGTGGTGCACCGCGCACGGGATGCAGCGCTTCACGGCGAAGCAGATCCTGGAGTGGGTCTACCAGCGCGGCATCGCCGACCCGGCGCACATGACCAACCTGGCCAAGCGCCACCGCGACCTGCTGGCGCAGGAGATGGTCTTTCTCCAGGGGACGGAGCTCAAGCGGTTCGAGGCCTCCGACGGCACGCAGAAGATCCTGCTCGGGTGGGAGAAGAGCGCGCCGGCGCCCGCCGCCCCCGCCGCGCCGGGCGAGCCGGCGCGCATCGCGCTGCCGACGGTCCCCGTCGCGACCGGCCGCCAGACCGAGTGCGTGATGATCCCCAGCGAGGACCGGCGCACCGCGTGCGTGAGCAGCCAGATGGGCTGCCCGGTGGGATGCCGCTTCTGCGCCTCGGGGCTCGACGGCGTCGAGGGCAACCTGAGCGCGGGGCGCATCGTGGAGCAGGTCTGGCGCCTGCGCGCGCTGCCGGGCGTCGGACGCATCAGCAACGTCGTCTTCATGGGCATGGGCGAGCCGCTGGCGAACTTCGCCGCGGTGACGCAGGCGATCCGCACGCTCAACGCGCCCTGGGGCATGGGCATCGGCGCGCGCAAGATCACCATTAGCACCGTGGGGCTGCCCGCGGCGATCCGCAAGCTCTGCGGCTTCGAGCTGCCGGTGACGCTCGCGCTCAGCCTGCACGCGCCCAACGACGAGCTGCGCCGGCAGATCATCCCGTGGGCGGAGTACTCGACGATCGCGCAGCTGCTCTCGGCGTGCGACGAGTGGTTCCAGAAGACCGGCCGCGAGATCACGCTCGAGTACATCCTGCTGGGCGGCTTCAACGACCAGCCCGAGCACGCGCGCCAGCTTTCGAACGTCGCGCGCACGCTGCGCGCGAACGTGAACCTCATCCGCTACAACGAGGTCGACGGCCTGCCCTACCGCCGCCCCGGCGACGCCGACGTCGCGCGCTTCCAGGAGATCCTGCGCGAGGCGGGCGTGAACAGCCACATCCGCGCCAGCCGCGGCCGCGACATCAAGGCCGCGTGCGGCCAGCTCCGCCACGAGGCGCTGCGCGGCGCCGGCGCGAAATCCGCGGCCAGCGCTTGACGCGCGCGGCGATGCGCGCTACATTTCCCCGCTCATGGTCCGTCGTCTCCAGTTCCACGCCTGCGCGCAGCACCTGTCTTTCCAGGTGTTTTCGATGCGCATGGCCATGCGTCGCCCGGTCGCAGGTGGCACCTGCGGCAGGGAGTAAGACGCCTTCGACGCGACCTCCTGCTGCAAGCCACCTGTGACCGGGCGAACGACGCTCCCGCGGTGACGCGCCATCGGCGCATCGCCCCGCGGTGAGCGGTCTCCTCGTCTCCATGCTCCGCAGCGCGTGACGCATCGCGCGCGAGCGATCCCACGCCCGCATCCGGCGCCGAGCGCGCCACGCACGAAAGCAGCTCACCATGTCCGCCACGACCAACGACCGCAACGACCGCCACGCACGCACCGATCGCACCGCCCGCACCGCACGCCTCGAGTCCATCCTGGACGCCGCCGAGGAGTCCTCCTTCGAGACGCTCTGCGTCCGCGCCGGCGGCGCGCCCGATCCCGAGACGGGCGCGCTCGTCCCCACCGTCTGCCAGGCGACCACCTTCGCGCAGCGCCTGCCGGGCCAGCAGCCCGCCTGGTGCTACGGCCGCACCGGCAATCCCACGCGCTCGCGCCTGGAGGAGGCGCTCGCCGCGCTCGAGGGGGCGCGCCACGCCTTCAGCTTCGCCAGCGGCCTCGCCGCCGTCGACACGCTCCTGCACACGCTCGGCGCGGGCGCGCACGTCGTCGCGAGCCAGGACCTCTACGGCGGCTGCTACCGGCAGTTCACCAAGGTCTGGAGCCGCTTCGGCGTGCGCTTCAGCCTCGTGGATGCGGCGGAGATCGAAGCGATCCGCGACGCGATCCGCCCGGAGACGAAGCTCCTGTGGCTGGAGACCCCCTCGAACCCGCTGCTGCGCATCACGCCGCTGCGCGAGGCATGCACGCTGGCCCGCGAGGCGGGCATCCGCAGCGTCGTCGACAACACCTTCGCCACCCCGCTGCTGCAGCGTCCGCTGGAGCTGGGCGCGGACATCGTCCTGCACAGCACGACCAAGTACATCGGCGGCCACTGCGACGTCCTGGGCGGCGCGCTCATCACCGACGATCCCGAGATCGCGGCGGAGCTGCGCTTCCTGCAGAACGCGCTGGGCGCGGTGCCCAGCCCCGCGGACGCAGCGCTGCTGCTGCGCGGCATCCGCACGCTGGCGCTGCGCGTCGAGCGCCACTGCAGCAGCGCCGAGGCGATCGCGCACGGACTGGTCGGCGCCCCAGGCGTCGCGCGCGTGCTCTTCCCGGGGCTGCCGACGCACCCCGGCCACGCGATCGCGGCGTCGCAGATGACGCGCTTCGGCGGGCTGGTGACGATCGAGCTCGCCGGCGGGCGCGCCGCGGTCGACCGCTTCGCGCAGACGATCGAGCTGTGGACGCTCGCGGAGAGCCTCGGCGGCTTCAAGAGCCTCTGGTGCCACCCGGCGACGATGACGCACGCGAGCGTCGAGCCCGCCGAGCGCGAGCGCGTGGGCATCCGCGAGGGCACCATCCGCCTGAGCGTCGGCCTGGAGGATCCGCGGGATCTGCTGGCGGACCTGCAGCGCGCGCTGCGGGCGGCGGAGGGCGTGGCGGCGACCGCCGCCAGCGCGCCGGCCGCGGCGAACGCCTCGCTCCTCGAGGAGGTGACGGCGTGAGCGGCACCACCTTCGCATCGCCCGCGCCGCTCGAGCGCGCCCCCGCCGCCACGCGCACGCTGCGCGTCGCGCTCCTGGGCTGCGGCAACATCGGCGGCGCGCTGGCGAAACAGCTCGCCTCGCGCCCCGAGATCGAGGTCTGCGCCGCGCTCGTGCGCGATCCGGCGCGCCCGCGCCCGGGCGTCGCCGGGCCGGTCACCGACCGCATCGAGGAGGTGCTGGCCACGCGACCGGACCTCGTGGTCGAGTGCCTGGGCGGGATCGACCTGCCCGCGGAGCTCTGCCGCTGCGCGCTGCACGCGGGCGTGCACGTGGTGAGCGCGAACAAGAGCATGGTGGCGCACGCGCTGCCGGCGCTCTCGGCCGCGGCGCGCCGCTCGGGCGCGCGGCTGCGCTTCGACGCCGCCGTCTGCGCGGGCGTGCCCGTGCTCGAGTCCGTCGCCCGCCTGCGCGCGGCGCGCGTGCGCTCGGTCCGCGGCATCGTCAACGGCACCTGCAACTTCATCCTGCACTCGATGGGACAGCGCGGCATCGACCTGCCCGAGGCGCTCGCGGAGGCGACCGCGCTGGGCTACGCCGAGCCCGATCCGAGCGCGGACCTGGGCGGGCGCGACAGCGCGGAGAAGCTCTGCCTGCTCGCGGCCGCCGCGGGCCACGGCAGCGTCGAGCCCGCGCGAGTCGCGGTGCGCGGCATCGCCGCCGACGGCCCCGACGCAGGCGTCGACCGCGCGCTGCTGCAGGACGTGCGCACGCTGGGGCACGGCGTGCGCAGCGTGGTGCAGCTCGACGCGGGCGCGCACGGGCTGGAGCTGCTCGTCGCCCCGACGGTCGTGCGCCACGGCGGCGCGCTTGCGGAGTCCGCGGGCACGCAGAACGTGGTGCTCGTGGAGACGGAGCTCGCGGGGGCGATCACCCTCTGCGGCCCCGGCGCGGGCGCGCATCCCACCGTCGCCGCGCTGCTGGCGGACATCGACGCGTGCGTGGATTCGGGGGCGGGCTGGGCGCAGCAGGCGATCGCGCCGGCGCGCCTCTCCACGCAGCCCGCCGCGCGACGCTGGCTGCTGCGCGTGGGCACGCCGGGCGGCGTCCCCTCGCCGACGCAGCTCTCGGCGGCGGTGCTCGGCGCGGGCGCGTCGCTGCAGGGCGCGGCCTGCCTGCCCGGTCGCGCGCTGCTGGAGATCGCCGCGACGCAGCCGCAGGAACGCGCGCTCGTCGGAGCGCTCGCCGCCCAGGGGCTGCGCGTGCAGTCGCTGGCCATCGAGGAGGACGCGACGCTGCGGTTCTGAGCGCGGCGTGACGCGGCGCGCGCGGCGTGGCGTGGCCCGCCGCCCCGCCGCTACGACCGCGCCAATCCCTCGAGATCCCCCGGCGCGATCGAGCGCAGGCGGTGCTGCACCGCGAGGTCGTGCAGGCGGCGCACGACCTCGCACCAGTGGGCGGCGCGCTCGGGCTGGTTGCAGGCGCGCTCGAAGAGATCGACCGCCAGCGTGCGCATGCGCCGCTCGGCGGGCTGTCCGCGCAGCTCGTTGGGCACCACGCGCCACAGCAGCAGCGCGAGCTGCGCGGGCCAGTCGCTCGAGCGCAGGTCGAGCCGGAAGAGGGTGCGCCCGAAGACCACCTCGACGCGGTTGAGGTACCGGCGCGTCATGTGGTCGCCGCGGGACTCGCGCACGCCCAGCCGCTCGCGGATGCGCCGCGCCTGCGCGACGCCCGCCTGCGTCGCCGCCACGTAGAGCGCGTCGCGCACGAGCGTCAGCTCGGCCAGCGGCAGGATGCCGTAGGTGCAGAGCGTGCGCTCGGGATCGCGCGCGCCCGCCTCGTAGAGGTCGCGCACCATGCCGACGTACCAGCGCAGGTGGCGCGTGCCGCCCCAGGCGACGCAGCGCGAGGCCGCGTGCACGAAGTCGCGCAGCGCCAGGCGCCCGTCGTTGGTCGAGTAGAGCGCGGGCATCTGGTCGATCGCGCCGCGCACGAGCTCGCGGTACTGGCGCGCGCGGCGGCGCCCGCCGGAGCGGCTCGCCTCCAGCTCCAGCGCGCTGCGGCGCACCAGGCGCCCCAGGCTCTCGCCCTTGCGCGGCTCGAGCTCCGCGCCCTCGAGTCCCTCGGCGATGCGGCGGCCGAAGCGGAAGGCCTCGAGCGAGCGGCCGAAGCCGCGCTGCTCCAGGCGGCGCAGCGCGCCCTCGATCGCCTCGAGCGAGACGGGGACGAAGCCGCGCTGGTAGGCCGCCCCCAGCGCGACCAGGTCGGTCACGCGGTCGGTGAGGAAGGCGCGGCGCGCCGCATCCGCGAAATCCGCCAGCAGCGCGCCCTCGGAGCGCGTGGCCAGCGGCGCCGCCCGCGGGAGCAGGCGCGCCGCCTCCGCGAGCTCGTCCACGAGCTGGTCGTCGAAGGCGCCGGTGTTCGCGACCACGTAGGTGCGCTCGGGCGAGGCCACGCGCAGGTACGGATCGGGCCCGAGCGCGCGCAGCGTCTCGATGGCGTCGAAGCCCAGCACGAGGTCCGCCTCGCCGTAGGGGCACTGCGCCGCGTGGACGCGCGCGTCGGGGCTCTCGTCGTGCGCGGTGAAGAGCACCTGTCCCCAGGCGCGCCGCCCCGGACCCACCGGCGTCGGGTGGTAGATCGCCTGCACGCGGAAGCCCATCGCGCGCCCCGCCTCGCAGAGCGCCAGCGTCGCGATCCCCGGCGGCTCGCCGCGGTAGCCGGCGACATGGCAGCGCCAGCGCCCCTCGCGCCCGTGCACCAGCCGCGGCGGGCGGATGCGCTGGTCCTCCAGCTTCAGCGGCGGCGGCGCGGTGCGCACGACCTCCACCTGCTCGAGCAGCGCGCGCACCTCCAGGCGCACGGGGAGCGCCTCCTCGGTGGCGATGGTCTCGCGCACGAACTCGGTCTTGAGCGGGTCGAGCCCGCGCTCGGTCCCCTTCTCGATGAGCACCGACTGCGGCAGCGGGCGCACCTCGCAGCCGGTGTCGGCGGGCCAGATCAGGCGCTGCTGCGGCGTGAAGCCCAGGCGGTCCGCCTCGGCGACGCTCGCCTCGAGCTGCCGGATGTCGCGGCGCGCGGGGGGGCCGTCGTGCGCGACGAGCGTCGCCACGCCGTCGACGCGCGCGGCGGCGACGATCGCCGCGATCATGCCTGGGCGGTCGTTGAGGTCCGCGTGCGAGACATGCAGCCGCGCCGCCTGGCGCACGGGGACGGCGGCGTTGGCGAGCCGCTCGACGTCGACGACATCGCTGCCGCCCAGGTCGACGACGATGAAGAGCGTCGAGCCCGCGTCCTGCGCCGCCTGCTGGATCGCGGCGGGGCCTTCCGCGGCGAAGCGCCGGCGATCCCAGAGCTCGACCTCGACGACGGTGTCCGCCTGCGGCGCGCGCTCGCCCTCGATCGCCAGCGCGCGCGAGGGCGCCTCGGGGTTGTCGGGATCGGGGCGCGCGACCTCGGCCGCGGCCTCCGGGAGCAGCGCGCGGACCGAGTCCATCGCGCCGGTGGGGCCGAGCCCGAAGCTGCGCCGCGGCACGCGCAGCGCCTCAAGGTCCGCGAGCACGGGCGCCATGCGCGGCGAGTGCTCCAGCCCCGTGCGCACGAGCTGGAAGAGGTGGACCGTCTTGCGCAGCAGGATCGAGGTGCGCACCGCGTCGTTGATCTCCAGGCGCACCTCCTCGCCGCCGGGCCGGGGCGGAAGGCGGTCCCACCAGAGGCGCGCGGGAGACTCGCCGCGCGCGCGCAGCGCCTCGGCGGCCTCCAGGATGCCCGGCGCGACCGAGTCGGGGCGCGGCTCGAGCACCACCGCGTCCGCGCAGCGCATGAGGAAGCGCTCCAGCAGCGCGTCGTCGAGTGGGTTCGTGCAGCCCAGGTCCAGGACGGGGACGCGGCCCTCGAGGCCGAACTCGCCCAGGATGTGGTGCACCGCCACCGCCGCCGGGCCGACGGCGATGAAGCCGATGGGCTCGCGCTCCCCGGGGCTCGGGAGCGCCATCGCGCGGTTGAGCTCCAGGCGGCGCACGACGCGCAGCACGTCCGCGGGCTCGGGGGCGCGCGCGCCGCGGCGGGCGCGCAGGAGCGCCCCCACCTGCTCGACGCGCTCGGCGATGCGGTTGGCGCGCAGCGGCGGCGAGTCCAGCGCGCGCAGAACCATCGAGTGCGCGACGATCGCCGCCATCCGCGGACCCGCGTTGGCCAGCCGGAAGGCGTGCTCGATGCCGTCGCGCAGGCTCAGGATCCCGCGCGGCGCGACCACCGGCAGCCCGAGCGAGCGCGCCGCGTCCCACGGCGAGGAGAGCCGCACGAGGTACGGGTTGTCCTCCAGCAGCAGCGCGATGCCGCCCCCCTCCGGGAAGGGCGTCTCGAGCGCGCGGCGCACGGGCCCCAGCGCCACCGCGAGCTGCTCGTTGGGGATGAGCGCGAGGACGCGGCGCCCCTCGCGCGCGGCGCGCACGGCCAGCGCGGCGGCGCGCGGCGCGTCGACGGAATCCACCACGCGGACGCGGTGCGTCTCGAGCGCGCGCGCGACCGCGGGCTCGTCCAGCATCGTGAAGACCGGCTCGAAGGGGACCTGGCGCGGCGCGATCACGAGGTCGATCTCGATCTCGCTCTCGAGCACCCCCTTCAGGATCGCCTGATGCGCCGACATGAGCGCGGTCCCCTCGGCGCGCAGGAGCGGATGGCTCCAGTTGGCGACGAATTCGGCCGAGGCGCTGCTCACGCGCCGCAGTCTACGGCGCGGCCTGCGCGCGGGACGCGGCGCCGGCGCCCGCGGCGGCGCCCGCGCGCCATCCGGGCGCGAGCTCGCCGCGCAGCAACGCGTCGACCGCATGCGCGACGCCGTCGGCGTCGTGCGCCAGCGTGTGCGCCTTCGCGACCGCGGCGATGCGTGGGTCCGCGTTGCCCATCGCCACGCCCAGACCCGCCCCGCGCACGAGGTCGAGGTCGTTGAGCCCGTCCCCCAGCGCGACGATCGACTCCGGCCCCAGCCCCAGCCGGCGCGCGGCCTCGCACGCCATCGTCCACTTGTCCGTGCGCGCCGCGAAGATCTCCAGCATGTGGGTCGCGCTGCCGATCGCCTCCTCGGCGGTGAGCGCGCTCCACTGGCGCACGGCGAGCGCGTCGCCGTGGCGCGCGGCGATCCCGTCGGCGAGCGGCCCGAGCAGGTCGGCGGCGGCGATCGTGCCCACGCGCAGGACCCGCGCCTCCAGCGTCTCGTGCGCGTCCTCGGGGAGGGCGTGCCAGTCGCGCGAGCTCACCGGGTGCTCGGTGAGCCACCAGCGCGTCGCGGCGTCGAGCTCCGCCGTCCCGACGAAGAGGTAGTCGTGTCCCGCGACGCTCGCGTCCAGGAGCAGGTGCGCGCGATGCCCATGCGCCACGATCTCGCGCGCGAGCGACGCCGCGGTGCGCCCGTCGATGGTGCTGGTCGCGAGCACGCGCCCGCTGCCCGCCTCGTGGAGGGTCGCGCCGCCGGCGCCGATGAAGAGCGCGTCCTGCGCGACGCAGTCGATGGCGCGGTGGCTCTCGGACCATGTGCGCCCGGTGGCGATCACCACATGCCAGCCCGCGGCGCGCGCGGCCTCCAGCGCGGCCCGGTTGCGGGCGCTCACGCGTCCGCGCCGGTCCAGCAGCGTGCCGTCGAGGTCGGTGACCAGGAGCCCAGCCATGCGGGGGGACAGCGTAGGAGCGCCCCGGCGCGGCGTGCATCCGGAATCGCCCCGGTTTCCGCTAGGATGTCCCCTTCCCATGAGCCAGATCGACCGCCGCCTCAAGAACGTCCAGCAGGCCGACCTCACCGAGAGCCGCGTCAACGACGACTTCGTCTACTGGCTGCGCACCTGGGGCTCGAACATCCTGCTGGTCGTGCTGCTCATCGCCGCCGCCGGCATGGGCTACTACTGGTGGGAGCAGAAGCAGCAGAAGGAGCGCGACGACGCCTGGACCGAGCTCGCCGGCGCGACGCTCCCCGCCGCCCTCGTCGAGGTCGGCCAGAAGCACCAAGGCAAGGACGCGGTCTCGCTCTTCGCGCAGATGAAGGCCGCGGACACCTACCTGCAGGCGGTCCTCTCCGGCAGGCGGTTCGACCGCGACGCGACCGCCACGGACGCCGCGATCACCCCCGAGCTGCGCGAGCAGTGGCTGAAGGAAGCCGACCGCCTCTACGCGCAGGTCGCCACCGCCACCGCGGGCGACAGCGCCACGGGCAAGATGGGCTTCTACTGCGGCGCGCTCTTCGGCCGCGCCGCCGTCGCCGAGGACCTGGGCGACCTCAAGGCCACCGAGGGCTACCTCCACGAGATCCAGGAGCGCACCAAGGGAACCGACTTCGCGCTCTCGGGCGACCTCGCCGCCAAGCGCATCGAGCGGCTGACGCTGCTCGCGCAGCGGATCGACCTGCCCCCGCGCCCGGTGCAGCTCCCGCCGTCGACGCTGCCGAACCTCGGCGCGGCCGGATCGACCGGCGCCGCCGACGACATCGTGCGCCAGCTCCAGGGCGGCGCCCCCTCGGGCATCTCGCTCACGCCGGTGGCCCCGCCCACGGGTGCGCCCGGCGAGACCGCGCCGGCGACGGCCCCCGCCCCGGCCCCCACGGCGCCGCCCGCGAAGCCGTGACCGCGGCCGACGAGGACCCGGAGGCCGCGGAGGCCCTCGAGGCCTCCCTCTCCGACGATCCGCAGCGCCTCTTCGAGCTCTACGAGAAGCAGCGCGACGCCGACGACGAGACGCCGGTGACGGCGGTCTTCGAGCTCACGCGCGACCTGGGCGTGCGGCTGGACCGCTACCTCGCCGACCGCGTTCCCTTCCTCAGCCGCACGGCGCTGCAGCGGCTGATCGACGAGCAGGCGGTGACGCTCAACGGCCGCGTCCCCAAGGCGAGCACGCGCCTGCACCGCGGCGACCGCATCGTCGCCACGCTGCCGCCGCCGCCGTCCAACGCGATCGGCGCCGAGGAGATCCCGCTGCACGTGCTGCACGAGGACGACCACATCGTCGTCGTCAACAAGCAGCCCGACCTCATCGTGCATCCCGCGCGCAGCCACAAGACCGGGACGCTGATCAACGCGCTCGCGTGGCACTTCCTCCACCGCAGCGGCGGCACGCTCAGCACCGTGGGCGAGGAGATCGCGCGCCCGGGCGTCGTGCACCGCCTGGACAAGCACACCTCGGGCGTGATGGTCTGCGCCAAGAGCGACACCGCGCACTGGCGCCTCGCGCGGCAGTTCGAGAAGCGCACGACGCAGAAGCGCTACCTCTGCATCGTGCACGGCGAGGTCGAGCCCGAGTCGGATGTCATCGACCTGCCGCTGGGCAAGCACCTGACGATCAAGGAGAAGTACGCGGTCCGCCACGACGAGCTGGGCAAGCCCAGCCAGACGATCTACCGCGCGCGGGAGATCTACCAGGGCTACAGCCTCCTCGAGGTGGAGCTGCGCACCGGTCGCACGCACCAGATCCGCGTGCACCTGAGCCACATCGGCTACCCGCTCGTCGGCGACGACCTCTACGGCGGACTGCACCGCACCGTCGGCGACTTCGATCCATCGCAGCCCGACGCCGATGCGCCGCTGCTCACGCGCCAGGCGCTCCACGCCGCGCTGCTGGGCGTGCAGCACCCGATCACTGGTGAGCCCCTGCAGTTCCAGGCGCCCGCCTGGCCGGACCTCGCGCGCGCCATCGCGCTCCTGCGCCGGACGCGCCTGAAGGCGGTTTTGCCGGCCCCCGGAGCGGTCCTGACGCTGCCGGAGTGAATCCGCGCGCCGGCGCGTTTGCGCACGGCGCGCGCCGGGGTATCGTCGGGACGGCGCCGCGGCCTTCGCCGCGGCCCATCGTGGAGACCAACATGGACTGTCGTTTCATCCGGCGTGCCGCCTGCGCGGCGATCCCCCTCGCCTGCGCCTTCGCGCCCCTCTTCCTCGGCGCGCGCGCCGGCGCGGACCTCGTCTTCAGCTACTGGGTCAGCAGCGACACCCCGGGCTACTGGAGCCAGGCGGCGCGCTGGAGCCCCGCCGTGGTCCCCAACAACGGCGCGGATGTCTACGACGTGCTCGTCGACGGCGGCGGGAAGCACAGCTCCACCGCGTACCTCGACATCGCCACGGTCATCCGCAAGCTGCAGATCGACGCCGGGGACACGCTGCAGCAGCTCGCGGGCACCTACCTGGGGATCACGGGCGAGACCCTCTCCAACAGCGGCGCCTACATCATGGCGTCCAACGGCTACAACACCGACCTCGTCTTCTACGCGGACTGCACGGTCGGCGAGGGCGGCTCGATCACGACCAGCAACACGAACGCGAACCGCATCTACGCGCACTCCGCGGGCATCCGCATCACCCACGGCGCCGGACACACGATCAGCGGCGCCTTCCAGCTCGGCCTGAACCAGACCCTGCTCACCAACCACGGCGTGATCGACGGCAGCGGAAGCTCGGGCACGCTCGTCGACCTGCTCAACGCCGGTCCGAACTTCAACGACGGCACGATCCGCGCCAGCAACGGCGGATGGCTGCGCATCTACGCCGCCCCGATCCAGAACACCGGCGGCGTCCTCGAGGCGACCAGCGGCGGCGCCCTGCAGCTCTCCGACGCGAGCATCACCGGCGGCATCCTGCGCGACGCCGACGGAGCCGAAGGATCGAGCTGGCTCGGCACGATCAGCACCTGCTCCCTCGACGGCGTGCGCATCGAGGGCGGCTTCCACTGCGCCGCGGGCACCTGGACCGCGCTCTCGGGGAGCATCGACCTCGCGGGGCCGCTCTTCGTCGACTCCAACGGCTACAACACCGACCTCGTCGTCTCGACGCCGGAGTTCGACCTCGGCGGCACCGGCGGCGTCCTGTGCACCGCGGTCAGCGCCAACCGCATCTACGGCTCCCCGGGCACCAACCGGCTCACCGTCCCCGCGGGCCAGTCGATCGCCGGCGGCTTCCAGCTCGGCATGAACGCGCTGCAGCTCACCAACCACGGGACCATCGACGGAACGAGCTCCAGCGGCAGCTTCATCGACCTCCTCGACGCGGGCACGCACTTCAACGACGGCACGATCCGCGCCAGCAACGGCGGCTACCTGCGCATCTACCCCGGGTCGATCCAGAACGCGGGCGGCGTGATCGAGGGAACCGGCGGCGGCGCCCTCCAGCTCCACGACTGCACCATCTTCGGCGGCGTCCTGCGCGACGGCGGCGGCACCGGCTGGACCGGCGTCGTCAGCACCGGCGCGCTCGTGGACACGCGCATCGAGGGCGCGTTCCACTGCGCCGCGGGCACCCAGACGACGGTCGTGACCTCCCTCGACCTCGCGGGGACGCTCTTCGTCGACTCCAACGGATACAACACCGATCTCCTCTTCGGCGGCGTCTCCTGCTCGATCGGCGGCACGGGCACGATCCGCTGCACCAACGTCGCGAGCAACCGCCTCTACCCCAACGGCGCCAGCTCGGTGACGATCGGCTCCGGCGTGACCATCGCGGGCAGCTTCCAGATCTGGAACCCCTCCGCGACCCTCACCAACAACGGCACGATCCTGGCCGACACCGGGTCCACCGCGTACATCGATCCGCCCAACGGCGGCGGATTCGAGTTCCTCAACAACGGCACCATCGCGGCGGCCGGCGGCAGCTACTACATCTACTCCGGGACCTTCCACAACGCGGGCCAGGTGAACATCGACCCGGGCTACGGCATCACGATCGAGTCCAACTGGTGGCAGACCGCCGGGAAGACCACCGTGAACGGCTCGCTCACGAGCTACGGCAGCGTCGTGCTCGACGGCGGCGTGCTCGCGGGCGCCGGCAACGTGAACGCGCCGGTGGCGAACAACGCCGGCACCGTCGCGCCGGGCAACTCGCCGGGCATCCTCTCGACGAAGGACTACGCCCAGGGCGTCGCCGCGACCCTCTCCGTGGAGATCGGCGGCACGAGCCCCGGCACCGGCTACGACTGCCTCTCGGTGCTCGGTCCCGCCTCGCTCTCGGGGACGCTCTCGGTCGCGCGCATCAACGGCTTCGTCCCCACCGAGGGACAGGTCTTCACGGTGCTCGTCTGCACCGGCGGACGCACCGGCACCTTCCAGTCCGTCCAGAGCTGCGACAACATCGAGCTCATCTACGGCGCCAACAGCGTCTCGCTGCGCTTCCTCGGCGAGTACACCCGCGTGGCGGACATCAACCACGACGGGGTCGTCGACGGCGCGGACCTGGGCCTGCTCCTGGGCGGCTGGGGCGCGTGCGTCGGGACCTGCTGCGACGGCGACCTCAACGGCGACGGGCTGGTCGACGGCGCCGACCTGGGAGTGCTGCTGGGCAACTGGGGCTGAGCCGCGGATCGCGCCTCAGCGCAGCTTCAGGCTCACGATCGCCAGGATCGCCAGCGTCACGGCGACGAGGTAGAAGCGCCCCACCACCTGCGTCTCCTTCCAGCCGCACATCTGGAAGTGGTGATGCACCGGCGCGCAGCGCAGGATGCGCCGCCCCTCGCCGAAGCGCCGCGCCGTGTACTTGAACCAGCCGACCTGCGCCATCACGCTCAGCGCCTCCAGGTAGAAGACGCCGCCGATGAGCACCAGAAGCGCCTCCTGCCGGATCGCCACGCCGATGTAGGCCAGGAGGCCGCCCATCGCGAGCGATCCGGTGTCGCCCATGAAGACCTGCGCCGGCGAGACGTTGAACCAGAGGAAGCCCAGGCACGCCCCCGCCATCGCGCCGGCGACGACCATGAGCTCGCCCGCGCCGGGGACATGCGGCACCATGAGGTGGTACGAGGCGCGCTGGCTCGCGGCGATCCAGGTCAGGACCATCATCGCGAAGCTCGCGATCAGCAGCGTCCCGCCCGCCAGGCCGTCGAGGCCGTCGGTGAGGTTCACCGCGTTGCTCGTGAAGGCGATCATGAAGGCGCCGATGAGCACGAATGCGCCCAGCCCCATGATCCAGACGCCCGGCGCAAGCTCCGGCGCCTGCAGCGCCCCCTCGGTGGGCGAGGGCAGGTAGGTGCGCTGGAAGGGCAGGTTCATCACATGCGCGTCGGAGGTCGTCGCGGCGCCGTAGAGGAACCAGCAGGCGATGATGCCGATGCCGAACTGGAAGACCAGCTTCTCCCAGGCGAAGAGCCCCTCGCGGCTGGGTCCCTGCCCCGCCGCCTGCCGGCGCGCCTGCGTCAGCTTCAGCCAGTCGTCCCACGCGCCCAGCGCCGCCAGCCAGACCAGCACCGCGACGGCGATGTGCACCAGCCGGCTGTGCACGATGTCCGTCAGCAGCAGCGTCGTCAGCAGCACCGAGCCGCAGAGCAGGAGGCCGCCCATCGTCGGGGTCCCCTTCTTCGAGGCCATGAGCTCGTTCAATCCGCCGTTGTAGAACTCGGGGGAGTCGCCGAACTTGACCGCCTGCAGGCGCCGGATCAGCCGCGGCATGCCCGCGAGCACGATCCCGAAGGAGAGGAGCACCGCCAGGAAGGCGCGGAACTCGAGCTGGTACATGACCTGCACGAGCGGGTAGAGCCCGACGGAGTCGAGCCAGTTCTGCAGCCACTCGGTCAGGTTGTAGAGCACGGCGCGGCTCCTTCGGGGGCGGCGACATCGGCGGCGCGCGCGGCGAGCGCCTGGACCAATCGTTCCATTCGGCTGCCGCGGCTTCCCTTCAGCAGAATTGCGTCGCCCGGACGCAGCGCCTGCGCGATGCGCGCGACGCCGGCGTCGTCCAGCGCGGGGACGTGGAGGATCTCGGGGGCGCCCCCCTCCGCCACGAGGCGCCGCGCCTCCTGCGCGCCGTGCGCGCTCTCGGCGCCGACGAAGACCAGCAGCCCCGCCCCGCTGGCGACCGCCGCGCGCGCCACTTCGGCGTGCAGCGCGGCGGAGGCGTCGCCCAGCTCGAGCATGTCGCCCAGGACCGCCACGCGCCGGCGCGCGCCCGCGCCGAGCTCCGCGAAGGCGCGCAGCGCGGCCTGGACCGCGTCCGGATTGGCGTTGTAGGCGTCGTTGTAGACCGCGAGGCCGCCCAGCTCCTGGCGGACCATGCGCATCTCGCTGGGGGCGATCGCCGCGAAGGCCGCCCCCACGCGCGCGGGATCCACGCCCAGCAGGCGCGCGCACGCCGCCGCGGCGAGCGCGTTCATCGCGTTGTAGTCGCCGGGAAGGCCCAGTTCGCAGGACCACTCGGTGCCGTCGGGCTCGGCGATGCGCACGCTCTGGCGCTCGCCCAGCGCCTGCCGGCCCACCAGCCGCCACTGGCAGCCGGGGCTGGTCCCGAAGGTCACCAGCCGCACGCCGGGCTTGAGCCGCGCCTGCACCGCCGCCACCAGGCGCGGCTGGTCGCCGTTGACCAGCGCGATCCCGGTCGTGTGCAGGCCATCCACCAGGCTCGACTTCTCCTGGATGATCGCGTCGACGCTCCCCATGCCGCCCAGGTGCGCGCGGCCGGCCATCGTGATGATCGCCACCTGCGGCGCCGCCAGCCGCGAGAGGGGCGCGATCTCGCCGGGGTTGCTCATGCCGATCTCGGCGACGAGGTACCCATGCGCCGCGTCCGCGCCCAGGATCGTCAGCGGCACGCCGATGTCGTTGTTGTAGCTCTTGGGCGAGGCGCTCCCGCTCATCGTCGTGCCCAGCGCGGCGTGCACCAGGCGGCGCGTCGTCGTCTTGCCGCTCGAGCCGGTGATCGCGACCACCTTTCCGCGCAGGCGCGCGCGCCAGGTGCGCGCGAGATCCGCGAGCGCCGCGCGCGTGTCCCCCACCTCCAGCAGCGGGAGGCCCGGCGGCCGCTCGTAGCTGCCCGCCTTGCGGTCGACCAGCGCGGCGACCGCCCCCGCCGCCGCGGCCTGCGCCAGGAACTGGTGCGCGTCGAAGCGCTCGCCGCGCAGCGCGACGAAGAGCGCCCCGCGCATCGGCTCGCGCGTGTCCGTCGCCACGCCGCTGGCCACCAGCGGCATCGGCGGCCGGCCCGGGGTGTGCGGCATCTCGGGTGGAACGATCCACTGCCCCCCGACAGCGCTGCGAAGTTCATCGCCGGTCAGCTGCATCGCGCACTCCTTTGCACACCTGCGCCCCCAGGTCGGGGCCACCGCCCTCCGACCATGGAGGGCGCGCGAAGCGTATCGCACAGACCGATCCCAGTGGCCGATTCCGCCCGCTGCCGCCTTGCCCCGCCCCGGGGGCATCCGAGACTCCGTCCATGAGCGAGCGTCTCCACCGCCACATCCAGCGCGCCCTCATGGCCAGCATGGGCCTGTTCGTGGGCATCCTGCTCGCGCGGGCGATCGGCTTCTGAGCCCGGATTCCGGGCGCGCCGCGCCCCTGCGATCCGCGCCCCGGCAGCGTCGCCCGGCGGGTCCGTCGCCCCGCTCCGCGACCCCCGCGGGAGTTTGATCGCGGAGGCCCCGTCTGAAATCTTTCATGGCCTCGAAGACCGGGTTCCGATAGCCCTTGCAGAGGGGGCGAATGGCTTCGCCCCCGACGGATCCCCCGAGTCAAGGAGACCACGCATGAAGGGCTTCGAACTGGTCAAGGGTTGGGCGAAGGAACTCGTCGACATCATGCTGCTGTTCATCGCGATCGGCGTCCTCGTCCAGATCATCTTCGGCACCGAATCCACCTCGTACTTCGGCGCCATCACCAAGAACCTCATGGCCTTCGTCGACCAGCTCGGCAAGGGCGGCTTCGTGGGCCTCGTCGCCCTGCTCGTCATCATCGCGGTCTTCACCAAGCGCGCGAACACGCAGCCGACGTCCTCCTGACGCGCTCCGCACGCTCCAGACAACGCAAGACCCCGGCGCCTGGCGCCGGGGTCTTCCTTTGGACCGAGGGAAATGCCGGCTACGCGTGCACCCGCGCGACCGAGGGCGCCGGCGCGCCGCGCCCCAGCGCCGCGCGCGCAACGAGCCGGTCGTCGAAGGAGCGCTTCTCGGTGCCGATGATCTGGTAGTCCTCGTGCCCCTTGCCGGCGATGATCACGATGTCGCCCGCGCGCGCCTCCCCCACCGCCAGCTCGATCGCGCGGGCGCGGTCGGCCTGACGCTGGACGGGGACGGTCGCGCCCGCGGGGCGGCCGGTGAGGATCTCGTCGATGATCGACTCGGGCTCCTCGGTGCGCGGGTTGTCGCTGGTGACCACGACGCGGTCGGAGTGCTCGCACGCCACGCGCATCATGCGCGGGCGCTTGGTGCGGTCGCGGTCGCCGCCGCAGCCGAAGACGGTGATCAGCCGCCCGCCCGGGCCCAGCAGCGGCCGCAGCGCGGTCAGCACGTTCAGCAGCGCGTCGTCGGTGTGGGCGTAGTCGACCAGGACCGCGAAGGGATCCTCGGGGGTGGTGACCGGCTCCAGGCGGCCCGGGGGCGCCGCGCACTGGGCCAGCGCGGACTCCAGGGCGGCGGCATCCACGCCCAGCGTGTGCGCCGCGGCGGCGGCCTCGAGCGCGTTCATCGCGTTGTGCCGGCCCACGATCGGCAGGCGCACGCGGATGCTGCCCCAGGGACCGTCGAAGCTCGTGTCCTGCCACCCCAGCCGCGAGGCGTGCACCGTGGCCACGCAGTCCGCGGGTCCCGCCGCGGGCGAGGCGCCGGCGCGCAGCCGGCAGCGCAGCACGCGCGCGCGGCAGTCCTGCAGCATGCGCGCGTGCCAGGGATCGTCGGCGTTGACGATCGCGGTCCCGTCGGGGGGCAGCGCGGCGAAGAGGCGCGCCTTCGCGGCGGCGTACGCCTCCATCGTGCCGTGGTAGTCCAGGTGGTCGCCGGTGAGGTTGCTGAAGACGCCGACGCGGAACTCGATCCCCTCGACGCGCCGCTGGTCGAGCGCGTGGCTGGAGACCTCCATCGCGCAGGCGCAGCAGGCGTTGCGCACCATGCGCCCGAGCGCGCTGGCGATGTCGATCGCCGACGGAGTCGTCAGGTTCGCCGGCAGCGCGTGCGCGCCGTCGTCGATGACCACCGTCCCGATCACGCCGCAGGGACGCCCCGCCGCGCGCAGGAACTGCTGCACGAGGAAGGTCATCGTCGTCTTGCCGTTGGTGCCCGTGACGCCCACCATCGTGAGCCAGCCGCTGGGGTTGCCCTCGATGCGCTGGGCGAGCTTGCCGGTGATGCACGCGAGGTCGGCGTCGTCCTTGACCCGCACGCGCACGACCTCGGGGAAGCCGGGCTGGCCGTCGGGGCCGGGCGGGCACGGGTCCTCGCCCTGGTAGAGGATCGCCGCCGCGCCGCGCGCGACCGCGTCCGCCACGAAGGCGCGCCCGTCGGCGCGGGTGCCCGGGCGGGCGATGAAGAGCGCACCGGGGATGACCCGGCGGCTGTCGTCGGCGATGGTGGTGACGGTGACCGCGGACTTCGTGGCGGCGATGCCGGCGAGCAGTTCGGTGAGCTTCACGGGCGTGCTCCTGGCGGGACACAGGCGCCGTCGCCGGCCTCCGCGCACGGCGGCGGAGCGGCCGGCCGCGGCCTGCGGCCCGCTGCCCACTCTATCGGCTCGCGGCGTCGGCGCGCTCGACGAACCAGACCGCCGTGCCGTCGGGGTCGCGCAGGTGGAAGGCGCACGGGCACCAGCTCGTCGGCGCGGGCGCGCTCGCTCCGGCACGCGCGGCCTCGCCCAGCCCCCCGTGCGCGGCCCGGGCATCGGGCACCTCGAAGACCAGGTGCACCCGGTCCCCCGCCGCATGCAGGCCAAAGGGATGCCGGTCCCGCAGCGCGTCCAGCAGCTCCACGGCGAGGCCGGGTCCCTGCACCACCGTGCCGCGCGCGCCGGCGCGCTCCCAGCCGTCGGTCACGGGAAAGCGCAGCCCGTCGCGGTAGAAGGCGAGCATCGCGTCGAAGCGCGTCGTCGCGAGCGCCACGCGCGAACCGCTCACGCGCCGCGCTCCCGCGGCATCGGCGAGAGCTCGATCTGCTCGCCCCAGCGCGTCGCGCCGGGGACGGAAATCCCAAAGAGGTCGAGCACGCGCGAGGCCGTCTGCGTGACGATCTCGTCCAGCGTCGTCGGGCGCGTGTAGAAGGCGGGCACCGGCGGCGCGACGATGGCGCCCGCCTCGGTGACCGTGAGCATGTTTCGCAGGTGGACCGCGGTCAGCGGCGTCTCGCGCACCAGCAGCACCAGGCGGCGGCGCTCCTTCAGCGTCACATCCGCGGCGCGCGTCAGCAGGTTGGTCGTGACGCCGCCGGCGATCTCCCCCAGCGTGCGCATCGAGCAGGGCGCGACGACCATGCCCAGGGTCTGGAAGCTGCCGCTCGAGAGCGACGCGCCGACGTCTCCGATGGGGTACGCGTGCGTCGCGAGCGCGCGCAGCTGCTCGGCGCTCAGCGGCAGCTCGTGCGCGCGCGTGAGCTCCGCGGCGCGCGAGACGACCAGGTGCGTCTCCACGCCGCACTCGCGCAGCAGCTCCAGCAGCCGGACGCCGTAGACGATGCCGGTGGCGCCGCTGATGCCGACGATGATGCGCGCGGGCGCGGACATGGCCCGATTCTAGGCGCGCTCCCGCGGATCCAGCGCGCGCCTAGAGGATCAGCATCGCGTCGCCGTAGCTGTAGAACCGATAGCCCTCGTGCTGCGCGAGCGCGTAGAGCTCCTTCAGCCGCTCCAGCCCGACGAGCGCCCCCACCAGCGCCAGCAGCGTGCTGCGCGGCAGGTGGAAGTTGGTCATCAGCGCGTCGACGAAGCGGAAGCGGTGCCCGGGCGCGATGAGGATCTCCGTCGAGCCGTCCAGGTCCGTGTCGGCGGCGGGGAGCGGATCGGGAAGGCTCTCGAGCGCGCGCACCGTCGTCGTGCCCACGACCACCAGCCGCGCGCGCCCCGCGGCGCGTTCGGGCGCCAGCGCGCGCAGCGCCGCGAGCGTCGCGGCGGGCACGCTGAAGTGCTCGCGGTGCATGCGGTGCTCGGCGAGCGTCGGCGTCTCGACCGGCTTGAAGGTGCCCGCGCCGACATCCAGCAGCAGCTCCAGCTCCTGCACGCCGCGCGCGCGCAGCGACTGCAGCAGCGGCTGCGTGAAGTGCAGCCCCGCCGTAGGGGCGGCGACGGAGCCCACCGCCTCGGGGCGTGCGTAGACGGTCTGGTAGCGCGCGTGGTCGCGCGCCTCGGCGTCGCCGGCGGAGGCCTCGTCGCCGCCGCGCGCGCGGCGGATGTAGGGCGGCAGCGGCGTCCATCCGCTGCGCTCGAAGACGGCGTCGGCGCTGCCGGGGCCCTCGATGCGCACCTTCCAGCCGTCGCCGGCGCGCTCGATCAGGCGCACATGGTCCTGCGTCTCGTGGCCGTGCGGGTCGATGAGCCGCAGCAGGTCTCCCGCATGGAAGCGGTTCGAGTGCTTCACGAGCGCGTTCCAGCAGCCGTCGCCGGTGGGGTCGAGGAAGAGCCCCTCCGTCACGCGGGTCCCGGTGACGCGGCGGCCCATGAAGCGCGCGCGGCGCACGGCGGTGCGGTTGAGGACCAGGCGGTCGCCCGCGCCCAGGTACTCGGGCAGGTCGCGCACGCGGCGGTGCTCGACGCGCCCGTCGGCGCGGTGCACCACCATGAGCCGGGCGCTGTCGCGCGGCTCGGCGGCCTGCGCGGCGATGAAGCGCTCGTCGAAGGGGTAGTCGAGCGCCTGCGTGGGAAGCGCGGTCATCGCGGGGCCTCCTGCACGGGCGCGCTGCGCAGCGTGGCGCGCGACTGAAGCCGGATGCCGCGCGCCCACGCGGTGAACTCCATCGCGCGGCCGCCCGGCGCCTGCACCTCCAGCAGCCGCACCGCGCCGCGGCCGCACCAGAGCGTGCCGTCGGGATCGAGCGTGCCGGCCTCGGGCGCGCCCATGGCGCCACCCGCGCCCGCGCCCGCCACCTCCTCGCACCGCCGCAGCAGCAGCGGGCGTCCCTCCACCTGCGCCGCGCAGCCGGGCCAGGGATTCAGTCCGTTGATGCGCGCACGCACGCGCGCGCCGTCCATCGAGAGATCCACCCACGCATCCGCGCGCCCGAGCTTGCGCGCGCGCGTCGCCTGCGATTCGTCCTGCGCCGCGCCGCGCAGCGTCCCCGCCATCCACGCGGCGAGCACCGACTCCACCGCCTCCGGCCCCAGCGCCGAGAGCGCGTCGTGCAGCTCCCCCGCCGTCTGGCGCGGCCCCACCGGCAGCGTGCGCACCGCGTAGACGAGCCCCGCGTCCATCCGCTGCGCGAGCGAGATCACGGTGACGCCCGCCTGCGCGTCGCCCTCCATGAGCGCGCGCTGGATCGGCGCCGCGCCGCGCCATCGCGGCAGCACCGAGCCATGCAGGTTGACCGCGAAGATCCCCTCCAGCAGCGCGTTCGAGAGCTTCTGCCCGTAGGCGATCACCACGAAGCACGGCGCCGGCTGCGCCCGCCCCTGCGCGCGCGCGCGCTCGCCGGCGCGGGCGGCGGCGGCGCGCAGCTCCGCCAGCGCGGCGGGCTCGTTGCAGTCGGCGGGACGGCGCAGTTCCAGCCCCAGTTCCGCGGCGCAGGCGCTCACCGGCGTCGGCGTCGGCACCTTGCCGCGGCCGGCCTCCCGGTCGGGCTGACTGACGACCATCGCGACGCGCCCCTTGGCGGCGAGCGCCCGGAGGACCGGAACCCCGAACTCCCCGGATCCGAAGAAGATCACGTCGGGGAGCTCCGGGGAGGTCGTCACGGTTCCGCCGCCTCCTTGAGGTCCTTCAGCGCGCGCCGCACGCGCAGCCGGTCCAGCGGCGACATCTTGTCGATGATGAGGACGCCGTCAAGGTGGTCGTTCTCATGCTGCCAGACGCGCGCGGCGAAGTCGTCGCTCGTGCGCGTGAACTCGCGGCCTTCCAGGTCCAGCGCGGTGATGGTCACCTTGGTCGGGCGCCGGATCGAGCCGCGCACGTTGGGAAGGCTCAGGCACCCCTCCTCGTAGGAATCGGGGTCGCTGTCGGGGAAGGAGAGCTCCGGATTGATGAAGGCCTCGTACGGGACATCGCGGTCGGGTGCGCCGGTCACGAAGATGCGCAGGCTTTCCCCGACCTGGGGCGCGGCGAGGCCGGCCCCCTCCTCGGCGTCCATCACGGCAAACATGTCCTCGACCAGCTCGCGGATGCGGTCGTCCACGCGGGCCACCCGGGCGGCCCTGCGGCGCAAGACCGGGTCCGGATAGAGGACGACCCGGCGCTTGGGCGGGTGCGGATGGGCTGGCCGTTCTGCCATCGTGGTCAATGCTACGATAATGGACCTTCAAGGAGGTTTCGACCGTGATCTTCGGCTGGCGAAAGAGCGAATCCGGCAGCGGCGAAAAGCCCTTTGAGCCGCAGCCTGAAAAGGCGCGCAAGTTCTTCGACCACGCGCGCACCGCCGCGGGGACGGGGCAGCTCGACTACGCGCTGAAGCTCTTCGCCAACGGACTCAAGTTCGACCCGGGCAACCTGGCCGCGCACCAGGACATGTACGAGGCCGGCATCAAGTTCTTCCACGCCGACGGCAAGCCCGCGGCGGGCAAGGACACCAAGGAGATCGAGGGCCCCGGCCTCATCGACCGCATGGTCGTCGCCGAGTACGTGTGGATGCGCGACCTGAACAACGTCTCGGCCGCGCTGCGCCTTCTGGACGCGACGGGCAAGGCCGGCCAGTCCGGCTTCGGGCAGTGGCTCGCGCCCAAGCTCCTCAACATGATCCGCAAGGCGCAGGAGAAGAAGCCCGCCAAGAAGGTCTGGGTGCAGGCCATCGACCTCTTCTCCGCCGTCGACGCGTGGAACGAGGCCTTCGCCTGCGGCGAGGAGGCCCAGCGCCTCGATCCCGGCGACATGACGCTCGAGCAGCGCCTGCGCCAGCTCACCGCGGCGCGCGCGATCCAGCAGGGCGGCTACCAGCAGAACTTCGGCCAGTCGGGCAGCTTCCGCGCCCAGGTGCGCGACGCCGAGAAGCAGAAGCAGCTCGAGGCCGCCGGGAGCATCTCCGGCTCGGGCGGCTCCGAGGAGATCGCGCTCGACAAGGCGCGCCAGGACTTCGACGACAACCCGATGTCCCCCGAGGCGATCAACCGCTATGCCTCCCTGCTGCGCAAGCGCGGCAGCCCCGAGGACGAGGCCAAGTCCATCGAGGTCTTCACCGCCGGCTACACGCGCCTCAACGAGTACCGCTTCAAGATGAACGCGGACGACCTGCGCATCGCGCAGCTGCGCCGCGCCGAGCGCGCCGCGCGCGAGTCGCTCGAGCAGGCCCCCGACAATCCGCAGCTCCAGATGGCGCACCAGACCGCGCGCGAGAACCTGCTGGAGCTCGAGGGCGACATCTACCGCGAGCGCGTCCAGAAGTATCCGACCAACCGCGAGATCAAGGCCGACCTGGGCCGGGTCGAGTACGAGCTGGGCCGCTACCAGGACGCGATGGCCGCCTTCCAGGCCTCCAAGGACGACCCGAAGCTGCGCGTGACGAGCGCCTGGATGCTCGGCCGCTGCTTCGGCAAGGAAGGCTGGCACACCGAGGCGGTCGGCGAGTTCCGCGAGGCGCTCGCCGCGCTGGACTCGACGCAGCCCGAACGCGAGCTCGAGATCAAGTACGACCTCATGCTCTCGCTCATCGAGCTCGCGAAGCTCGAGAAGTCCGGCGCCCACGCCAAGGAGGCGGCGGACATCTGCAGCGCGATCGTGCGCAAGAACATCAGCTTCAAGGATGTCCGCGCGCGCCGCAAGGAAGTCGACGAGCTCATCCGGACCTACGCCTGAGCCGGCGCACGAGCGCCTGCAGGAGCATCGCATGCGCCCCACGACCGCCCCGCTTCGCCGCGCGCTGCTGACCGCCGCCGCGACCGGAGCCGCCGCCCTCGCCGGCTGCTCGCAGCACCTCATGCCGACCCCCGTCGGCTTCGACGAGCATGGGGGCGACCCCTTCGCGCGCACCGTCGCCGCGGAGCAGGACCTCGAGGCGACCGTCTTCATCGCCGCGGACCGCAAGCTCGAGAAGAAGCCGGGGGACGCGGCGCACACCTTCACGGACACGCGCGCCAACAAGATCCAGATGGGGGTGGCGACCATCTCCATCCACGCCGAGAAGCTCGACTGGCCGATGCTCGAGCGACTCTCGCGCGAGGAGCAGCGCCCCGAGCGTCCCACGATCAAGCTCACCGGCTACGAGGAGTACGGCCCGGTCTGGGCGGGCGCGAAGGAGGTCGACCACGAGCAGGAGCTGGACGAGAGCGTCACCCGCCGCTTCACGCAGGCGATCGACGACCAGCTCGCGCGCTCGGGGGGCGACGAGATCTACATCTTCATCCACGGCTTCAACACGACCTTCCCGAGCAACTCGGCGATCGCGGGCGAGCTCTTCCACTACCTGGGACGCCGCGGGGCGATGGTCATGTTCGCCTGGCCGTCGCAGGGCTCGCTCCTGGAGTACCAGGTCGACAAGACGACCGCCAACTACTCGGTGCGCTCGCTGCGGATCCTGCTGGAGATGCTGGCCTCGCGCACGAAGGCGTCGCGCATCCACATCCTGGCGCACAGCGCGGGCGCGCCGATCGCGGTCGACGCGATCTGGCAGCTCCGGCTCATGCACTACGCGCAGGCGCCGGAGAAGACGCGCGAGCAGCTCAAGCTCGGGCGGCTGCTGCTGGTCGCCCCCGACATGGACCTGGGCGAGTTCGCCAACGCCGTCGCCGACGAGACCACCGACCTCCCGCAGCGCACGACCCTCTACATCAGCACGCACGACCGCGCGCTGGACATCTCGCAGTGGATCAACGGCTTCGCGCGGCTGGGCTCGCCGCTGCAGGAGCTCCGGCCGCCGCAGCTGCTGGCCCTGCGCAAGCTGGGCAACGTGGACGTCGTGGACGTGGCCGCCGCCGAGCTGGGGCACGGCTCCTGGCTGGGGCACAGCTACTTCCACGACGATCCGTGGGTCTCGACGGACGTGCTGCTCAACCTGCGCTGGGGCGTGCACGCGCACGACCGCGGACTGAAGATGGACGACAAGAACAACGTCTTCGTCTTCCCCGACGGCTACAAGGACGCCGCGCGCGCCGCGGCGCGCAAGGCCGTCGAGGCCGACGGGAAGGCCGCCAAGTGACGCCGCGCGCCGCCGCCGTCATCCCCGCGCGCTTCGCGAGCACGCGCTTCCCGGGCAAGCCGCTCGCGGACCTCACCGGCAAGCCGCTCATCCTGCATGTGCTCGAGCGCGCCGCCGCGTGCGCGACCGTCGGGCGCATCGTCGTCGCCACCGACGACCGGCGGATCCTGGAGGTCGTCGAGCGCGCCGGCTTCGAGGCGCGCATGACGCGCGCGGACCACCCCAACGGCACGAGCCGCATCGCCGAGATCGCCGACGAGCTCGAGGAGGAGCTGGTCGTCAACATCCAGGGGGACGAGCCGCAGATCGAGCCGGAGCTGGTCGACCGCACCGTCGCGCTCCTGGCGTCGCGGCCGCAGGCGCCGATGGCGACGCTGGTCTCGCCCTTCGCGCCGGGCGAGGATCCCGCCAACCCCAACATCGTCAAGTGCGTCCTGGGCGTCGACGGGCGTGCGCTCTACTTCAGCCGCAGCCTGATCCCCTTCGACCGCGACCGCCAGCCCGGCGCGCAGGCCCCCTACAAGCACATCGGGCTCTACGTCTACCGGCGCGCCTTCCTGCGCATCTTCCTGGCGCTCGCGCCGACCCCGCTGGAGCGCACCGAGAGCCTCGAGCAGCTCCGCGTGCTCGAGCACGGGCACCCGATCGTCTGCGCCGTGGGCGAGGCGCACTTCACCGGCATCGACACGCCGGAGCAGTACGCCGCCTTCGTCGAGCGCATGCGCGCGGGCGCCGGGCGCTAGCCGCGCCGGCGCCGCTGTCCCTGCTCCGCCGCCGGGGCGCCGCCCGCCGGGGCGGCCGAGCCCGCGTCCGTGATCGACTTCACCCACTCCTGCGCGCGCGTGCGGCGCGCCGGGTCGCGGTCGTGCTCGGCGATCGCGCGCAGCTTGTCCAGCGCGGCCTTCGAGCGCATCTGCGCGAGCGCGGAGCCCGCGGCGTTGGCCGGGCGCTCCTCGGGATCGTCGACCATCGCGATCAGGAACGCCTCGACCTTCTCGCGCTCGGGCGCGGTCAGGCGCGGCGCCAGCTTCGCGAGCGCCTGCGCCGCCGTCGGGCGCGCGCGGTCCAGGATGCCCAGCGCGGCGCGCGACTGGATGCGCTCGATGTCGGACGCGTCGCCGAAGCGGCCCAGGAACTCCAGCGCCGACTGGCTGATCGTCTCGGCGTGGCTGGGCACGGCGACCTGCGCGCGCACCGTCTCGATCGCGTCGGAGGCCTCGAGCGCGGCGAGCGCGTCGATGGCGGCGGCGCGCACGGCGTAGCTCTCCTCGCGCGGATGCCCCGCGGCGGGCGCAAGCACCTCCACGAGCAGCGGCTGCGCCTGCGCGCGCGCGCAGTCGGCCAGGCGCGCGGTGACGGCCTCGCGCACTCGCGGATCGGCGACGCGCTCCTTCGCGAGCGCCAGGATCGCCTCCTTCGCCTGCGCGCTGGGGAACTTCGCGATCGCGCGCACCGCGTCGATGCGCAGCGTGTGCCGCGCCTTCGGGTCGCGCGCGACGGCCAGCAGCGCGGCGCGCGCCTCCGGGGTCTCGGTGCGCGCGAGCTCGGTCACCGCCTGGCGGCGCGCGGCCATCGTCGGCCCCTGCTGCAGCGTGCCCAGCGTCCACGCCGAGGGCTGCGAGAGCTCGATCGTCTTGAGCGCATCCAGGGACGGGTCCACCCACGCCGCCACCGGCGGGCCGTCGAGCACCGCCGTCGCGGTGGCCGTGCGGCCGGTCATCTCCAGCGGGATCATGCGCTCGCCCCCGGCGGTCTTCACCCACACCGGCATGCTGATGCGCAGCGCGGGCGTGCGCGCGTCGATGGCCTGCGTCTGCTCCGCGCGCGCGGTGAGCGTGCGCGTCGCGGCGTCGTACTCCAGCGCCGCCTTCACGTGCGGCGAGCCGGGGCGGCGGCACCACTGGTCGAAGAACCACTGCAGGTCGCGGCCGCTCGCCTCCTCGAGAGCGTGGCGGAAGTCGTCCGTCTCGGCCACGCGCAGGCCGTTGCGCTGCATGTAGGCGTGCACGCCGCGGAAGAAGATCTCGTCCCCGAGCATGCGCCGCAGCATGTGGAGGATGCTCGACCCCTTGGGATAGGGATTCGCCGCGCGCGAGAAGGTCTCCCCCGCGCTGCGGTAGACGGGGCTGCACATCGGCTCGTTGGGGGCGCCGCCCTCGCGCGCGGCGACGTCGCGCGCCGCGACCCCCGCGTTGCCCAGCACCGCGTCGTAGTAGCCGTCCGCGCCGTCGCGCTCCTGCGCCCAGAGCGCGGAGCCGTAGGTCGCCCAGCCCTCGTTGAGCCAGATGTGCTCCCAGGAACGGCAGGTGATGTAGTCGCCGGTCCACTGGTGGCAGAGCTCGTGGCTGATGAGGCCGTCGAGGTCCCCCTCCGCGCGCGCGACCGCGTCCATCACCGCCGAGGGATGCATCGTCGTCGCGCTGGTGTTCTCCATGCCGCCCGCGCCGAAGTTGCGCACGATGAGCTGGTCGTAGCGCGCCCACGGATAGGCCACGCCGAAGACCTTCTGGAAGAGCGCGATCATCCGGTCCGTGTTCGCGTAGCTCGCGAGCGCGTCCTCGCCGCGGCCCTTGGGGGCCCAGACGGTCATCGGCACCTTGCTCAGCGGGTTCGGGAGCTGCACGCGGTCGAAGTCGCCGATCACCAGCGTGACCAGGTACGGCACATGCGGCTTCGCCTGGCGCCAGTGCCAGGTCTCGGTCCCGCCCGAGGAATCGTGCTTCACGAGCTCGCCGTTGGAGCTCGCCTGCAGTCCGGAGGGGACGGTCACCACGAGCTCGGTGGGGACGCGGATGTTGGGGAAGTCGTGGATGGGGAACCAGAAGTGGTTCGTCTCGGTCTGGCCCTGCGTGTGCACCTGCGGCGCGCGAGCGGGCGCGATTCCGGGCATCTCCGGAAGCGCGGGGCTGAAGGTGAGCCCGTCCACCGGGCGGTCGCCCTCGTAGGCGATCTCGATGACGGAGGCCTTCGCGGGCGAGGCGGCGTCTCCGCGCTCGAGCGGCTTCGCGAAGCGGATCGTCATCGCCGCGTCGTCGCTGCTCCACTCGGCGGGCGCGCCGTCGACGGTCACCGACTTCACCGCGAGTCCCGCCGCGTCGAGCTGGAGCGCCTGCACCGGCACGCCGATGGGCGCGACGGTCAGCCGCTGCACGCCGCTGAAGCGCCCGGAGGCGAGATCCGCGAACTGCAGCGTGAGCACCATGCCCCGGTACTCGACGAGCGGATCGGGCGGAAAGTTGCGGTGGTCACGCCCCGACGCGGGATCGAAGTCGCCGCCGCGCCCTTCGCCGGGCGCGCCCAGGAGCATCAGGCGTCCGTTCTCCGCGCGCTCGAGCCGGTGCGCGAGGCAGCCGCACTCGATCTCCTCGGCGCGCGCCGCGAGCGCCGTCGCCGCCAGCAGCGCGGTCGCGGCGAGCGCCGCCCCCGCGCCCGGGCGCAGACGGGCGAGGCCCGCGAAGCCCGCGCCGCGACCCACGGGGGCGCGGCGGGTGGTGCGGGCGGGCGGATTCGTCGGGTCGGTCTCGGGCATGCGCTCCTCCTACCGGGGCTGGGACGCACAGTTTCGCGTCCGGGAGCCCCGCGTGTCGCGCCGGCGCCTCCCCACCTCCGCGAAAACGCATTGCTCGGCGCTTGGGTCCCGTGATACGCTCTGCTATGCCCCTTTCGGACGGCTCCCCGAACTCGTCGCGCCAGCAGTCGCCCAGCCCGGATGCCTCGACGGCCGGGTTTCTTGCCCAATTCGGCGCCTCCGACGAGTCGAGCGAGGCCTTCAGCCCCACCCCCCGCGGCTACCAGCCGGGCCGGACCAAGTACGTCGTCGTCATCGGCACGGTGATGAGCGGCCTGGGCAAGGGCATCTTCTCCAGCTCGCTCGCGAAGCTCCTGAAGGACAAGGGCCTGAGCGTCGCCCCCATCAAGATGGAGGGCTACCTCAACATCGACAGCGGCACGCTCAACCCCTACCGCCACGGCGAGGTCTTCGTCCTGGAGGACGGGCTCGAGACGGACATGGACCTGGGCACGTACGAGCGCGTGCTCAACCAGAACCTGGGCCGCCGCAACTTCGTGACCGCGGGCCAGATCTACACCGAGATCCTCGAACGCGAGCGCCGCGGCGGCTACCTCGGCCGCGACGTCCAGATGATCCCGCACGTGACGGGCGCGGTGAAGATGCGCCTGCGCGAGCTGGCGATGACCGGCAACGCGGGCAAGCCCTGCGACGTGGTCTTCGTCGAGGTCGGCGGCACCGCCGGCGACTACGAGAACGGCTTCTACATCGAGGCGCTGCGCGAGCTCGCCTTCGAGGAGGGAGCGGAGAACTGCTGCTTCGTGGCGCTCACCTACATCCTCGAGCCCTCGATCCTGGGCGAGCAGAAGTCCAAGGCCGCGCAGCTCGGCATCAAGCGCCTCATGGAGGCCGGCGTCCAGCCCCACCTCATCGCCTGCCGCGCCAAGAACCCGGTCGGCGAGAAGGTGATGCAGAAGATCAGCATGTTCAGCAACGTGCCGATGCGGCGCATGTTCAGCATGCACGACCGCGCGAGCATCTACACCATCCCCGACGCGATGCGCGAGGCGGGCCTGGACCGCGAGATCCTCAGCCTCCTCCACCTGCACGACCGCGTGAACACGCTGCAGGAGGACCGCGAGCGCGTCAAGTGGAACGCCTTCACCGCGCGCATGGCCGCGCCGCGCGCGCACCGCGTGCGCCTGGGCGTGCTGGGCAAGTACGCCAGCCTGCGCGACGCCTACGCGAGCATCGACAAGGCGATCGAGCACTGCGCGACGGCGCTGGGCGCGGAGATCGAGATCGAGTGGCTCGACACCAGCGACGTGGACACGCTCGCGCGCGCCAAGGAGATGGTCGCGCGCTTCGACGCGGTGATCGTCCCGGGCGGCTTCGGCATGCGCGGCGTCGAGGGCAAGATCCGCTGCGTCCAGGCGGCGCGCCTGGAGCGCGTGCCCTTCCTGGGCATCTGCCTGGGCTTCCAGGTGGCGGTCATCGAGTACGCGCGCAACGTCCTGGGCTGGAAGGACGCGCACAGCACCGAGTTCGACCCCGCGACGAAGCACCCGGTCATCAGCGAGCTCCCGGAGCAGAAGAAGATTGAGGGCATCATGGGCGGCACGATGCGCCTGGGCGCCCAGGACGTCGTCATCGAGAAGGGCACGCTCGCGCAGATGCTGCTGGGCGGCCGCGACCAGGTGCGCGAGCGCTTCCGCCACCGCTACGAGGTCGAGCCCGACTGCATCGACGCGCTCGTCCAGGGCGGCATGGTCTTCAGCGGCCACCATCCCAAGCACCGCATCATGCAGGTGCTGGAGCTGCCCGTCTCGGCGCATCCCTACTTCATCGGGGCGCAGTTCCACCCCGAGCTCACCAGCCGCCCGCTGGATCCGCAGCCGCTCTTCATGGGACTGATCGCCGCGGCGATCGCCCGCCGCGAGCCGGCCTTCGCGCAGACCGAGCTGGGCCGCCGCTGGGTGCGCAGCGCCACCAACGGCGCGGGCGCGACCGTCAACGCCTGAGCCGGCTCACTCCGCGGTGGAGTCCGAGCCGCCCGCCGCCGCCACCACTTCCAGCTGCAGCAGCCCGCCCACCGCGCGCACCTGCATCCGCGTGCCCGCGGGCAGGTTGTCCGCGCGGACCAGGCGGAAGGCGCCGTGGATCTGGTCGGCCACGACGAGCGTCCAGCGGTCGCCCAGCGCGGGCTGGTAGCCCGCCTGGAAGCGCACATGGAGCCCGCCGTTGAGGCACGCCTCGTCGGTGACGACCAGCAGCGTGCTGTGCACCACATCCAGCGGATCGCGCAGGTCGGCGACCATGAGGTCGTCGTGCCCCATCACGAAGAGGTGGCTCTCGACGGTGAGGTCGTCCAGGTGGTATCGCACGCCGTCGAGCGCGGCCCAGGCCGCCTCGCCCGCGAGCTCGTCCTGGCCCGACTGCGCGTCGGTGCCGCCCGCGCCCGCGCCGTGGCGCGAGCCCAGGTGGGCGCCCTCGCCCGAGCGCACGCCGCCGCCACCGAGCGGTCCGGCCAGCAGCGTCGAGGAGGCCGCGCGGTAGCCCGTGTTGGAGACGCTCGCCGCCGAGGTGCCCAGCGCGCAGCGCGCCTTCACCGTGTACGTGTAGACGGTCGGCGCCACCGCGGTCGTGTCGTCGAAGCTGTTGGCGATGCTCACGAACTCCACCGGGCCGGTGCCGCCGGTGCGGTTGATCACGTAGCTCGTCGCGCCCGTGGCGTTGGGCCACGAGAGGGCGACCTTGGTCGTGTAGGTGCCGTCGCTGGCCGCGAGCGCCGCCGGCGGCGAGAGCGCGCGCCAGCCGTCGTTCGAGCTCGCCGGCGTCAGGCCGCCCGCGATCGCGCGCACCGAGTAGGTGTAGAGCACGCCGGGGACCGCCGAGTTGTCGGTGAAGGTGTAGACCTTCTTGCCGACGCTGCCCAGCAGGATCGGGCTCGCCGTGCCGACCGCGCGGTAGACCGCGTAGCCGGTCGCCTTCGTCGCGCTGGGCGCGGCGGACCAGGTGACGGTCACGCCGGTCGTCGAGCTGCCGTCGGTCGCCTGCGCGTTCGACGGACCGACCTTCGCCTTCCAGCCGGAGTCCCACATGCCGCCCGTGGTCACCGTGGAGAGGCGCACGTAGTACTTGTAGACCTTCGCGGCCTTGCCGCTGGTGTCGGTGAAGGTGCGCGCGGACGCGGAGGCGGTGCCGATCGCCTTGGGCTTCTTCGATCCCTCCTGGCGCAGGATGGTGTAGGTCGTGCTGCCGCCCTCGGGCGCGGTCCAGGCGATCTCGACGCCGCTGGAGCTAGTGCCGTCGCTCGCGGCCACCGTGGTGGGAGCGGCGGTCGCCGCGCGGTAGCCGGCGTTCGCGTCGCTCGCGACACTTTCGCCCAGCGCGCAGACCGCCTTCACCGCGTAGAGGTAGACGGTGCCCGCGACCGCCGTGGTGTCGGTGTAGGTCGTCGTCGGCGCCGTCACGGTGCCCAGCGTCGTCACGACGCCGTTGAGCGCGCGCAGCACCTTGTAGGAGGTGGCGCCCGTCGAGGCGGTCCAGGTGATCTTGACGTTCGAGAGGCTCGTGCCGTCGGTGGCCGTCACGCCGGTGGGCGCGGCGACGTTGCGCCAGCCGCTCGCGGCGACGAAGCCATCCGAGAGCGCGCCGCTGGGCGAGACGCTGCGGACGCGGTAGGTGCGCAGCACGCCCACATCGGCGGTGGTGTCCAGGTACTGCGCGCAGTACGCGGTGCCCAGCACCGTCTCCCCGCCGGCGGTGGCGAGCGAGATCTGGTAGGTCGTGGCGTTCACCGCGCCGGGCCACACCAGGAAGACGCCGGTGGTGAGGTCGCCTTCGGAGGCGTCCATCGAGGTCGGCGCGACGACGAGCTGGCAGCCGTCGGGCGAGCCGTCGGAGTTCTTGTCCGCGGTCGAGGCGCCCGCCACCGCGATCGCGCACGCATCGGGAGTGCCGTCGCCGTTGCAGTCGGGCAGGTCGTGCGAGCGGATCGTGATGTAGCCGGGCGCGTCGTTGAGGAACCACTCGTACTGCGGCGCGCCGATGGCGATCTGGTCGTGGCCGACGCAGACGCCCTGGCCGAAGCCGTTGTCCAGGCCACCGGTCGGGAGCACGTAGCTGGTGTCGTACGCCCAGCTCGCGCCGCCGTAGATGTACTGGTCGGCGGTGCTCGCGCCGGGCGAGCCGATCAGGCTGAAGCCCTCGTCGATGCTCAGCGAATTGGCGAGGACGATGTCGCTCTCCGGCGCGCCGCCGAAGGCCGGCGTCTCGCCCGCGAGCGCGGAGCCCACGAGCACGGGCGTCGCGCCCGCCATCGTGTACTGCCAGACGATGTCGGCGAGTCCCAGGCGCTGCTCGCGCACGAAGAAGCCCACCCCGTCGCCGCTGGTCCCCAGGTTGCCCGCGGCGAGGTCGGTGCCGTAGTTCGTCCCGCCGCTGCCGGCGGACTTGAGGCGCTGCACCTTCGTCCAGACGCCCAGGCTCGAGCGCACCACCACGTAGGTGGAGCCCATCTTGCCGCCGTCGGTGGAGAGCATCTCGCCCGGCGCGGTCGTCACGAGCACGTTGCCCTGCAGGCCGACGCTCCAGCCGAAGAACTTGTCCTGCGAGGCGGTCGGCTGGTCCGGATCGATGCGCTGCACGAGGTCGTAGGTGCCGTTGGGCTGGCGTCCGTAGATCCAGACGACGCCGCGCGCGAAGCCGCCGGTGTTGATCGCCGCGGGCGCGCCGATCGCCAGGAAGCCGCCGCTCATCGCGACGCTGAATCCGAAGTTGCCGTTGGGGAGCGAGACGGGCGAGTAGATCGTCTGCAGCGCCGACCACGTGCCCGTGGAGCTGCGCTGGTAGAGGACCACCGCGCCCTGCGAGTCGTTGTGGAAGGGCGCGCCGATCGCGGCGACGTTGTTGTCGACGGCGATGTCGCTGCCGAAGCCGCTGGTGCTCAGGAGCGCCGCGGGGCGGGTGATCGCGCTGGTGGGGAGGAAGTTGTAGGTGCCGTTGGCCAGGCGCCGGTAGAGGTAGACCCAGCCGCCGGTCCCGGGCGCGCCCACGAGCACATCGGAGCCGGCGATCGCCGCGGCCGCGCCAAACTGCGCGCCGTCGACCGCCGCATCGGGGGTCGAGGCCTCGGTCCCGAAGAGGCACCCGTCGGCATGGGCCGGCGCCGCGGAGAGGGTGACGAAGGCGGCGAGCAGGATCGAGTGCAGGAAGCGGGTCGCGTGCATGGGGTCTCTCATCTGGGGCACGGGCGCCCACCAGGGGCGCAGAAGATCGCGGGGATCCGCGGCGGAATCGGGGTGGACGCAGCGTCGCGGCGGAGGCCGGAAGTCGCTATCATCCCCCATCCGGCGTCGGCCGTGGGAGGGTTCCCCCCGGCGCGCCGAAAGTTCGAGAACTTCGCGGACCCGTTTCCCCAGGGATCCGCGTCGCTGACCCTTGCCGATGTAGCTCAGATGGTCTAGAGCGAGGGATTCATAAACCCTAGGTCGGCGGTTCGACTCCGCCCATCGGCACTTGATGTTCGCCCGTTGCCCGTCTGGGCGCGGGCCGCCGCCGCCGCGAACGCGCGCCGCCGTCACCCACGCGCGCGCGCGGACCACGCCCGCGCATCCCACGACACCGGCTTCCGGCGCGCAAGCTTGCCCGACTCGGCGAGCGCACTCGCCAGTTCCTGCACGCGCTGCCCCGCTACCTGCGCGATCGCGGCGTGGCCCTGCGCCGCCGCGACCGCCTCCAGGAACTCCTGCGCGTCGATCGAGCCCGGCTGCATCGTCACCGCATTGCGCAGCGACTGCTCCGCATGCTCGAGCTGCCCCAGCCACGCGAGCGCCGCACCGAGGATGTAGTGCGCCTCGGGCAGCACCATCTGCAGCTCGGTCGCGTCCAGACACGCCTCGCCGGCGCGCTCGTGCTCGCCCCGCGCCATGAGCGCGCGCGCGAAGGCCACCCGCACCAGCGGATTGCGCGGCGCGTGCTCGATCGCGGCGGCGAAGTACCGCTGCGCGGTCTCCCACCGCTCCAGCGACGCGAAGAGCCCCGCCAGCGCGAGCGCCATCGCCGGCTGCGTGCCGTGCTCGCGCTCCAGCCGCTCGACCTCCGCGGCGGCCTCGTCGCGCACGCCCTGCTCCAGCAGCGCGCCTGCCAGCAGGATGCGCGCCTCGGTCGAGGTCGGCACCTGCTCCAGGTACGCGCGCAGCGTCGCGACGGCGTCGGCGGTCTGTCCCGCGCCGAGCTGGCACTGCGCCAGCGGCACCACGAAGCGCGGCTCGGCGGGACGTTCCTGCACCAGCGACTGGAAGACGGGCACGCCCAGCTCCGGCCGCCCCGTCGTCAGGAAGACCATCCCCAGGTTGAAGCGCGCCTCGCGCGAGGCGTCGTCGAGCTGCGCCGCGACATCGCCGCCCATGTCGGGCATGTAGCCGAGGTCGATGAGCTGGCGCAGCGCCTCGCGCGCCTCGAAGGGATCGTTGCGCATCTCCGCGGGATGCATCCCCGACTCGCCCTCCTGCGCGTCCCACGAGGGCACCGTCGCGATCGCAGGGATCTGCGCGAAGGCCTCCGTCACCACGCGGCCGTCCATGTCGGCGCCCACGGGCAGCCCGAGCGCGGCGAGCGCCGTCGGCGCGATGTCCAGCAGCGTCGGCGCCGCGATCGTCTCGCCGGCGCGGAAGCCCGGGCCGCTGAGCACGAGCACGCCCTCGGGGCGGTGCCAGCGCGCCTCGACGACGGCGCCGGTCGCGCCGCGCCACTCCTCGTGCACCGGGCGCTGGTGATCGCTGTAGAAGCCGTGGTCGGAGAGGAGCATCACCGTCGTGCCAGGTCCCGCGGCGTCCAGCAGCTCGCCCAGCATCTGGTCGTGCAGCATGTAGACGCGGTCCATCACGCCGCCGAAGGTGCGCACATCCTCGGCGCGCACATGCGCCATGCGCGGCGGGCGGAACTCCATGCAGTGGTGGCCGATGGTGTCGATGGCGTCGTAGAAGACCATCGCGCAGCTCCAGTCCGCGGAGGCCGCGCGCTCGGCGCGCAGCAGTTCCAGCGCGGCGCGGTGGATGGTGCGGTTGCGCGCCCACTCCCCCGCGATCATGTCCGCGACGCGGCCTTTGCGCGCCTGCGCGGGCGCGTCGGGGATGAGCTCGCGCAGCAGCGCGCCGCGCTCCTGCACCGGATCGACGCGCGCCGCGGCGAGCGCCGTGCGCAGGGCGTCCGGCGCGTGGACGCACCCCTCGGGCAGCGCCCACGCCTGTCCCGGCGCCGCACCGCCCGCGCGGTTGAAGAGGTTCGAGACGCAGACGCCCGCGATCGGCTCCGCCGGGTGCGAGGCGTACCAGCCCAGCGCGTGCACGCGCCGGCCCGACTGCGTCAGGATGTTCCAGAGGGCCTTCGTCCGGCGCGAGGTGCTGCTGGAGATGCGCAGCCCTTCGCCGGAGGGGTTGGGCTCGACGAAGCCGAGGATCCCGTGCTTGTCCGCGGTCTTGCCGGTGGCGATCGTCGTCCAGAGCAGCGGCGAGAGCGTCGGTTCGAGCGTCCGCAGCTCCGCGCGCACCCCCTGCTCCACCAGGCGCCGGAAGTGCGGCATCTTGCCGGCGGCCATCAGCGGATCGAGCAGGTGCCAGTCCGCGGCGTCCCAGCCCACGATGAGAAGTCGCTTCACGGGTCCGTCAGGCATGCGAGCGCGCGATGATAGGTCCCGCCAAAGCGCCGGAGCCGGGCGGCGTTGGCACGCCGCCCGGCTCCGGTTTGGAGTTTGGACATCGAAACGCGTTCGTCGGCTCAGCGACGACGACGGCGGCCGACCAGGCCAGCCACGCCCATGAGGGCGATGGCGCCCGGGGCGGGGACGCCCGCGGCGATCGACTGACCGGCGACGCTCTCGTAGCCGATCTCGGTGATCGTGCGGCTGCCGGCGGTCGCGCCGAACTCGACGCGGATCCAGCCGAAGTGGACCTGGTTGGCGTTCGCCTCGTTGACGAAGCGGAAGCCCAGCAGGTTCTGGTTGCTGTTGAGGTTCATCTGCGTGCCGACGTTGGTGCCGCCACCCGGACGGGAGAACAGCGAGATGTCGCCGCCGATGAGCGTGCCCGCCGCCAGGTTGTAGTTGCTGCCAACCGAGAACCAGGTGTTCGCGGAAGGGCCCCACAGGTTGAAGGAGCCAGTCGACGCCGAGTAGGGGTTGATGTCCCAACCCGCGACGCCGCTGGTGGTGCCCTGGGCGAGCGTGACGACGTTCAGGTAGACGCCATCGATGTTGTCCGGGATGTTGATGTTGACGGACTGGAAGACGACCGCGGCCTGCGCGGCGGAGGCGATGCCGGCGGTGACGGCGGCAGCGGCCACGAGGTGCTTCTGGAGACGGCTGTTCATGATCTGCAACTCCTGTCAGGGAACAATCCCTCCCAGCAGGCGCCAACGACCCACAATCGCAATGGCAGAAACCTGAGGGAACGGGGCCCCGCGTGAAAAAGGGGGAACGGGGCAGACGCACCATGCCACAAGGAGGGCGGAGCGCAAATGCAGGCGACGAGATCCCCGGGGCAAACAACCGGGGCAGCGCCCCCCTCCGTCCGATGAAACCGTCGGGGATTCCCCGGCAGAGCATGGGATCGGCGTGCCTGGTCCCCCGATGGGCTGTCCCTTGAACCGACAGATTTTCGAAGAAATCCACCGCTGCCCCGGTCCCGGGCCAGTGCTGCGACAATCCGCGCGTGCACCCCGGCCCCGACCCCGTCGATCCCGAGCAGACCGTCCAGCGCGTCGCCCTCCTCTACGCCATGGAGGACGAGGCGATGCCGCTCGTCCAGCGGCTGCTGCTGCAGGAGCAGCCCGCGATCGACCCGCGCCTGCCCAAGCGCCACTTCGCGGCGCGCGTCGGTGGCGTCACCGTCGACCTGCTCATCAACGGCAAGGACCCGCGCAACGGCAGCGACCGCATCGGCACCGAGGCGGCCACGCTCGCGGCGTACCTCGCAGTGCGCCACTTCGATCCGGACCTCGTCGTGAACGCGGGCACCTGCGGCGGCTTCGAGGCGCGTGGCTCGCGCGTGGGCGACATCTACGTCGCCGAGGGGAGCATCCTCTTCCACGACCGCCACATCCCGATCCCCGAGTTCGCGCTCCAGGCGCGCGGCGCGTGGCCGACGCTGCGCGCGCCCGGCATCGCGCAGGTGCTGCGCGCCAAGCGCGGCGTGCTGAGCACGGGCAACAGCCTCACCTTCACGCCGCAGGAGGCGGAGTTCTTCGAGACCGAGGGGGTCGTGCTCAAGGAGATGGAGGCGTGCGCCATCGCGCAGGTCTGCGGCCAGCTCGGCGTGCCCTTCGTCGCGATCAAGGGCGTGACGGACCTGGTCGACCATCCCGAGCCGGTGCAGGAGGCGTTCGCGCGCAACCTGCGCACGGTGAGTGCGCTCCTCGCGGAGCGCGTCGAGACGCTCGTGCGCTGGCTGGGCGCGCATCCGCGCCGGCTCGCGGAACTCTGAAACGACCGCCTGCGGCGCTACACTTGAAGCAGACCGCGTTCCCCCGGCTCCAGTAGCTCAGTTGGATAGAGCAGCGCACTCCTAAGGCGCAGGTCGCAGGTTCAACTCCTGCCTGGAGCGTTCCCCCCCCCGCGCCGCGCGCGCGTCAGCGGTTTCCGCGCTGCGCCTTGGCGTCGGCGAAGTAGAAGATCGCCCAGAGCGAGAGGAAGACGACCCAAGCGGCGTTGGCGAAGAGGACGGGCCACATAAGGCGCGCGAGTATACCCGGACCACCGATGCACCACCCCGTCGAGGAACCTGCGCGCGCCGCCCCGCGGTTCCACATCGTCCTCTTCCAGCCGCAGATCCCCAACAACACGGGCAACATCGGGAGGACCTGCATGACGACCGGCTGCCGCCTGCACCTGGTGCACCCGCTGGGCTTCCAGACCGACGAGAAGGCGCTGCGCCGCGCGGGGCTCGACTACTGGGAGCTGGTCGACGCGGTCGAGCATCCCTCCTGGGAAGCGTTCCTCGCGCGCGAGCGCCCCCCGCGCCTCTGGCTCTACACCACGCAGAGCGCCCGCCCGCACTGGGAGGCCTCCTTCCAGCGGGGCGACTACCTGCTCTTCGGGCAGGAGAATGGCGGGGTCCCGGAGTGGCTGCACGCCTGGGTCGACGCGACCTACGGAGCCTCCCACCGCGTCACCCTGCCGATGCTGCCGGTCCCCCGCGCCCGGAGCCTGAATCTGGCGACCGCGGCCGCCTGCGCGGTCTACGAGGGGCTGCGCCAGACGGGGGGAATCGACGCACCGCGCTGATCCGGGCGCCACCGCCACAGAACCCAAAACCCACTTCCGTATACTTGGGAGAGGAAACCGCCGAATGACCCCAGAAGCCTCCGAATCCGTGGGGATCGTCCCCGTGCCGACGCGCACCTGCCGGGGCGCCACCCCCGCCTTCCCCGCCGCGGCGCCGCCCCGGGCCACCCACGCCCGCCAGGGCTTCACCCTGGTGGAGCTGCTGGTCGTCATCGGCATCATCGCCCTGCTGATCGGCCTGCTCCTGCCCGCCCTGGGCAAGGTCATCGACCGCGCCCGCGCGACGACGACGCTGGGCACGATGCAGGAGTTTTCGAAGGCCTGCGACGCCTACTTCCAGGAGTTCGGCGAGTACCCCGGCGTCATCCCGGACGAGTACCTGCTGGCGGGCAACGGCGACACCGACGTGCCGGTCATCTCGAGCACCGAGAACGCGCTGCTGGCGCTCATGGGTGGCTACCGGCTTCCCTCGGACAGCGACTACAACACCTTCGCCGGCACCGAGCTGACCTTCAGCGTCACCGGCCTGCCCACCTACAGGATCAAGATCAACGCGGACAAGATGGGCGAGGGCCCCTTCCGCAACGGCAAGAAGTACGACCCCTTCTACGCCCCCAAGGGCAAGGAATTCGCGAAGGTCAGCGGCCAGATGCAGGTCGGGGGCGCGGGCATGGACACCGCAGGTACCGCGCTGCTTCCGGACCTCATCGACGCGTGGGGCCAGCCGATCATCTACATGCGCCAGGTGCGCGGCATCGGCGCGCTCGTCCCGCGCGGCACCGGCAGCAACGCCGATGGCGGCCAGTTCACGCGCGCGGGCATCCTGCCCTATACCCTCTCGACGGCGCTCGGCGAGTCGGGCCAGGACCAGACGCTGGCGAACGCCGCGAAGGGCAGCATCCTGAACACTTCGTCCGCGGGCAGCCAGAGCGGGAAGGACGCGCGCAACCTGACGCTCGGCCAGCTCATCCGCCACGCCGCGATCAATGTGCAGAACACCGCCGCGAACGACGCGGACAAGGTCTGGGCGGGCACGCCGCGCGGCAAGTACTTCCTCATCAGCGCGGGCGCAGACGGCGTCTACTTCTCCGCCGCGCAGGGCTTCGGCACGCCGACGGCGCCGAAGTTCGACATCGTCACCTCGGCCCAGAACGCCGACGGCCCGAACATCGTCCAGCGCTACGACGACCTGATGATCGCCGGCGGAAGCTGACGAGGACGCGCGCCGCGCGCCTCGCACGCGCACGGCGCACACAATCCACCGTGAAAGGCACCGCGCGGATGGCACTGGCCATCCGCGCGGTGTGTTGATGCCTCTTCAGGAGACGGGTGCGAGGCGCTCAGCGTCCGCTGGGCTTGCCGTCGCCGTTGGGATTCGCGGGGGGCGCGTCCTTGCTGTCGTCGAAGTTGAAGGGCTTGCCGCCGTCGGGGCGCTTCTTCGGACGATCGCCGCCGGGGGCCATCGGGTCCTTGTCGCCCTCCTTCGCGCCGTCCTTGCCCTTGCCGCGGCCTTCCTTCTGCAGCGCGTCGTAGCGCTCCTTGAACTTGGCCTGCTGGTCGGGGGTGAGGAGCGCGAAGATCTGCGACTGCATCTCCTCCGGCTTCGGCGCCGAGGCGCGCAGCTCCTGCATCTCCTTCATGAGCGAGCCGTCGGGCTGCGCACCGGACTCGCGCGCGGCCTTCATCTTCTCCTCGAGCGCCTTGATCTTGTCGCCGTTGGCCTCGCGCCAGGCCTTTGTCTTGGCCTCGAAGTCGCTGCGGATGGCCTTGATCTTCTCCTTGGTCTCGGGCGTGGCGTCGGCGGTCGCCTCCTCCATCGCCTTGCGCCAGGCTTCGGGGTTGCGGCGCTCGGCCATGCGGCCGCCCTTGCCGCGCTCGCCCTTGCCGAAGCCTTCCTTGCCCTGCTGCGAATCCTTGCCGACCGGCGGACCGCCGGCGGGCGGGCTGCCGCTGGGCGGCGCGGGCTTGGTGTCGTCGGCGCACACCGGGGCGACGAGCACCGCGGCGGCGAGGAAGGTGGCGATCAGCGTGCTGTTGCGGTTCATGGTCGTGGTTCCTTTCGGGGTTCCTTGCTCGGACGCCATGCAGAACGGGGTCCGTGCCCGGGTATTGCCGCGCGGGGCATTCCCGGGGACGGGTGCGTCCGAGATTCCCTCGTCAAATCACCCCCTTTCGGGCTAGGATTGCCGGACTATGCCCCTCTCCAGCAAGCATCTGCACGACGCCCTCCGGACGGTCAAGGACCCCGACCTGGGCAAGGACCTCGTGACGCTGGGGATGGTCAAGGACGTGGTCGGGACGGGCGCCGACGTGCGCCTGGTGATCGAGCTCACCACCCCCGCCTGCCCGATGAAGGACAAGATCCGCGGCGACATCGACGAGGCCGTCCGCGCCAAGGCGATCGAGACGGGTGAGTCCCTGGGCCGCCTGGAGATCGAGTTCACCGCGGATGTCCGCAAGGCCAACGAGCGCACGCGCGAGGGCGGCAGCCCCCTGCCGATGGTCAAGCAGATCATCGCCGTCGGCGCGGGCAAGGGCGGCGTCGGCAAGAGCACGGTGAGCGCGAACCTCGCGGTCGGCCTGGCCCGCATGGGCGCGAAGGTCGGCCTGCTCGACGGCGACATCTACGGCCCGAGCGTCCCGACGCTGCTGGGACTCGAGGATGTCCCCACCGCCGCGCGCGGCAACATGCTGCTGCCCTTCGAGGTGCACGGCATCAAGGCGATGACGCTGGGCAAGCTGGTCGATCCCGAGAAGGCGCTCATCTGGCGCGGACCGATGGCGCACGGCGCCTTCAAGCAGCTCGCGCTGCAGACTGACTGGGGCGCGCTCGACTACCTGATCATCGACCTGCCGCCAGGCACCGGCGACGTGCCGCTGACGATGAGCCAGCTCCTGCCGCTCACCGGCGCGGTCGTGGTCTGCACGCCCCAGCGCGTGGCGCAGGACGACGCGCGCCGCGCGGTGCGCATGTTCCAGCAGCTCGGGATCCCGATCCTGGGCGTCGTGGAGAACATGAGCTACTTCATCGGCGACGACGGCAAGGAGTACGACCTCTTCGGCCGCGGCGGCGCGCAGACGATGGCGCAGGAGATGGGGCTCAACTACCTCGGCGGCCTGCCGATCCACATGGACCTGCGCCGCCACAGCGACGCGGGCACCCCGCTGCGCAACTGGGAGAACGCGGCGCTCGGCCGCGACCTGGACGCCCTCTGCCGCAACACCGCGGCGCAGGTGAGCATCGTCACCATGGGCGGCACGAGCGCGTACCTGCAGCCGACGCTGAGCGTGAGCTGAGCGGGGAGTCGCGGGGGCGCGGGAACGAGCGAACTTGCGCGCGCGCGTCACGCCGTCAGGTACTTCGCGCCCCGTCCCTGGCCCACGCGCCGGAGTTCCCCGGCGGCGACCAGTTCGGCGACGCGGGTCTTCACGGTGCCGCGCGCCGCGCGCGTGATGCGCACAAGGTCGCCGACGCCGATCGGGCCATGCTCCGCGACGAGTTCCAGGATGGTCACGGACAGCGCGGGCATCGAGGCACGAAGCAGCGCCTCGCGCTCGATCCGGGACTCAAGCCGCGCCTTCTGCTCCCGGAGGGCGCGGAGGAAGAACTGCAGCCACGGTGTCCACTCCGGTGCCGGCGCGGCGAGCGTCGATTGCGTGCGGCGCAGCGACAGGTAGTACGCCTCCTTGCTGCGCTCGATGATGCCTTCAATCGAGCTGTAGGGCACGTAGGCGTACCCCGCCTGGAGCAGCAGCAGCACGGTGAGCGCGCGCGAAAGCCGGCCGTTGCCATCCTGGAAGGGATGGATCGCGAGGAAGACCACGACGAAGATCCCCACGGCCAGCAGCGGGTGCATCGCACGATCCTCCCGAGCTCGGCCCCACCAGTCCACGAGTTCCGCCATCTCGCGCGGCGTATCGAAGGGCGTCGCCGTGGCGAAGACGACGCCAAGCGACGCGCCGTGCGCATCGAAGGCCTCGACGCTGTTGGGGAACTTCTTGTACTCGCCGCGATGGCGCGCGTCCTTCTCGGAGTAGCGCAGCAGCGTCGCGTGGAGCTGCTTGATGAAGTTCTCCGTCACGGGGATCGCGGCATGGTTCGCGAAGATCACCTCCATGAGCTCCGCGTAGCCGACCACTTCCTGTTCGTCGCGGGTCGCGAGGCGACCGCTCCCGCGGGCCAGCAGCGCCTCGACCTCGCGATCGGAAAGCGTGGCGCCCTCGATGCGGGTGGAGGAGCCGACGCTCTCGATCGTCGCCACGCGACGAAGCTGGCGGAGCCGCTCCGGGGCGATGCGCCCCAAGGCCCTCCAGGCACCCTTGAATTCATCGAACTCGCCGATCAGCGCGACCAGCTCCGGCGTGACTTGCAGGTGTTCCGTCCGGATCACAGCCACAATTAGAGCCATTTCAAGCCATTTGTCAAGCGCACTTGGCTTTCAATGGCCGTGCTTGCGGCTCGCGAGGCCGCATGGAAGGGTTATTGCCCCACTTCGTCCCCGGCTCATTTCACCGGGAAACTGCGCCCCGCGCCGGGCCAGGAGCCGCCGCACCCGAAGGCTGAGGCGCCTCGGGCGCATCCTCGAGCACGACGCGCAGGGCCACGCCTCCATCGAGCGCATCGCGGGGCTCGCAGACTCGGAAGCAGTCACGATGCTGGCCGGACGGCGCACGGAGCGCGAGCTTCAGCGTTCCCGTGGGCGGACCCGTGGGATCCGTCAACGGCCCCCGAAGCGGCGGCAGCGGCGTGCACCAGTCGAAGCACCACTCCTCGCGGCCGTCTCGAATGCCCGCCAGACCCCAGCGATTGCCGAAGGGGGGACCCACGATCCGGGGCGGCGCGCCGGCGCGGCAGGCGTACTCCCACTCCGCCTCCGTGGGGAGGCGATAGGTACGCCCCTCGCGCGCCGAGAGCCGCCGGCAGAACTCCTCGGCGTCGTCCCAGGAGATCCCCTGCATCGACGACGACGACGACGACGACGCTGAAGAAGCGGCCGGGTCCGGTCCCATGAGGCCGTTCCACTGCGCGATCGTCACGGGCCGGACGCCGATCCAGAATGGACGGCTCAGGCGGACGAACGTCTCCTGCGGCGCAACCGGCGGTCCCTGCGGGTCCTCCGGCGCGCGCATGCGAAAGGTCCCTGCGGGCAACTGCAGGAACTGCATGCCCAGGAAGTTCTCCGCTCGGGGCAGCACGGGATGCGCGGTCTCGAACTCGAGCAGCCGTCCACCGCCGAGCGGCTGCTCCGCGATCGTCACGAGCTGCTCCACCTGCTCCCACGGAACCGAAGGAGCAGGCACCTTGCCCTGCCGCGGAAGGGGCGCGGTCCCTGCCTCTCCGCGCACTGTGCGAACCACAAGCAGCAGGTCCTCCCAGTCGTCCACGGGGAGGTGCATTTGCAGCCGCCGCGGTGTTTCGCCGACGGCGGCCCGCACCTCGAGTTCCACCAACCGGATCGCGCCGGGAGTCCCCTCGGTCGTCGGCGCCGCGAAGACTGGCCCCGTGACCTGCATGCCGGGCGCCACCACCCTCCACTCCCCTGCCAGGAAGACCTCCACCGGGCGATCGGAGTCGTTGACCATCCGGAATGGGTGGTCACGCAGGTTGCCGGTCCGCCCCAGCCAGTCGAGGGCCCACACCGATCCGGCGAGGATCGCGAGGAGAACGGAGATGACCAGCAGCCCCCGCGCGCGAAGCATGCGCTGCATGCTAGATCGCCGACACCCGGATTCCGCCCTCCGCGGCGCTCACTCCACCGGAAAACCGCGCCCCGCGTACGGCCAGTAGCCGCCGCGCAGGTTGGCGACCTGGAAGCCGCGGCGGCGCAGGTAGGCGCAGGCGCGCGCGCTGCGGTTGCCCGAGCGGCAGTAGACGACCAGCGGCACGGCGGGATCGAGCGAGCCGACATGCACCGGGAGCTGGATGAAGGGCACGTGCCGCGCGCCGGCGATGTGGCCGCCGCGGAACTCCTGCTTCGAGCGCACGTCCAGCGGCGCAGCGGCGCCCGACTGCAGGCGGCGCGCCGCCTCGCACGGGGAGATCTCGTCGACGCCGGCGGCCTCGAAGGCCTCCTCCGGGATGGTCAGGAAGTCGCGGGGCGCGATCCAGCCGTCGAACTCGTCGATGCCGACGCGGAAGAGGACGCGCACCATCGCCTCGATCTGCGCGGGGTCGGCGACGAGCAGCACGCGGTCCCCCGCCTCGGCGTAGTTGGCGACGGTGGGCCCGAAGTACGGATCGAAGGTCGCGAAGATCGAGCCCGGCAGGTGGCCGTCCACCCACGAGCCCCAGTCGCGCGAGTCCACGACCAGGCAGCGCGGATCCTGCGCGGCCTGCACGAACACCTGCGCGTCCAGCCGCGGCGGCGCGGGCACGCGCTCGACCAGCGCCGGGCCGCGCTCGTTGGTCGCCTTCACGCGCCCGAAGTAGGGCGGCGGATCGGGCTGGTCGCGCAGGAGCGTCTGCAGGAAGCGCTCGCCATCGGAGCGGTCGCGCAGCGGGCGGTTGATGATGCGCTCGATGCCGACGGTCGACTCGGGGATGCGGCAGATTGCCTTGCCGCAGGCGCTTCCCGTGCCGTGGCCGGGGAGCACCGCGGTGCCGTCGGGCATGTCGTCCAGGAGCGCGAGGCTGCGGCGCATCGCCTCGGCGCTTTCGGCGATGGTCATGCCGCCGACGCCCAGGAATCCCAGGTCGGGGCGGCCGACGTCGCCGGCGAAGAGGAAGTCGCCGGTGAAGATCGCCGCCGGGCGGCCGTCGGCGTCGAGGAACTCGTAGCTCAGCGCCTCGCGCGTGTGGCCCGGGGTGTGGCGCACGCGAAAGCGCAGCGAGCCGATCGCGAACGCCTCGCGGTCCGCGAGCCAGTGCACCCGCGCGCCCGCATGCGGCGCGACGCGCGCGGTCCACTCGGGACGCGCGCCGACGCCGCTGAGGTACGCGGTCACGGGGCGCGTCGCGACGAAGGCGGGCACGCCGCTCACGAAATCCGCGTGCTGGTGCGTCTCGGCGACGGCGACGATGCGCACGCCCGCCTGCTGCGCCTCGCGCTCGTAGCGGTCGATGTCGCGCTCGGGGTCGAAGAGGATCGCCTCCTTCGAGTCCCCGCAGCCCACGAGGTACGCCGCCTGCGCGAGCGCGCTGTCGTAGATGCGCCGGTAGATCACGCGAATTCCTTGCGGAGCTGGCGCAGCGCGCCGATGAACTGGTCGAGGTGCGTCTTCTCGTGGGCGGCGCTCACCTGGCAGCGCAGGCGCGCGTGGCCCTCGGGGACGACGGGGTAGCCGAAGCCGATCACGAAGACGCCCAGCTCGAGCAGGCGCTTGCTCATCGCGATCGCCTTCGCGGTGTCGTGGACGATGATCGGGCAGATCGCGGTCGGGCTCTCGAGCACCTCGAAGCCCGCGTCGCGGATGCCCGCGCGCGCGTAGGCGACGTTGTCGCGCAGCTTCTGCACGCGCTGCGGCTCGCGCATGAGGATCTCGATCGCCTTCTGCGCGCTGCACGCGACGGTCGCGGGGAGCGCGTTGGAGAAGAGCGTCGGGCGCCCGCGCTGCACCAGCAGGTCGACCGCCTGGCGCGAGCCGGTGACATAGCCGCCCGCCGCGCCGCCGAGCGCCTTGCCCAGCGTGCCGGTGAAGTAGTCGACCGCCGTGCCCGGCATGCCGTAGTGCTCGTGCGTGCCGCGGCCGGTGCGGCCCATCACGCCGGTGCCGTGGCTGTCGTCGACGACCAGCAGCGCGCCGAACTCGTCGCAGACGCGGCGCAGGCCGGGCAGGTCGCCGATGTCGCCCTCCATCGAGAAGACGCCGTCGGTGACGACCCAGAGCGCGCCGGTCACCTCGGGGTTCGCGCGCGCGGCCTCGAGCTTGCGGCGCAGGTCGGCGAGGTCGCCGTGGCGGAAGACCCCCTTGTGGCAGCCCTTCTTGATGACCGCGGCCAGGCGGATGCCGTCGATGATCGAGGCGTGGTTGAGCTCGTCGCTGATGATCAGGTCGCCCGGCTCGCAGAGCGTCGGGAAGATCGCCTCGTTGGCGTTCCAGCAGCTCGTGAAGGAGTACGCGGCCTCGACGCCGTAGAAGGTGGCGATGGTCTTCTCGAGGCGCTCGTGGCAGTCGAAGGTGCCGCAGATGAAGCGCACGCTCGCGGTGCCCGCGCCGTAGGTGCGCAGCCCCTGGATGCCCGCCTCGACGACCTCCGGATGGTCGGCCAGGCCGAGGTAGTTGTTCGAGCAGAAGCAGGCGACCTCGCCGTAGCCGCGCAGCTTCACGGTGGCGCCCATCGGACCTTCGATGGTCTGCAGGTGCTTGAGCTGGCCGCTCTGCGCGAGCGACTGCAGCGTCTTCTGGGTGCGGGACTCGAAGGCGCGGTCGGCGACGGTCGTCATCCCGTCAAGCGTAGCGGGAGCCGGCGCCGGCGCGGGCCCCTCCCCCGCGCATGCGCGTGGGCGGGCGCGGGGCCGGCGGGCGCCGCGGGCTCAGCGGCCGTAGCGCGCGCGGATCGAGGGCAGCAGGTACCGCTCGAAGGCGCTCTCGAAGGTGTAGGTCGGGATCCAGCCCCAGTCGCGCCGCGCGGCGGAGTCGTCGCACTCCTCGGGCCAGCTGTCGACGATCGCCTGCCGGCCCAGGTCGGGGACGAAGCCGACCTGCGCGCCGGGGAAGGCCTGCTTCACCGCGCGCTCGAAGTCCGCCGCCGTCGGGCTGAAGCACGCGACGTTGTAGACGGTGCGCGTGAGCTTCTCCTTGGGGGCGGCGGCCAGGCGCAGGAGCGCGTCGATCGCCTCGGGCATCGTCATGAAGCTGATGCGCGTGTCCGGGCGCACGAAGCACTCGTAGGGGCGGCCCTGCGCGGCGGCGTGGATCATCTCCGGGCCGTAGTCGCTGGTGCCGCCGCTGGGGACGGTCTCGCTGCTGATGATGCCGGGGAAGCGGATGCTGCGGAAGTCGATGGGCGAGGCCATGCGGTCCTTCGCCAGCTTGCGGTAGTGGTCCTGGTAGTAGCGACCCAGCTCCTCGCCCGCGAGCTTGTTCACGCCGTACATCGTGTGCGGGTGGTTGAACTGGTCCTCGTTCACCAGGCGGCTGGCGCGCTTGGCGGCCAGGTCGGGCATGCCGTAGGCGGCGATCGAGCTGGGGAAGAGGAACTTCACGCGCTGGCCGTGGCTGCGCGCCTGGTCCGCGGCCAGACGCAGCATGTTGAGCGTGCCGACGACGTTCACCTGGTGCGCCGTCTCGGGCGCGAACTCGCCGCGCGTGGAGAGGAGCGCCGCGAGGTGGAAGATCTCGCCGATCTCGTACTGCGCGTGCAGGCGCTCCAGGAGCGCGGCGTCGCAGATGTCGCCGACGTAGGCGCTGCGGCACTTGGCGCGCACCGCGGGGTCGAGCTCGCGGATGTCGATGGCGACGATCTGGCGCCCCTGCTTCGCCAGCGCGTCGATGAGCCCGTGGCCCATCTCCCCTCCCGCTCCCGTGACCAGGACGACGTGCTCGCGGCGGTGACCGGACGGGGAGGGCGTGTCTGCGCTCATGGGTGGCTCGGCTGGAGGGCGGGGCGCGCGGCATCCGCGCGGGGGCGAAGAGTCTACGCGCGCGCGCCGAAGCGCTCAACGAGGCGCTTGGTCGCGAGGATCCCGTCGCGCTCGCTCAGGCGCTTGCCCTCGTACTCGATCCCCACCGGGCCGCTGTAGCCCGCGGCGTCCAGCAGCGCGAACATGCGCGCGTAGTCGATGGTGGTCTCGTTGCCGGCCTCGTCGAAGTCGTAGGTCTTGGCGCTCACGTCGCGCGCCCAGGGGAGCATCTGGCGGATGCCCTCGTAGCGGTCGTAGTTCTGCGTGCGGCTGAGGCGGAAGTTGCCGAAGTCGGGAAGCGTGCCGACGTCGGGGCGGCCGATGGCGCGCATGAGCGAGGCCATCCACGCGCCGTCGCTGCTGATGCCGCCGTGGTTCTCGACGATGATGTCGAGCTTCAGCGCCTTCGCGCGCTCGGCGAGCGCGGCGATGCCCTCGGCGCAGCGGGCGCGCTGCTCGTCGGGGGTGCCGCTGCTGCGCGCGTTCACGCGGATGCAGAAGCAGCCGAGCGCGGCGGCGGGCTCCAGCCAGCGCGCGTGGCGCTCGACGGCGCGCGCGCGCAGCGCGGGATCGGGGTCGCCCAGATCGCCCTCGGCGTCGATCATGATGAGGTTGCTGCGGACGCCCTCGCCGTCGCAGATGCCGCGGAGCTGGCGCGCGTAGGCGGCGTCGCCGGGGTCCGCGCCGTAGAGGGTGCTCACGTACTCGATCGCGCCGATGCCGTAGATGCGGCGCGCGGCGGGAGCGAAGCCCAGCGTGTTGGTCTGCCCCGACTCGACGGCGCGGTGCAGGGACCACTGCGCGAGGGAGATCGTGCGGACATACGGCGGCCTGGTGCCCGATGCGCCCGCGGACGTCGCGCCCGCGGCGGGCTTCGCGGCAGCGCACCCGCCCAGGATCGCGCCGCCCGCGGCGGCGGCGATCGCGCCAAGCATCGCGCGACGACCGATGGCCGGCTGCTCCATGCTCACGGACGCTCGGGGTGGGAGCCGCCGAAGAAGCGCTCGGACATCTCGTCGGCGCTCGTCCACTTGCCGGCGTAGGCGTGGACGGCGGTCGCGACGACCGCGATCACCAGCGGCACGAGGCCGAACGCCGCGAGCACGCGCAGCTGCTGCCCCGAGGGGACCCAGTCGCCGACGATCAGCCCCGCGAAGGCGCTGCAGGTGCCGAAGAGCACGACGTTGAGCAGGAAGAGGCGGACGATGTGCTTCGTGGACATCCGGCGGGGACGGCGGTCGGGCGCCGTCGGTGCGCGGTGGTGGTCGGCGTGGTGGTTCATCGAAGGGCCGAGGATACCGGGGGTGCCGGATACGCTTTGCGCCGGAGCCGATGACGATGCACCCCACCACCTGCCCGCGGATGTCCACGCTGCTGAGCGGCGCCGCCCTGCTCGCCGCCGCCTCGATCGCCTGTGCGCAGGGGGCGCCCCCCGCCGCCCCGCCCGCACCCGCCGACGGCGGCGGACGCAGCTCCTTCGGCGCGCCGCAGCCCGCGGGCGCGCCCGCCGAGCGCGACCCGGAGCCGCCCAAGCCAGGCGCTCCGCCGCAGCAGACGCCCCCCGCGCCCACCTCCGGCGGCGTCGATCACGCCAAGCGCGCGCCCGCGGTGCACGCCGCCCCCGGCGCGGTCTGGATGAACGATCCCACGCTGCTGCGCCTGGAGCACGAACGCAGCGCGCTCGAGCTCGTCGACCACGCCTCGCACCAGGCGCTCAAGGACTGCTCGCGCCGCATCGCGGCGATGCATGTCTTCGTCGAGCAGCAGGGACTCGCGGGCGACTACGCGAAGTTCATCAAGGGCCACGTCTCGCACCTGGACCAGCTCACCTTCAACGAGGCGCTCGAGCGCGCGCTCGCGCAGACCGCCGCGTCGCGCCCGCAGCCGCAGACCAACGACCTCAACCAGATCGAGCAGGCGCTGGAGGTCGAGGCCGGCGTCGCGCGCTCGAGCTGGAACCGCCTGAACCAGGGGCGCCGCACCGTCGCGATGATGGCGGAGTTCCTCGAGGGCAAGGGGCTGCTGGGCTTCTACCAGGCGTGGGCGCCGGGCTTCATGCGCTCCAAGGGCTGGGAGCCCAAGGGTCCCGCGCCGGGCACCGCCCCCGATCCCGACGCGCTGCGCAAGCGCGCGCTGCAACTGGACTGGGACCGCACGCACCGCGCGCAGCAGGCCGCGAGCCAGTGGCAGTCCGCAGGCGCCGCGAATCCCGCCGATGTGCAGTCGCCCGACACCGCATACCCGCGCCAGCAGCCGCCGCAGTCGGGGAACATCCCGTCGCCCGTGCCGATGGGTCCCGCCCCCGCGCGCAGCGGCTACAGCAACTCGTGGTTCAACAGCTACGCGGATCCGTACTACGACATGTCCGGCTACCCGGGCCGCGATCCCAACCTCGATCCCCCGCGCGCGGACGATCCCGCGACCTATGGCTGGGCGCCCGAGGCGTACACCTACACCGGCTACACCTGGCCCACCTTCTGGGATCTCGGTCCCAACGTGGTGCCGGGCTTCTCGATGTTCCCCGGCGGCGCGGTCGGCGGCGTCGGCTTCGGCGGCGGCCGCGGCGGCGCGGTCGGCGGCGCGGCGGGAGGCCGCTAGCAGACGCGCATGAGCCAGGAGTCCACCGGCGTCTCCGACCTCGACGAGCGCTTCGCCACGCGCGCGATCCTGGGCACCGGGCGCGGACGCGTGATCGCGCTCGCGGTCGTGCTGGGCGCGGCGATTCCCATCGGCATCCTGCGCTGGCGCGGCGACGCGCTCGTCGCGCGCTGGACGCAGGCGCAGGCGGGCGACGAGGGCGCCTTCCTCTGGCGCTGGGCGAGCTTCCTGGGCAGCCCCCTCTTCTGGTTCTTCACCGCCGTGCTGGGCTTCGGCCTCGCGGCCGCCTTCAACTGGCCCAACACTGCGCGATGGATGGGGATGTTGGCGCTCGCGGTGATGTGGGCGGGGCTCGCGGACATCGCCGTCGGCGGCAACACCGCGGGCGCCGCGACCGTCGGCGCGATCGCCTGCGTGCTCACGCTCTGGCAGCCGCGCGCCTGGCCGATCTGGACGGGGCTCGCCTTCGTCACCGCCGTCGGCCGCATGGTGACGACGGGCGTGAGCACCTCGCACGTGGCCGCGAGCGTGCTGCTGGGGACCGCGGGCGTGCTGCTGATCGAGTACGGCTGGCACCACTGCACGCCGGAGGCGCCGCCCAAGCGCGGTGCGGCGCCGCGTTCGTAACCCGGCGCGGCACGGACAGTTGCGATTTGAAGCAGGCGCGCGCCGGGGCGCACCGCGCCGCGCGGACTCCGATGCGCGGCGCGGATTTTCGCAATCTTCACGGGGCAAACACCTTGGCGCTGCGACTCGTATAGGAGAGTGCAAGCGAGCCGCCCACCACGGCTCCTCGGGCAGGAGGCCCCATGTCCACCGACGCGCACCATCGCCGGAGTCCCCACGCCGCGGCCAACGCCGCGCGCGCGGGCGTCGCGCGCATCGCGCCCTCGCTCTTTGCGCGCAGCAACCCCTTCGTGGATCTGCTCTGGGAGGCCGACTCCCGCGGTCTGTGCATGTCCTACGGCTGCACCGACTGCGGCGCGCTGGGCTTCCGGCGCGAGCTCGCGCGCCTGGAGGGCGAGCCCGACGACGCGCCGCTCAACGCGCCCGTGCGCGACGCCGAGGCGCCGCCCGCGCCCGCGGGGCCGCTCGCCCTCGCGCTCGCCGCCATCGACTTCGACCAGCTCCGCCTCGCGCCGCACTGGCACGACGCGCTCGCGATCGCGCTGCTGCGCCTGCGCGAGCGCGGCCAGCTCGCCGCGGTCATCGAGGCGTGGGTCCGCCGCGAGACGATTCCCGTGCGCGTGCTCGACCTGGTGCTGCTGCGCCACGCGCGCTACGGCTTCCCCGACGAGCGCCTGAGCGATCTCTGGATCGAGCGCTGCCTGGACGCGATCGCCGCGACCCAGGACGAGGGGCTCGTCGAGACGATGATCCTCTCCTGCCCCGAGCGCATCGGCGCCGATCCGCGCGCCTACCGCGCCGCGGCCGAGACGGCGCAGCGCAGCGCCTGCGTGCGCAGCCTCATGGGGCGGCTGGGGGAGTGCGCCTAGACGCGCCGCCGCGCAGCCCGTCGAGGCGCGCCTGCGTCGTGGAGGTCAGCACCTGCGCGCCGATCACGGCGAGCGTCCAGAAGGGCATGAGCCCGACGCCCGGGATCGCCTCGAGCACGAGCGCGATGAGCAGCACCAGCCCGCGCCCCAGCAGCAGCCAAAGCGCGATCGCGGTCACCACATCCAGCGCCACCATCAGCGGGAAGAAGGCCTCCAGCGGGACACCGATCGCGTCCGAGGCCAGCGCCACCGCGAGCGCCGCGACGAAGCGCCAGGTGCGGCGCGCGGGGAGGGCGGGCTCGTTCGCGCGCGGGGGATCGAGGGGCTGCTGGGTCGACATCGCCGTCCCTGCTACGCGTGGTCCCCGGCGTAGCGTTCGCGCACGGACTTGAAATAGGACTGCAGTCCCAGCGCGATCTCCACGATCTCGGGGTCGAAGTGCTTGCCGGCCTCGGTGCGCAGGAGCTCGGCGACGCGCTCGTCGCTCCACGCCTCCTTGTAGCTGCGCTTGCTGGTGAGCGCGTCGTAGACGTCGGCGACGGCGACGATGCGCGCGAAGAGCGGGATCTCCTCGCCGCGCAGCTTGCGCGCGGGCGGGACCGTCTCCAGCTCCACCGGAAGCGCGGCGAGCGCCTTGGTGTCGAAGTCGCCCGGGTACCCCCCGCCGTCCCAGCGCTCGTGGTGGTGCAGCGCGACCTCGCGCGCGGCGGCGTCGTAGGGCGTGGCGGCCTCGGCGAAGAGGCGGCCGCCCGCGAGCACGTGCGTCTGCATGCGCGCGTACTCCGCCTCGTCCAGCTTGCCGGGCTTCTTGAGGATCTGGTCGGGGACGGCGACCTTGCCGACGTCGTGGAGCATCGCGGCGATGCGCAGCTCGTCGCGCTTGCGCTGGCGCTCGGAGGCGTCGATGCCGTGGCGCGCGGCCCAGCGGTCGTACATCGCGACGCTGCACTCGCTCACGCGCTGGACATGCGCGCCGGTCTCGGTGGGATCGCGCATCTCCGCGGTGGCGATGGTGCGCATGATCACGCTGCGCACGAGCTTGGCGCGCTCGAGCGCGAGCGAGGCCATCCCCGCGAAGAGCTTGACCGCCGACTCGTCCGCGGCGGTGAAGACGGCCTGGTCGCGCGGCACCTTGTGGCGTCCGCGCGCGTTGATGAGCTGGATGACGCCCACCACCTGGTCGCGCGCGTCGTGCAGCGCGGCGACGAGCATGCTGCGCGTGCGGTAGCCGGTGCGCTCGTCGACGTCGCTCAGGAAGCGGTACGGCGCGCCCGCGGGAAGCGCGCGGACATCGTCGATGCGCACGGGCTCGCCCACGACGGCGACATGCCCCGCGATCGAGCTGGAGTCGAGCGGCACGCGCGTGTCCGCCAGCGGCAGGCGCGCGCCTTCGCCCAGCGAGGCCTGCAGCGTGTCGTTCTGCGAGTAGACCAGTCGCAGGCCGCCATCCTCGACCATCCAGATGCTGCCGGCGTCCGCGTCGGTGAAGCTGCGCGCGAGCTGCAGCGTCTGCTCCATGACCTCGTCGAGGTCCTGCGCGCGGCCGAGCGTGCTGCCCAGCGCGGCGACCTCGGCGATGCGCTCGCGCTGGTCCTGCGACTCCTGGCCCAGCAGGTCGTTGAGCGCGGCGAGGCTGCGGTTGGCGGCGTCGAGCTCGGAGTTGCGGCGCAGCAGCTCCGCCTGGCTGTGCGCGAGCGAGCGCGCCGCGCGGTCGCGCTCGCGCTGCGCGCGGCCCATGCGGCCGTGGTAGCGGATGCGCGCGACGAGCTCGAGCGGATCGGGGAGCTTGACGAGGTAGTCGTTCGCGCCCAGCTCGAAGCACTGGTTCTTCGTCGCGGGCTCGGAATCGCCGCTGAGCACCACCAGCGGCGTGTCTGCGAGGTCGTGGTTGGCGCGGATGCGGCGGATCTGCTCCATGCCGTCCACGCCCGGCATCACCAGGTCCTGCAGGATCACGTCGGGGCGGCGCTGCAGCGCGAGCGCGAAGCCCGAGTCCGCGTCCTGCACCGCCACGAGCTCGATGTCCGCGAAGGGCGCCAGCAGGCGGCGGATGGCCGCCTCCACGATGGGCTGGTCGTCCACCAGCAGCACCAGCGTGCGCGAGGAGCGGTCGGCGTCGGCGCCCGAGGTCATGCGGGGATCACTTGAGCGACTCGAGGCCGCGGTTCACGCCGCCCTTGGCCTGGCGGGCGCGGTGCGCCAGCCCGCCCGCCGCGCGGCCGGTGGCGGCGCGGTCCGGGCCGGTGATGCCCTCGAACTCCGAGACGGTGATCTGGTGGCACCAGGCGCGCAGCTCCTGCAGGCGCTTGAGGCGCGCGGCGAGGTCGGTGCGCGTGCGCGCGGGCGCGTCGTGCGCGTGGGCGAGATCCAGCGAGCGGCGCATCGCCTGCTCGAGGGCGTCCCAGTGGCCGTGCGTCGGGAGCGACTCCACCCAGAGCGGGCGGCGGGCGCTGACGGTGCCCGCGCGCGCGACGGAGACGCGGCGAGCGGACTTCACGGTCTTGCGGGCCGTGGAACCACCGGTGCGGGCGCCGGAGGCGCGGGTCTTCTTGCGTGCCATGGCCGGATCGTAGCAGCGGCCCGGTGCGCTGCCGCGGCGGCGGTGTCGCGGCGGTGCGGCGGTGGCGCGGTGGCGCCGCGCGCGATCAGCCGCAGATGAAGGGCACGACGCCGGCGTGCGCCGCGCGGCGCGCGCCGGGGCGCAGCTCCGCGAAGGCGACAGTCGTCGAGCGGTCGAGCACCGCGCGCACGTCCGGGCGCGGCGTGGCGATGGCGGCGGGCGTGGCGGGCTTCGAGGCGGTCGCGGTCGCCGGCGCGGCGAAGTCGTTCACGCGGCGGGTCGTGCGGGTGGTCGTGGTGGTCTTCGTGCGAGTGCGTCCCATGGCTTCTCCCTCGGCGCGCGTGGCGGCCGCGGCGACACGCACGGTCGTCGCCGGGCTCCATTGTCGGCGCGCGCGGCTCCCTTCCGCAGCGTTTCGCCGCGAATGTGGATGAATCAAACGCCGTGCCAACCCGGGCGGTTCGCGCGCTCCCCGATAACCTTCCCGGTCATGGACTGGCGCTTCCCCTACCCCTCGCAGCGAATGCCCGTGATCGCCGCCAACATCGCCGCCACCAGCCAGCCGCTGGCGGCCCAGGCGGGCCTCCAGGTGCTGCGCGAGGGCGGGACCGCCGCCGACGCCGCCGTCTGCATGGCCGTCACGCTGACGGTCGTGGAGCCGGTCGCCAACGGCATCGGCAGCGACGCCTTCGCGATCGCCTGGGCGGGAGAACTCTTGGGCCTCAACGCCAGCGGCCGCAGCCCCGCGGGGCAGCCGCGCAGCGCCTTCCAGGGACTCAAGGAGATGCCGCGCCAGGGCTGGCCCGCCGTCACGGTGCCGGGCTGCGTGAGCGCGTGGGTCGCGCTCCACCGCAAGCTGGGCAAGCTTCCCTTCGAGCGCCTCTTCGAGCCGGCGATCCGCTACGCGCGCGAGGGCTACCCCGTCAGCCCGATGACCGCCGCGAGCTGGAAGCGCTCGGTCGCGAAGTTCGACCGCTTCCCCGACTGGATGGCGACCTTCGCGCCGCAGGGGCGCGCCCCCGAGCCCGGTGACGTCGTCCGCCTGCCCGACCACGCGCGCGCGCTCGAGGAGATCATGCGCACGCAGGGCGAGAGCTTCTACCGCGGGCACATCGCAACGCAGATCGAGTCGACCGCCACCCGCGCCGGCGCCGCGATGCGCGCGAGCGACCTTGCCGCGCACCAGCCGCAGTGGGTGGAGCCCTGGCACATCGACTACCGCGGCGTCACGCTGCACGAGATCCCGCCCAACGGCCAGGGACTCGCCGCGCTGCTGGCGCTGGGCATGCTGCGCGAGATGCCGATGGAGCGCTACCCGCGCGACAGCCCGGACTCGCTGCACCTGCAGATCGAGGCGATGAAGGCCGCCTTCGCGGATGTTCGCGCCTTCGTGGCGGATCCCGACCTGGGCACGCAGGACGCGCAGCGCCTGCTGGACCCGACGCTGCTGCGCGAGCGCTCGCAGTCGATCCGCATCGCGCAGGCGCAGCCGTGGACCCCCACCGCGCTCCCGAAGTCGAGCACCGTCTACCTGTGCGCGGCCGACGACCAGGGGCACATGGTCAGCTACATCCAGAGCAACTACGAGGGCTTCGGCTCGGGCATCGTGATCCCGGGCCTGGGCATCGCGATGCAGAACCGCGGCGCGGGGTTCGTGCTCGAGCCGGGGCACCCCAACGAGTACGCCCCCGCCAAGCGCCCCTACCACACGATCATCCCGGGCTTCCTCACCGGCCCCGGCGGCGCGCCGCTGGCGGCCTTCGGCGTCATGGGCGGCGCGATGCAGCCGCAGGGGCACGTGCAGGTGGTGGTGCGCATCGTCGACCAGAAGCTCAACCCGCAGAGCGCCATCGACGCGCCGCGCTGGCAGGTCATGGACGACGGCGTGATCCAGCTCGAGCCCGGCTTCCCCGAGGCGACGGTGCAGGACCTGCGGCGGCGCGGCCACAACGTGCGCGTCGCCAAGGACGAGAGCGTCTTCTTCGGCGGCGCGCAGATGGCGATGCGCCAGGGCGGCGTCTACATCGGCGCGAGCGATCCGCGGCGCGACGGGCAGGCGGTGGGATTCTGACGCCCCGGGACGCCGGCGCGGAGCGGTCCGCGCGGCGGAAGAAAGCCACCCATGGGATTCGAACCCACGACCTGTGCTTTACGAAAGCACTGCTCTACCGCTGAGCTAGGGTGGCGGTACGAGTCGAGCCGAACATCATAGCGGTGCGCCCGGGGCGATCAGCCGCCGCGGGTCGCGCCCATCGCCGCGTCGCCCTTCCCGGACGGAGCCGCGGTCTCCGCGGGCTTCACGCCGGGCTGGCGGCTCTTGATGATGAGCTCCACCGCCTCGCTGGAGGGCAGGCTGAGCGCGCCGTACGCGGCCGCGGCGGCCTCGGCGGTCGCGCCCGTGGCGGTCTGCACCACCTGGCGGATCGCGTCGGACTGCGCGGAGGTCGTCAGGTTGCCGAAGCGGCGCGCGCTCTGCGCGACCGGGCCGAAGAGCATCGCCTGCTCGTCGCCGGTGGCCGAGAGCGCCGTCTCCGCGAGCGCGCGCTGCGCGCCCTCGGTGCCCACGAGCGCGAGCACGTTCGCGACGGCCAGGCGCACCGGGCCCTCCTGCGAACGCAGCGCCTCGACCAGTCCGCGCTCGGCGTCGCCGATGCGGTAGACGGGGCCGTTGGCCAGGCCGATGCGCAGGAGCGCGTCGAGCGACTGCGAGACGTAGCGCGACATGTCGTCGGCGGTCATGCGGCCGCCGAAGGCGCGCGAGACCAGCGCGTCGACGCCGGCCTTGAAGGCCTTGTCGTCGACGTCGACACCCAGCACGACGGTGCGGCCGTCGCGCTCGAGCTCGTCGAGCGAGCCCTTGTCGGCGGGCTGCGCGACCACGAGGATCGGCAGCGTCGAGCCGGCGCGCATCGAGCGCACCGTCGTGAAGTGCTCGCGGATCTGCGGCGCGCTGCCGCTGATCACGACCAGGTCGGAGCCGGCGTTGCGCGCGGAGACGACCTCGAAGCCCGCGGCGTCGGCGGCCGCGGTGAGCGGCACGAAGCCGTTGCCCTTGAGCGAGTTCGCCAGGCGCTGCGAGTCCTCCGAGGAGGCGCAAATGATGCCGGCGAAGGTCTGCCCGCCCGCGCGCACGGCCTGCGCGAGCAGCGGAACCACCTGCTCGCTGCCGGAGAAGGCGCTCTTGGGGCTGACCGAGGCGAGCGCGATCGCGGCCTCGAACTGCACGCGGCGGTCCGGATAGAGGAGCGCGCCGACGACCGGCGTCGAGCCGTCGGCGATCATCTCGCCGGCGCCGGCGGTCTCGCGCAGCGCGGCGAGCGAGGAGCGCACGAGCAGCGTGTCGTTCATCGACAGGCCCAGGCGCAGCACCTCCTGCATCGTCTTGGGACCGGCGACGGTGGCGTAGAACTGCGCGGAGCGGCCCTGTCCGGCGAAGAGCGGATCGACCATGCCCTCGCCCATCGCGGCCTCGCGGCGCAGGTCGGCGGCGATGAAGAGCGCCAGCGCCTGGCCGTTGCCCGCGTCGAGCTCCAGCGCGCGGCGCGAGAAGAGCATCGACATCGCGTCGAAGTAGAGGCGGGTCGAGATCTTGTCCGCGGCGAGGCCGCCGAACTCCGTCCACTTCCAGATGTTCTGCGTCGGATCGTCCGGGTAGGCGATGAGCGAGATGTCGACGGTGAGGAACTGGCGCGCGGCGGCGACGTAGGCGGCCGCGGCGGTCATGTCCTTCGCGCCCAGCATCGAGGCGGCGTTCTTGGCGGCCTCGGAGACGTCCGGCGTCGTCTTGGCGTTGGAGGCGATGTCCAGCAGGACCGGGATCGCGATCGGGTAGCCCAGCTCGCCCAGGATCACGCAGACCTTGCGCTGCGCCGAGGCGTCCAGCGCGGGGACCGCGAGCATCAGCGGCAGCACCGCCTGGCGGCGCATGTCGACGAGGACGCGCGCGGAGGCGGCCTCGAGCGCGAGGTCGCGCCCCTCGACCACCTGGCGCAGCAGCGCGGGGACGGCGTACTCGCCGGCGGCGACGAGGCGGTCCTTCGCGAGCATCTGGCCGCGGATCGGGCCGACGAGCATCCTGACCGCTTCCTCGATAAGCTCGATCTTGCGCGCGAGGGTCGTGCGGCCGACCTCGAGCTTGGTCTCGAGCGCGGCGGAGGCGTCGGCGACTTCGGCCATGCGGCGGCTGCGGCGGAAGGCCTCGTCCATGCGCTTGCCCATGTCGGCGCCGTCGATGGCGAGCGCGAGGTCGCTGGGGGCGACCGCGTCGGCGAGCAGCACGTTGGCGGCGGCGGTCGCGGCGTCGGGCTTCGCGATCATCACGTTGTGCACGAAGAGCGCGGCGGCGTCGATGAGCGCCTGGCTGCCCGACGCGGCGGGCGCCGCAGGAGCGGTCCCCTGCGCCATGGCAGGCGCGGCAAGGCCCGCGAGGGGCGCGGCGAAGGCGAGCGTCGAGCAGAGCAGCGTGGAGCGCGTCGAAGCGTGCACGGGAGGTCCTCTTCGGGTGAGCCCTTGCGGGCGGGGCGGCGGGCGCGCATCCGTGGTCGCGCGGCCGCATTCGGACGGGACGAAGGGAGCCAGCGGTCGCGCTGCTCCCGTCAACGGGCGGCGGACCCGGTGCGCCGGACGCGGCGACCACCGGGACCGGTGGTGCGCTACGCGGCCGAGGCCGGCCGGGATGCCCCCAAGGAACGCGAATCTATCGGAGCCGAGGCTCCGGTGTCAACGAACGCACCCCCGGCGACGGGTCGCCGGGCCCGCGCGGGTGGCTCGCTACACTGCCCCCGCGCAGGCGTCTGCAGCCGAGTGTGCTGCAGGAGGTCGGTGCGAGGTCCTGGGAGCCGGTCCGCTCCCCCGCCCTCGCTCCGGCTCGGGAAGGCGGTGAAATGCCGCCGCGGACGCGCCGCCGTATCGGGCTGGGTCGCGCGAAGGCGCCTCCCGCCCCCGTCACGAGGCCACTGGCCGCCCTGCAACGGGCGCGGCTGGGAAGGCCGACGGGGTTGCCCGGAGCCGGAAGACCGGCCTGCGCCACGACCGCGCCCACGCGACTTGGGCTCCACCGGTCGACAGGACCACCCGCGGCATCGCATGCCCAGCGGGATTGCGGAGCCCGGATTCCATGACAAGCAACGCGAGGGCCAGCGGAGGCTGGCGCAGGCGCGCGCACGCGGTGTGCGCGCTGGGGGCGGGAGCGTGCGCGTGCGCGCTCGCACCGAGAGCGATGGCGCTGCCGCCGATGCGCTGCGCGACGCAGGTGATCTCGTACACGCCAGGCACCGGCGCGGGCCTTTCGTACCAGCAGCCCGCGAGCGCGCTCGGTCCGCCCGCGCGCATGACCGGCACCGGGAGCGAAGCAGGCGCGGTGACGCCCTTCCGTCCGGCGTACCTGCCGGAGCAGGTCGTTTCCGTCGGACGCGGCGGCGCGCTCGTGCTCGCCTTCGACGAGCCGGTGACGGACGATCCGGCGCATCCCTTCGGCGTCGACCTCATCGTCTACGGCAACGCGATGTTCGGCGACCTGGCGTATCCCGCGGGCGCGCCGGGCTACCTCTTCGACGAGGGCGGCATCGTCGAGCTCAGCGCCGACGGCGTCGAGTGGCGCACGGTGCCCGGCGCGGTCGCCGACGGCGGGCTGCCCACGATGGGCTTCGTGGATCTCGGGCCGTACGCGCCGGGTCCGGGCGCGGAGCCGACGGATCCCGCGTGGCCGGTCGATCCCGCGGTGACGCCAGACTCGCTGGCGTGGATGGACTACGAGTCGGTCGTCGCGGCCTACGGCGGCGGCGCGGGCGGGACCAACATCGACCTCGCGAGCGTCGGGCTCGCGAGCGCGCGCTTCGTGCGCATCCGCGTGCCGACGGACGCGGCGTGGGTGCCGGAGATCGACGCGGTGGTCGCGGTGCGCGCGGCGGCGGTTGCCGGCGACCTCGACGGCGACGGCGACGTCGACGGCGCGGACCTGGGCGCGCTGCTGGGGAGCTGGGGGCCGTGCGCGTGCGCGGCGGACCTCGACGGCGACGGCGCGGTGACGGGCGCGGACCTGGGCATCCTGCTGGGTGCGTGGGGGACGCAGCCATGACGCGCCGCGCCTTCACGATCGTGGAGCTGCTGGTGGTGTGCGCGGTGATCGCGCTGCTGCTGGGAATGCTCCTGCCGGGGCTGCGCGCGGCGGGCGCGGCGGCGCGGCAGTCGCGCTGCCAGTCGAACCTGCGGCAGCTCACCGCGGCGGCCTTCGCGTACGCCAACCTCAACAACCAGGCGATGCCCGCGGCGATCCTGCACTTCCAGGAGTCGGGCACGGTGCGCACTGCGTCGTGGGACTACCAGATGCGCCAGGGCGCGCTCGTGCCGGGGCTGCTGTGGAGCTACCTCGACGCGCCCTCGGCGGTGCAGGGCTGCCCCGACCACGACGCGCCGCCGCAGGAGGGCGCCGAGCCCTTCACGGGCTACAACTACAACACGAGCTACATCGGCGCCGAGGGCGGGCCGCCGGTGCTCGGCTCGGACGGACAGACCCTCGACGGCTGGCGCACCGCGCGCCTGGGGCGGCCAATCACGAGCTTCGCGCGCCCGGACCGCGTCGCGCTGCTGGGCGATGGCGGCTGGCGCGGCGGCCCCAACAAGTACATGCGCGCGCCGATGAACACCGTCGAGGGCAACCTCGCCGTCTGCTGCGCGGGCGGGCAGGCCTTCCGCCATGCGGACGGCTGCACCTGCGTCGCATGCCTGGACGGGCATGTCGAGAGCGTCGCGCATCCCTGCCGCGGGCAGCTCACGACGGACGCGCTCGCGACGATGGTGCTGGACTTCCCCACCAACGGCTTCCTCTCGCAGGACGACGCCGCGTACGGAGGTCCGTGAGCGATGCGCATCGACCGCTGCGTCTGCCATCGCCAGAGCTTCGAGGCGATGCACCGCTGGTGCCAGGAGCGCGGCGTGCGCGACTTCGACGCGGTGCAGCGCGAATTTCGCTGCGGCACCGGGTGCGGACTCTGCGCCCCCTACGTGCGCCGCATGCTGCGCACCGGCGAGACGGTCTTCGTGCGCGTCGTCACCGAGGCGGACGAGCCGCCGCCGCGCTGAGCGTGCGCGCGGTCCACTCGGCGACGGCGTCGGCCAGGAGCGCCTGGCCCTCGTCGCTCTCCCGGTCGGGCGCGCCCCCGTCCTCGAGCATCCGGAAGAAGCTGTCGGCGAAGGCCACCTCGACGCCCTCGGCGGGGCGTCCGGCGGCGGCGAGCGCGGAACGCCAGGATTCCAGGTGCGCCGCGGGGAGCGATTCGTCGCAAGAGCCCTGCACCAGCAGCACCGGGCGCGGCTGCATCGTGATCGCCTGCAGCGGCTGCAGCGCGGCGAGCGCGTCCACCAGGCGCAGCGTCGGCGAGGCCTCCCACGCGGGATCGTCCTCGTTCTCCGCGGTGCGGCGGCTCATGACCTCCGCCGCGGGCGCGCCCGCGAGCACGACGAAGGCGAGCTCCTCGCGGCGCGCGACGGCGAGCGCGCACGCCGCGCCCGCGAGCCAGGCGCCCGCCAGCGCGGGGCGCGCGCCCGCGACCAGCGAGGTCGCCGCGTGCTGCGCGTGCACGATCGCGTCGACCCACGCGAGCGGATCAATCTCGGCGGGCGTCGCCAGGCGCAGCGAGCGCGCGCGCGCGACATGCACGCCCGCGCGCAGCAGCCCCGCGGCGAGCGCGTCCTCGACATGCGCGGCCTCCTCGGCCTGCTCGAGCCCCGGTGCCTGCGGCGCGATGAGCGCGACCGTCGGCGCGGTGGGCGCGGGCGCGCGGCGAAAGAGACCGCCCCGCTGCGGCGGCGCCGCGTAGACGAGCATGCCCGAGAGGTCGCCCCACTCGCCCGCGGCCTCGAAGCCCACGCCCGAGCGAGCGGCCTCGACCCATTCGTCCAGGATGCGTGCGGCGGGCATCGCTCACGCCCTCCCGAAGTTGCGCTCGAGGTCGCGCATGCTCAGGCGCAGCGTCGTCGGACGCCCGTGCGGGCAGGCGCTGCCGCGCTCGATGCGCTCGCGCAGGTCCAGCAGCGCCTCGATCTCCACCGTCGTCAGGCGGTCCCCCGCCTTCACCGCGGCCTTGCACGCCATCATGTCGAGGGTCTCGTGGAGCGCGGCCTCGAAGTCGAGCGCGCCCTCGTCGGCGACGCGCTCGAGCAGCGCGGGGAGGAACTCCTCGGGGGCGACGCGGCGCCCGAGCAGGAAGGTCGGGTACGCGTGCACCGCGACGGCGCGCGGGCCCGCGGCGGTCGCCTCGATGCCGATGCGCGCGAGCAGCGGCGCGGCGGCCTCGACCGCCTCGGCGGCGCGCGCGTCGACGGGGACGACCGTCGGCAGCAGCATGCGCTGCGACTCCAGCGGCGCGGCGGCGACGCGCGTCTGCAGCTCCTCGAACATGGCGCGCTCGTGGAGCGCGTGCTGGTCGACGATGAGGATCCCCTGCGCGTCCTCGACGACGAGGTAGCTGCCGTGCACCTGCATCACGCGCCGCGCGGTGCGGTTGGCGTGGAGCATGGGGTCGGCAGTGGGCGTGGCGAGGGGCGCGGCGTGCGCGGCGGGCGCGACCTCCACGACCGGCGCGCTTGGCGCGGGCGCGAGCCCCGCCAGACGCTCGCCCAGCCCCGCCGGCACCAGCCGATGCGCGTGCGCCGGCGCGGCGGCGGCGACGGCGGCGGCGCTCGTCCCCGCCCCACCACCCAGCAGGAACGCCGGCACCAGGTCCGCCGCGCGCAGCGCGTCGCGCACCGAGCGCATCACGAGCTGGTGCACGAGGCTGGGCTGGCGGAATCGCACCTCGGTCTTGGCCGGATGGACGTTCACGTCCACCAGCCGCGGATCCATCTCGAGCGCCAGGAACGCGGGCGGCGTGCGGCCGGGATCGACGAGCCCGCGGTACGCCTCCTTCACCGCATGCAGCAGCGTGCGGTCGAGGACGGCGCGCCCGTTGAGGGCGAAGCGCAGCGCGCGGCCGGTGCTGCGCGCGGCGGCGGGGCGCGCGGCGAGGCCCCAGAGCGTCACCGGGCCGTGGTCGGTCTCGACCATCGCGTCCACGAGCAGCGGATCCTCCTGCAGCGCGTCGCCGAGCACGGCCTGGACGCGCGCGCGCGGATCGTCCACGGCGGGCAGGTCCAGCCGCGTGCGTCCCTCGGAGACGAAGCGGAAGGCGACGCCGGGGCGGCAGAGGGCGAGGGCTTCGAGCGTCTCCTGGACGCGCCCCTGCTCGGCGGTCGCACTGCGCAGGAACTTGCGGCGCGCGGGGGTGTTGAAGAAGAGCTGCCGGACTTCCACCACGGTGCCGGGGGGCGCCGCGGCGGGACGCACCTCGCCCATCGCGCCCCCTTCGACCTCCAGGCGCGCGCCCGCGTCGCTCTGCGGGACGCGGCTGACGATCGCCAGGCGGCTGACGGAGGCGATCGACGCAAGCGCTTCTCCGCGGAAGCCCAGCGTGGCGATCGCCGCGAGATCCTCCGCGCTGGAAAGCTTGCTCGTGGCGTGGCTTGCGACGGCGAGCGGCAATTCCGCGGGGGGAATCCCCCCGCCATCGTCCGCGACCGCGATGCGGTCGGCCCCGCCACCCTCGATGGAGACCTCGATGCGCCGCGCCCCCGCGTCGAGGGCGTTCTCCACGAGCTCCTTCACGACGCTCGCGGGCCGCTCGACCACCTCGCCGGCGGCGATCTGGTCCACGAGCAGGCGGGGAAGGACGCGGATCGGCATCGCGGGCGAATTCTACGGATCCGCGGCGAAGCGGCTGGAAAGCGCCGCCCCGGCGTGGGAGACTGCGCGCATGGTGAAGGCCATGGACGGCCGAATCGAGGGCGCGCGGAGCGCGCCGGCACGCACGCATACCGTCGTCGTGGGCGATGTCCACGGATGCGGGGAGGAGCTCGAGACGCTGCTGGCGCTCGTGGAACGCTGGTTCCCCGGCGCGCGCATCGTCTTCGTGGGCGACCTCTTCACCAAGGGCCCCGAGCCCGGCCGCGTCGTGCGCGCGATCCTGGACCGCCGCGCGGGCGGCGGGCGCGTCGACCTGGTCTGCGGCAACCACGACATCCGGCTGCTGGGCGCGATCGTGCGCATGCAGGCGGGCGCGGGGCTCGACCTGCTGCCGCGCACCGAGCGCGTCGCGGTGGAGCTGCTGCAGCGCGCGGGCTACCTGCGCGAGGCGACCTGGCTCCTCACCGAGGCGTGCGACCGCATCGAGGTGCGCCACCCGCGCGGGCTGTGGACGGTCGTGCACGCGGGCATCGACACGAAGCTCGGCGTCGAGCGCACCCCCGACGACGTCAAGACACACCTGAAGGCTGCCGAAGGCGAGCCCAACTGGTGGGAGCGCTACGACGGACGCGACGGGCTCATCGTCGTCGGCCACCGGCCCACGCGCGATCCGATCGTGCTGCGCCGCAAGGACGGCACGCCCTACTTCGCCAACATCGACACCGGCTGCGCGTACGGCGGGACGCTCACCGCGTACTGCATCGAGGCGGACCAGATCCTGCAGGTGCCCGCACGCACGACGCCGATGCCTGGAATCGAGCTTCCTTCGGCCTTCCGCGGCGTCAGGTCGGGCGCCAGCGCGCCACGATCGGAAGCCGGCGGCCCGGGCCAAAGGCGCGCGCGCTGAGCTTGGGAATCACCGGCGCCTGCGCGCGCTTGTACTGCGCCAGGTCGATGGCGCGCGTCCAGCGCTCGACGACCTCGCGCGCGATGCCGGTCTGCGCGACGATCGCCTCCACCGAGCGCTCCTGCTCGACCCAGCCTTGCACGATCGCGTCGAGCTGCTCGTAGGGTGGAAGCGTGTCCTGGTCGGTCTGGTCCGGGCGCAGCTCCGCGCTCGGCGGCTTGTCGATGCTCGGCTGCGGGATCGGCGGCTGCGCGAAGCCCAGCGCCGCGTGGTGCTGGTTGGCCCAGCGCGAGAGCGCCCACACCTGCGTCTTCAGGAGATCGCCGATGGGCGCGAGCGCGCCGCACATGTCGCCGTAGAGCGTGGAGTAGCCGACGGCGTACTCGCTCTTGTTGCCGGTGGCGAGCACGAGCGCGCCCGTGGCGTTGGAGAGCGCCATGAGCTGCAGCCCGCGCAGGCGCGACTGCAGGTTCTCGTCGGCGAGCCCCTGCAGGCCGCCGAGCCCCGCGGCGCGCAGGTGCTGCTCCAGGTGCGCGGCGAGCGAGGCGTGCGCGGGCTCGATCGAGAGCTCCATCGTGCGCATCCCGCACCGGCGCGCGAGGTCGACCGCGTCCGCGCGCGAGCCTTCGCTGCTGTAGCGGCTGGGCATGAGCACGCCCAGCACCTGCGGCCCGCCGAGCGCGGCGGCGGCGAGCGCGCCCACGAGCGCGCTGTCGATGCCGCCGGAGAGGCCCAGCAGCGCCTGGCGGTGGCCGGTCTTGCGGAAGTAGCCGGCGATGGCCGCGACGAGCGCGTGCCAGCGGTCGGCGGTGTCGGCGTCGGGGTCGGGAGTGGTGGCGGTGGCGGTGGCGGTGGCGTCGCCCGCGCCCGCGCCCGCCGCCGGATCCGCGGGCAGCGTCGCGGTCAGCGTCGCTTCCTGCCACCGCGGCGCGGCGATCGCGCGGCCGTCGGGATACGCCACGCGCGCGTCGGCGTCGAAGAGCAGGTCGTCGTCCGCGCCCGCGGCGTTGATGCTCGCCACCGGCACGCGCAGGCGCGCCGCGGCCTGCGCGACCAGCGCGGCGTGGCGCGCGGGCTTGCCCGCGGCGAAGGGGCTCGCGGAGAGCACGACGATCGCCTGCGCGCCCGCGGCGACTGCCTCGGCGAGCGGATCGTCCGCGGCGCCGTAGCGCTGTGCGAGCGCGTCGCGGCCGACGTCGTGCGCGCGCCAGAGGTCCTCGCAGAGGCCGACGCCGATGCGCGCGCCGGCGCACTCGAAGACCAGCGGCGCGGCGCCCGCGCGGAAGTGGCGCGGCTCGTCGAAGACGTCGTAGTCGGGGAGGAGGCGCTTCTCGTACCACGCCTCGATGGCGCCGCCGCGCAGCAGCGCGATGCCGTTGGCGAGCGGGAGCTCCGCGGTGCCCACGGCGCGCGGCGCGCCCACGAGCACCGCGGCGCGCGCGCCGGCGGGACCGGAGGCGGCGACCGCCTGCGCGATGCGCGTCAGCGCGGCCTCGCACGCGGCGGCGATCCCCTGCCGCTGCAGGAGATCGCGCGGCGGGTAGCCGCAGAGGGCGAGTTCGGGGAAGGCGACGGCGTCCGCGCCCCGCGCCGCGGCTTCGGCCGCGCGCTGGGCGATGCGCTGCGCGTTGCCGGCGATGTCGCCGACGACGGCGTCGAACTGGACGAGCGCCAGGCGCATGGGGAGCGCAGTCTAGGCGCGCTCCCCCGCAGGGGGCGCGGGATCAGGCGTTGGCGAGCTCGGCCGTGGGCACGCCCACGCCGATGGACTCCACGAGCGTGCGCACCGAGTAGGGCTTGCGCAGCACCTGCGCGATGCCCGCGCGCAGCAGCGGGCGGTCGTCGTCGGGGAGCGAGGCGCCGCTGGCGATGACGCGCGTGGAGGCGAGCTCCGGGCGCAGGCGCAGCGTGTGGACGAAGGCGAGCGGATCGGCGGCCGAGGAGTCGACGACGATCACGTCGGGAGCGGCGCTGCCGCAGGCGAGGCCGGCGCCGAAGAAGTCGGAGGCGGTGGTCACCTCGCAGGTGCCCAGGTCCTCCAGCACCTGCTTGAGCGTGCCCGCGGCGATTCGGTCGGCGTCGACGACCAGCACGCGCGTGCGCGTCGCCGGCGTGCCGCCGATGGGGATGCCGTGGGCGCGCATGAAGGCCTCGAGCGCGGAGACATGCACGCGACGGTCCTTGGAGCCGGGGATGCGGTAGCCCTCCAGGCGGCCCGCGTCGATCCACTTGCTGACCGTGCGCGCCGCCACGTTGCAGATGCGGGCGACTTCGCCGGTGGTGAGCGCGTCCTTCTCGAAGCCGAACGGGTTGCGTGCCATCTGGATTCCTCCGCGCCGGCGGCGGTCTGCCGCGGGGCTGTGGGAGGAATCGGGATCCCGGGGGGGCCACTGAAGCGAGGCACCCGCGTTTCGTGAAAAAACCCCGTCAGGCCCCCGGTTCCGAACGGGCGAGGATGCGGATTCCCCGCTCCTCGAGGGCCCGGAAGAGCTCCTCGGAGTGGCCGCGGTCGCGCACCTCGACGACGCACTGGACCATCACGGTCGAGACGTCCGCGCCGCCGAAGCGGCGCTCGTGGGTGATCTCCTGGACGCTGGCGCCGGCGCGGGCGAGGGTGCTGGCCAGCTCCGCCAGGCCGCCCGGGCGGTCGCTGATGATGGCCGAGAACTTCACGAGGCGTCCATCGACGGCCAGGCCGTGCTCGATGACGCGGCTGAAGACCAGCGGGTCGATGTTGCCGCCGCAGAGCACCAGCGCCACGCGCTTGCCGCGCAGCGAGGGGAGCTTGCCCGCGAGGAATGCCGCGACCGGCGTCGCGCCCGCGCCCTCGACGACGCCCTTCTCCAGCTCGGCCAGGCGCAGGATCGCCAGCGCGATCGCGTCCTCGTCGACCTGCACGACCTCGTCGACGCGCGTGCGCGCGATCTCGAAGGCGCGGCCGCCGACCTCCGGCACCGCGAGGCCGTCGGCGAGCGTCGGCGTCGCGTGCACGCGCACGGGACGGCCCGCCGCGAGCGCGGCCGCGTAGGAGGCGCAGCGCACCGGCTCGACGCCGACGACGCGCACCTTGGGGTTGAGGTGCTTCACCGCCATCGCGATGCCGGCGATGAGCCCGGCGCCGCCGATGGGGGCGACGACCGCCTCGAGGTCGGGCACCTGCTCGAGCAGCTCGATGCCGATGGTCCCCTGCCCCGCGATGATCGCGGCGTCGTTGAAGCCGTTGATGTAGGTGAGCCCCTCGCCGCCGACGAGGTCGTCGGCGTGGTGGCGCGCGTCGGCGATGGTCGCGCCGTGGTTGAGCACGCGCGCGCCCAGCTCGCGGCAGCGGCGCTGCTTGACCAGCGGCGCGTGCGTCGGCATCACCACCGTGACCGGGATCCCCAGCCGCTTGCCGTGGTAGGCGAGCGCGAGCGCGTGGTTGCCGGCGCTGGCGGCGATGACGCCGCGCGCGCGCTGCTCCGCCGTGAGCTGCAGCAGCGCGTTGCAGGCGCCGCGCTCCTTGAAGCTGCCCGTGCGCTGCTGGTACTCCAGCTTGCAGTAGGCGTGCGCGCCCAGGATCGCCGAGAGCGCGGGGCTCTCCACGCAGGGCGTGCAGAAGACGCCGTCGGCGATGCGGCGGCGGGCCTGCTCGATCTCCGCGAAGGAGACCTCGCAGGCGGCGGAGGCGGCGTGGGTCGCGGTCATGGCGCTCCGTGGCGGTGGCGTTCGCGGGAACTCAGGCGCGCGGGCCGGCGGCGCGGACCGCGTCGCTGAGCGCGAACTTCGCGTCGTTCTCGCGGAAGCGCTTGGCCAGGTCCTTCGCCTTCGCGTCGTACGCGGCCTTGTCCGCCCAGGTGGCGCGGGGATCGAGCATCTCCGCGGGCACGCCGGGGACGGCGACGGGCATCTGCAGCCCGAAGATCGGGTGCTCGACGTACTTCGCGCCCGCGAGCGAGCCGTCCAGGACCGCCGCGAGGATCGCGCGCGTGTAGGAGAGCTTGAAGCGCGAGCCGACGCCGTACGGGCCGCCGGTCCAGCCGGTGTTCACCAGCCACACGGCGCTGCCGTGCTTGCGGATGCGGTCCGCGAGCATCTGCGCGTAGACCATCGGAGGACGCGGCATGAAGGGGCCGCCGAAGCACGCGCTGAAGTTCGGCGTCGGCTCCTTGACGCCCGCCTCGGTGCCGGCGAGCTTCGAGGTGTAGCCGTTCACGAAGTAGTACTGCGCCTGCTCGGGGGTGAGCTTCGCCACCGGCGGCAGCACGCCGAAGGCGTCGGCCGAGAGGAAGATCACGTTCTTGGGGTGCTTGCCCAGCGGCGGCTGCACCGCGTCGGGGACGAACTGCAGCGGATAGGTGACGCGGGTGTTCTCGGTGTACTTCGCGCTGTCGTAGTCGGGCACGCGCGTGGCGGGATCGACGACCACGTTCTCCAGCACGCTGCCGAAGCGGATCGCGTTCCAGATCTGCGGCTCGCCCTCCTTGGAGAGGTTGATGCACTTGGCGTAGCAGCCGCCCTCGATGTTGAAGACGCCGTCGGCGCTCCAGCCGTGCTCGTCGTCGCCGATCAGGCGGCGGTGCGGGTCGGCGGAGAGGGTCGTCTTGCCCGTGCCGGAGAGGCCGAAGAAGACGGCGACGTTGCTGTCGTCCTTGATCGCGACGTTCGCCGAGCAGTGCATCGGGAAGACGTCGACGCCCGGCAGGTCGTAGTTCATCGCGTAGAAGATCGACTTCTTGATCTCGCCCGCGTAGCGCGTGCCGACGATGAGCACGAGCTTGCGCTCGAGGCTCTGCACGATGCACAGCTTGTTCTTGACGCCGTAGGCGGCGGGGTCCTCGAGCTCCAGGCGCGAGGCGTCGATGATCGTCCAGTCGCTGGCGAAGTGCGCCTGCTCCTGCGCGCTGGCATTGATGAAGAGCGTCTTGGCGAAGAGGCTGTGCCAGGCCTCCTCGGTGAAGACCGAGACCTTCAGGCGGAACTTCGGGTCGCCGCCGGCGAAGCCGTCGAAGCGGAAGACGTCCTTCTTGCCGCGCATGTACTCCATGACGCGGGCGAAGATCTTGTCGAAGTGCGCGGGGCTGATCGGCTGGTTGACCTTGCCCCAGGCGATGTTGGCGTGGATGCCCGGGGTGTCCTCGAGGTACTTGTCGTCGGGGCTGCGGCCGGTGCGCGCGCCGGTCTGGCAGTTGAGGGCGCCGTTGGCCGCGAGGATGCCCTCGCCACGCTCGACCGCCAGCTCGACCAGCCGCGCGGCGGCGAGGTTGGCGTGGATCGCGGCGGAGCCGAAGTTCAGGGCGGCGCGGGACGACGGGATGGTGGCGGTGGTCATGGTCGAGGTTCCAAGGTCGGGATCGCTCCCCCCAATGGGGGAAGGGGCCAAGGATACATCGGCCCCGCGCCGCAACCGCCCGAAGGATTGACCTGCCCGCCGGGGTGGCCTAGACTGCACCCCTTCTGCGGCGACCGTAGCTCAGTTGGCAGAGCATCGGGTTGTGGTCCCGAGGGTCGCGGGTTCAAATCCCGTCGGTCGCCCTTTCTTCGCCCCCGCCCCTGCCGGCGGGGGCGAGGCGTTTTTCCGGCCCGCGTGCGTCCACGGGAGTGCTATGGTGGCGCCCCATGCGGGTCGCCGCGCTGCAGTACGACATCGCCTGGATGGACAAGGCCGCCAACGCCGCGACGGTGCGGCGGATGCTCGCGTCCGCGAACCTGCCGCGCGGCGACGGGTTCGCGCTGCTCCCGGAGATGTTCGACACGGGCTTCACGATGGACGCCGCGGAGGCGTCGCGCACGGACAGCCTCCCCGCTGCGCAGTCCATCGCGCGCGAGTCCGGCGTCTGGCTGCAGGCAGGTTATGCGATGGCGAACGCCGGCGGCGGGCCTCCGAGCAACGCCGCGGTGATCCTGGACCCGCAAGGCGCGGTGCGGGCCACCTATAGGAAGATGCACCTCTTCTCCCCCGGGCAGGAGCACGCGCACTACGCCGCGGGCGACGGCGTGACGGTGATCGACGTGCCCAGCGACCAGGGTTCCTGGAAGGTCTGCCCGCTGGTCTGCTACGACCTGCGCTTTCCTGAAGTGTGGCGTCTGGCGGCACTTGCGGGCGCGGAGCTGTTCGTGATCGGCGCGAGCTGGCCCGCCGCGCGGGCGCACCACTGGCACGCGCTGCTGGTCGCGCGCGCCATCGAGAACCAGGCGTATGTGCTCGCGTGCAACCGTATCGGACACGATCCCGCGTGCGGCTACTCGGGCGGCTCGATGATCGTCGCGCCAAGCGGCGAGGTGATCGCGCACGCCGACGACCGAGAAGCGGCGCTCGTCGCGGAGCTCGACCGCGACGCGCTGCTGAAGTGGCGCGAGAGGTTCCCGGCCCTGCGCGACACCCATCGATCGCTGCTGGGGTCCGTCGCGGTCGATCCGACGCGCGCGTGAAAAGCGCGCGCAATTCCCGCGCGCCGTTGACGCGCGCCGATGCCGATCTACACTCCCCGCACGCATCGGACGGCCGCGCACGCGCGCCGCACACCGATGCGCGGAACGCGCACGCACGCGCGAGTGCGTCGCAGGAGGCGACGACCGATGGACATGAGCGACATTCGTGGAACGTTGTGGGAGACGCTCGAGGAGAACGAGCAGCCCGCGCGCGCATCGCATGCGCGGCGCGACGCGCAGCTTCCCGTGCTCGTGCAGGCGCGCCTGCGCGCCGCGTATTTCGCCGATGCGCGCGAGGTCGCGATGCGCTACCGCGTGAGCGTGGGCGAGATGGTCGCGCACCTCGAGGGCGCGGGGCTCGCGCGCATACCGCGTCCCGAGCGCGCCGTCGACAACGTGCGCTGTGCGGTGCACGCCGCCGCGCTCGTGCGCGGCGAGGTGCAGGCGTGGACCGATCTGCTGAACGCGCTCGCGCCGGGCTTCGACCGCGCGTGCGCGGCGCGCCTGGACCCGCGCCGGGGCATCGCCTTCGCGCGCCGCTTCTGGATCGCGCTGCGCGTGGGCACGCTGGGCGAGGCGGCCGCGCGGCTGCCGGGTCCGCGAACCGGTGGAGAGACGGAGCTTCCCCGCGGCGGCCCCTTCCGCAGCGCCGACCTGCGCACCTTCGCCGCGACGCGCCCGATGCGCTACTGGCTCGCCGAGCGCCTGCTGGGCAGCCTGGAGACGGAACTTGGCCGCGCGGCGAGCGACGCCGAGCGCCTTGACACCGCCGCCCAAGCGCGTACCCTTCGCATTCCTGCCCTGACGGGAAGCGGCCGCGAGGCGCGCGCCTGAAGGAGCGACAACCCGTCCACCGTCCCGCTGCGGGCCCCCGCCCGCACGCGAGCCCGGCAACTTAGCTCAGTTGGTAGAGCAGCGCATTGAAAATGCGCGGGTCCGCGGTTCAAGTCCGCGAGTTGCCATTGCAGTCCCCCGCCGCCGCATCCACCTGGGTGCGGCGGCGGTCGTTTTGCGCGCGCGCTCCACCGCTACCCTCCCCCCCGTGTCCGCCCCGCTCGCCCCCGCCCGCCTGCGCGCCGAGATCCTCGCGTGGATGTCGCCGCCCTCGGGGGACCGCGGCGGGCGCGTCGCGGGGCGCCAGATCCGGCGGCTGGTCGAGGCGCTCGAGCATCCCAGCGCGCGCGAGGACGCCTTCCTCAGCGTCATGGCCGAGGCGGAACTCGCGCGGCGGCTGCTGGCGGCGCGCTGCACGATCGAGTTTGAGACCCCCACCGCGCGCGGACGCCACGCGGACTTCCGCGTCACCGCGGAGGGGGCCTCCTTCTACCTGCATGTGAAGCGCCTGGGCAGCGCGGGCGCGCCCGACGCGAGCCCCCCGCCGCCGGAGGTCGCCGCGCTGGAATCGCTCGCGCGCCCCGTCGCGGTGGGCGTGCGCTGCGCGCCGGGCGCGGACGCCGCCGAGCGCGCGCTGCTGGTGCGCGAGCTCGCCCCCTTCATCGCGGAGGCGAGCGTCGGCGACGAGCTCGTCGTGCGCGGCGAGGACGGGCGCTGGATCGGCGCGGCGCGCATCCTGGCGCCGGTGGCGGGCGCGCACGCGGTGATCCGCAGCGGCGGCGACCCCGGGTGGGACGGCGCCGTGCCGCGCGTGCAGCACCTGCTGCGCAAGGCGTACACGCAGTTCATGCCCGGCGCGGTGAACGTGATCTGCGTCGCCAGCGAGGGCATCGCGGGCGAGGAGGCGGTCGAGACCGCGCTGCTGGGCTCCGTCGTCGAGCGCTGGGACCGCTACCCGCCGCGCGGCGCGCGCGTCGCGCACGGGCGCGCAGACGACGGCTTCTGGGCGCGCGGGCTCTTCGCGCAGAGCGCGATCGCCGCGTGGTTCCCCGTCGCGCACGAGGAGCACGGCCGCCTCTGGACGCGCTCGGGCGAGCCGAGCGAGCGCGAGCTCCACGCCATCGGCGTGCTGCGCCGCGCGCTCGAGGCGCCCTATTCGCCGCCCCCGTCGGAGGGCGGCTCGCCCACCGCGTAGGACTCGTGCGGCCGCGTGCGCGTGCGCGCGGGCGCGGCGGGCGCGGGCCACATCGTGCGCAGCGCCTCGTGCGGCGCGAGCCCGTCGACGAGCATGCGCGCGCCGCCCGCGAGGAGCTGCTCGAGCTGGCGGCGCCCGATCTCCACGCGCAGCTCGACGCTGCCGTCGGTCCACTCGCGCGAGCGGACGGGGACGCGCTTCTCCAGGAAGTCGACGGTGCGGCCGTCGCTGAGCGGCACGCGCAGCGTGCACTCGCGCACGTCGCCCTTCATCAGCAGCATGACGCGCGCGGCGAGCTCGTCGAGCCCCTGCCCCGTGCGCGCGGAGATGGTCAGCGCGTCCGGCTCGCTGGCGATCCAGCGCTCCAGCGCGGCGCGCTCGCCGGCAACGCGCTCCGCGAGCCGGTCGGACTTGTTCAGCAGCAGCAGGCGCGGCTGCGTGGAGGCGCCGATCTCGTCGAGCACCTGGCGCACGGTCGCGAGCTGCCCCGGCGCGTCGGGATCGCTCGCGTCGACGACGACCAGCAGCACGTGCGCGGCGATCGCGTCCTCGAGCGTGGCGCGGAAGCTGGCGACCAGGTGGTGCGGCAGACGGCGCACGAATCCGACGGTGTCGCTGAGCATCGCGGCGTTGCCGCCGCCGAGGTTCCACTGCTCGACGCGCGTGCCCAGCGTCGCGAAGAGCTTGTCCGCGACGTACGCGCCGCCGCCGCGCGTGAGCGCGTTGAAGAGCGTCGACTTGCCCGCGTTGGTGTAGCCCACGAGCGCGGCGGTGAAGTGCTCCTCGCGGCGCTGGCGCACCTCGCGCGCGCGGCGCTCCTCGATCTCGCCGAGCTCGCGGCGCAGCTTGTCGAGCTTCGCCTTGACGATGCGGCGGTCGATCTCGATCTGCTGCTCGCCGGGGCCGCGCGTGCCGACCCCCACGGGCGCGCCGCCGGTGACCTGGCCGAGGTGGTTCCACATCGCGCGCAGGCGCGGCGCCGTGTACTCGAGCTGCGCGATCTCGACCTGCAGCTGCGCCTGCCGCGTCGTCGCGCGGTTGGCGAAGATGTCCAGGATGAGCTCGCTGCGGTCGAGGACCTTCACCGAGAGCGCCTTCTCGAGCTCGGCGATCTGGCTGGGGGCGAGCTCGTTGTCGAAGACGACGACCTTCGCGCCCAGCTCGCGGCACATGGCGGCGAGCTCCTCGACCTTGCCCTTGCCCAGGTAGGTCTTGCCGCGCGGCGCGGCGCGGCGCTGCACGAGCGAGCCGACGGCGCGCACGCCGGCGGTCTCCGCGAGCGCGCGAAGCTCGTCCAGCGGGTCGTCGGCGTTGCCCTCGTCCCCGGGCAGGTGCACGCCCACGAGGATCGCAGGCTCCGCCCGCAGGTCGAATTCGGCGCGCGTTCCGGTCTCCATGGACCGCCGATTGTAGGAGCGCGCCGGAGGCTTCTATGATCGCCGCGTGATTCCCGCCGCGCTGCTTGCCACGATCCTGCCGCTGGCGTCCGCGAACGCGGCGCCGCAGGCCGCGCCGCAGACGGCGGGGCAGACGCCGCCGCAGACGCCCGCCACGGCGCAGACGCCGCCGGCCGCGCCCGCGGCCCCCGCGACGCCGACGCCGCGCGGCGGTGCCGGTGCGCCCGCCGCGCGATCGGCCCGCCCCGCCTCGGCGGACATGGCCTACCGCTGGTTCGATCCGCTCATCGACCTGCGCGCGCTCCTGGTCGACGGCTTCGTCGAAGCCCCCGACGAACAGGCGATGCAGCGCGCCGCGCTCGAGGCGATGACGCGCGCGCTGGGCGATCCCTTCACGATCTACGTCCCCCCCGCCGCCGAGTCGCGCCTGCGCCAGCAGATCACCGGCAGCTACGTCGGCATCGGCGTCGAGCTCGACATCGACGACGGCCGCCCGACCGTCATCACGCCGCTGGACGACAGCCCCGCGCTCGAGGCGGGCATCCTCCCCGGCGACACGATCATGGAGGTCGACGGCGTCTCGACCGAGGGCGCGGACCTCGCGCGCCTGGACGAGCTGCTCCCCGGCGCGCCCGGGACGCGCGTGCGGCTGAAACTGCGCCGGCCCGACGGCGCCGAGCGCACGCTCGAGGTCCCGCGCCGCCAGGTGGAGACGCGCAGCGTCAAGGGGATCGAGCGCGGCGCCGATGGCTGGCGCTACACGCTCGACACGGACCGGCACATCGCGTACCTGCGCATCGCGCAGTTCACCGAGCGCACGCTGGGCGAGCTGGACGCCGCGCTCGCGCACCTGCGCGGCGAGGGCGTCTCGGGAATCGTGCTCGACCTGCGCGGCAACGGCGGCGGATCGCTCGACGCGGCGGTCGGCGTCGCGGACCGTTTCCTCTCGCGCGGGGGCATCGTCAGCATCCGCGGGCGCGGCGACCGCGGTCGCACCTGGGACGCGGGCGAATCGACCGACGACATCAAGGTGCCGATGGTCGTGCTCGTCAACCAGGGCAGCGCGAGCGCGAGCGAGGTCGTCGCTGGCGCGCTCAAGGACAACGGCCGCGCGAAGGTGATCGGCACGCGCAGCTACGGCAAGGGCAGCGTGCAGGAGATCCGTCCGCTCCCCGACGGCGCGGGCACGCTCAAGATGACGACCGCGCGCTACTTCCTGCCCAGCGGGCGCAGCGTGAGCCGCCTTCCCGGCGCCGCGCGCTGGGGCGTCGAGCCGGACACAGGCTTCCATGTGCCGATGACCGAGGAGGCGCAGCTCTCGAATGCCGCCGCGCGGCGCGCGTGGGAGTCGGTGGCGGGCGGGAGCGCAGGCGCGGGCGCGCCTGGGGCGGCGCCCGGCGCGGGCGCGGCGCCCGATCGCACCACCCATTGGGAGCAGGTTCCTTGGATCCGCGACCAGGCGCACGACCCGCAGCTCGCGGCCGCGCTCGAGGCGATGGTCGGCTTCTTGGACGCGGGCGAGTGGCCCGTCGTCGGCGACCTCTCCGGCGACGTCGGCGCGGCCAACGACGAGCTCCGCGCGAGCCTGGAGCTGCGCCGGCGCCTGCTCGAGGAGCTGCGCCGCACCGACCGCGAGATCTCGAAGCTGCGCGGCGCCGGCGGCGGCGTCGACGACCCGCTGCTCGCGGGCGATGCGCCCTACATCGACGCGGAGCTGCTGCTGCGCGACCGCGAGGGCCGTGTCATCGGCCGCTGGATCGTGAAGGATCCGAAGGCGCTGCGCCGCGGCATCGCCGAGGGCGCGAACCCCGCGCCCGAGTACACCCCGGCGAGCGAGCCGGAGGGCAAGTGACCGAGGGCGCCTGCATCCTGGGCATCGAGACAAGCTGCGACGAGACCGCCGCGAGCGTCGTCGAGTGGCGCGCGGGCGCGCCGCGCGTGCGCTCGAACGTCGTCTCGACGCAGCACGAGCTGCACGAGCGCTACGCCGGCGTCGTGCCCGAGCTTGCCAGCCGCGCGCACCTGGAGCGCATCGTGCCCGTCGTGCGCGAGGCGCTCGCGCAGGCGGGGTGCGCGCCCGCGCAGCTCGCGGCCGTCGCGGTGGGCAACCGGCCGGGCCTCATCGGCTCGCTGCTGGTGGGCAACGCCGCCGCGAAGGCGTACGCCTGGTCGCTGGGCGTGCCGGTGCTGGGCGTCGACCATGTCGCCGCGCACCTGGTGGCGGGACTCCTCGGCGCGCCCGCGCCGCAGTGGCCCGCGCTGGGGCTCGTCGTCAGCGGCGGCCACACGCACCTCTTCGCGATGCAGGACCCGCTGCGCGCGCAGCTCCTGGGACGCACCATCGACGACGCCATCGGCGAGGCCTTCGACAAGGCCGCGACGATCCTGGAGCTGGGCTACCCCGGCGGCCCGCGCGTGGACGCGACCAGCGACGGCGGCGATCCGCGCGCCGTCGCCTTCCCGCAGCCGCACCTCACCGAGCGCAGCACGCGGCGCGCGACGACCGGCGCCGGAACCGATGGCCACGCGCGCCCGGCGTCCGCGGCCGCGGCCGCGCCCGCGACCGATCCCGCCCTCGATTTCAGCTTCAGCGGCATGAAGACCGCCCTCCTCTACGCGGTGCGCGGCGTGCCCGCGGTGCCGGGGCGTCCCGCGCCCGCCCCGCCCGAGCCGCTCACCCCGCAGCGCGTGCGCGACCTCTGCGCGAGCTTCCAGCACGCCGCCGTCGCGCAGGTCCTGCGCGGCCTCGCGCGTGCGTGCGACCAGCTCGCCACCGACCCCGCGCGCGCGCCGCGCACGCTGCTCGTCGGCGGCGGCGTCAGCGCGAACCGGCACCTGCGCGCGCAGCTCCAGGCCCTTGCCGCCGAACGCGGGCTCGACCTGCGCCTGCCGCCGCTGGCCTACTGCCTGGACAACGCCGCGATGATCGCGGCGCTCGCCCACTGGCGGCTGGCCGCCGGCGAGCGCGATCCGTGGACGCTGGCGCCGTCGGCGCGCTCCACGCTGGGCGCCGCAGGCGCGGCGGGCGCGCTGGGCGCGCCCACCGCTGGATGACAGAAACCACACGCGGGCATCGGCGACCGGGGATGCCGATGCCCGCGCGTGGGGACACCGAGGACGCCCGTCGGATCACCGGGCGCCTTCGTGAGTTTCCGTCGACGGGTGCAGGGTCAGTCGCCGCTGGCTGCGGCGGCACCGCCCTTGGGATTGATCGCGTTGGGATTCGCCAGGCGCTTCTTCAGCACCTCGCGGCGGATCTCCTCCATGAGGTCCGGGTTCTGGCGCAGGAAGGTCTTGGTCGCCTCGCGGCCCTGGCCCAGGCGGACATCGCCGTAGCTGAACCACGCGCCGCTCTTCTCGACGACCTCCTCCACCACCGAGAGATCCAGCACGTCGCCCGCGATGGAGATGCCCTCGTCGAACATGATGTCGAACTCCGCCTCGCGGAAGGGCGGCGCGATCTTGTTCTTGACGACCTTCGCCTTCACGCGGTTGCCCACGTTGCGGTCGCCGTCCTTGATGGCGCCGATGCGGCGGATGTCGATGCGCACCGAGGCGTAGAACTTCAGCGCGCGGCCGCCGGTGGTCGTCTCCGGGGAGCCGAACATCACGCCGATCTTCTCGCGGAGCTGGTTGATGAAGATGACGATGCACTCGCTCTTGGCGATCGCGCCGGTGAGCTTGCGCAGCGCCTGGCTCATGAGGCGCGCCTGCAGGCCGACGTGGCTGTCGCCCATCTCGCCCTCGATCTCCGCGCGGGGAATGAGCGCGGCGACCGAGTCGACGACGATCACGTCGACGGCGTTGGAGCGCACGAGCATCTCGCAGATCTCCAGCGCCTGCTCGCCGGTGTCCGGCTGCGAGACGAGGATCTCGTCGAGGTTCACGCCCAGCCGCTTGGCCCACGACGGATCGAGCGCGTGCTCGGCGTCGATGAAGGCGGCGACGCCGCCCTGCTTCTGCGCGTTGGCGATGACCGTGAGCGCGAGCGTCGTCTTGCCCGAGCTCTCCGGCCCGTAGATCTCGATGATGCGCCCGCGCGGCAGGCCGCGCCCGCCCAGCGCGAGGTCGAGGCTCAGCGCGCCCGAGCTCACCGAGGGGATCACGGGCACCGTCTCGTTGTCGAGACGCATGATCGTGCCCTTGCCGTAGCTCTTCTCGATCTGGCCCAGCGCCGCCTCGAGCGCCTTGCCCTTGGCCTGGCGGGCCGCGATCTCGGCGGGGCTCGCCTTCACCTCGGTCTTGGCGGGCGTCTTGGTCTCGGTGGGGCGCGCGTCGGCGCCACGGGGTGCATCGGAGGGGCGTGCCATGGGTGCGGGCATCTTCGCAGAGTTCTCCCGCGCGCCGGGGGCGGCCGCGCCGGAGCTGGGGGTGCGGGCGGGGGGAGCCCCGGTCGGGGTGCCGTTGGTGGTCGTCGTGGCCATCGGAATCTCGCTCCTTCGTGAACCTGCGGAACCCGCAGGGCTGCATCCTTGCGCTTCGCTCGCGACGCGCTCCAAACCCGCACAATCCGATGCGCGTTTGGTGTTTGGTAGGATCGCTCCTTCCATCGGCATCGTCAAGGCTTGTTCGGTGTTTTTTCGGGTGTTTTCTGCCGGGCGGGTGCGCGCGCCGCAACATGCTCTCAGGGCAGGAGTTGCGTCACTTCCACGCCGCCCAGCACACCCAACGCACCGCGCGACCCCCGAACGGTACCGCTCGAAAGTGCAGCACCTGGTTCATCCGGCCTTTTCGCGCACGCGGCTCAGACGCCGCGCTTCTGCGCTTCCGGCTGCTCGAAGTACGGGCTCGGCGGCGTGTACTTGCCCATGTCCAGCGCGCGGAACCAGGCGACCGTGCGGCGCAGCCCCTCGCGCAGGGGGACGCGCGGCTCCCAGCCCAGGACGCGGCGCGCCAGCGCGATGTCGGGCTGGCGCTGCACCGGGTCGTCCGCGGGGAGCGGGCGGAACTCGATGCTCGCGGTCCCGCCGACCTCCTGCGCGACCTGCTCGGCCAGGTCGAGCATCGAGAACTCCACCGGGTTGCCCAGGTTCATCGGGCCGGTGCACTCGTCGGGCGTCTCCATGAAGGCGCGGAAGCCCGCGATCAGGTCGTCCACGTAGCAGAAGGAGCGCGACTGGCGGCCATCGCCGTAGACGGTCATCGGCTCGCCGCGCAGCGACTGGCAGATGAAGTTGCTCACCACGCGCCCGTCGTAGGGATGCATGCGCGGGCCGTAGGTGTTGAAGATGCGCACGACCTTGATCGAGGTGCCGTGCATGCGGCGCGTGTCGAAGCAGAGCGTCTCGGCGGCGCGCTTGCCCTCGTCGTAGCAGGCGCGCGGGCCGATGGGATTCACGTTGCCGCGGTAGCTCTCGGGCTGCGGGTGCACGGTGGGATCGCCGTAGACCTCGCTGGTGCTCGCGTGCAGCAGCTTCGCGCCGTGGCGGCGCGCCAGGTCCAGGCAATGCAGCACGCCCTGCACCGAGGTGCGCATCGTCTTCACCGGGTCGTAGCGGTAGTGCCCCGGCGCCGCCGGGCAGGCGAGGTTCCAGATCTGGTCGACCTCGAAGTCGAAGGGATCGACCACGTCGTGCTTGACGAAGCGGAAGCCCGGCTTGCCCTGCAGGTGGGCGATGTTGTCCAGGTGCCCCGTGAAGAGGTTGTCGAGGCAGATGACCTGGTGGCCCGAGGCGATGAGCGAGTTGCACAGGTGCGAGCCGAGGAATCCGGCGCCGCCGGTGACGAGGGAACGGGGCATAGGCGCGCAAGTCTACGCCCCCGCCGCTTGACCCGGCCCGCGCGCGCCGCGACCATCCGCGCATGGCGCAGCGGATCGCCCTGGGCGCAATGACAGGCACGAGCATCGACGGCATCGACCTTGCGCTGGCGCGCATCGAGGGCGAGGGGCTCGCCATGCGCGCGACGCTGGTCGCCCACCGCAGCGCCCCGCTGGGCGCGCTCGCGCCCCGCCTGCGCGCCGTCGCCCAGCAGCAGCCCGTCACCGCGCAGGAGTTCGCGCAGCTCGCGCTCGATCTGGGCGAGCTCCACGCGCGCGAGGCGCTCGCCCTCCTGCGCGAGGCACGCGTCGACGCGCCCCCCGCGCTGGCCGCGCTGCACGGGCAGACCCTCTTCCACCGGCCGCCCGCGAGCCTGCAGCTCATCAACCCACACCCGGTCGCGCTGGCGCTGCGCTGCCCCGTCGTCACCGACCTGCGCGGCGAGGACCTCGCGCGCGGCGGCCAGGGCGCACCGCTCACGCCGCTGGCGGACTGGGTGCTGTTGCGCGCGCCGCACGCGCGCGCGGTCGTGAACCTGGGCGGCTTCGCGAACGCGACGCTGCTGCCCGCCGACGACGCCAGCCCGCCGCCCGCGCAGGTCGCGCGCATCCGCGGACGCGACCTCTGCGCGTGCAACCAGCTCCTGGACCGCGCCGCGCGCGCGGCGATCGGCGCGGACTTCGACGCCGACGGCGCGACCGCCGCCCGCGGCCGCGCAGACGCCCCCGCGCTGGCGGCGCTGCGCGCGCTGCTCGCGCCCCCCGAGGACGGGCGCAGCCTGGGCACCGGCGACGAGCTCTTCGCCTGGATCGACGCGCACGCCCGCACGCTCGCCCCCGCGGACCTGCTGGCGACCGCCGCAGCCGCCGTCGGTGCGACCATCGGCGAGGCCCTGCGCCCCGCCGGATGCGCGCAGATCCTGCTGGCGGGCGGCGGCGCGCGCCATCGGCCGCTGGCGCAGGCGATCGCGCACGCCGCAGGCGTTCCCGCCGCGGGCACCGACACGCTGGGCATCCCCGTCGACGCGCGCGAGGCGCTCGAGTGGGCCGTGCTGGGCGCGCTGGCCGCCGACGGCGTCGATCCCGCGCTCCCGGCGGTGACGCGCCGGCCCGCCGGTGCGGGCGACGCCGCCGCGTCCGCGGAATCCCGCCGTCACGGCTGCTGGACGCACACATCGCGCTGACAACGCGATTCGGCGCGATCCCTGAACCTATTCTTCACCGGCACGCCTCACACTGTTCGCGCGGAAGGAACACTTCCCTGCCGCGCGTCGTGCGAAGCGCCGCAAGAGGCGTCAGCGCGCCGCAACCACCACTGGAGCCGCGTGTGTCCAAATCGCACATCCTGATCGTCGAGGACGAACCGGACATCTCCGAACTCATCCGCTTCCACTGCGAGCGCGACGGCCACGACGCGCGCGCGGTGCACAGCGGCAAGGTCGCGCTCGAGCTGCTGCGCCGCGACCCCCCCGACCTGGTCGTGCTGGACCTCATGCTGCCGGACCTGGGCGGACTGGAGATCTGCCGCCGCATGAAGCAGTGGCCCGAGACGCGCGACGTCCCCGTCGTGATGGTCACCGCCAAGGGCGAGGAGGCGGATGTCGTCTCCGGCCTGGAGATGGGCGCGGACGACTACATCGTCAAGCCCTTCAGCCCGCGCGTGCTCATGGCGCGGCTGCGCGCCGTGCTTCGCCGCGCGCAGGAGCAGCAGGCGTCCCCCGCGGACAACCGCATCGCGCGCCTCTCCGAGCGGCTGGTGGTCGACCCGGATCGCCACATCGTCCTCGCCGACGGCCGCCCGGTCGACCTCACCGTCACCGAGTTCGGGATCCTGCACCACCTGGCGCAGCGGCCCGGCTTCGTGCGCACGCGCGACCAGATCATCGCCGCGGTCCACGGCCGCAACGTGATCCTCTCCACGCGCACCATCGACGTCCATGTCACCGCGCTGCGCCGCAAGCTGGGCGCGCTCGCCGGATGCGTCGAGACGGTGCGCGGCGTGGGGTATCGTTTCAACGAGGCGCTCGAGACCGCGCAGGCGTAGCCGCCTGGCGACCGCGTCCCCGCGCCCTTCCCGATGGCCGACAGCGCCGCGCACGCTTCCTGGTTCGTCCCCTTCCTCGTCGCCGCGGGCGTCGCGGCAGCGACGTCGGCCGCGCTGGTCGCATCGTTCCTGCACGCGCGCGGAGAACGCCGGCGCCTGGCCGCGGCCCTCGACGCGCGCGCCCCCGCCGACGCCGATCCCCTGCGCCTGGCGCGCGAGTCCGCGCAGCTTCGCAAGCGCCTCGCGCGCGCGCTCGCGCAGTCGCGCGCGATCGTCGACCGCGCGCCGGTGGGCATCGTCGCCGTCGATCCGCTCGGGCGCATCGTCAGCATCAACAGCGCCGCGGTGCGCCTGCTGCAGGCGGACGCCGCGACGCGCGTGCCCGAGGGGCGCCTGCTCATCGAGCTCGCGCGCTCGCCGCAGCTCGAGCAGCTCCTGGCGACGGCGCGCGGCACCGACGAGCGCGCCGACGCGGAGCTCGCCTTCGAGTCCGCCGCGGGCACGCGCATCGCGCGCTGCAGCGTCGTGCCGCTGGAGCACGATGGCGGCGCGCCGGCGTGCGTGCTGGTGATGGAGGACCTCACCGAGCTGCGGCGCCTGGAGGCGGTGCGCACCGAGTTCGTCGCCAACGTCAGCCACGAACTGCGCACGCCCGTGACGACGATCCGCGGCTACGCGGAGACGCTGACCGACGGATTCGAGCTGGATCCGCAGGCGGCGCGCTTCGTGCAGACGATCAACCGCAGCGCGGCGCGCCTGGCGCGCGTCATCGACGACCTGCTGCTGCTCTCCTCGCTGGAGGATCCCGCCGCGCGCCACGAGGCGACCGCCGCGCCCGTCTCCGTCCCCGCGATCCTGCGCGAGGCCGCCGAGCAGCACGCCCCCGCGGCCGAGGCCAAGCGCGTCGCGCTCGCGGTCGAGTGCCCCGCGGGGCTGCGCGTGCGCGGCAACGCGGGACTGCTCGCGCAGGCCGCGGGAAATCTCGTCTCCAACGCGGTGAAGTACGCGCCGGAAGGGACGGCCGTGCGCATCGCCGCGCGCCGCGAGGGCGACGAGGTCCACCTGACCGTCCGCGACGAAGGCCCCGGCATCGCCGAGCACCACCAGGCGCGCCTCTTCGAGCGCTTCTACCGCGTCGACCGCGCGCGCGCCCGCGACTCCGGCGGGACGGGACTGGGGCTGGCGATCGTGAAGCATGTCGCGCTGGTCCACGGCGGCACCGTCGAGGTGGAGAGCCAGGCCGGCCGTGGCAGCACCTTCCGCATCCGCCTGCCCGCCCCCGACGAACCCGCCGCGCCGGTCTCCCTGGCCGCCCCCGCCGCCGCCGACCCCCGTTCCTGAGCGTCCACACGCATTCCTGCGCCGCCATGAACGCGTTCTGAACAGATCCTGAAGAGACTTCGCCGGACGCCTGGGCCTCCAGGCGCCCCACCTCCGACGCACCCTTCCCACGAGGATTCCATGCGCCTGACCCGATTCGCCCCCGTCGCGCTCGCCGCCGCCGTCGTCGCCTCGCTCGCCGCGATGCCCGCTCCCCAGGACGCCTCCAAGCTGCGCGGCCCGGTCCGCGTGGACGGCTCCTCCACCGTCTATCCGATCGCCGAGGCCACCGCCGAGGAGTTCTCCAAGACCGCCCCCGGCGTGAAGGTCACCGTCGGCGTCAGCGGCACCGGTGGCGGCTTCAAGCGCTTCGTCAACGGCGAGACGGACCTCTCCAACGCCTCGCGCGCCATCAAGAAGAGCGAGATCGACGCCGCCAAGCAGAAGAAGATCGAGTTCATCGAGCTGCCGGTCGCCTTCGACGGCCTCACGATCGTCGTCAACAAGGGCAACACCTGGACGAAGCAGCTCACCCTCGACCAGATCAAGAAGATCTTCTCCGCCGGCGGCGCGAAGACCTGGAAGGACGTCGATCCCTCCTGGCCCGCGGACGCGATCAAGATCTACTCCCCCGGCACCGACAGCGGCACCTTCGACTACTTCAAGGAGGTGGTCGTCGGCAAGGATGGCAAGATCCGCAGCGACATGAGCGTGAGCGAGGACGACAACGTCCTGGTCAAGGGCGTCGAGGGCGACAAGAACGCCATCGGCTTCTTCGGCTTCAGCTACTTCGTCGAGAACAAGGAGAAGCTGACCGCGGTCCCCGTGGTGAACCCGAAGTCCGGAGAGGCCGTCACCCCCAACCACGACACGATCGAGAAGGGCACCTACGCGCCCTTCAGCCGCCCCCTCTTCATCTACGTGAACAAGGACTCGCTCTCGAAGCCGCATGTCGCGGCCTTCGTCGACTTCTACATCGCCAACGCGGCGAAGTTCTCCGAGGAGGTCGGCTACGTCAAGCTGCCCGCCGCCATCGGTGCGCGCGCGACGGCGAACCTGAAGGCGCGCAAGACGGGCACGCAGATGCTCGACGAGAACGGCAAGGAGAAGGCGGGCGCGCTGGGCGACCTGTACCAGTGACCGCGCCCGAGCGGTGCCGGGGGGGGCCGCGCGCCGCCCCCGGAACCGCCCACCGGGGCACCCCCCCGTCCGCGGGGTATCGTGCCCGCCCGACCGAGGCCATGAGCAGCGCCGCCACCAGCCACGCCGAGAAGATCGCTTCGGCCGCGCGCGCCGCGGCGGCGGCCTCGCGTCGGGGACGCGTCCGCAGCGCGCGCTGGCGCGACGGCAGCGAGCGCTTCGTCCGGGGCATCCTGCTCGCCTGCGCCTGCCTCTCGGTCGCGACCACCTTCACGATCATCGGGGTGCTCCTCCTGGAGACGGTCTCCTTCTTCCGGATGCCCGAGGTCTCGGTCGGCGACTTCTTCCTCGGGACCGTCTGGTCGCCGCTGCTGGGCGCGGAGAAGCACTTCGGCATCTGGCCGCTGATCTGCGGGACCTTCCTGGTCACGGCGATCGCGGCGGCCTTCGCGCTGCCGGTGGGGCTCATCGTCGCGATCTACCTCAGCGAGTACGCGCCCCGGCGCGTGCGCGCCTTCCTGAAGCCGGCGCTCGAGGTGCTCGCGGGCATCCCCACCGTCGTCTACGGCTTCTTCGCGCTCGTGGTCATCACCCCTTTCCTGCATGACCACGTGAGCGAGTCCTTCGGCACCTACAACGCCGCGAGCGCCGGCCTGGCCGTCGGCATCATGATCCTGCCGATCGTCGCCAGCCTCTCCGAGGACGCCCTGCGCGCGGTCCCGCGCAGCCTGCGCGACGCGGCGTACGGGCTGGGCTGCACGCGTTTCGACGTCAGCGTCAAGGTCGTCGTCCCCGCCGCGCTCAGCGGCATCATGGCCTCGTGGCTGCTGGCGATCACCCGCGCCGTGGGCGAGACGATGATCGTCGCGCTGGCCGCGGGCGGCCTGGCGCGCATGACGATGCACCCCTCCGACGAGGTGCAGACGATGACCGCCTACATGGTGCAGATCTTCCTGGGCGACGCGCCGGCCTTCGGCGTCGAATACAAGTCCAGCTACGCCGTGGCCGCGGTCCTCTTCGCGATCACGCTGGGCATGACGATCGTCGGCAACCTGACGCTGCGCGCCTTCCGCGAGGAGTACGACTGATGTCCGCGGCGGTCCCACGCAGCCCGGCCGAACTCGCCGCCGCCGCGCAGCCCACCTCGCGCGTCGTGCGGGTGCTGAAGAACCGCCTCTTCCTGGGCCTTTGCCTGGCGATGACGACGCTGGCGGTGGCGATCCTGATCGTGCTGCTCATCTCCATCTGGAGCGACGGCCACGGCCGCCTCTCGATGGACTTCCTGACCAGCTACGCCAGCCGCAAGCCCGCGGAGGCGGGCATCAAGGCCCCGCTCTGGGGCAGCGTCGCGGTCTGCCTGATCTGCGCGCTCACCGCGCTGCCCATCGGCGTCTGCACCGCGGTGTATCTGGAGGAGTTCGCGCCGCCTTCGCGCTTCACCAGTTTCATCAAGCTCAACATCAGCAACCTCGCGGGCGTCCCCTCGATCGTCTACGGCATCCTGGGCCTCACCGCCTTCGCGCGCCTCTTCGGCGCCTTCAACCTGAACGATCCGGTCGAGCTGGGCGATCCCGAGAGTTTCTTCCACCTGCGCCTGCCGCTGGGCCCAGGCGTCCTCACCGGCGGACTGACGCTGATGCTGGTCGTGCTGCCGATCGTCATCGTGAGCAGCTCCGAGGCGCTGCGCTCGGTCCCCAAGAGCCTGCGCGCGGGCGCGCTGGCGCTGGGCGCGACGCGCCTGCAGACGGTCTGGAACATCACGCTGCCCGCCTCGCTGCCGATGGTGATGACCGGCGCGATCCTGGCGATGAGCCGCGCCATCGGCGAGGCCGCGCCGATCCTGGTGCTGGGCGTGCCCCTCTTCATCCGCTCGACCCCCAACAACCTGGTGAGCGACTTCACCGTGCTGCCGCTGCAGATCTACAACTGGGCCGGGCGTCCGCAGCCCGAGTTCCACGAGCTGGCCGCCGCGGGCATCATCGTGCTGCTGGCGGTGCTGCTGAGCTTCAACGCCGTCGCGGTGCTGATCCGCCAGCGGCTGCAGCGTCTGGACGCGTAGTTCACCCCCGACCGAATCCCCTAGCATCCATGAGCGCCTCGATGCAGACACCTCCTCCCACCGACGCCCCCGCCGCGGCGGACCACCTGGCGCGCAAGCCCGCGCCCGTGGCCCCGCACGCCGACATGGCCGCCGAGGAGATCGCCATCCGCGCGCGCGGCTTCAACAGCTGGTACGGCAGCTTCCAGGCGCTCAAGGAGCTGGACCTGGACATCCCGCGCCGCAAGGTGACCGCGCTGATCGGCCCCTCGGGCTGCGGCAAGAGCACCTTCCTGCGCTGGATCAACCGCATGAACGACACGATCGCCTCGGCCCGCGCCGACGGCTCGCTGACGCTCATGGGCGACGACCTGCTCGCGCCGGCGACCGACGTGGTCGAGCTGCGCCGGCGCGTGGGCATGGTCTTCCAGAAGCCCAACCCCTTCCCCAAGTCGATCTACGACAACGTCGCCTTCGGGCCGCGCCTGCACCGGCGCTTCGGGCGCACGGACCTCGACGACCTCGTGGAGAGCTCGCTGCGCGCCGCGGCGCTCTGGGACGAGGTCAAGGACCGCCTCCACGCGAGCGCGCTGGGACTCAGCGGCGGACAGCAGCAGCGCCTGTGCATCGCGCGCGCGATCGCCGTCGGCCCCGAGGTCCTGCTGATGGACGAGCCCTGCTCCGCGCTGGATCCGCGCTCGACGCTGAGCATCGAGCAGCTCATCCGCGAGCTGGAGACCGAGTACACCATCGTCATCGTCACGCACAACATGCAGCAGGCCGCGCGCGTCAGCGACTACACCTCCTTCTTCTTCGAGGGACGGATCGTCGAGACCGGCGGCACCGACACGATCTTCACCAACCCCCGCAACAAGCAGACCGAGGACTACGTCTCCGGACGATTCGGCTGATCCTTCCCCCGCCCTGCCGCCGGTCCCCACCACGATGGCCATCGACCTCTCCTCCGAAATCGTCAAGCTCCGCCGCAGCCTGCTGGCGATGGGCGCCGCCACCGAGCACCGCGTGGACCTGGCGCTGCGCGCGCTGATCCACGGCGACGTCGACGCGGCGCAGGAGGTCAAGGGGGGCGACTCCGAGATCGACGTGATGGAGGTGGACCTCGAGGGCCAGTGCATGCGCATTTTGGCGCTGGGCGCGCCGGTGGCGCACGACCTGCGCTTCGTGCTCAGCGTGGTGCGCATCAGCAGCGACTTCGAGCGCATCGCCGACCTCAGCCGCGGCATCGCCAAGAAGGTGGTCCGCTGGTCGGGCGAGGGCGCCGCGGTCCAGGTCCCCGACGAGCTCGCCGACATGGGCGAGGCGACCCGGCAGATGCTGGCCGAGGTGCTCAGCGCGCTGGCCAACGAGGACGCGGACCTCTGCCGCGAGCTGCGCCGCGCCGACCGCCGCGTGGACGCGCTGAACAAGGAGGTCATCGCCCGCTCGCGCGCGATGATCGCGGGCGAGGTGGGCCGGACGCAGGAGGCGATCGACCTCATGCAGGTCGCGCAGCGCCTGGAGCGCATCGCCGACATCACGACCAACATCGCGGAGGACGTGATCTTCCTGGTCGAGGGGCGCATCGTCCGGCACGAGAAGTGACGGCCGGGAAGCGGGTTATTGGGCGCAATCGGAGACTTCTGCCTCCCGGGGCGGGTGGTGCCGACACGGATGGCCGGCTTCCCGCTACACTGCGCGGCTCGACTCGGAGCCAGCCATGCACTACCCGCACAAGCTCAGCCGCATCAAGAAGGTCCGCAAGACCGGTTTCCGCGCGCGCATGCGCACCCGCAAGGGCCGCGCCATCCTGAACCGCAAGCGCCGCGTCGGCCGCCGCATCCGCGTCCGCTGACCGCGCCGCGCTCCGCGCCGTGAGCGCACCTCCTTCCACCGCCGCCGCGCCCGCCCTGCTGCTCATCGGGCTGCGCGGATCCGGGAAGAGCACGCTTGGCCGCCTCCTGGCCGCCGCGCTGACTTCATCATTCATCGATCTCGACGACCGCACGCGGGCCCTCACCGGGCATGCGAGCGTGAGCGCCGCGTTCAACGCCATCGGCGAGGCCGCCTTCCGCGCGGCCGAGACGCGCGCGCTCCAGGAGACGCTCGCGCAGGCCGGGCCGGGGACGGTCATCGCGCTGGGCGGCGGCACGCCGACCGCGCCGGGCGCGCGCGCCGTCCTGGAGGAGGCGCGCGCCGCGGGACGCGTGCGCATCGCCCTGCTGGAGGCGCCGCCGGCGGTGCTGGGCGCGCGCCTGAGCGTCACCCCGGGCGACCGCCCGCTGCTGATGGGCTCGAACTTCGCCGAGGAGGCCGCCCTGCTCGCGCAGCGGCGCATGCCCCTCTACCGCGCGCTGGCGGATGCCACGATCGACACGTCGCGGCCGACGGAGGTCGCGTTGGCGGACCTGCTGGCGTTTGCGCGCCGCGGCGCGTGACGGCGGGTCACTTCCCGCCGCTGCCGTTGCCGGCGCTGCCGGCGCCGTTGCCATTCCCGTTGCCGCGCGCGGACTCCGGGCGCGTCGGCCAGACGATCTGCACCTCGCCGGAGCCGTCCTCGAGCGCAAGCCCCAGCTCCTTCAGCGCCGAGAGCGCCGCGAGCTGCTCCGCCTGCTTCTTGCTCGGCCCCCACGCGCCGGGGAAGCGGCGCGCCTCCGCGACGACGCAGACCTCGAAGCACTTCGCGTGGTCGGGGCCCTTCTCGTCCAGGACGGTGTACTGCGGCAGCCCCATCTCGAGCTGCGCGAGGCACTGCTGCAGCACCTGCTTGAAGTTCTGCTGGTGCCCCAGCCGCATGGCGGCGTCGATGCGCTCGGCCAGCAGCGGCAGCACGAAGTCGCGCGCGGCGTCCATCCCCGCGTCGATGGAGAGCGCGCCCACCAGCGCCTCGAAGGTGCCGGCAAGGAGGCTCTCGGGCAGGCCGCTGCGGCCGCGGACGCCCTTGTCGACGCGGACCATGCGGTCCAGGCCGATCTCCATCGCCAGCTCGGCGCAGACGCGGCCGCTGACGATGTTCGACTTGATCTTGGTGAGCTCGCCTTCGAGCAGGTCGCTGCGCTGCGCGTAGAGGTAGCTGCAGACGATGAAGCCCAGCGCGGAGTCGCCCAGGAACTCCAGCCGCTCGTTGGAGTTGATGCGCCCCTCCGAGGCGGAGGCGTGCGTGAGCGCGGTCGCCAGCAGCGCCTGGTCCTTGAAGGTGTGGCGCGTCAGGCGCTCGACCTGCGCGATGGTCTCGGGATCCAGGGTCACCGCCACGCCAGCAGCACCTCGCTGCCGCGGATGGCCAGGAGCGCCACCAGGCCTCCAAGACCACCCACGAGGAACCAGAACGCCATCATGAGGTACTCGCGGCGACGGCGTGCCGCGGGCTTGCGAGGCGCGGTCTGCTCGATCGCGCGGCGCACGCCCGCGCGCGAGGAGGCCGCGACCGGAATCGCGAGTTCGGCGAGCGCGCGCGCGCGCCGCTGCTGCGGCGTGGCGGCGGCGTCGGCGCCGGCGGCGTCGGCGGTTGCGCCGGTGGACGCGCCCGCACTGTCGGATGCTGCACGGTGCGTCGAAGCGCCGCCCACCTTGCCCCGCGCGGCGACCGCCGCATCGGCGCAGGCGAGGTCCCACTGCATGCGCGCGTACGCCTCGGAGGCGAGGATCCAGCAGGTGTCGTCGCCGCCGGCAGTCTGCTCGGCGGCACGCGTCCACGCGGGATCGTCGGGGGCGTTGCGCGAACGGCCCGCGACGGACATCTCCGCGGAGACGGCGTTGCGCGCGGCGCTCGCGGCCTGCACCGCCGGGTGCTGGAACGGGGTTGGCGCGTCAGGACGCTCCACTGCGGCTCCTCCGCTGCATCATCGGCTCGACCGGGGGTCGGCGTGAAGCCTGCGGCTGGCGCGGGCAGGGTACTTCGCGGGAGCGCCGGAGGGGAATATCGCTATTCCGGACGGCCGAATCGCCGTTCCTCGATGAGGCGCGCGAGGTGGTTGCGCGCGGCGTCGGAGGCGAAGGTCTCGAAGTGCACCGCCATGCGGCGGGGTCCCGGGTCGTCGTCGGCGTCGAAGATGCGGACGACCTGGCCGCAGGCGCGGATCGGGCAGCTCTCCCCGGGCAGGTAGAGGCGGACCTCGACCGTGATCCCCGGCGCGATCGGCTCGTCCAGCTCGAAGCGCAGCCCGGTCATCGAGAGGTTGTAGGCGTGTCCTTCGAATGCCGGCCCCGGATGCAGTTCGGCCATCGCCCCGCAGCCGTGCGGGAGCGGCGTGACAGCGACGCGCGTGTACGGCGCGTGCAACCGGAATCGGTCGCTGGCACGGCGGTTGGCTGCGTCAAGATGCACCATCGCTGAGTTCCTTCAGGGAAGCACAACTGTGGTTGTCGCCCCCTCCAGGGGGCAAGAAAACCGAGTGAACGGGCTGCCGGTCGCTCGCATCTCCAACGCCTGAACGAGCTCGATCCGACCGACAAACCGCCGAGCCCCGCTGCAAGGGCGGCTGGGACGGCACGCATAATCCAAGCGTTTGCAGCACGGCCCGGAACTGTTCGTATTGTGATGTTCAATCGGTGAAAGTCAGGTAACTTGCGCTCTCTTTCTTGTCGGTGATTCAACATTTTTGAACCGCGAGCGCCGCGTGCCTTCGACATTGCCCCCTCATCGCATAGCGCAAGTTCTTTCCGGGCATGAACTTGCGGTCGATCCGCTGCGCACTCGACAGGTTGCCCTCATTGGGTACGGCAACCAGGGTCGAGCGCATGCATTGAACCTGCGCGATTCGGGAGTGCGCGTTCGCGTCGGCGGAAGGCCGGGCTCGCCCGCGCGTGCGCGTGCGCAGGCCGAGGGATTCACCACACTCGACACCCCCGAAGCCGTCAAGGGCGCGGAGCTCGTGATCCTCGCGCTGCCCGACCAGGTGCATGGCGCGGTCTGGACATCGCAGGTCCTGCCCGCCCTGGCTCCCGGCCAGACGGTCGGTTTCCTGCACGGTTTCAGCGTGCATTTCGGCTTTGTGCAGGTGCCGGCGGGGATCGGCTGCGTGCTGGTCGCCCCCAAGGGGCCGGGCACGACGCTGCGCCAGCGCTTCGAGCAGGGCCAGGGGATCCCGGCGCTGCTGGCGGTGCATCAGGAGTGCGCCGGGGCTCCCGGCGGCGGCGCGACCTCCTTCGAGCTCGCCAAGGCGTGGGCCGCGGGCATCGGCTGCGGCCGGGCGGCGGTCGTGCCGACCACCTTCCGCGACGAGTGCGAGACGGACCTCTTCGGCGAGCAGGCGGTCCTCTGCGGCGGCATGCTCACCCTGGCGCGCGCGGCGTACGAGACGCTCGTCGAGGCGGGCTACCCCCCGCTGCTCGCCTACACCGAGTGCATCCAGGAGATCAAGCAGGTGGCCGACCTGCTCTACGAGCGCGGCCCCTCGGGCATGCGCGCGGCGATCAGCGACACCGCGGAGTTCGGCGCGTACACGGCGCAGCAGGCGCTCGACGACGAAGCGCTGCGCACGCGCCTGCGGGCGATGCTCGCGCGCGTGCGCGACGGCTCCTTCGCGCGCGACTTCCAGCGCGACCACGACGCCGGCTTCCCGTGGTTCAATGCGCAGCGCGCCGCGGCCGACGCCCACCCGATGGAGGGCTCCGGCCGCGAGACGCGCGCACTCACGCCGTGGCTGCGCGCGTCCACCACGGACGGCGACGCGAGCAAGGACGGCACTGCGTGACTCCGCTTGAAGCATGGGTCCTCGGCATGGTCGAGGGCATCACCGAGTTCCTTCCGGTCAGCAGCACCGGTCACCTCATCCTGACCTCGTGGCTGCTGGGACTCGGGAAGACCGCGTCGCAGAAGGATGCGGTCGACAACTTCGAGATCATCATCCAGGCGGGGGCGATCCTGGCCGTGCTCGGGCTGTACCGCGCGCGCGTCGGGCAGATGGTGCGCGGGCTGGCGTGGCGCGCGGGCGCGCGCGGGATCGCGCAGGGCACGGGCTCCGGCGGCATCGCGAGCGCGGAGGCGGGCTGGCGCGTGGCGCGCAACCTGCTGATCGCCTTCGTGCCGGCGGCGGTCGTGGGCCTCCTGGCGCAGAAGTGGATCAAGGCGCACCTCTTCGGCCCCGGGCCGGTCATCGGCGCGCTGGCCGTGGGCGGACTGGTGATGGTGGCGATCGCGCCCTGGCAGTCGCGGCGGCTGGCGGCGGACCGCGAGGCGGCGCGCATCGGAGCAGGCGCGCGCGGCGCGGGCGCGGGTGGCGCAGGCGGGCTCTCCGGCGCGGCGCAGGATGCGCTCGCGCGGATGTCCGCGGGACAGGCGCTCTTCATCGGGCTGGCGCAGTGTCTGGCGATGTGGCCGGGCACGAGCCGCTCCTTCGCGACGATCCTGGCGGCGCTGCTGCTGGGCATGAGCGCGGTCGCGGCGGCGGAGTTCAGCTTCCTGCTGGGGATGATCACGCTGACCGCGGCGAGCGCCTACACCGGCTTCAAGATCGTCTCCGGGGGACACGGCGCCGAGTTCATGGAGGGCATCGGCGGCTGGCTGCCGCTCCTCTGCGGGCTGGCGACGGCGTGGGCGAGCGCGGCGCTGGCGGTCGATCTCTTCGTGAAGTACCTCGGGAAGCACACGCTCGCCCTCTTCGGCTGGTGGCGGCTGGCGGTGGCGGCGGCGGTGCTCCTCATCGCCTGGCACTGGGGCCTTACAATCGCGCCGTGAACCAGTTCCTGCTCGCGCTTCGCAGCCTCCTGATCGCCATCCTCATCTTCCTGGTGATGGCGTTCTTTGCCGCGAAGTTCTTCGGCGGAACGCTCTTCCCCAGGCCGCCGCGCGTGGACTTCCCCGCGGTGACCGTGGGCGGGCACTCGTACTTCCTGAGCGTGACGCGGGAGGAGGGCAAGGCCCCCGCCTTCTCCGTGCGGCAGCTCGACGCGACCGACCCGAGCTCGAGCGTGCTGCTGGTGCCGCAGTCCGACCGCGAGTCGGACGCCTGGCGCTGGGCCGAGGTCCAGCCGCTCGCCCCCGGTGGCCCCCTGCGCGTGCGCTTCACGCTCGCCGATGGCACGACCGGCGTCTGCGAGATCGGCCTCGACGGCCGCGCGACCATCTCCAAGTGAGGAAAATATGCCGGGCATGCCCGGCATATTTTCCGTCAGCGGTTGAGGGCGCGCAGGAACTGCGCCTCGTCCCAGACGGGGACGCCCAGGGACTGCGCCTTCGCGAGCTTGCTGCCGGCGCCGGGGCCGGCGATCACCAGGTGCGTCTTCTTGCTGACGCTGCCGGTGACGGTCGCGCCCATCGATTCGAGCAGCTCCGTCGCGGCGCTGCGGTCCATCGCATCGAGCTCGCCGGTGAGGACGACGGTCTTGCCGGCGAAGGGGTTGGCGGCGGTGGCGTCCGCGCCGGCGCCTGCGTCGCCCGCGCCCTCCCCCGCCGCGGCGGGCGGCGCGTAGATCGGGCTCGCGACGGAGACCCCCGCCGCGCGCAGCGCCTCGAAGGCGCGCCGCATCGACTCGGAGTGCAGGTCCGCGTGTATGCTCGGCGCGGTGATCTCGCCGATGTCACGGATCTCCTGGAGCTGCTCGACGCTCGCGGCCAGGAGCGCGTCCAGGTCGGGATAGGCGCGCGCGAGGCTCTTCGCCGTCGCCGCGCCCAGGTGGCGGATGCCGATGGAGGCGAGCAGCCGCGCCAGGCCGCGCGCCTTCGCCTCCTGCGCGCTCGCGACGATCGACGCCGCCGTCTTCTCCCCAAGGCGCCGCAGGACGCGCTTGCCCTCCTTGCCCTCGCTCTCGGAGGTGAGCGCCGCGAGCGCGGCCGGATCCAGCGTGAAGAGGTCGGCGAAGCCGCGCACGAGCCCCGCGTCGACGACCGCGTCCACGATCTTCTCGCCCATGCCGTCGATCGCCATCTGGTCGCGGCCCACGAACCACTTGAGGCGCTCGCGAAGCTGCGCGGGACAGACGGGATTGCGGCAGAAGACCTTCGGGCCCTCGCGCTCGACGGGGCCGCCGCAGCTCGGGCAGGCGGAGGGTGGCTCGATCGGCGCCGCGCCCTCGGGCCGGCGCGCGAGCTCCACCGCGACCACCTGCGGGATGATCTCCCCCGCCTTCTCGACGACGACGGTGTCCCCGACGCGGATGTCCTTGCGGTGGATCTCCTCGATGTTGTGCAGGCTCGCGTGCTGCACCGTCGTGCCCGCGATCACCACCGGCGCCATCGTCGCGCGCGGCGTGAGCGTGCCACCCTTGCCGACCTCCCAGTCGACGCGCAGCAGCGTGGTCGGCTTCTTCTCGGCGGGATACTTGAAGGCGACCGCCCAGCGCGGCGCCTTCGCCGTCACGCCCAGCGCGCGCTGGTCCGCGAAGGCGTCGACCTTCACCACCATGCCGTCGGTCGCGTAGGGCAGCTCCGCGCGGCGCTGCGCGAACTCCTCGATGCACGCGATGCACGCGACGGCGTCGCTGCAGCGCTGCGAGTGCGGCGAGACGGGCACGCCCAGCGCGCGCAGCGCGGCGAGAAAGTCCCAGTAGCTCGCCACCTCCTGCCCGCGCCAGCGCAGCCCCTCGCATTCGCCCGCGCCGTGCGCGACGAAGGCGAGCGAGCGCGCGCGAACCACCGCCGGATCCAGGCTCTTGAGCGTCCCCGCCGTGGAGTTGCGCGCGTTCATGAACTCGGGCTCGCCCGCGTCGCGGCGCTCGCGGTTGATGCGCTCGAAGCTGGCGTTGGGCATGTAGATCTCGCCGCGCACCTCGAGCACGGCGGGGATCGGCGCATCCGGCGCGGCGCCGAGCACCAGCGGCACCCCCTCGATCGCGCGGACGTTGCGCGTGACGTCGTCGCCCTCGACGCCGTCGCCGCGCGTGGCCGCCTGCACGAGCTGGCCGCGCTCGTAGCGCAGGCTGATCGCGACGCCGTCGACCTTGGGATCGGCGACCGCCGCGAAGGGATGCTCGAGCGAGCGCTCGCACCGCTCCCACCACGCCTGCAGGTCGGCGGTGGAGTAGGTGTTGTCGATGGACATCATCGGCACGCGGTGCGCGACCGAGGCGAAGCCCTCCGCGGGCGCGCCGCCGACGCGCTGCGTCGGGCTGTTGGGGTCCGCGAGCCCGGGATGCGCGGACTCGAGCGAGGCGAGCTCCGCGAGGAGCGCGTCGAACTCGCTGTCGGCCATGAAGGGCGCGTTCTCGGCGTAGTAGGCGCGGTTGGCGCGGTGCAGCAGCTCGCGGAGCTGGAGGATCCGCTCGCGGTCGTCGCCGTGCGTGCGTGCGTGCTTCGCGCCCATCGCGCGCGGCATGGTACGGAGCGCGCGGTGCCCGGATGCGCGCGGTGCCCGGATGCGCGCGGCGCTCGGATGCGCGCGGCGCGCGCGGGCGCTCAGTCCCCCGCGCTCAGCGCGTCGGGACCCTTGCCGGCGGTCTTCTCGAAGTAGCCGCTGCCCTTGCGTTCGAAGCGCGAGAAGCCCAGCCGCTCGAGGTTGCTCTTGCTGAAGCGCTGCTTGTCGCTTCCGGTCTGCACCTGCGGCGCGACGATGACGCGCCGCACGGGGCGGCCGTCCTGCGGATGCACCGTCAGCGCCGGATCGCTCAGGCGCTGGAAGACCTCGAAGTGCTCGCCTTCGGAGCCGTCGGGCAGGACCACGGCATAGACGTAGGTGGGCATGCGGGAATCGTAGGCCAGCGCGTCGGTTCAAACCAGCCCGCTGGCGCGGGCGAGCTTCGCGGCGGCCTGGATGTCCGCCTCGCGCGTGGGGCCGGCCTCGCGCTCGATGACCAGGTCGACCGGGCGCGGCAGCGCGCGCACCGCCTCGAAGAAGGCGGGCCAGTCGACGGCGCCCGTGCCCGCGACGACCTCGCGCCCCCAGGTGCCGGGGACGGCCGTCGGGACCGCATCCTTCAGGTGCACCTGCCAGACGTGCGGCGCGAGCGTGCGCAGCGCGGCGACCGGGTCGCCCATCCCGTAGAGGATCATGTTCGCGGGATCGAAGTTCACGCCGATGTTGGGGTGCGCGAGGTCGGCCATCGCCTCCACCAGCGTCTGCGCCCCCTCCTGGCCCGTCTCGAAGGCGACGCGCACGCCCGCGGCGGCGAAGATGTCCGCGACCTCGCGCAGGCGCGCGACCATGCCGGCGCGCTCGGGGTCGCGGCGGTCGTGCGGCAGGAAGCCCGCGTGGAAGGTGACCAGCGGCAGGCCCGCGGCCTTCGCGTAGGCGGCGGTCGCGCGGGCGCGCTCGCGGTTGCGCTCCCAGGTCTGCGCGGGGCGCACGCCGCCGGTGCGGGCGATGCTCTCGAGCGTCGAGTAGTCCTCGCCCACCGTCGCGAGCATGCCCGAGACGACCGCGATCCCGCGCGCGCGAAGCTGCGCGACGGCGTCGCCCCAGACCGCGGGCTCCTCGACGCAGGGCACGAGCGCGAGCTGCGCGGCGCGCACGCCGCAGCGCTCAAGCGCGTCCGCGAGCGCGGCGGGCGATTCGGGGCGGAGGCTCCAGGAGCAGACGGCGAGCGTGCGGGTGGTGGTCATGGCGGTTTCATCCGTGATTTGACACGCAAACCGCCTCTTCTGCCCGGACGCCCTCGCGGCTAGAATCACCGCCTTCCCCCGGCGCGGCGACGCCCGCCGGGAGCGCCCACGGATCGCCCCGCGATGAGTTCCGCCGAGTCCCACCCCGACCCGCTTCCGCGAAGCATCGTCACCGACGGCGACACGGCGCGCACCGCGCTGCCGGCGCCGAGCTTCGGCGACAAGGTCGAGGCGTGGCTGAGCCGCACGAGCGCCAAGAACAACTTCCTGCAGAAGGCCGCCTCCTCCATCTGGCTGCCCTACGCCTTCCGCTCGGGCATCACGATGAAGCGCGTCGACGAGAAGAGCTTCGTCGCCGTGCTCCCCTTCCGGCGCTTCAACCGCAACTGGTACAACGCGATGGCCGGCGCCGCGCTCCTGGGCAACAGCGAGGTCGCGGGGGGCATGTACCTCTTCGCGCGCTGCGGCAGCGACTACATCGTCATCTGCAAGGAGATGCGCTACCGCTTCCTGCGCCCCTGCTACGGGCCCGCGATGTACGAGGTGATGAACTCCGACGACCTGGACGCGCGCCTGAAGGTCGGCGGCGAGTTCAACCTGGCCCTGCAGATGGAGATCCGCCAGCACGTCCACAAGCCCGGCGTCAAGGCGCCGCTGGTGGGCAAGTGCGACATCGTCTTCCACTGCACGCCCAAGGCGATGATCCGCGCCAAGCTCGAGCGCCGCGCCCGCGCGCGCCAGGCCCCCCGCGAGGAGTAGGCCGCGCGTGCGCCGCACCGGTGAGTCGATCCTGTGGGGGCTCTTCTGCACGTCGAGCTGGACGTGGTGCATCGGCATGTACCTGCCCTTCATCCTGCTGCGCCTCTGGGGCTGGCCGGGATTCTGGGCGTTCTTCATCCCCAACGTGCTCGGCTGCACCGCCTTCGGCTTCGTGCTCGACCGCGAGCGCTCGCAGGCGCTCATGCGCCGGCTGGGCTGGACCTGCGCGCTCTTCTCCGCGGTGACGGTCGCGTACCAGGCGTACTTCGCAGGCTGGGCGGCGCAGTACTTCGTGGTCGGCGGCGGCACGCTGGCGACGGTGGCCGCGACGGGCGTGCCCGCGGCGATGCTGCTGGCGGGCGGCGCGCTGGCCCTGCGCGGAGGCGCGCTGCGCTCGCGCCTGCTGCCGGTGCTGGCGCTGCGCCACGCGCAGGCGCTGCGGCCCGCGCTGGCGATGCGCGGCGACGCCTTCTGGTGCGCGCTGGGCGCGGTCGCGGCGGTGGTGAGCGGCGTCCTGCTGCTGCTGCCCCGCAGCGTGCCGGCGCTCGATCCCGGCGGCGAGCTCACCGCGCGCATGAGCGACGCCGCGGCGGCGACCACCGAGCAGGGCGCGCTCGTGGGGCTGGGCGCGCTGGGCTTCGCGCTGCCGACGATCGCCGCTGGCTTCCTGCTGAGCCCCTACTTCGACCTGACCTTCCACCGCGCCGCGCAGGAGGCGCCGCAGCCGCGCGTGGCCTTCGCGACCTTCGGGCTGACCTTCGCGGCGATGCTGCTGGGCGTCGCCTCCTGCTACGACCCGCAGACGGGCGGGCCCGCCATCACCTGGCCGCTGGTGGCCGTCTGGGGGCTGCAGCTCTTCTTCACGATGAGCGTGCACCTGCGCGAGCTGCTGCTCGCCGAGAGCGCGGTGCGCATCCCGGCCGCGGCCGCGCTGGGGCCGATGGCGCTCGCGGTCCTGCTGGCGACCCCCGCCTTCCTCTTCACGCTGGGGCCGAGCGTCCCCGCCGAGCGCGGGCTCGTGGGGGGCAGCCTGCATGCGCTGCTTCCCGGCGAGCCGATCTACCTCTGCTTCCTGGGCGCCTACGGCCTGCTCTTCCCGGTGCTGGCGATCCTGGAGCCGCGCGGCCTGCCGCGGCGCGCGCTCCTGGCGGTGCTGGGCGTCGGCCTGCCCTGCTACCTGCTGGGCGCCTACGGCTTCCAGACGGCGCTCATGCCGGTGCCGATCCTGGCCGCGCTCGCGATCGCCGCTTGGCCCGGCGCCCGGCGCATGGCATGATGGTGGAGGCCGCGACCCGGCCTCCGATGCGCCCGCACCCAGACGACACGCCCGCCACCGCCGGCAGCGACCCGCTCGCGCCGCTCGATCCGGCGCGCTTCGACGCGGACGCGGCGCGCCACCTGCTGCTGCGCGCCGGCTTCGGCGGCACGCCCTCGCAGGCCTCGGCGCTGGCGGCGATGGGGCTCGACCGCGCGGTCGCGGCGCTCGTGGACTACGGACAGTTCGAGTACGAGCCGGTGAGCGCGGAGGACTTCGACGCCTCGATCATCACGCCGCTCACCCCCGAGGAGCGCGCCGAGCTGCAGCAGGCGCGCCGCGACAAGAACGAGGAGATCGTCGAGCGCTACCAGAAGCGCGAGAACGCCGCGAAGGCCGCGGACCGCGAGCAGCTCCTCGACATGAAGAAGTGGTGGCTGCGGCGCATGATCGAGACGCCGCGCCCGCTCGAGGAGAAGATGACCCTCTTCTGGCACGGGCACTTCGCCACCGGATTCCGCACCATCGAGAACAGCTGGCACCTCTTCCAGCAGAACCACCTCTTCCGCACGCACGCGCTGGGGCGCTTCGACCGCCTGGTCCTGGAGATCATCCGCGACCCGGCGATGCTCGCGTACCTGGACAACGACGACAGCCGCAAGGGCCGGCCCAACGAGAACCTCGCGCGCGAGCTGCTGGAGCTCTTCGTGCTCGGCGAGGGTTCGGGCTACACCGAGCAGGACATCAAGGAGGGCGCCCGCGCGCTCACCGGCTACACCTTCGTGGACGACGAGTTCGTCTTCCAGGAGGGCAACCACGACCAGGGCCCCAAGACGATCTTCGGGCAGCGCGGCAACTGGACCGGCGACGAGTTCGCCTGGCTCGCGCTCAACCGGCGCGCGTGCAGCGAGTTCCTCTGCGGCAAGCTCTACCGCTTCTTCGTCAACGACGCCGCCGACGCGCCCGCCCGCCCGGAGGCCGCGCCCGTCGTGCGCGCGATGGCGGCGCTGCTGCGGCGCGAGCAGTACGAGCTCCGTCCCGCGCTGCGCGCCCTGCTGCGCAGCGCCCACTTCTACGCCCCCGCCAACCGCGCGGCGATGATCAAGAGCCCGGTGCAGCTGGTCGTGCAGACGGTGCGGCAGTTCCGCTGCCCGCCGCGGCGGCTCAGCGCGCTGGCGGCGGCGTGCGACCTCATGGGACAGGACATCTTCCAGCCCCCCAACGTCAAGGGCTGGGAGGGCGGGCGCGCGTGGATCAACACCAGCACGCTCTTCGTGCGCCAGAACGTCGCCGTCTACCTCCTGACCGGCAAGCGGCCCGAGGTCTACGACTGGGAGATCGACGACGAGCGCTTCGACGCGCTCCCGCTGGTCGAGCACCTGCGCCGCGACGGCGCGGCCGCGCCCGAGGCGCTCGCGCAGGCGCTGCTGCGCACGGCGCTCGCCGGACCGGCGCGCCCCGAGCGCGTGCAGGAGATCGCGCGCGTCCTGCGCGACGACGGCCCGGGCGACGAGAACGCGCGTATCCTCGCGGCGCTGGCGCTGGCCACCGCGCTGCCGGAGTTCCAGCTCTGCTAGCGCGCCCGCGCGCGCCGAAGGGACCGACCATGCACGACCCCCTGCCCTACAGCCGACGCGTCTTCATCCGCCAGGGACTCCTGCTGGCGTCCTTCGCGGCGACGGCGCCGCACTTCCTGCAGCAGAGCGCGATGGGCATGCTCGCGCCGCTGGGCGACGGCGCGGCCTCGCGGCCGGGCGTCCCGCAGGAGCGCGTGCTCGTCGTCGTGCAGCTCTCGGGCGGCAACGACGGCCTCAACACCGTCGTCCCCTACGCGCAGCAGGCGTACCACGACGCACGTCCGCAGATCGGGCTGGGAGAGCCGGGCAAGCCGCGCAACGGCGGCGAGCTGCTGGTCATCGACCGCGAGCGCGGGCTGGCGCTGCACCCGAACCTCACCGGACTCAAGGAGCTCCACGACGCGGGCGCGCTCTGCACCGCGGTGGGCGTGGGCTACCCGAACCCGAACCGCTCGCACTTCGCGAGCATGGACATCTGGCAGACCGCGCGCCGCGACGGCAAGGGCACCGGCTGGATCGGCCGCTACGTCGACGCCGCCTGCGCGGGCAGCCCCGAGGCGGACCTCGCCGTGGCGATCGGCCGCACCGCGCCGCTGGCGATGACCGGCAGCCGCTCGAAGGCGATCGCCTTCGAGAGCGCGGAGCTCTTCCGCTGGCTCGGCGCGGACCAGCACCCCGAGCGCGAGCGCGCGTACCAGACGATGCTGCGCGCGGGCGAGCTTCCCGGCGTGGAGCCCGGCTCGCAGGAGAGCTTCCTCATGCGCACCGGCCTGGATGCGCAGGTGACCAGCGACCGCATCCGCGCCGCGGTGCGCAAGCAGCCGCTGTCGCGCTACCCCGGCAGCCCGCTCGCGAAGCAGCTCCAGACCGTCGCCGCGATGATCCGCGACGGCATGCCCACGCGCGTCTACTACGTGAGCATGGGCGGCTTCGACACGCACGCAGGGCAGGTCGGCAGCCATGCGAACCTGATGCGGCAGCTCGGCGACGCGCTGCTGGCCTTCCAGAAGGACCTGCAGGCGCAGGGCAACGACGGCCGCGTCCTCACGATGTGCTTCAGCGAGTTCGGCCGCCGCGTCCGCCAGAACGCCAGCAACGGCACCGACCACGGCACCGCGGGACCGGTCTTCCTGGTGGGCGCGGGCGTGAAGCCCGGCGTCGCGGGCAACTACCCGAGCCTGGACGACCTCGACAACGGCGACCTCAAGCACACGACCGACTTCCGCGCCGTCTACCAGCAGGTGCTCGACCGCTGGATGCGCGCGCCGTCGGAGCCGGTGCTCGGCGGCCGTTACGACGGGCCGATGCTGGTGGCGTGATCCGCCCCCGCGGGGTGCGCGGAGGCGTGGATCCCGGCCTGCCCGATGACGTTGAGCGCCTCGGTGAGGGGACCGCGGCTCACCTTGATGATGCCGTCGATGGGCTGGTTCAGCTCGCTGACCATGAAGACCGCGCTGGACATCGAGAGCGCGCAGAGGCAGAGGACCGCGTAGGCGGTCGCGTTGCGCGCGGCGAAGAGGCCGATGGTCGCGAAGAGCAGCGCCAGCCAGGAGACCAGCGCGACCAGCAGCCCCAGGGGCAGGTCGTTGAGCTCGCGCTCGACCATGAGCCAGCGCGACATGAGCAGGTCGTTGCAGATGCCGATCGCCTGGGTCTGCATCTGCTTCTGCGCCTCGGTCTGCGGCTTGAGCCCGCGGATCTTGGAGAGCAGCACCTCGACGCCGTGGTCGGTCTGCACCTTCTCGAAGGCGAGGCCGTGGACGGGATGGTCGGGCCAGAGGTTGCGGACCACGCCCACGACGGTCGCGCGCAGCTCGGTGCGGGCCTCGGCGGTCTCGTCGCCGTAGTCGGCGAGGACGCGGTCGAGGACGATCGCGGAGGCGCCTGCATTGGTGAGGCCGGCGCTGACGGAGTCGAAGTTGGCCTTCGCGGAGCCGACGAGCAGGCCGAGCACCAGCGCGGTCAGCGTCGCGATCATGCCCGTGCCGACCTTGATGGAGTCTTCGGTGGCCTTGTCGCGGTGGGTGTCCGGGAGCATGCGGCGCACGGTGACGCCGAAGGCGAAGCCTCCGCAGCAGGCGGTGGCGGCGAGGAGTCCGACTTGGATCGAGGTCATGGCGAGGGGTTTCCGAGCCCGCGGAGGGGTTGCGGGCGGCGGAAGGGTACCCTCTGCGGCGCCGCGTTTCCCGGAGGACCACCATGCCGATCCGCGCCGTCGAGGAAGTCACCGTCCGCGTCCCCGCCGCCCAGGCCTTCGCCGCCGTCGACGACCTGCCGCTGACGGCCAGGTGGCTCAAGCCGTGCGTCGCGCTGGAGAAGTGCCGCCCGGGCCCCAACGCCGTCGGCGACGAGCTGGTCTACCGCTACCGCGCGGGCCGCGGATCGAAGGAGATGGCCGGCCGCATCACCGAGCGCACGCCGGGCCAGCGCCTGGTCTGCACCTACGGGGACGCGCACTTCGAGGTGGTGGTCGACCTCGCCGTCGCGCCCACCCGCGAGGGGTGCGTGATGAAGCATGTCGTCGAGATCCGCCCGAAGAGCTTCTTCATGAAGCTCATGACGCCGGTGATCCGGATGGGCCTGCGCAAGCAGACGAAGGAGGCGGCGGAGGCGCTCAAGGCGTTGCTTGAGGGTCAGTCAGGGCACTGAACCGGCGATCGGCGCGCGCGACTCGGGGTCCTTGGTCGGCAGTTTCGGTGCAAGCCCGCGCAAAAGTTCGGGAAGTTCGGCATCGCGAATTGCTTGTATGTCATTTCTGACATAGAGTCGCCGGGGTGAACGAATTCACCCCCGGGAGCAAGCCGCTTCGCTGGCTGCATGGCGAGGTGCGGACGCCGCCGTTCAGCCTGGAAGCCCGGCTCGAAGCAGGGTTCCTGCTGCGTCGCCTGCAGGATGGCGAGTCGCTCGGCATGCCGCACTCCCGTCCCATGCCGTCCATCGGCGCGCGCTGCCACGAACTGCGTATCGTTGACATGGGCGCGCGATGGCGCATCGTCTACCGGATCGACGCAGATGCCGTGATCATTCTCGCGGTGTTCCGCAAGACGAGCCGAACCGCTCCGAAGCACGTGATCGACGCGTGTCAGGCACGACTCAAGCACTACGACGCGATCTGAGGACGCACCCATGGGCACGACGAAGGAATCAAGGCTGAAGGCGAAGGGCTGGCGGAGCGGATCCGCGCAGGAATTCCTCGGGCTGAGCGATGAGGAGGCGGCGTACGTGGAGCTGCGGCACCAGCTCGCACGGACCTTTCGCGAGCACCGCCGCCGCCAGCAGCTCACGCAGCTCGCCGCCGCGAAGCTGCTGAAGTCCAGCCAGTCCCGCGTCGCGAAGCTCGAGGCCGGAGACGCGACCGTCTCGCTCGACCTGATGTTCCGGTCGCTGCTAAGGATCGGCGTCCCGATGTCGACGCTCGCGCGCGCGGTGAAGCGCTGCGCCTAGGCCGGAGCCGTCGCCGCGCTGAACGGCACCGCCGACAGCTCCACCCCGGGGTTCTTCTGCCCGAAGTAGCGCATCGGCCACTCGTCGGTGAAGAGGACCATCGGGCGGTCAAGGTGGTCGGTGGCGAGGATCGCGTCGGAGAAGACTTCGGGCTCGAAGTCGGTGGGGGCACCGGGCTTTCGCCACCAGCGCGCGATCTTCCAGCGCGTCTGCTCCAGGCGAGACTCCGCGCCGTACTCGCTCTGCAGGCGGTACTGCACGACCTCGAACTGCAGCGGGCCGACCGCCGCGAGGATCGGGCGGCGCGAGGCGCCGATGTGGAGCTGGAACTGCCGCACGACGCCCTCCTGCAGGAGCTGCGTCAGGCCGAGCGTGTACTTCTTCGAGTTCCCCGGCTGCGGGTTGTGGATGTAGACGAAGCACTCCGGCGTGAAGGTCGGGATCTCGTCGAAGGTGATCGAGCGGTCCTCGGTGAGCGTGTCGCCGATGCGCAGCGCGTCGTGGCCGACGAGGCCGACCACGTCGCCGGCGCACGCGTCGTCGACGGTCTCGCGGTCGCGGCCGAAGAGGCGCTGCGCGTTGTTCAGGCGGATCTTCTTGCCCCCCTGCTGGTGGATCACCGTCATCTCGCGCTGGAAGGTGCCCGAGACGACGCGCACGAAGGCGATGCGGTCGCGGTGGCGCGGATCCATGTTCGCCTGGATCTTGAAGACGAAGCCGCTGAAGGCGGGGTCGTCGGGCTGCACCCAGCGGTCGCCGCTGCGGCGCGGGCCGGGGCCCTGCGAGTGCGCGAGGAAGCCGTCCAGCAGCAGCTGCACGCCGAAGTTGTTCATCGCGCTGCCGAAGTAGACGGGGGTGATCTCGCCGCGCAGGATGCGCTCCTGGTCGAAGGCGTCGCCGGCGCCGGAGACGAGCTCGACCTCCTCGCGCGCCTTGGCGTAGGTCTCGGGGGTGAGCTGCGCGGCGAGCGCGGGGTCCTCGATGCCCAGCGTCTGCACCGGCGCGACGGTCGCGTTGCCGCGCGTGCGCTCGAAGAGGTGCACCTGCTTCGAGAGGCGGTCGTAGACGCCGCGGAAGCCGGGCCCGTCGCCCAGCGGCCAGTTGACCGGGAAGGCGCGGATGCCCAGCGCCGTCTCCAGGTCGTCCAGGAGCTGCAGCGGCTCGCGCGTGGGCCGGTCGCACTTGTTCATGAAGGTGAAGATGGGCACGCCGCGGCGGCGGCAGACGTCGAAGAGCTTGCGCGTCTGCGTCTCGATGCCCTTGCCCGCGTCGACGACCATGATCGCGGCGTCGACGGCGGTGAGGACGCGGTAGGTGTCCTCGCTGAAGTCGTTGTGGCCCGGGGTGTCGAGCAGGTTGATGCGGTAGCCGGCGTAGTCGAACTGCAGCACGGTGCTGCTGATGCTGATGCCGCGCTGGCGCTCGAGCTCCATCCAGTCGCTGGTCGTCGCGCGCTGGTTCTTGCGCGCGGTGATCGAGCCGGCCAGGTCGAGCGCGCCCCCGTAGAGCAGCAGCTTCTCGGTGAGCGTGGTCTTGCCGGCGTCCGGGTGCGAGATGATCGCGAAGGTGCGGCGGGGAAGCGTGGCGGCGGTCGTGGACATCCGGGGCCTTGGGGAGGGCCGGGGATGGTACGCGCTCCTAGTCCCACTCCGCCCCGCCGACGATCCGCGGCTCCACGCCCTCGGGGAGCGCCTCGAGGAAGAGGCGGCCGTAGCGCTTGGTGACGATGCGCGGGTCGAGGACGACGACGCGTCCCTCGTCGGTGCCGCTGCGCACCAGCCGGCCGAAGCCCTGCTTGAAGCGCAGCACCGCGCGCGGGAGCGAGTCCTCGAAGAAGGGGCGGCCGCCGCGCGCCTCGATGAGCTCGTGGCGCGCCTGCACGATCGGGCGGTCGGGGACGTCGAAGGGCAGGCGCGTGATGATCACGTTGCGCAGCGCGCGGCCGCGCACGTCGACCCCCTGCCAGAAGCTGGAGACGCCGAAGAGGACGCTGCGCTCGTCCTCGCGGAAGCGCTGCAGCAGCACGTTGCGCGGGACGCCCTTGCCCTGGATGTGCAGCGGGTGCCCCTGCTCGACCAGCTCGTGGACGGTGCGCTCGGCGACCGCCTCGAGGGTGCGGAAGCTGGTGAAGAGCACGAAGGCGCCGCCGTCGGTGGCGCGCACGTGCGAGAGCACGCGCGCGGCGAGCTCGTCCTCGTACGCGTCGTCGCCCGGCTCGGGCATGGAGCGGTCGACGATGAGCGTCACCAGCCGCGCGTGGTCGAAGGGGCTGCCGAGCTGCAGCGTGCGCGGGTCGTCGCAGCCCAGGCGCACCGCGGCGTGGCGGAAGTCGCCGCCGCCGGTGGCGAGCGTCGCGCTCGTGAGCACCACCCCCTTCTCCTGCGCGAAGAGGTGCTCGCGCAGGATCGGGCCGACGTCGACGGCCGCGCAGACGACGGTGACGGGCGGGCGGTCCCCGCCGCGGCGGCGCCGCCCCGCCTCGACCCAGTAGACGCACCCCGCGACGCTCTGCGCGAGCAGCTCGCGCGCGCACTGCGCGTGCGCCTCGGCGCGCGCGGCGTAGGCGTTGAGCTCGAGCTGGTCCGCGTCGTGCTCGATGCGGTCGCGCAGCGCGCGCAGCGTCGCGGCGAGCTCGAGCATCGGCGCGGAGAGGCCGTCGTGCACCGCGCCGGGATCGCGCATGCGTCCGCCGCCGGCGCCATGCTCCTCGTGCCAGGCCCAGAGGTCGTCGAAGAGCGCCTCGGCCGCGCTCTCGCAGGTGCGCACCTGGCGCACCGCGGTCTCGACGAGCCCCGCGCAGTCGGGCCCCGCGCGCACCGCCCCCAGGAAGCCGCGGCCGGTCCCCGTCTGGTAGAGCGTGCGCAGCAGGTGGCGCACGCCGCTCTCGCCCAGGCGCAGGCCGAAGTGCTCCGAGGCGACGTCCTCGATCTCGTGCGCCTCGTCCAGGATCACGTGGTCGTACGCGGGCAGGATGCCGGTGCCCACGCCGCCGCGCGAGCGCATCGCCAGGTCGCTGAAGAAGAGCGCGTGGTTGGTGACCAGGAGCTGCCCGTGCTCCATGCGCCGGCGCGCCGCCTGGTAGAAGCACTTGTCGAAGGTCGGGCAGCGGCGGCCCATGCAGTTGTGCGCGTCGCTCTGCACATGGTCCCAGACGTCGCCGCGCGGGAGCTGCGGGAGCGAGGCGAGCGAGCCGTCGTCGGTCTCGTACGCCCAGTCCTCGACGCGGTGCAGCTCGTGGAGCTCGTCCTCGGTGCCGAAGAGGCGCGCCTCGCGCTCGGAGGCGAGCTTCAGCCGGCGCAGGCTCACGTAGTTGCCGCGCCCCTTCACGAGCACCGCGGTGAACTCCTCGGGGATCACCGCGTTGAGCAGCGGGATGTCCTTCTCGACGAGCTGCTCCTGCAGGCTGATCGTGTTGGTGGCGATCACCACGCGCTCGCCGCGCTCGACGACGCGCCGGATCGCCGGCAGCAGGTACGCGAAGCTCTTGCCGACGCCGGTGCCCGCCTCGACGAAGAGTCGCTGGCGCCGCTCGAAGGCCTCCTCGACCGCGGCCGCCATCTGCATCTGCTGCGGGCGGACCTCGAAGCCGGGCAGGCGCCGCGCGATGGCGCCGGCGTCGGAGAGGAGCGTGTCGAGGGAGAGCGTCATGCCGGGGGGAAGCACCCCGCCTCCTGCGGGGGATCCGGGCAAGGATACGCAGCGGGCTCAGCTCAGCGTGTTGGGCAGGTGGCGGCCGATCCAGCCGACGACGACGCGGCGGTGCTCGTCGTCGCGCCACCAGTGGACGCTCAGGCAGTGGTTCGCGTCGCGGCTGCCGAAGGTCCAGTGCGCCTCGAAGAGCCGGCGCGATCCCTCCCACGAGAGCTCGTAGTGGCGGCGGAAGCGCGTGCGCGCGGTGTCGGAGAGGCGCTTCTCGCCGTAGCCGGCCGCGCGAAGCGCCGCGTCCCAGGACTGGCCGAGCGCGCCGCCGCGCGTGCGCCACTGCACCGAGAGCCGGTGCAGCGCCATGAGGAACTCGAAGACGTCGTCGGGCCGGTGGAAGGGCGAGTCCTCCGCCGAGCGGACCGCGCTCTCGGCGACGACCACCGGCGAGCCGAGCTCCGCGAGCTCGTCGCGCGCGCGGTCGACCGCCTCGGCGACGGTGTCGAAATCCGAGAGCTCCGCGCGGTCGTGCACGGCGGCCTCGAGCATCGCCTCGTCGTCGTCGGGCTCGGCGATCGCGCCGCCGAAGGGGACGGCGGCGTCGAAGTCGGGATCCAGGCGCCGGCGCAGCGCGTCCAGGCGGTGGCGCAGCGCGCGCCGCTCGCGCAGGCCGAAGTGGCGCGCGGCGGACTCGTGCAGCAGGTCGCTGAAGATCGCGTAGCCCGCGCCCTTGTCGGTGCAGACCTGGCGCAGCAGACCGAAGGCCTCGTCCTGCACCGCGCAGCGCGCCCAGTGCGAGGAGGTCTGCGCCTGCTTGGGCAGGCTGATCGCCAGCGCGAAGCTGCGGACCATGCACTGCGCCTCGGCGGCGGCCTGCACGGCGGCCTCGAGGGTCTCGCGCGCGGGGCCGCGGAAGCGGTCGGGGCGGTCGTCGTAGGGCTCGGGGACGCGGCGCAGCGCCTCGGCGAGCACGTGCGCGGACTGCGCGAGGAGCTCGTACATGCGCTCGCCCGCGATGCGCCGCGGACGGTCGAGGGGGCGGTCGCAGGGCCAGGCGGTGAGGTCGCGCTCGCGCAGCGCCTGCACCGCGCGCTCGCAGCGGCGCTGCGCGAGCTGGTCGAAGGGGTTCTTCTCGCATGAGCGCGCGGCGCGGAAGCCGGCGGCCATGAGGAGCGCCTCGGTGGCGATCTCCTCGAACTCCGCGGCGAACTGCCAGGCGCGGCGTTCGCGGCGCGGGCGCGGGCCCGCGAGCATCGCGGGCGGGAGCGCGCGCGCGGCGGCCGCGGGCGCGATGCCGTTGCCCACGCGCAGCTTCGCGCTTGCCTCCTGCGCGGAGAGCGCGCGCGGCGCGACGATCGTCGGTCCGCGGATCTCCGCGGGCGCGGGCACGAGCGGCGCGGTCGCGGCGGTGATCGCGGCGTCCACCGGATCGGGCGCGTGGCCGAAGTGCTCGCGCGCGACGGTCGCGGCCTCGAGCAGCTCGCTGCGCGGGGCGCCGCCGAGGATCTCGCGCCCCGCCGCGTGCTCCTTCGCCCCGCGCAGCAGCGCGACCGCGAAGGAGGAGAGCAGCGTCGCGACCTCCTGCTCCGCCTGCTCGGGCGTCACGGTGCCGCGGCGGCCGCCGAAGACGGGATCCACCAGGTCGGGCCGCGATTCGACCCAGACAGCCAGCTTTCGCAGCAGCCTCGCAAGCGCATCCGCACGGTCCATCGCGGCCACCCCCAACCCGGCAGCGTGCACGGAACCCCCACGACTCTCCGCCGGCGCTTCGGCGCCGACGCGGTTCCCTGCGCGTGCCCTGCACCGCCACGCTAGGTGCGCGCGCACGCGAACGCAACGGAAATTCCGCGCGGCCATGCAAAAACGGCCCGCCCCGTTGCGTCTCTGTTACAGGGGCTTGCGCTTGGGCTCGCCCGGCAGCCGCGGGTACACGCGCGGCGTCGGTCGCGTCTTCTCCAGCACGACCACCGTCCCGGTGGGCGTGCGGTGCAGGTCCACGAAGTGCGTGTGCAGCTTGTGGAGCGCGGCGCGCGCCTCCTCCACCTCCGCGGCCGCCTGCTCGCCCTTGATGGCGAGGATGTGGCCGCCCTCCTTCGCGAAGGGGACGGTGAGCTCCGCGAGCACGCTCAGCCGTCCGACCGCGCGGCTCACGACGGCGTCGTACTTCGCGCGGTGCGCGTGGTGGTCCTGCCCCGCGGTCTCGGCGCGCTCCTGCAGCACCTCGACGTTCTCCAGCCCGAGCGCCTGCGCCGTCTCGCGCAGGAACTGCGCCTTCTTGCCCGTCGCCTCCAGGAGCGTGAAGCGCACCGCGGGCATCGCGATCGCCAGCGGCATGCCGGGCAGTCCCCCGCCGCTGCCGACATCGATGACGCGCTGCGCGCCGGAGCTCGCCAGGAAGGGCACGAGCGTCAGGCTGTCCTGGATGTGCCGCTCCCACGCCTGCGCCGGATCGGTGACCGCGGTGAGGTTGAAGCGCTCGTTGGCCTCGAGGAGCGACTGCAGGTACGCGCGGAGCTGCGCGGGTTCGCGCTCCTCGAGCTCGATCCCCTGCGCGCGCAGCGACTGCGCGACGGACTCGGGCATTTCGGGGACGGGCGCGGGCATCGGGGCGGCGATGCTAGCGCGTGGCCCGCGACGCGCGCGTCCGGCGCCGCGCGCCGCGTCACCCCTCGCGCTCGTCGCGCGCGGTCGCGCCGCTGCCGGCGGCCTCCGCGCCGTCGAAGCCGCGCCCGCGCCGGCTGGCGACGGCGAAGAGCACGCCGGTCGCGACCCACAGGCTGATGAGGCTCGATCCGCCGTAGCTCACGAAGGGCAGCGTCATGCCCGTGACCGGCAGCATGCCGATGGTCATCGCCGTGTTCACCGCGAGCTGCAGGAAGACGAAGCACCCGATGCCCACCGCGACGAGCCGCCCGAAGCCGCTGCCCGCGCGCAGCGCGACCATCAGGCAGCCGAAGCCGTACGCGAGCGCGAGCAGCCAGAGCAGCACGCCGCCCAGGAAGCCCCAGCGGCAGACGATGACCGCGAAGATCATGTCGTTGTGCGCCTCGGGCAGGCGGTTGAAGCGGATGAGCGGCCCCGCCTCCTCCGCGCCGACGCCCGCGACGCCGCCGGCGCCCACGAGCGTCTTCGCGCGGCTGCTCTGGTAGCCGATGCCCTGGTTGACGCGCTCGTCGCCGGAGACCTGCTTGATGAGCGCGACGATGCGGTCCTTCTGGTGCGGGTAGAGGAAGGGATAGCTCGCCGGCGCGAGCACGAGCCCGATCGCCACGACCGCCGCCAGGTGGCGCAGCCGCGCCCCCGCCGCGGCGAGCATCACCAGCAGCGTCGGCAGGAAGAGGACCGCGCTGTCGAGGTCCGGCTGCAGGATGATGAGCCCCACCGGCACCGCGGTGATGACGAAGGCCGCGACGACGCCGCCGAAGCGCCGCACCGCCGGCGCCGAGCGCAGCCACGCCGCCATCGCCAGGATCCAGGTGAGCTTCACGAGCTCGCTGGGCTGGATGTCGGTGACGCCCAGGCTGATCCAGCGGCGGGCGCCGTTGCGCGTGCGCACGATCGACTCGGGCACGCCCGGGATCAGGATGAAGACCAGCAGCGCGATGTTGAGCGCGAAGAGCACCCATGCCGCGCGGCGCATCCAGCGCCAGTGCTGCGCGCCAACGACCGCGCCCGCCAGCAGGCCGACGCCCAGGAAGACAAGCTGCTTCGGCGCGAGCTCGGGATCCGTCGTGGCGATCGCCGCGACGCCCAGCAGGCTCAGCCCCAGCGCGGCCAGGATCGCCACCCAGGACCAGTTGAGCCAGACGCGCGCGGCGGGGCGCAGCGATTCCGCGCGCTCGCGCCGCAGCGTGCGCGGCATGCCGTGGGCGACGACGACGCTCATCCCGCGCCTCCGGTGGGCTCGATCTCGTCCTCGGCCGCGGGCATCGGCGAGCGCGTCGACGGCGTGTGCCCGTCCCCGGCGAGGTAGCCCTCGGCGATGAGCGCGTGGATGATCTGGTTGGCGATCGGACCGGCGCTCTTGCCGCCGCTGCCGCCGTTCTCCAGCAGCACCGCGATCGCGTAGCGCGGGCGGCGCGCGCCCGCCTCGCCCACCAGGCCGACGAACCAGCCGTGGTCGAGCCCCTTGATGAAGCGGTCGCGCTTGCCGTCGCCGTCGTCGTCGTAGCCCAGCGCGGCGCGCGTGGCGGTGCCGGTCTTGGCCCACACGACCACGCCGGGCGCGTTCACGACGGGCTCGCGGCTGCGGTCCTCGAGCTGGAAGTGGTGGCCCGTGCCGGTCGGCTCCTGCACCGCCTGCCGCAGTCCCTCGAGCACCATGTCGCAGGCGCGCGGGTCGAGCGCGAGGTCGCCGGTGCGCCGCGGCGCGCGCCCGGGCACCGCGGTGCGCAGCAGCTCCGCGTCGCGCAGGAGGCCGCCGCGCGCGAGCGTCGCGTACGCGTTGGCCGCCTGCACCGGCGACCACTCGAGCTCGCCCTGCCCGATGCCGATGTTGATCGCGCGCCCGCGCAGCTCCGCGGGCGATCCCTCGAGCGAGGGGAAGCGCCCCGCCGCCTCGCCCACCACGCGCTCGGCGATGACGCGCCCCTGCGCGTCGCGCACCGGCTCGTAGCGGCCCAGTCCGGTGTCCAGCGGGCGCCCGAGCCCGAACTGCGCGTACCAGTCCACCAGCGGGCGCAGCCCCATGCGGTCGGCGATCGTGAAGAAGAAGATGTTGCAGCTCACGCGCAGCCCGTCGCGCACGTCCAGCGGACGCTGGAGCTGCTCCTGGTGCGACTTGATCGAGTTCTGCGGGCGGTAGATCCAGCAGCGGCCGAAGGAGTCCTTCGGGCCGAAGAAGTAGCCGTTGCACTCGACGGTGCCGTCGACGGGGAAGACCCCCGACTTCACCGCGCCCACGTAGACCAGCGGCTTGATGATCGATCCCGGCGGGTAGGAGACGCCGATCGCGCGGTTGAGCGCGGGCTCGCGCATCGCCCGCTCCGCGGCGCCCATCGCCTCGCCCGCGGCGACGGTGGGCCAGGAGACCATCGCCAGCACCTCCGCGCTGTCGACGTCCAGCACCACCGCCGCGCCGTTGAGCTCGGAGAGGTACGGCAGCAGCGTGGGCTTGGGGTTGCCCTCCTTGTCCCAGCCGTAGTGCCACTGCTGCACGCGCGCGAGTCCCACCTTGGGATCGAAGAGCGCCTGCACGCGCGCCTGCAGCGCGATGTCGACGGTGAGCTGCAGGTCCTTGCCGCGCTCGGGCTCGGTGCGCTCGGTCGAGCCGTCGTCGCGGTGCGTGCGGACGCGCCCGCGCAGGCCGCGCAGCCAGTCGTCGTAGGTGCGCTCGATGCCGCTGCTGCCGATCATGTCGCGGCCCGGCCGGTAGCCGCCGAGGTCGGTGATCGCGCCGAGCTCGTCGGTCAGCGGGCGGCGCACCAGGTCCTCGTGCCAGACCTCCTCGCGCACGGCGCCCACGAGGTGGTCCGCGACGCCGCGCACCTCCACCCGCAGCGACGCGCCGCGCAGCGGGCGCGGGAGCGCGCGCCGCTCGAGCGTCACCGCGACGTCGTTCCAGGGGTAGACGCGGCGCGTGCCGTCGAGCACCTCGATGATGCCGCCGGAAGCGTCCGCGAGCTTGCGCAGCTCGAAGGCCTGGCGCGTCTCCAGGTGCGTGAAGACGACATGCGACTGCCGCTCCTGCGCGATGGGCGTGCGCGGCGTCGCGACCTCGGCGTCCTCGCCGTACTTCTCGCGTTCGCCGTCCAGGCGCGCGCTCCAGACGGCGTTGGCCATGCGCTCGACCTGCATGCGGATCTCGCCCAGGCGCGTGTCCATCTCGTCGCGCGTGGCGCCGACGATCGCGCACGCCTGGTCGAGCACCGCGCCCACCTGCGCGTCGAGCGCGGGGCGCTCCGCCGCCGCCTCCGCGCGCCGCTGCGCGGGCGCGAGCTTGTTCCACGCCGCGCGGCCGACGCGCTTCTTCGCCAGCGCGATCGCGCGCTCCTCCATCCAGTCGCCGCTGACGACGGCGTAGTTCACGGCGAGGTCGTAGCTGGGCACGCTCTCGGCGAGGACGCGCCCCTTGCGGTCCAGGATCGAGCCGCGCACCGTCGGCAGCAGCGTGCTGTCGTCGAGCCGGCTGCGCGCCGCCGCGCGGTGCGAGCCGCCGTCGACGACGGTGATGCTGAAGAGGCGCGCGGTCATCGCGCCGACCACCACGAGCATGGCGACCGCCACGGCGATCATCCGCCGCTCGAAGGCGTGGCCGCCGCGTGCATTCGTCGCTGTCGCGCTCTCGCTGGGCATCGGCCGTCCTGACCCCGCGGACGCGCGTGCGCGCCGCGGCGAACCCTCGTCCGGCGCGTCCTGCGCCGGGCATTTCCCCCGGACGCGTCGGCGCCGAAGGAACGCGAAAAGCGTACCATCCACCCCCCCTATGGAAGCAGGAATCGTCGGTCTCCCCAACGTCGGAAAGAGCACGCTGTTCAACGCCCTGACGGCGGCGGGCATCGAGGCGGCCAACTACCCCTTCTGCACGATTGAGCCCAACGTCGGGGTGATCACCGTCCCCGACCCGCGGCTGGAGACCCTGCGCCGGCACATCGAGAGCCAGAAGATCATCCCGGCCATCATCCGGCTGGTCGACATCGCCGGCATCGTCCGCGGCGCCAGCGAGGGCGAGGGGCTGGGCAACAAGTTCCTGAGCCACATCCGCGAGGTCGACGCGATCCTCCACGTCGTCCGCTGCTTCGAGAACGCCGACATCGTCCACGTCGAGGGCTCCGTCGACCCGCTGCGCGATATCGGAACCATCGAGACCGAGCTCATGCTCGCGGACATGCAGGTCGTCGAGAACATCCTGGACAAGGCGCAGCGCACCGCGCGCGGCGGCGACAAGGAGGCGATCGCCAAGGTCGCCGTCCTCCAGAAGTGCAAGGAGTGCCTGGACGCGGGCAACCCCGTCCGCACCCTGCCCCTGGAGCCCGAGGAGCGGCGCGTCCTGCGCTCGCTGGGCATGATCACCGCCAAGCCGGTGCTCTACGTCGCCAACGTGGACGAGTCCGACCCGACCGGCCAGGGCCCGCTCGTGAAGCAGGTGCGCGACTACGCCGCCGCCAACGGGGGCGAGGTCGTCGTCGTCTGCGCCAAGATCGAGAGCGAGCTGGCCGAGCTGGGCGCCGAGGACCGCGCCGAGCTGCTGAAGGAGCTGGGCATGACCGAGCCCGCCCTGCACACCGTCGCCCGCGCCGCGTACCACCTGCTGGGGCTGCAGAGCTACTTCACCGCCGGCCCCAAGGAGATCCGCGCCTGGACGATCCCGGTGGGCGCGACCGCCCCGCAGGCGGCGGGCGTGATCCACACCGACTTCGAGCGCGGCTTCATCCGGGCCGAGATCTATTCGATCCCGGACCTCGAGAAGCACGGCAACGAGAAGGCGATCCGCGAGGCGGGCCGCATGCGCTCCGAGGGCAAGGGCTACGTCATGCACGACGGGGACGTCGCCCACTTCCTCTTCAATGTGTAGGCGCTGAAGCTCCCGTGGCCGAAAGGCCTTCCGGGCGCGCTTCCTTGCCGCCCACGGCGGCACCCCCCGACGGAAACCCGGCGAAGTCCGGGGGTTTTCGTGTTGACTCGGCTCCCCCGGCGGCTACCCTTCTGCACCATGCTCACGGCCGCGCCTGCGCCGCGAACCCTTCCTGACCATCCGACCGGTGACGCCGCGATGCGGCGCGCCGATCGCGCGCTGCTGCATGCGTGCTGTCGCCGCATCAGCCTCGGCGGGCGTTCCGCGATCCGCGCGCGCGGGCTCGCCGCCTCCGGGATGCAGACGCGCGAGCGCGCCGCCGGCCTCCTGGCCACGACGCGCTGAGCTTCCGGGACACGCCAGTCAATCCGTCGTTCGCTCCGGGGGCGCGCGGTCGATCGCATCCCACTGCGCGCGCACCTCCACGGCGTCCTCGAGCATCGAGAGGTACTCCGCCGCCGGGATCTCCACGACGCCGAAGCGCGTCATGTGCTCGTTCGCGTACTGCGAGTCGCAGAGCAGGTAGCCCCCCGCGCGCAGGCGCTCGACCAGATGCACCAGGCAGATCTTGCTGGCGTTGCTGCCGCCGCGTTCGGGGAGGCAGAACATGCTCTCGCCGAAGAAGGCGCCGTGGATCGCCACGCCGTAGAGGCCGCCGACGAGCTCGCCGTCGCGCCAGGCCTCCACCGAGTGCGCGTGGCCCATCGTGTGCAGGCGCGCGTAGACGGCGCGGATCTCGGGGCTGATCCAGCTGCGGTTCTCGGGGTTGCGGTCGCGCGCGCAGTGGGCGGTGACCGCCTCGAAGGCGGTGTCCGTGCGCAGCTCGAAGGGATGCCGCCGCACCAGCCGCGCCAGCGAGTGCGGCACGTGGAAGCGCCCGTCCAGCGGCACGATCGCCCGCGGATCGCAGGTGAACCAGTCCACCTGCCCCGTGTCGGGATCCGCCATCGGGAAGGCCCCGCGCAGGTACCCCGTCAGCACCAGGTCGGGCGTGAGCGGCCGCGCCATCACGCCCCCGCCGGCGCCCCCGCCGGACGCGCGCGGCTCACCACGCGCACCTGCGCGAACTGCCGGTGCCCGTCGCGTCCGCTGTGGAAGCCGTACCCCGACTGACGCGCGCCCACCCAGGGCGAGCCCTGCGCGCCGCCGCAGCCGCGGTTGATGCCGACCATGCCCGCGGTGAGCCGGCGCGCGACCGACTCGGCGCGCGCCTCGTCGCGTCCGAAGACCGCGGCGCCCAGGCCGTAGGGCGTGTCGTTGGCCAGGCGCACCGCCTCCTCCTCGTCGCGGAAGGGCATGATGCAGGCGACGGGGCCGAAGGTCTCCTCGCGCATGATCTCCATGCCGTGGTCGAGCCCCGCAAGCACCGTCGGAGGCACGAAGTTGCCCGGCGCGTCGCCGCCGCCCGCGAGGACGGTCGCGCCCTGCGACTTCGCGCGCTCGATCTGCTCGAGCACCTTCTGCTTCTGGCGTGCGCTCACCATCGGCCCGATGTTCACCCCCTCCTGCGTGCCGTCGCCCTGGCGCAGGCGCGCGGTCCGCTCGAGCACGCGGTCCATGAAGGGCTGCGCGACGCGCTGGTCCACGTAGATGCGCTCGGTGCTGACGCAGACCTGCCCCGCGTTGCGGAAGCTGTTGCGCACCGCGAAGTCCGCCGCGGCGTCGAGGTCCGCGTCGTCGAGCACGACCAGCGGGTCCTTGCCTCCCAGCTCCAGGATCACGCGCTTGAACGCGGGGGCGGCCGCCTGCATGATGCGCGCGCCGGTGGCGCGGCTGCCGGTGAAGACGATGAGGTCGACCTCGGCGCGCACGAGCGCGTCGCCCACGTCGCCGGCGCCGAAGACGATCTGCAGCGTGTCCGGCGGCAGCAGCGGCGCGACGCACCGCGTCCACTCGAGCGCGGACAGCGGCGTCTCCTCGCTGGGCTTGAGGATGACCGCGTTGCCCGCCACCAGCGCCGGCAGCACGCTCTGCTGCGGCATGAGCAGCGGGAAGTTCCAGGGGGTGATCGCCGCGCAGACGCCCAGCGGGTCGTGCAGCAGCGTCGTGCGCGTGCGCTCGTCGACCAGCTCCTGCGGCGCGAGCGCGTCGACGATCTCGTCGAGCTCGCCGGCGAAGGAGTCGGCGCAGTACGTGGCCTCCCCCGTGCCCTCGGGGAGGGGCTTGCCCATCTCGGCGGTGACGATCGCGCCGATGCGGGCCGCCTCGCGACGCAGGATCTCCGCGGCGGGGCGCAGCATCGCCGCGCGCTCGGCCAGCGGGATCGCCCCCCAGCGGCGCTGCGCGGCGCGGGCGCGGTGGACGAACAGTCCGATATCCGAGGGCGCGGTGGTCTCCACGGTGCCGACGACGGCTCCGGTGGCGGGATTGAGCGACGCAAGCGTGGCCATGCGGGCAGGATAGGGCCACCGCCGTCGACGCCGCTGCGGGGCCGCGCTATCCTGCGCGGTCCCTCATCACGGGCCGTCGGCGACTGGCTTGCAAGCCTGGCGCCGCATGGTGCAGCGCGAAGCGGCATGACCGCCTGCTCCAGCCTCGAGGGTGCCGCGGCCAGGGTTCCACCCTTTCCGCGCAACGGATCGATCCGCGCGGTCGCGCGACCGCGCGGTGGATGGAGAACCCTGGAGAGCGCTCCGCAGAGAGCACCGTTTCCCCGCACATACCATCGACGCAGCTGCTGGCCCGTGGTGTAACGGTAGCACAGGAGTTTTTGGTACTCCTTGTCTAGGTTCGAATCCTAGCGGGCCAACTCCCCCGCCCCCGGGCGCGCTGCATGCGTCGATGGACTCCCCCGCGAGCCCGACGTGACCAGCAGCAACACCAATCCCGCGACGACGACCCGCAGCGCCATCATCCTGGCCGCCGGCAAGGGCACGCGCATGAAGAGCGACCTGCCCAAGGTCATGCATCCGGCCAACGGGCGCCCGATGGTGGAGTGGGTCGTCGACGCGGCGCGCACCGTCGGCTGCGCACCGGTCGTGCTGGTCATCGGCCACGGCGCGGAGCTCGTGCGCGGCCACTTCCAGGGGCGCGGCGGCGTCGAGTTCGTGATGCAGATGCCGCAGCTCGGCACCGGCCACGCGGTCGACATGGCGCGTCCGCTGCTCGAGCGCGGCGCGCTCGGCGAGGACGTCCTGGTCCTCTGCGGCGACGGCCCGCTCATCCGCCCGCACACGCTGCAGGTCCTGCTGGACACGCACCGCGAGTCGCGCGCCTCGGCGACGCTGGCCACCGCGGTCATCCCCGACCCGCAGGGCTACGGCCGCATCGAGCGCGACGCGCACGGCGCCTTCCGCCGCATCGTCGAGCAGAAGGACGCCACGCCGGAGCAGCTGAAGATCCGCGAGATCAACCCCTCGTACTACTGCTTCCGCACCGCGGACCTCTTCGACGCGCTGCGCCGCGTCACCAACCAGAACGCCAGCGGCGAGTACTACCTGACCGACGTCTTCGAGCTGCTGCTGCGCGACGGGCGCCGCGTCAGCGTCGTCGACGCGGTGCCGCCCGAGGACGTGCTCAGCGTCAACACGCCGGAGCAGCTCGACGAGGTCAGCCGCATCCTCTCCAGCCGTTCCGCATCCTCCATCGGAGCACGCGCATGAGCACCGCGAACCGGGACCACCTGAAGATCTTCGCCAGCCGCAGCGGCCGCGAGCTGGCGATGCGGATGTGCGAGCACATCGAGCTGCCGCTCGGCCAGGCCGAGACGGTGCAGTTCCCCGACGGCGAGCTGCTCGTGAAGCTCTCCGAGGACGTCCGCGGCCGCGACTGCTACATCGTGGGCAGCACCTGCGCTCCGGTCAACGAGAGCCTGATGGAGCTGCTCATCTACATCGACTGCCTGCGCCGCGCGAGCGCCAAGCGCATCACGGCGGTCATCCCCTACTTCGGCTACGCGCGCCAGGACCGCAAGGACGAGGGGCGCGTGCCGATCACCGCGAAGCTCGTCGCCAACCTGATCACCGGCGCCGGCTGCGACCGCGTGCTCTGCGTCGACCTGCACGCCGCGCAGATCCAGGGCTTCTTCGACATCCCGGTGGACCACCTGACCGCCGCGCCGGTGCTCGCCGAGTACTACCAGAACCTCCGCGGCGAGCTCGGCGACTGCGTCGTCGTCAGCCCCGACGTCGGCAACGTGAAGGTCGCGAACATGTACGCGAACCTCCTCGGCTGCGACATGGCGATCATCGACAAGCGCCGCCAGAGCGGCTCGAAGGTGAGCGTCAAGAACCTCATCGGCGAGGTGAAGGGCCGCCGCGTCCTCATGTTCGACGACATGATCTCGACCGCGGGCACCGTGGCCGAGGCCGCCAAGGTCGTCATGGAGGAGGGCGCGACCGGCTGCGAGTGCGCGTGCACGCACGCCGTCCTCGTCGGCCAGGCCTTCCAGCGCCTGGACACGCCGGCGATCAGCCGCGTCACCGTCACCGACACCATCCCCGGCGGCGAGCGCCTGAAGCCGCTGGAGGCCAAGCTCACCGTCCGCTCCGTGGCCCGCCTGCTGGGCGAGGCCGTCCACCGCATCCACCACGACCAGAGCGTCAGCGCGATGTTCCGCGACGGGATCGGCGTCAAGCGCTGACCGCCCCGCGAGGGGCCGGACCGATCCCCGCAGACTTTGAACCGTTCCATCCAACACTCCACTCGAAAGGAGACATGACCATGTCCAAGGAGACTCCAGTCCTCGTCGCGAAGAAGCGCGAGAAGCTCGGCACCCGCTACACCCGGCGGATGCGCGACGCGGGCCAGATGCCCGCCAACGTCTACGGCCACGGCGCTGCGCCGCTGGCGATCGCCCTCGATTCGCGCGAGATCCTCAACGCGCTCAAGAAGGGCACGCACGTCCTCGAGCTCAAGTTCGACGACGGCAAGAGCGACACCGTCCTCGTCAAGGACCTGCAGTTCGGCTACCTCGGCGACAACGTGATCCACCTCGACCTCGCGCGCGTCAACCTCGACGAGGTCGTGAAGGTCAAGGTCCACCTGACCTTCGTCGGCGCCCCCGAGGCCTCCCGCAAGCCCGGCGCGATCCTCGTCCACGAGATGGCCGAGATCGAGATCAGCTGCAAGGTGCGCGCGATCCCCGAGGAGATCAAGGTCGACCTCTCGACGATGGGCGAGACGCTCACCGTCGCGCAGATCAAGCTCCCCGCCGGCGTCGCCGCCGTCAGCGACCCCGACCACATCGTCTGCCGCGTCGAGGTCGTGAAGGAAGAGGCCGCCGCCGAGGCCACGCCCGCCGAGGGCAAGGCCGAGCCGGAGGTCCTCACCGCGAAGAAGGAGGAGGCCGCCCCCGCGGCCGACGCCGCCAAGAAGAAGTGACCCCCGTCGCCGTGACCGTCCCGGAGCCCCCGCTCCGGGACGGCGCGCGGCGGCGCGCAGCCTGCATCGGAGCGCACCGTGAAGCTCATCGTCGGACTCGGCAACCCCGGACTCGAGTACGCCGGAACCCGCCACAACGCGGGCTTCGCCGTGGTCGACCGCCTCGCCGCGCGCATCGCGCCCGGCGCGGCGCCGCGGAGCCGGTTCAGCGGCCTCGCCGTCGAGGCGCAGGTCGGGGACGAGAAGTGCCTGCTTCTCAAGCCCACGACCTTCATGAACCTCTCGGGACGCTCCGTCCTCGAGGCGGTCCAGTTCTTCAAGCTGGAGCCGTCGAAGGACCTGCTCGTGATCGTCGACGACATCGCCCTGCCCTGCGGCTCGATCCGGCTCCGTCCGGACGGCTCCAGCGGCGGGCACAACGGTCTCGCCGACATCGGCCTCAAGCTCGGGTCCAACTACTGGGCACGCCTGCGCGTCGGAGTCGACGCGCCCGGCCGCGTCCGGCAGGTGGACTACGTGCTCGGCCGCTTCACGCCCGAGCAGGCGCCCCTCGTCGAGCAGTCCATCGTCGAGGCCGCGGACGCGGCGCAGACGTGGGCGACGCGCGGCCTCGAGGAGGCGATGAACCGTTTCAACCGCAAGGCCGCCGCCGGTAACGGCGCCTGACGACACCAAGCAACCATTCACAAGGAAACACCATGAGCACCACCGAGATCCGCAACGGCAAGTACGAGGCGATGTTCGTCTTCCCGCAGTCCGCCTCCGCCGACATGAACGGCGCGATGGACCACATCAAGGAGATCCTCTCCAAGGGCGAGGCGACCCTGCACAGCCTGGTGAAGTGGGACGAGCGCCGTCTCGCCTACGACATCAAGGGCAACAAGCGCGGCGTCTACTTCCTGGCCCGCTTCACCGCGGACACCCTGCGCGTGAAGGAGATCGAGCGCGACTGCCGTCTCTCCGAGAAGCTGCTGCGCGCGCTCGTCACCCGCAACGACGAGCTCACCGAGGAGCAGATGAAGAACGCCGAGGCCGCCCAGCGCACCTCGGACGAGGCCAAGCTGCGCGCCGACGAGCCGACCGAGGAGTGATCCTCCGCGGCCGCCCGCCGCTGGCGGGACGCTTCGGGACGCGCGCGGGACTCCCGCGGGCGCTCCCGGCCACCTGAAACCCTCGCGGACGCCCGGCACTCGCCGGGCGTCCGCCGCTTTTGCGGTGGAAAAACTTCCCGTTGTCGCAGGTGTGGCAGCGCCGGCGGCGATACTTCGCGCACCGGAGCGGGGATGGCTTGCTCCGGATGCGGCGGCGGCCTACGATCCGAACAGAATCCGAACGAACAGGAGTGCGACGATGGCGAATCTCAACAAGGTCATGCTCATTGGCAACCTCACCCGCGACCCGGAGCTGAAGTACACGCCCGGCCAGCAGGCGGTCTGCGAGGTCGGCCTCGCCGTGAACCGCAAGTACCGCACCAAGGACGGCGAGGACCGCGAGGAGACCACCTTCGTCGACTGCGAAGCCTGGGGCAAGCAGGCCGAGGTGATCAAGCAGTACATGAGCAAGGGCCGCCCGATCTTCATCGAGGGGCGCCTGAAGCTCGACACCTGGGAGGACAAGGAGGGCGGCAAGCGCTCGAAGATGCGCGTCGTCATCGAGAACTTCCAGTTCCTGGGCGGCGGCCAGGGTGGCGGCGGTGGCGAGCGCTACGTGAGCGACGAGGGCGGCCAGACCCCGCGCCGCGCGCCCGCGGGCGCGCGCTCCGGCGGCGGCAGCCGCGGCGGCAACGCCCCCGCGCACGCCGAGGTGCCCGAGGAAGACATCCCGTTCTGACCCCGCACGCCCCCGCACCGGCGCTGGACGGCGCCGGCGGCCCGGGCGGCGGCAGATTCTCAGCCATCGCGCACGCACGGCTTCCGCGGGCGCCGGTGGCAGCGCCCCGCGCCGCAACCCCTTGCGGCGCGGGGCGTTTCGTGCGATCATGCGCGGCTCGCCTCCGTGTGGCCACCGTGCGCCACCCGTCCAACTGCTGGGGCCCGAGGCACCCCTAACTTCCCGCGGCACCGCCGCGCGAAAGGACAGCGATCATGGCGACCAAGAAGGTCGAGCTCCTGCTCAACCGCACCATCGAAAACCTGGGTCTCGTCGGGGACGTCGTCCGCGTCAAGCCCGGATTCGCCCGCAACTACCTGCTCCCCCACGGCTTCGCCGAGGCTCCCACCGCGGAGAAGATCGAGAAGCTCAAGGATGCCCGCGCCGCCGCGCAGGCGCAGCTCGCGAAGCTGCGCGCCGAGCGCGAGGCCCTCATCGGCCGCATGGAAGGCATCAGCATCAAGCTGGTGCGCAGCGTGAACGACCAGGGCGTCCTCTACGGCGCCGTCACGCAGCGCGACATCGCCGACCAGCTCGTGGCCGACGGCTACGGCGTCGACATGCGCGCCGTCCGCCTGCACAGCCCCATCCGCCGCATCGGCCACTACCAGTGCACGATCCAGCTCGACCGCGACCTGCGCGTGGAGCTCTCGATCGATGTGCAGCCCGACCGCACGCTCGAGCTCTACACCGCCGCCGCCGAGGCCGCGGAGGCCGAGCCCGCGGCCGAGGAGGCCACCGCCGAGGCCACCGAGGAGGGTGCCGAGGGCGGCAAGAAGGCCAAGAAGGGCAAGAAGGACGCCGCCGAGGCGACCGAGGCGAAGGCCGAGCCCAAGTCCGAGGCGAAGTCCGAGGCCAAGGCCGAGGGCAAGTCCAAGGGCAAGAAGTCGAAGGACTGACCGCGGCCGGCGCGCCGCGCCGTCGCATCTTCCACGACACGATCCTCGCGCCGCTCCCCACCCACGGGGAGCGGCGCGATATCGTTCCACCCGCGCCGTCGCGCATGGACGAGGCGGCGCGGGACTGCACCGAAACCGAATGGACCCGAGACAAGGCTCCGACCGATGAAGAGGAAGTCCCATCCGACGGGCGCCGCGCACGGCGGCGAGGCGCCCCGTCCCACGCCGGACGACCGCGAGGACGCGGCCCCGGCGAGCGAGCTTCCGCCCCCCGCAGCGCAGGACGAGCAAGGCGAGGCACCGATGACGACCGCAGCGATTTCCCGGCGCGAGGCGCTCCCCAGCACGCGCCACTCCATCACGCACAAGTTCATGATCGGCGGGCACGAGGGCTACCTCACGGTGGGCCTCTTCCCCGATGGCCGCCCCGGCGAGCTCTTCATCAAGATGAGCAAGGAGGGCTCGACGCTCTCTGGCCTCATCCAGGGCTTCTGCCGCGCCTTCAGCCTCGCGCTGCAGCACGGGCTGCCGATCGCGGAGGCCGCCGAGCGCTTCCGTGGCATGCGCTTCGAGCCGATGGGCCCGACCTCGAACCCCGATGTCCCGGAGGCCTCGAGCATCCTGGACTACGTCGCGCGCTACCTGCTGCACCACTACGGCGACCGGCACTGACGGCGCGGGCCGCGTGCCCGCCACGGCGCGCGCGCCGCGGCCCAGGCGCCGCGCGCGCTACGCCCCCAGCCGCTTCGCCAGCACCGTGAGCAGGCTCCTGGGCTCCAGGAACGCCTTCGGCGGACGCCAGAAGACCTCGCGCAGCCCGCGCTCGTCGGACTCGCCGACGACGCGCACCGTCCCCTGCACCCCCGCCATGCGCGCCACCAGCGCGTCGGGCTCGAGCGTGCGGAAGATCACGTCCGTCTCCTTGCGCACGATGCTGCGCACGCCCGCGAGCGTCGCCGCCAGGCGCACGCGCGCGAGGTCCATCAGCAGCAGCATGCCCTGCGGCGGCGCGCCGTACGCGCTCTCGAGCTCCGTGCGCACGCGGTCGAGCGCGGCGAGGTCCTTCGCCGTCGCGACGCGGCGGTACGCCTCGATGCGGCGCAGGTCGCTGGGGATGTACCCGCGCGGAATGCTCGCGCTGACGCCGATGTCCAGCGTCGTGTCGCTGGGCACGACGCGCTCCTGCGACTGCAGGTCGCCCACCGCCTGCTCCAGGAGCTGGCAGTACATCTCGTAGCCGACCGCGGCGATGTGCCCGCTCTGCTCCGCGCCCAGCAGGTTGCCCGCGCCGCGGATCTCCAGGTCGCGCATGGCGATGCGGAAGCCCGCGCCCAGCATCGAGTAGTCCTCGATCGCCTTCAGGCGCTTCATCGCGTCCTCGGTGACGGTGCGGTCCTCGGGCATCAGCAGGTAGCAGTAGGCGCGGTGCTTGGAGCGGCCGACGCGCCCGCGAAGCTGGTGCAGCTCGGCCAGCCCGTAGATGTTCGCGTCGTGGATGAACATCGTGTTGGCCGTGGGGATGTCGATGCCGCTCTCGATGATCGTCGTCGAGACCAGGATGTCCGCCTCGTGCCGCATGAACTTGAGCATCACCCCCTCGAGCACCGAGGGCGGCATCTGCCCGTGGCCGACGACGATGCGCGCCTCGGGGACCAGCTCCTGCACCTGCGCGGCGACGGAGTCGATGTCGTGCACGCGGTTGTGCACGAAGAAGACCTGCCCGTCGCGCGCCAGCTCGCGCCGGATCGCCTGCTGCACGCGCGCGCGGTTGAAGGGGATGACCTCGGTGACGATCGCGCGGCGGTCCACCGGCGGCGTCGTGAGGCTGGAGATGTCGCGCAGCCCCAGCAGGCTCATGTGCAGCGTGCGCGGGATCGGCGTCGCGCTCAGCGTGAGCACGTCCGCGGTCAGGCGGAACTCCAGCAGCCGCTGCTTGTGCTCGACGCCGAAGCGCTGCTCCTCGTCGACGACGACCAGCCCCAGGTCGGCGAAGCGCACGTCCTCGCTCAGCAGCCGGTGCGTGCCGATCACCAGGTCGACCTGCCCCTTCGCGAGCGCCTCGAGCACCTGCTTCACCTGCGCGCCCGACTTGAAGCGGCTGAGGCTCTCGATGCGGAAGGGGTACGCGCGGAAGCGGTCGCGGAAGGTGCGCTCGTGCTGCTCCGCGAGCACCGTGGTGGGCACGAGCACCGCGACCTGCCGCCCCGACTCGACCGCCTTGAAGGCGGCGCGCAGCGCGACCTCGGTCTTGCCGAAGCCGACGTCGCCGCAGACCAGCCGGTCCATCGGGCGCGGGCTCTGCATGTCGCGCTTGACCGCCTGGATCGCGGCCATCTGGTCCTGCGTCTCGGTGAAGTCGAAGGAGGCCTCGAACTCCGCCATCCACGGCGTGTCGTCGGGGTAGCGGATGCCCGCGGTCCCCTCGCGCGCGGCGTGGATGCGCAGCATCTGGCCCGCGAGGTCGCGCACCGCCTCCTGGACGCGCTCCTTCTGCAGCTTCCAGCGGCGCCCGCCCAGCGTGGAGAGCTGCGGCCGCCCCGAGGCCGCGCCCACGTACTTCTGCACGAGGTCGACCTTCGCCGCGGGCACGTGCAGCTTGACCTTGCCCTCGAACTCCAGCGTGAGGAACTCCTCGTCCCCCGCCATCGACTGCAGGCCGAGGAAGCGCGCGATGCCGTGGTCGCGGTGCACCACATAGTCGCCGGGGCCGAACTGCAGGAAGGCGTCGCGCGTGCTGGAGGCGGCCACGCGCTGCACGCGCCGGCGCGAGCCGTAGCGGTGCAGCAGCTCGTGCTGCGGGACCAGCGCGAGCGGCGCGCCGGCGTCGGGCTCCCAGACGAAGCCGCGGTGCACGTGCTGGCGCACGAGCGAGACGCCCTTCGCGCCGGCGGCGTGCTCGCGCAGCAGCTCGGCGCCGCGGACCATCTCGCCCTCGTTGTCGCAGCAGAAGACGGCCGCGCCGCGCGCGCCCAGCGACGCGGCCTCGGCGAAGGCGGCGGAGACCTCCTCCTCGAAGGGAGGCAGGTTCGCGACGGGGATGCGCACGACGCGCTCGCTGGCATTGGTCGAGCTGAAGGCGTTGATGTCGATGACCGCATGGCAGCGCGCGGCGAGCCCCTTGAAGACCGCGGGCGGCGCGACGACGCCGCGGCTGTCGCTCACGCGCTCCCAGTAGCCGCGCCCCTGCTCGAGCACCTCGGCCAGCTCGCCCACCACGCAGACGGTGCCGCGCGGGAGCAGGTCGGTGACCGGGACCTTGCCCTCCTCGCCCAGGAGCGCCTCGTCGCTGGTGCCCACGAGCAGCGCCTCCTCGACGCGCCGGTCGCTCGCCTGCGTCGCCAGGTCGATCTCGAAGATGCGCTCGAGCTCGTCGCCGAAGAAGTCCAGGCGCACGGGCATCGCGCCGCCGGGCGGGAAGATGTCCACGACGCCGCCGCGCACCGCGAACTCGCACGGGTTCTCGATCGCGTCCGAGCGCGTGTAGCCGACCTCGCCCAGCCACTGCACCAGCGCGCGCGGGTCCAGCCGCTGCCCGGCGCGCAGCACGCGCAGCATGCGCTCCAGCAGCGCGGGCCCCGGCGCCATCTGCATGAGCGAGGGCAGCGGCGCGACCAGGATCCCCGGCGCGCGCGACTCCGCCAGCCGGCGCACGATCCCCAGCCGCTCCGCGAGCAGGTCGAGCGCGCCCGAGCCCTCGCCCGGCAGCGACTCCAGGGCGGGCAGCACGAGCGCCTCGGGGGCGGCGCCCGCGGCGTGCAGGTCGGCGAGCTCGCTGCACGCCTCGTCGGCCTCGTCCAGGTGCGCGGTGACCAGCAGCAGCGGCCGCTCCAGGCGGCGCGCGAGCGCGGCGGCGACAAAGGTGGTGCTGCTCCCCGAGGCACCGCGCGCAGACGATGCCCCACCCGCCCGGGCGTTGGACACCAGGGGGTCGAGCGATGGACTGCTGGCCAGCCGGTCGAACCAGGCCGGCGATGCGTTCGCCTGCGCGGGCATCGGTGCGCAGCGTAGGCGCGCGGAAGGCGGCGTGCTGCGTGCGGCGCGCGCGCGCGGCGGGCCGCCCCGTCAGCGCTCCCCGCAGACGACGAAGGGACGCAGCTTCGCGACCGTCGCCGCGCCGATGCCGCGGACGCGGTCGAGCTCCTCGGGGCGCGCGAAGGGGCCGCGCTCGGTGCGGTCGGCGACGATCCGCGCCGCGACGGAGGGGCCGACGCCCGGCAGCAGCTCGATCTCGTCGGCGGTGGCGTGGTTGATGTCCACCGGGTCGAAGCGCTCGATCGCGCCGGCGCCCGCACCCGGGCTGCCCGCACCCGCACCCGCGCCGCCGCGCACCCGCCCCACCGCCGCCGCCAGCGCCCCGCCCGCGCACGCCAGCAGCACCGCCGCGACGAGCAGGCTCGCCGCGCGCGAGACTCCCTCCGGCGCGCGCACTACGGCTCCTGCATCTCCGAGGCGGACATCTGGATCGTCGAGTCGTCCGCGCCGACGCCCGCCGTGGGCTCGCTCGCGCTCGCGGGCGCGGCGGCGGGCATCGCGCCCAGCGGCACGCGCAGCCGGCGCCGCGTCGCCAGCAGCCGGTCGGCGCTGGGCTTGGGGCTGCCGTCGGCGGCGTAGAGGCCGCCCGACCGCATGCCGCCGCCCGCGTCGTCGCGCAGGCGGTCCCAGATCGCGGCCGCGACGCCGGGGTTCGAGAGCGCCACCTGGAAGGCCATCGAGGCCCACGCCGCCTGCGCGCGCGCGGACCAGGGCTCGCGCCACCAGCCCTCGCCGAGCTCGTTGGTCGCGCTGCTGGGCGCGCCCAGCGCGGTGACGATCACCGGCGGCATCTCCTTGCGCGCGGTGAAGCGGTCGAGCATCGCCGCGAGCTGCAGCAGGTCGCGCGTGCCGCGGCCGCGCCCGGACTCGCCGCAGAGCATCGGCAGGCCCAGCAGGTCGAAGGGGACGCCCTCGGCCAGCAGCGCGCGCAGGTACGCCATCGAGCTCACCGCGCCGCGGTTGCTGAGGACCGAGTCGCCGAAGGGATCGCAGACCTCCACGAGCAGCTTCGCGTCGCGGCGCACCTGGCGCACGGCGACTCCGGCCAGGCGCGTGGACTGCACCATCGCCTCGAGCGTCAGCGTCGCGGCCTCGTTCAGGTGCACGCCGCTGGCGATGTTCCAGATCGGGTTGATCGGGCCGTAGCGCGTGACGACCTCGCGGATGAAGCCGTAGAGGCGGTCCTTGAGCTTCGCCGGATCGGAGAGGATCGGGCGCACCCAGCCCGGCATGCCGTTGGGCGACATGTCCAGCAGCGGGCCCGCGATCGCGCGGCGGCCGCTCTGCTTGGACCAGGCCATCCAGCGGTCGGTCGCCTCCCAGACGTAGCGGCCGGGGCTGGGCTCGATGAGGCTCCAGGGCGTCGGCACCGCGACGATGTCGAACTCGCGCGAGAGGGTCGACTTCAGCAGGTCGGGCGCCTTCTCGACGGGCGCGCGCACGCCCAGCGCGTGCGTCGCCGCGGCCTTGCCGAAGCGGCCGTGGAGCATCCACTCGGCGCGGCGCGCGGCGAGCTTCTCGCTCGCGTAGACGGCGAGCGCGAGCGAGTCGCGGTGCGCCATCTCGGCGCGGTAGGGCTGCGCCTCGACCATGCCCGCGACGAAGCGGTCGCGCGAGCGCTCGAAGAGCTCGAAGGCCTCGGGCGCCTTCGCGGGATCGAGCAGCCCCCAGTTCTCGCTCTTCTCGAGGAAGAGCTTGATGCGGTGGCGCGCGAGCTCCTCGTAGAAGCGGTACGGCTCCTCGCGCTGCTGCAGCAGGCAGGTGGGGAGCATGAGCGCCCCCGCGCGGCCGGCGTCGACCTCGAGGCAGAGCGCGTGCGAGCTGGCGGTGTCCGCGGGCGCGCACTCGATGTGCCCGTCGCGGAACGAGACAGCTCCCTCCATCGGCGCGTCGTCGCTGCCGAGCAGGTGGGCGTTCACCAGCCGCAGGTCGCGCGCCGGTCCATGCTCGTCGAAAACGGCGAAACGCAGCATGTTCCGGGGAGTGTAGCCCGAAGCCCGCGCCCCTTCGGCATCGCGGGCGCAAAGGCCGCTAGGATCGTCGCCCCGATGACGACGCTGGCCGACGCGGTCTTCGAGACGCACCTCCCGCTGCCCGGACGCAGGCAGGGAAAGGTGCGCGATGTCTACGAGATCCCGCGCGCCGCGGGCGAGGCGCCGCGCCTGCTGGTGGTCGCCACCGACCGCGTGAGCGCCTTCGACGTCGTGATGCCCACGCCCATCCCGGGCAAGGGGCGCCTGCTCACCGAGATCAGCCTCGGATGGTTCCGCACCCTGCGCGCGCACGCGCTGGTGCCCGACCACCTGCTGGGGACCGATCCGGCAATGGTGCCCGGGCTGGACGAGCCCGCGCGCTCGATGCTTGCGGGACGCTCCATGATCTGCCGCGCCGCGCAGGTGGTGCCGATCGAGTGCGTCGCGCGCGGCTACCTCGCCGGCAGCGGCTGGCAGGAGTACCGCGAGCGCGGCACCGTCTGCGGGATCCCCCTGCCCGCGGGGCTGCGCCAGTGCGAGCAGCTTCCCGAGCCGATCTTCACCCCCGCGACCAAGGCGCAGTCGGGCCACGACGAGAACGTCTCCTTCGACCAGGCATGCGCGGCGGTGGGCGGCCCCGTGATGGAGCGCCTGCGCTCGCTCACGCTGGCGATCTACCGCGTCGCCGCCGCGCGTGCGCGCGAGCGCGGGCTCATCCTCGCCGACACCAAGTTCGAGTTCGGCTTCGCCCTCGACCCCGCCGGCCGACCCAGCGCCGAACTGCTCATCGTGGACGAAGTCCTCACCCCCGATTCCAGCCGCTACTGGCCGCTGGCGGGCTACGCGCCGGGGCGCGACCAGCCGAGCTTCGACAAGCAGTTCCTGCGCAACTGGCTCCTGGAGCTCGTCGCCGCGGGGCGCTGGCACAAGTCGCCGCCGGGACCGGAGCTGCCGGCCGAGATCGTCGCGCGCACGCGCGAGAAGTACGAGGACGCGGCGCGCCTGCTCGCGTAGCGCGCGGCACCCGGTCGCGCGCCGCGCGCCCCGCTACGACGCCGCGTCCACCACGTTGCGCAGCAGCATCGCCACCGTCATCGGGCCGACGCCGCCGGGCACGGGCGAGATCCACCCCGCCTTCGCGCGCACCGCCTCGAAGTCCACGTCGCCCACGGTGATCGCCTTGCCGTCGGGGCCGGGCACGCGGTTGATGCCCACGTCCACCACGACGGCGCCGGGCTTCACCCAGTCCGCGGTCACCAGGCGCGGCACGCCGCACGCGGCGACGAGCACGTCGGCGGTGCGCGCGAGCGCGGGCAGCTCCGGCGTGAACTTGTTCGCGCTGATCACCGTCGCCTCCGCGCGCATGAGCAGCACCGCGATCGGCTTGCCGACGATGTTGCTCGCGCCCACGATCACGCAGCGCTTGCCGCGCAGCTCGATCCCGGTGGACTCGATCATCTCCACCGTCGCGAGCGCGGTGCAGGGCACGAGGCTGCGCCGTCCGTAGACGACGTTGCCGATGTTCGCGGGATTCACTCCCTCGACATCCTTCTCCGGGCTGATGAGGCTCTGGATGCGCTCGGTGTCCACCCCCGCGGGCAGCGGCAGGTGGATCATGAGCGCGCGCACCTGATCCTCGCTGTTGAGCAGCAGCACGCGGCCGGCGATGTCGGCGTAGCTCGAGCCCGCGGGGAGCCGGTGCAGCAGGTACTCGATGCCCACTTCCGCGCAGGTCTTCGCCTGGTTGAGCGCGTAGATCTCCGCGGGACGGTCGTCGCCGACCAGGAGCGCGTCCAGGCGGACCGGGCGGCCGCGGGTCTGCACGCGCGCGCGGATGGCATCTCGCACCTGCTGCGAGAGGGCGCGGCCGTCGATCAGCCGTGCGCCGCCCGTGCCCGCCCCGGCGAGGACGGCGGGCGGGGTCTCGGTGTGCTTGGTCGCCATCGCAGCTCCCGCGCCCAGGGCGCTGAAAACGCCCCGGCGGGCCGGATCCGGGGCCGCCGTCGCGCGTCCGGAGCATACGCCCCGCGCCGGAGCCTCCGGGCCGACGGTTCGGGGACGGGCCGGTGGTATCGTCGCCACCCGCACGGGCTTGCGCCCGACCGCACACCGCACCTCGATCCAGGCACACCATGCGCCCCAGCAACCGTCTCGGTCACGACTCGGTCCTCAACCTCCTCGCACGCCGCTTCCCGACCGCGGCCGCCGTCGCGCTGGCCGCGGGCATCGCGGGCCTCGCGCACGCCGCGGGCGAGCTCACCGTCGGATCGCCGGCGCCGGCCCCCGAGATCTCCAACTTCGTGCGCGGCGACGCGCCGAAGTTCTTCGAGCCGGGCAAGGTCTACGTCGTCGAGTTCTGGGCGACCTGGTGCGGCCCCTGCCGCCAGAGCATGCCGCACCTGACCGAGACTTCCAAGAAGTACAAGGACAAGGGCGTGATCATCGTCGGCGTCTCCGACGAGAAGCTCGAGACCGTCACCAAGTTCCTCGACCAGCCCGAGTGGCAGGAGAAGGCGCAGTACATCCTCGCGACCGATCCCGACCGCTCGACGCACAAGGCGTACATGGAGGCTGCCGCGCAGGGTGGCATCCCGACCGCCTTCATCGTCAAGGACGGCACCGTGCAGTGGATCGGCCATCCGATGACGATGGACGAGCCGCTCGCGCAGATCGTCGACGGCAAGTGGGACCTGCAGGCCTTCAAGAAGACCTTCGAGCCCAAGCAGGCGCAGGCCCGCCGGGCGATGGAGATGCGCTCGGCGATGGCCGCCGCGTCCAAGTCCGGCGACTACAGCGCGGTGATCGCCCGCCTGCAGAAGGACGTCCAGGAGTCCGAGGCCGGCGAGTCGCGGACGATGGCGCAGATGACCCTCTTCAGGCTGCTGGCGACCGCCGCGAACCACCCCGACGACGCCTGGAAGGTCGCGCGCGAGATCGCCGCGGCGAACAAGTCCGACGCGGAGACCCTCAACGAGGTCGCGTGGTTCATCCTCGACAACAAGGGCGTGAAGGAGCGCAACTACCCGCTCGCGCTCGAGATCGCCAAGACCGCGGCGGACGCCCCCAACGGCTCCAACGGCGCGGTGCTGGACACGCTCGCGCGCGCGTACTGGGAGAACGGCGACAAGGCCAAGGCGATCTCGACGCAGAAGTCCGCGATCGAGAAGTCCGACGTCGCCCAGGCGAAGGAGCTGCAGTCCACGCTCGAGCGGTACGAGAAGAACGAGGCCCCCAAGCCCAACTCCGCGGCGCCGAAGCAGCCGACGACCAAGACCGCCTTCCACCCCGCGCAGGACGCCCCGAAGGCTCCCCCCGCCGCTCCCAAGGGCGCCGGCAACGTCCCGGTCACGCCGGTCGCGCCGCCCGCCTCGACCCTCGGGCCCGAGGCGCAGAAGGCCTTCCCCGAGGTGAAGGAGGAGGGCTTCGTGAGCGTCGAGGAGATGGTGACCTTCCTGCCCACGCTCGCGACCGACCCCAACGCCGCGGGCCGCATGGTGCGCGCGATGCACGCGGGCACCGATGACAGCAAGCTGACGCTGCGCGTCACCTCCGCCATCATGGAGGACATGCAGCCGATGGTCGCCGCGCTCGTCGAGAAGTACAAGCGTCCGATCGGCGGCATGTTCAACATCCCCGCGGGCGCCGAGGGCGGCACCTTCAAGGCGAGCGCGGTCGAGGCCGCGACCGCGCTGGTCTCGTACACCGACAAGGACGGCAAGAACGTCGGCCAGGGCGTGCCCCTGATCAAGGTGAACGAGAAGTGGTTCTTCGACTTCGACAAGGCCACCGGCGGCGGCCGCAACGGGCAGCAGATGGCGATGATGGCCAACATGCTCGGCGGCAGCATGCGCTCCGCCGTGAAGTCGGCCGCCGAGACCACCGCCACCGATGTCCGCGCGGGCAAGTTCCCGACGGCCGAGGAGGCGCAGATGGCCTTCGCGCAGGCGATGAACCAGGCCATCATGAAGGTGATGGATCCCACCGCCCCGCCGGCGAACGCCGTCAAGAATGGCGCGCCCGCGGGCGGCGCTCCCAAGACCGCCCCCCCGAGCGCTCCGATCACCACGACCCCGCGCACCACCACCGGCACCGGCACGACCGCGCCGGCGACCACCCCCAGCTCTCCGAAGTGATCCGCGGACGCGGCGCGGGGCGAACACCAGCGCCCCGCGCCGCGTCCCTCTTTTTCACGCCGGCGCGCCGCGCGCGCCGGCCGCCGCAACCCGCACCCCGGACACCACCATGCTCGCGATCCTGACCGTCTCCTCGCTCCTGCTGCTCGCGCCGCCCGCCGGCGACGCGAAGCCCGCGCCCGCTGCGGACCAGGCCCCCGCCGCCGCGCCCGCCGCAGACCTCCTCACCGTCGGCTCCAAGGCGCCGGTCCCCGAGATCTCCAACTTCGTGCGCGGCGACGCGCCGAAGTTCTTCGAGCCCGGCAAGACCTACGTCGTCGAGTTCTGGGCGACCTGGTGCGGCCCCTGCCGCCAGAGCATGCCGCACCTCACCGCGACCGCGAAGAAGTTCAAGGACAAGGGACTCGTCGTGGTCGGCATCTCCGACGAGAAGCTCGAGAAGGTCACCAGCTTCCTCGAGAAGCCCGAGTGGCAGGAGAAGGCGCAGTACATCCTCGCGACCGATCCCGACCGCTCGACCCACAAGGCCTACATGGAGGCCGCGGGCCAGAACGGCATCCCCACCGCGTTCATCGTGAAGGACGGCACCGTGCAGTGGATCGGCCATCCGATGGAGATGGACGCGCCGCTGGAGAAGATCCTCGACGGCAAGTGGGACCTCGCCACGGAGAAGATCGCCTCGGAGAAGGCGGCGCAGGCGCAGGCGAAGGCGCGCGCCGGCGAGCGCGCGCTCGCGAGCGCGCTCGACGCCAAGGACTGGAACCGCGCCCTTTCGCTGCTGGAGGAGCAGGTGAAGGCCGCCCCCGCGGACGACCAGCCGATCCTGCAGGCGCAGCGCATGCAGGTCATGCTCATGGCCGGCCGCGCCGCCGACGGCTACGCGCTCGCCGCGCAGGTCGCCACGGACAAGCCCGACCTGCGTCCGCTCCTGGGCCAGATGATCCTGCGCACCCCCGACGTCGCCGACCGGCGCGTCGACGTCGCCCTCGGCTACCTGCAGTCGTCCCTCGAGAGCAAGGATCCGGTGCACCCGGCGATCCTCTCCGAGCTCGCCTACGGCTACAGCCTCAAGGGCGACTACGCGCACGCGGTCGAGTACGGCCGCCGCGCCGCGGACGCCGCGCGCAGCTACGGCGACGACGCCAAGGACTGGGTCGCCGACCTCGAGCGCCAGGTGAAGGAGTACGAGGCGAAGGCCTCCGGCGAGTCGGGGGACGCGAAGTCCGCGGACGCGAAGTCCGCCGAGACCAAGCCCGCCGGCAAGTCGTGACGGATGCGGGGCGTGGGTCGTCGGGCGCGCCGCGCCCGGCGGCCCGCGCCCGCCGTCTCCGCGCTCAGTCCGCCCCCGCCATCGCCGGCGAGGCGCCCGCGAGCGCCCCCGCCGCGTAGCGCGCGGGATCGCAGAGTTCCAGGTCGATCGCCGGGCGCTTGCCGAGCACGAGGTCCGCGATCGCGCGCGCGCTCACGGGGCCGAGCGTCATGCCCATCATCGCGTGGCCCGTGCCGATGAAGAGCCCGCGCGTGCCGGGGACCGCGCCGATCACCGGCATGCCGTCGGAGGTGCAGGGCCGGTAGCCCGCCCACTCCGCGACGACGCGCCCCTGGTCGATGCCGCGCAGGTAGCGCTGCGCGCCCGTGGAGAGCATCGCCAGCCGGTTGCGCATCCACGGCTTGCCCAGCTCCTGGATCTCGAGCGTCCCGGCCAGGCGGAGCTGGTCGCGCATCGGCGTGACCGCGACGAAGGTCTCGTGCAGCACGCATCCGGTGAAGGGAAGCTGCGGGATGTCCTCGTACTGCAGGTGGTAGCCGCGCGCGCCCTGCATCGGGATGTCCATCCCCATGCTCGGTCCGAGCGTCCCGCTCCAGACGCCCGCGGCGACGACGACGCTCGAGCCCGCCAGGTGCGCGCCGTCGCTGCAGAGCACCCCGGCCGCGTCGCCCGCGCGGTCGCGCGCGATGCCAACGACCTCCGGGCCGATGTGCAGCTCGACGCCGTGGCGCTCGCACGCGCGCGCGAGGCCCAGCATGAAGTCGCGCGGATGGCAGTGCGCGCTGTCCGTGTACCAGACGGCGCCGGCGACCTCGTCGCTGAAGCAGGGGCTGCGCGCGCGCAGCTCGTCGCCGGTGAGCATCTGGTAGCGGTAGCCGTGCGGGACGAGCGCCTTCGCCTCGGCCTCGGCGTGCGGCAGGTTCTCGGCGCGCATCACGACATCCAGCCAGCCGTCGCGGCGGTAGTCGCAGCTGATCCCCTCCTTCGCGATGATCTCCTCGAAGAGCGCGAGCGTCGGGAAGCCCATCTCGCAGAGGCTCTTCATGCAGCGGTCGAGCCAGCGCTGGTTGCAGTGGCGGTGGAAGTCCCACAGCCAGGAGATGAGCGTGGGATCGGGACGCGGGCGGATGAAGAGTGGCGCGCTGCGGTCGAACATCCAGCGCAGCCCGCGCCAGCTCACCCCGGGGCGCGTGAGCGGGTAGTGGCCGATGGAGAGGAGCCCGGCGTTGCCGCCGCTGGCGCCCTCCCCCACCGGCTCGCGGTCGACGACGACGACGCGCCGTCCGGCGCGCGCCAGGAAGTAGGCCGTGCACAGCCCGACGATGCCCGCGCCGACGACCACGGTCCGGTCCGATGCCATGCGCGGATCGTATCGGGGGCGCGGCGCGGCTATCGTGCGCGCCCTATGGCTATGAGGCTCGGCATCATCGGCGCGGGAGCGATCGGCAACGTGCACGCGGAGACCGCCACGCGCGCGGGCATCCCCATCCTGGGCTGCTGGGACGTGAACCCCGCCAAGGGCGAGGCGTTCGGGCGCCGCCACTCCGGCGCGAAGGTCTGCGGCTCCGTGCAGGAGCTGCTGGCGATGCGCGAGATCGACGCCGTCGTCGTCGCCGTCCCCAACGTGAGCCACGCGCAGGTCGCCTGCCAGGCGCTCGAGGCGGGCAAGTGCGTCTTCCTCGAGAAGCCGATGGCGATGAGCGTCGCCGAGTGCGACCAGATCATCGCGACCCTGGAGCGCACCAAGGGGCGCCTGCAGATGGGCTTCGTCTGCCGCGGCACCCCCGCCAGCCGCGCGGTGAAGCACTTCATCGACGCCGGACGCCTGGGCCGCCTGTACCACATCAAGTGCAGCCTCTACCGCCGCCGCGGCGTCCCGGGGCTGGGCGGCTGGTTCACGACCAAGGCGATGTCCGGCGGCGGACCGCTCATCGACCTGGGCGTGCACGTGCTGGACCTCTCGCTCTACCTCGCCGGCAACGCCAAGGCGGAGCGCGTCAGCGGCGCGACCTACGCCAACTTCGGCCGCCGCATGGCCGACTACGTCTACACCGACATGTGGGCGGGCCCGCCGAAGCTCGAGGGCGTCTGCGACGTCGAGGACCACGCCACCGCGCTCGTCCGCTGCGCGGGCGGGCTCACCATCGAGCTCAACGTCACCTGGGCGATGAACGTCGACGAGCGCAGGATGGCCAACGGCATCACCCTCTTCGGCGACCAGGGCGGCTGCTTCTTCCCGATCTTCGGCAAGGAGCTCTCGATCGCGACCGAGTGCGAGCGGCGCGTCGCCGACATCGTCCCCGAGATCCAGGCGGGCAACACCGAGCACGCCGCGTGGGACGAGCAGTACCGCATGTTCCGCGCGATGGTCGAGGAGGGGAAGGCCCCGCACGCCGACGCGCGCGCCGGCCGCGCCGTGCAGGCCGTGATCGAGGCGCTCTACCGCTCGAGCGCGCAGGGACGCGAGGTCGAGGTCTAGCGCGCGGGCGCGGGGGCGCGGGGCGCGTCGCGCGCGTCGCGCGCCGCCGTCACGCGTCGAAGAGCCGCAGCGCGCCGCGGATGCCGCTGCTGTCGCCGTGCTGCGCGCGGCGCACCGGCGTCGAGCACGCATCGCTGAAGACCCAGCGCGGCAGGAGCGCCTCCACGCGCTCGGCGAGTCCCGGGATGTTGCTCAGCCCGCCGCCGAGCACGATCGCGTCCGGATCGCAGAGGTTGACGACCACGCCCAGCGCGCGCGCGACGGAACCCGCCGCGTGCTCCAGCAGCGCCGCCGCCGCGGGATCGCTCCCGGCGCGCGCGGCGATCTGCGCCATCGGCAGGTGCGCCCCCGCCTGCGCGGCGTAGCGCCGCTCGAGCGCGGGCCCGGAGATGCACTGCTCGAGGCAGCCGAAGCGGCCGCAGTAGCACGGGAGCGCCGCGGCCTCCGCGTCGCCCAGGCCGGGCATCGGGTTGTGCCCCCACTCTCCGCCGACGCCGTTGCGGCCGACGACGACGCGGCCATCCACGACGAGTCCGCCGCCGACGCCCGTCCCCAGGATCACGCCGAAGACGACGCGACCGGAACCCAGGCCCGCCCCCGCGCCGTCGATCGCCTCGCTCAGCGCGAGGCAGTTCGCGTCGTTTACCACGCGCACGGGACGGCCCAGCGCGGCGGCGAGGTCGCGCTCGAAGGGGCGCCCGTTCATGCAGGTCAGGTTGGAGTTGCGGTGCAGCCCGGTCGCGGGATTCGGCGATCCGGGCGCGCCGACGCCCACCGGGGTGCGCGCGCCGCCCGCCGCGCCGTCCGCGCCCAGCGCCGCATCCGCGCGCGCGACCAGCGCCGCCAGCGCCTCGAGCAGCGCGCCGTACTGCGTCGGCGAGGGAACGCGTTCGCGCAGCGCGACCGAGCCGTCGGCGCGCTGCGCCAGCAGCTCCGCCTTCGTGCCGCCCAGGTCGATGCCGATGCGGTTCACAGCGCCTCGCTGCGCGTGGTCCCGATGAGCTGGAAGAACTCGGCGCGCGCCGCGGCGTTGCTCAGGAAGGTCCCGTAGAGCTTGCTCGTGGTGGTGATCGCGTTGGGCTGCTGCACGCCGCGGTAGCACATGCAGAAGTGGCGCGCCTGGATGACGACGCCCACGGCGGTCGGGCGCAGCGCCTCGTGGATCGCGCCCGCGATCTGCGCGGTGAGCTTCTCCTGCACCTGCAGGCGCTTGGAGAAGATGTCCACGACGCGCGCGAGCTTGGAGAGCCCGACGACGCGGCCGTTGGGGATGTACCCGACATGCGCGACGCCGACGAAGGGCACCATGTGGTGCTCGCAGTGGCTGTGCACCTGGATGTTCGAGAGCAGGACGAGCTCGTCGTACCCCTCGACCTCGGAGAAGGTGCGGGTGAGCGGCTCGTTGGGGTCGGCGCCGTAGCCCCAGAAGTGCTCGTTCATCGCCTTGACGACGCGCGCGGGGGTGTCCAGCAGCCCCTCGCGCCGCGGATCCTCCCCGATGAATCGGAGGAGGGCGCGGACATGCTCCTGGGCCTGCTCGGGCGTCGGCTTGGTGTCGGACATGGGAGGGAAAGTCTAGGCGCGCCGGCCCAGGTGACGCGCCCACCAGCGCACGATCTCGCCCAGGCGGTGCAGGCGCAGGTCCGGCGGGCCCGCGCGGCTCATCCCGTGGCTGGATTCGCGCGGATACCGCACGAAGCGCGCCGGGACGCCCAGCGTGCAGAGGGCGGTGTAGATCTGCTCGCCCTGCTCGATGTTGCAGCGCAGGTCCCCCTCGCTGTGGATGACGAGCGTCGGCGTGCGGACGCGGGCGAAGTGCGCGATCGGGCTCGCGCGCCAGAGCGCCTGCGGCCGCGCCCAGGGCGCGCCGGGCCAGTAGCGGTCCGGCACCTCGGGGTGGTCGCTGTTGCCGGCGTGGCTGACGAGGTTGCTCACGCAGCGGTCGGTGATCGCGCCCGCGAAGCCCTGGTCGTGGGCGATCGCCCAGTTGGTCATGTAGCCGCCGTAGGAGCCGCCCATGATGCCGATGCGCGCGCGGTCGGTCTGCGCGTCGGCGCGCATCGCCGCGAGCACCGCCTGGATGTCGGTCCAGTCCTTGGTCCCCCACTTGCCGCGGATCGCCTCGGTGTGCGCGCGGCCGTAGCCCTTGGAGCCGCGCGGGTTGGAGAACCAGACGCTGTAGCCCTGCGCGCACAGGAGCTGCATCTCGTGGAAGAAGGTGAGGCCGTACTGCGCGTGCGGGCCGCCGTGGATCTCCAGCACCGCCGGCGCGCGGCCGCGCACGCCGCGCGGGCGCAGCACCCAGCACTGCACGCGGTGGCCGTCGCGCGCGGTGAGCCAGCGCTCCTGCGGCTCGACGAGGTCGAGCTTCGCGACGAGCGCGTCGTTGAAGCGCGTCACGCGCGTGGCGGGGAAGACGCTCCCCTGCACCTCGAGCACGAACGCCTCGACCGGCTGCACCGGCGTCGAGCGCACGACCGCCAGGCGGCAGCCGTCGGCGCTGAAGGTGCCGATCGCGCACTCGCTGCCGGGCTCGTCGTGGAAGGCGACCGCGCCGCCGTCGGCGGGGACGCTGGCGATGCGGCCGCTGCCCTGCCAGCCGACGCGGAAGAAGATCGCGCTCGCGTCGGGGAACCAGCGGATCTGCGGGTCGAAGGAGGCCTCGGCGGAGTCCGTGAGCGTCGCTGCCTGCATGCAGTAGTCGGTGCGTGCGGTCAGGCTCCTGGCGCGCTGCACGCGCAGGTCGTAGCACCACAGCTCCATGTTGCGCGTGCTGTACGCGTCGTCGGTCCCGGCGCGCCCCGCGTAGGCGATGCACATGCCGTCGGGGCTCCAGCGCGGGTTCGACTTCGGGCCCTCGGGCAGCCCCTTCAGGCGCATCGGGATCCCCTGCAGGCCGCGCAGCGTCACCACGAAGAGCGCCGTCGCCGCGGGCTTCCAGAGCGCGCGCGGATCGTCGTTGGCCGCGACGACCAGCGCGGAGCCGTCGGGCGCCCAGTCGTAGCTGAACATCCCCAGCGTGTCGCGGTCGAAGACGCACGCGCTGCGGCGCGAGCGCACCTCGAGCACATGCAGCGCGAAGCGCCGGCCCAGGAAGTACCCGTCGCCGTCGAGGCGGTACCACGCGTCGTCGATCTCGCGCGGGGGCGTCGAGAGCCCCGCCTTCGCGCGCGCCTTCACGGCCTCGGGGGCGTCCGCGGGGTCCGCGGGACGCCACGCGTACGCGAGCTTGGTCCCGCACGGGCTCCACGTCAGGTCGCGCGCCACGCCGCGTCCCAGCCGCGCGAGCGTGCGCACCGCGCCGCCGCGCGCGGCGACGAGCGCGATCTCCACGCCGCGCCTCGCGTCGGTGCGCACGAAGGCGACCGTCGAGCCGTCGGGGCTGAAGCGTCCGCCCGCGTCCTTGGGTCCGCGCGTCAGCGCGCGCGCCGCGCGCCGGCCCGCCGCGTCGGCGATCCAGAGCGAGGTCTCGTAGGCGTTGCGCGCGCCGACGGTGCGCCGCTGCACGAGCACGCTCTCGCCGTCGGGGCTCATCTGCGCGTCGGAGACGGCCACCAGGCGGAGCAGGTCGGAGGCCTCGATGGGGCGGCGCGCGCCGCGGCGCGCCTTTGAGGGGGTGGTTCGTGCAGGCATGGGGCGCGATGCTAGACCAGCCGCGAATCCCTACAATTCTCCCCCCATGTCCCAGCACGACAGCCCGACCCCTCCCGGCGCGCCGACCCGCAAGATGGAGGAGATCGTCTCCCTCTGCCGCCGCCGCGGCTTCGTCTTCCAGTCCAGCGAGATCTACGGCGGCATCAACGGTTTCTGGGACTACGGTCCGCTGGGCACCGAGCTCAAGCGCAACCTCAAGAACGCCTGGTGGAACGACGTCGTGCACCGCGAGCTGCCGGGCCCCGACGGTGCGCCGGTGGACATCGTCGGCGTCGACTGCACGATCATCATGAACCCGAAGGTCTGGGTCGCCAGCGGCCACGTCGGCGGCTTCAACGACCCGATGGTCGACTGCCGCGAGAGCAAGGCGCGCTACCGCGCCGACCACCTGGTCGTCCTCGGCGCCGCCGAGGCGGGCGCGCGCCTGTACGCCTTCGTCGAGAACGACGAGGACCAGCAGGCGAAGGCCGTGAAGGCGCTCTGCCGCTACGAGAAGCGCGACGCGATCGACCAGGCGCGCCACCTGCTGCGCCCCTTCGTCGCACTCTCCGCCGAGGAGCGCGCGCGCACCGTCGGCCCCGAGGCGAAGGAGCCCGGCTCGCTCACCGAGCCGCGCATGTTCAACCTCATGTTCGAGACCTTCGTCGGCGCGATGCGCGACGAGGACGCGAAGGCCTACCTGCGCCCCGAGACCGCGCAGGGCATCTTCGCCAACTTCCAGAACGTGGTGGACTCCTCGCGCGTGCGCATCCCCTTCGGCATCGCGCAGGTGGGCAAGGCCTTCCGCAACGAGGTCACCCCGCGCAACTTCACCTTCCGCAGCCGCGAGTTCGAGCAGATGGAGATCGAGTTCTTCATCCATCCCTCCGAGGCGGAGACCTGGTACCGCTGGTGGCGCGACTGGCGCTTCGCCTGGTGGCAGTCCATCGGCCTGGGCAGCGCGAACCTGCAGCTTCGCGAGCACGGCCGCGACGAGCTCGCCCACTACGCGAAGGAGGGCGCGGGCACGAGCGACATCGAGTACCGCTTCCCATTCACCGCGCCGGGCTACGGCGAGCTCGAGGGCGTCGCGCACCGCGCCGACTTCGACCTGCGCGCGCACGCGACGCACAGCGGCAAGAACGACAAGGCGAAGTACTTCGACCAGGCGCGCAACGAGCGCTACTTCCCGCACGTGATCGAGCCCAGCGCCGGCGCCGACCGCGGAACGCTCGCGCTGCTCTGCGAGGCGTACACCCCCGACCCGGGCCGCCCCAGCGGCGTCTACATGCGCTTCCATCCGCGCATGGCGCCGATCAAGGCCGGCGTCTTCCCGCTGGTCAACAAGGACGGCATGCCCGAGATCGCCGAGCGCCTCGCGCGCACGCTGCGCAAGCGCCATGTCGTCGAGTTCGACGAGAAGCAGACCATCGGCAAGCGCTACGCGCGCATGGACGAGGCGGGCACCCCCTACTGCATCACCATCGACAGCGACACCCTCTCCGCGCAGACGGTGACGATCCGCCACCGCGACACGCTCGCGCAGGAGCGCATGGCGATCGACGCGGTGCCCGCGTGGCTGGACCGGCAGATCGGCGGCGAAGGTTGACCGCGCGCGCGCGGGCCATCGCCGCGCTCGGGCTGCTGGCGCTCGCCGCCGGCTGCGCCCCCGCGCGCCTGGCGACGACCGCGCCCGCCGCGAAGCCGCGCTGGACGCTCGTCGCGCCCGCGGGCGTCGCGCAGCTTCCCGACGTGCAGCGGCTGATCGCCACGCGCCGCGCCTCGGCGACGGTGGAGGTGCTCTCCTACGACCGCACGACCGGCGACGCGCGCTCGCGCCTGGAATCCGTGCGCGCGCAGCTCGCCGCACGCACGCAGCCCGCCCCCGAGGGGGGCGACTTCATCCTCATCGTCGGCTCGCCGCAGGCGATCTCGATGGGCCCCTGGCGCTTCGAGGGCGTGGAGACGCCGGTCTCGACCGACTGGCCGCTCGCCGCGGGCCTGGCGCCCGAGGGCGAGACGATTGCGCGCGACGCCTGGACGCGCGCGCTCGAGCGCCCCGCGCCGCGCTTCATCGGCCGCATCCCCTTCGACGATCCCGGCGCGATCGCCGGCGCCGTGCGCGCCACGCTCGAGCACGCCGACGCGACCGCCGCCGCGCGCGGTCACGCGCTGCTCGCCTCCGCCACGACCGGCGGCTCGTGGGTCCTCTCCGGGCCGCGCGACCGCCTGCGCGAGCTCGGCTGGCACGCGCAGCTCGCCGGCCCCAGCGGCGCGTGCGACCGCACGCTCGCGGAGGCCGCGGCCGCGCCCGGCCACGGACCGGTCCTCGTCTGCACCGCGGGCCCCGTGGAGCTGGCGCCGCTGCTCGCGTCCCACGACCCCGCGCTCGTCGTCGCCTTCGCCCCCGCGCCCGCGCTCGACCAGGCCGCCGGACTGCTCGCCTCGGGCGATCTCGCCGGCGTCGCGGGATTCACGACGGCCGTCGAGGCATCGCCCCTCTCCCCCGCGCTCGAGACGATGCGCGCGGTGCCGACGATGCTCGCCGAGGGCGGCTCGATCGGCGCCGTCCTCGAGTGCACGCGCAGCGCCTACTGGAACCGCGCGCGCGGCGATGTCGCTGCGCAGCTCCCGCCCGTGGCGCGCGCCCGCGCGCTCGCGGCGCTGGGCGCAGCGCTCTACGGCGATCCCGCGGTGCAGGTCGCGCACTCGCATCCCGCGGCAACCGACGCCGCGACCGCGGCCGCGCTGCCGCTGGTGGTCCCCGCTTCCGAGACGCCGGCGCAGGAACCGCGCTCGCCCGCGGAGGGCGGCGGCCTGCCCTCGTGGATCTGGCCTGCACTCGTCGCGGCGGCGATCGGTGGCTTCGCGCTGCTGGTGACCGCGACCTCGCGCCGCGACCAGCAGTGAGGCGCGCGACGACGCCGCGCGACGCGCGCCCGTGCGGCGCTCCCCCGGCCGCGCGTCACTTCGCCGGCGGCGGCGGCAGCTTGAAGCGCAGCAGGATCGTCGAGCCCAGCGGCGGATAGGCCATCTCGAAGCGGCAGCCGCGGAAGTCGCTGCCGTTCCAGCCCATGCGCTCGTTGGCGTACTGCACGATGCCCGCGTAGCCCGGCACGGAGGGCGTCGTCACCACCGGCGGACGGCCGGGGAGCTTCTGCACCTCCTGCGGCACGGGGATGTCGGCCTGCGTGTCCGGATCGGGATCGTCCGTCCGTTCCATGAAGATGCCGGCGACCGCGCGCACTTCGGGGGTGAGCGCGAAGTCCAGCGACTCATGCACGATCAGGTCGAAGACCAGCCGCTCCGTGGGCACGGAGATGGTCGCGCCGAACTCGCCCGTCGCGTCGCGCTCGGTGCGGTACTTGCTGGCGATCGCGCGCGCGTAGTCGCTCATGTAGCAGTCGACGGCGCCGAAGTTGCCGACCGGACCCGGCGCGAGCAGGTAGTTCATGCCGCGCGCGCCGCGCTTGGCGTCGACATCCGCGGGCGTGACGGTGCTGAAGCGCTTGAGCAGCGGAAGTCCGTTGTCGGGGCCGTCGATCGGCTCCAGCGGCTGCCAGCGGTTGACGTCGGTCATCTTGCCTTCGCTGCCCCAGCCGCGCACCTGGAAGATCGGCCATCGGATGTCCGAGCGCAGCCGGCGCAGCGCGACGTAGCCGCGGATGAGGACGGCGTCGATCATCGACGGATCCTGCGCGTTGGGCGCGAGCATCGCGGTCATGAGGCGCGCCTTGGACTGCACGCCCCACAGTCCGCTGTTGCCCCGGTACGCGAGCTTGCGGCTGAGCTCCAGATGATCGCCGCGGTCGGGCGAGATGCCGTCGAGGATCAGGTCGAGCGTCGCGCGGTCGCCGAAGTGGCGCTCCACCGTGCGGTCCAGGGCGCGCGAGGCGTTGCGGACGCGCTCCACATTGGCCGGCTCCGCACCGTCGCGCTCGAAGGCGCCCAGGAGGCTCTGGATCGCGCTGGCACCCGGGACATGCTGCAGCGTGCGCATCGCATCGGTGCCCCCCACGACGCGGGCGATGTTCCAGGTAAGGGTCTTGTTGACGCCGAAACGCCGCGCGACATCCTGCGGGCTGCTGGGATCCGCCCCGACCCCCGCGTAGAGGTCGATCAGGGCGGCGCGCAGCTCGTCCAGCCGCGCACGGCAATCGGCTTCGTAATCCGTGGAGTCCAGGATCATGGGGAAGATAACCAAGGAAAGGGGGAAAGGGATCCCCGCGTGGGAGCGTGCCGCCCCCTTTCCGGGGTCTGCACGGGCGCCTGCCGCACCCACCATAGCCTTTCCGAGAAATATTCCAAATGGAATCTTGCCCGAACCGCGAAAGGGGCCATTCTCCCAGTGGTCGCGGACTGGGCCACATGTGCGTTGCCCAGGCGCGTACTGCAGCGGGGTTCTCCCAACTCCCCCTCGCTGCACGAGTTCACCCCTTTCAAGGACTCCACAATGAAGATCGCGAACATCCTGGTCGCCACCGCGGCGACCGCCCTGATCGCCGGCGCCGCCTCGGCCGCCGTCAGCATCACCAACCCCGCCACGGGCACCACCTACAGCACCGTGCTGAACCTCGACGCCCCCGGCACCCCGACGGGCGTCGTCCCCAGCAACACCTGGGCGAGCCTCGGCGTCACCATCACCGACGGCGTCAACGGCCCGAACACGGTCGTCGGCAACTTCAGCAACCTGTACCCCTGGCTCCCGAACCAGAACACGATCGCGGGCAGCTTCGGCAACTTCATCAGCTTCGACAGCGTCATCACGAACTTCAGCTGCCAGCTCTGGGCTCCCCCGAGCGGCGGTCCCTTCGGTGGCGGCGCGGTCATCGCGGCGCTCGACGCCAACGGGAACATCATCGACGGCGTGAACATCAACGCCGCCTGGGGTGGCCTCGGCAACACCTGGATCGACATCAGCGCGACCGCTGGTGATGGCATCCGCGGCCTGTACATCGACAGCGGCAGCTGGATCGGTGAGGAGGCCTTCATCACGAACCTGTCCTGGAACGCGGTTCCCGCGCCGGGCGCCGTCGCCCTCCTGGGCCTCGGCCTCGCCGGCAGCCGTCGTCGTCGCGCCTAAACCGCGCGCCGCGACGGAGTTTCTGCAAGCCCCATGAGGTGGGGGCGGAGTTCGCTCCGCTCCCACCATTTTCTTGAACGACAGCCGCATGCCGCGGACCTCCTGCCCGTAGGGAAGATCACGATGCGAAACGCACTCACCCGGTCCATGACCTTCCGCGCCCTCCTCGCGTGCGCCCTGTCGTTCGTCGCGCGCTCGGCCCTCGCCGACACCATCACCTTCACGCAGATCCCCGGGGCCGCGAGCGCCGACGACATGTCGCCGGACGGCCGCTGGATCGTGGGCACCCGCACCAACGCATCGGGCGGCGGGACCTACCTCCTCGACACCTTCGAGGGGATCATGCGCGTGCTTCCGCCGGAGGGCCGCAGCGCGGTCGCCGTCTCCGACGACGGCAACACCGTGCTCGGCACGCTCATCGATCCGGCGGACAACGCCGAGGTCGCGGCGATCTGGCACGCCTCCACGAACACCTGGACCTCCCTGGGGGCCCCCGCGAGCGCCGGCGACCTCTGCGGCAGCAAGAGCGCGGGATACGAGCTCTCCGCCGACGGCAACGTCGCGGTGGGCCTCGCCTTCGCGAACGGCTGCCAGGGACGCGGCTTCCGCTGGACGCCGCAGAACGGCATGGCCGAGCTGAGCGTGATGGCCAACGGCGCCAACCGCGCGTCGGTGGTCAGCGCCAACGGGCAGGTCATCGGCGGCTTCGCCCAGGGCAACGTCAGCCGCACGCCCGTGATCTGGGGCGCCAGCGGTGCCGGCCTGCTCCTGGATCCGACCGCCAACGCGGTCGGCGAGGTCATGGGGATGAACCCCTCCGGCACGATCATCCTGGGCACCTGGAACAACAAGGCGTCCAAGTGGACCAACGGCTACACGGTCCGCACGCAGCTGGGCAACGGCTCGGCGCTTCCGGGCTGGCAGGGCATCCCGATGGGCATCGCCAACACCGGCACCGTCGTGGGCTTCGACCTGCTCAGCGGCGTGCGCCGCGCGTGGATCCAGCCCAACGGCCAGGGCAACCTCATCGACCTCACGAGCTGGATCACGAGCCAGGGCGTGTCGATCCCGAACAACTGGACGCTCGAGGTTGCGCAGGCGATCTCCTCGGACGGCGGCCGCATCATCGGTCACGGCCTCTTCTCCGGCGGCTGGATGATCACGATCTCCAACCAGTCCGGCTGCAGCGCCGACATCGCGCCGCTGGGCGGCGACCTCGTCGTCAACGGCGCCGACCTGGGCGCGCTCCTGGGCGCGTGGGGCGGCACCGGCGGCGACCTCAACGGCGACGGCACCACCGACGGCGCCGACCTGGGCATCCTGCTGGGCTCGTGGGGCGCCTGCCCCGCGCCGCTGGGCGCGTGCTGCGTCGAAGGCGTCTGCTCGCTCAAGACCGCGGCGCAGTGCGCCGAGGCGGGCGGCAGCTTCGTGGGCAACTACACCGCGTGCAGCGGCTTCTCCTGCGCCAACAACGACACCTGCGCGCAGGCGATCGACATCACCTCGAACTACCTCACCGGCCAGCCGGTGCACGGCGACAACTCCGAGGCGACGCCGCCGAAGTACGGCCCGGGCGAGAGCGATCTTCCCGAGGGCTCGCCGAGCTGCCAGTGGAACGAGAACCCCGGCGCGGTGCACAACACCGTCTGGTTCAAGTTCACGGCGCCGGAGAGCGGCGCGGTGATGATCGACACCTGCCAGTCGACGCCCGCCCCCTTCTCCGACTCCATCGTCGCCGTCTACTCCGGCACCTGTGGCGCGCTCACCGAGATCGGCTGCGACGAGGATGGCTGCCCCGACAGCCCGGCGTACTACAGCAGCGTCACCGTGACGGGCATGGTCCCCGGCCAGACCTACTACGTGGTGGTGGGCAACTCCGGCGACTGGAACGGCTCCTGGGCGGGCCCCTTCGTGCTGACGATCACGCAGTTCTGACTTCAACCGCAACCGACACCGAGGAATCACCGATGGCACGCACTCAGACTCTCATCGGCGGCGCCGTGCTGGCCGCCACGCTCCTGACGACCACCGCCGCCAACGCGGACACCGTGGTCTTCCAGACCCTGACGGGCGCCTCGAGCGCCAACGACATGTCCCCCGACGGCCGCTGGATCTGCGGCGAGGCGACCTCGACGGGCAACTTCGCGCCCTACATCTACGACGCGTGGGAAGGCACGATGACCTACCTGCCCACGCCGGGATTGAGCGCCCGCGCGATCTCCGACGACGGCCGCGTCGTCCTGGGATCGATGGAGGATCCCGAGACCGGCGCGGACGTGGCCGCGATCTGGCGCGCCTCGACGAACACCTGGGAGAGCCTGGGCTACCTGCCCGGCGGCGGACTCTGCCCCTCGCGCAGCTCGGGCTACGAGCTGAGCGCCGACGGCAGCGTCGCGGTCGGACTGAGCTGGATCAACGGCTGCCACGCGGTCGCCTTCCGCTGGACGGAGCAGACCGGCATGGTCGCGATGGACGTGCTCGCCAACGGCGGCAACCGCGCCTCGGTCGTCTCCGCCAACGGCTCGCTCCTCGCCGGCTTCGCGCAGGGCTCCTTCGAGCGCACCCCCGCGATCTGGGGCTCCGGCGGCGCGGGCACGCTCCTCGATCCGCCGTCGGGCGACGCCGTCGGCGAGGTCACCGCGATGAACGCCAGCGGCACGATCGTGCTGGGCCAGTGGAACGGCAAGGCGACCAAGTGGACCAACGGCCTCACCGTGCGCACGCAGATCGGCAACGGCAGCGCGCTGCCGGGCTGGATCGGCGCGCCGATGGGCATCTCCAACTCGGGGACCATCGTCGGCTTCGACTTCCTGGTCGGCTCGCGCATCGCGTGGATCCAGCCCAGCGGCCAGGGTCCGATCGTGATGCTCTCGACCTACATCACCTCCAACGGCGGCACGATCCCGCAGGGCACGTCGCTCGAGGTCGCGCAGGCGATCTCCGCCGACGGCTCGCGCATCATCGGCCACGGCTTCAACGGCGCGTGGATGGTGACGATCGCCGACAACACCGCCTGCGTCGCGGACATCGCGCCCGTGGGCGGCGACCTCGTCGTCAACGGCGCCGACCTGGGCGCGCTTCTGGGCGCGTGGGGCGGCACCGGCGGCGACCTCAACGGCGACGGCACCACCGACGGCGCCGACCTGGGCATCCTGCTCGGCTCCTGGGGCGCCTGCCCCATGCCGACGGGCGCATGCTGCGTCGACGGCGTCTGCTCGCAGAAGACCGCCGAGGAGTGCGCGCAGGCGGGCGGCACCTTCCTGGGCAACTACACCCCGTGCGGGCCGGCGATCTGCGCGAACAACGACGCCTGCGCCGACGCCATCGACGTCACCGCGAACCTGAGCAACGGCGTCGCGATCCACGGCGACAGCACCGCCGCCACGCCGCCGAAGTTCGGCGGCCCGGATCCGGAGCTGCCCGCCGGCTCGCCCACGTGCCACTGGGACAACTTCCCCGACGCCGCGCACAGCACCGTCTGGTACAAGTTCACCGCCCCGGAGAGCGGCGCCCTGCGGATCTGGCTCTGCGACAGCGAGGCGATCCCCTTCACCGACTCCACCGTCGGCGTCTACTCGGGCACCTGCGGGTCGCTCGTGGAGATCGCCTGCGACGAGGACGGCTGCGGCGGCGAGTACCCCTACTACAGCGACCTCACCGTCACGGGCCTGAACCCCGGCGAAGTCTACTACATCTGCGTCATGAACCCCGGCGACTGGGGCGGCTCGATGGCGGGCCCCTTCGTCCTGAAGGTCGAGCCGTACTGACGACGCAGCGAAGACGGATTTCCCCCACATGAGGAGCGCGGCGGCCTTCACGGCCGCCGCGTTCTTCATGGCGCCGAATGCCCGCGCCCTGGGCCGCCGCCGCGCCGGCCAAGGTCCAGGTCCACTGCGCGGTCGTCGCGCAGGCCGCCGTACCAGAGCGGCAGCCCGTCGCGCGAGCGCAGCACCGAGGGCCCGCGCAGCAGCGGCGCGAAAGCCTGCGAGAGCAGGCGCACGAGTCCCAGCTTCCGCTGCTTGCGCGCGCTGCTGATCACCGCCTCGGGCAGCAGCACGAAGCGTCCGCGCCGCTGCAGCGCGCGGCTCATCCAGTACTCCTCGCCCGCGAAGTAGAGCTCGTCGAAGCCGCCGACCGCGTCGAAGTCGCTGCGCCGCGCGAAGAGGAAGCACCCCGCGGCGAGCCCCTGCGCGTACCAGAGCGACTTGAAGGCGGCGATGAACGCCTCGGCGGCGGGGCTGGCGGTCGCGTCGAAGTCGACGCGCGCGCCGCCTCCCACCGCGCCCGCCTCGAGCTCCGCGAGCGCGTGGCGCAGCACCGTCTCGGGGACGAAGGTGTCGGCGTCGCAGAAGACCAGCCATGGCGCGCGGGTGGCGCGCGCGCCTTCGTTGCGCACGGCGGCGATCTGCCGGCGCTCCACGCGCACGACGCGCGCCCCCGCCGCGGCGGCGACCTCCGCGGTGCGGTCGGTGCTCGCGTCGTCGACGACGACCAGCTCGAAGGGGCGCCCCATCGCCAGCGCGCACTCGCGCAGCTGCGCGATGGTCTGCGGCAGCACCGCCTCCTCGTTCCAGGCGGGGATCACGATGGCGAAGTCGGGGGGCGGATCGTGCAGCGGCATGCGGCGGCTCACACGCGCTCGGGGGCGAGCATCCCCGGGGCGACGGTCGCGGCATCGCCGCGCTCGATCATGGAGGCGACCGGCGCGACGCACGAGTCCAGCATCGCCGCGCCCGCGGGACGCAGGTTGCCGCTGCGTCCGAGGCCGCCGAAGGGCAGCTTTCCGCTGGCCCCCGCGGTGCCGCAGTTGAAGTTGATGCACCCCGCGCGCACGCCGCGCAGGAACTGCGCCTGCGCGTCCGCGTCGCGGGTGAAGATGCTCGCCGCCAGGCCGAAGTCGCTCGCGTTGGACTGCGCGATCGCGTCCTCCAGCGAATCCACGACCGCGATCTGCGCGACGGGGCCGAAGTTCTCGCAGTCGTGCGCGCGCTCGAAGCGCTGCAGCTGCACGAGGCCCGGCGTGACGAACCACCCCGGGCCATCCATCGCGGTCGACTCCAGCAGCACGCGGCCGCCGCGGGCGGCGAGCGCGCGCTGGAACTGCAGGCTGGACTCGCGCGCCTGCTGCGTCACCAGCGGGCCCATGAAGACGGGGGTCGCGGCGTCGCCGGGGCCGACGACGAGCGTGCTCGCGCAGCGCTGGAAGGCGGGAATGAAGCGCTCGGCGACGTCGGCGTGGACCAGGATGCGGCGCGTGCAGGTGCAGCGCTGCCCCGTCGTGAGGTAGGCGCAGCGCACGCACTCGATGACCGCCTGGCGCAGGTCCGCGTCGGGCAGGACGACGGCGGCGTTGCTGCCGCCCATCTCCAGCGCGACCATGCGGCCGGGGCGGTCGAGGTTCGCCTCCAGGATGCGCCGGCCCACCGGCCAGCTTCCCGTGAAGAGGATGCCGTCGATGCCATCGTGCGCGACGAGCGCCGCCGCGACGCCCGCGCCCCCCTGCACCACCTCGAAGACGCCCTCCGGCGCGCCGGCCTCGCGCATGAGCTGGCCGAGCAGCTCGCCGACCGCGGGGGTCTTCTCGCTGGGCTTGAAGACGATGGTGTTGCCCGCCAGCAGCGCCGGCACCCAGTGGCCGTTGGGCAGGTGCGCGGGGAAGTTGAAGGGACCGACGACCGCCATCGCGCCCAGCGGGCGGTAGGTGCAGCGGTTCAGGCGCGTCGCGCCGCCGGGGAGGTCGTAGCCGCGCACGCGCGCGACGACCTGCTCCTCGAGCGTGACCGCGACCTTCTCCGCCAGCAGCGCCGCCTCCTGCGCGCTCTCGGCGAGCGTCTTGCCCATCTCGCGGGTGATCAGCGCGGCGATGCGCGGCGCGTTCGCGCGCGTGATCTCCGCCCAGCGGCGCAGGAACGCGGCGCGCTCCTCCCACGGGCGGTCGCGCCAGGCCGGGAAGACGCGGCGCGCGCGCTCGACGGCGGGATCGACGGCGGCCGGATCGCCGACGCCGCGCCAGACGACCTCGTCCGGACGCGCGGGATCGCGGCTCTCGAAGGCGTGCGGCGCCGCGCTCATGCGCGCTCCTGCGCGCCCTCGGGGGTCACGCCCACCGCGTCGCCGGGGCGCGCGCCGATCGCCGCGGCGGTGCCCGGCGGCAGGTGCACGCGTCCGTCGACGAGCGCGAAGGCCGAGCGCACCGCGCGGAAGCCCAGCTTCGGGTCGCGGTGGCAGGAGACGAAGCCGCGCTGGTCCAGCGTCGCACCGTCGTCCACGAGCACGCCCGCGCGCGTCGAGCGCACCAGCGGGATCTCGGTGCGGTGGCCCTCCACGTACGGCCCGCCGTCGAAGGGATCGCAGCGGTCCATGTAGGTGAAGCCCTGCTTCTCGAGCATCGCCTTCGCGGGGCGCGTCTCCTCGCCGACGGCGCCGATGAGGTTGCGCGCCTCCGGCGGGAGGATGCTCGCGTAGATCTCCTCCTTGGGCAGGAGGCTCGTCATGAACTCCTTGCTGTGCTGGCAGAAGGCGTCCGCCTCGGCGTAGCTGAGGTTGATGAAGCGGCGGCCGAAGAACTCCCAGAAGAGCGTGCGGCTGTCGGGCGTGAGCGGGCCCATCAGCTCCGCGATGATCCGCTCCTGGAAGAAGTCCGGATGCAGCCCCATGAAGTGGAAGCGGATGAGCGAGAGGAGCGATCCCAGCCGGTCGCGGTGGCCGCGGTAGCCCGGCGCCAGGATGAGGCCGCCGAGCTCGCTCGGGCCGCTCTCGTCGGTCATGACCTGCACCGTCAGGTGGACGGCGCCGGTGTTCAGGTCGCGGCTGAAGTGCTCGCGGCGGCGCACCTGCAGGTAGACCTGCGGAAGGCCCGGCCAGCCGTTGCGCGCGATGAGCGAGCTCGTGCCGATGACGGCGCCGCTCTCGGTGTCCTCGAGCACGAACATGAACTGCCGCTCGCGCGCGGGCATCGCCTCGCCGGCGAAGCTGCGCCGGCTGCGCGCGATCTTGGCGGCGATGATGTCCTTGTCCGCCGGGAGGTTGATGAAGTGCACCATCCGCGCCAGCTTGAGCAGGATCGGGGCGTCGTCGGGGAGGGCCTGGCGGATGACGAACATCGGTGGAGTTCCCTTCCATCGGCGCTGCGGCCGCGGAGCATTCGTGGAGGCTAGGAAGGCCGCGTCCGCGCCGTCCGGCGGCGCTGGCAGGGCCGAGAAAAACGCCCGCCGTCAGGCCGTGCGCGCCATCGCGCGCTCGATGATCTCGAAGACGGGGTCCCACTGCTCGGGGACCATCACCCCCACCGGCGGGAGCATCCGCAGGTGGTACGGGCCGTGGCCGCAGTAGAAGGCCATGACCCCCTCCTCGTAGATGGCGTTCATCGCGCGCAGGACCCGGTCCTTGTCCCCGCCGAAGGGGGTGAGCCGGCACATGCCGCCGGTGCCGCCGAAGAACTCGCGCCCCTCGCGGCCGAAGGCGTCGCGGACCGGCGGGAACCACTGCGGATGCGCCTGCACCAGCTTCTGCGCGCGCGCGCGGAAGGCGGCGTGCAGCGCGGCGATGCGCCCGCTGGGGCCGTAGTAGTTGCCGTCGCGCAGCGTGCGCAGCGCCTCGAGCCCCACCGCGAAGGCGCTCGTCGAGGCGGTGAAGGTGCCGCTGAGCAGCCCGGGCTTGGGGTTGAACTCCGGCCGCATGAGCATCGCGCACGCCTGGCTCATCTTGCCCAGCGTGAGCACGTCGATGTACTCGCCCAGCCCCAGCCGCTCGAAGCAGAACATGCTCTCGGTGCGGCCGAAGGACTGCACCTCGTCGTCCCAGACGGGGATGCCGTGCTCGCGGCACATCTTCATGAGCGGCTCGAAGAACTCGCGCGGCGCGGCGTTGAAGCCGCCCTCGCCCTGCACCAGCTCCATCACGAAGCACGCGTGCTGCCCCGGATACCGGTGGATGTACTGGCGCAGGTGCCAGAGCGCCATCTCGGTGCTGCGCTCGCCCAGCGCGGGGTCGTAGAAGGGCATGTAGTCCACGAGCGTCGAGAGGGGGATCCCCTGCCGGTAGGCGCTCGTGTCGCCGATCTGGCTCATGGTGATCGAACGGCCCATGAAGCAGTCCTGGAAGGCGATGATGCGCGGCGCGCCGCCGGTCTTCTGCATGCAGACCTTGAGCGCGGCCTCGTTGACCATGCAGCCGGAGTTGCTCACGAAGGCGTGGCGCAGGCCGCTCGCGCGCGACGCCTCGGCGACGAGGAACTCCGCGAAGGCGACGCTGTCCTGGTTGCTCGTCAGGTTGCCCTGCATGCACAGGTCCGCGAGCGCGCCGCGCAGCGCGGCGGCGACCATGCGCGGGTCGCCGTGCCCGAACATGTGCACGCCGATGCCATTGAGCATGTCCCACTTCACGCTGCCGTCCAGGAGCTGCACGAGCGGGCCGTTGCCCAGCCCCGTCCCCAGGTACGGCATCATCGGCCCGCGACCGCGCGCGGCGGCGGTGCGCGCGAGCGCCTGCTCGAAGGAGGCGCGGCGCGCCGGGTCCGCGGGGCGTGCGCCCGTCAGCGCGGCCTGCGCGTGGCGCAGCTGCGCGAGGATGCCCTCGACGTGGCGGGCGACGGTCTCGTCGGCGGCGAGCGGGCTGGGGAGCGCGCTGATGGCGTCGGTCATGCGCGCATCGTAGGGGCGCCGCCGCGCGCGGTGCGCAGCAGCATGAGCGCGACGAGCTGCGCGCGCTCGGCGAGGCTCGCGAGCTCGATGAACTCGTCGTCGCGGTGGAGGTTGCCGCCGCGCACGCCCAGCGTGTCGATCACCGGCAGGCCCGCGCCCTGGAGCGTGTTGCCGTCGCAGACGCCGCCGGTGGCGCCGAAGGGCAGCGGCCGCCCGAGGTCCTCGCTCGCGGCGCGCGCCAGCTCCGCCAGCCGCTGGACGGCGGGCGTGCACGGCTTGGCCGGGCGGTTGAAGACGCGCTGCACGCGCACGCGCGGCACCTCGGCGTCGCCCCCGCTGGAGAGCGCGTCCAGCCCGCGGGCCAGCGCCTCCTCCGCCTGGGCGCTCGCGAAGCGCACGTTGCCCCACGCGGCCGCGTGGTCGGGCACCGCGTTGGTGACGGCGCCCCCCTGCAGCGGCCCGACGTTGACGATCCGTCCCGCGCTGGGCGCTCCCAGCGCCTCGGCGGCGAGGACCTTCTCGCAGAGCGCGCGCACGGCGCTGGCGCCGCGCTCGTAGTCGCGCCCGACATGCGCCGCGCGCCCGAAGGCGTCGATGCGGAACTGCCCCGCGCCCATGCGCTCGGTGATGAGCGCGTCGCCGGCGCCCGCGGGCTCGAAGACGAAGCCCACGTCGTGCGCCGCCGCCAGGCGCCGCAGCGTCGCGGCGCTCCCGAAGCTGCCGGTCTCCTCGTCGGGGACGAGCACGAAGCTCCAGCGCGGGGCGACCCCCGCGGCCTTGAGCGCCTCGAGCGCCGTGCATGCGGCGACGAGGCCGCCCTTCATGTCCGCCGCGCCGGGACCGCTCGCGCGGCCGCCGCCGATGTCGCGCAGCTCGCGGAAGTGGCCGTGCGGGTCGTGCACCGTGTCGAAGTGGCCGCAGAGCAGGATGCGCGGGCCCTCGCCCGGATGCGTCGCCACGAGCGAGTCCACCGCGGGATGCTCCGCGCCGACCTCGGCGTGGCTCGCCTCCTGGTCCTCCTCGTCCTGGAGCATCCACGAGGGGCGCGGCTCGCAGGGGGCGTCGCTGGTGGTCGCCCCGAGCGCGCGCAGGCGCGCGGCCAGCTTCGCGCGCTGGCGGTGCAGTCCGGGGCGGAAGCCGCGGCCGGTGGGGATCGCGACCCACGCCGCAAGCTCGTCGACCATCGCCTGCTGGCGCGCGGCGATCCAGTCGCAGATGCGGGCTTCCTCGCTCGTCACGGACATCGGTTCAGCTCCCTGGGAGCGCGCCCAGGTCGAGCTCGCCCTCGAAGACCTCCACGGCGGGACCGGTCATGCGAACGCTCGCATCGCCGCCATCCCACGAAAGCTCCAGATCGCCGCCGGGCAGGTGCGCCAGCAGCGGCGAGCGCGTGCGCCCGGTCAGGACGCCGGCCACGCAGACCGCGCTCGCGCCGGTGCCGCACGCCTTGGTGGCGCCGCTGCCGCGCTCCCAGGTGCGCATGCGCACCTCCCCCGGGCCGATCACCTGCACGAAGTGCACGTTGATGCGCTCTGGGAACCAGGCGTGACGCTCGATCGCGGGGCCGACCTGCTCCAGCGGCACCGCCTCGACGTCGCGGCAGTAGAGGACCGCATGGGGGTTGCCCATCGAGACCAGCGTCAGGCGCGCGTCGAGCCCGCACGCGGCGGCCCAGCCCTCGCCCGCGCCGCCCGCCTGCCAGAGGCCGGCGCCGACGGGGTGGTCGACCACCGCCGCCGACGGAGCGACGCCGGGGATCGCCGCGGGGATGCGCGCGCACGCCAGGATCGGCGCGCCCATCTGCACGGTCGCGCTGGCGACGGTGCCGTCGTGGCCGCCGCGCGTCCACTGCACCTCGAGCACGCCGCGGCGCGTCTGCACGCGCAGCGGGTTGCGCTCGCTCAGGCCGCGGTCGATGGCGAACTTCGCGACGCAGCGGATGCCGTTGCCGCACATCATGCCCTCGCTGCCGTCGGCGTTGAACATGCGCATCTGCACGTCGGCGTCGACGCCCGCGGAGGGCGGGTCGATGACGATCAGCCCGTCGCTGCCGATGCCGAAGTTGCGGTCGCTCACCCAGCGGCTGAGCGCGGGCGCGTCGGCGACGGGGTGCTTCGCGCCGTCGACGTAGACGTAGTCGTTGCCGAGCCCGTGCAGCTTGGCGAAGGGCAGGCGCGGCGGCGCGGTGGGGTCGTCGGGGCGGTCCATGGTCGGCTGGTTCCGGGTCGGTCGCATGTCAGTCGGGGCGGGAGACCTTGCCCATGTCCACGACGAACTTGCCGTGGCGGTAGTAGTCGGCGTTGAGCTCGTTGCGGCGCACGAAGGAGAAGACCAGGCAGTTGGCGCGCGTGCTGTCGGCGTAGCCGAAGTCGCCCATGTGCGGGCCCGCGTAGTTGCCGTTCTCGTACTCCTGGCAGTGCATGTGGAAGTGGAAGAGCGCCGTGTAGCCCATGTCGAAGAGCTCCTGCGGCGCCTCGAAGCGCGTGTCGACGCCGGTGGCGCGCGGACGCACCTCCACGATCTCCCAGGTGCCGTCGTCCTTGATGCGCACGATGCCGCCGTACTCGGTGCGGCGGTCCTGCAGGTCGCGGTCGGCGATGTCGAAGAGCTTGGCGCGGACCTTGGGGTCCTCGAGCATCTTCAGCGCCATGCGGACCGCGAGCAGGTCGATCCACTTCGCCTGCTCCTTCTGCATGGCCAGCGACTCGGTGCGCCCCTGCTCCCAGCCGGTGAAGTTGGCCGAGTACTTGCCCGCGTCGCGGTTCTTGAGGGCGGCGATCTGCTCGGCGAGCAGCTCATCGCGCGTGCGCGAGAGCGCCTGCGGGTCGTAGGCGGCGGCGGCGACCACCACCGGGATGCCGCGCAGCTCGAAGTTGCGCTTCTGGTCCTCGGGGACCTGCTTCAGCGCCGCCGAGGCCGCCGCCCAGAAGGCGGGGCTCGCTGTCTGGCGCAGCTTCGCGAGCCAGAGCAGCTCCTCGCGCGTCTCGGGCAGGATGCCGAACTCGTCGACGAGCTTGCGGATGTCGCGCAGCATCACGTCGTCCGGGCGCGAGGCCGAGGCGAGCACGAGCTCCTTCAGCCGGTCGCGCTGGCCGATGCGCATGAGCAGCTCCCAGGTGCGCGCGCGCAGCGCGGACTGGCGGACCGGGTGCGCGTCCAGGAGGACCTGGAAGAGCGCGTCGGCGACCTTGTCCTCGCCGTAGAGCGCGGCCATCGCCTCGTACTCGGGACGCTTGCGCTCGTCGGGACCCCACGACGGGACCGGCCCCGCCCACGAGTTCACGACGACGACGGTGTAGTCCTTCATCCCGCGCGCGCCGATCTGCTCGAGCATCCAGCGGCGGAACTCGAAGGACTCCAGACGGACGATGTTCGCCTGCAGCGCCTCGCGCATGCCGTCGCGGTCGGCCTCCATCAGCAGGTCGAAGGCCGCCTGCCGCGTCTGCAGGTTGAAGCCGGGCGCGAAGAGCACGCGACGCAGCGCGACCTTCGCCCCCTCGGAGAGGGGCTGCTGCTCGCGCAGCATCTTGATCGCCTGCAGCTGCCGCTCGGGCACCTCCGAGGAGGAGGAGAGCGCGGCGACCGGGTCGACCGGGCGCGAGGCGCACGCGGGCAGGAGCGCGAGCGCGGCGCAGGCGATCAGCCCGCGGGCGGCGACGGAGAGCAGGCGCACCGATGGGACCGGATTCATGGACCGCAAGTGTATGACTCGCATGGGCGCTACCATTGCGGGCGATGCACGACGCCGCCGACCCTTCCGCCTCGGGCGACCTCGCCGGCCTGCGCCGGCGCGTGGCTCTGGTCCTGGACCAGATCCGCCCGGCGATCCAGGACGACGGCGGCGACATCGAGCTCGTGGGCGTGACGGCGGCGGGCGAGGTGCAGGTGCGCTTCAAGGGCGCCTGCGTCGGCTGCCCCTCCAGCGGCATGACCCTCCACGACGGCATCGAGCGCAACCTGCGCCAGCTCGTCCCCGAGGTCACTTCGGTGCGTGCGATCCCCTGACCGGGGCCCCCGGCGTCAGCCGGATTCGCCGGCCGGGCGGATCTGCCCGACGATGTTCTGGCGGGACTGCTCGGCGGCCAGGATCTGGTCGGCGACCTCGCGGCGGTGGACATCGACCTCGCGGGGGAACTCGAAGGCGATGCGGACGCGGTCGCCCTTGATGGTCGCGATGCGGACGATGCCAAGCGGCGCGGCGGGGTTGCCGATGACGACTTCTTCCCCCTCGCGGCGTGTGATCACGAGCATCGCAAGAGCCTCCTGCTGCTTCGGGCCTCGCCGACCTGGCGACCATCCTGCCAGCCACTCGGTCTCGCGACCGACTTGTCCGTGTGGCGTTGCCCGACGCCCCCGCACATCCGGGAGCCGCGAGCCTGGCAGGCGGCGGCGTACATGCCGCGCGCGAAACAAGGTTAGCGGAGGAGATCGGGCCGACGACTCCGCAGCCGTTGAATTTTGGTGTGGATTCACCGGGGCCGCCGCGGGTGGGCAGATCCTGCCGGAACCCGGCCGAAACTGCACCCCCGCAGCCGCAATGGAAGCGCCTGCGGCGCAAGGAGATGCGGCGAAACTTCCGACCGACTCGGCAGCCCAATGAAAATGCCCCCGCGCCGGAGACCGGCGCGGGGGCAACGACGGAAACACGGGCCCGGAGGCCCTCGCCTGGGGGAGCAGGCGTGCGTCGACGATGCCGGCCATGGCAGGTCGCCGCTTTGAAGCCGAGTCGTCCTTGACCCAGCCGTCCGATCGGAACGCCTCCTGCGGCCCGCAGGTCGGGTCGGGGCGAGGACGGCCGAAGCCGCCATCTCCCGAGCGCGGGCGTTTCCTCGAGACGGGGCCATCCATGGCTTCCCGAGGCGGCGCCAGCGCGGCGCGTTCCATGCGTGCGGGGCCCGATCCGTGGACCACCGCAGGCATTTGTGCCGGGGGCGCCCTCCTCCAGGCGCCAGCGACACGGTGTGCTGTGCGAGCAACGCTCGCGTGACTTGTCGGCTGGATCCGCCAGCCGCGGGGTTCAGGGGGACTTCTGCTGCTGGGCGGCCAACGCCATCCGTGCGCGCCGCCAGATCTCCTCGGTCGCGGGCTGGAGGCGCTCCTGTTCGCGCTTCCAGGCCGCCGGATCCACGAGCTCCAGGTGGTCTCGGACTCCAAGAATCATGATGGAGCCCGTGAGCCCGAAGCGCTGAAGCAGGCGGTCGGGGATCCGGACCCGGCCTGCGTTGTCCAGCGGAACGCGTGCTGCCTGCGAGAAGAGCGTCCGCTCGAAGTCCTGAAGCTGGGGGTCACCGACGATCGACCCACCCAGCGCCTGCGAGAGCTGCGCAAAGGTCCGCTCGGGCCAGAGCCAGAGCATCCCGTTGGCGCCAGGGGCCGCCACGAAGTTCTCGCCGTGCACCTTCGGATCCAGCACTTCGCGCAGCTCGGACGGAATCGCGAGCCGCTGCTTCTGGTCGAGGGTGTGCTCGTATTCGCCGAGAAAGAGCACGCCGAGAGCCCTCCTGAGGCACCTGCGCACACAGTACCCCACCTTGCCCCACCACGCAACACCAGCCCCCCGTTTTTCTCCAATTTTTCCCATGCTCCGAGAACCGCACAGACGGATGCTGCGTAACTCCTCTCGCTGCATGAAGTTGTGGACAAGCACGGATCAGCGATCATGATTTCGCCGCGTGGGGAGCACTCCCCCCGCAGCCCGGAAAGGCCCCGACCCCCCGTGAATCCCCGCAACCGGAACGCCATGGATTGGGTGCCGGCCCAGCGCCCCGATGTCGCGCAGGCGCTGGACCGCATCCCCGCGGGCATTTTCATCCTGACCTCTGCGCACGCCGACCTGCGCAGCGGTGTCGTTGTCCGCTGGGCGCAGCAGTGCAGCGGCACGCCGCCGATGGTCATGGTCGCCGTCAGCAAGGGCCACGCGCTGAGCCCGCTGATCCGCGACAGCCGCAGCTTCGCGCTCTGCCAGCTCGATCCCGCCGACCGCACCGTGGCACGCGCCTTCGAGTCGCAGACGCCCGGCATGGATCCCTTCCTGGGCGCGAGCCTCGAGCGCACCCCCAGCGGCTGCCCCGTCCCCTACCGCGCGCTGGGCTACGTCGACTGCGAGCTCGCGCGCCACGTCGACCTCGACGGCGACTGCGAGATCTACGTCGGCGTCGTCCACCACGCGGCGACGCTGCTGGATCCGCGCGACGGCACGGCGTGCCTCTGCGACCGCCAGACGGTGCAGCGCGCGATGCCCACCACGACCAATGGGAGCAACGGGACCGCCAACGGCACCGCGCGCTCCCACAAGCCCGCGACCCCGGCGGCGACGGGACGCACCGTCGCCGCGCGGGCGGTGGCGGCGCTGCGCGAGAGCGCGGCGGTCCTGCGCAAGGGCTCCTCGAAGAACGGCCGCAGCCGCCGACGCTGAGGCGCGGCGCGCATCCCCGACGCGCCTATCCTTGCCGGACCATGCCGCTGGGCTCGACCGCGACCGGCTCCTTCCTCAATCCGTCCAACCGCTTCGGCATGGACTACCGCGCGGAGGCGGCGAACTTCGCCCCCCTGCCCTGCCCCATCGTCGACGCGCACAGCCATGTGCATGGCGCCGGGGCCTCGAAGCTGCTCGCGGAGTCGATGGACCTCTATGGCATCGGCCGCATCTGGTCGATGACGCGGCTGGAGGAGATCCCGGTGGTCCGCGAGGTGCTCGGCGACCGCGTCGAGTTCATCGCGGTCCCGGACTTCAGCAGCCCCGACCGCATCGCCGCCCACGGCCGGCAGTTCCTCGAGCGCATCCCGCGCTTCCACGCCGAGGGGGCGCGCCTCTGCAAGTTCTGGGCGGCGCCGCGCGGCATCGACTTCGGCATCGAGGCGGGCGACCCCGCGCTCCTGCGCCTGGACGCGCCGCACCGCCGCGCGTGCATGGACTGCGCCGCGGGGCTGGGCATGGCGCTCATGGCGCACATCGCCGACCCCGACACCTGGTTCGCCACCCGCTACGCAGACGCATCGAAGTACGGGACCAAGCGCTCGCACTACGAGCCGCTCGAGCGCCTGCTGGACGAGTACCGCGTGCCCTGGATGGTCGCGCACATGGGCGGCTTCCCGGAGGACCTCGACTTCCTCGACGGCCTCCTGACGCGCCATCCGAACCTGCACCTGGATGCGAGCGCGACCAAGTGGATGGTCCGCGAGATCAGCCGCCACGAGCCCGCGCGCATCCTCGCCTTCCTGCGCCGCTGGAACGGCCGGATCTTCTTCGGCAGCGACATCGTCACCAGCGAGGAGCACCTGCGCGCCGGCGACAAGAAGAACGAGATGGCCGCGAAGGCGAGCGACCAGGAGAGCGCCTTCGACCTCTACGCCAGCCGGTACTGGGCGCTGCGCGCGCTCTGGGAGACCGACTACCGCGGCGAGAGCCCCATCGGCGACCCCGACCTCAAGATGGTCGACCCGCGACGCGACGCCAACGACGCCCCGCCCCTGCGCGGGATGGCGCTGCCCCCCGACCTGCTGCGCAGCTTCTACACCGACGCGGCGACGGCGTTCCTGGCCTCGCTCGCGGGCGCGCCGGCGCGCGCCGGGTCGCCCGCCTCGAGCGCCGCGCGCTGACGCCGCGCCAGGGCGGCGCGCGCGTCGGGGTCGCGCGCCAGGCGCAGGAGCAGGTGCGCGCCCAGGTTCGGGCGGCGCGGATCGAAGCACCCCTCCGGGACCGCGGCGCCGAGCGACGCATGCGCGCTCGAACCGGTGGCGACCGCCAGCGGGACCCCCGCGCGCACGAGCACCTGGGCGACGATCGCATCCGCCGCCGGGGCGCGCTCCGCGGTGCCGCGCGCGAGCTCGGCGGCCCAGGAGGCCCAGCGCCGCCAGGGCGCGGCGGAAGCCTCGCGCACCGCCGCGCGCGAGCGCAGGCGCAGCGGCCGCGGATCGACGCTGCCGGGCAGCTCGAGCGCGATCGCAGCGTCGATGGCGGCCGCGAGCAGCTCCGGGTCGTCCGCCCGCTCGTCGACGATCAGCTTCCAGCCCGCCTCGTTCACGCGCGCCCAGTGGCGCGTGCGCTCGATGCGGCCCGCGTCGGGATGCACGACCAGCGCGCAGGGGCCGCGCATGAAGGCGCAGCGGCCCACGATGTCCAGCGCGGCGCGCGCATCGCCCGCCTGCGCCGGCGAGGCCGCCAGCAGGAAGACCGCGTGCGCGTCGGTGACCTCCCAGGTCTCGCGCAGCGCGGCGCGCGCGAGCGCGGGAACGGGATCGGGTAGCGCCAGCGGCGCGTCGAGCGCCTCCAGTCCCAGCGCGCCGGCGATCTCGGGGGCGCCCGCGCCGACGGCGAAGGCCCCCGTCGCGCGCCGGACCACGGGCGCGAGCGCGCGGCGCAGCGCGCGCGCGTCCAGGAGCGCGCTCGATCCGGCGCAGGCATGGCTGCCGTCGATGCGCAGGCCCGCGGCGGCCGCCGCGTGCACGCCCGGCGCCGGGCCGACGGCGACGCACGCCGCCTGCTGCGCGTGCTGGAACCGCGCCGCCGCGCGCAGCAGCGGCGGCGAGCACCCGCGCGCGTCGAGCAGGAGCAGCCCCCCCACGGTCATCCCTCCATGTGCGAGACGCCCTTGCCGAAGCCCTTGGGCTCGTGGTCGTAGAAGAGCCGCGTGATCTGGTCCGCCAGGCGCTTCTCCAGCGCGTCCTCGGTCTTGCGGCGCGCGGCGGAGGTGCGGTACGCGTCCAGCGAGAGCGCGTCCATCTCGGCGGTCACCTCGTAGCCGTCGTGGTCGCCGGCGCCCGCGGGCGGGAAGAGGCGCGTGCGCTCCTTCACGTCGACGACCTTGACCAGCGCGCTCGCGGTGGGCTTGGGGGTCGCCCCGTCGGGCGCGAGCGTGAACTGCGTCATCTCGATGTAGATGACGACATCCGCGCCGACCGAGCGTCCGAGCTCCTCGATCGAGACGCGCTTGCTCGAGGTCTCGTTGCGGCGCACGTAGGCGATGAGCTCGCGGCCGCTGACCACCTCGTTCACGAGGTTGAGCGACCGGATCGTCTGCCCGACGTCGTCGGCGAGCGCCGAGCGCAGCTGCAGGCGGTTGATCGTGTTCTTGCGGTCGTCGACGAAGACGACGGTCTTCTTGTCGATGGGAAGCGTGAACTCCGCGGGCTTCTTGCCGGGGCCCTGCGCGATCCACATCGCGGGAGTCACGTAGTTGCATCCGCCGCCCGGCAGCGCCAGCGCGGCACCCGCGGCGCACACGAGCGCGGCAACGGCATGGGACTGGAGTCGGGGACGCTGCATGGATGCCTCCTGGCGGACGCGACGCGCGTCACTTGACCTTCTTGTCCGGGTACTTGGCTTCGAGGTGGTCGTAGAAGAGCTTGCCCGTGGTCTGCGTGAAGCGCGCGACCAGGCCGATCTGGATGTCCTGCTCGCGGGCGCTCTCGCGCGCGAGGTCCTTGACGTCGGGGAAGTTCACCTTGATGTCGTACTCCTCGGCGAAGCTGTCGGGATCGACCGAGTCGCGCTCGATGATGCCCACGTTCGCGCCCGCCATGCCCTCCCAGATGAAGCGGTTGCCGGGGGGATTCAGGCGGAACTCGTAGAGGTCGACGTAGATGACGCGGTCGACGCCCAGGTCCTCGGCGATCTGGCCCAGCGGCAGGGTCGACCAGCTCGGCGTGCGGTAGCACCAGTCGAGCGAGGCGCGCCAGTCCAGGACCTGCACGCCGCTGACATGGACCTTCACCGCCGCGGCGACGTTGCCGGCCACGTTGGGGACGACCGTGGGGTACTCGTACAGGACGCCGCGGTCGGCGTTGACGACGACGGCGACCGTCTTGTTCTCCAGGCCGCGGTACTTCGCGAGCACCTCGACCTGCTTCTCCGACTCGATCGCCTCGCCCACCTTGGAGGCGATGCCGAAGACGCCGCACCCGGCGAGCGCGTGCGGCAGCGCGAGCGCGGCGAAGAGCAGGAGGGCGTGGCGGGGTCGGATCATCGGGGCTCCAGCGGCGGGAGGGCGCCGCGCATCAGGGCGATCTTGTACCCCCAGGCGGCCAGGCCGATGCAGGCCAGGACCAGCATCGTGCGGGGGGTGACGCGCGCGCCGAGCTCATGGCCGACGCGCGAGCCGGTCAGGGCGACGAAGGCGCCGACGACGAGCGTCGCCGCGGTCAGCAGCGCCAGCAGCGCGCCCATGGGTTGTACGCGCGCCGCCGTCCAGAGGCTGCCATGCGCCGCGTGGGAGAAGGCGGTCGTGAAGCCGCAGGAGGGACAGGGCATCCCGAAGCTCGAGACCCAGGTGCAGGGCGCCAGGCCGAGCGCCTGGTGGGTGCCGACGCCGTTGGCGCTGGGCTGCAGGCTGGCGGCGATCCCCAGGACGGTGGCCGCGCCGAGCGCCAGTCCGGCGGCGACGATGCGCTCGCCGCGCGTGGCGCGCGCCGGCGTCGCGGGGGGCACCTGAGGGATGGCGGGAAGGACGGTCATCGTGGGGCGGGCCGCGGGCCGATTCGCAAGGGGGACAGCGTACCCTCCCCCGCCGATGGTCCCGACCGCTCCGACCCCCGCTTTCGGCCCCGCAGACGCCCCCTGGTGGATCGACGGCCACCTCGACCTGGCCTACCTGGACCAGGTCGGTCCGCGCATCGCGCAGGAGGCGCCCGATCGCGCGGTCCGCGGCATCAGCCTGCCCGCGCTCGCGCGTGGCCGCGTGCGGATCTTCCTCGGGACGATCTTCACCGAGCTGGGGGAGGAGGCCGCCGCGCAGCCCTGGGGCTACCGCGACCACGACGATCTCGAGGGCGCGCACGCCGCCGGCGCGCGCCAGCTTGCGATCTACCACGGGCTCGAGCGCGCGGGCGCGCTGCGCATCGTGCGCACGCGCGCGGACCTGGAGGCGTGCGCGGGCGCGGCGCCGGACGCGCCGCCGGGACTCGTCATCCTCATGGAGGGCGCGGATCCGATCCGCACGCCCGAGGAGGCGGGCTGGTGGTTCGAGCGCGGCGTGCGCGTCGTCGGCATGACCTGGGCGCGCGGCTCGCGCTACGCGGGCGGCAACGGCACGGGCGGACCGCTCACGGCGATGGGGCGCGCGCTCGCGCAGCACTTCGACGCGCTGGGCATCCTGCACGACGCGAGCCACCTCAGCCGCGCGGCCTTCGACGGCCTCTGCGCCGCGACGGCCAGGCGCATCGTGGCGACGCACTCGAACGCGCAGGCGCTGCTGGATCCGAGCGAGCGCCACCTCACCGACGCGCAGGCATGCGCGATCGCGGTGCGCGACGGCGTCATCGGGCTCGCGCTCTACCAGAAGTTCCTGGCGAGCGGCCGTCCCTCGACGGTCGAGGACGCGCTCGCGCATGTCGGCCACTACGCGACGCTCGTGGGGCGCGACCGGCTCGTGCTGGGCAGCGACTTCGACGGCGGCTTCACCCCCGCCGAGGCGCCCACCGGCTGCCAGCGGCCGGAGGAGCTGGGATCGCTGGCGCAGGGGCTCGCGCGCCGCGGCTGGAGCGCGGGCGAGATCGCGGGCTTCGCGCACGGCAACTGGATGCGGGTGCTGCGCGCGGCGCTGCCCGAGCGCGCGCCGACCACGGCGGCGTGAGTGGCGATGCGCGCGGCCGTCAGGCGCCCGCGGTCGCGGGATCGTTCAGCGGCACGACGACCTGCACCGGACCGGCGGGCGTCGCGGCGGTGACGAGCAGGTCCAGCAGCACGCCGGTGCCGTGGAGCGGGATCGCCTCGCGCGCGTCGGTGAGCAGCAGGCGCTCGCGCACCTCGAAGCTGCCGCGCAGGTCGGGGAAGGCGAGGCCCAGGAGCTCGCGGTGCACGAGCGCCCAGTGGCGCACGGTGCGCACGCGCGCGAGCTGGTCCGCGCGGCCGACGATGTGGAGGCGGTTGGCGGGATCGAGCGCGAGCTCGATCTCGGGCGCGACCGGCGCGCTGATGCCCAGCGGGCGCAGGCCCGCGAGCAGCGGCACGAGGCGCGCGGGCGCGGGAGAGGCGTCCGCGGCGACGGCGCGCGGGGCGGGCGTGGGCGCGGGGGTCGCGGGCGCGTGCACCGCGGGCGCGGGCGCGACATGCGGCATCGCGGGTGTGGCCGGCGCGGGCGCGGGCATCGACGGCGCGGGCGCGGCGTGCGCCACCGTCGGCGCGGGCATCGCCGGCGCGGCGGTCGGCGTCGACTGCAGCTCCCGGTCGAAGCGGTGCGACATCTCCTCGCGCGCGCGGGCGAGCGCGGGCATGAAGGCCGCGAAGGCCGGGCACTCCTGCGCGGCGTAGGTGGCGCGCGCGCTCGACTCCACGCGCTCCAGGCGCGGCAGGCGCGCGACGATCTCGGTCTCGATCCCCAGGAAGGAGCGCGCGGCTTCGCTCAGCCGCGCCGCGGCGAGCTCCGCCTGCTCGGGCGAGGCGCCCACGAGCACGACGCCCACGCGCTCCATCGGCGCGCCGCGCTGCATCGACTCCTCGGCGAGGTGCTTCAGGCGCAGGTACGCGCCAGTGACCGCCGCCTCGTCGCCGCCGGTCATCAGCAGGACCTCGGTGCCGCCGGCGAGCACTTCCGCCGCGGGCGTCTCCGCCGGGAGGCAGACGATCCAGCGGCGCACGCTCGTCGCGCCGCGCGGCAGCCAGCGCTCGATCGCGCCGGGACCCGGGGGCGGGAGCTGTCGTCCGTCGGCGTGCAGCAGCTCGAGCGTGACATCGCCGCGCTCGTAGCGCACGAGGCACGTCGGCCCGCTGCGGCGCGCGACCGCGTCGGCGAACTGCGTCGTCCACAGCCCCGCCATCACGGGAAGGTTGCCCACGAGGACCGTCACCACCGGACCGAAGGGAAGCGAGGGCGCATCGTGCGCGGCTCCTGCCGCACCCGCGCCGCCCGGCTCCGTGGATCCAGAGGTGAAGAGCGCCGCCAGACTGCCAAACGCGTCACCGTGGGAACTCATCGTCACTCCAAAGCTGCTCCGCAGCACGAGGCGATCGCGCCGGTTGCGCGTCGGGTCAGTCGGTCGGCTCCGACCCACCCTGCGCGCGGCCGGCGCCAGGCGATCCGGAAAGTCGCATGCGCTGCGCGAGCTCCGCCGCGCGTCCATGGCCTGCGTCCGGACCCGCACCATACCCGCGCCCGTCGCGCAGCAGTGCGGCCGCCGCCTCGGAAACGTACACCTCCAGCGCGGTCGCCCCCGTCTCGACCGCCTCCGCGGAATGGACCGGCGCGCCGGGCGCCGGCTGCCCGAGCGTTCCCGGGGTCGCGGCGCCGCCGGGGGCCGCCGATCCGCCGGGCGGGACCAGCGGCGCGGGCGTGGGCGGCGCCTGCGCGATCCAGACCGCGAGCGCGCGGAAATCCTCGTGCGCCCCGCTGCCGGGGGCGAACTCGACGACGCTCTGGCCCAGGCTCGCGGCCTCGCGCAGCACCTCGTGGTCGCGCACGGGCGCGGGCGAGACCTGCGCGCCGAAGCGGCGCTGCAGCGCGCCCAGGATGTCGCCCGAGAGCTGGCTGCCGTCGCGGTGGAGCGTCGGGACCAGCCGGACCGGGAGCGCGCGCCCCACCTGCTTGACGAGCGCCTCGACGGTGGCGAGCTGGCGCTGCGCGCCCATGAGGGCGAAGTAGCCGGTCTCGACGGGGACGATCGCCTCGTCGGCGGCGCGCAGGGCGTTGAAGGTCAGGTAGCCGATGGTCGGCGGGCAGTCGATGACGCACCAGTCGAAGTGGCGCGCGACGCGCTCGAGCATCCGCGCGAGCCGCCGGTCGCGGTCGGAGAGGCACGCGAGACCGCCCCGCGCGCTCTCCAGGCCCGCCAGCGCCACGGTGCTGGGTGCCAGGCGCACGCCGCGGGCGCACTCCCAGAGCCAGCTCATGGGGTCGCTGCCGCCCGGAGGCTCGCAGAGAAGCGCCTGCGCCATGCCGAATTCGATCCGCGCGTCGGGGACCCCCAGGCCCGCGGCGCAATGGCCCTGCGGGTCCATGTCCACGACGAGCACGCGCGAGCCCTGTTCGGCGAGCGCCGCCGCGAGGTTGATCGCGGTGGTCGTCTTGCCGCAGCCGCCCTTCTGGTTGACGATCGCGAGTGTGCGCATCCGTGCGTCCGAAGGCGCCGCAGGAGCGCGGCCCTCGACTCATCGGACGCATCGCGCGCGGCGCTTGAGATTGCGCGCGTTGCACCAGTGAAAGTTCAGCGCAGTTCCGTCTGTGCGGCCTCGCGCGCGCCGACCGCGCGCCACGCCTGCAGGATCGCCGCGCGATCGGGGGCGTCGACGATGCGCACATCGCCGGGCGCGGCGGGCACGATGAGCCGCAGCGCTCCGTCGCGCTTCTTCTTGTCGGCGGCCATCGCGTGAAGGAGCGCGTCGGCGGTCGGGTGGGCGGCAGCGCCCGCCGGCAGCGCGACCGGCAGCCCGACGCGCTCGAGCAGCGCGCGCACGCGCGACTCCAGCGCGGCGTCGGCGATCCCCAGCTCGCGGCCCAGCCGGCACGCCGCGACGGTGCCGATCGCCACCGCCTCGCCGTGCGTGCAGGCGCCGTGCAGGAGCGACTCGATCGCGTGCGCGAAGGTGTGGCCCAGGTTCAGGAGCGCGCGCACCCCCTGCTCGCGCTCGTCCTGCGCGACGATGGACGCCTTGATCGCGACGTTGCGCGCGACCAGCTCGCCCAGCGCGTCGGGATCGTGCGCCAGCAGCGGGTCGGCGTTGGACTCGATCCAGCCGAGCATCGGCTCGTCGGCGATGAGCGCGTGCTTCACGCACTCGGCCAGCCCCGAGCGCAGCTCGCGCGGCGGCAGCGTGCCCAGCGCCTCGGGGTCGCAGACGACCAGCCGCGGCTGCTGGAAGACGCCGATGAGGTTCTTGGCGAGGGTCCCGTCCGCGCGCACGAGGTTGACCGCGGTCTTGCCCCCCACGCTCGCGTCGACCATCGCCAGCAGCGTCGTCGGCGCCTGAACGCAGGGGAGGCCGCGCATGTAGGTGGCGGCGACGAAGCCGCCGACATCCCCCACCACGCCGCCGCCGACCGCGACGAGCGCGCTCGCGCGGTCGAAGCCGTCGGCGAGGAGGCGCTCGCAGAGGTCGCCTGCGGTGGCGAGGGTCTTGGCGTCCTCGCGCGCCTGCATCGCGATGCGCGCGGTGCGCGCGCCGACGGCGCGCAGGGACGCGTCCACCGCGGCGCCCGCGGTCGCCTCGACGGCGTCGTCGCAGACCAGCGCGGCGGCGGCGGGACGAAGCTGCGCCGCGGCCATGCGCTCGCCGACGTGGCGCAGCAGGCCGCGCCCGGTCTCCACGGCGTACTGCCAGGAAGGCGTGCGGACGGTGGTGGTCGCGTGCGGGCGCATCGCCCGCAGGCTAGCGAATCAGCACGGGCCCCAGGTGCCCAGCAGGCGGCCCAGGTCGGCGCCGTCGACGATGCCGTTCTGGTCGAGGTCGCCCACACCGCTGCCGCCGAAGTTGCCCAGCAGCACGCCGAGGTCCGCACCGTTGACCTGCCCGTCGCCGTTGAGGTCGGCCGGGCACGGGGGCGGCGGCGGGACCTGGCGCTCGTAGGCGCCGCGGTCGACGATCGGCGCGGTGCCCGCGCCGGTGTCCGCCACGTCGGCGATGTCGACGAAGCGCGGCGCGCCCGCGAGGTCCGTCGTGGTGCCCGCGAGCACGAGGGCGTTGTTGCCCGCGTCGATGGCGGGCGAATCCGCGGCGAGCGAGTAGTCGCCGCCCGCGGCGTTGGTGAACTTCGGGTCGACGTTGAGGTTCGCGGTGCCGGAGAAGCCGCCGAGCACGACCGAGTAGGAGACGCTGTTGGTGCCGCCCCCGTTGTTGACCTGGTTCGCCGCCACGAGCCCGCCCGCGCCGGAGTTGCCCCACAGGATGCTGTTGCTGATGATCGCGATGCCGCCCGAGGTCGTCTGCACGCCCGCGCCGGTGAAGGTGGAGGTGTTGCCCGCGACGGTGCAGCAGCGCATCGTGACGACGCTGCTGCTGACGCCGATCCAGATCGCGCCGCCGGCGTTGCTGCCGGTGGCGCTGTTGCCGACGAAGAGGCAGTTGGTGTAGGTCGTGTTGCCGCCGCCGTAGGTCTCGACGGCGCCCGCGCGCGCGGCGGTGTTGCCGCGGAAGACGCAGCGCGTGAAGGTGCTCGTGACGGCGTTGGTGTCGAAGGCGCCGCCGAAGGAACCACCGACGTTGTCGTTGAACTCGCAGTCGGTGAAGTTCGCCTGCGCCGCGAAGATGTAGCCCGCGCCGCCGCCGAAGGTGCAGCGGTTGGCGGTGAAGATGCAGTTGCGCACCGTCGGCGCGCCGCTGGAGACGATGAGGATGCCGCCGCCCTTGTCGTTGTTGCCCGAGGCGAGGTTCGCATTGCCGCTGCGCACCGTGAAGCCGTCCAGCACCCCCGTGGCGAGCGCGCCCGTGCCGACGACGACGTGGTAGCTGTTCTCGGCGACGTTGCTCGCGCCCGAGTCGTTGCCCAGCAGGTCGCCGGAGAGGATGGTGGTGTTGGTCTTCCAGTTGCGCTGGTCGCGCGTCGCCTCGGTGCCGGCGAAGCCGCCGTAGATGCCCACGCCGGTCTTGAGCGTGAAGCTCGATGCGCGCACGCCGGTGGTGGAGGGCAGGTAGGTCCCCGCCGCGACCCAGAGCTCGTCCCCCGAGACCGACGCGGTGAGCGCCGCCTGCAGCGCGCCCGCGCCGCGGTACGCGTCGGCCCAGCTCGTGCCGTTGTTGGCGCCGGTGGCGAGCGAGGCGTTCACGTAGCGGACGGCGGCCTCCGCCGGCGCGACGAGCGCGCAGGCAAGGAAGGCTCCCGGGACGATGCGATGCAGGTTGGTGACGGGCATGGGAAGTCCGGAGAATGCCCCCGAAACGCGCGGGGGCAAGTGACCCCAAGGGGATTTGAACCCCTGTCACCTCCGTGAAAGGGAGGTGTCCTGGACCGGGCTAGACGATGGGGCCGTGGCAGGCGCCCGCGCGGGAGGCGCGGCACGGCGCAAAGCCGCGCCGCACGCTCCCAGATTCTGTGGCCCGCGTGGACGGCGCGGGCGGATCAGTGACCCCAAGGGGATTCGAACCCCTGTTCCATCCGTGAGAGGGATGTGTCCTGAACCGGGCTAGACGATGGGGCCGGGTCGAGCGGGGGAGTATACACCGCCTCCCGCAGCCTGTCGATGGTTGCGCCCCCTCCCCGCTGCCCATGCTGGTGGTCTGCCCCCTGGAATTCGAGCGATCCGCCCTCGCCGCCGCCGCCCGCCGGCGCGGCTGGCGGCTGGAGCGCGCCGGACTGGGGCGCGGGGCGGTGGAATCGTGGGCGGCGGGCGCGCGGGCGGAGCCGGGCGAGACCGTCGTGCTCGCGGGAATCGCGGGCGGGCTGGATCCGCGGATGCCTGTCGGAACCGCCGCCTGGGCGTCCTGGATCGACGATGGCGCGGGCGGGCGCTGGGAGCCCCCGCTGCAGCCGCCGGGCCCCGCGGTCGGGCTGGTCACCGCCGACGCGGTCGCCGCGACCCCGCAGGAGAAGCAGCTCTGGCGGGTACGCACCGGCGCCGCGCTGGTGGACATGGAGGCGGCCGCCTTCGCCGCTGCCGCGCAGCGGCGCGGCTGGCGCTGGGCGGTGGTGCGCGGCGTCAGCGACGGCAGCGACGACGCGCTCGACCCGGCGATCGCCGCCTGGACCGGGCGCGACGGACGCGTGCGCCCGGGCGCGGTCGCCGCGGGACTGCTGCGCTCGCCGGGGCTCGTGCCGCAGGCCCTGCGGCTGGCCCGCCGCGGCGCGGAGGCGATGCGCGCGGTGGAATCGCTGCTGATTTCGCTGGACGAGGCGACGCGCGGCGGCGCCGGCGCGACAATGCCCACCCTGGAGCCACGCACCTGATGCGCACCGCACCCCTTCGCAGCCCCGACGACGAACCGCCGACGCCCGCCAACGACGACCGGCCGATCGTCCTCTTCGGCGGCACCTTCGACCCGCCGCACCGGCGCCATGTGGAGCTGCTGCGCGGCGTCGACGCGATCCTGCGCGCCAAGCAGGTGCTGGTGATCCCCGCCTGGCAGAACCCGCAGCGCACCGACGGTCCCGTCGCGGGCCCGCAGGACCGCGCCGCGATGTGCGCGCTCGCCTTCGGCGACCTCGCCGACACCGTCGTGCTGCCCATCGAGCTGGACGCGAAGGCCCCCGTCTTCACCATCGACACCGTCGAGCGGGTGCTCGCGATGCAGGAGCGCGGCGAGGTGATGCGCGGCCCGCTGCGCCTGGTGGTCGGCAGCGACCAGGCGCTCAACTTCCGCACCTGGAAGGACTGGGAGCGGCTGACGACGCTCGCGACGCCCGCGGTCGTGCTGCGCCCGCCGCACACGCGCGAGGAGTGGGGCGCGACGCTGCGCGCGAACAAGGAGCCGGCCTGGGCGGAGAAGTGGGAGCGCTGGACGCTGCCCATCGATCCCGTGCAGGTGAGCTCGACGGAGATCCGCCGCCGCCTGCAGGCGAAGGAGCCGGTGGGCGACATGGTGGTCGAGCCCGTCGCCGCATACATCCGCTCGCGCGGGCTCTACGGTGCGGCCGATGCGTCCTTCGCCGCGGCGACGCCCGAAGGCGCGGCCGATGCGGCTCCCCCGCCGCCACCGCCGCCGACGCCGATGGCGTGAGCGCGGCGCGGCGGGCGTCACGCGCGCGACGCGCGGGTCACGCCGGTTCGATCGTGAACGAGTGCACCTCGCTGCGCGAGCGGCGCGGCGGCAGGTCCACCAGCTCGTCGGGGCGCTCGTCGTAGGCGACGCGGTCGAGCGAGTACCACTGCCCGTGGAACTCCCACTCGTCCTGGTTGCCCAGGCGCGCCTCGATCATGCGCTGCAGCTCGCCGATGCTCGCGGCGGTCGCCCAGACGAAGACGTACGCGGCGCGCGGATTCTCCTCGTCGGCGCTCTCGACGACGGCGATCGCGTGCCAGAGGGTGCGGCCCAGGCGGCGGCCCGCCTCGTCCACGTTGTGGTCGGGGTCGACCTCCAGCTCCAGGCCCCACGCCTCGCGGAGCTGGAAGAGGATCTCGTCGATGTCGGGGAACTCCTCGCTGTCCAGGACGAGGATCTCGCGCATGCGCAGCGCCGGCTCGGGGCGCTGGTCGATGTCGGGGGGCCAGGTCTCGGTGACCTCGTCGAGCCCGTGGCGGCCGAGGATCTGCTCGACGGCCTCGCGCAGGTCGACGGGGACCTGGACCTCGACGCCCTTCCAGCTGTCGACGAAGACCTCCATGTACGGCTCGTCCGACTGCGCGCCCGCGCCGATGGCCGCGTCCTCCAGGAGCACGGGCTCGAACTCGCGCCAGGCGTCCATGAAGTCGTCGAAGCCCAGCCCCTCGGTCGCGCTGTAGATGTCCACGGTGCGGAAGGCGTCCTTGGAGCCGATCTCGACGAGCGGGAAGACCTCGTCCGGAAGCAGCTCGAAGAGGTCGCGCACCAGCGGCGCCAGTCGCTCGAAGCTCACCACCGCGTAGAAGCGGAAGATGTCGGGGGCGGCGTCGTCGCCCTCGACGAACTCGAGGGTGTACCCCTGCCGCGGCGCCTCCACGTCGACCGGCTCCAGCCCCAGGGGGAGCTGGTATCCGTCGACGCTGTGGCGCTCGAGATCGCTTCGCAGCTGGAAGGTATGCATGTGACTGCCGCAAGTCTACGCATCGCGGCGGCGCGCACCAAGCGCGCGCGGATCATTCGCCCAGATAGGCCGCGCGCACGCGGGGGTCGCGCAGGAGCGACTCGCCCGTGCCGGAGAGGACGATGCTGCCGGTCTCGAGCACGTAGCCGCGGTCGCTCATGCGCAGCGCGGCGTTGGCGTTCTGCTCCACCAGCAGGATGGTCATGCCCGCGGCGCGGAGCTGGGTGCGCACGGTCTCGAAGATCTTCGCGACCAGGATCGGCGCGATGCCCATCGAGGGCTCGTCCATCATCAGCATCTTCGGGCGGCTCATGAGCGCGCGGCCGATGGCGAGCATCTGCTGCTCGCCGCCGGAGAGGGTGCCCCCCTGCTGCGTGGCGCGCTCGCGCAGGATCGGGAAGAGCTCGCAGACGGGCTCGAGGTCCGAGGCGATGCCCGCGCGGTCGCTGCGGGTGTACGCGCCCATCTCCAGGTTCTCGCGCACGGTCAGGCGCGGGAAGATGCGGCGCCCTTCCGGGACCTGCACGAGCCCCAGGCGCACGACCTGCTCGGGCTTCATGTGGGTGATTTCGGTGCCGGCGAAGAAGATGCGCCCCGCGCGCAGGCGCGCGATGCGCGAGACGCACATCAGCGTCGTCGTCTTGCCCGCGCCGTTGGCGCCGATGAGCGAGACGATCTCGCCGGTGCGCACCTCCAGGTCGACTCCGTGGAGGATCTCCGCCTGGCCGTAGGCGCACTTGACGCCCTCGATGCGCAGCAGCGGCTCGCCGGCGCTCATCCCAGCACCTCCGTGCCCAGGTAGGCCTCGATGCAGACGGGGTCGGCGCGGATCTGCTCGGGCGTGCCCTCGGCGATCTTGCGCCCGAACTGCAGCACGGCGACGCGGTCGCTGATGCCCATCACGACCTTCATGTCGTGCTCGATGAGGACGACGGTGACGCCGCGCTCGCGGATGCGGCGGATGAGCTTCATGAGGTCGGCGCTCTCGCTGGGGTTCATGCCCGCGGCGGGCTCGTCCAGCAGGATCAGCTTGGGCTGCGTCGCCAGCGCGCGCGCGATCTCCAGGCGGCGCTGGTGGCCGTAGGGCAGGTTGCGCGCGAGGTCGCCCGCGCTGCGCTCGAGCTCGACGAAGCGCAGCAGCTCGAAGGCGCGCGCGCGCATCGCGTTTCGCTCGCGCCAGAACCAGGGCGGGCGCAGCAGGCACGACCAGAAGCCGCATCGGTAGTGCTGGTCCATGCCCACGAGCACGTTCTCCACGAGGTTCATCTCGGGGAAGAGGCGGATGTTCTGGAAGGTGCGCGCGATGCCCGCGCGCGCGACGAGGTCGGGGGTGCGCCGCTGCGAGTCCCAGATCGCGCAGTAGGCGAGCGCGCCCACCGCGAAGCCCACGACGGCGGGAAGCGCGGCGCCGAGCAGCCCGGCGACGACGAGCGCGCCCCAGACCGCGCCGGGAACCTGCTCCCAGGGGAAGGCCTGGCCGTAGACGTAGCGGTCGACGACCGCCGACTGCCAGACCGCGGTCGCGTTGATCGCCAGCGCGGCGACGACGGCGGAGAGCGCGCCCACCGCGAGCGCGCGCAGGAGCACGCCGGCGTTCCAGCGGCGGCGGATCTCGGAGCCCTCGAAGAGGACGGCTCCTTCGGTGGGCTCGTAGATGCCGGTGATCGCGTTGAACAGCGTGGTCTTGCCGGCGCCGTTGGGGCCGATGACCGCGAAGATCTCCCCCGGCTGCACGGCCAGGTTGACGTTCTCGTTGGCGACGAGGCCGCCGAAGCGCATCGTGACGCCGCGGACCTCCAGGAGCGCGCTCATGCCCGCGCTCCCTTCGCGGCGGCGCCGCCGGCGGAGCCCGCGCCATCCGCGCCATCCGCGCCCTCGTCGGGCGCCTCTTCATGCAGCCCGCGCGGGGGCAGCAGCCCCTCGGGGCGGAAGATCATCATCAGGATCAGCGCGAGGCCGAAGATGCCGAACTTCCAGTTGTTCGGGTTGATGAGCACGTTCTGCGCCCACACCTTGAGGAAGACGCCGACGCGGTCGAGCCCCTGCGCCGCCTCGAGCGCGCCGGGCGCCGGCGCCGAGGAGGAGCCGATCGCGCGCGAGAGCTGCTCCAGCACCAGCGGGTTGATCCCGACCATGATCACCGCGCCCAGCAGCACGCCGCGCACGCTGCCCATGCCGCCGACGATCACGATGCAGAGCGCCAGGATCGAGATCTGGAAGTCGAAGTTGCCCGGCTCGCCCGAGCTGCTCAGCAGGCTCGCGCCCAGCCCGCCCGAGAGCGCCGCCAGCGCCGCGCAGGTCGCGAAGGCGAGCATCTTCGTGCGGTCCGGGGGAATGCCCATCGCGCGGCTGGCGAGCTCGTCCTCGCGGATCGAGAGCCACGCGCGGCCGACGCGGCTGCGCTCGAGCGCGCGGCATCCCGCCACCACGACGACCAGGATCGCCAGCAGCAGGTAGTAGCGCCCGTTGGTCTCGAGCTCGTGGCCGAAGAGGCTCGGCCCCGGCAGCGGGTTGATGCCCTGCGTGCCCTTGGTGATCGTGTCGAGGTTGATCAGCACGTCCTTGACGATCTCGCCGAAGCCCATCGTCACGATCGCCAGGTAGTCGCCGCGCACGCGCAGCGTCGGCGCGCCCAGCGCGAAGCCGGCGATCGCGCCGGCGACGAGCGTCGCGCCCAGCCCCCACCAGAAGCCCACCTGGAAGGGGTAGATGTCGCAGGTGGCGATCGAGAAGGTGTAGGCGCCGATGGCGGCGAAGGCGGCGACGCCCAGGTTGAGCAGGCCCGTGAATCCGGTCAGGACGTTCAGCGCGAGCCCCAGGATCGCGAAGACGATGACGTTGGTGAAGAGGCCCGTGACGTTCCAGTCGCCCGGCAGCGCGCGCGCGCCCAGCGGGATCGCGATGGCCGCGGCCAGCAGGCACGCGTCGATGATCGCGAAGCGGCGGCGCGTGGCGGGGGCGGCCATCGTCACACCTTCTCCCGCAGCTTCGCGCCCAGCAGCCCGGAGGGCCGGAAGACGAGGATGAGGATGAGGATCCCGAAGACGACCGCGTTGGTCCACTTGGCCTCGATGTACTGGTCGCTCATCGCGCGCACGACGCCGATGAGCAGCCCGCCCAGCACCGCGCCCGGCAGGTTGCCGATGCCGCCGAGCACCGCCGCCACGAAGGCGTCCATGCCCATGCGGTAGCCCATCTGGAAGCTGATCGTGTTGTTGTAGAGGCTGTAGACGACCGTCGCGAAGCCGCCGAGCGCGCCGCCGATGAAGAAGGTGGCGCCGATGACGCGGTCGGTGTCGATGCCCATGAGCTGCGCCGCGGTCGGGTTCTGCGCGACGGCGCGCATCGCCTTGCCCAGGCGCGTGAACTTCACGATGACCGTGAGCGCGACCATCAGCGGCACGGTCACCACGAGCACCAGCAGGTCGTTGAGCGTGTAGCGCACGTCGCTGAATGAGGCGAGGTTGCTGTTGGCGACGATCGCCGGGAAGTCCTTGGGCGCGGCGCTCGAGGTGCCGCCGGCGAAGACGTCCATCGGCAGGCCGCCCCAGAAGAGGCCCAGGTTCACGAGCACGAAGCTCGCGCCGATGGCGCTCACGAGCAGGCTGAGCTTGCTCGCCTTGCGCAGCGGCCGGTACGCCAGCCGGTCGATGGTCCAGTTGAGCGATCCGCAGAAGACCGCCGTCGAGAGCAGCAGCAGGACGACCCCGCCCGCGCCGCCGGTCCCCACCCAGGAGGCCATCCCCAGCGCGCCGACGAACGTGAGCGCGAAGAAGGCGCCAAGCATGCACAGGTCGCCGTGCGCGAAGTTGATCAGCTCGATGATGCCGTAAACCATCGTGTAGCCGATGGCGATCAGCGCGATGATCATCCCGTTGGAGAGGCCCGTGACGAGCTGCTGGCCGAAGATCTCCGGGCCCGAGAGGCTGCCGTCCGCGGCGAACGCCGACACCGCGTCCGCGCCCGAGGCGAGGGCACACACCGCCAGGTTCTCCGCGGCCGCGGCGATCCGGAGCATCACTTGCCTTGCGTCGCGGGCTCGGCCGCCGGGGCGCTGCCGCCGACCGCCTTCACGAAGACGAACTCGCCGTTCTTGACGGTGTTGACCGACATCACGCGGTTGGTGGTGTCGCCATTCTCGTCGAAGCTCCAGGTGCCCAGCGCGCCCTCGAAGTTGCGCGTCGCGGCGACGGCCGCCAGGATCGCGGCGCGGTCCTTGGTCTCCGCGCGGTCGATCGCGTCGAGCAGCACGCGCGCGGCCTCGTAGCCGTAGACGGCGTACGCCTCGGGGACGACGCCGTGCTTGGCCTGGTACTTGCGCACGAACTCGGCGCCGCGGCCGGTGAGCTTCTCGGCCGGAAGTCCGCCGAAGGTGATGTAGACGCCGCCGTTGGCCGCCTCCATGTTCTCCTTGCCGGCGGCCTCGATGAAGGCCTTCTCGAAGGTGCCGTCCGGGGAGACGAAGGGGATCTTCACGCCGCCGGCGCGCAGGTCCTTGACGATCTGGCCGCCGTTGGTCTGCGTCGTGCCGCCGAAGAAGACCGCGTCGGGCGCGGCCGCGCGGATCTTGGTCGCGAGGCTGCGGTAGTTGGAGGCCTTGGGATCGATGCCCTCGAAGCCGACGACCTGCATGCCCTGCGCCTCCGCGGTGCGGCGGAAGACGTCGGCGATGCCCTTGCCGTAGAGCTCGCGGTCGTGCATCACGAAGACCTTCTTCGCGCCCAGCTCCTTGCACCACTCGGCGGCGACGGCGCCCTGGAGGTCGTCGGTCGGGACGACGCGGAAGTAGTTGATCTTGCCCGTCGGGCGGTAGATGCGCGGCTCGTTCTGCTCGCCAGTGCCGGGCTTGGTGAGGCCGGGGTAGGTGTTGCCGGGGCTGATCATGACGAGGCCCGCCTTGTTCAGGATGGGCATCGCGATCTTGCTCGCGCCGGAGTTGTAGGTGCCGATGTAGCCGACGATCCGCTGGTCCGAGGCGGCCTTGTTGGCGTTGGCGGCCTCGACGGCGGGATCCCAGTTGCCCCGCTGCGGGCTCGCGTCGTCCATGTCCTCGTACTCGATCTTGAAGCCGTCGACGGCGCCGCCGCGCTCCTCGATCGCGAGCATGATGCCGTTGACCATGGAGGTCGTCTGGCTGTTGGCGCTGCCGGTCCGCGGCAGGCTGCTGACGATCTTGAGGGACTTGGGCGCGTCCTGCGCCGCGCCGAGGGAAAGCGCCGCGCCCAGGAGCGCGGCGACGATGGTGCTGGTCCGGCGGATCATGACGCCGGATAATAGCGGGATGACCGGACCCGCCGAGATCGCCGACGCGCTGGCCGCGGGCCTCGCCGCCGCCGCCGCCGAGCGCGACGCCGAGCAGAGCGCCTTCGGCATCGACGTGCTCGTGGAGGCGCAGCTCCACCCGGTCCTCGCGGCCGGGCTTGCCGCCGCCGGCATGGGGGTACGCACGGAGCAGCGCTACCCCGCCGAGCGCGCGCGCCGCCGCCGCAGCGTGGGCGAGCGATGCGACCTGGTCGCCACGCCCGACGGCCGGTCGCTGCGCGCGCCCGACGACGAGCCCGACCTCTTCGCGCCCGCCGACGCCGCCGCGCTCGACGAGGCGTGCTGGATCGAGGTGAAGACCGCGCGCGTCTTCCACGCCGACGGTCCCAATGGCCGCTACGCCGCCGAGCTGCTGGGCGCGCCCAGCGAGGATGTGGTGCGGCTGATGACCGCGGAGGGGATCCGCCACGCGCACCTTGCACTGGTGCTCTTCGCGCGCGACGAGGCGGACGCCCGCCGCGACATCGGCGCGCTCGAGCGCACGCTGCGCGCCGAGGGGCTGCCCGTGGACGTGCCGCGCGTGCGCCTGGTGCCCATCGCGGACCGCATCGGGCACGCCGTCGCGGCGGTCGCGCTCTTTCCCGTCGGACGCGTATGATCGGACCTCCCCCGCCGCGGGCTCCGCCCGCCGGTGGGCACGCACCCGACTTCCAGGAGCATTCACATGCGCGCATCGATCCGCACCCTCGCCCTCGCCCTCGTGGGCACCTCCGCACTCCTCGCCTCCGGCTGCGAGTCCGGTCCGCAGAAGACCGACGCGCAGAAGAAGGAGGAGAAGCGTTCCGAGCTGGCGACGAACGTCCAGAACGCGATCACCGACTTCAAGAACAAGAAGGACGGCCCCGGCGCCAAGGCCTTCGACGGCGCGTACGGCTACGCCGTCTTCCCGAAGGTCGTCAAGGCCGGTCTCGTGCTCGCCGGCTTCGGCGGCACGGGCGAGGTCTACGAGAAGGGCAAGCTCATCGGCACGAGCGACCTCTCCGGCGGCAGCCTGGGCGCCACCATCGGTGGCCAGTCCTTCGTCGAGATCATCTTCTTCGAGACCAAGGGCGCGCTCGACCGCTTCACGCAGGACCAGTTCGCCTTCTCGGCGGGCGCCTCGGCGGTCGCCGGCGGCAGCGGCGGCGGCACCGCGATCAAGTACACCAACGGCGTCGCCGTCTACGTGCTCGATCCCAACGGCCTGATGCTCGACGCGGCGATCGGCGGCCAGAACTTCGCCTTCAAGCGCACGCCGGCCGCGGCCCCCAAGAGCGACGCGAAGAAGTGACGCGCGCCTCCATCACGCAGCAACTCCTGAGCCCCGGCCCCGCGCCGGGGCTCAGCGCTTTTTCGCGAGCATCTCCAGGACGATCTCGGCGGACTCGCGCCCCGGATCGTGGCCCTCGAAGCGGCGCGCCACCGCGTCCAGGTCGCGCGCGGTGCGCGCGCGCAGCGCGGGATCGTCCAGCAGCGGCGTCAGCGCGCGCACCACGGGACCGATGCTGCCGGCGTAGGGGATGAACTCGGGGACGATGCGCCGGCCCGCGACGATGTTTGGCAGCAGGCGGTCGCGCATGGACAGCATGACGTTGCCGCCCGCGACCTTCACCGGGCCGGTCCAGTAGACGGCGACCATCGGGCGGCGCTGGTGCGTGAGGTCCAGGCTGACCGTGCCGCTGACGTTGAGCGCGCAGTCGCACCAGGCGATCGCGGCCTCCGCGTCGCCGTGCGCGACCTGCAGGTTCGCGGGCCAGGGCGAGCCGCGCGCGGCGTCGCGCACGAGCGGGACGAGCCCCTCGTTCGCCGCCATCACGAGCCCCGCGAGCCCGGGACGCCCCGCGCTCACGCGGCGGAAGACCGCGAGCATGCGCGCCATGTTCGCGCGCACCTCGCTCGAGCGGCTCCCCGGCAGCAGCAGCAGGCGCGGCGAGCCGGCGCCGAAGGCGGCGGCGCGCGCGCGGACGGCGTCGTCGATGGGCTCGCTGAGGACGGGATGGCCGACGAAGTGCGCGCGCACGCCGCGCGAGCGGAACCACTCCTCCTCGAAGGGGAGCAGGCAGAGGATCGCGTCGCTCGTGCGCCGCCACTTGCGGATGCGCCAGGGCGCCCACGCCCAGAGCTGCGGCGCGACCAGGTTCACCACGCGCGCGCCGTGGCGCTTCATCCACCAGGCGATGTGCCAGTTCGCGGCGGGGCTGTCGACGGGGACATGCACGTCGACGGGGTTTGCCGCCGCCCACTCGCGGATCGAGTGCACGATGCGCCGGACCTCGGCGATCTTCTTCAGCCCGACGAGGGTCATCGCGCCGTCGCGCGCCGTCTCCCCCGCCATCTCGCAGCCGGCGGCGCGCATGCGGGGCCCGCCCCAGCCGACGACGCGCACCTGCGGGGCCGCGGCGCGCAGCGCCCGCACCAGCGGCGCGGCGTGCGCGTCTCCGGAGGGCTCGAAGGCGGTGACCAGGACCGTTGGCACGCGGCGGATCGTAATGGCCTCGGCTATCCTGCGCCCCCTTGCGAACCGCCGAGCCGCCATCGCGGCGCCGCGGCGGATCGCGGCCCCCACTGCGTCCACCGATCCCATGCTCAAGCGCACGCACACCTGCGGACAGCCCCGCCTCGCCGACGCGGGCAAGACCATCGCCCTCAACGGTTGGGTCAACACCTACCGCGACCAGGGGAGCGGCCTGCTCTTCATCGACCTGCGCGACCGCGACGGACTCTGCCAGGTGGTCTTCGACCTCGAGCAGGGGCAGAAGGACGTCGTCCAGCTCGCGCGCTCGCTGCGCCGCGAGGACGTCGTCGGCGTGCGCGGCACGCTGCGCAAGCGCGCCGGCGGCGCGAACCCCAAGCTCGCCACCGGCGAGGTGGAGCTCGTCGCCGAGCAGATCGAGGTCTTCAACAAGGCGGAGAACCCGCCGATCCTCCCCGACGAGCACGAGGCGGAGAAGATCGGCGAGGAGATCCGCCTGCGCAACCGCTACATCGACCTGCGCCGTCCGCGCATGCAGCACATCCTGCGCACGCGCAGCCGCGTGACGAAGCTCGCGCGCGACTACTTCTCGCAGCACGGCTTCGCGGAGATCGAGACCCCCTTGCTCATCAAGAGCACCCCCGAGGGCGCGCGCGACTTCATCGTCCCCGCGCGCCTGCACAAGGGGATGTGGTACGCACTCCCGCAGAGCCCGCAGCTCTTCAAGCAGATCCTGATGGTCGCCGGCTTCGACCGCTACATCCAGATCTGCAAGTGCCTGCGCGACGAGGATCCGCGCGCCGACCGGCAGGCGGAGTTCAGCCAGATCGACCTGGAGATGAGCTTTTGCGACCGCGAGGACGTGATGGCGGTCATGGGCGAGTTCGCCCGCGCCGTCTGGAAGGAGATCCTCGGCTACGACATCGGCGAGATCCGCCGCATGACCTGGCAGGAGGCGATGGACCGCTTCGGCATCGACCGCCCGGACCTGCGCAACCCGCTCGAGATCCGCGACATCTCCGACATCGTCCGCGGCAGCGAGTTCCAGGTCTTCCAGCAGGCGCTCGAGAAGTCGCGCGCCGGCCGCGCCGGCTGCGTGAAGGCGATCCGCGTCCCCGGCGGCGCGGAGAAGCTCACGCGCAAGCTGACCGACGGCTACACGGAGTTCGTGAAGCAGTTCCGCGTCGGCGGCGTCGCGGTCGCCAAGTACGGCGCGGCGGGCTTCGAGACGGGCATCGCCAAGCATCTGGAGCCGGTGCGCGCGGCGCTCGTCGAGCGCCTGGGCCTGCAGCCGGGCGACAGCGTGCTCGTCGTCGCCGACTACTGGGACACCGCCACGAAGGCGCTGGGCGAGCTGCGCCTGAAGGTCGGCCGCGACCTGGGCCTGGTGGACGAGAAGGAGTGGCGCTTCCTCTGGGTCGTCGACTTCCCGATGTTCGACTGGGACGACGAGGGCAAGCGCTGGGTCGCGATGCACCATCCGTTCACGAGCCCCAATCCGGACCAGTTCGAGCTCCTCGAGCGCGATCCGGGCGGCTGCCTGAGCGCGGGCTACGACCTGGTCGTCAACGGCAGCGAGATCGCCGGCGGCTCCATCCGCATCCACCGCATGGACGTGCAGGAGAAGGTCTTCAAGCTGATCGGCCTCACGCCCGAGGAGGCGGAGGTGAAGTTCGGCTTCCTGCTGCGCGCGCTGCGCCACGGCGCGCCGCCGCACGGCGGCATCGCCTTCGGCCTGGACCGCCTGGTCATGCACCTGGTGGGCACCGAGAACATCCGCGACGTCATCGCCTTCCCGAAGACGCAGTCCGGCGCGGACCTGATGATCGACGCCCCCGGCCCGATCGACACCGCGCAGCTCACCGACTGCGGCCTCAAGGTGACCCTCATCGAGTAGCGGAAAATATGCCGGGCATGCCCGGCATATTTTCCGTCAGTCGTCGGGCGCCAGGCGCGTCATGATGCGCGCCGCGCCCATGTCGCCCCAGACGTTGACCGTCGTGCGGCACATGTCCAGCAGGCGGTCGACGCCGATGACGATGCCCATCGCGCCCACCGGCAGCTTCTCGCTCCCCAGCGAGGAGTTCACCGCGGTGATCACGATCACCATGGTCACGAGGCCCGCGCTGGGGATGCCCGCCGCGCCGACCGCCGCAAGCGTCGCCGTCGCCACCACGACCGCGAGCTCGCCGAAGGAGAGCTGCACGCCGTAGAGCTGGAAGAGGAAGACGACCGCGACCGCCTCGTAGAGCGCGGTGCCGTCCATGTTGAGCGTCGCGCCCAGCGGCGCGCAGAAGCGCGTCGCGCGCTGCGAGCAGCCGCCCTCGGTCTCGCAGACGCGGATCGTCACCGGCAGCGTCGCGCTCGAGCTCGCGGTGGCGAAGGCGGTCGCCAAAGCCTCGCGCATCTGCCACATGAAGCGGAATGGATTGCCGCCGCCGAGCATCGCCTGCAGCACCGGCAGCACGACGAACATGTGCACGACCAGTCCGCCGATCACGACGGCCATGTACAGCCCCAGCGGCCCCAGCAGCTCGCGCAGGCCAATCTTGCCGACGCTCGCGCTCACCAGCAGGAAGGCGCCCACGGGGATGATCCAGAGGATCCACCCGACCGCGCGCAGCAGCGCCTCGTTCACCGCATGGATCACGCGCACCGCGGGCTCGCAGACGCTGCCTCCCAGCGCGAGCGCCACGCCCAGCACCAGCGCGAAGACGATCATCCCCAGCGGCTGGCCCTCGGCCATCGCCGCGAAGGGATTCGACGGGAGCATCTGCCGCGCGACGCCCAGCCACGCGCCGCCCAGGCTCGCGCCCCCCTGCTCCGCCACCTGCGCGACCTTCGCGGAGCTCGCCTCGAAGCGCTCGATCCCCGAGGCCTTCAGGTTCGCGACATCGTCGGGCGAGAGCCCCAGCCCGGGGCCCACCAGCGTGACCAGCGACGCGCCCAGCGCGGCGGCCAGCAGCATCGTGGAGAGGAAGTAGACCGCGGTCGCCGCGCCCAGCCGGCCCAGCCGCGTCGGGTCGCCCAGCGAGGTGATCCCCGCGAGCACGCTCGTGAAGATCAGCGGCAGCACGAGCATCATCAGCGGCCGCACGAGCATGAGGTCGCCCGCGACCGAGAAGGCCGAGAGCACCTGGTTCGCCCCGCGCTGATGCAGCACCTCGCCGACGACCATCCCCAGCAGGAGCGCCGCGATCGATCCCGTCGCGACCCACTGCTCCTTGCGGCCCAGCGCCACGGCCATCAGTGCACGCCCTGCTCCGCCAGCCACCGCTCGCAGTCGATCGCCGCCTGGCAGCCCATGCCCGACGCGGTGATCGCCTGGCGGTAGACCTGGTCCGCGACGTCGCCCGCCGCGAAGACGCCCGGGATGTTCGTGTAGCTGGAGCGCGTGCGCAGCGCGACGTAGCCCTTGTCGTCGAGCTCCACGCCCGAGCCCTTCAGGAAGCCCGTCGCCGGCGAGTGGCCGATGGCGATGAAGAGCCCGCGGACATCGAGCCGCCGCTCCTGGCCGGTCCGGAGGTTGCGCACGAGCACGGCCTCGAGCCGCTCCGCGCCCAGCACGTCGACGACCTGGCTCTCCCAGACCATCTCGACCTTGGGACTGCCCAGCACGCGCTCCTGCATCGCCTTGCTGGCGCGCAGCGAGTCGCGGCGGTGGATGACGTAGACCTTGCTCGCGAACTTCGTGAGGTAGCTGGTCTCCTCCATCGCCGTGTCGCCGCCGCCGACGACCGCGAGCGGCTGGTTGCGGTACGCGGGCAGCGCGCCGTCGCAGACCGCGCAGGCGCTCACGCCGCCGCCGGTGGTGGCCAGGCGCAGCTCGTTGGGCAGGCCGAGCCAGTTGGCGGTCGCGCCCGTGGAGAGGATGACCGTGTGCGCGCGCACCGACTTGCCGTCGGAGTCATGCAGCACGAAGGGGCGGCTCCCGAACTCGCAGCGGTCGATGTTCGCATCGACGACGCGCGTGCCGAAGCGCTCCGCCTGCTCGCGGAACTTCGCCATCATCTCGGGGCCGGTGACGCCGTGCGGGAAGCCGGGGTAGTTCTCCACCTCGGTGGTCAGCATGAGCTGGCCACCCGGAAGCACCGGCGCGGGGTTGGTCGCGGGAACGCCCACGTAGACGACGGGCTCCAGGTTCGCGCGCGCGGCGTAGATCGCCGCCGTCCACCCTGCCGGGCCCGAGCCCACGATCACGACCTTCTCGACCTTGCCGCTGCTTGCGCTGGACATCGCTGCTTCCTGCTTCCTGCTTCCCGCTTCCGGTGCTCCGCCGATCACTTCGCGATGCCGGTGCCACCCGAGGCGCGGCTCACCGCGCGCAGCGGAGGCCACGCCACGAAGTCGCCCGAGACGCCGTCGACGGTCGCCTTCGCGGCGCTGCCGTCCTCCTTGTCGACGCCACGCGCGTACAGCAGCGCGCCGGAGATCTGCAGGCGTCCGTACTCGCACTCGATGGCACGCGGCGAATCCAGGCGCTGGTACTGCCAGCGGCCGTACGCCGGATCCCACGGGTCGTAGTCCATGCGCTTGACGGTGAACTGCGTGTAGGTCGCCTTCAGCTCGCGGGGCCAGGAGCCCAGCTCGCGGTACGCCGCGCAGACGGAGGCGGCGATCGCCGTGCCGTTGAGCTCCGCGTTCAGGCGCTGGCGCAGGGTGAAGAGCCCCTCGAGGTCGCGGACCATCAGGAGCACCATCGCGTAGCGCACCTTGTTGGTCCGGCTGATCACCGTGGGGTTGTCCAGCAGGGTGTCGTAGTAGCGGACGCGCCACCGGCGCCACCAGTCGTCGTAGATGCTGGTGAGGCGGTTGCGGCTGGCGTCGAAGGAACCGTGCGGCACCTCGGCGATCTGCGTCCAGCGCTTGGCGGCGCCGAAGCGCGTGAGCGGCTCGTTGCGCGACTGCAGGTCGCCCATCGTCGCGGCCATCTTCACGGCGTCGGGCTGTCCCTTCGCGTCGAAGAGCTGCACGAGCATGAGCTCGGCGAGGACGCGGTCGCCCTCGGGCATCTCCAGGCGGCGCAGGCGCTCGCCGTCGGAGGCGCGGATGTACGGATAGCCCGTGAAGCCGGCCTTCTTGAGCACGGCCGCCGGGATCTTGTCCAGGAAGGCGAACATGAAGTCGCGCTGCACCGAGCAGGACTCGGACATGCGCTCCATCGCCCAGCGCTTCTCCTCCAGAAGCTGCTGGTCCGCGACCTGGCGCAGCACGCGCAGGGTCGCGATCCCGAGGTCGAATGCCTCGGCGAACTTCTGCTCCTCGCCCAGGCGGTAGATCTCCGCGGCGGTGTAGGCGAGCATGGTGTCGAAGGCCTTGAGGTAGGCCGGGTCGCTCACGAAGACCGTCAGCCCCTCGCCCAGGCCCACGAAGATGCCCTTCTCGACCATCGAGGGCGGGACGCTGCCGCGGCCGTAGGGCATGCCGAAGACGACCTTGGACTGCGCGGCCAGGATCGCCTTGCCCATCGGCTCGTTCGCCGCGGCCCAGGCCTTGACCTTGTCCCAGTCCTTCATCCCGGGCCAGATCGTGGTGAGGTTGAAGTCCTTGCCCACCTTGACCGGGGGCGCCGAGAGCGCCGCGACCGCCTCGCTCAGGTCCTTCCAGCTCTTGCTGGACTCCTGGACGACGGACATGGGCAGGTTGAGGGCGTCCACCGCCTGCTTGTCGTCGGCGCGGGCCGGGAGCGCGAGGGCGGCGGTTCCGAGGAGGAGGGCGGCGATGAGTCGTCGTGCGGGGTGCATGCGGGTGCGTTCCGGAACGAGGAGGAGGCGCGCCCGCGCCCATGCGTGGAGGCGCGGGCGCGGCGCCGCGGCGCGCGGGCCGCGGAGCATCAAGGGTAGCAGAAACTCGGCTAGACTCGCCCCCTTCGCCCCGCCGGTCGCGCGGGGCCTCCCCCGACCCGCAGGCAGTCCCCATGGTCATCGGCGTTCCCACCGAAATCAAGACCGACGAGTACCGCGTCGGCATGCGTCCCGTCGGCGTCGAGGTCCTCGTCCGCGAGGGCCACTCCGTCGTGGTGCAGTCGGGCGCCGGCCTGGGCAGCGGCTTCACCGACGAGCAGTACGCCGCCGCGGGCGCGCGCGTCGTCGCGACCGCCGCCGAGGTGTGGACCGCCGCCGAGCTCGTCGTGAAGGTGCAGCCCCCGCAGCCCGCGGAGTTCGAGCGCATGCGCGCGGGGCAGACGATCTTCTCGTACTTCCACCTGGCCGCCGACCGCACGCTGGTCGAGGCGTGCCTGGCGCGCGGCAGCATCGGCGTCGCCTACGAGACGCTCACCGACGAGCACGGCTACCTGCCCCTGCTCACGCCGATGAGCGAGGTCGCGGGCAAGCTGAGCATCCAGGAGGGGGCGAAGTACCTCGAGCGCCCCTTCGGCGGCCGCGGCATCCTGCTCGGAGGCGTCCCCGGCGTCGAGCCGGGCCACGTGCTCATCATCGGCGGCGGCACCGTGGGCACCTGCGCCGCGCAGGTCGCCGCCGGCATGGGCGCGCAGGTGGTGATCCTGGACATCAGCGTCGACCGGCTGCGCCACCTCGACGAGATCATGCCCGCGAACGTGCAGGCGATCTACAGCGACCCGCAGACCATCCGCGAGCGGCTGCACTGGGCGGACCTCATCGTCGGCGCGGTGCTCGTGCGCGGTGCGCGCGCGCCGCACCTCATCCGCCGCGAGGACCTGCGCCATATCCGCCAGGGCAGCGTCATCGTCGACGTCGCCATCGACCAGGGCGGATGCGTCGAGACCGCGCGCATGACCACGCACGGCGCGCCCACCTTCGAGGTCGACGGCATCGTCCACTACTGCGTCGGCAACATGCCCGCGGCGGTGGCGCGCACCTCGACGCTCGCGCTCACCAACGTGACGCTGCCGTGGACGCTGAAGCTGGCCAAGTACGGCCCGCGCAAGCTCGCGGGCATGGACCACTTCTTCGCCGACGCGATCAACACCTGGCACGGCCGGCTCACCTACCGCCCCGTCGCCGAGGCGCACGGCATGCAGTACACCCCGCTCGACGACGCGATCCGCAGCACCCCCGCCGCGGCGCGCGGCTGACCGACCACGCCGCAAGGAGACGCGATGTCCGACGCCCCCCATCCCTGCAACGTCCTGCTCCTGGGCACCGGCGGCCGCGAGCACGCGCTCGCCTGGAAGCTGCGCCAGTCGCCGCGCCTGGGCCAGCTCTGGGTGCAGGCGGACGCGAACGCGGGCCTCCTGGCCCTGGGCCGCCCCTGCGACGCGCCGATGACCGCGCGCGAGCGCTTCTTCCTGCGCAGCTGGCTCGACAAGAACGAGATCTCGCTCGTCGTCGTCGGCCCCGAGGGTCCGCTCGCCGAGGGCATCGTCGACGAGCTCGCCGCCCCCGGCCGGCGCATCTTCGGCCCGGTCAAGGAGGGCGCGCGCCTGGAGTTCGACAAGGCCTTCGCCAAGCAGATCATGAAGCACGCGAGCGTCCCCACCGCGGACGGGCGCAGCTTCTCCAGCTACGAGACCGCGCGCGCCTACATCGAGGCGCGCGACATCCCGCTGGTCGTGAAGGCCTCGGGCCTCTGCGCGGGCAAGGGCGTCGTCGTCTGCGGCTCGCGGGCCGAGGCGCTCGCCGCGCTCGACCGCATCATGAAGTCGCGCGAGTTCGGCGAAGCGGGGACGACCGTCGTCATCGAGGAGCGCCTGGTGGGCCAGGAGATGAGCGTGCTCGCGCTCGTCGACGGACGCTCGGTGCTCGTGCTGGATCCCTGCCAGGACCACAAGCAGGTCGGCGAGGGGGACACGGGCCCCAACACCGGCGGCATGGGCTCCTACTGCCCCACCCCGCTGGCGACCGAGACGGTCATGGCCGAGATCAGCCGCGAGGTGCTCGTCCCCACCATCGACGCCCTGCGGCGCGACGGCGTCGAGTTCCGCGGCGTCCTCTACGCCGGGATGATGCTGACCCCGGGTGGCCCGAAGGTGCTCGAGTTCAACACCCGCTTCGGCGACCCGGAGACGCAGCCCCTGATGGCGCGCTTCGAGGGCGACCTGGTGGACACCCTCTGGAAGGCCGCCGGCGGCGAGCTCGACCAGGCGGAGGTCCGCTTCGATCCCCGCGCCGCCTGCTGCGTCGTCGTCTGCAGCGAGGGGTACCCGGGCTCGATCCGCAAGGGCCTGGAGATCACCGGGGTCGAGGCGGCGGAGGCCTGCGCCGGCCCCGGCGAGCAGGTCATCGTCTTCCACGCCGGCACCGCCCGCGGCGAGGGCGGGACGCTGGTGACCGCCGGCGGACGCGTCTTCGGCGTGACCGCCCTCGCGGCGGACCTGCGCCGCGCCCAGCAGCTGGCGAACGAGGCCGCGGCCACGATTCGATTCCCCGGCGCCTTCTTCCGGCGCGACATCGGCCACCGGGTGCTCGACCCGCGCCCCAGCGCCGACCCCGGCGCCCGGGGCGAAGCCGCGATCCGGTCGGCCTCGGCAGCCTCCTGATCGCCTCCGGAGCCCGCCCCGGCCCCGCCCCGACCGGGGAATCGGACGACCAGAACCGCCCGTTCCCTTGTCGCCGCATCAAATGGCAAGTAACTTTCGTATGAGTCTGTAGTCGACCGCCGCGGAGGCGCCTCCGCGACCGGTCTGTATGTGTCCAACCATCGCCCCCGCCGCGGAACGCGGGGGCTGGAGAAGAGTTGACCCCATGATCATCCGCCTCGCTTCGAGCGTCGCGCTCGCCGCCGCCGTCACCGGCATGCTCGCTGCCATGCCCATCCAGGGCGTCCCAGCAGTCTCCGGCGGCTCGCGCACCATCGCCTCCACCAACGAGACGACCACGACCAGCGCGTCGGACACGGGCGCGGAGGTCAATCCGGGGAACGGGTCCAACGGCGGCGGCAATCCGTCGCTCCAGCCGCGCGTCCCCTTCCGCAAGATCGACAGCAACTCCATCCAGCTCCCGGTCGACCCGATCTCGGGCCAGCCGCGCTGGAACGGCCGCCTGGCCGTGAAGTTCCGCGACGATCTTCGCTTCCGCGCCGAGATCACCCCCGCGCCGGGCGTCCGCACCGCGCAGGGTGGCACCTCGTTGGCGGTCGCCGACACGCTCCGCAAGTTCGGCGGCTCGATCCGCCAGCTCCTGCGCAACTCGCCGGAGCAGCTCGCCGCCCTCGAGGCGCGCGCCGCCGCCAAGAGCGGCATCGCGCAGCCCGACCTGGCCGGCATGATGTACGTCGATGTCACCCCCGACCAGCTCCTGGACGCGGCGCGCGCGTTCAACGACCTGCCCGAAGTGGAGTGGGTGAACATCGAGCAGGACGCCATCCCCGACGGCGGCAACAACAACGCCTCCCAGGCGGGCTGCGGCCAGAACGGCCCCGCGGACGGCACGGGCGCCAACAACTGCTACACCGCGGCGCCCCAGGGTCGCTGCTCGACGCTCGGCGGCGGCCAGGGCTGCAACGATCCGGGTGGCTGCAACGCGGACACCATTCCGCCCTCCTGCGCCTACGGCTGCAACAACACGGTCTGCTGCGACACGGTCGGAACGCTGCTGCCCGGCTGCAACGACCTCGATCAGGCGCAGGGCTGGGACGCGCTCTGCGCGACCTACGCCAACATGCTCTGCCAGAGCACCGTCTACGACACGCTGCCCGTCGTCGCCGGCGACACGACCGGCAGCTTCCCCTCGACCCCCGGCAGCTACAAGTACGACCCCTGCTTCGCGATGCGCGGCCCCGTGGACATCTCCACGGATGTCGTCGTCCAGGGCGGCGTCGAGACGATCGCGCCCGCGCCGATCCTCGCGAGCCAGCTCCTCACCTACTCGCTCGATTCCAACGGCGCGCTCGTCCCGGGCTCGCTCACCCCGGTCACCTACCCCGGTGGCACCATCCAGGACGAGGCGAACGCCGGCTCCGGCGTGCCCCAGCAGGCGATGCCCGATCCGAGCCTCGAGGGCGCATACCTGGCCCTCTCCGCCGGCTGCTTCGCCGAGCACACCTTCGGTGGCTGCAACCAGGTGAGCTGCTGCGTCTACGTCTGCCGCACCGACCCCTCCTGCTGCGTCGTCGAGTGGGACGCCACCTGCGTCGCCCTCGCGCAGACTGCCTCGGGCTCCGCGACCTCGCCCTGCACCACGCAGGAGATGGACGGCACCGCCTTCCCGCCCTCGGGCCCCACGCCGCTGCTCACCGCCGGTCGCGAGGACCTCGGCGGCGGCAACTTCGGCAACGCCCGCGGCTACCAGAACTACACGCTTGGTCGCGCCGTCCTGGCGCCCTTCGACGTGCTCCCGCCCGGCGAAGTCTACCCCGTGCAGCCGCCCGACGTGAACGTCGCGACGGTGCCCGATCCGGGCCGCAGCAATCCGCGCAGCAACCTCGGCACGCTCGCGGTCATCAACAGCGGCTACCGCGGCGGCGGCTTTGACCTCGAGGGCTACGACACGCTCGTGAGCCAGCTCGGCATCAACCCGACGACGAAGGCGCACGGCCAGACCGTCAAGGTCGGCGTCATCGAGCACGCGGCCTACGTGAACCACGAGGACCTGGTCAACAAGGTCATCCCCGAGCCGAATCAGACGCAGGTCCTGATCATCTCGAGCCCGCTCGATCCCAACCACGGGACCGCCGTGCTGGGCATCATCGGCGCGGAGAACAACAACTTCGGCGTCACCGGCATCGCCGACGGCGCGCAGCTCCACTTCTTCCCGATCGTCAGCCGCGAGGAAGGCAGCCGCCTCCCCCAGGCCACCGCGAACGCCATCATCGAGTTCAGCGAAGGCGACGTCATCAACATGTCGATCGGCTTCGGCGGCGGGGCGACCATCCCGTCGGATCCGACGATGTTCACCCTCATCTCCCTGGGCACGCAGGCGGGCATCACCTTCGTGATCTCCGCCGGCAACTCCGCCTCGCCCGTGCAGGCGGCCCCCGAGGGACAGGAGGGCGACAGCGGCGCGATCATCGTCGGCGCCTGCTGGCCCGGCTTCCAGGTCGGACAGCTCAGCGATGCGGTCTCGGTCCCCGGACCGCTGCCGGGCTTCAACTACTGCCGCCTGAACTTCTCCAACTTCACCGACCTCGACAACGCGACCGCCTCGGGCGTCGTGCATGTCGCGGCGTGGGGCACGGGCGTGACGAGCACCGGCTACGGCGAGCTCTTCCACGGCACCAACACGTCGACCGATCCGCTCCAGGTCAACCGCCTCCGCTCCTACACGGCGGCCTTCAACGGCACCAGCGCCGCGGCGCCCCTCATCTCGGGCTTCACCGCGCGCCTGCAGAGCTTCGCGAAGGCGTACTTCGGCGTTCCGGTCCCCCCGACGCAGCTGCGCGCCAACTACCAGGTGCCCGCCAACCGCTTCCAGCAGTGCGGCATCTCGTACGCGTCGCCGGCCTTCCCGGGCTATCCGGACAACGGATCGCCCGCCGCGGGCGACATCCTGCCCGGCGGCGAGCAGGCGCGCATCGGCGGCTTCCCGCGCGCGCGCGAGTGCGTCTCGGGCATCGTCGCGGGCAGCTTCGGTGGCTCGCCGACGACCTACTCGGTCGTCACCGGCACCTACCAGAGCGGCACCGACTACTCGATCCGCGTGATCGACAACAACCCGCTGCGCGTGGCCTCCACGCCCAAGCGCGCCGGCAACACGGGCCAGGGCTACGGCCCGGCGCTGCGGTACCCGCTCACGGGCGGCACGACCGACGTGCAGGTCCGCCTCGTGACCCCGCAGGCCAGCGGCAACATCTCGTTCATCAACATCGCGACGAGCACCGCCGTGAGCGTCGGGGTGCCGTGCGCGGAGATCGTGTACGCCTGGAACCGCAAGCAGCAGCGCTGGAAGACGCTGGGCTTCTACTACCCGACCACGGCGTACCCCAACCCGCCCCAGACCTTCGCGGTCCAGGGCGACGCCCGCGACTACGTGGTGAACGAGGGTGGCAGCTCGGTGATCTACGCGCGCGTCTACACCTGCGGCCTCACCTCGGGCGCCTACCAGGCCCTGCATGACCTGCTAGCGATCACGGTGAACATCGACATCTTCGATCCGGGTGGCGGTGCGGGCGGCGGCGGCAACGCCGGCGGCTGATCCCGCCCTCCCCTGCGCAGACTTCCGCGCGCCCCGGATCCCGTCCGGGGCGCGCGTGCTTTTGGAGGCCCGCGCCTTTCCGGTGGCGCGGAAGCGGGATCGCGCCTAAATTTGTGGGGTCGCGACCGCGCGCCGCCCGCATGAAGGCCGAGCCCTGCCAACGCCAGACGGAGCCCGGGTCGCCCGCCGCGGCGTGCCTGGAGGCCGCCCGGCAGCGCTTCATCGAGCTCTGGGGCCAGATGGCCTCCACCTGGGGGGTTCCCCGCAGCATGGCGGAGGCGCACGCGCTGCTCTTCATCGAGGGGCGCCCCATGAACGCGGACGAGGTGATGGCCCGGCTGGGGATCAGCCGGGGCAACGCCTCGATGACGCTGCGCACCCTCGTCGACTGGGGCATCGTCGCGCGCAGCCACCACACGGAGGATCGGCGCGACTACTTCGCCGCCGAGCAGGATGTGTGGACGCTGCTGGCGACCGTCGTCCGCGCGCGCAAGCGCCGCGAGATCGCGCCGCTGGAGGCGCTGCTGCAGGACTGCCGCAAGCTCACTGCCGACGGCGCGGCGACCTCCTGCGAGCAGGCGCACCTGCGCGCGGAGATCGCGCAGGTCAACGCGAAGCTCGACGCCCTCCTGCAGATGGTGCGCGCGATCGACGCGATGAGCGAGCAGTTCCTGGCGGCGGCATCGATGGGCGCCCTCGGCGGTCCGTCGGAGGAACGCGCATGACTCCCGGATCGGCCACGCCCGCGGCGTCCGCGGCGCACGTCCCCCCGTCGGCGCCCACGGCGCCTGCCGCGTCCGCCGGCGCCGCCCCCGCGGGGCCCGCGCGCACCATGCCGGGCCGACTGGAGATCGCGTGGACCGTCTCGGCGCGCGCGATCGGCGCGGGCGCGGGCTACGGCAGCGGCGTGCTCCACCTCGAGTGCACCTGGGACGCCGGCGGCGGCTCCGCCCCGCGCGCCGCGTGCGTCCGCGCGACGCTCGACTGCGCCGGCCAGCGCCGTCCGGTCGAGCTTCCGGAACCATGCGAGATCGCCGTCGAGCGCCGCGGCGACTGGACCCACCTGCGCATCGCTGCGTCGTCGCAGCCGCTGCTGCAGGCCAGCTTCGACCACGGCACGCTCGTCTACTGCGTCGGCGCCGTCGCCGCGACCGCGGGACTTCCCGGCGGGACCTACGACGCGCCGACGGGAATCCTCGAGCTCTACGACTCGTAACTTCGCCGCCCGTGCACGGCCGCATGCGCGCCCGGGGCCCCGCGCCCTGCAACGCCTCGCGCCTGCCCCGGCCCTCTGCTAGACTGCGCCGCTTGCTCCCCGGACGGGTGGCCGAGTGGCTGAAGGCGCCGGTTTGCTAAACCGGTATACGGGGTAATCCCCGTATCGTGGGTTCGAATCCCGCCCCGTCCGCTTTGCGAACGACCTGGCCCCCGCGGCCGGGTCGGCGCGTTTTTGCGCCCGCGAACGCGCCGCCGGAGACCGCCGTACGCTTCGCGCCTCCCATGGAGCAGTTCCTCCACGACCTCTGGCAGCTCATCTCCCAGCCGGGTGAGCTGCGCGAGAACCTGGCGCAGGTCGTCCACACGCTCGGGGGGCCGCTCACCTACACGATGCTCGGGCTGATCGTCTTCTGCGAGACGGGGCTCGTGGTCACCCCCTTCCTCCCGGGCGACAGCCTGCTCTTCGCCGCGGGCGCGGTCTGCGCCACCGTGGAGTCGGTCGCGCGCGACAACGGCGTCGCTCCGGCGATGAACGTCTGGACGCTCGGGACCGTGCTCTTCTGCGCCGCGGTCCTGGGCGACGGCGTCAACTACCACGTCGGGCGCTGGATCGGCCCCGTCGCCTTCAGCGGGCGCTACCGCTTCCTCAAGAAGGCGCACCTCGAGCGGACGCAGGCCTTCTTCGAGCGCCATGGCGGCCGGGCGATCGTGCTGGCGCGCTTCGTGCCCATCGTGCGGACCTTCGCCCCCTTCGTCGCGGGCATCGGCTCGATGAGCTACACGCGCTTCCTCTTCTACAACGTCTTCGGCGCGCTGCTCTGGGTCGGCCTGCTCCTGGGTGCGGGCTACCTGCTTGGCGGCCTGGAGTGGGTCCAGCGCCACTTCGAGAAGGTGGTGCTGGCGATCGTGGTCATCAGCGTGCTCCCGCTGGTCTGGGAGGCCCGGGGCGCCCTCGGGGCGTGGTGGCGGCGGCTGCGCGGCGGCGCGGGGCGCAGCAGCCCCCCGATGCCGTAGCATCCGCCCTCTTGCGCCGCGCCGGCGCATCGAATCCACCGCCTCCCCCGCCATGAAGATCCACGAATACCAGGCCCGGCAGCTCCTCGCAGACTTCGGCATCCCCGTGCCTCCGGGCCGGATGGTCGAGACCGTCGCCGACGCCGCCGCCGAGGCGCGCCGGCTCTTCGAGGGCGGCGCCGGCATCGTCGTCGTCAAGGCGCAGGTGCACGCGGGCGGCCGCGGCAAGGCGGGCTTCGTGAAGGTCGTCAAGACCGCCGACGAGGCCGAGAAGGCCGCCGCCTTCATGCTCAGCCACCGCATGGTCAGCCCGCAGACGCCGCCCGAGGGGCTCGAGGTCAAGCGCCTGCTCGTCGCCGCCGGCGTCGACATCGCCAAGGAGTACTACCTGGCGATCGTCACCGACCGCGCGCGCCGCACGAACACGCTCATCGCCAGCGCCGAGGGCGGCGTGGAGATCGAGCACGTCGCCGCCACGCGCCCCGACGCGATCGTCAAGGTCGCGATGGACCCGGCGATGGGGCTGAGCGCCTACCAGGCGCGCGAGGTCGCCTTCCGCCTGGGCTTCCGCGGCAAGCAGGTCGGGCAGGCCGCCGACACGATGATGAAGCTCGCCGGCCTCTACCTGGCCAAGGACGCGAGCCTGGCCGAGATCAACCCGCTGGTCGTGACCCCGCCGTCGAAGGAGCATCCCGACGGACGCGTCGTCGCGATCGACGCGAAGTTCAACTTCGACGACAACGCGCTCTTTCGCCATCCGGCGCTGCAGGCGATGTTCGACCCCACCGAGGAGAACCCCGCCGAGCTGCGCGCGCGCGAGTTCGAGCTCAACTACGTCGCGCTCGACGGGAACATCGGCTGCCTGGTCAACGGCGCCGGCCTGGCGATGAGCACGATGGACATCATCAAGCTCCACGGCGGCGACCCGGCGAACTTCCTGGACGTCGGCGGCGGCGCCACCGAGGAGGCGGTCACCGAGGCCTTCCGGATCATCCTCAGCGACGGCCGCGTCAAGGGCGTGCTCGTCAACATCTTCGGCGGCATCATGCAGTGCGACAAGATCGCGCGCGCGATCGTCGCCGCCGCCAAGAACATCGGCTTCAAGGTGCCGCTGGTCGTGCGCCTGGAGGGGACCAACGTCGCGGAGGCGCGGCGCATCCTCGAGGCCGCGCGCGCCGAGCTGCCCACGATGCAGGCCGCCACCGACCTCACCGACGCGGCCCGCAAGGTCTGCGCCGCGGTCTCGTGAGCGCCATGCTGGTGCTCTTCGACATCGACGGCACGCTCCTGCACTCGCTGCGCGCGGGCGTGGGCGCGATGAAGAGCGCGCTCGCGCAGCTCCACGGCATCGAGGCGGACTTCGACGCGGTCGAGATCCACGGCCGCCTGGACACGCTCATCTGGAAGGACCTCGGGCGGCGCCACGGGTATCCGCTGGACGAGGCGGCGCACGCGACCTTCAAGCGCACCTACATCGAGCACCTGCGCGAGCGCTTCGCGAAGGAGAACACCTCGCGCGCGCATCCGGGCGCGCTGGAGCTCGTCGCGGCGACGCGCGCGGCGCCGGGCGCGACCATCGGCCTGCTCACGGGCAACTACGAGGGCTCCGGGCGGCTCAAGGTGCAGCACGCCGGCTTCGATCCCGACCACTTCGTCGTCAACGCCTGGGGCGACGACGGCCCCGACCGCCGCAGCCTCGTCCCCGTCGCGATGGAGCGCTACCGCGCGATGCACGGCAGCGCGATCGATCCGCGGCGCGTGGTGATCATCGGCGACACCCCCGCCGACGTGGACTGCGCGCGCAGCAACGGCGCGCGCGTCATCGGCGTGGCGACGGGCACCTTCGGCGTGGACGCGCTGCGCGAGGCGGGCGCGGACCTGGTGGTCCCGAACCTCACCGACACCCCCGGCATCGTCCGCTGGATGGCGCAGGGCTGAGCGCGGCGGGCGCACGCGGCGCGCGCGCACCGCGCGACACGCCTCACCCGCGCGTGAGCCGCTCGCGCAGGGGCATCAGCACGCGCGGCACCAGGCGCTGCTCGACGAGCCGCTCGCCGTGGCCCGCGAGCGCCGCGAAGTGCGTCGGCAGGTCCGAGAGCGCGCGCACCGGACCGGTGCGGCGCACCGTGAGCATCACGCTGAGCGACTCGGTGCCGTCGCGGCCCGCGGTCGGCTCGCCGCCGCGCGGCGCGCGCGTGCGGACCTCGATGTAGACGTGCGTCTCCGGCGCGTCGGCGAGCGCGAAGGCCAGGAAGGGCTGCGCGTCGAGCACGACGTCGCTGCCGCCCTCGGCGAAGTCCGCCAGGCGCGAGCCGCCCAGCAGCGCGTCGACGACGACCTCGTCGCGGTTCTGCTCGCACTCGAAGTCGAAGGCGTAGACCAGCTCCAGGTGGTCCAGGTCCAGCGGGCTGATCGAGAGGAAGAAGGGCGCGATCTCCAGCACCGAGCGGTGCAGCTTGTACGCCACGTCCAGCGCGCTCGGGTTCACCCAGCCGCTCTTGAGCGAGGTCTGGCGCATGGCGACCCAGAGGAACTCGCGCTCGTCCTCGTCGGACTCGAGCGCGACCTCCCCGTCGGTGTAGCGCTGCAGGTGCGCGAGCTTGGGGTGCTCCTTGCGCAGGCGGCCGAAGAGGTCCAGCACGGGCTCGCGCGCCGCGGGCAGGTCCATCTTCAGGGCGAGCTTCTGGTTCACGCAGAAGTCGCGGCAGAGCACATCGAAGTCGGGCATGTCGGGTACCGGTGCGCGGCCTCCGCGCGTCGCGGCCTCAGGGGCGGCCGGAGGATTCGGTGAGCTGCTGGGCGCGGTGGGACATCGCCACGGCGATGCGCTCGCGCGCCAGCCGCAGCTTCTCCTCGTGCGCCTGCCGCTGCTTGCGGCGCCACGCCCACAGGCGCCACACGGCGGCCAGGACGATGGGGATGAAGAGCAGGACGATGATCCCGGTGATGATCGGCACCGCCAGCGCCAGCAGCGTGGTGATGAAGGAAAGCACCGATTCCATCATGCCGTAGATCGGGTTCAGCCAGCCGATGGTGAGCACCGAGCTGGAGACGCGTCCGGCGATCGAGGCGGCCTCGACGCCCGAGGCGGTCCCCGCGCCCGCGATGATGCCCAGCGACCAGGCGAGCGCCGGATGCATGAGCGGGGCCGCGACCTCGCCCGCGGTCTGCGGATCGATGGTCGCGCCGGTCGCGTGCAGGAGCTGGCTCGTCATGAGCAGCGCGCCCGCGACCGCGGAGAGCGGCACGGCCATCACGTCCAGGATGTGGTCGACCCACGGAATCAGGAAGCCGACGACCTCCACGACCGTCGCGGTGCCGAAGATCACGACCGCGGCGTTGGAGCCCATCCACTCGAAGGCGGCGGGCATCTCGACCCAGCCGGCCTTGACGCCGATGGAGACCATGAACAGCGGCAGAAAGACACGCAGGCCGCATGCAGCAGCCAGCCCAAGCCCCGCGCAGACGGAGAGGAACAGCCCCATGGGGGGAGCCGGTCAGCCCGCCTTCGCTTCGAGGTAGCGCTCGACGCTCTTGACGTCCGCGAGGATCTGCGGCGTCACGCGGAGCGTGAAGGTCGCGCCCTTCTGGACGGAGACGACGCGGGTGCACTCCTCGCGCGCGAGCCAGATGCGGCCGGCGCGGTTGGTGCGGCGGTTGCCGCTGCGCAGGCGCTCGCGCTTGAGGCGGTTGAGCGCGCCCTGCACGCCGGAGTTCATGCGCATCAGGCGGAGGATGGTCTGCTTCCGGCGGGGCTCCGCGGGAATGGCCGTGACGGTGAACTTCAGGGTCTGGGAGTGGGCAAGCGTCGCCATGGTTGGATCCTTGCACCCGAGGGCGCTGTGTCGAGCCGCACAGTGTAGCGGAGCCCCCCCTCCGCCGCCACCACCCCGCCGGAGGCGTCGCCGCTTATTGGACGCCCCGCACGGGGACGGGATACCCTACCCCACCTATGAGTCTTCCGACGGTCGGCTGGATCGGCACCGGGGTCATGGGGCGCTCGATGGCGGGGCATCTGCTCGCCGCGGGCTACCCCCTCCGCGTCTTCACGCGCACCCGCGAGCGCGCGCAGCCCCTGCTGGACGCCGGCGCGACCTGGGCCGAGTCCCCCCGCGCCGTCGCGGAGGGGTGCGAGGTGGTCTGCTCCATCGTCGGCCTGCCGGAGGATGTCGAGGAGGTGCACCTGGGCCCCGCCGGCACGCTGGCGGCGTCCGGGAGCATGCGCCTGCTCATCGACCTCACCACCAGCAGCCCGGCGCTCGCGCGGCGGATCGCCCAGCGCGCGGCCGAGCGCGGCGTGGGCGCCATCGACGCCCCCGTCTCCGGCGGCGACCTGGGCGCGCGCAACGCCACCCTTTCCATCATGTGCGGCGGCGAGCCCGCGGCCTTCGCGCAGGCGACGCCGCTGCTGGAGCGGCTCGGCAAGACCATCGTCCTGCAGGGCGGCCCGGGCGCCGGGCAGCACACCAAGATGGTCAACCAGCTCCTGATCGCGGGCACGATGATCGGCCTGGGCGAGGCGCTCGCGTACGCGCGCCACGCGGGGCTCGACCCCGAGAAGGTGCTCGCCTCGGTCGGCGGCGGCGCGGCCGCGAGCTGGTCGCTGGCGAATCTCGCGCCGCGGGTGCTCAAGGGCGATTTCGCGCCCGGGTTCTTCATCGAGCACTTCGTCAAGGACCTGCGCATCGCCCTCGAGGAGGCGCGGCGCATGGACCTGAAACTCCCCGGCGCGGACAACGCCGCGCGCACCTATGCGGACCTCGTCGCCGCGGGCCACGGAAAGGCCGGAACGCAGGCCGTGGTTCGGGCGTACGGCTGGTGACGCATTTATCCTGACCCCCTTCACGAAACCCCACCCATGAGCCCCATCACCCAGCACGACATCGGCGCCATCGAGCAGAAGGTCCACGCCGCCGCGCAGCCCTTCGGGATCCTGCGGCAGGAACTGCAGCAGGTGATCGTCGGACAGCACGAGCTCCTGGAAGGGCTGGTCATCGGCCTGCTCTGCAACGGGCACGTGCTCATCGAGGGCGTCCCCGGCCTCGCCAAGACGACCGCGGTCGCCACGCTCGCCGCGGCGATCCACACCAGCTTCCACCGCATCCAGTTCACGCCGGACCTGCTCCCCTCGGACCTCATCGGCACGATGGTCTACAGCCCCGCGACGCACGAGTTCAGCGTCAAGAAGGGACCGGTCTTCGCGAACATCGTCCTCGCGGACGAGATCAACCGCGCCCCCGCGAAGGTGCAGAGCGCGCTGCTGGAGGCGATGCAGGAGCGCCAGGTCACCATCGGCGGCGAGACCTTCCCGATGGACGACCCGTTCCTGGTGCTCGCCACGCAGAACCCGATCGAGCAGGAGGGCACCTACCCCCTGCCAGAGGCGCAGGTCGACCGCTTCCTGCTCAAGCTGGTGATCACCTACCCCACGCGCGCCGAGGAGCGGCAGATCCTGGACCGCATGTCGCGCACGACGGGCAAGATCGCCGTCAAGCCGGTGATGAAGCCCGAGCAGATCCGCGCCGCGCGCGCCGTCGTCGACGAGGTCTTCGTCGACGACAGCATCAAGGACTACATCGTGAGCCTGGTCGTCGCCAGCCGCGATCCCGGCGCGTACAAGGTGCCGGTGAAGGACCTGGTGCAGTACGGCGCCTCGCCGCGCGCGACGATCGCGCTCACGCAGTGCGCCCGCGCGAAGGCCTTCCTCGACGGACGCGGCTTCGTCGTGCCGCAGGACGTGAAGGACGTCGCCCCTGCCGTGCTGCGCCACCGCCTGGGACTCTCCTACGAGGCCGAGGCGCTGGAGAAGACCAGCGACGACGTCGTCCGCGCGCTGCTCGAGCACGTGCCGGTCCCCTGACCGCGACCGCCGCCGGTCCGTCCGACCCCGACGACCATGCAGACCACCGAGCTCCTGCGCAAGGTTCGCCGCATCGAGATCCGGACATCGCATCTGGTGAGCGATGTCCTGGCCGGGCAGTTCCGCAGCGCCTTCAAGGGGCGCGGCATGGAGTTCGAGGAGGTCCGCCCGTACCAGTACGGCGACGACGTCCGCTCCATCGACTGGAACGTGAGCGCGCGCACCGGCTTCCCGCACGTGAAGCTCTTCCGCGAGGAGCGCGAGCTCACCGTGATGCTCGCGGTGGACCTCAGCGGCTCGCTCGCCTTCGGCACGCACGCGCAGCTCAAGCGCGAGCTCGCCGCGGAGGTCGCGGCGACGATCGCCTTCAGCGCGATCCGCTCCAACGACCGCGTCGGCCTGCTCTGCTTCACCGACCGCGTCGAGCGCGTCGTGCCCCCGCGCAAGGGCGCGCGGCACGTGCTGCGCATCGTGCGCGACCTGCTCGCCTTCGAGCCCGCGCACCGCGGCACCGACATCGGCGCGGCGATCGACGAGGCGAACCACCTCCTGAGCCGCCGCGCGGTGCTGTTCGTGGTGAGCGACTGGCGCTCGCCGCCGGCGAAGACCCCGCCGCGCGCGGGACGCCGCGCCACCGCCGAGCCGTGGGAGGACGCGCTGCGCATCGCGCGCATGAAGCACGACGTGATCCCGGTGGTCGTGCGCGACCGGCGCGAACTGGAGCTGCCCGGCGGCGGGCTCGCGGAGTTCGTCGACGAGGAGACGGGCGAGCGCGTCACCGTGGACCTGGCCTCGCGCGCCGTGCGCGAGCGCTTCGCGAGCGTCGCCGCCGCGGAGCAGGCGCTGCTGGAGGAGACCTTCCGCCGCCTGCGGACCGAGCCCGTCATGCTGCGCACGGGCGGCGACTTCGTCGAGCCGCTGACCGCCTTCTTCCGCCGCCGCGAGTCGAGGAGGGCGCGATGACGCGCGCGCGCACGGCCATCGCCGGGGCGTCGTGCCGCGTGGCGCGCGTCGCGTCGTGCGTCGCCGCATGCGGCGCGCTCGCCGCCGCGACGGCATGCTTCGCGCAGGCGCCCGCCGCGCGCACGCAGCCGCAGGCGCCGCGCGCGCCGGCGCAGGGCGCGGAGCCGCTCGTCGTGGAGGCGCAGTCCGACGGCGTGCGCGTCGTGCGGCGCCTCGCGGGACCGCGCGGCTGGCAGCCCGGCGCGCCGCTGGCGCTGACCATCGAGGCGACCGGCCCCGCGGGCACCGAGTTCACGATGCCGACGCTTCCCGAGACACTCGGCCCCTTCGAGGTGCGCGTTGTCCGCACCGGGCGCGATCCCGCCACCGGCGCGCAACGCCTGCAGGCGACGCTCACCGCGTGGGAGGCGGGCGAGCTGCCCGTCCCCGAGTTCACCGTGACCGCGACGCTCCCCAGCGGCGCGACGGTGGCGGTGACCGCGCCCGCGGGGACCGCGACGATCGAGTCGCTGCTCTCGGAGAACCTGCCGCTCACCGAGCTCGCTGCGGACCTGCGCGGCCCCGTCGAGATCCCCGGCCGCGGCTGGCTGTGGTGGCTCGCCGCCGGCGTCGGGATCGCCACGAGCCTCGGCGCCGCCTGGTGGCTGACGCACCGCGGCGGACGCGTCGAGCCGGCCCCGCCGCTGCCCGCGGACCAGTGGGCGATGCGCGAGATCGACCGCCTGGAGTCCGAGCAGCTCCCCGAGCGCGGCGAGGTCGAGGGGTTCTTCGTGCGCCTGAGCGACATCGTGCGCACCTACATCGAGCAGCGCTTCGCGATCGCCGCGCCCGAGCAGACCACGCAGGAGTTCATCCGCGCTGCGGGGAAGCACCCGGACCTCGCGGGCGGGCACGAACGCACGCTCGCCGCCTTCCTGCGCACCGCGGACATGGTGAAGTTCGCGGCGCAGCGGCCCGCGGGCACCGAGTGCGGCCGCGCGCTCGATGCGATGCGCGGCTTCGTCCGCGCGACGGCGCCGCCGCACGAGGCGCCCGCGGAGGGCGGCGCGGCGACGCCGCCGGTGGCGCGCGCCACGGACACCCCCCCCGGAGGCCGCGCATGACCGGCTTCCACGAATCCAGCGTCTGGTGGCTGCTGCTGGCGCTGCTCGCGCCGGTCGCGCTCTGGCGCACGCTGCGTCCGCGCTCGCGCGCGACGATCGCCTTCCCCTCGGCGGCGCTGCTGCGCGCGGCGGGCGCGTCGCCGGTCGCGCGCCTGCGCTGGCTCCCGGCCGCGCTGCGCACGCTCGTGCTGCTGCTGCTGGCGGTGGCGATCGCGCGGCCGATCAAGGCGAACGAGCAGACGCGCGCCTTCGTCGAGGGCATCGCGATCGAGATGGTCGTCGACCGCTCGAGCTCCATGCTCGCGATGGACTTCCAGAAGGAGGGCAGACGCGCCGACCGCCTCACGGTGCTCAAGGACGTCGGCGGCGCCTTCATCCTGGGCGGCGACGGCATGCCCGGGCGGCCCAACGACCTCGTCGGCCTCATCGCCTTCGCGCGGTACGCGGACAGCCTCTGCCCGCTGACGCTCGACCACGACTACCTGGTGCAGGTGCTCGACGGCATCGATGTCGCCGGCGAGCGCGCGGAGGATGGCACCGCCATCGGCGAGGCGGTCGCGCTGGCGGCCGAACGCCTGCGCGACGCGACCGACCGCGCGGGCGAGGTGCCGCGCCCCAAGAGCAAGGCGATCCTGCTGCTCACCGACGGCGAGAACAACGCCGGCGAGATCGATCCGATGACCGCGGCGGAGATCTGCAAGACCGAGGGGATCAAGCTCTACGCGATCGGCATGGGCACCATCGGCGAGGCGCCCTACCCGATGAGGAGCCCCCTCGGCGGCACGCAGCTGGTCCCGATGCAGGTGCGCATCGACGAGAAGCTCCTGCGCGCGATGTCGGAGCTCACCGGCGGCCAGTACTTCCGCGCGACGGACACGAAGAGCCTCGAGCGCATCTACGAGACCATCGACGCGCTCGAGAAGACCGCGACCGAGCAGCGCCGCTACCTGCAGTACCGCGACCTCGCGGTCGAGCCGATCGAGGTCGCGGGCACCCGCCTTCCCCCGCTGCTGCTGGCGGTCTTCGCGCTGCTGGCGCTGGAGATCGCCCTCGCCGCCACCCGCTGGAGGACGCTGCCCTAGCGCGACGCCATGGAGTTCGTCTTCGCCAATCCCGCAGCGCTGCACTGGCTCTGGCTCGTCGCCGGGCTGGGCGCGCTCGTCTTCCTGCGCACGCGCTCGCGCATGCGCGCGCTCGACGGCTTCGTGGACCGCCCGCTGCTGCGCGCGATCGCGCCGCGCGCGGGGCTCGCGCGGCCGATGCTGCGCGGCGCGCTCTGCGTGGCGGCGCTCGCGGCGCTGGTCTTCGCGCTCATGGATCCGCGCTGGGGCGCGCAGGTCGAGGAGGTCCGTCGCCGCGGCGCGGAGGTCTTCTTCGTGATCGACGTGAGCCGCTCGATGACGGCGCAGGACGCGACCCCCGACCGGCTGACGCGCGCCGTGCAGTTCGCCGACGAGATCGTCGAGAGCCTGGGCGGCGACCGCGTGGGGATCGTGGAGTTCGCCGGCACGGCGCAGATGCGCGTGCCGCTGACGCTCAACTACGGCGCCTTCAAGACGGCGCTGCGCGAGCTGCGCCCGCTCAGCGGCGCGCGCGGCGGCACCGCGCTGGCCAACGCGATCGAGCTCGCGGCCGCGAGCTTCCCGCCCTCGGCGGGCGCGAGCCGCGCGATCGTCGTCATGAGCGACGGCGAGGACCTCGAGGGGACCGCGCGCGGCGGCGAGGGCGCGGATCCGGTCGCGGCGGCGAAGGCGGCGCTCGAGAAGTCGGGCGTGCACGTCTACACCGTCGGCATCGGCGATGGCCGCGAGGGCGCGCGCATCCCCGTCTCGCGCGGCGCCGACGGCGTCCGCTACCTGGTGCACGAGGGCCAGGAGGTGTGGACCAAGATGGACGAGCGCACGCTGCGCGACATCGCGCTCGCGGGCGGCGGCGCCTTCATCCCCGCGGGGACGGAGCAGGTCGACATGGCGCGCGCCTACGCGCAGACGGTCGGCGACCTCGAGCGCAAGGAGTTCGAGTCCAACACCGTCACCCGGCGCACGCCGCGCTTCCAGTGGTTCGCCGGGCTCGCCTTCCTGCTGCTGATCGTGGAGTCGCTCGTGCCCGACCGGCGCGCGACGCCGAAGGAGGTGCGCACCGCATGAGCCCGCCCGCCACCATGCTCCTGGGCGCGTGCGCCGCGGCGCTGCTGGGTGCCGCGCAGGTGCCCGCGAAGCCGCCGGCGGCGCCCACGCCTGCGCCCGCGACCGCGCCCGGCGTCGAGCCGGTGCCCGTGCCCGGATCCGCGGAGGCCTCGCGCCCCGCGCCCGACCCCCGCGCGGTCGACTTCGGCGCCGCCGTCGCCGATGCGCGCAAGCGTCTGGACGCGGGCGACGCCGCGGGCGCCGTCCAGCGCTACGAGGAGGCGCTCTCCGCGCGCCCCGACTCAAGCGAGGCCGCCTACAACCTCGGCGTGGCGCTCTACCGCGCGGGCCGCTTCGCCGACGCCGCGAAGGCCTTCGCGCGCGCGGGCGCGGCGGCGAGCGAGGGCGAGCGCACGCGCGCGGACCTGGCCGCCTCCAGCGCCTACAACCGCGCCGCGAGCTTCTACGGCAACACGCGCGAGAGCGCGGAGGCGGCGCAGAAGCTGCTCGAGCAGTCGCGCGCGGGCAAGCCCACGGATCCGGGCGCGCCCGATGCGCCCGGCGCGGAGCCGCCGCTGCCGCCGGTCGACCCGAAGGCGCTCGAGCAGGCGATCAAGGACGCGCGCACGAGCTTCCAGGGTTTCCGCGACGCCGCCTACGCCGATCCCGACGATGTCGGCGCGCGCGCGAACGCCGAGCAGAGCCTGCGCCTGCTGCGCGGACTCGAGGAGCTGCAGAAGCGCCAGCAGCAGCAACAGCAGCAGAACAAGGACGACCAGAAGCAGCAGGACAAGCAAGATCAATCGCAGGATCAGAAGCAGCCGCAGAACCAGGACCAGAAGCAGGACCAGCAGTCGCAGGACCAGCCCCAGGACGATCCCTCCAAGCAAGATCAGCAGAAGCAGGATCAGAGCAAGGAAAGGGACAAGGACAAGCAGCAGGAACAGGACTCGCAGGACAAGTCCAAGGAGCAGCAGAAGCCCGAGGACCAGAAGCAGCCGCAAGACAAGCAGCAACAGCCGCAGCCGTCCGAGCAGGACAAGCAGGAGCAGCCCCCCAAGGATGGCACGGACGGCCAGGGCACGCCCCGCGAGATGACCAAGGAGGACGCCGACCGCCTGCTGCAGGCCGTCCGCGACCGCGAACGCGAGCGCCGCGCCCAGCAGGAGCAGCGCGCCCAGATGCAGCAGACGCAGAAGCGCCGCCCGGCGAAGGACTGGTAGACCCGATGCGCGACCGAACCATCCAGCGCCTGTTGGTGACGATCGCTGCCGCCGCGTGCGTGCCGCCGTGGGCGGTCGCGGCGCCGGTCGCCGCGGCGGCGCCGGTCGCCGCGGCGGCGCCGATCGCGGCGCCTGCGCCGGCCCCCGCCCCCGCCGGCGACGCGCAGTTCCAGCTTCCCGAGCGCGAGGTCTACGCCGGCGTCCCCTTCCGCGTCCTCGTGCGCATCACCGACGCCGCCGAGTACGCGCCGCCAACCGTGCCGCCGATCCCCGGCGCCAGCGTCAATGTCCTCTCCGGCGAGCGCAGCGAGATGACGACGATCTTGAACGGCAAGGTGCGGCGCAGCGCCTCGATCGCCTACGTCGTCGAGATCACGCCGGATCAGCCGGGCACCCTCGCGATCCCCGAGATCACCGTCACCGTCGATGGCCGCGAGCTGCGCAGCCGCGCCACCGAAGTGCAGGTGAAGAAGAACGACGCGGGCGACCTGCTGGGCGTCGAGATCTTCGGCCAGCCGCCCGAGGTCTTCATCGGACAGCCCCTCTCGCTGGTGCTGCGCATCTCGGTGCGTCCGCTGCGCGACCCCGCCGAGGGCGTCCTCAACGAGGTGCAGATGTGGCAGTGCATCAACCTCAAGGAGAGCGACTGGGGGGTCTTCGAGGCGCAGGTCGCCGATCTCGCGCGCCGCAACGCGGTCCCGCGCGTGCAGCAGGAGGCGCGCGACGGGCAGGTCTACTACATCTACGAGCTCGCGCACACGCTCTGGCCCCCGAAGGCCGGCGTCCCCGACACCGGCGGCGTGCGCGTGCGCATGACCTATCCGCTGCGCCTGCAGCGCGTGCAGGACCTCTTCTTCCAGCCCACGCTGCGCATCGCCGAGAGCCGGCCCCTCTCCGTCGCCGCGCAGGCGCAGGAGATCCAGGTGCTTCCGCTCCCGGACAAGGGGCGCCCCGCCTCCTTCACGGGCGCGGTCGGCAGCTTCACGATCTCCGTCACCGCGCGTCCGCCGGTGGTCGGCGTCGGCGATCCGCTCACGCTGACGCTCGACATCGCCGACACGACCCCCGGCGGCTCGAACCTCGAGACGCTGCAGGCGCCCAACCTCGCGGCGACGGCGGCGCTCGCCAAGGACTTCCGGGTGCCCAGCGAGGCGCTCTCCGGGACCGTCAACGGCACGACCAAGCGCTTCACCGTCACGGTGCGGCCGCTGCGCGCGGGCGTCGCCGAGGTCCCGCCGATCGAGTTCTCCTCCTTCGATCCGGTGCAGAAGCGGTACGAGACGGTGCGCAGCGCGCCCGTCCCGATCACCGTCAACCCCGCCTCGCAGATGGACCTCTCCAAGATCGTCACGGGCGACGGCGCCGCGGCCGGCGCCGGGGCGACCGCGCCCGCCGCGCGCACCGGCACGACGCAGCTCACCGAGGTCGAAGGCGGGCTCGTCGCGAACCGCCCCGTCGGACCGGCGCTGCTGGCGAACCACCGCGTCGCGCTTGACGCCGCGACAGGCGCCGCGCTCGCGCTGCCCCCGCTGCTCACCGTGGGCGCGCTGGGATGGCGCATGCACCGCCGCCGCCATGAGAGCGACGCGGGACTCGCGCGCCGCTCGCGCGCGCGCCAGCAGGCCGACCGGCGCCTGGCCGCCGCAACCGACGCCGCCGCCGTGGCGCGCGCCGTCACGGGATTCGTGGAGGACACCACCGGCCGAGCGGAGGGGACGCTCACGCGCGGCGACCTCGCGCGGGTGCTCGCCGACCGCGTGCCCGCGCCGCTCTGCGAGCAGGTCGCGGCGCTCCTGGCCGAATGCGACCGCGCGCGCTACGCCGGCAGCGCGAGCGAGCAGGTCGCGCAGTCGCTGCGCCCGAAGGCGCAGGCCGCGATCGACGCGCTCGAGTCCGCGGGACTGCGCCGCGGGAAGGGAGGCGCCTCGTGACGCACGAGAGCCGTCGATTCACGCGGGCGCTCGCGCTCGGCGCCCTGGCCCTGACGATGACGCTCGCCGCGGCGGCGCACGCCGAGACCGCCCCCGACGCCCCCGCCGCCGACGACCCGCTCGCCCTCGCCGCAAGCGCGCAGTCCGCCTACGACCGCGGCATCGAGACGCTGCGCACCGACCCCACCGCCAGCGCCGCCGCCTTCCGCGAAAGCGCACGCCGCTGGCAGGAACTCGTCGACCGCGGGATCGAGAATGGCCCGCTCGAGTTCAACCTCGGGAACGCCTACCTGCAGTCGGGGGACCTCGGCCGCGCCATCGCCGCCTACCTGCGCGCCGAGCAGCTCATGCCGGGCGATCCCGACCTCGAGCGCAACCTGGCGCAGGCGCGCAGCCGCGTCGAGCACTCCTTCGAGCGCTCGGGCGGCACGATCCTGGTCGAGTCCGTCGCGCAGTGGTGGCACCTGGTCCCGCTGGGCGTGCGCATGGGCCTCGCGTGGAGCTGCTGGGCGCTCTTCTGGGCGCTGCTGTTGCTGCGCATCCTCGCCCCGCGCGCCGCGACCGGCAGCGACGGCCGCCGCATGGCCTGGCGCGGCGCGACCGCGGCGACGCTGGCGGTGTGGCTCGTGCTCGGCGGCAGCATCGTCGCCGACGAGCTCCTGCGATGGGCACGTCCGCGCGCGGTGCTCGTCGAGCCCGGCGTCGTCCTTCGCAAGGGCAACGGCGAGGGGTTCGAGCAGGCGTTCACACAGACGCTCGGGCCCGGCGTCGAGTGCGTCGTGCTGGAGGAGCGCCCCGGCTGGCTGCGGCTGGAGCTGCCCGACGGGCGCACTGGCTGGGCGAAGTCGTCGCAGGTGCAGCGGACCTGATCGCGTGGTGCGCTGCACCCGCGCCACGCCCGATGCCGCGAAAAAGACGCTCGCCCCGGCGGCGGGCCGGGGCGAGCATCGGAAGCGGAGAGGGTGGGATTCGAACCCACGAGTAGGACGAGCCCACTACTAGTTTTCGAGACTAGCCCTTTCAACCGCTCAGGCACCTCTCCGGGTGTGTGGCGGAGGGGCATTATGCGATGGATCCGGCGATGGGTCAATGCGCCTTTCCGCCCGTCCCGGCCCGCTGGACGCGAATAATCCGCGCCGGCCCACGGCCGCTAGTCCTTCGTGGTCAGCACCAGCACGCCCACGACGATGAGCGCCACACCCACCGCCTTCTTCACCGACATCTCCTCGCCCAGCAGCAGCCAGCCGCCCAGCACGGCGATCGCGGGCGCGAGCGCGAAGGCGATCGGCTTCACGCGCGAGACCTCCCCCACGGAGAGCCCCAGGTAGAAGAAGAGCAGCCCGAGCGTGCCGGCGAAGAGCCCCGCGCCCACGAGCAGCTTCACCATCACGGGGCCGCTCGCGTGCAGCCAGTCCGTGGATTCGCGCTGGCCGTCGACGCCCAGCGGCGCGAGCCAGCCGCGGACCGCCGCGAAGTAAGCGAGCCACAGGAGCGGGAGCGCGACGGTGGTGCGCACGGCGATCGCCGTGACGGGTCCCACCTCGTGGCTCTTGAGCACGCTCTTGGCGCACAGCTCGCCGATGCCCCAGCAGAGGCCCGCGAGCACGGCGAAGACGATCGCTGCCATGCGCCAAAGGATACGGCGCGCGCCGGGCAGGCTGGCTCACGCCAAGCCGCATGCCCAGGCGCGCGCCGACACAGCCGGCGCGGCGGAGGCGCTCGCCGCGCTCAGGGGGCCCAGTTGCCCAGGAGGATGCCGATGTCGCCGCCGTTGACGACGCCATCGTGGTTCAGGTCCGAACGCGCGGCCGAGGTGCCCCAGTCGCCCAGGAGCAGGCCGATGTCCGCGCCGTTGACCTTGCCGTCGCCGTTGATGTCGCCCGCGCGCTCGCAGGAGTCGGCGGTGCCGTTGCCGTTGGCATCGCCGCAGCTCGTGCCGGGGCCCTTCCATGTGGCGCCGGCGGTCGCCGCGTCGGCCTGCGTGAGCTGCAGGCAGAAGCCGTTGGAGAAGCACGCCGCGCCCAGCGGCGGCGGGCAGGTGACCGTCGCGCAGGTGGAATTGTCGCCCTTGTAGGTGCCGCCGAGCTGCGCGCACGCCGTCGGGCTCATCGGTCCCGCGCACGAGCCGTCGGGCAGGCAGCAGGCGCCCTGCGGGTTGCAGTTGGTGTTCGCGCAGGTGCTGCCCGCGGCGCCGGGGACGCCGCCCGCCGAGGCGCACTGCGTCGCCGGCAGGTTCAGGCAGCCGCCCGTCGCGGGGAAGCAGCACGCCACGGGCGCGCCGTTGTCGCAGAGGGTCGCGGTGCAGGCGGTGCCGTCGCCGCGGTAGGTGCCGCCGGTGCCCTGGCAGTCCTGCTGGGTCAGGATGTCGCACGAGCCGTCGTTGCAGCAGGCGCCGGTGGGGATCGTCGGGCAGGTCCCCATCGCGGTCCAGGTCAGCCGCATCACCCAGTCGCCGCTGGGGCGGCAGATGCTCGGGAGCGAGGCGAAGGTCGTCCATCCCGCGCCGCACCCGAAGGAACCGCAGTTGAGCTGGTAGAGCCAGTTCTGGCTCGCGTGCTGGAGGCCGCCGACATCGGTCGTCGGGAAGGCGTTGGAGTTCGAGGGGGGCGCGACCAGGCACGGGCTCTGCGTCTGCGCGTTGTGGTGGTCGATGCGGAAGCCGAAGCTGATCGTGTGCGAGCCGTTGTCCTGCAGGTAGATCTGCTCGGGATCGTTGGCGTCGATCATGAACTGGATGTTGGTGCCGTTGGTGCCCGGGGGCATGACCAGGTGCGGCAGGATGTCGCCGTCCGAGGAGGCGACGTACTCCAGCGTGCCCGTGTTGGGCGTCCCGCTCCAGAACAGGACCGACCAGTGCGTCGTCGTCTGCACGGTCGCGCCGCTGGTCGCGAAGATCATCTCCGCCATGTCGACGCGCACCGGAAAGGCCGAGGCGGGGAGCACGAAGCTCACCGCCGCGATCTCGGTCTCCCCGAAGCCGCCCTGCGCGATGTACTGGCCGCCGGTGAAGGAGGCGTCGGTGTGCGTGGAGACGATCGGCGGGCAGGTGCCGGCGGCGCCGCCCTCGCTGCGCTTGCCGCTGGGATGCAGGATGATCTGCTTGACCGGAAGCTCCGGCGACATCACCGGCAGCGGGAGGATGCGGGTCTCCTGCGCGAAGGCGGGCGCCGCGAGCAGCGCAGGCGTCGCGCACAGGCAGGCGAGAAGGAGACCGGGACGGCGGGATCGGTTTCGGGCGTGCATGGTGGGGGCTCTCGGCGCGCCGCGACCCGGCGTCGCCACAGGCAGATACGGCAAGGATTCCACCGATTTGGGGGCCGGAAAGAAAACCCGCGCCGGATTCGGCGCGGGCAGGCGTGCGTGGGTCGGCCGGGCGGGATTACTTGGCCCGGGCCGGGGGCTGGAGGCCGCTGACCTCCCAGTCGATGGTGATCTTCTCCTGGACGATCTCCTCGACGACGACCTCGAAGTCGGTGCGGCCGTGGCGCTCGACGAGCGGGCGCGCACCGGCGATGATCTCGCCCAGGCGGCGCTGGATGAGGGCGGTCAGCTTGAAGCGGCCACCGAGCTTGTTGACGATGTCGTCGCTCTTCAGGGCGTCAATCACGGCGGATCTCCGGCAATGGTGCGGCGCGGGTGTGGACAGGGTCCCGCTGGGCCAAGTCGGGCAGTATAGCCCCGCCCGGCGCGCCGCAACGTCCCGAAAGTACGCTCGGCGCATGGCCGAGCCCCCCCGCCTCCGCTTCCCCGCCGCGCTGCGCGTCGCCCGCGGCCGGGACTTCGACCGTGCCTACGCGCTGCGGCACCGGCGGGACTGGGGCTGGGCGGTCGTCTACGGCGCCCCCAACGGACTGCCGGTGGCGCGCCTGGGGCTGAGCGTCAGCCGGCGCGTCGGCGGCGCGGTCGTGCGCAACCGCCACAAGCGCCTCCTGCGCGAGGCCTTCCGCGCCGTGCAGCACGAGCTCCCCGGCGGGCTCGACCTGGTCGTCGTCGTGCGCGCGCATCGCGAGCGCCCCGCCGCCGAGTACGCCGCGAAGCTGCGCGAGTCCGCCGCCGCCTTCGCCGCGCTCGCGACGCAGGCGCCGCCCGCGGTCATCCCCGCGCGTCCGCGCCGCGGGGCGGCACCGGATCGTGGCCGCAGCCGCCCAGCGGGTGGCAGCGGCCCAGCCGCCGCGCCGTGAGCAGCGTGCCGCGCAGCGCGCCGTGGAGCGCGTACGCCTCGATCGCATAGTTGGAGCAGGTCGGCTCGAAGCGGCACCACCCGCGCGTGAAGCCGCCGAGCCAGCGCTGGTACGCGCGCACCGCGGCGATGCAGCCGCGCGCCGCGAGTCCCGGGGCGGGCTCCGGCCCCGCCGCCATCAGCCGCGCCTCACCGGATTGCGCAGCGTGCCGACGCCGGCGATCTCCACCTCGACGACATCGCCCGGCTGCAGGAAGACCTTCGGGGTGCGGCCGAAGCCGACGCCCGCGGGCGTTCCCGTGAGGATCACCGTCCCCTGCAGCAGCGTCGTCCCGCGCGAGAGCTCCGACACGATGCGCGCGACCGTGTGCAGCATCATCGCGGTCGTGGAGTCCTGCATCACCTGGCCGTTGAGCCGCGTGACCAGGCGAAGCGCCTGCGGATCCGGCACGCGCGCCGCCGGCACGGGCGCGCCGATGGGGCAGAAGGTGTCGAAGCTCTTGCCGCGGCAGAACTGCCCCCCGCCCCCCTCGCGCTGCCACCAGCGCGCGCTCACGTCGTTGGCGGGCGCGTACGCGCCGACGAACTCCAGCGCGCGCTCCAGGGGCGCGTCCTTGCAGTCGCGCCCGAGGATCACGGCGAGCTCGCCCTCGAAGTCCACCTGCGGGCCGTGCTCGTCGCAGATCGGCGGCAGCACGATCGCGTCGCCGTCGCCGCAGGCGCTCGCGGGGTTCTTGTGGAAGACGACGAGGTTCTCCGGGGCCTTGCCGCCCATCTCGGCGGCGTGGTCCGCGTAGTTGCGTCCGATCCCAAGGATGGCCGGCGGCGTCGTGCGCATGGGCCGGAGGCTACCGCGCGCGTCAGCGCTTCTGCTCCACGGCGCCCTGGCGGCGCGCGTCCTCGGCGGCCTTGCGCTGGCGCTCCTCCTCGGCCTTGCGGGCGCGGTACGCCTCGATGCCCGGCGGCTCGGAGAAGGCGCGCTCGAAGGGCATGACCTGCCCCAGCGGCGAGGCGGCGTAGTCCGCCTCCATCTGCGTGCGGCACTCGTCGTAGACCATCGCGCGCTGGTCCTCGGGGAGCTTGTTGTAGATCGCCAGGCGGTCCACCAGCGGGATCGTCGTGTCCTTCATCATCTGCTGCAGCACGGCCTCGACGCTGTGCTCGAGCGAGCCGACGAGGTCCGCCAGGCGCTTGTCTCCCATCGCGGTGCGGAAGTCCGCGTAGCGCGTGCTCTTGAAGTACTCGGTGAGGTCGCGCGAGAACTTCATCGCCTCGTCCAGCACGCTCTTGCGGTCCATGAGGTAGCCCTCGAGGAATCCGCGCCGCAGCGCCGCGTAGACGTCGGTGCGCGCGACGTCGGGGACCATCTCGTACTCGCCGTAGGTCTTGCTGCGGACGAAGTCCTCCAGCGGCATCGCGTACTTGTTGTTGGGGATCAGCCCGCCGCGCCCGAAGAGCCGGTCGAGGTTGTCCAGGATCTGCTGCGCGCCGGCGGTGTCGCCCGAGCGGTAGAGCTCGCGGATCGCCTGCGCCATGAAGTTCTCGTAGAAGTCGACGAAGCGGTCGCTGCCCGCGCCGCGCGTGTTGTAGTGCTTCTGGTAGAGCTCGCGGAAGTAGGAGTCGATGCTCCTGATCCAGCGCGCGTCGTGCAGGCGCGCGGGATTGTCCTCGGAGAAGGGATCGACGCTCATCAGGCCCGAGTGGGCCAGCGCCTGCATCGCCTGGATGACGGTCGCGTCGTCGTTGAGGATGCGGTAGATGTCGTCCTCGTTCTGGTAGCGCTTGGCGCCGATCTCGGAGCCCAGCCGCGCCCAGTAGAGCGCGTGCGACTGCGGGTGGCGCCAGTCCAGCGGGCCGTAGTCCTTCGTGAACCGCGCCATGATGGCGGGATCCATGTTGTAGTCGTTGCGCAGGACCTGCTTGCGCAGGAAGGCGACCAGCTTCGCGAGCGCGAGCCGGTTGTCCGGCTTCGAGAGGACCTCGTCCATCGCCGCGTACTGCGGGTTCGCCGTGCGCAGGCGCTCGTGCAGCCGCAGCAGCCGCGCGTAGGAGGAGCCCGCGCGAAGCGCCATCCAGCGTCCCTCGTTCATGAGGAACTCCTTGTCCGGATGGAACTGCGCGCTGGCGCCGAAGTCCTTCATGCGCTCGTTGATCTGCGCGATGAGCGAGGCGACGTCGGGGTTCTTGCGCTCGAGCTCCTCGAGCGTGTCGGGCGCCTTCGCGATCGCCTCGAGCCACTTGACGCGGTCCTCCTGCGTCACCGGTGGCGTCCCCAGCAGGAGCTGCCACTCCTGCGCGAACTTGCGCTTGTAGTAGAGGTGCGCGTCGTCGCTCACGCCGTCGATCTTGTGAGCGAACCAGAAGGCGAGCTCCTTGTAGAGCACCAGGTCGTTCGGGTTGTACTTCAGCCCCTTGCCGCGGACCAGGTCGATGCCCGCGTTGACCAGGCGCCAGCGCTCCTCGGGCGTCCCCGTCATGACGGAGAGGTTGTAGGCGAGGTTGTGGCCGTGGAAGGCCCACACCTCGCCGAAGCGCGGCTGCAGCTTGGTGATCATGTCCGCCAGGCGCTGCGCGTCGTAGTAGTGCCCGTCCTGGCGCATCTGCTGGAGGCGGATCCAGAGGTAGTCGACGACGATGCCGCGCAGCGCGCCGACCGCCGCGCCGACCGCCACGATCGGGGGCGCGCCCTCGATGCTGTCGTCGGTGTAGCGCAGCGAGGCCTCGTCGCTCACGCGGGTGAGCGGGCCCAGCAGCATGCCGCCCGCGAGGGCGGAGCCCAGGGCGAGGGCGGCGCAGAGAAGCTGGACGGGACGGTCGCGCATGGTGGTTCGGGCCTCAGCCCTGGCCGCTGTAGACGGCGATCTCCTTCCGGCGGATGGAGAGCCAGCCGATCACCAGGACCAGGCCGGTCCAGACGAGCCCGATCAGGCCGATGCTCTGCAGGACCGACCACCAGGTGATGGCGCGCCCCTGCGCGAGCGAATCGCTGGGGCTGCGCTCGGCGAAGGGGTGCAGCGCCGCCTCGATCCCCAGGCCGATCCCGCGCACGACCCAGTGGAAGGCGATGGAGATCGGGCCGGCCTGGTGGTCGGGACGGAACTCGCTGAGCGAGACGTTCAGGAAGGGCGTGAGCGTCGCCATCAGGAAGACGCCCGCGGAGAGGAGGACCGCGATGGGGAAGCTCAGCACCGAGCCCGCCACCACGGCGAGCGCCGCCAGGAAGCCGACCTTCACGAGGTCGATGACGAGCCCCGCGAGGAGGTTCTCCCCGAAGGTCTGCGAGGTCGCCATGACCTCGATCCCGTCCTTGTCGATGTAGATGGGCACGCCGCCGGGGACGAACTCCTTGCGCGACTCGTCGAAGCCGACGTTGATGATGCGCAGGCGCAGCACCCCCTTCTCGTCGACCATGTCCGGGCTGAGCGCGAGCGAGTAGGTCTCGGTGGGGATCCACTCGCGGACCTCCCACTGGCCCTTGCGCTCGCCGCTCTGGTACTCGAAGACGACCGGGAAGCGCTCGTGGACATCGTCGGCGCCGCCGTGGAACTTGTAGCGCAGCGACATCGGCAGCCGGCGCGCGGCGGGCTCCTGCAGCCCCTGGAAGACGAAGGTCTTGGCGTCGCCGATCTTGATGCGCCGCTGCGCCTCCTCGAAGTCCTTGATCTGCTGCTGCGCGAGGGACCAGAGCACCTGCCCCTTCTCGCGCGTGCCGGTGGCGATGTCCGCCTTCAGCGCCGCGTCGGCGTCGAGCGCGCGCTCGACGACGTCGCGCAGCCGCTCGCCCTCGAGGCGGTCGTAGGTGGGCATCCATCCCATGCGGCCGACGAGGACGGTGTCGCGCACCTCGCGCGCGTCGCGCTCGTCGAGGGGACGCTGCGCGGCGAGGAAGGCCGCGCCCGTCGCCAGCGCGATCCCGCCGCCGGCCAGCAGCGCGACCGCGAGCGCGAGCGTGCCGAGCCACTTGCCCGCGAGCCAGCCCACGCGCGAGATCGGCTTGGTGAGCACCGTCCACACCTGGCGGTCGCGCATCTCGAAGGCGGTCGTCGCGCAGCCGAAGAAGACCACCAGCAGCGCGGCCGAGGTGTAGATGACGGTGTGGCCCCAGTCGAGGAAGCCGGGAATCGCCAGGTAGAGCGCCTGCCCCGGATCGCGCGAGAGCGCGAGCATCGGGATGAGCAGCGCGATCGGGAAGGCGAAGGCCGGCGCGGCCCAGCTCCGCACGCCTTCGAGCACGCTGGTGCGCGCGACGGCGACGGGGCCGCGCCGCGAGGCGAGCAGCGCGCCCACCAGCCACCAGAGGACGCCGAAGAGCAGCAGCGAGAGCGCCATCGCGCCCAGCCCCTGCACCGCGCTCGCCCAGCCCAGCGCCCAGAAGGCCGCGCCCACCAGCGCGAAGCCGGCGCCCCACTCGAGCGCGGGCACGAGCATCCCGAGCCAGACGATCGCCAGCAGCGCGGCGAGCGTGCCCGCGGCGACGGCCCCCGTGGTCGCGGGCGAGCGCACGAGCAGGTCGGGCATCCACCCGGGCACCTGCTCCGCGACGAAGCGCCAGGCGAGGTCGCGCTTGGTCGCCTCGGGGATCTCGCCTTCGTCGTCGAAGAGCTCGATCGGGCGCGGCAGCAGGCGCGGGCTGCCGTACTCGCGGTCGCCCGCCTGCACGCTGCTGCGCTCGATGAGCCGCATCGCCGCGGGATCGCGCTTCTTGGCGCTCGACTCGCGCAGCGCGGCGAGGATGGCCGACTGCTGCGACTCCAGGCTGCTGGCGACGGAGAAGATCGGCCACGCGACCGCCGCGACGGCGGCGAGCACGAGCACCGAGGCGCCGATGCGCACCGCGCGGCGGGCCTGCATCTCCTGCATCCAGCGGTGGAGCCGCTGCAGCAGCCGCATCACGGCGACTTCCCTCCGCCTCCGAGGAGGTCATCGATCACGGACTGGTCGACCTGCGGCGCGGGACGCTGCGGGGCGGCGGGCTTCGCGGGCGCGGCGGGGCTGGCGGGGCTGGCGGGCGCGGCGGGCTTCGCGGCCGCCGGCGCGGGCGCGGGAGCGGCGGAAGAGGCCGGCTTCGCCGCCGCGGGCTTCGCGGCCGCCTCGCCGGAGACGAGCTCGTCGAGCACCTCGCGCGCGGGGCCGGCGGGCGCGGCGGGCGTGGCGGCCGCCGGCGCGGGCGTGCGCGGCTCGTCCTTGGCGAGCGCATCGATGAGGACGGCGCCCTCCTCGGTCTCGCCGCGCAGGAAGGCCGCCGTCGGTCCACCCGACTGCGCGCCGCTGGTGCGCACCTGCTCGGCGCGCGCCTGCTCGACGATCTGCAGGAAGAGGTCCTCCAGCCGCTGGCGCGGCGCGGCGACGCGCTCGATCCCGACATGCTCGGACTGCTCCAGCAGCGCCTCGATGCGCGTCACCGTCTCGGGACGCAGGCGCGGCGTGGTGATGATCGTGCGGCCGGTGTCGTCCAGGAGCTGCTCGACGGTCCCCGAGCGGCGGATCTTGCCGCCGTAGAGGATCACCATGCGGTGGCAGACATCCTGCACGTCGTCGAGCTGGTGGCTCGAGAGCAGGATCGTCTTGCCGCGCCGGCCCAGGTCCAGCAGCAGGTCCTTCACCTGGCGCGAGCCCAGCGGATCCAGGCCCGAGGTCGGCTCGTCCAGGATCAGCAGGTCGGGGTCGTTGATGAGCGCCTGCGCGATGCCCAGGCGGCGCGCCATGCCCTTGGAGAACTCGCCGACGGGACGGTTCGCGGCGTGCGCGAGGCCGACCATCTCCAGCAGCTCCTGCGAGCGGCGGCGGCGCACCGCGGCCTCGAGCCCGAAGAGCTTCGCGTAGAAGTCCAGCGTCTCCAGCGGCGTGAGGAAGCGGTACATGTAGCTCTCCTCGGGGAGGTAGCCGATGCGCTTCTTCACCGCGACGTCGCTGGGGTCGCGTCCCAGGACCAGGAGCTGGCCGCGCGTCTTGTGCAGCAGCCCCAGGATCATCTTGATGGTCGTGCTCTTGCCGCTGCCGTTGGGTCCCAGCAGGCCGAAGGTCTCCCCGCGGTGGATCTGGAAGTCGATGTTGTCGACCGCCACCGCCTTCTGGCGCATCCAGAAGTCGCTGAAGACCTTGGTGAGGCCGACGGCCTCCACGATGGAATCGGACGAGGCGGTCGTCGCCATGGGATGCACCCTCGCCGCGTCAGTCGCGGCCGAAGCCCTTGTCGCCGCTGCGCTCGAGGCGGCGGCCCGGGCCGTCGATGATGATCTGCCGGCTTCCCAGGTTGAAGCCCGGGATGCCCATGTTCATGTCGTTGGCGCGCTTGCGGCGCTCGAGCTCGTCGCGCCGGCGGGTCTGCATGACCTCGGGCGAGCTCTCGATCGCCAGGCGCACCGGGCCGCCGTCGGCCGGCGTCGAGAAGACCTCGGCGGTGCCGGAGGCGATCACGTCGCGCAGCGCGTCCAGCCAGAGCTTGCGCACGAGCTGCACGGGGTTCTCGCGGTAGCTCGCGACCAGGCCCTCGAGGCGGCGCGCCTCCTTGCCCAGCGTCGCGCGCACCGTCTCCTGATAGGACTGCGCGCGGCCGATGATCGCGCTCGTCTCGCCGGCGGAGGCGCGCCCCTCGAGGCGCTCGCCCAGCTCGGCCAGGACGCGGTCGGCGGCGGCGAGGTCGCCGCGCGTGAGCTCCGCCTCGTAGCGCTCGATCACCTCGAGCAGGCGCGGGTACTCCGGGCCGGCCATCGAGATCAGCGTGGTCTTGGCCTCGCCCTGCGCCGCGTTCACGGAGGTGGTCGCGTTGACGCGCGCCTCCTGGACGCGGCTGTAGGAGTTGCGCACCGCCAGCGGCGCGACCTTGTCGGTGATGACGACGCTGCTGAGCGTGATGCCGCTCTTCATCGCGTCGAGCGCCTGCTGCGCGCGCTGGCGCAGCACCTGCGGGGGCTGGTCGCGCGACTCGAGGAACTCCTGCAGGGTGTACTGCGCCGCGGTCTGCACGAGCCCGCGCGCGAGCGCGCGGCGGACGATGTCGCGCAGCTTCTCCGGCTGCAGCTCGCCCAGCGTGCGCACCGAGTCCTCCACGACGAACTCCGCGGTGACGCGCGCGTGCACCAGGTCGCCGTCGGCGGTGATGAGCGAGCCGGACTCGCCGGGACGGATCGGGTCGGTGGGGCTGGCGCCCGAGGTGGCCTCGTCGAGCGTGAGCACCTTGCCGGGCACGTTGCTCTTGAGCGAGGGCCAGAACTCCGAGCCCAGGTCGACGGCGTCCTTCTGCGGAAGCAGCACGATCTCGCCCGCGGGATAGGGCCAGAAGGGCTGGAGTCCGGGGACGACCTGCTCCATGCCGGGCTCGCCCACGATGCGGCCGAAGAAGGTCTTGACGCCGGTCTGCCCCTCCTTCACCGTCTGGAAGCCGCTGAAGAGGAAGACGACCACCAGCGCGACGATCGCGCCCTGCAGGACGCGGTAGCTCAGGCGCAGCGCCTCGGCGAGCGACTGGTTCGCCGGGTCCATCGCCTGGCGCATCGCGGCCTGCGCGCCCGTCGCCTGCGAGACCGCGAACTGCGCGCTCGCGCCGCGGCGCGGTGCGTCGGGCTCCTGCTGCTCTGGGAGCTCGCCGTCGGGGAGGTTGTCGCTGGGCTGCGTCATCGGAGGCTCACTTGCGGTCGCCGGCGGTGCGCGCGGCGGGCGGCTGCGGGATGCCCTTCGCGTCCATCGGCGCGTCGAGGTTCAGCAGGTGGAAGGGCGCGCGCGAGGTGTCGATGATGTAGGTGGTGTTCGCGGAGAGCGACGCCTTGAGCGTGTCCAGCCAGGTCAGGAAGACCGCCAGCTCCGCCTCCTGCTTCATCTCGCCGTAGTAGCGCGTCGCCTCCTCGTTGCCCTTGGCCTCGATGCGCGCGGCCCACTGCTCGGTGAAGCTGCGGATGGTGTCGGCCTGGCTCTTGGCCTGGCTCTTGAGCGCCTCGGCGGCGCTCTTGCCCTTGGTCTCCTCGAGGTCGCCGAGCTGGCGCTGCACGTCGGCCATGCGGCCGAGCACCGCGACGGTGGTCTTGGGCGGCAGGACGACCTGCGAGATGCCCACCATCACCGGCGTCGTGCCCGCGAGGCGGCCGCCCTTGACGTCCGCCAGGATCGAGGCCTCCGCGTCGGCGAGCTTGTTGGTCTGCCCGACGAGGTCGTTGAAGCTGTAGCCGGCGATCGCGCGCAGCGCGCCCTGAAGCTGCGTCTCCAGGTCCTTGGTCGCCCCCTCGAGCGAGGAGTAGCTCGCGAAGAAGCGCAGCGCCGCGTCCGGATCGGTGTCGATGCGCCACATCATGAAGGCCTGCACGAGGACCTGCTGCCCGTCGCGCGTGAGCACCGTCTCCAGCGGGCTCTCGATGAGCTGCTGGCGGGTGTCGAGCTTCGTCACCTGGTCGATGAAGAAGGGCATCTTGAAGTGCAGGCCGGGGTCGCGCTGCACCGCCGCGGGCTTGCCGAAGCGGGTGACGACCGCGATCTCGTGGAAGTTCACCGTGTAGGTCGTGTTGTAGAGCACGAGCACGAGCAGGATCAGGGTCCCGACGACGATGGCGATGGTGCGGTTCATCAGTTGCTGCCTCCCGCGGGCTTGTCCTTCTTCTCGAGGTAGTCGGCGAGGTTGAGGCCCGACTCCGGCTGCTTCATGGTCACGCCGAGGTCGGCGCGGGGGCCGACCCCCTCACCCAGCACGTACTTGACGCGCACGCCGGCGAGCGCGACGCCGAGGACCTGCATGGTCCGGAACTGCTTGTAGAGCTCCGGCGCCGCGCGGTAGGCGGGCGCCTGGCCCAGGACCTCCGCCGCGTCGCGCGCCGCGCCCATCACGATCCCCCACCGCCGCGCGCGCGCCGCCGAGACGACGCTCGCGGCCGCGCCGCTGGTGGACATGATCATCTTCTCGACCTTCGCGCGCTGCTCGCGCGCCTGCGGGCCGTCGACGCCCTCGGCGCGCTCCAGGCGCTGCAGCTCCTCGATCGCCGCGACGATCTCCGTCGCGCGGTCGGGGCCGCCCACCAGCATCGCCATCGAGGTGTTCACCTCGCCCGCGGCCTGCTCGCGCACCTTGCGCGCGTTCTGGCGGCGGATCGAGACCTCCTCGAACATCCCCTGCTTCTCGCCGTTGGGCGGGCGAAGCGCGGGGACCTGCACCGCGACCACCTCGACGCCCGTCCCGTGCGCGTCGAAGCTGCGCTGGATGCGCTCGCGCAGCGCGGTCGGCAGGCTGCTGCCGCGCGGCGAGAGGATGTCGTCGATGGGCTGCGTGGAGAGGTACTGCGTCACCTCGCGCTGGGCGAGGTCGCGCAGCGCGCGCTCGCGCATCTCGACGCCGCCGCGGCGCAGGCGCGTGTCGCTCGCGAAGCCGAGCCAGTCCAGGAGGCCGTCGGTCTTCACGCGGTAGTTCAGGAGGATGTCCGCGTCGACGAGCGCGAACTGGTCCGAGACCGCGTCCGCGGCGGCGTCCGGCGCGGCGCCGGCGGCGATGCCCGCGGGCGGCGGGGAGACGGCGCCCTCGGCGGGCTTGACCTGCTCGCTCAGCGTCGAGGCCGCGACGATGTACGGCATGCGGTCCGGATCGGCGTTGCTGCTGTCGCCCCAGACGTTGACCTTGCCGACCTTCATCGGCTTGGGGCCAAGCTGCAGCGTGCGCAGGCGCGCGACGTCGTAGACCTCGACCGTCTCGATCGGCCAGGGCCACTTCACCACCATCGCGCCCTCGTAGACCGGCGGCACGATCGCGCCGCCGCGCATGCGCACGGCCTGCTGCCCCGGCGGGACGACGGTGATGCAGGAGAGCAGCACGAGCACCGCGGCGCCCAGGCCCGCGAGCCAGAGGACGCTGCGCAGCATGAGCTGGTAGCCCCAGCTCGAGGTGATGTCGAAGCCGAACTGGTAGTTGACCGCCTCGTTGATCGAGCGGACGATCGAGTCCGGCGCGGCGAAGAGGCTCAGGACGCGCGAGTCGAAGGCGGCGCGCGGGGTCTCGTTCACGCGGCGCGGCCGGTAGAGCGCCAGGATGAAGTTCAGGACGATCTCGCCGGCGAAGGCCATCTCGGCGATGCCGATGGCCAGGACGACGTTCTTGAGGACCTCGGGGCTGCCGAAGACGTCCGCGACCAGGCCGACGCCCACCGCGCAGAGGACCAGCGCGGTGCCGACCATGTAGCCGGCGCCGCCGCGCAGGTTCTGCCAGACGGGCTGCTTCGCCATGCCCGCGACGAAGCGCGACAGGATGAAGGTGCCCAGCGAGAGCGCCACGCAGAGCGCGAGCTGCCAGCCGGACTTGTCGCCGACGGTGAACTCCGGGGCGTCCGTGATGGCGTCGCCCGCGGGAGAGATGGCGCGGTAGGTGAAGTAGCCCGCCGTGCCCAGGGCGGCCGCCACCGCAAGGCTCACCCCCGGCAGCAGCAGCGCGTACATCTGCTTCAGGCGCCGGGCGGCGACCATCGACTCGTCGGCCCGCTCGCGCTCGAAGACCGAGGCGTCGCTGCGTTCGGCGCGGAGTTCCTCGGCCTCCAGCTCCTCGAGTGCCGCCAGCTTGTGCTGGTGGAAGGTGGCCGCCAGGGCGCCCCAGACGGCGATGCCGATGAAGGCGAAGTAGCTCGCGTAGACGAAGGCCGTGCTGCCTGCCACGCGCCCCAGCACGAGGAGCACGAGGCCGATGGCGGCCTGCGAGATGAGACCGATCCCGGTGACCCGGGTCGCTTGCTGATAGGCGTACTGGTCGGTGCGCATCGTGGTCTGTCGGCTGCCGGAATCCCTCCCCGGAGACCGGTCCGGGAGGGCAGCGCATGGCTGCTACGCGGCGACGGCGAACCGGGTTCGGGCCGGAAGGGTACCGTATCCCGGACCGCCGCGGCGGATCCGGTACCCGCGATGACCCTCCTCGAACAGCTCTGGGCGATCGCCCGCAACACCTTCCTCGAATGCGTCCGCCAGCCGGTGGTCCTGACCATCCTGGTCGTGGGCACGCTGCTGGTGATCCTGAGCGTCCCCTTCAGCGGCTTCACGCTCATGGACGACCAGCGCATGTTCGTGGACATCGCCCTCTCGACGATCTTCGTCTGCGGCACCGTCCTGGCTGCGTTCCTCTCGACGAGCGCGCTCAGCCGGGAGATCGACAACCGGACGGTGCTGACGGTGATCTCCAAGCCCGTCTCGCGGCCGATCTTCGTCTGGGGCAAGTACCTGGGCGTCGCCGGGGCGCTCACCGCCACCACCCTCTACCTCACCTTCGTCTTCCTGCTGGTGGAGATGCACGGCACGATGCCCACGGTGGCGACCCCCTACCACGCCCCGGTGCTCACGATCGGCATCCTCTCGCTGCTGGCCGCCGTCGGCGCCGCGGTCTGGTGCAACTACTACTACGCCTGGAGCTTCCCCGCGTCGGTGCTGGTCTTCGGCGTGCCGCTGCTGGGGCTCGCGTACTTCCTCTGCCTGCTCTTCGGGAAGGACTGGACGCCGGTCAATCCGGGGACGCAGTTCAAGGGAACGCTCTGGATCGCGCTCCTGATGATGTGGCTGGGCCTCGGAGTGCTCTCGGGGATCGCGGTGGCGGTCTCGACGCGCTTCGGACAGGTGGTGACCCTCGCGACGACCTTCGGCATCTACGTCCTCGGGCTGATGAGCGACTGGCTCTTCGGCCGCCGCGTGCGCCAGCTCGAGGAGATGTTCCAGCGCATGGCCTCGGACAACGTCGCCGGAAGCTCGCTGGACTGGAACCACGCGCAGTGGGCCGCCGCCAAGGCCGCCCACATGCTCGTCCCCAACTTCCAGGTCTTCTGGCTCAGCGAGGCCGTGCAGCAGAAGCACGACGTCCCGGTCGCCTACGTCGGGATGGGCGCGGCCTACGGCGCGATGATGATCGTCGCGGCGCTCTGCATCGCGACCGTGCTCTTCCAGCGCCGCGAGGTCGGCTGAAAAACGCGCTCGCGCCGGACCGCACAAGGCGGCACGGCGCGAACGCTCCCCCGGGTTGGGGCCGTCATCCGGGCATCAGCCCGGGTTCGAGTTCTGCGCCTTGCGCATCTCGGCCAGGCGCTTGCGCATCATCTTGAGCTGGCGCTCGAGCTCCTCGGAGTCGATGCCCGAGCCCTGCGTGCAGGGCGGGCAGCGCTTGGACCACTGGAGCACGCGCTCGGCGATCTGGATCTGCGTGCTGAGCTGCTCGATCGAGCCTCCCGCGCGCGGGATGTTCAGGCGTCCCATCTGGAGCTGCAGGTCCTTCTCGCACTCGGCGAAGAGGGTCTGCCAGGACTTGGCGAGCTTGCGGCCGAAGTCGCTCACCTCGTACCACTCGGTGAGGCCCAGCAGCGGCGCGAGCTCCTCGGGGGTGTCCGCGGTGCCGTTGCTGAAGCCGCTGTCGAACGCGTTGCTGGCGTTGAAGACCAGGTTGTCCTTCTCGTTGGAGAGGACGACCTCGCCGGGGGCGCCGGTGATGCGGTCATGGAAGGTCGGCTTGCCGGTGACGGGATCCTTGGTGTAGGTCAGGATCGCGTCCGCCTCGACCATCGCGAAGAAGACGGAGCGCGGACGGCCGTTCTCCTCGACGACCTTGCCGATCTCGTCCTTGAACATCTCCAGCGGCTCGCCCTTCACGCTGTCGCGGCCGCGGATCATCATCGCGGCGCCCAGCGCGCCGACGCGGCGGAAGTAGATCTCGTCGCAGTGCATCGCGGTGACCGCGGCGGCGGAGATCGCCTCCTTGATCCAGGCGACGACGCGGTGGCGCTTCTTCACCTCGCGCAGGGTGTCGCTGATCTTGAAGATCTCGGTGACCAGGCCGCCCGGGCTCTCGATGTCCAGGACGATGATCTGGCCGGGGCCCCACTTGTCGGCCTCCTTGGCGACGGCCTCGATCTCGTCGTGGCGCGCGGTCTGGCCGACGGCGTCCTTCCACGGGAGCACGAAGACGCCCTTCTTGGGCGAGATGCGGTAGCCCTTCTCGTCGAGCTGGAAGCCCTGCGCGTCGACCTTGCCGCTGGGCTTGCCGCTGCTGGGCTCCATCGCCAGGCCGTCGGGCTTCTTGCCGGTGGAGTCCTTCGCGGGCGTGGTCGCCGGCGCGGTGGAGGGCTTGGTGTCCAGGGGCTTGGTGGCCGGGGTCTTGGGATCGGCGGGCTTGGTCTCGGGGACCGCGCCGGTGCCGACGGTCTTCATCGAGAGGATCTCGCTCGCGAACATCGGGCGCGTCACCGTCTTGCCGTCGATCTCGGCCTGCACCGTGACGATGCCCTTGTCGGTGTCGAGCTTGACGACCGTGCCCGCGATCTTGCGCGTCACGAGCTGGTCGCGCACCTCGATCTCGACGCGGTCGCCGGGCGAGCCCCACCAGGTCCCCTTCGAGAGGCGCAGCTGCTGCTGCGAGGCGGACTGCATCGGGGCCGCGATGGCCTCCGCCGCGGGAACCGCCGCGAGGAGCGCGAGGGAAGCGACGAGGCCGTGCACCAGGGAGAACTTCCGCATGTGGGACTCCAGACCAGACTCTGCGCCGCGTTCAGAGGAGCGGCGCGTCCTTGCTCGTGCGTGACGGTCCGGCGCGCGCCGGACCGGGATGATCGTCGCGGGTCAGCGGCCCAGGCCGCCGCCGCGCATGCCGCCGCCGCCGCCGCCGCCACCCGTTCCGCCCTTCTGCTTGGCCTTCTGGGCGGCGCGGATCTGCTCGGAGAGCTGCTCGATGAGGAGCTTCAGCTGGTCCTCGGTGAGGCCGCGCTTCCACTCCCAGAGACGGGCGACGGGCGGGTACTGCTTGAAGAGCGCCTGCATGCGCTCGAGGATCTGCTTGCGCTTGCCGAGGTCGCGCTCGTCCTCCATCGGCGTCTCGAACTCCTCCATCCACTTCTCGGATTCCTCGAAGCGCTTGTGCCAGGCGGCCTTGTAGTCGTTGTAGATCTTCTCGCCCGAGTCGACCATCGTGTACTCGGGGTAGCCCAGCAGCAGGAGGAGGTCGTTCACGTCCTCGGCGAGCCCCTCGGTGAGGCCGGTGTCCTCGGCGGTCTTGGCGCTGAAGCGCGCCGACTGGTCCGCGGACTGGTCGACGACGTACCACGAGCCGAGCGTGTCGGCGCGCCACTTCGTCGAGCGGCCGTCGATGTCGGCGCTCAGGGTGCGGTCGGGACGCACGAGCGCGTCGCTCAGCTCCTGCGGACGGCCGCCCATCTCGAGCACGCCCTTGGCGATGCCCGTCCATGCCGAGAACATCTTCGCGCGGATGTCGATGTCGTTGCCGCCGGCGAGCGCGCCGACGATCTCCAGGCCGGAGATGCGCCCGCCCGGGGTCATGAACATGTAGGGCCACGCGAGCGCGTACATGCTGGCCATGCCGCGCGCGTCCTCGACGAACATCGCGGTCGGGTAGCCGGCGAGCTCCTCGTGCAGCTTCATGCACAGGTCGCGGTACTCGAGGACCTGCGTGGCGATGCGGCGCGGGTCGACGCGGTCGCCGCGCATCGCGTCCATCACGCGCTCCATGTACTTGGCGTCGCCGCGGCCATCGGAGGACTTCAGCCGGTAGACGATGAGGTCCGGCTTCTTCTCCTTGACATCCTTGAGGATGCGGTCGTAGATGACCGGGTGGATGTCCGTTCCCATCTGGCCGTCCATGGGGATCACATAGACGCTCGGGGGCTTGGCGAAGAGGTTGTCGGTGGCGTAGGGGCTCTTGCCGAAGGTCGACTGGCCGCGGGTCGCGGTGGTCAGCGCCGCCGGCTTGCTCTCGCCGGGCTTGACCGGCGCGGGGGCGGGCGCCTCCGCCGGCTTGGCGTCGGGCTTCGCGTCGGGGCTCGCCGGCGAGGTCTCCTGCGGGGTCGCGGGAGCCGCGGGCGTGGAATCCTGCGCCGCGATCGCGGGCAGCAGCGAGGCCGCGCTGAGCGCGGCGACAGCGGTGAGATGGAGCATCGCCATGGGCATGAGTCTACCTCGCAGGGAAAGCGGGACGCAGGGGAATCCGGAGGCCCGGGACGGGGTTGATACGCCCTCGGGCCGGGGGCGGTTCTCGGCCACCCCGACGCGGGGTCAGGTGCCGCCGGTCGGAGGCCGCGCCGCGAGCGCGCGCGCCGCGGCGAGCGCCGACTCGCGGTCGGCCAGCGCGCCCTCGAGCTGGCGGTCGTAGAGCGCGTCCAGCAGCGGCCGGAAGGCGGGACCGGGCGCGAGCCCCATCGCCACCAGGTCGTCGCCCGTCACCAGGGGCGGCGGCTGGATGCCCGTCCGGGCGAGTTCCTCCAGCTCGGCCCCCATCGCCGCGGCGTGTCCCCACCCTTCTGCGGCGAGCAGCAGCCGGGCGCAGGCGAAGCCCTCGGCGGCGGCGAGGCGCTTGCGGCGCGCGACCGGGGCGTCCGCCCACTCGCAGGCGACGCGGGTGCGAACGGCCAGCGCGGCCTCGAGCCCCTGCGACTCCTCGTTGCTGAGCACGAGCGCGTCGCGCCAGCGGCGGCAGCGCGCGCGGGAATCCTCCGCGTGCGGCGGCTCCTGCGGGCAGGCGCGGTGCGTGCGCCCGTCGGCGGCGCGGCCGAGCATCCACGCGGCGAGCGCGGCCTCCAGCGGCGCTTCGGCAGGCAGCCCGCGCAGGCGCTCGAGCTCCGTTTCCACGGGGGGCTCGTTCAGGATCGGCGAGGCGAGGCCGAGCGAATCGGCCAGCTCCACCGCGCGCGTGCGCGTGGGGTGCACGAGCATGCGGCGCACCTCGTTGCCGATGCGCTCGCGGCTGACGCCGGCGAGCTCGGGGCCGAAGCGGCGGACGGCGGCCTCGGTGGCGGGATCGATGCGCAGCCCGAAGCGCGCGGCGAAGCGCACCGCGCGCAGCGAGCGCAGGCGGTCCTCGCGCAGGCGCGCCTCGGGATCGCCGATGGCGCGCAGGATGCCCGCGGCGAGGTCGGCGCGGCCGCCGACATGGTCGATGACCTCGCCCGTCTGCGGATCCTCGAAGAGGCCGTTGATGGTGAAGTCGCGGCGAAGCGCGTCCTCGCGGTCGTCGGTGAAGCGCACGCCCGTGGGACGGCGGCCGTCGGCGTACTCGGCGTCGGCGCGGAAGGTGGCGGTCTCGACGCTGCGCCCGCCGTGGCGCACGAGCATCACGCCGAAAGACTCGCCCACGCCGATCGCGCGGGGGAAGATGGCGCGGATCTGCTCGGGGGTGGCGCTCGTGGCGACATCGAAGTCGGCGGGCTCGCGGCCCAGCAGCAGGTCGCGCACGCAGCCGCCCGCGAAGAGCGCGCGGTGCCCCGCCGCACGCAGGCGCGCGGCGACCCATGTGGCCGCCTCGCGCGGCGTCAGGTGCGGCGCGCTCACGACGCGCGTCCCTGCGCGGCGGGCGCGGACGAGGGGGGCGCGGCGGCCGCATCCCAGTAGGGCGCGTCCGCGACGCCATGCGCCGGCCAGGCGCCGCGGCTGCGCTCGCGCACGCGCGCGCGCGCCTGCAGGCGCAGCTCCTCGACGCGGTGGCGCAGGCGCTCGAGGAAGACCTCGGTCCCCTCCTTCAGCCAGGCATCGACGGTCTCGGCGGGGATCGGCGCGCCGAACTCCGCCTGCATCCAGCCGCGCAGGCGCGGGCGGCCGCGCGTGCGCGGCCAGAGGTCGAAGTTGCCGTCGACGGCCATCGGCACGATCTGGATGCGCGCGCGCCGCGCGAGGAGCGCGACGCCGGGCTTGAAGCGCTGCGTGCGCCCGTCCTCGTTGCGCGTGCCTTCCGGGAACATGAAGACCGAGCGGCCCATCGCCAGCTGCGCGAGCGCGGTGCGCAGCGCGCCGGTGTCGCCCGCGCCGCGCTCGATCGGAACGCAGCCATAGCTGCGCAGGAGCGCGCCGAAGGGGCGGAAGCGGAAGAGGCTGTCGCGCGCGATCGTCGTGTACGGGCGGTCGACGGAGGCGGTCCCCGCGCTCAGCGGATCGAGAAAGCTCTGGTGGTTGCAGACCAGGATGAAGCCGCCGGTGCGCGGCAGGTGCTCGAGCCCGCGGTACTCGAAGCGGTAGCAGAGGTGCAGGAAGAGCTCGACGAGCCCCGCGCAGAGGGTGAACCACGCGACCGAGAGCGTTCCCCGTCCCGGGGCGCGGCGCTGCGCGTCGAAGAGCGTCCGCTTCATGGCGCGCGCCTCATGCCTGGGATGCGGGCGCGCAGTGGGCGCGCGCCTCGCGCGGCGGCGCGAGCAGCGAGGCGTGGACGGCGGCGCGCACGCGGCGCTCGAGCTCGTTCACCACCGCGTCGAGGTCGAGCGCGCTCGTGTCGATGCGCTGCGCGCCCTCGGGGCAGATGAGCGGGCCGTCGCTGCGCGTCTCGTCGAAGTAGTCGCGGTCCTGGATCGCGCGCAGCACCGCCTCGTAGTCGGCGGGACGGCCCTGCGAGCGCATCTGGTCGACGCGCCGGCGCGCGCGGACCTCGGGGTGCGCGTCGAGGTAGAAGCGCGCCGCCGCGTGCGGGAAGACGACGGAGCCCTGGTCGCGGCCCTCGGTCACCAGGCGCGGGTGCGCGGCGCCGATCGCGCGCTGCGCCTGCACCATCGCGGCGCGCAGCGCGGACTGGCGCGCGACGATGCTCACCGCCTGGTTGACGTCGGCGTCGCGGATGCGCTCGGTGAGGTCGCGGCCCCCCAGCAGCAGGCGCGGCGGGCGCGCGCTCCAGTCGAAGGCGAGCCCCTCGGCGGCGATGCGCGCGGCGAGCGCGGGGCCGTCGGCGGCGTCGACGCCCTCGTCGAGCGCGACGACCGCGGCGGCGCGGTACATCGCGCCCGTGTCGAGCATTTCCAGGCCCAGGCGCTGCGCGAGCCGCAGCGCGACCGAGCTCTTGCCCGTGCCGGCGGGTCCATCGATGGTGACGATGACGCCCGCGGCCGCGCTCATGCCTCCTCCACGGGATCCAGGAACGCCGAGAGCAGGTCGCGTGCGCGCTCGATGGCGCCGACGGGATCGGTCTTGCCGGCGTAGTCGATGCCGAGCGTGTTCTGGTAGCCGACGGCGCGGACCGCCTCGAGGCACTCCTCGAGGTTCCACGCGTCGTGCTTGCCGGCCTTGCTGAAGGCCTTGATGCTCGCCTCGACGGCCTGCGCGTAGGGGGCGAGGCGGCGCAGCGCGGCGGGCGCGTCGCCGGAGGCGGCGGCGCGCGCGAAGGAGGGCATGCTGCCGATGCGGAAGCCGCCGATCCTCTTGATGAGGTCGGCGAGGCGCTGCGCGTCGGCGGTGTGGCCGGTGCCCGGACGCAGCAGCAGGTGCGCGTCGAAGCGGTCGAGCGCGACCAGCGAGCGCTTCACCGCGATGACGACCGCGTCGAGGCGCTCGGCGGGGATGTCCGCGAGCTCGACGGCGACGTTGGGCGCGCCGAGCTTGCTCGCGGCGAGGCCGAGGCGGCCGATGCGGTCGGCGGCGCGCGCGGCGTCGGGTCCGGCGAAGTCCAGCGGCGTGTCGTCGAGCAGGACGAGGATCGGGCAGCGCGCGCGGTCGGCGCGGTCGCGAAGGCGCTCGAGCTCCGCGACGCCCTTGCCGCGCAGCAGCCCCGTCTCGACGTTGAGTCCCTTGAGGCCCAGCTCCTCGGCGACGAAGGCGGGCATGTCTTCCGGAGCAAGCGGCACCTTGGCCCGCTTGACATGCTGGAGCGACCGGGAGGAGATCGTGAGGAGCATCGTCGCCTCGCGGGTGCCGGCGCGGCTCGCCGGTGCGCACCGGAGTCGCCGCGCGGGACCGATTCTAGCGCGGGCGCTATCATTCCGCGCCTCTCCGGAGCGCCGTCGGCGGAGCCCGCGGCCCGGAGCCGCAGCGCCGAGGCGCCCCACACGAGAAGGAGCATCGATGCCCACCCCCAGCAACTGCCGTTTCAGCGAGACGCACGAGTGGTTCCGGCCCGAGGCCGACGGCACCGTGACGATGGGCATCACCCAGCACGCCGCGGACGCGCTCACCGACATCACCTTCGTCGAGATGAAGCCCGCCGGCACCAAGATCGCCGACGGCGGCGTCCTGGGCGAGGTGGAGAGCGTCAAGACCAGCAGCGAGATCTACAGCCCGTGCTCGGGCGAGATCGCCGCCGTGAACGACGCCGCCTCGAAGGATCCCTCGCTGCTCAACTCCGATCCCTACGGCAAGGGATGGCTGGTGAAGCTCAAGGGCTGCGACGCGTCGAAGATCGCCGGCCTGATGGACGCGGCGACCTACGACAAGAAGACCGCGCACTGATGTCCGCGGGCGACGCCAGCGCGGCGGGCGCGGCCATCGTGCGCGCCGAGGGCGTGCGCAAGACCTACCGCACCGGCGGGCGCGACGTCGAGGCGCTGCGCGGCGCGGAGCTGCGCGTGGACGCGCCGGGTTTCTACGCCATCATGGGCCCCTCCGGCAGCGGCAAGAGCACCCTGCTCTACCTGCTCGCCGGGCTCGACCGCGCCGACGCGGGCGAGATCGAGGTCGGCGGCGAGCGGGTCGACCGCATGGACGAGGCCGCGCTGACGCTCTACCGGCGCCGGCGGATCGGCGTCGTCTTCCAGCAGTACAACCTGCTTCCCACGCTGACTGCGGTGGAGAACGCGATGCTCCCGGGCGTGCTCGACGGGCGTCCGCGCGCGCAGCTCCAGTCGCGCGCCGGCGAGCTGCTGGCCGCGCTTGGACTGGGCGACCGCATGCACCACCGCCCCGAGGCGCTCTCGGGGGGCGAGCAGCAGCGCGTCGCGATCGCGCGCGCGCTCCTCTTCGAGCCGCCGGTCCTCTTCGCCGACGAGCCGACGGGCGCGCTCGACAGCGCCAACAGCGAGCGGCTGTGGCGGATGCTCGACGAGCTCGCGCGCGAGCGCCGCATGGCGGTGCTCATGGTGACCCACGAACCCGCCGCCGCGGCGCACTGCCGCGAGGTCTTCGTCCTGCGCGACGGCGTCGTCGCGGGCCGCTTCCAGACAGGAGGCATGCATGCGAGCGACCTTGTGGTTCGCGCTGCAGAGCTTGGGCGCGCGGCGCAGTAGGAGCATCCTCCTGGCGATCGCGGTGGCGCTGGCGAGCACGCTGGTCGTCGCCGTGGGCTGCGGCCTGGAGAGCGCGCGCGCCAACGTGGTGCAGCAGATCGGGCGCTACATCGGCCGCACCGACGCGCGCCTGGTGAACCGCTTCGGCGTCCCCTTCGACGCCGCGCAGGCGCAGAAGGTGCGCGCGCTGCCGCAGGTGGACGCGGTCGCGACGGTGCTGGGCGGCAGCCTCTCGCTGGTGCGCGCCGACGGCGTCCCCGGCGAGGACGGGCGCGCGCGGCGCGTCGTGGCGCTCGCGCGCGGCCTGGATTCCGGCGGGGACGAGCGCTTCCGCACGCAGGACGTCACCGCGGGGCGCCTGCCGCTGAAGGCGGGCGAGGTCGCCATCGACCCGCTCACCGCGAAGGCGCTGGACGCGAAGATCGGCGACCGGCTGCAGGTGCAGCGCTTCGGCGACCCGATCGAGCTCGAGGTCGTGGGCACGCTCGACCGCCCGTCGCTGGGCGCGCTGCAGCGCCCCTTCGTCACCGTGGACCGCGCGACCGTCGTCGAGGCGGGCGGAACCGACGCGGTGACCTCCGTGCTCGTCGCGCTCGTGCCCGGCACCGATGTCCCGGCGTGGATCGACGCGCACAAGGGCGCCTTCCCCGAGCCGCTCTCGCTGGAGCCGAGCGAGCGCTACACGACGGGCTTCGACCGCCAGGAGCGGACGATGCGCCTGGGCTTCGTGCTCGTGAGCATGATCGCCTTCGTGAGCTGCGCCTTCATCGTCGGGACCGGCATGACGACCGCGGTCGCCGAGCAGCAGCGCGAGCTGGCGATCGCGCGCTGCGTGGGCGCGAGCCGCGCGCAGGTCTTCCTGAGCCAGGTCTGGGCGGGCGCGATCCTCTGCGGCGCCGCGGGCCTCGCGGGCGTGCCGCTGGGGATGCTCGCCGCGCGCGCGCTCGCCTGGTGGTTCAGCGACATCCTCAAGGACGGCTTCTTCGTGAGCTGGTTCGGCATCGCGCTGGGCGTCGCGGGGAGCCTGGCCGCGGGCGTCGGCGGCTCGGTGTGGGCGGCGTGGCAGGCCTCGCGCACGACGCCGCTGGCCGCGCTCGCGCCGCACGCGCGTCCGGCGCGGCTGCGCCCGATCCTCTGGCTGGGCGTGCTGGGCGTGCTCGCGCTGCTGGGGCAGGTCGCGCTGCTGGCGGTGCCCGACGTGCAGGCGCGCTTCTGGACCTACACGATCGTGGGCGTGCCGCTGGCGCACGCGGGATGGTTCGCGCTGGCGGTGCCCGCGACCTGGCTGCTGGGGCAGGCGCTCGCGCCCGCGCTCGAGAAACTGCTGCGGCTGCCCGGCGGGCTGCTGCGCGGCGCGCTGCGCCAGACCCCCTACCGCGGCGGCTTCACCGCGGGCGCGCTCATGGTGGGCGTGAGCGTCTTCGTCTCCTCGTGGACCAATGGCAGCGTGCTGATGCGCGACATGGCCGAGCGCGTGCGCATCTCCGACGGCTTCGTCTTCAAGACCAACGGCATGACCGTGCAGGAGCAGGCGCGCGTGCGCGCGCTCCCGGGCGTGCAGAGCGCGGTGCCCATCGGCTACCTGCCGCTGAAGGTGGTGGGCGAGGAGCTGCTGGGGATCTCGGGGCTGAGCCCGACCAACGTCGTCTGCGTCGGCTTCCCGCCGGACCAGTTCCTGGCGCTGAACCGGCTGGACTGGGTCGAGGGCTCGCCGGAGTCCGCGCTTCCCAAGCTGCGCTCGGGCGCCGGCGTGCTGGTGGCGAAGGAGTTCCTGGTCGCGCGCAAGAAGCGCACGGGCGACCACATCAAGCTCGGCGGCGGGCGCACGGTGAAGGAGTACGAGATCGTCGGCGTCGTCGGCGCGGCGGGGCTCGACGTCGCGACGCAGTTCTTCGGGATCCGCAGCGTCTACCTGGAGAGCGCGGTGAGCTGCGTCTTCATGGACTTCGAGGAGGTCGCGCGCAGCTTCGGCAGCCGCGACGCCTACATCCTGCAGATCGACATGGACGACGCCGCCGGCCCTGAGGCGGACGCCGCGCTGGGCGAGTCGGTCACCGACACCGTGCCGGGCGCGGTCTTCGCCAGCGGGCGCGCGATCCGGCGCACGGTGCTCGACATCGGCGCGACGGTGCTCGCGGTCTCCAGCGCGATCGCCTTCACGGCGCTGCTGCTGGCGTGCTTCGGCGTGGGCAACGTCGTCGCGGCGAACATCGCGGCGCGGCGCTTCCAGTACGGCGTGCTGCGGGCGACCGGCGCGGAGCCGGGCGTGCTCGTGCGGCTGGTCGCGGGCGAGATCGCGATCATCGCGCTCGCGGGCGCGGTCGTCGGCACCGCGCTGGGGCTGCACCTGGCCCGCGCGGGCGCGATCTGGTACCGCGACCTGGGCGGGCTCGAGGTCGCCTTCGACTTCCCGATCGCGCCGATCCTGGCGTGCTGGGGCATCCTGGTCGCGATGACGCTGGGCGCGGCCATGCCCGCGGTCCTCTCGCTCGCGCGCCGGCCGGTGCGCGAGCTGCTCGCCTGATCGCGGCCGCGCCCTCCTATCCTTGCCGGACATGTTCCGCCTGCGCAGCCCCTTCCAGCCCACCGGCGACCAGCCGGAGGCGATCGCGCAGCTCGTGCAGGGGCTCGAGGAGGGACGCCGCCACCAGACCCTGCTGGGCGCGACGGGCACCGGCAAGACCTTCACGATGGCCAACGTCATCGCGCGCAGCGGGCGGCCGACGCTCATCATCAGCCACAACAAGACCCTCGCCGCGCAGCTCTACGAGGAGATGCGCGAGCTCTTCCCCGAGAACGCGGTCTGCTACTTCGTCAGCTACTACGACTACTACCAGCCCGAGGCGTACATCCCCCAGCGGGACATCTACATCGAGAAGGACTCGAGCCGCAACGAGGACCTCGACCGCCTGCGCCTGCTGGCGACGAGCTCGCTGCTCTCGCGGCCGGACACGATCGTCGTCGCGAGCGTGAGCTGCCTCTTCGGCCTGGGATCTCCCGAGGAGTTCCGCAACCGGATGCAGCTCGTGACGGTGGGCACGCGCCTGCAGCGGCGCGACTTCCTGCTGGCGCTCGCGGGCATGCAGTACGCGCGCAAGGAGCACGACCCGGTGCGCGGCTGCTTCCGCGTCCGCGGCGACAGCATCGAGGTCTTCCCCGCGAGCGAGCAGCACGCGATCCGCATCGGGCTCTTCGGCGACGAGGTGGAGTCGATCGAGCTCTTCGACCCGCTCACCGGCGAGGTGCGCTCGCAGGAGCAGCGCGTGCTGGTCTTCCCCGCGGTGCACTACATGATGCCGGCGGACCAGATGGCCAAGGCGCTCGGGGAGATGCGCGCCGAGCTGGACGCGCGCGTGCTGGAGCTGCGCTCGGAGGGCAAGCTGCTGGAGGCGCAGCGCCTGCTGGGGCGCACGAAGTACGACATCGAGATGATCCAGGAGACGGGCTTCTGCAGCGGCATCGAGAACTACAGCCGCTTCTTCGACGGCCGCGCGCGCGGCGAGCGCGCGTGGACGCTGCTGGACTACTTCCGCCGCGTCCCCGGCCGCGGGCAGGACGACTGGCTGACGATCATCGACGAGAGCCACGTCACGCTGCCGCAGATCCGCGGCATGTACTTCGGCGACCGCGCGCGCAAGCAGACGCTCGTCGACCACGGCTTCCGCCTGCCCAGCGCCCTCGACAACCGGCCGCTCACCTTCGACGAGTTCGTCTCGATCGTGCCCACCACCGTCTACGTGAGCGCGACGCCGGGGCCGTACGAGCTGCAGAAGTCCGAGGGCGTCGTCGTGGAGCAGGTGATCCGCCCGACGGGCCTGGTGGACCCGCCCATCGAGGTGCTCCCCGCGCGCGGGCAGATCCCCGACCTGCTGGTGCGCTGCCGCGAGCGGGCGCGCCGCGGCGAGCGCGTGCTGGTGACCGCGCTCACCAAGCGCCTCTGCGAGGAGCTCACCACCTACCTGCACGCCAACGGCGTGAAGGTGCGCTACCTGCACAGCGACATCGAGACCCTCGACCGCCTGCAGATCCTGAAGGAGCTGCGCGAGGGGGAGTTCGACGTGCTCGTGGGCGTGAACCTGCTGCGCGAGGGGCTCGACCTCCCCGAGGTGAGCCTGGTGGCGATCCTGGACGCGGACGCGCAGGGGTTCCTGCGGAGCCAGTCGAGCCTCATCCAGACGATGGGCCGCGCCGCGCGAAACGCCGGCGGCGAAGTCGTGATGTACGCGGACAAGGTGACGCCCGAGATGCAGGCGGCGATCGACGAGGTGACGCGCCGGCGCGCGAAGCAGCTCGCGTACAACAAGGAGCACGGCATCACGCCGGAGACGATCCGGAAGGCGATCCGCAGCGGCATCGAGAAGGAGATCCGCGCCACGCGCACCGCGCGCGAGGCCGCGGGCGAGCGCGTCGCGCGCACCTTCGACAAGGCGCAGGCGATGCTGGAGCTCGAGCAGGAGATGCTCGAGGCGGCGCAGTCGCTGGAGTTCGAGAAGGCGGCGCGCCTGCGCGACCAGATGAAGCGCATCGACGCGCTTCCGGAGGTGGACGGCATGGCGATCGAGGCGGAAGAGCCGCCGAAGCCGCGCCCGAAGGCGGGCATGCCCGGGACGCGCGCGGGGCGCAAGAAGAAGGGGCGCGCCTAGGGATCGGAAGAAGCGGCCCGCGCGGGCACGGCGTCAGATCCGCCGGGTGCCGGCGCGCACGGTCAGGACGATCCGTCCCGCCGAGCTGCGCAGGAGGGCGAGGCTCTCGCGGTCGCAGCGCCCCGCGCGTGGGGTCGCGGGGGCGGCGCTGGCGGCGCGTGCCGCGAGGGCTGCCGAAGGGGCGATTCGTGGGGTCGTACGCATCGCGGGCCTGCACCACTCTTCGGTCTGCGGGGCCGGGTGGACGCAGAAGTTGGACGGTTCTGCAGGGATCGGGCTGTTCATGGGCCGGGACCGCCCCCCGGGGGCTCTTTCCGGACGCGCGTCTGCCGGGAAACGCCCTCGTCTGGCGGTGGATCGCCTACCGTCCCCTGCTCCGGACCCGCCCCTCAGGAACGCCGTGACCACCCCCCGCGAGATCCCCGACAGCCGCTGCATCCGCATCCGCGGCGCCCGCGAGCACAACCTCCGCGGCGTCGACCTCTCCATCCCGCGCGACTGCATGGTGGTGCTCACCGGCGTGAGCGGCAGCGGCAAGAGCTCGCTCGCCTTCGACACGATCTTCGCCGAGGGGCAGCGCAAGTACATGGAGAGCCTCTCCGCGTACGCGCGCCAGTTCCTGGACCAGATGCAGAAGCCCGACGTCGAGTCGATCGAGGGCCTGCCCCCGACCATCGCCATCGAGCAGCGCGGCGGCGGCCACACGCCGCGCAGCACGGTCGCGACGACGACGGAGATCTACGACTACCTGCGCCTGCTCTTCGCGCGCTGCGGCACGCCCACCTGCTGGCACCGCGACGAGCGCGGCCGCGTCTGCGGGCGCCCGATCAGCGCCGCGAGCCCGAGCCAGATCGTCGAGTCGCTCATGGGGCTCGATGGACGCCGCATGATGATCTGCGCGCCGATGGTGCGCGGCAAGAAGGGCTTCCACAAGGAGGTCGTCGAGGCGCTCGCGCGCCAGGGGCTGGTGCGCGCGCGCGTCGACGGCGCCGTCGTCGACCTGCGCGACGCGCTCAAGGCCGGCGGCGAGAACCCGCTGGGCCTGGGCCGCTACGAGGCGCACGACATCGAGGCGGTGCTCGACCGCGTCGTCGCGCGCGCCGAGGACCGCCAGCGCATCGCGGAGAGCGTCGAGACGGCGCTCAAGCTGGGCGAGGGGAGCGCGCTGGTGCTCGTCGAGGAGCCCGACGGCCGCTGGAGCGAGCACCGCTTCAGCGAGCGCTTCAGCTGCGTGCTGCACCCCGAGTGCGCGCTGGAGGAGCTCGAGCCGCGACTCTTCAGCTTCAACAGCCCGCACGGCGCCTGCCCCGCGTGCGCAGGCCTCGGTCGCATCCAGGAGTTCGACGAGGCGCTGGTCGTCCCCGACCACGCCGCGCCGCTCTCAGAGGCGATCGAGCCCTGGCGCCGCAACGGCCCGCGCATGAACATGTACTACGCGCGGATGATCCGGGGCTTCGCGACCTTCTTCAAGGTGAAGGGCACGACCCCCTTCGGCGAGCTGCCCGCGAAGGTGCGCGGCTACCTGATGCATGGCATCCCCGCGGAGCAGGCGAAGGCGCTGGGCGCGAAGTTCGAGGGGGTGATGCCCAACCTCAAGCGCCGCTTCGAGGAGAGCGAGAGCGAGTTCGTCAAGGAGCGCCTGCTGGCCTACATGGGCTCGGCCCCCTGCCCCGCGTGCGCGGGCAAGCGGCTGCGTCCCGCGGCGCTGGCGGTGAAGCTGCACAGCGGCGCGCTGGAGGTGGGCATCTCCGACGCCACGGCGATGAGCATCGAGCGCGCGGCGGGCTTCTTCGCCAGCCTGCGCCTGAGCGAGATGCACGCGCGCGTCGCGGCGCCGATCCTCAAGGAGATCGACGCGCGCCTGGGCTTCCTGCTGAGCGTCGGCCTGGGCTACCTGACGCTGGACCGCGCCAGCGGCACGCTCAGCGGCGGCGAGGCGCAGCGCATCCGTCTGGCGACGCAGGTGGGCAGCGGGCTCGTGGGCGTCGCCTACGTGCTGGACGAGCCGACGATCGGCCTGCACCAGCGCGACAACGACCGGCTGCTGGCGACGCTGCGGCGGCTGGCGGACATCGGCAACACGGTGCTCGTCGTCGAGCACGACGAGGACGTGATCCGCGCCGCGGACCACCTGGTGGACGTGGGCCCCGGGCCCGGCCGCCACGGCGGCACGATCGTCGCGCAGGGCACCGTCGCGGAGGTCGCGGCGACGCGCGGCAGCGTCACCGGCGCGTACCTCAGCGGCGAGCGCGCGATCGCGGTGCCGGCGCGGCGGCGCCCCGTCGGGCCGCGCGAGGCGATCGTCGTCAAGGGCGCGCGCGAGAACAACCTCAAGGGCATCGACGTCGCCTTCCCGCTCGGCGGCATCGTCTGCGTCACGGGGGTGAGCGGCAGCGGCAAGAGCACGCTCGTCAGCGACATCCTGCTGCAGGCGGCGCTCAAGCAGGTGCACGGCACGCGCACGACGCCGGGCGCGCACGACCGCATCAACGGACTCGCGGGCGTGGAGCGCGTGGTGGAGGTCGACCAGAGCCCCATCGGGCGCACGCCGCGCTCGAACCCCGCGACCTACACCGGCATCTTCGACGAGATCCGCCGCCTCTTCGCCGCGGTCCCCGAGGCGAAGATCCGCGGCTACGAGCCGGGGCGCTTCAGCTTCAACGTCAAGGGCGGCCGCTGCGAGGCGTGCCAGGGCCAGGGCGTGATGAAGATCGAGATGCACTTCCTGCCCGACGTCTTCGTCGCCTGCGACACCTGCAAGGGCGCGCGCTACAACCGCGAGACGCTCGAGGTGCGCTTCAAGGGACGCACCATCGCCGAGCTGCTGGAGATGACCGTCGACGACGCGGCGAAGCTCTTCGAGGCGCACCCGAAGGTCCGCGGCATGCTCGAGTGCCTGCGCGACGTGGGCCTGGGCTACATGCAGCTGGGCCAGGCGAGCACGACCCTCAGCGGCGGCGAGGCGCAGCGCGTGAAGCTGGCGACCGAGCTGGGCGGGCAGAGCGCCTCGCGCACGCTGTACGTGCTGGACGAGCCGACGACGGGGCTGCACTTCGCGGACGTCGAGCGGCTGCTGGGCGTGATGCAGCGCCTGGCCGACGCGGGGCACACGCTGGTGGTGATCGAGCACAACCTCGATGTCATCAAGTGCGCGGACTGGATCGTGGACCTCGGCCCCGACGGCGGCGAGCGCGGCGGCACGGTGATCGCGCAGGGCACGCCCGAGACGGTCGCGGCGCACCCGGAGTCGCACACCGCGCGCTACCTGCGCCCGATCCTGGAGAAGGCGGGGACGATGGGCGCGGCGACGGCGCCCGCGGCCGCGCCCGCGAAGGCATCTACGCCCGCTGCAGCTTCGCGTACTCGAGCACGAGCGTCTTCACCCCGACCGTCCGGAACGCGACGCGCACGCTCGTGACGCTGCCGCGCGGGAGCACCGCCTGCACGGTGCCGACGCCGAAGAGCGCGTGACGCACGGTGCATCCGACGGGGAACTGCGACGCGAGCCCGCGGCCGCGCGGTCCGTCGTCGTCGGGCGAGGGCGGATCGGCGTCGTCGCCGTCGAGCCAGGTGGTCGCGAGGTCCTGCCGCTCCACCGCGGCCTCGGGCAGCTCCTGGAGGAAGGGGCTCTCGATGCAGCTCTGGCGCAGGCCGCGCACCGCGCGGCGCGCCGCGTGCGTCAGCAGCAGCCGCCGGCGCGCGCGCGTCATGCCGACGAAGCACAGGCGGCGCTCCTCCTCGATGTCCTCGTCCCCCTCGCGCGAACGTGCGTGCGGGAGGAGCCCCTCCTCGCAGCCGACGACGGCGACGAGGTCGAACTCGAGCCCCTTCGCCGCGTGCAGCGTCATCAGCGTGACCGCGCCCGCCTCGGCGTCGAGCGCGTCGGTGTCCGCGACCAGCGCGACCGACTGCAGGAAGGCCTGCAGCGCCGCGCGCAGCGTCGGCGGCGCGTCCGCGGGCAGCTCCAGGTCCCCCGCCGCGCTCACCACCTCGTCCAGGTTCGCGCGGCGCTGGTCGAGGTCGTCCCCCTCGGCGCCATCGTCGAAGTCGCGCAGGCCGCTCTCCTCGAGCACCATCTCCACGAAGGCCGCGAGCGTCTCCGCGCCGCGCCCGTCCAGCAGCGCGCGCCAGCGCGCCACGAGCTGCGCGAACTCGTCCACGCGCTTGGCGCTGCGCTCGGCGACGCCCGCCTCGCGCGCGCCCGAGAGCGCCGCCAGCAGCGGCACCTTGCGGACCAGGGCCAGCCGCTCGATGCGCTCGACGGAGGAGTCGCCGATCCCGCGCGGCGGGACGTTGACGATGCGCGCGCACGCCACGTCGTCGGCGGGGTTGGAGACCAGCCGCAGGTAGGCGAGCAGGTCCTTGACTTCCTTGCGCTCGAAGAAGGCGGTGCCGCGCACGATGCGGTACGGCACCTGGCGGCGGCGCAGCGCGTCCTCCACGACGCGGCTGAGCGCGTTCATGCGGTAGAGGACGGCCATCGAGCGCCAGGGGACGCCGCGCCCCTGCGCCTCGACGACCGCGCGCGAGACCTCGTCTGCCTCGGCGTGCTCGTCGCCGCAGCGCAGGACGCGCACGCGCTCGCCCTCGGGGAGCGAGGTGTAGAGCGGCTTCGCGCGCCGGCGGCGGTTGTGGCGGATGAGCCCGTCCGCGGCGGCGACGATGTGCCCGGTGGAGCGGAAGTTCTCGCCCAGCGCGACGGTGCGCGCGCCGCCGAAGCTCTCCTCGAACTCGAGGATGTTGCGGATGTCCGCGCCGCGCCAGCGGTAGATCGACTGGTCGGGATCGCCGACGACGCAGATGTTGCGGTGCTCCCCCGCGATCCAGCGCGCGATCGCGAACTGCGCGCGGTTGGTGTCCTGGTACTCGTCGATGAGCAGGTAGCGGTAGCGCTGCGCGGACTGCGCGCGCAGCTCCAGGTTGCGCTCGAGCGCCTGCGCGGTGCGCATGAGCAGGTCGTCGAAGTCGAGCGCGCGGTGGCGCGCGAGGACGCGCTCGTACGCCGCGTACGCCTTCGCGACCTGGCGCGTCGAGTAGTCCCCCGCCGCCTCGGCCGCGGCCTGCGAGTCCAGGAGCTGGTTCTTCAGTGCGCTGATGCGTCCGAGCACCGCGGCGGGCGTGAAGTTGGTCGAGTCGAGCCCGCACTCGGCGATCGCGGACTTCGCGGCGGCGCGCTGGTCGTCGGTGTCGTAGATGACGAACTCGGGATCGACGCCGCACTCCGCGGCGTGGCGGCGCAGGAACATCGCGCAGAAGGCGTGGAAGGTGCTCACGACGAGGCCGCGGCGCCCCGGCAGGTCCGCGGGGAGCATCGCCTGCACGCGCGCCTTCATCTCGCCCGCGGCCTTGTTGGTGAAGGTGAGCGCGAGGATGTTCCACGCGGGCACGCCCGAGGCGACGAGGAAGGCGATGCGCCGCGTGATCACGCGCGTCTTGCCCGAGCCCGGCCCCGCGATCACCAGCAGCGGTCCGTCGACGTGCGCCACCGCGGCCGCCTGGTCGGCGGTGAGCCCTTCCAGCAGCGACTCGGGGCTGGGCAGCTCCACGGGCGCGCCGGAGGGGGGGAAATCGCGGGATTTTCCGCGCTCGGAGGCGTCGGGCGTCGGGGAGTCGGGATACAGCATGCGCGTCGTGGTGCCTCCGTGCGCTCGCGCGCGGATCGCGAGTCTAGGAAGACGCTCCGAGACAATCTGTCCACAGGGCCCATTCGCGGGCGGGCGTCCTTGACGCAACGCTAACGCCATGCCAGATCGTCACTTGGGAGCCGAGTTCAAAATGCGGATAAAAACGCGGGGCAGAACCTTGAAGGCCCCATATGTAGGGGTACCATGCACGCCGCCTCTCAAGGTGTAGTAGTGCCGACGTTGTTGGTGTGTGCCTGACAGATACCGAACAGACGACTTCGGGCGGGCGCTGCGGCGCCTCCCGTTCAAAGGGGTTGGGTCGATGAGCATCCTGTGTGACACCCAGATCCGCGACACCGTCCGGATCGTTCCCTTCGCCGAGAACAGCAAGCGCCCGGGCACCGTCAGCTACGGCGTCAGCAGCTACGGCTACGACGTGCGCGTCGGCACCTGCTTCAAGATCTTCACCAACGCGACCAGCGGCGGGACGGCGATCGTCGATCCCAAGAACTTCTCCGCCGACCTCTTCATCACCATCGACACGGCGCAGACGGGCAAGGACCACATCGTGATCCCGCCCAACTCCTTCGCGCTCGCGGAGACCGTGGAGATCATCGAGGTCCCGCGCGACGTGCTCGCGATCTGCGTCGGCAAGAGCACCTACGCCCGCTGCGGCATCATCGTCAACGTCACGCCGCTCGAGCCCGAGTGGCGCGGCAAGGTGACGATCGAGATCAGCAACACCACGCCGCTTCCCGCCAAGATCTACGCCAACGAGGGGATCGCCCAGATGATCTTCCTCAAGGCCGCCAAGACCTGCGCCGTCAGCTACGCCGACAAGGGCGGCAAGTACCAGGACCAGCCTGGGCTCACCCTGCCCCGCGTCGACGGGATCCCCTTCCGCGACGGCACCGCCAACCAGCACTGACCCCCTCCGAACGAGTCCGCCGGCACGAGGCCCGCCGGCACCCGCACCTATCTCCATCCCCGGACACCGAAACATGCGCATCGCACGCCGCTTCACCACCGCTGGCAAGGACGTCTACAAGAGCGTCGAGTGGACCACGCGCTCCAGCCGCATCTCCAACTCCGACGGCAGCGTCGTCTTCGAGATGCACGACGCGCAGGTCCCGTCGACCTGGAGCCAGCTCGCGACGGACATCGTCGTGAGCAAGTACTTCCGCAAGGCGGGCGTGCCGCAGGTCGGCCCCGACGGCAAGGCGATCAAGGACGCCGCGGGCAAGCCCGTGCTCGGTCCCGAGCGCAGCGTGCAGCAGGTCGTGCACCGCCTCGCGGGCTGCTGGCGCCACTGGGGCGAGAAGTTCGGCTACTTCTCCACCAAGAAGGACGCCGAGGCCTTCTACGACGAGATCGCCGCGATGCTCCTGAACCAGATGGCGGCGCCCAACAGCCCGCAGTGGTTCAACACCGGCCTCAACTACGCCTACGGCATCAGCGGCCCCGCGCAGGGCCACTGGATCGCCGACCCCAAGACCGGCCGCGCGACGCTCGCGAAGGACGCGTACACGCACCCGCAGCCGCACGCCTGCTTCATCCAGAGCGTCCGCGACGACCTCGTCGGCGAGGGCGGCATCATGGACCTGTGGACGCGCGAGGCGCGCCTCTTCAAGTACGGCTCCGGCACCGGCACGAACTTCTCGATGCTGCGCGGCGAGAACGAGCCCCTCTCGGGCGGCGGCCGCAGCTCGGGCCTCATGAGCTTCCTGCGCATCGGTGACCGCGCCGCGGGCGCGATCAAGTCCGGCGGCACCACGCGCCGCGCGGCCAAGATGGTCTGTCTGGACGTCGACCACCCGGACATCGAGTCCTTCGTCAACTGGAAGGTCCGCGAGGAGATCAAGGTCGCCGCGCTCGTCGAGGGCATGAAGCACCTCGCGCCGAACCAGCAGGCGGTCGCGGAGTCGCTGGGCCTCAAGCTCGACTACGACTTCAACGGCGAGGCCTACTACACCGTCAGCGGCCAGAACTCCAACAACTCCGTCCGCCTCTCCGACGAGTTCATGGACGCGGTCCAGCGCAACGGCGAGTGGAAGCTCGTGCGCCGCACCGACGGCAAGGTCGCGCGCACGCTCCCGGCCGGCGAGCTCTGGCGCCAGATCAACGAGGCGGCGTGGCACTGCGCCGACCCGGGCGTGCAGTACGACTCGACGATCAACGCGTGGCACACCTGCCCCGAGGGCGGGCGCATCAACGCCAGCAACCCGTGCAGCGAGTACATGTTCCTCGACAACACGGCGTGCAACCTGGCCTCGATCAACCTGATGAAGTTCTACGACTCGGAGACGCGCGCCTTCGACATCGAGGGATACGAGCACGCGATCAGCCTCTGGACGGTCGTGCTCGAGGTCAGCGTCCTGATGGCCAGCTTCCCCTCGCGCGAGATCGCCGAGCTGAGCTGGAAGTACCGCACGCTGGGCCTGGGCTACGCCAACCTCGGCGCGATGCTCATGCAGGCGGGCATCCCCTACGACAGCGAGGAAGGCCGCGCGGTCTGCGGCGCGCTCACCGCGATCCTCACCGGCCGCTCCTACGCCGCCAGCGCGCTGCTGGCCGCCGAGCACGGCCCCTTCGAGGGGTACAAGGCCAACAAGGAGCACATGCTGCGCGTGGTCCGCAACCACCGCCGCGCCGCCATGGGCGTCGCGCGCGACAGCGGCGAGTACGAGTCGCTGCGCATCGCGCCGGTGCCGATCGACCACGGCGTCTTCGAGGGCGGCCGCATCGGCATCGCCAACGCCGACACGATGCTTCGCCGCGCCGTCGCCGCGTGGGACGATGCGCTCTCCTTCGGCCGCAAGCACGGCTACCGCAACGCGCAGGTGACGGTCATCGCGCCCACGGGCACGATCGGCCTGCTCATGGACTGCGACACCACGGGCGTCGAGCCCGACTTCGCGCTCACCAAGTTCAAGAAGCTCGCCGGCGGCGGCTACTTCAAGATCGCGAACCAGTCGCTGCGCCCGGCGCTGCGCGCGCTGGGCTACACCCCCGCGCAGGTCGACGACATCGTCGAGCACGTGATGGGCACGCTCAGTCTGGAGACGCCGATGCCCGCCGAGGACGGCAGCATCCCCGCGCACGGGCGCAGCTTCCGCGACTTCCTCGTGGAGTGCGGCTACACCGGCGACGAGGTGGTGCAGGTCGAGAACGGCCTGCCGACGGTCTTCGAGCTCGGCTTCGCCTTCTCCGCCTGGAGCATGCCCGAGCGCGTGCTCGCGGGCCTGGGCATCGACCCCGCGAAGGCGCGCGCCGACGGCAAGTTCAACGGCCTGCGCGCGCTGGGGCTCAACCGCCGCCAGATCGAGGCGCTGAACCTGCGCATCTGCGGCACGCAGACCATCGAGGGCGCGCCGCACCTGAAGGACCGGCACCTGCCCGTCTTCGACTGCGCCAACCGCTGCGGCAGCCTCGGCACGCGCTTCATCGCGCCCGAGGGCCACATCCGCATGATGGCGGCCGCGCAGCCCTTCATCTCGGGCGCCATCTCCAAGACCATCAACCTGCCCAACGAGGCCGCGGTCGCCGACATCGGCGCCTGCTACCTCCTGAGCTGGGAGCTGGGCCTGAAGGCCAACGCCCTCTACCGCGACGGATGCAAGCTCAGCCAGCCGCTGAGCACCAAGTCCGACGCAAGCGAGGAGCGCGAGGAGGCCGACACCGAGGGCCTGCCCGCGGTCGCCGAGGCCGCCGCGCCCACGATCGTGGAGCGCGTGGTGGAGCGCGTCGTCGAGGTCGAGCGCGTCGTTGAGCGCCCGATGCGCCGGCGCCTGCCCGACACGCGCGGCTCGCTCACGCACAAGTTCAACGTCGCGGGCCACGAGGGCTACCTCATCGTGGGCCTCTACGACGACGGCAAGCCGGGCGAGCTCTTCATCACGATGGCGAAGGAAGGCTCGACGATCGGCGGCCTGATGGACTCGCTCGGCACGGCGATCAGCCTGGCGCTGCAGTACGGCGTCCCGGTCGAGAGCATCGTCAACAAGTTCGCGCACCAGCGCTTCGAGCCCATGGGGATGACCACCAACGGCGACATCCCCTTCGCCAAGAGCCTGGTCGACTACATCTTCCGCTGGCTGGGAATGCAGTTCATCCCCGGCTACCGGGAGCAGAACGCGCCGCGGCGCTCCAAGCCGGCCGAGCTGGCCGGCGGGACCCTCGGCGACGGTGGCGCAGGAGGCGCCGCCGGCACGCAACCCAAGGCCACCGTCAAGGAGGACGCATGGACCGCACGACCGTCCGCACCCGCTTCCGCCGGCACTCCTGGATTCGCCTCGTCGACGGACGCTCCGTCGGGCAGCGCCCCGTCACAGCACCCTGGCGCCAAGGCGAAGGAGGCCGTGGCCTCGATCCTCGCGAACCGCGGAATCTCCGACGTTGTGGCCGCGTCGATGACCGGCGATTCGGATGGGGACGCCCCGAAGGAGTCGAGCGTGCCGGAGCCCGTCGGTGCCGCCGAGGCGCGTGGCGGGTCGGTGCTTGACCAGTCCAACGCGCAGATGATGGGCGACGCCCCCGCCTGCGACGTCTGCGGCTCGATCACCGTGCGCAACGGCACCTGCTACCGCTGCCTCAACTGCGGCCAGTCGATGGGCTGCTCCTGAGCGCGGCGAACGGAACCGCCGGACCTGCGGCGCGCCACGGACTGGTGCGCCGCAGGCCCGGCCCGATCCAACCGCCGGCGCCGCGCACGATGCGCGGCGGCCGGCCAACGGAGCGATTCCAGAGGAACTCCTGAGATGGACCATGCGCCGGCGGGCGGAACTCCGACCCGTCCCCGGCGCGACCAATGACGCGATGTGGCGTGCGCGGACGGAACGATCGGTCGGCGAGCGGATGGACCCTCCTTGCCTGGCCGGATGAGCACGGATCAAGCGCACTTCGGCCCCCGCACCTGGTACGGATGCCCACCGACGCCGCTCTGACGCACGGACGCCTTGGCGACCGGCGCACCGGACGGCGAACGACCCGGCGCGGGAGACACGAGCCAGAAGCCACGCCCATCGCGTCGATTGACGCCCCGCGCCCACGCGCGGGGTGGACAATCCGCCCCCGCTGCGCAGAACCCTCCCGCGCAGCGGGGGTTTTCATTGGCGCGCAGGCGGCGGGAGCCGGCCCGGCGTTCTACACTTTCGTTCCCATGACGCCCCGCCGCACTCGGACCGTCACGGCCGCCGCGCTCGCCGCCGCGCTCCTGGCCGGACTCGCCTTCCCGGGCTGCGAGTCCACCCCCAAGCAGATCTCGGCCGCGCGCCGCGAGACCTTCGGCACCGTCCCCATCACGCACATCGTGCTGGTCACCGTGAAGGACCCCACGCGCATCGCCGAGCTCGTCTCGGACTGCGACGTCGCCCTGCCGGGGATCCGGTCGGTCGCGAGCTACTCGTGCGGCGTGCCGATGGTGAGCGACCGCCCGAACGTGCTGCGCGACTTCGACGTCGGCCTCTACGTCGGGTTCCGCACCGAGGCGGACTACCGCGCGTACCTGGACGATCCGGCCCACCTGGAGCTGGTGGCCAAGTGGAAGGACGGCTGGAAGTCGGTCCGGATCTACGACGTGGTCGAGGGCATCGCGCCCGCGAGCGCCGTCGTGCTCCCCCCGGCCGCCTCGGGCACCGCGCCCGCCCCGGCCGCCGCCGAGACCGCCGCGCCGGCCGCGCGACCCTGACCGCTACACTCGAAGTCCATGGCGATCGAAACCACCCTGCAGCCCCGCCACAAGTGGTGGAACCTGTTCTACGCGGCGCTCTGCCTCGTCTTCGCGCTCTGGGGCGCGTACGACTACTGGGTCTCGATCCCCGCGCGCGAGGCCGCCGCGAACGAATACGAGCAGGCGGTGAGCACCGTGAGCGAGCTGCAGGGCAAGGCGCAGGCCGCCGTGCAGGCGACGCAGGCGGCCCCCGGCGTCGGCGCGAACATCACCCCCGACGAGCTCGCGCGCTACGAGGCCGCGAACAAGGTGGTGGAGAAGTACAAGGGCGCCGCGCCGCAGCGTCCTGCCGCGTACGACCGGCCCGTGCAGCTCTGGCTCTACATGGTGGGCTGCGGCGTGCTCGGCGCGCCCTGGTTCCTGTGGGAGTGGGCCAACGCCGCGCGCAAGCGCTACCGCCTGGAGGACGACGGCACGCTCACCGCGCCGGAGGGCACCTTCCCGCGCGACCAGATCGCCGACATCGACATGTCGCGCTGGATGAGCAAGTCCCTCGCGTCGGTGCGCCTGACCGACGGCCGCACGATCGTGCTCGACGACTACAAGTTCCGCGACATGCACCTCATCGTGGGTGCGCTCGCGGTGCGCTTCTATCCCGACGACTGGACCGAGGAGGCGCGCGACCGCAAGCGGCTGCGCGCGAAGGAGGCGCTCGAGGCCGCCGCCGGTCCGTCGGGCGACGGTGGTCCCGCGGGCGGACCCGGCGCCGGCGCGGACGCCTGAGTCCCACCACCCTCCGCAGCCAGGACCACCCATGCGCTCGACCGCCGAACCGACGACCGCCATCCCCAAGCAGGACCGCTGCGGCGACCTCCCCCACCGCCCGCGCGTGCTGCTGGGCAAGATGGGGCTCGACGGCCACGACCGCGGCGTCAAGCTGATCGCGCGAGTGATGCGCGACGCGGGCATCCACGTCGTCTACAGCGGACTCTGGCAGACCCCGCGCAGCCTGGCCATCGGCGCGCGCGACGAGGACGCCGACTGCGTCGCCTGCTCGATGATGTCCAACTCGCACCTGGTGCTCGTGCCGCGGCTCGTGCAGGAGCTGCGCGCGGTGGGCCGCCCGGACATCGCGGTGAACGTGGGCGGGATCATCCCGCAGTCGGACGTGCAGGCGCTGCTGGACGCGGGCGTCGCGCGCATCTACCACACCGGCACCGGGATGGAGGAGATCGTCGACAGCGTGCGCGCCTGCGTGCGGCCGTACGCGCCGCTGCAGAGCGCCGCGAAGGAGGCGGTGCTCGCGCGGCAGATCTCGATGGCGCACGCGGGGAAGCTGCCCGCGGGGACGGCGCTCCGGCGCCCCGCGCGCGTCGTGGGCATCACCGGCTCGCCAGGCGCGGGCAAGAGCACGCTCGTCGCCGCGATGGCGGGCGAAGCGGTGCGCCGCGGCCAGCGCGTCGCGGTCGTCGCCTTCGATCCGATGAGCCCGATCACCGGCGGCGCGCTGCTGGGCGACCGCCTGCGCGTGGACTTCAACGCCGTCGACGACAAGGTCTTCTACCGCTCGCTGGCGATCGTCGGCGAGGACTACCGCAGCCTGCCCGAGATCGTCGGCCTCATCGGCGCGGCGGGCTTTGACCGGCTCATCATCGAGACCGTCGGCGCGGGACAGAACGACGTCGCGATCCGCCAGCACGTGGACCGCACCGCGGTCGTCGTCGTGCCGGGCATGGGCGACGCGGTGCAGATGGACAAGGCCGGCATTCTGGAGATCGCGGACCTCTTCGTCGCCAACAAGGCCGACCACGCCGGCGAGGCGAAGCTGGTGCGCGAGCTGCTGGACATCGCCTCGGGCCGCCGGATCCTGGAGACCATCGCGACCGAGGGCAAGGGCGTCGTGGAGCTGCTCGACGCGCTGCTGGGCTGATTCTCGCGCGGCGGGTCAGAGGCTCGCGCCGCTCGCCGCGGCGAGCGCGACGCGCACGGGGGCGACGGGAATCGTCGAGACGGGCGCGCCCGCGCCAGCGACCACCGGATGGATGTGCGGCGCGGGCGGGGTCCAGAGGCGGTGGATGCCCTCGCGAAAGAGCGCGACCGTCGGCGTGCCGACCGCCGCCGCCAGGTGCATGATGCCGTTGTCCAGGGTGAGCACCGCGCGCGCGCGCGCCAGCGCACCGACCACCTGCGGCAGCGTGAAGGCGCCGCGCAGGTCGCGCACGAGCCCGCCCGCGACGAGCCGGTCCTCGGCGTCGGCCCCCTGCCAGAAGGCGCCCTGGCTGCGCCGCGGCGCGCCGAGCAGCCCCGCCTCGAGCCCCTGGTCGCGCGCGAAGCGCAGCGCCTCTTCCCAGGCGTCGGCGCCCCAGAGCTTCTCGGGCAGGCTTGCGCTGCACGCGACGAGCAGATCCGGCACGCGCGCGCCCGCGAGCGCCGGCGCGGCCGTCGGATCCGCCTGCGGCACCTGGTAGGCGGGGACCGCGCCCTCGAGGAAGGCGAGGCGGCAGAAGATCTCCGCGATCCACCCGCTCTGCAGGAAGGGGTAGCGCGCGCGCAGGTCGGGCGAGACCCAGCCCTGGTCCTGCCAGAGGCGTGCGCGCGGATCGTCGCCGAAGGGCAGCTCCGCGCCTGCGGCGTCCGTGGCGGGCCCGCAGACCACGCCCGCGCCGGCGCGGGTGAGCCGCCCCGCGAGCGTCTTCGCCCAGCCGCTCCATTCGATGTTCACGACGAGGTCGTACGCCGGCAGCCCCGCCGGCAGCGGCCCGTTCCCGTCGCTCGGCGCCGCCCCGAAGGGCGCGTACGCGTGCGAGAAGAGCGGCGAGGCGCCCGCGAGCTCCATCGAGCGCGCGCCCGAGAAGAGGTCCAGCCGCGCCGGCGCGTGGCGCGCCCGCAGCATCTGCGCCAGCGGGGTCGCGATGACGAAGTTCCCGATGGCGTCGTTGGCCACCAGGGCGATGGCGCAGCCGTCGCGGAGGTTTTCGCCCTGGTGGCGGCGCATGGCGAGGGGAGGCGGATCCTAGCGGAATCCCTATCATTTCTCCCTTTCCCCGTATCCCCCGCCCGCGCCCCGCGCGGGACGAACAGCAAGGAGCACGCGCCGTGTCCGTCGAACTCAAGCCCAACACCAACCAGGCGCTCGGCCTGGGCCAGTACGCCGTCGACTTCATGCGCAACGCGCGCCCGAGCCCGATCGTCGAGGAGCGCACCAAGCTCTTCCACACCGACTCGGTCCTCTGCGGCGTCAGCGCGATCGCGCTGGGCACCAACGCCCCGAACCTGCTGCGCGCCGAGGCGCTCGAGTACCCCAGCGCCAAGGGCGTCCCCTTCTTCGGCAGCACCGCGAAGGTCGCGCCGGAGAAGGCGATCGTCGCCAACTCCTCCGCCGTGCGCGAGTGGGACAGCAACGGCACGAACTTCGGCTACCGCAAGGAGCTGGGATTCGTCGCGGGCGAGTTCGGCCACAACGACTTCTACCCCGTCGCCATCGCCGCGGCGCAGCTCTCGGGCCAGGACGGCGCGTGGGCGCTGCGCGGCATGATGCTCTCGGACGAGATCCGCGGCCGCCTCGCCGAGGTCTTCAGCCTCAAGAGCTACAAGATCGACCATGTCGTGCACGGCGCGGTCGCCAGCGCCGCCACCTGGGGCGCGATGCTGGGCGCGACGCCCGAGCAGATCGAGAGCGCCATCGGCATGGTGGTCGCGCACTACATCCCCTGGCGCGCCATCCGCGCGGGCAAGCAGCTCAGCGACAGCAAGGGCGCGAGCGCCGCGATCAGCACCGAGGTCGCGGTCCTGAGCATGATGCGCTCGATGCGCGGCTTCGTCGGCCCCAAGGACATCTTCCGCAACCCCGAGAGCATGTTCCGCCAGTTCGAGAAGACCTCGGGGGACAGCCCCTTCCCGCTGGTCCTCTCCACCGCCGGCGAGGACTTCGCCGTGATGGGGATGCACTTCAAGCTGGGCCTCTACGAGCACCAGAGCGCGGGCGCGCTGCAGGGCGTGATCGACCTCCTGCGCGCGCATCCGGAGCTGCTGGAGAATCCCGACGCGATCAAGGGGATCCGCATCGTCGCCTACGAGCCGGCCTTCGGCATCATCGGCGACCCCGCCAAGCGCGATCCCAAGACGCGCCAGAGCGCGGACCACTCGATGGTCTACATCGTGGGCACGCTCCTGCGGAAGGCGATCGACGCCGCCAAGCAGGCGGGCACGGGCCGCATCGCCGCGGACAACGACGCGATGTGGAAGCTGCTCTTCCTGGCGCCGCAGGACTACTCCGCGCAGGCGATCGCCGACAAGCGCACGCGCGCGATCATGGAGAAGATCGACTTCGCGCACGGCGGCCCCGAGTACGACGCGAAGTACCCCGACGGCATCCCGACCTCGGTGGTCATCACGACGACCGACGGCCGCACGCTCGACAGCGGGCTGGTGATGTACCCCAGCGGCCACGCGCGCAACCGCACCGCGGACCTCAAGGGCATCCTGGCGAACAAGTTCGAGCAGCTCGGCCGCCTGGCGATGGAGGATCCCAAGCCGCTGGTCGAGAAGCTCAACCGCCTCGAGCGGCTGAACCCGAAGGAGCTCGCCTCGCTCTACGACTTCACGATCGCCAAGCGCGATCCGATCGACTGAGCGGGACGGACGCAGACGCGGCCGGCCCGCGGCGCGCAGTGGTGCGCGCCGCGGGCCGGTGCCTCTTTGCCGGGGATCTGGCCCCGCGGCCGGTCAGCGCGCCGCGGGCGGGACGGGCGAGTTCGTGCGGTCCGGGACCGGCGCCACCGCGGCGGGCTCCTTCGGCAGGCGCGCGAGCACCTCGGCGATGGCGCGCTCGAGCTGCGGATCGCGCCCTGCGGCGCGGTCGGCGGGCGTGAGCGGGACGTCGATGTCCGGGACGACGCCGCAGTTCTCCAGTCCGTAGCCCAGCTTGGGCTCCCAGAAGGCGAACTCGGGCTGCGTCGCGCGGCCGCCGTCGAGGAAGGGCTTGTCGTCGCGGATGCCCACGATGCCGCCCCAGGTGCGCGAGCCGATCACCGGCCCGAGCCCGTAGAGGCGGAAGCCCGTCGGGAAGATGTCGCCGTCGGAGCCGGCGTTCTCGTTGATGAGCACCGCCATCGGGCCGGCGGGCGCGCGCATCGGGTAGGTTGAGGGCGCGCCCTCGCGCGGACGGTCCTGCGCGACCGGACGGCGCTTCAGGCGCTCCAGGATCATCTGGCTCACGAAGCCGCCGCCGTTGAAGCGGTCGTCCAGGATGAGTCCCGGCTTGTCGTACTGCGGGTAGAAGCCGCGGATGAAGGCGACCAGGCCGGGCGCGCCCATGTCGGGCATGTGCACGTAGCCCAGGCGTCCCCCGCTCTTCTCGTCGACGAAGCGGCGGCGCGACTCGACCCAGTCGAGGTAGCGCAGCGGCTCCTCCGAGCCGATGGGCACGACCTCGATGACGCGCACCGCGCCGTTGTCGCCGGCGCCGCGCACCGCGACCGCGACGCGCTGGCCGACCTTGCCCACGAGCGCCTCGCCCAGCTCGCCCATGCCCGCGACGGAGCGGCCGGCGACGGCGACGATGGTCTCGCCGGGGACGACCTTCAGGTGCGGCGCGGCGAGCGGCGAGCGGTCGGACTCCTCGTCGCCAAGCTGCGGCAGGACGCGCTCGATGCGGAAGCCGTCCTTCACCGGCGAGGCGTCGATGCCCAGCAGGCCCACCGCGGTGACGGCGGGCTTCTCGTAGTCGTCGCCGCCGGAGATGTACGAGTGGCTGTTGCCCAGCTCGCCGCACATCTCGCCGACGAGGTCGTTGAGCTCCATGCGCGTGCCCACGCGCGGCAGCAGCGCCGCGTAGCGCGCCTTCACCGCCTTCCAGTCGACGCCGCCCATGTCGGGCTTCCAGAAGAAGTCGCGCTGCAGGCGCCACGCCTCGTCGAAGATCTGCGCCCATTCGGCGCGCGGATCGACGCGCACCTTCACGCCGTCGAGCTTCAGCGGCGCGGGGGTGATCCCGGGCGAGCCGAGCCCGGCGAGGGCGATCGTCTCGATCGTGGACTTGCCGCCGGTGCGCGCGATGACCGCCGTCGAGCGGTCGCGCGAGACGTTGAAGAAGTTGACGGCGCCATCGAGGACGGGCTTGCACTCGCCCGCGCCGAGATCGGCGTACTCGAGCGAGCCGCCGCGGCCGCCGATCGCCGGCGGGGGCGCCTCGTCCTCGCTCAGGCCGCGCACCGGATCGCGCAGCAGGAGCAGGCCGCCGTTGACGGGCTCGACCTGCGAGAAGGTGCCCGCCTCGACGGGCAGCTTCGCGGCGCGGCGCATGAAGCCGTCGAGCTCGAGCGCCGGCGGCGCGGGGGCGGGCGCGGCGTCCTTCGCCCCGGCCGCGTCCTTCGCGTCCTTCGCGTCCTTCGCCGGCGCGGCGTCCTTCGCCGGCTTCGCGTCGGCGGTGGCCTCGGCCGCCTCCTCCTCGCCCTCGTCGGGCATCGCGGGGGCGGACCACTTCTTCAGGTCGAAGCCTGCGGCGGCCGCGTCGCCCGGGAGCGGCGGCGGCGTCGCGGCGGCCAGCGGCACGGCGTAGAGGTTCCACGCGTCCGTCGTCGTGAAGGCCATGTCGAACTGGTCCAGCACCGGATCGATCGAGCGCGCGCTGGCGAAGTACAGGTAGAAACCCTTCGGATCCCAGCGCGGATGGCGGTCGTCGGTGAGCCCGTCGCTCACGCAGTGGTCGGTTCCCGCCTGCGTGTCGTAGAGGTGGATGCGGCCGATGCCGTTGGGCAGCGTCTCGACCCAGGCGAGCCAGCGGCTGTCGGGGGAGAAGCGGTACTCGACGATCTCGCCGCCGCGCGAGGTGCCGACGACCTTCGCGTCGCCGCCCTTCGCAGGCACGATCATCAGGCGCAGCGACTTGTCGCCGTACGCGATCCACGCGCCGTCGGGGCTCGACTGCGGATCGAAGATCCAGCGGTCGCTGTGCGCGACGGCGCGCTCGCCCGCGCCGGGCTTGCCCAGGTCGGCGACATCGACGCTCTCGATGGACCACTCGCCGCCCGCGTCGGTGCGCAGCAGCAGGTGCTGCGGATCGAGCCACGAGATCCCCGACTCGCGGCTGGCCGCGCGGTCGGGAAGCTGCATCCACGACTGGAGCACGCCCGGCTCGGGCTTGCCGACGGGGCCGACGAGCAGCTCGCCGCGCGAGACCATCGCCAGGCGCTTGCCGTCGGGGGAGAGCTCGAGCTCCGTCACGTTGGACAGCGGATCCTCCAGGCGCACGCGCTCGTCCAGGCGGTCGCCGCCCAGCGCGATGTCGAGCCGGCGCACCGCGCCGGAGCCCGTCTCGAGCAGCCACAGCTCGCCCCCCTGCGCGTACGCGATGCGAGCCGCGCCCGCCGTGTCGGCGCTGGGCCAGCGCAGGTCGAAGTCCTGCGCGCCCGCCTTGGTGTGCTTGCGGCGGTCGTTGCCGTCGGCGGCGATGCTCCAGATGTTCATGCGCCCGTCGGTGTCGCTCAGGAAGTAGAGCCGGTCGCCGATCCACATCGGGAAGAGCTCGTTCTCGTCGGTCTTGGTCGCCTGGCGGAACTGCGTGTTGTCCTTCGAGGCGATCCACAGGTCCGGCGCGGTGCCGCCGCGGTAGCCCTTCCAGTACCAGCTCTCGTTGCTCCAGCGGTTGAAGGCGGTCTCGCCCGTCTTCGGGTTCACCGAGGCGAGCGCGCCCTCGCCGTAGGGCAGGCGCTCCATCGCGCCGCCCGAGGCGGGGACGGTGTAGAGCTCGCCCATGCCCATCGGGTTCGCGCGCGAGCTGCGCACGATGACATGCGTGCCGTCGGGGGTCCATCCCACGGGGAGGTCGCGGTCGGGGTGGTAGGTCAGGCGGCGCGGCGTGCCGCCGGCGACGGGCATGACGTAGACCTCGGGATTGCCCTCGAAGTGCGCGACGAAGGCGACCTGCGTGCCGTCGGGGGAGAGCATCGGGCGCGCCTCGAGGCCCGTCGCGCTGGTGAGCCGCTGCGCGACCGCGCGCGCGCCGTCGGCGGGGATCGCGGCGGTCCAGAGGTCGCCCCCGGACTGGAAGACGATGCGGTCGCCGTGGATCGCGGGCTGCGCGTAGTAGCCGGCGACGCCGGCCGGCGCGCCCGCGCCCGCGAGGAGCGCGGAGGCGGGCAGGAGCGAGGAGAGCAGCGGCAGGATGAAGCGTGCGCGGTGCGGGAGCATCGCGCAAGCGTACTTCGCGGCGGGCGCGGCAGGCGCCCGCGCGCGACGCGCGCGCCGCGCGCACGCGCACCCCCGCGTTCAGGGCAGCGCGTCGGCGGGCGTGCGGAACTGCGCGAAGACCTTCGCGACCTCGTCGCGCGAGCCCAGCACCAGCGGCGTGCGCTCGTGCAGCTCGCGCGGCTTGAGCTCCAGCGTGCGCTGCGTGCCGGTGCTGCTCGTGCCGCCGGCCTGCTCGACCAGGAAGCTCATGGGGTTCGCCTCGTAGAGCAGTCGCAGCTTGCCGTTGGGATGCTTGCGCGTGGGCGGATAGAGGAAGACGCCGCCGTTGACGAGCGTGCGGTGCATGTCCGCGACCATGGAGCCGATGTAGCGCGACGAGTAGCCGTTGCCGTGCGCCCACTGGACGTACCGCTGGTAGCCCTGCGGGAAGCCGTCGTAGTACGCCTCGTTGATCGAATAGACCTTGTTCGAGGCGGGCATCCGCAGGTCGCGCTTGACGAGCATGAAGCTGCCGATCGCCGCGTCGAGCTCGAACATGTGCACGCCGTTGCCCGTCGTGATGACCAGCACGGTGCTCGATCCGTAGAGCACGTAGCCCGCGGCGACCTGCGCGGTGCCGGGCTGGCAGACCGTCTCGACCGCGCCGGGGATCTTCGGGTCGTTGCGCAGGATCGTGAAGATGGTGCCGACGCCGACGGCGGTGTCGAGGTTGCTCGAGCCGTCGAGCGGGTCGAAGAGCACGCAGTACTTGCCCCCTTCGTGGCCGCGGCGCAGGATCGTCGGCTCCTGGTCCTCCTCGCTGCCCAGGACCGCGATGGAGTTGCGGCCGCCAAGCACGCGCATGATCACCTCGTTGGCGATCACGTCCATGCGCAGCTGCTCCTCGCCCTGCACGTTGACGTCGCCCTGCGCGCCCAGGACGTTCTGCAGGCGGACGTGCCGCACCTTGTAGGCGATGATCTTGGCGGCCAGCGAGATGGCGCTGACGATCCAGGAGAACTCGCCCGAGGCGCCCGGGTGCCGCGCCTCCTCCTCCATGATGAAGGCCTGCAGCGAGACCAGGTTGTCGGTGACGACGCCGCGCGCGGCCTGCTTCGGGGTGGCCTCGTTCATCGGGGGGACGATATCATTTCCCCTCCCCCTTTCAGGGTCCTTTCCAACGCAGGAGCACACCATGGGCACCCCCGTCATCGTCGCCGCGCGCCGCACCCCCATCGGCAAGTTCTTCGGATCGCTCGCGCGCGTGCCCGCGCCCGTCCTGGGCAGCTACGCGATCAAGGCGGTGCTCGAGGACGCCCCCGGCGCGAAGGAGCATGTCGAGGCGTGCTTCATGGGCAACGTGCTCCAGGCCGGGCTGGGCCAGAACCCCGCGCGCCAGGCGGGCCTGAAGGCGGGCCTCGCCGACACGCTCAACGCGGTCACCGTGAACAAGGTCTGCGGCTCGGGCCTCGAGGCCGTCATGCAGGCCGCGACGATGATCCGCGTCGGCGACGCCGAGTGCGCCGTCGCCGGCGGCATGGAGAACATGGACCTCGCCCCGCACCTCGCGCAGGTGCGCGCGGGCATCAAGTACGGCGACGGCAAGCTCGTCGACCACATGGCCAACGACGGCCTCACCTGCGCCTTCGAGTGCTGGCCGATGGGCAACGCCGCCGAGCACACCGCCTCGACCAGCGGCGTCACGCGCGCCGCGCAGGACGCCTTCAGCGTCGAGAGCCACCGCCGCGCCGCCGAGGCGACCAAGAACGGCTGGTTCAAGAAGGAGATGGTCGCCCTCACCCCCGAGCAGTGCATGGGCAAGACCGGCCTCGACGCCGACGAGGGCTTCCGCGCCGACAGCAGCGTCGACGCGCTCGCGAAGCTGCGCCCCGCCTTCTCGAAGGAGGGCACCGTCACCGCCGGCAACGCGAGCCAGATCAGCGACGGCGCCGCCGCGGTCCTGGTCATGAGCGAGGCCAAGGCGAAGGCGCTGGGCCTGACGCCGCTGGCGCGCATCGTGGGCTACGGCACCGCGGGCGTCGCCCCGAAGGAGCTCTTCATCGCGCCGAAGGTCGGCATCGCCGCCCTGCTGGCCAAGCACGGGCTCGCGGTCAAGGACATCGACCTCTTCGAGATCAACGAGGCCTTCGCCGCGCAGGTGCTCGCCTGCTCCGGCCCGCTGGGCATCCCGGCCGACCGCCTGAACATCTGCGGCGGCGGCATCGCGCTGGGCCACCCCATCGGCGCCAGCGGCGCGCGCGTCCTGACGACGCTCGTGCACCAGCTCCACCGCACCGGCGGCAAGCGCGGCCTCTGCTCGCTCTGCCTGGGCGGCGGCAACGCGGTCTCGATGATCGTCGAGGTCTGACCGGCGCCGCGGCGCGATACGCTACGGGGATGGACCTCCTCATCCTGGGCGGCACCGCGTTCCTCGGACCCGAGACCGTCGCCGCCGCGAAGGCGCGCGGCTGGAAGATCACGCTCTTCAACCGCGGCAAGACGCGCGCGGACCTCTTCCCCGACCTGGAGAAGGTCCGCGGCGACCGCGACCCGACCAAGGGCGAGGGCCTCAAGGGGCTCGAGGAGCTCATCGCCAAGGGACGCCGCTGGGACGCGGTCATCGACAACTCGGGCTACCGCCCGCAGGACGTGCGCGCCTCGGCCGAGCTGCTGAAGAAGGTCGCGCGCCAGTACGTCTTCATCTCGACGGTCAGCGTCTACGCCTCGACGGACAAGCCGTACCCGGACGAGGACGCGCCGGTGGGCACGATCGAGGATCCGGAGAAGGCGCAGGTCAGCAACATGACCTACGGCCCGCTCAAGGCCGCGTGCGAGAAGGCCGCGATCGCGGTCTTCGGCGACCGCTGCACGGTGCTGCGCCCGGGCCTGATCGTCGGCCCCGGCGACCCGACCGACCGCTTCACCTACTGGCCGGTGCGCATCGCGCAGGGCGGCCGCGTGCTGATCCCCGGACCCAAGGATCCCTGGCGCGCCTTCGTCGCCTTCGTCGACGTGCGCGACCTGGCGGAGTTCGCGGTGCGCTGCATCGCCGACGGGCACGGCGGCACCTACAACGTGCTCGGCCCCGCGGGCATGCTGACCTTCGACGAGATGGTCTTCGGCTGCAAGGCCGTGGTGAGCACGCCGGTGGAGTTCGTCCCCGTGGGCGAGGAGTTCCTGCTGCAGAACCAGGTCCAGCCGTGGATGGGGCTGCCGCTGTGGATCCCGCAGGGCGACGAGCCCGACGGCATGGGCACCGCCAGCCGCAAGCGCGCGGTCGCCGCCGGCTGCACCTTCCGTCCGCTCGCGGACACGGCGCGCGACACGATCGCATGGTGGAAGTCCAAGCACCCCGGCGCCTACGACTGGGGCGCGAAGCCCGGGCAGCCGGGCCTCTCGCTCAAGCGCGAGGAGGAGCTGCTGCAGGCGTGGGACGCCGTGCGCGGCGCCGGCGCGAAGCCGGCGGCCGAGGCCGCGCCGAAGTCCGCGCCCGAGGCGGCCCCCGCCGCTCCCGCCGCCGCGCCCAAGGGCTGATCCATCATGGACGAGCCGTCGAAGCCGGTGCCCGAGAACGGCGCCAACCACGAGGCCGAGCGCCTCATGCTCGCGGGCCCGCGTCCGCGTCTCGAGGAGCTCGCGCGGCTCTTTCGCATCAGCGCGGAGTTCCTGCGCGGCTTCCGCGCGCTGCACTTCGTGGGACCGTGCGTGACCGTCTTCGGCAGCGCGCGCTTCGCCCCGGGCACCAAGTGGTACGAGCTCGCGCGCGAGACCTCGCGCCTGCTGGGACAGGAGGGCTTCACGATCATGACCGGCGGCGGGCCGGGGATCATGCAGGCCGCCAACCAGGGCGCGCGCGAGGCCGGCGCACCGAGCATCGGCTGCAACATCGTGCTCCCGCACGAGCAGTCGGCGAATCCCTACTGCGACAAGACGGTCGACTTCCGCTACTTCTTCGTGCGCAAGGTGATGCTGCTGAAGTACTCGTACGGCTTCGTCGTGATGCCCGGCGGCTACGGCACGATGGACGAGCTCTTCGAGACGCTCACGCTGGTGCAGACGCGCAAGATCGCGGACTTCCCCATCGTCGTGATGGGCAAGGAGTACTGGGACGAGCTGGACGACTTCGTGCGCCGGCGCATGATTCCCGACGGCACGATCGACGCCCGCGACCGCGAGCTCGTGCGCGCCACCGACGATCCGCAGGAGGCCGCGGAATTCATCGCGAGCGCCGCGAAGCGCAAGTTCGGGCTGCACCGGGGCGTCCCGCAGAAGCGGCGCTGGTGGCTGCTGGAGCGATAGGACGCGCCGCGTCGGCGGCCGGTCGTCACGAGTGGCCGCCGCCGTGGTCCCCGTGGTCGTCGTACCCGTCGTCCTCGTCGTCGTCCGAGGAGCCGTCGCTGTCGTCGTAGCCGGCGTCGTCCGAGTCGTCGTGTCGGTCGCCGGAGAAGAGGAAGTCGTCGAAGCTCGAGTCGAGCTTCACCTTCGCGGTGCACCCGCCGAAGAGGGCGATCGCCATGCCCTGCGACTCGAAGCCGGCGAAGTAGGTCGCGATCCCGTCGACGGCGAGCGTCGGCGTGGTCTCGCCGTCGAGGTAGACGAGCATCGCCGCGTCCGCGCCGCCGGTGAAGGCGATGTGGAACTCGTGCGCGCCCGCGTCCAGCGCCGCGGAGTCGGTGAAGACCGCGACGCCGGCCACGCGGACCTCCACCTCCAGCGAGCGGCCCGCGCTCGTGTGGACGACCTGGACATTGACGCCGTCGCGGTATCCGGAGGCGGCGTCGAAGGTGCCGAAGCCCATCGCGAGCCCGCCCGAGGCCGACTGCGCGGTGCCGCGGACACGCGAGGTGGAGAAACGGTGCTCGAACTCCAGATAGAAGGGGTCGGTCCAGTCCGCGAAAACCGTCGAGACGAAGGCCGCGCCGCCGCCGCGGCCGCGCCGCGACTCGATGCGGATGCGTCCGCCGGACTCGCGGGCCTGCGTGCGGCGCGCGTCGGAGGACTCGCGCTCGCTCCACTTGGAACTGTCGCGGCGGCCGTCGTTGGCGTCGTCGCTGACGCGGTCGGCGGGGACCAGCGGCGAGAGCGAGGCGACGAGGAGGCTGGCGAGGGCGACGTGGTGGCGCATGGCGGTCTCCGGAGATGCGGCGGATCGAGGCGGCCACGCCGCCTCCGCGCAAGCGGAGCCGCGTGGGACGGCACCAGATACACGGGACCGCGAAAAAGACCGGAATCCCCGCCGAGGCGACGGGGATTCCGGGGTGGCCCAGGGGGACTCGGATCCGCTCAGTACCGGTAGTGGTCCGGCTTGTACGGGCCGTCCATCGGGACGCCGATGTACTCGGCCTGGTCGGTGCGCAGCGTGGTGAGGTGCGCGCCGAGCTTGGCCAGGTGCAGGCGCGCGACGCGCTCGTCCAGCTTCTTCGGCAGGGTGTAGACCTTCTTCTCGTACTTCTTGTTGTTCTGGAAGATCTCGATCTGCGCGATCACCTGGTTGGTGAAGCTCGAGCTCATGACGAAGCTCGGGTGGCCGGTGGCGCAGCCGAGGTTCAGGAGGCGGCCCTCGGCGAGCACGATGATCGAGCGGCCGTTGGGGAGCTTCCACTCGTCGACCTGCGGCTTGACGGTGACGCAGGTCGCGCCCTTCACGCGCTTCAGGCCGGCCATGTCGATCTCGTTGTCGAAGTGGCCGATGTTGCCGATGATCGCCTTGTCCTTCATCTTCAGCATGTCCTCGGCGCGGATGATGTCCTTGTTGCCGGTGGCGGTGATGAAGAGGTCGGCGTCGGCGAGGCACTCCTCCAGAGTCACGACCTCGTAGCCCTCCATGCACGCCTGCAGCGCGCAGATCGGGTCGATCTCGGTGACCTTGACGCGGCAGCCCTGGCCGCGCAGGCTCTGGCAGCAGCCCTTGCCCACGTCGCCGTAGCCGCAGACCACGGCGACCTTGCCCGCGAGCATCACGTCGGTGGCGCGCATGATTCCGTCGACGAGCGAGTGGCGGCAGCCGTAGAGGTTGTCGAACTTGCTCTTGGTGACCGCGTCGTTGACGTTGATCGCCGGGAAGAGGAGCTGTCCCAGCTCCTGCATCTGGTAGAGGCGGTGCACGCCGGTGGTCGTCTCCTCGGTGACGCCGAGGATCGCCGGGGCGGTCTTGGTCCAGTGGCCCGCGTGCGTCTGCTGCAGCGCGGCGAGCAGCTTCAGGATGAAGCCGTACTCCTCGCTGTCCTCCGCGGTGGCCGAGGGGACGGAGCCCTGCTTCTCGAAGGCGAGGCCGCGGTGCACGAGCAGCGTCGCGTCGCCGCCGTCGTCGAGGATCATGTTCGGTCCCTTGCCGCCCGGCCAGTTGAGCGCCTGCCAGGTGCACCACCAGTACTCGTCGAGCGTCTCGCCCTTCCAGGCGAAGACCGGGATGCCCTTGGGGTTCTCCGGCGTGCCGGTCGGTCCGACCGCGACGGCGGCCGCCGCGTGGTCCTGCGTGCTGAAGATGTTGCACGAGGCCCAGCGGACCTCGGCGCCCAGCTCGACGAGGGTCTCGATGAGGACCGCCGTCTGGATGGTCATGTGGAGGCTGCCGGTGATGCGCGCGCCCTTGAGCGGGTGCTTGCCGCGGTACTCGGCGCGCAGCGCCATGAGGCCGGGCATCTCGCACTCGGCGAGCTCGATCTCCTTGCGGCCGAAGCGGACCGTCTCGGGCGAGAGGTCCTTGACCTTGAAGGGGGGCGCGATGGTGGTCGAAAGCGCGGGGTTCGTGAGGAACGGATTGGCGCTGGAAGCGGCGGTCGCGGTCGCGGGCATCGGGGTTCTCCGTGCGGGGGCGGGAAAGTTATCGATTCATCCGTCTATCCGGATGGACGAATGATAGCACAGGAAAATATGCCGGGCATGCCCGGCATATTTTCCGGCGTTGCGATTTGGTTCAGATTGGATTGGGGAATGGTGCGGGAAGCGTGATCCCTGCACTTCCCGGGCCGAAATCGGCGAACCTACCCACATGAAGACTCCGTTTGCCCTGACCCTGCTGGCCGTGGCCTTCGCCCTCCCCGCCTGCAAGTCGAGCGACAAGGCCGACCGTTATGCGCCGCCCCCCAACGACGGCAGCGCCCCCGCCAACAGCGCCGACGTGGTGGACAACCCCAGCATCACGACGGGCCAGCCGAAGTTCGACAAGCCCCGCGCGAACGGCGGCGGCTCCGGTGGCAGCACCGGCGGCGGCTCCGCGAACGCGGCGAGCGCCGGCCCCGACGTCGTCGACCGCCCGTCGATCGTCGCGCCGGTCGCCACCGACGGCCCCGCCACCATCACCGGCCAGGATGTCGTCGACCGCCCCGACGAGACCAGCTCCGCCACGGCGATGAAGGGCTTCAAGTACATCGATCCCGTCACCGACGAGCCGATCACCGGCGGCGGGCACATCGGCTACTACGGCAGCTACGAGGTCCGCTTCCAGAACGCCGACAACGCGAAGCAGTGGGCCGCCCTGCCCCGCGCGCGCCGCGCCGTCCTCGCCGCGCCGCAGGTGCTCGCCGAGAAGGGCATCACCAACCGCACCTGCCCGCTCACCGGCGAGACGCTCACCGCCGCCGCCGCGCCCGTGCGCTACGAGGGCAAGATCATCGGCTTCGCGACCGTCACCGACGCGAACCAGTTCCGCGCGCTCAAGAAGGAGGCGCAGGCGAAGCTCATCGCGCAGTGGCGCGCGGGCCAGAAGCCCTGAATTCAGGCCCGGGGAGGACGCAACTAGCATGGGAAGCCCCGCCGCACCGCGCACCCCGCGGTCCGCGGCCGCCACGCATCCAACCACAGGAGCCACCATGAACGCCTGCACCACGCTTCGCGCCTCGCTCGCCGCCGCCGCCGCCGCCTCCCTGCTGGCCGCGGCCGTCTTCGCCGCCCCGCCCGCGACCGCCCCCGCCGCGCCGCCGGCGACCGCGCCCAAGTCCCCCGACTCGAAGGCCCCCGCCGCCAAGGACGACGCGAAGCCCGCGACGCGCCGCGGCGAGGCCTGGCCGCTGGCGACCTGCGCGTTCTCCTCGGCGAAGCTCGACGACAAGGCGGTCACCTACATCTACAGCGATCCCACCGACCCCATGAACGACGGCCGCGAGCTCAAGTTCTGCTGCAAGAACTGCCTCGCGAAGTTCAAGAAGGATCCGCAGGCCGGCCTCAAGAAGGCCAACGAGGCGATCATCGCCGAGCAGGGCAAGGCGTATCCGCTGACCACCTGCGTCGTCTCGGGCGAGAAGCTCGACGACACCGCGAAGACCTTCGTCGTGGGCAACCGCGTCTTCAAGGTCTGCTGCGGCAAGTGCGAGACCAAGGTCGCCAAGGACTACGCCACCTACGCCGCGAGGGTCGACGCCGCCGCGAAGGGCGACGCGAAGAACGCGACCGGCGGCACCGGCAAGTCCGACTCCAAGTCCGACTCCAAGTCTGACTCCAAGTCCGCCAAGTGACCGCGCCGGCGCGCCGCGCGCGCGTCCCCCGCCGTCACGCTTCCACGATCACTCCCCGCGGCCGCGCCCCGAGCGCGGCCGCGGCGCGTTTTCGGCCTCGCCGCGCACGAAGAGCGCGGAGAAGAGCCCGGGTCCCTTGCCCTGCGTGTCCGGCCGCAGCCGCACGTAGCGCGCGAGCGAGAGCCCGGTCCCGCGCGCGTGCGCGCGCAGGTCGGATTCGGTGAAGCCCAGGTGGCGGTGCCCCATCGTCTGCTGGTAGCTGGTGCGGTCGTGACGGACCATGTCGACCACGAGCACGCGCCCGCCCACGCTCGTCGCGCGCCCGATGGAGGCGAGCGCCTGCGCGGGCGACTCGACATGGTGCAGCACCAGCATGAGCACGACGAGGTCCGCCTCGCCGTTCTTCAGCGGCAGCTCGAAGAGGTCTCCCTCGCGGAAGTCGACGTTGCCGAAGCGCGCGAGGCGCCGGCGCGCGGCCGCGAGCATCGCCGGCTCGCGGTCGACCGCGATCACGCGACGCACGACGGGCGCGAGCCGCTCCGCCGCCTCGCCGGTGCCGCAGCCCAGGTCCGCCGCGACCGCGTCGTGCGGAAGCAGCCCCAGCAGCGCGTCGCTGGCGAAGAGCTCGCCGAAGAGCTCGCGGCGCAGCTCGTCCCAGTCGCCGCCGATGCGGCCGAAGAAGGTGCGGCTGTCCACGCGGCGCGAGGCGAGCACCTCGGCCAGGCGCGCGTCGTCCTCCTCGTAGGTCGGGCTCGCGCCCAGGTGTTCGTGGCTCAGGCGCCACAGCTCGCGCATGTCCGGCGGAAGCTGCGCGGAGACCATCCGGTAGAGGCTCTGCGTCCCCTCGGTGCGCTTGGCGACCCAGCCCTGCTCGAAGAGCGGCTTCAGATGGCGGCTCACCGTGCTCTGCGGCATCTGCAGCGCGCGCGCGAGCTCGCCGACGCCGAGCTCCTCGCGGTCGAGCAGGCGCATCATGCGAAGTCGCGCGTGATCGCCCAGCGTGCCCAGCCAGCTCAGCCAGCGGTCGCGGGAGTTGGCGGAATCGGGGGCCATGCGCGGGGCGCGCGGCGCGGGGAGCGGGGAGCACGGACGGCGCGGCCCGGAACGGCCCCGCCGCGGCCGGCTCAGATGCCCAGCGGCAGCGCGGTCTCCTTGCCGATCGTCACGCCGTGCGCGCGCAGCTGCTCGACGATGCGCGGATCGTCCGGGATGATCCCGTACGCCTGGCGCAGGCGACGCACGCCCGCGGGCTCCTTGCCGAACTTGAAGGCGAGCTCCGCGGCGCGCATGTACGGTTCGATGGAGGGACGCCCGCCGGGGACGGGCTCGTTCACCTTGATCGCGTCGTCGGCGGCGGTCACGGCGGTGTCGGGATCGCCCGACTGCTCCGCGACGGTGCTGAGCGCGAGGTAGGCGCGCCAGGAACGGAACTCCTTGCCGAAGGAGCGCAGGAGCTGGTAGGCGTCCTTCACGTCCTTCTGGCGCGACATGCACTCGGCGAGCGAGGTGACGACGGCGACGTCGTCGGGCTTGAGCCGGTACGCGCGGTCGAGCGAACGGCGCGCCGCCTCGAGGTCGCCCTGGCCGAGCATCGAGCGGCCGTAGGCGAACTGCGCGCGCCAGTTGCCCGGCTGGTCGGCGACGACGGGGGCGATCACGTCGCCCGCCTGCTTGTACTGGTTGTGCTTGAGGTACTCGTCCGCCTGCGCGACGCGGTTCTCCGCGGCGGGCGTCTTGCAGCCGCCCAGCAGCGCGGCAAGTCCCAGCGGCAGTGCGAGCGAGGCGGCGACGGCGGACCGACGGGTCGGATGGAAGCGGCGAAGCATGTGCCCTCCTGGCAGCAAGGGGCGGCGGTGCCGCCCGGAACGATGGGATGATATCGGCGCGATGCCCTCGCCGGATCCGACGCCCCTGCCGCTGCCCGCCGCGGTGCTGCGCCACACGCTCGCCGACGGGAGCGCGCACTTCGACCTGCTGCTGGCCCGGCGCACAGCCGACGATCCCGATGCGCGGATCGCCGCCACCTGGCGCTGCGAGGCCGATCCCTCGACGCTCGCCCCCGGCGCCTCCTGCGCCTGCACCGCGATCCACGACCACCGCGCGCTCTACCTGACGCTCGCGCAGGCGCGGGAGCTCGACGGCGGACGCGGGCGCGTCGAGCCGGTCGCGCGCGGCGCGTGGACGCCCGACGGCGCGGGGTTCGTGGTCCGCTGGCACGCGGGGGACGCCACGCGGCTGCGCATCGACGCCGGACGCCTGCACCGCGCGCCCGACGCCGCGACCGCCTAGGCTTTCGACGCAGATGACCACGGCCACGATCATCGCGGCGATCCTCTACGGGCTCCTGGGCGCGGGCTGCCTGCTGCTCACGCTCATCACGCTGCCGGGCAACTGGCTGCTCGTGCTCATGGCGTGCGGCTTCCAGCTCTGGTCGGTGCTCGCCACCGACGGACAGCAGCCGCTCTTCTCCTGGTGGACCATCGCGGCGGGGCTCGCGCTCGCGCTTCTGGGCGAACTGGCGGAGGTCGGCATGGGCGCCGCGGGCGCGGCGGCGACGGGCGCGCGCCAGCGCGGCATCTGGGGCGCGGTGATCGGTTCGCTGCTGGGGGCGCTCGTGGGGCTGGTCTTCGTCTTCGTGCCGGTGATCGGCTCGCTGCTGGGCGCGCTGGCGGGCGCGGCCGCGGGCGCCTTCATCGGCGAGCTCACCTACAAGGACCGCCGCACGCACGAGGCCGCCTACGCCGCCGTCGGCGCCGCGGCCGGACGATTCGCCGGGATTCTCGTCAAGCTCTCCTTCGGCGTGGCGATCTGGGTGCTCTTCGTCGTCGCGGCGCTCTGGAACTAGGCGCGCGGGCCGGGGCGCGGGGCAGCCCCCGACGCGGCGAGCGACGCGAGCGCCGCGCCGACCTCGCCCAGCGCGGCGAAGGCGCCACGGATCTCCCAGCGCTGGCGCGGCCGGTCCCCCGTCGTGTTGCTGATCGTGCGCACCTCCGCGGCGGGCACGCCCGCGCGGCGCGCCGCGTGGACGACGGCCGCGCCCTCCATCGCCTCGGCGACGGCGCCGGTGCGGCGCGCGATCTCCTGCGCGAGCGCATCGGTGCCCGAGCAAGTCGCCACGGTGGCGATCGCACCCGCCCGCGCGCGCGCGCCCAACGCCTGCGCGAGCCGCGCGCGCAGCGCGGGATCCACCGGCACGCGGTTGCCCTCGAAATCACCCAGCGGGAAGCGCAGCGCGCGCACGTCGGCGAAGCCCTCTGGCAGCGCGATCCCCTCCTCGGCGTAGACGCATTCGCTGGCGAGCACGACCGCGCCCAGCGGCGGCGCATCGGCGACCGGCAGCGCGCCGGCGATGCCGGCGCTCACGACCGCGTCGAAGGGGCGCCCCTGCGCGGCGGCGGTCGCCAGCCGCTGCGCCGTCGCCGCGGCGGCGTTGGTGCGCCCGATGCCCGCGACGACGACCTCGATCGCGGCGTCGCCGGCGCACGCCGGGCCGAGCGCCTCGCGCTCCGCCTCGACCGCGACGACGATGAGCAGCCGCCCCGCCATGCGTCAGCGCGGACCGCCCGCGGTGGGCGCGCCCGCGCCACCCGCGCCGCCGCCCGCGGCGCGCAGCGCAGCCGCCAGCTCGGAGAGCTCGACGCGGCGCTGCTCGCCGGAATCCAGGTTCTTGAGCTGCGCGTGCAGCGTGCCCGCGCCGCCGGCCTCCTGGCCGACGCACTCCAGGATCACCGCGGTGCGCGAGCGCGCGCGCGAGGCCTCCGAGAGCAGCTTGCCCACGTTGCGCGTGGTCTTGTAGGTGTGGCGCACGTGCAGCCCCGCGCGGCGCAGCGACGCGACGACGCGCGCGAGCGCCGCCTCCGCGGCGGGCTCGCCGTTGGAGATGACGAAGGCGTCCGGGCGCGGCAGCAGCGCGGTCGCGTCCTTGGGGAGCAGGTTGCGGTCGGCAAGCACGAGCCCGAGCACGACGTCGCCCATGCCGAAGCCCATCGCGGGGGTGCGCGGACCGCCGAAGAGCTCGACGAGCCCGTCGTAGCGGCCGCCGCCGGCGATCGCGCGCTCGGCGCCGCTGGCCTCGTGGATCTCGAAGACGGTGCCTGTGTAGTAGGCGAGCCCGCGCACGATGCCCAGGTCGATGTCGCACCACTCGCCCAGCCCCGCCGCGACGAGCGCGGCCTGCAGCGCGCGCAGCGTCTCGAGCTGCGCGGCGTCCAGGCGGCCCGCCCACGGCAGGCGCTCGAGCGGCGTCGGCTCGCCGCCGTCGGCGAGGGGGACGACCGCCTCGACCGCGGCGAGGAAGTCGGCGAGCGCGCGGTCGTGCAGCCCCAGCGCGGTGGCGCGCTTGGCGAACTCCTCCGGCGGCATCTTGTCGCGGCGGTCCAGCAGCTCGAAGGCCGCGGGGACCTGCTCCGCGGCGACGCCCAGCGCCTGCACCAGGCTCGCGGCCGCGACGCGGTGGCTGATCTTCACGCGCACGTCGGTGGGCGTGAGTCCCAGGCGCTCGAGCGCGGCAACCGCGACGCCGATCACCTCGGCGTCGACGGCGGGGCCCTCGACGCCCAGCAGGTCGACGTTCCACTGCAGGAACTCGCGCAGGCGGCCGCGCTGCGGGCGCTCGGCGCGGAAGAAGGCGGGCATCGCGAACCACTTCACCGGCATCGGAAGCTGCGCCGCGCGCGCGGCGACCATGCGCGCGAGCGTCGGCGTGAACTCCGGGCGCAGCGCGTAGTCGTTCTCGCCGCCGGCGCGCCGGAAGCTGAAGAGCTCGTCGACGATCCCCTGCCCGCTCTTGAGCGTGTACAGCTCGAGGTGCTCGAAGGTCGGCCCGTCGATCTCCTCGAAGCCGAAGCAGGTGCTCGCCTCGCGCCAGGCGCGTTCGATGTGGCGGCGGATGGCCATCTCGGCGGGGTAGAAGTCCCGCGTTCCCTTGGGTGGCAGCAGTCGCATGTCAGCTCCGGCGTGGACGGACGATGAGGGCGCAGACGGTTCCCGCCAGCGACCAGCCGACGAAGCCGTCGATCGCCATCGCGATGGAGAAGCTGTCGGGCAGGTGCAGGAAGTTCCACATGACGCCGTGCACGCCCAGCACGACGAAGGCGGCGAGCGCCAGCGCGAGCGCGACGCGGTCCTGCGTGCGCGCGCCGAACTTGGCCGCGATGCCCATGATCGCGGCGAGGACGGCGCACGCGAAGAACTCGATCGCGAAGCCGCGCAGGAAGATGGTGGGCGACTGCGGGTCGACGCCGCCCTTGTGGACGAGCGCCAGCATGATCGGGCCGGTGCGGAAGCGCTCGTTCGCCTCCTGCATCGCCAGCTCCGCCTGCTGCGGCGTCATCTCCGCGGCGTCCGGCAGCGGCGGGTAGTAGTAGCCCGCGCTCTCGGGGACCGAGGCCGCGAGCTGCGCCGCGAACGCGTTCCCCGCCGGCATCGGCTTGAAGCCGAAGCTGTAGAGGCCGCCGGCCCAGCCGATGGCGCCCCAAACGAAGACCACGACCGCGGCCACGAGGGCCGCCACGAGGATGCGGACGTTCATGCGGCGGAGCCTACTTCGCGGCGGCGTCGCGCCGGGGCCGGACGACGGCGGCGATGACGGCCGCCGCCGCGGTCCAGGTCAGGAAGGTGTCGGCGATCCCCGCGTAGACCCAGCGCGCGGGGAGCTGGAACCACGCGAGGTCGGGGCCGTCGGCGACCATCGCCGCGAAGAGCGCGATGACGATGCCGATGGTCCACCGCCCCACCCACGAGGGGCACTTCATGCCCGCCATGAGGACGCTCATGAGCAGCGCGCCAAAGGCGAGGTAGCCCAGGCCCGTCAGGTAGCGCGAGAGGGCCAGCGGGTCGCGTCCCTCCTTGCGCACGAGCAGCACGCCGACGGGGCCGCGCTGCGTCGACTCGCGCCAGGCGGCGATCGCGGCGTCGCGCTGCGCGGGCGGGAGCGACTCGACCGCGGAGATGTCGATGCCCGGGAAGGCGTAGGCGCCGTCGCGCGGCACGGCGCGGTCGAGCGCGGGCGCGAGCTCGGCCGCGCCCGGCATCGGCTGGATCGCCCAGTCGTAGAGCCGGATCACGCGCCAGGACAGGTAGCCCCACGCGAAGGCGGCGATGGCGCCAAGAATCGTGCCAAGCAGGATGCGGCGCAGCATGGCCCCAAGCGTACGGGAATTTCGTGAAGCGACGGCCGCGCCTACAAATCTCCGGAGGAGTTGCGTATCCCACTCCGGGAGACACCATGCTCGACACCACGAGCGCCCATTCCGGGCGGCCACTTCGGGACCATCTTCACGGCGTGGAGGATTCGCTCCACGGCCTCTACGACCGGGTCGTGAGCGATCCGGTCTCGCCGACGCAGCTGCAGGGCGAGATCGAGACGATCCTCCGCCAGGTCGCGGAGGCGGAACGCGCCCTCAACTCGATGATGCGGAGGATCCACGCGACCAGCTAGCCGCGCGGGAGGGCCGCCGTCACCACTCGGGGCCGCCGGAGTAGCGGCCGTAGACGTCCGCCATCGCCTGGACCATCTCGCCCAGCGTGCAGCGGTTCAGGGCGCCCTCGACGAGCGAATCCATCACGTTGTCGCCGCGGCGGGCGGCCGCGCGGATGCCCTCGAGCGCGCGCATCGTCGCGTCGCGGTCGCGGGTGGCGCGGAACTTCGCCAGGCGCTCGCACTGCTCGGTCTCCACGCCGTGGGAGATCTGCAGGATCTCGACCTGCTGCTCCTCGTTGCCGTCGGTGTAGGCGTTCATGCCCACGACCAGGCGGTCCCCCGCCTCCATCTCCTGGCCGAAGCGGTAGCTCGCCTCGGCGATCTGGCGGCGGAAGTAGCCCTTGTGGATGCCGGCGACGACGCCGCCCATCCCGTCGATCTCCTTGATGTACTGGTTCGCGTCGCGCTCCATCTGGTCGGTGAGCGCCTCGACGTACCAGCTGCCGCCCAGCGGGTCGACGGTGCGGTGCACGCCCGTCTCGTGCGCGAGGATCTGCTGGGTGCGCAGCGCGACGCGCACGGCCGTCTCGGTGGGCAGGCCCAGCGTCTCGTCCATGCTGTCGGTGTGGAGGCTCTGGCAGCCGCCGAGCACGCCCGCCATCGCTTGGTAGGCGACGCGCACGATGTTGTTGAGCGGCTGCTGCTCGGTGAGGCTGCAGCCGGCGGTCTGCACGTGCGTGCGCATGAGCATGCTGCGCTCCTGCTTCGCGCCGAAGCGGTCGCGCATGGCGAGCGCCCAGATGCGGCGCGCGGCGCGCAGCTTGCAGATCTCCTCGAAGAATTCGTTGTGCGCGTTGAAGAAGAAGCTCAGGCGCGGCGCGAAGATGTCCACGGGCAGGCCGCGGCGGATGCACGCCTCGGCGTACTCCATGCCGTCGCGCAGCGTGAAGGCGAGCTCCTGCGTCGCGGTGCTGCCGGCCTCGCGGATGTGGTAGCCGGAGATGCTCACGGAGTTCCAGCGCGGCAGGTGCTTCGCGGCGTACTCGATCGTGTCCACCACCAGCTTCACGCTCGGCTCGGGCGGGTAGATGAACTCGTTCTGCGCGTGGAACTCCTTGAGGATGTCGTTCTGCAGCGTGCCGCCGAGGGTCTCCCAGCCGATGCCGCGCTCCTTCGCCATCGCCAGGTACATCGCCCAGATGACCGCGGCGGGACCGTTGATGGTCTGGCTGACGGTGACCTCGCCCACGGGGATGTCCGCGTAGAGGCGGTGCATGTCCTCGATGGTGCTGATGGCGACGCCGCAGCGGCCGACCTCGCCGGCGCTGAGCGGGTCGTCGCTGTCGCGGCCCATGAGCGTGGGCAGGTCGAAGGCGGTGCTGAGGCCGGTGTTGGCCTTGGTGCCGCGCGCGTTCTCGAGCAGGTACTTGAAGCGGCGGTTGGTGTCGTCGGCGGAGCCGAAGCCGGCGAACTGGCGCATGGTCCAGAGGCGGCTGCGGTACATCGTCTGGTGGACGCCGCGCGTGAAGGGGAAGGCGCCGGGCTCGCCGATGCGCGGGTGCGCGCGGCGCGGGTCGGCGGGGTCGGTGGTCTGGACGGCGTCGGGACCGTAGCGCTCGTCGACGACGTAGCCGGAGATGGTCACCGTCTCGGGATCGACGGCGGGACGGGCGCCGGCGGGCGTCGTGGCGGGAGCGGAAGCGCTGCTCTGCTTCGAGGACATCGGGGACGGTCTCCGGGGTGTCGCGGACGGCGGGAAGGGAGCGCGGCGCGCATCGCCGCGGGGCGCGCCATCCCCGGGATCGTAGGCGAAACCGCGCGGAATCGCCCTCTCTCAGGGGCGCGGTTCGCGCAGCGTGCGCGCGATCTCGTCCAGGCGCTGCGCCATCTGCCGCAGCAGGGCGAGCTGCTCCGCGTCCGCGCCGCCCGGGGCGCCCGCGGGGGCGGAGAGCACCGCGCCCGCGCCGGGGAGCCCCGCGCCCGCGCCGCGCTGGCCGCGCAGGAGCTGCTCGCGCGCCTCGAGGATCCGGTTGCGGAACTCGTGCGCGTCGATGATGCCGGTGAGGTGCATGTCGTTGGCCTGGCCCGCGCTGTGGCCGGCGGTCTCGAACTTCACCGTGCTGAGGTGGAAGTGGCGCAGCACCGGGCCCTCGATGAAGGTCACGTCCTGGATGTTCTCCAGCGGGATCGTCTTCTCCACCTGGAAGAGGATGCCCTTGCGGTAGCGCAGGCGGCGGTTGGTGACATGGCACTCGAGCTTGTGGAAGTAGTGGCGCGCCCACCACTGCCCCACGCCCAGGAACCAGATGAGCGCGATCGGGATGCCGATGATCGACATCACCATCGTCGCCCCGATCGAGAGGACCAGGTAGGGACGGATCAGGGGGTTGAACTTCGCGACGAAGATCTCCTGCTCGACGACGGTGCTGCTCATGGTGTTCCTGCGACTCCGCGGCTGGCGGGCGTGCCCCAGGTCGCGGCGTTGTGCTGCTGGCTCTGCCCGGGCGGGATGGTGATCCAGCCCCACGGTCCCGCGTGCACGGTGCGCGCGACCATGAGGATCTGTCCGGCGTGGTAGCTCACGTGGGTGATCGATCGCTGCACCGCGACGGGGACGGTGCACCGCTCGCCGCGGATGAGGATGATGCGGTGCAGATCGTCGGGGCCGATCGAGTCGACCGCCGCGACCAGGCAGCGCCATCCCGCGTCGAAGTGCGCGAGCAGCGAGGCGCGGTCGCCGGGCCAATCCTCGAACTCGCGGTCGCGGTCGCGGTCGGGCTTCTCGCCGTCGGTCTCGCGGAAGTCGGTCCAGCGGCTGCGCAGGTTGCCCCCCATGTGGCGCAGGATGACGGCGACGCTGTTCACGCCGGGCGCGGGGCTGCGGCGCAGCTCCTCGTCGCTGAGCTGCGCGACGGCGGCGTCGATGGTGCGCCGCCACGAGGCGATCGTCGAGCGCGTGGCGTCGACCCAGGGATCCGGCTGCGTCACGGGAGGCCTCCTGTGCGCGGCAAGGCTACCGCCACGCGGGCGGGCGATCTGCGACAATTCCCCGCTTCGCTCCGCCATGGCACCCGCCCCCGCCAGCTCCGGCGCGCCCACGCGCGCGCAGATCGTCGCCGCCTTCGCGGCGGTCTATGTCTTCTGGGGTTCGACCTACCTGGGCAGCAAGCTGGCGATGGCCTCCTTCCCGCCCTTCCTGCTGGGCGGGATCCGCTTCGTGCTCGCGGCCGCGCTGATGGCGGCGCTGCTCGCCGCGCTGGGCAAGCTGCGCGCAAGCGACTTCGCCAACCTGCGCTGGTGGCGCAACGGCGCGATCGCGGGCGTGCTCCTCTTCGGCATCGCCAACGGCGTGCTCACGATGAGCATGCGGCTCATCCCCACCGGCATCGCGGCGCTCGTCGTCGCGCTGACGAGCGTCTGGATCGTGGCGCTCGACCGCATCATCCTGCGCGCGGGGGCGCCGAGCTGGACGATCTCGCTGGGCCTGGTGCTGGGCGTCGCGGGCGTGACGGTGCTCGGCGGACCGAGCTGGAGCGGCCCCGCGGGCGAGCTCAACACCTGGGGCGTGCTCATGGCCGCGGGCTCGACGCTTGCGTGGGCCGCCGGCACGATGGTCGGCAAGCACGCGGAGCGCTCGCCCTCGGTCTGGGCGAGCAGCGTGATGCAGATGCTCAGCGGCGGGCTGGCGATGTTCCTGGTCAGCGCGGCCTTCGAGCGCGAGCTCTGGCCCGCGCCCGAGGCGATCACCCCCGGCGCGGTCGGCGCGGTCCTCTACCTGGTCGTCTTCGGCTCGCTGGTGGGCTTCAGCGCGTACGTCTGGCTGCTGGGCCACGTGAACGCCGCGGCGGTCGCCACCTACGCGTACGTCAATCCGCTGGTCGCGATGGCGCTGGGCGCGCTCGTCGTCGGCGAGACGGTCCCCGGGCGCACGATCATCGCGGCGCCGCTGATCCTCGGCTCGGTCGCGCTCATCCAGTTCGTGCGCCCGCCCGCGAAGGACGAGCCGCCGGTCGACGCGGAGTAGGCGCGCGGCGTCGCGCGCCCCCCGCTCACACCGTCCACGCCGTCATGTGCGCGCCGTCGATGGCGGTCTCCACCTCGAGCTCGCGCCCGCGGTGCGTGCGCACGCGCACGCGCTGCGCGCCCGCCTCGCCGGCGGCGACCTCCACGATCCGCAGCGTGCGCCCCAGCAGGTCCGCCGGCACGCGCTCGGCCTTCACCGCCGCCTCCTTCGCGCACCAGAGCCGCAGCGGCCAGTGCGCGTCGAGCCACGCCAGGCGCGACTCCCCCGTCTGCTGCGCGAGCTGCGCGAGCGCGCGCGCCGCGGGCGCGTCCAGCGGCTCCGCGTCGATCCCCACGAACGCCGCCCCCATCGGCGCGATCGCCGCGCCGCCGAGCCCCGGCGCGTGCGCGAGCGCCAGCAGCGGCGCGCCCGGATGCGCGAAGCGCGGCGCCCCCGACTCGTCGTGCTCGACGGGCGCGTCGCACCAGGGCGCGTCGCCGTGCAGCGCGCGCCAGCGCGCGATCGCCTGCGCGAGCGCGGCGCGGCTGGCCAGGCGCGCGGCGACGCGCTGCGCCTTGCGCGAGACGCCCGCGGGCGCGTCGCAGCGATGCCACTGGAGGATGAAGCTTGGCGCGAGCATGGCGCGGGGCGCGGCGGCCCCGGCGCGCATTAGACCGCGAAGTAGCCGGCGGCCGGATGGTGCACCACGACCGCGCTCGTGGACTGCTCGGGGTCGATCTGCCAGTTCTCCGTGAGGGAGCAGCCGATGCGCTCGGGCTGCAGCAGCCGCCAGAGCTTCGCCTGGTCGCTCATGTCCGGGCACGCCGGGTAGCCGAAGCTGTAGCGGCAGCCGCGGTACTTCTGCTGGAAGAGTTCGCGGATGCGCGGGCTGTCCTCGTGGCCGATGCCCAGCTCCGCGCGCATGCGCTTGTGCCAGAGCTCGGCGAGCGCCTCGGCACACTCGACGCCGAAGCCGTGCGTGTAGAGGTACTCGGTGTACGCGTTGGACTCGAAGATCCTGCGCGCGCGGTCGCTCGCGGCGGGTCCCATGGTCACGCAGGTGAGGCCGACGACGTCGCGGCCGGGGGCGTCGACGCCGCGGAAGAAGTCGCTGATGCAGAGTCGCCGCCCGCCGCGCTGGCGCGGGAAGCGGAAGCGCTCGAGCTCGCGCGCGGGGTCCTGCGGGTCGAAGACGACGAGGTCGTCGCCCTGCGACGCGGCGGGGAACCATCCGTAGACCAGCTTGGGCTGCAGGAAGCGCGCCCCCTCCTGCTTCGCCTGCGCCTGCAGGCGCGCGAGGGCGGGCCGCGCCTGCTCCTCCATCACGCGCTCGTACTCGCGCGGGTCCATCTCGCCCTGCTTGAAGCCCCACTGCCCGCGGAAGAGCGCGTTGTGGTTGATGTAGGCGAAGACCTCGTCGAGGTCCACCTGCTCCACCACGCGCGAGCCCCAGAAGGGCGGCTCGGGGACGCGGTCGACGGGCTCGACGGCGGAGGCGTGGCGCGCGGACTCGGTGCCGCCGGTGGAGTCGCCCTCGGCGGCGATCACGCCGCGCTCGGCGAGCGCCGTCGCGGAGCCGCCCGCGCGGCGCGAGGCCGCGACCTTCGCCTCGACGGCGGCGCGCTTCTGCAGGCGCTCGTCCACCTCGCGGTCGATCGCGGCGAGCGCGCCGCCCGCGAGCGCCTCGCAGACCGCGAGCCCCTCGAAGGCGTCGCGGCCGTAGTAGAGCGACCCCTTGTAGATGGAGCGCAGGTGCGACTCCGCGTAGTGGCGCGTGAGCGCGGCGCCGCCCAGCAGCACCGGCACGCGCACGCCCTGCGAGTTCATCTCGTGCAGGTTCTGCTCCATGACGCCGACGCTCTTGACGAGCAGCCCGCTCATGCCCAGCGCGTCCGCGCCGGTGCGCTCGACGGCGTCGAGCATCGCCTGCAGCGGCTGCTTGATGCCGATGTTGTGCACCTCGAAGCCGTTGTTGGAGAGGATGATGTCGACGAGGTTCTTGCCGATGTCGTGCACGTCGCCGGCGACCGTCGCGAGGACGATCTTCGCCTTCGCGCTGCCGCGCGCGCCGGTGCGCTCCATGTGCGGCTGCAGGAAGGCGACGGCCTTCTTCATCACCGTCGCGCTCTGCAGCACGAAGGGAAGCTGCATGCGGCCGCTGCCGAAGAGCTCGCCGACGACCTTCATCCCCTCGAGCAGGTGGTCGTTGATGATCGCAAGCGGGCCGTAGCTGCCGAGCGCGCGCTCGAGGGTCGCCTCCAGGCCGCCCTCCTCGCCGTCGACGATGTGCTGGCGCAGCGCCTCCTCGACGGGCAGGTCCGCGAGCGTGCGCTTCTGCTGCACCGCCTCCTCGCCGTCGGGGAAGAGCGAGATGAAGTGCAGCAGCGGGTCGAAGGACTCGGGCTTGCCCTCGGGGCGCGTCGCGCCGCGGCGGTCGAAGACCAGCCACTGCGCGGCCTCCCAGTGCTCGGCGGGGATGCGGTTCTGCGGCAGGATCTTGCTGGCGTGCACGATCGCGGCGGTCAGGCCGCGGGCGCGCGCCTCGTGCAGGAAGACGCTGTTGAGGACGGCGCGCGCGGGCGCCTTGAGGCCGAAGCTGATGTTCGAGAGTCCCAGCAGGATCTGGCAGCGCGGGAAGCGCTCGGCGATGCGGCGGATGCCCTCGAGGGTCTCGACGCCCAGGCGGCGGTCCTCCTCGTTGCCGGTGGCGATCGTGAAGGTGAGCGGGTCGAAGAAGATGTCCGACTCGTCCAGCCCCCACTTGCGCGTGCAGAGGTCGTGCAGGCGCGCGGCGATCTCCAGCTTGCGGTCGGCGGTCTTGGCCATGCCCGCCTGCGGGTCCTCGTCGATGGTGAGCGCGACGACCGCGGCGCCGTAGCGGCGCAGCAGCGGGCAGACCTCGTCGAGGCGCTTCTCGCCGTCCTCGAGGTTGATGCTGTTGACGATGCACCGGCCGCCCGAGCGCTGCAGCGCGGCCTCGAGCACGTCCGCCTGCGTGCTGTCGACCATGAGCGGCGCGTTGACCTGCTGCACCAGGCGCGAGACGACCTCGGACATGTCGCGCACGCCGTCGCGGCCGACGAAGTCGACGCAGACGTCCAGCAGGTGGCTGCCGTCGCGCATCTCCTCCTTCGCCATGCTGACGATGCCCTCCCAGTCGCTGCCGTCGAGGAGCCGCTTGAACTTGCGGCTGCCGTTGGCGTTGGTGCGCTCGGCGACGATGAGGAAGCTGTTGTCCTGGCGGAACTCGGTGAAGCCGTAGAGGCTGGAGCAGCCGGCGACCTGCACCGCGCCGGCGCGCGGCGCGCGCGGACGGTCGGCGATCGCGGCGCGGACCTGCGCGATGTGCTCGGGGGTCGTGCCGCAGCAGCCGCCGACGATCGAGGCGCCGAACTCGTCCAGGAAACGGCGCATCGCCTGCCCGAAGGCGTCGGGGCGCAGCGGATACTCGGTGCGGCCGTCGACCAGGATCGGCAGGCCCGCGTTGGGGATGACGCTGAACGGGCGGTCCCAGTGGCGGCTCAGGTACGAGACATGCTCGGCCATCTCCGTCGGGCCGGTGGCGCAGTTGAGGCCCAGGCTCGCGATCGGGAAGGGACGCAGCGCGTTGACGACCGCGGCGATGTCCGAGCCCAGGAGCATCGTGCCCGTGGTCTCCATCGTCACGCTCACGAGCACCGGGATGTCGCGGTGGCTGCGGCGCGCGGCGTCGAGCGCGTCCAGGCACGCGTTCACCGCGCACTTCACCTGCAGCAGGTCCTGGCAGGTCTCGACGATGAGGCAGTCCGCGCCGCCGTCGATGAGGCCGCGCGCCTGCTCGCGGTACGAATCGAGCATCGTCGACCAGGAGACCTGGCCGAGCGTGACCAGCTTCGTGCCCGGGCCGATGGAGCCGGCGACGAAGCGCGGGCGCTCGCGCGTGGCGAAGCGCTCGCACGCGGCGCGCGCGACCTGCGCGGCCTGGCGGTTGAGGTCGTAGACCCAGCCGACCATCTCCTGGTCGAACTCGGCGGCGACGAGCTTGTTGGAGCCGAAGGTGTCCGTCTCGACCACGTCCGCGCCGACGGCGAGGAAGTTCTCGTGGATGCGCTGGATGAGGTCGGGACGGCTGCGGACCAGGATGTCGGTGCAGTTGTCGCGGCCGAGGTAGTCCTCCGGGCGGCAGTCCGCGCAGGAGTGGATGCTGGTCCCCATCGCCCCGTCGAAGAGGAGCACCCGGGCGTCGAGGGCGGAGAGGAAGCTGGGCCGCATCGGGGAAAGAGTAGCCCATATTCCCGCCACCTTCAACCGTTCATCCGGATGAACGGATGGATTCGCGGACCGTGATTGCCTCCGTTTGGGTGTCCGTGACGGGTACCGTTCTGCACCACCCCGCACCCCATGCGCCGACCCCGCTTGAAATCTGGATTGGGAGCCGCCGCCCTGCTGGTCCTCGGACTGGCCGCGGGCGCCGCGCAGTCGACCGCCCCCGACGCCGAGCGCGCCGCGCGCAACGTCGCCACCTTCGATGCGTTGTGGGCGACGGTGCGCGACACGCACTGGGATCCCGAGCTCGGCGGGGTCGACTGGCTCGCGGTCCGCACCGAGCTGCTCCCGCAGGCGCAGGCCGCGGCCACCGACGACGCGCTGCGCGGCGTGCTGATGGCCGCGCTCGCCCGCCTGGGGCAGAGCCACTTCACCATCATTCCGGCCGCGTTTGCCGCGGCGGATCCGGTCGAGGCGGAGGAGGCGCCGGAGCCTGCGACGGCGACGGACGCGCCGGCCGCGCCGGCGAAGGACGCGCCCGCCCCCGCGAAGGACGCCCCCGCCGCGACGACCCCCGCGAAGCCCGCGGCGGAGAAGCCCGCCCCCCACCGCCGCGCGCGCACGAGCGACGAGGGCAGCATCGGCGCGACGCTCACGCTGCTGCCGCGCGAGGGCGCGCCCGCCTCCTTCGACGCGATCGTCACCGCCGTCGAGCCCGGCTCGCCCGCCGAGCGCGCCTCGATCGTCCCGGGCACCGTCGTCCTCACCATCGACGGCGACGCCCCCACCGACGGGCTCCCCCCGGGCGACGGCCTCGAGCGCTACGAGCGCGCCGCGCGGCTGCGCGCGCTCGCGCACGGCGCCCCCGGCGAGACCACGCGCTGGGTCCTGCAGTCCGAGGATGGCGGCCGCCGCGAGGTCGAGCTTGCCTTCGCCGACGACCCGCGCCCGCGCTCGAAGTTCGGCTCGCTCCCGCCGCTGCCCACCGAGCTCACCTACCGCCACCTGGACCAGACCGAGCGCGAGCGCTGGGGCGCGGGCGCCCGCGAGATCGGCCTCGTGCGCTTCAACATCTGGCTGATCCCCGTCGCGCGCCCCTTCGACGTCGCCATCGACGCGCTGCGCGGCAGCGACGGCATCATCCTGGACCTGCGCGGCAACCCCGGCGGCATCGGGGCGATGGCGATGGGCCTCGCCGGCCACTTCACCGCCGAGCCCGCGACGCTGGGCGAGATGCGCACGCGCGACACGAAGCTCTCCTTCGTCACCAATCCGCGCCGCGTCGACACCGCGGGCCGCCCCGTCGACACCTACGCGGGCCCGCTCGCGATCCTGGTCGACGAGACGAGCGCGAGCACGACGGAGATCTTCGCGGGCGGCCTGCAGCACCTGGGGCGCGCGCGCATCTTCGGATCACGCACCGCGGGCGCCGCGCTCCCCGCGGTCACGACCACGCTCCCCAACGGCGACATCCTGCTGCACGCCGTCGCCGACTTCCGCCTCCCCGACAACAGCGCGCTCGAGGCCTCGGGCGTGAAGCCCGACGGCGCGCGTCCCTACGCCCGCGCCGACTACCTGCGCGAGGGCGATCCCGCGATGGCCGAGGCCGTCCGCTGGATCGCCAGCCAGCCCCGCCCCGCGGCGAAGCCGGCGCCCTGAACCCGCGCCGCGCCCGCGGACGAATCCACCACCGCATCTACGAATCACGCACCTCCACAGGAACCACCATGCGATTCCGCTTCACCGCGTCCTCCCTCCTCGCCGCCTCGCTGATCGCCTCGACGGCGCTCGCGCAGGCCACCGCTGCGCCGGCGAAACCCGCGCCGCCGCAGGATCCGAAGCCCGCGACGCCCGCGGCGCCCGCCGCCCCCGCCGCGCCGGCCGCGCCCGAGACCCTGCCGCCGCCCCCGCCGCCGCCGCCCGCCGCGCCGGCCGGCCCCGCGCTGAAGGAGATCAAGTTCGAGGGCGAGAAGCCCTCCGCGAAGGAGCTCTTCCAGAAGCACCTCGACGCCACCGGCGGCGCCGCCGCGTGGGAGCCGAAGCTGAGCATGCACGCGACGGGCACGATCGACGTCCCCTCCGTCGGCATCGCGGGCCCGGTCGAGATCTTCTCGATGGCGCCCAACAAGATGCTCATGACGATGGACCTTCCCGGCGTGGGCAAGACCCGCACCGGCTTCGACGGCGACACGGGCTGGGCGATCGACCCGATGCGCGGCCCGACGCTCATGGACAAGAAGGAGGTCGCCGACCTGCGTCGCGAGGCGAACTTCAAGCGCGACCTCGACTACGCGAAGGATCCCGGCGACGCGAAGGTCGTCGGTCTCTTCGAGTTCGGCGGAAAGCCCTGCTGGCAGATCGCCGTGACCAATCCCGGCGGCATGACCACGCAGAACTTCTACGACAAGGAGTCGGGGCTGATGTCCGGCCTGATGATGCGCGCCGCGACGCCGATGGGCGAGATCCCCGTCACCATCACCCTCTCCGACTACCAGGAGTTCGGCGGCGTGAAGGTGCCCGCGACCGCGGTCACCGCCGTCATGATGCAGACGCAGAAGCTCACGACCAAGACCGTCGAGTGGAACACCGTCGACGCGAAGGTCTTCGAGCTCCCCGCCGAGATCAAGGGGCTCAAGGACGCGGCCGCGAAGCCCGCGGACGCCAAGCCCGCGGCGCCCGCCGCCCCCGCCACCGGCAAGGACTCCAAGTGACCGACAACGCGATCGAGCTGCGCGGCGTGCGCAAGCGCTTCGGCAAGACCGAGGCGGTCCGCGGCATCGACCTGAGCGTCCCCCGCGGGTCGCTCACGGGCTTCATCGGCCCCAACGGCGCGGGCAAGAGCACGACCATCCGGATGATCATGTCGATCATCTACCCCGACGAGGGGACGGTGCAGGTGCTCGGCGCCGACGCGATCGCCGCGAAGGACCGCATCGGCTACCTCCCCGAGGAACGCGGCCTCTACCGGCGCATGCATGTCCTGGAGTTCCTGCGCTACATGGGCGTGCTCAAGGGGCTCGACGCGCCCGAGGCCTCGCGCCGCGCGCGCGGATGGCTCGAGCGCGTGCAGCTTCCCGAGACGGCCAAGAAGCGCTGCCAGGAGCTGAGCAAGGGCCAGCAGCAGAAGATCCAGTTCATCGCCAGCGTCATCCACGATCCCGAGCTGCTCATCCTGGACGAGCCCTTCAGCGGGCTCGATCCGGTGAACTCCCGCCTGCTCAACCGGCTCATCGGCGAGCTCCACACGGGCGGGCGCACGATCATCTTCTCCACGCATGTCATGCACCAGGCGGAGCGCCTCTGCGACCGCATCGTGCTCATCAACCGCGGCGAGAAGATCCTGGACGCGACGATGCCCGAGATCCGCGCGCGCTTCGACCCGCGCACGGTGAGCGTCGAGCCGTCGGTGGCGGACGCGGGAGTCGTGCACGCGCTCGCGGGCATCGCGGGCGTCGAGCGCGCGGAGTGGATCAACGAGCGTCGCGAGGCGGAGCTCTCCGTCGCGCGCGGCGCGGACGTGCAGTCGGTCATGCGCGCGGCACTCGAGCGGGTGCCGTCGCGCCACATCGCCCTGCGCCAGACGACCCTCGACGACGTCTTCGTCGAGCTCGTTGGCGAGGCGGTCCCCAGCAGCGAGGAGTCGGGCAATGGCTGAGAAGCGCGGCGAGAACGCCTTCGCGAAGACGATGGCGGTGGCCTTCCGGGAGTTCCGGCACACCGTCCTGACCAAGGGCTTCATCTTCGGCGCGCTGGTGCTGCCGGTGATGCTGGCGATGGGCTTCGCCGCCATCGGCCTGCTCATCGACACCAAGATGGCGCCCGTTTCGGGAAGCGTCGCGGTCGTCGACCCCTCGGGGGCGGTCGCGGACTTCGTGCAGGAGGAGCTCTCCGCCGAGTCCGTGCAGAAGAAGCAGGCGCGCGCGAAGGAGAAGGCCTCCTCGATCGTCGGCAGCGGGCCCATGAGCTCCGCGGCGGCCGCCGCGGCGGAGCTTCCCACCGTCAACCTGAAGGTGGAGTCGATCGCCGACACCGCGCAGGAGGAGGCGCTGCGCCGGCGCGTGCAGGAGGACGGCCTCGTCGGCCTGGCGATCATCCCCCCCGAGGTGCTGCTCGCCGACCCCAAGGACGCGAAGGGCCAGCCCGCGACCTTCACGCTCATCGTCCCCAGCAAGAGTCCGCCGCGGCTCACCAGCCTGCTGGAGAACTCCGTCGCGGCCGCGATCGTGAAGGCGCGCGTCAAGCGCGCGGGCAACGACTACGCGTCGCTCAAGAGCCTGCTCAGCGTCCCCGACACCGCGGTGCGCCGGCTCAGCGCCGACGGCACCGAGGCGCGCGAGAGCGTCGTCGCGAAGACGCTCCTGCCGATGGGCTTCATGATGCTGCTCTGGGTGACGACCTTCACCAGCGGGCAGTACCTGCTCACCTCGACGATCGAGGAGAAGTCGAGCAAGGTGATGGAGGTCATCCTCAGCGCGGTGAGCCCCATGCAGCTCCTGGCGGGCAAGATCATCGGCTACGCGCTCGTCTCCGCCCTCATGCTGGGCATGTACGGCGGCAGCGCGATCGCGGCGCTCTCCGCGGCGTCGATGGGCGACCTCGTCTCGGTCCAGAAGATCCTGCTGCTCGTCGTCTACTTCCTGATGGCGTACGCCTTCGTCGCGATCATGATGGCGAGCGTCGGCAGCGCGGTGAACGACCTGCGCGAGGCGCAGAGCCTGGTCGGCCCCGCGATGATGATCCTGATGGTCCCGCTGGTCCTCTGGATGCCCATCAGCGACCAGCCCAACGGCATGCTCGCCACCGTCATGAGCTTCGTGCCGCCCGCGATCCCCTTCGTGATGGTGCTGCGCGTCACCGCCAGCAGCGAGCCGGTCGCCGCCTGGCAGATCGCCGCGAGCATCGTCTGGGGCTTCGCGTGCGCCTTCGGGTTCCTCTGGGCGGGCGCGAAGATCTTCCGCGTCGGCGTGCTGATGCAGGGCAAGCCGCCCACGCCGCGCGAGCTCCTCAAGTGGATCCGCATGGCCTGACGCCCCGGGCGCGGGCGCGCGGCCCGCGTCCCGAGCGCCGGCGAACGGAGCGCCCGCGATGCTGACGCTGCTCGGCCTGGTGCTGCTGGTGGTGCTCGCGGCGGCCCTGGGCGTCGGCGTGATCTGGTGGGCGCTCTTCGCGGACAAGGCGCGCGGGCGCCGCCGCTGCCCGCGCTGCTGGCACGACCTCTCGGGGACCCCCGGCCTGATCTGCGGCGAGTGCGGCTACCTCGCGATCGAGGAGCGCGAGTTCGCGCGCACGCGCCGGCGCTGGGCGATCGCGGCGGTCGGTCTGCTCGCGATCCTCGTGGGCGCGTCGTGGCTGCAGCTTCGCGTGACGGGACAGCGCTGGTCGGCCTCGCTGCCCACGGGCGCGCTGGTGGCGCTCATGCCGCTCTCGCATCCGCCCTCGGGCGCCTCGGAGGCGTGGGACGAGCTCGAACGGCGCACCTGGCAGGAGGAGCTCTCCGCGCCGCAGCTCCTGGACGTCGCGGGCGCGGCGCTGCAGATGCTCCCCGGCGCGGAGGGACCCGACATGACGGCGCTCGCGCTCATGCGCGCGGCCGCGGACGCGACGCCGGCGGAGCTGCAGGACAGCCCCGATCTCCCGCGCGGAGAGCGCGACGCGCGCGCCCGCGCGCTGGAGGAGCACCGCGGCGCGATGGAGCGGCTCCTCGCCTCCGCCCCGCTCATCGCCAAGGTGCAGGTGCCCGCGGCGTGGCCGCGCGGCGTGCGCCCCTTCGTGCGCGTCGGCGGCGTCCTGCCGGGCGTGCGCGCGGAGTGGCGCGCGCGCATCGAGGGGGGCGATCCCGTCTGGACCGTCTGGAGCGGCGAGAGCACGCGCTCGCCCCGGTCGCTCAACGCGCAGCTTCGCCTGCCCGAGGGAAGCGAGGAATCCACGCAGGTCGCGGGCCGCCTGCTGCTGGAGACGCGCCGCTTCGACCGCGCCGCCAACGCGTGGGAGCCGTGGAAGGAGCACCCGCCGCTCGACTTCACCGGCGCGATCGCGCGCCTGCCGGATCCGCAGCTCGCCACGGACGAGAGCGAGGCGCTGCAGTCGACCTTCGCCGAGGCCTTCGGCAACCCGATCACCGTCTGGGACGACGCCGACCGTCCCGTCGCCGTGCGCTACGGGCCGACGCGCTTCATCGCGAGCGAGCACGCGGACCTGCTGGTGGGCGTCGTGCTCGAGCTCTGCGAGGGCGACCAGGTGCGCCGTCGCACGCGCTTCTGGTGGCACGGCGGCAACCCCGATCCGCGCCACGAGTGGGAGACGACGCTCGAGGACATTCCCGCGCTGCAGCGGCTGGCGGCGGCGGCGCGCGAGGCCGCCAAGGCGCAGCGCACCGGCCCCCGCGGCGGCGCGGTCGTGCCCGGCTGGACGCTGGTGATCCGCGGCGACCGCGAGACGGCGCTGCGCGCGATCCCCTTCGCGGGCACGGCGATCGCCCCCGCGCGCTGGTGGAAGGGCGAGGTGCGGCTCCCCGTCGAGGCGCAGCTCGCCGGCACACCCGCGCCGACGCGCCCGATCCGGCGCGAGCCACTCGCGCCCGGTCCCTAGAATCCCGCGCCATGCATCGCTCCCTCTGGGCGCCGTGGCGCATGGCGTACATCCGTGCGCTCGACCACGAATCCAAGACCGCGCGCGCGGGCGCGCCCGCTCCCTCCACGCCGCCGGACTTCCTCGGCGAGTACTGGGCGCATCCCGAGCGCGACGCCGCGCAGCTGGTCGTCTTCCGCGACCGCCGCGGCATGGTCCTGCTCAACCGCTACCCCTACTCCAACGGACACCTGCTCGTCGCGCTCGGCGCGGCGCACGCGACGCTCGAGGAGTACCCGCCCGAGGAGCGCGCGCACTTCTGGCGGCTCATGGAGCTGGCGATGGCGCTCTGCGAGGAGGCGTGCCATCCGCAGGGCATGAACGTCGGCCTGAACCTCGGACGCGCGGCGGGCGCGGGACTTCCCGAGCACCTGCACGGGCATGTCGTGCCGCGCTGGTCCGGCGACACGAACTTCCTCAGCGTGCTCGGCGGCATCCGCGTGATTCCCGACACGCTCGAGGACGCCTACCTCGCGTATTGCGCCGCGCTTCCGGCGGCGATCCGTCGCGCGGGCTTCCGCCCCGGCTAGACTTCGTGGCGTCAACCGACGGGGCTCCGACCCCCTCGGGGACGGTTCAGCGCCAATTGCTCGAACCGATGCGAACCCCTCGGGATCGCCTCTTGATTGCCGCGACGATGGCCATGCCTCCCTCGAGTGGAAGGCCGGGAACGACGGCAGGCGAGCCCACCTACGCTTGGGGTTCGAGCTCCCCGCTGGTCGGCCCCCGGAGGGGTCGGGCCTCGTCGGTTGACCTTCCCCACGTTCGATGAAAGCCGTTCCCCATCCCCGCACGCTGGTCGACCTCGTGACCGGCTGGCTGTGGAGCTTCCATCCCCGCAGCATCGCCCCGATGCAGCGCGTGAACTACGCGCGCGAGCTGCTCTCGTGGGCGTTCCTGCCGATCATGCTCGGCGCGATCGAAGGGGGCACGATGTCGGTCATCGTGAAGAAGGCCTGGACCGGCGTGCCGGGGGTCTCGCCGGGGATGCTGGATTTCGCGGTCGCGCTGGTGAGCGCGGCGCCGAACTTCGCCAACCTCACGAGCTTCCTCTGGGCGCGCATGAGCGGCGGGCGCGACAAGGTGCGCTTCATCTCCGGGATCCAGATCGCCACCTGCATCTGCGTCGGCCTGGTCGCGGCGATGCCGGTGAATGCGTGGGGCCTGGTGGGCACCTGCCTCTTCGTGCTGATCGCGCGCACCACCTGGACGGGCGTGATCACCGTGCGCACCGCCGTCTGGCGCCAGAACTACCCCAAGGCCAGCCGCGCGAGCATCGCCGGCAAGATGGCGACGATGCAGTCGCTCATGCTCGCCCTCAGCGGCTGGCTGGTGGGCGCGACGATGGACGCGAGCCCCGGCAGCTTCCACTTCGTCTTCCCGGTGCTGGCGCTGGTGGGGCTCTACGGCAACTCGATCTTCCGCAAGGTGCGCATCCGCGGCGGCGGACGCCTGGCGCGCCAGGAACGGCGCGAGAGCGGCAAGACCGCGCTCACCGCCAACCCGGTGCAGGGCGCCGCGATCGCCACCGACGCGCTGCGCGTCAACTGGCGCGTGCTCGTCGAGGACCGCGAGTACCGCCGCTTCATGGTCTGGATGTTCGTCTTCGGCCTGGGCAACCTGATGGTCGGCGCGCCGCAGGCGCTGGTGCTGGAGGACGAGCTGCACGCGACCTACCTGCAGGCGATCCTGGCGACGACGGTCATCCCGCTGCTCGTGATGCCGCTGGCGATCCCCCTCTGGGCGCGGCTGCTGGACCGCACGCACATCGTGCGCTTCCGCGCGATCCACGGATGGTCCTTCGTGACGGCCGCGGGGCTGCTGTGGGTGGCGGCGGTCTTCGGGCAGCTCTGGCTCTTCTACCTGGCCGCCGCCATCATGGGCGTCGGCTTCGCCGGCGGCGCGCTCGCGTGGAACCTGGGCCACCACGACTTCGCGCCGCCGGAGAAGGACGCGCTCTACATGAGCGTGCATGTCACGCTCAACGGCATCCGCGGCGTGATCGCGCCCTTCCTGGCGGTCGGCCTCTACAAGTGGCTCGGGACCCACGGCTGGGCGCCGTGGACCTTCGGGATCTGCTTCCTGGTGAACGTGATCGGCGCGCTGGGCTTCATGCGCCACTGGCGCGACATGGAGCGCGCCGCGAAGGGCGCCGCCCCCTTCCGCCGCGCCGTCCCCGTCGCGCAGGACGACGCGCAGGCGCCGCAGAGCCAGCTGCGCGGTGCCAGCGACCTGGGCGCCTGAGCCGCCGCCGCGCGTCCGGTATCTGCGCCTGCGCCCGGAGGCGGCCGCTTCCGCCGCCGCGGGATTCCCGGTAGCCTTTGCCGTTTCGCCCCGCGCGTGCGGGGCCTTCGCACCTCCGCATGGCGGCGCGCGCCGCCACGGCCAACGACGCACCCAAGAAAGACATCATGGTCGACTACAACCTGATCGAGGACATCAACCTCGATCCCGCCGAGCTCAACTCCCTCCTCTCCGGTCTCAGCAGCGTCGCCGACGTCGGCGGCGCCGATCTCAAGAACATGTCGCCGGGGAGCATCCTCAAGGGCGTCGTCGTCGGCATGTCCGGCGACTTCGTCATCGTCGACGTGGGCCTCAAGAGCGAGGGCCAGGTCGCGAAGTCGGAGTTCGACGAGGCGGGCGTCGCCATCGGCGACCAGGTCGAGGTGCTGCTCGAGCAGATGGAGGACGAGGAAGGCTCCGTCGTCCTCTCCAAGCGCAAGGCCGACCGCATCCGCGGCTGGGAGCAGATCCTGCTCACCCGCAAGGAAGGCGACGTCGTCGAGGGCAAGGTGGTCCGCAAGATCAAGGGCGGCCTGCTCGTCGACATCGGCGTGCCGGTCTTCCTGCCCGCCTCGCAGGTCGACGTGCGCCGTCCCGGCGACATCGGCGACTACGTGGGCCGCACCATCCGCGCCTCGATCCTCAAGATCGACGAGGAGCGCAAGAACATCGTCATCTCGCGCCGCAAGCTCATCGAGGAGGAGCGCGAGGCCGCGAAGGCGAAGCTGCTGGGCACGGTCAAGGAGGGCGACATCGTCCGCGGCACCGTGACCAACATCGCCGACTTCGGCGCCTTCATCGACCTGGGCGGCCTCGACGGCCTGCTCCACATCACGGACATGAGCTGGGGCCGCGTGAACCACCCGACGGAGGTCGTCAAGATCGGCGACGAGGTGGAGGTCAAGATCCTCAACATCGACCGCGAGCGCGAGAAGATCGCGCTGGGCCTGAAGCAGAAGGAGACCTCGCCCTGGGAGGAGATCGAGAAGAAGTACCCGGTCAACTCCCGCGTCAAGGGCAAGGTCGTCAGCCTCATGTCCTACGGCGCCTTCGTGCAGCTGGAGGAGGGCATCGAGGGCCTGGTGCACGTCAGCGAGATGAGCTGGACGCGCCGCGTCAACCACCCGAGCGAGATCGTGCAGGTCGGCGACGAGGTCGATGTGGTCGTCCTGGACATCAACAAGGAGAAGCTCGAGATCTCCCTGGGCATGAAGCAGACCGACGTGAACCCGTGGGAGCTCGTCTCCGACCGGTACCCGCGCGGCAGCGTCATCGAGGGCAAGGTCCGCAACCTCTCCAACTACGGCGCCTTCATCGAGATCGAGCCGGGCATCGACGGCCTCCTGCACGTCAGCGACATCAGCTGGACGAAGAAGGTCGCGCACCCGAACGAGCTCTACAAGAAGGGCGACGTGGTCAAGTGCGTCATCCTCGAGGTCGACCAGGAGAAGCAGCGCATCGGCCTGGGCGTCAAGCAGCTCACCGAGGATCCGTGGATCGAGGCGATCCCGAGCGCGTACCGCCCCGGCATGATCGTGAAGGGCAAGATCACGAAGATCGCCAACTTCGGCGTCTTCGTCGAGCTGGAGGAGGGCCTCGAGGGCCTGCTCCACATCAGCGAGCTCTCCGACCAGAAGGTCGAGAACCCGCAGGATGTCGTCAAGCCCGGCCAGGAGGTCGAGGTCAAGATCCTGCGCGTCGACACCGAGGACCGCAAGATCGGCCTCAGCCTCAAGCGCGCGCAGTGGGGCGCGACCGCGGACGAGGATCCGGCGGCCCGCCGTTCCTCCAGCACCGGCGTGCGTCCGACGCGCGGCGGCATGGACGACCACGGCTCGCTGGGCACCTCGAAGATCAAGTTCTGATCCGGCCGCGATCGCGCGCCGCGAAAACGACCGCACCCCGCCCGTTCCGGGCGGGGTGCTTTCATTCGCACTGAATGCGCGAACCTGGCTCGCGCGCGACCGGCTCCCACGCGGGGCGGTCAGCAGAGCGCGATGTACGAGAGCGCCGCGAGGAGGAGGATGCGGCGGGCGTTCTCCTCGATGGAGACGACTCGGGTGGCAGCAAGTGCAACGGCTCGCATGGTTCAGCTCTTCGTGGTGTCGTGGCCTGTGGCGCGGAGGGCCGGCACGAGCCAGGCGCTCCCCGCGCTACGATCGAAGTCTTCCCCAACCCACGCATGCCGTCCACCCTGCACAGCCCGAATCCGATCCAAAGCGCCGGGGGCGGACGGTTTATGCGGGCGTTGGCGCTCGCCTGCGCCATTCTCGGACCGCTGTGCCTGCGCGGGACGCACGCGATGGCCGCGCAGACCGTCGCCGCCGGCGCTCCGCCGGCCGTGCAGGCCGCATCGGCCGCCGAGATCGACCCCGCCGCGGCCGTCGGCGCCTACTTCGCCGCGCGCGGCTGGCTCGACGCCGGCAGCGTGCCGATGGACGCGAAGGACCCCGACGGCGTGCGCGCCGCGGCGGCGGTGCTGCGCCTGCGCGGGCGCACGGTGGGTTTCGGCAAGGCGATCGCGTCGGGGGAGACGGCGTCGCGCGGCGCGCTCGTCGCCGCGGCGGTGCGCATGGCGCTCGACGCCGCGCGCGGGCATCCCGCGGTCGTGGCGCTGCCGCTGGAGCTGCGCGAGAAGCTGGGCGCGCGCCTCGCGCTGGAGCTGGAGGTCGCGGGCGCGCCGCAGCCGCTGGTGGGCCGCACCTTCGACGAGGTCGCCAAGGAGTTCGAGCCCGGCGAGTGCGGACTCGCGATGCGCCACGGCACGCGCTGGGCGTACCAGCCCGCGGCGTACCTGCTGGGCAAGCGCATGGCCGCGCCGCTCTCGCGCGCGCTGCTGGCGCTGGTGAGCGAGCTGGACCTTCCCCCGCGCGACCTTCCGGAACTGCAGGAGGCGGACTCGACCGCCGTCTACGCGGTCTCGGGCGTGCGCCTGGCGCAGGTGGATCCGCAGGCGCCCCCCGCCGCGCTCGCGCGCCTGCTGCCCGCGCGCGCGGAGAGCGAGGCGCCGCGCGGCGAGCTCGCGGCGACCGCGCAGGCGATCGCCGCGCGCCTGGGCGCGCAGCTTCGCGGCGGCCCCGAGCTGGCGCGCGCCGGACTGCGCGGCGACTACATCGTCGCCGCCGACGACTACGAACCGCCCTCCGCCGCTCCCTTCGAGCAGGCGCTCACCGCGTACGCGCTGGCGCAGGTGGCCTCGGTGCCGACATGGCCGCAGCCGCTGCGCGAGCAGGCGCTGGAGAGCGCGCGCACCGTGCTGCGCGCGCTCGCGCAGGTCGATGCGGGCGAGGCCGATCCGCTGAAGGATCCCGCCGCGGTCGCCTGCATGCTGCTGGCCGACGCCGCGATCCGCGCCGAGGAAGCGCGCAGCGGCCGCCCCGCCTCCGCGCCGCCGCTGCCCGCCGAGACGCTCGCGCGCCTGGGCGACGCCGCGCGCGCCGCGCTCGAGCCGACGGCGCGCACGATGCTGCGCACGCACGCGCGCGCCGCGCTCCTGGCCGCCGCCGCGCTGCGCGAGACCGGCGGCGCCCCGCTGCTGCCGCGCGAACAGCTCCTGGCCGCGCTCGACGACGCCTGGCGCACGACGGCGGCGGCGGAGCTCGTGAACATCGCTCCCCTGCTGCTGCTGGCCGAGCGTCCGCTGAACGATCCCGCGCGGCTCTCCGCGCGCGTGCAGGCGCTGGACGCCGCGCGCACCGTGCTCGTGGAGACGCAGCAGGCGCAGCTTCCGGCGGGGGCGCGCGCCACGCTGGGCGACGGCATCGGCGCGTACGCGCTCACGGGCTCGCGCGCGGGGCGCGCCTCCAGCCAGTCGACGCGCGCCCAGCTCCTGGTCGCGCTGCTCACCGCCGAGCCCGCGCTCCAGCCCGCGCTCCCCGCCGCCGAGGCCGCGCAGCGCGACGCGCGCAACGCGCGCTCGCTGCGCCTGGCGACGCGCTTCCTGCGCCAGCTCACCGCGGACGAGACGATCGCGCTCGTCGCGCCCAATCCGACGCGCGCGGTCGGCGGCGTCCTGGCCTCGCCCAGCGACGCCTCGCAGCCGCTGGCCGCCCAGGCGATGGCGCTCTGGGCGCTGGCGGAGACCGAGCGCGCGCTGGCCCGGCTGGAGGGCACCGCCGCCACCCCGCCGGCCACGCCGGCGGCGGCGCCTGCGGCGGCGCAGACCGCGCCACCGGGCTGAGGCCCCTGCGGAGGGCCGCAGGAGACGCTCTCGTCCGGGAATCCCGCCCCGATCGGGCCGTTTCGCGCAACGGATTCCCGCAGGCCAACCGTACACTTCGGGGGCCGGCCACCGGGTCGGCGCGTCCGTTGCCCCCGTCCAGGAGGTCGAATGCGCATCGCCAGCGTCCGTCGTCTGCACGTCGCCGCCTTCGTCGCCGCGGTCGGCGCCCTCGCCGCCTCGGCGGGAGCGCAGGATCTCTCGACCCGCATCGACGCCGTGCTCAAGCAGCGCGCCGCCGAGCAGCAGGCCAACGTCCGCGCCACGCGCGGCGGCATGCTCCGCGCGCTCATCGCCACCGGCATCTCGGTGAACTTCGACGCGACCCCGGCGAAGGACGCGCTCGCCTACGTGAAGCAGCTCCTGGGCATCGACATCGTCTACCGCTGGTCGACCGATCCGGGCGCCGCGTCGGGCATCGATCCCGAGGCCCCGATCACCCTGCAGGCCAACGGCCAGGCCGCGCTCACCGTCATCGAGCGCATCCTCGAGCAGTGCACCAACGAACCCTCGACCTGGCAGCTCCGCAAGGGCTTCGTCGAGGTCGGCCCCAAGACGCGCCTGAACGCGCGCGCCGCGCAGGAGATGCGCATCTACCCGATCCGCGACCTCCTCTTCGAGGCGCCCAACTTCGACAACGCGCCGGAGTTCAACCTGAACCAGGCCGTCTCGCAGGGCGGCCAGAGCGGCGGCGGCGGGAGCGGCGGCGGTGGTGGTGGCGGCGGCTTCGGCGGTGGCGGCGGCGGTGGCTCGGGTGGCGGCGGCGGCGGCGGCGGCGGCGGCGTGCCCTTCGGCAACCCCGGCGAGGCCCCCGAGCGTCGGTCCCACGACGAGAAGGCGCAGGAGCTCATGGACCTCATCAAGCAGCTCGTCGAGCCCGACGCGTGGCTGGACGAGAATGTCGCGACGATCCGCTACTACGACGGCTCGATCATCGTGCGCGCCCCGGACTACATCCAGCGTCAGATCGGCGGCTACGGCATCTCGTTCGTGCAGGAGCAGCCGCGCCGCACGGCGGGCCGCTGGGTCGACATCACGGCCCCGATCGCGGCCTCGCAGGTCATCGGCTTCACGCCGGCGACGGTGACGGGCGCGGCGGGCGGCAACGGCGGGAACTTCGGCGGCGGTGGCGGCGGCGGCAACGGCGCACGCACGGCGCCCGCGGGTTCCGGCGCCTCCTCCGGCGGCCAGTTCATCCCGGCCAACGGCCAGGGCAGCACCGCGCCGGTGAAGACCGGCGGCGCGTCCACGACCGGCACCAGCTCCGGCGGCGCCGCGACCAAGGGCGCCACGGGCACGACGGGCGCCACAGGCACGACGCCGACCAAGCCCGCCGGCACCGCGACGGGTTCCAGCACCGGTTCCGGCTCGGGCAGCACCACGGGCGCCAAGCCCTCTGGTAGCACGACGCCGTGACCGACGCGGAGCCTCCCGCCCAAACCTCCACGCTTCGCTCCGACCTGCGCCACTGCACCGGCGACGGTGTCACGCACGCGTTCATGGTCGGGCTGGGGGAGACGAACTTCCCGCTCTTCGCGCTCGCGCTGGGAAAGAACGAGCAGGTCGCCGCGCTCGTGGCGACGGTGCCGCAGCTCGTGGGCGCGCTGCTGCAGCTCTGCGCCCCCTGGGGCGTGCGCAAGCTCGGCTCGCCGCGGCGGTGGATCATGCTCTGCGCCTCGATCCAGGGCGCGAGCTTCCTGCCGATGGTGATCGCCGCCGCGATGGGCGCGATGCCCACCTGGTGCCTCTTCGCGGTCGCCAGCCTCTACTGGGCCGTGAACCTCGGCGCCGCGCCCGCGTGGAACACCTGGGTCGGCGCGCTCTTTCCGCGGCGCATCCGCGTGCGCTACTTCGGGTGGCGCTCGCGCGTCTACCAGCTCTCGATCCTGGGCTCGCTGCTGCTGGGCGGGCTCATCCTGGCGCTGGGCGATCCGGGCAAGGCCGAGCGCCTGCTGGGCTTCCGCACGGGCGTGGACATCGGGCTCATGACGGCCTTCGCGGCGGTCTTCGTGCTCGCGGGCGCCAGCCGGCTGTGGAGCGTCTGGTTCCTCAAGCACCAGAGCGAGGCGCCCGGGCTGGATCCGCGCCAGCACCGCCATGTCGGCGGCGCGGAGTTCCTGGGCCGCGTGCGCGCGGAGACGGACGGCCGGCTGCTGGGCGCGATGGTGCTGATGACCGTCGCGGTGCAGGTCGCGCAGCCCTTCTTCACCCCCTTCATGAGCCGCCAGCTTGGCTTCAGCGACAGCGGCGTGCTGGCGATGATCGCCGCGGGCTTCGCGGCCAAGAGCCTCACCGCCCCCTTCTGGAGCGCCTACGCGCAGCGCCACGGCGCGCGCCGGCTCTTCCTGCTGGGCGCGGCGGGCATCGTGCCGCTGAGCGCGCTGTGGATGATCAGCCCGAGCTTCGGCTACCTGCTGGCGCTGCAGGCGCTGACGGGCGCGATGTTCGGCGCCTTCGAACTGGGCTTCTTCTTCCTGGCGCTCGAGACCATCCGCGAGCGCGAGCGCACCAGCCTCATGGCGACCTACATGCTGCTCAACAGCTTCGCGGCGACGGCGGGCACGCTGCTGGGCGCGGGGATGCTGCGCACGATCGGCGTGGGCATGGACGCGTACCTGTGGATCTTCGGCGCGAGCGCGGCGCTGCGCCTGCTGGTCTATCCCGCGATCCGCTCGGTCCGCGCCGATGTGCGCCACGCCGCGCCGATGGCGACGCAGCCGCTGGCGCTGCGGCCCTCGGCGGGGAGCATCGACGTGCCCGAGCCGGCGTCGCTTGAGGATCCCGCCGCGGCGCTCCAGGAGACGCGCGCGTGAGCGGCGCGAAGGACGGGCACGCGGGCGCGCACGATCCCGCGCACGACACCCGCCGCAGCGGCGCCTTCGCCGCGTGGCGGCGTCTCTACGCGGGCGCGGGCCTCGCCTTCGCGTGCATCGGGCTCGTCCCCACGCAGGTGCTGGCCGAGTGGTTCACGCACGAGGCGCGCCGGGCCGCCGCGGGCGGCGTCCCCCCCACCACCCTGCAGGGCGCGCAGCTCCTGCGCATCGGCGCGCCGATGGCGGGGCTCGCCTTCGCCGCGCTCTGCCTCTGGGGCGACCGCATCTGGCGCGGGCGTCCGCAGCTTCCGGGGCCCCCCGCCGTCGCGCGGCGCGAGCTGCATCTGGTCCTGCTCGCGTGCCTGCTGGCGCTGCTGGTGCGCGTGCCGCTGATGACGCAGAGCCTGTGGTACGACGAGATCGCCGCCTACCTGGGCTACGGCGTGCACGGACCCGGCGTCGCCGTCGGCAACTACTACACGCAGGCGAACCATGTCTTCCAGTCGCTGCTCACCTCCGTCGTCACCGGCGTGCTGGGCGCGAACGAGTTCACGCTGCGCCTGCCGAGCCTGGTGATCGGGCTCGTGGGCATCGTCGCGGCGTGGTTCCTGGGGCGCGAGGCCGCGGGCCCGCGCACCGGAATCGCGATGGCCTTCGTGACCGCGCTCATGCCCATCGCCGCGCTCGAGAGCGCCGAGGCGCGCGGCTACGCCTTCATGGCCTACTACGCCACGCTCGCGACGGCGACGCTGCTGTGGGCGAAGCGCACGCGCGGCGGCGTCGCGTGGGCGGAGTACGCGCTGGTGGTCGCGCTGGGCTGCTGGTCGCACCTGGTGACGGCGTGCGTGCCCGCGTGCCACGCGCTCTGGCTGCTCTGGCTCGCGGCGCGCGGCGGCGAGGCGCAGCGGCGCGACGCGGGCGGCGGCCTGCTGGCGCTGGGCGTCGCGGGGCTGCTGGTGCTGGCGATGTACGCGCCCGTGCTCCCCGACATGGCGAGCATCCGGCGCGAGTTCCTCGCCGCCGACGGCAACGAGCCCACGCTCTGGAGCCCCGAGGGGCTGCTCATGCTCTGGATGCTCGGCGGCACCTGGACCTGGTGGGCCTCGGCGGCCGCGCTGCCGCTGGCGGCGGCGGGCGTCGCGGCGGCGTGGCGCGAGCCCGGGCTGCGGCGCGCGCTCCTGCTGAGCGCGGGCGGCGCGGTCGTGGCGCTCGCCTTCCCGCTGGTGCTGCACAGCTGGCTCTACGCGCGGTTCCTGGTCTTCCTGCTGCCGGCGGTCGCGCTGGCGATCGGCGCGGGCTGCGTCTGGCTCGCGGCGCGACGGCGCGGCGCGGCGACGCTGCTCGCCGGGGTCGCGGCGCTCGCGTGGACGGGATCGCTCGCGGTGCTGCCGCCGCGCCAGCCGTTGCGCGAGGCGATCGCGCACGTCGCGCAGATGCGCGCGCCCGGCGAGGAGGCGATCGCCATCGGCCTGCCCGACGATGTGCATGCGTGGTACTCCACGATCTACGGGCTCGACATGCCCGGCAGCGGCCCCTATGGCCGCGACCTGGAGGCGCGCCTGCGCGAGCGGCACCCGAAGTGGGCGGTGATGCTCTACCCGCGCGCGATGCCGCCCGAGGTCGAGGCGCGCCTGCGCGCGGCGGGGTTCGAGCCCGACCTCACGCTGCCGGGCTGGATCGACAGCGGCGGCGGCGAGGTCGTCGTGTGGCGCCGGCGGTGAGGCGCACGACGCGCGGCGCCCGCCCGTCAGGTGTGCCGCAGCGCGATGATCGGATCCTTGCGGCTGGCGATGATCGCCGGGTAGATCCCGAAGACCAGCCCGACGCCCGCGCTGACCAGGAAGCTCACCACGATCGACCACAGGGTGATCTCCGGCGTGAGCGCGAGCTTGCCCTCGAAGGCGCCGCGCAGCAGCGGCAGCTTCGACGCCCACGGGATCACCGACTCGAGCGCGTAGCTGATCGCCACGCCCAGCCCGATGCCGATGAGCCCGCCCAGCGTCGAGAGGGAGCCCGTCTCGACCAGGAACTGCAGCACGATGTGCTTGCGCGTCGCCCCCAGCGCGCGCCGGATGCCGATCTCCTTCGTGCGCTCCGTCACGGACGCGAGCATGATGTTCATGATGCCGATGCCGCCCACGAGCAGGCTGATCGCGGCGATCGCCACCAGCATGATGTTCCAGACCAGCAGCGCCTTCTTCGCGTTCTCGAGCAGCTCCCAGGGGACGATCACCTGCACGTCCGTCAGGCGCGGGTGCCCCGCCTCCAGCAGGCGCGCGAGGCGGCTGGAGGCGAGCACGACCTCCTCGGTGTCGTGCATCGTGACGTAGATCTCGCTGAGCTCGATCTCCTCGCCGCTGAAGGAGCCCGACTGGCGGCGCACGATCGTGTTGCCGAAGCTGCGCTCGGCGGTGGAGATCGGCAGGTGCACGTCCTTGTTGAGGTCGCGTCCCACGAGCGCGGTGCCCGCGCCGCCGGCGAGGCCGATGGGCTCGAGCACGCCGACGATGCGGAAGACCTGCTGGTCGATGCGGATCGACTGCCCCACCGGGTCGACCAGGCGGAAGAACTGCTTGGCGATCTCCGCGCCGATGACGCAGACGGGCTCGTTGCCGTCGACGTCGGTGTCGGTGAGGTAGCGCCCCGACGCGACGCGCAGGCGCGCGGCGTCCTGCAGCTCCGGGATCGTGCCGTACGCCTGGCTGAGCGTGCGCACGGCGCCGTAGGAGACCTCGCTGCCCACGGCCTTCAGCGGGATGATGAACTTCGCGTCCGGCGCGCTCGCGCGCACGCGGCGCAGATCCTGGAACTTCAGGCCGTACGAGACGAGGAAGCTGCGCGTGCCGCCGGTGCTGTTGGCCTCGGGGGGCTTCGCGCTGCGCAGGATGATGTTGGTCGCGCCAAGCGCCTGGATGTCGCGCAGCGCGGCGAGCTTGTTCCCCTCGCCGATGGCGACCACGACGATCACCGCCGCCACGCCGAGGATGATGCCCAGGCTCGTGAGCGTCGAGCGCAGCTTGTGCCGGCGCAGGTTGCCCAGGCCAAGGCGGATCGTCTCGAGCAGGAAACGCATGGAGAGGCGATAGTATCCCCGCCGCGTGCCCCGCATGATCGAGATCCTCTCGGAGCAGGAGGGCGAGTCCGGCTGGACCTTCCAGGTGCAGCAGATCCTGGCCGACGGCAGCCTGCAGTCGACGCGGCTGACGATGTCCTGGCAGGAGTACGACCTCTACTGCCCCGACGGCGCCGTCCCCCCCGAGGGCGTCGCCCGCGCCGTCGCCGAGGTCGCGGCCGAGATGTGGCCCCGCGGCCTGCCCCCGCGCCTGGACGCGAGCACGCTGCGGCGGCACTCCCCCGGCGCGGACGCGCGCGTGGCGGAGCGGGTGGATCTGCGCGCGATGTGACGAACCCGCGCGCGGCGGTCGCGTACCCTGTGCTCGCCTCCGTCGCCGGGACGGCGGCAGGAGCGCGCCGGGGTCGTGGGGCCGCGCCGGAACGGGCACTTCGGGCAAGGAGCATTCCGATGTCGATGGGACGAACGCTGGTGTGGCGCGCCTGCGCGGGCGCGATGGCGCTGCTGGTCGCGGCGGTGGCGCAGGCGCAGGTGCAGCTGCCAAGGCCGATTCCGCCGGGGCTGGTCGCGATGCCGCTCGCACGCGCGGGGGTCGCACTGCCTCCGGAGCGCTTCGTCGAGATCTGGACGCGCTACAGCGAGGCGTACGAGCAGTGCGTGCTGCAGCTCATCGAAGACCAGCGCAAGACAGGCACGCGCGGCGCGCCGGGAAGTCTCCAGCCGATCCCAGGAACGGCGGAGCAGAAGCGGCTGGAGGCGGTGAGCGACCGCATCCTCGCGGCTGAGGACCAGCTTCGGACGCAGCTCTACGGCGCGCTCGCGGAGGCGGCTTTGAACCCCGAGGACCGGCAGCTCATCGAGCAGATCGCGGCCGCGGAATCGGTCGCCGGCGCGTACGGCCGGCTCGATGCCGACCTGCGCGGGATGCAGTCGGCACCACGCCTCCCGCAGGAGATCGGGCACTCCCTGCGCATGACGGGATCGACGCCGAAGGAGGACGACGCCGCGGCGCGCGCGCAGTGGCGCGCACGCGCCGAGCTGGCCGCCGCGCGCGCTTCCGAGCGGCGGGCCGCCGCGCTCGAAGCGCGCAAGAAGATCATGGAACTTCGCCGCGAGCGCGCCGCCGAGGCCGCGGCGGCCGGGACCTCCGGGAAGTCGCCGGCCGAGGTGAGCGCGGCGCGGTCGAAGGCCATCAAGGAGGCCTTCGAGAAGGCGAAGGCGGAGGGACGCACGACGCTCACGAAGGCGGAGCTCGACGCCGCCGTCGCAGGATTGGGCGGCGGCGCTCCGTCGCAGGATCCGGGCCCCGATCCCTTCGAGCGCCTGCGGCGCGTGCAGATCGACACCTATCGCGACATCGAGGCGCGGCTCTCCCAGGAGCAGCGCGACGACCTGGTGGACTCCTGGTTCGCGAGCGTGACCGGAACGGACTCCCCGCCGCCGAACATCGGCATGCTCTTCTCCCCGCGTGGATTCGTGCGCGTCAATTTCCATGTCGCCGAGCTGCTGCGGCAGCCGGCGCTGGACGAAGCCGCGCGCGAGCGCGTGCGGACGTTCGGCCGCGCGTGGATCAAGGACGACCACAAGATTCGCGCGGACGCGCTGCAGGCGCTCCTGCGGACCGGGAAGCTGCCCGATGTCACCGCCCAGCGCGCCGAGCGCGCCGAGCAGGCGAAGCGGGAGATCGGGTCGATCCCGGGGCTCGAGTTCTTCGCGGAGAATGTGGTCGTGTGGCCGCAGCTGTCGGATCCGCTGAGCGAAGCCGATGCGAGGGAGTTCGGCGACGTCGTGGGCCGCCGGCCGCAGGCCACGGACTCCAACGCGATGGTCGCGTCGCTCACCGGACTGCCGGTGAACTACCTCGATCGGGACCAGAAGCGCATCGGGGAGCTGCTCGAGCTCGACGAGGCGCGCGCGGCGCTCCTCGGCCAGCTCTTCGACCGCGCGCGGGAGGAGTGGAAGGCGCAGCTGGAGCCGCTGCTGGGAGACCGGACGAAGCTGCCCGCCGCGGGAGAGCTGCGGGGAGTCGAGGCCATCCGCGCGTACGAGGCGGCGACGCGGGCGGCGCAGCAGGCGCGCGACGACGCATGGATCCGGGCGAGCGCGATCGACTCCGAGACGCTCGGCGCGATGGCCGCCGCGCTCGGTGGCGAGGACGCCGCCCCCGTCCTCGCGCTCTATCGCGCCGCGCGCGCCGCGTCGCAGCCGCTGCCTGGGCGCTTCGCGACCGACAATCTTGCGACGGTGCTGCTGGGCGCCCCGCTGCACCGGGACGAGCTCCGCGCGGCATCGCGCGCCGCGGCGCCGCTCCTGGATGAGTGGGTCGCGGCCCATCGGGCCATGGTCGGCGCACTCCGGGCGAAGCAGGCGGCGGACCGAAGCAAGCGCGGACAGGCCGGCGCGCCCGCGGAGCCAGTCCCTGGTGGGGCGCAGCCATCGGCCGAGGAAGCTGGCCGCGCGGTCACCGCTGCGCAGGAACGACTGGACCGTGCCGAGGCAGCGCTCTCGTCCGCGGTCGAAGCGAGTCTTGGCGAAGCGCACCGGCATCGCTGGCAAGCGCTCGCGAAGTGGAACGCGGCGCCGAACGCCAGCACGGATCCGCGGCCGCTCTGGAAGATCGAGGACGCGTTGCCGGAGCGCGTGCCCGCGGCGCAGCGCGATGCAGTGGCGGCCGCATCCGCGGCGACCGTCCGGCGTGCGGTGGATCGGATGACGGCGCTCTCCGGCGCCGCAATGCCGCTGCTGGGCGAGGAGTCCCGACGTGGAGGGCTTCCCGACCTGCAGTTCTTCATGCCCGCGCTGCAGGCGATCACGGTCGCGCAGCTGTGGATGCTCGTGCCCGCCGAGATGGACCTCACCGACCTCGCGCCATCGGAGAATCGCAACTTCCTTCGCGATCTGCAGCGCCTGCGGGTCGCGAGCACGGGCGCCGCGGCGGCCCCGGCGGCAACGACGGGTCACTGACGGAGCTGCCATGAAGCGCCGAACCGCATCCCGCTCCGCCGCGCTCCGCGCCTGCGCGGGAACATTGGCGCTGCTTCTCGCGGCAGCCGCCCACGCGCAGGTGCTGCTTCCCAAGCCGGTCCAGCTCGAGTCGCTGGTCCGTCCGCTCGCACGCGCCGGGGTCGCGCTCCCTCCGGAGCGCGTCATCGAAATCTGGATGCGCGCGAGCGAGGCGTACGAGCAGTGCGTGCTGCAACTGCTGGAGGATCAGCGCGTGTCCGGCGCGACTGCGGCGGATCTCGGCAACCGGCCGATCGCCGGTCCGGCGGAGCAGAGGCGCGTGGACGCGTTGAGCGACCGCGTCTTCGCCGCGCAGGAGCAGCTGCGCGGCCAGCTCTTCGATGAGCTGGCGAAGGCCGCCGCCGACCCGGACGATCGGCGGTACATCGAGCAGCTCGCCGCCATCGAGGCCGTCGCGGGGGCGTACGACCGGCTCACCGAGGATCACGAACGGATCCGCTCGGCGCCGCCGCTTCCATACGAGATCGGAACGTACCTGCGCTCCCCCAGGGGATCCGGATCGGACGCTGCCGCGGCGAGCCGCACGCAGTGGCGCGCGCGGGCGGAGCTTGCGGCGACGCATGCGGCCGAACGATGCGCCGCCGCGCTCGAGGCGCGCAAGGCGCTGATGACCTTCTCGCGCGATCAGGCGGCCCAGGCCGCCGCGTACGGCACGTCGGGGAAGTCGCCTGACCAGATCTACGCGGAGCGAAATGCGGCGATCAGTCGGGTCATCGAAAAGGCGAAGGCCGAGGGACGCACAGCGATTTCGACGGCTGAATTCGAGGCTGCGACCGCGAACTTGCCCAATCCGTTCGCGCAATTCACCGGCGCGCCGGAGGCGTTCGACCGTTTCCGACGGGTGCAGCTCGACACCTACCGCGAGATCGAGTCTCGGCTCTCCCCCGAGCAGCGGGAATACCTCATCGACTACTGGTTCTCCAGCATCGCGGGGATCGACTCCCCACCCACCAACATCGGCCAGCTCACGACTCCGCGCGGATATGTCCGAGTGAACCCGTGGATCAGCGAGCTGCTGCGCCAGCCCGCGCTGGACGAGCCCGCACGCGAACGGGTACGCACGCTCGGCCGTGCGTGGCTGAAGGACGACCAGGCGATTCGGGCGAGCGCACTCGAGTCGATGCTGCGGACCGGCGCCGTCACTGACCTGCAAGCCCGGCGCACCGAACGGGCGGCGCGGGCGAAGCGGGAGATCGGCGCGATTCCGGGGCTGGAGTTCTTCGCCGAAGAACCCGTGCGCTGGCCCCAGGTGAGCGATCCGCTCTCGGAGGCGGACGCGAAGGAGTTCGGCGACACCATCAGACGCCGGCCAGAGCCCAACCAATCGAGCACGCTGACTTCCGCGCGCACGGGGCTGCCCGTGGACTACCGGGAGCAGGACCAGCGGCGCCTCGCCGAGATCCTCGAGCTCGACGACGTCCACTCGACCCTCTTCGCGCAGGTCATGGATCGAGCGCGGGAGGAGTGGCGCGCGCACGTGGAGCCGCTCATGGGCGAGCGGACCAAGCAGCCCCGACTGGTCGCCATGGTCATGACGATGGAGGAGTCGAGGGCTCTTCTCGCGGCCGAGCGGTCGGCGCAGCAGGCGCGCGACGAGGCGTGGACGCGGGCGGCGTCGGTGGACGCGTCGGCGCTCGGAGCGGCCGCCGCGGCGATCGGCGGCGACGATGCCGCCGCCCTGCTTGCGCTGTACCGAGCGGGACGCGCCGCGGCGGAGCCGAATCCGATGCGCATGCAGACCGACAACCTGGCGACGGCGCTTCTGGCCGCTCCGCTGCCGCACGGCGACCTGCGTGCCGCCGCGCGCGCCGCGCTTCCGCTGCTGGACGAATGGGTCGAGTGCCACCGCGCGCTGAACAAGGCGATGCGCGACAAGCAAAAGCGGGAATGGGATCGACACGACATCCAGCCCGAGGAGGCCGACGCAGCCACTCGCGAGGCTGCGGAGAAGGCCGTCGTCGATGCGACGCAGGCGATCGCCGCCGCACAGGCGCGCCTTGACCACGCGGAGGCTGCCATCGCGACCGCGGTCGAGGCCGCCATCGGCGCGCCGCAGCGGGAGCTGTGGCGCGCGCTCGCGAAGTGGAATGCGCTGCCTCGGTCCTACCTCGATCCCAGACCGCTCTGGCGCTTCACCCAGGCGCTTCCGGATCGCGTTCCCCCCGAACGGCGCGACGCGATCGCCACAGCCGCCTCCGCGATCCTCCGCCGCGCGCTCGAGCGCACGAGCGCAGCCTCGGACGCCGCGCTCCCGCTGCTCGGGGCAAGTCCCCGGGAAGCCTCGATCAGCGGCGTGCAATCGTTCTACTGGGAGGTCCAGGCCGCCGCCTTCGCGCAGCTCTGGACGTTACTGCCTTCGGACAGCAGCCTCGCCGACACCACGCCGAGCCCCGCCCAGACCTTTCTCCCTGAGCTGCAGCGTCTGCGCGACGCAAACGCCGCCGCGCCAACCTCGCCCGCACCCTCCGGACCCCGCTGATGCACGCCACCGCAACACGCTCGCGTCCCCACCGTTTCGGCGCGATCGCCGCGCTTCTTGCGTGCGCGTTCGCATTCGCCCTCGCCCCGCGCCACGCCGGAGCGCAATCCCCCCTCGCCGAGCCGATCTCGCCCGACCGGCTCGCCTCGCGCCTCTCGCGGGCGGGCGTCGCGATCCCGCCGGAGCGCTTCGTGGAGGCGTGGCTGCGGTACGCGGAGCGATTCCAGGAGGAGGTGCTTCCGGCGTGCGAGGCGCGCCTCGCGAACGATCCTCCCGACGAGGCGGCGCCGGACATCCGGTACATGGGCGTCGCGCGGGAGATGCGCCGGCAGGCGCTCGACGACCAGATCCTCGCCGCCGAGGACCGGCTGCGCGAGGCGCTCTTCGCCGAGCTGCTCGAAGCGACGGCACGTCCGGAGGATCGCGTGGTCGTCGAGCAGTGCCGCGACCTCGAGTCGGTGGTGCAGGCGATGGCGCGGACGTCTGCGGCGTTTCCTGGCTGGGGATCACTCTGGGTGCCGGATGTCGGCAACTGGCTCGCTTCCGAGCCAGTGAAGGATGCCGAACTGCGAGATCGTTCCGTCTTCCGCACGCGCATCGAGCTCGCCGCCAGCGCCGCGCAGGAGCGGCGCCGCGCGTACCTGGACGCACGCAAGTTCATCTTCGAGCGCTGCGCCGAGGACGCACGCGAGCTCGATCGCGCGCTGGGTGGCCGCACCTACCAGCAGGCGATGGCGGACGAGCGTGAGATCTTCATGTCGCAGGGACGGCGTTCGTCCCCGGGACAACCCGGCAAGAACGAGCCCTCCGCGAGTCTGCGAGAGCGGCTGCAGGACTGGTCGAAGAACGAAGAGGTCCGCGATCGGATCCTCGTGGGACAGCGCACCGCGTGCGCTGCGATCGCGGAGCGGCTGGATCCCGCCATGCGCGCCCGCTTCTTCGACGGCTGGTTCGCGCGCATCGCGGGCACGAGCAAGCCCCCGTCCGCGATCCGCGGGCTGGACGACACCCGCGACCACGAGCCGATTGGCCCGATCATCGCGCAGCTCACGCTCTCGCCCGACCTGAGCGTCGACGGCCGCCGCCACCTGCACGAGATCGGGCGCGCGTGGATCGCGGACGACCGCGCGATCCGCGCCAGCTCCTTCGACACCTGGCTGCTCACGGGCGTGATCCCCGACACGATGCCCGAACGCAAAGCCCGCGCGATCAAGGCGCGCGCGGCCATCGGCGCGATCGAGGGGCTCGCCTTCTTCGCCGACGAGAGCGCGTCCATCGAGGTCACGCGAGAGGCGCTCCTGGATCCGGAGTGGTGCGAGGGTTTCACGCAGGAGATCAATCGGGGCATCGCCATGGTGAAGGCGCTGCCCGTCTACGCCTCGGGCATTCCCGAGGGCTACTTGCCCGAGGACCAGGCGCTGCTCGCGAATTTGCTTGGGCTCGACGACCGAAAGCGTGGGCTTTTCGCGGAGATGTTCGATCACGCTCGTCGCCGGTGGGAGAACGAGGTCGGGCCGATCGCCGCGGCCCTGAGCCCGGACCGCATGGTCCGGACAAACGACTACGAGCAGTTGCGGCGCCCGTACGACGATGCGCGTGCCGCGGCCGACTCGATCGACCGGGAGATCGCAGCGTCCGTCGCGGCGGTGCTCGATGTGCCGGAGGCGGACCCGATCCTCGAGTGGTATCGGGTCGCGCGGCAGGCTTCGCTGGGAGTCGGCCGTCAGCACGGCACGCCGCCAGTGGCCGCCGTGCTGCTGCGGGGTCCACTCAGCGTTCAAGGACGCCGTGCCGCGATCCTTGCGGCTTCGCCGGCGCTCGCCGACATCCGCGCCGCGCTGGAGGCGAACGCCGCGGCGGATCGGGCGCGGCAGGAATTCAGCCAGGCGTCACGGGAGCGGCGCATTCCCACCGATGACTACCCCGCGCGGTCCAAGGCGGTCGAAGAGCAGGACAAGGCCGCGGAAGCGGGATACGTCCGCGCGCAGGACGCGCTCCGGTCCGCGATCGCCCCGGCGCTGCGCGACCAGGACGCCGTCCGATGGGCCGCCCTCAGCGCATGGACGACGGATCCGGCCAGCTACGCCGATCCGGCCACGCTCTGGAGCTCGGTCGATCGACTCGTCCTGTGCCTGGACGACGCCGAGCGGCCCCTGCAGCAGCCGCAGATTGCCGCGATCGAGACTCGCTGCACCGAATTGCTGCGTGCCCTCGGCGACCGAACCCGCGCGGCGTCGCAGCGGCTGGGCCGACCTCCGAGCGATTTCCTCAGGCCAGCGCTTCGACGGGGCATCGAATCCGTCGCCAGCTCCCCCATCGTCCTGCTGGTGCCGGAGCGCTGTGCCCCGAAGCCGGCGGCCCCCACCTCCTACTTCCGCCTCGGCCCCGCCCTCGCGCGCCTGCGCGCCAACTGCGACGACGCCGCCGCCGCGCCGCCGGTCCGCGCGCCCTGACGGTCACGCCACCGGCAGCAGCGGCTTCAGCGCCTTGGGCTTGTGGACCAGCGGCACCTCGACCCAGAAGGTGCTGCCGCGGCCGGGCTTGCTGACGATGCCCACGGTGCAGCCGAGCAGGTCGGCGAGCTCGCGGCAGATCGCCAGCCCCAGGCCGGTGCCGCCCGCGCGGCGCGTGTGGCTCGCGTCGACCTGGCGGAACTTCTCGAAGATCGTGTCCTGCATGTCCTCGGGGATGCCGGGGCCGTGGTCGGTGACGGCGACGCGCAGCGCCGCGACCGCGCCGTCGCGCTCGACCGGCTCCGCGCCGACGATGATCACGCCATCCTCCGGGCTGAACTTCACCGCGTTGCTCAGGAAGTTGTAGAGGATCTGCTGCAGCTTGCCCGCGTCCGTCTCGACGCGCGGCAGGTCCGCGGGCGTGCGAAGCTCCACCTCGATGCGCTTCTGCTGCGCGAGCGGGCGCATGATCGTCTGCAGTCCCTCGAGCAGGTCCGCGACCGAGGTCGGCGCGATCGTGACCTCCATGCGGCCGGCCTCGATCTTGGCCATGTCCAGCAGCTCGTTGATCATGTCCAGCAGCGAGCGGCCGCTGCGCTGGATGTTCTGGATGTAGCGGACGCGCTTGGGATCCGCGGCGGGGTCCGCGCGCGCGAGCTCCTCCAGCAGGTCCGCGAAGCCGATGATCGAGTTCAGCGGCGTGCGCAGCTCGTGGCTCACGTTCGCCAGGAACTCGCTCTTGAGGCGGTTGGACTCGCCCAGGCCGACGTTCGCCTCGCTCAGCTCGCCCACCTTGAGGTCCAGCGCCTGGTTCATCGCGGTGAGCTGGCGGCGGCCGCGCTCGCTCTCGTCGAGCATGCCGTTGAAGGCGTCGGCGAAGGACTCCAGCTCGTCGCCGGTGCGCACCTGCGCGCGCGCGCCGAGGTCGCCGCGGCCGACGCGCTCGGCGGTGTCGCGCAGCTGGCGCAGCGGCGTCAGCACCTGGCGCTGCAGGATCACCCAGAAGAAGCTCACCGTCGCGCCGACGGCCAGCAGGCTCCCGCCCACGAGCAGCCAGCGCAGCATGAGGAGGTCGTACTCCGCGGCCTCGAGGCCGGCGCCGCCGACGGGCGCGGGCGTCGTGGCGGGCGTGGCGGGCGCGCCCGGCGCCGGGGATGCGCCCGGCTCCACGGCCCCCGCCACCTCGGGCGGGCGCGACTCGAGCTCGCTGCGGATGTCGTCCAGCGCGCGCAGTCCAAGCCACCACGCGCCGCCCACGATGATCAGCAGGATGAGCGCCATCCCGGAGGCGAAGCGCACCAGCGCGCGTGCGGCGAGCGAACCCGTCCTGCGGGGCATGTGCGCGATGATACGCTTCGCCCCCCGATGCATCGGCCCGGCTGCAATCCCGACGACGTGCAGATGTCGGACATCCTCTGCGACTTCTGCGAGGCGCCGTGGACGCACGAGCTGCCGATGGTGGAGGGCCACCACGGCGCGTGCATCTGCGGCGGCTGCCTCGCGCAGGCGTACCGCGCGCTGGTGCTCGCGGCGGCGGCGCCCGCGGAGGGCACCGCGCCCCAGCCCTGCTCGCTCTGCCTCGAGACGCGCGACGAGCCCGCGTGGACCAGCCCGCGCCGCGCCCAGGCGATCGCCTGCCGCCGCTGCGTCCGCCAGAGCGCCGCCGTGCTGGCGAAGGACCCCGACTCCGGCTGGCGCCGCCCGGAGGCGTGAGCCGCGCGCGGTACGCTTGCCGCCATGGAGACCTACCTGGGCGAGGCCGACGAGTCGGTCATCGTGATCGTCGCCGACGGCGGACTGAACGCCTCGACGGCCGCGCAGATCGAGGAAGTGGTGCAGCGCGCGATCGACTGCGGCATGAAGGGGGTCATCGTCGACTGCTCGAAGCTCGATGTGCTCTCCAGCGCGGGCCTCGCGAAGCTCATCATGCTGCACAAGCGCATGAAGCAGCACGGCGGCGTCGTGCGCCTGGCGGGGCTGCGCGGCATGGCCGTCCAGGTGATGCGCATCGCGCGCCTGGATGGGCTCTTCGAGATGTATCCCGATGTCTCGCAGGCCCGGCTGGCCTTCCGCGGCGAGCGGGCCAGCTAGCGGCCGCGGCGGACGCGCTCCGGCGCCGTCTCCAGGATGTGCCGGGGAATCGCGCGCAGCCGCAGGTAGCGCGCCAGCACCGCCGTCGGCAGCGCGTCGAAGCGGCGCACCACCTTGCGGCAGCCCCGTTCGCCGCAGTTGCAGCGCATCGTCCAGACGTCGTCGGCGCCCAGCAGCGTCGCGTAGTCGTGGAGGATCTCCTCGCCGCGCTCGATCCGCCGCAGCGCCCGCAGCGCCAGGCCGCCGCGGACGCGCACGATGGCGGTGTTGGGCCGGCACGAGTGGTTCGCGAAGTCCGCGACCGTGCCCCGCGGGCTGAGGTAGCGCTCCTGGTCGTAGCGGAAGCAGTTGGCCGCCAGCCGCGGGTCGCGCTCCCACGCGCGCCAGAGCGCGTCGCTGTGGAGCAGCCGGCCGCGGATGCGCAGCACCGTCGCGCCGCGCGCGAAGGCGCGCAGCGCGACGATGCCGCGTCCGTTGCGGACGCTCCGCACCGCCAGCCAGCGATGGGAGGTCATCGGTGCGGGTTCTGGGTCAGGGGTGCCAGTTCGCCAGGAGCACGCCGAGGTCGCCGCCGTCGACGATCCCGTCGCCGTTGAGGTCGGCGGCGCCGGTCCCGCCCCACTGCGCGAGCAGCAGGCCGAGGTCGCTGCCGTCGACCTTGCCGTCGCCGTTGAGGTCGCCCTGCAGCGAAGGAGTGCACGAGATGAGCTGGATGCTGAACTCGTCGATGCCGGCCTCGACCGTGGAGTCCGTGCCGCTGTCGGTGGCGCGGAAGCGGACGCGGACCTGCGCGCTGGGCGTGATGAAGTCGTTGAGCTTCACCGAGCGGGCGACCCAGGCGCCGGCGTTCGTGTTCACCGTCTCCACCGTGACCCAGGTCGCGCCGTTGTCGGCGGAGACCTGCACGACCAGCGAGTCGCCGGTCGAGGCGGTCGTGCTGTTCTGCCAGCCGGCGTACCAGCGCGAGTAGCGCAGGTAGGCCGCCCCGCTGCCGCTGCAGTCGTAGGCGGGCGAGGTCAGCGTCGTGGTGCCGCCGTCGACGTCCGCCTGCGTGCGGGCCGCGGAGGTCGTGCCGCCGGTGCCGTTGCCGGTGATCCAGGCCTTGGTGCCGGGAGCCGCGGTCGCGTCATCCTCGGGCTGCGCGACGTTGCCGCCCGACCAGCCGGTGCCCGCGGGATCCGCGGCCAGCCAGAGGCCGTTGGTGGCGGTGTCGCCGGTGGCGCCGACCGTCCAGCCGGTCGTCGCGCCCTCGAAGCTGTCCGCCGTGAGCGTGCTCGCGTCGTACGCGAGCGTGGCGGTGTAGACCGCCGTCGGGGCGTTGGCGGGATCGGCGGCGTTTCCGCCCGAGGTGCCGACCGTCACGTAGTAGCTCGCGCCGTCCAGGCAGTTGCCCGCGGGGAAGTTGGCGGTGTAGAGGTTCGTGCCCTCGACGGCCAGCGGGACCGCGGTGTAGCCGGCGGCGCCGGCGTACTTGACCAGGAGCTGCGCGGTGCCGGGGGTCGGGGTCGCACCCAGCGGGCTGATCTGCACGTGCAGCGCGGTGCCGCCCGCGGGCGAGATCGCCTCGGGGCGTCCCTGCGGATAGGTGATCGAGACCGGCGCGACCGCGGGCACGGCGATGCCGTGCACCGTGAAGCCGTAGGCGATCGCCGCGTAGTTGGGCGTGCCGTCGTTGATGTTGCCGTTGTCGTCGTCGAGCGTCAGGAAGTCGATCGGGATGTCGGCGGCGATCGTGGCGATCGGGCCGTGCAGCGGGATCGAGTTGACGCAGATGCGGCGCAGGATCGTCAGGTAGTCCGACGGGCGCGTGACGACGAGCTGGTTGCGGATGTCCCACACGCAGCCGGAGATGAGCATGCCGCAGGCGTGGATCTCGCTGCCGCAGCTCGAGCAGTTCACGGCGTCGTACTGGCAGGTGTTGGCCGCGTTGCGCAGCGGCGAGCCGCAGGAGCTGAAGCCGACGCCCAGCAGCGGCGAGTCGGTCACCAGCATGCCGTGGATGTCGCCCATGCCCTCGCCGTACGCGCCCTGGCCGGAGCCGCCCTTCTCGACGACGTTGTGCCCGTACTCGTGGTGCACGACGGTGCCGAAGGCGGTGTTCGCGCAGCCGCCGCCCGCGGAGTAGAAGTTGATCGTGCTGTTGGTGTAGTACGCGTTGCAGGTGCTCGCGATGTTCGTGTTGATCAGGAACGCGTTGGTCTGCGTGGAGACCGTCGGGAAGGCGGGAGCCGCCCCGAGCACGAGGTCGCGGATCACGTTCGCGTGGAAGTACGCGTTGACCTGCGCGAGGTCGCTCGCGTTCAGGTTCGCAGGGTTGAAGGTCGGGTTGTAGGTCGCGCCGTCGGCGAGGTTCGGGTTGTAGGCCAGGTTGCTCGTGTTGCCGTTGTTGAGCACCGTGAAGTACTTGCCGCTGAGCGTGAAGGCGAAGGTGCCCGCGCCGTAGGGGATCGAGTAGTTGCCCAGCGCGTCCGCGTAGACGGTGGTCGAGCCGTTGCTCACCGCGGTGTACGGCATGCCGGTGGTGACCTCGGCCGCGCAGGTGTCCGCGTTGTTGCCCTGCGTCGCGAGCGCACGGACCTGTCCGCCGACCGCGTGGCAGACCAGGTTCTCCTCGTAGAGGATGGCGCCGGTCTTCGCGTCGGCCAGGAAGAGGCGGCGCGCCTCGTTGCCGTCGAAGTCCGTGCCCGCGACCTCGTACTGCACCGCGAGCGCCGGCGTCGCCTTCACGCGGTCGACGCCCGCCCACACGACGTAGCGCGCGGGCGAGGTCTCGGTGATGGTCGCGAAGCGTCCGCCGATGTTGGCGGTGAGGAGCTTCGACGACGGGAGCGTGCCGAGGTTCACGCCCTCGAGCGTCGCCGCGAAGTCGCCGAGGTTCCAGAGCGTGCTTCCGGCGAGGACCGCGGGGAAGCCGGGCTCGTTGCGCACGAGCACGCTGAGCGACGCGCGGAAGACCGGCACGCCCTTGACCTGCTGCGTGAAGTAGACGGCCGTGAACTTCATCGAGCCGTCGTCCATCGGCATGAGCGGCACGAGGTGCTCGCCGTCCTTGAAGGGTCCGATGGGAGCGAGATCCGCCGCCGCCACGCCGAAGAGCTCCGCGTGCGCCTGCACGAAGGCGGTCGCGCTGTCGTGCGGGGTCGCGCCGCTGGAGAAGGCCGGGCCGTAGACGCGCGCGAGCTGGTCGCCCTGCTCGAGGAAGCCGACGCCGGGGTGCTGCTGCGCGAAGGCCTCACGCTCCGGATGGAGCGCGGCGGCCTGCGCCAGGGCGGCGCCGGAGACGGAGAGAGACAGCGAGGCGCACAGGAGCGTCGGGGCGAAACGGGCGATCTGCATGGAAGTCCTTCGTGGGGCGATGGGGGTAAGACAGTGGATCCTGCCGCTGGATCGGCCGGAGGCAAGGGATGACGCGGCAGCCGCGCCTGCGATTCTCGGAATTTGCCGGTTTTCGGCCGACGGGGACAGGGGCTGGACCTATTCGACGCTCAATTCCGCGAGGAACTTCGCCAGGTCGGATTCCATCCGGGCCTGATCCGCCTGCAGTTTCTTGGTCTGCGTCTCCAGCGCCTCAAGGGTGTTTTCCTGCTCGGTGAACTTCTGCAAGTACCGGGCATAGATCTCGGAGCTCTGGCCGACCGTGGTCATGTTCTGGCGCACGCGGGCCTGGTCCTGGGTGATCCGCTCGCGCTCCTCCTTGGCGCGCGCGAGGGCGGCCTTGGTCTCCTCGATCGCCTGGCGGCGCACCCCCGCGTCGTTGCAGGCCTTGAGGACGGCGTCGGAGATCCTGCCCTGCTGGTGGAACTCCAGGATCTGGGGCATCGGCATGTCGGCGAAGGCGATCGTCTGCGTCTGCACGAGCTCCTGGACGACCTTGAAGGGCGTCGCCTTGTGTGCGGCGATCTCCAGCTCGAAGCGGTACGTCGCCGGCGTCTTCTCCGAGGGCTCCTTCGGCTCGACGAGCGACCAGCCCTCGTCGCGGGGCACCTCGACGACCATCGTGCGGCCTCGATTCTCGTCCTTGTTGGAGAAGAGGAAGGCGTTGGTCGTGACCAGCTTCATCGTCTGCTCGAAGACGCCGCGCACGATGCGCATCTTCTGGACCTGCACCTGCTGGTCGCTGCCGGCGGTCGAGACCTCGACGTCCAGGTCCACCGCGTAGGCGAGCAGGCGCTTGTCGCCCGCCGGGACATGGCCGACCTGCGCATCGCCGGCGTAGGAGGCGCCGTCGAAGACCGCGATCGGGCCGGGGATGAGCTGGAGACCGCTGGCGTTGGTGAGCTCGACGCCGCGCATCGGATACGGCAGGCCGTCGCCCGCGCTGAAGATGCTCACGCGCCGCGCCGGGATCGCCGCCGTCAGAATCGGCAGCATCGCGGACTTCTGCCGCTCGAGCGTGATCGGCGCGGAGAGCGCGTACTGGAAGACCTCGCCGACCTCGATGCCCGAGGCCGCGGCGTCGGGGGCGTCCTCCGCCATGCGGGCGGAGAGGTACTCCATCGACTCCGCGTTGCTCGGAGCGGCGCCGAAGGACACGCCACCACCACTGCCACCGCCGCCGAAGCCGCCGCCCGCGCCCCCGCGGCCCCGATCGGCCATCGCCTTCCCCTTCGCCATCACCGCCCCCGGCTTCGCGCGCTCGAGCGCGAGCTCCGCGCCGCCGTAGACGCGCGGCGCGACGCCGGCCATCGTGGGCACCGGCACCGTCGGACGCTCGACGAAGAGCGGCTCGTAGAGGTCCATCTGGAAGCTGACGGGACGGCCCGAGACCAGCGAGAGCGCGACCGAGTTCCAGTCCTCGTCCGTCGTGTTCTCCACCAGCGCCCAGCCCTGCAGCGTGCCCTTCGCGTCGGGGGCGGCGGCGCCTGACTTGGGGGACTCCGGCAGGATCAGCCGGTAGCTGGTCTTCCACACCGGCATCTCGTGCACGTAGCCCAGCACGACCTCGCGCTTCTGCGTGCCGGAGAAGCCGACCTCGACGGTCTTGGTGCGGTCGGCGCGGTACTCCGCGACCGCCGCGAGCGCGCGCTGCAGCTCGCCGGAGAGCTCGCCGTCGACGAGCTCGAAGCCCGTCATCTGCGAGAGGTTCAGGCAGCGCACCCCCTTGTCCGTGAGCAGGTTGATCCAGGGAAGCTCGAAGCTCTGCGGCTCGCCGGGGCCGCCCGAGCCGAAGACGGTGCGGCGCATCTCCACGTTGACGACGGTGCCCGTGACGGGTCCCTCGCCGGTGGTGACGCGCACCTTGGTGCCGCGCAGGCGCGCGAGCAGCTTCTCCGCGGAGGGCGCGTCGGCGATGTCGATGCCGAAGCTCGCCAGCCGGCGCGCGAGCGGCTCCTTCGAGCCGTAGCGGATCCCCTCGACGCCGCCGGTCTTGTCGAGCACGAACATCGTCTTGAGGATGTCGTTGATCTGCTCCGTCGGGAAGCGCAGCGTCACCTCGCCGGTGCCGTCGATCTCGCCGCGGCGCTCGAAGGCGCCCACGCCCGAGCGGTACAGGGTGATCCTGCGGATCGCCAGGTCCGCGGCGTCCGCCGCGAGGCACGCCGCGGCGACCCCCAGCGTGCCGACGACGGCGATGAAGGTGCGGACGGTTCCAGCCGGCGTCAGGCGCGATCCCATGCGGTCCCCTTTCGGGAGGCGAACCCCTCCCGCGGCAAGGGTACCTACGGCGCGGGCGCGGCGCGTGTTGCCGCGAGGATGCGATCGAGCGCCGCGTCGCGGCCCGCGAGATCGTCGGCGACGGTCACCGGGACCGGAATGTCGGGAACCACCGCCACGGGTGTCTGCGGACCGAAGTCCGGGGCGACGAGCATGTAGGTCACCTGCATGAGCGAGTTGTCGAGCCAGTCGTAGCGCGACTCCATCCAGGAGTCGGGCCGCTGCCCCGTCGGCTCGCCCACCAGTGACGCGCGCGTGCGGCTGCGGAACTGCTCGGCGTTCAGGCCGGCGGAGGAGAATGTCGCGGGACCGATGAGGACGAAGAGCCGGTCCGGCGCGTTGATCCACGCGCGCGCGGCGAGTCCGTCGATGAGCGGCTCGAGCAGCCGGCTGTTGCCCCCGCCATTGCGGCGCAGGTCCACGACCACCGCGCGCGGGCGCGTGGCGTCGACGGCCTGCAGCGTCTCGCGCGCGAACTGCGCGACGCTCATCCCCGGCGCGTCCGCGCAGCGGTCGTACCAGACGTAGAGGATGCGCGGCTCCTCGAGCATGCGCGAGCCGCAGGCGCGGGCCTCGGGCCGCGGCACGCGCGTCACCGCCGCCTTCGCCGGATCGACCGCCGGCTGCGGCGCGTAGGGCGCGCCGGGGGCGATCGGCTGGAGCTGCGCGGTCGCCTCGCGTCCGTCGGGGAAGCGCACGGCGATCGCCACCGGACCCGTCGGCGGCACGATGCCCAGCCCCGAGAGCGTCTGCACCTCGCGCAGCGAGCGCGCGCCCATGAAGCGCAGGTACCACTGGTTCTCGTGGGGCGTGACGGTCGCGATCGCCTCGAGCACCGCGCCGATGGGCTTCCCGCCGATGGCGGTGACGACGCCGCCACGCACGGAAGCGGCGGTGGGATCCGCGGCCGCCACGACGACGCCGTCGCAGTCCCAGCGGAAGTCCACCGGCAGGCGCCAGGAGAGCAGCTCGCCGCGGCTGGGCCAGACGCCCGTGTGCCCCGAGCCGATGCGCGTGGTGATCTGCTTCAGGCGCACGACCACCTGATCGTCGCGCAGCGTGGGCAGGTCGCGGCGCAGCGCGTCGAAGTCCGCATCGAACTGCGCGGGCGTCACGAAGGTGTAGAGCCCCGCGTGCTTCTGCTGCAGCAGCCGCTGGCACTGGTCGATGTCCGCGCGCCACAGCGCGGTGCGCGCGGCGCCCGTCGTGCCGTCGATGGGCGGGCGCACCGACTCCGGCGGCGCCTGCTTCACGGGCGTGAAGTACGCGCAGCCGCCCAGCAGCGCGCCGGCGAGCAGGAGCGGGATGGAGGCGCGGCGGATCGAGGGCTTCATCAGGTGCTCCCGGGCAGGTCGAGCCGGCGCAGCGTCATCGCGTGGAAGGGACGCCCCTCGCGCCGGTACTTGCGCTCGAAGTTCGTGCCGACGACCTCGTCCGCGCCGGCGCTCGCCGGACGCGCGAAGGCCTCGCGCGCGAAGAGGTGCGACGCGCGCGCGGCGTGCTCCTCGTACCAGGCCCAGAGCATCGGGTGGTCGGTGACCAGGCGCAGCTCGCCGCCGGGGACGAGCACCCGGTGGAACTGCGCGAGCGACGCATCCTGCACGACGCGCCGCTTGTGGTGGCGCGTCTTGGGCCAGGGATCGCTGAAGTAGAGGTGCACGACCTGGCAGCAGCCGTCGGCCAGCCAGTGCGCGACGAACTCCGAGGCGTCCGCGTAGAGCATGCGCACGTTGGGCAGGCCCGAGCGGCGCAGGCGGTCGGCGGCGTAGCGGTAGAACTCGCCCGCGTACTCGATGCCCAGGAAGTTGGTCTGCGGGTGCGCCGGGGCCTCCTGCATGAGGAAGGTCCCCTTGCCCGAGCCGATCTCCAGCTCGAAGGGGGCGTCCGGGCGGCCCGGAAAGAAGAAGGCCGGGCCGAGCCGCCCCTGCTCCGGCGGCGGGAGCTCGCGCTGCGAGATTCCCACGCCCGAGGGATCCAGCTCGCGGCCATGGCCCAGACCAAAGGACATCGGCGCGCAATGGTAGACGGATGCAGCGCATGCGGCGCCACGCGGTAGGGAGTGCGCCCATGCTGCACCACCTCGTCGCCGCGCTCCTTGCCTGCTTCCTCGCCGCCGCCGATGCGCCCGACCAGGCGATCCATCCCTTCGACGGACGCACGCTCGACGGCTGGGAGGGGGACCGCTCCTGCTGGTTCGTGGAGGAGGGCGCGATCGTCGGCCGCTCGACGAAGGAGCATCCGCTCGCGCATTCGCAGTACCTGGTCTGGACGGGCGCGATGCCCAACGACTTCGAGCTGCGCTGCCGCTTCCGCATCCAGGGCGGCAACGGCGGCATCCAGTACCGCAGCCGCAAGGTGGATGGGCAGGCGGACCTCGCGGGCTTCCAGGCGGACATCGACGCCAAGGACGCGTACACCGGCGTCCTCTACGAGGGGCTCGGCCGCCAGCTCATGAGCGCGCGCGGCGAGCAGGTCGAATGGACTCCCGAGGGCAAGCGCGTGCTCGCGCGCTTCGGCACCGACGCGGCGCTGCGCGGCGCGATCCGCAGCGGCGACTGGAACGAGTACCGCATCGAGGCGCGCGGCACGCGCGTGCGCCACTGGATCAACGGCGTCCTCATGAGCGACGTCACCGATGGCGACGCGAGCCGCTTCCGCCGCGGCGGGCAGCTCGCCTTCCAGCTCCACCAGGGCGACCCGATGGAGGTGCGCTACAAGGACCTCGAGGTGCGCCGCCTGGCCACCGCCCCGCCGCCCAGCGCGCTGACCGTTCCCGAGGGCTTCACGGTCGAGCTGCTCGCGAGCGCCGAGCCCAGCCAGGGAAGCTGGGTCTGCCTCGCCTTCGATCCGCAGGGCCGCGCGATCCTCAGCCCGCAATCGGGCCCGCTGCTGCGCGCGTCGATCCCCGGCCTCTCGCGCCAGCGCGACGGCAGCGCCTGGGGCGGCAAGGAAGTCGAGATCGCGCCCATCGATCCCGCCGCGCCCGGCAGCGCGCAGGGCCTCTGCTTCATCGGCGAGGACCTCTTCGTGAACTGCTCGCAGGATCCCGCCAACCGCGGGCTGTGGCGCTTCCGCGACCGCGACGGCGACGGACGCTTCGCCGAGCGCACGCGCCTCTTCGCGTACTCCAACGACGGCGGCGAGCACGGTCCGCACGGCATCGTGCGCGGTCCCGACGGCATGCTGTGGATGACGCTGGGCAACCACACGCAGCTCCCCGACGGCTTCCTGCGCGCGCAGCCCGACGCCGACGGCCGCCGCGCGCCCGGATCGCCCGCGGACTTCTTCGCCGAGGACATCGCCATCGAGCGCATGTGGGATCCCAACGGTCACGCGGTCGGGCTCACCGCGCCCGGCGGCGTCGTGCTGCGGCTGGATCCCTCCACCGGCAAGGGGACGATTTTCGCGACCGGCTTCCGCAACGCGTACGACCTCTGCTTCGACGCCAACGGCGAGCTCTTCACCTACGACAGCGACATGGAGTGGGACATCGGTGCGCCCTGGTACCGCGCGCCGCGCATCGTGCATGTCGTGCAGGGCGGCGAGTACGGATGGCGCAGCGGCAGCGGCAAGTGGCCCGCGTGGTACCCCGACAGCCTGCCACCCGCGTGCGACACCGATGTCGCCTCGCCCACGGGCATGCTCGCCGGCGCGGAAGGCGGCTTCCCCGCCCCCTGGAAGCAGCGGATCTTCGCGGCGGACTGGACCTACGGCCGCGTGCTCGCCGTCGACGCGCGCCCCAGCGGCGCGGGCTACGAGGCGCACTGGACCCCCTTCATCACCGGGCGCCCGATGCCGGTCACCGACATGGCATGGGGCCCCGACGGCGCGATGTACTTCGTGACCGGCGGACGCGGCACGCAGAGCGGGCTCTATCGCGTGCGCGCGACGGACGCCGCCGCGGCGTCGGCCGCCGCGCCCGCGGCCACGGCGGCCTCCGAGCGCGAGGCCACCGCCGCGCGCGCCGCGCGCCACGCGCTCGAGTCCTGGCAGCATCCGCTCCCGCCCGCGGAGTTCGACGCCGCCTTCCCGACCATCGCCACCGCGCTCGGCTCGCCCGACCGCACGCTCGCCTTCGCCGCGCGCGTCGCGCTCGAGCAGCAGCCGCTCAACGCCTGGCGCACCCGCATCGCGACGCTCGCGCCCGGCCGCGCGATCCTGCGCGGCGCGCTCGCGCTCGCGCGCCGCGGCAACGAGGACGACGCGCGCGCCGCGACCGCGATCGCCGCGGCCGCGCTCTCGGAGCTGCCCGTGCGCATGGATCCCGAGCGCGCGGTGCTGGCGCTGCGCATCGCGCAGGTCGCGCTGCTGCGCCACCCCGGCATCGCCGAGAGCATCCCGATGCAGGCATGCGGGCAGGCGGGCGCGGAAGTGGGCGCGAACGCGGCGCTGGACCGCACCACCGTGCAGGCCGGGCTCGAGCTTGCCTGCGCGCTGCGCCGTCCCGACGCCGTCTCCTCCTGCGTGCGCCGCATGGAGTCCGCCACCGACCGCGCCGACGCGATGCTCTGGGCCGCGATGGTCCGCAATGTCCCCGAAGGCTGGACCGAGGAGCTGCGCGAGCGCTACTGGCGCTGGCTCGACGCCGCCGACGCCATCGCGGGCGGCATGAGCCTGGGCGGCTTCATCGAGCACATCCGCGGCGATGCGCAGAAGGCCGTGAAGCGCCCCGCCTCGAGCCCGACGCGCGTCGCGCGCGCCGCGGCGACCACGCCCCCGCCGGCCTCGACGACCGCGCGCACGCTGCACGCGTGGACGGTCGCGGAGCTCGTCGACGACGCGGGCGCGGGCACGCCCGGCGCGGGCGCCGCCGGCGCGACCACACGCGACCTCGCGCGCGGCGCGCGCATCTTCCGCGAATCCACCTGCATCCTCTGCCACCGCTTCGCCGGCGAAGGCGCGAGCACCGGCCCCGACCTCACCGGCGTGGGGACGCGCTTCGGCCGCGCGGACCTGCTGCGCGCGATCCTCGAACCCAGCGCGTACGTGAGCGACCAGTACCGCGACAGCCTCATCACGCTGAAGGACGGCGATGTCGTCGTCGGCCGCATCGTCCTCGACGCGCCCGACCACCTGGAGGTCCGCACGAATCCGATGGGGCTCGAGCGCCAGCGCGTCGAGCGCGCGAACGTGGAGCGCATCGAGCCCGTCGAGACGAGCGTGATGCCCTCGGGCCTGCTCGACGCGCGGACCCGCGAGGAAGTGCTCGATCTCCTCGCCTACCTGGAGGCGGGCGGCGCGGGCGCGGCACGCCCCGGCGCGGCGCCCGCGGGCGCACCCGCCGCCGGCGCGCCCGCGCGCTGACCGCTCACCGACCAGATCCACGCGGGAATCTCCGCGAGCACCTTCGGATCGATCGTCGTCTCGATGTTCGCGTACTCCTGCGGCGAACCCGTGGTCGCGGGCTGGAAGAGGTGGTTGAGCCCCTCGTAGCGGCGCACCGTCACCGGCGCGCCCGCCTCGCGCAGCGCGGCCTCGATCGCGGGCAGGTTCTGCTCGGGGATGACCTGCGTGTCCAGCGTGCCGTTGAGCGCGAGCACCGGCACGCGCACCTGCACGAGCGCGACGCGCGGATCGAGCGCCAGGAAGGTGCGCATCCACGGCGTCGTCACCTGCTGCACCGCGCCGCGCGCCTGCTGCTCGAGCGTCGCGTCGGGAATCGTCGCGGGATCCGTTCCGCCCGCCTGGAGCTGCGCGGCCACGAGCGCCTTCGAAAGCTCCAGCAGCCGCGCCTGGTCCGCGTCCGCGAGCACCGCCGCGGTCAGCGCCGCATGCGCCACGCGCACCGGCTCGAGCCGCTCCGCGGGAATGCCCGCCGCGAGCATGATGCGCTCGGTCTGCAGGCGCAGGATCTCGCTGCCGACGACGCCCGTGCCCGCCATCAGCACCAGGAACGCCGGCCGCGGCGCGCCCGCGGGCGCGGCATCGAGCGCGACCGCCGCCATCGGCGCGATCACGCCGCCCTCGCTGTGGCCCAGGATGCCCACGCGCGCGGGGTCGACCTCGGGCGCCGCCGCGAGCGCCGCGAAGGCGGCCGCCGCGTCGGTCGCGAAGTCGCGCGTCGTCGCGGTCGCGAAGTTGCCCGTGGACTCGCCCACACCCCGGTCGTCGCAGCGCAGCACCGCGATGCCGGCGCGCGCGAGCGCATCCGAGAGCACCAGGAAGGGACGATGCCCCAGCAACGACTCGTCGCGGTCCTGTGGCCCGCTGCCGGTGACCAGCAGCACCGCCGGCACGCGCGCGGTGGGCGACGCGTCCTTGGGCAGCGTGAGCGTTCCCGCGAGCTCATGCCCGCTGGGGTGCTTCACGCGCACTGGCCGCTCCGTGTATGGAAAGGGCGGCTTGGGATCCTGCGGCCGCGCGGCGCGCTCGGGCTGCGCCTGCAGCCCGGCGTTGCCGGGAACAAAGCTGATCGGCGCGCGGAACTCGCCCTGCGAGAAGGTGCCGCGCAGCTTGCCCTCCGTCTCGGTGAGCGCCAGCAGCGCGGGCACGGCCACGGGGATCCGCAGCACGAATCCGCCGCCCTGCTCCGGCGCGTTGCGCGAGACCGCCAGCGGCAGTCCGTCCACGCCCTGGTCGGGAATGTCGATCGCGCCGCACCATCCGCCCGCGTGGTGCGGATCGGGCGCCAGCGTGATGCGCATCGGCAGCGCGCCGCCGGGCGCGCCGAGCACGCCGCTCCAGGTGCGCGCGCCGTCCACCTGCTTCGCGCGCGCAGTGCGCTCGAGCGTGAGCGCCAGCCGGTTCTCCTTCGTCGTCCCCGGCGCGACCATGAGCATCGCCCCCGCGAGCTGCTCGCCCTCGCGCCGCAGCTCGAGCTTGATCGCGCCCACCATCGGCGTCAGCGTCCCGCGCAGCACGCCTTCCGCGACGGCGGCGTCCGCGACCGGCACGCCATCGACCCCGAAGGCCGGCACCGCGGCGTGCACCACGAGCGCCCCCTTCTCCTGCTTCACATCCAGGACGCAGTCGATCGACTTGGGCTGCGTGCGGCCGATCCAGAGCCCCTCGAAGGCCGCGGCCTGGGCCTGCGCCATCGACGTCATCGCGACCGCCACCGCGCACGCGATCCCGAACCAACCGGCCTTCAGCATGTCCTTCATGGGGCGTTCCTCCGCCCCGAGCCTACGCGCCGACGCGCCTCAGGCCCCGCCGACGCGCGGCCGCGGCGCGGGAACCTCGACCCGCTTGCCCTGCGACCACAGCGTCTCGAGGTCGTAGTACGCGCGCTGGTCCGGCTCGAAGAGGTGCGCCACGATGTCGACGAAGTCGACGACCAGCCAGGTCGAGCCCAGGTCCCGGTCGTTGCGGAACGGGGGCTGCCCCCGCTCCTTGCCGCAATCCTCCAGATGCTGCGCGACCGCCTTCATCTGGCGCTCGGAAGTGCCCGAGGCGATCAGGATGTAGTCGCAGACCTGGCTGACGCCGCGGACATCCAGCAGCAGGACATCCTGGCACTTGTCCTCGACGCAGGTGCGTGCGAGGTCAAGGGCGAACTGCCGGACCGACGCGGAATCGCTCTGGGAGCGCGTGCGGATCAATAGTTGCCGCCGCGGCTGCCGCCGCCGGAGCGGCCGCCCGAACGGCCGCCACCAGAAGCACCACCACCGCGCGCCATCATCGGGCGCGGGCCACCGCGACGCACGGAGCGGCGCTTGATCTCCGAGGGCTTCTCGTAGTACTGGCGGCGCTTGACTTCCTTCGTCAGCCCTTCCTTCTCGCAGAGCTTCTTGAAGCGACGGACCATCTGCTCGACAGTCTCGCCACCGCGCGCCTTGACCTTGATCGCCATTCGTGAGTGCCTTTCGAAGTTCGGTCCCCATCGGCGCCGATGCGCCTGCTTCGGGGGAAGCAGGGGATTAGACCCGAAACCCGCGGAAAGCTCAACGGGGTCGACGCGCCTAGGATGTCCGATAAGGCCAACCGTGCTCATCGTCGATGCCTACAACGTCCTCCACGTGACCGGCGTGCTGCCGCCCGATCTCGCGGGGCTCGAGGCGCCGGACCTGGCCGATCTCATCGCCGAAAGCCGCTGGGGACGCCACCAGGTGGTCGTTCTCTGCGACGGCACGAAGCCCGCGAAGCTGCGCCCGCACGGCCGGACGGGCATCCGCGTCCACTACGCGGGTGCCGGTGTCTCGGCGGACGCCGCGATCGAGCGGATGGTCAACGAATCCTCGCACCCGCGACGGCTCACCGTCGTCAGCAACGACCGCGCCGTGCAGCGCAGCGCGCGCCGGCGCGGCGCGGCCATCCTGCGCGCGGACGCCTTCCTGGCGCAGCTCGCGCACGACGCCTCGCAGCCGCGGCGCGGGCGGCGCGCAACCGCCCGACGCGAGCCCGGCCCGCTCACGAGCAAGCAGGTGGACGCCTGGCTGCGCTACTTTGGCCTCGACCCCGCGGAGTGACCCCACCATGATGAAGCATCCCACGCTCGACCATCCCGCCAGCGCGATCGACTTCGAGCACCCCCCCGCTGCGCCGTTCGATCCGCTGCGCCGCTGGTACGACGCCGCGCACGAGGCCGCGGGCATGGTGAACCCCAACGCGATGTCCGTCGCGACCGTCGATCCCGACGGCAAGCCCAGCGTGCGCATCGTCCTCTGCCGCGGCATGGACGAGCACGGCCTCGTCTTCTACACCAACCGCGAAAGCCGCAAGGGCGAGGCGCTGCGCGCGCACCCGCGCGCCTGCGTGAACTTCCACTGGGACCGCCTCGACCGGCAGATCCGCGTCGAGGGCGCGGTGACGCTCACCACCGAGGAGGAGAGCGACGCCTACTGGAAGAGCCGCCCGCGCGAGAACCAGATCAACGCGAGCGCCAGCCAGCAGAGCCGCCCCGTCGGCACGCGCGCCGCGCTCGAGGCCGCCGTCGCCGAGATGGAGCGTCGCTACGCCGGCCAGCCCGTGCCGCGCCCGCTGCACTGGGGCGGCTACCGCATCGCGCTCGAGCGCGTCGAGTTCTGGCAGGGCCACAAGCATCGTCTGCACGACCGCATCGCGTACCTGCGCCAGAGCGACGGCACCTACCACCGCGTGCGGCTGAGCCCGTGAGCGCCGCGCCGAACAACGATGATGCGCCCGCGGCGCATGCCGCGCCCGATGCGCCCGGCGCCGCGGCGGACGGATCCGCCGCGCCACTGACCGCGCCGCTGCCGCTCGCGGTGGTCACGGGGCCCTGGCGCTGGCGGCACATCCTCGATCCGTTCTTCTGGCTCACCGTCCTGGCCACGATCGTCACCATGGGCGGTGCGGTCACCGGCACGATCTGGGTCGTGATGACGCTGCGGGACATGGAGTACTTCCAGGGCGCGCCCCCCGGGGTCGAGCAATGGGTGCGCTTCGCGCTCGGCTTCCTCATGGTGATCCTGCCGATGTGCGCCGGAATGACGCTGGTGTGGGGCTATGCCGCGCTCTTTCGCCGCCGCGCGATGCGGCGCATGCGTGGCGGGCATCCCTCCTTCGCCTTCGAGTACGCCAGCCTGGAGGCGGGCGCCGAGCCGCGCGGCAACTGGCGCCGCAAGACCGCCGCGCGGTGGGCGCGCACCGTGCGCGAGCGCTCCGCCGCGCGCGCCTTCCTCGGCCCGCGCATGGCGATGTACTGCACCGCCTACCCGACGACCGCGCATCGCCTGGAGCCCGAGCGCATCGGCGGAAGCATGGCGACCGCGGAGGTGCGCTTCCTCGTCGTCGGCTCGGTCATCGCGGCGTACCTGCTCTACTCGGTGAGCCCCTACGCGGTCATCGGGCTCGCGGTGCCGCTGACGATCGTGGTCGTGCGCCTGATCGCCACGCGCACCGCATTCTCGCAGGTGATCGCGGGCCCCGGCTGGGTCGAGCACGGCCCGCGCCGCTGGACCGTCGAGGACTCGGTCCTCTTCGTCACCGGCGGCGCGCGCGCCGAGGTGCGCCTGGTCGGTCCCGCGGGCGTACTGCACCTGCGGCTTGCGCGCGACCCGGGCGTCGACGGCCAGCTCGCCACGCTGTGGAGCCGCTGGATGCATCCGCACCCGGACCTCTCGCGCCGCGCCTTCGAGGAATGAGGCCGATCTAGCATGACCGCGATGCCTGCGACGCCCGCGACCCACGCACCCACCGGGGACTGCATCCGCTGCGGCTTCGAGCGGCGCGAGACGCCGTGGACCACCTGCCCCGAGTGCGGCGCGGACGCGCAGACGCGCGAGCGCCTGCGCCGCAGGACGGCGGCTGCCCTGGCCGCGATCGAGCTCACGCTCGGGATGGCCGCCTCGCTCATGCTGCTGCGCTTCGCGACGGTGCACGTCTGGCTCGCGGGCGCAGGGGATGGCGGCCTCTCCACGGCGCGAAGCCTGGAGTGGGACGCCGCGATGCGCTCGACCACCTCCACCGCCGCGCTGCTGCTGGCGGCGACCGCGGCCGCCGCGCTCCTCACGAGCCGCGCGCTCGCGGGCACGGAGCACCGCACCGTGCGCGCGCGCATCCTCACGGGCGTGGCGATCGCGCTCACGCTGGTCGCGCTCTTCGTCTTCGGCGAGCAGCTCCTGGGCCGAACGGGCGTCGAGCAGCAGCAGCAGCAGTCGCCCTCGCAGGTCGCGCGCAGCGTCCAGTCGCTCCTTCGCACCGCGATGCAGCTTGCGCCGGTCGCCTCCGGCGCATTGCTGGCCCTCGCGCTGCTGCCGGAGTTTCCCACGCTTGCGCGCGCCAGGTCGCTCGCGCGCATCGGCGTCGCGCTCGCGTTCGCCGTCGTGGTCGCGGGCAACCTGGGACTCGCGGTGCGGCTGCCGGCGTCGGTGGTGGCGAGCGCGTGGTTCCCCATGCTCGTCTACGGACTGCAGATCGCCGCGGCGCTGACCGCGCTCGCCGCCTGCACGCGCTTCGACCGCTGGCTTCAGACGCAGCGCGCCGCGCCGGAATTGCGCGCCCCCGGCGAACCGCTCCCCCCCGGCGCGACGCTCACGCTCGCCGACGCGATGGATCGCGGCGGCATCCCGCTGGGGCTCGTCGTGGGACTGCTGGGCGTCATGCCGTGGGTGATCTGGTCGAGCCCGAACGACGACGCGCTGCTGGGCGCCGGTCCCCCCGCGTGGATGACCGCTCGATGGATCGTCACCGCGGCAGCTGCGCTCGCGTGGGTGATTCCCGCGTACCTGCTGCCGAACCCGCGCGCGGCGCGCTGGTGGAAGTGGTCCGCTGCGGCGACGATCCTGGCCGCGGCGGCGCTGGCGGGGCGATAGCGACCGCGTCCGCCAGGAAGAGCGTCTGCAGCGACTCGTTGCGGGTGCGGCTGGCGACATGCCCCAGCGGCCACTCGTCCGTCGTCTCCACGAGCACCAGCGTGCGGCCCGCGGGGCGGATCACCTTGTCGCCGGCGCGCGTCGGGACGGAGGCCGCGGCCAGCATGTGCTGGTGCTCGCCGTCGCGGACCAGGAAGACCTCGCAGAGCCCCACGCTGCGCACGAGCGCCAGCAGGAGCACCGCGCGCGTGTCGCAGTCGCCGGTGTTGGTGGCGAGCGCCCACAGCGGCGTCGAGAGCCCGAAGCGGTGCTTGCCGTCGCCCGGATCGGGGCACTCGGCGTACTTCATCTGCTGCACGAAGCTGGCGAGCGCGCCGAACTCGTCGCGCACGCCGCGCGCGCCGCGCTTGCGCGCCTCCGCGAGCACGGCCTGCGCGACCGGGCGCACGTCGTCCAGGCACGCCTGCACCATCCAGTCGTAGTCGGGCGCGAGGACGTCGCCCTCGCCGGTGCGCTGGCGCCGCACGCCGTGGCGCGAGAGCACGGAGTCGAGCGACGCGCGCTTGGCGGCGAGCTCGCCGTCGTCGTGGTAGCGGATGACCGCCTTGTCGAGCCGGTAGCCGAAGGCGCGCTCCATCGCCAGCGCGCGCGCGACATCGATCTTCACGCGCACCGCGTACGAGCGTCCCTTCGCGCCGGGCTTCACGACGCGAGTGTCCCCCTCCCATCCGACGATCGGGACCGTGTTCACGTCCTCCCAGCTCCAGCGGCGCGGCAGGATGTTCGCGGGCAGTCCCTCGAGCGCGCGCAGGTCGGGACCGTGCGCGCCCGGCTGCATCCACGGCGTGGTCTGCGTCTCGTCCTCGCCGCCGCTCGCGCGGCGCGTGGAGAGGCGCACCGGGCCGCTCGCGGGCGCGGCGGTGGAGAGCTCCTCGGTCTGCGCGTGTCCGATGGTCGCGACGCGCTGCAGCGCACCGTCGACGATGTTGCGGAAGGCCGGATCGCGCTTCCAGAGAAAGACCCCCGCTGCCGTCGCCACCAGCGCGAGCGCGACGATCCACAACGCGCGCTCGAGCGGATGCGGTCGGGACATGCCCGGACTTCATCGGCTCGCGTGGGCCACCGCTTGAACCGCCGTGGTCGTGTCCGATAGAAGCCGCCCTGCCGCCGTCAGAGCTCGCTCTCCTGGAAACGGCGGTCGCCGGAGCGCTGCTGCCACTTGGGGCGCTCGCGCTGGGGGACATGCCCACCCACCACGCGCACGCGCCCGACGCCCGCGAGCGTCGCCGCGAGCTTCGCCAGCAGCGCGCGCTCGGGCACCACGCGGATGCCCGCCGAGTGCAGCAGCACCGCGCGGCCCTCCAGCAGCACGCGCAGGTGCACATCCACCGGACGCCCGCGCAGGCTCGCGACGCTGCCCGCCGCCTGGCGCAGCAGGCCGCTGGCCATGTGCAGTGCGGGCTCGACGGGCGTGCGCGCGCCGTCGGCGTCGACGGTGATCTCCAGGCGCGTCGAGAGATGCTCGGCCGCGTCGTCGATCGCGAAGACGCGGTCCACCACCATGTTCGGCGCGCCGCGCGCGTGGTCGACGCGCCCGACGAGGATCACGATCGCGTCGGGCTGCAGCAGCTCGCCGAACTTCGCGAACGTCTCCGCGAAGAGCACGCCGTCCATCGCGCCGGCGGTGTCCGCGAGCGTGAACATCGCCATGCGCTGCCCCGCGCTGCGGCCGTTCTTGGTCACCACGTGGCGCACGCGCTGCACGATGCCGCCGACGACCGCCGTCGTGTCCTGCGGCAGCGCCGCGACCGCGGCGGTGTCGCCGGTGCAGAAGGTCGCGAGCTCGCCGCGGTACTGGTCCAGCGGATGCCCGCTGACATGGAAGCCCAGCGCCTCCTTCTCGAAGGCCAGCGCCTGCATTCGCGCCCAGGGCTCGGTGCGCCGCAGCGTCCCGCGCTGCGCGGCCGCGCCCGCGCCCGCTCCCGCGCCCGGCTTGGGCGCGACGCTCTCGAAGTCGCCGAAGAAGGTCATCTGCCCCACGCGCCGGTCCTCGCTGCGCGAGTGGCCCGTCTTCACCGCGTCCTCGATCGTCGCCACCAGCGCCGCGCGCGAATCGACGCCGTGCAGGCTGTCGAAGGCGCCCCCCTTCACGAGCGCCTCGATGGTCGCGCGGTTCACCGAGCGCAGGTCGACGCGCTCGCAGAAGTCGAAGATGTCCTTGAAGCGCCCGCCGGTGCGCCGCTCCTGCACGATCGCGCCGATGGCCGTCTCGCCGGAGCCCTTGATCGCCTTGAGCCCGAAGCGCACGTGCCCGTGCACCGCGTCGTGCGGCTCGCCCTCCAGGTAGACGACGCTGAAGTCCGCGTCGGAGAGGTTGACGTCGGGGGGCTTCACCTCGACGCCCACGTGCGGCTTCTGCGGCGTGGAGTCGGGGAAGACGGTGCGCCGGCACTCCTCCAGGTAGATCGCCCACTGCTCCACCTTCTGCGCCTGGCTCTCGTAGGAGAGGACCGCGGCCATGTAGTGGTTGGGGAAGTAGGTCTTCAGGTACGCGGTCTGGTACGCGATGATCGCGTAGCCCGTCGAGTGGCTCTTGTTGAAGCCGTAGCCGGCGAACTTCACGATCAGGTCGAAGAGGTCGTTCGCCTTGCCTTCGGCGACGCCGCGCGAGACCGCGCCCGCGACGAAGTCGCCGCGCGCGCGCCCGATCACGTCCTCCCTCTTCTTGCTGATCGCCTTGATGATCGTGTACGCGGCGCGCAGCGGGATCCCGCCCAGGCCGTGGAGCACCTGCATCACCTGCTCCTGATAGACCATGATCCCGTAGGTCTCGGCGGTGTAGCGGTCGGCCACCTCGTGCACCGAGGGGACCGCCTGGCGCCCGTGCTTGCGCGCGTTGTAGTCGGGGATGAGGTCCATCGGACCGGGGCGAAAGAGCGCGTTCGCCGCGATCAGGTCCTCGAGCCGGTCGGGCTGCATGTCCGAGAGCAGCCGGCGCATGCCCGCGGACTCGAACTGGAAGACGCCACCCGTGTCCGCGCGGCGGAAGAGGTCGAGCACGCGCTGGTCGTCGAAGCGGATGCGGTCGAGGTCCAGCGGATGCGGCCGCCCGTCGCCGGGCTCGCGGCCGACCGCGCGGTGGATCGCCTCCTCGGTGAGCGAGCCGCGGATGATCTTCTTCGCCAGCTCGATCGTGCTGAGCGTGCGCAGCCCCAGGAAGTCCATCTTCAGGAGGCCGGCCTTCTCGCAGGTCGGGCCGTCCCACTGCGTGACCACCTCGTCGCCGCCGCCGGCGGAGCGGCAGAGCGGCACGATCGAGTCGAGCGGCCGCGTCGCCACCACGACGCCCGCGGCGTGGATCCCCTGGCTGCGCGCGTGGTCCTCCAGCTCGCGCGCGGTGTCGACGACGCGGCGCACGCTCTCCTCGGCCTCGTAGGCGGCCTTGAAGTCGGGGTTCTGCTGCAGCGCGCGGTCGAGGGTGATGTCCAGCTCGCCGGGCACGAGGTTGGCGATGCGCTGCCCCTCGCCCGGCGTCAGGCCGAAGACGCGCGCGACGTCCTTCACCGCCGCCTTCGCCTTCAGCCGCCCGAAGGTGGCGATCTGCGCGACGTGCCCGTACTTCTGGCGCACGTGCCCGATGACGCTCGCGCGCCCGTCCTGGCAGATGTCGATGTCGATGTCGGGGTACTCGGCGCGGTCGGGGTCGGTGAAGCGCTCGAAGAGCAGGCCGTAGCGCACCGGGCACGCGTTGGAGAGGCCCAGCACGTAGCCGACCATCGTGCCCACGCCCGAGCCGCGCGCCGTCGCGGGGATCCCCTGCTGGCGCGCCCAGTTCACGAAGTCCCAGACGATGAGGAAGTAGGCGCTGATCGCCTTGCTCGAGAGGACCTCGAGCTCGCGCTCCAGGCGCGCGCGCACCTCGGCGGTCGCACCTTCCGGGCCGTAGCGCCAGACGACGCCCGCCTCGCTCAGGTCGCGCAGCGCGCGGTCGCACTCGGCGCGCAGCGAGGCCGCGTCCAGCTCCGGCTCCTTCGTCTGGTCGAAGGGCAGCAGCTCGAAGGTGCGGCAGTAGGCCTTGTACCACTCGGTGAGGTCGCCATCCTTCGCGGGGTCGTACGCCGCGCGCCGGCCCGGGTGGCGCACGCGCACGACGGGCGCGTGGCTCTCGCCCTTGGGGAGCGCCACCTCGCAACGCTGCGCGATGCGCACGGTGTTGGCGAGCGCCTCGCGCTCGGCATCGTCCTGCGAGAAGAGCGCGTGCATCTCCGCGGGGCTCTTGACGTACAGCTCCTCCGGGTACTTCAGCCGGTCGGGCACGTCCTTGGTCTTGCCCATCGAGATGCAGCAGAGCGTGTCGTGGGTGTCGTGGTCCTGGCGGCGCAGGAAGTGCGCGTCGTTGTCGCAGACCAGCGGCAGCCCCAGCGTGCGCGCCAGCTTCTTCAGCAGCGGGTTGATGCGCTCCTGCTCGTCCACGTGGCGCTGCAGCTCGATGTAGAAGCGCGGCTCGCCGCGGTCGTCGGGGCCGAAGACCTGCTGGTGCCAGCGCGCCTCCTCCACCGCCGCCTCCCAGTGGCGCTGCTGGTTCGTGCGCGCGAACTGCTCCAGGTGGTAGGCGAGGCTCGACCCCAGGTGCCCGTTGATCGCGATCAGCCCGCGGTTCCACTCCGCGAGCGTCGACTTGTCCATGCGCGGCTTGTAGTAGAAGCCGTTGAGGAAGCTGTCGCTGGAGAGGCGCAGCAGGTTGCGCCAGCCCTCCAGGTTCTGCGCCAGCAGCACCAGGTGGAAGCCGCCGTCGGCGATGCCGGTGGGCACGCGCTCGCGCCGGTCGCCCAGCGCGACGTACGCCTCGATCCCCAGGATCGGCTTGATGCCGTGCTCGCGCGCGGTCCCGTAGAACTCGAAGGCGCCGAAGAGGTTGCCGTGGTCCGTGACGGCCACCGCGTCCATCCCCAGCTCCTTGACGCGCTTGACCAGGCGCTCGATCCGGTTGCCCCCGTCCAGCAGCGAGTACTCGCTGTGCAGGTGCAGGTGGACGAAGCCCGGGGCGCCCGCGCCCGATGCTGCGTCTGTGGCCTCCGTGCCGGGGGCGGGTTGCGTTGCCATGGCCGTCGCGACTGCCTTCCGCCGGGCTTCCTGCCCAGCGCGCGCATCGTAGGACGGCGCCCGCGGCGTACGATCCTCCCGCCGATGGAGCCCGAGCGCACGATCGTCGTCAAGCAGGTGGAGGTCTTCACCTCCGGCGTGGACGGCGCTGGTCCGGGTGGCGGCCCCCGCCGGGGTCCCTCCCCGGGAGCTTCGGGCCCGGGGTGCCTGGCGGGTCTCGTGCGCCTGGCGGTGCGGATCGTGGTTCTGGTCCTCATCCTGGTCGTGGTCATCCCGGTCGTCGTCCTGGCGGTTGCGGCGATCCTGCTCACCCTCATCGTCGGGCTGACGATCTGGGCGGTTCGGCGGGTCTTGGGCGCGCTCGGGGTCCGGACCAGCGCTGCACCCCCTGCAGCGGCCCAGGTCCGCGAAAATGTCCGGGTCCGTCCCCCCGAGTAGTTACGGGAGTCTCGCGCGGACTGCGCCCGAGGCCGGGCGACCCAGCGGGCGCGAGGAGGGTGCAAGAACCCCTCCGCGGGCCCCTTCCCGCCCCGAATTGCTTGCCATTTCATGAACCGGGGTTAAGGTTGCAATCGGAAGTGGGGAATCGCCCATTTTCACGGTCTGCCTGTGGGGGTAGATCCGTTCCCAGCGCGGGCTGTGTCCTGCGAGCGGCGTTGCCCGCGTTGACCCTTTGTACGAAATGGAGTTTGGAAACATGAGTCTCCTGAACCGCATCGAGAAGCACATGACCACCTGCGCGATCGCCGCCGTCGGCGCCGCTGCGGTTGCGTCCGCCGCCAACGCGGCCATCGTCTACACCTCGTTCAACCACGTGATCCCGGCCAACACGGACGGCACGTACCTGAACATCGAGACGGGCGCCTTCGTCGACGGCCCCGGCTCGGGCGTCCCCGGCTGGGACGTCAACCCCTGGTCCGGCACCACGCTGAACTTCTTCAACCCCTCGGGCATCCCCGGCACCAACGCCTACGTGACCCTGGGCACGGGCGTCGCCAGCCTCGCGGCCGGCACCTCGATCAGCGGCTCGAGCACCTACACCAGCGGCGCCTACACCTCGACCGGCGCCGGTGCGTGGACGCTCAACGCGGCCAACATCGTCGGCTTCCGCTTCGTGAACGCCGCCAGCCAGGTCCGCTACGGCTGGATGCGCATCCAGGTCGGCGCCACGGTGACGACCCGTTCGTTCGTCGACTACGCGTACGAGGACACCGGCGCCGCGATCAACGCGGGTGCGGTCCCCGGCCCCGCGGGTCTCGCCGCTCTCGCGCTCGGCGCGATGGGCATCCGCGGCCGCCGTCGCAAGTAAGCGACACGGCTTCGGTCAGCACACTCCAAGTGCATCGCATGGGCGGCCTTCACGGGCCGCCCATGTCTTTTTTCACGCGATGCCTCCGCGGCGCGATCGCGCACGACCGCGCAGCGCAAAACCTGGTGGTATCGGCGATGCACGCGTGCGCGCTTGAAAGAATGATGCGCCTCGCAGCGACACCATGGACTGCACGGGGTTATCGCGAGCGCGCGGTTGAAATCACCATGAATCCAAGGACTTGGGAGATGACAGCCGAAAAGACTCCGTTATCCTCGATCCGCCGCCGCACCTCGGCCATGAGGCGTGGACGGCGCACCACCCACAAGGAGCCGCAGACATGTCGATCTCCGTGCGACTGAGAACCGCCTCGCTTGCCGCCGCCGGCATCTTCGCCGCGGCCGCGTTCGCGACCGATGTGTTCGTGAGCACGCCCGGTCCGAACAACCTTGACCTGCTGGACGACTTCTCGTTCATCAGCGTCGGCATCGACTCCGGCTACGCCGCCGTCTCCGGTGTCACGGCCACCAACTCGACGGCCAAGGTCTTCGACTCCCTCTACTCCTGGTCCGACGCGGTCGTCTACCTCAACGGAGCGACCTTCGTCGGCTTCGACATGCAGGCGCACGGCACCAGCGTGATCCACCTGCAGGGGGGCGACAACTCGATCCTCACCGCGCTCACCTTCGACGACGCGCAGATCACCCTCTCCGGCGGAAGCATCGGCTTCCTGGCCTCGGGTGGCGGCGACGAGCTGAGCAACGGCGGCACGGTCTCCATGACCGGCGGCACGGTCGCCGAGAGCCTCGTCTGCTACAAGGGCCACATCACGGTCTCCGGCGGCAGCTTCGCCGACCCGACCTACGGCCTGCCCTACTCGCTCTACAGCTACATCCCCGCGGGCATCGGCTTCTCGGGCACCGGCCTGGTGGCGGAGTTCGTGGGCATCGAGACCGATCCCGACCTCGGCGGCGACGTCTGGCGCTTCGTCGGCGGCACCTTCGCCGACGGCTCCAACCCGAGCGGCCGCTACTTCGTCGACGTCGGCGTCTTCAATGGTGGAACCGCGATCGTCAACTACACCGGCGTCGCGATCGCCACCACGATCGTGACCAACCAGCCCCCCTTCGTCAGCGCGGGCGCCGACCAGGGCGTCGGCGAGGGCGACACGGTCCTCCTCAACGGCAGCGTCAGCGACCCGGACAACGACCCGGTCACCGTCACCTGGACGCAGGTCTCGGGCCCGGCGGCGACGCTCTCGAACGCGAACACGCTCACGCCCAGCTTCGTGACCCCCGCCGTGCCGCCCGCCGGCGCGGTCCTGGTCTTCGAGCTCAGCGGCAGCGACGGCAACAACCCCGCCGTCACCGACACGGTGACGATCAACGTCTCGAACATCAACCAGCCTCCGATCGCGGTCGCCGGCGCGGACTTCTCCGCCCCCGAGTCCTCCAGCGTCGCGCTGGATGGCACGGGCAGCTACGACCCGGATGCCGGCACGCTCACCTACCAGTGGTCGCAGGTGCCGGGCTTCGGGCCGGCCGTGACGCTGGTCGGCGGCGACACGGCGACGCCGAGCTTCGTCGCCCCCTCGGTCTCCGCCGTGCAGGGCACGATCGACCTGAAGTTCCAGCTCGTCGTCAGCGACGGCAACATGGAGAGCGGCCCCTCGACGGTGATCGTGCACGTGAACAACGTGAACGACCCGCCCTTGGCCGACGCGGGCGCCGACCTGAGCGTGAACGAGCTCGACTCGGTCGCCCTCAACGGCGCCGGCAGCTTCGATCCCGACAACGGCACGCTGACCTACAGCTGGACCCAGATCCTCGGATCGCCCATGGTCGCGCTCGCGGGTGGCAACACCGCGAGCCCCACCTTCCAGGCGCCGGCCCTGAGCATGGGCGGCGTGACGGGCGGAACGACGCTCACCTTCGAGCTCACGGTCACCGACCCCTTCGGAACCAGCTCGGTCGACACCGTGAATGTCCGCGTGAACAACGTGAACAACGCGCCCATCGCGGACGCGGGCGCCGACCGCTCGGTCATCGAGGGCGCCGTGGTCACGCTCGACGGCGGCAACAGCGCCGACACCGACGGCGACTCGCTGGCGTACGCCTGGACGCAGACCGGCGGCACGCCGGTCACGCTCGCCGGCGCGAACACGGCGATGCCGGCCTTCACGGCCCCCGACGTCGGCCCGGCCGGCGCGGTGCTCACCTTCCACCTGAGCGTGGACGACGGATACGGCGGCACCGCCGAGGACGACGTCGCGATCACGGTGAGCTACGTGAACCACCCGCCCGTCTGCGACGCCGGCGCGGCGCAGACCGTGGTCGAAGGCTCCTCGGTCGTGCTCGCGGGCACCGCCTCGGATCCCGATGGCAACACGCTCAGCGCGAGCTGGCAGCAGGTCTCGGGTCCCGCGGTCGCCCTCTCGGGCGCCTCGGGCCTCTCGGCCAGCTTCACCGCCCCCTCGGTGACCAACGCCGAGGCGGACCTGGTCTTCCGCCTGTCCGTCGACGACGGCTTCGGGGAGACCGCCAGCAGCGACGTGACGATCCACGTCGCCAACGCGAACCGCGCACCGACGGCGCAGCCCCCGGCCAACATGACCACGCCGGAGGCCACGACCGTCACGCTCATCGGCCAGGGCCAGGATCCCGACACCGAGGAGCAGTCGCAGCTCACCTACCAGTGGCTGCAGATCGCGGGTCCGACGGTCTCGCTCAGCGGTTCGGGCGCGAACGTCTCCTTCGTCTCTCCGATGGTGACCACCGGCGGCAACCCTGCCGCGAGCCAGACGCTCACCTTCCGCCTGACCGTCACCGACCCCAACGGGGCCACCGGGACGGGCAACGTGGACGTGGTCGTCACCAACATCCCGCATGCGCCCATCGCGGTCGCCGGCGGCAACCTCACGGTCAACGAGGGCTCCAGCGTGACCCTCAACGGATCGGCCAGCAGCGATCCCGACGGCGACCCGCTCACCTTCCAGTGGGCGCAGGTCTCCGGCCCGACCGTGACCCTCTCGGGCGCGAACACCGCCTTCCCGAGCTTCACCGCCCCGATGGTCTCGGCCTCGGGCGCGGTCCTGAAGTTCAGCCTCACCGTCCGCGATCCGTACAACGGCGTCTCGACGGCCACCACGACGGTGACCGTGCGCGACGTGGCGAGCGCCCCGAACATCTCGGGCGCGTGCGCCACGCAGTGCGACGATGACGACCGCGACGGCTGCGGCGGCAACGGCGGCGGCAACCACAACGGTGGTGGCGGCAACAGTGGCCACGGCAACAACAACGGCTGCGGCGACGACGACGACCGCGGCGACCGCGGCGACTGCGACGACTGCGACAACATCCTGTGGCCCCCGAACCACAAGATGGTCTGCATGCGCATCACGGGCATCCCCGACCCGACGCGCACGCTGCGCATCACGATCACGGGCATCCGCCAGGACGAGCCGACCAACGGCTGCGGCGATGGCGACACCCCGATCGACGCGGTCATCCGCAGCAACGGCACCTTCCTCCTGCGCGCCGAGCGCAAGGGCGGAAGCAACGGCCGCGTCTACCACGTCAGCTTCACGGCCACGACGGCCGGCGGGAGCGCGAGCGGCACCGTGAAGGTGTTCGTGCCCCGCAGCAAGAAGTCGTCCCCGGTCGGCGACGGCGGACCGACCTACGACTCGACGCGCTGACGCAGGCGCGCCGTACCAGAGACGCAATGGGGCGGGACTCGCACGAGTCCCGCCCCTTTCTCGTTTTCAGGACTTCTTCGGCCGCAGGTAGATCCGCGCGCCCGGGACGCGCAGGACGCGCTTGACGACGCGCGCATGCTCGGAGCGGTCGGCGAAGCAGCGCAGCGGACCGGGCGAGAGCACGTCGGTGATCCGATCGAGGATCCGCTGCTCGATCTCGGCGTCCGTCTCCTTGGTGCGCATGAAGCTGCGCCAGAACCCGCGGCGCACGCGCATGACCAGGTAGCGGCCGACCACGCCCGAATGGCCGGGCACCTGCTTGCGCACCAGGCCGACCTCCGCGATGTCGGGTTCGGCCACGAAGATCTCGCAGAGCCGGCGGAGCTGCTCCTCCGTCAGCGGCTCCGCCGCGTACGCATCCTTGCGGCGCGGCTTGCTCCAGGCCTTCAGCGCCTTCGAGAGCTCGCGCCCCTGCTGGTCCGCGCGGATGCGCACGGCGCGCGCCTGCTCGTGGTCGCCGCGGCGGTCGTGGAAGTCGTTGAGCGCGCGGAGCGCCGTCGACGCGTAGACGGGCGATTCGGCGGCGACGCGCTCCAGCAGCTCGATGCCCGCCGGATCGTCCCGCTCCAGCAGCAGCGCGCCCAGACGGCCGCGCGCGGCGTGGCAGCCAGGGTCCAGCTGCAGCGCGGCGCGCAGCAGCGGCTCCATCGCCGCGGTGTCGTCCAGCGACTCGAGGGCGTCGACGCGGTCGAGGAGGTCCTCCACGCTCGGCCGCCCGTCCACCATCTGCAGCGGCCGCTGCAGGAGCTCCCGCCGCTTGCGGTCGGTGGCCGCCTGGAACTTCCACAGGGGCGCGTACAGCTGTGCCCATTCCGCGCCGAGCTCGGCGGCGAGCGCGGAGGCGCGCGCACCCAGGAACTGCTGCGCCGCGCTGCGCGGGGGCGCCAGGTGCGCGGAGAGGGGCACCTCGTCCAGGCGCAGGCGCTCCAGATCGACCCCGAGCGCCGTGAGCCGTGCGCGCAGGCTCGGGTGCGAGGCCAGCGGCGGCGTCGCGCGCGCGAGCGCCTCGCGCAGCCAGCGGACCGACTCCGCGGCCGGCGCGGGCTCGCGCACCATCCGCATGCGCGCGGCGACGGTGTCCGCGGGCGGCTCGGGAGCCTCCCCGGCGCGCGCGCGCAGGGGCTTCCAGTAGTGCTCGTCGAGCCAGCGGTCGACGAGCACGATCCGCGCGAGCGCGCGCGACGCGGGCGCGGCGCCCACCACCTCCACCGAGGTCTGGTCGGCCAGGAACTCCTGCGACCGCGCGAAGACGCCCGAGTAGGCGGAGAGCACGGGCCAGTACAGGTTGTGGACCAAGCCCATCGCCCGTGAACCCAGGTCCTTGCCCTGGGCGCTGTGCTCGGCGATCCGCTCCCAGGTGCGGAAGGTGCGGAAGAGCCACTGGTCCATCCGTCCGCGGCCGCGGCCGATGTGGCCGAACTCGTGCGCGAGCACCGCAGTGAACTCCTCCGGCGAGAGCGCCTCCATCAGCGGGAGTCCCAGCATGAGCGTCGCGCGGTGCCAGCCGAGGACGCCCAGGCGGGGGTTCAGGGAGACCGCCGCGCCCACCTCGCCCGTGAGCAGCACGCGGCGGATCGGCGGCGACTGGAGCTGCGCGCGCAGCCGGTCCACGAGCGCGTGCAGCTCGGGCGCGTCCTCGCGGCGCAGCTCCTTTCCCTCGGGCTCGTGCAGCCGCACCCAGACGGCGCGCGCGATGAGCCAGAGCACGCCGCCGCAGAAGCCCGCGAGGAGGAGGGACAGCTTGATGGTGCCGCCGCTGAACGCCTTGATCGGCAGCACGACCGCGGCCACCAGCCCCAGCAGCATCAGCGCCGCGACCGAGGCGAGGAAGATGTACGCCGCGATCACCAGCGCGACGAGCTGCGCGCGGTACAGGCGCGGCTTCGACCGCGCCACGCGCTCCACCCACGATTCCAGTGCCTCGAGCCGTTCCTGGCGCATCCACGATCCTCCGGTGCGCCGACGATACCTCAGCCCGCGGGCGGCTCCCCCGCCGCCGCCGTCTCGCGCTCGATGCGCGCCAGCAGCGCCTCGCGCAGCATGCGCGTCAGCGGCCCGGGCTCGCCCGTGCCGATCGTGCGCTGCTCCACGCGCACCACCGGCAGCAGGTGCCAGCTCGAATTGGTCAGGAAGACCTCGTCCGCCTCCAGGAGCTGCGCGATGTCCAGCCGCTGCGCCGGCGCCTCGATGCCCAGCTCCTGCGCCAGCGAGCGCACCGCGGCGCGCGTGATCCCCGGCAGCGCCGCGCTGCGCAGGCCGCCCTGGGGCTCCTCGCCGCGCGCGATGGGCGTGCGCACGACCCCGTCCTTCACGACGAAGACGTTGCTCACGCAGCCGCAGCAGAGGCCGTTGCTGATGTCGAACCAGAGCGCCTCGTGCAGCCCCGCCGCGCCCGCCTCCTGCAGCGCGTGCAGGCGCGGCCAGTACCAGAGGGTCTTGTGCCCCGCGAAGGGGTCGAGCACGTTCAGCCGCGCGTCGGCCACGCGCACGCCCACGCCGCGCTCGAAGAGCTCGGGCGGATACGGCGTCGGCGGCTGCACCTGGATGAGGATCGTCGGGTCGTGGCGCAGCGGCGCGGCGCCGCGCGCGAGCAGGTTCATGTCGCCGCCGGTCAGGGTCAGGCGCACGCGCGCGCGGTCGAGCCCGTTGCGCGCGACGGTCGCCTCGGCGGCGTCGGCGAGCGCCTCGGGGCGCAGCGTGTCGGCCAGTCCGAGCTCGCGCGCGCTCGTGCGCAGGCGCTCCATGTGCTCGAGCGCGCGGAAGATGCGCCCGTGCGAGGCGGACATCGTCTCGAAGAGCCCCACGCCGTGCTGGAATCCCGCGTCGAAGGCCGAGACCTTCGCCTGGTCCATCGGGACGAACGCGCCGTTGAGCCACGCCTGCAGCATGCGCGGAGGTTACGGAGCCGGCGCGCCGCGCGCGGGCGCGTCGCCCGCCGAGGCGTCGGTGCGCACGCCGACGAGCGCGCCGGTGCCCTTGGATGCCTCCCAGCGGATCTCCAGCGTGGCGGTGTGCCCCTGCAGCGTGAGCTGCGCGCGGTGCGTCGCGCTGCCGTCGTCGGAGAAGAAGCGCTGCCCCAGCGGCGTCACCTGGATGACCGCCTCGCTGGCGACCTCGGGCGGCACGCTCGTGCGCACCCAGGAGGCGAACGCCTCGGCGGCGAAGGGATCGGAGTTGCCCAGGACGAAGGGCCCGTCGCGGTGCGCGGAGGCGTCGCGCGCGCCCGCCTGCAGCCACGCCTCCACGGCGCCGGCGGTGGCGTCCTTCTGCTCGCGCGCCTGGCGCCAGATGAGCACCGCGGCACCGAGCATGAGCACGGTGAGCATCATGCTGCGCGGGCGCAGGACGGATCGCTTGAGGGCGTCGAGCAGGAACACGGCGCAAGCCTAGCGTCCCGACGACGCCAGGCTCCGACGCGAGGCGGCGAACCGCCGCGCGGGGAGCCTGACGAAACCCCGACGCGCGCCGTCAGGCGCGCGGAGGGCAGAGGAAAAGGAGTGCGTCAGTCGTCGCGGCGCCGGCCGCGGCCGAAGATTCCGGCCGCAGCCAGCAGCGCGAAGGATCCGGGAGCGGGCACCTGCACGACGAAGTCCTGGTACGAGGCGCTCTGCACGCCCACGAGGTCCGCCGTGCTGCCGTTGCCCGAGGCGGCGAAGAGGTCGGAGAGGTAGCTGCCGACGGTCGCGTTGTAGCCGGTGGCGCTGAAGAGGCCGCCGTTGACGTCGCGCAGGGTGTTGAAGTCGAAGACGGTCTCCCAGACCGCCAGCTGGAAGGCGCACGCGTAGTCCGCGTCGCTGCCGAACTGGCGCCCCGCCGCGCGGCCGTAGAGGTCGGCGATCGCCGCGGCCTTCGCCGCACCCATGGGCGAGGCGTCGGGCATCACGGAGAGGTCGACGATCGAGTACGGCTTGTATGAGCCGTTGACGAACTGGAAGAGGTCGCAGCAGAAGACCGTGTAGCTGCCGTCGGCGAGCCGGCTGGGGTCCTGGCTGTTCGAGGCGGTGACGCGGATCTGGCCCGCGTGCACGCCGCCGCTGTAGCCCGGCGAGGTGACGGTCACCGTGCGGCTGGCGCCCAGGCCGTCGTAGCGGATGTCGACGAGGTCGGCGGACGCGACGCCGGCGAGCGAGGCGGCGGTCAGGGCGGCGCAGGTCATCAGGGTCTTCATGGGAGTTGGGGTCCTTGGGAACGGAGTTCGTATCCGCGCCGCCGGCCACGAGGCCCGACGCGAACGACCAAACCGTCCGATGCATGCGCAGTCCCGTCGACCGGTGCGTGCCCGAATTGGGCCATTCCGGGGGTGCGAGAACGCTGCGTCGCAGAAGTTCGCCCCGCGGGGCGCGCGGCGGCGGATCCGGCGCGTTCGCGGACGGCGCGTTTCGGGACCGCGTGGGTCCGCGGTACGCTTCTTCCCCCCTCCGGCGCGCCGCGCGCGCCCCACGCCATGCCCATCGCCACGCTCTCCAACATCCGCCACGGCTTCGGCACCGTCATCGTCCTCGACGGCGCGACCGTCGCCATCGAGCCCGGCGAGAAGGTCGGCCTCGTCGGCCGCAACGGCGGCGGCAAGAGCACGCTGATGAAGGTGCTCGCGGGCATCTGGAAGCCCGACGACGGCACCGTCGCCATCCAGCGCGGCGCGCGCATCGGCTACCTCTCGCAGGATCCCAAGCTCGATCCGCAGGACACGCTGCGCCATGCGGCCGCGCGCGCCTTCGCGGAGCTCGACCGCCTGCACCGCGAGCTCGAGCAGGTCTACGAGGCGATGGCCACCGCGCAGGGCGACGCGCTCGAGTCGCTCATGAAGCGCCAGGCGCGCCTGGACGAGGAGATCGAGCGCGCGGGCGGCTACGCGATCGACCACCGCATCGACGAGACGCTGCACGGCCTGGGCTTCGTCGACGAGCAGTTCGGCGTCAACGTCACCAAGCTCTCCGGCGGCCAGCGCGCGCGCGTGGGCCTCGCGCGCCTGCTGCTGGAGCAGCCCGACATCCTGCTGCTGGACGAGCCGACGAACCACCTGGACATCGTCGGCCGCCGCTGGCTGGAGAACTTCCTCGCGCACGACTACCCCGGCGCCGTCCTGGTCGTGAGCCACGACCGCCGCCTCCTGGACAACGTGGTGCACCGCATCGTGGAGGTCAACGGCGGGCGCATCGTCGAGTACCCCGGCAACTACGCCGACTTCATCGAGATGCGCCGCGAGCGCCTGCTGGCGCACCAGCGCGTGCACGAGAAGCAGCTCGACAAGATCCGCGCCGAGGAGCAGTACATCATGCGCTACAAGGCGGGCCAGCGCGCGAAGCAGGCGCGCGGCCGCGCCACGCGCCTGGACCGCTACAAGCGCGACGAGCTCGTCGGCCGCCCCGCGGAGCTGGAGGTCATGAACCTGGAGCTGCCGAGGGCGCCGCGCGTGGGCGACCACGTGCTGCGCGCGCAGGGGCTCAGCAAGCGCTACGGCGAGAAGGTGCTCTTCGAGGGGCTCGACCTCACCGTCGTCCCCGGCGACCGCATCGGCGTCGTCGGCCCCAACGGCGCCGGCAAGACCACGCTCATCCGAGCGCTGCTGGGCGACCTCGCCCCCGACGCGGGCGAGGTGAAGGTCAGCCCGCAGCTCAAGGTCGGCTACTTCCGCCAGACGCAGGAGCACATCGACCCGATGCTCACCGTCTGGCAGTACCTCCAGCGCGTCATCGCCAGCAACGAGGGCGGCCTGCGCGCGAGCGAGCAGCAGGCGCGCAACCTCGCGGGCGCCTTCCTCTTCTCCGGCTACGAGCAGGAGAAGCTGGTCGGCGACCTCAGCGGCGGCGAGCGCGGGCGCATGGTGATCGCGGGGCTGGTGAGCGCGGCGAACAACCTCATCGTGCTCGACGAGCCGACGAACCACCTGGACATCCCCAGCGCCGAGCGCCTGGAAGCCGCCCTCTCCACCCCCGCCGAGGAAGGCGGCTACGACGGCGCGCTGCTGCTCATCAGCCACGACCGCGCCCTGCTGGACGCGTGCTGCGACCGGCTCGTCATCCTCGACGGGCACGGCGGCGCGCGCGTCTTCGACGGAAGCTGGAGCGAGTGGGAGGAGAAGGAGGCGCAGGAGAACGCGCGCCGCGACGCGGAGGCGAAGGCCGCCGCCGAGCGCGAGCGCGAACGCGCCGCGGCCCGCGCGCGCCAGGAGGCCGCGCGCACGAAGGAGGCGCCCGCGAAGCCGCGCGGCGGCGGCGGCAAGGGCGCGAAGGGCGCGAAGGACCCCGCGTCGATGGAGCTCCCGCAGATCGAGGCGCGCATCGAGCAGATCGAGCAACGCACGCGCGAGATCGACGCCTCGCTCATGGATCCGAAGGTCTATTCCGACGCGGCGCGCAGCCGCGAGCTCTCCCAGGAACGCGAACGGCTCCAGCAGGAGCTGGAGCCGCTCGAGTTCGAGTGGAGCCGACGGGCGGAGTGACGCGCCTGTGGGGGCGCGTGGCCGTGCTTACGTGGAGAGCACGACGCGACCCCGCGAGTCGACGATCTCGATGACCGCGGATGCGAGCATGGGGACGCTGGGACGGTCCAGCGGGATGCACGCCACGCGCTGCTGCGGCGTGAAGGTCCCGATGGTCTCCCTGCGCCCGTCGTCGCGGGTGACCCGGATCGAGTAGGTCTCGCCGGCGCGCAGGCCGATGGTCATCACCATCGCGCTGCCCGCGCGGCTGTCGGCCAGCAGCGTGGCGGAGCCGGTGCCGTCGCTGGCGATCGCGCGCATGCCGCGCACGACGTCGCCCTGCTCGGCCTGGGTCCGCGCGCTGGGCATGCGCAGCAGGTCGAAGACTTCCTGCGAGCCCGCGTTGCTCACCACCAGCTCGCTCAGGCGGACCGCGCTCTGCGTGGTCTGCCGCTCGAACCAGAGGACGACGACGAGGGCCGCGATGAGCGCGATCGCCGCGGCGCGCCAGTAGTAGGCGCTGCGCGCGAAACGCTCGACGTCGCGGTTGGCGGTGGCGAGGGCCATCGCCTGCTCGACGAGGTCGTTGGCGTCGATGGAGCGCACCGGGCGGCGCAGCGCGGGCGCGGGGCCGCGGCCGATCTGCGCGATCGGCGCGAAGCGCACCTCCTGCATCTCCACCGCGGTCATGACCGCGGCGAGGGTGCGCACCTTCTGGTCGTCGGCGGGCTCCTCGGCGGAGAGCAGCGCGGGATCCGCCGCCGCCTCCGCCTGGATCTGGCGCAGCTCCGCCTGCAGCGCCGGGGGCGCCGCGCGGAAGGCGCGGTCAAAGTGCGCCGCGTCGACCTCGTCGAGGAGACCGAGGGCGTCGAGGACGGCGTGCTGGCGCAGCTCCGCGGGGGTCCGCGGCGTGTCGCCTGCTCCGTCGCCTGCCAAACTGGAATCGTGGCTCTGCATCACTCCTGCTGCTTTCCACACGCCGGCTTGTGTCCGGTGGCCCCAGGGCGTCCCTCCATCAGGACGCCCGGGGGCACGCTCCACCATTCGCACGGCTGCTGAGTTTGGCTCCGCTTCCGTGTCATTCCTCAGCGTTCCATCGTGTTCTCGGTCCCAAAACGTTCGCGCAGCCGGGCCAGTCCGCGGCTGAGGGCGCTCTTGACGGTTCCCAGGGGGGCGTTGAGCTGCTCGCTGACCTCGCGGAGGGTGAATCCCTGGAGGTAGGTGCGCTCGATCACGGTCCGCTGGAGTTCGGGGAGTTCCTGGACGCGCCGGCGCAGCACCTCGACATCCACGGTGCCGGTGGGCTCCCGCTCGTCGACGCTGGGTCCCAGGATGTTCATGGCCGGGTCCAGGCCCAGTTGCTCCGGGCGGGCGCCCCGGCGGCGGAGGCGGTCGATCAGGTGCCGACGGGCGATCAGCATGACCCAGGTGACCAGGCGCGCCCGCTGGGGGTCGAAGCGGTCGGCGGTCTGCCAGAGGCGGACGAAGGTCTCCTGGACCGCGTCGTCGGCCTCGGCCCGCGAGGGCATCGTCTGCCGGGCCGCCTTGTAGACCAGACCGCCGAAGCGGTCGTAGAGCAGCGCGATCGCGGCCTCGTCGCCGCGGCCGACGCGCTGCATCAGCATCCAGTCCTCGTGATCCTGCGGGTCCATCGAACCGACCTCACGGCGGAAAGCGGCCGACACGCGGCGGCCGCCGAGGCTACCCTGCATTTCGGGGCCGTCGCGCCCGATTCTGGCGCAGCCGGGTCCCAAACCAGAAATATTCGGCCGAATTCCCCTTGAGGTTCCAACGATCCGTGGCATTCTGATGGTGCAATAAGCATCGCCCAGCCATGCGAGCAGATCAGCGAGCGCAGGTGTTGACGGCCACCACGGTGGCCAAGACGCCCGCCCAAAGGCGGCGCAGTGGGTTCACCATCATTGAACTGCTGGTCTGTCTGGGGGTCGTCGCGGTGCTCTGCGCGATCCTGCTTCCGGCGCTGCGTGCAACGCGCGAGTCGTCGCTGCGAGTGCGCTGCCAGGCAAATTTGCATTCGATTGGCGTCGCAATCGCAGCCTACGCCAATATCCACGACGAGCGCATCCCCTCCAGCCGCTTCGCGGAGCCGGAGCAGCGCCAGCCGCAAGAACTCATGACGATGCTCGTCGCCGCGCAGCCGGGCCTCATGCCCTCGGCGCGCTGGGACGGACTCGGCTGGCTCGTGCATGGCAACTTCCTGCACGATGGCTGCCAGTGCCTCTACTGCCCGAGCCACCACGGCGAACACTCCTTCGAGGAGGAGTCCGACGAGTTGGCCGACCCCGGACCGCAGGCGGTCTTCACGAACTACCACTACGTCGGTCACATGGATGCGCGCGGCCGCCGCATCTCGCTGCTGAGCGGCTCGGAGACGATGCTCGCCACCGACGGCCTGCGCACGCGCGAGGACTTCAACCACAAGGTGGGCGCGAACCGGCTCTTCGCCGACCTGCATGTGGACTGGTGGTACGACTCGGGCAACGAGCTCTTCCGTGCGCTCCCCGAGCACACGCTGACCTCCACCGAGGCGCGCACCCTCTACGACGGGCTCTGGGGCATCATCTCGCAGACGCGCAACGAGTAGCGCGTCGCCCTCGACGAAATCCAGTCACCGGGAACCGGCCGCGCGCTCCGCGGCGGGCGTCGCCACGAAGATCCCCTGCTGCGCGCGGTGCGCGCCGAAGCCCAGGTCGAGCGTGCGGTAGCGGACCCACTCCAGCGCGGGCCCCGCGAGCATCGCGTCGATGCGCAGCGCGGGCGACTCGCGCGGATACGAGGCGAGCCATCCGCTCGCGCGCCAGGGGGGCGCGGGATCGTTGCGTGGGGCGAGCGCCTCCCACACGACGCTCCCCGGCGTGGTGTTCAGGTCGCCCAGAAGCAGGTCGGGTGCGGGAAGTCCGGGCGTGCGCCCCAGCATGACGGCGGCGCAGCGCGCGATCTCGCCGCGCGCGACCTCCGGCGCGGAAGGCAGGTCCGCGACGAGCATGCGCACGCGAACGCCGTCCTCGCGCTCGACGACGACCCACGCGAGCCAGATGTAGCCCACCATCGGGAAGCGCTCGATGCCCAGCATGCGCGAGGGCGCGATCTTCCAGCCCGGACCCACGATGACGGCGAGCGGACCGATGTCCATCGCCTGCCAGCCCGCGGGCAGCCAGAGCTCGCGCACCGCCGCGCGCAGCAGCGAGCCGGGATTCGAGACCACGGTGACGTCGCCCAGCGCCGGCGCGAGCGCCTGCCCGCAGAGGAGCGCATCGCGCCCCGGCCAGCGCGCGTTCCAGTGCGTGACCAGGATGGGCGCGCGCTCCCCCGCCGCCGCGCGCATCGCCGCCGGCTCCGCGGGCCACCCGCGCCAGCCGAGATCGTTCCACGCCGCGACCGCGAGCGCCAGCAGCGCGACCGCCCCGCAGCCGCGCCGCCACCAGCGCACCGTCCGCGAGCGCCCGCCGGCAATCCACAGGATGAGCCACGCCGCGCCCGCGGCCAGCGCCGCCGCCAGCGCCGGCATCCAGAAGAGCATCTGCAGCGAGGCCCAGCGGTCGCGCACGACGCGCCCGAGCACCCAGCCCAGGCCGACCGCCGTGAAGGGAACCGCGAGGATGCACGCGGTCGCGATCAGCGCGCGCGATGGCCCCGGCCGCGCAGGCGTCGTCCGCGTGCGCGCGCCCGGCGCCGTCCGCAGGATCACCGCCCCGCTCCCGCCACCAGCGGCGCGAGCGCCTCCACGATGCGCTCGTGCAGTCCCGCCGCCGCGCAGAGCACGCCGGCGTTCGCGTCGAGCGTCTCGCCGCGGCCGAAGTCCAGCGGCGCGCCGCGCACGTCGGTCGCGATGCCTCCCGCCTCGGTCACCAGCAGCACGCCGGGGGCGTGGTCCCAGATGCACTCGACTTGACCGTCGCCGCGCGGCATGCGCACGACCAGATCCGCATCGCCGCGCGCCGCGAGCGCATACTTGCACTGGCTGTCCATGCGCGAGTCCACCAGCGCGGGCACGAGCGCGCGCAGCACCGGCTCGACGCGCCCGGGGCCGACGCTGCCGCTGCGGTTCATCGAGCGCGCCCAGCGCAGCGTGCCGCCGGTCCACGCGGGGCAGCGCACCGGGCGCGCGTCGCGCCCGGCACCGTCCCACTCGAAGGTGCCGCCGCCCAGGCTCGCGCCCAGGATGACGCCAGGGCCCTCCGGGTGCAGCTCCAGGTCGCCCGCGCGCGCCATGCGCGGGCAGGCGAGCGCCGCCGCGACGGGCGCCGGCCCGTCGATCAGCGCCAGGCAGATCGAGAACTGCGAGTGCAGGATGAAGCCCTTGGTGCCGTCGATGGGATCGATCGTCCACGCGGGCTCGCCCGCGCGCGGGGCGTCGCCGTCGATGCACGCGAGCGCCGCGGCGCGGTCGCGCCAGCCCAGCACCGCGCGCACCGCGTCGACGACCAGCCGCTCCACGTCGGGGCGCCGGCTTGCCAGGAGCGCGTCGGCGTGCTCCTCGCCGATGAGCGGGACGCGGCCGTCGCGCGAGCGCTCGCGCAGCGACGCGACGACGATCGCCTGCAGGATGTAGTCCGCCGCGGTGACGGGCGAGCCGTCGGACTTCTCGATCGGCGGCACGCCGGCGAGGGTCGCACCCAGCAGGCGCGCCACCGGAACGGCGCGCGCGGCGGCGGCGACGGCGTCGCACATCGCCTGGCGCCAGGCTTCCGTGGTGGACGCGCCGGTAGCAGGAGGCTGCATGGGCCGGGAATGCTACGGCCCACCCCGGCGCGCCCCCGTGCGCGGCGCGCGACGCCCCCGCCGCCGCTCGCCCCATCACCCGCTGCCGGAATGGCAGCCGTCCCCGCACCGGTGGACGGCCCGGACAGCCCCGCGCGGCGCCGGAACGGCGGATCGGCCCCACCCGGCGCAGGGCGGATTGGCACGGCAGTTGCTTCCAACCATCTCTTCCGGGGCCACGCCCTCCGCAAGGGCGACGCGGCCAACCAGACCCAACCCCACCCGAAAGGCAACCACTCACATGGCCAGCAAGGGAAAGATCATCGGAATCGACCTCGGAACGACCAACAGCGTCGTCTCCGTCATGGAGGGCAACCAGCCCAAGGTCATCATCAACTCGCTCGGCGGCCGCACGACCCCCTCGGTCGTCGGCTTCACGGAGAAGGGCGAGCGGCTCGTCGGCCAGCCCGCCAAGCACCAGCAGATCACCAACCCCAGCAACACCGTCTTCTCCATCAAGCGCTTCATGGGCCGCCGCCACAGCGAGGTCGGCCATGAGGAGAAGCTCGTCCCCTACAAGGTCGTCGGCGGCGCCGACGAGCTCGTCAAGGTCGAGATCCGCGGCAAGCAGTACTCGCCGCCGGAGATCTCCGCGATGATCCTGAGCGAGCTCAAGCGCCAGGCCGAGGACTACCTGGGCGAGCCCGTCACCGGCGCGGTCATCACCGTCCCGGCGTACTTCAACGACAGCCAGCGCCAGGCGACCAAGGACGCCGGCCAGATCGCCGGCTTCAACGTGGAGCGCATCATCAACGAGCCCACGGCGGCCGCGCTCGCGTACGGCCTCGAGAAGAAGAAGAACGCCAAGATCGCGGTCTTCGACCTCGGCGGCGGCACCTTCGACGTCTCCATCCTGGACATCAGCGACGGCGTCTTCGAGGTGCTCTCCACCAACGGCGACACGCACCTCGGCGGCGACGACTTCGACCAGAAGCTCATCGACTTCCTGGCCGAGGAGTTCCGCAAGAAGGAGGGGATCGACGTCCGCAAGGACCCGATGGCCCTCCAGCGCCTGAAGGAGGCCGCGGAGAAGGCGAAGATCGAGCTCTCGACGCAGGTCGAGACCGCGGTCAACCTGCCCTTCATCACCGCCGACCAGAACGGCCCGAAGCACCTGCAGGTGACCCTCACCCGCGCGCGCTTCGAGGACCTCTGCAAGGACCTCTTCGACCGCCTCGCCGGCCCGTGCGAGAAGGCGCTCGCGGACGCGAAGCTCAAGCCCACCGAGGTGGAGGAGGTCGTGCTCGTCGGCGGCTCCATCCGCATCCCCAAGGTGCAGGAGATCGCCAAGCGCATCTTCCAGACGGACAACCTGGACAAGAGCATCAACCCCGACGAGGTCGTCGCCATCGGCGCGGCCATCCAGGGCGGCGTGCTCATGGGCGACGTCAAGAACGTCGTGCTCCTGGACGTCACCCCGCTCTCGCTGGGCGTGGAGACCCTGGGCGGCGTGATGACCACGCTCATCCCGCGCAACACGACGATCCCCAGCTCCAAGAAGGAGACCTTCTCGACCGCGCAGGACAACCAGAACGCGGTGACGATCGTCGTCCTGCAGGGCGAGCGCCAGATGGCCTCGGACAACCGCGCGCTCGGACGCTTCGACCTCACCGGCATCTCCCCCGCCCCGCGCGGCGTGCCGCAGATCGAGGTGGAGTTCAACATCGACGCCAACGGCATCCTCAACGTCTCCGCGACGGACAAGGCCACCGGCAAGAAGCAGGAGATCAAGATCACCGGCAGCAGCGGCCTCTCGAAGGAGGAGGTCGAGCGCATGCGGCAGGACGCCGAGGCGCACGCGGCCGAGGACAAGGCGCGCCGCGAGCTCGTCGACACCAAGAACCGCGCCGAGCAGGTCGCCTACCAGGTGAAGAAGCAGCTCGAGGAGATGGGCACCAAGGCCCCCGCCGACGTGCGCTCGAAGCTCGAGGGCGCGGTGAGCAACCTCGAGGACAAGCTCAAGGGCGACGACAAGTCCGCCATCGAGGCCGCGCTCAGCAACCTCACCAACGCGGCCGCCGAGCTGCAGCAGGCGGCGCAGGCCGCGGGCGGCGCCTCGGCCGGTGGCGCGGGCGCCACGGGCGGCGCGGGCGGCTCGACCGCCGGCGGCCCCAAGCGCGACGACGTCATCGACGCCGAGTACGAGGTGACCGACGACGGCAAGAAGTCCTGATCCGCCGCGGTATCCACGACGCATCCCACGGGGCGCCCGCCGAGACGGGCGCCCCGTGCGCTTTTTCGGCACCGGGAATTCCCCTAGACTCCACCCCTTCGGCACCGCTCCGCCAGGGCCCGATGCGCAAGGCGCGCATCGCGCCTGCCCGGGCGCTTCGCCGGAGGGACGCATGCAGCGCATCAAGGGCATCGCCGTCAGCCACGGCATCATCGTCGGACGCGCCTTCCTCGTGGGCACCGCGGAGCAGGTGGTCCCGCACCGCATCATCGCGGAGAGCGAGGTCCCGGCCCAGCTCGAGCGCCTCCACCAGTCGCTGCGCGCCGCCGCGGCGCAGATCGAGGAGCTGCGCGAGCGCACCCAGCGCGAGCTGGGGACCGAGCCCGCCAAGATCTTCGAGTTCCACGCGGGCCTGCTGCGCGACAAATCGCTGGTGACCGCGATCGAGCGCCGCATCGGGGGCAGCTTCGTCACCGCCGAGCAGGCGGTCGCCGACCAGTTCCGCCAGCTCGTCGACCAGTTCCGCCGCATGGGCAACGCGGTCTTCGAGCAGAAGTCCAACGACATCCTCGACCTCGAGCGCCGCGTGCTGGGGCAGCTCATGGGCGAGCAGACCAGCCGCCTCGCGCAGCTCGCGGAGCCCGCGGTCATCGTCGCGCACGAGCTCACCCCGAGCCAGGCGGCGGCGATGGACCGCAGCAAGGTGATCGCGCTGGCCACCGACCTCGGCGGCCGAACGAGCCACACCTCCATCGTCGCGCGCGCGCTGGGCCTGCCCGCGGTCGTGGGCTGCCAGAAGCTCGCGGCCACCGTCGAGGACGGCGACATGGTCGTCGTCGACGGCAACGAGGGCGTGGTCGTCGTGCGCCCGGACTCGCGCACGCTCGAGGACTACCGCCGCCGGCAGGAGCGCTCGCAGCGCTCGCGCGCGGCGCTGCGCGAGCTCTCGGGGCTCGAGGCGGTCACCAAGGACGGCGTGCGCATCAACCTCATGGGCAACATCGAGTTCCCCGAGGAGGTGAGCGCGGTGCTGGCCAACGGCGGCGACGGCGTCGGCCTCTACCGCACGGAGTTCCTCTGGCTCACGCGGCAGGACCCGCCGACCGAGGAGGACCACTACCAGGCGTACCTGCGCACCCTCTCGCTGCTGCAGGGCAAGCCGCTGACGATCCGCACCTGCGACCTCGGCGCGGACAAGTACACGCAGGCGCAGATGGAGGAGCCCGAGCGCAACCCCTTCCTGGGACTGCGCTCCATCCGCCACTCGCTGGCGAACCCCGGCGAGTTCAAGGCGCAGCTTCGCGCGATCCTGCGCGCGAGCGCGCACGGACCGGTGAAGGTGATGTTCCCGCTGGTGAGCAACCCGATGGAGCTGCGCCAGGCGAAGCTGATGATCGCCGACATCTCCGAGGAGCTCGAGGACGAGGGCATCCCCTTCGACCGGCAGCTCCCCGTGGGCGTGATGATCGAGGTCCCCTCGGCCGCGCTCATGAGCCGCGTCCTCGCGACCGAGTCGAGCTTCTTCAGCATCGGCACCAACGACCTGGTCCAGTACACGCTTGCCGTGGACCGCGGCAACGAGCGCGTGGCGCACCTCTACAACGCGGCGCACCCCGCCGTCGTCTACCTGACGAAGACGATTATCCGCTCGGCCCGGGCGGCCCAGATCGACTGCTCCTGCTGCGGCGAGGCCGCCGGAGAGCCCGTGTTTTCGATGTTGCTGCTGGGGCTGGGGCTGCGTACACTTTCCATGGTTCCCGACCAGATTCCCGTGATCAAGCGGGTGGTCCGGTCGGTGACGATGGAACAATGCGAACGGCTCGCCCGCAAGGTCGGGTCGTTCGACTCGGAGCGCCTGATCGAGACGGCCATGCGCGACGAGCTTCGGAAACTCGATCCCGAGGTCTTCGGCCACTGGCTGGCGGAATGACGAACGGATCGCGTCCTGGCGCGTGCCAGGGCGTCACAGGAACACAAGGTCGAAAGACCTGCGGTCGCCGCGGCCACCGCGACGACGGAGAGCCCCGCAGCCCATGCGACGCACAGCGTCGCCGGCGCAACGCGACGCGGCTCCCGTCGAAGGCGCTCCAGAGCGGAGCGCCCGGTGCGGCGCGGGCGACCAGGCGGAACAGACTCGTTGCGCGTGACACGATCGTGCCCTTCATCGACGACGGTGGAACCGTCGCCCGGAACCGGACTTCAGGGTCCGCCGGGCGCGCCGCCGCATCGTCGCTGAGCGGCGCGCCGTCCGCGCGCACATGAGGATGCTTCCGCCACGAACCGCCGCCTGATGCGGCAAGGAACGATCGTGGCAGACGAAGCAACCGAACACACCCCGGAGGTCCCGCTCGAGCCCGCCCCCGCGGCGCGGCGCGAGGAGGAGAGTGAGCACGAGCGCGAGCACGCGCACGAGCACGCGCACGACGCGGCCGCCCCGCACCACGAGGAGCACACGACCGAGGACGACGTCGCGGCCTTCGCCTCCTACGAGGCGGTCGTCGGCGCGGAGGAGGACGCTCCCATCCTGCCCGTGCGTCCCATCGACGACGATGTCGAGGAGGACGAGGACGACGACGCCGAGGAGGAGTCCGCGGAGGAGTCGACCGAGGAGGTCGCCGCCGAGACCGCCGAGGCCGTCGCCGAGGAGGAGGACGCCGAGGAGGCCGAGGATGCCGAGGCCGGCGCCGAGGGCGAGGCCGGCGCGGGCGGCAAGCGCAAGCGCCGCCGCCGCGGCGGGCGCGGCCGCAAGAAGGAGACGCAGCAGGCGGCTCCCAGCTCCAAGCGCCGCCAGATGATGATCGTCAACGACGTCCCGGGCGAGGAGTGCCGCATCGCGGTCCTCGAGGACGGGCGGCTCGAGCAGATCTTCGCCGAGCGCGTCGCCACCGCGACCAACGTGGGCAACATCTACAAGGGCCGCGTCGTGAACGTGGAGCCCGCGATCCAGGCCGCCTTCATCGACTTCGGCGAGGGCGCCAACGGCTTCCTCCACATCAGCGACCTGCACCCGCGCTACTTCCCGGGCACCGACCGCACCGAGCAGGTCGGCCGCAAGATCCCCCGCCGCGACCGTCCGCCGATCCAGGAGGCGCTGCGCCGCGGCCAGGAGGTCATCGTGCAGGTGCTCAAGGAGGGCATCGGCACCAAGGGCCCGACCCTCACGAGCTACATCAGCATCCCGGGCCGCCTGCTCGTGATGATGCCGCACATGGACAAGGTCGGCGTCAGCCGCAAGGTGGACGACGAGGACCAGCGCCGCGAGATGCGCCGCATCCTGGACAGCCTGGACCTGCCCGAGGGCGCCGGCTTCATCCTGCGCACCGCCGGCTTCGACCGCACCCGCACCGAGCTGCAGCGCGACGCGATGTACCTGCAGCGGCTCTGGGAGGCGATGGAGAAGCGCATGGCCTCCACGGGCGCGCCCTGCACGCTCTACACCGAGAGCGACCTGCTCGTGCGCACGATCCGCGACGTCGCCGACGACTCGATCGAGGCGATCGTCGTCGACAACGAGAGCGCCTACGGCCGCGCGCGCACCTTCCTGCAGGTGGTCGCGCCCCTGAACGCCCCCAAGCTCCTCTACTACGACCGCCAGGCGCCGATCTTCCACGCCTTCAACGTCGAGCAGCAGATCGAGCAGATCCACAGCCGCACGGTGCCGCTGCCCTCGGGCGGCGCGCTGGTCATCGACCAGACCGAGGCGATGGTCGCCATCGACGTGAACAGCGGCAAGAGCCGCAGCGCGCGCGACAGCGAGACCAACGCCTTCAACACCAACAAGGAGGCGGTGGAGGAGATCGCGCGGCAGCTCCGGCTGCGCGACCTCGGCGGCATCATCGTGAACGACCTCATCGACATGCGCTCGTCCAAGCACCGGCGCGAGATCGAGGAGCGCTTCGAGGAGGCCCTGCGCCGCGACCGCGCCAAGACGACGACGCTGGAGATCAGCGACTTCGGCATGATCGAGATGACGCGCCAGCGCATGCGTCCGGGCCTGCACAAGACCAACTTCATGGACTGCCCGCACTGCCACGGCTCGGGCGAGGTGCGCGTCCCCGACGCGGTCGCGGCCGACGCGCTGCGCCGCGTGGCGCTGCTCTTCTGCCACGAGCGCGCGCAGCGCGTCGAGGTCGTCTGCAGCGTGCGCGTCGCCAGCGTCCTGCTCAGCGGGCGCCGCAACGCGCTCTACGAGCTCGAGGAGCGCACCGGCAAGCGCGTGGACGTCCGCATCAGCGAGACCTTCCCGATCGACCGCGTCGACATGTACGCCTACGACGAGCGCGGCGCGGACATCGAGGTGGAGCGCCTGCCGCGCGTGCACGCGCCGCGCCTGGCCGACCTGCTCACCGAGCCGCCGGTCACCGACGACGACGAGGGCGACGAGGAGGTCTCCGAGGGCGGAGGCCGCCGCCGTCGCCGCCGGCGCAAGCCGGCCCCCGCGGACGCGACCGCGATGGCGCTGGCGGGCCGCTTCGACGACCTGCCCACGCCGACCGCCGACGAGCCCAAGGTGAGCGAGCTCATCCGCCGCGCCGACGCCGAGCGCCAGGCGCGCAAGGCCGCTGAGGCCGCCGCGCGCGCCGCCGAGGCCGCGGCCCGCGCGATGAACGCCGCCGCGCACGCCGCGGAGGCGGCCGCCGCCGGCGACGAATTCGACGGCTCCGACGACGACGCCGACGAGGCGCTCACCGAGACCGAGCGTGCCGAGCGCGCCGAGCGCGAGGCGACCGAGGCCGCCGACGGCGTGGATGGCGGCCGTCGCCGTCGCCGCCGCCGTCGTGGCCGCGGCAAGGGCGGCGCCGCGGGCGAGACCGCGGGCGCGCGCACCGGCGCGGGCGGAAGTGGCGATGCCACGGGAGAGACCGCCGCGGCCGGCGCCGCAGGCGAAGGAACGACCGGCGCAGGTGGCGAGCCGCGCAAGCGGCGGCGCCGTCGCCGCGGCCGCGGTGGCGCGGGCGCGGGCGAGGCGGGAACCGCCGGCGCCGAGGCGCCCGCGGGCGCGCGCGCCGCGTCGGGCGAGTCCGATGACGACAGCGGCTCCGACGACGCCGAGGGCGGCGCCGAGGGCTCCGAGTCCGGCGGCGAGCAGCGCGCGGGCGGCGAGGATGGCGGCGAGGGCCGCGGCCGTCGTCGTCGTGGACGCCGCGGCGGCCGCGGACGCAAGAAGCGCACTGGCGACGGTGGCGGCGATTTCGGCGGCGGTCGCGGCGATGGCGCCGGTCGCGGCGAAGGCGGCGGCCGCAGCGAAGTCGGCGCGCGCAGCGATGGCGCGGGCCGCGGCGAGTCCTCCAGCTCCGGCGAAGGCGGCGGCGACCGCGCCCCGCGCGCCGAGAGCTCCGGTGGCGAGTCCGCGGCGCCGTCGCGCTCCGCGACCTCCAAGCCGCTGGGCGCGCCCGATCCGGGCCGCGACGCCGGCGCGCCCAAGGTCGCGAAGGCCATCCGCAGCGTGACCGGCTGGATGCGCCGGCTCAAGGGTCCCGTCGGCGGCGCCGACGACGACCGGTGAGCCCACGCACGCACGACGTTCCCACGCTCCGCTGAGCAGCGCCATGCACCGCACCCGACGCCTCATCATCCTCGGCTCCACGGGCTCCATCGGCACCGCGACGCTCGAGGTCGTGGCGCACCTGGCAGCCACGGGCGGCCCGCGCTTCGAGATCGCGGGCCTGGCCGCGGGCAGCAACGCCACGCTGCTGGCGCAGCAGGCGGCGGCGCATCGCGTGCCGTTGGTGGCGATCGCCGATCCCGCGCAGGCGGGCGCCCCGCTTCCCGCGGGGACGCAGCGCTGCACGGGACCGGACGCGGCGCTCGAGCTGATCGAACGCATCGCGCAGCCGGGCGACATCGTGATGGGCGCGATGGTCGGCGCCGCGGGGCTCGCGCCCACGCTGGCGGCGATCGAGCGCGGCTGCCACATCGCGCTGGCGAACAAGGAGACGCTCGTCGCGGCGGGCGCGCTGGTCCGCGAGGCCGTCGCGCGCCGCGGCGTCGCGCTGCTGCCCGTGGACAGCGAGCACAGCGCCGTCTACCAGTGCCTGCGCTCGGGCGCGCCGCGCGAGGTGCGCCGGCTGGTCCTCACGGCCAGCGGCGGCCCCTTCCGCACCTGGAGCGCGCAGCGCACCGCGGAGGCGACCCTCGCCGAGGCGCTGCGCCACCCCACCTGGACGATGGGCCGCAAGGTGACCATCGACAGCGCCAGCCTCATGAACAAGGCGCTGGAGGTGATCGAGGCGCACTGGCTCTTCGACCTGCCCGCCGGGCGGATCGAGGCGATCGTGCACCCCCAGAGCATCGTGCACTCCTTCGTGGAGTTCGTCGACGGCTCCGTGGTCGCGCAGCTCAGCCCGCCGAGCATGAAGCTGCCGATCCAGTACGCGCTCACCTGGCCCGACCGCACCGAGGGGTGCGCCCCCGCGCTGGACTGGGCCGCGCTGCGCTCGCTGGAGTTCGAGCCGGTCGACCACGCGCGCTTCCCCGCCATCGGGCTCGCCTGGCGCGTCATCGACGCCGGCGGCACCGCGGGCGCGGTCTTCAACGCCGCCAACGAGGCCGCGGTCGAGGCGTTCATCGCCGGCGCCGTGCGCTTCGGCGAGATCCCGGAGCTGGTCGCGCACGCGCTGGAGGCGCTGCCCGCGCAGCCGGTGCGCCGCCTGCAGGACGTGCTCGAGGCCGACGCCCGCGCCCGCCAGATCGTCCGCGAGCGCATCGCGCCCTCGCCTACGCTTCCACACGCGCCATGCAACTGCTCGCCAACGGCTGGAACATCCTCCTGATCCTCCTGGGATTCGGCCTGCTCATCTTCGTGCATGAGCTGGGGCACTTCCTAGCGGCGCGCTGGGCGCGCATCCGCTGCGAGAGCTTCTCCATCGGCATGGGCCCGACGGTGCTCGCGTACCGCCCGGGGCTCGGGTGGGCGCTGGGCTCGACGGATCCGCGCTCGGTCGCGCGCTTCGGCAAGGTCCCGCTGGAGATGAGCGACGCCGAGCTGGCCGCCAACGGCGTGGGCGAGACCGAGTACGCGCTGCGCGCCATCCCGCTGGGCGGATTCGTGCGCATGCTCGGGCAGGACGACTTCGACCCCGCGGCCGTCAGCGCCGCGCCGCGCAGCTACCAGCGCACGGCGATCTGGAAGCGCATGATCGTGGTGAGCGCGGGCGTGATCGCGAACATCCTGCTCGCGATGGTGCTCTTCGTCTTCGCCTTCATGGTGGGCGTGCAGTTCGAGGCGCCGGCCATCGGCGGCGTCGCGCCCGGTTCCGCGGCCGCGACCGCCGAGCGCGTGGGCGGCGGCGAACCGGGGCTGCGGGCGGGCGACCGCGTGCGCACCATCGACGGCGCGCCGGCGGAGACCTTCAACGACCTGCAGGTGGCGGCGGCGATGTCGCGGCCGGACCACCCGCTGCTGCTCACGGTGGAGCGTGGCACCGGCCCGCAGGCGCAGCTCCTGGAGTTCCGCGCCCTGCCCAAGCGCAACGCCGCGCTCGGCATGCCGACGCTGGGGGTGATTCCCGCAGGCTCCACGCGCCTGGCGCTCCCGCTGGACGACAGCCGCGCCGAACTGGCCGCGGTCTACGAGCGCAGCGGGCTGACGGCCGCGGGGATCGTCCCGGGCAGCCGGTTGGTCTCGGTCGACGGACGCCCGGCGGAGCTGGCGAGCGCGCTCCTGATGGCATCCCAGGAGAGCGCCGGCACGCCCGTCGAGGCGGCCTTCGAGCTGCCCGAGGGCGGCACGCGCACGATCCTGCTGCATCCGGTCCCGGAGTACCAGACGCTCCTGCCCGCAGGCGATCCCAGCGAGGCGCCGGTGCCGGGCCTGCTGGGGCTCACACCCCTCAACCAGATCCACAACGTCGCGGCGAACTCGCCCAACGTGGGCATCCTGAAGCCGGGCGATGTGCTGCTGCGCATCGCCGGCGTGGCGGCCCCCGGCGCGACGGACCGCGCGACGCTGCTGCAGTCGCACCGCGGAGCGACGGTGCCGCTCGAGATCCTGCGCGACGGCGTCGCGCAGACCGTCGAGGCGCGCGTGACCACCGACGGCAAGCTGCTGGTGGGGCTGGAGATCGCCAGCGCCACGCCGATCGTCGGCCGCACGATCGACCGCGTGGCGCCGCCGGAGGGCGCGGACGAGACGAAGGACGCGAAGGCCGCCGGCGCCACGAAGGACGCCAGCGCCGCGACGGCCGCCGCGCCCGTGACCACGCCCGCGGCGGCGCTGCAGCTCCTGCCGCTCACGCGCGTGCGCGCGCTCGGCGGCACGCCCGTCGCCGACTGGCCCGCGATGCGCGCGGCGCTGCTGGCCGCGACCGCCGAGGCCGCGAAGAGCGGCACAGGCGCGAGCGTCGCCTTCGAGGGCGTCTCCCCCACCGCGGGCGCGGATGCCGTGCGCGGCACGATGGAGCTCACGCCCGCGGATGTCCGCGCGCTGCACGCGCTCGGATGGGACTCGCCGCTGGCGCGCGTGCCCTTCGAGCCGGAGATGACGACGCTCACCGCGCAGGGCAGCCCGGTCACCGCGCTGGAGATGGGGATGCGCCAGACGCGCTCGCTCATCGCGATGACCTACCTCACGCTCGACCGCATCTTCCGCGGCAGCGTCGGCGCGGAGAACCTGCGCGGACCGGTGGGGATCGTGCACCTGGGCACGCATGTCGCCGACCGCGGCATGATGTACCTGGTCTTCTTCCTGGCGATCATCAGCGTCAACCTCGCGGTGCTCAACTTCCTGCCGCTGCCGATCGTCGACGGCGGCCTCTTCCTGTACCTGGTCTACGAGCACTTCGCGGGCAAGCCTCCCTCGCCCCGCTTCGTGAACGCGGCCACGCTGGCGGGGCTCGTCCTCATCGGCGGGATCTTCCTCTTCACCTTCTATCACGATGTGCTGCGACTCTTCGCCTCCGCCTGAGGCCGCGCGCCGTCCCGTCTCGCTCGTCACCGGCGCCGGCAGCGGCATCGGCGCCGCGGTCGCGCTGCTGCTGGCGCAGCGTGGGCACCGCCTGCTGCTGGCGGGGCGCACGCACGCGAAGCTGGTGCAGACGCAGTCGCGCTGCGAGGCGCACCTGCCCGCGGAGTTCGTGCACCTGATCGTCGGCGACCTCGCGGAGCCGGGCTTCGCGGCGCGCATCGTCGACGAGGCGGTGCGCGACTACGGGCGCATCGACAACCTGGTGAACTGCGCGGGCGTCGCGCCGCTCAAGCCGGTGCACGAGACGAGCGAGGAGCTCCTCGCGCAGACGCTCGAGAACAACGCCCTCGCCCCCGCGCGGCTCATGCTGCGCGCCTGGCCGCACCTGCGCGCGCAGGGCGGCGGATGCATCGTCAACGTGAGCTCGCTCGCGAGCACCGATCCCTTCCCCGGCTTCTTCGCCTACGGCGCGAGCAAGGCGGCGCTCGACAGCTTCACGCGCAGCGCGCACAAGGAGGGCGCCGCGCACGGCATTCGCGCCTTCTGCGTCAATCCCGGCGCGGTCGAGACCCCGATGCTGCGCTCGATCTTCCCCGCGCACGCGCTGCCGACGGCGCACACGCTGGCCCCCGAGGACGTGGCGCAGGTCATCGTGGAGTGCATCGACGGCCGCCGCGAGGAGTCCCGCGGCAAGACGATCCCGGTCACGCGCCAGCGCGGGGGTTGAGCGCGGACGCGCCGCACGCCGCGCCGCGCGCACCCCTCACCCCAGGCTCACCGCCGCTTGTGCATCGCGCGGTCCATGTCGCGCTTCATCTCGCGCTGGGCGATCGCCTGGCGCTTGTCCGCGGCCTTGCGGCCGGTGCCCAGCCCGACCAGGAGCTTCGCCCGCCCCCCCTTGAAGTAGATCTTCAGGGGCACGATCGTCGCCCCCTGCCGCTTGACCGCCTCGGCCAGCTTGCGGATCTCCTTCTTGTGTGCCAGGAGCCGGCGGGTCCGCACCGGATCGTGCTGGACGGCCTTGCCCGCGGGGGCGTATTCGGCCACATGGACCGAGTGCAGCGAGAGCGACGGGGGCTCCGCCTGTGCGCTCACGTACCCCTCGCCTAGGCTCACTTTTCCGGCCCGGATGCTCTTGATCTCGGTCCCCAGGAGCTCGATCCCGCACTCGAGGGTCTCGTCGATGGCGTAGTCGTGCCGGGCCTGGCGATTCTCGATCACCGGCTCGTTCGGCCGCTCTCCGTGGGATCCGCCTGACACCGGAGCGAGTATAGAGATGCGTGGGGGAACTCTCGGTCGGGCCTATCGGACACCCGACATTCGCGGGATTCCTCCAGAGGGTCATTTGCGCCGCATGCGGATGCGGTTCACAATGGCTCAGGCGTTATCAGCGCCGGATCCCCGCCTCCTTCATCGAACGGACTCCATGATCACCACACGCTCACTCGCCGTGTTGCTTGCGCTTTCGGCAGGCTTCGCCACCTCGACCACGCTTGCGCAGGTGGTTCCCGGCGCCCCCGAAAAGGCGGCCGCCCCCTCCGAACAGGCCGCCATCGACGGCTTCCTTGCGCGCAACGCGCAGGCGGGTGTGATGCGCGACGGCTCGCAGCTCGCGCGCGTCTACGGCGTGCTCTCGCACGGCGCGACCCCCGAGGCCAGCGCCCAGGCCTTCATCCAGGAGAACGCCGGCATGTGGGGCGTCGCCGCGGGCGACCTGGCCCCCATCGGCCCCTTCGAGGCGGGCGAGCATCTGGTCCAGATCATGCCCGACCGCGACTTCGGTGGCTACAAGTTCACCGGCGTCTACTACACGCAGCAGGTCCAGGGCATCCCCGTCTTCCGCAGCCACCTGCTGGTCCTGACGCGCAACGAGGCGGGCTTCCCCGCCGTGCTCGCCGCCAGCACGCTCTGGAACGTCCAGGGCGTCGAGGAGCAGCTCAAGAACATCAACGTCGGACGCCTGCCTGACGCGCGCCTGCTCACCAAGCAGGCGGGACTCGTCTTCCGCAACGCGCCCGAGTACAGCCCCGCGCAGTACGTGATCTGGGCCGGCGTCGACCGCGTCGCCGCCCCCGCGCGCCTGGCGGTCACCTTCGAGGGCGAGACGGGCAGCCCCGCGCAGCCCGAGTCGCACCAGCGCTACCTCTTCGTCGTCGACGCGCAGACCGGCGAAGTGCTCTACCGCGAGGACCGCATCTACCACGCGGTGACGGGCACGACCAACGCCCTCACCACGCAGGGCTTCAACGCCGACACCTGCGCCGCCGAGGTCAGCACCCCGCTGCCCTACCTCGAGGTCGCCACCGGCGGCATCACCGCCTACTCCGACGCCAACGGCAACTTCTCCATCGCGGGTCCGGCTGGCAACGCCACCTACACCACGCGCCTGGTCGGCAAGTACTTCTCGGTGAGCAACAACGGCGCGGCTCCTCTGAGCCTCAGCCAGACCGTCGCCGACGGCGGCACCTGGTCGCCGCTCTTCAACCCCGGCAACCTGACCGAGCAGGACCGCGCGCAGGTCAATGCCTACCGCCACGCGAACATCATCCGCGACCTGGCGCTGGCCGCGAACCCGTCCTACCCGACGGTCTCGTCGCAGACCAACGCCTTCCTGGTGACGACCAACATCGCGAGCACCTGCAACGCCTACTACTCCAACAGCACGATCAACTTCTACACCTCCGGCGGCGGCTGCGCGAACACCGCCTTCGGCACGGTCGTGCACCACGAGTACGGCCACAACATGGTCGAGAAGGGCGGCTCCGGACAGGGCGCCTACGGAGAGGGCATGGGCGACGTGATGGGCCTGCTCGTGAGCGACGACCCGGTCACCGGCATCGGCTTCCAGTCCTGCTCGGGCGGCATCCGCACCGCGCAGAACACCTGCACCTACAACGCGACGAGCTGCTCCTCCTGCGGCAGCGAGATCCACGCCTGCGGCCAGCTCATCAGCGGCTGCGTCTGGGACCTGCGCACGCTCTTCCTGGCGGCCTACCCCGCCGACTACCGCACGCGCATCGCCGATCTCGCGGTGAACTCGATCCTGCTGCACGGCGCGATCTCCACGATCGCCTCGGACATCACGATCGACTACCTGACGCTCGACGACGACAACGGCAACATCCTCGACGGCACCCCCAACTACGGGTACATCGCCTCGGCCTTCGGCGCGCACGGGCTCCCCGCCCCCGCGCTGCAGCTCATCGGCTTCACCTACCCGTCGGGCCGTCCGGTGACCGTCAACCCCAACGGTTCGTCGACCCTCGCGGTGAACGTCACCGCGGTCGCCGGCACGCCCGCCCCGGGCACCGGCAAGCTCTTCGCGAAGGTCGGCAACGCCGCGAGCTACACCGAGTACCCGATGACGGCCACCGGCGCGAACACCTACACGGTGAACCTGCCCGGCGGCGCCTGCCCGAGCACCCTGAGCTACTACGTGGCCGCGGCCTCCACCGGCGGCACCGTGCAGACCGATCCGCCGACGGCGCCCTCCAGCGTCTTCACGGCGACGATCGCCGCCAGCTCGGAGAGCGTCGTGACCGAGACCTTCGAGGCCAGCAACGGTGGCTGGACCATCGGCGCCGCGGGTGATGCCGCGACGACCGGCGTCTGGGTGCGTGCCGATCCGATCGGGACCGCGGCGCAGCCGGAGAACGACCACACCGACCCCGGCTCGCTCTGCTGGTTCACCGGCCAGGGCACTCCGGGCGGCGCGCTCGGCGAGTCCGACATCGATGGCGGCGCGACCACGCTGACCTCCGCCGCGTACGACTGCAGCGGCTACGACGCGGTCTACCTCAGCTACTGGCGCTGGTACTCCAACAACACGGGCTCGGCCCCCAACGCCGACTCGATGCCCATCTCGGTCTCCGCCGACAACGGCGCGACCTGGGTGCTCCTCGAGGACGTGAGCGAGAACGCCAACGCCTGGGTCAACAAGACCTTCCGCCTGAACGACTACATCACCCCGTCGTCCCAGGTGAAGGTCCGCTTCGTGGCCCGCGACCTGGGCTCGGGCTCGGTGGTCGAGGCGGCGATCGACGACGTGACGATCACCGGCTTCGGCTGCACGGTCGCCAACCCCTCGGACCTCAACGGCGACGGCCACGTCGACGGTGCGGACCTGGGCATCCTGCTGGGCTCGTGGGGCACCTCGGGCCCCGCGGACATCAACGGGGACGGCACCGTGGATGGCGCCGACCTGGGCATCATGCTGGGTTCGTGGGGCTGATTTCTCGGCCCTCCGGACGCGCCCATCGCACGCTCCTTCAGCCCCCGCCGCGCCTGCGGCGGGGGCTTTCTTTGCTATACTCCCCCGTTCCCCAAGCGGTCGCGAGTGACGGACCGCGCGGGCCATCGCCCTGGTGGCGGAATTGGCAGACGCGCCAGCTTGAGGTGCTGGTGGGAGCAATCCCTTGGAGGTTCGAGTCCTCTCCTGGGCACTGGCGGGAGGCGCATCACGCGCCTCCCGCAGTACTTTTTGGAGGAGGGCGCCCTCGCCCCCCGCCCCGCACTCCGCCGCCCCGAACTCCCCCGCCGACGCCACGCCCCCCCTGCCATGGCCACGAACCCCCTCGAGCACCTCATGCCCAAGTGCGCCGGCAGCAAGGCCGTCGAGCGCTCGAGCGTCTTCGAGGCCGGCGCGGGCACGGCGGGCGCGACCGGCGCCGCGGGCGCGGCGGCCGCAGGCGACCCGCTCGCGGGCACGCTGCGCGTCAACGAGATCTTCCACTCCATCCAGGGCGAGAGCACCTGGGCGGGCGAGCCGTGCGTCTTCGTGCGCCTGACCGGCTGCCCCCTGCGCTGCCGCTACTGCGACACGGAATACAGCTTCCGCGAGGGGCAGACGCGCACGGTGGCGGAGGTCGTCGCGGCGGTCGAGGCGACCGGCTGCAAGCTGGTCGAGCTCACCGGCGGCGAGCCGCTCGCGCAGAAGCGCGCCTTCGACCTCATGCGCATCCTCTGCGACCGCGGCTGCACGGTGCTCGTGGAGACCTCGGGGGCGATCGACATCGCCGCCTGCGATCCGCGCGTCATCCGCATCCTGGACATCAAGACCCCCGGCAGCGGCGAGGCCGAGCGCAACCTCTGGAGCAACCTCCAGCACCTGCGCGCGCACGACGAGGTGAAGTTCGTGATCGTCGACCGCGCGGACTACGAGTGGGCGCGCGAGGTGATCGCGCACCGCGGCCTCGCGCGCGCGCTGGAGACGGGCGCGCTGCGCTGCATCCTGATGAGCCCCGCGTGGGAGCAGCCCGCCGGCAAGGAGATCGCGGGCGTGCCGGGGCTGCATCCGCGGCAGCTGGCGCAGTGGATCCTGGCCGACCGGCTGCCGGTGCGGCTGCAGGTGCAGCTCCACAAGATCATCTGGGATCCGCAGACGCGCGGGGTGTGAGCGGCGCGGCGCGAGCGCCAGCGCGGGTCAGTAGACCCAGCCTTCGACGATCGCTTCGGCGGGGACCACCGTGTGCATCGGCGCGGTCGTGAGCAGGAGCGCGTCGAGCAGGTCGCCCTCCTCGTCGCGCACCGCCTCCTGCGCGAGCGGTTCCGGGATCGCCAGCCCCAGCGCGCGCAGGCGGCGCACGATCTCGCCGCGCACGGCGGCGGGCGGCGCGCCGGCGCCCTTGTAGCCGCGGTGCGGCCAGTCGTGCGCGCGCAGGACGCTCGCGGGGCAGCCTTCGCAGACGACGACGCGCGCGCCGAGCGGGCCCGCGACGGGCTCGACGCGCACGCCCGCGTCGGCCAGCGGCAGCAGCAGTTCGCAGACGAAGGACCAGGTCTGCTTGAAGACGCGCAGGTTCATCGGCGCCATCGGCGTGTGCAGCTCCTGGTCGCAGCGGCGGCGCGGCTCGCGGCGGGTGCGCTCGCGCACGCTGTGGCGCCAGTGGCGCGGCGAGCCCTGCGCGAGCATGGAGTCGGCGACGGCGCGCCAGTCGGCGGGGAGCTCGAGCTCGGCGATCGTGGAGAGCGGCAGCCCCTGCGGCGCATCGACGCGCCAGAGGTGCGCGCGGCCGTCCTGCGCGCTGGCCAGGATCGCGCGCGCGAGCGAGCGGCGGTCGAAGCGCCCTTCCGATCGCACCGGCTCGGAACGCTGGCCCAGGTCGCGTGTGACGACGCGGATCTTGGCGCTCCCGCCGGATTCGGCGCCGGAGAAGTCGACCCCGTGGAGGAGGATGCCGGAGGCGGCGTCAGCCACGGCCGCACTGGCCCGAGGCCTTGCCGCAGGGGCAGCAGGCGCCCTGGTGGACATGGGTGGCGCCGACGGGCGAGCCCGCCACGCCGAAGACGCTGTGCTTGCGGGTGAACTGGCGGCCCTTGCCGGCGGGGTCCTCGACGGGCGCGTCCGCGTCCTTCATGGGACGCAGGAGGGTGATGACCTCGCCGTCGGCCTCGCAGATGTACTCGTACTGTGGCATCGCGCGGGCCATGCTAGCCCGGCCGACGCGCGCCGCGCGGGCGCTCGGGCCGAGAACTGCGGGTGTCGCGGGGGGAGCGCGCGTCGCGGGGGGAGCGCGCGTCGCGGAAGTCGCGCTTGCCCTTCCCGGCCCGCGGGGCGCGATCCTCGCGCGGCGGGCGCGAGGTGCCGCGCAGCTTCTTCGAGTTCGCCTCGCGTTCGGTGCGCAGGCGCCGCGCGGCGCGCTGCTGCGGCGTCGCGAAGGCCTCCTCGCGCAGCGCGGCGAGTTCCGGCGCGGTGAGCTCGCGCCAGTGGCCGACCTGCAGCGCCTTCAGCTTCAGCGGCCCGATGCTCACGCGGCGCAGCTTCTTCAGCGGGTGGCCGAAGGTCTCGAGCGTCTCGCGCAGGTCGCGGTTGCGGTTGTCGCGCAGGTCCATGTAGAGGAGCGTGCGGCCCGGCTCGCGATTCAGGATCAGCAGCCGCGACGGCGCGCCCGCCCCGGCTTCGGTCGCGCGCGGGCCCGCGAAGATGCGGCGCTCGAGCTCGGGCAGGTCGGAGTCGCGCACCGTCCCGCCGACGAGCACTTCGTAGCCCTTGGACATCTCGAAGCGCGGGTGCGTGAGCCGGTTGGCGAGCTCGCCGTCGTTGGTCAGCAGCAGCAGCCCCGAGGCGTCGATCTCCAGGCGCCCCACCGGGTAGAGGCGCGCCTTCGCGGGATGCCGCACGAGGTCGGTCGCGCAGACGCGGCCCTCGGGGTCGCTGCTGACGCTGAGCACCCCCTTGGGCTTGAAGAAGAGGACGTAGTGGTGGTCCTCCGGCGCGCGCACGCGGCGGCCGTCGACGCGGATGTCGTGCACGCGCGCGTCGACCCAGGCGGGCAGCCCGTCGATGCGGTGGCCGTCCACGGTGACGCGCCCCTCGACGACGATCGCCTCGCACGCGCGGCGCGAGCCCACGCCGGCGTCGGCAAGCACCTTCTGGATGCGCTCGCCCTGCGTGTCGTCCTGGAAGGGGTGGGTCGGCGATCCCGTGCGGCGCATCGGGACATCGTAGCGCTGCGCGAAGTATGGTTTGCGCATGTCGCTCCTCGCCGCGTGCATGCTGCTGACCGCCTCGGGAAGCGGGCCCGCCGGATGCGCGCAGGCGCCCGCGATGGTCCGCCCCTTCGACGCCCGGACCCCGGTGGGCGCGCTGGTCCAGGAATCGAAGCTGGCCGAGGATGTGGCGCGCACCGCCGCGCTCTTCGCCGCCACGCCGCGGCAGTTCGCGCTGCGCGGGCTCCTGCCGCTCGTGCGGGTCTGCTTCCTGCATCCCTTCGCGACGCCGGAGTACGCGCGATTCGCCGCCGCCCCCGCCGAGCGCCCCGCCGAGGAGCTGCGCCAGCGCCCCTGGCGCGCGCTGGCCGCCTCCGCCGCGCGCGCGCTCGGCGCGCCCGAGCCCTCCGCCGAGGGCCAGGGCGGGATGAAGTGCGACGATCCGCAGAGCGCAGTCTTCGCGTTGGACTTCCTGCTCAACGAGCCCACGCGCGCGCTGCGCGAGGCGCTGGCGGCGGCAGAGGTCGATCCCAAGCGCGTCGCCGCCGCGGAGGCGCTGGTCGTCGGCGCGCGCGAGAGCACCGGACGCGGCACGGGGCGCAGCGTGGAGTTCACGGGCGCGGTGCGCGCGACGACGCTCGTCGACCGCGCGACGCTGGCGGCGCTGGCAGCGCACCTGGATGTGCGGCTGCAGACGAAGGGCGACTGGGCCGCGCAGCCCGCGGAGGATCTGCCGGAGGAGCTCAAGGGCGCGGTCGACGGGAAGATCCTCACCGCGCAGGAGGTGCCGGAGCTCGGGTGGCTCGTCGTGGGCTCGACGGGCGCGAACCGCTACGACATGTCGCGCGTCGCGGCGGTCTTCGATCCCGGCGGCGACGATGTGTACGAGTGGCCGAGCACCGTCGTCGGCTCGCGCGCGATCGTGGACCTGGAGGGCAACGACCGCTACCACGCGCTGCCCGCGGCGACGCTGGGCGGGCCCGGTGGCGGCGTGCTGGGCGTCTCGATCATCGAGGATTTCGCGGGCGACGACCGCTACGAGGCAAGCGCCTGCGCGCTGGGCGCGGCGTGCTTCGGGCTGGGCGTGATCGTCGACCACGCGGGCAACGACATCTACCGCGGCGGGAGCTGGTGCGAAGGCGCGGCGATCGCGGGCGTGGGCGCGATCGTCGACCTCGACGGCAGCGACGAGTACGTCGCGGAGACCTTCTCGCAGGCGTGCGGCGGGCCGGGCGGCGCGGCGCTGCTGCTGGATGTCGCGGGCAACGACCGCTACCGCGCCGACGGCAGCGAGCCGAGCGCGTACGGCACGCCCGCGGTGCACATGAGCTTCTCGCAGGGCGCGGGCTTCGGATACCGCGCGGGCGCACCCGGGGGCCTCGGCGCGCTGGTCGACCTTGCCGGCAACGACCGCTACGAATGCGGCGAGTTCGGCCAGGGCATCGGCTACTTCCTGAGCATGGGCGTGCTGCACGACGCGGGCGGCAACGACTTCTACTACGGCAACCGCTATGCGCAGGGCACCGCCGCGCACCAGGCCTTCGGCGCGCTGCTCGACGACGCGGGCGACGACCTCTACTGGAGCATGACCGCCGCGGGCCAGGGCGCGGCGTGGGACATCTCGGTCGCGGCGCTCGTCGACGCGGGCGGCGACGACCGCTACCAGGCGGACGGCCTCTCGCAGGGCGCGGCCGCGCAGCAGGCGATCGGGATGCTGCTGGATCTGGGCGGCAGCGACGACTACCGCGCCGTCGGCGCGAGCCAGGGCGCGGCGGACAGCAACCAGTACCACTGGGAGACGACGCGCGCGCGGAGCCTCGCGCTGCTCTTCGACGCGGGCGGGCCGAACAAGTGGTTGCTGCCGCGGACGGATGGCGAGCGGCGAGTGATCGGCGATGCCGGGCGCGCGGATGGCGCGACGCAGTGGGGGTTTTTCCTGGCGGTGCCGGGTGCGGGGCCGCGCCAGCATTAGAGTGGGAGGACGCGGCGCCTAGCCGGCCTTCGCCACTGCACGCGCCACGGGCTCGGTGAGCGCGATGGCGATGAAGAGCGACTCCGGGAAGAGGTAGTCCTCGCCCGACTCATCGATCACGCGCAACAGCCCCCGCTTCTTCGCCGCGGCGTCGCTCACCGTCTCGTAGATGCGACGGGGAATCAGCGACGCGCGAAAACCCCTGTTGCTGATGCAGATGACGAAGTCGTGGGATTTCGGGGTGCGCTTCATGGTTCGGTCGCCAATATTCGCTTGATCTTTGGCTCGCGCCGGCCGATCCCGTGCGCCTCGTACCAGTGTAACTCGACGGTCGCCAGGGAGCCATCTGGGAGCAGGACACGGGTGATGCCCTTGAGCTTCCTCCATCGGCCTTTGCCGTACATCCGCTGAAGGCGAGCCAACTCGCGGATGGATCGTCCAGACGCGATCGTCTGAACCTCCGTTGCGTGCCGGATTGCAGCTGCGATGGAGATGCGCCGGCCGTGGGCCATAAATGGCAGCCAGGGTAGAGCCAATCACGCGGATCGGATCGGATAGTGCTGAAGTTCGCACCACATGCAAGACAGTCCCCATCGCCCCGCGCGTGAGAGGCGGCGTGCATTGCGATGGCGGCGAAGCCCTCCGCACAACCTACTCCAACCAGGGCAGCAGCGAGGGTTTCAACCTGAGATCGACCCGCGAGCAGTCTACGAGTTCCGCGAGGCAGCGCTTCGCCTTGTGCAAGTTGTTGTCAAGATGTTCGACGTAGCAGTCCGCATCGTCTACTCGCATGAAGTCGCGAAGAGCAGTGTTCGCTCGTTCGGAAAACAGGAATGCACCGGTGTCGGCCAGTCTTCGAATTCTCGGGGACGACTGCTCCCAGAATGCGTCGAGTTGCGCACTAAGCTCAGCGGAAATCTCGCGTCTCCGAATCTCGGCGGTGTAGTGCCTTTCGTAGAAATGGACCAGATCAGAAAGCGCTTCGATCGCGTCTCTGTAGGCCGAGACACGCAGCTCCCACCATTTGCGATGGCGATGATCGCGATTGGCGAGGAACGACGAGAAGAGGCCGGCAACGAGGCCGACCAATCCCAACTTCAGCAATTCAAGAGCGATGTCCATTCCAGTGCTCCAATATCAAGTGTGCCGGAGGGCGGCTCAAGAGTCTGAGGCCGAACTCTGATCGAAGCCCGGGGAGTCTTAGTCCATGTGCCGTCCCCGGCGCAGATGTGGGAACCTTCTCGGCAGGCGCACCTCAAACTCGCCGCCGAATGACGGCCCGGCGTAGGCGTTCATTCCGCTTGCCCGGCGGACACCTACCAGTTCGCCACTGGCACGTGCTGACCTGCGGCGACGGTCCATCCACCCTACCGGGTGGACAGCCTACATCGCACCAGCGTCATGGGAGCTGCGCGAAGCACCGCCGAGGTGATCAAGCCCGCCCGAGCAGATCCAGCGTGTGTGTCTGGCCGTCGTGATCGATCAGGATGCGCATTGCAAGGCCACGGTGGCAGCGGCGGATGACACTCTCGCGAACGACTTTCACGCGTTCCTTTGGCAGAGTTGGCTACATCTCAAGAGGCGCCCTGCAAACTGCAAGGGCGGCGGCGCGATGGGCCGGGGTCGCGATCACCCCCTCCTCGCTAGGGCCACTCGAGACAACGGCCGCGCCGGTGCATGCCAGTCCACCTATGGCAGCGGTGCGAGCGTCAGCGGCAGGATCCCCGCAGATCCTCCACGGCATTCCCGCTAGGAGATCCGCCGTTGAGGCATGATGTGGCACGGGAGCAGCCTCCCGACACCATCCCGGTGAAGAACCGCTCGGGATCGGGAAGGCGCATGCACTACATGCTCCGATACGCCGGGCACGATCAGGCTCAGGTCTCGGATGGGCGTTCAGCTGGCTCGCCGCGCATGTCGCGAAAGAGCAACCGATCCTCCGGCGACCAGACGTGCGCCGCGTCCGAGCGGTAGCCGCGCAGCCAGAGGACGCCCTCGATGCGGCGCAGGTAGAAGCCCTTGGGGACCCGGTCGTCCTCGCTGATTGGGGCCGACACCACCGTGACGGAGCCCGGCGGGGCGCGATGCTGCGTCGGCGGCTGGCCGCCCTGCCCTTCCGGCTGGTCGAGCCACTGCAGCCGCAGGTGCGGGGCGAGTTCGAGCGGGCAAAGATGGAAGCCGAGGCCGCGCGCCGCCTCGCAGAGTTGCGGCATCGTCGCGCCATTAGGGAATCCGAGATCGGCGACGGAGCGTTCGACGGTGGATACCACGGACGGCGCGCCCGCCACCGTGAACCGGTCGTCCGCGAAGAGCTCCCGCGCCGCGTCGTTGAGCTGCACCCCCTGCGATTCCAGCCGCTGCAGCAGCTCGGACTTCGCGATGCCGCCGATGCGCAGCGTTCGCCAGACCGGGGTCGTCGCCGTCATCGGCGCCACGATATCCGCGCGATACTCACGCAGCGTCGCGATGCAGCGACCGCTCGATCCGCCGGTCCGGCACGAGCCACATCAGCGCGACCGCGAGGTAGACCGCCTGCGCCGCCGGAACGCTCACCAGCGTGAGCGCGATGCCGATCACGTACAGGCCGATCGACGCCTTGCCCTTCCAGTCCGAGCCGATCGCGCGGCGCAGCGCGGAGTCGTCCCCCTGGGAGACGATGATGCGCTGCTGCAGCACCCAGTACGCGATCGCCGCCGCGAGCAGCACGACGCCGTACGCCGCGCTCGGCACGCGCGCGAAGTGGTTCTCGCCCATCCACGCCGTCGCGAAGGGCAGCAGCGACAGCCAGAAGAGCAGGTGCAGGTTCGCCCACAGCACGCCACCGGTGACATGCTTGCAGGTGTGCAGCATGTGGTGGTGGTTGTTCCAGTAGATGCCGACGTACAGGAAGCTCAGCAGGTAGCTCAGCAGCACCGGCAGCAGCGGCCGCAGCGACTCGAGCGACGGATCCTGCGGAACCTTCAGCTCGAGCACCATGATCGTGATGATGATCGCGAGGACACCATCGCTGAACGCTTCGAGACGCGACTTTCCCACGAGCAGGCCTTTCCGATGGTGTCCGATGCCCGGCGAAGACCGCCAGCCACCACCCGCGGGCTTACGATACCCCCGCCATTCCACGCCGCACACGCGAAGGAGCCACATGCCGCGCTATGTGATCGAGCCGAAGGTCGCGAGCGCCCTCGCGGCGCGACGCGCCGAGATCCCGGGCACGCACCGCCTGCTCGCGCCGACGCTGCTGCGTTCGCAGGTGCTCGCCGCGCTGTATGCGCAGGTGCGGTCGGGGAAGCTCACCCGCAAGGAGGCGCAGCAGCGGCTCGACTACCTGCGCGGCCTGAAGATTCGGCTGCTGGGCGACCGCGTCCTGCAGCATCTCGCCTGGGAGATGGCGCAGGAGCTGGGGTGGAAGGACACCTACGCCGCCGAGTACATCGCGCTCACGAAGCTGCAGGCGGACGCGCTCGTGACGGACGACACGGCGCTCGCGAAGGCGGCGCGGAAGTTCGTGGCGGTGGTGCCGATGGGGGCGTTGGGGATGTCGAAGGGGAAGGCGCGGAGTTCCCGCAAGCGCTGAGGCGAGTGCAGTCCTTCGCTACCACTCCCCTGAGGCTGAGAGAAGCAGAGCGACCTCTCCTGGGGCTCCCGCGAGCCATTGGTAGCCCTGGGTGCCTATCGCAAAGGGCTCGATGAGGCCAGCCACGTTGTCCCAGGTGCGCTCGGCCAGCGTGCATTCAAATGCCGTGGCTCCCACCTGCCCGCCACCGCCGACACAGATCCGCCGCCGCCGCCGCCCACGTCGGGAACTGGAAGTCAAACCCAGACTCCAGCAGCCGCCCGGGGACGACGCGGCGGCTCTTGAGGACCAGCTCCGTCTCGGTGCGAAGGAAGACTGCGCCAAACTCGAGCATCCAGCGGGATGCGGGCAGCCCGAAGCGCGCTCCCCATGCCTGCCGCAGGATGCGCATGAATTCCGCGTTGGGGATGGATCCGGGCGACGCCAGGTTCACCGCGCCGTCGAGGTCGTGGTCGATCAGCCAGTTCACCGCGCGCACGAAGTCCGCGTCGTGGATCCACGAGACGAACTGCCGACCGTCGCCGCTCGCGCCGCCGAGTCCGCGGCGCACGAGTCCGAGCAGCACGTCGAAGACCCCGCCGCGGTCAGGGCTCATCACCATCGCCGAGCGCAGCAGCACCTTGCGCGTGCGGGGCGTGGCCGCGTCCATCGCGGTCTGCTCCCAGCGCCGGGCGACATCGATGCTGAAACGCCACGACGCCGGGGCGTCCGGCTCCGAACCGCCGAGGATGCCGGTCGCCTCGTCGTTGGGCGCGTCGTAGCGATGCGAATAGATCGTCGCGGTGCTCGACTGCAGCCAGACGCGCGGCGGGCGCGCGGCCTGCGCGATGGCGCGCCCGAGCACCTCGGTCGACCGCACGCGCGACTCGGTGATCTCGCGCAGGTTGGCGGCGTTGTAGCGGCAATTGACGTTGCGCCCCGCCAGGTTGATGACGACATCCGCGCCGTCGAGCTCGTCGGCCCACGGTCCGAGCGTCCGCGCATCCCACTCGACGGCGCGCCCGACGGAGGCGCGCGCGCCGCGGCTCAGGATGACGACTTCATGCCCCGCCCCGGCGAAGGGACGTGCGAGGATCATGCCGATCTGGCCGCTTCCGCCTGGGAGGATGATCTTCATTGCCGGTCACCCCCAGCGCCGGGTGATCTTGAACCTGATTGAGGCAGCCGCGCCAAAAGCAGATCGACAACGCGACCTCGGATGGCGAACACCAGCAGCGGAATTCCGATCAGGCCGACGAAGACCACGGCTCGCACCCGGTCCACGAACAGGCCGGACGACTCGCCGTCCGAAGTTCGCACAAACGTGTCAATGAGCGCGACCAGCAGGTACGCGAGGAACGCACCCGCCCAAATTCGCTGCACCAGGTTGACGCGCGGGGACCAGCGCCACACGGACACGATGGCGATGGCCGCCCAGGTCACGAGAAACCCAAGTCCCACCCACAGCAGCAGCGAAACCGCCATCGGCAAGAAGGCGTATGCCGCACACGTCACGCCAGCAAAGGCCGCCAGCATGACTGACAAGCCGATTCGGACGAAGATTGGCGGTTGACGGGACACGCTGAACGCCTCGAAGCCAGAGGAAGCGGGAACTGAGCGACGCGGTCGGTCCGCGGCCGGGACGCCAACGCCGCGTCGCAAATGCTAGCCCCGCGACCACGCGTACCACAGCCACAGCACAAGCGCCGCGATTAGACCAAGGCTGAACACGCGGACGCCAAGGAACTCGCCCCAGTCGCGCTCAGGTGCAGCGACGGGATCCGGGAAGTCGAGCGCGGGCACCTTCGTGATGCACATCTCGATGGACCCCATCAGCCACACCGCGAGCATCCACGCCGCCAGCGGCACCGCGACCTGGGGAGCCGGCACTGCGACGACCGCCAAGGCGACGAGGCCGAGCCACACGATCAAGCCGTTTCCGATGTTCAGGTTTGGCGCGGCGCCGGTGACGGCGATGAAGCCGAGCGGAACCGCAGCGAGGTGGATCCACCGGCCGGTCGCGAGCGCGACGATGACCGGCAGGAGAAGCGCCGCGAGGAGCGTGAAGCGCGGCGGCATGAAGCGATAGATCTTGCCGCGGAAGACTCCGACCCGAACGAGATCGTTGTTGGGATCAAGCGTCATTCGTTCGTGCGAGATACTGTGGGAGGTCCTGGACTCGCCGTCATCACGCTTTCAGTCCTCTGAGCAGTTGGCGAGGCTTCTCGCCGCTTCCGGCGAACACGGCCGCCGAGCGCCTTCGCCTTCACGATCACCCTCGAACCACCTCCGTCCGGGTCATCGACGTCGTCAGAATGCGATTGTTGCCGCTGTCAAACAGGATGTCGAGGCGCTGCCCCGCGGTCGGAGTCCCCCAGGAATGTGCCCTTCGCACCACCCCAACCCCCCACTCCGGATGATGTGGACATCGTACGCGGTCGCCGACCTTGATCCACGCCGGGGCATGCGGCGTGCGATAGAACTCAAGCGCGTGCCTGACGCGCTCGCCGCACTTCGGACAACGGGCGTTCACCGCGAGGCCGCGAAGCGCGGCACCGCAGCGGTAGCACTTGATGTCCAGCTCGATGCGTTCGGTCGCCATCTGATTCACCCGAATTGACTGGCTTCCCGCCAGTCGTCAGCGGTGCCTTCGCCGCAGCGTCATTCGCACAAGTTCACCCACCCACCATCCCGGTTGTCCAGAGCCGCACTCGGGGCAGGATGGCCGGACGGAAGCGAGCGGTGGGCGCGCAATCTACCTACTTCCGGCGAGCCTTGGCCTTCTTCGCTGCCATGCCCTCCATGTGGATGCGGCGCGCCTCATCGCGTCGCTTGCGCTCGATGAGGCGACATTTGCGGCAACGCGTCGGCTGGCTCCAGATGCTGCCCTTCGCGACTTCGAAGTACCACTTCTGCTGCGTGGGAGTCCAGACCTCGTCCGCTCCGCAGTCGATGCACCTGAAACCTCTGTTGGCGTAGTAGCCGCGCCTCACGAATTCGGGCCGATCAACGCTCCCGTCGTGCGCGAGAGCCTCGACATTGACGGGCTGGCGTGGCGACTCGCGCTTGAGCTGCGCCTTCAGGCGGCGCGCAGCTCGGCGCTGCTTGATGTCGCGCGCATGCTGCTTGCCGCTCTTGGGAGGTGTTGCCATGGGAAGGAGCCCTCGCTCGTGAGTTTCGCCCGCGGACGCTCAGGAGCGCGCTTCCGCTTGAATGCTAGCGCGCACGACATGGCGGCACGCACGCCCACGTCGCCGCCCGCGCTCGGCGCGCCGCGCCGCGTCCGCTCAACGTCAGGCGCCCGGCGAAGCGCCCCCGCCACCCCGCTTCATGGGCCCCGCTGGTTCGCGTATGCAGAAAGCGCTTTGGCCGTGTCTTCCGGCCGATCGAAGCTGCTCACGACCCTGCCCTGGTGGTCCAACACGAAGAAGGCGGGAATAGTCGTCCTGCCGAGGTTCCCAAGCAGCGCCAGGCCAGCCGGATTCGATCCGGTGAGATCGACGCGAAGCGGCACAAATCCAAGATCACGCGCTTGACTCGGAAGCGCGTTCCGCGCATCGGCATAGCTCCTCGCCCGATCGCCGACTATCGCCCACCGAGCGTCGAAGAACAGGACCACTCCCTGTCCTCGCGAGCTGGCGGCAGCCAATTGTGCTGGCGAGTAGTCGGTCCACGGCTCACTCAGCCACGCCACCACGCTCCCAACACCGCGCGCGAGGGGCGGGACGCCGAACCAAAGCCCGGCGACGAGAGCGATGCAGAGCAACAGGCGGACGTCCTTGCGCCAAAGGCGACGGAGCCGCTGCAGGCGCTGCTGGCCCGCGGAGTCGCATCCGCACTCCGGGCACATGGAGCCCGTGGCCGGGAGCGGATACCGGCATGCCTCGCATCTGCCGTTGGGAAGCGCCGCGTCCTCGTGCTGCCGCCGAAGCAGCGGCGCGAGCGGGCGATAGCTCCGCGCCCACTGATCGGGGTCGATCGCCTCGATGAGGAAGAGACACGGTGCGCCCCCACCGTGACGCTCGCCGAATGGCCACTCTTCGCACCAGAAGCTGCCGCACTCCCGGCAGCGAAACAGCGTTGCCCACTTGTCCGGCAATGCGCGAAGCGGCTCCAGAGTGCGGCGCAGCGCGACCGTTGACGCTTCGCAGCGCACAAGCACGTCCGTGTAGCTGCGGATCGGCGAGCTGAGCGCGTGGCATTCACACGGGGGCATGGAAGACGGTCTCGCGATTGAAATCGGTCGTCTGTCCGTTGTGCGTTGGCGCCAGCGGCGCGTTGCTCGGTACTACACAAACCGATAGATGAGTCTCATCAGCGCCGAAGGCCTGGGGAGCTCCTCGAGCGAGGCGAAGATTGCGGGGAGCTCCGCTTCGACGGCCGCGACCGCTGGGTGGCCAACATGACTCTTGCGAATCGTTGCGGAGGCGCCAACCACCCATGACCGGAACCCGCACTTCCAGTAGCGGATGACAACGTCGTCCGCGGCGAACCGATCGTCCTGGCCCGCATAGAAGTAGCAAGCTGGTCCCGCATCGATGAGCGCCTGGCCGGCATGAAGCGCCTGCATGCGGACCATGGTGGTGCCGAACTCGGGAGGACGGCGCAGGTCCTCGGAGGGGTGAAGGCTGAGGCGGAGCGTGATCGGAGCGTCGCGGCCCGCGCTTGCCTCGATATACCCGTTGCGCTCATACCTGAGGCTGAAGTGGTCGGGAAACGTTGCCCGTACGCGGCGGTTCTTGAAGGGGAAGGTCGTCACCGACGAGCTCTCGAGGCAAGCGACCCATCCTGGTCAGCCGCGCAGTGCACCGTGCCGAATGCCGGCGCGGCCAAGGAGCGGACGCCGCCGAACGAATCCTATCCCGCGTCGAAGGCCGACACGAATGCACACTTTGGCGCGGCCATACCCGCGAGGCCAACGTGGCGCGGATTCACCCAAACGCCAGTTGACCTTTCATATAACTGCTTGTATACTGCAGCGGATGGATGGCGGAGGAAAGCCCGCTAGGATCAAGCAATGGCCATTCGCGTCCGAAAGTCCTCGGGCAACGTGTTCCGCGACATTGGGTTCGGCGCCGCCGAGGCGGAGAACCTGCGTGTCCGGAGCCTGCTGATGATCAAGATCGAGAAGCTGATCTCCGCCCGCGGCTGGACGCAGAACGAGGCGGCTAAGGCGCTTGGGGTGTCCCAGCCCAGGATCAGCGACCTCGTGCGCGGCAAGATCGACAAGTTCAGCGCGGACATGCTGATCGAGATGCTCGGCCGCGCCGGCGTCGAGGTGAAGATCACCACGAAGACGCGGCGGTGCGTGGCGTGATCAACGTCCCGCCGGCCCGGTCTCGCGACGCGGCTCAGGAACCCGTCCGCCCGCAAGGCTCGTGACCCCGCCGACGACGCCCAGCACAACCTGCGCCATTCGCGGATAGTCGAGGGTGTCGGGAGTGTCCGAGGCCAAGTGATAGTGTGGGTTTCTCAGGAAGCTCGTATCGGTCACCATGAGCGCCGGGTAGCCCTGATCCCAGAAGGATGAGTTGTCGGAGAGGCGGATGGCATGCACACGCTCGGGGAGCGCCACGGAGAAGAGGCGCAGCGCGCTGCTCCGGCGGAATCCCCGGTGGAACCTCCATGCGATCGCCGCGGAGCGAAGGTTGCCGACGGAGGCCAGGAAGTTCCCCGTGCTCGGAAACAACCGAGTCAGAGGGCGAGGGATCCCCGGGGGCGTCTGTTGACTCTGGGGCTGGTCGGTGAAGTATCCCACCATTTCAAGGCAGATCATCGCTGCCACGCGCTCGCCGCGCCGCACGCAGAGCCGCGCATGAACTTGGCTCCCCATCGTGTCCGTGTAGAAGTGCGGCGGTTCCTCGCAGGCGAAGGACACGAATCGGACCGTCCGTCGGAGCCGGACGCCGTGCATGAGCCGAGCGGTCTCCAAGAGCACCGCGACCGCCGAAGCATTGTCATCGGCGCCCGGTGTCGTGGGGACGGTGTCGTAGTGCGCCCCCACGATCACGACGCTCTCCGGATTCGAGTACCCGGCCCGCTCGATGTAGTAGTTGGCGACCGCCGCGTCGCCGACGCAATACAGCTCGCTCGTCACGGGATCGCCGCAACAGGCCAGTTCGCGCTCGACATACCGGGCTGCGGCCTCCAGCGACGACGGCTTGCCAAGATGGCGAGGCCCGACAAGCCCTGCCAGGCGATCGACATGAAGGCGCAGGCGCTTCTCGATGTCGGCTAGGAGGATTGGCTCGTCGCTGTGTCTCATCGCGCTGCCTCGCTGATGCCTATCGCCCGCCATGCTCCGTCGGCGTACGAACAAACGCGTCTCGCTCAGGTTCGTATCGGAAGATCGGATGATCCGGCATGTTCTCGGGGGCGAGGATCACGCGCTTCGCCGTCGCGAGCCCAAGTCGCCGCATGAAGGCCAAGAGGAGATCGAGACTTGCTTGGCTGGAAACGTCGCGGGGATCGAGATCGAGCTCAATGGTGTCAATGCTGAAGAAGTGGACCCGCCAGCCTGCCATCCCGCACTCAAGAACGTGGATGTCTCGCCATGAGCCGTCCCATTCGAAGTCTCGCTGGAGGTCACTCCACTTCATGAGATCGATCCGTCTGATCTGCGACCGTCATGCTGTGCCGCACTCGAGCGCACGGCCGCCCTACGGCGCAGCCCTTCGGAAGACCAGCACGCCCGGCTCCGACTTGTCGTGGAGGATGAGCCTTCCATCGTGCAGTTCATAGAGGAGCTCGCCTCCGCCCTTCTCCGGATCCGTGAACACGCGCTCGCCCTCGAATCGATACCGTATCGTCGTGACATCGATCTCAGTTTGCGGCGGGAAGCGATGCCGTTGCACCATGGTGCCGTCCGGGCGGAAGTCGAGTTCTATGAGTACCCCGGCCGGGGCGTTCATCGAGCCGTCGAGCGTCCAAGCACCGATGATCGGATGTGTCGACGCCCCCGTCGGCGCAGGAGATGAGCAGCCGGAGAGCACGAGCAGTGCGACAGTCGCATAGCCTGCAAGCCGCGAAGGCATGGGGATGTTCCCGCTGCGAGAGTTCATGCTGTCAGACGAGCGTTTCGCTGCGCCGCGCGCAGGTGCGCTCGGGGAGCACATGCTGCCGCAGGAATGCTAACCCACGCTGCGCATCGAGACGAACTTCAGTCATGCCGGGCCCGGGCTCGACTCGGGCGCGTCGTCCAGTGTCTTGGCCCAGTCCGGCGCGGGGCCCGGATTCGGGCGAAGGTCGCCCAGGCTGCGCTCAAACTCCACTTGAAAGGCTGCTTCGCCGGTTGGGCCCCGTGGAGCGCGCAGCAGCCGAAGGGATGCGTCGGTTCCGGCAACCGCGACTCTGCCTCCGCGAATCGGATGCGCCCAGCGCACGCCGGTGAGCAAGTGAGGCGCCTGATCAGGTCGCGACGGATCAAGCACAAAGTAGCTGAGTTGCTCCAGCGGCGGGCTCGTCCAGCCCTTCCGCATGTGCTCGACAACGAGCAGCACCAGGCGAGTGTCCGGAATTGGCGCGTAGGCCGCGAGCCAGTGCTTCTGAGAGGAATGCGCCACGGTTGTTTGGAGCTCCAGCCATCCGGGCGGGGCAACCTGCCATCCTGGCCCAAACTGGTCGATCCAAGAGGTGCTGCCCGGGAAGAGGCTCCACAAATGGGACTGCTGCTCCAATGAGAGCCCATCGCGAGACCTCCGCGCATCACCCGAGCACCACCACTGATCCCCTTCGATGTCCGTGAGGGCCGCGAGCCACGGGAGCCTGGAGACAGCGCGCCCACCGGGACCCCCAAACGGACCGGCACCCCGCTTCTTGCTCCGTTTCTTGGCGTAGTAGAGGAGGAACCTGCCGTCGGAGGACAGTGCGCACAGGTTCACCCGGACTTTCATCTTCGTCCATGCGCCTTCGTCGATCGTGCCCGCCTCCCAGTTCCACCGCAAGACGCAGGTCCATGGAACTTCGCCATCGCAGCGAGCGAACACCGCGACAATGGGGGCAGCACTGGCTGCGCGGCCCCACAGCCTGATCTCACCGGAATTTGGCGTTTGGACGGACAAGACTTGCGGCCTCGGATCTGGATTCACTGCCTGGGACGCTACGGTCGCGCACGTGAGTGCAGTCGAGAGCGCCAATCGTCGTGACGAGACTCTATCTCACCGTGCGCGCCGGTACCGAGGTGCTACGAGTATCGCTCGGCGACCCGGGGCGCGCAGGGCTGGGCTGCAATCACAACGCCGGCCCGGGAATCGCTCCATCGAATGGCGAAGTGCTACGGTCATCGAGAGGAAAGCGGCTGAAGAAGCGCTCTGGAGCGGTGAACACCTCGGCGCATGGGCCACTCAACAACTCACCATATTGGTCCACTTCGGATTCGATGCGGGTCGCTCGATGAGTCTCATGGCCGCTCGGCCGAGCTTCCAACCACGCTCGAACAGGCGGGTACTCAATCAACTTGGAAAGCCCGAGCCACGAGTTTGGACAGCGGCGGTGGCTCAAGAACATCTCAACATGGAATTCAGGAGGGCCGTAGAGAAACTTGATCGTCAGGCAGCCGTCGGTGAGATGGGCCGCCGCGATTGGGGACTCGCTGGCGAGACGCACCGACTCAAATCGAAGCTTCGCGGCCAGCCGAGATGTGGCCCTGAGAAGAACAACGGACGCCTCGGCCATCTGGGAACGGGCGAGCAGTCTCTTCTCTTCGGGCGTCTTTGGATGCTTGCCTCGTCTGCTCATTGGCGTTGCGCGCGGCGACGCGTATCGCAGGGTTGTCCAGCCAGCATAGGCACAGTGCGCAAGGCCGCGGAAGGACGATGAGTCGATTGGCGTCGAGCCGCAATTTGGCGGCTGCCGTAGCGGATGCGGTCGCACGACACGCTCGGCCGCACCGGCGCTCCTCAGCCGAAGAAGCACCCATGGCGATCCCTGTCGACCTCAGCAAGCGCGTCCCGGAGACTGTCGTGCACGGGCGCAGGCTGGTAGAGGTGCCACCTGAGATCCGCCCGCATCCAATAGAGCCGCCACTCATCGGCGGTGCGGACATACCTGATTCGCGCAAACGGACGCTGCCGGACGACCGCTTTGTCCCGCCAGTCTGGCCGGATCTCGAAGAGATCGACCGTGTGGCCGACCGTCGCGTAGCCGAAGTCAAGTTCGTCCTTGACCTCGGGCGGTACCTGGCGCCTGGCGAGGAACCACTTCAAGGCGGCATGGTTGGCCGCGCGCTCGGAGTCACTGAAGGCCATTCCCGAAATCGTAGTGGACGGGCTCTGGTGCGCTGGGCACGCAATCGCAGCGAAGACGGACTCGAGCATCTGCGCCGATGCACCCACATGAGCGTCGCCGTGAGCGACAGCCGAGGTCGTCTCAACACAGGTCGAGGATCGCCTGCCAGAGCGCCACCGGCGGCACGGCGCAATACCCGGACTCCTGAGCGTCATTGCACTCGATGACGGTCCACGCGCCACTGGCGGTGCGTGCAATGTCGACGACCAGGAACGGAACATCGAGGCGGGAGGCCGCGACCGCGGCGAGCGAGAGACCCGCCGCGAGGTCGACGACTCCGTAGTCGGGCACCTGGTACCAGTACCTGCCAACCCCCACCCTCTTGCCGAACCACCAGAACGTACGGAACTCGAAGCGGGGCGGCACCTTTCCGGGAACGGCCCCCGGCACCACCGCGAGTTCGACGAACTGCCGAAGCACCGGACGCTGCCAACGGAGGATGGGATCGCGCTCGTACCCGGCGACGGCAGCGAGGTACTCGTCGGGCGATCGGATAATGCTGAGCTCGGGACGATGAAGGCTGGTCTGGCGCGAGCCCTTCAGGAAGACCGGCCAGCCGAACTCTGCCTCGACCTCCGCCGGCGACGGGAACGCATCGAGCAGACGAGAGCGTGGAGTGATGTCGCGGAGAATTGGGTACCAGCACGCGAGTTCGCTGGCGAGCGCGTGCTGTCGCGGCGAGTTGACGACATCCAGTCCTCGGTCGCGGCATGCCTCGAAGGTCTCCTCATAGTCGGCTCGGGCGCCGACGCGCAATACGCAGGGAACGCGCTGCTCGAGCCGCACGGGGTGACGGCACCGGAATTGTCGGCTGAAATCGAAGTCATAGCTGGGGACCCCGACGGGCTCCACCATCACGGCCAGGCGATCTTCGAGAATGGTGGGATCCATTTGGCAGCCGAACGACCACACACATGCCGCACGCACGCGCCGCCGAGGTGTAGGCGTGGGGACCAATCTACACACGCGCGTGTCGGGATGAGCGAACAATGAAGCGGAGCCCGCGAGGCCCCACGGCCTCTCACTCTGGCGGAATCGGGAGCAGAGCCAAGAACTGCGGCGCGATCGGCGAGGTCAGCCAGACGCCGTTGTCGGACCGGTAGAAGGCCTGACCAGCCACGTGGAGACCTCGCGAGTCGACCCGAAGCACAGCGGGCGTACCGTGGCGACGCCCAACACGTACCGCGGTCTCAACATCCACGGAGAGATGCACGTGCTGGCGGGCCGCGGAGTTGAGGCCAGAGGCGAAGATCGACTCGAGAAAGCGCTCCGCCGTGCCGTGGAAGAGCACCGCCGGCGGATCCGCCTGGACGAGCCCCAGGTCGATGTTGATCGAATGTCCCTGGTTCGCACGAATGCGACGCCCGTCCGCGCTGAGCGCGAAGCGCTGCTTGTCGCTCTCGGCCACCACCCGCAGGATCATTTCCCGAGATAGCTCGTGGCCCGATCGATCGGCGCAGGCGACGAGTTCATCAAGATCGGCCCAGCCGCGTGCATCGAGCTGGATGCCGATCGCTCCAGGATCATGACGGAGGACCAGGCTGAGCAGTTTGCTGGTGCGATGGGTGGGATCGGGCATGTGAGTTGCTTCCGAAGACGGCTCGATCACGTACTCGGTGATAGAGGAGTCACGTGCACGTTCTTATTCACCACGCTCTCACGGATTCCGCCGTCACTCCAGTCCCATCACTTTCCGCAAGTTGGGGCAAGCCTCCCAGTCCGCGAACTCGCTACCGCCTGAATTCCATATCCACCGGAGCCCCTCCCTCAGCGCCTCCCGATCTTCCCGTACAAGTTGAGACATCAAGTCCGGTGCGTGGCGATCGAGCGAGTAGAGAAACGAATCGATGCAATGGAGCGAGTTGTCAGCATCGAACTCTCGAGCGATTGGGTAGAGATAGAAGAGAAGGTCGGTCGGCTCCATGAAGGAGTAGACCCAGCCGTAGAAAGCAATCTGTTCCCGAGTGACATCCTCCGGAAGTTTGTGCGCGACGGCCAGTTTGGCCCAGCGATTGTCTCCCCACGCATTCAGGATCTCCGCCTGCCTGAGGTCGACCTTTGGCGGCCCATGCTTCCTTGACAGACTGTAAACCTTTGGGTGTTTCATAGCTGACGCGGCTGTCGAGCGGTTGCGACGACTCACGACGCACGAACTGGCAAACGGCGCCCGCCCGCTGCCATTCGCGCCACTGAAGGTTCGCGATCGTCCTCGTCATGTCGGATCGAGCGATTCGGCCACCGGCTCATACTTCCCGGTTTCGTGATCCCAAAGGTAGATCGTCTCGCCAAGCTGAGTCGCACCCTTTGTCTCGGGACGAATGATGAGGCAATCACCTCCGCCATTCTGAGCCACAACGAACGCGTCCGCCGGGAAGCCCCGCCATTCGCGCATGCTCAGGGTCTCCCGAACGATGTCATTGCATGTCCGAGCGATCCTCTTGCGGCCGCTCGTGTCCAGGAATGGGACCAACCGCCAACGATCTCCGGCTAACTGAACTTCGCCGCCATTGTCCTTGGCGAGCCGCGCCTTCAGGCCAAGCGGAAACGTGAAACCCGTCCTGGTTTCTGTCTTGGCAATCTCTGCTGATTCGATGGGGAAAGACATGGCGGTTCACGGCGAACAGAATGCTTGGGAGGGCCCCCCGGACCCTGCGAGCGACCACCCCAAAGAGTCTACGGACGAGGGACGTCCGCTGCGGCGCCGGGCTCGGTGTTCCTCTGCTCGACCAGCCGCTGGATGCTCCACACTCCGAGCAGCACCCGTTCGCGGCCCGAGGCGTTGGCCGTGTGGATGATGATGGCAGGCGGGACGAACCAGCGGACACCTTGCCAACCGGGCGGTGTGGGCCGTTCGCCGTCCAGGGAGACCCTCACGCCGCTCAATCTTCCGGAGGCCGAACGCCCTCAGCGCTGCCGCATTCGGGGCAAGCAGGGGACGCCGACCCACCAAGCTGATACCCGCAGCGAGCGCAACGGCCCTTGAGCCTGCGAAACCGGCGAATGAGCGCTCCAGGCGAAGCGGCGAGTCCCCAGCCGAGCGCGCCCAACATCACAGCATCAATCAGGAAGCGTGCCGGAAGCACTTCGGTCGGGAGCGCTCGCGCCCTGCCAGAGTCCGGAGGCAGGGCGATGCCCCGCAGAAGCTGATCATCCCTCCACGAAGCTCGCAGCGCGATGAGCGGCCATCCGAAGCCGGCCTCCTTGAAGTGCCAGCTCGCAGAGAAGTCCGATCCCGGTGCAGGAGTGCCGTCGGGCAGCATGTCCAGGGACCCCAACAGGTTCGACCAATCGGGAATGAACTCCGACGGCGGCCGGACGACCCTGTCGGGTCCCGGCGCCTTCGGGAGCGCAAAGACCAAGGAGCCCCCGACAATGTCGATCCTTCCGACGGCCCAGAGCTTGTGGTCGGGACGGCGGGGGTCGGGAATTCCGCCTGAGTGCGTCCAGACCCCGAACGTCGCGGTCGCCGCACGTGACCACGCGATCGCGAGCGTGGCGACGGCGCCGAAGGTGATCCACGCTGCTACGCGTGCGAGAGTTCGGGACCTTTCCGGCATCTGGTCCACCAATCGTTGCGGTGCGCCACATGCGAGTGCGGCCGGGGCCGACAGCCATCCTAATGCTCCACGGCTCGTGCACCTCGGTGGTCGCGGAGGAACGACCACACGACGTATGCGACGATCGCCGACGCGACACAGGTGCCGGCCGCTGCTTCGATTGACCACGGGGATGATTCGCCAGCCTGCGGCAAGGCCCCGACGAACATCGGAATCGCAAACAGAAGAAACCCGGCGGTCGCCCAGCGAGCTCGCGCCCGTCGCATCGCCCACGACAGCAGCACGAGCCCGGCGAACATGACGAGAAGGAGCGCGAGACCGGCTGACCACTTCGCGTCCCGGACGCACCACACGATGAACCAGGCGATGCCGCCAACGGTCGATCCAAGAATCGCGAGTGCGAGCGCCCCCACGACAACGAGGTAGAACAGCGAAGTCCCGATCATCCCAATGATCGGCGTGCCGCCATTTCGCGTTGCGCCAGAGGGTGGAGTTTCGCGGGGCACTTCTCGCTGCTCCTCGGTCTCACGAACGACATGCGAACTCAGCCACCGCCGCGCCGGCATCCGCCCGGGCCAACGCCCGCGAGCGTACCGCGGCGGTCGGCAGGAGCCATCTACTCGGCGGGCTCCTCGGGATGAAGGAGCTCCCGGATCGAAAGCTCTGGGTTCTCGAGGAACGCCCGGCACGTGCGGTAAGGACTGCTCTCGCGGTACGAGGTCTGTCGGATGCCGGCTCCGTACAGCTCGTAGATCGTCGCGTTCGGGTACGCGAGGATGATCGGCGAATGGGTGGCGACGATGAACTGCGACCCGCGCTCCACCAGCCGATGGACAAGGCCGAGCAGGGCGATCTGCCGCTGGGGCGAGAGCGCGGCCTCCGGCTCGTCGAGCAGGTAGAGGCCGGGGCCGAACAAACGGTGCTGAAACAACGCGAAGAACGACTCGCCGTGTGACTGCTCGTGGAGCGAGCGGCCGCCGTAGTACTTCACGAGCGGATTCTCCACGCCCTCGTCGAGGCGCTCGATCTCGGTTGCCACGTTGAAGTAGCTCTCCGCGCGGAGGAAGTAGAGGTCGGCGGGATTCGCTGCGGTCCTCGCCACGCGAAGATGCCGATGCAACGACGAGTGCGATTCGCGGGTCGAGAAGTTGAAGTTGCGGCTGCCACCCTCGGGATTGAGCCCCATCGTGTACGCGATGGCCTCGAGAATCGTGGACTTTCCGGAGCCGTTCTCCCCTACCAGAAACGTCACCGCGGGGTGAAGCGCGAGGACGTCGATGGCGGCGATCCCCGGAATGTTGAGGGGGTACCTCTCCGCCTCATCGGGCTCCCCAAGCCGGACGAGCGAGAGCTCCGAGACGTACGGCCCCTTCGCGTGTCTCTTCCGGGCCATGGGAACAGTTCCTCTCCGCCTGACGTTTCGCTGTGCCGCACCGGCGCGGCCGAGGGCGCTGGACCCTGCTCGAGAGTTTAGACCGCAGGTGCGTGTCGGCGGGCACGCTCTGCAAACATGAGTCGTCGGACCATGGGCATGGGTAACGCTCAGACACGCCAGGGTCCGACCGAACGTATGACCGGTGCGCCGCTCCACTCTGAGACGATGCGTGCCATCCATGGGCAGACGCTTCCAGCGCCGCCTTCCCAGAGCACTCGGCGCCTTTGCCTGGCATAGATGAAAAGTTGCACGGTTGGTGCGCTATCACCCTCCGGATCTGCTGTCGCAACTTGCACCTTGGTGATTCTTGAGCGCTCGAACAACTGCGACCAGCGCAACCACCCGACTTCCTCCTGTACGCGCAAACTCTTGCCCTCGAACACGAAGCGCACCGTTGCGTAGCGTTCGTAGATGAGGAAGGGTATGAGCAGCAGGCCGACCATCCAACCGAAAGCCACTCCATAGATGGGGTACTTCGGATCGCCCCCGAGTGACAGGATTGTTGGGTAGACAAGCAAGGCAAACCACAACGGAATGAAGAGAGAGAGGCATCCCAGCGGGGAACCCTTCGAGCGCGCTGGACGGTACAGCACGACCAACCTGTCGCCGCAGTGGGACTCGACTTGCATTCCGTCGGGCGGGGACATGAGCGCTTCACTCAGCACCGTGTGCACCAGACCTGACCTCGCGTTGCGTGACGCCGCACCACCGTGCGGCGGGAAGCGCGCGCCCCTGCCGTGAAGTCTAGCCCGCACTGCCGTGTCGGCACGAGCGCTCAGCTAGGTAGGCATCCTGAGTCCGATGTGTCCGCACTCCGGGCAGGTGCCCGCGGTTGCGAGCTGATAGCCGCAACGCACGCAACGACCGGCGCGAGCACGAACGCGCCTGCGAACTGCTCCCGGAGCGTTCACGGCGACGGCGAACAGGACCGCGTAGAGGGCGACATCGGCGAGGAGTCCCAGCCACACTGGCCCGATTGGAATGAACGCCCACATGTACATGGGGGCCGGCGGGGTCGCCCATGAGATCGCGCGTTCTGGAATCGGATACCCGTGCATGGCGTCCGCGTCGTAGCCGCCCGTGAACGCGTAGAAGGGCCAACCCGACTCGCGGACAATGCAGGTTCGGAACTCGGGACCGGCCAACGGCTGATCTTCGCTTGAGGCCATCTGGCAGCGCCACCCGAACCCGCTGGATTCGTACTGCTGCGTCGCGCTCCGCCCCTGAGAGTCCGGCAACTGATGCGAGCGCTGCAAGATTCCCTCGCCCCAAGGCACGCGGTGCAATTGAAACTCCGTGCAGCCGGGAAAGGACCTCCACGACACCATCGCAGACACGGCGAACGTCGTCGCAAGGCCGAACGACGAGTACCCGAGAACTGCAATCGCAGTGACTCGCCCCACTCCCGGCCGGCCCCAGCTCAGACTCGACGGAAGGGTCGGCCGCTTGCGGGAGATGCCGTTGACGGGAGGTCTCGTCTCCGTCATAGCGTGTCCTTCTGTCCATTCAAGCAAATGCGTTTGGCATGCTCGTAGCACGCGCCACAAAGCAGTTTGACGTTGAGCTTCTCCTCCACCGCTGGCGTCCATCCCCCTCCTGCTTCTCGCCGGGCTTCCTCGCAGGAGGAGCACCATGCATCAGGATGCTCTGACATGGACTCGGCTGACCAATGAAAGCCAACTGGCACCCCCGTGCTGAGAGAGTTCCAAATGTGCTGGCAGACGAAGGTCTCAGCTTGCCAGCCGTGGACAGCGCACTTGACCTTCTCGGGCTCACTCATGCTGTGCCGCGTTGGGTGTGGGTTGAAGGGATGATCATCTGTGGCCTCGCTGGCCACCTGGACTTTGGTGCCGAACGGTCAGCATCAGCGGCGGCGCGCAGCTCCATCCGCTGCATGCCCTTGCTAGAAGCCCATTCGATCCTGCTGTCCACGAATCGGGTACTCCCTCACGATCGCGGAGCACTGCCGGACAATGTCCGGCAGGTAGCTCTGGTCGATCTCAAACTCGAACCGGTGCGATTGAGTGAGGTGGTCGGGCGTGATCTCCACCAGGGCGCGCACGTGGCCGATGCTATCTGCAGCCTCAAGTGAGACCTTCAACTCGGGTTCGAGAGGATCCAAGCCGGCCGACGTGCTGTCGCCCCTGTGCATCGCGGCGGACGCGTCGCCGAAACCGGCGATGTCCGTGACCATGAGGATCGCGCCCTGCGTCCACACACTCGCTCCCGACGCGCCGCAGTGTGCCGTCACCCGGAGCCAGTTCCCATCGTAGTAGTCCTCGGATTCCGGAAACTGGCGCCCATGCACCCAGAGCTGGAACCCTGCGACCTTCAGGTCGGGCTCTCCGAGATCGCCAGGTGTCACGTTCTGGCTCATGGCTCCGAGCGTCTCGAGAAGCTGGCCGTGAGCTGCCTGGCGATGCTGCACCTGGCGATGATCCAGCGGTACCTCAAGATGCTATCTTGAGACAGAACCTAGGCGCCACGTGCTTCCCTGAGTCGCTTGGCCAGGTGTTCCGCGGATTCGGTGCACTCGTCCGAGATCATGTATTCGAGCGGGGTCTGGCCGGCGTCTTTGCGTATGGAAGGGTCGGCACCGTGGCGAAGCAGCGCGTCAATGACCGCTGCGCCGCTGGCCTCATGAAGCGGGACAAATCCGAGGACGCACGACCGAGCATTCACATCGGCACCACTGGCGATCAGCAGCTCGACGATCTCCAGAGCCTCCTCATAGAAACCATGCCCAGCCGCGCAGTGAAGGGGCGCGAAGCCTCGGTTGTCGGCGAGATTCACGGCGGCGCCGCGCGCGATCAAGAGACGAATCGCCTCGAGGCGCGGCTCCGCGGATGCGTACTTCAGCGGAGTGATCCCATTCGGATCGGGCGCGTTGACATCGGCACCGCCGTCAAGCAGGCGACGCATCTCGGCCAGGTCGCCGGCTTGGGACGCGAAGTGCAGCGCGAGGTCGTCGAAGGACTGGTTCACTCAGATTGCCCCCAACTTGAAAGGCCGCCTGGCGAGACGTGGCCTCAAATCATGTTGCGCCGCCCGCGAGCGCGGCCGAGGACGCCAGGCCGCGATGCCGGCAGAAGTTCGCCGCTCCACATGGTTAGGCCGCGGAGTCATCGAGCTCTTCGCACGCATCTGCGGCGAACATCAGATACCTGCCGGGTGCGACAACGCGCGGGGCGTGCTGTCGCCACCAGGCTGCTGCCTCCGGCGACTTGGCGGAGAGCAACGACAAGGCGAGATCCGCCTCGACGATGTAGCCGACGTCCCGACTCGCCCGACCCGTAACAATCGCGAACAGTATTCCGAACCAACTTGTCGGGCCAGAGAGGACTCCGAACCCGAACCCTCCTCGGAGGCCGAGAAATCGGGATGGGACTGGAATTTCCAAACCGATCCATGCCTCCCGAATGTCCTCGGGTGCCTCACCTGGCGGAGTGGACTTGATTCGGATCTTCATGACATCGATCGGCCAAACTACTTCAGCTGTGCTGCACGCAACGGCGCGCAGCCGAGAGCGCCAGCCCTCGCGACGATCGTACTGCACGCCGCCGCGCGTCAGCACGAGCGACGTGTGGGACGGCGTCTCCAACTCGGCATCGGCAACCGAAGGGCGGCAAACGTGCCGAGCGCTATGCCAGCCGCGCAAACCACCCGCACATTGCCGGAGAATTCGCTGGTCGACCTGGCGGTCCACGCGCCGAACGCCCCCTTGCTCCCAACATATTGCGCAGTGCGATCGGTCGACTGCGGCCAGAGCTCCCAGAGGCATGAGGCCGGGATGAGTCGATCCTGAATGTGTGCACGCACAGCGATCGTCAGCCGATTGCTGTCATTCTCGAGGTCGGTCTTGGGCGTCCCTCCCGAAGTGACCACCGTCCAATGGCGGGCACGCCACGCACCCATTCCTGCAGGATTCCAGCGCCCCATTGAGGACTCTTGGACCCAGACTCGGACGCCATCCGTGGGCAGCTCCCAGTCGGGGCTGTCGACGATCGTGGTTCGCACGACCTCCCATTGGCCGTCGGCTTGCTGGAGAAGGTCGAGCACGTAGAAATGCTGGACGGACGGAAGGAACCCGCGGCCGGGCATGACGATCTGCGCACCGATGTAGAGCGCGAGCGCGATTGCCGCGCTCAGGACAGGAATCATCAACAGACGGACGACGATGCGCATCTCTCGGCCGCTCAACGGTTGGTCACGCCACCCGCCGGAGCGGCCAACGGCGCAGACGTCACCGGAATCGTAGCCCACACGGCGGGCCGGAAGGACCCATGCGTGCGACCAGATCTGCTGTTGCAGCGAAGGTGGCGCAGCGTGACTCTCCTGGCGCGCCCTTTCGATCGCTCACGTCATCCAGGTGGCGCGGAGCCAGGGAGCCGCTCCTCTTGATTGAGCCATCCGAGCACGCGTATCGCGGATGTCGCATGGCGTCCCCAGTGCGTCCGGTGCCCGAATCGCCAGCCCCAGACGACCGTGCTCGGTGCGCGCGCCGCGAGCACATCATGGTCGAGGATGCAGTCCTGCAGGTCCTTGAAGATCTCCGCGAGGTCAACGCTCAGGAGAAATGGGACCGGCTCGATGTCCCCAGGATCGGTCGGGTCGAAGAGCTCCCGGTATGCGTCATGAGCCCCAAGCAGACTCCCAATTTTTGCAGCTAGATCGAACGACAGGTCGGACGATGCGCCACCCGGGACCCCCTCCTCGGCCGGGCCGACATCGGGCAGCAGCGTCGCCGCCAGATGCACGCGAAGGAGCGCGGCCTCCACAGCACGGCACCAGGCCGCGACATCACTCGGATTCGGCTGCGACACCAGATGGCAGAACTCGCGCGCCCGGGCGATGAACTCCTGTGACTCGGGTCTGGAAGCAGGTGATTCGGACATCGATCGTGCGCCTGGTTGCTGGAGTCACTTCGAACTGTTGCGAGACTGCCGCTCAATCGAAGGTCTCGATACGCCGCACACGAGTGCGGCCGAGGGCGAACGCTCTCGCAACGATCCTAACCCGCAATGCGTCTCGACACGAAGGCCCAGTGACGCAGGCGGCCGGCACGGACTCGGCACGAGATGTCATCCATGCGTCTCGCCAGACTCCGGCATCAGCGTTCGGGCCCTGAGGATTCCTTCGGCACTACCGCAGACAAGCACGTGAAACGCAATTCCGCGCTGGGCCCAGATGGTGGCGGCCCTGCTCAAGACGCTAAGGAGAGTTCGGAGGGACGCGTCGTCTTCTGGGAACGCCCGCTGGATCTCCGCCAGGAAGAGAACGTACCGCGCTGCCGGAAGCCAGGACAGATCCGAGATGCACTCATCCAGCGCGTCCCAATTCTCGCCGAAGTAACCGGGGATCTGGAGTGCCGCGCCCATCTCATTCATGCAGGCCTCCTTGGTCTGGCACTTCCAGCCGCGAATGACAATGACACCATCATGCCTGTTGCGGACGCGCAGGTCACCCGCGAAGTCCTCCGGGTGCGAGTCGGCGACGAAGCGGATGTGGGGCTCGCCCGAAGCGAGCGGCAACTCGGAGGCGCCATTCATGCGTCTGCCTAACGTTTGAGCCGAGCGAACGCCCGCGCGCGAATCGTAACCCGCACCGCGTGTCGGCACGAAATCTCAGTGGGAGGCTGACACCGCGGGAGCGCCAGGCAGGTTCGAGAGCCGGCCGCTGCTCGCGCTCAGCTGTTCCCAGCGTGGTCTATCGACGCCGGACGTATTCAGGGTTGGGTCGCATGGGCCCCCACTTGCACTCCTCGAGGCTGGGAAAGGGCACCGACACCGACGACAGCTCGACCCGGCGCCCACTGAAGGGCCCCTCGACGATCCGACCGTATACATCAAGCCAGGAACTCTCGAACGACTCGCGCCAACGGACGCTCTCGGCCCGAAAGACGGTGCCGCTCGGCAAGAACTCGATTCCAGGGCAGCAGTTTGGATGTAAGGCAAGCTCCTCGGCCGAGATCATTGTGGTGCCGTGATTCGGGTCGTCCGGTGGCTCGTAGCGTTCGGATTCCTTGATGCGCCAACGTCCTCCGCCTGGCACTTCCGAGAGCATGAGCGGCCGAGTTGTCGAATAGAGGCCATTCCGTTCCCAGCCTCCCCAGGCACAGCTCTCACCGGATATGTCCGTGACGACATCGAAGAGAATTCGACAGCCGCTTAGCGTGGCTATCGCGACGGCCATCAAGAAAACGCCCGCTGTCTTGCCCATCTTGCTGCCCCATCGACCCAAGCTCAGCACTCCGGCACACAGGATGCGACGATTGCAGACCAATGCGCTATGCCAGGTTCGCTGCAGCGCATGGTTCGGCGGCCAACCCACACTATCTGACTCTGTGTGACCAGACATACTCTCGAACCTCGTCAACGCCAGAAAGCGGGCGGAATCGCTCTGAGTGCTCTGGATACCAACTGCCCGAACCTCGGCAGCGACCGGCCTCGAACTCCACCTGAAAGTGAACACGCTCGTCGAGTATGTCACGGATGTAGCGGGCCGCGGACTCCGCTGCGGCCTGCTCACGCTCGTCGAGCGTCGGATCGGTCTGTATGCAAACCTCAAAGTGGCAGTGATGCAATTGGCCGATGCCAACAGTCACCTCGTCGCCGTCCAGCCAAACGGTGATGTCCCCAACCTCTGCGTGCTTCGCCGGAATAGTGACAACAAGCCTGTCGGTGAACTCCGCGCGAAAGCCATCGCGTGGCATGACTCGCTCAAGCTCGCTCAAGAATCTCTGCGAGAGGGTATCGAGCTTGGGCATCGAATCATCCATGCGCGTGCGATGGCGGTCTACCACTACTCAAGACCAAAGATCTCGTGCAACAGGCTATCAACGTCGGGAATTGGGAACACCATGTAGCCACCCGGCTGTTGCTCCGGGGTGGATTGCCAACCCGTTCGCACAAAGCGGGCGAGGTCCGACTTCTTGCGCGGTTCGCCGATCATGAATTGACTTGCCCGCCAGGTTGCCAACACTCGGCGAATCGCCAGAGCGTTTGGCTGCGGCGCAGCGTCCAAATTGGGTCCAGTCCAATCAAGCAGCTCGCAAACTGCAAACCGCCCCCCCATGTCCACATGGTGCCCGATCACACGGAGCAGTGTCCATGCGCCGGAGGCCAGGCGGTATCCGACGACTTCTCCCACGTCCCACGAGTTGTTGTGGATGAATCGACGGGCGACGCGCTTGATTGGGGGCGGCGCGGACTGCAGTCTGAGAGCAAGCTCCTCCAACACCTTGATGCGCTTGCGCCGGAGCCGTTCTTCATCCCAGCGGCTCAGGTCCGAACCCGCATGGATGATGCGAAGCGCCTCAGTCGTTGCGCGTTCAACTGGTCGGCCGAGCCGCCACGCCGTATCCGCAAGTGCTAGCCAGAAGACCGATTCCTCACTTGAATCACTCAGCACAGATGAGTACTCCGTCACAAGCCGCCCGATGGCGTCCTCCGCAGAAACGCCTTCGCCCACAAGATCACGGAACTCGTCCCGAATGTCCGAGGCGAAGTCGTCTGAGTAGAGCGCGGTTCCCCAGGTGCCCATGCGTCAATAGTCTCGTCTGCCAAAGGTTGCGTTGTGCCGCGCGCGAGTGCGGCACGGAGCAAGCGCTCCCGCGACTGAGTCTAGCCCGCACCGCGTGTTGGCACGATCGCTCAGTTAGAACCTTATCAAAGACGGACCTGGATTGAGTGCTGGCGCGAGGTCGAGCCGCAACAAGCGTTCGTTCACAGTCGCCAGCGCCGCTTCGAGATCCGCCGGCACCCTCATGGGGACAGTGATGACGGCTTCGTTCCAGGCTTGACGGGCGCCGATGCGTACGCTGACGTCAAAATTCGGCGTGTCCAGATGGCAGAGATTAATCGTTACAACGACGATTCCGTACTGGGCGCGGGACGTCCTTGACACAAACTCGAGCTTGAGGACCTCAGCGTTGCCCGAGGTCCGGTTGAGCTTCAAGTGATGGTGGGCCAGAGCGGGCGCGAGCTTGCGGAGACACAGGCGCTTCGTTCGGCGACGATCCAGCGCAAAGACGACCGAGAACACGCCCACTGCAACCAGAAGCAGGCCGCCGCATCCACCGAGAAGCCAGCTATACCAAGGCATTCGGTCTCCAGCCGTTCAAACGTGGCGTAAAGCTGCACGGCTGTGCGGCCGAGGGCGATGGCCCTCGCGCGTGAGTCTAGCCCGCACTGCTGTGTCGGCCTGAACGCTCAGTTTGGTTGGTCGGGCCCACCGCTGGGCAACGCTTCGCGTCGCGTTGGTGACCATGTGGGGGCGGCCGGATCCGGAGGGATGATCCAGATGTTCTCCAGCACAACCCGATCGTTCTTCATCCCGAAATCAAGGCTCACCACGCTGCGGCCTCCGGGCACTCGCGAGGGGACGGAGTAATCGCGGGAATAGTGGTCCCCGATGATCACATCTCCCAAGAACTTAATGTCGCCACCGCGTTCGAACTCCTGCGCCTTCGCGATCCACCGCTCGGCGGTCATCGCAGGAATGCCGGCCGTAATGAACCGCGAGAGGTTCGAGTCCTGGAGGGACCGTATTGCAATCTTCGAGACTTCGTCTGTTTGGTAAGCGATCTCCGGCGGGAGGATGAAGGGATAGTTGGTCGAGGCGCACGACGCCAGTGCGAGAGGAATCGTGACGAACAGTATGCGCACTGGATTCAACCCAACGCCCCAAACTGAGCGACCCCGCGGACGGGACGCACCGACGGCAACCGCGATGCCCCGTCGCGTCCGCTGCATCGCATCGTCAGGCCCGGCTGAGGAACGCTCTCTGGTCATGGGTCAACGGCGAATGCGTCTCCGTCAACAGACGCTCCATGTCCGTCCATCGCTCAAACCAAGGAACCAGAACGTCGCGAGTGAACGCGAACAGTTCGTCCGCAACTGGCTGCCAAGTCCCAGGAGACTCGGTGTAGTCGAATGAGTAGCGACGCGCCAGCGGCGGTTCAGTCCGTGGGAACCAGCCGCTGGGACGAGGAGACTCATGCCACCCATCGTCGCTGCTCATGCCATTCAGCCAAGGAGCGTCGGGTGCGTCGAACTCCGCCAGGTGAATGGCTGAATGCACACGAAAGCTCGTCGTGAAGCTGAACTTGTGAAGGTGTATCCCCTGAACGAGTGCGCCCGATGTGCGTTTCCACCACGACGTCCGGTCACGAGCAAAGCCGAGCTCGGCCACCTCCTTCGTGAACATGCGGTAGATGGCGTGATGTGGCTTCATGTGCGCCGAATCATGAGCCATGCCGCCGTCTCCGCGGCACGCCTTCGGCTCGGCTGTGAATCTACCTCGGTGAGCGGCATGACCAAACTTCTAGCGTTCGCTGGAACTTCGTCCGAAGCCCTCGGGCGTCCACCGAGGGTCGTACGGCCGCGTCGCTTCGGGACAGTGCCTGCATCGCTTCGCCTCGCGCCGCATCGACCGCGTGTGCCAAGCGAGCATCAGTCGACACGCACCCGCTACCCGCCGAAGCTCATCCTCAGGGCTGCGTAGCCGATCACGCCGATCCAGAACAGATTGAGCAGTGCGGCGCACGCGGCCAGCACCCGCTCCATCGTCCGTCTCGCATGCCGCCACGCTGAGAGCGCGAATCCGAAGCCCAGTGCGGCGAGGACCGACGCAGGGACCGCGCCGTCAGCGGCCCCGAGGCTGGGGGAGAACGGCACCGCGATGCCACAGACGAGCGACAGGATGGAAGTGCCGATGAGTCGCTCTCGCGGAGACGCCACCGTCGGCGGCGGCTCCAGCTCCGTGCACCACTCGGGATCATCGGGTGAAGGTGTATCCATGCTTGGACGACGGACGAAGCGGGCGTTCTCGAGTTCGAAAGTCGGCCAACCTTGCGATCGCGGCAGCGCGTGATCAGGCGACGATGACCTTCGAATCAGCACGGTGGATGTCCGGTCCGAAGACGAGTCCGGCACCCTGCTGAACCGCGGCGAAGCAGTGCCCGAGCACCGGGCAAGCGTAGAGCTTGGCGGAGGCAAGGCGCCCTCGAATATGGCGCTGGACGCGTCGCCTATCGATTCAAGTTCGGGCAGAGGGACCGCGCGAGGCGAAGATTGCAGACCTCGCATCCGCGCCGCGTGCGCTGCGGGATCATGCTGGACGAGGATCTCATCAAGAGAAGCCCGGATAGGGAACAACAAAATTCAGAGTGACCCCAGCAAGGTGAATCCCGGCGAGGATCCACAAGTGCCGGCGGCGAGTACTGGACTGCGAGCCCGCGGCGACGATCCACCCGTAGAAGGGAAACTGAACAACTGCGAGCAGAATGAACGGGACCGTGATCGATCTGAAGACCAAACTCGAGAGCATCGTGAAGGGGAACAGAAGCTTGGCGAGGACGTAGTCGCCGTGTCCGGCCCCCGCTGAAACGACGGCAAGCAACAACGCGAAGGGAGTAATGATGATCCCTAGCAGAAGGCCAAACGCAGGTGCTCCTTGCTTCATGAAAGACGAACGGAGTTGCCTGAGGTTGCGATGTCCCACACGCGCGTGCAGCCACGGGCGCTGGCCGTCGCGGGTGAGTGTAGACCGCACGCGCGCCCCGGCACGAACGCTCAGTTACGCGTCAGGAGCGTCGCGGTACATCCTTCTGAACTCCTTGCGGTACTTCTTCAGCGCAGCTGCATGCGCCTCGGCAGATACGTAAATCTCCTCCGAGGTCTTGGGTACCTGCGCGTGTTGCGGCCAAGGCTTGGCCCCAATCGCACGCTCGACAATGAGCACCGGTGCCCCTGGAGCCTTGAGGGCGAGCGCCTTGGCCGTCGCCTCGAACCCATCGGGCACTACGCGAACGTATCCAGCGCGATCGAGGCGAGCCAGTGCGACTTCCAGCTCCTCGCGAAACACGATGAGTTTGCCCAGGGCATCGGCAGTCGCGATGAGTCGCCAGAGCGGAACCGGCGCACTCTCCTCCTGTGCGTAGATCAGAGCCGCCAGGATCCAAGCGTCGTACCAGTCGAATTCGGTCGGAATGTTGGTCATGACGCCCAACGTTTCGTTGCGCCGCGCACCAGCGCGGCCAGGGAGCGCACGCTCCGGCGTCGATGCTAGCCCGCGCCGCGTGTCGGCACGAGCGCCCGGTCAGGCGCCATCGCCAGAACGCTTGCTCCCCTGCTGCGCGGGCGGATTCGGAGTTGCGTTTCCGTGGATTGCACGGGACGCGAGTCGGGGTACGCCTGCGCCGACCACGAACGCGGAACCCGCGATTGCCAGCGTCCACATGGCGCGACGACTTCGCTCGAACGTGGGATTGGGCCTGGTGCCAACGATGGAAACCGAATTGTTCCCGACCGGAACAAAGCGGGCGACGAGCATCAATGAGGACATTAGAGAGCCGGCGAGAAGGATTGCCTTCGAATCAACTCGTTGCCTCCGCCCGGGTGCCCTGATGTTCGGCAGCAAGCGACAGCATGTCACCCACTGTAGTCCGAAGTCGCGCGAAATCCGGTGTTCCACACGATGTCGCACCTCGGGCAATGGAACTCGAGGCGCGCCCCCGGCGAAGGGTCTGGATATGCCAGGCGCGATCGGCATACAGGGCAGCGGTAGCGTCGAAGTCGGAGCTCCTGCGTGACGAGCCCGGCAATCGCAATCAAGGTTGCAGCAAGCACGGCAGGCCACTTGTAGTCGGGCGCGGAGAGGACGACCGCGAACAGGGCCAGAAATGGAACTCCGACGACGGCCAACGAGATGAAGTGGCGACGTGCCAGTCGTGGATCTCGCCTGTGAGTGGGCATGTGGTGCCTTGGTACCGCCTATAGGAGATCGCTCCGGTCGTGAAGCTCTCGATCTTCCGTAATCGGAGGATCCGCGTTCCGGAGTTCGCGTACCTCTCTCTCGTCTGCGGCTCCGCATGTACCACAGACCACTCGGCCTCTCCCAGGTGCAGTGTCGTCGGGACTTCGAACGATTCCGGGAGGTCGGCCGGAGGCATCCTGGTCGTTGCGAACGCCGCACCCGTGGCGTCGTCGATGAACGTCACGAGCACTTTCCGACTGAACCATCCCATCGCCAAGCTCTCCCTGGCCTAAAGGCCAAAGCTCAGCGACCCGGCGCACAGAACGCCCCGCTCGCCACCGCCACGCTCCCGCCAGCTTCGATGCAGCGCATGGCGCGGCCACGTCATCGTGTCTCTCCATCCTTCCGTGGTTCTGACGCCGCCTTCAGCTTGGCGTCGAACTTTCGGAAGTTGCTCTGAAAGTCTCGCGTCCATCGGCCGCCCTCCGCGGAGTTGTAGCAGAGACGACCGACGACCAAGGCGTAACCGACGATCGCCAACGCGATATCTCCCCGAACGGCGGCAACGAGAACGCAAGCGACTGACCCCGCCACAAACACGAGGTCGTAGGTAGAGAGTCGGCGCGAAGCTGAAAGCTCGCGGTCGAGGTAGTAGCTCAAGATGAACTTCTCGCGGGCCGTGAACTCGTTGGGGTCGGTGTCTGGCATAGCGCGCTCGATGTGGCCTAGCGTCTGCGGTCTGCCGCACGCCGGCGCGGCAATGGAGCCCGCGCTCCCGCATAGATGCTAACCAGCGCCGCAGGTCGGACCAACGCGTAGTTCGGCGTCACGCGGCGGCCCGAGCGCGAGCGGACGAACGTCTGCGCCTGGCCTGCACCTGCGAGTGCTTCGCGGTGGTTCCCCGGGCGGGAGGGATCGGCGCGTAGACGGTGATCGTGAGGCATGCGCCCACCTGCGCCGCCGCTTGCAGCGCCTTGGGCCCAAGGGTCTGCGCGACAAACGGCGGACGGGGACCGCCGTGAAATCCGACGTCGAAGGTGCGGTGGGCGCGGCTCCACAGCAGGCGCGCCTCAGGCGGCAGTCGTCGGGCGATCTGCGCGAACAAGAGCACCGCAGCCTCCGCGCTGTTGCGCTTGGGAGTGCGCTTCAGCTCCGCCCGGATCGTCGACTTGCGCCGTCCGATCTGCGAGAACAGAATCGAAGTGCGCGATTGAAGCGCGGCCAGCAGCACTGTCAGATCGGACTTTCCCTCGATGTGGAGTTCTACTCCCGCGAACTTCGCAGATCCGATGCTGCCGGCGGATGGGCGCGGCTTCAACATGCACCCCTAACAGCCGCTCAGCGGAATGACGCGAAGGAGCGCTATCTCGCCTGCCACGGTGAGAAACGAGCAGCCCGACATCAGCAAGCTCGTCACATCTCGTCGCTGCCGGTTCTGGAGGACAAGAATGGCGCTGGGAATGACGCCCAGAAACAGCGAGAACACGCCCAATTCGGGCCCGACAAAGATCCTGAACCCGAATCCGCCCCAGCCGCTGTCGTCGAGCACGATCCGAAGCCAAAGATATGTGGCGATGACTGTCAGGACCACAGCCAACCACGAGATCCCGTAGGTGAACTTGGAGACGACTTCTCTCATGGCGCGTTCGTTGCCGCCGAAAGTCCGGCGTCGGTGGCGAGTGCCGCGAGTCTACTGAGGGCCGGGATTCGGCGGCGCTTGCTCACGCGGGATGGCGCGGTCCGCCTCTGAAGCCACGACCTGGCCGGCCACGCGGATGCGCTCGGCAACGGCCTGCGAAATGGAGTCGTCAGGTGCAAGGGCCAAAGCCCGAGAGATGCTCTTCTCGGCCTCGAGAACGGAGCCGCAATTGAGCAAGGCGACTGCCAGATTCGCGTGATGGCCAGGATCCTCGGGATCCACGGCGATCGCCCGAGCGAACACCTCGGCCGCATACCGGTGATCACCGACCTCGCTCGCCTCGATGCCGGCCTCGCGAAGAACGTCGGGATGATCTGGATTGATCTGAACGGCCTGCCGAAGCCAACGAAGGGCGTCAGCATGTTCCTCGAGCCGCTGGTGGAGCTTCCCGAGCCCCCACATTGCCGGCCAGCTGTCGGGCGCGAGCGCAAGCGCGCTCCTGAAGTGCTGGGCTGCGCGTTTGAGGCGCCAGCGTCCAAACCAGCCGGGAACGATCTGCCGCCGGCCGTGAAGGATGAGATAGGGGTAGAGAAGCTTCCAGCCAGCCTCGTAGTGGCGGTTGTGTTCAGCGATCTGGAGAGGAGTCAGAGGCATGGGCTGCCTGGCGGACGACTAACGACCCAAGCTCAGTGGCTCGGCGCACGGGACACGACGATTGCAGCCGCGACGCCCCCGCCGGGTTCGCTGCAGCGCGCGATTAGGCGGCGTTGATGGGTGTAAACGCATGCAAAGTCCGTCCGCGAAACACTGCATGTGCTCGAAGCTGCCGACCGCAACGCGGACACGCGGTCGCAACCTCCGTCCGCCACTCGCTGGCTGGAACTCGGACAGACTCAGGAAGCGTGCTGCCAACAACGAGCTCCGGCTCGTCCACCGCTGAGCCGGGCGGGTGAAAGGGGGCGTCGCAGGTGCAGCCGCAACTGCAAACCAGCCACTCGCCAATCGAGAATGCTGGGATGCTCATGCGCGACCTCACGTGAAGTAGTGCCGCACGCAGGTACGGCGAGGAGCACACGCTCCCGAGGGAATGCTAGAACGCTCCGCGTGTCGGTACGATCTCTCAGTCAAAAAGGCCTCGGATCGTCGCGCTGCGAAATCGTGGGCGCATGGGACGTCTCGATGGCTCGCTGCACTGGCCGCCATCCACACTCCGGACATCGGCGACTCGGATCGCGCACGGCCGGATCGAGCAGGTGGTTGCACGTGGGGCACCGGCCCTGAAGTGCCCAAGCGGCTCGCCGCAGACGCTGGACCAGCACGACGCTGAGTGCAAACAGAGCGAACGGAACTGCAAGGCCGAACACGGCCGCGTCAGCCTTGCCGATGCCAGCTTGGGCGAAGACGCCCCTGCCGTACCAGACGTGAAACTCGGTCGCGATGATCGTCCAACCGAATTGCTCGCCGCCCAGGCCGATGACGAGCGGGTCGTCCGAGCCGCGCCGTTCCTCAAGCAGCCACCACGAGCAATGGGAGACGTGCATCCACAGGGCCAACGCCGCGAAGGCGAGGACCGCGATCCACGAAAGGCGCGACTTCGTGACCACCGATCTCCAGCCCGAGCAGTGAGTCACCGGCGGGCCCTCCCAACATTGAGCTGGGCGGCTGACGCCGGCAGAGCGCTCGAGCGAGATGTTCGGCCTCAGCGCAACCACGACAACACCTCGATTTCGGGCGGACTGAGCTGGGGCACACGCTGAAGTTCAACCTTCCGCCCCGTGTACTTGTCGAAGACCGCCCGATGAGCTGCCAGCGACATTGGTCCGTCGCGCGTGTAGTACTCCGCCACCCAGGAAAGGAGGAACTTGAGGTTGCCGTCCTGCTCCTCCCGGGACGGGTACTTGTGGGGCTCCCAGGGACGTTTGACGCAGTTGGCGGTGCACGTTTCCGCTCCTGGATTCAGGAAGACGAGAAACGGCTGGAACTCCAACGCAACTTCGATCAGGCTGCCGTAGCAGCCTTCCAGCACCCAACGTGGGTGACCCGTACAGAACTTCGCGACGTCGGCTTCGGCAAGACCGCTTGATCGCGCCACGGCGGGCTGCTCCGGCTCCCAGGCGACGGAGTCGAGATCGAGCAGTGCGAGGTCGACCGACCGGGCCAACCAGCTGGCCAAGGTGGACTTGCCGGATCCAGAGTTGCCGAGGATGGCGAAGCGCATCGTTCCTCTGGCCGAACGCTCGAGGTGGGGCGGGGCCCGACGGCAAGGCGCCTTGCCCGCCGGACGGATGATAGGCGCGACCGAGAGGCGGGCAAGGCGCCTTGCTGTTGGGCCTCGCCTCGACGGAGGGGTCAGGCCCCATGCTTGCGAACGTACTGAACTTCTTCGACCTTGCGTCCACCAAGCTCAAGCAGTTTCCCCACTCCTTCGACTCTGCCGAATCCGTGCGCCTCGTAGAAGTCAATGCCACGCTGATTCTTGGAGAGCACCCACAAGGACACGTCCTGGAATCCGGACTCGTGCAGCGCTCGGATGGCGTACTGCAGGAGTGATCGACCATGCCCCTTGCCCCAAGCATCGGGATGTACGTACAGAGCCCAAATCTCACCTCGGCCCTGCGGAGCCTGTTCGTCCCGGCAATGTCCGAAGCTCACGAATCCAGTGATGCCAGTCTGGTCGGCCGATACGACCGTCTCCGACTCGCCGGCAGCAAGGATCTCTTGCCACTTCTCTGCTCGCTTCTCGACCGACAATGATGTGAGCCACGATCCGTCGAGGATCTCTGCGTACGCCACTTGCCACGACCGAATGTGAGCTTCGGCGATGCCAACGGCGTCTTCTATGGTGGCAACTGCGAGGTTCATGAGGTCAAACGAAAGAAGCTCAGCGACCCGGCGCCCGGGGCGCAACATCTGCAATCTCGACGCCGACGCCGGGCTCGATGCGGCGCATGATTAGGCCGGCGTGATCGGCGGCGCAGTGATCGGACGGCGCTTGATCGGGGGAGCAAACCAGGCCAACACGGCAAACACCACGGTCTGCGCTGACAGGAGAACCGCGAGCTCCCGGAACACTTCCCTGCGGCCCACCAGCAGATCTGGCGCGAGTTCCTGCATGAGCCAGCCCCTCGTCTCCCGCTTGGAGGGATCGGATGGCTGAATCACAAGCTGGCCGGACTCCACGAGCTCCCTTTCAGCGCGGATCCAGTGGGAGTGCTCCGCGCCTCCTGCGTAGAGTGCCTTCGGTGGAAGGACGAGCAAGAGGATGGCGAGGTTGAGAATCGCGAGTAGGACGAGGGTGAGTCGCATGATTGAGGCGCCCTTCGGACTGCGGGTCCAACTCAGCCGAACACTCAGTTCGGTTGCTTTCGATTCAAGTCGTTGCCTCCGACCGATGGCCGAGCTCGGCGAGTTCGCCCAGGTGCCCTGATGCCCTGCAGAAGGAGACAGTACGCCACCCACTGTAGTCCGAAGTCGCGCTGAAGCCGGTGTCCCACACGATGTCGCACCTCGGGCAATGGAACTCCAGGCGCGCCCCCGGCGGAAGATCGGGAAATGCCAGGCGCGAGCGGCATGCGGGGCAGCGGTAGCGTCGGAAGCGGAGCTCCTGCGTGACGAGCCCGGCGATCGCAATCACGGATGCAGCAAGTGCGGCAGGCCACTTGTACTCGGGCGCGGATAGAACGACAGCGAAGAGCGCCAGAAATGGAACTCCGCCAACGGCCAACGAAACGAAGTGGCGACGGGCCAGTCGTGGATCTCGCCTGTGAGTTGGCAAGTGGTGCCTTGGTGCCGACCGAACGTTGCGTTGTGCCGCACGCGGGTGCGGCCGACGGCGTTGCCCGTCGAGCGTGAGTGTAGACCGCACTTGCATGTCGGCCCGAGCGCTCAGTTAGGCATGCCGCGAAAGTCGTCCGCATTCCGGGCAGCGAGTTGGCGAGTGCACGAGATCGAATCCGCATCCGGGGCACGCAGCAGCGCTCAGGCGGGAGGCGGCAACACGGCGGCGGATCGCCCAACCCAGGATGATTGAGGCGAGAGCGACGTTCCAGAGAACCCCCAGCCACTCCGGATTGGAAGAGAGCCAGACTGAGGGTTGAGTGGGTGCCGAGTTGATGCTCAGCTCGTACGCGCTTGTGACTACGAGGAGCGCAACTACTGCCGCAGCCAGTCTGATCGAGCGTGAGATGCAGAGGAGGATCAGTGGCGTGGGAATCTCAAGGAGAAACTCGGAAGCGACGAGCGCTTTGGTGTCGACGCCAGCAGCAGTTGAAGTCCCTTGGATGGCCTCCAGCAGCGATTCCCTTGCGATAAGCCACGGTCCGGTGGTATGCAGCGTCGCCCACAGAAGCAGCGTTGTCCAGGCGAGCCACCCGAATCGAATCGGAGCAAGATGGAAGCCAACGACGGTGTACGAGAGGGCCACGAGTGTGAATCCGGGTGCGAGGAAGAGCAGCCATCCCGGAGTGCGCACCCACTGCATGTAGAAGTCAACGCCCCGCGGACCTCCCGCTTGGCCGATCGCGCTGACGACAAGCAACTCGAAGTCGATCCCCACCGCGACTGTGACGATCAAGACTGCGAGGGCAGCCGCTGCGCCCCAGCCGACTGGCCCGAAACCGGCGATGGGGCGAAGGGATCGCAATGCCGCTCAGTCCGCCGAACGACCCAAGCTCAGCGACCCGGCCCGCGGGACGCCACGATTGCAACCGGAACGCGATGGCCGGGTTCGCTGCAGCGCATGGTTAGGCGGCGAACTTTCGTCTGAGAAACTGCTCAACTGCATCAAGTGCCTCCGTGAAATGCCTGACATCAACGCCCTCGGTCTTGACGTGCTGCCAGTCTGTGCGCTGCTGTGAATCAGGGAAAGCTGCCTGCTCGACCGTGAGGAAGCCGTCCCTGCCGTCCCATGAAAATCTGACTCTCTCCTTCCGCTTCCCGGCCACAATCGTCCAGCTCCCGAAAACCAATGAGTGGTAACTGTGCTCGTAAATCGCGATGTCTGCCGCTGACAACCGCTGCGCCATCGCAAGCACTGCCTCGATGTGTCTGATAGAACTCTGTGCATCGGAAATCATGAGCGCGTCGAAGCCGCCTAACTAGTGATTGTGCTGGTTTCCGGAAGTGGTCCCCATGGGCGCAGGATATCGCGTTCCGCAGAATGCCGATCATGTTCGGTGATCTCTCGCGCGCCGCCTCGCTGCCTCGTCCACCAATTCGCCCCGGCCAGTTCCCCTCCACCCCAGCAACCCCGTGCCCCCGCCCGCTTGCCCGGCCCTCCGCGCGCTTCCGCTCCCCTCCCCGCCCTTCCGCCGCAAAACCCAATCAGCCCCACTCCCCGCGGTACGGTCGGCGGCCAAATGTCAAACTCGCTGCATGAGCAGTTCGTCGCCGTCATCCGGCGCAAGCACTATTCGCGTCGCACGGAGCGCACCTACTGGGCGTGGATTGTCTCGTTCCTGCGATTCAGCCGCGAGGATGGCGCCTGGAGGCACCCGCGGACGCTTGGAGCGCGGGAGATCGAGGCCTTCCTCTCGTACCTCGCGACGCACCGGCGCGTCGCCGCCGCCACCCAGAACCAGGCGCTGAACGCGATCGTCTTTCTCTACAAGCAGGTGCTGGAGCTCGACCCGGGGACCTTCAACGCCGTGCGCGCGCGACCATCGCGCCGCGTGCCCACCGTGCTGAGCCGGCGGGAGGTGCAGGCGGTGCTCGCCAAGATCGCGCCGCCCTCGCGGATGATCGCGGAGCTCATGTACGGCAGCGGGCTGCGCGTGGGCGAAGCGTGCGCCGTGCGCGTGATGGACCTCGACCTGGACCGGCTGCAGCTCACCGTGCGTCGCGGCAAGGGCGACAAGGACCGCGTCACGCCGCTGCCGCAGCGGCTGACGGCGCCGCTGCGCGCGCTGATTGAGCGGCGCCGCGCCCTGCACGAGCGCGACTGCGCCGCGGGCGAGGGCTGGGTGGAGCTGCCCTTCGCCTTCGAACGCAAGTCGCCGCGCGCGGCATGGAGCCTGGGATGGCAGTACCTCTTCGCCGCGGGGGACCTGAGCATCGATCCTGTCTCGGGCCGCCGCGGACGCTGGCACATCCACGAATCGACCGTGCAGAAGGCGGTAAGCGCCGCGGCGATCGCCGCGGGGATCGACCGCCGCGTCACCAGCCATGTCTTCCGCCACAGTTTCGCGACGCACCTGCTGGAGGATGGCTACGACATCCGCACCATCCAGACCCTGCTGGGGCACTCGCAGGTGGAGACGACCATGATCTACACGCATGTGGTGGAGCAGGCCTCGCGCGGCGTGCTGCGCGTCCGCAGCCCCTTCGACTCGCTGGGCGCGCCGGGGCCGCTCGACGCGCACCCGGCGACGGCCGCCGGACCATGACGCACCCACGCGAAGCCGTACACTCCCCCCATGCCCTCGCCCGGCGCCTCCAGCGCCACCGAGCCCTCGGCACGCGCGGACGCCTCGCGCCCTACGGCGCACGGCGTCGTGCGCGTCTGGCGCATCGCGTGCCTCATGGCGCGGCGCGCGGACGCCGACTCCGTCGCGGCCACCGCGTCGGCGCTCGCCTACAAGACGCTGCTGGGGCTCATCCCGATCCTGGTGGTCGTCACGCTCGTCGCCAAGACGCTCATGGGCGCGAAGTTCGGGCCCTTCGTCGCGGGGTTCATCGACTCGCTCGGCCTCGACAAGATGCAGATCGTGCCGCCCTCGGACGGCAGCGCGGCCTCGAAGCCCGTCGCGCTGGGCGAATGGGTGGAGACGCTCGTCAACCAGGCCGCCTCCATCGACCTCAGCGGCCTGGGCTGGGTGGGCGTCGCGGTCACCGTCACCAGCGCCATCTGGCTGATGACGAGCATCGAGCTCAGCTTCAACCGCATCTTCCGCGCGCGCCAGGGACGCACCTGGCTGCGGCGCGTCGTCCTCTACTGGTTCGTGCTCACCGCCAGCCCGCTGGCGATCGCGGGCATCCCGCTGCTCTCCTCGCTCCTGCACGACGCGGGCGAGCAGCCGGCGCTCGCGTGGTTCGTGAGCGTCGCGCGCAACGTCTCGGGACTGGCCATCCTCTGGCTCGTCCTCTTCTTCATCTACACGATCGTCCCCGCCGCGCGCGTGCGCCTGCACTGCGCGGCGGTCGGCTCCTTCGCCGCGGCGGTGGCGATCCTGGCGCTCAAGGGCGTGCTCGTCGCGTACTTCGCGCACGCCTTCGGGATGAGCAAGCTCTACGGCTCGCTGGGCCTCGTGCCCGTCTTCATGTTCTGGATGTACGTGGTGTGGCTGGTGGTCCTGCTGGGGCTCGAGGTCACCGCCATCGTCCAGACGCTGCAGATCCGCGGGCTCGCGGCAGGCGAGGCGGCCGACGACGGCGCCTTCGCCGACCCCTCCGCGCTGGTCGCCGTCATGGAGGAAGCCGCGCGCCAGTGGCACGCCGGCACTCCCGTCACGCGCGACTCCGTCGCCATCGCGCTCTGCATCGACGACCGCCTCTCCGGGGACATGCTGGAGGAGCTGGTGAAGGCGGGCTTCCTGGCCCACACCGACGCGGACGCCTACGCCCCCTCGCGCCCGCCCGAGACGATCCGCGCCGACGAGGTGCTCGCCGCCGCCTTCCGGGGCTGCGCGGGCGAGGAGAGCGTCCAGAACGCCCCCGTGGCGGCCGCGATCCGGCGCGCGCAGCTCGAGACGGCCGCCCGAATGGCCCTGGGGACGCCTCGCCCGGATGCACCCGGGCGCTAGAATCGCGCTCCACCCATGCGGGACACCTCCCCCGAGTACGTCGAGTTCTCCCACCGCTCCGGCCACCTCGTGGCCACCGTGGTGGTCCCCTCCGTCGGGCAGGCCGAGGCCCCCACGATCCGCGAGCAGATCGCGGCCCAGCTTCGCACGCTGCCCAAGGGCAAGGCGTTCGTGCTGGACCTGACCCGCGTCTCGCTCCTCTCCTCCATGGGGCTGGGCACCTGCGTCGACCTGCGCAACACCGCCAACGAGGCGGGCCTGCGCCCGGTCGTCTACGGGATGAACCGCCACCTGGTGGACCTCTTCAAGCTCATGAAGATCGACCGGCTCTTCACCGTGCTGCGCACGCAGCAGGAGCTGGACGACATCCTCGCCTCGTGATCCCCCCCATGCGCCGCGCCCGCCCCCTGCTCCTCGTGCTCGCCGTCGCCGCCCTCTGCGGCGGGGGCTGCTACCGCCGCGTCGTCGGGGTCTCCGGCCCCGCCAGCCAGAGCATGGACATCAGCGAGGCGAACATCCGCGAGGGCGAGAGCTTCTGGGACAGCGAGAAGCCCAAGCCCGTCGAGACCGACCGCTACAGCGGCGGCACCGTGGACCGGGCCCGGACGCTGCCCTCGAAGCCGGCCTCCAAGTCGGGCGACTGAGCCGCGCCCGCCCTATCATTGCCGGACCATGGGCATCGAGCAGGCACTTCCCGTCGACAGCGTCCTCACCACGCAGCTGCAGCGCGTCGTGAACTGGTCGCGCCGCTCCAGCGTCTGGCCGATGCCCTTCGCGACCGCCTGCTGCGGCATCGAGCTGATGGCCACCGCGTGCAGCCGCTTCGACCTGGCGCGCTTCGGCGCCGAGGTCATGCGCTTCAGCCCCCGCCAGAGCGACCTGCTGATCGTCGCGGGCCGCGTGAGCATCAAGACGCTCCCGGTCCTGCAGCGCATCTACATGCAGATGACCGAGCCCAAGTGGGTGATCTCGATGGGCGCGTGCGCCAGCACCGGCGGCGTCTTCGACACCTACGCCGTGGTGCAGGGCGTCGACCAGTTCATCCCCGTCGATGTCTACATCCCCGGCTGCCCGCCGCGCCCGGAGATGCTCATCGAGGGCATCATGGCGATCCAGAAGGTCATCGACAACGACCAGATCCCGCGCGACCCGACGGGCAAGCGCCTGCCGCTGCAGATCGCGCTCGAGCCGAACTTCCGCCCGCGCGCTCAGCCCGCGCCGGTGACCGTCGGAGCCACCTTCTGACGCCGGTAGCGCAGCACGAGCGCGACCACCAGGCACTGCAGCAGCCCGGTCCCCACGGTGCTCAGCACCACCTGGGGCGAGGTCCACTTGCCGATGTTCAGGTAGAGGCAGAAGTTCGCGAGCGCGAAGAGCGTCCAGGTGGTCGCCGAGACCCCGTCGCTGCGGCGCTTGCTGGCGAGCGAGTAGAGCTGGATCACGGTCGCCGAGGGCAGGAAGACCGCGGGGAACCAGCCGGCGACGGCGCGGAACTCCTCGAACGATTGCGAGATGTCCATGATGGCGCTCCTTGCGCCGCGCTCAGCGCAGCGACGCGGTGAACTCGCCGATGCGCTCGAGCCCGGTGCGCAGGCGCGATTCGTCGCAGGCGAAGGTGATTCGGATGTGGTCGCGCGCGCACTCGCCGAAGTCGCCGCCGGGGACGACGGCGACATGCGCCTCGGCGAGCAGCGCCTCCGCGAAGCTGGTGCCGTCCTCGACGACGCGCCCGCCGGGCGAGCGCAGGCCGCGGCACGCCGCGACGCTCGGGAAGGAGTAGAAGGCGCCGGTGGGGCGCACGCCGCGCAGGCGCGGCATCGCGGAGACCATCGCGTCGACGATCCGCGCGCGCGCGGCGAAGGCGGCGCGCATCGCGGCGACCTGCGGCGCGACGCGCTCGCTGAGCGCCTCGACGATCGCGGGCATGAAGAAGGCCGGGATGTTGTTGGTCATCTGGCCCTGGAGCTTGATGAGCTCGCGCGCGAACGCGCCGCCGCCGCCGGGAGCGCAGACATAGCCCACGCGCCAGCCGGTCATCGCGAAGGCCTTGCTCATGCCGTTGACGGTGATGGTGCGCTGCGCGACCGCGGGATCGCTGCCGGGGCTCCAGGCCTTCAGGCCCGGCGCCATCTCGGGATAGACCAGCTTCTCGTAGATCTCGTCGCTGACGATCGTGACCTGCGGATGGGGCGCGAGGGCGGCGACGATCGCGCGCAGCTCCTGCTCGGAATACGCGATGCCGCAGGGATTCGAGGGCGAGTTCAGGATGATCGCGCGCGTGCGCGGCGTGACCGCGGCGGCGATCTGCTGCGGCGTGACCTTGAAGCCGCTCTCCACGCTGCCGGGGACCTCGACCACGGATCCGCCGGCGAGCTCCACCAGCGGGCGGTAGCTCACCCACGCGGGGGTGGGGACGATCACCTCGTCGCCCGGATCCAGCAGCGTCTGCATCACCAGGTAGATCGCGTGCTTCGCGCCGGCGGTGATCGAGATGTGCTCGGGCGCGCAGTCGACGCCGTTCTCCTCGCGGAGCTTGCGCGCGATGGCGGCGCGCGCGTCGGGCGTGCCGGGGGTCGCCACATACTTGGTCATCCCCGCCTCGAGCGCGCGCTCGGCGGCGGCCTTGATCTCGCGCGGGGTGTCGAAGTCGGGCTCGCCGGTGCCGAAGGCCACCACATCGACCCCCTGCTTCTGCAGCGCCAGCGCCCGCGCGGCGACGGCGAGGGTGGCGCTTTCCTTCATGCGGGCGACGCGGCTGGCGACCTTCATGGACCGGGAAGTCTAGTTTCGCGCGCGCAAGTTGGCGCGTCGGACGCGGCGGCGCGCCCGGCGCCCGTACACTCGGCGGATGCACTACGACGCACACCAGCCCGTGCTGGACGACCTTGAGGCGCGGATCACAACCATCCGCGACTCTCTTTAACTACCCAGCAAAGGTCAAGGAGCGCGAGCGTCTCACGGCCAAGATGGAGGCCCCCGACTTCTGGGGCGACCAGAAGGCGGCGCAGCGCACCATCGACGAGCTGAAGGTGGTCCGCGCGCAGATCGAGCCCCTCGAGGAGGTGATGAAGGGCTTCGAGGACGCGCAGGTCGGCTATGAGCTGGCCCGCGAGTCCGGCGACCAGGATCTGCTCGCCGAGGTCGACGAGAACCTCCACGGGCTCGTGGACAAGATGGCCGCCGTCGAGTCGCAGAGCCTGCTCTCCAACAAGCACGACCACCGCAACTGCTTCGTCACCATCCAGGCAGGCGTGGGCGGCACCGAGGCCAACGACTGGGCCGAGATGCTCGAGCGCATGTACCTGCGCTGGTGGAGCAAGATGGGCTTCAAGGTCGAGGAGATGCACCGGCTGCCCGGCAGCGAGGTGGGCATCTCCGAGGTCGCGTACCGGCTCAGCGGCCCCTTCGTCTACGGCTACATGAGCTGCGAGCGCGGCACGCACCGCCTGGCCCGCGTCAGCCCGTACAACGCGGAAGCCAAGCGCCAGACCAGTTTCGCGACCGTGGATGTCACGCCCGAGTTCGAGGAGACGGACCTGGAGATCCCCGAGAAGGACATCGAGGTCGTCGCCTTCGTGCGCGCCAGCGGCCCCGGCGGCCAGAACGTGAACAAGGTCGCCAGCGCGATCCGCATCACGCACATCCCCACCGGCATCCAGGTGGTCGCCAGCACCTACCGCGACCAGCTCCAGAACAAGAAGCAGGCCTTCAGCGTCCTTCGTTCGAAGCTGGAGGCGCTCGAGGAGGAGCGGCGCCAGGCCGAGCTCGACGCCGCCACGGGCGGGCAGGTCGACCGCGGCTGGGGCACCCAGATCCGCTCCTATGTCTTCTACGACAACCGCGTGAAGGACCACCGAACCGGCTACGAAGTCATGAATCCGCAGAAGGTCATCGACGGCGATGTCGGCGGGTTCATCGACGCGGAGCTCAAGCGCCGGCGCGCCGAGCGCGACGCGATGCAGGCCACCGGCTGAGGCGCGCGGCCGAGGCCCGGCCGCGCGAACGACGGAGACTCCCCTGCCAGACGACTCGAACATCCTCCTGCGGCTGGCATCGGGCGGCCCCTCGGCCATGCGCGAGTGCATGGACCGCTACGGCGGCCTGGTCTGGGCGCTCGCGCGGCGGCTGAGTCCCACCCCCTCGGACGCCGACGACGCGGTGCAGGAGATCTTCATCGACCTGTGGAAGAGCGCGGCGCGCTTCGATCCCTCGGTCGCGAGCGAGTCGACCTTCGTCGCGATGATCGCGCGGCGGCGCCTCATCGACCGCGGGCGCCGTCGCTCGCGGCGGCTGGACAACGCGGCGCTGCCGGAGTCGCCCCCCGCCGCGGAGGAGCCGCCGGTCGGTCGCAGCACCGAGGTGGCGGAGGCGTCGCGACTGGCGCAGGAGGCCTTCGAGCAGCTTCGGCCGGAGCAGCGGCGTGTGCTGCAACTGGCGATCTTCCGGGGAACCTCGCACGAGGAAATCGCGCGCAGCACGGGACTTCCGCTCGGGACGGTCAAGACGCACGCGCGCCGTGGCCTCATCCGCCTGCGCGAGCTGCTCGCGCAGCAGGGCGTGGTCGACCCCTCGGGGGAGGGCGGATCCTCGCCGCCGGGACCCGCCGGGACGCCCTCCAAATAACCTGAAAACGGCCCTTGGGGCTGCAAGGTTGCTGCGGCCCCGTGCGTGTGAGAGGGTACAACCCCTACCTCACATGATTCACACGCTCCTCTCCTCCGTCGTGCTGACTGCCGCGGTCGCGGCCGATCCTGTCACCATCCCGGACGCGGCGATGCTCCGCTACCCGGACATCGGCAAGGACGAGATCGTCTTCGTCTTCGCCAACAACCTCTGGGTCGTCTCCAAGAACGGCGGCGTCGCCCGCCCGCTGACGAGCGCCGCGGGCGCCGAGGTCATGCCCCGCTTCTCGCCGGACGGGACGCGCATCGCCTTCGTGGGCAACTACGACGGCAACCGCGACATCTATGTGATTCCCGCCGGCGGCGGCGCGCCCAAGCGCGTGACGCACCACCCCTCCGGCGAAGTCGTCAACGAGTGGACTCCGGACGGGGACCTGCTCTTCACCGCCAGCGGCATGGAGGGCATCGCCCGCGCGGCGCGCCTCTACCGCGTGAAGGAGTCGGGCGGCCTCCCGCAGCCGCTGCCCGTTCCCTACGGCACCAACGGCGCGATCAGCCCCGACGGCGAGTGGCTGGCGTACACGCCCCACAGCATCGACAACCGCACCTGGAAGCGCTACCGGGGCGGCATGCAGACCGACATCTGGCTCTACAACCTCAAGTCGGGCGAGGCCAAGCGCATCACCGACTGGGAGGGCATCGACACCCTTCCGATGTGGAACGGCACGACCGTCTACTACCTGAGCGACCAGACCGACGATCCCAAGGCCGCGCACAAGCTCAACATCTGGAGCTACGACAGCAAGTCCGGCAAGCGCGCGCAGGTCACGCGCTTCACGGACGAGGACGTGAAGTGGCCCTCCCTGGGCGACGGCGAGATCGTCTTCCAGAAGGGCACGAAGCTCATGGTGCTCGACCTGGCCAGCGGCGCCACCCGCGAGGTCGAGGTCCGCATCCCCGGCGACCGCCCCACCGTGCGCCCGCGCACCGAGGACGTGGCGGACGAGCTCCAGGGCGCCTCGATCAGCCCCAGCGGCAAGCGCGTCGCGGTCGCCGCGCGCGGCGACATCTGGAACACGCCGGCCGAGCACGGCACGCCGCGCAACATGACGCGCACCAACGGCGTCGCCGAGCGCAGCCCCGCGTGGAGCCCCGACGGCAAGTGGATCGCCTATTTCGACGACTCCACCGGCGAGTACGAGCTCTGGCTCATGCCCGCCGACGGCAAGGGCGAGAAGCGCCAGCTCACCAAGGACGGCGGCCCCTTCAAGACGGGCATCGACTGGGCGCCCGACTCGAAGAAGCTGCTCTACCAGGACAAGACCGCGACCCTCTACCTGGTCGACGTCGAGAGCGGCGACCGCAAGGTCGTCGACAAGGAGCCGTGGGACGGCGGCATCGGCACGAGCTGGAGCGGCGACAGCGCGTACATCGCGTACGGCAAGTCGCTGCCGGAGCGCCGCACCAGCAGCATCTGGATCTACGACGTCGCCAAGGGCGAGGCGAAGGAGGTCACCAGCGGCACCTTCAACGACGGCGATCCCGCCTTCGACCGCGCCGGCGACTGGCTCTACTTCACCAGCCAGCGCGGCTTCAACCGCGCCGAGTACAGCGAGCTCGACACGAGCTGGGTCTACCAGGACACCGCGCGCCTCTACGCGGTGCCCCTGCGCAAGAACGTGAAGAACCCCTGGCTCGCCGAGGTCGACGAGGAGAAGGGCAAGGACGCCAAGAAGGACGAGAAGAAGGGCGACGAGAAGAAGGACGAGAAGAAGGAGGGCGACGGCGGCAACGCCGGTGGCGCCCCGCCCGCCGGCAACGGCGACCGTCCCCGCCGCCGCCGTCCCAACAGCGACGTCGAGATCGCCGTCGACGACGAGAAGAAGGACGCCCCCGCCGCGGCCACCGGCCCCGCCGGCATGTGGAACTGCACCGCCAAGAGCGACAAGGAGACGATCCCCTTCGCGCTGGTCGTGACCATGGGCGAGGGCAGCGCGGTGACCGCGAAGTTCACCTCGGAGCGCTACTCCGGCGACCTGACCGGCACCTGGAACGCCGAGGGCAAGACGCTCAAGGTCTCCGGCACCGGCAAGGACGCGACCTACGAGATCGAGGCGACGATCGACGGCGACAGCCTCAAGGGCACGGGCACCGCGAAGGCCGGCGACAACACCGCGCGCTACGAGCTCAGCGGCACCCGCGCCAAGAGCGAGGCCGCCAAGCCCGACGACAAGAAGGGCGACGAGAAGAAGGACGAGAAGAAGAAGGAGGAGAAGAAGCCCTTCACCATCGACTATGAAGGCTTCGAGGCGCGCGCCTTCGAGCTGCCCGTCGGCTCCGGCCGCATGGGCAACACCTCGGTGAACGACCGTGGCCACCTGATCTTCTCGCAGAATGGCCAGATCAAGGTCTTCGACATCAACGACAAGAAGAAGGAAGCGAAGAAGGTCTGCGACGGCGGCGGCTACCAGATGAGCGCCGACGGCAAGAAGCTCCTCGTGGGCAACCAGATCTTCGACGCGAGCGCGGGCGCCTCGGGCAAGCCGATCGTGACCTCGCCGATGCTCGTGGAGATCGAGCCGCGCACCGAGTGGCGCCAGCTCGTGAAGGATGCCTGGCGCATCTTCCGCGACTACTTCTACGACCCCAACATGCACGGCGTCGACTGGGACGCGGTCGGCAAGCGCTACCTGGCGATGGTCGACCACGCCAACAGCCGCGAGGACATCTCCTACATCATCAGCGAGATGATCAGCGAGCTCAACGTCGGCCACGCGTACTACAACGGCCGCGAGTCCGAGCGCGGTCCCAGCATGAACGTCGGCATGCTCGGCGTCGACTGGGAGGCGGGCACCGGCCCCGACGGCAAGACCGTCTACCGCTTCGGGCACATCGTCCGCGGCGCTCCCTGGGACGCCGACGCGCGCAACCCGCTGGACGACCTGGGCGTCGAGGTCAAGGAGGGCGAGTACCTCCTGGCCGTCAACGGCCTGCCCGTCGACGGATCGAAGGATCCGTGGGCGCCCTTCCAGGGCATGGCGGGCAAGATCGTGACGCTCACCGTCGGCCCCAACCCGACGATGGACGACAAGGTGCGCGAGGTGGTCGTGCGCCCGATGGGCGAGGAGGACAGCCTCCGCTACCGCGACTGGATCGAGGCCAACCGCAAGTACGTCGCCGAGAAGTCCGGCGGCCAGGTCGGCTACATCTACGTGCCCAACACGGGCATCGATGGGCAGAGCGACCTGGTGCGGCAGTTCCAGAGCCAGCGCTTCCGTCCCGCGGTCATCGTCGACGACCGCTGGAACGGCGGCGGGCAGATCCCCAACCGCTTCATCGAGCTGCTCAACCGCCCGACCACCAACTACTGGGCGCGTCGCGACCAGCATGACTGGATCTGGCCGCCCGATGCGCACAACGGCCCCAAGGCGATGCTCATCAACGGCCTCGCGGGCAGCGGCGGCGACATGTTCCCCTGGCTCTTCCGCCACTCGAAGCTCGGCCCGCTCGTGGGCACGCGCACCTGGGGCGGCCTCGTGGGCATCAGCGGCAACCCCGGCCTCATCGATGGCGCCGGCGTCCGCGTGCCCGTCTTCGCCTTCTACGAGACCGACGGCACCTGGGGCATCGAAGGCCACGGCGTCGATCCCGACTACGAGGTGCTCGACGACCCCGGCGTCATGAAGGGCGGACCGCACTACGGCGGCACCGATCCCCAGATGGACAAGGCGGTCGAGCTCCTGCTGGCGGAGCTGAAGAAGAACCCGCCCGTGGCGCCGCAGCGCCCGGCCTATCCCAAGCGCGACGGCATGGGCATCGCGCCGGCGGACAAGTAGCCGTGGACCGCCGGACCGCGCTCTTCGCGGGTCTGGGCGTGCTCGCAGCCGCCGCGCTTCCGCGGCGACTCGCGCACGCCCAGGCCGGGAGCGCGGCTCCGGCGGCCGGCGATCCGATCGCGACGCTTCCCTCGCTGGGCGAGGGCGAGGTCGTCGGGGGACTGCCCTTCTCGCCGCGCTGGTACGGCGATGTCTTCCGCGAGAACGCGCTCCCCTTCCACAACTGCGAGGACTGCGACGGCCGTCGTCCGGTGGCGGACGAGGTGCTCGACGTCGCCGTCGTCGGCGGCGGGCTGAGCGGCCTGGCGACTGCGCACGCGCTGCGCGACCGACGCGTCGCGCTCTTTGACCTGCGTCCGCGCTTCGGCGGCAACGCGATGGGCGAGCGCTGGCGCGGGCTGCAGTGGAGCCTGGGCAGCGCGTACTTCATGAGCCCGGACCGCGGAAGCCGCCTCGCGCAGCTCTACACCGAGCTGGGCGTGGACGCGCAGGTGCGCGTCGACGAGTCGCCGCTGACCTTCGAGTGGGAGTCGCAGGTGACGGCGGAGCTCGCGGGCCCGCGCGCGACGCGCGAGGAGCTCGCGCAGGTCGCCGCGTACCGCGCGCGCGTGGCGTACTACGCCAACGACGCGTACCCCGACATTCCCTTCGAAGGAGCGCCCAGCCGCGAGCTGGCCGCGCTGGACGCGCAGAGCTTCCAGGCCGCGCTCGAGGAGGCGTGCGGCGGCCCCCTGCCCGCGCGCCTGGCGTACGCGCTGCAGGCGTACTGCTATTCGAGCTTCGGCGTGGGCATGCACGAGCTGAGCGCCGCGGCGGGATGGAACTTCGTCGCCGCCGAGGAGTTCGGGCGCTGGATCCTGCCGGGCGGGAACGCCGGGCTGGCGCACGCGCTCTGGCGCGCGCTCGCGCGCGAGGAGCGGCGCCACGGCTCGGGCGGGCTGCTGGGGAACATCGCGGGCGGACCGCTGCTGCGTCCCGGCGCGACGGTCACCACGATCGACCGCCATCCGCAGGGCGCGCTCGTGCGCTGGCGCGACGCCGACGGCCGCGTGCACCGCAGCCTGGCGCGGCACGTCGTGCTCGCGAACGCCAAGCACATCGCGCGGCACCTGATGCCCTGGCTCGCGCAGGCCGAGCCGGAGAAGTTCGAGGCGATGGAGCAGGTGCCCACCGTCGCGTACGTGGTCGCGAACGTGATCCTCTCGCGCCCGGTGCCGCCGGAGCTCTACGACCTCTTCCTGGGCGGCGACGCGTCGTACCCGATGGACGACTACGCCTTCTCGCAGCGGCCGATCATCGCCGACGCGGTGAACGGCACCTTCGCCGACCGCACGCTGGGGCCGGGCGCGGTGCTCACGCTCTACTGGCCGCTGCCCTGGCACACGGCGCGCTTCACGATCGTGCAGCCCGAGCAGTGGCGCGACTACGCCGCGATGGGCGCGCCGCAGATCGCGCACATGCTCTCGCTGGTGGGGCTCGCGCCGAGCGATGTCCTGCAGGTGCGCCTGACGCGCTGGGGGCACGCGATGCCCTACGCGCGGCCGGGCGCGCTCTCGGGCGGGCTGCCCGCGGCGCTGCGACGGCCCGTCGACGGGCGCATCTGGTTCGCGAACCAGGACAACTGGCTGCTGCCCGCGGTGGAGACGTGCCTGCTCGAGGGCTTCGCGGTCGCCGACAAGGTGCGCGGCGCGCTCTGAGCGGACTCCGGAGGAGAACGACCATGCCACGCGCCAGCGCACCCGAGCTCATGGACGATCCGGCCATCGGCGTCGCCGAGCTGGAGGAGAGCTTCCGCTTCATCCGCGGCGTGAACCGGTGGCTCGGCGGCGCGCGCGCGCTGGTGGAGGCGCTGGAGTCGCTGCACGCCGCGGGCGAGTGGCCGCGCGACCGCCCGCTGCACCTGCTGGATGTCGGTACCGGGATCGCCGACCTGCCCGAGGCCGCCTGGCGCTGGGCGAAGCGGCGCGGGCTGGAGATCGCGATCGTGGGGATCGACCCGAGCTCCGCGACGATCGAGCTCGCGCGCGCGCGGCTGCAGCGCGAGGCGCCCGACGCGCCGATCGCGCTGCGCGTGGCGGGGGTGGAGGCGCTCGACCCCAACGATGGCTACGACCTCGCCCACGCCGCGATGCTGCTGCACCACTTCGACGACCCCGGCGTCGAGCGCGCGCTTGCCGCGATGGGGGCCGCCGCGCGCACGGTGCTGTGGAACGACCTCTGGCGCCAGCCGCTGAGCCAGGCGGCGGTGCGCGTGATGACGCTCGCCAGCGCGCCGGTGGTGCGCCACGACGCGATCCTCAGCGTCGACAAGGGCTTCACCCCCGCCGAGATGCATGAACGAGCACGCGCCGCAGGGCTGCGGGTGCAGCGGCTGCGGCGCATGCCGATGTCCGGTCGGTTGGTCGCGACGATGCGTCGCGAGGCTTAGGGACTGCCGACGTTGCTGTAGCCGGTGAACTGCGTGTTCGCCAGGCCTTCGCCGGCCCAGTGGTCGTAGGTGCCCCATCCGCCGTGGCCCTGCGGGGTCGAGTACGGGCCCGCGTTGGGACCGACGTTGTTGCCCGCGGCGATGCCCGAGCCCCAGTAGGCGCCCGGCGTCGCGAACTGCTGCGGCGGGTGGAAGCCGTTGGGGGCGGCGAGCGGCGCGTAGCCCCAGTTGCCGCCCAGCGGCGTGCCGGTGCCGGTCCACGGGCGGTACGCGTCGCGCGAGTAGCCCGCGTACTCGTCGTTGGGTCCGCGGAAGGCGACGGGCGTGTCGCCCGCGGTGCCCTGAAACTGCTTCGCGAGCGCGGCCTGGTTCTCTGCGGCCGCCTGCATCGCGGGATCGGCCTTCGGCGCGGCGCCGCCGCCGGTCGGGGCGGCCGCGTTCTGGATCGTCACGCTGCCGGCCTTGGCCATCTCGCCGCGGGGCGCGGGCCAGGTGCGCTGCGCCATCGGCGTGCCGCGCTGCGCGGCGCGCGACTGCGCGTCCTTGGCGGTCTGCTTCTGCCAGTCGTGGTGCGCGGGCAGCCAGCGCGCGAAGTACGGGTGCCAGTGGGCCATCCACCAGCCCCAGTGATCCCAGCCCCACCAGTTGTTCCAGCCCGTGGCCCACGCGGTGTTCCAGCCGGAGCACCAGCCCCAGCCGCCCCACGCGCCGTTGGCGGTGTTCAGCGGGTTGATGTCGGGCGAGCCGAAGTAGGCGTAGTCGTCGGTCGGATCGTCCGGCGGCGTGAAGGTGCCGGTCTGCGCGTCGTACTGCGGATCCATGCCGTAGGTCTGCGGATACGCCCAGAAATTGGCGCCCGTGCCGGTGGTGCCGTAGTCGAAGCCGGTGCCGTAGACGGGCGTTCCGTCGTTGAGGTACGAGCCGAAGTAGCCCGCGCCGAAGCCGAAGGTCACGCTGTCGGGGGTCGCGCCGAAGATCTCCACGTAGGTCGCGGGGTAGATCGGGCAGCTCGCGGGAATCGTGAAGATGGCCGGCGGGAGCTTGTCCGCGACGGTCCACGGGCCCGCGGCGGCGTCGGCGGTGAACCAGACGCCGTCGTCGCAGCAGAAGAAGGACTTGCCCAGGCGCACGACCGGACGCGTGGCGTTCACGGCGTACTGCGCCTCGCTGCCGGCGATCGCCTTGAACTGCGGCGTGCCCGACCAGGCGACGCCGCAGTTGGCTCCGGCGCGGGTGACGGTGACGGTGCGGATCTCGCGGACCGCAAGCGCGGCCTCGTTGGACTCGGGCGTGCCCGGCAGCGCGGCGCGCGCGGCGTCCCAGCGCTTGGTGCGCGGCAGGTGCGTGAAGGCGCGGGGCGCGTCGATGGGCGCGACGTACTTCCACGCGCCGCCGGTGAGATTCGTGGTCGTGAACCAGCGGCCCGAGGCGAGCAGGTAGAAGCTCTTGCCCTCGTCGGCGCTGAGCAGCGTCGCGTTGGAGTTGGAGACGGCCCAGACGCCCTCGCCGACCTTCGCCAGCTTCGGCGCGCCGTCGATGCTCACGAGCACCGTCGGCTTGGTGGCGACGACCGCGACCGGCGCGCGCGCGGCCGTGGGACGCGCGATGCGGCGCGGCGTCGCGCTGATGTCGGGAGCGCCCATGCCCAGCGAGCCGATCGCCTTCACGACGTCCGCGCTGGGCTGCTGGTCGCCCGCCGCGAAATCGCCCGTGAGCGACTTGGAGGTCATCCACGCGCCGTTGACGCTCGTCCACCAGAGGCCGTCCTTGGACTGCAGCAGGACGAAGGGCGAGTTGCGCACGTACGACCAGCCGGTGTTGCCCAGCGGCATGAGGGCCGGCTCGCCGGCGATCTCCACGAGCACGGCGGGGGCGGACTTCACGAGGATCGCGGGCGGATCCATGCGCAGGCCCGGCGTCGAGCTGCCGCGCGCGTTCATCAGCCGCATGTTCTGCACGAGCGAGGCGCGGTCGATGGTCATCGCGACGACGAAGAGCGCCTGCCCGAGCGCCTGCGAGTCGGCCTGCGCCGCGGGCTTGTTGTCGACCATGAGCTGGCGGACGCGGAAGCCGTTGATCTCGACCTCGCCGGGGATGTCCGCGGGGAACATGTCCGCCTGGAGGAGGGCCTTCGCGGTCACGCGCTTGCCGTCGGCGCTGTCCATCGCGACCTGCGTCACGAGGTACGCGCGCGAGCCGTCGATGCCCGTGACGACGGGCTGGAAGATCGTGTACTGCTTGCCGTTGGCCAGGATCTGCTGCGGCCAGACGTTGAGTTGCGCGGGGGTCGCGGCGGCACCCGAGGGCGCCGGGGCGGCGGGCGGCGGCGGGGCCTGCATCGCGAGCGAGGCGGCCAGCAGAGACGCGACGGCGATCGAGCTGAGCATGTGGGGATCCGGGGTCAGGCAGCCGACGCGGACGCACGCCCAGCGGTCGGCGTGCGGAGTCTACCCCCGGTCCGGGAACTGCATGGTGGCGCGCTGCGAATGCGAGGGCATACTTCAGGGCCTCCCCCCACTTGTCCCAAGGACCCCACGCATGCTCCCGATCCTGATCCTCGCCCTCGCGCCGATGCAGCAGGTTGCCGCCGGCGTCCCCTCGCCCATCGCCCCCGCCAGCGGCAGCGCGATGCCCTTCACGGAGATCCCCGGCGAGCGCGAGTTCAGCGGCGAGCTCATCGTGCGGCCGCGCCAGGACCTGGGCATCGCGGCGCGCGCGCTCGCGCAGCAGCAGCTCGCGGGAGTGGTGCGTCGCGATTACCCCGAGACGGGCGAGCTGGTGATCGGCGTCGCCAAGGGACCGGAGCGCCCGGGCGCCGCGGAGTCGCGCGTGGCGGCGCAGCTCATGGCGACCGGTCTCTTCCAGTACGCGCATCCGAACTGGACCGTCTACCCCGTGGGCGTGCCGAACGATCCGCGCTTCGGCGAGCAGTGGCACCACTCGATGATGCAGAGCCCGCTCGCGTGGGACATCGTGACGGGCACGACCGCGGTGGTCGTCGCCGTGACCGACACCGGGATCATCACGCACGCGGACCTCACCAACCGCGTCTCGGGCTACAACGCGGTCTCGGGGGTCGCGGAGGCCAACGGCGGCGTGATGACCGACATCCACGGCCACGGCACGCACGTCGCGGGCTGCGCCGCGGCGAGCGGCAACAACGGCGTCGGCGTCTGCGGCATGGGCTGGAACCTGGGCATCATGCCCATCCGCGTCAGCGAGGCGGCCAGCGGCGGCGCCAGCTTCGACGCGCTGCTCTCCGGCGCGCGCTGGGCGGCCGAACACGGCGCGAAGTCCGTGAGCGCCAGCTACAGCGGCATCGGCTACGAGGCGATCGAGACCACCGGCGAGTACATCCGCACGCTCGACGCGAGCCTGCTCTGGGCCGCGGGCAACTCCGCCGACGACCACGCGGGCTGGGACTTCGAGCATGTGATCGTCGTCGGCGCGAGCAACAGCTCCGACCAGCGCTCGAGCTTCTCCAGCTACGGACGCGGCGTGGATCTCTTCGCCCCCGGCAGCAGCATCCTCAGCACCACCAACGACGGCGGCTACGGATTCGCGAGCGGCACGAGCATGGCCGCGCCCGTGGCCAACGGCGCGCTGGGCCTGATCCGCGCCGCCAATCCCGCGCTGAGCGCGGCGCAGGCCGAGTACTACCTGATGCACACCTGCGACGCGTGGGGCGGCGCGGCGGAGACGGAGGCGCTGGGCTTCGGGCGCATCAACCTGCGCAAGGCGGTGCAGGCCGCGGTGAACGCGTCGGTGCCGGCGGCGCCGGTCGCGAACGCAGACATCTTCTTCGGCGTGACGACGGTGACGATGGCGCTCGATGTGCTCAGCAACGACTACGACCCCAACATGGACGCGCTGGAGATCGCGAGCTGCGCGACGCTGACCTCCAAGGGCGACGCGCTGACGGTGCTTCCCGGGGCGGGCATCGGCGGCCGTGACCTGGTGCAGCTCGTGCCCGCGCCCGACGCGACGAGCGGCGCGCGCACCTTCAGCTACCAGCTCCGCGAGCCGGTCTCGGGCGCGACGGCCAATGCGACCGTCACCGTGACGCTCGACCAGCCGCGCGCGCCGTGGGCGCCCGCGGGCGCGACCGCGGGGCTGCGCTGCAGCTACTACGCGCTCACCGCACCGCAGGCGCTGCCCAACTGGGCCGCGCTCACCCCCTACCTGGTGGAGACGGTCGCGAACGTGAACTACGCGAGCACCGACGGCGTCTACGCGGGCAGCGGCCGCGCGGACGAGGTCGGCGCGGTCTACGAAGGCTGGGTCGAGGTGCCCACCGACGGACGCTGGACCTTCTCGATCACCTCGGACGACGGTTCGCGCATGCGCATCGGCAGCACGGTGATCGCCGACAACGACGGCCTGCACGGCATGACCACGCGCAGCGGCACGGTCGCGCTGCGCGCGGGCAAGCACCCGGTGCGGCTGGAGTTCTTCGAGAACGGCGGCGGCGCCGGCTTCCAGTTCAAGTGGAGCGGCCCCGGCCGCAGCACGGAGATCGTGCCGCAGGAGGTGCTCACGCAGGGCGGCGTCGCCAGCCCCGGCGACCTCAACGGCGACGGCGTCACCGACGGCAGCGACCTCGGCCTGCTCCTGGGCGCCTGGGGCAGCACCGGCGGCGCCGACGGCCGCGCCGACATCGACGGCAACGGCGTCGTGAACGGCGCGGACCTGGGGCTGCTGCTGGGGAGTTGGGGGTGAGTGGCGGGTGAGCGAGTGCGGGGGCCACTGCGCCGGAGCACCGGTGCGGAGCTCCGCAGGCGCGTAGCCTCACAGTCGGGGAGGCTCGCATGGTGATGCTCACGCTCGTCAGCGCACTCGCGCTCCAGGCCGCGCAGCCCACGGGCCGGCCGGACTATCGAGCGATTCTTGATGCATCGGAGCTGCGGCCGGTCGAGACCGTGATCGTGGAGGTCGGGGGGCTCGACGCGGACGCCCTGGTGACCGCCCGCGCCCGCGCGATCCTGGCAAGCCAGGCGAAGACGCTGGCCGCGCTCGCGCGTGCGGCGCATGTGCGGGGGCCGGGCGCGGCGCCCACGGACGACAAGGATGACCCGGACGCGCCGCCGGAGTACTTCCCCGCCGACGGAATGGCGGTCCGGCGGGCGACGGCGCTCCTGTTGCTGAGCGCGCGGGCGCAACTCGACGGACCGGAGCACGACCGCGCGATCGGTTCGATCGCCACGCTCTTCTCGCTCGGTGGGCAGCTTGCGCGCGATCGCACCATCGCGGGCTCGATGTTCTCCGAGTGGGTGCTCGCGCAGGCGATGCAGGCCTTTGACGGGGCGCTCGAGCTCGACCGCGTCTCCGCATTGGACGCGGGGAGGATCCTCAGCGCGATGCAGCGGCTGGATTCGGCCGATCCGACGGGGCGCGCGCGCGCGCTCGCCGACGTGTGCGACGCGTGGGTCACGTGGCTACGGCGCGAGCGCGCCCAGGACGCAGGCGCGGAGGGAGCCAGGAAGATCTCGCCCCCGCCGAGCGCCACGCCAGACCTGGTCGCTCCGCTGACGCAGCTCCGGTCGATGTCCGAGGGCGAGTGGGCCGCCGGGGCGCAGCGTGTGGCCGCGCTCTGGAAGCGCTCGGCCCAGGCGCTCGCGCTGGCGGTGCCTGCGGACGCTCCGGGAGCGGCGCCTGCACCGCCGGTCTGCGACGCGCTGCGCGCATCGGAATGGGGCGCGTTCGAGCGTGCGCTGCTCTCGGAGTCGATCCTCGGCGAGACGCCCTGCGCGCTCCTGGAGCGCGCCGCGACCGTCGCGCGCGACCTGCGTGCGCGGCGCGCGATCGCGGAGGCGCTCGTGCCGGAGCGCTACGACAACTCCGCCGCGCGCCGGCGGGCCGCGTACTGGCTCGACCGGATCGACGCGCAGGTCGCGCAGTCGCCGACGCTGACGCGGATACGGGAGCTCTCCGCGACCGCGAGCGCGCCCGCGTCCGACGGGGAGTGCGACGAGTTGCACCTGCCGCCGCTCGAGCGCCTCTTCCAGGCGCTGGCCGCGACGAACCCCCCGCTCGACTGGTCGCAGCCGGCGCAGTGGCGGGCACGCGGCGTGCCGGCATCGTTCGCGGCGCTGCGGACGGCGGATGCGCTCGCGCTGGTGGTCGAGCGCGCGCGATGCGCCGCGCGGTCCGGCGATGTGCCGGCCTGCGCGCGCGAGACGCTGCTGTGGCTGCGCGCAGCGCGCGCGGCGTGCAGCGTGGAGGATCCCGTCGCACGATGCGTGCTGCGCGCGTCCGTTGCGCAGACGCTGCGGGAGCTGGATGTCGTGCTGGGCATGCTCGGAGCCGCGGACGCGTCGACGCGCGCGGCGCTGCGCGACGCGCTCGAAGCGCTGGCGACGATGCCGCCGGTCGACCTCGCGGCGTGGGCGGGCAAGCAGCGCACGCGCCTCGCGGTGCGCCTCATGCTGCGACCGGATGCGGACTCCACCGCACAGTTGGGCGACTGGTGCCGGCGGATCCAGGCCGAACTTGACAAGCTCCCGGAGCAGCGGCTGCTGGCCATCACGCTGGTGCTGGACGCCGCGGACGCGCTGCCGGACGACCGCTCCGAGCGCCACACGCGCGCACTCGGCGCGATGCTGTGGGAGGACGCGCCACTCGACCGCATGCGGGGCCGGATCGCGCAGCTCAAGGCCTTCGATACGGCGCCGCCGGTGGGCGCGTCGGAGGCCTCGCCGGCGCTCGCGTTGCTGGCGAGCGAGGAGTGGGCGCCCGCGATCGAGCCGCACGCGGCGGAGACGCGCATCGCGGAGGAGGCGCAGCGGCTGCGGGCGGCGATCCCGGCCGCGGCGCCGGAAGATCCGCGCGGCGACGCATCACAGCGCCCGAAATGACATGCAGTGGCGGATCGTGATCCGCAGCAGGATTGCCGCCGCGACGAAGGGCAGGAGCACCAGGCTCATCGACATCGGGACGCCAAGCGGCCGCTGCGTGAGCACGATGTTGACGACGATGAGGGTGAACAGCGCGCGGTCGATGCGTTGAATCCACTGCGCAGAGGCGGCCGCGTGGAGCGCGTTCCCCACGGAATCGCCCAGCTGCGCGTTCGCGCCGCGGCCCGCGCCGAGGCCGAAGAACCCGCCGCCCGTGTAGGCGAGCACCGCCGAGAGCGGCGGCGCGACGTGCTGCACCGGCGCCGCGCCGCACTCGCTGCAGCGTTCGCCGGTGCCCGCGTCGGCGTAGCCGCAGCGATTGCAGGCACGGGCGCGCGCCATCTCCTCCGTGCGGCTCAGGCGCATGCGGTCGAGGGTGATCGAGACGAGCGGGCACAGCAGCGCGGTCAGCACGGCGAGCGCGGTGAGGATTGCGCCCCAGCGCGCGCCCAAGGCCCAGACCCACGCGCTCGTGGAGGGCGTGCCGAAGTTTCTGAGAATGGCGTCGCAGGCAAGCTCGCCCGTGACGAGCAACGCGCCAACCCAAGCCGCGATCAGGCAGAGGCGCGAAGCGATGGCGAGCGTCCGCACCGGCGCGGGGACGGGAGCGGGAAGGAAGGCCGTGCGAAGGGAGTTGGACGAGCGCGGCGGAGTCACGGCGAGTACGAACGAATCACCGGGGGGCTGCATGCATGTTCGGGGCCCTCTGCTTCCGAAGCATGACGGAGTCCGACGCGGGCGTGATGGTGCCCTCGCGGTCGAACAGGTCATCGCTCGCCGCGCGCGATGTCACGCCGCGGTTCATCAGTTCCTTGAGTCGCGATCGGACAGTTTTCTCCCAGTCTGCGCGGAGCCGCTGGTAAGTCGGTTCGTCCCAACCATCCCGCGCTCGGGCGAGCTCGGCGAGGGAGTCGATCGTGCGCCCCGCGCTCCTGTACGCGTTCTCGTGATACGCGATGAGCGCGTTCGCGAAACGTGCGGATTCCTCTGGATCCACCACGCGTCCACGGCGGACCATGCGATTCACGGTCCGGTCGAAGAGTTCGAGCGCCGCATCGTGCATCGCCCGTCGATAGCTGCGGTCGGCGGCAGTCAACTCGTCGGCGGTGTGCTGTGCCTCCGGCGCCATGAGTGGCCGAAGCGCCGCCACGATTGGGTCGAAGGAGAACGCGTCACGGCCGAGGAGATCGTATGCCTGCTCCTTGTAGGCGGCGTCGATCTCCGAAGCGAGTGCTTCTGGCATGGAGGTGCTGGCAAGCCGGAGCAGCTCGCGGTGAAGTTCCGCGGCACGTTCCGCGGCGAGAACGACGGCGCGGTAAGCGGGAGCGGACGCACCAACCTGCGATTCGCCACGGCTCTCCGCCGCGGCTCGGGATGCCGCCGCGCGGTGCGCCAGGTGGATGGCTTCGGCAACAGTGCTCAGACGAAGCTGATAGACGCGCGCCGCGTTGTCTATGGCGAGCTGGCGAAGCGCGACGGCCCCTTCAGGCGAAATGCGCTGGTCTGTGGCGGCACGGTGCAGCAGGCGCATCGGCATAGCGTCGCAGTGGCCGGACGCAGTGATGGTCAGTTCGATCGCTTCCGCGTTGCGGGCCTGCATGACGCGGTCGATCAGCACGGATCGCCGGTCGGCATCGCCTGCATCGGGCGAGAGGAAGGAGCACAGGAATGCGCGCTCCTTGGCGGCGATACCCTCCGCCGCGGTGTCGCGCATGTTTGCCAAGGCTTCGAGGTCGCGCGCACGCTCCGCCGCCGGCGGATGCTTCATCCCCGCGAGTGCGCATGCATTGGCCGTGGTGCGCACGTTCGCGAAGGCGCTCTTGATCCACGCCGGATCCAGATCCGCGAGTGCAAGCGTCCACTGCCGGATCTGCTCCGCGTCGACGCCTTCCGCGCCCGAGATCCAGACATAGAACGCCGCGTCGGACCGGTCGATCGGCCGCGGCGGGTAGTACATCGAGAAGTGGCTCTCCGGGAACAGGACGGTCGCAGGCGGCGCCTCGGCGACGGGGACGGGCGGCGTCGTGTCGTCCCCGCGCGTGGATGGAGTCGCCGGCGGTGGCTCAGATGGCGACTGCGCGAGACAGGTGGCGGAGGCGAGGGAAAGTGTGAGTACGCCCGCGATGAGCGGTGCGCCGAAGCGCGAATGGCGCGGAGTTCCCCACGGTCGAGTGCGCACAGGCGACAGCGTACCTCGGGAGGCACCGGTGTCGCGCATCACAGCGAGAAGGGACTCCTCCCCGCTCACCGCGGCACCATCGCCCCGGCATCATTGGTCCACACCATCGGCGGCCAGCCGGGCGCGATGGCCTTCGCGGCAAGCTTGCCGTCTTCCAGCTTGCCAGTCACCGGCACCAGCGCGTCGCGGGTGGCGCGCGCGACCATCATCGCGTCGGCGGGCCCGGCCTCGGAGGCAGCGCCATCGATGGTCGCGATCAGCGCCAGCGCCTGCCGCTGCGCATCCCGAGCGATCTTGCGCATCTCGGGGCCGTAGTTCGCGACTTCCGGATGGGTCGGCGTCGCGCCGTGGATGATGATCCCGCGCCAACCATCGCGGTAGACGAGCGCCATCGCGTCGACCTGCGATCGAAGGAGCTCCGAGGCGGCCACGAGCCGCGTGCGAATCGCGGGATCGGCGGCGGTCGCGGCCAGGTGCGAGATGCCGAGCCAAGCATCGGCGACGGCGCGCGCGTGCGGACAGCGGCGGACGAGGACAGCGTGCGTCCACCGCAGCTCCGGATCGTCCAGGTGGGGCGCGAGCTCCGCGATCGCGCGCGCGTCCGCGTCGGTCATGCGGTCGACGATGGCCGAGACCGGACGCAGCACGCTCGGAGTGTCCTCGGTCTTCGTGAAAGCGCGTGCGTGCGCATTGAGGAGATCGCGCAAGGAAGCGTCCCACAGCGGCTCGAACTGCTGGAGGATGGCTTCGACGGCATCCTTGTGGCCGGCCTTCACCTGTGCGCCGGCGATCTCCGTGCGCAGCAGGATCGAGACGACCGGCGGCATCGGGATCGATGACCAATCGCCAAGGAACTCCGTGACGCGCGTCCGCCAGAGCGACCGCGATGCGCGCTGCGCGACCTGCGGATCGAGCTCCCCGCCCGAAGCGCTGGCGAGCGCGCGCACGAGCGCGGCCGACTCCTCGTCGAAGTTGCGCATCGACTCCAGCGCGCAGTCGCGGTAGAAGACGGCGGTGGCGGCGCGCAGCCGCTCGTCATCGACGACCTGGTGCGCCTCGTTCTCGGCGATCGACGCATTGATCCGGTCCGCGGCCGGACGCCAGTCCCGGGTGCGCCGCTCCCGAAGCGCCGCTCGAAAGGCCTCTGCGGCGGAACGAAGCGAGCCCGCCGCGGCGCCCGCGGGATCCAGGTCGAGCGCAGTCGTCGCGCGAGCGACGTCGATCCATGTCTCGGGCGTCAGGAGCGTGCTCAAGGGCGGCGAGACGCAGCTGGAGCCGATGCGTCCGGTGAGGCCGTTGGGGAACTCGACCACCTTTCCGCGCTGGAAGTTCGGGTTGTCGAGCGCGGGGTGGCGCGGCGGATCGGGCGGCGCCGTCGTCGCGGGGTCGGCATGCGGCGCGTCCTGGGCGAGCGCGATCGCGACGGCGTGGGTCAGGAGCAGCGTGCCGAGCATGGAGGCCTCCGGGAAAGCGCTGGGCGGCGGTCGCGGCCCGGTGGGGCGATGCTACGTCGCGGGCGGGGGCGGGGGTGCGTCCGGAGTGAGCGGCGCCGCCGTCCCGCACTCCGGACACGCCGCCGCGCCCGCGAGCGGATACCGGCAGCGAACGCAATGCCCGGGCCGCGGCTCCCGACGCTTGAGTCGAAAGCCCACGATCGCAAGCGCCGCCGACGGAAGCACGAGGTACCAGATCGGGAACGAGACGCCCGAGACCGTGTTCGCGAGGCCGCTGCGCCGCGGGGCGGTCCAAATCGTCCGCCAGAGCGAATCCCACGGCGCGCGCGCGACCGTCTGCCAATTCGCGTCGCGCGAGTTGAACCGCAGGTCCCACTCGTTGCCCCAGTCGACGCCCGACTCCATCAGCACCACGCCACACCGCAGCCGCTCGTACTGGATCGAGAGCATCCGCGAGGATGTGCGCATCACCACGGACTGGCAGTAGAGGCAGGACCAGCCCGCCACCGCGACGAGCAGCCCGGCCACGATCGCCGCGGGCCACCGGAGCTTGATTGCGAGCCGCTTTAGGAAGCGCACGAAGGCAGCGTATCGCGGGAGGTTTCTTCGCCATCGGACGCAGCGTCCCCCGCCGCCCGACCCCTCAATCCACCGCCACGCACCCCATCCGCGAAGCACCCACGGCACGCTGCGCGTTCTTGACTGGCGACCGGACTGGAGGCGGCGCGGGCCGCTCCCCCGTCGACCACCAGGCGACGTTGACGATGAGGTTGCCCGCGTCTCCGCCATTGCCTCCGGCGCGCGCGGCCTCGGAGAAGCCGCTGATGCCGTCGCCGCCCTCGCCGGCGGCGCCCGTGTCGAGAATCACGGTTGCATCGATGCTGTTCTCGGGGGTCCCGATGATTCGGATATCCCCTCCCGCGCCGCCGTTGCCCGACGGTCCCGCGTTCCCGCCACGACCCGCGCGGATGACAGTGTCGGACATCGTGATCCGCTGCGCGTTCAGCACGACATCGCCCCCCTTGCCGCCGTCGCCGTCGATCGCGTGGGTCGAGAGACCGTCGCCCGCGTAGACCCGGCCGTCGTCGATGATCAGCTCGGTCGCGACGAGGTGGATCGAGCAGCTCGGCGCCGCCACGATGCGCCCCTCGATCCGCAGGGTCCGCGCGCACGAGAGCGTGAGGTCTGCCGTCGCGATGATCAGGTCGTGTGGGCGCAGCCGAAAGTCGGTGGAGTGATGGGTGCCCTCGAGGCAGAGGACCTCGCCGTGCGCGTGGGCCGCCCCGAGTGCGGCGAGGAGGGTCGCGGCGATGGTCCCGGGAATGCGCGGCATGGTTGGGGGAGGTGGGGCGATTGAGTGGATGAGCGGGCGTGCGCGGATGGCCGGTGGCGCACTCCGCGGCAACCAGAGCGTCGCATTGAACGCGCGTGGAGTCACGCGCGACAGTCAACGAATGCGATTACGGGACGGCGGAGGGGCCGATGTTGCGTGATGAGTGGCAGCGGAGGCAGCTCGTTGGATTCAAGGCGAGATCAGGACGCGGCGAGTGGTCGCGTGCCGCACTCGGGGCACACCACCGCGCCGGCGAGCGGGTGGCGGCAATGCTGGCACTGGCCGGGCTTCGGTTCGCGGCGCTTCATGACAAACCCCGCGATGGCGAGCAGGGCCGGAGGTAGTGCGAGATACCAGAGTGGCAGCCGTGCGACCCAGTCGACCCCCGGCCAAGATCCCTTCCGGACCCACGCATTGAGGAAGAGGTCGAAATCCTCGATCGGATACCACTTGACTGAGTAGCCGGTCACAACCAAATCCGGAGAGGGTCGCCCAGGATCGAGCTGTGAATCGTATTGAGTGAGGGTGGCGATCGTGTTTCCAAGGTCGAGGATCCACCAACTCCCGAGGAAGCTCAGGTCGACTCGACACCCCCAGAAAGCCGAACAGACGAATCCGAGTGTGAGCAGCCCAACCAGCACCGCAGCGGGCCACCGGAGCCGGATCGTCAACCGCTTCAGGAAGCGCACGCGCGCAGCGTAGTGAGCGCCCCCACGTTGTTCGCCCCACACCGGCCCTCCGCGCACGGGCGTCGGCGTGTCGCAGCGCGGCAGCTCGAAGCGATCAGTTCCCCCGCATGCCAAAACGAAAGACGGCGCTCGTCAGAGCGCCGTCAGGAGAGCGGGGGAAGGGACTTGAACCCTCGACATCCACCTTGGCAAAGTGCGAAATGTCGCGTAGCACTCCGCACCACTTCGGAACACATCAGCACACAACGCACGCGGGGACAAGGGGTTGAGTGCCGATAGTCGCGACGGATACGCGCAGACGGAAACACACGCGCACGGATGCGCTGGTCCAAATCTGGTCCAAATCGGCGATGCGAGTGGCCGCTGAGATAACTCTTCGCGCGGTCGACGCGTGCTCACGCGGCCGATGCTGGCGCAGGCGTGCCGCACTCGGGGCACACCACCGCGCCGGCTAGCGGGTGGCCGCAGCGTTTGCACTGGCCGGGCGTCTGTTCGCGGCGCTTCAGGCGGAAGCCCGCGACTGCGAGCAGCGCAGGCGGAAGCGCAAGCCACCAGATCGGACACATCGCGAACCACGCGCCTGCCAGGACGTCCTCATAGGCTTTCGCGACGAAGTAGGTTCCCATGCTCCATGCGGACCAATCGGCCCGTCCCAACCATTGGAAGTACTCGAGGTTGTCCCGATAGACGTCCGCATTCCAGCGGCCCCCGACGACCGTGGCGTTGACCCCCAGCGACCAGGTCGAGTTCCCCCACTGCAGTCTGCCGAACCACGAATAGCGACATGACAGCGCGATGACGGCTAGCAATGCGGCGGCCACCACCACCGCTGGCCACCGGAGCCGGATCGTCAGCCGCTTCAGGAAGCGCACGCCCGCAGCGTAGTTCAGATTCCCTTCCCGCCCGCTTGACACCGCCCCTGCGCATGCGACGATGAGCGCGTCGCCCCGCAGGAGCCCTGCGTGAGCGATCGCCTTGCCGACAACCTGAACCGCCGGGGGACCACGTGAAGGTCGAGCTGCGGCCGACCGGCTCGATCCGTCCCTACCCGGGCAACCCCCGCGACAACGACGACGCCGTCGCCGCGGTCGCCCAGAGCATCCGCCAGTTCGGCTTCCGCCAGCCCATCGTGGTGGACGCCGAGGGCGTCATCGTCGCTGGCCACCAGCACACTCCGGTGACCGAGGTCTACGCCGAGGTGGAGCTTCCTCGCGCAGGCGATCTTGTGCATCGACAGAGATGACTCGGTGCCAGTTTCGGTGCCAAAAACGACAAGGCCCTCGCAAGGAGGGCCTTTTCGGAGAGCGGGTGAAGGGACTTGAACCCTCGACATCCACCTTGGCAAGGTGGCACTCTACCACTGAGTTACACCCGCAAAACTTCCGGAGGGGCGCGCGTGCGCTACTTCGAACATCGCGCGCGCCCCATCTCGGAACGGGGAATCATAGGGTCTCTCCGGCACCTGCGCAAGTGGCATTCCTGCTTGATAACCGCGCAGGTGACGCGGCCTTTCATCCCTCACCCCTGCGGCGCCGACGGCGTGTTCCCCTGCTACGGATTCTGCGGCGTCGCCCCCTGCTTCGTGCCTTGCTGCTTCGAGCCCTGCTGCTTCGACCCTTGCTGCTTCGTCCCCTGCGCCTTGGACCCCGAGCCGCCATCCAGCGACTTCTGCGTCCGATCCTCCGCGCGCATGCCCTTCACGAGCGCGTCGATCGTCGCGCGGTCGGTGCGTTCGTTGAAGCCGGGCTTCGAGACATGGACGTCGACCCAGATGCCCTTGTGCGCGAGGTACGCGTTCAGGTTGTGCTGCGTGAAGTCGCCCAGGCCCTGGTCGTACTCGAGCGTGGCGACCTCGCCGACGAGCTGCTGCTTGAGGCCGTCCATGCCCAGCGGGTTCTCCTTCATCCGCTCGAGGTAGAAGGCGCGCGCGGCTTCGGCGTTCCCGTCGGACTGCGCGGCCGGCTCCAGGAAGATCGTCATCATCAGCCCGTTGGCCGAGATCGCCGAGGCCTGCGCGGCCTTGCCGTCCGGCGAAACCTGCACGCCGCGCGACCGCCACTTCCCGGGCAGGACCAGCACCCAGGAGCCGTCGGGGCTGGGAATGCGCAGTTCGTCGCGCGATGCGGACTTCGACGCGGCCCCGCCGGCGGGTGCACCCGCGGGCGCGCCCTCGGGACCGTCCGCGACGACGGAGATCGAGCGGATCGCCTCGAGCCCGGCGGCGCGTTCGGGCGCGTCCTTCGACTGCGTCAGCAGGGTCGCGATGAACTCCCGCTTGCCGCTGACGAGGTTTCCCGCCGTCACATATCGAAACTCGACCGTGCCCTTGCTCGCGTCGGTGTAGCTGGACATGAAGCCGTGGATCGCCTTGCCCTTGACCTCCGTGAACGTGACCTTCTTCTCCACCGAACCGGGGGCGTAGAAGTTCCCCGTCGTGAGCGCGGCCTTGCGCAGCGCGGCGTCGGTCGTCTGCGGACCGACCGCGGTGAGCAGCAGGTTCGCCTTCGACGGATCGGCGGCCTTGAGCGTGATCGTGGGCGGCGTCTGGTTGTCGATGCTGCTGCTCCATCCCTCGGGCACCGCGATGTGCAGCGTCGCGCCGCCGATCGGGATCGCCTTCTCCTCTCCGGCATGCGCCACGGCGGCCGCGAGCAGTGCGAGCAGGGTCGAAACGAACGCCATCCGGAAGCGGGTCATGGATCTCTCCTCGGTGAGCGGTGCATCGAAACGGTGCGCGGCGATGCGCAGCTGTCAGCGCCCGCCCTGCGCCGCCCGCAGATTCTCGAATCCCTCGGGGCGGTGGAAGATGCGCTTGAGCAGGTGCATGTCCATCGAGAGCGACATCCCCACGCGCTGCAGCAGCGTACGGCGCGGCGGCGCGACGGGCGCGGCGCCCTGGGCGAAGTACGCGGCGACCGCGACGGGGCCGATGCCCTCGCACTGCTCCTGGCGCGCCTCGCGGCGGTGGCCCGGGATCGCGCCGCCCAAGAGCCGGTCGAAGGCGTCGGTGGCGAGGATGTACTCGTCCGCCTCGATCGAGTTCTTCAGCAGCCGGTGCGCGACGATGACCTCCTGGCCGGCGATCTCCTCGAATTGGCGCATGCGCTTGAAGACGACGTCGCCGTGGTGGAGGATCGCCTTCAGGCGCAGGTTCTGGACGCTGGTGCACGCGGAGCACGGGCAGAGCTTGCAGTCGCTGACGAGCTCGAGCTCGCGGCGGCGGAAGGCGTCGAAGGAGCGCGTGACCATCTCGACGATCGCGCGCGCGGCGGGCGCGTGGTCGTCGGCGACCGCGTACATGAGGACGGCGTCGCCCTGGAGCTTGTTGACGACCAGCGGCGCGCCGGTGGCGGCGATCGCGTGCTCGAGCAGGTCGTTGATGATGTGCTCCGCGTGCAGGACCGCGAGCCGGTGCATCCGGATGAACTTCGTGTATCCGCTGATGTCGAGGATGACGATGCTCGCGGGGCGGAGTTCCATCGTGCTGCGCGGATCGTAGATGCGCGTGGCGGAAAACATGCCGGGCATGCCCGGCATATTTTCAGGCGGCGGTGCCGCATTCGGGGCACAACGCGCCCGCGGCGACGCCGGTCCGGTCGTAGCCGCAGCGGACGCATCGACCCGTCGCGCGCCGCTGCGCGCGGCGCGCCGCGCCGAAAAGCCACCAGGCGCAGGCGCCGGCGATCACGGGGATCGGCCACACCACGAAGGAGAGCGTGCGCGCGACGCCGCCATCCGCCCACATGCCGGGATCGCTCTCGTACTCGATGATGCCGGGCAGCCGCCAGACCGTGTGCGCGTGCGGCGGGATGACCTCGTTGCCGCCTTCGGCGAGGATCCATCGCCAGGAGCCGCCGAGCGCGCGACCGAAGATCCCCTCGTCCGGCGCCGGCGAAGTGCGGGAGGCGTGCCAGCCCACGTCGTAGACGCCCATGACGCCCGTCTTGGTCGCGACCCAGATCGCGGCGAGCCCATCGGCCGCGTCAAGCGAGACGCTGAGCGGGCCGGCTTCGAAGGCGTAGCGCATCGACCAGCGGACGCTCGCGACCTGCAGCGTGGCCGCCCCGAGCGCGACCGCGATCGCGATCCACGCGGCGATGCGGAGGCGGCGCGGCGCGCGGGGCTTCATCGCGCGCCCCGCATGCGGATCCCCGTCCGCAGGAGCATGAGTCCGCCGATGGCGACAGTGGCAGACGGGATCCAATGCGTGGCTGCGCTGTGGATCACGCGGAACGCGGCCGATTGGGCCAACTGCACGGTCGTGTTTGAGTCCACCGCAGACAGGATCGACATCGCACTGCGGACCATGAACGGCAGCACGATGCCAGCGGCGATGATCAAGCATGCCAACTTCACCGATCGTCCGACCAAACCGGGGGAAGGCAGGCCCAGGAGCAGGAGCATGATGGCCACGCCCGCCGGGATGGCGAACGCGATCGAAAGGTGCAGGTTCCCCGGCACGCCTCCAAGCGACCCGCTGATCGATTCATACGTCGCCTGCATCTGCCTGAACTGTCCCGGATCGCGATCCTTCATCCACACCGCAAGGACAAGCAGGCTGAACAACACGCACAGCGACTGCACGACCAGCCACGCCCACGCTGCCCAGATCGCGCGCGGGCGCCGTGCCTCGGCCAGGCCAGCACGAAGCAGCATCCACTGCGCCGGGATGGAAACGAACTGCGCGACATGCGCCATCAGCGTCAGGAGCGGTTCAATCCATGCGCTTTGAAAACCGCGTCCGTCGCGGGCGACCTGCACACCCAGCGCGACGAGCACCGGGCCCGCCTCTCGAGCGACTATCCCAAGCACGCACGCCCCTCCACCAACGATCAGCGCCCACGCGAAGCGCCGACGCGCGGCCGGATCCGCGAGCGCGACGTCCCACACCCGCCCACCAACGAACTCCCCCCCGCAATCCGGACACCGCACCGGCGCGAGCGGCTGTTCCGGATCGATCTCGCACCGATGCCCGCAGCGCGGACAGGCGGCGCTGGCGAATGGCGGCTGGATCGGACGCTGGATCGTCTGCTCTGCGGTCATCCGGATCGGGTGGAAAATATGCCGGGCATGCCCGGCATATTTTCCGGAGGTCAGCGGGGCGCCCACGCGCCCAGCAGCACGCCCAGATCCACGCCGTCGACCGTGCCGTCGACGTTGAGGTCGCCCGGCGCGCCGGGCGCCGCCGCGGCGCCCCACGCCGCGAGCATGCGGCCGAGGTCGGCGCCGTCGACATCGCCATCGCCGTCGAGGTCGCCCAGCAGCGGCGCGGCGCACTCGCGCGGACCGCTGATCTCCCAGACCTTCTTGCAGCAGATCGCCAGGTTCGCGCTGTGCATGCTGAAGCTGATCGAGGTGTGCCAGAGGCCGTCGGGTCCGACCGGCGGCGGACCGGGGAACTTGAGGGTGAACGAGATCGGCGCGGTCTGGCCCGGCAGCAGCGCCGGCAGCGCCACGTACTGCGGCACGGTCGTCACGCCTGCGGAGACCGGGATGATGAAGAAGTGCGAGGCCACGAAGGCGCTCGTGTTGCGCACCGTGAACTGCACGTCGTACCAGAAGGTCGTCGGATCGCGGTCGTCCGTGCAGTCGACGGTCAGGTGCTCGACGAGCATGCAGTCGCAGTCGGGCAGCTCCACCTCGACATCGAGGATGCCGCAGCACTGCCCATCGGCGCCGAAGCTGTTGAAGAGGCCGATGTCGAGCGTGAGCGTGCCCGGCCCCTGCCCCGTGACGGTCGTCGTGAGCTTGCGCGACTCGCCCGGATTCAGCGGCGGCACCAGCGGGATGTAGGTGCCCAGATCCGGCAGCAGGATGAAGTTCGCGGCCTGCCCGTCGAGCCCGTTGTGCACGGTGATCGAGAGGTCGTAGGTGCCGTCGGGCAGCCCGTCGGGGCCAAGATGGCAGGTCGCCACCGCGCTGGCCGTGCACGGATCCGCGACGCGGCATGCGACCTCGACGCTGCCGATGCGCGTCTTGTCGAAGTAGCTCACGTCGCCGTTCATGTCGATATGCAGGCCCGCGGCGTTCACGCCGCCGGTGAGCGGCAGGCCGTTGATGCCGTAGTACCAGCCCGGGCCGTTGCACCAGGGCATCTCCATGTAGTCGGCGGTCGTCCACACCAGGTTGCAGGTGCTGGGATCGATGCCCACGCCGCCCGCGTCGGAGTTGGGCGCGGCCAGCGAGATGTTCGAGCAGGTGGTCTGCCCCACCTCGAAGAGGTCGTTCGAGGGCGACCACGGCGTCCCGTCGGTGCCGCGGCAGTACTTGAGCAGCCGCGAGCAGTGCGCGCCCGTCGTCGTCGCGTCGTTCATCGTGCGCTCGGCGAGGTACATGCAGCAGTCGCCGTCGAAGGCGATGTCGGAGACGGGGTTCGAGAGGATGCCCGGCGGCAGCGGCGTGTTGAAGGGATTGACGATGCCGACGTTGCACTTGGGCACGCGGATCTCGAGCGTGGAGTTGCCGCTCGCGAATGCGCCGGTCACGGGCGTCAGCGGGATGCTCCAGATCTCCTGGTCGGCGGCCGGCGGCGGATACGGCGGTCCCGGCGGGCCGCCGGGCATCTGCGGGAAGTAGCTCATGTCCGCGCGGACGACGCTGAAGTAGAGCCGGTCGCCCGCGACCGCCACCGCCCAGGTGCGCTTGCCCCAGGGCGCGATGCCGATGGGGTCGTTCTGCATCGGCGCCGCGCTCTGGATCGCCTGGTCGCCGAAGCTGTAGGCCTCGAGCAGCGCGCCGGTCATGCTGATGCGGTAGATGCGGCCGTCCTCGAAGTCGGTCGCGTAGATGCAGTGGTGCTCGCAGGAATAAGTGAGGTTGCCGATGCCGGGCGCGCAGAAGGTGCCGGGCGTCGAGCAGGGCGCGGAGTTCGGGAGCGTGCAGAAGAGGCTCGGCGTGCCGGTGGCGCTGTCGAGCTTGTAGATCGCGCCCGCCCCGCCGCCGCCGACGGTGCCGAGCGCGTCGATGTCGTAGACGGAAGTGTGCGCGACATAGACGTTGCCCTGGCTGTCGACGGTCACGCCGAAGACCGAGCCGAGCTTCGCGAGCGTCCAGTCGGGATGGCGGAACGCGGGCGGGTTGACCCACGGACCGGGCGGCTGCGTGGTGCAGCCGCCGACGCCGAAGGCGTGGACCACGAAGTCCGAGCCGACGACGCCGCCCATGGTGCTGACAAGCGCGGGCGCGGTGAAGCCCGAGACCTGCGGCGGCACGGCGCAGCAGGCGCCACAGTCCCCCGGGTCGACCTGTGCAAAGGCGGCGCATCCGAGGGCCGCCGTCGCCGCGATCGCGGCACGGGCGGAGAAGGCGGCGATGCTCATCGTTGGCTCCTCACGAGGACGGGCTGTCGGCACGGACGCGCCCCACGCGCGCCACTGGCCAAAGGGTACCTCCGGCCCCCCGCGGCACCAGCGGAAACCCGTGATTTGCAGGCTGCGTGGCCTACTTGGCGGGCTGCGGGGCCACCAGGCGCTCGTGAATCGATGTCACCTGCATCACCGCGGCGCTGCCGAACCAGGTGTGGTACTCGGCGACCATCTCGCCGTTCTGGATGACGGGATCGGTGTCGACGCAGGCCTTCGCCTCCTCGATCGTCGCGACCGCGAAGACGAACATCCCGCGCCAGCCGTCCTTGCCGTCGAAGGGGCCCGCGAGGACGAGCTTGCCCTCCTTCGCGAGCCGCTGGATGTTGGCCATGTGCCCCTCGAACATCGCGTTGCGCGCGGGGCCGTCGGGCATGCGCTTGGGGCCGGTGCGCAGGAGCACGAAGATGTAGGAGCGCATCCCGTTGGCGTTCGCGCCCAGCGACTTCGCGAGCGCGGCGTCGTAGGCGGGCTTCGCGGGCGTCGCGGGGCGCGTGGCGCATCCCGCAAGCGCGCCGGCGGCGGCGAGCGTCGCGGCGAGCACCGCGGCGTGCGCGGCGCCGCTTCGGGGCGTGCCGATCGGGGATCGTCGTGTGAGCATGCGCGCATCGTAGATGCGGCGGCGCGGGCGGCCTGGGCGGGCCAGACCTCGCCCGCGCGCACGGTCACTCACCTGCCGCGGAGGGCGGTGGCGCGTCGGCCTGCGCCGCGTGGTCGGGCGCGTGGTCCGGCGCGCGGTCCGGCGCCGATGCCGGCGCCGGGAAGAGCGTCCACACGAGCAGCGCGGTCGCAGCGATCAGCGCCGCGCCACCGAGGACCCAGAGCGCCGCCCCTGGGCCCCCGGCGCGGGGTGGTTCGTGGGGAGCGATGCCGATGATGCCAAACGGCTCCACTCCCTGGGATCGGATGGACTCGAGCGCTTCGAGGGAGTTCGTCGCCTCCACATCCAGCTCGACGACTTCATCGCTGTCGCGCTCGCGTCCGCGAATGCGGAATCGCATGAACCGAGCCTACAAACGCAGGTGCGCATCGCAAGCGGCGATGCTTCCCCGCAGAACAAATGCGCTCGGCGCGCGCGTGCGCACGCGCGCGTGCCGGGTCTTCGGAGAACTCGCGCGGCGCACGCCCCAGACGCGCGGATGCCGCAGCGCGCGCGGCGCGGCGGCGGTCGTGCGCGCGCCCCGCGCTCCCGGGCGGCTTCTTCGAAGAATCGGACCCCGTCGCGCGGAAAATATGCCGGGCATGCCCGGCATATTATCCGGGGGGCGTATTTTCAGGGCATGTCCACCCCTCCCATCGCCCGGCCGACGCAGACCATCGCCGAGTTCGTCTCGCGCACCACGCAGCGCGACCGCGGGCACGGCGTCTTCGAGCTCGAGAGCGACCGCATCCTCGAGCTCAACCTCGACGGCCGCGTCTGGATGCGCCTGGGCACGATGATCGCGCACACCGGCGATGTCCGCTTCACGCGCGAGGGCATGCTCGAGCACGGCATCGGCCGCATGCTCAAGCGCGCGATCGGCGGGGAGTCGATGCCGCTCGCGAAGGCCGAGGGGCGCGGCACCGTCTACCTCGCGGACCGCGGCAAGAAGGTCGTCCTGCTGCAGCTCGCGGGCGATGCGATCGTCGTCAACGGCAACGACGTGCTCGCCTTCCAGGAGACGGTGCGCTGGGACATGCGCATGATGAAGGGGATCGCGACGATGCTCGCCGGCGGCCTCTTCAACGTGCGCTTCGAGGGCCACGGCATCGTCGCGGTCACCAGCCACCACGACCCGCTCACGCTGCGCGTCACGCCGGACCGCCCCGTCTCCACCGACCCCAACGCGACGATTCTGTGGAGCGGCAACCTCGAGCCCGAGCTCAAGACGGACATGAGCTTCCGCACGCTGCTGGGCCGCGGCGGCGGCGAGGCGCTGCAGATGCACTTCCGCGGCGACGGATTCGTCGTCGTGCAGCCGCACGAAGAGGGCTACGCCGCCGAGACCGAGGAGTAGCCGCGTCCGTCACTGCCCGGACGCCGCCGGCCCCGCCACCGCGGGCGCCGCGCGCTGCTCGCGCAGCATGTTCGCCAGCAGCAGGTCGACCAGACCGCCGCCCTCGCGTCCGCCGCTGCCGGCGACGACCACGTCGGGGGTGATCTTCAGCCCCGCCGCGGCGATCGACTTGGTCACCTCGACCATCGTCACGCCGTTGGCGGTGAGCGCCGCGACCTGGCGGCGGTACGCCTCGGCCTGCGCGGAGCCCTTGGCCTCGATGACCGCGGCCTCGGCGTCGCCGATCTGCTTGTTGCGGCTCGCCTCGGCCTCCGCCTGGATGCGGATCTGCGCCGCGGTGCCGTGCGCGCGCTCCTGCGCCTGCGAGGCCTCGTGCTTGGCGATCGCGATGCCGATCTCGGCCTTGATGAGCGCGTCCTGCTGGTCGGCCTGCGACTTGGTCTTCTGGAACTCGATGCGGCGCTTCTCCGCCTGCTCCTGCGCGTCGAACATCGACTTGCGCTGCTCCGCCAGGTTCTTCTCCTGGGTGGTCTTCATCAGCGCCTCGGGCAGGTGGATGTTGGTGATCATCACCGAGACCACCTCGACCTTGTAGAGCGAGAGGTCCTCGCGCACCGCGCGTTCGGCGGCGGTCTGCTCCTCGGCGCGGTTCTGCTGGTACGAGATCGCGGGCGACTTGGAGACCTGCGCGCGGAAGATGCCGTCGATCTGCGGGTGGATGACGTTCGCCTCGAGGTCCGCGATCGAGCCGAGCTTCTGCACCACGTAGGGGGCGTTCTCGGGCAGGATGCGGTACTGGCAGCGCACCTCGACGCGCATCTCGAAGCCGTCGTGCGAGACGACCTGGAAGGGATCGAAGTTGCCCTCGTTGCCGCCGCCGCCCCACTCCACCGAGCGCGTGGTCGTCGGGATCGGGATGACGGTGAAGGCGCGCGGGTTGATGTTGTACTTGCCGGGCCCGAGCACATTGCGCTGGATGCCGCGGAAGCCGTCGGGCACGACGTGGCGCGTGCGCACGCCGGCGTCGACGCGCGTCTCGTCGGGATCCTTCGCGCCGCGCTCGAGCGGGCCGGGGGCGGCCTCCATCGCATCCTGCGGCAGCGAGGCGGGATCCTTGCCGATGTTGGAGATGAGCACGCCCACCTCGCCCTGGCGGATCACCGTGAGCGGCGCGCCCACGACGGAGAAGAGGTACGGGTTGATGTAGTAGGTGCCGGGGCGCAGCACGGCCTCCTGCGGACCGCGGTAGCCACCCGCGTTCAGAAAGGCCTGGCCATCCTGGAAGCTGTTGTGCAGGCCGACATCGGGCGTCGGCGCGACGACGTCCTCGCGCGGCATCGGGCGGCCGTCGCGCGCCTCGACCATGCCGACCTGGTCGTCGCCGATGGTGATCGCCACCTGCAGCTCGACCTGGAACATGTCGGTGAAGATGTTGTAGGTGCCGGGGCGCAGGAACTCGATCTGCGGGCCCTTCTGCCCGCCCTGCGTGAGGAAGATCTCGGCCTTCTGGAAGCAGTCGTGGTCGGAGACGCTCTTGCCCAGGAGCTGGCCCTGCTCGAGCGCCACGCCGTCGGCCGCGGTGACGACGCCGATGGCGCCCTGCGGGACGACCGTCTTCTTGATCTTCTCGACGCGGAAGAGCTGCGGATGGATCTTGAAGGTGCCGTTGGTCAGGAAGCGCAGCTGCTTGCCGCGGATGCCGCCGCCGTTGAGGAAGGCGGTCGGGTTCTGGAAGTTGTCGTGCGAGGCGCCCGCCTTGTCCTCGGCGTAGATGCGACCGGAGGGCATCGGCTCGCCGTCGGTGGCGGTGATGACGCCGAGCTCGTCGGGTCCGATCGTGACGAAGGGCACCTTCGCGACGACGCGGATGAAAGGCCAGGGGACGATGTGCAGTCCGGGCGCGAGGTACGCGGCCTGGATGCCGACCTCGCCGTTGGCGGCGAAGACGCGTCCCGCGGGCAGGCGGCGTCCGGAGAAGCGCCGCTCGGTGATGGCGATCTCGGTGGAGCCGACGTTCACCACCCAGCGCGTGATCAGGAAGTAGAGCGCCACGAGGGCGACGAGTCCCCCGCCCAGCATCCAGGCGATGGTGACCACGATCGCCGGAAGCACCGGCTCGGCCAGCAGCATCGGGGCGGCGGGAGCGAGCGACGACTGGACGATCGATGGATGCAGCATGGCGGGGATCCCCACAGCGACCGGAGTACAAGCGCGCGCCCGCCTCCGGAGCGGCGCAAGTGTATCCGGGCGCAGGTGGCCGCATGCATCCTGCGGCGCGGGCGTGCGGATAGATTCACCGCGATGGCCCCCGCCGACGAGACCCCCGCGCGCGACGCGACGCCGCGCGACGCGACGCCGCGCTCCGACCTGCCGCCGACGCTGCTGCCCGCGGGCTCGCCGCACGAGGCGGAGCAGGTGCACGCGCAGGTCGGTCCGTACCGGCTGCTGGAGGTGATCGGCGAAGGCGGCTTCGGCACCGTGTGGATGGCCGAGCGGCGCGATCCGATGGTGCAGCGCGTCGCGCTCAAGATCATCAAGGCGGGGATGGACACCCGCGCCGTCGTCGCGCGCTTCGAGCAGGAGCGGCAGGCGCTGGCGATGATGGACCATCCCAACATCGCGAAGGTGCTCGACGCGGGCGCGACCGCCTCGGGGCGCCCCTACTTCGTCATGGAGCTGTGCCGCGGCGAGCCCATGACCGAGTTCTGCGACAAGCACAACCTGACGATCCGCGAGCGGCTGGAGCTCTTCGTGCAGGTCTGCCAGGCGGTGCAGCACGCGCACCAGAAGGGGCTGATCCACCGCGACATCAAGCCCTCGAACATCCTCGTCTCGATGCACGACGGCACGCCGGTGCCCAAGGTGATCGACTTCGGCATCGCCAAGGCGACCGCGGGCCCGCTGACGGAGAAGACGCTCGTCACGCGCCATCGCCAGCTCATCGGCACGCCCGAGTACATGAGTCCGGAGCAGGCCGAGGGCAGCCCCGACATCGACACGCGCACGGACGTCTATTCGCTGGGCGTGCTCCTCTACGAGCTGCTCACGGGCGCGACCCCCTTCGACAGCCGCACGCTGCGCTCCGCCGCCGACGCGGAGATCCAGCGCATCATCCGCGAGGTCGACCCGCCGCGCCCGAGCGCGCGCCTGAGCAGCCTGGGCGCGATCGCCGCGGAGTTCGCGCGGCGCCGGCGCATCGATCTCGACGAGCTGCGCCGCGCGCTGCACCGCGAGCTCGAGTGGATCCCGCTGAAGGCGATGCGCAAGGACCGCGGCGAGCGCTACCGCTCCGCGAGCGAGCTCGCCGACGACGTGCGCAACTACCTGCGCGGGCTCCCGCTGCTGGCGGGCCCCGAGAGCGCCGCGTACCGCGCGCGCAAGTTCGTGCGGCGCCGGCGCGGGCTGGTCGCGGCGACGGCGGCGGTCGCGCTGGCGCTGGTCGCGGCGGTCGTCGGCACCGGCATCGGCTACTTCCGCGCGGAGGACGCCGCCGAGCGCGAGCGCCACGCGCGCGAGACGGCGGAGCAGCAGCGCCGCCGCGCCGAGGCGACCGCGAGCTTCCTCCAGGACATGCTCTCGTCCATCGACCCCGAGCGCAGCGGCGGACGCGAGCCGACCGTGAAGGACCTCGTGGACGACGCGGCGAAGCGGCTGGGCCCCGCGCTGAGCGAGGACCCGGTGACGGAGGCGATGCTGCGCGAGACCCTCGGCGAGACCTACTTCGCGCTCGCGCGCTACCAGGAGTCGAAGGAGCAGCTCGCGCGCGCGCTGGAGCTGCGCACGAAGGCGCTGGGCCCGGCCGACCGCGAGACGCTCACGAGCGCCTTCAACATCGCGGCCGCGGAGCTCATGATGGGCAACATCGAGGCGGCGCGGCGCGACCTGGAGAAGAACCTCGCCGACCGCACCGCGGCGCTGGGCGCGGAGGCGCCGGACACGCTCGCCACGCGCAGCATGCTCGCGCAGACGCTGCAGATGTCGGGGGACCTGGAGGCGGCGCTCGTCGAATACGGGCGCACGCTGGAGATCCAGGAGCGCGTCGTGGGACTGAAGGAGAAGGCGACGCTGGAGACGATGGCGAGCGTCGCGGACACGCTGCAGCACCTGGGGCGGCTCGAGGACGCGGACCGCACCGCGCAGAAGCTGGTCGACGCGGCGATGGCCGCGCAGGGCGCGGACGGGCCGACCACGCTGATGGCCAAGAGCATTCGCGCCTCGATCCTGAAGGACCTCTCGCGCTACGAGGAGTCGGAGAAGCTCAACCGCGAGGTGCTCGCGTCCAAGCGGCGCATCTACGGCGCGGACCATCCGCACTCGCTGACGACGGAGAACTCGCTCGCGCTCGCGCTGGAGATGCAGCGCAAGTACGACGAGGCGCGCACGATGCTGCGCCACTGCCTCGACGCGGCCTCGCGTTCGCTGGGCGTCGACCACGACACGACCGTCACCTACCTGGCGAACCTCGCGCGGCAGGAGCAGCTCCTGGGCAATCTGGACGAGGCGGAACGGCTCATGCGCCAGGCGCTCGAGACGCGCCGGCGCACGCTGGGCGAGCAGGCGCAGCCGACGCTCGTGGTGATGAACAACCTGGGCCTGCTGCTGCTGGACCGCAAGAAGCCGCAGGAGGCGGAGCCGATCTTCCGCGCGATGCTCGCGGGGATCCAGAAGGCGCTCCCCGAGAAGCACTGGATGCAGGGGCAGGCGATGCTCAACGTCGCGGAGTGCCTCGTCGACCAGCAGCGCTACGAGGAGGCGGAGAAGCTGGAGCTCGCGGGCTACGAGAGCCTGACGGCGTCGCTGCCCGCGGGGCACCAGCGGCTGAAGGATGCGGCGAAGGCGATCTCGACGCTCTACGAGAAGTGGGGCAAGCCCGAGCAGGCGGCGTCGTGGAAGGCGCGCGCGGCGCCGTAGGTGCGGGGCGCACGGGGAGCGCGAGACGCGCGCCGCCCCAATCCCTCCCAAAACGCAAACGCCCCAGCTTGAGGCCGGGGCGTTCTTCCATCATCGGTGAGCTGGCCGCTTCGGGCCGTCTCTATCTGGAATCGTCAGAGAGCTGCAGACACTTCGGACTGAACAACCATCGCTGAACCCGGAACGATACCGGCAAACGGCGCGCGCAACGGCGACTTCGCCCGATTTGCGCAAGATCGTGCACGCACCGCCCCTGGGAGCGCGCCAGCGCGGTTTTCAGCGCTGAATATGTCGGCGCGAATCCATCGCGTAGAGGACCAGCGCGAACAGAAACGCGACGCCCGCCATCGCGAAGCTCCACGGCCGAACGCCCAGCAGGGCGACCCAGTCGGAGATGATCGGGATCGGCAGCATGAAGCACACCGAAAGAAGCACCCACAGCCCCAGCCACACCAGCAGCGGCACGGCGAGCGCGGCGAGTCGCTCCATCTTGGGGGTGAATTCGGGCATGGATGAAGCCTCCTATCGGCGCGGTGAGCTGGCAAGCACCTCATCGAAGCCGCACGCACCGCAGCGGCGGCGGAAGTCCGTCCCTTCCTGCGACACCTGCACCTTCGCGCCATCGACGCGCCGCGCACCGCAGCGGCGACAGGTCTCGGGCATCTTCATGTTGGCTCCGCAGGCGGCGCACTTCCAGTAGCAGCCGTACTTGCCGGTCAGTGGATTCAGATCGCTGCGGCCGCACCCGCTGCAGGCGAGCCGGGCGGGAGGCGCAGGCATCGCCGGCGCGGCGGGCGGAGTGGCAGCCGGGGTGGCGGCAGGCGCGGCAGTCGTTGCGGCGGCTGGTGCCGGGGACGGTGCAGCGGCCCGTGCGGCGGCCGCGGCGCGACGCAACGGCGTGTGGCTCGCCCGGAGGAAGTCGGCGACGCGCGCCGCTTCCGCGAGCTGCATGGACCAGACGCCGTACGCGCCGTCGTCCGCCGCAAGCAGCCCGCTTGCAGACTCATGGCGCCGGAGCTGCTCCTCGATCTTCGCGGGGACCTGGTCCGCCTTGGTCACGAAGGTGCGCAGCGGCGACTCAGGCTCCCTCCATCCGCCCTTGCGCGTCACGTGCCCGCGATCGCCGATCGCGACGATGAGCTGCACCGGCATCGCGGAGAAGCCGCGTTGATCGGTTCCCGCGAGCGCCTTGGCGAGCAGCCCCATGCCAAGCCCGACCTTCCCGAGCAGCTGCTCGCGGTGCCGCTGCAGATAGGCACGAAGCAACTCTCCCTGTCGACGGGCCTGCTGGATCGGTGACGGGATCCCGGTCGTGCGCCCTCCGACCACGCGCGTCCACATGTCGCCGCCCGAACCGTCCGACTGCACCACGACCGGGAGCTGGAACGACTTGCTCTCGGCGATGAAGACGCCGAAGCGATGGACGATCAGGTGGTCGATCTGGCAGACGCCCGGCGCGCCCGTCGACTCCGGCTGCGCGGGATCCTCGATCCGCAGGTCGTGCAGGACAAAGAGGCGATCCGAGGCGGCGAAGGCGCGATGCAGGTAGTGGGCGAGCTGCCGCTCCGCCTCGACGCCCGCCCGAAGCGCCGGATCGGAAGGAAGTGGCCCGTCCGAGAGTGGCTTGACAATCATCGCCCGAAAGAGGAGAAAGTCGCTTCGGTCAGTTCCCCCACTGCGCCAGCAGCAGGCCCAGGTCCGCGCCGTCGGTGGTGCCGTCGCCGTTGAGGTCGGCGTCGGCGGTGCCCCAGCCGGCAAGCAGCAGGCCGAGGTCCGCGCCGTCGATCGCGCCGTCGCCGTTGAGGTCGGGCGCGTCGAGCGCGACGAGGTCGACCTGCAGGTCGTACCGGCCGGTGTCCGGGTTCGCGAAGCCCGAGTTGCATTGCGTCGTGCCGGACGCCTGGAGGCGATAGCTGCCGGCGGGCAGCTCCAGCACGGCCGATCCCGAGTTGAGGTCGGGAACGATGTAGGAACTCACCCACGACTCGGAGAGCGTGCTGCCCGCCACGACCGGCAGGCGGACCAGCCGCACATTGCCCGAGCTGATGCCATACGCCCCGAGGTCCCATGCGAGCCCGATGCGTCCCGCGCGCTCCAGCGTAAACTCCACGGAGGCGCTCACATCCGCTCGCGAGAAGGCGCTCTGCCCCCCGCCGACCGAGGTGTCGCCGCCGCCGCCGGCGATCAGCCGCCAGCCAAGCCCGCCGCGCAGCAGGCGCGCGTGCGTGTCCGCGGTGCCGACGCTGGAGGTTCCCGTCGCCACGACATCCGACTCGAACCCCTTGAGCAGGTCGCCGAGCACGAGGGTGCGCGACTCGTAGATGTTGCCCACGCCCGAGGCGGTCGCGATGACCCAGCTGGACCCCGTCGCGGAGACCGGCTGCAGCGGCATCGGAGGCGTGAGGGCGAGCACCACCGGGGCAAGCAGGAGCGTCGTCATGATGGGCACCACCGTACCCGGGCCCTTGCGCGGTCGCCAAGAAAATTCCGCGCTCCGGGTGGATTGCCCCCGCCCCGCGGCGCGTGACGGGCCGCCGCCGTGGTTCAATGCGCCCATGCGACGGACGACACTTGCCGCGGCGATCGCATTCACTGTTGTCGCCATGCTCGCCCCGGGGGCCCTGGGCGCGCCACCTTCGATTCCCGACGACTGGTTCTTCGAGGGCGCGCAGCGTCCCGCGACGCTGAAGCAGCTCGAGGGCAAGCCCGCACCCGAGATCTCCACCGAGTCGTGGATCGGCGATTCGCAGACCATCGCCGCCAACCGCGGCAAGGTCATCATCCTGGACTTCTGGGCGACCTGGTGCGGCCCATGCATGGCCGCCGTCCCCGAGAACGTGAAGCTGATGTCCGCGCACACCGACGGAGACCTCGTCTTCATCGGCATGCACGACACCAACAGCGGCTGGGAGAAGGCGCCGCAGGTCGTCAAGGACAAGAAGATCAACTACCCCGTCGCGAAGGACAAGGGCGGCGCGAGCGCGAAGGCGTACAACCTGCAGTTCTTCCCGACCTACGTCGCGATCGACCGCACCGGCACCGTGCGCGCGGTGGGGCTGCTGCCCAACCGCGTCGCCGAGGTCGCCGAGATGCTGCTGAAGGAGGGCGCGCCCACCGCGGCCGCCGCCCCCGCGACCGTCGGCGAGTTCCCCGCCGAGTGCTATGCCGGCGGCGCCAAGCGCCCGACCGCGCTGCGCGCGATCGAAGGCAAGCCCGCGCCCGAACTGCGCGCGCAGCAGTGGATCGGCACGCCCGTCACGCCCGAGGCGACGAAGGGATCGGTCGTCGTGCTGCAGTTCACGGCGCCGGGAAGCCGCGCCTCGCAGACGCAGCTCGCGGAGCTCGCGCGCCTGCGCAAGGACTTCGCGACGCAGGGCGTCGTGGTCGCCGCCGTCTGCGCGCCCTCGGCGGACTGGAAGGCGATGGGCGAGCAGATTGCAGCCGCGAAGCTGGAGGTGCCGGTGGCGCAGGACGCGGCGGCGACGCCGGCCGCGCCGGCCGCGGGCGACGCCAAGCCCGCGGATGCCAAGCCCGCGGACACCAAGCCCGCCGACGCCAAGCCGCCCGCGCGCGGCGTCACCGCCACCGCGTACGGCGTGCAGTTCGCGCCGGTCACGATCGTCATCGACCGTTCGGGGAAGGTGCGCATCGCCGGGGCGCGCATGGAGCGCGTGCGCACGATCGTGGAGCAGCTCCTCGCCGAGCCCGCCGCCTGAGCCGCAGGAACACACCGACATGTCCACCGCCACTTCCACCGTCACCGGCCGCTGTCCCTTCGTGGACCACGTGCGCACGCAGGTCGCCCGCACCGTCGTGGGGCAGGAGGTCGTCGTCGAGCGCGTGCTCATCGCGCTGCTGACCGGCGGACACCTGCTGCTCGAGGGCGTCCCCGGCATCGCCAAGACGCTGCTGGTGCAGTCGGTCGCGAAGGCGATCGAGCTGCACTTCGCGCGCGTGCAGTTCACCATCGACCTGCTGCCCAGCGACATCGTGGGCAGCGAGATCCTGGAACAGAAGTCGGGCGAGTTCCGCATCCACAAGGGACCGATCTTCACGAACCTGCTGCTGGCGGACGAGATCAACCGCGCCTCGCCGAAGGTGCAGTCGGCGCTGCTGGAGGCGATGCAGGAGCGGCGCGTCTCCATCGGCGACACGACGCACGACCTGCCCGCGCCCTTCCTGGTCATCGCGACGCAGAACCCCGTCGAGCAGGCCGGCACCTTCGAGCTTCCCGAGGCGCAGCTCGACCGCTTCATGCTGCGCCACCGCCTGACCTATCCGACCCCGCAGGACGAGGCGGAGGTCGTGCGCCGCAGCCTGCAGCTTCGCCTGAAGCGCCACGGCGAGGGCGCGGTGCCGATGTCCGCCTTCGACGCGATCACCAGCGACCACCAGCTCCATGTGCGCGACCTCACCACCGCGATGTCCGCGGTGCAGGCGGTGCACGTGAGCGACGTCTTCGTGCGCGACTGCGTCGAGCTCGTGAACCTCACGCGCCGCCATCCCGAGATCGAGCTGGGCTGCAGCCCGCGCGCCGCGCTCGCGCTGGTGCACGCCTCCCGCGCGCGCGCCTACATCCACGGCCGCGACTACGTGATCCCCGAGGACATCTTCGCGCTCGCCGAGGACGTCATCCTCCACCGCATCCGCCTCAAGTACGAGGCGCTCGCGCAGGGGCGCTCCGGCGCCGCCGTGCTGCGCGACATCCTGGCGACGATGGCGTAGCGCATCCGAAACGGAGCACGCGTGGACGCGACCGCGACGCAGTTCGACCTGGGCCTACCGCCGCCGGAGCAGCTGGCGCGGGGGGACTTCGACATCGTCGTGCGGCGGCTCGCGGACGACCTGGCCTTCGGGTCGGACACCTCGCGCCTGCTGGGAAGCGGGCTGGAGTACGCAAGCAGCCGGCCGTACGAGCCGGGCGATTCGGTGCGCCTCATCAACTGGCGCCTGAGCGCGCGCGTCGGCCGCGCCTTCGTGCGCGAGTACGAGGCGCTCAAGCGCGTGACGGTGCACCTGGTCGTCGACACCTCGGCGTCGATGGCGGTGCGCTCGGGCGCGCGCAGCAAGCACGATGTCGCGGTGTGGATCGCGGCGGCGCTGGGGCTGGTCGCGCAGCGGCGCATGAGCCCGGTCGCGGTCGTCGGCGCGGGCGAGCGCACCGTGCCGATGCTTCCGAGCCTGCGTCGCAGCGACCTCTGGCGCGCGATCGAGCCGCTGCGCACGGGCGACTACAGCGAGTCGACGCAGCTCTCGCAGCGGCTGGCGCAGCTCGTGGCGCGCACGCAGCGCTCGGGCGTGATCGTCGTGATCAGCGACCTGCACGATCCGGGCGCGATCGGCGCGATCCGCCACGCCTCGCAGAAGCACGACTGCATGGTGATCCACACGATGGATCCCGCGGAGACGGCGCCGCTGCGCGCGGGCTTCCTGCGCGCGCGCGAGCCCGAGACCGGACGCAGCTTCGTCGCGGGCGGACGCTCGCGGCTGGCCGATCCGGCGCGCGTGCGCGAGGAGCTGCTGCGCTCGGGCGCGGACGCGCTGCAGATCGAGACGGACGAGCCCTTCCTGCCCGCATTGCGCCACTTCCTGGCGACGCGCGGCGGGCTGCTGCGGGGGCGCGGATGAGGCGCGCGTGCACGATGATCGCGGTGGTCGCGCTTGCGAGCGCGGGCGCGACGCGCACCTGGGCGCAGGCGCCCGCGACGACGTCGCCTGCCGCGACGCCCGCCACCGGCGCGATCACGCCCCCCGCCGCCGTCTCGCGCGCGCCGCGCGGCGCGGTCGGCAGCTTCGAGATCCCCGACCCGCCCGCGGCCAACGGCGTGCGCCTGCGCGCGAAGCCGATGGGCGACGTGGCCGCGCCCGTCATCGTGCGCATCACGCCGCTGCCGGGCGACCGCGCGCGCGTCGACTACCTGGGCATCGTCTCGGGCAGCTACGACCTCGCGCCGCTCGTCGAGCGCGCCGACGGCCGCCCCGCCGAGGCGCTGCCGCCGATGACGGTCGAGATCTTCACGCAGCTTCCGCCCGGCCACGGCACGGATGTCTTCGGCGACGCGGCGCCCGAGTTCGGCTTCGCGGCGCACTACGGCCTGCTGCTGGGCGCGGTCGCCGCGCTCTGGCTGGCGGTGCCCGCGGTGATCCTGGTGCGCCGCGCGATGCGCCGCGCGCCCGCGCCGCCGCCCGCCCCCGCGCCGCGCGCGCCGACGCCGCGCGAGCTGCTGCTGGAGCTCGTGCATCAGGCGCGCGAGCGCGAGCTCACGCTGGCCGAGCGCTCGCGCGCGGAGCTGCTGCTGCTGCAGGCGCTGCGCCCCGGGCACGCCGAGACGCCCGCGGACCTCGCCGGCGCGATCGCCGCGCTGCGCGCCGATCCGCGCACCGCCGACGCCGTGGCCGCCGTCGAGCGCTGGCTGCACGCGCCGCGCGGCGGCGACCCGAGCGCCGCGATCGCCGCGATCGAGGCGAGCGCGCAGACGGCGGGCGCGACCGCCGACGCCACGCAGGAGCCGCGCCCGTGACCTTCGCGCATCCCTGGGTGCTCGTCCTGCTGGCGGTGCCCGTCCTGCTGATGTGGACGGTGATCGCGCGCGGCCCGGGCATCGTGAGCCCTGCGGACCATGCGGCGCATCCGGAGCGCCCCTGGCTGCGCCGGCTGCTGGGCTGCTTCGACGCGATCCCGCTGCTGCTGCTGGCGTGCGCCGTCGTGATCCTGGCCGATCCGCAGACGCTGCGCCAGCCGCGGCAGGAGCGCTCGCTCACCAACATCCAGATCTGCTTCGACGTCTCCGGCAGCATGTCCGGGCGCAACTACCAGCTCGCGTCGAAGGCGGTCGAGGACTTCACCCGCGCGCGCGAGGGGGACGCCTTCGGGCTCACGCTCTTCGGCGTCGCGCAGATCCGCTGGCTGCCGCTGACGAAGGACCTGCAGGCGATCCGCAACGCGCTGCCCTTCGCGAATCCCGACTACATGCCCTCGCACATGGGCGGCACCGCCATCGGCGCGGCGGTGCAGTTCTGCAAGCGCAACATGCTCGCCGAGGCGACGCAGGGGGACAAGCTCATCGTGCTCGTGAGCGACGGCATGAGCTTCGACCTGGGCAACGGCGAGGAGACGGAGATCGGCAACGAGCTCAAGGACGCGGGCATCGTCCTCTACCACATCCACATCGATGAGAGCGACGTCCCCGCGCCGATCGTCGAGCTCGCGCAGACCACGGGCGGCGACGCCTTCGCGGCCACGGACGCCGCGAGCATGAGCGCGATCTTCCGGCACATCGACCGCATGAAGCCCGCGCGCTTCGCGCCGGTGGGCACGGTGCCGATGGACGATTTCCGCCCCTTCGCCACCGTGCTGCTGGCGCTGCTGGGCGCGCACGCGATCGGCCTGCTGGCGCTGAGGTACACGCCGTGGTGACCGCCACCCTGGCCGCGATCGCCGCGCTGCTGCTGGTCGCCGGCGCCGAGGCGCTGCACGCGCGCCGCACCGCGCGCGTCGCGAAGCTCGCCTTCGGCCCCACGGGCGCGCCGCGGCGCTGGGCGCGCGCGGCGCCCGTGCTGCGCACCGTCGCATTCGCGCTCGCCACCTGGGGCGCGGTCGTGCTGTACCAGTTCGATCCGGTCGAGACGGAGGTGCGCCCGGATCCGCGCGCCTCGCGGCAGCTCCTGGTGGTGCTGGATGTCTCGCCGAGCATGAACCTGGCGGACGCGGGCCCGGGTGCGGAGAAGGTCTCGCGCATGTCCTGGGCGGGAAAGCTGCTGCGCGGCATCCTGGACCGGCTGGACATGAAGGACACGCGCGTCTCGATGATCGCCTTCTACACGCGGGCGATCCCGATGCTGCAGGACTCGACGGACAAGGAGCTGCTCGCGAACTTCTTCGACGGGCTGCCCCTCTACACCGCGTTCAAGCCCGGCGAGACGGACCTGCAGGCGGGCCTCGACGCCGCCTACGCGATGGCCAAGGGCTGGGCACGCCGCTCGACGACGCTCGTGGTCATCACCGACGGCGACCTCAACCGCCCCGTGCATCCGGGGCCGCGGCCGCTCTCGATCGCGGACGCGATCGTCATCGGCGTGGGCGATCCCTCGCGGCCGACGGTCGTCTCCGGGCACAGCTCGCGCCAGGACGAGTGGGCGCTGCGCGGCCTGGCGAGCGCGCTCGGCGGCGTCTACCACCAGGGCAACACGCGCCACCTGCCGCGCGAGGTGGTGGAGTCGCTGGCGATGGTCTCGCCGCGGGTCTCGGAGACCCTCAGCCTGCGCGAGGCGGGGCTGGTCGCGGTCGGCCTGGGATGCGGAATCCTGGGGCTTCTGGGCCCCGCGCTCTTGGTCCTGGGCGTGCCGCGCGCGTACGCTGCAGCCCTGCAGGGCCCGCGCACCTCGGGTGGGCGCGCGGAAACCCAGGGAACCCGTTCGACCGCGCTTGGCGCGGGGAGAACTCCGGCATGATCCTCTCTCGCCTCGGATGGACCGTCTGGGCACTCGTGCCGGTGGCGCTGGTCACCTACCACTTCGGGCCGGGGCAGCAGCTCTGGAACGAGGACAAGGCCGCGCGCATCGTCACGCGCGCCGAGCGCGAGCAGGACTCTGCCGCCGCGCTGCAGGAGACCGCCTACCAGGCGCACCTGCGCGCGATCGCCGCGCGCATGGCCGCGGCCGGCACGAGCGATCCCGCGCTCAACGCCGCCGTGCGCGACGCCGAGCAGGAGGAGGAGCGCACCGCCTCCGCCGCGAAGACCGCGTGGGCGGCGACCGCCGAGACGATCCAGGCGGCGAAGGAGCTGGTGGGCGACGGCGATCCCGCGCTGCGCGACCGGCTGCGGCTGGCGCACGCGCGCGCGAGCGTCCGCGCCGGGCAGATCGAGGCGGGCACGCTGGAGCTGGAGGACCTGCTGGAGACCGCGGAGACCCCGCAGACCCAGGGGAGCCCGCTGGTGCTGGCCGCGCGCAACGAGCTGGCGACGGCCTACTACTACGGCGCGCGCCTGATGCGCATGGCGGGCAAGCCCACCGCGGAGTGGCGCGAGCTCTCCGGTCTGGCGCGACAGAACTACCGCTACCTGTCGGAGCGCGCGCGCGCGACGGGGGGCGATCCGCAGTCGGCGATCGATCTCGAGCGCAACGGGGAGCTGGTGCTGAACCTGGAGCAGAGCTCGATCGAGCAGCTCCTGATGCGTCCGCGCCCGAAGGACTGCCCGGGCGGCAACTGCAACAGCGGCCTGCCGGGGAAGCAGAAGAAGAAGGGCAAGGGCAAGCGCCCGGGCGATCAGCCCAGAAACGGAGCCGGCATGAACGGCGAGATCGGCGACGGCTGGTGAATCTCAGGAACAACCGATGACACGCGGCACGCGAATCCACGACTCGCGCATCTGGTCCCGCGCCGCCATGGCGGCGTTCGTCCTCGCACCCGCGGGCGCGGCGCCCGCGCAAGTGACGGTGCAGTCGGTCCCGGCGACGCCGCTCGCGCCCGCGCAGGCGGTGCCGGTGCAGTCGGGAACCGTGCAGGTGGTGCCCGCGCAGCCCGCAGGCGCGGCGACCGCGCCGCAGACGATGCCGGGCACAGCCGCGCCCGCCGGCGCCGTCGTGCGCCCCGGCACCCCCGGCGCACCCCCCGAAGGCGCGGAAAATATGCCGGGCATGCCCGGCATATTTTCCGCGGCGGAGCTGGCGGAGCTGAAGGCGCTCTACACGGCCGCGAGCGAGGCGGAGCAGGAGCAGCTTCGCGCGTACTACACCGACCTGGGCGTCGACCTCGAGGCCGCGCTGGGCATCACCGCCGCGCGCAACGCGCAGATCCAGCGCGGGCAGCAGATCGCCAACGCGATGCGCGAGCTCGACTTCGCGCGCAAGCCCGCCGCGGTGCTCGCCGCGCGCAGCAAGCTGGGCTTCGGCCAGGTCGCGAACCCCAACCCCGAGACGGCGCAGCCGCAGGACCTCGCGCGCTGGCTGCACCTGCAGACGATGGCCGGCGAATGGGGCGTGCTCTCGGAGTTCCTCGCCTCGCGTCCCGCCATCGAGTCCGAGCCCGTCTACGCCGCGATCCTGCAGGCGATGAACCGCGGCGACGCGGGCCTGCTTCCCGAGGAAGTGATCGCGCTCGCCGACGCCTCGCCGGGCGAGCTCAAGCCCTGGCAGATGCAGGCCTTCGGCAAGATGCTGCAGTCGGCATCCGCCAAGTACAGCACCGGCCCGATGCTCGCGATGCTCGCCAAGGGCACGCGCTCCTTCGGCACCGCGACCCCCGAGGCGCGCCGCCGCACCGTCGAGCTGCTCGTCGGCGCCGGGCTCATCGGCCCCGCCTACGAGTTCCTCCCGCCGCTGGAGGCCGCGCGCGCCGCCGGCGACGGCTCGCAGATGAACGCGCACGGCCGCTACAAGCTCGACCTCGCCGAGAAGGCCGGCGACAGCCCCGAGGCGGACGCGCTGCGCCTGGAGGCCTGGCAGATCTTCTGCGACGTCGCACTGATCGACCGCGAGACCCTCGCCGTGCGCCGCGAGGCGCTCAAGATGGCGATCGACCTCATGAGCCGCGTCCCGCGCGCGCAGGCGGGCCCCTGGCTCACGAAGGTTTTCGCCAATCCTTCGCTCGGCCCCGCCGCGCTCGAGGCGCTCGCGCTGGCCGCCACCGGCGTCGGCGAGCAGCGCCTGGAGACGGAGCAGCGCGCGCAGGCGCTCCTGGGCCTGAAGGAGGCCGTGGACCTGCTGCTGGCGCGCGAGGACATCGACATCGCCTCGCTGCGCGTGCCGCTGCGCATGGTCACCGCCGCGCTGGTGCAGGAGATGGAGCAGGCGGTCTCGCGCCGCGGCCAGAACCGCATGGTCGCGCGCGAGGCGCAGCTCCTGCTGCGCGCGATCCCCAACGAGAAGTGGCTGCAGGCGCTCGAGCCCTCGCTCGCCTCGCGCGCGCGCAAGGCGTGCATCGCGCTCGCGACCACCGCGGACGAGACCGACCAGGCGCTGGCGATGCTCGACACCGCGATCGACCGCTCCCCCGCCGACGCCGCCTCCTTCGCGGACGACTTCCTCCAGAAGTGGCGCATCCGCCTCACTCCGGTGCAGGAGTACCCGCCGGAGATGATGCAGTACTTCGCCTTCTACCGCGACGCGATGCCGATGGCGCCGCTCACGCGCGGACGGCAGCGGCGCAATCTGGAGCGCCTGGGCACGCTCCTGGCCACGCTGCGCGAGCACGGCGTCGAGGCGCGCGCGCTCCCCGGGCTCGTCCCGGCCTTCATGGCCTGCCACGCCTCGACGGAGGTCTACGACCGCGCCGACATCGAGCGCGTCTTCGGCCCCATCGGCGGCATGCCCCCCGCCACGGCCGCGATGCTCGCCGAGCGCATGGGCAGCAGCCTCAACGGAGACTGGCGCAACCGCGCCGCGCAGAAGGCCACCGGCACCAAGCGCTCGGACAACGAGATCGCCGCGCTCGTGGACAAGGGCTACGGAGTCGCGATCGACCTCGCCGACGCGGCGATCGCCCGCGAGCCGGGATCGTGGGAGCTGGCCTCCATGAAGGCCGCGCTCACCTTCGACCGGATGCAGTTCCGCCAGCAGCAGCCCGGCGCCGACGCGGAGAAGACCGGCGCCTACCGGCAGGCCGCCTTCGACGCCTTCGCACAGGCTGCCACCGCGTACATCGCCGCGCTGCAGGCGGGCAAGGTGCGCGACGATCCGAGCATCCACCTGCGCTGGTTCGGCGCCGCGATGGGCACCGCCGAGCTCAACTTCCTGCGCGTGGACGACCTGCCCAAGGAGGGCACGCTCCAGGACGACCAGGTCGACCTGCTGCGCAAGTCGCTGCAGACGCTCGCGCGCGACGACTACGACCGCCACATGGCCGCCTTCGCCGCAGCCGTGCAGGGCGCGATCGAGCGCGCCGATCCCGAGGTCAAGCCGCGCCTGGTGCACCACGCGCTGCGCGTGATCGGCGACCATCCCGCGGGCGCCGGCCTGCGCGCGATGCAGGAGCTCTACCGCGACCTGGTGAAGGACGAGATCAAGCTGCGCCTGACGCTCGACGGCCCGGACCATGTCGGCGTGGGCAAGCCCTTCGGCGTGCTGGTCTCGCTGCGCTACACGCACTCCGTGGACCGCGAGACGGGCGGCTTCTCGAAGTACCTGCAGAACGGCGTCTTCGGCCGCGTCGGCAACAACTACCGGCAGATCAACTACCGCGACCAGGTGCAGAAGGCCCTCGAGGACGCCTTCACGCGCGCCTTCGATGTGCAGGCGATCGGCTTCTTCGACCCCTTCATGCCCCCGCGCGGCGTCGTCGAGGCGGGGCAGGACGGCTGGCTCGAGAAGCCGATGGCCTACGTGGTGCTCAGCCGCAAGGAGCCGGTCACGGACCGGCTGCCCTCGGTCACGCTGGACATGCAGTTCACGGACCAGACGGGCCCCGTCTCGCTGGCGCTGCCGAGCAACACGCCGCTGCTGGCCAGCGGCGACGATGCCGCACCGCGCCCGGTGACGAAGCTGGAGGTCGCGCAGCTGGTCGATGTGCGCGGCGCCGAGGGGCTCGCGCAGGGCAAGCAGACGGTCACGCTGGAAGTGCGCGTGAAGGGCGAGGGCGTCCCCCCCGCGCTGCAGGAGATCCTGCAGGGCGTCGACGCGCCGCTCGCCGGCTACACGCTCGGCGCGGACGGCATCGCCGCCGCGCCGATGGTGGTGATGCAGGCGGGCGATGCGGCGATGCCCTCGCGCTTTGGCATGATGTCGCCGAGCGCCGAGCCCAAGGACGGCTACCCCGAGGCGGACAGCAACGGCATCTTCCACCTGCCCATCGAGCGCACCTACACGGTGACCTACACGCGCGCCGGCGGGGACATCGGGAGCGTCTTCACGCTGCCGGTCCTGCGTCCTGGCGTGGACGCCACGCTCGAGTCGCGCGCCTACGCCGACCTGGACATCGTGCCCGTGAAGGGCTCGACGGTCGCGGTCGCCGGCGGCGGCTGGACGCAGATCCGCCTGGTCATCGCCGCGGCGCTCGCCGCGCTGCTGGGCGGGGCGGTGCTGCTGGCCCGTCACTGGACCAAGCGCCGCGAGGCCGCGCCCGCCCCGGCGTGGGCCCCCGCGCGCCTGACCCCGCTGGGGGTCGTCACCTCGCTGCGCCGCCTGGAGCGCGAGCGTGGGGCCGCCCTGGAGCCCGCCCGCGCGCAGTCGCTGCGCGAGGAGATCGTGGGACTGGAGTCGCGCCTCTTCGGCCCGCAGGCCCAGGAGGCGAGCGAGCCCGAACTGCGGGCGGTCGTCGAGCGCTGGCAGACGGTCGCCGGCGCCCGCTGACCCGGGCGCGTGGCGCCCCCCTCCCCCCGGTTCCAACACGTCGGTTCCATCACGGCAAAAAGCAACCCGCCCAGGCATGCGCCTGGGCGGGCTGTGATTCGCGAGATGCGAGCCGCGCGGGTTAGGCGCGACGGCGGCGGGCGGAGACCAGGCCAGCCACGCTGAGCAGGGCGAGGGCGCCCGGAGCGGGGATGGTCTCGGTGTTGCCCGAGAAGGAGGCGTTGGCGTCGAAGGACTGGACCACGCCACCCTCGCCGATGATGTCGCCACCGTTCACGGCGACGGCGTCGGTCAGCGAGAAGCTGCCTTCCTGCGGGTCGAACGGCGAGGAGCCGGCGTTGCCGTAGAAGGCGAGGGCGTCGATCAGCGCCTGGCCGAAGGTGTACGCGAAGCCCGAGTCGCTGGAGAGCAGGATGGTGCTCGTGCCGGCGAAGCGGAGGAACGCGCCGCCCGTGGCGTCGCCGCGGACGATCGTGGCGCCGGTGTTGGCGTCATAGATGCGGAAGAACCCGCTGACCGGGGCGCTGAAGACGCCAGCCGAGGTCGAGCCGGTGAAGACCGTCATGTTCATCTCCATGCGGGCGTTCGTCCACGAGGTCGTGAACGGGTTCGCCTCGGTGGAGCCGTCCACCAGGAAGGTGATGGCAGCGTCCTGGTCGTAGGTCATCAGGCCGGTGCCAGCACCAGCGTGGTTGTCCTGGACGTTGTGGAGCTGCTTGCCGGGGGTCGGGTCAGCGAAGCTGAACGCGAGGCCGGCGTTGGCCACGGCGACCGCCGCGAGGGGAGCCAGCGCAGCAAGGCTCAGGAGCGAGGTACGAGTCGTGGTCGTCTTCATGAGGGTTTGCACTTTCATCTCTAAGGGGAACGAACAGAAGTACAGATGCGCCGCAGGCGCGCAGCAGATCAGATTGGCCCTTTTCCTGATCCCCCCGCGAAAGTCGGCTCATCGACCCACGACGCTTGAAAGGGGACGCTGGGGTGGATGGCCAAAGTCAGCACGCCAAACCTAACTCCAAACCGGGGATTTCCAAGTTCGGGTCTGTGAAAAAGTGCGCGGAAGTCAGATCTGAACCCGGGGCTGAAAGTCCGAGAATGCCAATCCGGGGGCTGTCAATTCACGGAAAATTGCACTGGTGCGTGGAAGTGGGTCCGGTACCCTCGCGCACATGGCGATGGACCCCTCCTGGAGCCGCCGCGACGCCCTTCGGACCGCAGCCGCGGCCGCGGGCGCCTGGCTGGCCGCCCCCCTCCTCGTGCGTCCGGCAACGGCGGCCGACGCCCCCACCCCCGCCCTCCCGACCCCCGCCTCCACACGTGCCCGCGCCGGCGCGCTCGGGAAGCTGCAGCTCCTGCAGATCGGCGTCGGGGGGAGCATCGCCCCGGCGGACCGCCACGAGCTGAAGCAGCACCCCGACGTCGTCTTCTCGGGCTTCTGCGACGTGGATGCCAACGCGCGGTCCCAGATCCACGGCGAGTTCCCCGACGCCTTCGTCTGCACCGACTTCCGGGAGGCCTTCGACAAGCACCGCGACACGTTCGACGCGGTGGTGGTCTGCGTCCCCGACCACAACCACGCGCTCATCATGCTCACGGCGATGAAGGCCGGGAAGCATGTCTACGGCCAGAAGCCGCTCGTGCAGCAGCTTTCCGAGGTGGTGGCGATGGACCGCGCGATCGCGGCCTGCCCGAACCTGGTCACCCAGACCGGGAACCAGCGCATGGGGTACACGGGCCGCCAGTACGCGGTCGAGATCCTGCGCAAGAACCTCCTGGGCAAGGCGATCGAGGCGCATGTCTGGGTCAACGGCCCGCCGGACGGCGGCGACGGCTACTTCTACTACGGCGGCCTGAAGGACCCGACCCCCCCGCCGGCGAACATCGACTGGCCGCTCTGGCTGGGCGCCGCCGTCGACGCCCCCTGCCGCGAGGGGCTCGTCGGCCAGCGCTGGCGCTCCTCGTGGGACTACGGCACCGGGCAGCTGGGCGACTGGTGCACGCACCTGCTGGATGTGCTGGTCTTCGCGTACGGGCTCGATTCGCCGACGGCGGTGCTCTCGCAGACGCGCACGCCCTCGGACTTCTATCACGCGCTCTGCGTGCAGTCGACGCTGAGCTATCCCGGCGGCGGCGAGCACTTCGCGCGGCCGGTCTTCCCGGTGCACTACTGCGACCGCGGCCAGGCGCCCTCCCGCGCCGCGCTTGGACTGCCGCCGGGCAAGTTCGGCGGCACGGGCACGCTGGTGGTCTGCGAGGACGGCGTGCTGTGCGTCCAGCCCGAAGGCGAGATCGAGGTCTGGCGCGGGGGCAAGCCCGTCGACTGGAAGGCGCTGCCCGGACTGGGCACCTGCCAGGCGCGCAACCACTGGCACTCGTGGGTGAACCGCATCCTGGGCAAGCAGGACGCCTTCGTGCAGACACCCTTCTCCGCGGGCGTGCGCATGGCGGAGGCGGGACTCCTCTGCTCGCGCGCCGCGCGCTTCCCCAACCAAGAGCTGCGGTGGGACCGCGCCGCGCTGAAGTTCACGAACCACGAGGACGCCTCGCGCACGATCGTGACGCGCGAGTACCGCCCCGGATTCGGACTACCGGACTTCCCCGCGGCGGCGAAGCCCGCGTAGCCACGCAATCGAAGCGCGCGGCCGCGCGTCATGCCGGTGCCATGAAGACCATGCACCTGCTGGGCTCGATCGCGTGTTGTTCGCTGGCGGCGGCGACGCCGCTCGTCGGATGTTCGCACGCGACGGGCGGCGCGCGCCAGGCACAGCACAATTCGGGGGCGGACGCGGCGGCGCCGACGGCGCCGGCAGCAACGTCGGCCGCCCCGCCGGCGAAGCCGCCCGCCACCGCCTCCGCCGCGGGCGCGCCCTTCCTCCATCCCGACGCGCCGCGCGCCGCCGCGCTGGATCCCGCGGCGATGGCCGCGGCCGCGCGCTACTCGGAGTCCGTCTCGGGTCGCGCGGTGCTCGTGATGCAGCGCGGCGAGATCGTCTTCGAGCAGTACGGCAACGGCTGGAGCGCGTCGCGCCCGCATCCGCTTGCCAGCGGCACGAAGAGCTTCACGGGCGTGCTGGCGATGGCGGCGCTCGCCGACGGGGTCATCCCCAGCCTGGATGCGCCGGTGAGCGACCTGCTGGTGGAGTGGAAGGACGATCCGCGCCGCTCGAAGATCACGGTGCGCGAGCTGCTCACGCTCTCCTCGGGGCTCGATCCCAACAGTCCGCTGCTGGGCGCGCAGGGAGCGGGCATCCGCAACCTCGGCTCGGACGGGCTCGTCAAGGAGGCGATCCGCCAGCGCCTGCCCGCGCAGACCGCCCCCGACCGCTTCGCCGCGGCGCTGCAGATTCCCGCGAAGACCGAGCCGGGCACCGTCTTCCGCTACGGCGGATCGCACTACTACGTCTTCGGCGCCTACCTCGAGCGCGCGCTCGCGAAGTCGACGCGGCCCGAGAAGAGCTACTGGGAATACCTGACGACGCGCGTGCTGGTGCCCAGCGGCATCGGCGTGGGCGTCGACCGCTTCGCGCCCGATGTGGCGGGACGGCCCAACCTGCCCGGCGGCGGCCACCTGACGGCCCGCGAGTGGGCGAAGTTCGGCGAGTTCGTGCGCCGCGGCGGCGTCGCCACCGTGAAGGACGCGGATGGAAAGACGCACGACGAGCAGGTCATCCCGCTCGCGCTGCTGCAGCAGTGCTTCGAGCCCAGCCGCTGCAACGAGCACTACGGCCTCACCTGGTGGCTGCTCAACGGCAAGGAGGGCGAGGGCGCGCTGGTCGCGGACAACCCGATCGCGCGAAAGCGGGCCTTCTTCGCGCCGCAGTCGCCGCGCGAGGTGCAGGCGCAGCAGCAGCGCCAGGCCGCGCAGGTGGAGGCGGTGCGCGACGCGCAGGGCAACGAGATCCGCGTGGCGATGGCCGCCGGCGCGGGAAAGCAGCGCCTCTACATCCTGCCCGAGCAGGAGCTGGTGGTCGTGCGCTTCGCGCAGATGGACCGCGACGGCGAGAAGTACGACGACACGGTCTTCCTGCGCACGCTGCTGGGGCTGGAGAAGGAGGCGCCCGCGCCCGCGAAGGCCGCCGCTACTTCTTCTCCGCCGCCTTCTCCGCCGCGGCCTTGAGCTCCGCCTGACGGCGCGCCTCGGCCAGCCGCTGCGCGTCGCCGGGCTTCAGGATGAAGGCCGGCAGGTTCGACTCCTCGACGCCGGCGGCGACCAGGCCGCGGCCGATGAGCTCGAAGTGGTTGAGCAGGCTGAAGAGGAAGCAGACGATCACGACCGCGAGCACCAGGCGCGGCCAGGGGCTGCGCTTCTCGCCGAAGGGATCCGCCGCCGCCGCGAGCGAGCCGCCGGGGACCGCCGCGACGCTCGTGAGCGAGCCGCCGAAGGGCACGTTGAGCATCATGCGCCCGTTGATCGCCCAGCCGTTGGCGTCGAGGATGGGGCCGAGGTTGCGCTGGCGCAGCTTGAGCCAGGCGACGACCATGCTCGGCGTCGAGATGAGCACCAGGATGCCGCCGACGACGATCACCGCCTGCCAGAAGGGAAGCTCGAAGAGCCCCGTGATGCCGCTGACGACCGCGACCATCAGGGTGCCCAACGCGCCGAAGGCGACGCCCAGGGCGGCGACCGTGCCGACGTCGATCTTCTTCTCGGTGGGCGTGGCGCCGGCGGGCGCGGCCTTGTCGGCGTTCACCGTCGCGTTGGCGGCGGCGGCGAGCTGCGCGTCGTTCTCCGCCTCCTTCGCGGCGGCGCGCTTGGCGGCCTGCTCCTCGATCATGCGCACGAGCTTCTTGTACGGCGCCCAGAAGGCCTGGCGGATGCTGATGGGATTCTCGACGACCTTGGTGATCGTCGCGTCCCAGTCGCGCCCCTTGCGGTCGTAGAAGATGCCGTTGCGGCCGACCATGAGGAAGTCGGCGTCGCCGCCGGTGAAGGCCGCGGCGACGGAGAGCTTCTCGCCCGAGGGGCGCGTGCAGTCGCAGTACGCGAGGTACGCCTTCGACATGCCCGCGAGCGCGGCATGCTTGCCCGCGTCGTCGACGCGCACGCAGAGATCGCAGGCGCGGCCGTCGAGGTAGAGCGTGCCCACCTGGAAGGAGGCGCGGCGCCGGCGCGAGTAGAAGTCGCTGAAGTTGACGAAGTTGTTGAGGAGCTGGTTGAGGTCGCGGTAGTAGCGGACCAGCCGCTCGACCTCGCAGATCGTGTTGGCTTCGGTCTGCAGCGCGAGGTCCTGCGCGATGAGCGCCGCGATCGCCTGCTGCGCGCCGCCGCGCAGGAGCTCGCGCACGCGCGCGATGCCCAGCGGCTCGACGGCGACGGCGGGCTTGCCGGTGAGCCACGCCTCGTAGGCGGCGAGCTTGCCGCAGAGCTCGCGCCACTGCGCTTCCGTGAGCTCGCGCACCTGCGCGCCCAGCAGGGGCGCGACCAGGAGCGTGCGCATCGCGGCGATCCTGCCCTCCCACGCGGGATTCAGGCCCGACTCCAGCGGGAGCGCGCGGCCGGCCTCGACCTTGGCGATCGGGAAGCCCGCCACTTCCGCCGCGGTGACGGAGAGGTCCTTCGCGGCGATGGCGAGGTAGTCCGCCTCCTGGCGGTTGACCGCGGCGAGGGCGCGCGGATCGAAGGCCGCCATGCGGCAGCGCGCGAAGTAGTCGTCGACCTTCGCGCGCACCGCCTGCAGCGCCTCGAGCGCGGCCGCGGTGGAGTCGCCGAGCGCGCGCAGCGAGGGATCGGACTCCGCGGCCGTCGCCCACGCGTCGAAGGCGGCGCACTGCGCGAAGAAGGCGTCGAGCTTCGCCTGGTCGACGCCGGGCTTGCCGCTGCGGTCGGCGACCGCGCCCATGCAGGCGATGACGTCGGCGATCGCGCGCCTGGTCGCGTCGTCCTCCGCCGCGTCGGCGGGGACGATGCCGTCGCCGTTGAAGCGCGTGCCGGCGAAGATCTTGGCGGTGTCGGCGGCGTCGGCCAGCGTGATCGCGGTCGCGTCGGGCTTGCCCAGGTCGCGCAGGATCTGCTTCGCGGAGGCGAGGATCGCCTTGCCGCTGGGGGTCTGGTCGTTGATCTGCGAGAGCGGGAGCGCGTCGGTCCCCTCCTTGAGGGCGGCGAGGTCGCGCAGGTGGTCCTCGCACCACTGCACCGCGGCGATGATCTCGGGCGCGCGGACACGGCCGTCGTTGTCGGTGTCGATGAGCGCGAGCGTGCGCTCGTCGAACTCGAGCCCCTTCACCGGGCAGGCGAGCGCCGCCCAGAGCTTGAGGTCGAGGTGCTCGAGGTTGGCGAAGTCCTCCGCCGTCTCGAGGCGCGGCTGGTCCGAGCCGCCCGAACGCGTGAAACGCCAACGATGTCCCGTGGAAGTGGCCATGGTGCTGCTCCTCGTCCGCGCCGGGCGCGGGGGGCGCAGTCTATCGGCGCCCGATCGCGCGCCGTCCCTTGACCCACCCTGCAATCTAGGCACACTTGTCGCGGGACGCGCGCCGGCGGGGGCGCTTCCCGATCCCTTCCCTTTCCACCCCGCCGCGCATCCCTTTCGCGGAGCCCATCCATGCGTCACATCGCACTCGCCTGCCTTGCGGCGGGCATCGTGGCCGGCAGCGCCTCGGCCCAGTCGTTCAACATTGACTTCGGCAACACGACGCCCACGCCGGGCTCGGGCTTCGGCGCCGCGGCGGGACAGGCCGGCGTGTGGAACACCTACGCGGGCGGCACGCTCGTGGGACTCGCGGGACTCGGCGGCGGCGCGACGGGCGTCACGCTCACGGGCACCGGCGGATCGCTCGCGGGATACAACGATCCCAACACCTTCGGCGACGACGAGGCGCTCATCGACGACGGCCTCGTGATCCCCTTCCTGGAGAGCTACAGCTTCAGCGGGCTCGCCGCGGGGACCTACGACGTCTACGTCTACACCTGGACCTTCCAGCAGCTCCCGACCGCGGTGAACGTGAACGGCTCGGGATACACCGTCGTCGGCGGCGCGTGGCCGGGCGGCTACGTGCAGGGCGTGACGCACTCGCTGAGCACGGTCACGATCGCCGCCAACCAGGCGCTGAACATCGACATCTTCACCGTCAACGGCGCGATCGGCTGCGTCACGGGCGTGCAGCTCGTGCAGGTGCCCGCGCCGGGCGCGGCGGCGGTCATGGGTGCGCTGCTGCTGCGTTCGCGCCGGCGGCGGAGCTGAAGGGCGCGGACGCCGCGGGCGCGGACGACGCGGGCGCAGGCGGCGGCGGCTCCTCCTCCGGCAGCGGCGGGATCTGCGGCGCGCCGATGTCGCCGCTGCGCACCTTCGACGGCGCGCGGAAGGGATAGCCGTTGTCCAGGCGCCAGAAGCCCGACGGCTGGCGCTCGAGCGGCCGTCCGTTCTCGGCGCCGGGCGCGCGGTGGTCGCGCAGCACGAGGATGAGGTCGGTGAGCACCGCCGGATTCGTCAGGAAGTAGTCGTGCCCCATGCCGATCGTCGAGGCGCGGACATCGACGACGCTGAGCACCGGATGCGCGCGCAGCCCCGCCTGCAGGTCGGGCGGGAGCCAGCGCGCGTCCGCCTGGCCCAGGCGCCGCACGCTGCCGAAGAGCCACGCGGAGACGCCGATGGCGCTGTCGTTGGGGGAGACGTAGATGGTGAAGCGCTCGGGGATGTAGCCGACGTAGTCCGAGCGCATGCGCGCGAGGAAGACCTCCATGTCGATGTCCGGCGCGGCGAGGACGACGTTGCCCAGGCGCAGCACCTGGCGCGTGTCGCGGCCCGCGCCGCGCGCCTCCAGATGCAGCTCGCGCAGCGCGCTGAAGACGACGTCGGTGCCGCGGCTGTGCGCGACGATGTTGATCTTCTCGAGTCCCGGGCACGAGGCGAGCGCCAGCAGGAAGGCCTTCAGGTGCGGGACGGTGAACTCGCTCGACTCGCGGTCGTGCGTGTAGCCGCGCAGCAGGCCGGGGCTTCCTGCGGGCCACGACCAGAGCACCGGCACTCCCTCGCGGCCGACGAAGTGCCAGATCTGCGCGGCGCGCAGCGCCCCCTCCTCGAAGGTGTTGTTGTAGCCGTGCACGAAGAGGAAGATCTCCTTCTGCGGCGCGGCGTCCAGGCGCGGCTTGAGCAGCGCGTGCACGCGCTCGACGAAGTCGCGGCGCGACTGCGCGAGCTCGGGAGGCTCCGGCAGCGGGATCGGCGCGTTGCTCATCAGGCGCGCGTCGACGGCGCGGAAGCGCTCGACCTCCTCGAAGGAGACCATCGCCAGACGCACATCGTCGCCCTTGCCGGCGATGGTGCTCGCGGCGACGACCTCCTCCCAGGTGCCCGACTTGCCCTCCATGCGCACGACGCAGGTGCCCAGCGCCACCTGCTCGCAGCGGCCGATGCCGTAGCCGGGGCGGCCGTCGTGGTCCGCGGGATCGCGGTCGGTCGCGTAGAGGACGGTGACCTCGGGCGAACGGAGCTTCTCCGGGATGCGGTCGAAGGCGGAGGTGTCGCCCTTGGGATCCGCGTAGAGGTTCGGCGCGGTCGGCAGCGTGAAGGCGGTGCAGCCGGAGAGCAGGGTCGCCGCAAGCGTGGCGGCGAACGCCCGCGCGGCGTCTCGGAGGTAGCGCATCGCGGCGCAGTGTAGTGCGGTACCTTCGTCGCTCCGATGCGCGCGCTGCTGGTCACGACGGGTTCGCACGGGGACATCCATCCCTTCATCGCGATCGCGCGCGCGCTGCAGGCCGCGGGCGACCAGGCGACGATCGCGACGAATCCCTACTTCCGCGCGCAGATCGAGCGCGAGGGGATCGCCTTCCAGCCCATCGGCGAGCACATCGACCTCACGCGCATCGGCGAGCTCTACCCCGACGTGATGCATCCGCGCCGCGGCATCCGCACGGTGATGGACGTGCTCATCGGCGGATTCGCGGTCGAGTGCCTGCAGACGTTGCGGCCGATGCTCGAGCGCGGGCGCTTCGACCTGGTCGCGCACCACCACATCGCGATGGGCGCGGCGTGGGCAGCGGACCAGGCGCGGGTGCCGCGCGCGAGCGTGGTGCTTTCGCCCATGTGCTGGATGGCGCAGGACGATCCGATCTGCCCCGTCGCCGAGTACCCGGTGCGGCCGGGGCCCTTCGCGCGGTGGCTGCTGCGCACGATGCAGCCGGCGGTGCTGTGGTGGACGGTCGAGCGCAGCGTCGCGCGCACGCGGCGGCGGCTGGGGCTGCCGAAGGTGCCGCGCGACTACACGCAGATCACGCGCGGCGGGCTGCGCAACCTGGGCATGTGGTCGACGCACTTCCGCGGTCCGTGCGCGGACGATCCGGCGACGGGGCGCATCTGCGGCTTCCCCTGGCACGACCGCATCGGCGCGCCGACGGCGCTCGATCCCGCGCTCGAGCGGTTCCTGGAGGCGGGCGAGCCCCCGCTGCTCTTCTGCCTGGGCACCGCGGCGGTGCATGTGGCGGGCGACTTCTACGAGGAGGCCGCGCGCGCCTGCGCGGCGATGAAGCGGCGCGGCATCTTCCTGGTGGGCGCGGGGCGCGAGGCGCCGCGCGCGCTGCCCGCGGGCTCGATCGCGCTGCCGTACGCCCCCTTCGGCGCGGTGATGCCGCGCTGCGCGGCGACGGTGCACCACGGCGGGATCGGCAGCACGGCGCAGGCGCTGCGCGCGGGGCGGCCGATGCTGGTGATCCCGCACGCGCACGACCAGTTCGACAACGCCGCGCGCGCGGTGCGGCTGGGGGTCGCGCGCTCGCTGCCGCGCGGCAAGGTGAACGCGCGGACGATCGCGCGGGAGCTGGAGGCGCTGCTCGCGGACGCGGCGGCGGCGAAGCGCGCGGCGACGCTCGGACCGAGCGTCGGCGCCGACGACGGCGGCGAACAGGCCGCGCAGGCGCTGCGTACGATGCGCGCATGATCGCCGCGGCCTCGCTGCTTGCGTTGCTCGCGCTCTCCGAGCGCATCCCCCGTGGCATGGTCTGGATCCCCGGCGGCGAGTTCAGCATGGGCTGCGTGCACGAACTCGCGCGCCCGGACGAGCGGCCGATCCACCGCGTGCGCGTCGACGGCTTCTGGATGGACCGCACCGAGGTGACCAACGCGCAGTTCCGCGCCTTCGTGGATGCGACCGGCTACCGCACCGTCGCCGAGCGCCCCGTCGACTGGGAGGAGCTCAAGAAGCAGTGCCCGCCCGGAACGCCCAAGCCCGCGGACGAGATGCTGCTTCCGGGTTCGCTCGCCTTCACTCCGCCCGCGCAGCCGGTGCCGCTGGACGCGGTCGACCAGTGGTGGACCTGGACCACGGGCGCGAACTGGCGCCATCCCGGCGGGCCGAAGACGAGCATCGAGGGGATGGACGACTTTCCCGTCGTGCAGGTCGCCTTCGAGGACGCCGTCGCCTACTGCCGATGGGCGGGCAAGCGCCTCCCCACCGAGTCCGAGTGGGAGTTCGCCGCGCGCGGCGGCCTCGACGGCAAGCTCAACGACTGGGGGGACGAGCCGGTCACGCCCGCGCGCGCGAACACCTGGCAAGGCAGCTTCCCCGACCACAACTCGGCGGAGGATGGCTTCGTGGGTGCGTCGCCGGTGGGCAGCTTTCCGCCCAACCGCTACGGGCTCGTCGACATGGCGGGCAATGTCTGGGAGTGGTGCAGCGACCTCTACCGCGCCGACGCGTACGCGCGCCGCGTGCTCGAGGCGGGGCCGGGCACGGTCGTGGTCAACCCCAAGGGACCGACGAGCTGCCTCGACCCGCGCAATCCGCAGTCGAAGGACAGCCGCGTGCACCGCGGCGGCTCGTTCCTCTGCAACGACAGCTACTGCGCCAGCTACCGCCCCGCGGCGCGCATGGCGTGCTCGAGCGACACCTCGCTGCAGCACCTGGGATTCCGGTGCGTGCGCGACGGTGCGGCGAAGCGTTGAGCGCGCGGCGCGCGATCAGCTCCACGAACCGAGCATGATGCCGAGGTCGGATCCGTCCACGCTCCCGCTGCAGTCGAGGTCGGCGCCGCAGTCGCCGGCGCACGGGCCCCAGCTTCCAAGCAGGATGCCCAGGTCCGAGCCGCCGACGACGCCGTCGCCGTCGAGGTCCGCCGGCGTCGTGTCGATGGTCAAGAGGTGGCTGCCGGGGTGCTCGTGGAGGTACTTCACCTCGCGGCACGTCAGCGCGCGGTCGTAGATCTGGATCTCGTCGACGTTGCCCTGCAGGTAGATGAGCAGGTTTCCGTAGCGGCCGATGTAGATCGGGCGCCCGTAGCTGGGGATCGGCCCGGTGCCGGGACCGGTCGCGACGAGCGTGCCATCGACGTAGAGGCGCGACGCGTTCGCGTCGGATGTCGCGACATAGTGGTGCCACTCGCCGAGCTCGAAGATCCCGGGAGGCGACGTGACGCTCCCGCCTCCGGCGGTGGTGAAGCTGATCGAACGGGGCGCGACGCCGTACTCGGTTCCCGTGACGCCCAGGTGGTACTGGTAGTACGGCGCCCCGCAGTGGCAGACATAGGGCTTGTCGACGATGGGGTCGTTGCCCGCGCCGGCCCACGGGATCGTCGCGCGGTACCACGCGGAGATCGTGATCGCGTTGACGGGATTGAGCGAGGGGTTGTCGTTCACGATGGCGTAGCCCATGCCGAGCTGCGCCGCGAGGTCGCTGACTCCCGCGACACGTGGCAAGTACTGGGGGAAGAGGCCGTTGTTACCGTTGCCGGAGGTGTCGTACATGATCGCCCCCGCGGGCTCATCCAGGGCCCAGTGCCCGATGATCCCACCGGGGCCCGAGGCGAGGGCGGCGGCGGCGCAGAGGCCCGCGAGCGAGGCGGCGATCAGGGAACGCACGGGGAGACGGGTCGACATGGCGAGCACCATAGTGCGGACGGCGGGGAGATCCAAGCGGGTCGCGCCGGTACGACGCTGCTGCCGCGGGCTATCGCCCCGGTGCGCGCGCGGGGGCCGCGGCGCGCCGGAGCTCGCTGCGCTGGCGGCCTTCGATCCGAACCGTCGCGACGGGCGGGCGCTTCGGATCGGCGTCGCTGCCACGGGGCGGAATCGACTGCCAATAGACGATGTCCTGCACGAGCGTCTCCCCCTCGAGCGCGTAGCGCGCCTCGAAGGTGCGCCCCTGCACCTCGAAGATGCTGATGAGCGCGCGCCCCATCCAGTCGGCGTCGAGCACGACGCCGCCGCCTTCGTCGATCGCGTAGCGCCCCGCGGCGATGTCGACGGTGCGCAGGAGGTAGTCCTTCTGCCCCGTCGAGGGATCGTGGTTGTAGGTGGTGCGCCAGCGGTAGACGCCCTCCTCGGCGGTCGGCGCGATCTCGAAGGTGACGGGCACGCGCTGCACGGACTCGCGGCCCGCGGCGGAGAGGGTCATCGTTCCCTCCCAGGTGCCGCACCAGTCCTGCGGGAAGGAGGGCGCGGGCGCGCTTGGAGGTGGCGCGGAGGGCGCACGTGCGGGCGCGGGCGCCTGGGCGGCGCATCCGCAGAGCACGAGCGTGGCGAAGGCGGTCAGATTTGCGCGCATCATCGCCGCGATCGTAGGCACGAGGCATGCACCAACGCAAAGGCGGCGGCCCGCACACACGCAGCCGCCGCCCATGCGTTGGTTGTCAGGAGAGCCGTGGAATCAGTCGCAGGAGCGGTCGATGGTCAGCTCGTAGCTGCCGCGGGCTCCGTTGAAGCCGGAGACGAGGATGTAGAGGACCTCGCCGGGCTGCACGACGCGCTGGATGTACGACTTGCGGTTGTTGCCGTTGATCTGGCAGCCGACGATCGGCGAGTCGTCGTTGCACGAGAGGTACTCGTCCCAGCACTGGCCGTTGAAGTTGTAGCGGAGCACGGTCAGGATGGTGTCGAAGTTCGTGCCGTCGTGGCAGGTGCTGAAGGTCGCGACGCCCCAGCAGTCCGAGGTCCAGTGGATCCACTCGGTGCCGCCCGAGGGCAGGCCGGAGAAGCACGGGAAGGGATTGCTGATGCTCGGGTTGTCCGTCGTGTTGCCGAAGATCGTCTGCGAAGCGACGAAGTTCTGCGCCATGCGCGGGTTGTCGCAGGACTCGCCCGGGTGGGTGAAGGTGACATGCAGCACGCCGTTGCCGCGCGCGATCGAGTTGAAGCCCCCGACGCGGATGCGGTACCGGCTGCCCGCGTTGACGTTCACCGTGAGCTTCGAGGTGAGGTTCGAGCAGCCCGCGGCGTCGTCGCTGCAGCCGAGGAAGGTCGCGAAGCCGATGCCGTCGGTCGGGCAGGGCGAGAGGCCCTGGATCGTCGAGCCGTAGACCGCGATGACGGTGTCGAAGTTCGCGTCGTTGCAGGTGGAGAGCGTGAGCTGGCCGGTGCTGAGCGCCTCGTAGTAGAACCAGACGTCGTTGTGGATCTGGGTGACCTGCGAGCAGCTCGCGGAGCTCACCGAGGGACCGTCCGTCGTCGTCTGGAGCGTGCAGAAGGGATACGCGCCGCCCATCGAGTCGATGACGACCGCGCTGGAGCAGCTGTCGTTCGCCGGCGCGGGGCAGTTGCCCCAGGCGCCCAGCAGGATGCCCAGGTCGGCACCGTCGACGATGCCGCTGTTGTCGAGGTCCGCCTCGGCGAAGCCGGTGCCCCAGGCGCCGAGCAGGCGACCGAGGTCGGCGCCGTCGACGACGCCATCACCGGTGATGTCGCCGGTGCACGAACAGACGGCCACCTGGCCGAACGCAGGGGCGGCGGTGGCGACCATCGCCACGGCAGCCAGGCGCGCCAGGCGCCCGAAGGAACAGATCTTGGACATGAGAGTCTTCCGTTTATGGACCGGACGGAAACGAGTCCGTCTTCGAAGGAGACGCCGGCCGGCACGCGCCGGAGGGCCCTCACCACGATCCACGCAATCGGGCCGTGGAACCCGCAACGCTCTCCCGTAGAATTTTGGGAATGCTCACCGCCGAGGCCACCACCACCCTGCTGCTGCAACTGCGCGGGGGCGGCGATGGCGCCCGAAGTGCCCTTCGGGACGGCCTTTACGGCGAACTCCGTGCGCTTGCGGGGTCGATGCTGCGCGGCCAGGGGCAGACGTTGCAGCCGACCGCGCTGGTGCACGAGGCGTGGCTGAAGCTGGGCTCCGACCCCCACCTGCAGGTCGCCGACAAGGCGCACTTCCTGGCGGTGGCGGCGACCGCCATGCGGCAGGTGCTGGTGGACAACGCCCGCGCGCGCTCGGCGCTCAAGCGTGGCGGCGGCGCGCGGCCGCTGAGCCTGGAGGACCTGGACGCGACCTCCGGCGACTCCGCGCCCGAGGAGGTCATCGCCGTCGACGAGTGCCTGCGCCAGCTCGAGGCGCTCGACCCGCGCCAGGCGCAGGTCGTCGAGATGCGCGTCTTCGCGGGCATGACCGTCGCCGAGGTCGCCGACGCGCTGGGCGTGAGCACGCGCACCGTCGAGCTCGACTGGCGCATGGCGCGCGCCTGGCTGGCCTCGAAGCTCTCCCATGCCGATCGCTGACCCCGAGCGCTGGCGGCGCCTGCAGGAGCACTTCCGCGCGCTCGTGGATGCGCCCGAGGCGGTGCGCCATGGCCGGATGCGCGAGCTCGCGCAGGAGGATCCCGAGCTCGCCGCCGAGCTCGCGACGCTGCTCGAGGCGGACGCGGACGCGCAGTCGGCGTCGACGCTGACGCGGCGTCTCGACGGCGCGGTCGCGCAGCTCGCCTCGCAGATGCGCGAGGACCTGCAGCTTCCCGCGTGGATCGGCGACTACCGCATCGAGGGCGTGCTCGGCACCGGCGGCATGGGCGTCGTCTACCTGGCGCAGCAGGAATCGCCGCGGCGCACCGTCGCGCTCAAGGTCATCCGCGCCTTCGGCGGCGCGAACGCGGTGCGCCGCTTCCAGCGCGAGGCGGAGCTCCACGGCCGGCTGCAGCATCCGGGCATCGCGCTCATCTACGAGGCGGGCATGGCCTCGGAGCGCACCGCCGAGGGCGCGCCGATGGGGCCGCCGCGCCCCTTCTTCGCGATGGAGCACGTGCGCGGCGTCCCGCTCACGACCTGGACGCGCGAGCGCGCGCCGGGCGTGAACGAGCGCGTCGAGGTCGTCGCGCGCGTCTGCGACGCGGTCGAGCACGCGCACTCGCGCGGCGTCATCCACCGCGACCTGAAGGCGGCGAACGTGCTCGTCGACGAGACGGGGCAGCCCAAGGTCCTCGACTTCGGCATCGCGCGCGCCGTGCAGCGCGACCAGGCGACGACGCTGCAGACCGCCGTCGGCGAGGTCGTGGGCACGCTTCCCTACATGAGCCCCGAGCAGGTCAGCGGCGATCCGCTGGCCGTGGGCGTGCGCAGCGACGTCTACGCGCTGGGCGTGCTCCTCTTCGAGGCGCTCACCGGGCAGAAGCCGCTGGACCTCTCGGGCCGCTCGCTCCCCGAGGCGGTGCGCATCGTCGCGGACGAGGAGCCGACGCGTCTGGGCACGCTGGACCGCACGCTGCGCGGCGACCTGGAGACGATCGTCGCGCGCTGCCTGGAGAAGGATCCGCAGCGGCGTTACGCGAGCGCCGGCGCGCTGGGCGAGGACCTGCGCCGCCACCTGGCGCACCTGCCCATCGAGGCGCGCCCGCCGAGCACCGCGTACCAGGTCGCGAAGTTCGCGCGGCGCAACCGCGGGCTCGTGATCGGCGTCTGCACGGCCTTCGTGGCCCTGCTGGCCGCGACCGCCGTGAGCATCACGATGGCGGTGCGCGCGGAGAAGGCGCGCGCCGAGGCGGAGACGCAGCTCCACTCCGCGCGCGTCCAGGCGGCGCGCTCGACGCATTCCTTCTCCTTCCTGCGCACGCTGCTGACGGCGGCGGATCCGCGGCGCAGCTCCGGCAAGGAACTGACCGCGCACGACCTGGTCGTGCAGGCCGCGAAGAACCTGGAGTCCGACCCGAACCAGGACAACCAGGTGACGGGGATGCTCGCGGGGCTCGTGGGCTACACCTTCTACCGGCTCGGCGACCTGCCCGAGGCCGAGCGCGTGATGCGCCGCGGCGTCGAGCTGCTGCGCAAGCCCGACGAGAACGCCGTCGGCGTGAGCACCACGCTCGCCGACGCGCTCACGCAGCTCGGCGACGTGCTGCGCGTCCGCGGAAAGCTCGACGAGGCGGCGCAGTGCATGGAGGAGGCGATCCAGATCCGAATCGCCGACCTGCAGCAGGCCTTCCGCGCCCTCGGCAGGGAGGTCGCGCCCGACGACATCGCCGACGGCAACATCGCGGTCGCGCTGAACAACCTCGCGCTGGTGCATCAGGAGCGCGGCGACTACCGCGACTCCGAGCGCGCCGCGCAGCGCGCCTGCGACATGGAGGAGCACCTGATCGAGGCGGGGCAGAGGCGCCAGAGCTCCTACGCGACGGCGATGGTCAATCTCGCCGCCGCCAAGCTGCTGCAGGGGCACCCCGCCGAGGCCGAGCCGCTGATCCGCGCCGCGATCCCGCTGCGAGTCGCCGCCGAGGGCGAGGATGCGCCGATGGTGCAGACCTACCGCAACAACCTCTCGACGACGCTGCGCTCGCTCGGGCGGTACCGCGAGTCGAAGGAGCTGCTCGAGCAGGTGCGCGAGGTGCGGCGACGCACGCTGCCGCCGGGGCACTTCGAGTGGGCCTCGAGCGAGCTGACCTACGCGCAGACGCTCGCGGTGCTGGGGGACATCGCCGGCGCGGAGGCGCCCGTCCGGGCGACCGTCGAGGCCTACACGAAGGCCTTTGGCGCGGACCACAACGACACCGCGCGCGCGCGCCAGGTCTGGGCGGGCATCCTCGACGCGCTCGGCCGCACCGAGGAGGCCGCCCCCGAGGCGGAGCGCGCGCGCAACGCGCTCGCGAAGACCGTCGGCGAGCGCAACCTGCGCGTGGCCGACGCCGACGCGACCTGCGCGACGGTCGCCCGCCACCAGGGCGACCGCGCGCGGGCGCGCGCATGTGCGGAGCGCGCGATCTCGGTCGCGCAGGAGCGCGGCGATCCGGCGCATCCGACGATCCTGCGCGCATCGCAGGAGATCGCCCAGTGCCTGCTCGACGCGGGGACGCCGCAGGACCGCGCCGAGGGCGAGCGCATGCTCGGGGAGCTCGCGCAGCTCGTCGCGTCGCGGCTGGGCGAGGGGCATCCGGTGCGCGCGCGCCTGCTGCTGCTGCGCGCCGAATCGGCGCTGGTGGATGGGCGACCGCAGCGCGCCGTCGAGGACACGGCCGCGGCGCTCGCGATCCTGAAGGAGGGGGAGAACTGCCTGGCGTGGGTGCCGGCGTATGCGGCGGCGCTGCACGGCCGCGCGGTGGCGGCGGCGGGCGGCGCCGCGGACTCGGCGCAGGCGCGTGCGCGGGCGCTCGCGGCGGCGGCCACCGCGCTGGGCGAGCGGTCGCACGACCTCGTGCGCATGCGCGCGGCGCTGGGCGAGGCCGCGGCGCCCGCGGCGAGCGCGCACTCCGCCTCGACTACTGCTGCTTCGCCTTGAAGAGCGCGAAGGTCGCGCCGGTGGGATCGGTGACGACCGCCATGCGGCCGACGCCCGGGATGTCCCACGGCGGGGCGCAGATCTTGCCACCGTGCTCCGCGGCGCGCGCCGCGGCGGCATCGACATCCGCCACCGCGATGTAGGGCAGCCAGTGCGGGGGCATCGGCCCCATGTCGGGCTGGATCTCCATCATGCCGCCCTGGCAGCCGCTGCGCGAGGCGGGATCGGCGTCGCGCAGCCAGAAGAGCGTGTAGGTGAAGCCGGGCATCGGCATCTCGGTCGTCTTCCAGCCCAGCAGCGCGCCGTAGAAGCGCGCGCACGCGGCGGTGTCGCGCGTGAGCAGCTCCATCCAGCAGAAGGTGCCGTCGTGCTCCTGCGGCACGCGGATGCCGCACTGCTCGATGCCGCGGAAGAGGTGCACGACCGCGCCCGTCGGATCGGCGACGGGGCAGACGCGGCCGACATGCGGATAGTCCGTCGGGGGCGCGAGCACGCGGCCACCCAACGCGGGCACGCGCGCGGCGGCGGCATCGACATCGTCGACGTTGACATAGACATGCCAGGCGGCGCGCCCTTCCTTCGACGCGCCCGCGTGGAGCTGCATCATGCCGCCGTTGTGGTTGCCCTTCGCGTCGACGAACTCGGTGTACGGGCCGGTGCCATCGCCATCGGTCTTCCAGGGGATCACCGCGGCGTAGAAGGCGGCCGCGCGCGCGGGATCGCCGGTGTGCAGCTCGTTCCAGCAGAAGGCTCCGACGATGCGCGTGGCAGGTGCGGCGGGCGCGTGGCTCATGGCGGTCTCCCCAAGCAGAAGTGCGATGGACTCCGGACGGTCCGCGCATCGTAGTGGCGCCTGCGCGGCGCCCAAGCGTTGCACGGCTGTGACAGAGGGAGGCCCGTTTCAGGCGTAGGTTCTTTCACACGCACGAAGGAGCCTCGCGATGCACGCCGACGACCGCAATCCCCGCTCCCCCCGCCGCCGCAGCAGCACCCGCGGCCCCGGCGCCGCCGCCCTGGCGCTGGCGCTGGCGACGCTCGCCGGCGCCGCGCTCGCCCCCCTCGCCGCAGCGCAGTCCACGGCAGCCCCCCGCTGGGAGCTCACCCCGAGCACCCGCGCGGTCCTCCCCCAGATCGGGCGCGCGGCGGGTCAGCCCGCGATCGCCGTCACCGATGTCAGCGCGGTCGTGGAGATCGCCGGACGCGTCGCGACGACCACGCTGGAGCTGGGCGTCGCCAACCGCGGCGCGCGTCCGGAAGAGGCCGTGCTGCTGGTGCCGGTGCCCGCGGGCGCGACGGTGACAGGCATCGACTTCAGCGGCCCCGCCTCGGAACCGACCGCGAAGCTTCTCCCGCAGGACGAGGCGCGGCGCATCTACGACGGCATCGTCGCAAAGGAGCGCGATCCCGCGCTGCTGGAGTGGGCGGGATGGAACCTGGTGCGCACGAGCCTCTTCCCCGTGCCCGCCAACGGCACGCAGCGGCTGCGCGTGCGCTGGGAGACGCTGCTCACCGGGCCCGACGGCCGGCTGGACTACACGCTGCCGCGCAGCGACATCGCGGGCGGACCCGCGTGGAACATCGTGGTGCGCGTGCGCGGCGCGGGCGTCGCCGCGGCATACTCGCCCTCGCATGAGATCGCGGTGGAGCGCGGCGCCGACGCGCTCGTCGCGCGCTGCACGCCGCGCGCGCCGGGGAGCTTCCGCCTGAGCGTGGTGCGCGCCGAGGCGCCCGCCGCGACGGTGCTCACCTACCCCGATCCCTCCATCGGCGGCGGCTTCTACCTGCTGCTCGCCGCCGCGCCCGCCGCCGGCGACGCGCCCGCGATGCCGCGCGAGGTCACGCTGGTGCTCGACCGCTCCGGGAGCCTCGCGGGCCCCGCCTTCGACCGCGCGAAGATCGCCGCGACGCGCATCGTCGAGGGGCTGGAGGCGCAGGACCGCGCGAACATCGTCGACTTCAGCAACGGCGTGACGAAGTTCGCGCCCGCGCCGGTGCCGCTCACGCCCGCGAACAGGCAGGCGCTCTGCGCGCACATCGCCGCGCTCGTCCCTGGCGGCGGCACGAACATCCACGACGCGCTGCTGGAGGCGCTGCGCCAGCCGACGCCCCCCGCGGGGACGCTGGCGGCGGTGCTCTTCGTCACCGACGGCGTGCCGACGATCGGCCGCACGCGCGAGCAGGAGATCCGCACGCTCGTCGACGCGGGCAACGCCGCGCACCGGCGCATCTTCACCGTCGGCCTGGGCAACGACGTCAACGTCCCGCTGCTCGACCGCGTCGCGGACGCGACGCGCGCGGTCGCGACCTACCTCGAGACGGATCAGGAGCTCGTCTCGAAGCTGCCCGAGGTCGCGCAGCGGCTGCGCGGCCCGGCGCTCGCGGATGCGACGCTGGCGGTGCTCGACGCCTCCGGCGCCCCCGCGCCCGGCCGCACCGACGAGATGCTCCCCACCGTGCTCCCCGACCTCTTCCGCGGCGGCACGCTGGTCGCGCTGGGCCGCTACCGCGGCGACGCGCCCTTCACGCTGCAGCTCACCGGACGCGGGCCCGCGGGCGAGGTGAAGCTGCGCGTGCCCGTCGATCCCGCGCAGGCGAGCACCGCCAACGCCTTCGTCCCGCGCCTGTGGGCGAGCCGGCGCATCGCGGTGCTGGTGGACGCGGTGCGCCAGCAGGGACTCGATGCGCGCGTCGACGCGTCCGATCCGCGCTGGCGCGAGCTCGTCGGCGAGATCGTCCGCCTCTCCACCACCTACGGCATCCTCACCGAATACACCGCGATGCTCGCGACCGAAGGCAGCGCCTTCCGCGACCTGCGCGCGCTGGAGGCCTCCTGCATGAGCAACCTGCAGACGCGCGCGGTGCAGACGCGCTCGGGCGCGGCCGCGGTGAACCAGGGCGTGAACTGGAACCGGCAGAAGCTGGAGCAGACGCAGTCCGCCACCGTCGCGTACGCCGACGCCTCGGGCGCGCAGGTGCGCGCCGCGGCGCTCAACCAGTGCGCCGACCGCAACTTCTACAAGGTCGGCCCCGCGTGGGCCGACGCCTCGCTCGCGGGCACGCAGGAGCCCGCGCAGGAGGAGATCGCCTTCGGCTCGCCGCGCCACCGCGAGCTGCTCTGGGAGCTCGTCTCCGAAGGCCGGCAGTCCGCGCTCGCGCTCGAGGGGGACATCCTCCTGCGCCACCGCGGCACGGTCCTGCTCGTCCACAACGGCGCGTGCGCGAACGCCACGCCGTGATCCGTCCACGCATCCATCGAAAGGAACGCACCATGATCCGCCGCACCGACCGCATCCTCCCCGCCGCCTGCATCGTGCTCGCGGCCACCGCCGCGACCGCCGCCCACGCGCGCCCCGCATCCTGCGGGGGCGAGGCGTGCCAGCGCGCCATGGACCAGGAGCGCGCCGCGCTCGACGCGCTCGCCGCCGCGCGCGCCAAGGCGGGCACGGTCCGCACCGTGGAAATCGCCATCTGCCTGGACACCAGCGGCAGCATGGACGGCCTCATCGACGCCGCCCGCGCGCGCATCTGGGACATCGTCAACGACCTCGCGAAGGCGACCCCCGCGCCGAAGCTGCGCGTCGCGCTGCTGAACTACGGCAACGACGGCCACAACCCCGAGATGGGCTGGACGAGCATCGACACCGACTTCACCGAGGACCTCGACATGGTCAGCGCGAAGCTCTTCGGGCTGCACACCAACGGCGGCACCGAGCTCGTCGGCCGCGCCATCGACCGCGCCACGCGCGAGCTCAAGTGGACCGGCGACGACACCGCGCTGAAGATCATGGTCATCGCGGGCAACGAGTCCGCCGACCAGGACCGCCAGGTCGCGTACCAGGAGGCCGCCAAGCGCGCGATCGCCGCAGGCATCCTGGTGAACAGCGTCTACTGCGGCGCGGCCAACGACTCGCTCGCACCGCAGTGGTCCGAGGTCGCGCGCCTGGCGGACGGCCGCTTCGCGTGCATCGACCAGTCCACCGGCGCGGTCGCGATCGCGACCCCCTTCGACCAGGAGCTGGTCGCGCTGAGCGCCTCGCTCAACACGACCTACCTGCCCTTCGGCGCGGGGGGCGGTGCGGCCTGGGCGAACCAGGCGGCGCAGGACACCAACGCCTCGGGCCTGAACTCCGCGGTCGCGGCGCAGCGCTGCGTCACCAAGGGCGGCAACGCGTACTGCAACAGCGGGTGGGACCTCGTGGACGCCTCGAAGGATGCGGCCTTCAAGCTGGAGGCGGTGCCGGCCGACCAGCTCCCGGAGCCGATGCGCGCCATGACGCTCGAGCAGCGCCGCGAGCACATCGCCGCGCGCGCGAAGGAGCGCGAGGAGATCCGCAAGCGCATCGCCGAGCTCGACGCGCAGCGCGGCAAGTTCGTCGCGCAGGAGACGGCGCGCCGCGGCGCCGACGCGGGCAGCTTCGACCGCGCGATCCGCGACGCGGTGCGCGCGCAGGCGGTCGCCCGTGGACTCGCCTTCCCGCCCGACGCGGTCGCGGCGGCGGCGCCCACCCCCTGACCGCGTACGCTGCGCGGTGGAGCCACGCATGCCCGCACTCCGAGTGCTTGTCGTCGAGGATGACGCCGCGATCCGACGCGGCCTGGTCGACGCGCTCGCCTTCCACGGCTACCAGCCGGTGGAGGCGGCCGACGGCCAGGCCGCGGTCAAGCGCGCGCTGGAGGAATCCCCCGACCTGGTGCTGCTGGACTGCATGCTTCCACGGCAGTCGGGCTTCGAGGCGCTCGCGCAGATCCGCACCGCGCGCCCGACGCTCCCGGTCATCATGCTGACGGCGCTGGGCTCGGAGAACGACCGCGTCGCGGGGCTCACCCGCGGCGCGGACGACTACATCGTCAAGCCCTTCAGCCTGCGCGAGGTGATGGCGCGCATCGAGGCGGTGCTGCGCCGCAGCCCCGCGCGCCCGGCGGATGTCGCCGCGCTCGCGGACGGGCAGGTGCGCGTGGACCTGCAGCGGCTGGTCGTCGTCGGCGTGACGGGCGAGTCCGCGCTTCCCGAGCGCGACGCGCAGATCCTGCGCTACCTCGCGGCGCACCGCACGCGCGCGGTCGAGCGGCGCGAGCTCCTGCAGTCGGTCTGGGGGCTCGATCCGCGCGGACTGGAGACGCGCACCGTGGACATGCAGGTCGCGCGGCTGCGCGAGCGCCTCAGCGCCGCGGGCGCCGCGCAGGAGTGGATCGCGACCGCGCGCGGCAAGGGCTACCGCCTGGGGCCGCAGGTGCAGGTGGAGCCATGAAGCGCTCGCGCCGCGTGGTCTGGTGGAGCGTCTACGCCGGCGCGAGCGTCGCGGTGACCGCGGCGCTGGGCTGGGCGACGGCGCGCGTGCTGCACCTGCAGCGCGAGGAGGCGCAGGCGCGCGCGCAGGTGCAGCGGCAGGAGACGCTGCGCCAGGCGCTGTGGCAGATGGACTCGTGGCTCGCGCCGCGGCTGGCGCGCGAGAGCGCGCGCACCTGGTTCGAATTCGACGCCTACTACCCGCAGACGATGGCGTACAACCGCCTGCTGCAGCCGCTCAGCGAAGGCACCGTCGTGCTGCCGAGCCCGCTGCTCACCTTCCAGAGCGACTTCCTCCCGCTGCACTTCCAGTACCGCGACGGCACGGGCTTCACTTCGCCGCAGGTGCCCTCGGCGGTCTACAACACCTCGGTCATGGAGGGCTGCTCGCCGATGCCGGCGGACCCGCGGCGCGCGGGCAGCCTGGCGAGCTTCGCGAAGCAGACCGACCCGGCCGCGCTGCGCGCGCGCATCGAGGCGGGCGAGGCGCAGCTCGCGCGCGCGCTCGGCGAGGAGCAGCCCGCGCCGGGGATGCTCGCCGCCGCAGCGGGCGCCGCCGCGCCGGCGGGCGGGAGCGTTCCCGAGCCCGTCGCCGCGCAGCCTCCGTCGCGCCGCACCGTGCGCTCCTTCGACGACGCCGCGACAGACCTCAAGAACCGCCAGAGCAGCAGCAACGCCGCGCAGCAGCTCGTCATGAAGGAGTCGCAGACCGAGCAGCAGTGGGCGCAGCGCGCCGGCGGGACCTCCGCGCCGGTGCAGGTGGGCGCGCTCGTGCCGCTGTGGCTGGGCGATCCGCCGAACCGGCTGGTGCTCGCGCGGCGCGTGCGCACGGACAAGGAGAGCATCCTGCAGGGCGTGCTCGTGGACTGGCCGGTGCTGCGCACGCAGCTGCTGGCGCAGATCCAGAACCTGCTCCCCGGCGCGCAGCTCGCTCCCGCGCCCGCCACGGGCGATCCCGATCCCTCCGTCTCGCTCGCGGGGCTGCCGGTGGTGCTCGTGCCGCCGCCGATGGACATCGCCGCCGCCGCCGAGGGGACCGACGCCGGGCTCGCGGGCCTCGGGCTCGCGTGGATCGCCGCGCTGGGCGCGCTCGCGACGACGGGACTCGCGCTGCGTGCGAGCATCGCCTCCGAGACGCAGACCAGCCGCTTCGCCTCCAGCGTGACGCACGAGCTGCGCACGCCGCTCACCACCTTCCGCCTCTACGCGGAGATGCTCGCCGACGGCATGGTGCCGCCGGGCGAGCAGCACCGCGCGTACCTCGAGACGCTGCGCGACGAGAGCGCGCGCCTGGGCTTCCTGGTGGAGAACGTGCTCACCTGGTCGCGCGTCGAGGAGGGCCGCGCCACCGTGGAGCTGCGGCCGATCGCCGCGGCGGAGCTGCTCGCGGCGGCCGAACCCGTGCTGCGCCGGCGCTGCCAGGAGGCGGGCGCGCGGCTGGAGCTGCGCATCGAATCCCCCGAGGCGCGCGTGCAGGCGGACCCCGACCGCGTGCGCCAGATCCTCTTCAACCTCGTCGACAACGCGTGCAAGTACGCGGGCCAGGGCGCGACCGTGCGCGTGGGGGCGCAGGAGCGCGGCAGCTCGCTGGTGCTCGCGGTGGACGACGACGGCGCAGGCATCCCCGCCAAGCTGCGCGACCGCATCTTCCGCGCCTTCGACCGCGGCGACCGCGGTCCCGGCGACGCGGTGCGCGGGCTCGGCCTGGGGCTGGCGATCAGCCGCGAGCTCGCGCGCGGGCTGCGCGGCGCGCTGCGCTGCGGGACGAGCGACCTCGGCGGCGCGCGCTTCGAGCTGGAGCTGCCGCTCACGGCGTCTGGCGACGCTTGAGATCGAACGAGGCCACGTGGCCCGGCTTGTTGTCCTTGAAGCTGGTCCAGACCGTCTTGATGTGGTCCTTGTCGATGAACTCGATGCGCAGCGCGCCCATGTGCTGCGCGCCGGGACCCTTCAGGTTCGTCGCGTCGATCATCGCGAACTCCGCCGCGTAGGGCGCGACCTTCATCAGGCTCAGGCGCGGCTGGTTGCCTTCGGCGCAGTAGTGCGTGCAGAGCAGGCGCGGGCCATCCGCGTGGAAGATCGTCTCCATCTCGTGCGGCGTGCCGGGGAAGAGCGTCTCCACCACGGCGGACCCGCCCGCGATCACGCGGTAGTTCACGGTCGAGTCGGGCTTGCCGTCGCCGTCGGTGTCCGCATCCCAGTTGCCCGCGAGCGCCTTGAGCTGGTCGAGCGTGCGCGCGACCGTCTCCGCGCCGAGGCCCGCCACCGCCGGCGAGCCCGGACCGGCGACATGGCTGGGCATCGACTGGACCGCCGCGGGCACGGGGCCTCCCGGCGGGCCGGAGCCGCCGGGGATCGCCGCTGCTGGCGGCGCCTCCGTGGGCGCGACGCCGACCGTGCCCCCCTTGGGAGCGACCGGCGGCCCCCCCGCGCCGGGCGGCGTGAGGCCGGGCACGGTCACGCCCTTCACGGGCTTGCGCGCGACGAAGTCCGCGACCGCGGCGTCGAGCTCCGCGGGCCGGTCCTCCGTCACGAAGTGGCGCGTGTCGTCGAAGTTCACGATCGCGACCGAGGGACCCGCGCCGCGGAACTCCTCGATGACCGTCTCGCGCATGATCTGCGCGTTCTCGGGGCCCGCCTCCATCGGGATCGGGCTGATGAGCATCGTGGGGATCTTGATCTGCCCGACGCGCGGGCGCACGTCGGAGCAGATCATCTCGGACATGTAGGCGGCGGTGATCGGCGCCGGCACCGTCGCGCACAGCTCGCCGATGGCGGCGCCGCGCGCGGGGTCCTTCACCATCATCGCGACGGACTGCTTCTGCCCCTCGCGCCAGCGCTCCGCGGGCATCGCGCCGATCATGCGCGCCATCTGCACCGCCATCTGCTCGCGCGACTTCGCATCGTCCTGCTGCCCCGGCTGCGGCGGCGGGAAGAGCGGGAGGCCGTCCAGCGAGATCGCCCCCGCGAAGAGGTCGCCGTGATCCGCGGCCAGGCGCAGCGCCAGGTGGCCGCCCATGGAGTGGCCCATGACGTAGGGCGAGGTGATGCCGCGCTCCTTCATCATCGCGATGATCGCGTCCTCGGCGTTGCGCAGCCAGAGGCCCTCCGCGGGCGAGGCGCCATCGGGGCGCGCGGGCGGCTCGCTGCCGCCGAAGCCCGGAAGCGTCACCGCGAACATGCGGTAGCGGTCCTTGTTGCGCTCCATGAAGGACTCGTAGACGGTCCAGTCGCAGGAAAGCCCGGGAATCAGGATGAGATCGGTCTTCCCGGTGCCGCGCACCTCGACGTGCGCCAGCGGCTTCAGCGGGATCGAGTGGGCGACGGCACCGCCGTGCGCGGCCGGGCCCGGATCCCGCGGCGGCGCGGCGCTGGTGTTGACCTGCTGCGCGGCCGCGAAGGGCAGGAGCAGCAGGAGCGAGGCGGCCGCGGCGGTCGTGCGAAGCGTGGTCATGCCCGAATCGTACCCCTGCCGCGCGCAGTAGAGTGCGGGCGCCGCGCGTTGGAGCGCGCGGCGCACGACGCCCGATGACCACGCACGAGCCCGCCCAGAGCACCGCCGACGGCGCGCCGCACGCGCACCGCGAGCACTTCATTCCCGTCTCGCTGCACGAGGTGGAGCGGCTGGTGCGCGACCGGGCGCACGCCGAGCGCCCGCAGGAGGCGACGGACCTCGCGCAGGCGACGCACCTGCTCTCGCTGCTGCTGCGCCGCGAGACCGACGCGCAGGCGGACGGGCTCAAGCGCCTCTACCAGCGGGTGCGCGACGCCGACGACGGCCAGCTGCGCCGCCTGGACGCGACCACCGACGACGCGCAGCGCGAGCGCGGGATCGCCGAGCTCGCGGAGCTGCTCGAACGCGTGCTCCTGCGCGCCAACTACCGCCTGCTCTCGCGCGCGGAGCTCGAGGCCGCCTTCGCCGCCGAGGCGATCGCGCAGGTGAAGACGGAGACGGACCTCGACGAGTTCGCGACGCTGCGCATCTTCACGCGCGGCCGACATCCGCGGACCGAGACGCTGCGCACGATGTGGGGCCTGCGCAAGCGCACCATCCAGATGGATGTCTTCGACCGCGTCTTCCTCTTCGCGCACCTGCCGCCCCCGCCCGCAGGCGTGCGCCGCCGCGGCCGTCCGGTGATGGCGCCGCGCGCGCCGCTGCAGCTCAAGCTCGCGCGCAGCATCCCCGCCGCGGACCTGGAGATGCTCCTGCCCAACAGCCGCATCACGATGCGCCCGCTCGACCAGGCGTTCGTCGTCGTGCCCGCGGTGGTGAGCGTCGTGGGCATCGCGTCGAAGGTGATCCTCTCGCTCACCGCGATGATCGCGATGGTGAAGTTCTGGGTCGGCCTCGAGGAGAACCGCCCCGAGGTCAGCGGCGGGTGGGCGGTCGTCTTCGCGGGCGCGCTCGGCCTGCTCTCCATCGCCGGCGGCGCGTGGACCAAGTACCAGAACCGCCGCCTGCGCTACCTGAGCTCCTACTCCGAGACGCTCTACTTCCAGACCCTCGACAACGAGGCGGGCGCCTTCCTGCGCGTGCTCGACGAGGCGTACGAGGAGGACGCGAAGGAGGCGATGCTCGCCTACGCCTTCCTCTGCGACGGCCCCGCCGACGACGCCGCGCTCGACGCGCGCATCGAGTCGTGGCTGGGCGCGCACATCGGCACCGCCTTCGACTTCGAGGTCGACGACGCGCTGCACAAGCTCGAGCGTCTGGGCATCGCGCGGCAGCAGGACGGCCGCTGGCACGCGCTCGCGCCCGCGCAGGCGCGCGAGCTGCTGCTGCGCCGCTGGAACGACTCCGTCTTCAGTTGAAGTCGCCGAAGAGGTCGCCCTCGGGCCAGGCGCGCACGCCGCGCAGGAACTCGATCACCTTCGGACGCACCATCGCCAGCTCGCCCACCTGCCCATGCGGCGGCGAGCTGTTGCAGAGGATCACGAGGTCGATGCCCTCGGGCAGGTGCTGCACCCAGGTCTGGATGCCCGCGAGCCCGCCGTCCTTCGCCCAGCCGTAGGCCGGGCCGGTGGGCGTCTGCACGCGCTCGACCTGGTCCCACGCGAGCCCCATCCAGTGCCCCGCGGGCGCGGGCGGGATGCCTGGCGCGGGCTGCAGCATCGCGTCCATGAGCGCGGGCGGCAGCCAGGGCGTGCCCGTGCGCGAGCCGTCGATCGCGGTCATCACGCGCGCCATGTCGATGCAGTCGGCCATCCATCCGCCCGAGGCCGCGACCATCGGCGGGTTGCCGCCGGGGATCGGGTGGTCCGAGGGAAGCGCGTAGCGGTGCGCCTCGCCCTCGCCGTAGCCGGGGCCGGGCCCGGTGAGGCGCATGCGCGTCGCGCCCATCGGATGCAGCGTCTGCGCCTGCGCGTACTCGGCGTAGGGCTGCTTGACGATCTCCGCGATCACCGCGCCCAGCAGGACGAAGCCGAAGTTCGAATAGACCTGCTGCGTCCCGGGATCGAAGTCCAGGCGCACCCCCATCATGTAGCGGATGAGGTCGTGCGGCGTCGGCGTGCGGCGGATGCGCAGCGCGCGCTTGACGCGCGGGGTCCAGCCCGAGGGATCGCCGCTCTCCTTGCGGTTCCAGCCGCCAGTGTGGTGCAGGCACATCTCCACGGTGATCTGGCGCAGGCGCGGGTCCTCGCGCGCGCCTTCGGGCGGACGCAGCGCACCGAGGATCTCGAAGACGCGGTCGCCCAGCGCCAGGCGCCCCTGCGCGACCAGCTTCAGGACCGTCTGCCCGGTGACGACCTTGCTCACGCTCGCGAGGTTGAAGAGCGTTTCGGGGCGCAGCGGCTGCTGCGCGCGCAGGTCGGCGAAGCCGTAGGTGCGCGCGAGCTGCAGCTTGCCGCCGCGCGCGACCGCGAGCGAGAGCCCGGGGATCGCGTGCGCCTCGAGGATCGGAAGCACCACGCCGTCGATGGATTCGAGCCCCGGAAGCGCGCGCCCCTGGATCGGGGGCTCGTGCGCCTCGTAGCCGTCGTCGCCCTCCGCGCGCCCCCCGCCGCGCGGCGCCTCCTGCGCCGCGTCGGCCCGCGCGTTGGGAAGTGCAAGCGCCGCGACCGATGCGGCGCCAAGGGTGGCAAGAACCTGTCGGCGCGACGGGGGGATGCGGGCGGTCATGCCCCGCAGGCTAGCCGCGCGCCGATGCCGTCACGCGCGCCGGCGCCGGCCGGCGGCGAAGAGACCCACGCCGATGAGCGCGAGCCCGCCCGGCGCGGGCACCGCCCCGCCGAGCGACATGCCGTCGATCGCCCACGAGGGCGATCCGGCGATCGTGTTCGAGTCGTATGCGGCGCGGAAGCGCACGCGCAGCGTGTCTCCCGCGTTGAACTGCCCGAGGTTGGCGGTGCTGGTCAGGAACGCGCCCGAGCCGTAGCCCGCGGAGGTCCCGGTGAAGGCCATCTGCCCGCCGAGCTCGCTGCCCTGGCTCCACGACGAGACGACCGCGTTGTAGCCGTTGGAGGTGAAGGCCGAGGAGTCCACGAGCGTCCACGCGCCGCCATTGCGGCTGATGTAGACGGCGCCCGCGTCCCACAGGCCGCCCGCGTCGACCTCGAAGCTGTAGCGGTGCGTGAAGGAGAGCGTCACCTCGCCCGTGCCACCGACCGCGAACGCGCCGCTGGTCAGGTCGCTCGTGCAGGCGTAGCCGCAGTACGAGTTCTGGCCCGTCGTGATCCACGCGCCGCGGCCGTCGCGGCCCGCCGTCGCGCTGTAGGACCAGGGGCCGTCGAAGTTCGCCGTGTTGAGCGTGGAGGCGAAGCCGCCGTTGGAGTTCTGGAAGCTGACATCGAGGTTGGCGGCGGCGCTGCCGGCGATCGCCGCGCCCGCTGCGATGCCCAGAAGGCCAGCGAGGCGAACGAAGCCGGGACGATGGTGCGTCGGATGCATGAAGCGGATCCCTCTCTCTGCCGCGGGACGGAAGCGCCCGCCGCACGACCACCCTCGGATGCCTCGGCGCCGGACGCAAGCCGCCGCGCCGGAGGATCGGGGAGATCGCAACGCGGGCGGGTCCGAAACGCCCCCGCGTCCGAGATGCCGTAGCCTTTCGCACAACCGGGCGCACAGCGTCCAGAAAGCGAAGGGCACGCATGGCTCGATCCGGATTGGCGGTGCTGGCGGCCTTGGGCGGCGCGGTCGCGGGATTCGTCGTCGTGCGCCTGCTGATGGGCGCGGGCTTCTATGGCCTGATGATCGTCGGACTGGGCGCGGGGATGGGCGCGGAGCTCGTGCGCACGCGCGCGCCCTTCGTCCCCTACGCGAGCGCGGCGATCGCGCTGGCAGGGATGATCTTCACCGAGTGGTGGTTCCGACCCTTCTCCGCCGACACGAGCTTCGGGTACTTCCTCACGCACCTGCAGGACCTGACCGGCGTGACGATCGCCTTCCTCGTGGTGGGCACCGCGATCGCCTGGTGGTTCCCCTTCTCCCGCGGGCGCGCCATGACGTCCCAGTCAAAAGGCGACGCGCAGCGGGAATAGCCGCCGCGCGTCGCCCCAGGGGGTGTATTGGAGCCTCGGCCTTCACGCAGCGGCTCGTGGAGGGCCGCCGATCAGTCCAGCCGAGGCTTCCAAAGCCCGAGTTGGACGCCGCACCGCACAGCGTCCGATCAATTGTGACCTCCTCGCCGCGGCGGATTCACGCCGTATCCGCGGCAGGAGCCGAGGAGGCACGCCGGTGAGGGTCGATTTGACCCGGGCGCCGGTCAAGCATCCTGCGCGGCATCCGGGCGAAATGGGAAGCGGAAATTCCGGCTCTGCGGCCGATGCCAAAAAGTGCCGCGGCCGAGAATGCTCGGAGCGGGCGCAGGTTGTAAGGAACTCAAGATTTCGGAACCGGCGCCGAATCTGCACACAAGCCAACAACAATGCGCCGTCAGCCCGCACAGACATACGTGCAACGCGAAATTATGCAATCAAATTCTTGACTTGATGGGTGGCGCGGTTAGTGTCGTGGCGCGCGCGGGGGGCCGTGCGTGGCGGCCCCAGCACTCGCGCCGCCTGCTCGTTCAGGGGCGAACTCCCTTTCCTGAATAGAGCTGCACACCTATGAAGTGGAAACTGCTTGCTGCAGCCGCGTTGGCTTCAGGAGCCGCGGTCGCTGCACATGCGTCGGAGGAGTCAGGCTGGGTCCGTTGCTGGGGCAACAACGGGTACGGACAGTGCACCCTGCCGGAGGATCTGGGCAAGTGCCGCCAGGTCTCGGGCGGATTCGGACACTCGATCGCGCTGCGCTCGGATGGCACCGTCCGCGCCTGGGGCCGAAACGATGTCGGCCAGTGCGATGTCCCGGCGGACCTGGGCGTCTGCATTCAGATCGCCGCGGGAAACCAGCACAGCGTCGCACTGCGGACCGACGGCATCGTCCGCGCGTGGGGCTTCAACACCGACGGCCAGTGCAATGTGCCGACGGATCTCGGGCCGTGCCTGAAGATCGCCTCGGGTCCGTACCACGTCATCGCGCAGTGCGCCAACGGCACCGTGCGCGGCTGGGGATGGAACGAGTTCGGCCAGGCGACTCCCCCGCAGACACTCGGAACCGTCATCTCGATCGCCGGTGGCGGGGCGCACTCCGCGGCCGTGCGCAGCGACGGCACCGTCGTCTGCTGGGGCTACAACGCCGAAGGCCAGTGCACGCCTCCCGCCAACCTGGGCGCGTGCACGCAGGTCTCGGCGGGCAATGCGCACACGGTGGCGCTGAAGAGCAATGGCTGGGTCCGTTGCTGGGGCTACAACAACGCGGGCCAGTGCAACGTCCCGGGCGACCTGGGCGTCTGCATCGCGGTCGCGGGCGGCTACGAGCACACCATCGCGGTGAAGCCCGACGGCTCGGTGCGCTGCTGGGGCTCGAACTGGTACGGCCAGTGCACGGTGCCCCCGGATGTGACCGATGTGAAGCGCACCGCCGGCGGTGGCAACCACTCGATCACCGTGAGCATCCCCACGGCGCCGTGCCCGGGCGATCTCAACCTGGATGGACAGACCAACGGTGCGGACCTGGGCATGCTCCTTGCCCTCTGGGGCACCGCGAACGCTGGCGCCGACCTTGATCACGACGGAGTCGTTTCCGGTTCGGATCTGGGTCTCATGCTGGCAGGCTGGGGAGCCTGCCCGTAGCGAAGCGCCGCCCGGAGGGCACGCCGGACCTTCGCGGCCCGGCATCGCCCTCCGACAAGCTGTGACGACGCGCCGCCCTCGGACTGGGGCGGCGCGTCGTTTTTGGGATGTCAGAGCGTGGGCGAGGCTGCGGGCGCGGCCGCAGGGGCGGGCACCGGCATCGGCGCACGCAGGATCGCGAGCACCGACTGCGGCGGCTGTGCGCGCGGCGCGATGCGCCCCGTGCGCGGATCGAATCCCGCGTCCATGCCGAAGTCGTCGTCGTTGACGAGCGCGACGCGGTCGGGGCCCACGAACGCAAGCCCCTCCGCCTTCGCGGAGATGTCGGCGAAGCCGGCGCGCGCGAGGTCCACCCAGAGGCGCTTGCGCACCGGGACGATGCCCTGGCGCGCGCGCTGCGCCGCCGTCAGGCGCTCGAGCGGGCCGCCGGGGCCGGCGATCTCGGGCGCGACGCCGAGCACGTCGGTCGCGCCCGCGAGGTCGATCTCGTAGATGCGCTGGCGCGCGGTGCGGCCGCGCGTGTCGTCGCGCTCGATCACCAGGAAGCGCCCCGGCGCGATCCACGCGGCGTCGCCGATCTTGTCGCTGCCGTCGGGCTCCAGGATGTACGCGAACTCGCCGGTGCAGCGCTCGCTGGCGGGATCGAAGCGCAGGATGCGCACCAGCCGCGACTTGCGCGAGTTCTCGTCGTCGGGCAGGTCGGGGTTGTCGAGCCCGCTCTGCATGAACGCGTAGACCTGCTCGCCGTCGGTGGCGACGCCCTCGAAGCCGCGGTTGATGCGCCGCTGCGCGTAGACGGCGGGGAGCGCCTCCACGCCCACCGCGACGCCATGCGCGTTGGAGCCCTCGGGGACATAGCGCTTCTGCAGCACGCCCTCGGGCGAGAAGCGGCAGATCGAGGGGCGGTACTCGTCGACCATCCAGATCGCGCCGTCGCGGGTGCGGCAGATGCCCTCGAGGTCGAGCCCCATCGGGTCGTCGGGCAGCGGCGAGCCGCGCAGGTCGACGCAGCGCTCGTCGTCGAAGGCGCGGCCGGGCGCGGCCGCGTGCAGGTTCGCAAGGCCCGTCACCGGGCGGCCGTCGGGCTGGCGCAGGCCGACCGTCTCCACGAGACGCGCGCGGCCGGTGGCGGGATCGCACGCCAGGCGCACGAGCCGCGGCTGGAACTCGGGAAGCGCGAAGGGGCGCGCGGGCGTGCCGGCGACCTCGAAGGGCTCGCCGTTGGGGCCGCGATCGGTGTGCGAGAGAAAGCGCAGCTCGCCCGTGGCGGGATCGACGCCCTCGAACCAGAGACCGCTGAGGCCCCCGAGACGAATCGTGTCGCCGTCGCGGGTGCGGCCGATGGCGGGCATCTCCAGCGGCATCGCCTGGAGCGTGGCGCCGACGGCGGTCGCGGCGGAGGTTCCGGGCTCGCTCGCGCCGGGCGAGCTGCTGCAGGCGGAGAGTCCCAGCGCCAGGAGCGCGGCGGCGGTCAGTGGCATCGCAGTTCCCTCCATGAAGGTCTCATGGAGAGGAAAGCAGTGGCGTGTGCAGATCCGGTTCAGGGGGGCCACTGCGGCCTCAGAAACGCAGGAAGCCCAGGTGCATCTCGGTGTGGTTCAGGTTCAGGCGCACCCACTCGTCGTGCGTGAGCGGACCCAGGAACGGGCTCGGATGCGTCATCTTCTCTCCGGCGGCCAGGCGGTCCAGGCAGCGACGCAGGCGGGCCATGCCCTGATCGAAGGTCACCCCTGGGCGCGGCGCGAGCTCCTTCGCGTCCTTGGGGAACTTCCAGCCGGGCTTCATCCCGCCGGGCTTGAGGACCGCGGACTTGAAGAGCCGTCCGAGCACGCGGCCGAACCAGGGAACCGAGGGGAGACCGCCGTCGAGGCCCGCCTCGAAGGTCACCGAGCAGTGGTCGAGGATCTGCCCGGCGTTCCAGTTGCCGGTGTGCTCCAGCCGGCCGGCGCGGTGGGCCGCGTCGATGCGGTCGAGCTCCTGGCGGAGACAGTCCAGGCAGGTGAACCGCAGCGCCCGGCGTGGGGCTTTCGTGGTGTCCACTGGGGTCGTCGCAGCCGTGGCGGCGGCAGGTGTCGCGGAGGGCATGGCGCGGAAGTTACTTGGCCCCGCGATCAAGCCGGGAACGCGCAAGGTCATGGCGCGTCAAAGGTGCCCCGTCACGGATGCATCACGGAAAAAAGGTCCGAGCGGAATTCCTCAGGGAAAGCTCCCGCCCCACCTGCACCGCTGCGCTGTACCCTGCCCCGCTCGACCTTTTTCCCGGCCGACGCGCCGTCCCCCGTCCTTCCTGAGCCATGCCGACGTCCACGCATCCTTCCCTCAGCGACGACCTCGCGCGCGTCGAACACGAACTCCGCACCTCGCTCCTGGAGCTGGCCGCATCCGCGAAGGCGGATCCGACCAAGCCGCAGAAGCTCTCCCGTGACCTTCGCCTGAACCGGGGTCTGGCGTGGAAGATGGCGCGCATCGTGCAGGGGAAGGAGCGTGGGGATTTCATCCACCATGTGCCGGGCTCGGCGGGCATCGAGATCCTGCTGGACACCATGCGCCGCGGCGGAGCGAGCCCCGAGTCGACCGAGCGCGCGCGCGCGGCCTTCGAGGAGTTCCACCGCGTGATGGTGCTGCACGCCGGCGACCGCCACACGCTGGAGGTCATGGCGAGCCAGCTCTCGGGCCGGCCGGTCGACTCCAGCCGGCTCATCGACCAGCGCCGCCTGGCCTTCCAGGGCAACTGCGGCATCCTGGGCGTGCGCGCCCGGACGCAGGCCTCCATCCACATCGCGGCCCCCAACGCCGAGGACCCGACCTGGCTGGACATGCTCCGCTTTTCGGGATACGTCGATCTTGCCCGCGTGCGCCATGGCGTGCGGTGGCTGCTCTTCCGGCAGCTCGCGTACCACGATGACGGCACGGCGCGCTCGATGCACCTGGAGCCGATCGACCAGGAGTTCGCGAAGGAGACCGGCGTGCCGCTGGTGCGTCCCTTCTGCTCGCCGAACCTGCCCGCGCTCGAGCGGACCATCGAAGGAAGCGACATCTGCGTCGACCTGCCGCCGGGCCCGGTGGGCAACACCGCGAACATGACCTGCTTCCTGGGCACGTACTCCCGCCGCGCCGCGCGCGCGCACCGCGACGCGCGCGACACGCGCGCGGAGCTGGCGATGTCCAACCGCACCCCCGCGGAGCAGCTGGTCTTCGACGTCTACCTGCATGAGCGGCTCGCGAAGCAGATGCCCTTCGAGATGGGCGTCTACTCCATGATGGACGGCCGCCCGCTGGGCCACGACAACGAGCGCCAGCGCAACCGCCTGCCCACGACGGAGTCGATCCGCGCGCTGGGCAGCGGCATCGACGGCGTCCACACGCCCCACGTGGAGAACTACGCGGAGATCCTGCAGTACCTCTTCCGCCGCGGCGGGTGGAATCCCTCGGAATTCGTGGGCTACCGCGTGGAGCTGGAGTTCCCGCCGATTCCGTCCGCGGTGATCTTCTCGGCGCCGCTGCCGAGCGCGCCGGCGTAATGTCCGGCGCGGCGCGGGCCCGTCAAGCCTGGCGCTTGCGCTCGAGTTCCTGCCAGCGTTCGTAGAGCGCGGCCACCGCGGCCTGCGCCTGCTCGAGTTCCGTGCAGGCGCGCGCCATGCGTGCATGGTCGGCGGCGACCGCGGGGTCGGCGACGCGCGCCTCGGCGGTGGCGGCGGCGCGCTCGGCGGCCTCGATCGCGGCTTCCATGCCGTCGAGCTCGCGCTGCTCCTTGAAGTTGAGACGACGGCGCGGGCCGGAGGCGGGCGGCGCGGGGTCGGCGGCGGGCGTGGATGCGGCGGTGGCGGCGCTCGCGACGCTCGCGGGCGACGCCGCGCGCTCCTGCGCGAGCTCCGCGCGCTCGAGCGCGGCGAGCGCCTGCGGGAGGCTCGCGACGACCGACGGCGCGCCGGAGGGATCGCCGAGCACGACGATCGTCTGCGCGAGCCGCTCGAGCATCGCGCGGTCGTGCGTCACCAGCAGCACGGCGCCGTCGAAGCCCTCGATCGACTCCTCGAGCACCTCGAGCGTGGGGATGTCGAGGTCGTTGGTGGGCTCGTCCAGGACGAGGATGTCCGCGGACTCCAGCATCATGCGCGCGATGTGGGCGCGCGCAAGCTCGCCGCCGGAGAGCGAGCCGACGGGCTGCAGGAGCTGCTCGTCGCGGAAGAGGAAGCGGCGCGACCACGCGGTGATGTGCATCGGCTGCCCGCGGAAGTGGACGACCTGGCCCAGCGGGCAGATCGCCTCGGCCAGCGGCGTCTGCGGCGGGATCTCCGCTCGAAGCTGGCGCAGCGTGGCCAGGCGCGGCGCGGGGTCGGCCAGGCGGACGGCGCCCTCGTCGGGGGCGAGTTCGCCGCCCAGGACGCGCAGCAGCGTCGTCTTGCCGCTGCCGTTGGGACCGAGCAGGCCGATGCGGTCGCCCGGCGCGATCTCCAGGTCGAGGCCGCGGAAGAGCCAGCGTCCGCCGAAGTGCTTGCCGATGCCGGTCGCCTGCACGAGCCGGCGCGTGCGGCGGCCGCTGGCGACGAAGTCGACGCGCGCGCCCCCGGTGGCCGCGGCGGCGTTGCGCGCGGCGAGCGCGCCGAGCTCGTCGCGGCGCTGCGCGCTCTCCTCGATGCGGCCCTTCGCCTTCGTGCGACGCGCCTGCGGGCCGCGCGCGAGCCAGGCGTCGTCGATGCGCACCTCGTTGGCAAGCGCGCGGTGCGCGCGCTCCTGCGCCTGGAGGAACTCGTCGCGGCGGCGCAGGAACTCCTCGTAGCCGCCCTCGGCCGCGAGCGTCCCCTGCGGGTACGCGCGGCTGAGCTCGACGACGCGCGTGGCGACGTTCTCCAGGAAGACGCGGTCGTGCGTGACGAAGATGCACGCGCCCGCGCGGATGTCGCTGGCGCCGCGGCGCAGGAACTCCTCGAGCCAGCGGATGCCGGCGACGTCCAGGTGGTTGGTGGGCTCGTCCAGCAGCAGCAGGTCGGGGGAGCCGCCCGCCTGCGCGAGGCCGCACGCGATGGAGAGGCGCTTGCGCCAGCCGCCGGAGAGGCGCTCGGCGGGATCGTCCATGCGCGCTTCCTCGAAGCCGATCTTGCCCAGGATCACCCCTGCGAGGACCTGCGCCTCGTGCTCGTCGCCGTGGACGGCGGCGCAGCCGAGCGCGGCGGCGGTGGCGGCGCTGCGCGGGGTCGCGCCCGGCGCGAAGGTGTCCTGCTGCGGGACGTAGACGATGCGCGCGCCGCGGGGCGTGCGGATCTCGCCCTCGTCGGGCTCCTCGGCGCCGGCGAGCATGCGAAGCAGCGTGCTCTTGCCCGCGCCGTTGGGGCCGATGAAGCCGACGCGGTCGCCCTCGTCCACGGCGAGGGCGACGCCGTGGAAGAGCTCGCGCATGGCATGCGACTTGGCAAGGTTGGACGCGACCAGCAGCACGGCGGGCGCGGCATGGTAGGCGGGAAAATATGCCGGGCATGCCCGGCATATTTTCCGTCAGTAGAGGAGGCGCAGGCGGACGGTGCCAGGGACGGCGCGCAGGTCGTCGACGACGTCGGCGGCGTAGCGGCGATCGACGTCGGTCACCAGGTAGCCCATGCGCTCGTCGGTGCGCAGCGCCTGGCCCAGGATGTTGAGCTTGCGCCGCGCGAGCGCCGCGTTCACCGCCGCCAGCACGCCCGGCTGGTTGCGGTGCAGGTGCAGGAAGCGGTGCGCGCCCGGCACCGGCGGCGCCGCGATCTGCGGCAGGTTCACGCAGCCCGCGGTCGCGCCCGAGTTCACGCACTCCACCAGCCGCGCCGCGACGAACTGCCCGATCGCCTGCTGCGCCTCGCCGGTGCTGCCGCCGACGTGCGGCGTGAGCAGCGTGTTGGGTGCGCCGCGCAGCGGGGAATCGAAGGGATCGCGGTTGGAGAGGGGCTCCTCCGGGAAGACATCGACCGCCGCGCCGCCCAGGTGCCCCGCGCGCAGCGCCGCCGCGAGCGCGTCCAGGTCCACGACATGCCCGCGCGCGAGGTTCAGCAGCACCGCGCCGGGGCGCATGCGCCGCAGCTCGCGCTCGCCGATGAGGTTTCGGTTGGCCGCGCGCCCGTCCACGTGCAGGCTCACCACGTCGGACTTGCCCAGCAGCTCCGCGAGCGTGCGGCACTTGCGCGCGTTGCCCAGCGCCAGCCGCTCCTCGAGGTCGTGGTAGAGCACGTGCATGCCCATCGCCTCGGCCAGTATGGAGAGCTGCGAGCCGATGTGCCCGTAGCCGACGATGCCGAGCGTCTTGCCGCGCACCTCGCTGCAGCCGGTCGCGCTCTTGCGCCAGCCGCCCTCGTGCAGCAGGCGCGAGGCGTCGGGGACGCGCCGCAGCAGCATCACGATCTCGCCGATGGCCAGTTCCACGACGCTGCGCGTGTTGCTGTAGGGCGCGTTGAAGACGGCGACGCCGCGCGCGGCGGCCGCGTCCAGGTCCACCTGCTCGGTGCCGATGCAGAAGCAGCCGACGGCGAGCAGCCGGTCCGCGGCCTCGAGCGCGCGCGCGGTCAGCCGCGTCTTGGAGCGGATGCCCAGCAGCGAGACCCCCTTGATCGCGCGCACGAGCTGCTCCTCGTCGAGCGCGTCGCTCACCTGCTCGACGCGGTAGCCCTCCTCGCGCAGCGCGCGCGCCGCGTCGGCGTGCACGTTCTCGCAGAGGAGCGCGACCATGCGGCTCTTGGGATAGCTGGGCGAGCCCGGCAGGCGGTAGAGCCAGAGGACCTCGTCCACCGAGCGCGCGACGCGGTCCGCGCGCGCGATGACGGCGTCGCGCTCGATGTTCTCGCAGTAGGCGACGAACTCGTGCGCCGCGCCGGCGTCGCGGATCTCGCAGTCGGTGATGCCGTCGCCGACGGCGACGACGCGTCCGGGCAGCTTCAGCGCGCGCACGACGGCGGCCTTCCCGCCGGGGCGCGCCAGCGGCGAGCCGGGCTCGAGCCCCACCGCGCGCCCGCCCTGCCAGCGCAGCGCGTTGGTGTGCACGCGCTCGGCGGGGATGCCCAGCTCCGCGCAGACGGGCTCGACATATTCACGGAAGCCGCTGGAGACGACGTGGATGCGCCCCGCGTTCGCCCGCACGGCGGCCTTGTGGCGACGGAAGCTCGGGGAGAGGTTGCGCTTGAGCAGCTTCACGACCTGCTCGACGTGCGAGCGCTCGATGCGCAGCATCTCCAGGCGCCGGCGCAGGCTCTCGTCGATGCCGATCGCGCCGCTCATGCCGTCGCGCGTGATCGCCTCGATGCGCGCCATCGTGCGCTCGCGCTGCGGGTCGTCGGCGAGCGCCAGCCGCGCGAGCTCGTCGAGGCCCTCGAGGGCGACGATGGTGCTGTCGAAGTCGAAGATGAGCTGGACGGGACGGTCGTCGGCGGCGGCGCGGGCCATGCGGGGGTTCTACCGCAGCGGCGGATGTGGGACCGGGAACCTCGATGCGGGCGTCGGCCTGCCGGGGAAACCGAGGATCCCTCGGACGCGCGCGGCACCCCTGCAAACCGGGGCTAGACTCGACCCAAGCATGATGATCGCCGTGCTCGCCGTCCTTCCGCTGCTCGCCCTGGCCGCGCCCCCGTCCGCCAGCGCGACCCAGCCGATCTGGGTCTACCTGCAGGAGGCCCCCGCCGGCGCGATCGACCCCGCGCAGACGCCGCTGACGCAGCGGGCGCTCGAGCGGCGCGCGCTGCGCCGCACGCTCCCCGGACTGGTGGACGCGCGCGACCTGCCCATCGACGAGGCGACGCTCGCGCACATCCGCGCCACCGGCGCGACGGTGCGCCAGACCAGCCGCTGGCTGCGCGCGGTGAGCGTCGACGCGACCCCCGCGCAGATGCGCGCCCTGCGCGCGCTCCCCGAGGTGCGCACGCTCGCGCCGGTCGCGCGCGGCACGCGCCGCGACGGGGACGCGGGCAAGCGCTTCGATCCCGCCGAGGGCGTGCCCGAAGGGCTCGCGCCGGCGCCGGCCAGCGCTGCCAGCGCCATCGCGGCGATGGCCCCCACCGACTACGGCGCCAGCTTCACCGGCCTGGACCAGATCCAGGTCCCCGCGCTGCACGCGCGTGGCTTCGCGGGCGCGGGGATCGTCATCGGCATCCTCGACACCGGCTTCAATCGCGTGCACGAGGCCTTCCACAGCGCGGAGCATCCGCTGACGGTGCTCGCCGAGTGGGACTTCGTCGACCACGATCCCAACACCGCGCCGCAGGCGGGCGATCCCGGCGGCCAGCACAACCACGGCACCTGGATCCTGGGCACGCTCGCCGCGTACCTGCCGGGCACGCTCCTGGGCACCGCCTACGAGGCGCACTTCGTGCTCGCCAAGACCGAGATCGTCCCGGTGGAGATCCCCGTCGAGGAGGACAACTACGTCGCCGGCATCGAGTTCATCGAGGCGCAGGGGGCGGACATCTCCACGAGCTCGCTGGGCTACATCGACTGGTACTCGCAGGCGCAGCTCGACGGGCACACCGCGGTCACGACCGTCGCGGTGAACCTGGCGACCGCCAACGGCGTCGTCTGCCTGACCGCCGCGGGCAACCAGGGCCATGACGGCGACCCCGCGACCAACCACCTGCTCGCCCCCGCCGACGCGCTGGAGGTGCTCTCCATCGGCGCGGCCCACAGCGACGGGAGCATCGCCAGCTTCAGCAGCGACGGCCCGAGCGCCGATGGCCGCGTGAAGCCCGAGCTGCTCGCGCTGGGCGTGAGCGTGCCCAGCGTGCACACCGACGACACGACCGGCCTGCAGTGGCTCAGCGGCACGAGCCTGGCGACCCCGCTGGCGGCGGGCGCGATGGCGTGCGTGCTCGAGGCGCGCCCGGACCTGCGCGCGCAGCCGGTCTCGGCGCTGCGCACCGCGGCGATCGCCACCGCGACCGAGTCCGCGGGCGGCACGACCTTCGATCCGCTCTACATCCGCGGCTACGGCTTCATCCAGGCGGACGCGATCGCGCGCCGCAACCGCAGCGTGGGCGACCTGAACGTGGACGGCATCGTCGACGGCGCCGACCTGGGCCTGATGCTGGGCATGTGGGGCTCCTGCGCGAACGTCGCCGGATGCGTCGCGGACCTGAACCACGACGGCGTCGTCGACGGCGCGGACCTCGGTCTGCTGCTGGGGAGCTGGGGCAACTAGTTCCCGGAGCGGCGCGTGCCGCCGGAGGTCTGTCCGGCGTTGATGCCGCCGCCGGAGGCGCCCGTGCCCGCGGCGCCCGCGCCCGGCGCAGCTCCGGGCGTCGATCCCGCCGCGCCGGGCCCCTTGTGCGCGGCCGGCGTGTGCGGCACGAGGAATCCGCCGTCGAGGACCGGCGCGCGACCGAACTTCCACTCCGTCTCGGGCATGCGGCCCGAAAGCACGCCGCCGGCGAGGACCTCGCCATCCGCGGGGACCACGCTGATCACCGGCATGCGCACCAGCACGAGCGCGCGGCCATCGACCAGCACCGGCACCGCGCGCAGGCCGCCACCCACGGGGAAGGGCTTGCCCGCCTTGCCGACCAGGCAGACCGGCGTCCCCCGCTTCTCCAGGCGCTCGCCGAGCAGCTCGTTGCGGTCCTGCGCCGCGACGCGTTCGGCCAGCGCGCCCGAGGCCCCGAGCCGCTCGAGCGCCTCGCGGGCGCGGTCGAAGTGCTTGGGGGCGGCGGGCAGATCGGTGGAGAGCCCGCCGAGCGCAGCGGTGAGCGCGTCGAGGACCGCGCAGGTGCGCGTGGCGTTGTCCGTGTAGCCGGTGCCGTCGCAATCGGGGCAGTCGTCGACGACCTCGGTGACCCGGGGGCTCTCGAAGGAGCGCGCGTTGCCGCGCTGGCGGGTCGTGCGGGTGCCCTTGCCGTTGCAGCGGCCGCACTGCTGCACGCGCTCGAGCGCGATGACGCGACCGATGAAGATGTCCGCGCGGACCGGCGTCGGGGGCGTCGCGTCGGGAAGATGTGATCCCTCGGGAAGTTCCGTGGGAAAAGCCGGGGCCGCATCGGGCGCCTTGGCGGTCGAGCCCGGGGTCTTGGGGGCGCTCTCCTGCGCGCCGGCGCGGGGCACGGCGGCGCCGAACGCCATCGCGAGCGCGGCGACGACGGCGATCGCCTCGATGCGCGCCGCGGCGGGCCGCGCGCATCGGGCGAGAGGATTCCTGGAGTTGCACCGGCGCTCCATGACGCGCAAGATATCGCTTCGATGCGCCTGCACGCCCCGGGATGGCTTTTGCGCATGCGTGCAATCGTGCGCGTCCCATGAGCCCACAGCGCGGTTCGAGCGCGCGCTGCGGTCGCGCTTCGAGCCTTCCTTCGTTACGATCCGCCCACGCGTGTCGCCGAAGCGCACGCGCCACCTGACTCCGACCAAGGGAACTGGCCATGGCCAAGAAGAAGAAGGGTGCGACCGCAGTGGCCGCACCGAAGAAGACCGCGAAGAAGTCCGTGAAGAAGTCCGCCGCGAAGGCCTCTGCGAAGAAGCCCGCCGCCAAGAGCGCGATGGCGCAGATGGAAGGCGCGCTCCACACCGGCGAGAAGAAGCTCCTGCGCGCCGAGAAGCAGCTCATCGCTGCGGAGAAGCAGCTCTTCAAGGCGGTCAACAAGCGCGTCGCCAAGATGCGCGCCGCCGTCGACAAGAAGCCCGCCCGCAAGGGTCGCGGCACCTCGCGCGCCTGAGGCGCGCCGCCTGGACGGGTGCCGCGCCCGGCCAGGCGAACCTCGGTCCTCCCGCCCCGCGCAGCGACGCTGCCGGGGCGGGAGCGGCCGACCGCGGCGTGGGAGGAGCGCGCGCTGTCCGGTCCGGGCGGCGCGCGGATGCGATGATCGGGACCGACGCGAAAGACCCGCCGAAGGAGACCTTCGAGGCCGCCGCCAAGCGCGCCCTCGAATCGGTCCGCGCCGCGCTGCGCGAGGCGATCGCGTCCATCGGCGCCGACCGCATCAACTCCCTCGCCCTCTCGCGCCTGCTGCGCGTGGACAAGAGCCTCTCCTGGCGCATCGTGCGCTTCGCGCAGGAGCCGGATGTCTTCGTCGGCGGCGAGCACCTGCCCGGCGATCCCGGCCTGCGCATCCTCACGCGCGCGCTGCGCGGCTCGCACGCCTCGCACGAGGCGATCGAGCGCCTGGACGACGCGCTCGCGCAGCTCTCGCAGGTGGTCCGCGAGCACGCGGGCACGCGCACGGCCTTCCGCGCGATGCTGCTGCAGTGCCGCCGCCACGACGCGCACGAGGACGCCACCTTCGAGTTCCGCCGCATGGCCTTCCAGGCCAACGCGGCCCTCTGGGGGATCGACGTCGCCACGCGCTCGATGATGACGGTGATCTCCGGCAGCCGCTCGAAGCCGGGCTTCGTGGACATCGCGATGGTCGGCGGGTTCACGCGCCTGCGCCGCATGCGCCACGACCTCGCCTGGCCGGTCGCGCGACGGCGCTTCCGCGCGCCGGGGGCCGACGGTCCGCCGAGCTCGGTGCGGCCGCTCGATCCGTCCGTCGATCCCGAGGGACCGCCGCTCGTGGGCGCGTACTCGACGATCCCGCCCGCGGCGCTGCGTCCGGTGAAGACCAGCAACGGCGCCTGGTACGAGCTGCCCGAGACGGGCATCGGCTCCGCGAACGAGGTCTCGCTCGTGATCGGCGAGCACTACGAGGCGATCGCGCCCGTCGTGCGCACGACCGACTCCGAGAACGCCGAGCTCATGATCCAGCTCGACCTGCCGATCGAGACGCTGGTCTTCGACCTCTACGTGGAGCGCGCGCTGCCGCTGGGCCGGCCGGTGACGGCGCGTCTCTTCAGCCAGCTCCTGGGCGGGAGCGCGGCGCCCTCGCCCGAGCGCGAGCGCGATGCGCTTCCGATGGCCGAGCGCCCGGTGCAGGTCGACGACGCGGAGGCGCCCGCCGCCACGCAGGCGATCCCGCGCTTCGCCGAGCTCGTCGAGGATGTCTTCGCGTGGCTGGGCCGTGCGCGCGCGGGCTACGACCACTTCCGGCTCGAGATCCGCTACCCGATGATGCCGACGGCGCTCGTGATGGCGCTGCCGCTCGCGGAACCGTGACGACGCCACGAAGGAGCAGCGCATGCGCGCGGGCAGCCCCATCGCCGTGATCGCGGGACCGGTGGCGGGCGCCGGGGCGCTCCTGTGGACGCATCCCTGCGCGGGCGCGCACCTGGGCCTGGGCGCGGACGCCGCGTGGACCCTTGCGCTGCTGGTGTGGATGGCGATCTGGTGGATGACGCAGGCGGTGCCGATGGCGGCGACCTCGCTGCTGCCGGTGCTGCTGCTGCCGCTGCTGGGCATCGGGAGCTTCAAGGACAGCGCCGCGTGCTACGCGGACCAGGTGATCTTCCTCTTCGCCGGCGGCACGGTGCTGGGCGCCGCGCTCGAGCGCCACGGCCTGAGCGCGCGCTTCACCGCGGCGCTGCTGCGGCTGGCGGGGCGATCGCCCGCGCGCGTGGTGGTCGCGCTCTTCCTGGCGGCGTCGTGCATCAGCGCCTTCGTGAGCAACACGGCGACCGCGGCGATGATGCTGCCGCTGGCGGCTGGGATCGTCGCGAGCGCCACGGTGCGCGCGGGGACGCCGGATGCGCGCGGCGCGGCGGCGGTGCGCAACTTCGGCGCGGGGGCGATGCTCGCGGTCGCGTACGGCGCGACGGTCGGCGGCGTCGTCACGATCATGGGCAGCCCGCCCAACGCGATCGCGGCGAAGTACCTCTCGGAGTCGGGGACGCCGGTGGAGTTCGTGGAGTGGCTGCGCGTGGGACTTCCGGTCGCGCTGGTCTTCGGGCCGCTGTGCGTCGGAACGCTGCTGCTGATGCTGCCGATGCACGGGGTCGAGCTTCCCGCCGCGGGCCGCGCGCTCGACGACGCGGGCGCGCACCGCCGCGAACGGCTGCATCTGGGGGGGTGGGCGACGCTGGCAATCTTCACGCTGACCGTGCTGGCGTGGGTGACCGCGCCGATCTGGCCCGCGGGCATGCGGCCAGCGGGGCTCACCGACGGTGGGATCGCCATCGCCGCGGCGATCGCCCTCTTCACGCTGCCGGGGACGATGCGCCCCTACCGGCCGCTGCTCGACTGGAGCGTCGCGCGCGAGATGCCCTGGGGCGTCTTCATCCTCTTCGGCGGCGGACTCGCACTGGCCGCCGCGATGGAGCGCAGCGGGCTCAGCGCGGCGATCGGCAACGCCTTCGCGGGGCTGGGCAGCCTGCCCGCGCCGGCGATCGTGGGCATCGTGGTGGTCTCGCTGGTCTTCGCGAGCGAGATCGCCAGCAACACCGCGCTGACGGCGACGGCGGTGCCGATCCTGGGCGCGCTCGCGCCATCGCTGGGGCTGAAGCCGCAGGCGCTGGTGATTCCCGCCGCGCTGGGCGCGAGCCTCGCCTTCATGCTGCCGGTGGGGACGCCGCCCAACGCGATGGCCTTCGCGACCGGACGCGTCCCCTCGGGCACGATGGCGCGCGTGGGACTCGTGCTGGACCTGCTGGCCGCGGTCGTGGTGACGCTGCTGGCGTGGCTGCTGCTGTAGGCGCGGCCTACGCGCGCGCGCCGGCGCGGCGCATCATCATCAGGCCGCTGCCGAGTCCGATGACGCCGATCGCCAGCAGCACGCCCAGCGAGAGCTGCATCTCCGCGACGCCGATGGTCCAGCCGCGCCAGGTGGCGCCCTCGTTGGCCATGAGCGCCCACTTGAAGGGGCTGACGCTGCTGGCGGTGCGCAGGAAGGCGGGCATGAAGACGACGGGGACGGTGCCGCCGCCGACCATCGCCAGCATCAGCAGGATCGCGCGTCCCGCGCCCTGCGCGGCGCCCTGCGTGCGGAAGCTCGCGGCCAGCAGCATCATGATGCCCGCGAAGGCGAAGGCGGTGACCGCGCTCGTCAGCGCGAGCAACGGCCAGCTGCTCACCTCGACCTTGAAGAAGGCGACGCCGATCGCCACCAGCACCCACTGCGTCGCGAAGCAGGTGATGAAGCAGGCGAGCGTCTTGCCCGCCAGGATGCCCGCGGGCGTCATCGGCGAGACCTGCAGCCGCACGAGCGTGCCGCGCTCGCGCTCCTCGGCCATGCTGGAGCTGAAGCTGAGCACGGCTCCGAAGAGCGCCCACGCGATTCCCTGCATGAAGGAGATCGCGAAGGAGTTGGTCGGCACGCCGCGGCGCAGCGGGAGCTCGGTCATCTTGACCGTCACCGGCTGCCAGCCGCTGAGCGCGGAGCCGGCGGATTTGGGGGCGGGGGCGGCGGCGTCGGGCGAGGCGGCGGATGCGCCGGCATCCGGCGCGGGCGTCTCCTTCGCCCCCGCGCTCAACGAGCGCACCGCGCCGAAGACGGTGCGGAAGGCGAGCTGCTCGGTGAGCCCGAGCTTCGCCTCCTGGAGCTTCTTCTCGGCGTTGTCGAGCACGCGGTCGAGCTGCTGCGGCTCGGAGAAGCTCGTGAAGACGGTGCGGAAGGCGACCTCGTGCATCTTGCCCACGAGCATCGCGCCCTCGGCCTTGCGCGAGGGATCGACGACCAGGTCCAGCCGCGCGCCGCCGCCCGCGAAGACGTTGTCCAGCCCCGCCGCGTAGCCCTTGGGGACGACGATGAGCGCGCTCGCGCGGCCGCGGCGCACGAGGTCCTCGCCCTTCTCGCGGCTCTCCGCGACGGTGAGCTCGAAGCCGCCGTCCTCGCCCAGCGACCGCACCAGCCGCTCCGCGGCCGGCGAAGGCTCCTCGACCCACGCCGCGACCTGCAGCGGCTCGGAGGAGCTGCCGCTGAAGACGTAGCCGAAGAAGAGCGCGATCCCCACCGGAAAGACGAAGGTGAAGAAGGCCGCGCCGCGGTCGCGCAGCAGCAGCTGGAGGTCCTTCATCGCCAGGACGAGGATCGCGCGCATGGTCAGTCCCGAAGGCTCCGGCCGGTGAGGGTGAGGAAGACCGTCTCGAGGTCCGGCGGCTCGATGCGCACCTCGGTGGCGCCGCCGGTGGAGAGCGCGCGCTCGATCTCGCGCAGCGGCTCGCGCGTGCGCGAGCGCTGCTCGCCGCTCTCGGTGCAGACGACGACGATGCTGTCGCCGCCGTGCGCCGCGACGAGCTCGGGGACGGTGCCCTCGGCGAGCACGCGCCCCTGGTCCACGATGGCGACGCGGCTGCAGATGCGCTGCGCCTCCTCCATGTAGTGGGTCGTGTAGATGACGGTGCGGCCCTCGTCGGCCAGGCGCTGGACGACCTCGAGGATGCTGCTGCGGCTCTGCGGGTCGACGCCGGCGGTCGGCTCGTCCAGGAGGATCGCCGGCGGATCGTGCACGAGCGCGGCGGCGAGGTTCAGGCGCCGCTGCATGCCGCCCGAGTAGGCGTGCACGCGGTCCTTCGCGCGCGGGAGCAGGCCGACGATGTCGAGCAGCTCGTCCGCGCGGCGGCGCGGGTCCGTCAGCCCGTAGACGCGGCCGAGGAAGACGAGGTTCTCTCGCGCCGAGAGCTGCTCGTAGAGGGCGAGCTGCTGCGGCGCGAAGCCCAGGTGGCGGCGCGCGGCCGGATCGCGCGGCGAGCCCGCGTCGCCGATGACGACGGAGCCCGAGTCGGGCGCGACCAGGCCCATGCAGATGGCCATCGCCGTGCTCTTGCCGGCGCCGTTGGGACCGAGAAGACCGAAGACCTCGCCACGGCGCGCGTGGAAGGAGACGCCCCGGAGGGCGTGGATGGTCCCGTAGGACTTGCGGAGATCGGCGACTCGGATCATGCGTTCTGCCGGGCGGCGAAGGCTACCACCCCGAAAATACGCCGGGCATGCCCGGCTCCTTTTCGCGAAGAAACATGCCGGGCATGCCCGGCATATTTTCCGCGAGGCGTTATGTTGCGGGGATGCTCCCACGCCGCATCGCCGCCATCCTTGTCGCGGGCGCCCTCGGGGCCGCCGCGCACGCGCAGAACATCGCCGGACAGGTGGTCGCCTCGGGGCTCACGAAGCCCGTGATGCTGACGCACGCGCCCGGCGACTACGCGCGTCTCTTCGTCGCCGAGCAGCGCGGCGTCGTGAAGCTCATCAAGAACGGCGTCCTGCAGTCGACGCCCTTCCTGGACATCGACTCCGCGGTTCCCGAGCAGACCTACAGCGGCATGCTCGGCATCGCCTTCCACCCCGACTACGCCACCAACGGCCGCTTCTACATCCACCACACCACCGGCGGCACGAGCGCGATCGTCGTCTGGATCGTCGAGTACACGCGCAGCGCGACCAACCCGGACCAGGCGGATCCCGCCTCGCGCCGCGTGATCCTCAAGCTGGCGTCCCCTTCCTCGCAGGGCTTCCACCTGGGCGGATGGATCGGCTTCGGCCCCGACGGCAAGCTCTGGATCCCGCTGGGCGACGGCGGCTACACCGGCGATCCCAGCGGCCCGCCGCGCAGCCAGAGCAGCACCTCGCTCTGGGGCAAGCTGCTGCGCATCGACGTCGACCACGACGACTTCCCCGCCGACGCCGACGCGAACTACGCGATTCCCGCCGACAACCCCTACGCGACCAGCGCGACCGTCGCGCACGAGGTCTTCCTGCGCGGCCTGCGCAACCCCTACCGCGCGAGCTTCGACACCGCGACCGGCGACCTGTGGATCGGCGATGTCGGCGGCACCTCGCGCGAGGAGATCGACCGCATCCGCCCCGACTTCGACGGCGGCGCGAACCTCGGCTGGAACTGCATGGAGGGGCTGGTCTGCGCCTCCAACGCCAACTGCACGTGCCCCGCGAACCTGATCACGCCGGTCTACGACTACGCGCACACGGTGGGCCTCTGCGTCACCGGCGGCACCGTCTATCACGGCTGCGCGATGCCGGCCCTCGACGGCACCTACTTCTTCGGCGACTACCAGAACAGCAAGCTCTTCAGCTTCAAGCTGGTCAACGGCGCCGTCACGGGCTTCGTCGAGCGCACCTCGCAGATGTCGGGCCTCTCGACGCCCGTCTGCATCGGCACCGACGCGCTGGGCGAGATGTACGTGGTCGAGCACACCGTCGGCCGCATCCGCCGCATCGTCGGAAACCCGCTGCCGACGGACTCCGACGGCAACGGCGTCCCCGACACCTGCGAGCCCCCGCTGGGCGACATCAACGGCGACCACCGCGTCGACGGCGCGGACCTAGGGATACTGCTGGGCGGCTGGGGCCAGGGCGGCGTGACCGACCTCAACCGCAGCGGCACCACCGACGGCGCGGACCTGGGCCTGCTGCTGGGCAACTGGGGCGCGAGCAACTGAGGCGCGCGGGGGCGCGGCGCGTGGTCGCACCCGTCGCGCGTGGTCGCGCACCCGCCCGCGTCACCCGACGCGCATCTTCTTCGCGGCGTCGATGACGCTCATCACGCGGTTGCGCGCGTCGCGCTCCAGCGGCAGGCGCGGCAGGCGCAGCCGCTCGCTCCCCCAGCCCGCGCTCGCCTGCGCCAGCTTCACCAGGTGCACGAAGTCGGGACCCGCGTCCAGCCGCAGCAGCGGCAGGAACCAGCGGTAGAGCTCGTCCGCCTCGTCGGCGCGGCCTTCCATCGCCAGCTCGAAGAGGCGCACGCTCTCGCCGGGGAAGCCGTTGACGAGGCCCGCGATCCATCCCGTCGCGCCCGCGGCGACGCCCTCGAGCACCATGTCGTCGATGCCCACGAAGAGCGCGACGCGATCGCCCAGGCGGTGGCGGATCGCGGTCGTGCGGCGGATGTCGCCGCTGGATTCCTTCACGGCGTGCAGGTTCGCGTGCGCCTGCGCCAGCTCCTCGACCTGCTCGGGGCGCACGTCGGTGCCGTAGGCGGGCGGATTGTTGTAGAGCATGCACCCCAGCGGCGTGGCCTCGAAGATCGCCGCGAAGTGCGCGCGCGTCTCGCGCCAGTCGCCGCGGTACGCGTAGGGCGGCAGCACCATGAGCCCGCGGCAGCCGCACGCCTGCGCGGCGCGCGCGATCGCCACCGCCTCGCGCGTGCTGCACGCGCCGACGGCCGCGACCACCGGCACCTGCGCGCCGACGCACTCGACGGCGCGCGTCCAGAGCGCGCGCCTTTCGTCCATCGAGAGCAGCCCGCCCTCGCCCAGCGAGCCCGGCGTCACGAGCCCCGCGCAGCCGTGGCCGACCATCCACGCGGCGTGGCGGCCGAAGAGCTCGAGATCGACCTCGTCCGCCGCGGTGAGCGGCGTGGTGATGGCGGGGAAGACGCCCTGCCAGTCGGCGCGCGTCATGGGGCGGGCGGTGGGAGCGTTCGAGCCGTGGGACTGCATGCGTGGGTTCCGTGGGTGATCTGGGTTGGACGGCGCGCGGCGCGCGGCGCGGCGCGCGCACCGCGCCGCTACTGCACCGCCGCAATGCCGTGGCGGTACGGGTCGTCCGCGTCGAGCACGAGCTCGCCCTCGCCGGTGATCCACGCGCGGCCGCGCACGAAGGGAAGCACGCCGCCCTCGGGCGCGGGCTGGTACCACGCCTCGAAGACGCTGCCGATCACCGACTCCTGGCGCCAGACCTGGCCGGGCGCGAGCAGCCCCTTCGCGGCCAGGCACGCGAGCTTCGCGCTCGTGCCGGTCCCGCAGGGCGAGCGGTCGTAGGCGCCGCCGGGGCAGAGGACGAAGTTGCGGCTGTGGTTGGCGGGATCGCGCGCCGGCCCGAAGAGCTCGACGTGGTCCACCGGACGGCCGTCGATCTCGGCGAGCTCGTCGTCCTCGAGGACGGTGCGGATCGACCACGCCAGGCGCAGCAGCTCCTCGAGGTTGCCCAGCTCCAGCCGCTCCTCGTGCTCGTCGCAGAGGAAGAAGCCGTTGCCGCCCCAGGCGATGTCGCCGACGACGCGGCGGCCGTCGGTGAGCAGCACCTCGACGCCGGTGCGGTGCACGAAGGAGCGCACGTTGCCGACCTCGACCGCGGGCGCGGCGTCGCCGACGGACTCGTGCAGCGTCGCCTCGATCACGCCGACGGGCGTCTCCAGGCGCACCGCGCCGGGACGCAGGCGCCCGAGGTGCGCGAGCGTGCGCACGACGCCGATGGTGCCGTGGCCGCACATGCCCAGCAGGCCGACGTTGTTGAAGAAGATGATTCCCGCGGCGCAGCTCGGGTCCGAGTGCGGCACGAGCACCGCGCCCACGAGCACGTCGCTGCCGCGCGGCTCGTCGATCACCGCGCTGCGGAACCACGCGTGGTTGGCCGCGAAGTCCGCCGCCTGCTCGGCGACCGTGCGCCCCGCGAAGGCGGGCGCGCCGCCGACGATCGTGCGCGTCGGCTCGCCTTCGGTGTGGCTGTCCACGAACTGGATGCGGGCGGCGGGCATCGGGAACGCGCAGGATAGGCACGGGCGCCGCGGCGCCTGCAAGTACGCTTCGCGCATGGACCGCAGGACCTTCGTGCAGACCGGACTCGCCGCCTCCGCGACCGCCGCCGCAACCTTCGCGGCCGGGGCGCAGGCCACCCGCGCCGCCTCCCCCGCCGCTGGCGCAACGTCCGGCGCGGCTCCGGGCGACGCCGCGCCGCAGGGCGCGCCCGCCGCGTCCGCCGGCGCCACCAAGCGCCGCCTGCGCCAGAGCGTCTGCGCCTGGTGCTTTGGCAACATGCCGCTGGACGAGCTCTGCGAGCTCGCCAAGTCCTGCGGGATCCAGGCGATCGACCTGCTCTCCCAGGAGCAGTGGGGCGTGCCGGCGAAGCACGGCCTCGCCTGCTCGCTGGCCAACGGCCCGGGCGGCATCACCGTCGGCTGGAACCGCCCCGACAAGCACGACGAGCTCGTCAAGCGCAGCGAGGAGCTCATCCCCGCCGCCGCCGACGCGGGCGTCCGGCAGATGATCGTCTTCAGCGGCAACCGCGCGGGCATGCCCGACGACGTCGGCCTGCGCAACTGCGCGCAGGGGCTGCGCCGCATCATGCCGCTGGCGCAGAAGCACGGCATCGTCGTCGTGATGGAGCTGCTCAACTCCAAGGTCGACCACAAGGACTACATGTGCGACCGCAGCCCCTGGGGCGTCGAGCTGTGCAAGCAGGTCGGCAGCGACCACTTCCGGCTGCTCTACGACATCTACCACATGCAGATCATGGAGGGCGATGTCATCCGGACCATCCGCGAGCTCCACCCCTACTTCGCGCACTACCACACCGCGGGCAATCCCGGACGCAGCAACCTCGACGACACGCAGGAGCTCAACTACCGCGGCATCTGCGAAGCGATCGTGGCGACCGGCTTCGATGGTTATCTCGCGCAGGAATTCATGCCGCGCGGCGATCCGGCCGCCGCGCTGCGCGCCGCCGCCGCGATCTGCGACGCGGGCTGAGCGCGGCGCCGCGCGCACCCCCGCCGCGATGCGCTATCCTGCTGCGTCCGCACCATTCTGCGAGGCACGCTCCCCGATGACCCCCTTCGAACTCCCCGGCTACAACGAGGCGGACCGCCAGTTCCACGAGAAGGACCTGCAGCTCATCGCGAAGATCCGCGAGGGCCTGGACGCCTACCGCTCCAAGACCGAGGCGGAGAAGGCCAAGGCCGCGCACTGGATGAAGTGCCCCAAGTGCGGCGGCCAGATGAAGGAGATCAAGCGCGGCGAGGTGATCGCCGACCAGTGCACCTCCTGCGGCGGCCTCTTCTTCGACGCCGGCGAGTTCGCGATGATGGTCAGCCACCACAAGCCCACCGTGGCGCTGCTGGATGACATCTTCAGCTGGCTGCCGCGCTGGCATGTGAACCGCTCCTACTTCGTCAAGTGAGTCCAGCCGAGACCGCGCCCTGGCAGCTTCTCGCGAAGTTCGCGGGCAGCGTCGGTCTCTTTCTGCTCGGGATGACGCTTCTGACCGACGGGCTGACGGCGCTCGCCGGCCCGGGAATGCGGCGCACGCTGCAGGCGATGACGGGCAACCCGGTGCGCGGGTTCGCGGGCGGCGTCGTCATGACGGTGCTCTCGCAGGCATCGAGCGCGACGGTGCTCGCGACGGTGGGCTTCGTCACGGCGGGGATCCTGAGCCTCTCGGCGGCGATCCCGGTCGTCGTCGGCGCGACGGTGGGCACCTCGAGCACGAGCTGGATCGTCGCGACCGTGGGCATGACGCACGGCGTCAACGACGTCCTGCTGCCGGCGCTCGCGCTGGGCGCGTTCATGCGCGCGCTCGGGCACGGGCGCGCGAAGCAGCTCGGCACCGCGCTGGCGGGGCTCGCGATCATGCTGCTGGCGGTCGGCTTCATCCGCGACATCGTGCGCCCGGCGGTCGCCTTCACCGACCTGAGCGGCTTCTCGGCGGGGACCCTGCTGGGGCGCATGCAGCTCGTGGGCATCGGCCTGCTGCTGGGCACGGCGATGCAGTCGAGCGCGGCGACGATCGCGCTGGCGATGGCCGCGCTGCACGACCACGCGATCGGCTGGGACCTCGCCGCGCACCTGACCATCGGCGCGACCATCGGCACGACGAGCACCGGCATCGTCGCGACGCTGGGCGCGCGCGCGTGGGCGCGCCGCACCGCCGCCGCGTGGGCCGCGTGCGCGCTGGTCCAGGCGGCGTGCGCGCTCCTCTTCTTCGCGCCGCTGCGCTGGATCGCGCAGGGATGCGAGCACGCGGTCGACGCGGTCTTCGGCGCGCACGACGGCGCGATCGGCATCGCCGCCTTCCACACCGCCTTCACGCTGCTGGGCGCCGTGCCGGTGCTGGCGATGCGCACGCCGCTGGAGCGGACGCTCGCCCGCACCATCCGCCAGCGCGGCACGTCGCCGCCGGTCCTGGAGCTCGACCGCAGCGCGCTCAGCGTGCCCGGCGTCGCGGCGGCGACGGCGCGGCGCGGCATCATCCAGGCGGGCGGCGCGGTCGCGGCGGCCGCGACGCAGCTCCTGCGCGGGGGCGACCTGCGCGGCTTCGAGGAGCGCCTCAACGACGCGCACGCGAGCCTCGCCGCCGCGCGCGATTTCCTGGGCGAGATCCAGGTCCCCGAGGGCGACCGCGCGACGCTGGAGATGCAGCTGGCGTCGGTGGGCGCGCTCGACCACCTCACCCGCATGATCGGCGACATGCAGCACCTGCTGCCGCTGGCGCAGGCGGGGAGCCTGCAGAGCGAGGTGGTGCGCCCCGGACTCGCGGAGGCGGGCGAGATCGTCGCGGGATTCTCGACGTGGCTGGCGGACTCCACCGCTCCCTCCCCCGGCGCGGTCCTGCGCGCCCGCTCGCGGACGCTCAGCGCGCAGCGCCAGACCGAGCGCGCGCGCACGCTGGCGATCACGGCCGCCGGCGGCCTCTCGCCCGAGCAGGCGATGGCGCAGCTCGAGGTGCTCCGCCAGATCGACCGGCTGGCGCACCACGCCGCGCGCGCCGCGCAATATCTGGCCGGGACGACCGCGCCCGGGGATCCGGGCACCGCGCGCACCGGCGAGGACGCCCAACGCGAACTGCGCGAGGAGCCGTCGTAGCAGACCCCGTGAAACGACACGGCCGCGCGTCGAACGCGCGGCCGTGGGGGATTGACTGGGGGTCGCCGCTTACTCGCGGCCGGTCGTGTTGACCGTGTTGTACGGGGTGCCGCCCGGACGCTCCATCAGCCAGAAGTAGCTCCACTCGTCCGCGAGGGCGCGCAGGTTCTGGTTGTAGGTCATCGAGTCGTTCAGGCGGCGCTTGTCCCAGGTCTCGAACTGGCCGTTGAGGTCCGGCGTCGGGTTCGAGGCGATCACGTCGAAGCTGACCAGATAGGCGGCATTGCACGCCTCGTTCAGGTCGGAGATGCGCTTCTTCATGTCGGCGCTGAGGCTGCCCTTGTCGCTCTCGGCCGAGACCTCCTGGCGCTGCTGCACCAGGGCGTTGCGGAGGGCCGGCGGAAGCGCCTTCACCTCGCTGCTGCCGTCCGAAAGCGTGTACCAATCCTGCTTCGGGAGGTTCTCCGAACCGTAGACGGTCGTCGGCTGGGGGCTGTAGCAGCCGACCAGCAGCGTGGCGGAGGCGACGAACGCGGCGGAGAGCGTGCAGAACGACTTCATGGGGTCGGAATCCTCTGTCGGGGGTGAAGCCTGCCGGAGCAGGTCGGCGGATGATACCGCCCGCACGGGGACGGGGGACGGCGGTGGATGACTACGGCTGCCGGGGGGCGCCGGATCCCGAGGAGCCGTCGGAGGGGCTTGTGGCAGCGGTCTTTGCGTGCGCCGGCTGGAGGGTCCAGACGCCCGCGTCCCGCCACCACAGCAGGCGGACGGTCGCGGGATCCCCGGGCCGGATCGCCAGCCCGCGCTCCGCGGCCGCGCGCTCGAAGCCGGGCAGGAGCCGCCGGTCCACGAGCGCGATGTCGCCGGCGCGCGCCGCCTCGGCGGCTTCGGCCGCCGCGCTGTCGCGGTCGCCGAACTCGACGACGGCCTCGCCGAAGTAGTACGGCCGGGTGGTGTCGGTGTCGACGACCGCCAGCAGCCTCCCCCCCGCCGCCTGCGCGCGCTCGACCAGCGGCGCGAGCGTGGGCGCGCCCATGGAGTCGAACACCTGGTCCTCGACCTCCAGCGCGAGCATCCAGCTTCCCACGATCCCAAGCCAGGCCACGAGCAATCCGCGCCGGCGCGATGCCACCACGGGCCACTGCCAGACGAGGAAGGCCGCGCCGACCACGGCCGGAAGCATGACGGCCCCCCACCACGCGGGGATCGCCAGCGAGGCGGGCGCGAGGAGCACCCCCAGCGTCAGCGCGACCGCGCCCATCGCCGCCGTCACCAGCAGCGTGAAGCGCACATCGGGCGGACGCACCAGGCGCGGCGCGGACTCCATCCACCCCGCGAGCATCATGCCGCAGAGCACCGCGAGCGGCGGCGCGACGGGCAGCAGGTAGTGCGGCAGCTTGCCCGCGGAGAGGCTGAAGACCACCAGCGGCCCGAGGATCGCCAGCGGCAGGATCGGATCCGCGCGCAGCCGCTCCCACGATTCGCGCCAGCCCAGGTTGAAGACCGGCAGCGTGAGCATCGCCGTCGCGGGCCAGAGTCCGCCGAGGAAGACGGGGATGTAGGTCCACCAAGGGGCGTGCTTGCCCAGGTCGCCGGTGGCGCGGCCGACCGATTCCTCCCAGAGCACCTCCGGAAGCTGCGGATGCGCGCGCGCGACCATCCACGCCCAGAGCGCGAAGGGTCCCAGCGCCAGCGCGATTCCCGGCAGCGGCAGCAGCGCGCGCATCGCGCTCCAGCGCCCCGAGACCGCGATGCCGGCGAAGACGATGCAGATCGGCGCGAGTCCCAGCGGCGCCTTCAGCAGCAGGGCCGCCCCCGCGCCGCCCCAGAAGAGCGCGCACCAGCCCAGCCGCGCGCGCGCGCCGGTGCGCGGATCGAGCGCCAGCAGCGCGCCCACCAGCGAGCCGAACCACGCGAAGGTCATCATCGCGTCGGGCGCGCCCAGGCGTCCGGCGACCATCGTCAGCGGCATGACCGCGAAGAGCAGCGCCGCCGCGACCCCCGCCGCGCGCGAGCGCAGGCGCGATCCCAGCAGGAAGCAGAGAAGCACGACGCCGCTGGTGGCGAGCGCGCTGGGCACGCGCACCGCCGCCGCGCCGCGGCCGAAGAGTTCCGTCGCCGCGGCGATCGCCCAGTAGGAGAGGGGCGGCTTGGTCAGGTGCGCCTCGCCGCGGAAGACGGGGACGAGCCAGTCGCCTGTCTCCACCATCGTGGCCGCGACCTGCCCGTAGCGGCCCTCCTCGGGAGGCCAGGCGGGATGGTCCGTCAGGCTGAACCAGGGCAGCAGCGCGGCGCAGCAGACCAGGAGCCAGGCGACGCGCGACGGCAGGTCCCACCCGGCCGACGGCGCTCGCGTGGCGGCGGCGCTCACAGCTCCATCACCTCGAAGCGCATGGGCGTCTGGACCTCGGTCTTGAAGTCCTTCTCCAGCTTCGCGCGCAGGGCGGCGCGCTGCGGATTCTCGCCGTGGGTGAGCACGACGCGCGCGCCGGCGCGCAGCGCGGGCGCGGCCCACGCGACGAGCCCCGACTGCCCCGCGTGCGCGCTCAGCCCGTTGACGGTGTGCACATCCGCGCGCACGACGACGTCCTCGCGGAAGATCCGCACCTTGGGCGCGTGGTCGACGAGCTTGCGCCCGAGCGTCCCCTCGGCCATGTAGCTGGTGAGCAGCACCTGCACGCCGCGGCGCCAGAGGTTGTGGCGCAGGTGGTGCATGATGCGGCCGCCGTCGCACATGCCGCTGCCGGCGATGACGACGCTCGCGCCCCAGATCTCGTTGAGCGCGCGGCTCTCGGCGGGGGTGCTGCAGTAGGAGAGGTTGGAGAGCGCGCGGCGCGCCTCGCCCGTGCGCGCGAGCTTCTGCGAGTGGTCGTCGAACTCGTGCGGGTAGCGCGAGTAGATCTCCGTCGCGCGGATGGCGAGCGGGCTGTCGAGGTAGATCGGCACCGAGGGGGTCGTCCCGTCGCGCACGATCTCCGCCAGGACGTAGAGCAGCAGCTGCGTGCGCCCGATCGCGAAGGCCGGGCAGAGCACCTTCTGCTTCTCCCACGCGGCCTTCTTGAGGATCTCCTTGAGCTCCGCGAGCGTCTGCGCGCTGGGGCGGTGGTCGCGGTCGCCGTAGGTGGACTCGAGCACGACCAGGTCCGCCGGCACGCACGGCGAGGGGTCGCGCAGGATCGGCATGTTGCTCTGCCCGACGTCGCCGCTGAAGACGACCGTCTTGGTGCGCCCCTCCTCCTGCACGCGCATCTCGACGCTGGCGGATCCGAGGATGTGCCCCGCGTCGTGCAGCACGATGGTGATCCCGGGGGCGATCTCGCGCGCCTCGCCGTAGGGCATCCCCACGAAGCGCTCGACGATCGGCTTGACCTCGGCGGCGGTGTAGAGCGGCTTTGCGGTGGGCTCCTCGCCGGTGCGCTCGCGCCAGGTGTTCTCGCGCTGCGCGTCGCTCTCCTGGATGTGCGCGGAGTCGAGCAGGATGACCTCGGCCAGCTCGCAGGTCGGCTCGGTCATGTGGATCTTGCAGCGCAGCCCGCGCAGCAGCGGCAGGCGGCCGCAGTGGTCCAGGTGCGCGTGCGTGAGCACGACCGCGTCCAGGCGGTCCGGGCGCAGCGGGCCGAGCTCGGCGTTCTTCTCGTCGGAGGAGCCGCGCCCCTGGAACATCCCGTAGTCGACGAGCACGCGCGCGCCGCGCGTCTCCACGAGATAGCCGGAACCGGTCACCTCTCCAGCGGCTCCGAGCGCGGTGATTCGCATGGGTGGAGCCTAGTGCGCGGACGCTCCGGGCCGCAACGCGGCGCTCCCGGGGCCCGCGGTCAGGCGCAGCGCGGGCGCGGGGCGGCGGAATCTCCGGACAAACGCGGCGGAGATGCGTGCGGCGACGGCGTCCGCGCGGTCCGCGTCGGCGAGCACGACCGCGCTGCCGCCGAAGCCGCCACCAGTGAGGCGCGCGCCGTACGCGCCGCCGCCGGGACCGATCGCGCGCGCCTCCTCGACGATCGCGTCCAGCTCCGGCGTGCTCACCGCGAACTCGTCGCGCAGCGACTGGTGGCTCTGGAGCATGAGCATGCCCAGCAGCTCCAGGTCGCCGTTGCGCAGCGCGCCCGCGGCCAGGAGCGTGCGCTGGATCTCGCGCACCACGTGGCGCGCGCGGCGCGCGTGTAGCTCGTCGATGCGCGTCGAGCGCACCATCGACTCGTCGGCGTCGCGCAGCACGCGCACGCCCAGCGCGGCCGCGGCGGACTCGACCTCGGCGCGCCGCTGCGCGTAGCTGCCGTCGTCCAGCCGGTGGCGCACGCCGCTGTCGATGGCCAGCAGCACCGCGCGGTCGGGCACCGGCACCCAGCGCACATCCAGCGTGCGGCAGTCCACGAGCATCGCGTGGCCGCGGCGCCCGAGCGCGCTGGCGATCTGGTCCATGATGCCGCAGGGCACGCCCGCGAACTCGCGCTCGGACTCCTGGCAGAGGCGCGCCATCGGCAGGCCAAAGAGCGGCGCGGAGAGCTCCTCGGCGAGCGCGGTCGCGACGGCGACCTCGAGCGCGGCGCTCGAGGAGAGCCCCGCGCCGATGGGCACGTCGCTCGCCACCGCGATCTCCAGCGGCGGCACGCGCACGCCCTCGCGCGCGAAGCCCGCGAGCACGCCCAGGACGTAGTTCGCCCAGCGGTCCCCGGGCAGCGCGAGCGGACGCACGCCGGGGGCGGAGGGGTCGGGCAGCTCGACCATCGCGCGCTCCTCCTCGCTCCAGACGCGCCAGCGGCCGTCGCGCGCCGGGCCGAGCGCGCAGGCGGCGTCGCGGTCGATCGCCACGGGGAGGACATGCCCTTCCGAGTAGTCGACATGCTCGCCGATGAGGTTCACGCGCCCGGGCGCCCGCGCCAGCGCCGTGGGCGCCGCGCCGTAGCGCCGCAGGAACGCCGCCTCCGCGCGCGCGGGGGCGCGTGGGACGGGTGCGGAGCCCGCGGGACGCGGGGTCCCGCCGGCGGCGGCGGCACGGTCATCGAGCATGTCCCGAGCATAGAGGCGCCTGCGTGCGTGGTCGCGCGGGTAAAATCCGCACCTCGCCATGCCTGAGCTCATCGACGCCAAGGGCCTCCGGAAGTCCTTCGGCGCCTTCGAGGCGGTCCGAGGGATCGACCTGCGCGTGCCCGCCGGGCAGGTGCTGGGCTTCCTCGGCCCCAACGGCGCCGGCAAGAGCACGACGATGCGCATGCTCACGGGCTTCCTCACGCCCAGCGCGGGCAGCGTGCGGCTGGCGGGGATCGATCTCGCGGCGCGGCCGCTCGAGGCCAAGCGCACCTTTGGCTACCTGCCCGAAGGCGCGCCCGCGTACGGCGAGATGCGCGTCGAGGAGTTCCTGCGCTTCGCCGCGCACGCGCGCGGCTTCCAGGGCGCCGCGGCGCGCGCGCGCGTCGACGCGTTGATCGACCAGCTCCACCTGGGGCCCTACCGCCGGCAGGCGATCGAGACCCTCTCCAAGGGCTACAAGCGCCGCACCGGACTCGCGCAGGCGCTGCTGCACGATCCACCGATCCTGGTGCTCGACGAGCCGACGGACGGACTCGACCCCAACCAGAAGCACGAGGTGCGCGAGCTCATCCGCCGCCTGGGCAGCGAGCGCGCGGTCGTCCTCTCCACGCACATCCTGGAGGAGGTCGAGGCCGTCTGCACGCGCGCCGTGATCATCAGCCAGGGGACGCTCGTCTTCGACGGCACGCCGGCGGAGCTGGAGGCGCGCGCCCCCGCGGGCGTGCAGCGCAACCGCCTCGACCATGTCTTCCGCGCGCTGACGACCGGGGACACGGGCGCGCGCGCGGGCGACGGTGCGCGCGCGGGCGAAGGCGCGCGCGCCGCCGGCCGCGCCGCGAAGGGAGGGCGCCGATGAACGCCCCCGCGCGCGTCGCCACCATCTTCCGCCGGGAGTTCGCCGCCTACTTCGCCAGCCCGCTCGCCGGCGTCTTCCTGGTCATCTACCTCTTCATGTCGGGGATCTTCGCCTTCCAGCTCGGCGGCTTCTACGAGCGCGGGCAGGCGGACCTGCGACCCTTCTTCCAGGGGCAGCCCTGGCTCGACCTCTTCCTGGTCCCCGCGCTGAGCATGCGCCTGTGGGCCGAGGAGCGCCGCACCGGCACCGTCGAGCTGCTGCTGACGCTTCCCTTCACCGTCTGGGACCTGGTGCTGGGCAAGTTCCTGGCGGCGTGGGCCTTCGCGTGCGTCGCGCTCGCGCTCACCGCGCCGATGTGGTTCACCGTCGCCTGGCTGGGCGAGCCCGACCACGGCGCCATCGCCGTGGGCTACGCCGCGTGCGCGCTGCTGGCGGGCACCTTCCTGGCGATCGGCTCCGCGCTCAGTGCGTGCACGCGCAACCAGGTGATCGCCTTCGTCCTCACCGGCGTCTGCTGCTTCGTGCTGCTGGTGATGGGCTTCCCCGTCGTGCTGGACTACGTCAGCGCGTGGATGCCGCGCGTCGCGCTGGACGCGCTCGCCTCCATGAGCGCGCTCACCCACTTCGAGAGCATGATGCGCGGCGTGCTGGACCTGCGCGACGCGCTCTACTTCCTCTCCGTCTCCGCGGCCGCGCTGCTGGTCACCGGCGTCGTCGTCGACTGGAAGAAGGCGCAGTAGGAGCCACGAACCATGTCCCTGCGCACCGAGAGCCGCCGCAACGCCCTGCTCGCCATCGCCGCCGCGCTGGCGGGCGTCGTCGCGCTCAACACGCTGCTGGGCGTGCTGCTGCCGGGCGCGCGCCTGGACCTGACGCGCGACGGCCTCTACACCAGCAGCCCCGGCGTGCGGTCGGTGCTGCGCTCGCTGGACGAGCCGGTGCGCGTCGACCTCTACTGGACGCAGGAGTCGGGCAAGGACATCCCGCAGATCCGCGCCCATGCGCAGCGCGTGCGCGAGTACCTGGAGGAGATCGCGCGCGCCTCCGACGGGCGCATCGACCTGCGCGTGATCGATCCCGAGCCCTTCAGCGAGGCGGAGGACCAGGCGCGCGCCGCGGGCCTTCCCGCGCTCACCGTCGACGGCAGCGGGCGCACGCTCACGCTGGGCATCGTCGTGCGCGGTCCGACGGACAAGCGCGAGACGATCCCCTACCTCAGCCCCGAGCAGGAGCCCTTCCTGGAGTACGAGCTCATGCGCGCGATCGCCGCGGTGGGCCGGCCCGAGCGTCCGCGCGTGGGGCTGCTGAGCTCGATGCCGCTCGAGGGCGGCATGGATCCGCGCAACCCCATGCAGCCGCGCGAGACGCCGGTGGTGATCCAGCAGCTGCGCGGCGTCGCGGAGGTCGAGTCGATCGCGCCGACGGCGACGGAGCTCCCCGAGAAGATCGCCGCGCTCGTGATCGTGCAGCCGCGCGGACTGCCCGAGCCGATCCTGCGCGCGATCGACGCGTGGGCGCTCGCGGGCAAGCCGCTGGTGGTGCTCGCGGACCCGTACGCGGAGACGGATGGCAGCCCCGACGCCAACGCGATGGGCGCGCGCCGCGGCGGCACGACCTACGACTTCGGCCCGATGCTCGCGGCGTGGGGCGTCGAGATCCCGCGCGAGACGGTCGTCGGCGACCTCAAGCACGCCACGCGCATCCGCGCGCCCATGAAGAACGGCGGCGCGCGCGAGCTGGACTACGTGGCGTGGCTCTCCATGCCGCGCGACACGCTCAGCGCGACGGACCCGCTCACCGGCGCGCTGCAGGCGCTCAACTTCATGAGCGCGGGCGCGATCCAGAAGCTGCCCGACGCGAAGTGCACCGTCGAGCCGCTGGTCACCACCAGCGACCAGAGCCAGCTCATCCAGACGCTGAAGCTGGGCTTCTTCGGCGATCCCGAGCAGCTCCTGCGCGACTTCCGCCCCGAGGGCGGCCCCAAGGTGCTCGCCGCGCGCATCACCGGCCCGATCCAGAGCGCCTTCCCCGCCGCCGACGGCGCGCGCGCGGCGGGCAGCGCGAACATCATCCTGATCGCCGACGCGGACCTGCTCGCCGACGACACCTGGGTCGTCGAGGACCGCAACGGCGGCGCCTCGCTCGGTCGGCGCGCGATCGCGGACAACGGTCCGCTCGTGCTCAACGCCGTGGAGCTGGCAGCGGGCGATCCCGCGCTCGCCTCCATCCGCGCGCGCGGGCAGTACCGGCGACCGTTCACCGTCGTCGAGCAGATGCGCAAGGACGCCGAGGCGAAGTCGATCGCGCGCGAGCGCGAGCTGCAGGACGAGATCCAGCGCACCGAGCTGCGCATCGGCGAGCTGCAGCGCGAGCGCACCGCCGACGGCGGGCAGCAGATCGTGCTCACGCCCGCGCAGGCCGCGGAGATCCAGCGGCTGCAGGAGCGCATGGTCGCGGCGCGCAAGGAGCTGCGCCAGGTGCAGCACGCGCTGCGCGCGGACGTCGACGCGCTCGGGCGGCGGCTGCTCGTCGCCAACAGCGTGCTCTGGCCGCTCGCCGTCGCCGCGGCGGCGCTCGCCTGGTACGCGCTGCGCGGGCGCGGCCGCCGCACGGAGGCGCACGGATGAAGACCGCCTTCGCCATCGCCGCCGCCATCGGCGCCGCCACGCTCGTGGTGATCACGATCCTCGTCATGCACGCGCGCGGTGGCGCGCCGGCGCAGGCCGCGGGCGCCCCGCTGCTGCCGGCGCTCGAGGAGCGCGCGGGCGAGATCGCCGCGATCGAATGCCTGCGCGGCAACGCGACGGTGCGCCTGGAGCGCGGCGCCGACGGCGCGTGGATCGTCGCCAGCAGCGAGGGCTACCCCGCGCGCACCGAGCTCGTGCGCGCGCTGGTGGCGAGCGCCGCGCGGCTGACGCTGCAGGAGCGCATGACGGGCAAGCGCGCGCGCCACGGCGCGCTCGGGCTCGCGTGGCCCGACGCCTCGGGGAAGGCGCGGCTGGTGCGCCTTCTGGGCGGCGCGCCCGGCGCGGCGCCGATCGCGGAGATCGTCTTCGGCGAGGAGCGCTTCGCGCCCGACGGCATCTTCGTGCGCCGCTTCGACGAGGAGCAGACCTGGCGCGCCGCCGGACGGCTGCAGCTTCCCGGCGACGCGCTCGAATGGATGGACCGCACGCTCTTCGCGCTGCCCGCGGGCGAGACCAAGCGCGCGGCGATCGCGGGGCTCGCGCTCGTGCGCCCCATCGGCGGCGCGGCGAACGAGCCGGGCACGCCCGCGCCGCGCTGGGCGCCCGAGATCGCCGACGCCGAGCGCGACCACTGGACGCCGGAGCAGGTCGCGAGCGCGCAGACGGGGCTGCCTTCCTTCCTCGAGCGGCTGGAGTTCGAGGCGGTGCGCCACGCGCGCGGCGACACCGTGCCGGAGCCCGCGTGGTCGCCCACCTTCGAGACCGAGGGCGCGAGCATCGCGGTCAACGGCCGCGAGGAAGCGGACGGCCTCTGGATCACGCTGGCGATCGTCCCCAGGCCCAACGCGCCGCGTCCGCCCGCGACGCCGCCCGAGCCGGGCGAGCCCTTCATCCCCGACTACGCCGCGCTGGCGAAGCAGGTCGCGGGGTGGGAGTACCGCGTCCCGGACTGGAAGCGCGAGACCCTGCGGCGCATGCGCGCGGCGACGGCGCCCGCGACGCCGGCGGCGCCCCTGCCCGCGCCGGCGGAACCGGCGCCAATCGCGCCGCCCGCCCCCTGATCCTGCACTATTCTTCAGGGCATGAAGACCCTCCTGAAGGTCGTCCTGGGCATCGTCCTCCTCGTCGTGGTCCTGGTCGTGGCGCTGTTCCTCTTCCGGAACACGATCGCCACCAGCGTCGCCAACTCCGCCGCCCCCGCCGTGCTGGGCGTGGACGCGCACGTCGGCGCGCTCGAGCTGAACATCTCTCCGCCGGGCGCCACGGTGCGCGACCTCGAGGTCGGCAACCCCAAGGGCTACGAGCCGCCCAAGTCCATCACCGCGGGCAAGATCGACCTGCAGATCGGCGCCGAGACGACGGCGCAGAAGATCGTCGTCGACCTGCTCGAGCTGGACGACGTGGGCGTCTGGTTCGTCGCCAACGGCACCAAGAACAACATCTCCGACATCATCGACGGGATGGGCAAGGGCAAGTCCTCCGGCGGCGGTGGCGGCGGCACGCAGATCGAGGTGCTCATCAAGCGCTTCGTCCTCACCAAGGTCGATGTGCACGCGAGCGCGGGCGTGGGCATCGGCCCCAACGTGCCCGTCGCGGCCACCATCGACCGCCTGGAGCTGACCAACATCTCCACCAAGGCCGTGGGCGACGGCATGATCGCGCAGCTCGTCGGACCGATCTTCGAGTCCACGATGAGCGCGGTCGTCGGCCAGGTCGGCGGCCAGCTCCCGGGCGAGATCGCCAAGAGCGTCGGCAGCTCGCTGCAGGACGCGGGCGCGGTCGCGGGCAAGGCGGCCGAGGCGCTGGGCAACGCCGCGAAGGACGCCGGCAAGGCTGCGGGCGACGCGGCGAAGGGCGCGACCGACGCGCTCAAGGGCCTCGGCGACGCGCTCGGCGGAAAGAAGTGACCGGGGAAGCCGCGATCCTCGCCGGCGCGCTGCTCCTGACGGGGCACGCGCCGGCGCAGGACCGCGCGGCGGCCGAGAGCGCCGCCTTCATCGACCACTGGTGCATCGACTGCCACGAGGGCGCCAAGCCCAAGGGCGGTCTCTCGCTCGAGGCGCTGCAGCGCGCGCTGGCGGCGGACGCGCCCGCGCTCACGCCCGAGCAGCACTCGCTCCTGCGGCTGGCGCGTCGGCGCGTCGCGGAGAATCGCATGCCCCCGCGCGACCGCACGGAGCGCCCCGACGCGAACGAGCGGGCGCAGGCGACGCGCGACTTCGACGGCGTGCTGCGCCCGCGCGATCCCGCGCTGCCGCCCCCCGGCGGCGCGCCGCGGCGGCTCAACCGCACCGAGTACGCGAACACCGTGCGCGACCTGCTGGGCATCGACGCGACGCGGCTCGGCTCGCTCGCGCCCGACGACGTCGGCGGCGGCTTCGACAATGTCGCCGCGGTGCTGAGCCTGGCGCCCTCGGGCTTCGAGCGCGCGGTGGAGCTGGCGGAGGCGATCGCGGCCGAGGCGTGCCCGCCGGCGGATGCGGCGGGCGAGACAGCGGGCGCAGCGAGCGGCGCTCCGCGCGTCCCCGCGACGCGACGCCTGGGCCCCGAGCAGCTCACCATCTCCAAGGACGCGGGCCAGCGCACGCGCGACGGCGCGCTCCTCTGGTCCAACGGCGAGGCGCGCGGCCGCGTCGAGCTGCCGCGCGAGGGCACCTACGCGCTCGTCGCGCGCGTCTACGGGATGCAGGCGGGGCGCGACCCGGTGAAGGTCGCGCTGCTGGCGGACAAGCGCACGCTGGGCGAGTTCCCCGTGCGCGAGACGGCGGAGGCCCCCGGCGTGCGGCGCGTCGAAACGACGCTGCGCGGCGGCGTGCACACCGTCGCGGTCGCCTTCCTGAACGACTTCTACGAGAAGCACGGCCCCGGCGGAAAGCCCGCGGACCGCAACGCGATGGTGCTGGAGCTCACGGTCGAGGGACCGCTCGACGTGCGCCCGACCCCCGCCTGGCGCACCGCGATGGCGCAGGCGACGTCCTCGGCTGCGCCCGCGCAGCGCGAGCGCGCGGAGTTCGCCTGGCTCGTCGAGCGCTTCCTGCGCCGCCCCGTGCGCGATGCGGACCTGGCGATGTGCGCGCAGGTCGCCGACGCCTCCGCCTCCGCCGCGCCCGACGCCGATCCCGACGCGCGCGAGCGCCGCCTGCGCGCGGTCCTCACCGCGCTGCTGGTGCACCCCGAGTTCCTCTTCCGCGTCGAGTCCGAAGTGCCCGCGGGCGCGCCCGCGCGCGACCTGGCGCCGCACGAGCTCGCCGCGCGCCTCTCCTACTTCCTGTGGGCGAGCTGCCCCGACGAGGCGCTGCGCACCGCCGCCGCGCGCGGCGAGCTCGCCACGCCGCAGGGACGCGCCGCGCAGGTGAGGCGCATGCTCGACGACCCGCGGGCGACGAGCCTCGCCGAGCGCTTCGCGACGCAGTGGCTGGGCATCGACGGCGTCGAGCAGCGCGCGCCGGATCCGACGCAGTTCCCCGGCATGGACGCGGCGCTGCTGGCCTCGATGCGCACCGAGTCGGTCCTCTTCTTCGACAGCGTGCTGCGCGAAGGGCGCCCGGTGTGGACGCTGCTGGACGCGGACTACACCTTCGTCGACGAGCGCCTCGCGCGCCACTACGGCATGCCCGCGCCGGGCGGCGCCGGCATGCGCCGCGTGCCCGTCGATCCCGCGCGCGGCGGCGGCGTGCTCGCGCAGGCGAGCGTGCTGCTCTGCACGAGCAATCCGACGCGCACCTCGCCGGTGAAGCGCGGCAAGTGGGTGCTCGAGGCGCTGCTGGACGACGCGCCGCCCCCGCCGCCGCCGGGAACGCCGCAGCTTCCCGAGCGCGTGCCCGGCGCCGCACCCAAGCCGATGCGCGAGATGCTCGCCGCCCACCGCGCCGATCCCGCGTGCGCGGCGTGCCACCGCAGGATGGATGCGCTGGGCTTCGCCTTCGAGGCGTACGACCCCGTCGGCCGCCGCCGCGACCGCGCCGACGGCGTCCCCGTCGATCCGCGCGGCGACCTGCCCGACGGAAGCGCGGTCGTCGACATCGCCGGCGTCCGCCAGACGCTGCGGGGCGACCGCGCCTTCCTGCGCTCGCTCGTGAAGCACCTGCTGGTCTACGCCACGGGCCGCGAACTCGAGGCGCAGGACGACGCCGCGCTGGAAGAGTTGCTTGGAAAGCTCGGAAACGCTCCTACACTTGCGGATGCCGTGACCGCGATCGTCGAGAGCCCGACCTTCCGCATGCGGGGTGCCTCGTGAGCGCCCCCCTGCACCGGCGCACCGTGCTGCGCGGCGCGGGCGCGCTGCTGGCGCTGCCCTTCCTGGACGCGATGCTCCCCGGGCGCACGCTCTTCACGCGCACCGCCGCGGCGGCCGCGCGCGCGGCGGCGGCGGCGGACGCACCCACGCGGATGCTCGTGGTCTTCCTTCCCAACGGCGTCGAACCCTCCGCCTGGACGGGCGCGACGCTCGAGCCGCTCGCGGCGCACGCGGGGCGCTGGTCGCTGCTGCGCGGGCTCGCGCACCGCAACGCCGAGGCGCTGGGCGACGGCCCCGGCGACCATGCGCGCAGCGCGGCGTGCTTCCTCACCGGCGCGCATCCGCGCAAGACCAGCGGCGGCGACATCGAGGCGGGCGTGAGCATGGACCAGGTCGCGGCCGCGCAGGTGGGCGCGGCGACGCGCTTCGAGAGCCTCGAGCTCGGCGGCGAGCCGGGCATGACCGCGGGCAACTGCGACTCGGGCTACAGCTGCGCGTACAGCGCGAACATCTCCTGGCGCGGGCCGCACACCCCCAACGGCAAGGAGCACGATCCGCGCCGCGTCTTCGAGCGCCTCTTCGGCGGCGGCGCCGAGGGCGAGGACGCCGCCGCGCGCGCGCGCCGCATGGCGCTGCGCCGCAGCATCCTGGACGCGGTGCGCGGACGCGCCTCCGAGCTGCGCGGCACGCTCGGCGCCGCCGATGCGCGCAAGCTGGACGAGTACCTCGAGAGCGTGCGCGCGGTCGAGCGGCGCATCGAGTTCTCCGAGCGCATGGCCGCCGCGCCCGCGGGCACCGCCCCCGCCGCCCCCGCGGACTACACGGAGCGCATCCGGCTCCTGGCGGACATGGCGGTGCTGGCGATGCAGCAGGACCAGACGCGCATCGTCACCTGCATGCTCGGCAACGAGGGCTCCAACCGCGCCTACCCCGAGATCGGCGTCAAGGACGGCCACCACGACGTGAGCCACCACGACCACGACCCGGCAAAGCTGGAGAGGTTCGCCAAGATCAACCGCTGGCAGACGCAGCAGCTCGCGACGATCCTGGAGAAGCTGGCCGCGACCGACGGCGGCGGCGGCCCCCTGCTGGACCGCACGATGGTCCTCTTCGGCGGCGCGATCGCCGACGGCAACCGCCACAACCACGACGATCTGCCCGTGATCCTGGCGGGCGGCGGCGCGCTGGGCTTCCGCCACGAGGCCGCGCGCACCTATGCGCCGGGAACGCCGCTCTGCAACCTGTATCTGACGATGCTCGGGCGCATGGGGGTGCGCCGCGACCGCTTCGGCGACAGCACCGGGGAACTGGCCCTCTGACCGCGCCGGCGAAGTGAAGGCCCGCGCCGCATCACGCCGATAAGTCCCCCAGCCGGCCGCTTCGCCGCGGCGGTGCCATTTCTGGAGACCACCATGCGCACGGACCCGCGCCCCGCCGTCATCCACCGCCTCGCCTGCCTCGCCGGCCTCGCCGCGCTGGGCACGCTCGCCGCCTGCACGCCGACGATGTCGGAGCAGGTCACCAAGAGCATCGGCGTCCTCTCCACGGTGCAGGACTCCAAGACCGCGATCGAGCCCGACGTCCTGCGCAACGCCAAGGGCGTCGCGATCCTGGAGGAGGGCCAGTGGGGCCTCGCGCTGGCGCACATGTCCGGCCGCGGGCTGCTGCTCAAGCGCCTCGCCGGCGGACAGTGGTCGCCCCCGTGCGCGATCAAGACCGGCAGCCTGACGATCGGCCTGAGCGCCGGCGGCCAGGGACGCGACGTCGTCATCGTCTTCGAGACCGAGGAGGCGCTCGACGCCTTCGTCGCCGACGGCGGCTACTTCCTGGCGCGCGCCGACGGCACCTTCGGCGACGCCAGCGGCGGCACCGCCGAGCCCGTCGCGAAGGAGAACCGCGTGCGCGCCTACACCGTCGCCTCGGGCGTCTGGGCCTCGGCGGCGCTCGGCGGCATGAGCTTCTCGATGGACAAGGATGTCAACGACGCGACCTACGGCCCGGGCGTCACGCCCTGGGACATCCTCGATGGCAAGGTGAAGGCGCCCGAGGGCCAGACGGCGCTCGCGGGCCGCATCGACCGCATCGCGCAGGCGAAGCCCGCTCCCGCGGGCGCGGCGGCCCCCGCCGGCGAGAAGACCGAGGCGACGCCCTCGGATGCGAGCCTGGGCGCGAAGCAGTCCACGAAGATGGTGCCGGTCGAGCCGGGCTGCCCGACTCAGCCGCCCGACGTCGTGCGCTGAAGCGACTCGAGGAACTCCTCCATCGCGCGTCGCGTCCCGGGCCAGTTGTCGCTGAAGGCGACATGGCCCGCGTCCTCCACGATCCAGGTGCGCACGCCGGGGATCTCGGCCTCGAAGACCTCGAGCATCGAGGGATCGGTGACCGCGTCCTGGTCGCCGTAGAGCACGAGCGTCGGCGGACGCAGCGCGCCCAGGCGCCCCTGCAGGCCACCGCTCAGGAAGGCGCGCATCGACTCCACGATCTGCAGCGTCTGCGTGCGGCGCGCGAGCGCCTGCTCGACGAACCAGCGGCGGTACGGCGAGGGCACCGGCGGCGGACGCAGGAAGACCAGGTTCATGATCGCGTCGAAGTCCTCGGCGCGCGCGATGTCCAGCGGATTCTCGCCGCGCGCGACGCGCTGCATGAAGGCGTTCTGGATCGGCGCGCGCACGCCCGCGGGCGAGAGCAGCAGCAGCGCGTCGGTGCGGTCGGGGAACTCCAGCCCGAACTCCGCGGCGAGGGCGCCGCCCATCGAGGTGCCGACGACGGCCGCGTGCTGCATCCCCACCGCGTCCATGAAGGCCGCGAGCGAGCGCGTGTAGAAGGCGGCGTCGTGCACCTGTCCCTCGTGGAAGGGATGCGCGCCGAAGCCGGGAAGGTCCGGCGCGATGCAGCGCCAGCCCCGCGCGCCGAAGTGCGCGGCCATCTGCATCATCGCGTCCTTGCTGGTGCCGAAGCCGTGCAGGAAGATCATCGGCCGGCCGTCGCGCGGACCGGTCTCGAGGTAGGGCCACTCGTGCCCCTCCACGACGGCCGAGCGCGGCTCCACCCCCAGGCGCAGGTAGATCCCCGCGCGCAGCGTGCGCACGAGGAGTCCGGGATCGATGAACCAGCCGTACGCGCCCGCCAGCAGCAGCGCGCCCACCAGCGCGGCGGCGGTGAACGCACCGCGCCGCAGCCACCGTCGGAGACGGGAGCTGCGGCGCGGCGGGATCGGGGTCTGGATGGTTCCGGAATCGGTCACGGTGCGGCGTCGCGGAGCACGCCTGCGGAGGCCGTGCCGCCGACCGATCGTACATTCACGGTCCCGCGCTGCGCACGCGCGGTCGCCTCGCTGAGCATGCGGCGCGAGGCGTCGCGCTGCGGATCGAGCGCCACCGCCTGCTCGAAGGCCGCGATCGACTCCGCGATCTTGCCCTGCGCGTTGGCGGCGGCGCCCACGAAGAGGTAGCCGTCGGCGTAGCGCGGATGCAGGCGGGTGAGGGTCTCGCCGCAGTCGCGCAGGCGGCCCCAGTCGCCCAGGCGCCAGGAGGCCTGGCCCAGGAGCAGCAGCGTGCGGCCTTCCGGGTCGGGATCGTTCTTGATCGCGAGCAGGATGTTGCGGGCGTCGCCCGCGCGGCCGAGCGCCAGCAGGTTGCGGGCGCGCAGACGCGCGAGGTCGGGACGGTTGCGGACCTTCGCCAGCGCGGGATCCTCGAGCGTGGTGAGCGAGCCCTGCCAGTCGCCCTTGGAGTAGCGCGCGTAGGCGAGCTCCTCGAGCACATCCTGCGTGGACGCGCTCTCGCGCACCGCGGCGCGCTCGAGCATCGACGAGCAGACGTCGTGGTCGCCCTTCATCTTGGCGATGTCCGCGCGGAGGCGGTCGATGACGGGGCTGAACTCGAAGCGCTGCTGCACGTCGGCCAGGCGGCGCTCGGCCTCGTCGTACTTGCCCTGGATGGTCAGGACCTCGATCTCCGCGGCCACGTAGTGAAGGCGGCTCGAGTCGAGCGTCGCGGCCATCGAGTACTCCTTCGCCGCGTTGGGATAGTCGCGCCAGCGCTGGTAGATGATGCCGAGGAAGTAGTGCGGCTCGGCCTTGCGGGGATCGAGCTCGACCGCCTTGGCGAAGGCGTCGCGCGCCTGGTCGACGCGGGACATCTCGTGCAGGATGCGGCCGCGCAGGAGCTGGAAGGAGGCGTCCTTGGGGAAGCGCGCGATCGCGCGGTCGATGTGTCCGAGCGCGACCTCGAACTGGCCCGACTGGAAGGACTGGCGCGCCTGGTCGTAGATGATCTGCGCCGAGGCCAGGTCGTACCGGTCGCGCGCCTTCTGGCGCACCACCTGCGAGTGGGCCTGCGGGCCGCAACCGACGAGCCCCGTGGCGGCGAAGGCGCCGAGGGCGATGGCGAGCAGGATCGGACGGGGGGAGATTCCAGGGAGGATGCGGCTCATGGCGTGGGCTCCTGGGGCGGATTCGGGTCGTTCTGGCGGGTCGGGGCGCGCTCGCCGGGAAGCCTGGGGGCCTCGGGATCCGGCAGCGGAAGCGGATCGGTGGGATGGAAGTCGTCGTCGATGGGCGGCGGCGGATCGTGCGCGAGCTGCTTCTCGTCGGGCACGCCGGCCCAGCCGCGGTCCGAGCGGATCTCGGGGGTCAGCAGCATGAGGCTGTCGAACTGGATGCGGTAGCGGTCCTTGTCGTCGGTGCGGATCGCCTCGCGCAGCGAGATCATCATGGGCGAGTTGGGCTCCATGCGCAGCGCCTGGTCGACGTAGTACATGGCCGTCGCGCGGTCGCCCTGCTTCCACGCGTCGAGCGCCTGCACCTGGTAGGTGCCGATGAGGTGCGTCTGCGAGAAGGGAAGCAGTCCGGCGCGCGCGCCCACGCGGGTGGCCTCGGCCACCTGCAGCGCCTTGTCGCCGGCGCGGTAGTCCTGCGCGTCCTCCACCACCGTCGGGGTGATGAGGAAGATGATCTCCTGCTTCTTCATCTTGGCGGAGGCGCCGCTGAAGGCGCCGGGCAGGAGGTCGCCCAGGCCGGGGATCTGGCGGTTGGTCGTCTCCGACTCCTCGCGGAAGAGGCCGCCGAGCACGATCGTCTGGCCGCTCTTCACGCGCACGTTGGTGCGCAGCTCCTGCGTGATCTCGTCGGGCACGGTGGCCTTGCCGCCGCCGGCCGCGTCGATGTCCTTGGTGCGCGCGCTGCTGACCTGCGGGGCCAGCTCGACGCGGACCATGCCATCCGGGCTCACGAAGGGACGGAAGACCAGCTTCACGCCGACGTCGAGGTACTTCACCTCCTGCGTCGTGCTGGTCTGGGTCTGGGTGGTCGAGAGGTACGCGATGCGCTCGCCCACCAGCACCTGCGCGCGCTGGCGGTTGAGGACGGTGACCGTCGGGCGCGCCAGCACGGTGCTGTCCACGACCTGGTCGAGCATCTGCAGGAAGACCGCGACGTCGTTGGTGACCACGCCGATCTTGGCGGTCGGGTTGGGCTGGCCGGAGGCGGTCGGGTAGAGCGAGGCCGCGTTGGCGGTCGCCGGCGTGTCGGGCTTCACGGCGCCGGTGAGGATGTCGTCGAAGGCGGCCAGCGGCGAGGCGACCGAGGAGAAGTCGATGTTGCCGACGACGGAGATGTCCAGGCCGAAGGCCGTGTCGTCGGTGAGGTTGGCGGTGAGGATCGTCGCCTCGACGCGCACCTGCTTGGGCGGCGTGTCGAGCTCCTCGACGAGCTTGGCGATGCGCTCGATGACCTCGGGATAGTCGTTGACCATCACCTTGGCGCTGAAGGCGTAGCTGTCGCCGGCGCCGTTCTCGATCTTGGGCTCGTAGCCCATCTCGACCTTGCCGAGCGCCACGGCGCTGCCCTCGGCGGTGAGGACGGGCTTGATGAAGGCGATCGCGTCGTCCGCGGCCAGGAACTGGAGCGTGAAGATCTTGGGCACGCGCGTGCGCGCGGCGTCGATCTCGGCGCGGGTGTAGACGTAGATGAAGTCGCCCTGGCGCTGCCACGCCAGCCCGTTGACGTTGAGGATGGCGTCGAGGGCGTCCTCGAGGGGCACGTCGAAGAGGTTGACGGTGACGAGGCCCTTGACCTTGTCGCTGGCGACGATGTTCTGGCGCGCCTTGATCGAGATGAGCTCGAGGAGCTTGGAGATCTCGATCGCCTGCGCGCTGAGGGTGAAGCGGCCGTCGTCGCTGCGGCTCACCTTGGCGAGGGGCTTCTCCTCGGGGGGCGTGGCCTTCGCGCCGGCGCCGGTGGCGGCGGGAGCGGCGGGTTCGGAGGCGGCGGGCGCGGCGGCGCCGGATGCGCCAGCGCCGGCGCCGGCGGGCACGCCCCACACGGCTTCCTGCGCGCTCGAGGGAGCGCCGGCGGCCGCGGCGGCCGCGTCGGCGGCGTCGGCGGCACCGGGATCGGTGGTCGGCTGCGGATCACCCTCGGGCGTCGAGCCCGGAGCGGGCGCGCCGCCCGAGGCGGGCGCGCCGCCCGAGGCGGGCGCGCCGGCGGGGGTCGCGGTGCCGGCGGGGTCGCGGTGCCTCCGGCGGCACCCGCGTCCGGCGCCGGTGCCGGCGTCGGCGTGGTCTGCTTCTTGCCCGTCACCGTGATGGGGCCCGCGGCGGGCGCAGCGGGCGCGGCCTGGGAGCCGCTGCCCGACGAGCTCGAGCCGGTGCCCGATCCCGAGCTCGCCGGCGCGGCCTGCGACGGCTGCGTCGCGGGCGCGGGCGTCGCCTGCGACGAGGAGCTGCTCGACTGCGCCGCGAAGGCCGCGGTGCCTGCGAGCAGGATCACGCCCGCGGCGGATCCGAAGAACGCGCGGATCGGCGGGAGTGCGTTTTGCGACGGCTGGGTGTGTCGGGTCTTGGTGCGCATGGTGGCGGTCGCCACCTGCGGGGTGATGCGCACTTCTCGCGATCACAGGGGGCGACCGCCGTCGTCATCGGACCAAACCGAACCCGTCTTTGGTGAAAGGGTCAGTTTGATCCGTATGTCACGGTCGAGTCGCCCGTGAAGGCGTTGAAGGTGATCGTGGCCCGCTCGCTGGATCCAGATAACCGCAGCGTGAGCGTCGGAACCGGGTCCGCGATGCCCCCGAAGGGCCCGAAGGTGAGCACGCCGGTGCCGGTGCTGGTGAGGGAGACCCCCTCCGCCGCCTCGCCGCGGGCCACCCCGAAGGTGACCGCCAGGGTCCCGTTGGGGCCGGTCAGCGCCGTGTTGGGGGCGCTCGCCCGCGCGATGCGGTAGCCCGTGTTCGTGCTGTTGACGCGAAACGTGATCGGGTCCGAGGGGCTCGAGAGCGCCAGCACGCGCGCGTACTCGATGTCGGCGCGCATGATGCGGACCGCGGAGTCGAGGCTCTCGTACTTGCTGCCGCTGAACATGTCCATGCAGAGGCCGCTCAGCACGACCATCAGCAGGCAGACGACCAGGATCTCGACGAGCGTGAACGCCCGCCGCAGCGCCGAGGGACGATGGGAGGATGCGGTGATCATCGGGCGTTCTCGGCGTCGAAGCCGTAGGAGACCATGCGGAGCGGGAACATCGTGGTGGGATCGCCGCCGCGCGAGGGCGTCGCGCCCTCGGTGAGGCCGGTGACCAGGTCGAGCGCGTGGTCGTAGTAGACGGACGAGGTGCCGAAGAGGCAGATCGCGTTCGCGGCGATGCGCCCGTAGACGCGCGTGCGGCCGTAGAGGCGGATCGGGTTGGTGGGCAGGTAGAGCGAGCCGACGATGCAGCTGTCCGTGATGTCCCAGGTGAAGTAGCTGCTGAGGAACTGGGGCATCGGGTAGATCTTCACGCGCCAGGGCTCGATGTACTGCGGGTGCGAGGGGATCGTGTTGAAGCACTGGTTCGCGACCCACTGGTTGAACCAGAGCTTCTTGTGCGGGTCGCCGTCGCGCAGCGCGGCGTTGGGCTCGGTCAGGCACTGCACGCGCGGGCCGATCCAGCAGTTCTGCAGGGTCATCGAGTAGCCGTCGTAGATCTCCAGCGAGGAGTTCGCGTTGATCTCCACCGAGGAGTTCTGCCAGTCCAGGCCGGTGAGCGCCAGGTTCGGGTTGACCTGGATCCTCACGTCGCCGTTGATGATGATGCGCGAGTCGCGCATGATCCACGAGCCCCAGATCTCGTAGGTACCCGCGTTCATGGTGACGGTGCTGTTGCTGCGCACCTCCCAGTTGCGGGTGAAGAGCTGCGGCAGGAAGGTCGCGCGGATGCGGAAGGGATTCACGGTCTGCGTGACGCCGTTGAGGACCTGGGTGCTGGTGTAGGTCGTGAAGGAGCCGCTGCAGCTTGGCGCGGTCGGGGCGGCGACCATGGCGACGGACTCCGACTGCGAGAGCTGCTTCGCGGCGACGAGGCTCGCGTTCTGTCCGCCGATGACCGCCGAGGTCCCGTTGTAGGGGTAGTAGGCCCAGGTCGACTTCGCGGTGTCGGGATCCGAGGGGATCGAGCCCGCGACCTGCGACTCGACGCTCGTGCCATTGCGCAGGAAGACGCCGGTCCCCTGCCAGGCCGAGGAGTTGTTGGGGTTCGAGGTGGTCGCGAGGGTGCCGAGGTTCAGGCGCAGCAGCTGCGAGCTCTGCGGCGCGGCGGGCCACCGGCCGATGAAGTTCGAGCTGCCCTCGAGCGCGAGCACCTGCTTCGCGAAGAGCACGTACTGGCCGCGCGCGACGCTTGGGATGCTCTGGTGCGAGACGGAGGTCCAGCTCGCGCCGTTGCGCTGGCTGGTGACGGTCACCTCGATCTGCGTCGAGGTCGCGTCGGGGACCGGGTTGGCGTTGCCCGCGGCGCGCTTGACCAGGTCGGCCAGCCGCACGGTGATGGTGCCGCCGTCGAGCGAGTAGTTGCTCAGCAGCGTCCCGCTGGAGTGGTTGGTGCGCCACGAGGTGTCGCTGGAGCGCAGGATGTTCTTGGTCAGGTCCATGCCCGCGCCGGCGAGCGCGCGCGCGTCCGCGGAGAGCTGGGCATTGCGCGCGACGCCGACGCTGGTGTCGCGGCTGGCGACGTAGGCGAGCGTCGTCGTGCCGACGACCATGGTGGCGAAGACCGCCAGCAGGAGCGCGGCGCCGCGGCGCGTGGTGCGCGCGCGGCCGGGGTGCGTGCCGGCGGCCGCGCGCGCGCGGTGGGCGCCGAGGGTGTTGGGCGAGGTTCGTTCGTTGCGGGGGTTCATGATGCACCTCACGGACAGTCGGTGTGCTTCTGAAGGGTGTCGAGGATGCCTCCGAGCTCGAAGCTGAGGCCGCCGCGCGCGCCGTCGAGGGTGACGGTGAGGACCACGCGCCGCGTCGTGCACATGTTGAAGCTGGTGTAGACGAAGGATCCGGCGGAGATGCCGTTGAGGATCACGGTGCTCGTGAGCGAGCTGGAGGCCGCCAGGGTCGTCCGCAGCGTCGCCCAGTTGGTGGTGCTCTGGTAGACGGTGCGGTTGGCGGTGTTGGTCACGCGCTGGACCGAGATCGTGCCAGCCGTGCGGTCGATCACGTACCAGCGCAGCTCGTCGGCGTTGATCAGCGCGTAGTTGGTCGTGTTGCTGCTGTTGCCGTCGAAGGCTTCCGAGGGGCACCAGAGGCAGACGACGGTCTCGCTCTCGAGCAGGATCATGCGCGCGCGGTAGAGGTGGTCCGCCAGGCGCGCCTGGGCGCGGGCGATGCGTGCGATCTCCTGCGAGGCGTCGTCCTGGCTGTCCAGGCCGACGCGCACGGCGTTGATCGATCCCATGACGGCGCCGGCGATGATCGAGGTGATCACCGTGGCGATCAGCAGCTCGATGATCGTGAAGGCGCGGCGCGCGCCCCGGACCGGACGATGGCGGCGGATGCGGCTCACGTGGTCGGCTCCTTCCCGCGGTAGCGGACCAGCTGCGCGAGCTGCGTCCCGTCGGGGCCGTAGACGGTCACCGTGATGCGCTTGCCGGTGACGGTGTAGTTGTTGTAGCTGGAGAAGGTGCGGTTCTCGGCGGTCACCGTGGTGATGCGCGAGAGCTGCGAGAAGGCCGAGGGCAGCGCCGGACGCGTGGAGCCGCCCGGGCGCGCGGGTGCGAGCATGTTCCCGGTCGTCTCGGTGCCCGCGAGCGCGTCGACGCCGTCGTAGGTCGCCTCCATCACGCTGGACATCTGCAGCTCCGCCGCGTGCATGGCCAGGACCGAGAGCCGGTTCTGCTCCTGGATGGCGATGCCGACCGCGACGGACATGGAGGCCGCCGCAGCCACGATCGCGACGATCAGCGCGGCGATCAGCGCCTCCAGAAGCGTGAAACCGCGCGGCGCGCGGCCCATGCGCGGCGTGCGCCGCGCGTGCCCCGGAGATGCCTTGGTGAGCTGGACTTCCATCGAACTTCCTCCGGACACAGGATCGATTGCGATGCGCGTGCATACAAGGAGGAGGCAAGGACCGCGAAGCGCCGTTCCGTTTATGCGGTCTGAGCCGCCGCCGAAAACCGTTCGAATTGGTTGCAGTGAAGGGGGAACGTTTCCGAAGGTGTTTGCGTGGAGTTGGGCGCAGTGCCCCGCGGCCACGAACGAAACTGCGGCGACCGCAACGTGAGGTCCCGCGAAGCTCGAACAGCAAGGAAACCCCGCCATGAGTCAGACGAACAACAACAAGCACAAGAAGATCCGCAAGGGCTTCACGCTCATCGAGATCCTGATCGTTGTGGTCATCCTCGGCGTCCTGGCCGCCCTCGTCGTGCCCGGCGTCACCGGCGCCCTCGACGATTCGAACACGTCGGCCGCCCAGGCGCGCGCCGGCCAGATCACGACGATGGTCACGCGCTTCAACCAGTTCCTGCCGGGCGGCGCTTCGGCGATCGCCCTCACGGACGGCGCGGTCTACAGCTCGACCGACCTCGCTCCGCTGGTCACCGCCGGCTACTGCGGCGACGCCGACCTGACCAACCAGGTCGACGCCACCAAGGGCTGGGTCTGGAGCTCGTCGAGCCGCAAGTTCACCCCCGAGCCCTAATCGGCACGGGTGATGGAAACACGGGGCGGCGCCCGGCCTTGCTGGGCGCCGCTCCGCGAACAAACCCAAGAGACGCCGGCAGAAATGCCTGCGTCTCATTTCAAAGACGGATCCTTCAGGGACAGCGGGAGGCACCCATGTTCGGAATCGGAGGCAAGCGGTCGGGCAAGGTCGGCGGGCTCTTCGGACGCCCTCGCCGGCGTGCGCTGATCGCGGCGGACTTCGGACGCTCCGGGCTGCGCCTGCTCCAGCTCGCCACGGCGGACGCCCGCGACGGCTACCGCTGCACGGCGGCGACCGAGATCCCGGGCTGGATGCTCGGGAGCGAGCAGGAGTCCGTCGCGGACGGCACGCAGACCCGACGCGTGCACGAGTCCCTCAAGCGCCACCATTTCGCCGCCGAGCGCATCTCGATCACGCTCCCCGCCGAGTGCTTCCGCACCGACATGGCGCGCCTGCCCGAGATGCCCGACGCCGAGCTCGCCGAGAGCGTCGCCTTCGAGGCGCAGGACCGCTTCGGCATCGACCGCAACGACTCGCTGATCTCGCACCTGCGCCTTGGCGCCGCCTCCGGCGGGCAGTCGGAGGTGCTGGTCGCGGCGCTCCCGCGCGAGATCGCGAAGGCCGCCACCGACGTCGTCAACTGCCCCCAGGCCGCGGCCGTGCACCTGGAGCACGCGGCGCTCGCCTCGCTGCGCGCGGTCCGCCGCCAGCGGCTGGCCGAGTGCCCGGAGGCGGAGGACTCCACCGACTTCGGCGTGATCCACCTCGAGGAGCGCCTCGCCACGCTGCTGGTCCTGCGCCGCGGCGAGCTCTGCTTCTTCCGCTCGATCCTGGGCGACTGGGCCACCAACGAAGTCAGCGAGCAGCGCACCCGCGCGACCGCGATCCCGATGGCCGACCAGCCCGCCTCGGTGGCGATCCCGATTGCCGACACCTCCGACAACGGCAGCACCGCCTGGCGCTGGTGCTCGCTCGCGGAGGAGGTGCTGCGCTGCCTGCGCACCATCGAGCGTTCCGCGAACGGCTGGTGGCCGCGCGAGATCGTCATCACCGGCCCCGGCGCCCGCGACCCGCAGGCCGCCGCGATGGTCGAGAGCGTCTGCGTCGCCAAGGCCTCGATGGCGGTCCCGACGCGCCTGCTCAAGGACGCCCCCGCGGTGATCCACGGGAACACCTGGATCGCCGCCATCGGCGCCGCCTGCTCCGAGCTCGACGAGGTCCGCGACGAGGCGCGCATCGCGCGCGCCGCGTCGAAGCCCGCCGACACCAGCATCACGATGCCCGACGCGGTCACCGGCGCGACCCGCCGCGATCCCCCCACCGTCGTCACCTCGCCGGGCGTGACCGGCATCGCGGCGCCGGCGGCGGACGGCGCGCCCGCCGCGGCCACCGCCGCCGCGGCCACCGCCGGTGCCACTGCCGTCGATGCGGCGCCCGCGCCCGCCACCGACGAGACGCCCACCGCAGGAGGCGCCCGATGAACGAGTTCCTCGTCGACTTCCTGCCCCAGGACCTGCGCAAGAGCGGCGCCATGCTGGCGTCGCGCCGTCGCAACATGCTGCTCACGGGCCTGATGACGCTGCTGGTCGTCGGCACCGCGACGCACTCCTGGAACTTCTGCGCCTCCGCGAACGCCGCGCTGGGCGTCGCGCAGGACCGGCTCGACAACACCGACAAGGTCGACGACGTCCTCACCAGGCGCAGCGCGGACGAGCAGCAGCTTGAGCAGTTCTTCCGCACCTACGACCTGATCCACCTGCCGCTGGAGCACAGCGACCTGGTGGCGACCGTCACGAACCTGCTGCCCGAGAAGGTCAGCCTCTCGAAGCTGCGCCTCACCATCGAGCGCGCCGAGGTCCCGCCGCCGAAGGAGCTCAAGCCCGAGGCCAGCAAGGAGGCGAAGGCCGCCGCGCCGGTCAAGGCTCCCGCGCGCTGGATGGAGGTCACCATCCTTGGCTTCGCGGCGAGCAACACCGACCTGTACGACTTCGAGCGCCGCCTGGCGGCGAAGAAGCCCTTCGAGAGCGTCACGATCACCGAGTCCAAGTCGACCGAGGTCCCCGGCGGCCGCATCCAGGAGTTCGCAGTCACCGCGCGCATGCCGATGCGCGCGAAGACCGCCGCCGACGCCGCGGCCGAGGAGGCCGCCGCCGCGGAGGAAGGCGGTTCGAGCGCGGACGCGAAGGCCGAGGTCAAGGCGAAGGTCGATCCCAAGTCCGCGAAGTCGCCGGCGAAGGCCGCACCGAAGGCCGCTCCGAAGGCTGCGCCAAAGTCGCCCGCCGCCGGAGCCGACAAGAAGTCCGCGCCCGCCAAGGGAGGCACCCGATGAAGGCCATGCTCGTCAACCTCTCGCGCCGCCTTCCCGAGATCAACCGCCACTTCATCCTCTGGGGCGTGCTGCCCGGCGTCGGCGCCGCGCTCACCCTGGGCTTCTTCATCGTCCCCAACTACATCCGCGCCGCGCGGATGTACACGGAGGCGCAGCGGCTGCACACCGCGGCCGAGGAGAACATCGTCCAGAAGGACAAGCTCGAGAAGCTCGAGGCGCGCATCAAGGAGCTGGAGAACCGCCGGCGCGTGGAGTGCAAGGCGCTCTGCACCGGGCTGGACAACGACCGCCTCCCGGCCGCGATCACCCGCCAGAACGACACCGGCGGCGTGCGCGACCAGGCGATCCGCTCGGGCCCCATCGCGATCACCGACTACCCGGAGCTCGAGAAGCGCGTCGCCAAGCGCGACGTGACCGTCGAGATGAACGCGAGCTTCGACGCGATCTTCAGCATCCTCGACTCGGTCGACGCGCTCAACCAGCTCGTCACGCCGAAGTCGGTCGAGATCTACGCGACCGCGCTCCCCGCCGAGCAGGCGATCGCGGGCAACCCCACCGTCTTCGCCGCGATCATCTTCGAGGAGTGGTTCGAGCCCTCGGCCCTGCGCGCCGACGTCAAGGCCGAGCGTCCCTCCGGATCGACCGCGGTCCTTCCCGTCTCCACCCACGCCGCGCCCGCGGGCACGCTCTCGGTCCCCGCCGACGGCGCCCCCGGCGCGTACCAGGCGCCGCGCGCCGCCGAGCAGCCGCGCACGGGAGGCCGCTGAACCACCGCCATGGCCGCCAAGAAGTCCAGTTCCAGCTCCCGCTCCGGCTACGAGGCCTTCTGCTCGCGCCTGGGCGTCAAGCCGAAGCAGTTCAGCATCCTGCTCGCGATCACCATCCTCGCGACGGGCGGGCTTGGCGTGCGCATGTTCATGAAGCCGCGCGCGGCGACCGCCGCGACCGCCACCGAGAAGAAGCGCCCCGGCACGGCCGCCAAGGCCGACGCGACGGAGAAGACGGCGACGGGACCCACCATCTCCGAGACGCTCGATCCGCTCGAGATCGTCCTGGACACGCGCCCCTCGCGCAACCCCTTCCATCCCTTCTTCATCTTCACCGAGGACCAGAAGAAGGTCGCCGGCGGATCGGCCGCCGCGGCGCCCGTGCAGGCGGCGCCCAAGGGGCTCGTGCTGCAGGCGGTGATGAAGGGCGAGCTCGCGGTGATCAACGGCGAGACCTACGCGGTCGGCGACGCGATCCTGGACACCGATGGCAAGGAGTTCGTCATCAGCGAGATCCACGAGCGCACCGTCCACGTGCGCCAGGGAGCGCACACCACCGAGGTGCGCTACTCGACGGGGAACAAGAAGAAGTCCGGCGCAGGCAGCAAGAAGTGACCGCGGGCGCGCCGGCGCCCGCATGAAGTTCGACCGAAGGAGTGCACATGGCCGCAGCCCGTACCAAGACGACCGACCTCGCGTCCCTGCCCCCGCTGGGGCAGGTGCTGCTCGACGACGGCGTCCTCACCCACGAACAGCTCAAGGAGGCGCTGGTCGCGCAGGCCAAGAGCCCGCAGCGCCTGCTGCTGGGCGAGGTGCTGACGCAGATGGGGTTCGTCGACAAGAACGTCCTGCTGCGCGCGGTCGCGCGCAGCCGCGGCGTCGAGTTCGTCGAGGACCCCGCCCCGATCTTCGAGCGCGGCGCGCTCGCGCTCATTCCGGAGACCACCCGCCGCGAGCACCGCGTCTGCCCGCTCTACCTGCAGGGCACCGAGCTCGCCGTCGCCACCGCGGACCCGCAGAACTACTTCGTCGAGCAGCTCATCGCGCGCGAGACCGGCTTCAAGGTCCGCTTCGTCGCCTGCCCCGAGGAGCGCATCGACGCCATCCTCAACGACGCCGGCAGCGCCGAGGAGGCGACGCAGAAGCAGGCGGAGGAGATCGTCGCCGACCTCTTCGAGGGCCAGGACGCGGACGACTTCGCGCTGCAGGAGAAGCAGGTCGAGGAGATGGTCGGCTTCGACGCGACCGACGAGCTCGGCCCCGTCGTCAAGCTGGTGAACTTCATCATCTGCTCCGCCGCCAGCGAGGGCGCCAGCGACATCCACATCGAGCCCGACGACAACAAGCTGCGCGTGCGCTTCCGCATCGACGGCGTGCTCTTCCACCGCATGTCGCCCCCCTACCGCATGCACGCGGCGGTGGCCAGCCGCGTCAAGATCATGGCGCACATGGACATCTCCGAGCGCCGCGTCCCGCAGGACGGCGAGATCTCGGTGAAGGTCAAGGGCAAGCCCATCGACCTGCGCGTCAGCACGCTTCCCGGAAAGTTCGGCGAGAAGATCGTCATGCGCGTGGTCGACCTCTCGACCTCGAAGCTGGGCCTCGAGAAGCTGGGCTTCATGCCCGAGATGCTCAGCGCCTTCCAGGGCGTGATCAACGAGCCCTACGGCATCGTGCTGGTCACCGGCCCGACCGGCTCGGGCAAGTCGACGACGCTCTACTCCGCGCTGGGCACCTTCGACACCGTCTCGCTCAACGTCTCCACCGTCGAGGATCCCGTCGAGGCGAACCTCGAGGGCGTCCACCAGGCGCAGGTCAACCCGAAGGCGGGCTTCACCTTCGCGGGCGCGCTGCGCGCCCTGCTGCGCCAGGACCCCGACATCATCATGGTGGGCGAGATCCGCGACTCCGAGACCGCGCAGATCGCGGTCCAGGCGGCGCTCACCGGCCACCTGGTGCTGAGCACCCTGCACACCAACGACGCGCCCAGCTCGATCACCCGACTGCAGAACCTGGGCACCGAGCCCTTCCTGGTCGCGGCCGCGCTCAAGGGCGCGCTCGCGCAGCGCCTGGTGCGCCGCATCTGCAGCCAGTGCAAGGAGGAGTTCGAGCCCGACGCGCAGCAGCTCAGCTCGCTGGGCGACTACGGCAACGGCGTGACCAAGCTCTGGAAGGGCAAGGGCTGCCGCAAGTGCCACGACACCGGCATGTCCGGGCGCGTGGGCCTCTACGAGCTCATGGTCCCCAACGAGGCGCTCGTCGACGCCATCTGCCTCAACTCCGAGCCGGCGAAGATCCGCGAGGTGCTGCGCAACGCCGGCTTCCAGTCGCTCTGGGACGACGGCATGAAGAAGGTCGTCCTCGGATCCACCACCATCGAGGAGGTATACGGTGCCTGCCGCCGCTAAACCCGCCCCCGCCCCCGCTCCCGCCGCACCGGCCGCCAAGGGCGCCGCGAAGGGCGACGCCAAGGACGCGCTGCGCAAGTTCTCCTACCGCGCGCGCAAGTCCGACGGCGGCGACGTCATCCGCGGCGTGCTCGAGGCCGCCGACCACCAGGCCGCCGTCCGCGAGCTGCGCCGCCAGGGCATGGCGATCCTCAGCGTCGAGCTCGGCGACATCGACGCCGACGTCGGGCAGGAGGACGATCCCGCCCGCCTGCGCGAGCGCCTCTCGCGCGCCATGGGCAAGGACGACGTCGTCGCCTTCTGCCAGCAGCTCTCGGTCATGCTGCGCACCGGCGTGCCGCTGGCGGACTCGCTGGACACCTACGCCGACCAGGCCTCCAAGCGCGATGTCGGCGAGTTCGTGCGCCTCATCCGGGCCGATGTCTGCGAGGGCGAGGACTTCTCGACGGTGCTCGGCCGCTATCCGCGCGTCTTCCCGACGCTGCTGGTCTCGCTGATGCGCGCCGCCGAGGCGTCGGGCAAGCTGGACGAGATGCTCGCGCGCGTCGCGAAGGACCTCGCGAAGGCGCGCCGCACCACCAAGCAGATCAAGGGCGCGATGATGTATCCGGCGATCATGCTGATCGTCGCCATCGTCGCGGTCACCGTGATCATGGTCTTCGTGCTGCCGAAGTTCGGCCCGCTCTTCAAGGCGCAGGGCGACAGCCTGCCCACGCCCACGAAGGCGCTGATCTGGCTCTCCGACTTCATCCGCACGGGCTACCTCTTCTACGGACCGGTCATCGCGGGCACCGTCGTCGCCGCGGCCTTCTACTTCCGCTCGATGAAGGGCAAGCTCATGCTCGACCACATCAAGCTGAAGGCGCCCATCCTGGGCAACATGTACCGCTCGCTGTACCTCTTCCGCTTCAGCAGCACGATGGCGACGCTGCTGGCGGCGGGCGTCTCGCTGCTGGACGTGGTGCGCATCTGCAAGGAGGTCACCGGCAACGTCCACTACGACGCGATGTGGGACCTGCTCGAGGAGCGCATCAGCAAGGGCCAGGAGATCGCGCCGACCTTCCGGGAGTTCCTCTTCGTGCCGCGCAACGTCGTGGCGATGATCGCCAGCGGCGAGAAGTCGGGCCGCCTGCCCGAGGTGCTCGAGCACGCCGCGGCCGCCGCGGAGGACGAGCTGGACATCGCCGTCAAGGCCACCACCAGCATGATCGAGCCGATCATGATCGTGGGCATGGGCGGCATCGTCGGCGGCATCGCCTCGGCCATGCTCATGCCGATCTTCAACATGTCCGCCGCGATGCGCAAGCACTGAACCGACCACTCTGGCGAGGACGAGCGCGGTGGCGGCGCCGGATGGCCGGCGCCGCCGCCGTGGGCGCAGGGGACGCGCCTCAAGTGTCCGGATTCCTGCAGCAGGGCGTCTTCGGGTCCTTCTCCTTCACGAGCGGTCCCTTCGAGACCTTGCCGCACTGCACCTCTTTGACGAGCGATGTGTTCACTCCCGGGCAGTTCGGAGGCGCGTTGCCCGTCGGCTCCATGCAGGTGCCCG
>JAXMAN010000001.1:0-1480683 GCA_046350355.1 Phycisphaerales bacterium | reverse complement strand
TGTACTATGACACTCATACACCGGCATGGCGCTCCCGTTCATCGTCAATCCGACGGCGCCCGTCCCGATCTTCCGGCAGATCGCGGACGGGCTGCGGGCGGCCATCGCCAGGGGCGCGCTTCCAGCGGGGTCGCTCCTTCCGAGCGTGCGTGCGATCGCGGAGGAGCTGGGCGTCAATCCCAACACCGTCCACAAGGCGGTCGGCGAGCTTGAGCGCGAAGGCCACGTGGTGGCCGAGCGCGGCCGCGGGATGGTCGTCCGCAGCGGCACGCGCGGCCAGGCCCGCGCCTCGGGGGACGATGCGGTGCTGCTGCATCTCACCGAGGCGGCGCGCCTGGCCGCGGCGTCGGGGATGACGCCGGAACGCCTCGAGCAGCTCCTGCAGCGGGCGCTCCGGGCGCAGCACTCGGCGCTGCATGGAGGGGGACGATGAGCACCATCGAGGGACCGCTCGGGGTGGAGTGCACGGGGCTGGCGCTGCGCTACGGCAGGGTGCGCGCGCTGGACGGGCTGGACCTGCGCATCGAGCCGGGCGAGTCCGTGGGGATCGTCGGCCGCAACGGCGCGGGCAAGAGCACGCTCTTTCGGTGCATCGTCGGCGCGGAGACGCCCGACGCGGGCGCCGCGCGGACGATCCCGCCACTGCCGCGCGTGCCGATGCTCGAGCGCACGGGCTTCGTGCCCGACGCGCTCTCCGCCTACGACTGGATGCGCGTGCGCGACGCGATCGCCTTCGTCGAGAGCCTGCAGCCGCGCTTCGATCCCGAGTGGTGCGAGCAGCTCGTGGCGATGCTCGCGCTCGATCCCGCCGCGCGCGTGCAGTCGCTCTCGCGCGGCATGCAGGCGCGGCTGGCCTTCGTGCTCGGGCTCTCCCACCGCCCCGCCCTGCTGCTGCTGGACGAGCCGCTGCTGGGCGTCGACGCGGTGACGCACGACGCGATCCTGGAGATGCTCGCGCGCCTGCGCGCCGAGAGCGGCTGCACGATGCTCATCGCCTCGCACCAGCTCGGTGACCTCGCGCGGCTCACCGACCGCGTCGTCTTCCTGGAGCGCGGGCGCATCCGCGAGAGCGTCCCCACCGAGGAGCTCTCCGGCGGCACCGCGCGTCTGGTCGTCGCCGGGCCGCTCGAGGCGTGGCGCGCCCCCGAGGGCACGATCTTCGAGCGCCGCGAGTCGGCCACCGTGACGATCACCGTCGGCGGCGACATCGAGGGCGCGATCCTGGACATCCGCGCGCGCCAGCCGCACGCGCGCATCGAGCGCATCCCGCTGAGCATCGCCGAGGCGTGCGCCGACCGCATGCGGGCGCTGGAGGTGCAGGCGTGAGCGCCCTCGCGCAGGCGTGGACGCCGCCGCGGGCGGGTGCGCGCCGCGCGCGGTCGACGCGCGCTCCCTGGCGGACGCTCTTCGCGAAGGACCTGCGCCTGGCGGCGCCGGTGGTGGTGCCGGGAGCGGCGGCCGTGGCGATGGTGGCGGCGTACCAACTGGCGCTGCCGTGGATCGATGGATTCGCCGGCGAATCGCCGCAGTGGGCGAGCCTGCAGCCCTGGGGCGACCGACTCGTCCTCGCGGCGCAGTTCGCGGCGTTCGCCACGCTCGTGGTGGCGCCGACGGCGGCGTGGCTGATCGGCAGCGGGGATCGGGCCCGCGGGGGCGCGATGCTCGCGGCCACGCAGCCGCACGGCCGGGCGGTTCGACTGTGCTCCAAGATCGGTGCGGCCCTCGCTGTCAACGTCGCGTGGATCGCGCTGGCGATGGCGCTGAGCCTCGCGGTCTCGACGCCGGGGACGAAGATCGGGCTGGGATTGCGCTCCGAGACGATCGTCACGCTGCCCAACATCACGATGCTCCTGGCGGCATCGACGATCGGATCGCTCTGGGCGCTGGGGATCTCCGCATCGATGCGTTCCCACGCGCTGGGCATCTCCGCGTCCATCGCCGTGCCGGCCGGCATCCTCGTCCTGCTGGTTGTCGGGAGCGTGGCATCGCGCGATGCTGCTCGCGAGGTCGTGCTGCGCGCCACGGGGTACGGTCCGGGAGTGGCGTGGCTGGAGGCGGAGCGGCGGCTGAACTTGGCGGCGGAGCCCGAGCGCGCGCATGCGCCGTTTCGGGCTGCGGCCGCCGTGTGGAACGATTCGTCGCCGGGATTCCGCAGTTTGGAAGTCACCGCACTCTGGGACCAGGCCGATCGATGGCTGCCCGCGTGCCTGGCGCTGCTGGCAGCCGGCGCCATCGGGACTTGGATGGCCCGACGCGCGCTCACCGGGGCGAGCGCGGAGTTTCGCGGCCGCATGCCCCCGATCGCGGCGATGTGCATGATCGCGCCCTTGGCGACCGCGGTCCTCGCGCTGCTGCTGCCCGCGCTCGAACTCCGCGGAGATGAAGGCCGACTCGCACGGCTGCAGGAGCTGGAGACGCAGGGCGCGCACTACGCGCAGATGATGCAGGCCGCGCCGGAGGTGCTTGTCGAGGCGGAGCTGCAGTCCCGGACGCAACGGCGTTTTCCGTTCGACGCAGAGTCTCCAGCCAGGCTCGCGCTGCGCGAGCGCCTCATGTCCGACCCGGTGGGGGTGCGCGATGCCACGCTTCGCGTCGCCCGCGATCCTTCCTTCAGATTCTCGACGCGCTTGGAAGCAGCCGCCTTCCTCGGCCATGCGCCGATGGCGGAGATTGGCCTCGAGCTCTTGCTGCACTCCAGCGATCCCGAGCGGCGCATGCAGGGCGTCCGGGCGCTCGCGGTCGCCGACTTGATCCCGGATGAGCTGCGAGTGTCACGGCGCGCGCTCGGGACCATGGGCGAGATCGAGCTGCCGAGGTTCTCGTGGAAGCTCCGGTCTGCCGAGGCCGAAAGGAACTACATCCCCAGCATCCGCGCGCGCGCGCTCTCCTTCGTGGTCCGATTGCATCGCTATCTGCAGGAGCATCCCGACGGCGGTGCATTCTGGGCGGCGATGGGCACACCCTCGCGGGTCACGCCAAGCGAACTTGCAGAGGCTGCGCGCATCCTCCGCTGCCCGCTGCCCGAGCTCGCGAAATGGCACGATCACGCCTCGCGAGAGGACGAGAGGAAGTTGGTGACGTGGGACGGCGCACGTGCCGTGCAGTTCGCGATCTCCAGAGAGGACAATCAGCGGATCCGCGAGGCAGTCATCGCGGAGTTCCGCGGGCCGATCGCCGAACGCTTCGATCCCGCAGCGACGGATCCGGTGTTTCTCGAGCCGTGTTCGCCGGACGCTCCGGCGGGGGAAGTCCATCCATGAGCGCCGCGCCCGTCGCATCGACCGCGTCCCATCAAGACGTTCTGCGGCGCGCACGCCGGCCGCGCTTCCTCACGCTCGTCCGCAAGGACCTTCATCTGGCACAGCCGATCTTCACTCCGGCGCTCGCGCTTCTCGGGTGCGTCGTGCTCGGTCTGATCGCCGCACCGCTGGGCGAGTGGGCCGTGCAGTTCGTCGACGCCTCGGCGCGCGAATCGTGGAGCGATCGCGCCGCGTCGGCGACGCCGCTGGCGTGCGTCGGGCTGCTGCTGATCGCGCCGCTCATCGGGTGCTTCCTCGCGCTCGGGGACTTCAATCGAGGCGCGCGCCTGCTCGATGCCGCGCAGCCGACTTCCACGCGAATGCGAGTGCTCTCGAAGCTCACCGCAGGGACGGCCCTGATTACGCTGTGGTGGCTGGCCTGTCTCGTGCTCGCGACAGGCGACATGAGTCCGCACCCTCGCCGCACCGATGCCGGAGCGGTCCTGCTCGGCACTGCGCTCCTCTTGCAGTGCTGGGGGGCCGCCATGGCACGGTTCACCCCGCGAATTCCCCTGGCGTGCACGCTCGCGCTGACCATTCCGGTGGGACTGTTCGCGGCGACATCGGCCGCGGTGAGGGCGGCACTCCCGTTCCTGAACGAAGCCCTCTGGTGGCTCGTCGGAGTCGAGCCCGCATGGTCCCCCGGGCTCGACTCGACCCGCATCGGCGCCGCTCCCCTGTGGGTCGCGCTCCATCAACTGAACCGGTCCTGGGGCGCGATGGACGGAATCGTCCAGTTCCTCGACACCCCGTGGAATTCGCTCCCGCCGAGCCTGATCGTCCTCCTCACGGGCTTCATCGGGACGTGGAGCGCTCGCCGCGTCCTCGCTGGCGCGACGCGACCGAGCCATCGGCCTGGAAGGGCCGCGCTCACGATGATCCTCTCCTGGCTGCTTCTTCTGGTCTCGGTGCCCCTCGTGCTCACCGTGTCGGCAGCGGTCGGGGTGCTGAATACCCGAGACCCGGATCTTGGCATTGCGCGCGCGCACCAAGCCGAACGAGCCAAACTGCTCGCGAGCGCGCCAGACCAATTGATGGCCCAAGCTCATGAAACACAGGCTTCACTTGCTGAGATGCGAAGAGAGTGGGAAGAGCAGTTCCTTGGGCCGCAGGACCCGACGTCGGCGCGGATGTCCTGGATCGGCGAGCTCGATCAGTTCGCGGAACCCTACGAGAAGACCCTGGGTTGGGCCGTCCGGGTATCGCCGGGAGGACCGAGGATCTACGTCGCCCAACGCATGCCGATCATCGTGGCGCTTGCCGACCGGATCGAGCGCAATCCGAAGGAGTTTGCATCGCTCCTCGCGGACGCAAGCGCCGATCGGAGTCGTTCGGTCCCGGAACGGTGGTTCTTCGCAGCGCTGCAAGGGCCGCTGGCCGAGGCCCAGTTCGGCGTCCAGCTCCTGTCCGAGGGAACCGACGCGCGTGGCACGCTTCTGGCCACCCGGTTGCTGGCGGATCTCGTCCGCGCGCCCGGCCTCCCCCGTTCGCCCGGACTGCCCATGCGCGTCGTCGGCGCGCCCGTTCATCCCTGGCACGAACGGGACGCCACCCTCTCGCGAAGCGACGCGCTCGTGGCGCTCGCACTGCTTCGGCAGGCGATTCATGACACCAACGCCTACCGGCGAACCACGGACTTCACCTGGATCCCCTCGATTGACGACGACCAGATCGATGCGGCCGAGCGGGTGATTCGCTGCCCGATGACGGCGGTGGCCGACGAACTCGAGCGACTGCAGGCACACGTCACGGGTGAGCAACCGCATGGATTCACGGATCCGCGCGAGCAGCCTGGCTGGCCGCCCGAAGTGATCGCCCGCCTCCGCAAACCCCTCGCCGAACTCCTCGACCCCGCGGAGTCCGACCCCGCCTGCTTCGGCCCGTGCGACGAGCCGTGCACGCGTCCACGCGAGACCGCGCGCTGAGCGTCCACGCGGCCCGTCGCGCAGCACTAGACTCGCGGCCGGTGCCCGCCCCCACCTCCCCGCTGCTTCGCCTGCTCGTCGCGCTGCTGTGCGCGGCGATCGTCGTCGGCGGCTGGGCGCCGCTGCGGCTGACTGCATCCGCATCCACATCCGACGCCGCCGCGGACGAGCGCTTCCCCTGCGAAGCCTGCGGCTGCGGCTGCGTCGACGCGCACGAGTGCTGGACCGCCTGCTGCTGCCACACGCCCGCGGAGCGCGCGCGGTGGGCGCTCGCCAACGGCGTGATGATCCCGCGCTACGCGACGCAGGCGCTCGCCGCGGCCGAGGCCGTGCGCGCGGAGCTCGAGCCGGGCGTCGATCCCGCGAAGCTCCCCGCCTGCTGCAAGGCGAAGCTGCTGGGCAGCGCCGCCGGCCGGATGTCCGATCCCGCCACATGCAAGGCGCGCGCGAAGCTCGCGGCGCCCGCGATCGCGCTCCTCTGCCTCGACCTCCATGCGCCGACGCGCGAGATCCTGACGCTCGTCGCGCGCATCGTGCCGGCGCCCGTGCGCGCGCCGGCTCCGTGGACGCCCGATCCGGCGACGCCGCCGCCGCGCCTGGCCTGACTCCGCCACACCGACGCGCAACCCGCGTCCGTCCGCCTGCGGACGGCGCACGCTTCATCGCATCGCTCATCGAACTCTGTCAACGACAGGAGTCAGCCATCATGCATTCGAAGAACCGACTGGCCGCCGGAGCGGCCCTCGTCGCGGCCGCCTGCGCGACCGCCTATGCCCACCACCACCACGTCACCGTCCGCACCGCCACCGGCACGCCCGGCGAGCAGCTCACGATCGTCGTCGGCTACTACGCCGAGGAGGCGGACCTGACGATCGATCCCAAGACGCTGCAGATCCTCGACGGCGGCAAGCCCTTCGTCGTGGCGCTGCCGACGCTCGCCACGAAGGGCCCGCTCGCGGGCACCTACACCGGCGATGGGCTCTCGCTCACGAGCGACTTCTTCTCCGCCGACGGAGTCCTCGACGGCGCGGAGATCGAGTACGAGCTCGTCGCCGTGACCCCCGTCGAGGGCCCCGCCTGCGACGGCGTCTGGTGCACGACCGATCCCGAGACCGGCGTCGTCTCCATCGAGGCCATGAGCGGCGGCGCCACCCGCGCCGATCGCAGCCTGCATGTGGGCTTCGACGGCCACCCGCACGGCCAGCTCCTGGGCGTGACCCAGGAGGGCGAGTACGACCTGACGCTCGTCGCGTGGGATGCCAACGGCGTCTTCCTCGACAGCGACCCGGTCATCGTGCGCGTGCACGCGCATGTGCCCACGCCGGACTTCAACGGCGACGGCATGGTGGACGGCGCGGACCTCGGATTCCTGCTGGGATCCTGGGGTACGCACGAGGCGGACCTCGACGGCGACGGCATGACCGACGGCGCCGACCTGGGCATCCTCCTGGGCGCGTGGGGCTGAGCCCCCCACGCGCGGCGCGCTGCCGCACCTTGATGCACCTCTCCAGCCGCCTCCACCCTCGGGTGGGGGCGGCTGTGCTTTCACTCAGCCCCACGATCCGAGCATCAACCCCAGATCCGCGCCGCCCACTGCGCCGTCGCCATCCAGGTCCCCCGCGCACGGCGAGCCCGCGCACGGACCCCACGCACCCAGCAGCAAGCCGAGGTCCGCGCCGTCGACGACGCCGTCGTGGTTGAGGTCGGCCGCGGGGCCGCGCGGCGCGACGTCGATCGCGATCGCGTCGACGCCCGCAACCGCGGTGATCGTCGCGTCGCCGCTCGTGAGCGCGCACTCCAGCCGATAGCCCGCGCCGCGCGGCAGCGACGACGGAATCGCGAAGGGACCGACCGAGACCCAGGCGCCCACGACCGTGGCAAGCGGCGCGCTGCCGATGGTCGTCGAGACGCCCGCATCGTTCACCAGCCGCACCACGAGCTGGTCGTCCGCGCCCGCGGTGAAGACGCGCACCTGCGCGCCCACCGCGCTCGCGCCGACGGGCAGGTAGAAGCGGTTGTGCCGGCGCGAAGGCTTCGTCGGCTCCAGGCGCAGGTAGAGGTTGCCGGTGCCGCTCTCGGCGACGACCGTCGCGGTGCCGCCGCCGCCGTGGTAGCCCCAGCCCGCGTAGCTGCGGTCGAAGGCGCCGTTGAAGAGGACCGGCGTCGCGGTGGGCGCGGTGCCGGTGCCGAGCGTCGGACGCACGCCGCCGGCAAGCGCGGAGCGCACGTATCCCGTGCAGTTCCAGCTCGCGCAGCCGGGTTCGGCCGCGGCGTACCAGGCGCCCGCGTTCACCGAGCAGTCGGGATCGCTCGTCGCGCCCGCGATGGTGCCGTGGTACCAGGTGTGCGTCTTGCTGTGCTCCAGGCGACAACCCAGCAGGCAGTCGTCGTTGTCGCCCGCGAGCTCGCCCAGCGGACCGCCGAGCCCCACGTTGTGGACCTGCGTCGCGGGGAGCTGGATACCGTCGAAGTCGCAGTCGTGGCAGAGGCCCGAAAGCCCGGTGTCCGCGCGCCAGTAGTTGTCGGCAAAGGCGACGTTCGCCCAGCGCACCGGCGCGCGGTCGCCCCAGTCCACGCCGCCGAGCCCGCAGCTCTCCGAGAGCGGCGGCGCGACCGGATGCGGATCGAGCGTCGTGACCTGATCGACGGGGATGCCGTCGTTGGCAAGTCGCAGCGTCGACTCGCTGTTCACGCAGCAGCCGCGGCTGTGGCCGATGAAATGCACCGCGCGCCCCGCCAGCGGATCGAAGCCCAGCACGCCCGAGGGCGCGCGCATCGCCGCGTAGAGCGCGTCGCCCGCGGCCTCCGTGTAGCCGGTGTTCACGCCCGGGAGACCGGCGCCGTCGGATTCGTCCGCCCAGTTGAAGAGGAGCACGAGCGGCGCGCCAGGCGTCGGCGCGCTCCCACCCGCGAGCGACCACTGCCCGGTGGCGGCCGCGTAGCGCAGGATCGATCCCGCGCCGCCCGCGCGCGCCAGGATCTGCTGGCCCATCGCGAGCATCCAGTCGGGCTTCGCGGTCGCGTTGAGCTGGAAGCCGTGGGTGATGATGGTGGTCGTCGGCGGGATCGCGCCCGCGGACGCGGCAAGCGCGCCCGCGAGGCACGCCGCCGTCGCACCGGTGATTTCGCTGGAGAAACGAATGCGTCGCACGCCGCGATGGTACGCAGGCGTGCACGGATATCCTCCTCCCCCACGGAGGCCGGCGGATGCTTCGCACGAATCGGACCCGACACGCGTGGATGGTGCTGCCGGCGCTGCTGCTGGCCGCGGTCGCCGCGGTCGCTCCCGCGCGCGCGGACGACCTGGTCGCGCCGCCGATGGGACTCGCGCGCCTGCGCACGCTGCTGGAGGCGACGCTCGAGCCCGATCCCTCCGCTGCCGAGATGGCGATCGTCGTCGCGCTGCACCGCGACATGGTGCGCGCGTACGAGATCTCGCGCACCGGCCCCGGCAGCGAGCTCTGGAAGCGCGCCAACGCCCTCTACAACGACCTGCAGAACCTGCGCACCGACCCCGACCGCCGGCGCATCCGCCAGGCGATCAACGACCAGCGCCAGCTCCTGGAGCAGGCCGCCGCCGCCGACCACGCGATGTTCGAGGCGATCGCCGCCGCGCTCGCCGCCGACGAGCCCGACGAGGCGCACGCGCAGGCGGTGCGCGACGGCGTCGCGCGCGCGGGCGCCGTGCGCGACATCGACCGCCTGCTGGGCTCGATGCCGATGCAGGAGCCCGCTGGCATCGTCGGCAACATGCGCGACGCGGTCGCGCGCCTGCGCGTGGAGCCGGGCGTGCGCACGCAGCTCGACCAGATCCTCGCCGACCGCGACGCCGCGCAGACGGTCGCGCTCGCCGCCGCGATGCAGGCGTACCGCGACTTCGCCGTCGCCGCGGCGGGCGCCTTCGAGCAGGTCTTCGGCGGCGTGCTCCCGCCCATCGGCGCGGTCTTCAGCAAGGACGAGGCGCAGCGGCTCGTCGACCGCATGCGCGAGCTCGTGAAGACCGAGGGCGAGCGCTTCATCGCCGCGCGCGACAAGGTGCGCGCCGTCGAGGACGGCGTGATCGCCCGCGTCGCCGCGCTGCTGGACGAGGACCAGGCGACGGAGCTCCGCCTGCGCCTCATGCGCGACTTCCTGCTGCAGCGCATCCTCGTCTTCGAGGAGGGCAACATCCGCGAGGCGCTGCGCGTGCTTCCCGCCGACGATCCGCTGCGCGCGCAGGTCGCGGCCTTCGCGGCGAAGTGGCATGCGCTCCTGCGCGACAGCTTCGACGCCGAGCTTCGCCGCAGCCGCGCCGACGAGGACAGCAGCTTCTGGGATCCGACCTCCTCCGCGCGCTTCTTCCGCGGCATGCTCGGCGAGAGCCCGATGTACGAGCGCACGCGCGCCCCCTACGCGGAGATCGACCGCGCGATCGCCGCGCGCGTGATGGCGGCGGGCGGCTCGCTGGGCAACCTGCGCAGCACCGGCGACGAGCGCAGCCCGCGCCTGGTCTACGGCCCGCGCGCGAGCGCCTGGACGCAGGAGCTGCGCGGCTACGAGCGCCCCGACGACAACGGCCGCCCCCAGCGCGAGCTCATGGGGCTGCGCATGATCGACTGGACCGAGACGCGCGCGCCACGCCGCTGGGGGCTCGTGGAGCCGATGGACGCGGCCTGGCTCGAGGCGCAGCTCGGCGCGGAGGCGTCGGCGGCCGGCGCGCTCGCGGGCTGCATCGCGGCGCAGCGCGCGACCTACGAGCGCGCCTGGCGCGAGGAGGTCGACGCGCGGGCGGAGAAGATCGCCGCGATGGGCGACCGCCTGCGCGCGCGCTCGCCGGTCTCGGTACCGCAGGAGGCGCGCCCCGCGCTCGCCGCCGCCGTCGCCGAGGCCGTCGCCCTGCGCGACACCGCCTGGCGCGCCGCGGAGACGCTCGACGAGGCCTTCTTCGAGGGGCTGCTCGCCTGCGCGCAGCCCGCGGAGCCGCTGCGCCAGCGCATCACGCTCGCGCGCCTGCGCCGCTTCCTGGAGCGCGAGCGTCCGACGGTGGCCGCGCCGCTGGACGGACTCGACCCGCATCCGGACTGGGAGGCGGCGATCCGGCGCGGCGCGCTCTCGCCGCAGGCCGACGCGCGCGTGCGCGAGGCGCTCGTGCGCGCGATGCCGGAGTACGTGCCCGCCACGATCGCCCTGCGCGTGGCGCTCTTTCGCGCCGCGTCGATGGACGACCGCGCGCTGCTCGAGGGCTACGCCGATCCCGCCTACCGCAGCGCGCGCGCCGACTCCAACGATGCGCTCGAACGCGCCCGGCGGCAGGCCTTCTCCGCGCAGGCGGACCTGGTCGAGCGGCTGCTCGCCGCCGCGGGGGACGAGCGCGCGGCGCTGGAGGAGCCGCTCGTCGCCGCGCTCACGATGGGCGTCTGCGAGCGCGCGCCGCAGCGCCGCATGGTCGCACTGGCGGAGCGCGCCTGCCGCGACGACGCCGAGCGCGCCGCCGTGGCCGCCGCCGTCGGCACCTACGCCGCGCGCCGCGACGAGCTCCACCGCCGCGCGATGCGCGTCGCGCTCGCCGCGACCGAGTACGGCCGCCGCCGCATGCTCGGCACGCCGGCGCGCTCCTACGACGCGAAGGGCCGCCCCGACCGCGAGGAGCAGCGGCGCGACACCGAGGCCGTGGCGCGCGAGCGCGCGGACCTCGACGAATCGCTGGAGATCGAGCTCGCGGGGATCCTGGGACGCGACCGCTGGGCACTCATCGAGCCGCCCGACGATTTCCGGCTGCACGGCCTCGCGCCGTGAGGCGCTTGGCGCGCGATCCGGGCGTCGTCCGCGCGCGGGGCGCGCTTACGGGCACGGCCCCCACTTGCCCAGGATGATGCCCAGGTCCACGCCGTCGACGACGCAGTCGCCGTTGAGGTCCGCCTGGCAGCCCGGGCACGGTCCCCACGCCGCCAGCAGGCGGCCGAGGTCCGCACCGTCCACCTGGCCCGAATTGTCCAGGTCGCCGATGCAGGTCGCCGACTCCGTGAAGCCCGTGGCGCGCCAGATGCGGTTGCCGCCGCCGTAGGTCGAGAAGAGGAAGTCGCCCGTCAGCGGGTCGATCGCGGCGCCCTCGGCGCCGGAGATGCCCGTGAGGAAGGCGCGGCGCGTGGCGGGGATCGGGTCGCCGTTGGCGTCCGCCTCGTAGGCGACCACCCAGCCCGTGCCGTACTCGGTCACGACGATGGAGTCCACGGGGAAGTTCGGGTTGCCGCCTGGCACGAAGGCGATGCCCTCGGGACCGCCGCCGATGTTGATCAGCGGGCCCACGCCGCTGATGCTGATCGTGCCGTTGGGGTTGGTGGTGTACGCGGCGTCGTACCAGAAGCCCGTGGAATAGGTGGCGACCTTCAGCCGTCCCGCACCCGGGAAGCCCGCGGGCACGAGTCCCAACGCGCCCACGGTGCCGCTGACGCCGAACGCGGTCAGGTCGATGTTCCCGATCGGAGCGGTGTCGCCGGGCAGGATCTGGCCGATCTGGTTGTAGGGATAGACGGTGAACGCCGCGACGCCCGAGGGCAGGAAGATGAGCCCGCCGTCGTTGAATGGCGCGCTCGAGACGTAGACCGTCTCCGAGCAGCCCCAGCCGGAGATGTGTCCCGAGGCGTCGCGCTCGAGGGCGACGCGGTACAGCGCGCCCGAGACACCGTTGGCCCCGCCGCAGATGTAGAGCGCGTTGGGCTCCGAAGTCCGGATGACCAGCCCGCCGAAGTTCGCGGGCACCAGCGGCGGCGAGCCCATGTCGACGAGCGAGTAGTTCGCGTCGAAGGGCGGCGAGACCGCCTGCGCGCAGGCGAGGGAACAGATCGAGGCGCTCGCGAGGAGCACGGCAGGAGCGATGCGGTTCACGACTTTGACTCCGGAGTGTGGTGGCGTCCAACGCGGCGCGCCGCGGTCGAGTGTAGGGCGGCGGTGCAATGCCACCAAACGGACTGCCGCGCCGCCCGGGCGTCCTTCCCACCAGTGAGCCCGCAGGCCTGCGGGACTACCGCGCCAGCGGCCCCAGATCCACTTCCTGCACGCCGGGGATCTGCCGAAGCTCGCTCGCAAGCGCGCGCATCGCGTGCTCGTCGGGGATCGCGAGTTCGTACGACTCCTCCACCGCCGCGCCGGCGCGCGCGCTGCCGATGGCGCTCAGCCGCACCACCGTCGCGTGCGAGGCGATCGCCGACTGCATGCGCGCGGCCTCCGCGAAGTCCGGAGCGATGCGCACCTCCAGCAGGCACGGGAGCCCCGCCACGTTGCGCGGCGAGGGCGTCTCGAAGTAGCGGCGGAAGATGTACGCCGCGCCGAAGGCGATGGGGAGCGAGATCAGCGGCACCGCCAGGTAGCCCGCGCCGATCGCCATGCCAACCCCCACCGCGAAGATCACGAAGGCGGTGTCGCGCGTGTCCTCCACCACCGTGCGGAAGCGCACGATCGAGAGCGCGCCGACGATGGAGAAGGCGCGCGCGACGTTGTCGCCGATGACGATCGTCGTCATCGCGATCAGCACCGTGAGCAGCACAAGCGTCGCCAGCAGCGAGGAGTGCGTCGCGCGCGGGCCGCGGATCGCGCGGTAGATCGCGGAGATCAGCAGCCCCAGGACCAGGGCCACCAGGAGCCGCACCGCCGCGTCGGCCAGCGGCAGGTGCGATTCGCCCGCGAAGGGATGATGGAGCCACTCGGGAAGGTTCATGAGGATGGGTTTCAGGGGCGCGCGGCCGGGGCGTCCGTCTTCTTTGTCGGCTTGTCGCCCGCGGGGACATCACCGCCGGCCGGCTTCGGCGCGGGGAGCTTCGCAGCCGCGAGGTACTTGGAGCGCCCATCGAAGAAGGCGCGCAGGCCTTCCTTGGACTCGGTCCCATCGGAGACCGCGCGCTCGAACGCCTCCGTCGTGGAGAGCTTGCGCGTGTCGAGCTTGACGAGCGGCTCGATCAGCGCGCGCTCCTTCGCGATGTACGGGCCGATCTTCGCCCAGTCCATCTGCGCCGCGATCGCGTGGACGCACTCCAGGTACTTCGCACGCAGCGCGGGCACCTGCAGCAGCCGGCTGCGCAGCGGCTTGCTCGCGTCGTCCATGCCATAGAAGGGATCGAGGTCGATCGCGCTCACGCCGCCGCCCCCGCGCGGACCACGCATGCCCCCCCGCTGGCCCTCGCCCTGGCGCTGGCCTTCGCCCGGGCGCTGGCCTTCGCCCTGGCGCGGGCCGTCGCCCACCCGCTGGCCTTCGCCGGGCGGTCCGCCCTGGCCGCCCCGCTGCTGGCCGGGTCCGCCGCGCATGCCGCGCATGCCGCCGGGCGCGGCGGGCCCCATGAGTCGCGTGTGAAAGGCCTCGTTCATGTCGTGCGGGACGATGTGGAAGACGCCCGAGGCGTCGCGGTAGAGCGCGTAGTCGCTCGCGCGCACCCAGTAGCCGTCGCCGTTGGCCGCGCCGATGTCCATCGCCAGGAACCAGAGCGCCGAATCGATGTCCAGCATCGGCTTCAGCGCGGTCTCGAGCTGGTCGACCGGCGTCTGCGAGAGCGTGCGGCAGAGCTCGATGAGCGCCCTCCAGTCCTTCTCGTCGTCCTTGGTCTTGATCTCGTAGCGCGACTTGTACGCCGCGACCTCGTCGCCCTTGTACTGCAGCCCGCCGTCGCCCATCGGCGATCCGTTCACCTTCCAGCGCGCGCCCTTGCCCTTGGACTCCGGCCAGTGGCGCTCGACGAAGTCCTTGTTGAACTGCTCCACGTTGACGAAGACCCCCCATGACTCGCCGTTGATCACGACCTCGGCGAAGTTCGCGCGCGGCGTCGGGATGTGCGGCGACGAGAGGTGCGAGTAGAGGACCGTCGACATCATCGAGTCGTCCTCGTGCGAGTTCAGCAGGTTGAGCGTCTTCGCGCCCAGCAGCCGCGCCTTCGGGTCGGTGTGGTCCACCGCGACGTTGAGCGAGCGCTTCGCGCCCTTGGGCACCATCATGTAGCTCGACGCGCCGCGGAAGCGCACGCCCACGCCGGGGTACTTCACGCCGTCGACGGTCATCGTCGCAGGCAGGTCGACATCCGTGCCGTGGAAGAGCTCGAGGTCGCCCTCCCAGTCGGGCAGGTCGAAGTCGAGGAAGATCGTGCGCACGACGCCTTCGTCGAAGAGCGGGCGGTCGCCGGCGCTCTTCACGTCGGCGGGGGTGACCTTGCGTCCGGGGCCGGTCTTGGCGACCTCGCCGCCCGGCGGGCCGCCCATGCGCGGGCCGCGGCCGCCGCGCTGCGGACGGTCGGCGGCGTCCTTCTTGAGAGCCTCGCGCGCGGCGTCGATCTCCTTCCCTTCGAGGCGGCCGTTCTTGTCCGCGTCGTAGGTGGCGAGGATCTTGCGCTCCTGCGCGAAGGGTCCGCCCGGTCCGCCGGGACCGCGCATGCCCGGAGGGCCGAAGCCGGGGCCGAAGTCGGGGCCGAAGCCCGGGCCCTGCCCGGGACCGCCGTCGGGACCGTCCGGAGCGTCCGGCGGCGACTGTCGCGGCGTGGACTGCTGCGCCGAGGCAGCGGCGACGGGAAGAAGGATCGCGGACAGGAGCAGCGACGCGGAAGCGAGCCGAGGCAGATGAAGACGGTCCATGCGACATCAACGCCCGCTCGTCGCGACGATTGCGCGACGCGTCGCGAGCGCGACGCAATCATCGCGACGGCGCGACGCCGCGCAGCACCGGCGCGGTCGGATCGCCGAAGTACATGAACTTCATCCCCTGGAAGAAGATGCTCGCGGGGTACCAGTCGGGCGTCGGCGCGAGCTCCATCAGCCGCTCGCGGCGCACGTACTCCGCGAGCGCGAACTTCCAGCACTGCCCCGCGGTGACGGTGCCGTCGCGGATGCCCGGCTCCGGCGCGAGCTGCGCGATTCCATCGGCAAAACCAGCCAAAAGCGTGAGCGCCGCGGGCTGGCTGCCGGTGTTGCATCCGATGTAGACGACCGCTCCGCCGTGCGGCGCGCGCACCAGTTCCTCGCCGAGTCCGGTGCGGTTGTCCGCCCCGCGCGCGTAGGTCGCGGGCGGCGGCGGCGGCGCGCGGAAAATCTCGCCGGCGTTTGTCCCCGCATGGCGCGCGCCGGCAACATCGTCGTAGGACTCGTACGGCGGCAGCGTCGCGAAACGCGCCGTCGAACATCCTGCGCTCATGAAGACCGCCGGCGCACCGCGCATGGCGGCGATGTCGTGTGTGCCGATGCTCTGCTCCCAGCGGTCGTCGGCGCCGTGGCCCGCGTGCAGCACGAATCGCGGCGCAGCGCGCGCATCGGCGGCGTTCAGGTGCGCGAGCACATGCGCGGCGTCGGGCGGATCGAGCAAGCTCCACTGCGCGGCGCCATCCTGGAAGTAGAGCCGGTCGCACGCGACGCGCGGCTGCAGCGCCGCGGCGATGCGGTCCATCGCGGGTCGCGCGTCGACCCAGCCGCCGACCATCGCCAGGAGCGCGCGCGGCGCGTTCGCCGCCGTGGGCGCGGCCGGCGCGGTCACCGACGCGTCGTACTCGATCGACTTGCGCGCCACTGCCGCCGCCTGCTCCGGCGTGCTCACCGGCCAGCGGCCGAGCGCGACCTCGGGCACGTAGCTCACGCGGTCGAAGTTCATCGGGTCCTGCTTGTGCTTCTCGCCGTGCACCTCGCCGAAGTAGCTGGCGTGGTGCCCGTCGCGCGCGGCGTTCCAGTCGTCGAAGCTCCCGTCGGCGCGCGCGAGGTCCGCGTAGTAGAGGTCGCACGGATAGAAGGCGATGTCGAAGGCGGGCTCGCAGACGCGGTCGAGCGACATGTATCGCACCGGCACGGTGTCCGCGTCGCCGACCAGCAGCACCGAGAGCGGCGCGGGGTCGCGCTTCCACTCGGCGTACAGATGGCGCTTGAGGCGCTCGGGATCGTCGCTGCCTGGAGGCGCGCCGCCTCCGGCGTCATCCTTCGCAGCCGCGAGCGCATCCTCCAGCGCGATCGTGTTCACGCGGTAGCGCGCGGACTTCGCCTGCACGAACGCATCGAGCGCGGGCAACCATGCGCGCGGCGCGACGATCGCCAGGCGCGGCGCGTCGGCGGGCGGCACATCGCGCGGCGCGGCGGCGCGCGGCGCGGCTCCCGGCGCGCTTTCCGGCGCCTGCGCCGCCCCGAGCGTCCCAAGCAGCAGCGCGCCCGCGAGCACCGCGCGCAGGCTCCACGCGATCGTCCGCAGCCAGTTCCCGCGCACGAGACGCCGCACGGCATCCGCGTCGGGCCCCTGCGCCAGGCGCGCATGCATCGGCACCTGCAGCGCCGCGGTCGAGCACCAGATGGCGGCCAGCAGCGCCGCGCCCGTCCAGGCGATCGCGCGCACGAGCCCTTCGGGCGCGAGCAGCGCGATCGCGATCGCCGCGAGCGCCTCGACAAGCATCGCCGGTCCCACCACCATCGTCGTGCGGCGCTGATGCGCCTGCGCGTAGCGCGCTGCCCCCGCATCGCCCACCGCGGCGAAGAGCGGGTAGTGCACCACCTGCACGAACCAGATCAGCCCCGTCATGAACCAGGTCGCGCCCGCGTGCACCACCAGCAGGAGCGCCCACGGCGACGGGCTCACTGCGCCGCCTCCCGATGCGCCTGCCGCGCGCGCAGCAGGATGAGCCCGAAGGGCGCCCACCAGAGCAGGTCGTTGGTCAGCAGCGTCCAACCCATCGACCAGGGCAGTGCGCCGCGCGAGGCCGCCTCGACGAACCCGATCGGCCCGAAGACCTTGCCGAGCAGACCCACCAGGACGATCGGCCAGTGGCGGATCGGATCGCGGGCGGCGATCAGGTAGCCGATCCCGTAGACCCCGATGATCATCCCGATGCAGCCCCAGAACTCGGGCCAGTACTCCCGGTGCTCGGAACGGACTCCCAGCACACCCAACGACCAGACCGGGGCCACCACCATCACCGCGCCCCAGGCGAGGTTGTAGATGCCGGCAAAGGCGAGCCAGCGGCGCATCCAGGGAGGGGCGGCGGACATGGAAGAGCTCAGCGGACGGAGCCGATGAGGTGGATTCGACCACGGCGGTGGAAGCGATGCGCGGCGTCCGGAGCGGCAGCCGCACCCCCAATCCCAGAATTGTCCAATAACCTTGCTCCCGTGAAGCTTCCAGCGGGCATGGAATCTTCCTGACACGCGCCCCTTTATGACATCTCGTTTGACTCTCGCCGGATCGGGGCTACTTTCAGCCCGGAGTAGAGGACTGGGACCGCTCTTCCGTTCGGAGGGCGGAGACCGCGTCTTCCTCCACGCTCAAGTGTTGAGATGGAGCGAGCGCGGACCCAGTCCGATCGTTTCACCCTGTTCCCCCCTTTCACAGGAGTCCGAAGACATGAAGAACACCGTCATCGCCAGCCTCGGCGCCGCCATGCTGGTCGCCGCCGCCAACGCGGCCGTCATCGTCAACCAGCCCAACGACACGGGCAATGGCTACACCTCGCAGGATTTCACCGACTTCCCGGCCTACTCGGGCTCCTGCTTCGATGACTTCACGCTCAGCGGCCAGACCCAGCTCGGCGCGCTGACCGTCTTCGGTCAGGACGGCGCCGGCGGCAACTCGGGCGCGAACGTCGCCGTGGTCGCCCGCATCTTCCTCTCGCCCGACCTCACGTCCGGCGCGGTCGCCACCGTGGTCGGCACGCAGGTCGGCGGCGACCTCGTCTTCGACATGAGCAGCGTCACCCTGAACGCGGGCACCTACTGGCTCTCCGCGCAGGTCGTCCGTCCGTTCGGCGGCGGCGGCCAGTGGTTCTGGAACACCAGCACGACCACCAACGGCGCGCACTCCATGTACCACAACCCGGGTGGCGGCTTCGGTCTGGGCACCTCGCCCGTCTCGACCACGGCCTTCGGCAACCCCGACTGGGACATGGCCTTCGTGATGGAAGGCACCGAGGTCCCCGCCCCCGGCGCGCTCGCGCTCCTGGGCGCCGCTGGCCTCCTGCGCCGTCGTCGCCGCTAATCGGCGCGACCCGCAACGCTCGCAACTTCGACGACGCCCGCGCGTGTGCGCGGGCGTCGTCTGTCTTGCGGTCTGGAAACCACCGCCGCATTCGACGCCCCCGCGCCCGAGTTCCCGCGCGCCCGCAAACCTACTCCACGCCCCAGCGCCGGCGCACGATCGCCATGTGGTGCTGCTCGTGCCCCGCGATGATCGCCGCCGCCGCGCGCACCGTGAGCGGTCCGCCGCTCGCGGTGCCGCGTCGTGGCCACGCCTCCGGCGCCAGTCCGCGCAGGAGCGAGAGCGTCGCCGCGCGCACCTGCGCGAACTCCTGCGCGAGCGTCGCCAGCGGGATGCGGTCGAAGTCCGCGACCGCCATGTACGCGTTCTCGTCGAAGCCCGGCAGCGGCGTCGCGTCGCCGCGCGCGATGCGCAGCAGCCGGTACGAGAAGACGCGCTCCGCGTCGCTGAGGTGCCCCACCACCTGCCGCGCCGTCCAGGTGTACGGCGGATGCAGGGTGAGGGAGCTGCCCTCTCCGATGCGCGCGAGCGTCGCGCGCGTGCGCTCGCCCTCGCGCTCGAGGATGCCGATCACCTCGCCCGGCGGCACCTGCGAGACATAGCGCTCGTAGTAGGGTGCGTACTCGCGTGCTTCGCGCGCATCGCCCGGCTCGAGCACGAGCTGCAGCATCTCCACGTCCAGCAGCTTTCCGAACTTGCGGCCGACCTCGCGCAGCGTGCCCACGGGCTGGAATCCCAGCGCGCGGTGCAGGCGCACGCTCGCCTCGCTACCCACGGTGATGCGCGCCAGCAGCGCGTGCAGCCCCGCGGCGCGCGCCCGCGCGACCAGGTCCGTCAGCAGCGCGCGCCCGATGCCGCGCCCCTGCGACGCGGGCTCGACATAGAAGCTCGTCTCCGCGGTGCTGTCGTACGCGCAGCGGTCGGACCAGCGCGTGAGCGAGGCCCATCCCACGACGCGCCCGTCAACCTCCGCGACCGTGACCGGATGCGCCGCGTCGTGCGCCGCCAGCCAGCGCTGGCGCTCGGCGGCGTCCTTGGGCTCGGTGTCGAAGGTGGCGGTCGTCTCCAGCACCGCGTGGTTGTAGATCGCCGCGAGCGCCGGCGCGTCCTCGGGACGCGCGAGCCGGATGCGGGCCGCCGTCGTCGCGTCGCTCAATCCTGCACCTCGATGTGGAACAGATGGAAGGCGCGATGCACCACCGGCGAGAGGATCACGCCCGCGATTGCCAGCAGGATGAAGCCGCTGTAGAGCGCGTAGCAGCCCTCGAAGAGCTTCGCCGCGTTCGTGCGCTCCGTGCCGCCCAGCGGGCCCATGCCCGAGAGGATCATCGACGCGCTCAGGAAGGCGTCGATCCAGGGCAGCCCTTCGATCCAGTGGTAGCCCGCCATCCCGACGGCCAGCGAGAAGAGGACCAGCAGCAGGCCGATGCCCACGCAGGCGGCCAGCCGCCAGACGAAGACGGGGATCGGCGCGAGGGGTTCGGTGTGGTGCTCGAACATGGCGTGCGTCCGCGCGCGGTCACTCGGGCAGCAGGCCGCCCGGCGGATCGACGTAGCCCTGCGGCTGCGTCGCGCGGCGAAGCTGGAAGACCGTGCTGTAGGTGTCGCGCGTGTCGGTCAGGCTCGCGCGCGTGCCGCGCCAGGAGACGAAGTCGCCGGGATTCAGCGAGCTCGCCAGGCCGGCGTACTGCTCGGTGATCGTGAGCACGACGATGCGCTTGCCGTCCCAGCCCTTCATGACCTGCGGCGGATGCGCGAGGTCGTGGTCGCACTTGCTCGCCTCCGCGCGCTTGCGGGCGATCTGGTCGTCGATCGCCTCGATCTGGCGCCGCAGCGCGCCGCGCTGGCCGGCGGTGCCCTGCGAGGAGCCACCCCCGCCGCCGCCGTACGAGGAACCCGAGTTCTGCGAGCTCTCGTCGTAGAGCTGGCCGAGCTGCGACTCGAGCGCCTGCGCCTGCGTCTGGAGCTGGGCGACATCGTCGCGCAGCGTCTGCGCACGCTTGGCCAGGTCGGGGTCGACCGGCTGCGTCTCCAACGCGAAGAACTTCATCGTGGGGGCCGGCGTCACGCCCGACGGGGCCGCCGGGGCCGTGCCCGCGGCCGGTGCGCCGCCTGCGCCGGGCGCCCCCGAGCCGCCGCCCAGGCGGATCTCCAGCATCTCGACCCGCGCCTTGAGGTCGGCGTTCTCCGCCTCCAGGCGCGCGATGCGCCGCAGGATCTCCGCGTTGATGTTCTCGAGGCCGTCCTGCGCATGCGCCAGCGGGGCGAGGGACCCCAGGAGCATGCAGAGTGCGACCACAGCCGACCGGAAGTGGGTGGTGATCATGGCACCAAGGTACCGAACCCCAGACGAGGGATGGTCGCGCGGCCAGGCCCGTTTGCCCTTACGATCGCGCCCCCGCACTGCTCCGCACGGCGCGGCGTCGCGACGCGCGGAGCGCCCCGTGGCGACTCCGTGAACGCTCCGACTCCCGCCGCCGCCCCCGTCGCTTCCCCCATCGCCTCCGGAACCGTCCGCGTGCAGCGCACGCCCGACGGCGTCGCCGCCATCGCGCAGCGCGCGATCGCGCCCGGCGAGCGCATCCTCTTCTTCGACGGCGCGATCGTGCGGCGGCCCTCGCGCCACTCGATCCAGCTCGACATCGACACGCATGTCGAGGCCGCGCGCGAGATGGACGAGGAGTCGCTGCAGCGCGCGTATCCCTGGCGCTACCTCAACCACAGCTGCGATCCCAACGCGCGCGTCGCCGCGCAGGAACGCCTGCTCGTGGCGCGGCGCGCGATCGCGCCGGGCGAGCTCGTCACCTTCGACTACACGACGACGGAGCTGGAGCTCGCCGAGCCCTTCGCGTGCCACTGCGGCGCGGCGGCGTGCCTGGGCACGGTGCGCGGCTTCGTGCACCTGGCGCCGGCGCAGCAGCGCGCGCGCCTGCCGGAGCTCGCGCCGCATGTGCGCGCCGCGCTCGACCGCGCCTCACCGGGACGATGAACGCGCCGTCGCCGAGACCTGCCGCCGGTCCCGCGACGCTCGTGGCGGTCTTCGATCGCACCTGCGCGGCGCATCCGCAGGCGATCGCGTTGGAGATCCCGCCCGCGCCGGGACGCGCGCGCGTGCAGTGGTCGTACGCGCAGCTTGACCGGTGCGCGCAGGCCGTCGCGGAACTGCTGGCGGCGGTGGCGGGACGCGACGCGATCGTCGCGCTTGCGCTGCCACGCTCGGATCCCAGGCTGTACGCGGCGATGCTCGGGACGATGCGCGCGGGATGCGCCTACGCGGCGATCGACCCGGCGGCGCCCGCCGCGCAGGCACAGGCGATCCTGCAGGACGCGTGCCCCGTCGCGATCGTGGCGGAGCCGGCGCGCGCGGCGGCGCTGGGCGCAGCGGATGCGCGCGTGCTCACGCCGCAGGCGATCGACGACGCGATGGCGCGCGTCGCTGCGGACGCGCCCGCGCGCGCGACGGAGGCACCCGCGCCGTCGTCCACGCCGGCGCCCGACGCGCTCGCCTACCTCATCTACACCTCCGGCACGACCGGCCGTCCCAAGGGCGTCGAGATCGAGCACCGCACCGCGGTGAACCTGGTCGTCGGCGACATCGCGGAGTTCGGGCTTGGGCACGGCGACCGCGTGGCGCAGGGAAGTTCGGCGGCGTACGACTCGAGCGTCGAGGAACTCTGGATGGCATGGGCCACTGGCGCGACCGCCGTCGTGATGGACGACGAGACCGCGCGGCTGGGTCCCGACCTGCTCCCCTGGCTGCAGCAAGAGGCGATCACCGTCCTCTGCCCGCCGCCGACGCTGTTGCGCACGCTTGGCTGCGACGATCCCGCACGCGCGCTGCCGCGCATCCGGCTGCTCTATGTGGGTGGCGAGGCGCTCCCGCCCGACCTCGCTGCCGCGTGGGGCGCGGGGCGGCGCCTGGAGAACGGCTACGGCCCCACCGAATGCACCGTCACCTGCCTGCGCGGGACGATCGTGCCGGACGCGCCGGTGACGATCGGCCGCCCGATTCCCGGCGTGCAGGCCTGGGTCGTGGACGAGGCGCTCGAGCCCGTCGCGGAGGGCGCGCACGGCGAGCTCGTCGTCGGCGGCGCGTGCCTGGCGCGCGGCTACCGCGGCGATCCTGCGCTGACGGCGGCGCGCTTCGTGGAGCATCCGCGCCTGGGCCGCGTCTACCGCACCGGCGACCTCGTGCATCGCGACGCCGCGGACGACTTCCACTATCACGGACGCATCGACGCGCAGGTGAAGCTGCGCGGCTACCGCATCGAGCTCGGCGCGGTCGAAGCCGCGCTCGCCGCGCATCCCAGCGTGCTCGACGCCGGCTGCCGCGTGGAGGGCGAGGAGCCCGCGCGGCGCCTGGTCGCGCACGCGGTGCCGCGCGCGGGCGCGAGCATCGACGCCGCGGAGCTGCGGCGCTTCGTCGCGACGCAGCTTCCCCCCGCGATGGTGCCCGCGGCGATCGCGGCGATCGCGGCGATCCCGCGCACGATGGGCGGCAAGATCGACCGCGCACGGCTGCCGGAGATCGGCGCGGGGGCGGGAGGTGGCGGCGAGGCAGGCGCACATGGCGCACATGGCGCGGGCGCCGGCGCGACTGCCGCCGACGCGCGCACCCCGACGGAGCACGCCGTCGCCGCCGCCGTCGCGCACGCGCTCGGCGCGCGCGGCGCGATCCCCCTCGACGCGGACTTCTTCGACGATCTCGGCATGAGCTCGCTCACCATCGCGGTGATGGTCTCGCGCCTGCGCCTGGATCCGCGCACGCGCGCGGCGACGGTGCGGCTGACCTACGAGCATCGCTGCGTGCGCGCGGTGGCGCAGGCGCTCGACGCCGCGCACGCAGACCACGGCGACGCAGGCTCCGGCTCCGCGCACGCCGGCGGCGAGAACGCCGATTCGCCCGCCCTCGCCGACCTCGATCCCACCGCCGCGGACGCGCACCCCGTCGCCGTCACCCTCGCGCACGCCGCGATTCTCCTCTCCACGACCGCGGCCGCCGCGATCGCCGCCTGGTGGCTTGCGGAGCACGCCATCCCGGTGTGGCTGGCCGAGTGCAGCCCCACGCTGTGGGGACTCGCCGCGGCGGGGCTCGCCTTGGCAGGCGCGGCGGCCTACACCCTCGGCAGCGTGGCGCTCGCCCTCGCCGCCAAGTGGCTCCTCATCGGCCGCTACCGGCCGATGCGCGCGCGCGCCTGGTCCTGGTGGCACCTGCGCCACTGGACCGTCGAGCGCGCCGCGTCGCTCATCCCGTGGGAGCCGCTCACCACCATCGGCGCCGCGCCGCTGCTGCTGCGGCTGCTGGGCGCGCGCATCGGGCGCGGCGTGCACCTGCATCGCGGCGTGCGTCTGGCGTGCGGCGGCTGGGACCTGATGACGCTCGACGACGGCGCGACCGTCGGCCAGGACGCGCTGCTGCGCTGCGTCCATCTGGAGGCGGGGTGCCTGGTCGTCGCGCCGCTGCGCATCGGCCGCGACGCCACCGTCGAGACGCGCGCGGGCCTCGCCCCCGGCGCGCACCTGGGTGACGGCAGCGTCCTGCGCGCGCTGAGCTGGCTGCCCGCGGGCGCCGACGCGCCGCACACGCTCTTCGACGGCGTCCCCGCCGAGGCGATCGGCCCCGCCCCGCGCGCGCCGCGCACCGCGCCACCGATGGGCGCGCTCCCCGCCGCCGCGCTCGCCGCGCTCCTCTGGACCGCGGTCACGCTGCCGACGCTGCTCGCCTGGCCCGCCGCCTTCTGGCTCTGGGGATTCCATTCCGACGGCGCGTGGCTCGACCCGCTGCGCGACGGCGTCGATGCCCCTGCGCTCGCGTGGCTCCTGCTGCGACTGCTGGGCGCCGCAACCTCCGCCTCCGCCGCGGGCGTGCTGCTGCAGGCGGCGTGCGTGCGCGCGCTCGGCGCGCCCCCCGCCGCGCCCTTCGCGCTGCGCAGCCCCGCGGGCATCCGGCTGGCGATGCAGTCGATGCTCGTCGAGCGCGCCGGCAAGCTCCTCAGCGGGGCGATCCTCTGGCCGCTCTGGCTGCGCGCCGCGGGCGCACGCATCGGCCCCGGCTGCGAGATCTCCACCGTCACCGACGTCATCCCCGCGCAGGTCACGCTCGGCCGCGAGACCTTCTTCGCCGACGGCATCTACCTCGGCGGCGCGCACCTGCTCGCGGGCACCGGCACGGTGCAACCGCTGGAGCTGGGCGAGGGCTGCTTCGTGGGCAACCACGCGGTGCTCCCCGGCGGCACGCGGCTGGCGTCCGGCACGCTGGTGGGCATCAGCACGCGCGGCGACGGCGTGCCCGAGGAGCCAGGCAGCTCCTGGTTCGGCCATCCGCCGATGCGCCTGCCGCGCCGCGAGATCGTCGAGGCCCAACGCGCGCTCACGCACGATCCGCCGCTGCTCCGCCGCGTGAACCGCTGGTGCTGGGAGCTCGCGCGCCTGCCGCTGCCGATGGTGCCGCTGCTGGTCGGCGCGCTCTGGATCGCGGCGCTGCTGCACGCGCAGGCGACGCTCGCGCCTGCGGCCTTCTGGCTGCTGGCGGTGCCGGGCGCGACGCTCGCCGCCTCGGGGGTGCTGGTCCTCGCGCTCGTCGCGCTCAAGTGGACGCTGCTGGGGCGCGTGCGTCCGGGCACGCATCCGCTCTGGAGCTGCTGGTGCAGCCGCTGGGACTTCGTCTACGTCGCGTGGGGGCTGTGGACCGCGCCGGTGCTCGCGCAGCTCGAGGGCACGCTGCTGCTGGCGCCGGTGCTGCGCGCCACCGGCTGCACCATCGGCCGCGGCGTGCTGCTGGGCCACGGATTCGCGCATGTGGTCGACCCCGACATGCTCCATCTGGGAGACGGCGCCACCGTCGAGGCGCTCTTCCAGGCGCACACCTTCGAGGACCGCGTCCTCAAGATCGACCATGTCTTCATCGAGGCGGGCGCGACCGTCGGCGCCAACGCGGTGCTGCTCTACGGCGCGCGCATCGGCGCCGGCGCGCGCGTCGAGCCGCACGCGGTCGTGATGAAGCGCGAGGAGCTCCTGCCCGGCGCGCGCTACGAAGGCGCGCCCACGCGTCAGGCGCCGTCGCGGCGCGCGACGATCTCGAGCACCGTCGGCGTGACGAGCACGGAGTCGGGGTCCGCCTCCGCCGCATCGAGGTCGCGCAGCACGCGCTCGCACCAGGCGTCGTCCACCTGACCCAGCTCGCGCAGGCGCGGGACGTAGGTGCGGATGAAGCCGGCGGGCCAGTTCCAGAGCTCCTCGCCCGGGCGCGCCGCGCGCGCGATCGGCCGCGCGTGCTGCAGCGCGAAGCCCTGCGCGCGAAGCTGCGCCAGCAGCGTGCCCGCGATGCTCGCCTCGCCGCCGCCGGCGCGGAAGCTGCGCATCGCCTCGGTCACGAAGTCGGTGATCCCCTGGCGCTGCGGCAGCGCGGTGTAGGTGGGATAGCAGGAATACTCGTGGAAGACGACGCGCCCGCCCGGGCGCAGCGCCGCGCGGATGCGCGCGACGAGCGTCTCCACGCTGGGCACGAACATCGCCACCCAGCGGCACCAGGCGGCGTCGTGGCCGCCGAGCGCGTCGGCTCGCTCGCCGCGGTCGTGCGCGGGCGGAATCGCGTCGGTCATCAGGTCGATCTGGTGCGCGTCCACGTTGGCGAGCCCGTGCGCGCGGCACTGCTCGAGCAGCGCGTCCAGGTAGCGCGGCGAGCGCTCGACCGCGCAGACGCGCCCCGTCGGCCCGACGATGCGCGCGAGGTCGACCGTCGCGAAGCCCGGCCCCGCACCGACGTCGACGACCGAGTCGCCCGCGCCGATGCCCGCCGCGCGCCAGCCGTCGATGACGAAGGAGCGCCAGACCGCGTGCTGGAAGCCCAGCCGCGCGAGCTCGTCGTCGTGCGTTCCCAGCACATAGTCGCCACGCGATGCCATGCGCGCACGGTACCCGCGGGTGGCGCGCGTACGATGCGCCGCCGCGATGCCGACGAGGCACGCCTCCGCGTCAGCGCCCGCTCCCGCGCCCGTTTCCGCGCCCATGCCCGATCCCACGCCCGCGCCCGTCCCCGCCCTCGACGATCCCGAGCTCGCCGCGCGCACCGCGCTGCTGCGCGAGCTCGCGCCGCGCGCGGGCGCGATCGCGATGCGCTGGTACCAGCACGCCGCGCTGCCCGTGGAGCAGAAGGCCGACGCGAGCCCCGTCACGCGCGCGGACAAGGAGATCGAGGAGTTCCTGCGCGCGCAGCTCCAGGGCGCCTTCCCGCACGACGGCCTGCTGGGCGAGGAGTTCGGCGAGGCCCCCGCGCGCGGGCGCTACACGTGGGTCATCGATCCCATCGACGGCACGATCGCCTTCGCGGCGGGCGTGCCGCTCTTCGGGGTGCTCGTCGGACTCGAGGAGCGCACCGCCGCGGGCGCGCGCATCGTCGCGGGCGTCTGCGAGATGCCCGCGCTGCAGGAGCGCGTCTGGGCGGCGCGCGGCGCGGGCGCCTGGTGGGAGCGCGCCGGGCACGCGCCCGAACGCGCGCGCGTGGGCACGCGCACGCAGCTTCGCGAGGCCTTCGTCTGCACGCCCGCGGCGGATGTCTTCGCGCGCAGCGGCTCGATGGGCTCCTGGCAGCGGCTCTTCGAGGCGAGCGGCCGCCTACGCGGCTGGGGCGACTGCTATGCGTTCGTGCTGGCCGCGACGGGGCGCTGCGACCTCGCCTGCGATCCCCTCATGAATCCGTGGGACGCGGGCCCCTTCCCCGTCATCCTCGAGGAGGCCGGCGGGATCTACAGCGGTTGGGACGGCGCGCCCGGCATCCGCGGCACAAACGCGCTCGCGGGCAATCCCGCGCTGCACGCGCAGGCGCGCGCGATCGTCTGGCCGAAGTAGCGCGGCAAAAAGCAAACCGGCCCCACCGAAGCGGAGCCGGTCGAGTGTTGTGTTCGTGCGTGCCGGTTGCGATTACCAGCGGTCGCCACGGTCGCCGCGATCGCGGCCGCCACCGTAACCACCACCGCCGCCACCGAAGCCGCCGCGACGGCCACCGCCGCCGCCGCCGCCACCGCCACCGAAGCCGCCGCCGCGACGGCCACCGCCGCCGCCGCCGCCGCCGAAGCCACCGCCACCCGGGGTCTTCGGACGAGCCTCGTTGACCGTGAGGTCACGGCCCTGGAAGTTCTTGCCGTGGAGCGCGGTGATCGCGGCCTGCGCGGCCGAGTCGTCCGACATCTCGACGAAGCCGAAGCCACGCGGACGGCCGGTCTCGCGGTCCATGACGAGCGACGCGGAGGTCACCTCGCCGTGAGCGGCGAAGAGGTCCCGGAGTTCATCCTCGGTCGTGGAGAAGGGCAGGTTGCCCACATACATCTTCATGATTCAGATTCTCGATTCTGCTGCCCGATGCGAAGGAAACCGTGCTTGGACTCGGGCGAGCGATCGAGCGTCGGTTGTCGAACCGTGACTGTGCCCCCGTGGGAACAGCAGGTTCTGGACGGGCACCAATGTACCGGGATTGGGCCCTGGCAACCTCCTGACTCGGGATTTTTCAGGAAGATTTCCCCCCGCTGGGAGCCCCCGGGGGGCGTTTGGGGGTGCTGGAAGCCCTCCCACGAGCGGGTATCACTCCCGGCCATGAACCGACAGCCCTCCCAGCGGTCCGGCACCGGGCCCCGCCCTCGCCTCCGGTGGAGCCTCCTGGCTGGAGGCGTCTGCGCAGCCGCGGCGCTGCTGGGGACGGGGTGCGCCCGCAGTGCATCGGTTGCCACGCCCGAGGCGGCGGTGCAGCCTCCGACGCTGGATGCCCTCCGCGGCGCCTGGCGCTGCACGGCGATCCTGGGCGCGCCCGTCACGGGCGACGGCGCCCCCACCATCGACTTCCGCGAGGGTGGCCGCGCGGGCGGCTTCGCGGGCGTGAACCGCTACGGCTGCGATGCCACGAGCGCCGCGCCCGGGACGCTGCATCTGGGCGCGATCGCCGCGACGCGGATGGCCGGCCCGCCGGAGCGCATGGAGCTGGAGGGCAGCTTCCTCGCCGCGCTGCAGCGCGTCACCGGCGCGCGCATGAGCGGACAGACGCTCGAGCTCACCTCCGAGAGCGGCACGGTGCTGCGCTTCGAGCGCGCGACCGCGCCGGCGCGGCAGTAGCCGCCGCCTCACTGCCCCAGCGCACGCAGCACGACGGTCGCGTACGCGCCGCGCGGGAGCGCGAAGCGCGCGCGCACGACGCGGCGGCTGCGCTGCGTCGGGTCCGCGCCCTCGTCGCGCAGCTCGACATCCATCGCACGCACGAGCATCGGGCGCTCGGCATGTCCGAAGAAGGGGCGGTGCAGCCCCGGCACGCGCAGCGATGCCGCCTCCACGCCGTGCGCCTCCAGCGCGGCGCGCATCGCCGCATCCCAGGGCGGCGCGGGCGCCATGGCAGGGCTGGGCATCGGCATCGCGGCGTCGTGCCAGGCCGCGGGAACGCGCGTCGCCGGCGCGAAGAGCAGCTCGCCGAAATCGTCGGGGGTGCGCAGCAGCGGCTCGCCGAGCGCGGCGTGCAGGCGGCGCAGCGCGTCGTTCCAGAGCAGGCTCTGGAAGGCCTCGATGCACATCGTCTGCAGGAAGTTGGGCAGCGCGACGAAGGCCTCCGCCGGGTCGCCACCGCGCGCGAGGATCTCGAAGGCGCGACGCTCGGGCCGGCGCGGCAGCGCGGCGAGCAGCGTCTTCCACTCGCCCCAGTGCGTCGCGCACGCGCGCGTGAAGGCGCGCTGCGTGCCGTGGTCCTTGCGCGCGGGCGTGCCGACGAGCAGCCGGATCGCCTGCAGGAAGTCCCCCGCCACCAGCGACTGCGCCGCGAAGCCGCGCCCGTGACGCGCGCCGCCGAAGCGCTGGTCGCCGAAGTAGTTCGCGAGCAGGAGCGTGCGCGGCGCGCCGCCGCCACCATCGGCCGCCAGCGCCGCCGCGCGCGCGTGCATCGCCTGCACCTCCGCGGCATGCAGGCCGCGCACGACGATCTCGAACTCGTTCGCCTCGATCGCGGAGGCGTCGATCGGCTGCGCGCTCCAGCCCAGCAGCAGCGCGCGCCAGCCGTGGCCCTCGGGACTGCGCTCGAGCGCGCGCGCGGCCTCGGGTCCTGGCGCGCGCACCGTGCAGTGCTGCGCCGTGACCGCGTGCCGGTCCTTCAGCCCCGCCGCGACGACCGCACCGACGGGCACGCGCAGCACGCGCGCCAGGTGCGCACAGGCGTCGGGGGTGGTCAGGCTGGTCTTGGTGAGGCGCACCAGCGCGTGCGGGTGCGCGGCGTCGGGGGAGCCCGCGAGGGCGTCGTGGAAGCCGGGCGCCAGGCGCTCGTCGACGCGGAAATCCTCGGGGCTGCGGCGGATCGCCATCGGGGGGGATCGTAGGAGGCGGGGAGCCGATAAGTTCGTGGGGGCGCCCCGCAGCGTCCGCGCCGCTTGCCCTCCACGGGCGAACTGCTATCCTGCCCCGTCTGCCCCCAACCGGGCGAGGAACGATATGAAGAAGGACATCCATCCCAAGTGGTTCCCCGAGTGCAAGGTCTTCTTCCGCGGTCAGCATGTCATGACCACGGGGGCGACCGTCCCGGAGCTCCACGTCGAAGTCTGGTCTGGCTCGCACCCCTTCTTCACCGGCCAGAAGACCTTCATTGACACCGCCGGCCGCGTCGAGCGCTTCCAGCGCAAGTTCGCCGGCGAGTACTTCAAGAAGGATGGCGCGGGCAAGGACGCGGCGAAGAAGCCGGCCGCCCCCGCCGCCAAGGCCCCGGCCGCCAAGAAGTAGCCAGCCATCGCGCAACCATCGTGACCGCGCCCCTCGTCGGGCGCGGTCATTCGTTTTGCGGCGCCCGCGCGCGGTGAGCGGGCGCGGTCACGGAGGAGACCGATGCACGAGCTGACGCCGCACCTGCTGCGCAAGCTGGACGAACTCGCCGCCGAGCATGGCGCCGCGGGCGAGGCGATGCTCGACCCCGCGGTCCTGGCCGACCACCGCAAGGTGCGCGCGCTCACCGCCAAGCGCGGCGCGCTCGATCCGGTCGTCGTCCGCTACGAGGCGTGGCGCCAGGCGCGGCGCGAGCGCGAGGAGCTGCAGGCGCTCGCCGCCGGCGGCGACCGCGAGATGGCGTCGCTCGCGCGCGAGGAGCTGCCCGGGCTGGAGCGGCGGATGGACGCGCTCGCGCAGGAGATCCAGACGCGGCTGGTCACCAGCGACGACAGCCGCGTCGGCGCGGTCATCCTGGAGGTGCGCGCGGGCGTCGGCGGCGACGAGGCCGCGCTCTGGGCGGGCGACCTCGTGGAGATGTACCGCCGCTACGCGCAGCGGCGCGGCTGGCACTGGGAGGAGATGGAGCTCAAGCCCGGCGACGCCGGCGGCGTCACGCAGGCGATCGTCGAGGTGCAGGGCCCGGGCGTCTGGAGCGAGCTGGGCTACGAGGGCGGCACGCACCAGGTGAAGCGCGTGCCAGCGACCGAGGCGCAGGGGCGCGTGCACACGAGCACCGCGACCGTCGCCGTGATGGCCGAGCCCGAGACGGTCGAGAGCGAGGTCGACCCCGAGGAGGTCAAGGAGATGATGACCACCGCGCAGGGTCCCGGCGGGCAGAACGTGAACAAGGTCGCGACGGCGGTGCACCTGATCCACCTGCCCACGGGGATCGAGGTGCGCATGCAGGAGACGCGCAGCCAGACGCAGAACCGCGAGAAGGCGTGGCGCCTGCTGCGCGCGCGCGTGCACGAGCGGCGCCAGGCCGAGGCGGACGCGGCGCGGCGCGCCGAGCGCAAGCTCATGATCGGCAGCGGCGGGCGCGCGGAGAAGATCCGCACCTACCGCTGGAAGGAGAACGTCGCCGTCGACCACCGGCTGGAGGAAGGCTTCCAGCTCCAGAAGCTGCTCGCGGGCGAGATGGACGAGCTCGTCGGCGCCCTCGTGCGCATGGACGTGGCGGAGCGGCTCGCGCGGCTGTGAGCGAGCGCGCGGCATGGCGCGCACGGCGCGCCCCCGCCTTCGCGGTCAGTGCGGCAGCGGGAAGCGCGCGCAGAAGGCGCGGATCTCCTCGCGCACCGCGGCCGTCTCCTGCGCCGAGCCCTTCGCGCCCATGACGCGGTCGAGCCACTGCGCGACCTGACGCATCTCCGCCTCGCGCAGTCCGCGCGTGGTGAGCGCGGGCGTGCCCAGGCGCAGGCCGCTGGTGACCATCGGCGGGCGCGGGTCGTTGGGGATGCCGTTCTTGTTGACGACGATGCCCGCCGCGCCGAGCCACTTCTCCGCGTCGGCGCCGGTGAGCTCGGCGTCGCGCGTGCGCAGGTCCACGAGCATGAGGTGGTTGTCGGTGCCGCCGGTGCAGAGGCGGTAGCCGCGCTCGGTGAGCGCGGCCGCGAGCGCCTGCGCATTGCGGACGACCTGCTGCTGGTAGGTCTTGAACTCCGGGCGCAGCGCCTCGCCGAAGGCCACGGCCTTCGCGGCGATGACGTGCATGAGCGGGCCGCCCTGGCTGCCGGGGAAGACCTTGCGGTCGATCTTCGTCGCCATCTCGGCGTCGTCGGTGAGGATGAGGCCGCCGCGCGGCCCGCGCAGGGTCTTGTGCGTCGTCGTGGTCACGACATGCGCGTGCGGGAAGGGGCTCGGATGCACGCCGGTGGCGACCAGGCCCGCGATGTGCGCGATGTCGGCCATGAGGTACGCGCCCACCTTGTCGGCGATCGCGCGGAAGCGCGCGAAGTCGATCGTGCGCGGGTAGGCGCTGTAGCCGCAGACGATGAGGCGCGGCTTCACCGCGAGCGCGATCTGCTCGATCGCGTCGTAGTCCAGCAGCTCGGTCTTGGGGTCGAGTCCGTACTCCTCGATCTTGTAGAAGGTGCCGCTGAAGTTGGGCTTGAGGCCGTGGCTGAGGTGGCCGCCGGACTTGATCGGCAGGCTCAGCACCGTCTCGCCGGGATTCAGGCACGCCATGAAGGCGGCGATGTTCGCGTTGGCGCCGCAGTGCGGCTGCACGTTCGCGAAGGCGCAGCCGAAGAGCTTCTTGGCGCGGTCGCGGGCGAGGTCCTCGATCTGGTCGTGCCACTCGCAGCCGCCGTAGTAGCGCTTGCCGGGGTAGCCCTCGGCGTACTTGTTGGTCATCCAGCTCCCGACGGCGTGCATCACCGCGGTGCTGACGTGGTTCTCGCTGGCGATGAGCTCCAGCGTCGTGGCCTGGCGCTCGGCCTCGCCGGCGAGGATGCGCGCGGCCTCGGGGTCCTGTGCGCCGACCAGCTCGAGCAGGCCCACGGAGAGCGGGTCCAGGGGCGTCGCGGGCGCGGAGGGATGACGGGCGGCGGTGGTGGACATGGGCGGGAAATCGTACCCGTCGCGCGCGGGGGTACGCTTGCGGCATGACCACCGACGCGTGCAGCTTCGACGCGCAGACGCCCGCGGGGCCGATGCATCTGACGGTTCCCGGTCCCGAGTGGCTCGGCCCCGTGCGCACGCGCGTGGAGGCGTACCTGCGCGGGGAGCAGGTCGCCTTCGAGGACGTGCCGATGCCGCGCGGGACGGAGTTCCAGCGCCGCTGCTGGCAGGCGTGCCGGAGCATCCCGTACGGACAGACGCGCAGCTACGCGTGGCTCGCGGAGCAGGCGGGCAGCCCCCGCGCGGTGCGCGCCGCCGGGCAGGCGATGCGCCGCAACCCGATGCCGATCGTGATCCCCTGCCACCGCGTCGTCGGGAGCTCGGGCTGGATCGGCGGATTCGCGGGCGACGCGCGCGAGACGGGCGCCACGGTGGGCATGAAGCGCGCGCTGCTGGAGCTGGAGTCGGGGCCGGCCCGCTAGGATTCTCCCCCCACACAGCACGGAGGCGCGCGATGAAGCTCACGATGGTCGGCACGGGATACGTCGGTCTGGTCACGGGCGCATGCTTCGCCGAGACCGGCAACCATGTCACCTGCCTCGATGTCGATCCCCGCAAGATCGAGATGCTGCGCCGCGGCGAGAGCCCGATCTACGAGCCCGGCCTGAGCGAGATGCTGCAGGCGAACATCCGCGCGGGGCGCATCGAGTTCACGCTGGACAAGGAGGCGGCGTACCGCGACGCGGACGCGATCTTCATCTGCGTCGGCACGCCCAGCGACGAGGACGGCAGCGCGGACCTGCAGTACGTGCTCGCGGTGGCGCGCGACATCGCGGCGGCGCTCGAGAAGCACGGGCGCGGCCGGCGCGAGAAGGTCGTGGTGGTCAAGAGCACCGTGCCCGTGGGGACCAGCCACCAGGTGCGCGACATCATCCGCGCCGCGACGCAGGTGCCCTTCCACATCGCGGACAACCCCGAGTTCCTGAAGGAAGGGGATGCGATCAACGACTTCATGAAGCCCGACCGCATCGTCTGCGGCGTGGAGAGCGAGGAGGCCGCGCGCCTCATGCGCGAGATCTACGACCCCTTCGTGCGCAACGGCAACCCGATCTACATCATGGATGTCCGCAGCGCGGAGATGGTGAAGTACGCCTCGAACGCGATGCTGGCGGCGAAGATCAGCTTCATCAACGAGATCGCGAACCTCTGCGAGCGCCTGGGCGCGGACGTCGGCGCGGTGCGAGAGGGCATGTGCGCGGACCGTCGCATCGGCAACCAGTTCCTCTATCCGGGGCTGGGCTACGGCGGAAGCTGCTTCCCCAAGGACACGCAGGCGGTCGTGGGCATGGGCCGCGGCGCGGGCTTCGAGTGCAAGCTCAACGCCGCCGTGCACGAGGTCAACCAGGACCAGCGCGCGCACTTCTGGAGCAAGATCGAGGCGCGCTTCGGCGCGGGCGGGCTCAAGGGGCGGACGCTCGCCTTCTGGGGCGTCGCCTTCAAGCCGCGCACCGACGACATCCGCGAGGCGCCTTCGATCGCGCTGATGAAGCGCGCGATCGCCGCGGGCGCGAAGGTCGTCGCGTACGACCCGGTCGCGCTGGAGAACCTCTCGCGCGAGATGCCGCAGGTGCCGCGCGCGGCGGACATGTACGCGGCGCTCGAGGGGGCGGACGCGCTGGTGATCTGCACCGAGTGGAACGAGTTCCGCGCGCCGGACTTCGCGCTGATGAAGTCGAAGCTGCGCGCGCCGGTGGTCTTCGACGGCCGCAACCTGTACCGCACGGCCCAGATGGCGGCGGAGGGGTTCGAGTACCACTCGGTAGGGCGGCCGACGGTTCGGTAGGGTCCGGCGGGGGGCGATCCGGAGTCCGGATGGGGCCGCGCGGAGGCCCGGCGCCCCCCATCGGGCGTGCCGGCGGGGCCTCTTTTGCCCTCCCGGAGCGCTTGTCCGAGACCGGACCCATGGAGTAACCGCTGAAATCTGGGGTTTCGGCGCCAAAAACCGGACAAAATCACTCGCCAGACGCGGTTACGCCTTGCGTCCGGCGCGGAAATCCCTATCTTTCACGGCGTTCTGGGCGATGGACCCAGTTTCGCAAGCACCCTGGGTGCAAAAGGCACCCGGAACCCCACGCGCCGTGCGCGTGGAAGAAAGGAAGTCAGGATGGCTACCACCTCCGCGAAGCCCCGCAGCAAGGGCGAGACCCTCAAGACGATCGCCGAGAAGACCAAGCTGACCCGCAAGCAGGTCGCGTCGGTCTTCGAGGAGCTCGGCACGATCATGAAGAAGGACCTGAGCAAGAAGGGCTCGGGCGTCTTCGTCGTCCACGGCATGATGAAGGTCCTCGTGATCAACAAGCCGGCGACCAAGGCCTACGAGAAGCCGAACCCCTTCAAGCCCGGCGAGATGATGACGGTCAAGGCCAAGCCCGCGACCCGCAAGATCAAGATCCGCCCGATGAAGGCGCTCAAGGCGATGGTCGGCTGATCACGCCTCCGATCGCTTCGATCAAACACCGAAGGGCTCCGCTCGCGCGGAGCCCTTCGCGTTTTTCGCGGCGCGGAAAATATGCCGGGCATGCCCGGCAAATTTTCGAGCGTCGTCAGAGGTCGCGGAGGCGGCCGCGGGCGTGCGCGAGGCGCGACTCCGCCTCCTCGCGTCCGACGCCCAGCGTGCGCATGGCGATCGCGGTCTTCACGCGGCGGCCCGCGGCCTCGAGCAGCGTGAAGGCCTCCTCGCGCGAGAGCTGCGGATCGAACTGGCGCAGCACGCGGATGGCGCGGTCGACGAGCTTGTCGTTGGTCGCCGCGAGGTCCACCATCAGGTTGCCGTGCACCTTGCCCAGGCGCGTGAAGAGCGCGGTCGTGATGCAGTTGAGCGCGAGCTTGGTCGCGCTGCCGGCCTTGAGGCGCGTGCTGCCGGTGAGCACCTCGGGGCCCGTGTCGAGCACGATCAGGTGGTCGCACGCCGCGGGCTTGGCCATCGGCGTGCAGACGACGAAGGCGGTCGCCGCGCCGCGCTCGCGCGCGAGCTCCAGCGCGCCCAGCGCGTAGGGGGTCGTCCCCCCCGCCGCGATCCCCACGACCGTGTCCGCGGGGCCGACCTGCAGGCGGTCGAACTCGGGCGCGATGCCGCGCGGATCGTCCTCCATCCCCTCGCTGCTGCGCCGCAGCGCGCCGTCGCCGCCGGCGATGAGGCCGACGACCTGCGCGGGATCGGACTGGAAGGTCGGCGGGCACTCGCTCGCGTCGAGCACGCCCAGGCGCCCGCTGGTGCCGGCGCCCGCGTAGATCAGGCGGCCGCCCTGCCCGAAGCGCGCGGCGACGGACTCGACGAGCGCGCCGATCGCGGGCCCCGCCTCGCGCACGGCGCGCGCGACGGCGGCGTGGTCCTCGACCATGAGCTCGACGATCTCGGCCGCGCCCAGCGCGTCCATCCGGCCCGACTGCGGGTGCCGGTGCTCGGTGCGGACATGGCTGCGGTCGGGTGGGAGTCGCATGGCGCGCGGCGTCACTTGGCCTTCATCGGCTCGGCGGCCGCGGCGGTCGCAGCGGCGGCGGGCGCGCCCCCCACCGGCGCGGGCGTCCACAGCCCCAGGTTGCGCAGGATGTAGCTCCACTTCGCGCTCTCGTGCGCCGGCACGAAGATGCCGTGGTTGGAGGTCGGGAAGACCATCATCTCGAAGGGGATGTTCGCGCGCTGCCAGGCGTCGGCGATGGACATCGAGTTCGCCGGGTGCACGTTGTCGTCGACCATGCCGTGCAGCAGCAGGACGCGCCCCTTCAGGCGCCCCGCGAGCTTCACGGCGCTGCCCGCGTCGTAGCCCGCCTCGTTCTCCTGCGGCGTGCGCATGTAGCGCTCGGTGTAGATGGTGTCGTACTGGCGCCAGTCGCTGGGCGGCGCGCCCGCGACGCCCACCTGGAAGAGCTCCGGGTAGCGCAGCAGCAGCATGAGCGTCATGTAGCCGCCGTAGCTGTGGCCCGTGACGGCGACGCGACCGGCATCCACGTACGGCCGCTTGCCCAGCTCCTTCACGAGCTGCGCCTGGTCGTCCACGTCGGGGCCGCCGAGCTTCAGGTAGGTCGCGTCCTCGAAGGCCTTGCCGCGCCCGGGCGTGCCGCGGTTGTCCATGCGCGCGACGAGCACGCCGTAGCCGACGTCCGCCTCCACCGGCTGGTAGCGCGTGCTGATGGTGGCGAAGGCCGGGCCGCCGTAGGGCTGCACGACCAGCGGGTACTTCTTCGCAGGGTCGAAGCCCGCGGGCTTGTAGAGGACGCCGTAGAGCTCGGTCTTTCCGTCGGCGGCGGTGATGCGCAGGAACTCGGGCTTCTCGAGGCCCAGCTTGTCCCACGGCCCCTGCCCCGGCTTGGTCAGCGCGGCGACGAGCGTGCCGTCGGCGCGGTAGAGGCCGGTGCTCGGCGGCATGTCGACGAACTCCTTCGTCGCGACGAAGAACTTCCCGTCGGGGCTGATCTGGAACCCCGACCAGTGCATGTCCTCGCGCGTGAGCCGCTCGCGCGCGCTGCCGTCCAGGCGCGCGCGGTGGAGCTGCGGGTTGATCGCCGTCTCGCTCGAGCGCGCGGTGTAGTAGAGCCAGCCGCCGGGCTCGTCGATGCGCACGATCTCCTCGACGGGGAAGCTGTCCGCGGTGAGGTCGGCGATCTTGCCCTTCTGCAGGTCCCAGAGCTGCCAGTTCGCCCAGCCCGTGGACTCGCTCTCCCAGATGAACCGATGGCCGTCCTCCAGGAAGCGCAGCGTCGGCGAGTTCTTCTGCCAGTTGGGCTGCTTCTCCGTCAGCACGACGCGCGACGCGCCGGTCGCGGGATCCGCGAGCACCAGGTCCAGCGTGTCCTGCCGTCGGTTGGTGCGGAAGAAGAGGAGGCCGTCGCCGCTGGGCGTCCAGCGCGCGCCGTAGACGTACTGCGTCGCGTCGGGGCCGACGTCGACGGGAATGCGCTTGCGCGAGGCGACGTCGAAGATCTCGAGCTTCGCGATGGAGTTGTCCTCGCCGGGCTTGGGGTATCCGGCGACCATCGGGCGCGTGCGCGTCTGCGTCAGCCCGCCCAGGAGGTAGTAGTCCTTCACCGGGCGCTCGTCGAAGTCGTAGTAGGCGAGTTTCGAGCCGTCGGGGGACCACCACATCGCGCTGGTCTGGTCGAGCTCCTCGCCGTAGACCCAGTCCGCCGAGCCGAACTTGCGCTTGCCCACGCCCTCGGTGGTGACCTCGATGCGCTCGCCCCCCTCCTTGACCGGCTCGAGGTGGACGTTCGACTTGTCGAAGACCGCGGCCCAGCGTCCGTCGGGCGAGGGCACGCGCGCGGCCTGCTGCGCGCGGCCGCCGCGCGGCTCGCGCGGGGTGCGCTTGGTCTCGGGCGCGGCGGGCGGTTCGCCGCCCTCGGTGGGCGCGCCGCCGGCGAGCGGGATGCTGCGCCAGTTGCCGGCGTAGCGGTACCAGAGCACGCCCGCGTCGGCGTCCCAGCGCACCTCGCTGATGCGGCCCGCCCCGCCGCTGCCGCGGCCGCCGGCCTCGCCGATCTCGCGCACCTTGTCGGCGCCCGGGAGCTGCTCGGCGGGGATCCACTGCGCGTGGCAGAGGGATGCGGAAGCCGCGCACGCGATCGCGGCGGCGAGGATGCGGAGGCGGTCGCGGTGCATGTCGGCTCCTGGGATGGGCGCGCGGCGCGGGGCGCGGGGCGCGCGGCGCGCGGCGCGCGATCGGTCAGTCGAAGGCGGTCATCGAGCGGAAGGCGCGGTAGCGGTCGTCGATCTGTCCCGCGTCCAGCCGCTGCAGGCGGTCGAGGCCGAAGGACTCGATCGTGAAGCTGGCCATCACCGTGCCCCACGCCATCGCGTGGCGCAGCGCGTGGAAGTCGGTGCGGCCGGTGCGCGCGATGTGCGCCATGAAGCCGCCGGCGAAGGTGTCTCCTGCGCCGGTGGGATCGATGACCTGCTCGCGGTCGGCGGGATAGGCGGGGACGCTCGCGATGCCGTCGCGGTGGATGAGGATCGCGCCGTGCTCGCCCTTCTTGACGACGACGAAGTGCCGCGGCCCCGAGCGCAGGACCTCGCGGCCCGCGGTGACGGCGTTGCGGCAGTCGGTGAGCTGCATCGCCTCCTCGTCGTTGAGGATGACGCCGTCGACCTGCGTCAGGAGCTGGTCGAGCTCCGGACGCGCGATGTTGATCCACAGGTCCATCGTGTCGCAGACCGCGATGCGCCGGCGCGGGAACTGGCGCAGCAGGTCCATCTGCACCGCGGGATGCGTGTTGGCGAGGAAGACGAATTCGCTGTCCTGGTACTTCGCGGGCACCTTCGGCGGCGCCTCCTCCAGCACGCCGAGTCGCGTGAAGAGCGTCTCGCGGCGGTTCATGTTCTCGAAGTAGCGGCCGCCCCACGCGAAGGTCTCGCTGCCGGGACGGCGCTCGAGCCCGTCGAGGTCGATGTTGCGGAAGGCGCGCAGCTGCGCCTCGTGCGCGGCGGGCCAGTCCCCGCCGACCGCGCCGACCAGGCGCACGGGCGCGAGGTAGCTCGCCGCGGCGGCGAAGTAGGCGCAGCTTCCGCCCAGGACGGCCGAGGCCTCCCCGGTGGGCGCGTGGAGCGTGTCGATTCCGATGGTTCCGGTGACGATCAGAGGCATCGCGCGAGTGTAGCGCGGCGCCGTGGCGCTATTCCCCGTCGTCTTCGCCGTTGCGCGTCCAGCCCAGGCCCAGCGGCACGCCCACCAGCGCGCCCGCGACGATGTCCAGCGGCATCGCCACCGACCACCCCATGAGCGAGCGCGAGACGGCCGCGTCCACCAGCGGCACCTTGAAGGTGAGCGCCGTGACGAGCTGCGCGATGCCCGCGGCGAGCACGGGCGCCGCGAAGAGCAGGATCGGCTGCGAGTTCCCCAGCAGGCGCCGGCCCGCGAAGGCGGTCGCGATCCCGCCGCAGACGGCCGCGCCCAGCGCCTGGCCCTTCATCTCCGTGCGCGCGGCGAACCAGAGCAGCACCACCATCGCCGCGCCGGCGACGAGGCCGCGCAGGCTGTCGGTGTTGAAGATCTCCGCGCGGAAGGGACCCTTGGGATCGCGCGCCGGGATGTCCGGGAGCGGACCGCTCACGCGGAAGACGATCGCGGACATCACCGCCACCGCGACGCTCCAGCCGAGCGTCTCGCACGCGAGCGGCAGGAGCGCGTCGCCGTCGAAGGCCGCGTCGAGGACCGTGCCGCTGCGCATCGAGACGATCGCGACCGCGAAGCCCAGCACGCAGAGTCCGACCGCCGCGTTGATGAGTCGGCCGACGACGCACGCGATCGCCGTCGCCGCGCCCAACCCCAGCGCCAGCGCGAGGGCGGCGCCCGCGGGGTGCACCGCGTCCATCATGCCGGGCCCCGCGACGCCGCGCGTGCTCAGCAGGAAGGGGATCGTCGGCACGACGGCCGCGATGGCGGCGGCGGTGCCCAGCGCGAGCACGGAGTAGCGGAGCGCGGCGCTCTTCATGCCCGGAGTGCTACCCGCGCGCGCGCTGCGCCGCAAGGCGTTGCCGTATCGTGCGCCCGCGATGTCCAGCCGTCCCACCCCCGCCGCGCCCGTCGAGCTCGACGGGAGCCCCCTCGCCATCGAGCAGGTCGTCGCGGTCGCGCGCGCGGGCGCGCCGGTGCGCCTCTCCCCCGCCGCCCGCGCCCGCATGGAGCGCGGACGCGCCGCGCTCGAGCGCCGTCTGGCCGGGGGCGAGGCCCTCTACGGAATCAACACCGGCTTCGGCTCGCTCTCGCGGGTGCGGGTCGCCAACGAGGCGCTGGGCGAGCTGCAGGCGAACCTGGTCCGCAGCCACGCCTCCGGCACCGGCGCCCCCGCCGACGCCGAGGTCGTGCGCGGCATGCTGGTCATCCTGGCGGCGAGCCTCGCCCGCGCCCGCAGCGCGGTGCGGCCGGAGCTGGTCGAGCTCATCGTCGGGCTGCTGAACGCGAACATCGTGCCGGTCGTGCCGGCGCGCGGGTCGGTGGGCGCCTCGGGCGACCTGGCCCCGCTGGCGCACGCGGCGCTCGCGCTCATCGGCGAGGGGCGCGCCACGCTGGGCGGGCAGGAGATGGAGACGCGCGACGCGCTCGCCGCCGCCGGCCTGCGTCCGCTGACGCTCGCCGCGAAGGAGGGGCTCGCGCTCATCAACGGGACGCACTACATGTGCTCCAACGCGGCGCTGGCGATGCACGACGCCGACGCGCTGCTGCGCACGGCCGTGCGCGCGACGGCGCTCTCGATCGACGCCTGCCGCGCGACCGACTCCTTCCTGGACGCGCGCATCCACCACGCGCGCAACCAGCCCGGGCAGGCGGCGGTCGCGGCGGCGGTGCTGCGCGAGCTCGCCGGAAGCGAGATCCTGCTGGCGCACAAGGAGAACGACCCGCGCGTGCAGGACCCCTACTCCTTCCGCTGCGCGCCGCAGGTGCTGGGCGCGGCGGCGGACGCGCTGGCGCACGCGCGCAGCGTCGTGGAGCGCGAGCTGGGCGGCGTCACCGACAACCCGCTTCTCTTCCTGCGCGGCGACGACGCGGCGGCGGGCGCGGACATCGTCAGCGGCGGCAACTTCCACGGCATGCCGCTGGCGCTGGCGATGGACCACGCGCGCCTGGCGCTCGTGCCGCTGGCGGGCATCAGCGAGCGGCGCGTCTTCTGGATCCTGGCGGCGCAGGACGCGGAGAATCCCGTGCGCGCTTACCTCAGCCCGCAGCCGGGGCTGCACTCGGGCTACATGATCGCGCAGTACGCGGCCGCCGCCTGCTGCAACGAGCTGCAGACGCTCGCGCATCCGGCGAGCGCGCACAACATCCCCACGAGCGCGGGGATCGAGGACTACAACTCGATGGGCGCGACGAGCGCGAACCTGCTGCGCGCGTGCATCGCGCTCGCCGCCGACGTGATCGCGATCGAGCTGCTGGTGATGTGCGAGGGTGTCGAGTACCAGCGTCCGCTGCGCTCGGGCGCGGGCGTCGAGGCGCTCCACGCCGCCGTGCGCACGCGCGTGCCGCGGCTGACCGGCGACCGGCCGCCCGCCCCGGACATCGCGTGCATCCGCCAGATGCTGCTCGAGCGCGCCTTCTGCGGCGTGGCCGCCGGCGCGGCGGGCGACCGCGGCGCGTCGAAGTAGGCGCACGTCCCGGCGCGCACGGCCTCCTACAATCTGGCCTCCATGGACAGCGTCGCCACCCGTACCGTCCGCGCGCCGCGCGGAGCCGTCAAGACCTGCCGCACCTGGGCCGCCGAGGCCGCGATGCGGATGCTCATGAACAACCTCGATCCCGAGGTCGCCGAGCGTCCCGAGGCGCTCGTGGTCTACGGCGGACGCGGGCAGGCCGCGCGCACCTGGGAGTGCTTCGACGCGATCGTCGAGTGCCTGCGCCGCCTGGGCGAGGACGAGACGCTGCTCGTGCAGAGCGGCAAGCCCGTGGGCGTCGTGCGCACGCACCCCGACGCGCCGCGCGTGATGATCGCCAACTCGAACCTCGTCCCCCACTGGGCGACGCAGAAGCACTTCGACGAGCTGTGCGCGCGCGGGCTGATGATGTTCGGGCAGATGACCGCGGGAAGCTGGATCTACATCGGCACGCAGGGCATCCTCCAGGGCACCTACGAGACCTACGCCGAGTGCGCGCGCCAGCACTTCAAGGGCACCCTCAAGGGCACCCTCAACGTCACCGCCGGCTGCGGCGGCATGGGCGGCGCCCAGCCGCTGGCGATCACGATGAACGAGGGGACCGCGCTCATCGCCGAGATGTGCATCGAGCGCCTGCGCAAGCGCGTGAAGGACCGCTACCTCGACGAGATCCACGAGGAGATCGATCCCGCCATCGACCGCGCGCTCGAGCTGCGCGCCGCGGGCCAGGGCCGCAGCGTGGGCGTCCTCTGCAACGCCGTCGACCTGCTGCGCCGCCTGCAGGAGCGCGGCATCGTCCCGGAGACGCTCACCGACCAGACCAGCGCGCACGATCCGCTCGAGGGCTACTACCCCGAGGGCATGTCGCGCGAGGAGGCGGACGCGCTGCGCGCCGCGGATCCCGACCGCTACACCGCGCTCTCGCTGGCGACGATGGAGCAGCACGTGCGCCTGATGGTCGAGTTCCAGCGCCGCGGCTCGAAGGTCTTCGACTACGGCAACAACATCCGCCAGCGCGCGCACGACCGCGGCTACAAGGAGGCGTTCGCCTTCCCGGGCTTCGTCCCCGCGTACATCCGGCCGCAGTTCTGCGTGGGCCGCGGCCCCTTCCGCTGGGCCGCGCTCTCGGGCGACCCGCAGGACATCCGCGTCACCGACGAGGCGGTGCTCGAGCTCTTCCCCGGCGACGAGTCGCTGCGCCGCTGGATCCGCATGGCGCAGGAGCGCGTCGCCTTCCAGGGGCTGCCCGCGCGCATCTGCTGGCTGGGCCTGGGCGAGCGCCACCGCGCCGGGCTCAAGTTCAACGAGCTCGTCGCCAGCGGCAAGGTGAAGGCGCCGATCGTCATCGGCCGCGACCACCTGGACTGCGGCAGCGTCGCCAGCCCCAACCGCGAGACGGAGGCGATGCAGGACGGCTCCGACGCGGTGAGCGACTGGGCGATCCTCAACTTCGCGGTCAACATCGCCAGCGGCGCGAGCTGGACCAGCTTCCACCACGGCGGCGGCGTCGGTATCGGCTACAGCCAGCACGCGGGGCAGGTGATCGTCGCGGACGGCACGCCGGAGGCGGCGCGCCGGCTGGAGCGCGTGCTCACCAACGACCCGATGATGGGCGTGCTGCGCCACGCGGACGCGGGCTACGAGCGCGCGCGCGACTGCGCCGCGCGCCTGGGCGTGAAGATTCCGATGGCGTGATCGGGCGGCGCGGCGCGGGCCGGCGCGCGGCGCCCACGGAGTCTCCTACCGCGCCGTCGCGCGCACGAGCCGGTCGGCGATCGCGCGCCAGACGCCCTCGGTGCCCGCGGGACGCTCGATGACGATGCGGCTGCACCCCATCGCGTCGGCGGTGCGCAGCGCGTCGTAGAGGGCGCGCGCGTAGACCTGCCCGTCGCGGGGCATCGTGATCGCGGTGTGCGGCGCGGGGACCTCGGACTCGTCGAAGCAGAGGACGGCGCAGGGGCGCGGCTGCGCGGCGAGCGCGGCGCGCAGGCCGCCGTGCGGGGCGAGCTCCGCGGGCGTCGTCGGCGCGTAGTGGCGGTGCGCGGTGCCGGGGCTCTGGAGCTGCTGCGCGATGTGCGGCGCGTCGACCTCGCCCAGGATGGCGCGCAGCGCCTCGAGCGTGACCGTGCCGGGGCGCAGCAGCACCGGACGCGGGCCGGTCAGGTCCACGACGGTGCTCTCGAGGCCCAGTTCGCACGGGCCGCCGTCGATCACCAGCAGATCGGGCTCGTCGGCGAACTCCTGCGCGACGTGCGGAGCGCTCGTCGCGCTGATGCGCCCGCTGCGGTTGGCGCTGGGCGCGCTCACCGCCGCGCCGCCGAGCGCCTGCAGCAGGCGGCGCGCCACGGGATGCGCGGGCGAGCGCACCGCGATCGAGGCGCGCCCGCCCGCGGCCGCCGCGGGCACGCCCGCGCGGCGCGCGAGCACCATCGTCAGCGGCCCCGGCCAGAGGCGCGCGGCGAGCTCGTCGCAGCGCGCGTCCCAGCCCTCGGCGATCGCGCGCGCGCCCGCGGCGTCGAGGACGTGCGCGATGAGCGGGTTGTCCGCGGGGCGCCCCTTGAGCTCGTAGACGCGCGCGATGCCGCGCGGGTCCATGGTGAGCGCGCCGAGTCCGTAGACGGTCTCGGTCGGGAAGGCGACCGCCCCGCCGTCGCGCAGCACCTGCGCGGCGCGCGCGATGGAGCCGTCGCCTGGATCGAGGATCGTCGGCATGCGCGGATCAGTGCGAGGGCACCGCGTCGACGAGCTTCAGCTCGATGCGGTTGCGCTCGAGCGCGCTGCCCATCGCCGCGTAGAGGTTCGCGAGCGAGGTGTTGTAGTCGGCGAGCGCCACCGCCTCCGCGATCTGCGTGAGCGCGAGCCCGTCCTGGCGCAGGAACTTCAGCGCCAGGAACTCCGGCGTGAGCTGCGCGATGTTCTCCTCGTCGATGGAGAGCGCGCGCATGTTCTCCGCGGCGGCCAGCCGCTGCGCGCGCGTCTGCTCGATGAGCCGGAAGCTCGCGGCGGCGTCCTGCAGCGCGTTGCGCACGTCGAGGACCGCGGACTGCACCGCGGTCTTGTAGACGATGACGGCGCGCGAGCGCGCCAGGCGCGCGCGGCGGTAGTCCGCCTCGCCCGCGCGGTTGCCGATGGGCTGGCGGAAGGTCGCGCCGACGGCCCACTCGATCCAGTCGTTGTCGCCCAGGGACTGCCACGCGTCGGCGAAGCCCGAGGCCAGCCCGTAGAGCGCGCCGCTCGCCTCCAGGTCGAGCTGCGGCAGCCGTCCGTTGTCGGCCACGTCCACCGCGATCGAGGCGTCGTCGATGGAGAGGAGCGCCGCCGCCACCGCGGGGTTCTGCGCGAGCGCGGTCGCCAAGGCGTCGGGGACGCTGTACTTCACGGGCTGGTCGACGGGGACGTCGACGGTGACGATCGTCTCGTTGCTGCCCACCGCCAGGCGCGGGTCGTTCATCACCTGCTTGAGCGCGTTCACGCTGCGCTGCAGCTCGCGCTCGGCGCGGATGACGGAGGCGCGCCGGTCCTCGACCTTGGAGACGGCGTCGGCGTACTGCGCGAGCGAGGCGTCGTACTCGCGCCGGCGCGCGAGCAGGTCGCGCGTCTCCTCGCCCAGCTTCAGCAGCCAGCGCGCACTCACCAGGCGCTGGCGGTTGACGTAGACCTGCCAGTACAGCGCCTCCGTCTGCGCGACGGTCGCCAGCAGCGACTGCCGCAGGAGCTGCAGCGAGCGCCGGTCCTGGTTGCGCGCGATGCGCAGCGACGCCAGGTTCACGTCCGTCCCGAAGCCGCGCAGCAGCGGCTGGCTCAGCGTCATGCTGATCGAGGAGTTGTAGGAGGGATTCGGCGTGATCGTGTCGTTGGGGTCGTTGAAGTCCTGCTGCCCCATCGCGGTGGTCACGGAGAGGTTCGCGCCGGTGGCGAAGCGCTGCTCGATGCCGCTCTGGAGGTTCCAGCCCCGCTGGTCGGCCAGGGGGTTGATGAGGAAGCTGGCGCTGCCGCCGCCGGTGTCGATGACCGGGACCGGCTGGAAGGAGCGCTCGTACCCGCCGCTGGCGAAGAGGACGGTGTCGAAGACCGCCTCGGCCCGGACGATCTCGGTCTGGCTGATCGCCTCCTCCAGGCGGGCGCGCTGGACCCCCAGGTTGTTCTGGACGGCCGAGGCGATCGCCTGCTGGAGGGTCAGGACGACCTCCTTGGGGGCCCGGCCGTCGAGGTCGGGGCCCACATCCAGGCCGATTCCGCCGTCGGTGCGCTGCGGGCCCATGGCGTCGAGCTGGGACCGGCGGGAACGCAGGCTCTCGAAGACCGAGCTCTGCGGGGCGCTCACCTGGGTGGGGGCCGCCTGCAGGGTGCCGTTGCCCGACTCCCGGGCGAGGGTGGCGTCGAGGGAGCGCTGGAGCTCCGCGTCCTCCTGCTGGCGCAGCGGGCTGTCGCAGCCGGCGACCAGGGCGCCGAGCCCGACCGCCGCCACCACGCCCCGCCGTCCGGCGGTGCGGACGGCCGCTTTCAAAAACATGGAGGAACGCCGCGCGGGCATCTCGCGAAGTGTAGCCCCCATCGTTAGACTGCGGCCATGCTGCATGGATGCACACCCGCACGGATGCGGGCCGCCGTAGGCATGACGCTCGCATCGGCTGCCCTGCTCACCCTCACGCCCACTGTTCTCGCGGCCCCGCAGGCCTCGCCTGCGCCGCGCGACCCCTCGTCCACTCCCGTCGCGTCAACGGGCTGGATGATCGTCACCGCGGATGCGGTGAACGTCCGCTCGGGACCGAGCGCGCAGAGCTCGTACGCCTTCGGCAAGCTCCGCAAGGGCGACCTCGTCCGCGTGCTCAAGGATGAGTACGGCTGGGCGCGCATCGAGGCGACCGGCCCCGCCTTCGGCGAGTTCAGCGGCTACGTGCCCGCCGACCGCCGCGTCACGCTCGCCGCCGACCGCGCGAGCGCGAAGGTCACCGCGCGCACCGAGCTGCGCGCGCCCAACGCCGACGCCGGCGGCGCCCCCGACAAGAGCTGGAAGCAGATCGGCCACCTGGAGCCGGGCTCCTCGCTGACGGTGCTGGGCATCGTCGACGGCGAGAAGGAGTCCGTCTACAAGGTGCGCCTGCCCCAGACCGCCGAGGGCTGGGTCAACATGCAGTTCCTGCGCGCCGCGACCGACGCGGAGATCGCCGCGGGCAGCAAGCCCGCCACCACCGCCGGCTCGACGGGCGGCAACGCCGTCGTCGCGCCCAGCGGCGGCGAGACCGCGCCCGTCGGCACGGTCGCCCCCGTGAACGCCGCGCCCGCCGGCGCGGAGATGCCCGCGGCCGTGCAGTCCGGCGGCGATTCCCCCGCGATTCCGCCCCTGCGCGGCGTCAAGGAGAACGCCGATCCGGCCGCCGCGCCCGCCGCGACGAACACCACGACCGACACCGGCGTGATCGTCGAGCGCACGCCCTCGGGCGGCACGAAGCTCTCGCGCACCGTGGTCTCGCACCGCACGACGCTCAACGGCCTCGAGGAGCAGTTCAAGGCCGTGCGCGCGCAGCCGGAGTCGGGCGCCGAGTTCGCGGCGCTGCAGGCGAAGTACAAGGAGCTCGTGGACAGCGACGAGCTCGGCGCGGGCAGCAAGGCGATCGCGAAGGCGCGCTCGCAGCAGCTCGGCCTGCTCATCGAGACGCAGACGCAGATGCAGGAGCTCCAGCGCGTGAAGAGCGCGGTGGAGACCAACCGCCAGGAGATCTCCAAGGCGCTCACCGACCTGCAGAACCGCGCCGACTACACCGCCGTGGGCGTGCTCAACGCGAGCGCGGTCTACGACGGCACGCACCTGCCCGAGCTCTACCGCGTCTGCGACCCGACCACGGGCGCGACGATCGCGTACGTGCTCCCCAACCCCGCGATCCCGATGCCGACGATGCTCACCACGCTGGTGGGCGTCAAGGGCGGCAGCGAGTACGACCCGGCGCTGCGGCTCCAGGTCATCTCGCCCATCAAGATCGACATCATGTCGCGCCGCGACACGCCGCAGGTCACGCGCGTCGAGTCGAGCCCGCCCGCGGGCGAGCTCGCCGGCAAGGTCGTTGCACCGGTCAAGAGCGCCGAGCCCGCCGCCCCCGCGGCGCAGCCCGCGCCCGCGCCGGGGACGACGCCCGAGGCGCCGCCCTGCCCCGAAGGCTTCGAGCCCGCGGTGCCCCCGAGCACGACGCCCTGACGCTCGGTCCCATGCATGCATCCACGCGGAGCCGTCCCTGCGACGGCTCCGCGTCGCTTTTGGCGCGGGGTGCGCCTATCCTGCTCCGCTTCGGGGCGCTAGCTCAATTGGAAGAGCACCGCCTTTGCAAGGCGGGGGTTACCGGTTCGACCCCGGTGCGCTCCACTCCCGAAGACGATGCGGACCCGGGGTCCGGCGCGGCCGCGCGACCGCCACGCGCCGGTCACGGCACGCGCAGCGCGGCCAGCGCCGCCGTCGCCGCGGCCTCGATGCGCAGGATCGTCGGTCCGAGCGTCACCGCCGTCGCGCCTGCGCCCTGCGCGGCGCGCATCTCCGACTCGCTGAAGCCGCCTTCGGGCCCGATCGCGATCGCCACCTCCCGCGCGCCCGCCGCCGCCGCGCGCAGCGGCGCGCCGCCGGGATGCGCCACCAGCGCGGGCAGGCCGCGCGCGCGCGCCCGCGCCACGAAGGCCTCGAGCCGCATCGGCTCCTCCAGCCGCGGCAGCCAGGCGTTGCGGCTCTGCTTGCACCCCTCCAGCAGGATGCGCTGCGCCCGCGCGCGGTTGAGGCGCTCCGGGTCCTTCACGCCGTAGTCGGTCTCCAGCGGCACGATCGCCGCCGCCGCAAGCTGCGCCGCCATGTCCAGCAGCGTGCCGAAGCGGTCGCCCTTGGGGATGGCCACGCCCAGCAGGACCGCGGGCTCGATCGCGCCGCGGCGCTCGACGGACTCCACGCGCGCGAGCACGCCTCCCTGCCGGTCGCGCCCGCCCTCCAGGCGCGCCTGCGCCAGCGCGCCCGCGCCGTCGAAGAGCACGACGCCGTCGCCCGCGCCCAGACGGCGCGCGCCCAGCGCGTGCTTCGCCTCGTCGCGGTCGAGCGCGGCGAACTCGCCGGGCGCGGGAAGGGCCGCGAGATGGAACCAGGGCTGGCTCATGGGTTGGGGCCGTCGTCGCGCAGCGCGCGCGCCGCGGTGGGCGCAAGATAGACATCCACGCGCGAGGTGCGCCCGCGGCAGGCGAAGCTGGGCGCGGGCGCGGGCACGATCGGCGGCGCGTCGTCGCTGCGCTTGACGGCGACGCGCCCGCGCGCGGCGGCCATCGCCGCGGCGAAGAGCTCCGCCGCGTCGGGATCGTCCCCCGCGGCGGCGCGCACCAGCCGGATCTCCTTGCGCGCGAGCGCGCTCGCCTTGCGCCGCTGCGGGAACATCGGGTCGAGCAGGACCGCGTCGGGGCGCTCGCCCTGCAGCAGCGTGCGCGCGTCCCCCTCCACCAGCCGCAGCCGCGCGAGCGCGCCCGCATCCACGCGCGCATCCAGCGCCGCGCGCGCCAGCCCGTCGCGCGCGAGCGCCGCGACCATCGGGCAGCGCTCGATCGCGAGCACCTCGTGCCCCAGCAGCGCCAGCAGGTAGGCGTCGCCCAGCAATCCCGCCGTCGCGTCCGCGATTGTGCGCACGCCGCGTCCGAAGGCCTTCGCCAGCGGGAGCGAGCGCGCGCCGCGCGGGTCGACCGCGCCGAGGTCGACGCAGACGCCGCGCCCGGGCGCGTCGTCGCGCCCGCGCAGCTCGAGCCGTCCCTGGTGAGGCGCGAGCACCAGGTCGCGCGCGTCGGCGGGCGGATCCCATCGCATGTGCGATGTTCTACCCCGCTGCGGCGCGGGCCGTAGACTGCGCCGCGCCATGCCCGCCACCGCGCCCGTCTTCGGAAACGTCCTGGAAATGATCGGCAACACGCCGATGCTCGAGCTCAAGCGGATGGACGCGGGGCCCTGCCGGCTCTTCGTGAAGATGGAGTCCTCCAACCCGGGCAACTCCATCAAGGACCGCATCGCCGTGAGCATGATCGACGCCGCCGAGAAGGACGGCCGCCTGCGCCCGGGCGGGCACATCGTCGAGGCGACCGCGGGCAACACCGGCCTCGCGCTGGCGCTGGTCGCCGCGCAGAAGGGCTACACGCTCAGCGTCGTCGTCCCCGACAAGATGAGCGACGAGAAGATCAGCCACCTGCGCGCGATGGGCGCGGAGGTCGTCCTCACGCGCAGCGACGTCGCCAAGGGGCACCCCGAGTACTACCAGGAGGTCGCCGCGCGCCTGGCCGCCAGCCGGCCCAACACCTTCTACACCAACCAGTTCGCCAACGAGGCGAACGTCAAGGCCCACTACGAGACCACCGGCCCCGAGATCTGGGAGCAGATGGGCGGGCAGGTCGACGCCTTCGTCGCGGGCGTGGGCTCGGGCGGCACGATCAGCGGCATCGGGCGCTACCTGAAGGAGCGCAACCCCGCGTGCCGCATCGTGCTCGCGGACCCGGTGGGCTCGATCCTCGCGCCGCTGGTGAACGAGGGCCGCCAGACCGAGCCGGGAAGCTGGCTCGTCGAGGGCATCGGCGAGGACTTCATCCCCTCGATCTGCGACCTGAAGCTCGTCGACAAGGCGTACGAGGTGAGCGACGCCGACGCCTTCCACACGGCGCGCGAGCTGCTGCGCCGCGAGGGCGTGCTCGCCGGCAGCAGCGTGGGCACCCTGCTCTGCGCGACGCTGCGCTACTGCCGCGAGCAGACGCGGCCGCAGCGCGTCGTCACGCTCATCTGCGACTCGGGCGCGAAGTACCTGAGCAAGATGTTCAACGACTTCTGGATGATCGACAACGGCTTCATCGACCGGCCGCACACCGGCGACCTGCGCGACCTCATCGCGCGCCGCCACCTGGCCCGCGAGGACTACACGCTGACGCCGGAGATCCCGCTGCAGCAGGCGATCAAGCGCATGCGCCTCTACAACGTGAGCCAGATGGTCGTGCTCGACGACAAGGACCGCGTGCGCGGGATCATCGACGAGTCCGACGTCCTGATGGCGCTGCTGGCCGACCCCAAGGGCTCGCCGATGCGTCCGGTGAGCGACTTCATGACCAGCCGCATCGAGACGCTCGCGCCGAGCGCGAAGATGGCCGAGCTCGTGCCGATCTTCCGCGCCGACCGCGTGGCGATCGTGCAGGACCACGACGCCTTCTACGGCATCATCACCAAGATCGACCTCATCAACTACATGCGCAAGCAGCTCCTCTGAGCGCGCGGCGCCCCCCTCCACCCATGGCACACGGCAAGCTCCACATCGACTCGCGCGTCATCCACGGCGGCCAGCGCCCCGAGCCCGCCACCGGCGCGGTGATGCCCCCGATCTTCACCAGCAGCACCTTCGTCCAGGAGAGCCCGGGCGTCCACAAGGGCTTCGAGTACAGCCGCAGCCACAACGCCACGCGCTACGCCGCGGAGCGGCTGATCGCGGACCTCGAGAGCTCGGGGATCCCCGAGTCGACGGACGTCACCGGCGGCGGATTCTGCTTCGCGAGCGGGCTGGCCGCCATCGGCACCGCGCTGGAGCTGCTGGACGCGGGCGACTGCATCGCGTGCATGGACGACGTCTACGGCGGCACCAACCGCCTGCTCAACCGCGTGCGCAAGCGCTCGCAGGGGCTGCGCGTGGCGCACGTCGACATGACCGACCTCGGCGCGCTCGAGGCGGCGGTGCGCCGCGAGAAGCCCAAGATGATCTGGGTCGAGACGCCCACGAACCCGACGCTGAAGCTGGTGGACCTCGCGGGCGTCGCGCGCATCGGGCGCGAGTCGGGGGCGATCACCGTCTGCGACAACACCTTCGCGACGCCGCTGCTGCAGCGCCCGCTGGAGCTGGGCATCGACATGGTGATGCACTCGACGACGAAGTACCTCGGCGGCCACAGCGACACCGTCGGCGGCGCGCTCGTCGTGCGCAGCGCGGAGCTGGCGCAGAAGCTGCGCTTCATGCAGAACGCCATCGGCAGCGTCATGGGGCCCTTCGACGCCTACCTGACGCTGCGCGGCATCAAGACCCTCGCGGTGCGCATGCGCCAGCACTGCACCAGCGCCGCGCAGATCGCGCGCCACCTGGAAAAGCACCCGAAGGTCGCGCGCGTCGTCTACCCGGGCCTCGCGAGCCATCCGCAGCACGCGCTCGCGCAGTCGCAGCTTCGGCTGGACGGCGCGCCCGCGGGCGGCGGCATGATCACGATCTTCCTCAAGGGCGGCATCGCCGAGAGCCGCCGCTTCCTGGAGAACGTGCACATCTTCGCGCTGGCGGAGAGCCTCGGCGGCGTCGAGAGCCTCATCGAACATCCCGCGATCATGACGCACGCGAGCGTCCCCGAGGCGCAGCGCGCCGAGCTGGGGATCTCCGACAGCCTCGTGCGCATCAGCGTGGGCATCGAGCACACCGACGACCTGCTGGCGGACCTCGACCAGGCGCTCGCGAAGGTCTGAGAAGGCGAAAAACCCGCCGGCCGGCCCCGCAGCGGGGTGCAATGCCCGCCCGGGCGCGGGCGTTGGGCCCGCGATGCTGGTCTGGTTCAAGATCCTCCTGACGCTCGTCCTGGCGTGGTTCGCGCCGGCGGCGTCCACCACCGCCGGGACGGCGACCCTGGCGCAGGCCACGACCACCGAGCAGCCCGCGCGCGAGGCGCATGCACCGGCCCCGCTCGCCCCACCGCTGCTGGTGGCGCCGCGTCCGGGGGGCGGCGACCTCCGGCCGCGCCGTCCCGTCCGCAGCGGCGACCAGCCCTGGCGGCCCGCGCTCGCGATCCTCGATCAGCCGCGCGACTGAACGCGCTGCCAGGCGCCGTCGCGCCAGAGGCATTCGGCGGGATCCACTCCAAAGAGCGACCGGGGATCGGCGATGTCCACTTCCGGCAGCGGCGCCGCGCCGGTGCGGACGGTCGCCTCGCTCCAACTGCGCGGGCTGCCCGCGAGGATGCTCGCGGCGAGCGCGGCCAGCGCCTCGGACTGCGCGGGCGTGAAGGCGGGAGCCATGCCCGGGCGCATCGCGTCGCACTCGGCGCGGAAGCGCTGCGCGCCGCCGCTGAGCAGCTCGGGATGCGCGTCCAGCAGCGCGGCGGCGCCCGCGCGGGCGAGCGCCTCCTTGGCGCGCGCGCCCTCGCCGCGGCGGTAGGCGGCGAATGCCTGCAGCAGCGCGGTGGCGGCGTCCAGGCGCGGGGCGGCGGCCGCGGCGGCCTCGCCCCCACCGCCCAGGACGGCGGCGACGGAACGCATGCGCGCCCGCTCCGCCTCGTTGGTCGCGGAATCGGCCAGCAGCAGCGCGGCGCTCGCGCCGCAGCGGGAGACATCGAGCGCGCCCGCGAGCGCCGCCAGCCGCCGCGCGAGCGCGCGGTCGGACTCCCCGTCGGCGCCGGCGGCGGCGTGGTCGAGCACATCCTCGGCCAGCACGAGGTACTCGACCGAGCGCGCGGGATCGAGCGCGCGCAGGCGGGCGTCGAGGGTCGCGCGCCAGTCGGCGGCGGCGGTGGCGGCGGAGGCGCCGGTGGCGTCGGCGCCGGACGCCGCGGACGCGGACGCCGCGGCGGGCAGCGCGCCCACCGCCATCACCGCCATCGCGAGCATCGCGGCGCGCGCGCTCATCGCACGCCTCCGTCCTGCTCGATGCCCAGGCGCGCGAGCTCCAGCAGCGCGCGCGCGTTCGCCTCGACCTGCGCGTAGACATCGCCCGCGCGGGCGCGCGCCGCGGAGGCGCGCTGCAGGCACGCGTCCACCTCCGCGCGCCGGCGCGGGCTGCGCTCGGCCAGCAGCGTCCCCTCCAGGTCCAGCAGCGAGGTGCTCTCGGCGACGAAGCGCTGCGGCCCCGGCTGCGCGAGCCGCCGCCGCGCCTGCGCGCGCTGCTCGACCGCCTCGATCGTCGGGGCGGGCACCAGCGGGCGCGCGTCGTTCACGCGCGCGGCGAACCACGCGGCGAAGGCGGCCTCGGGGGTCGCGCCGGTGCCTGGAAGCGATCCGCCGAGCGCGCGCACCGCGGCGTTGGCGCTGAGCGTGAACTCGCGCGCGACCGAATCGATGCGGTTGCGGTCCGACGGAGTGAGCGAGGCCAGGTGGTCCAGCAGCAGGAGCGCCGCCGCGCTGCGCAGCCGCTCGTCGGAGCCGCGCGGCACCGGCTGGCCGCTCACGAGCGCCGCGAGCTGCGCCGCTTCTCCCGCGGAGACGGCGGAGGAGACTTCGGCGGCGAGCGCGGCGATGACCTCGGGCCCGAGCGCGTACGCGTCGACGATCACCCCCTGCGCCACCGAACGCAGCTCCGGCGTCGGCGAGGCGAGCGCCTCGCGCGCGAGCACCGCGGCGTCGGCGGGACCCAGGTCCCCCGCCACGCGCGTGCGCAGCAGCCGCAGCGCGGCGAGGCGGTCCTGCAGCGAGCGACGCGCACGCAGCTCCTCGCCCAGCGTGCCGTCGGTGCTCGCGGGGCGCACCGGCGTGCGTTCGGTGCGGTCGCGCCAGCGGTCGAGCTGGTCCGGCGCGAGCCCGGTGGGATCCTCCACCTGCGCCATGCGCGCCTGCGCGTCGGAGAGGCGGCCGCGCTCGAGCAGCCGCAGCGACTCCACGAGCGCGATCTCCTCCGCGCAGCGCGCCAGCCGCGCCGCGGGATCGGTCGGCGCGCTGCGCGCCGTCACCGCGTCCGCGGCCTTCGCCCAGCGCTCGACGAGCTCCGTGGGCACGCCCTTCACGCGGCGCGCGGGGGCGCCGTCGGCGGTGGCGGGCGCGGGACTCGCCTCGCCGCGCGCCATCGCCTCGACGAAGCGCTGCCCCGTGCGCGCGCGCGAGCCCGCGTCGGCGCGCGGCGCGCTCACGAGCCACGGCTCCCACCAGGTGCCAGGGCGCCGGGCGGCCAGGATGCTCGTCATGCCGTGGAGCGGCATCGGCGCGATCGTCGGGTCGAGCATCCACGCGCGGATCCCCTCGGCCAGGCGCGTGCGCCGCGGCGCGTCGCCGGTCCAGGGGAGCGCGTCCAGCAGCGAGCCGACGGTGTCGCTGGCGACGCCCGGGCGCTCCAGCGGCGCGTTGCGGCGCAGCAGGCCTTCGATGGCGAGCAGGATGCGCGCGTCGCGCTCCAGCCGGCGCGCGGGCTGCGCGGCGACGGCGTCGAGCGCGCCGAGCCACGCCTCGACGAGGTCCGCGGTGCGCGCGCTGTCGCCCGAGAGCGCGGCGGCGGCGATCTCGTCGCCGTGCGGGCCCGCGCGCTGCATCGCGGCGGCGGCGAAGGCCTCGGGCGCGCCCCCCGCGGCGCGCAGCTCGACGCAGGCCAGGATGCCCGCGGCGCCCGCGGTGCGCACGAGCGCCTCGGGGCCGTTCTCCTGCGAGGCGATCATGCGCTGCAGCGGCGCGCGCAGCGCATCGCGCGCGCTCTCGTCCCCCAGGCGCGCGAAGGAGCCTGCCAGATGCACGAGCGCCTCGTCGCGTCGGCGCGCGTCGAGCTGCGGCCAGGCGGCGGTGAGCGCCTGCGCGGCGCGCGACCAGAGCGCGCGGTCGGCGTCGGTGGCGGCCTCGCCCGTCGCCAGGCGCGCGTCGAGCTCCTCGAGCGCGGCTTCGTCGGCGGCGATGCTCTCGAGCGCGGTGCGCGACCAGCCGGGGAAGCCGTCGGTGCGCAGGACCGGCGGGCGCGAGTAGACGGCCGCGGCGGGCGGAATGTCGCGCGCGGGGGGCGTGGTGGGCGTGGTCGGCGTGGTGGGTGCGGGCGCGGTGGGCGCGGGGGCGGGCGTGGGCGCGCTCGCCGTGCGTTCCGCGGGCGCGGGGGGCGCGGGGCGCGTCGTCCGCGGCGCGGGTTCGGGCGCGGGTTCCGGTGCGGGCGCGGGCGCGGCGCTGCGGTCGTCGCTCTTCGTCGCCACCGGCGTACTCGCCACGCGCAGCGCAAACCAGACGAGGACACCACTCGCGATCGCGCCGACCGCGACGCAGCCGACGCCAATCGCAAGCGCGACCGTCGGCGAGGCCGCGCGCCGCGCGACAGGGGCGCGGACGGACGCAGGATCGTCGAATCGCCCCGGCGCGCGTTCGCTCGCCAGCGGCTCGAAGGCCGCCAACGGCGCCGCGTCGCTCGCGCCCGCGCCCGCGCCCGCCGCCGGATCCAGCCCGGCCGCCGCGATGCGCCGCGCGCTCGCCGCGACCGCCATCGGATCGATGCGCCGCGCCGCCGCGAGCTGCGCGAGCCGCGCGCGCGCCTGCGGGTTCCATCCCCCGCTCGCGCGGATGATCGCCGCCACTTGCTGGTCGAGCGCGCGCTGCGCGCCGCCATCGCCGGGGAACTGCGTCATGTGCGCGCTCCCTTCCCGCCGGTCGCGCCCGCGGGCGCGGTGCCCGCCGGAGCACCGCCCGCCGGCCCGCTTCCCGCCGGCGCCGTCGGCCGCATCGCAGGCAGCGTCCGGTCGAGCGCGCGCAGGCGCTCGGCCACCTCGCCCTCGCCCAAGCCGCCGCCGAGCTGGCGCACCTGCTCCAGCACCGCGCGCGCCTGCGCCGCGTCGGTCGCGGCGAGCAGCTCGATCTGCAGCGCCTTCGCCTCGAACCACTCCGCCGCCGGGGCGCTCGTCAGCGCGAGCGCCGCGCGCGCGCGGTCCGCGGCCCCCGCGCCATCGCCACGCGCCGCGCGCAGCTGCGCCTGCGCCAGCAGGAGCGCGAGCGACCTGGGCGCGTCGCGCAGCGCCGCCGTGCACGCGGCCTCGCATCCGTCGCCATCCTCCAGCGGCTGCTTCGCGCGCGCGAGCTGCGCGTTGGCGCGCGCCCACATCGCCGTCTCGGCCGCGGGCGGGCGCGGCTGCGCCTGCACCAGCGCGCGCGCCACCGCCGCGCGGGTCGCGGGACCCGCCGTCGGATCGCGCTCGACCGCCTCCAGCAGCGACTGCCACGCTACGCGCCCCCACGGCGACGCCGCGTCCAGCGCCTGCGCCTGCGCGCGCGCGACCTCCAGCCGACCGTCGAGCGCCGCCACCTGCGCGCGCCGCGCGTGCAGCTCCTGCTCCAGCTCCTTGGCGAGCGCGGGATCGTGCTCGGCGCGCTGCTCGACGCCCTCGAGCGCCTCGGCGGCGCGGACGCGGTCGTCGAGCGCGAGCGCCATCTCCACGCGCCGGCGCAGCTCCAGCGTGCCTTCGCTGCCCGCGCCCATCGGCTGGTTGTCGCCCGCGGCGAGCGCGCGGCGTGCGGCGGCGCGGCGGTCTTCGCCGGTGAGCGTGCGGAAGCGGCGGTAGAGCCCCTCGCAGGCGGCGCGCCGCGCGGCGGGCGCCAGCTCCGGCGGCACGCGGTCGGCCAGGAGCGCGTCGATGTCCTCGAGCACGGGCGTCGCCGTGCGCACGATGCGCCAGGCGCGCGCGCGCACCGCGGCGCCCGTCTCCGGCAGCGTCTGCACGATGGTCGCGGCGGTCTCGTCGGCGCGCGCGAGCATCGGGTCGCCGCTACCGCGGCGCGAGGCCTCGTCGAAGGCGAGCACCGCCATCCACATCGCGTCGCCCGCGCGGTCGCCGGTCGCGGCGCGCGCGGAGGCCAGGAACGCCTCCGCCGCCTCGGCCGCGCGCCCCGCGCCGCGCAGCGCCCACGCCTGCAGCGAGCGCGCGCCCGACACGACCGCCGCCGGCGCGCCGGGCGCGGTCGCGGCCGTCGCCAGCGCGTCCGCCGCGCGGCCCCACGCCTCGGTCGCCTCCTGCGTCTTGCCCGCCGCCTGCGCGCGCTGCGCCGCCGCCGCCGCGCGCACGCCCGCGAAGAGCGCGGCGCCGGCGCCGGTGGGCGCGGGCGCGCCCGCGTCGTCGATGAGCGAGAGCTCGCGCAGCCGCCCCGCCGCCGCCAGGCGCGCGACCGCGTCGGTGAGCAGCTCGGCGGCGCCGGGCGCCTCGGGCTGGCGCACCGCGCGCGCGGCGGCGATGAGCGCCATCGGGATCCCCTGCGGTCCGTCCCCCTCCTTCACGAGCTCGTCCAGCGCGCCCGGGAAGTCGCCGCGGTCGAGCATGGAGGCGATGCGCCACGCGGGCAGCTTCGCCTTCACCGACGCGTGCGTCCCGGGCGACTCCAGCAGCGCGAGCCAGTCGTTGGCGGTGCCCGCGCTCTGCGTCATGCTCGTGGTGAGCGCCATCCCCAGGATCGCGCTCGCGAACCCCTCGTTGCTGCGCAGGTCGATCGAGACATCCGCCGGGCTCACCGCGGCCTTGCCCGGCTCGATCAGCCCCGCGAAGGCCTCGGCGGCGCGGTCGGCGCGGTCGCGCCAGGTGGCGTCGCCCAGCTCGCGGCCCAGCCAGGCGGCGTAGTAGAGCGCCCAGGCGCGGAAGAACTGCGCGTTGCGCGCGAGCTCCTCCTCGCGCGCGCTGCGGGCGGCGAGCGTCTCGGCCTCGGTGCCGCTGCTGCGGTCGACCTCGCGGTCGGTGCGCTCGCGCGCGTGGCCGGTGCGCGCCGCGAGCGCGGCGAAGTCCTTCGCGAGCCGCTCGAACTGCTGCTGCGCGGCCTTCGCGGCGGCCTCGTCGATGCGGCCGGCGCGGCGGTCCTCGGCGGCGCGCTGCGCGGCGCGGTGCTGCGAGCGCAGCACGACCAGGCGCAGCGGCTCCGAGCCCTGGTCGAAGCGGTTGATGAGCTTCATGCTCCGCGCCAGGAGCGCGTCGCGCCCGGCGGGATCGTCCTCGCGCTCCAGGCGCGCGGCCAGGAGCGACGCCAGCCGCACCACGAGCGCGGCGCGCGCCTCGGCGTCGATCTCCGTCTCCACCTGCGCCTCCAGGTGCGCGAGCAGGAGCTCGTCGAGGCCGTGCTGCTGCAGGAAGGTCGCGGTCGCGTCGGAGAGCTCGCGCGGCACGGCGTCGTCGGCGCGCGTCACCGCGGCCTGAGCGGTGCTGGGCGCGAGCGCGGTCGAGAGGGTCGCGCCGGCGCCGACGCCGGGCGCGGCGGCGGGAGCGTCGGCAAGGAGCCGCTTCGCGCCCGCAGTGTTGCCCGCCTGCGTGAGGAGTCGCGCCCCCTCGGCGCGGGCGCGCGCGGCGAGCCAGGGCTGGTCGCGCGCATCGGCGGCGGCGACGCTCAGCAGCAGCGCGAGGCCGCGGTCGCGCACGGCGGCCTCGGTCTCCCCGCCGAGGGACTGCCCGAGCGCGAAGCGCGCCCACGGCTCGAACCACGCGGGCATCGTGCGGCGCGCCTTCGCGAGCGCGGCGCGGCCCGCGGCGCGCACCTTGGCGTCGGGGCTGCGCAGGTCGCGCAGGGCCTCGAGCGCGGCGAGCGTCGCGCGCTGCGCGGCCTCGGCGCGCGAGGCGGCGGCGTCGGTGGCGGCGGGCGCGGTGCCGGGTGCGGGCGCGGCGGCGGGCGCGGCGGCGGGCGCACCGCCCGCCATCGCCACCGCGGCGTACGCCTGCGCCGCAGCGCGCAGCGGCGCGTCGGCGCCGAAGTCCATCGCCGCGAGCGCGGCCGCGACGGCCGCGGCCTCCTGCGGCGTCAGCGCGCTCGGCGCGAGCGCGGGCGGGAGCATCGCCAGCGCATCCGCGATGCGCGGCGGCAGCGTCGCGGCATCGACCGCCGCACCGGGCGCGCGCAGGATGCGCAGCGCCTCGAAGGCGGGCGCGACCGCCTCCGCCGCCTGCCCCGCGCGCAGGAGCGCCTGCGCCTGCTGCGCCGCCGCGAAGAGTCCGTCCGGACACGGCGCCGCGCCGCGCCACGCCTGCGCCGCCTGCGCGAGCGGCTCGCGCGCGAAGCCCGCATCGCCGCGCGCCAGGCGCGTGCGCGCGCGCCAGAGCGCCTCGCCCGCGGCCAGCCAGCGCTGCGCGACGGGATCGCTCGCGGCGCTCGCGAGCGCGCGCACCTCGCTCCAAGGGATGACCTGCGTCGCCTCGACGCCGCCGCGGCGCGAGCGCAGCTCGATGCCCGCCGCGCCGAGGACGCGCACCTCGCCCTCGAGCACGCCGGCGCTGCCGCGGAGCTCGACCGATTCGGGCGCGGGCGCGTGCGCGGGCGCGGCCAGCGACGCGGGCGCCGCCACCACCGCCATCGCCACTGCCACGCACCACGCCCCCGCCACACCGCGCGCGCCGCTCACACCGCGCGCGCCAACTCCACCGCGCGCGCCGCTCACACCGCCCGCACCACCCCTCACGGCCGCGCTCCCGGCCCGCGCGGCTTCACCTCGCGGAACTCGCCGTCGGCCTCGGCCGCCACCTGGCGCAGGCGCGCGCTGCCCGCCTCGTCGCCGAAGGCGATCGCGTGGATCACCACCTTCTTGCCGCGCGAATTGAGCCGCCGGATCTCGCCGACGCTCTCCTCGGGAATCTCGCCGTCGCTCAGGAAGAAGATCACGTCGGGGCGCGTGTCGAGGGCGAAGACCTGCCGGAAGGCGCCCATCGGCTGCGTGCCGCCGCTCGCGCCGACGTCGCGCAGCCAGCGCGCCAGCTTCTGCAGCGTGCTCGAGCGCACGCGCTCCCACTTGTCGCTGAAGATCCACGGCGGCGCGCTGTCAAAGAATGAGACATAGACCGAGGCGTAGTCCGGCAGCCCCGCGACCGACTTGCGCAGCTCCTCCTTCGCCTCCTCGAGCCGTCCGCCGCCCATCGAGCCGCTCTTGTCGACGATGAAGGCGAAGCGCGTCCCCGTGCCGCCGACGCCGAAGAAGGACGTCCCGCCCGCGCCGCCGCCGAGCCCGCCGCCGGAGCCGCCCCCCGCGCCCGAGCCCGCGCCGCCGATGCCGGTGCCGCCGCCACCCCCGCCCGCGCGGCCGAAGACGCCGAAGCCCTCCACGCCGCCGTCGGCAAGCCCGGTCCCGACCCCCGGGCCGCCCTCGAGCCCGGTCGCCGCCGGCTCCTCCGCCGCAGGCGCGCCGGGGCTGGAGATCACCGGCCCGTCGCCGCTGCCGCCCGCCGAGGAGCCGATCACCGTCGAGGGCACGTCGCCCTCGGGCACGAAGGTGACATCCACGATCGACGGATCGCCCGGCGCGGGCGTGCCCGGACGATCGACGCGCACCATCGCCATCCACACCACGAAGACCGCGTGGATCGGCATGCTCAGCGCGAAGCCCAGCAGCATCCACCGGAGGCGGTGGCTCCAGGGCCCCGTGTCGGCGCCGCCGCGGGCGCGCCGTGCGGGCAGGATGCCCACCGCCGGCTCGGCCGTCGCGGAGGAGGTGCTGGGATCCTGCGGCGCCACGCGTTCCAATGGTAAGTCCGCGCCGGTGGCCGGGTTCGGTTCGGGGGACCTGGACGGAACCCTCGACGGGCCGCTTCCACCTACCATGCCCGTCCCGATGCCCAGCCGGCGTCGCGACGGAGGCCGCGTGGCACAACGATTCCATCGAGTGGTCCTGAAAGTCAGCGGCGAGAGCCTCTCCAAGCCCGGGGAGCTGGGCATCGACCCGGCCGAGCTGGACCTGCTGGCGCAGGAGATCGCCGACGCCCACCGGCACGCCGCCCCGCTGCAGCTGGCGGTCGTCGTCGGCGGGGGCAACATCATCCGCGGCGCCCGCCTGGCGCAGACGGGCAAGATCGACCAGTCCACCGCCGACTACATGGGCATGCTCGGCACCGTCATCAACGGCATGGCCCTCAAGGAGGCGCTCGCGCACCACGACGTGCAGGCGCGCGTGATGAGCGCGATCAACCTGACCGCCGTCGCCGAGCCCTTCATCCGCGCCCGCGCGATCCGCCACCTGGAGAAGGGGCGCGTCGTCATCCTGGTCGCCGGCACGGGCAATCCCTTCTTCACCACCGACACCTGCGCCAGCCTCCGCGCGATCGAGCTGGGCGCGCAGGCGGTCCTCAAGGGCACCAAGGTCGACGGCATCTACACCGCCGATCCCAAGAAGGACCCGACCGCCCGCCGCTACGAGCACCTCGCCTTCGCCGAGGCGATCGAGAAGAAGCTGGCCGTCATGGACCTCACCGCGCTGACGATGTGCATGGAGCACGAGCTCCCCGTCGTCGTCTTCGACTTCCGCCGGCGCGGCAACATCAAGCGCGTGCTCGACGGGGACTCCTCCGTCGGCACCGTCGTCACCAACTGAGCACCCGACACATGGACATCGACACCATCCTGCTCGAGGCCGAGGACCGCATGGGCACCGCCGTGGAGTACTTCCAGCGCGAGCTGCGCGGCGTGCGCACCGGCCGCGCCACCCCCTCCCTGCTGGAGTACGTCAAGGTCGAGTACTACGGCAGCCACACCGACCTGCGCGAGCTCGCCGCGATCAACGTCGTCGACGCGAACACGCTCATGGTCAAGCCCTTCGATCCGGGCAGCAAGTCGGAGATCGTCAAGGCGATCGAGAGCGCGGGCATCGGCGTGCGCGCGGTCGCCGAGGGCGCCGCGGTGCGCGTGAGCGTCCCGAGCCCCAGCGCCGACCGCCGCAAGCAGCTCATCACGCAGGTCAAGAAGACGGCCGAGGAGTCCAAGGTCGTCATGCGCAACGAGCGCCGCGACGCGAACAAGCACATCGACGCCGCGCTGGCCGACAAGAAGCTCGGGGTCACCGAGGACCAGGCCGACCGCGCGAAGGAGCAGGTCGACGACCTGACCAAGAAGTTCACGACCAAGATCGACGAGCTGCTCACGAAGAAGATCGCCGAGATCGAGGAAGTCTGACCCGCACCTCCTGAGGGCGCGCCGCTCGCCGGCGCCGGCACGGCGCGCCGCCCGAACCGACATGCGCCACAGCACCTACCTGCTCGTCGGCGGCCTCCTCTGCGCCGCCTGCGCCTCCCGCCAGCCCGACGCCGCCGCGACGGCCGCGAAGCCCGCGGCGAACGTCGCCGCCGCGCCCGCGCCGCCGCGCGCGCCCGCGCAGCCGCCGGTCCCCGCGACGGGCGCGCTCCCGGTCGTCCTGGTCGACCGCGACGACGTCGAGGTCCGCACCTCGTGCACGCTGCGCTTCGCCGCGCCCGTCGCCGACGCCAACGGCAACGGCGTCGTGCACGTCGTCGGCGACGGCATCACCGTGGACCTCGGCGGCGGCACGCTGCTGGGCTGCGCGCCCGGCACGCCCCCCGACCGCATGGCGGGCACCGGCATCCATGTCACGGGAAAGCGCGTCGTGCTGCGCAACGGCGTCGTGCGCGGCTTCCGCACCGGCGTGCTGGGCAGCGGCTGCGACGGCTCGCTCTTCGAGCTGCTGGACCTGGGCGGCAACTTCGCGCAGCGCCTCAACAGCAACGCGCGCACCGAGGACCTGAGCGACTGGCTCTGGCCCCACGCCAACGACGCGGGCCAGTGGCGCGCGCAGTACGGCGCGGCGCTCGCCATCGAGCGCGCGCGCGGCGTCTTCGTGCGCGAGGTGATGGCGCACGGCGGGCAGAACGGGATCATGCTCGACCGCGTCGAGGACTCCTTCGTCTACGACAACGACTGCAGCTTCCTGAGCGGCTGGGGGCTCTCGCTCTGGCGCAGCAGCCGCAACACCGTCTGCCGCAATGCCTTCGACTTCTGCATCCGCGGGTACAGCCACGGCTTCTACAACCGCGGGCAGGACTCGGCGGGCATCCTCTGCTTCGAGCAGAGCAGCGGCAACCTCTTCGCGCTCAACAGCGCCACGCACGGCGGCGACGGCTTCTTCGGCTTCGCGGGGAAGGAGGCGCTGGGCGAGGTCGCCGCGCCGATGCGCATCGCCGGCGAGGCCGAGCGCGCCGCCTGGTACCGCAACCGCGGCAGCAACTTCAACCTGCTCGTGGGCAACGACTTCTCCGACGCCGCGGCGCACGGCATCGAGATGACCTTCGGCACCGGCAACCGCTTCGTGGGCAACGTCGCCGAACGCGCGGGCATCTGCGGCCTCTGGGGCGGCTACAGCCGCGCGAGCCTGGTGCGAGGCAACCGCTTCGTCGAGTGCGGCGGCCCCGAGACCACCGGCGAGCGCGGCGGCATCAACATCGAGCACGGCTCGCGCATCCGCGTCGAGGGCAACACCTTCGAGCGCAGCGGCGTGGGCGTGCGCCTCTGGTGGGACGAGGACGCCGGGCTCGCGAAGACGCCGTGGGCGCAGGCCAGCGGCGTGCTCAGCGCGGACAACGTCATCGTCGGCAACTCCTTCAAGGACGTGAAGCTCCCGGTCGCGCTCGAGCGCACCGGCGGCACCGTGCTCAGCGCGAACCATTTCGTCGACTGCGGCGGCCCCGTGCAGTCCGACGAGGAGAGCCGCCGCACGCTGCGCGAGAGCTCCGACGCCCCCGCGTGGACGCCCGAGCCCGCGCCCGCGGAGCTCGCGGGCGCGCCGGGGCTCGTCGCGGAGCCCGACGAGGCCTTCCTGCGCGCGCTCCCCGGCCGCCGCACGCCCGTGGGCGGGCGACTCGAGCGCACCGGCCGCGAGCACATCACGATGCTCGCCTACGGGCCGTACGACTTCACCGGCCCGCGCCTGGAGCTGGTCTCGCGCACCGGTGCGCGCGACTTCTGGCGCGTCGCCGGCGTCGAGCGCATCGAGGCCGCGCGCACCGAGGGCGCCGGCACCTTCACCTGCAACATCGATCCGCAGACGCGCAGCATCACCGTCTACTGCGAGGTCCCGGGCGAGGTCCGCCCCTACCGGCTGCTCGTCTCCGCGCGCCCCACCGGCGGCGGCCCGAGCGCGCGCCTCTCCGAGCCCGGCTGCATCTCGCAGCCCGGCTGGAAGGTGAAGGTCTTCCCGCTCGCGGGCGATCCGCGCACCGACGAGGCCTCCTTCCGCGCCGCCGCGGAGAAGGGCATCGAGGCGACCGGCCTCATGGACGGGCTCGTGGAGACGCTGGACTTCCAGTTCGGCGGCGGCGGCCCGAGCGACCTGCCCACGCTGCGCAACCGCCCGCCGCTGGGCGACGCGGTCCGCGACGCCAAGCTCCCCGCCGACCACTTCGGGCTCGTCGCCACCGCGCAGCCGCTGATCCCCGCGGGCCGCTGGCGCATCCGCGCCGTCAGCGACGACGGCATCCGCGTCAAGCTCGACGGCAAGACGGTGATCGAGCGCTGGACGCTGCATGTCCCCACCGAGGACGAGCACGTCTTCACGCTCGCGCAGGAGGCGCGCGTGCCCATCGAGGTCGAGTACTTCGAGCTGCAGGGCAACGCGCAGCTCTTCCTGCGCATCGAGCCGGTCCCGGCCGAGGGCGGAAAGTAGCATCCACCCGTGCGCTGCCCCTACTGCGACCGCGACAAGGACCGGGTGATCGACAGCCGCCCGAGCGACTCGGGCGACGCGATCCGGCGCCGCCGCGAGTGCGAGGCGTGCCACAAGCGCTTCACCACCTACGAGCGGGTGGAGCGCACCGAGCGCCTGATGGTCGTGAAGAAGGACGGCGCGCGCGTGCCCTTCAACCCCGACAACGTGATGCGCGGCGTGGTCGCCGCCTGCGGCAAGCGCCCCGTCGCCGTCGCGGAGAAGGAGCGCATCGTCCGCGAGGTCGAGGAGGAGATGCACCGCGAGTTCGAGCGCGAGGTCGCCAGCCGCGTGATCGGCAAGCGCGTCGCGGACAAGCTGCGCTCGGTCGATCCCATCGCCTACATCCGCTTCGCGAGCGAGTACTACAAGTTCAGCAGCGTCGGCGAGCTGCAGCGCGAGATCGACGACCTGAACGAGCGCCCCGGCGCCGCGCGCGGGCATCCGGACCTCTTCGGCGGGCAGTAGCGCCGCCCTCCCCGGGACGGGCTTGCGGTACCCTGCGCGGGCTATGCCCCGCATCACCCTGCCCGACGGTTCCGTCAAGGAATACGCCGCTCCCGTCACCGCCGCCAAGGTCGCCGCCGACATCGGCACGGGCCTGGCGAAGGCGGCGCTGGGCGCGCGCGTCGACGGCGAGCTGCGGGACCTGGGCGCGACCCTCGACGCGGACTGCTCGCTCGCAATCGTCACCGCCAAGCGCCGCGACGGCGCCCCCGATCCCGACGCGCTCTTCCTGATCCGCCACAGCGCCGCGCACGTGATGGCCGAGGCGATCCAGCGCCTCTTCCCCAAGGCGAAGCTGGTCTACGGACCACCCGTCGAGGCGGGCTTCTACTACGACATCAGCTTCGAGGGCGAGCGCCCGATGAGCACCGAGGACTTCGCCGCCGTCGAGGCGGAGATGGCCAAGATCGTCGCGGAGAACCGCCCCTTCACCCGCTACGAGCTCCCCGCGGGCGCGGGCATGGACAAGCTCGCCGCCGAGGGCAGCAAGTACAAGATCGACAACGCGCAGCGCGCCTGCGCCGCGGGCAGCGCCACCCTGAGCTGGTACGCCACCGGCGCGCCGGGCCAGGCGTGGGAGGACCTCTGCCGCGGCCCGCACGTGCCCAGCACCGGGCGCATCGGCGCCTTCAAGGTCACCAGCCTCGCCAGCAGCTACTGGAAGGGGGACGAGAAGAGCGACCGCCTCACCCGCGTCTACGGCACCGCCTTCGCGACCCGCGAGGAGCTCGACGCGCACATGAAGCAGCTCGAGGAGGCGCGCAAGCGCGACCACCGCGTGCTGGGCAAGCAGCTTCGCCTCTTCCACATCGACGAGATGGTCGGCCAGGGGCTCGTCCTCTGGACCCCCGCCGGCGCGGTGATCCGCCAGGAGCTGCAGAACTTCATCGGCGAGGAGCTGCGCAAGCAGGGCTACCACCAGGTCTTCACCCCGCAGATCGGCAAGCTCGAGCTCTACCGCACCAGCGGCCACTACCCGTACTACCGCGAGAGCCAGTACCCGCCCATCGTCGAGCACGAGCAGCTCGCGCTGCTGGCGAAGGAGGGCTGCTCCTGCGGCGAGCTCGCCAACCGCATGGAGAAGGGCGAGGTCGACGGCTACATGCTCCGGCCGATGAACTGCCCGCACCACATCCGCATCTTCGCGAGCCAGCCGCACAGCTACCGCGACATGCCCGTGCGCCTGGCGGAGTTCGGCACCGTCTACCGCTGGGAGCAGAGCGGCGAGATCGGCGGCATGACCCGCGTGCGCGGCTTCACCCAGGACGACGCGCACCTCTTCGTGCGCGAGGACCAGGTGGAGCAGGAGCTGCTGGGCTGCCTGAGCCTCGTGAAGCTCATCTTCACCACCCTGGGCATCCACGAGTACCGCGTGCGCGTGGGCCTGCGCGATCCCGACAGCGCGAAGTACGTCGGCGAGGCGAAGAACTGGGACAAGGCCGAGGAGGCGTGCCGCGCCGCCGCGCGCACCCTGGGCGTCCCCTTCAGCGAGGAGCCGGGCGAGGCCGCCTTCTACGGCCCCAAGATCGACTTCGTCGTCAAGGACGTGATCGGCCGGAGCTGGCAGCTCGGCACCGTGCAGGTGGACTACAACCTGCCGATCCGCTTCGACCTGAGCTACATCGGCGCGGACAACGCGCCGCACCGGCCGGTGATGATCCACCGCGCGCCCTTCGGCAGCTTCGAGCGCTTCGTCGGCTGCCTCATCGAGCACTTCGCGGGCGCCTTCCCGATGTGGCTCGCCCCCGAGCAGGTGCGCGTGCTGCCCATCAGCGACAAGAGCGCGGAGTACGGCCGCGCGCTCCTGCAGGCGCTGCGCGCGCGCGGCCTGCGCGCCACCCTGGACGAGTCCAACGAGCGCATCCAGGCGAAGGTGCGCGAGGCCTCCGAGATGAAGATCCCCTACCTCGCCGTCGTCGGCCCGCGCGACGCGGAGGGCCGCAAGGTCAGCGTCCGCGCCTTCGGCACCGAGGCGAACCTGGGAGAGATCGGCTTCGACGACTTCGTCGAGGCGCTCGCCACCGAGTACCGCACCCGCGGCGCGCAGGGCCTGCGCGCGCGCATGGGCGCGTAGCCGCGCACCGCGCGCAGGAGCCACCGATGCACGCCACGACCACGATCCGCCGCTTCCGCGCCGCCGGCCTCGCCGCCGCCTGCACCGCCGCCGTCGCCGGCGCCGCCCTGCTGGGCGGCTGCGCGGGCGACCCCGCCCCCGCCGACGGCACGATGACCCGCGAGCAGGCGCAGGAGCTCTTCCAGTCGCGCGGCCCGCAGCCCGGGCACCAGCTCCCGGCGCTGCATCTGGTCGACCTCGACGGCGCGCCCGCGGACCTGGCGGCGATCCAGAAGGGCCGCCCGATGGTCCTGGTCACCGCCTCGCTCACCTGCAACGTGGCGCGCCGCACGCAGCCGCAGCTCGAGGAGCTGCGCCGCCGCTTCGGCGACCAGGTGGCGGTCGTCGTCGTCTACACCCTCGAGGCGCACCCGGCGCAGGACCCCTGCCCCTACACCGGCAAGGAGTGGGTCCCCGAGTCCAACAAGAAGGACGGAGTCCTGGTCCGCCAGCCCACGGGCCTGACCGGCCGCCTCGCGCTAGCGCGGGAGTTCCAGTCGCGCTACGCCCCCGGGACGACGGTGCTCGTGGACCTGATGGACGACGCGGCCTGGAAGTCGCTGGGGCAGGCGCCCAACCTGGGCCTGCTGATCGTCGGCCACGGCATGGTCCGGATGCGCCAGGGGTGGTTCGACGCCGACGCGATGACCAAGGAGCTCATCGCCATCGGGGTCAAGCCGCTGCCGACGGCCCCCGCGCGCTGAGCCCTCCGGGGCCCCCGCAGCGCCCGTCAAGATTGCCCAAAACGCAGGCAAAAACGCGGCGCCATTGCGCACGGGGCGGTTCCGAAGGTAGATTTGGCGCAGCCGCAGCGTGAATGCGGTGGCTCCCGGCCGTGGCGGCGCGCGACCGGGAGGGATCCTGCAGCACCCCCGCCGCCGACTCGCACAAGGACACTTCCATTTCCAGCTTCCCGCCTCGTCGCCCCCCCTTCAGCGGTCCCTCCTCCGGGGGCCCCCACCGCGGACCCATGGGCGACCGTCCGCGTCGCGACGGCCCTTCGATGGGCCCGCGCATGAACGACCGAATCCGGATCACGCCGGTCCGCCTCATCGACGAGAAGGGCGAGATGATCGGCATCGTCGAGACCGACGAGGCGCGCCGCCGCGCCATCGAGGTGGGGCTCGACCTCGTGGAGATCTCGCCGGACGCGCGCCCGCCGGTCTGCAAGATCATGGACTACGGGAAGTTCAAGTACGAGGAGTCGAAGAAGCAGAAGGCGAGCAAGTCCAAGACGAGCGAGCTCAAGGAAGTCCGCCTGGGCCGCTCGATGAAGATCGACCCGCACGACGTCGGCATCCGCGTGCAGCAGGCGCGCCGCTTCCTCCTCGAGGGGCACAAGGTGCAGCTCGTCGCCAGCTACAAGGGCCGCGAGATGGCGCACCGCGAGATCGGCGAGCGCCTGGTCGGCGACGTCATCCAGCGCCTGCTCGACCTGGGCAAGCTGGAGATGGTGCCGCGCCTGAACGGCAAGCGCATCAACGCGATCCTCGCGCCCGACCGCCACAAGATCGAGCAGTGGAAGCGCAAGGAGCAGGCCGCGGGCCGCAAGGGCGAGATCGAGGCCGTCGAGATCAAGGACGAGCCGCACGAGGACGACGACGAGTGAGCGCCGAGGCCGGCGAGACGCTGCACGGGGTGCCCGGGCGCCCCGACGCGGCGCACGGCGAGCTCCTGCTGCGCACCTTCGCCTTCCCCAAGGACGCGAACCCCTCCGGCGACATCTTCGGCGGCTGGCTGCTCGGGCAGATGGACCTCGCGGGCGGCAGCCTGGCCGCGCGCCGCGCGCACGGGCGCGTGGCGACGGTCGCGATCGCGCAGATGAGCTTCAAGCTCCCGGTCTTCGTCGGCGACGAGGTGAGCTGCTACGGCGCGATCGTGCGCGAGGGGCGCACCAGCGTCACCGTGCAGGTCGAGGCGTGGGCGCGCCGCCACGACGGCGGCGCCCTCGTGCGCGTCACCGAGGGCACCTTCACCTACGTCGCCATCGGCCCCGACCGGCGCGCGCGCGCGCTGCCGGGCGTGCCGCGCTAGCGCGCCCCCCGCGCACCTGACAGGAAATCCACCGCGCCGCGGATTTTCGCGCATCGGGGCTTGCATATTCATGCACGGGTGCGTATATTCATGCACCAGTGCCCTCGGTCACCGTCAGCCCCGTCCAGCGCCGCGCCCGGCTCGCCGCGATCATCGCGAGCGAGCAGGTCGGAAGCCAGCAGGAACTCGCCGCGCTGCTGCGCCGGCGCGAGGGGATCGCCGTCACCCAGGCGACGCTCTCGCGCGACCTCGCCGAGCTGGGGGTCGTGAAGGGCCCCGCCGGCTATGCGCTGCCCGGCGTGGCCAGCCCCGCCGCCGCCGGGCGCGAGGCGGCCCTCGCCAGCTCGCTGCGCGCGCACCTGCTCTCGGTGGAGCGCGGAGGCACGCTGGTGGTGCTGCGCACGCCCAGCGGACACGCCAACTCCCTCGCCGTGGAGCTCGACCGCGCCGGCCTGCCCGGCGCGCTGGGCACCATCGCCGGCGACGACACCATCTTCATCGCCGCGCGCGACACCGAGTCCGCCGCGCGCCTGGCCCGCACCCTCGAGCGCGCCGCCGCCGGCACCGCCGGCTGAGCGCCCCCACCGGAGGCCACCCCATGGGAGACCGTCTTCGCATCGTCATCGTCGGCGCGCCCGGATACGCGGGCGCGGAGCTCGCCGCGATCCTGGCCGCCCACCCCGGCGCCGAGATCGCGGGCCTCTTCGGCAGCGAGAAGCGCGCCGCCGGGGGCGAGCTCCTGAGCGACCTCTTCCCGCGCCTGCGCGGCGTCGTCGACCTGCCCGTGCGCCCCGCCGACGCCGCGTCGATCCTGGCGCTCGAGCCCGACGCCGTCTTCCTGGCCACGCCGCACGAGGCGAGCGAGGCGCTCGCCCCAGCGCTGCTGGAGAGCAGCGCCGCGGTGCTCGACCTCTCCGCCGCCTTCCGGCTGCGCGATCCCGCGCTCTACCCGCGCCACTACGGCTTCGCGCACGCGCACCCCGCCCTGCTGGGCCGCGCCGCCTACGGCCTGCCGGAGCTGCACCGCGACGCGATCGCCTCGGCGCAGCTCATCGCCTGCCCCGGCTGCTACCCGACCTCGGTCGTGCTGCCGGTGCGCCCGCTGGTGGACGCGGGCATCCTCGACGCGGCGCGGCCGGTGGTCGTCGACAGCGCCAGCGGCGTGAGCGGCGCGGGCCGCGGCGCCGCGGTCAAGAGCCTCTTCTGCGAGGTGAGCCTGCAGCCCTACGGCGTGCTCGCGCACCGGCACCAGCCCGAGATGGCTCAGGAGACGCGGGCGCGCGTGCTCTTCACGCCGCACCTGGTGGCCCTCGACCGCGGCATCCTGAGCACGATCCACGCGGACCTCGCCCCCGGCCGCACCGCCCAGGAGGCGCGCGAGCTGCTCGAGCGCACCTACGCCGACGCCCCCTTCGTGCGCGTGCTTCCGGCCGGGCAGTGGCCCAGCATCGGCGCCGTGGAGCGCACCAACTGCTGCGACATCGCGCTGGGCGCGGACGAGACGGGCACGCACCTGGTCCTCTGCAGCGCCATCGACAACCTGCTCAAGGGCGCCGCGGGCCAGGCGGTGCAGTGCTTCAACATCAAGTTCGGCTTCGACGAGGCGACCGCGCTGGGCCTGGCGCGCCGCGTCGGACTGGAGGCGCTGCTGTGACCGGACCGCTCGTGGTCAAGCTCGGCGGCGCGCTGCTGGACGAGGCGGCCTCCTACGGCGGCGTCTTCGACGCGCTCGCGGCGATCCACCGCGCGCAGGGCGGCCTGGTCGTCGTCCACGGCGGCGGCAAGGCGGTCGACCGCCACCTGGACCGGCTGGGCATGCAGACGCAGCGGCGCGAGGGCATCCGCATCACGCCGCCGGAGGTCGTCGAGCAGGTCGCCGCGGTGCTCGCGGGCGCGATGAACACGCAGCTCCTGGGGCTGCTGCTCTCGCGCGGCGCGCCGGCGGTCGGGCTCACCCTCGGCGACGGCCACCTCGCGCACGCGCGGCGCTGCACGCGCCTGGGCTTCGACCCCGGCTGCGTCGGCGAGCTCGCCGGCGGCGAGGGCGCGCTCGTGCACCACCTGCTCGCGGGCGGCTACCTGCCGGTCCTCTCCTCGATCGGGCTGGACGCGCAGGGCGGGCTGCTCAACATCAACGCCGACGACGCCGCGGCGCAGCTCGCGGGCATCCTGCGCGCGCGCGGGCTGCTGCTGCTGACCGATGTCGCGGGCGTGCGCGGCGCGGACGGGAGCATCGTCCCCGAGCTCGACGCCGAAGCCGCCGAGGCGCTCGTCGCCGCGGGCGTCGTCACCGGCGGCATGATCGCCAAGGTGCGCGGCGCCGTCGCCGCGGCCGAGGCCGCCGGCGTCCCCGTGATCATCGCCTCCTGGTCGGACCCGCAGGCGCTGGGCGCGCTCGCGCGCGGCGGACGCGTGGGCACGCGCGTCGTCGCCCGCGCCGGCGCGAGCACGGCGACGCCCGCCGCGACGCCCGCCGAATCGCCCGCCTCCCCCGCCACCACGCCTTCCCCCGCCCCCGCGCCCAAGGAGTTCGCGCACCATGGCTGAGTACGCCCCCGTCGGAACCAAGGACCTGCTGCGCATCGGCGACCTCGCGGCGCACGAGGTGCTCGACATCCTCGAGACCGCCGCCGAGTTCAAGCGCGATCCCGCGCGCGCCGCGGGCGCCTGCGCCGGCCGCAGCGTCTGCATGCTCTTCGAGAAGCCCAGCCTGCGCACGCGCATGAGCTTCGAGGTGGGCCTTTTCCGCATGGGCGGACAGGCGATCTACCTCGACCACCGCGACTCCCCGCTGGGCGCGCGCGAGACCATCGGCGACTACGGCCGCAACCTGGAGCGCTGGTGCCACGCGATCGTGGCGCGCGTGCGCAGCCACGCGACCGTCGCCGGCCTGGCCGCCGCCACCCGCGTCCCCGTCGTCAACGCGCTCTGCGACATGCACCACCCGTGCCAGGCGCTGGCGGACTTCCAGACGCTGCTCGAGCGCGGCTTCGACCTGCGCCATTCGCGCCTGGCGTGGATCGGCGACGGCAACAACGTCTGCCACTCGCTCATGGAGCTCTGCTCCGTGCTCGGCTGCGGCATGACGATCGTCACCCCCGAGGGGTACGAGCCCGACGCGGGCATCCTCTCGCAGTGCGTCGCGCGCAGCATGCGCACGGGCGCGCGCATCGAGGTGACCGGCGACCCCGACGCCATCCGCGGCGCCTTCGCCGTCTACACCGACACCTGGATCAGCATGGGCCAGGAGGAGAGCGCGGCCAAGAAGCGCGCCTTCGCCCGCTACCAGGTCGACCGCGCGCGCATGGCCTGCGCCGGCCCCGACGCGCTCTTCATGCACTGCCTGCCCGCGCACCGCGGCGAGGAGGTGACCGACGAGGTCATCGACAGCGCCAACTCCGTCGTCTTCGACGAGGCGGAGAACCGCATGCACGCGCAGAACGCGCTCCTCTGCCACCTCTTCGCGCCCAAGCCCGCGCTGGGCGCCCCCTCCGGCGCCGCGCCGCGCGCCGCCGCCATCGCGCGCTGAATCCGGCGCGCGCCCGACCGCCCGACCATCCGCCCACCCCACGAGACCCGACCATGACCACCCCCACCCAGCCCGCTTCCAAGCCCGCCTCCCCGCGCAAGGTGTGCGTCGCCTACTCCGGCGGCCTCGACACCTCCTGCATCATCCCCTGGCTGCGCGAGACCTACGACTGCGAGGTCGTCGCCTGCGTCGCCGACGTCGGCCAGGGCGAGCGCGAGCTCGTGGGCATCGGCGAGAAGGCCACGCGCAGCGGCGCGAGCGAATGCATCGTCGTCGACCTGAAGCAGAGCTTCCTCGAGGAGTTCGCCTTCCCGATGGCGATCTCCGGCGCGGTCTACGAGAACCGCTACCTGATGGGCACCTCGATCGCGCGCCCGATCATCGCGCGCGCGCAGGTCGAGGTCGCGCTCGCCACCGGCTGCGACGCGCTCTGCCACGGCTGCACCGGCAAGGGCAACGACCAGGTGCGCTTCGAGAGCACCTACGCCGCGCTCGCGCCGCAGCTGCGCGTCATCAGCCCCTGGCGCATCTGGGACCTGCGCAGCCGCGAGGCGATGCTCGCCTACCTGAAGGAGCGCAGCATCCCCACCACCGCGAGCGCCGACAAGATCTACAGCCGCGACGCCAACATCTGGCACATCAGCCACGAGGGCGGCGAGCTGGAGGATCCCTGGAACGCGCCGCCGGAGGACGTGTGGATGATCACCACCAGCCCCAAGGACGCCCCCGCCGCGGCCGAGGACGTGCACATCGTCTTCCGCCAGGGCTTTCCCGTCTCGGTCAACGGCCGCGAGATGGACAGCGTCGCCGTGCTCGAGGAGCTCAACCGCATCGGCGGCCGCAACGGCGTCGGCCGCGTGGACATCTGCGAGAACCGCCTCGTGGGCATGAAGAGCCGCGGCGTCTACGAGACCCCGGGCGGCACCATCCTCATGGAGGCGCTGCGCGGCCTGGAGCAGCTCGTGCTCGACCGCGAGACGCTGCACTTCCGCGAGCGCCTCGCGCTGGACTTCGCGAAGATCGTCTACAACGGCACCTGGTTCAGCCCGGTCCGCGAGGCGATGTGGCGCAGCTTCGAGGAGATCGCGCGCGTCCTCGACGGCGAGGTCGTCGTGCGCTGCTACAAGGGCCGCGCCGAGGCGGTCCGCCGCCGCTCGCCCAACAGCCTCTTCCACCACGGCTTCGCCACCTTCGGCGAGGACGAGGTCTACGACCACAAGCACAGCGAGGGCTTCATCCGCCTCTTCAGCCTGCCGATGCGCATCCGCGCGCTGCTGGGCCTGAGCGAGTACGCGCGCCGCACCTCCCAGGAGGCGGCGCAGCTCGCCAGCGCGCACGGGCTCGGCCCGGCGGGCGGCGCGGCGGCGGCGGGCGGGACCGCCGCGCGCGCGGGCGGCGGCTGCGGCGCCGGCTGCGGCTGCCACGGCGCGAAGACCTCGGGCGGCGCGGCCACCGCGCAGGCGCACGGCTCATGAGCACCGCGATCTGGGCGGGACGCCTCGAGGGCGCCGCCGACTCGCTCTTCCGCGAGTTCAACGACAGCCTCCCCTTCGACCGCGCCCTCGTCCGCGAGGACATCGAGGGGAGCGTCGCCTGGAGCAAGGCGCTCGTGCGCGCGGGCGTGCTCACGGTGCAGGAGCAGCAGGCGATCGAGCAGGCGCTGGGCGAGATCCTCGCCTCGCTGCGCGACGATCCCGCGCAGCTCGAGCAGGCCGAGGACGAGGACGTCCACTCGTGGGTCGAGCGCCAGCTCATCCTGCGCGTGGGCGACCTGGGCAAGAAGCTGCACACCGGCCGCAGCCGCAACGACCAGGTCGCCACCGACCTGCGGCTGTGGACCGCGCGCCAGATCCGCCAGCGCCAGGCGGAGATCAAGGCCGTGATCACGGCGCTGGTCGACCTCGCCGAGCGCGAGAAGACCACCGCCTTCCCCGGCTACACGCACCTGCAGCACGCGCAGCCGATCCTCTTCGCGCACTGGTGCCTCGCCTACGTCGAGATGCTCCGCCGCGACGGCGAGCGCCTGGCCGACGCGCTCAAGCGCGTGCGCGTCTCGCCGCTGGGCTCGGGCGCGCTCGCGGGCACCGCCTACCCGGTGGACCGCGCCGCGCTCGCCAAGGACCTGGGCTTCCGCGCGCCGACGGCGAACTCGCTCGACGCCGTCAGCGACCGCGACTTCGTCGTGGAGTGCCTCTCCGCCTGCACGCTCTGCGCGCTGCACCTCTCGCGGATGGCCGAGGACCTCATCTTCTACAGCACCAGCGAGGCGGCGCTCGTCGAGCTGCCCGACGCCTTCACCAGCGGCTCGAGCCTGATGCCGCAGAAGAAGAACCCGGACGCGTGCGAGCTCATCCGCGGCAAGTCCGGGCGCGCGGTGGGCAACCTCGTGACGCTGCTGGTCACGCTCAAGGGGCTCCCGCTCGCCTACAACAAGGACCTGCAGGAGGACAAGGAGCCGGTCTTCGACAGCATGCGCCAGCTCAGCGTCTGCCTGCGCGTGCTCCCGCCGATGCTCGCGGGCCTCACCATCGACCGCGACCGCGCGCTGCTCGCCGCCGCCGAGGGGTACACCAACGCCACCGACCTGGCGGACTACCTGGTCCGCCTGGGCGTCCCCTTCCGCGAGGCGCACCACCAGGTGGGCCGCCTCGTGCGCACCGCCATCGAGAGCGACCGCGCGCTGGAGGACCTGCCGCTGGAGGTCATCCGCCAGCAGGCGCCGCGCGCGGGGCAGGACGTCTACACCAACCTCACCGTCGGCGCGACGCTCGCCAAGCGCAGCGTCGAGGGCGGCACCTCCCCCAGCGCGGTCGAGGACGCCATCGAGCGCATCCGCCGCATGCTGCGCGAGCGCGCCGTCGCCGATCCGGTCGCGGGCGAGGTCGAGTTCCGGCAGGCGCGCGCGGACGACCTCGAGCAGATCTCGTGGCTCGTGGACCACTGGGCGCAGCACGGCGAGAACCTGCCGCGCAGCCGCGAGGACATCCTGAAGGCGATCCTGGACTTCGGCGTCGCCGTCGCCGACGGAAAGGTCGTCGGCTGCGCCGCGCTGTGGATCTACACGCCCCAGCTCGCGGAGATCCGCAGCCTGGGCGTGCATCCGGACTACCACGGACGCGGCGTGGGACAGGGGCTCGTGCGCTACTTCCTGAAGCTCGCGGGGCAGCTCCACATCCCGAAGGTCTTCGTCCTCACGCGCGCGCCGAAGTTCTTCGAGAAGGCGGGCTTCCGCCAGGTGAGCGTCAACGCCCTGCCCGAGAAGGTCCTCAAGGACTGCGCCGGCTGCCCCAAGCGCGAGCAGTGCGACGAGACCGCGCTCGTGCACGACGTGGTCGCCACCAACGGGAACGGCCAGCGATGACCGCCGCGCCCACCGCCGCCGCCGCCACGCAGGCGCCCATGCTCCCGGCGGGCTTCGCCGCGGCCACCGCCTCGGCCGCGATCAAGAAGCCCGGCCGCGACGACATGGCCCTGCTGCGCTGCCCCGGCGGCGCGACGCTCGCGGCCATGTACACGACCAACCAGGTCTGCGCGGCCCCGGTGCAGCTCAGCCGGCGCCACCTGCGCGAGAGCCGCGGCCACTGCGGCGCGCTGCTGATCAACTCCGGCTGCGCCAACGCGGCGACCGGCGCGCAGGGCATGGCCAACGCGGTGGAGCTCGCCGACGCCGTCGCCGCCGCGTGCGAGATCACGCCGGTGGCGGTGCAGCACAACTCCACCGGCGTCATCGGCGTGCAGCTTCCGATGGAGCGCATGCTCCCCTGCATCCCGGCGATGGCCGGCGCCGCCGCGCCCGGCAGCATCGAGCGCTTCGCGCGCGCGATCATGACCACCGACACGCATCCCAAGTGGGCCGCGCGCACCGTCGAGCACGCGGGGCGCCGCTGCAGCGTCGTCGGCTGCGCCAAGGGCGCGGGCATGATCCACCCGAACATGGCGACGATGATCGCCGTGCTCCTCACCGACGCCGCCGTCGAGCCGCCGGCGCTCGCGGGCCACCTGCGCGGCGCCGTCGACCGCAGCTTCCACCGCATCTCCATCGACGGCGACACGAGCACCAACGACAGCGTCTTCGCGCTCGCCTCGGGCGCGGCCGGGGAGTTCCCCGCGCCGGCGCTCGCGGAGGCCTTCGCCGCCGTCGCGCGCGAGCTCGCGCTGCAGATCGTCCAGGACGGCGAGGGGTACGAGCGCGGCATCCGCGTCCAGGTCACCGGAGCGCGCACGGGCGAGGAGGCCCTCGCGGTCGCCCGCACCATCGCCAGCAGCCTGCTCGTGCGCTGCGCCGTCACCGGCGGCGACCCCAACTGGGGGCGCATCCTGGCCGCCGCGGGGCGCGCCGGCGTGCCGCTCGACGTGGAGGACCTGCGCCTGAGCGTCGGGGGCGTGCCCCTCTTCGCCTCGGGCGCGCCCGCCCCGACCCCGCTCGCCGAACGCGAGGCCGCCTTCCGCCGCCCGCTGGTCGAGGTGGAGCTGGACCTGGGCCAGGGCGGCGCGCAGGAGGAGTACATCTCCTGCGGGCTGACGAAGGCGTACGTCGAGCTCAACGCCGACTACACGACCTGATCCCGGGCGGATCCCGGCGGGAACCCGACCGGATCCCGCGCAATCCCTCCCCCCGCCGACCGTTGGGCCTGCCCACAGGCCCCGCCGGTGGCGTCGGTCTGCACTCACCTCCTGGAGATCCAAGACATGTCGTCCCCCCGCATCATCGCCACGCTGGGCCTGAGCGCCCTGCTCGTCGCCGCCTCGGCCCCCGTCGCCTTCGGCCAGTCGGGCACCACGGGCACGCAGAACACGCAGTCGGGCCAGTCCGGTCAGTCGGGCCAGTCCGGCAAGGGCGCCGCGGGTGGCCAGGGTGGTGCCGGCGGCCAGGGCGGCGCCGGCCAGGGCGGCCAGGGTGGTCAGGGCGGCGGCCCCGGCGGACGCCAGGGCGGCCCCGAAGGCCGTGGCCAGCGCGGCGGCGGCAACTTCAGCGTCGAGGGCGCGATGAAGGGCATGAACCGCGCGCTCAAGATGCTCAAGGAGACCGCCGGCGACGCGGCCAAGAAGGACGAGAACCTCAAGCTCGTCGGCGACATCCAGCGCAACTGCGCGATCGCCAAGAGCATGCCCGTCCCGCAGGACATCCTCCGCAAGGCCCCCGACGACGCGGCGCGCGCGACGATCGAGACCACCTACAAGGCGGACATGCGCAAGCTCATGCGCCTGACCCTCGACCTCGAGGACGCGGTCATCGACGGCAAGACCGACCAGGCCAAGGCGCTCGTCGCCAAGCTCGAGGCCGCGCGCGACGCCGGCCACAAGGCGATGGGGATGAAGGACGAGGAGTGATCCCGGGCGGGCCACGTCGCCCGCGCTCCCCCGCCGCACGCAGCGGCATGCATTCGCGCGCGCTTCCTGCGCCGGTTCAGAACTGGCGCAGGAAGCGCGCGTCGTTCTCGAAGAGCCAGCGGATGTCCGCGATGCCGTAGCGGCGCATCGCGATGCGCTCGATGCCCAGGCCGAAGGCGAAGCCGGTCCACTCCTCGGGGTCGATGTCGACCGCGCGCAGGACGTTGGGATCGACCATGCCGCAGCCGCCCAGCTCGACCCACTTCCACTCGCCCTTCACGCGCATCTTCATGTCGACCTCCGCGCTGGGCTCGGTGAACGGGAAGAAGCTCGGGCGCATGCGCACCTCCGCCTCGGGGCCGAAGTACGCGTGCGCGAACTGCACGAGCGTGGTCTTGAGGTCCGCCATCGTCACGCCGCGGTCGACGAAGAGCCCCTCGATCTGGTGGAACATCGAGTAGTGCGTCGCGTCGTGCGTGTCGGGGCGGTAGACGCGCCCGGTGGCGACGACCTTCAGCGGCGGGCGGCGCGCCTCCATGGCGCGGATCTGCACGGTGCTGGTCTGCGTGCGCAGCAGACGCTTCACGCCCCCCTGCTCGCCCATGTAGAAGTTGTCCGTCGCGTCGCGCGCGGGGTGCGCCTCCGGGATGTTGAGCGCGGTGAAGTTGTGCCACTCGTCCTCGACCTCGGGACCTTCCGCGAGCGAGAAGCCCATGCGGCCGAAGACCTCGACGATCTCGTCGATGGTGCGGCTGAGGACATGGCGGCGCCCCTGCGCCAGCGGCACGCCCGGCTCGGTCGCATCCACGGTGGGACCCTGCGGCGCGCCGGCGCCGAGCGCGCCGCGGCGCGCCTCGAAGGCGGCCTCGAGCTCGGCCTTGATCTCGTTGAGGCGCTTGCCGACGGCGGGCTTCTGCTCCTTCGGCACGTCCTTGAGCGCGGTCATCATCGCCTTGACGCGGCCGCTGCCGCCGATCCACGCGGACTTCCACGCATCCAGCGCGGCGGGCGTGGCGGCGGATTCCAGTTCGGCGAGCGCCTGCGCGCGCGCGTCCTCGTGCGACGGGAGCATTCCGGGAGGATACGAAATCGCCGTGCTCCAAAGGCGCGGCGCACGCCCGCGCACGCCCGCGCGCCCATTCCAAAAGCGCGGCGCGGCGCCCCCAATCGGGAGCGCCGCGCCGGAGGAATCGTGGAATCGGGCCGGACTCAGCCCTTGGCGGCCGCGGCCTTCTCGCGCACCTTCTTGGCGAAGGCGGTGCGCTTGTCGGCGGCCGCGCGGCGGGTCGACTTGCGTCCCTTGACCTGCGGACCCTCCTCGGCGCCCACGAGCTGGAGCATCACGAGGTCGGTGCCGTCGCCCAGCCGGCGCTTGTCCAGCTTGACGATGCGGGTGTAGCCGCCCGCGCGGTCCTTGTAGAGCGGGGCCACCTTCTTCAGGAGGTGCTCCACCAGGCGCGGCGACTTGCGCAGCTCGCCGTAGCGGTTGAACTCGATCTCGTCCGCGGCCGGCAGCTCCCACAGGCGGGACTGCGCGGTCTTGACCTCTTCCTTCGTGTTCGGGTCGGCGACCCACGCGAAGACCTTGCGGTCGGTCAGACGGGAGGTGAGCTCGCGACGCGCCGCGAGGTTGCCGCGCTTGGCGACGGTGACGAGCTGCTCGACGAAGGGCTGCACGGCCTTGGCCTTCGGGAGCGTGGTGACGATCTGGCCGTGCTCGAAGAGTCCAGCCGCGAGGTTCCGCAGCATCGCCTTGCGGTGGCTGCTGGTGATGCTGAGCTGGTAGCCGGCGATACGGTGACGCATGACAGTTTCCTTTCAGTGCGGTGCGGCAAGGACGACGCCGCAGCGCGATCGGTCGGAGGTCCGTTGACCGTCCGGCTCAGGCCGGCGGAACGAATCCCTCCGGCAGGGGCATTCCAAGCCCGAGGCCCATGTCCTCGAGCTTCTTCTTCACCTCGCGGAGGCTGGTGCGGCCGAAGGCGCGCAGCTCCAGGAGGTCGTTCTCGTTCTTCGTGCACAGCTCGTAGACGAAGCGGATCTTGCCGCCCTCGAGGCAGTTGCTCGCGCGGACGGAGAGGTCCAGGTCGCCGATGGGCATCGCGAGCTTCTTGAAGAGCTCGAGATCCACGTCGATCGCGTCCGAGACGTCGCGCGGAACGACCTCGTTGCCCAGCGCGTCGTACTGCACGAAGGGGTTGAGGTGCTTGCGCAGGATCTTGGCGGCCTCGACCATCGCCATGTCGGGCGAGATGGTGCCGTCGGTCCAGAGATCGAGCACGAGGCGGTCGTAGTTGGTGCGCTGGCCGACGCGGGTGTCCTCGACGCGGTAGCGCACGCGCTGCACCGGGCTGAAGATGGCGTCGACGGGGATCTCGCCGAGGACCTGGTCCTCGTCGCGCTTGTACTGCTCGCTCGCGGGCTGGTAGCCGCGGCCGCGCTGCACGGTGAACTCGACGGCGAAGTCGCGCTTGTCCGTGAGGGTCGCGATCACCTTGTCGGGGTTGTAGATGCGGATCGAGGCGTCGGCCTCGATGAGCTCCGCGGTGACCTCGCCGGGGCCCTCGGCCATCAGGCGCATGGTCTTGGGCTCGTCCGAGTCCATGCTCAGGATCAGGCCCTTGATGTTCAGGATGACGTCGGTGACGTCCTCCAGGACGCCCGGCATCGTCGAGAACTCGTGGGAGACGCCGGCGATCTTCACCTTGGTGATCGCGGCGCCCTCGAGGCTCGAGAGCAGGACGCGGCGGAGGCTGTTGCCGATGGTGGTGCCGAAGCCACGCTCGAAGGGCTCGGCGATGAAGCGGCCGAACGTCGGGGTCGCCGAGCGCTCGTCCTTGACGACGCGGTAGGGAAGTTCGAGGCCACGCCAGCGGACGTGCATGATGAACTCCTGAATCTGTGTCCGGCAGGACCGTGCGGGGCGACCCGTCGGACGGGAAGCGCCCCCTCAGTGAACCCTCCGCCTGACCGGGGTGACGCGCCGCTGCCGGGCCGGGCGCGCCCCCCTTCTGATGGGGAGGGACGAAGATCTCCCGCCGCATGCGCGGCGGATGTCGGGATGCGGGCGCGGGGCGAGCCGCGCCCTCCGGTCAGACGCGGCGCTTCTTGGGCGCGCGGCAGCCGTTGTGCGGGATCGGGGTGCAGTCCTCGATCGCCACCACCTTGAGGCCGGCGGCCTGGAGCGCGGTGACCGCGCTCTCGCGGCCGGGGCCGGGGCCCTTCACGCGGACCTCGACCTCCTTCATGCCCAGGCGGCGCGCCTTGCTGGCGGCCTTCTCGCTCGCGCGGCTGGCGGCGAAGGGCGTGCTCTTGCGCGCGCCCTTGAAGCCGACGCTGCCGGCGGAGTCCCAGGCGATGGTCTCGCCATTCACATCGGTGATGGTGACCATCGTGTTGTTGAAGGACGCGTTCACGTGAACGATGCCCTTGGTGACGTTCTTGCGGACCTTCTTCTTGCTAGCCATGGTCTGTTCCTTTGCGGCGGACGGCGCCGGCGATTAGCCCTTGACGCCCTTCTTGCCGGCGACGGTCTTCTTGCGGCCCTTGCGGGTACGCGCGTTGGTCCGCGTGCGCTGGCCGCGCGCGGGGAGGTTCTTGCGGTGACGCTCGCCGCGGTAGGACTTGGTGTCCTTCAGGCGCTGGATGTCCTGGGCGACCTGGCGGCGCAGCGCGCCCTCGACGGGGAAGTTCGCGTCGATCTCGGCCGCGATGGCGGCGAGCTCCTTGTCGTCGAGCGTGTGCGCGCGCCGCTCGCCGTCGATCCCGAGCTTGGTCAGGATCGTGTCCGACACCTTGGGGCCGATGCCGTAGATGTAGCGGAGCGAGAAGCGGATCTTCTTCTTTTCGGGGATGTCGATGCCGGCGATGCGGGGCATGGTCGTTCCTTGGTTCGGTCTTCCGGGGTGACGCGCGGGAAGGCGGGGCTCAGCCCTGGCGCTGCTTCAGGCGCGGGTTCTTCTTGTTGATGACGAAGCGCTTGCCCTTGCGGACGACGATCTGGCAGTCGAGGGTGCGGCGCTTGATGCTGCTGCGGACCTTCATGGCGTTTCCTTGGTGGGGTCGGGTGCGTTGGGTGGTCTGGAATCAGAAGCGGTAGACGATGCGGCCCTTGCTCATGTCGTACGGGCTGAGCTCGATGGTGACCTTGTCGCCGGGCAGGATGCGGATGAAGAACTTGCGCATCTTGCCGCTCACGTAGGCGAGGATCTCCTGGTTGTTCTGGAGCCGCACGCGGAACATCGCGTCCGGGAGCGCCTCCACGACCTCTGCGTCGAGCGTGATCTTGTCTTCCTTGGCCATACGAGGTCAGCCGGGGATCCGGCAGCAGCCTCCGTCTTCGGTGCGTTCAGGATGGACCGTCCCCGCGGCGCGCGCGTGCGGACGGCGGGTGAGGATGCGCGGGCCCGAGCGGGTCACCGCGACGGTGTGCTCCACGTGCGCGGCGACCAGTCCGGCCGCCACGGCGACGGTCCAGCCGTCGGCGCGCACGAAGGTCGGGACGGTGCTCGCGCAGCCGTCGTCGCCGATGACCGCGCGGGCGCCCTGGACCAGGATCGGCTCCACCGCCAGGACCATGCCGGACAGGAGCGTGAAGTCGCGCTGCTCGCGCAGGCCGGGGGTGACGATCGCGGGCGCCTGCGGCGCCTCGTGCAGGGAGCGGCCCACGCCGTGCCCGTGCCAGCCGTCGACCAGGCCGTGGCCGCGCGCGGCGGCGGTGCGCTGCATGCGCGCCGCGACGTCGCTCCAGCGCATGCCCGGCTGCATGGACGCGATGCCCGCGTGCAGCGACTCCCAGGCGTCGGCGACGAAGGCCTCGAGCGCGCGCACGCGCACGGCCTCGCCGCCGGGGACGATGACGGTGACCGCGGCATCCGCGTGCCAGCCGTCCAGGCGGACGCCGACATCGATGCTCACGAGCTGCCCCGCGACGAGCGCGCGGTCGCCGGGGATGCCGTGGACGACCTCCTCGTCGACGCTCACGCAGGCGGCCGCCGGGAAGGCGGGCGTCCCCTCGGGACCGGGGTAGCCCAGGAAGGCGGGCTCGGCGCCGGGGTGGCTGGCGATCGCGGCGCGGACGGCGGCGTCGAGCTCGCGCGTCGTGGCGCCGGGGCGCACGACGGACTCGGCGGCCTCGAGCGCGGCGGCGACCACCGCGCCGGCGGCGGCGATGGCGTCGAGCTCCGCGGCGGTGCGCAGCGCGACCGTGCCGTGGCGCAGCGCGCGCGGGGACTCCGCGCGCGGCGTGGCAGGAAGCTGGACCGCCGGTGCGCTCATCCGCGGACGCTCCGCATGCGGGGGCCGCGGGCGTCGCCGGGCGCGCCCAGGAAGCCCTGGTAGTTGCGCATCACGAGGTTGGCCTCGAGGCGCTGGATGAGGTCGAGGCCGACGGAGACGACGATCAGCAGGCCGGTGCCGCCCAGGAACTGCGAGACCTGGAAGGGAATGCCCATCGCCTGCGTCACCAGGGTCGGGATCACGGCGATGATCGCCAGGAAGCCCGCGCCGACGTAGGTGATGCGGCCCAGGACGGTCTCCAGGTACTCCGCGGTGCGCGGGCCGGGACGCAGGCCGGGGATGAAGGAGCCGTGCTCCTTCAGCTGCTTGGCCATGTCGTCGGGGCTCATCTGGACGGTCGTCCAGAAGTACGCGAAGAAGTAGATCATCGCGATCTCGCAGACGATGTACGGGAAGGACCCGATCTGCGTCTCGCGGGCGAGGAACTGCGTGATCGCCTTGAAGCCGGACTCGGTCGCGGTGGCGTTGTCCCACGCGCCGAAGATCGCCGAGGGGAAGATCATCAGCGAGCTGGCGAAGATGATCGGCATCACGCCCGAGTGGTTGATGCGCAGCGGCAGGTAGTGCTTCTGTCCGCCGTAGACCTTGCGGCCGCGGGTGTGCTTGGCCTGCTGGATCGGGATGCGGCGCGTGGCGACGGTCATGATGACCGCCCCCGCCGTGATCATCACGAAGCTGGCGATGAGGATCGCCAGGCCGGCGATGCCCAGCTTGCCCGGCTCCGCCGTCTGCTTCGGGTCGAAGTTGGTGACCACCCACATGACCGCGTTGGGCATGCGCGCGAGGATGCCCGCGGTCAGGATGATCGAGACGCCGTTGCCGATGCCGTACTTGTCGACCTGCTCGCCCAGCCACATCAGGAAGAGGCTGCCGGCCATGAGCGAGGCGATGCCGACCACGTAGAAGATGACCAGGTTCGGGCCACCCTGCAGGAACATCGGCTGCACCAGGTTGCTCGACATCAGGTAGCGCAGCCAGATGAAGCCCTGCACGACGCAGAGCAGCACCGTCAGGTAGCGCGTCCACTCCATGATCTTCTGCTGGCCCGACATGCCCTCCTTCTTGAGCTCCTGCATGGGCGGGTAGACCGCCTGCAGGAGCTGGAGGATGATCGAGGCCGTGATGTAGGGCATGATGCCCAGGCCGAAGATCGTGCTCTGGCCCAGGGTGCCGCCCGAGAAGATGCTCGCGAACTGCAGCAGACGGCCGAAGCCGGTCGCGTCCTGCGAGGCGGTCTTCGCGGCGGCCTCGAGCGCGGTCTGGTCGACGCCGACCACGGGGACCCAGAAGCCGATCCGGTAGATGGCCAGCACGCCCAGCGTGAAGAGCACGCGGTTGCGCAGGTCGGGGATCCGGAAGATGTTGGCGAAAGCCGTGAACATCAGGGGGTCTCGTGGGGTCGGGTCGGGTGCCGGACGCGCGTCAGGCGGCCACCGTCGCGGTGCCGCCGGCCTTCTCGATCTTGTCCTTGGCCGACGCGGAGTACTTGGCCGCGACGACGGAGATCTTCTTGCGGATGTCGCCGTGGCCCAGGACCTTCAGCGGCAGCGTGGCGTCGGGCACGAGGCCCTTCTTGGCCAGCGCGGCGGCGTCGACGGTCGCGCCCGCGTCGAAGTGCTTGTCGATCGTCTGGACGTTGACGACGTGGAACTCGATGCGGAAGCCGTTCTTGAAGCCGCGCTTGGGGAAGCGCCGCATGAACGGAGTGGCGCCGCCCTGGTAGCCGGGACGGCTGGTCCAGCCGGCGCGGCTCTTGGCGCCCTTGTGGCCGCGGGTCGAGGTGCCGCCGCTGCCGCTGCCTTCGCCGCGGCCGACGCGCTTGCGCGGGCGGTGCTTGCCGGCGACCTTCGTAATGTCGTGGATCATCATGGCAGGAGTGCTCGCTTGCCTGAGGTGAGTGGTTCGGTGGAGGAAGAGGAACGGGAGCGGCGCGTCAGGCGCCGGCCTCCGGGGCAGGTGCCGGGGCGGGAGCCGCGGCCGGAGCCGGGGCCGCCGCGGCGGCCGGAGCCGACGAGGCGCCCGCGAAGTCGTCGCGGCGCGGACCGCGCGGACCGCCGCGACCGCCGCGGCGACGGTCGTCGCCGACGGTGTTCTTGGGGGCCTGCGCCTTCTCGGTGGAGCGCGTCTGCGGCATCGCGGCGAGGCCGCGGTCGACCGCTTCCTCGACCGGGGTCTTGCCGAGGGTGACGCCGCGGAGCTGCTCGATCTTCTCGCGCGTCTGGAGCTGCTCCAGGGCGCGGATCGTCGCCTTCACGAGGTTCTTCGGGTTGGTCGAGCCGTAGCTCTTGGTCAGGCAGTCCTGCACGCCGAGCATCTCCAGGATCGCGCGCACCGCGGCGCCGGCGATGACGCCGGTACCGGGGGTGGCGGGAACCAGGCGCACCTTCGAGGCGCCGAACTGGCCCTCGACGGCGTGCGGGAGGGTCTTGCGGAGCATCGGGTAGGAGACCATCTTGCGACGGCCCTCCTTCTGCGCCTTCTCGACCGCCTGGGGCACCTGCTTGCTCTTGGCGTAGCCGATGCCGATGCGGCCCTGCTTGTCGCCCACCACGACGAGCGCGGAGAAGCTGAAGCGGCGGCCGCCCGCGACCGTGGAGCTGGTGCGGTAGATGCCCACCGTGGTGGACTCGATGCTGGAGGTTTCGTCGATGAGCTCAGCCATGTCTGTGTTCCGTGGTCAGTCGTTGCCGGTGGGGATCAGAACTTCAGGCCGCCCTCGCGCGCGCCCTCAGCGACGGCCTTGATGCGGCCGTGGAAGCGGAAGCCGTTGCGGTCGAAGACCACCGCGTCGACGCCGGCCTTGCGGGCGCGCTCCGCGAGCGCCTGGCCCACGGCCTTCGCCGAGCCGACGTTGCCGCCCTTGCGGGAGACGGCGTCGACGTCGAGGGAGCTCGCGGACGCGATCGTGCGTCCGGCGAGGTCGTCCACCACCTGCGCATAGATGTGCTGCAGCGAGCGGAAGACGGTGAGGCGCGGCCGCGAGGGCGTGCCGTTGATGGTCTTGCGGAGGCCCTGCTTGCGGCGGCTCCGGCGCGTGGTCTTGGCGATGCACTTGTCCATGGGGGTCCTCTCTTGGGCGTCCGGGATCAGGAGCCGAAGGCCTTGCCCTTCTTGCGCTGGATGACTTCGTCCGTGTACTTGATGCCCTTGCCGTTGTAGGGCTCGGGCTTGCGCTGCGAGCGGACGCGCGACGCGAACTCGCCCACCGCCTGCTTGTTGGGGCCGCTCACCGTGACGATGAGCTGGTTGACCTCGACCTTGACGCCATCGGGAATCGGGACCTCGATGGTGTTGGCGAAGCCGATGGTGAGCACGAGCTTCTTGCCCTGCACGCGCGCGCCCCAGCCGACGCCGATGATCTCGAGCTTCTTCTCGTAGCCCTTCAGGACGCCGTCGACGGCGGTCTGGATGAGGGCGCGGGTCGTGCCCCAGAAGGCGCGGTTGCTGCCGATCTCGACGATGGCGGGATCCATCGTGACGGTCACGGTGGAGCCCTCGACGTTCACGCCCACCTCGGGGCGGTAGACGAAGGAGAGCTTCCCCTTGGGGCCGTCGAAGCTGAGCGTGCGGGAGGCCGCGTTGACGGCGACCTTGACGCCGGCGGGGACGGTGACGGGCTTGCGGGCGATGCGGGACATGGTTCTTGCTCCGGTTTCGCTTCGGTTGGGATCAGCCGACGGTCGCGACGACCTCGCCGCCGAGGCGCTTCTCGCGGCACTCGCGGTCGCTCATCACGCCGTGGCTGGTGGAGACGATGGCGATGCCCAGGCCCGACATCGGGCTGGGGAGCTCCTCGACGCCGCGGTAGACGCGGCAGCCGGTGCGGGAGACGCGCTCGAGGTGGTGGATCAGCACCTCCCCGCGCGGGCCGTACTTGAGGTCGACGCGGATCAGGCCCTGGCGGCCATCCTGCACGAGCTCGAAGCCGCGGATGTAGCCCTCCTTCTGGAGGACCTCGGCGACGCCGAGATTGAGCTTGTTGTTGAGCACGAGCACCTGCTTCGCCCGGTTGCGGCAGGCGTTGCGGATGCGCGAGAGCATGTCAGCGGTCAGGTCTTGGAGCGACATTGCGGTTGTCCTTGCTGGTTCGTCCGGAGTCCGAGTGGTCCGTCGTGCGGCCGCGTCACCAGGACGCCTTGCGCATGCCGGGGATCATGCCCTGCAGCGCGAGCTCGCGGAGCATGTGGCGGCAGATGCGGAACTTGCGGTAGTTGCCGCGGCTGCGGCCGGTGATCTCGCAGCGGAGCTTCTCGCGGGTGGAGAACTTCGGCTTCCGCTTCATCTTGGCGAAGACGCGCTTGCTAGCCATCGTGTGGTCCTTGGATCTTCCTGACGGGGGTGGTCGGTGTATGGGTCGCGCGCGGCGCCGGGCCGCGCGGTGGTTCACTTCTTGCGGCGGTCTTCCGGCTTCTCGAAGGGCATGCCCAGCTCCGCGAGCGCGAAGCGGCTCTTCTTGGGATCGCTGTTGCTGAAGACGATCGTGATGTTCATGCCGTGCGAGAAGTTGACGTTGGCCATGTTGATCTCGGGCCACACCGCCTGCTCGGTCAGGCCGAAGCTCCACGAGCCGCCCTTGTCGAAGGAGCGGTCGCTGACGCCGCGGAAGTCCTTGATGCGGGGGATCGCGAGGTTCATCAGGCGGTCGAGGAAGCTCCACATGCGGTCGCGGCGCAGGGTCACGACGAAGCCGCTGGGGGCGCCCTCGCGCACCTTGAAGTTGGAGACGCTCTTCTTGGCGAGCGTCATCACCGGGCGCTGGCCCGTGATCTTCACGAAGGTGTCGATGACGGTGTCGCGGATCTCCGGCTTGAGCTTCTGGTTCTCCAGGTACTTGCCGATGCCCGCGTTCACGATGACCTTCTCGATCTTCGGGATGCCGTTGACATTGGGGAGCCCGAACTCCTTCATGAGCTTCGGGGCGACCTGCTCCATGTAGACCTGCTGCAGGCGCGACTTGTTCGTGGTGGTGGTAGCGCTCATGGTCGTCACTTCGCCTTCTTGGCCGTCTTGCGGGCGGGGCTCACCTGGCCGAGCTCCTTGCCGCCCTTGACGGCGACCCGGACCTTCGACCCGTCAGCCTTGGCGACGAAGCGCACGCGGGTGGGCTTGCCGTCGGCCATCGGGCTGACCTTGGAGATGTGGATGGGGAGCTCGAGCTTCACGAGCGCGCCCTTGGGACGCTGCTGCGTGGGCTTGAGGTGCTTGGTGCGGAGGTTGATCCCCTTCACCACGCAGGTGGAGGAGACGGGATCGACGGAGAGGACCTCGCCCGTCTTGCCCCGGTCGGAGCCGGAGCGGACGAAGACGACGTCGCCCTTGCGGATGTGGGCTGGCATCAGATGACCTCCGTGGCGAGGGAGACGATCTTCATGAAGTTCTTCTCGCGGAGCTCGCGAGCGACGGCGCCGAAGATGCGGGTGCCCTTCGGGTTGCCTTCCTTGTCGACGAGCACGCACGCGTTCGAGTCGAAGCGCACGTAGCTGCCGTCGTTGCGGCGGGTCGGCGACTTGACGCGCACGATGACCGCCTCGACCTTGTCGCCCGACTTCACCTGGCCGTTGGGGATCGCGTCCTTGACCGCGCACATGACGCGGTCGCCGACGCCCATCGAGACGCGGGTGAACCGGCCGGCCGCCGTGGAGACGCCCATGATGCCGATCACCATCGCGGTCTTGGCGCCGCTGTTGTCGGTGACTTCGAGCCGTGATTCCTTCTGGATCATCCGATGCCTGCCTTCGTTGGTGCCCTTCCCGGGGACCGGGGGGCGGGTTGCTTACTTCTTCTTCTTGCCGTCGTCGGTCTGGAAGACCGCGTCGACCTGCACGGGGGCGCGCTCCACGATCGAGACGATCGTCCAGCGCTTGGTGCGCGAGATCGGGCGGCACTCCGCGATCTCGACGCGGTCGCCCTTGCGGGACTCGTTCTTGGCGTCGTGCGCGTGCAGCACGGTGCGGCGGCGCACGTACTTGCCGTACTTCGAGTGCTTGCTCACGTACTGGATCGTGATCTTGCGCGACTTGTCGCGCGAGTCGCTCTCGACGATCCCGATGCGGCGCTGCGCGTTCTCGGAGACGACGACCTCTGCGTTCTTGCTCACTTGGACACCTTCTTCGTGCGGGCGGCGCGCTCGGTGAGGACACGCGCCAGGTCCTTGCGGTTCTTCTTGAACTGCGACGAGTCCTTGATCTTCTCGGTCACGGTCTGCGAGCGGAGCTCGAAGAGCTTCCGGCGCAGGCGGTCGGCCTCGGCGACGATCTCGTCGTCGCGGAGCTTCTTGACGTCAGCTGCCTTCATGGTCGTGGGCGCCTTTCCTGTGGTTGCTTAGACGGCGAGCCGGCGGCCGACGAAGCGGCAGCGGACCGGCATCTTGCTGGCGATGCGCGCGAAGGCCTGCTTCGCGAGCTCCTCGGGGACGCCGGCGACCTCGAAGAGGACGGTGCCGGGCTTGACGACGGCGGCCCAGTAGTCGACGTCCGCCTTGCCGGTGCCCATTCGGGTCTCCAGCGGCTTCTTCGAGATGGGCTTGTCGGGGAAGACGCGGATGAAGACCTTGCCCTGGCGGCGCAGGAAGTGCTGCGCCGCGATGCGGCCGGCCTCGAGCTGGCGGCCGGAGACCCAGCAGGCCTCGAGGCTCTGCAGGCCGTAGTCGCCGAAGGCGACGTAGTTGCCGCGCGTGGCGTTGCCGCGCATCTTTCCGCGCTGCTGCTTGCGGAACTTCACTCGCTTGGGAATGAGGTTGGACATCTGTGTGCTCCTTCTGCGGTGCTCGGTCGTGGGGCGTCAGCGGCGGCCGCGGGCGCGGGCCCGTCCACCGGCGGCGTTGGTCGTGGTGTCGTCCTCGACGTCCTCGAAGAGACCCTTGTAGACCCACACCTTGATGCCGATCACGCCGTAGGTCGTGGTCACGTGCGCCACCGAGTAGTCGATGTTCGCCTGCAGGGTGGTGAGGGGGATGGAGCCCAGGCGCGTGTCGAAGGTGCGCGCCAGCTCGGCGCCGCCGAGGCGGCCCGACATGAGGATGCGGATGCCCTTCGCGCCGTTCTGCATCGCGGCCTCGGCGCGCTGCTTGACGACGCGGCGGTAGTTCGCGCGCTTCTTGAGCTGCTCGCCCATCGTCTCGGCGATGAGGCGGGCGGCGACCTCGGGATTCTTGATCTCGATGATCTTGATGCTCACCTTGCGGCCGGTCAGGGCCTCGAGGTCCTTCGTGAGGCGCTCGATCTCGGCGCCCTTCAGGCCGACGACCTGGCCGGGGCGGGCGGTCTTGATGATGACCGTCAGCTCCTCGCGGGTGCGCTCGATGTAGACGTCGCTCACCGCCGCGTACGGAGGCGTGCGGTTGAGCCGGCGGTCGATGAACTGCCGGATCTTGTAGTCCTCGACGAGGAGCTCGCCGAAGAGGGCCTTCGGGGCGAACCAGCGGCTCTTGTGGGCCTCGGTCACGCCGACGCGGAAGCCGAATGGATTGGTCTTCTGTCCCATGGTGTGTGTGCTCCGTGCCGGGCGCGGTCAGCGGACGTCGACGGCCACGTGGATGTGGCTCGTGCGCTTGAGGATTTGGTGGGAACGGCCGCGGTCCTTGGGCTGGAACCGCTTGATGGTCGGGCCCTCGTCGATGCGGCTCTCCGCGACGAAGAGGCGGCCGACGTCGACGTTGGCCTCCTCCGCGTTGGCGATCGCGCTCTTGAGGACCGACTTGATGAACCAGGCGCCGCGCCTGGGGCTGAACTCGAGCGTCGCGAGCGCGTCGTCGACGCCCTTGCCGCGGATGAGGTCCGCGCAGAGGCGGGCCTTGCGGGGCGCGATGCGGGCGAACTTGTGGGAAGCCTTGTATGGCATGGCTATGACCTTCCTTCAGGCAGGCGGATCAGGCTGCACCCTTGGTGCCGCCCTCGATGCCTTCCTTCTTGTTCGTGTGGCCCTTGAAGGTGCGGGTGTGCGAGAACTCGCCGAGCTTGTGGCCGACCATGTCCTCGGTGACGAAGACGTCGGTGAAGCTCTTGCCGTTGTGGACCTGGAAGGTCAGGCCGACGAATTCGGGGACGATGGTGCAGGACCGGCGCCAGGTCTTGATCGGGGCGCGCTTGCCGCCCTGCTGGATCGCCTCGGCGCGGCGGAACAGCTTCTCGTCGACGAAGGGGCCCTTCTTGAGTGAACGCGACATTGCGTGTGTCTCCGTGAGTGTTCAGGTCAGAGCTTGAGCTGGCCGTAGCGGCGGCTCTTGCGGCGACGGATGATGAGCTTGTCCGAGGACTTGCCGTAGCCGCGGGTGCGGCCGCCCTTGGACTGCGTGCCCGAGGCGTTGGACGGCTCCTGGCCGCCCTTGCTGCGGCCTTCGCCGCCGCCGTGCGGGTGCTGGTGATGGCTCATCGCGACGCCGCGGGTGCGGGGACGGCGGCCCATCCAGCGGGCGCGGCCGGCCTTGCCCAGGATGACGTTGGCGTGGTCGGGGTTGCCGACGGCGCCGACGGTGGCGCGGCACTCGAGCAGCACCTGGCGGATTTCGCCCGAGGGCATCACCAGCGTCGCGAAGCGGCCTTCCTTGTTGGTCAGGCGCGCGCCGATGCCGGCGGAGCGGACCATCGTGCCGCCCTTGCCCGGCGTCATCTCGACGCAGTGCACCTCGAGGCCGGTCGGGATGTGCTTGAGCGGCATGCAGTTGCCCGGGCGCGGGTCGATCTGCTGCGCGGAGCTCACGACGGTGTCGCCGGCGGTGAGGCCCTTGGGCGCCAGGATGTAGCGCAGGGTGCCGTCGGCGTACTTGACGAGGGCGATGTGGCAGGTGCGGTTGGGGTCGTACTCGATCCCCACCACCACGGCCTTCATGTCGTCCTTCTGGCGCTTGAAGTCCACCAGGCGGTAGCGGCGCTTGTGGCCGCCGCCCTGCTGGATCAGCGTCAGCTTGCCCTGCGAGTTGCGGCCGCCGGTCTTGTGCAGCGGGCGCAGGAGGGACTTCTCCGGGGTCTTCTTGGTGACCTCGGCGTGCATGTTGACCGACGCGTTCCGGCGGCCATTCGTGACGGGCTTGTAGATGCGGATAGCCATGGTTCAGCTCCTGGGGATCGCGTCAGAACAGCTCGATCTTCTGGCCGTCGGCGATGCGGACCATCGCGCGCTTCCAGGTCGCGCCCTCGATCTTGCCGTACTTGTAGACGCGGTCGCGCTCGGCGCGGACCTGCGTGCGGACGTCGACGACCTTCACCTTGTAGATGGCCTCGATCGCGCGCTTGATGTCGGTCTTGGTCGCGCGACGGTCGACCTGGAAGGCGTACTGGTTGTGCTCGCCGGCCTGGGTCACCTTCTCGGTGACGATCGGCTTCTTGATGACGGTGGTGGGTTCCATCGGTGTGCCTTTCAGCGGCGCCTGTTCAGGCCGCGCTCTCCTGCTTGGGGAAGCACGAGCCGTCGAGGAACGACAGCAGCGACGCCTTGTCGACGACGAGGTAGCGGTGGTTGAGGAGGTCGAAGGCGCTGAGCTGCTCGATGCGGCGCACATCGACGCCGTCGATGTTGCGCGCGCTGAGCATGGCGTTGCGGTTCTTCGCGTCGGTGGCGACCAGGCAGGTGCGGTCGACGCCGACCTTGCCCATCATGCCGGCGAAGGCCTTCGTGCTGGGCTCGCCGAAGGCGAGCGCGTCGAAGCACTTCACCTCGTTGTCGACCAGCTTGGCCAGCAGCGCGTTGCGGTTGGCCAGACGGCGCATCTTCTTCGTGATGGTGGTCCGGAAGTCCTCGCGGGTGCGCGTCTTCGCGAAGGTCACGCCGCCGCCCTTGCGGTTCGGCACGCGGCTGGCGCCGACGCGGGCGTTGCCCGTGCCCTTCTGCTTGTAGAGCTTGCGCGTGGAACCGGCGACGGAGCCGCGGCTCTTGGTCCGGGCGGAGCCCTGACGCTGGTTGCCGTGGGTGACGACGTACGCCTGCTTGAGGAGCGCGTGGCGGACCTCGCCGCCCAGGACGGCCTCGTCGATCTTGAGGACGTCGACCTGCTTGCCTTCGGAGTTGTAGATCGGCAGTTCGATCATGGTGTCTACCTTCGCGGCGCTCGCCGCATTCGCCTCCTCCTCCCGGCGCCTGTCATTGGCGGCGTCGGGAAGGATTCGACTCAGGTGGTGGATGCCGGGAGCTCTCGCTCCAGGCGTGGTCGGTGTTGTCGCGGCCGTGCGGTTCCGCGCCGTTAGGCGGCGGCCTTCACGACCCCAGGTTGACGCTTACGCGGCGCCAGCCTGGACGCGAGCCTTGCGCTTGTAGAGCCTCGAGGGGGTCTTGATGAGGAGGATGCCGTCGTTGGCGCCGGGGACGGCGCCCTTGACGAGCAGGAGGTTGTTGGCGGAGTCGATCTTGACGACGTCGACGGAGCGGCAGGTGACCTGGGCGTCGCCCATGCGGCCGGACATGCGCTTGCCCTTCTTGATCTTCGCGCCGTGGCCGCGGTCGGTGCCGTGCGAGCCGATGCTGCCCGGCGAGCGGTGCTTGCGCTCGGTGCCGTGGCTGGCGCACAGGCCCTTGAAGTTGTGGCGCTTCATCGTGCCCTGGAAGCCCTTGCCCTTGGAGGTGCCGACGATGTCGACGAACTTCAGGGCGGAGAAGGCGTCGAGGCCGACGGTCTGGCCGAGGGTGTACGCCTCTGCCTCCGCGTCGGTCTCGAAGCGGATCTCCTTGTGGATGCGCTTGGGGGACGAGCCCGCCTTCGCGTCGTGGCCGATGAGCGGCTGCGTGCTGTTGCGCGGCTTCAGGTCGTCGAAGGCGATCTGGATCGCGGCGTAGCCGTCGGTCTTGCTGGTCTTCACCTGCGTCACGACGCAGGGACCGGCCTGGATGACGGTGACGGGGATGTTGGTGCCATCGGGCTTGAAGAAGCGGGTCATGCCCACCTTCGAGCCGAGGATTCCGACATGCGCTGGAGCGGACATGGCTGGTTCCTGCGTTGCGGTCCGCGCTCTGGCGGGCCTCGTGAGTGGCTGGAGGTCGCTCTGCCTTCGGGTGGGCGACGCAGCCGGGATGAAGCGGCCCGGCGCGCGCTGCGCCGGGCCAGTGGTTCAAGGCATCAGGCCTTGATCTTGACGAAGACGCCGGCCGGGACGACCAGGCGGTTGAGCGCCTCCACCGTGCGGTGGTTGGGCTCGGTGATGTCGATGATGCGCTTGTGCGTGCGGATCTCGAACTGCTCGCGGCTCTTCTTGTCGATGAAGGGAGAGCGGAGCACGGTGTAGACCTCGCGACGGGTCGGAAGCGGAACGGGGCCCGCCACGCGAGCGCCGGTGCGCTTGGCGTGATCGACGATCTCGCGAGCAGACGCGTCGAGCGCCTGGTGGTCGTAGGCTTCCATCCGAATGCGAATCTTGCCGCCCGTCATGGGTGAACGAGTCCTGGGGTAGCGCTCGCGAGATCCTGAGAAGCGATCCGACAACGTGCCGGACCGACGCCGCCCAAAAGTGCGCGAAGGGACAAGGATACAGAAGCCACGGTGGCTGTCAATGGCCACCCCCGGTTGGGCACGGATCCGCGCCCCTCCAGGTGCGGGCACGGCTACGCTCTCCGGTCCAGGAATCTGCGACCGATGCTCCCCATTTTCCTCCACGATCCCCTGCGATGCGCGCTTCCCCTGCTGCTGGCGGGGCTGGCGCTGCAGGCGACGCCGCCCAGCGGCACCCCAGGGAGCGCGCCGCCGGGAAATCCGCCCACGGAGGCGCCCGCCGGGGGAAGGAAGTCCGATAATCAGCCTTCGCTCGCGCCGCCGCCCCGCGGAGGCAAGGCGCCCGCAGGAAAGAGCGCGCCGGCGGCGCCGGCGAAACCCGCGACGCCCGCGACGCCCGCCCCCGCCGCCCCCGCGATCCCGCAGGCGACGGCACCCGCGCCGGTCGCGACCAAGGACGGGCTCGAGGCGACGCCGCTCGTGCTCGAGTCGCTGGGACTGCGCATGCGTCCGCCCACCGGCAGCGTGATGCGCGCGGACGGCGCGGGACTCGCCGCGAACTGGACCGTCACCGAGCGCGCGGACCCGCCGCGGTTCATCCTGCGCATCTCGCGCCTCATCGCGAGCGTGCCGGCCTCCTCCCCGAAGGACCAGATGGAGGAGTACATCAAGGCGGTCACGGGGCGCATCACCGATCCCTCGCTCTTCACCGTGCGCCAGCGCCGCGAGTTCACCGTCGCGGGCCAGCCCGCGGGCTTCCTCGCGACGACGCTGCGCGAGGAGGACCAGGGCGAGGAGCTCGCCGCCGTGCAGGGCTACCTGCTGATCCAGACCGAGCCCAACGAGTTCATCGTCATCTCCTCGCTGGTGAGCGAGGCGGACTACGCGACGGTCGCGCCGCTGCTCGAGCGCGCGTACCAGACGATCGAGCTGATCACCTCCGACGAGGTCATGAAGGCGCGCGCCGCGCGCTTCACCGCGGGCCAGCATCTGCTCGAGGGGCTCGACGAAGAGGGGCTGCGCCGCGCCCTCGACGGGCGCACCGTCAACGGCCGCGCCCCCGCGCCGCGCTGGTACCGCATCACGCGCCACCTGGCCGACGGCACGCTGCAGGAGGTCGGGTACATGACCGTCTCCGTCGTCGAGGCCGCGCAGGGCGAGGCGAATCCGGACCGTCCGCGCGCGCAGTGGACGAAGGAGGAGCAGGAGCCGGGCATGCTCGTGCGCGTGCAGGTGCGCACGCTGCTGGACCAGGAGGGCACCGCCGTGCAGGACACCGACCTGCGCGCGTGGATGCGCTGGGACCGCGCGCGCGAGTTCTGGACGAGCCGCTCGACCGCGCGCAAGGGACGCACCGCGCGCACCATCTCGCAGCTCGGAGTGCGCGCCGCGCCGACGCCCGCGCAGCCGCGGCCGGTGCTGGAGGTCTCGAACATCGACCCGACGGAGCCGTCCACCGAACCCAAGCGATGGCCCGTCCCTGCGGTGGGCTACCTCTCGCAGGCCGAGGCGCTCGTGCTTCCGCGGCTCATTCCCAGCTCCCCCGCCGACGGCGACTACGCCTTCTACTGGTTCGATCCGCGCAGCGTCCGGCTGACGCAGCGCACGGACCGCCGCGGGCCCGCGACCGGCGGCTTCACGCTCGCGACGCAGCCGACGCCGGAGGCGCCCGCGACCGAGCAGCTCCTGGATCCGCGCGGCGCGCTGCTGCGGCGCGAGACCGACGACGGCACCGTCACCGAGGCGATCGCCCCGGAGGCGCTGCTGGAGATCTGGCGCAAGAAGGGACTGCCGACGGGATGAGCGGGCGCGCGACGAGCGGTGCGCGCGCGCGCGCGGGCGCGGCGGGCGCGGTGGCGGCGCTGCTGGCGCTTGCGTCGTGCAGCGGCGTGCCGGAATCCACGGCGGCGCGCGGCGCAGCCACCGCGAACCAGACGACCGCCGCGGGGGGCGCGGGTGGCGCGGGCGTGGTCACCGCGGCCGACCAGGCGCTGGCCGCCGCCGGCTGCGCGATCCTGCGCAGCGCCGACGCCCCGAAGGGCGCCGCGCTCGATGGTGCGCTGGTCGAAGGCCTCGCCACCGGCAGCGTCTCCTGGCGCCGCGCGACGGCGCGCGGGGGAGCACCGGCCGTGGACACGGTCACCATCGAGACGACGCATCTGCCCGACGGCCGCTGGCGCCGCACCGCCCCCGAGGGCGCGCGTATCGTCGGCCGCGGCGACGACGGCGCCGTCCGCCTGCACGAGCAGACCGACGCGAAGGACGGCGCGACGACGCTCTTCGAGCCCCCGCTGCTTCTGGCGCCCGCGCGCCTGAAGGCGGGCGAGCAGGTCGATTCCGACGCGACCGTCTCGGTCGTGCGCGGCGCGGCGCGCGACATCGACGGCGGGCGCGCCAAGCGCTCGGTGCGCATCGCGGGCGTCGACCGCATCCGCACGCCGCTGGGCGAGTTCGACGCGCTGCGCGTGGAGACGGAGTTCGCGATGAAGGTCCCCTTCGCCAGCCTGCGCCGCGACTCCGCGGTCTGGGTGCGCCCGGGCTTCGGTCCCGTCGCGGTGCGCCTGGACGAGCGGATGCTGGTGATGGGCGTCGTGCCGCGCGACCGGCGCGAGGCGCTTGTGCGGCTGCCCGCGGGCGCGGAGGGTTCGCGATGAACGCGCCGCAGCGGACGCTCCTGGCGATCCCCGTCTACAACGAGGCGAAGTCCATCGACCGCGTGCTTGGCGCGGTGCGCGAGCGCATCCGCGACGTGCTGGTGATCGACGACGGCTCCACGGACCAGACGCCGATGCGGCTGGCCGCGCACCGCGTCGAGGTCGTGCGCCACGCGGAGAACCGCGGCTACGGGCGCTCGATGCAGGACATCTTCCGCTGGGCGCTCGTGGATGGCTACGACTGGGTCATCACGATGGACTGCGACGAGCAGCACGAGCCCGCCTCGATCCCCGACTTCCTGCAGGCGATCCGCGGCGGGACGGCGGACGTCGTCAGCGGCAGCCGCTACCTGCGCATGAGCGCGCGCGACAACGACGCGCCCGGCGACCGCCGCCGCATCAACCTGCAGCTCACCGAGGAGCTCAACGCGCGCCTGGGGCTGGGCATCACCGACGCCTTCTGCGGCTTCAAGGCGTACCGCGTCGGCGCGCTGCGGCGGCTGACGCTCGATGTCGACGGCTACGACTTCCCGATGCAGTTCTGGGTGCAGGCGGCGGCCGCGCGGCTGCGCATCGAGGAGATCCCGGTGCCGCGCATCTACAACGATCCCAACCGCAGCTTCGGCGCGCACCTGGACGACCCGGAGCGACGGCTGGGCGTCTACCGCGCCACGCTCCACCGCGAGCTGCTGCGCTGCCGCGACCGGCTCCCCACGGAGGCGCTCGCGGGCGTCGCCTGACGCGCCGGAGCGAACGCATGGAGGCGGCCACGCGGCAGGACGACCCGGTGCAGGCGCTCGTGGAGAGCGCGGGTCCGCTCGCGCCGGCGACGGGCATGCTGCTGGGGCGGCCGATCGCGCACTGGCGCGAGGAGACCGCGCGCGAGTTTGCGCTGCCGTCGGGGCTGCGCGCGGGCGCGGGGCACCAGGCGGAGTTCTGGCATCCGGGGATCGTCGCGAAGTTCCTCTGGGCGCAGGCGCTCGCCGAGCGCGCCGGCGGCGCGGGGCTGGTCTGGCTGGTCGTGGACACCGACCTGCGCGATCCGCTGGAGCTGCGCGTGCCCGTGCTCGTCGAGGGCGCGCTGCAGGCGCGCGTGCACCGCTTCGGCGCGCGCGCGATGGCGGCGGGAACGATCGCGTCGGCGCGGCCGGCGCTCGCGGAGCCCGCGGGCTTCGATCCCGCGCCGGCGCACGATGCGCTGCCCTCCATCGCGCAGGGCGTGGAGGCGCTGCGCACGGCGCTGCAGGCGAACGCCGGCGCCGGCGATGCGGCGTCGCAGGCGGTCGCGGCCCTGCTGGCGTGCCTGGCGGGGACGGTCGCGGCCGCGCCCATCGTGCGCACCTCGCAGCTCCTGCGCGGATCGCTCGGACGAAAGCTGATCGAGATCGCGCTCGCGGATCCCGCCGCGTGCCGCGCCGCCTTCAACGAGGCCGCGGCGCTCGTGCCGCGCGTGGCGCGTCCGCTGGGCACGCACGCGCAGGATGGCGAGGAGCTTCCCTTCTGGACCGTCGACGCCGCGGGCGTGCGCCAGCGGCTGCACGCGGCCTCGCTCGCGCGCGCCGTGGACGCGGGCGCGCCCGTGCTGCCGCGCGCCTTCCTCACCGGCGCGATCGCGCGCGCGGCGCTCTGCGACCGCTTCGTGCACGGCACGGGCGGGCGGCTGTACGAGGTCGCGACCGGCCGCTTCTTCGAGCGCTGGGTCGGCGCGCGCCTGCCCGACTTCGACACCGCCAGCGCGACGCTGCGCCTGCCGCTGCCCGCGCCCGCGGGCGAGCCGCCCGTGACCGCCGCGCAGGTGCGCGCGCGCTGGTTCGATCCGGAATCGCTGCACGCGGCGGCGGCGGTGCACGGCGCGACCGGCGCGACCGGCGCGGCCGGCATGACCAACGCGACCGCGGACTCCGCCGGTCCCAGCGACGCCAAGCGCGCGCGCCTGGAGGCGATCGCCACGCTGCCGCGCCGTTCCGCGCAGCGCCGCGCCGCCTACCGCGCGATGATGGAGGCGCAGGAGCGCGCCCGCGCCGCGGATGCCGCCGCCTTCGAGGCGCTGGCCGCGCGCGAGCGCGCCGACCGCGCACGCGCGAACGAGCGCGCCCTGCGGCTGGACCGCACCTGGGCCGCCCCGCTGCACGCGCCCGAGGCGCTCAGGACGCTGGCGGCGTCGGTGCGGCGCCACGCGTCGTGACGCTGCCCAGCGGATCGGGCCGGTAGATCCGCGTGTCGAGGCTCCAGACGCGGTCGGTGAACTCCTGCCCGGGCTCGATGCGCCGCTGCCGCTGCGCGGCGTGCAGCCCCACGGCCGTCTTCGCGTCCAGGTTGTCCAGCTGCGAGATGAAGATCGCCTCCGGCGTGGAGGGGATCTTCACCGCGCCGAACTCGAGCGTGCCGTGGTGGCTCACGATGATGTGCTGCAGCACCAGCAGCGCCTCGGGGGGAAGCTTCTCGCCGCTCTCGCGCGCGCTCTTGGCGGCCATCGCGGTGAGCAGGATCACGCCCTTGACGGTGTGGCCGAGCAGGTTGCCCTCGTCGGTGTAGCTGAAGCCGCGCTCCCACTGCAGTTCGGTGGTCTTGCCCAGGTCGTGCAGGAAGAGGCCCACCAGCACGATGTCGCGGTTGAGGCCGGGATAGAGCGGCAGCATCACCTCGGCCAGCCGCAGCAGCTGCAGCGTGTGCTCGAGCAGGCCGCCGATCCACGCGTGGTGCACGCTCACCGCCGCGGGGGCGCGGCGGAAGTGCTCCATGAGGATCGCATTGCCCAGGTACGCCTCGACGAGCGCGCGCATGCCCGGGTGCGAGACGCTGCGCAGGATGCGCGAGAGCTCCGCGAACATCGCGGGGATGTCGTGGTGCGTCGTCGGGAGCAGCCGCGCGAGGTCCTCGAGCTCCACCTCGACGGCGCGGATCGTGTCGACGACGATCTGCACCTGGCCGTTGTACTCCTGCGCCTGTCCGCCCAGCCAGACGAAGCCGGTGCGCGAGATCTCGCCGATCTGCGACTCGTCGAAGGTCCACTGGCGGATCGCCAGCTCCCCGGTCGCGTCGCGGATCATCGCCTTCAGGAAGTGCTTGCCGTTCTTGGCGGTGCCGACCTGCGGGTTGACGAGCGAATAGACGCCGTCCACGTAGGTATGTGGGCGGATGTGCTCCACCGGCATGTGCGGGCGCTGGCGCGCGGCGCCGGAGCTGGACGGACCGCTGGAGGAGGGCCCGGAAGACGATGCGTCGGCGGCGTTCATGTGGGGCGCGAGTGTAGGGGCTGCGGTGACGCAGCTGCTTCACCCGCCGCGCATCCGCGCCAGCGCGGCGGGAATCTCCCCCGCCAGCTCCGCGGCCAGCAGGCCCGCGGTCCCGCCGGTGCGCGCGGCCCACGCCTCGCCGGCCAGCGCATGCGCCTGCACGGCCAGCCGCGCGGCGTCGTAGAGCCCCAGCTCGCGCCCGTGCGCGGCCAGGAGGCCCGCCACGACGCCCGTGAGCACGTCGCCGCTGCCGCCGACGGCGAGCGCGTCGTTGCCGCGCGCGCAGGTCCAGGTGCGCGCGCCGTCGCTGACGACGGTGCGGTGCCCCTTCAGGACGACGACGCACCCCAGCCGCTGCGCCAGCCGCTCGGCCGCCGCGGGGCGCCGCGCGGGATCGACCGGATCCTCGGCGAGGCCCAGCGCCTGCGCCAGCCGCGCGTACTCGCCCGGATGCGGCGTGAGCACCGCGCGCGCGCGGAAGTCCAGGTCGAAGGCGGGGACGAGCGCAAGGCAGTTGAGCGCGTCCGCGTCGAGCACCAGCGGCCGCGCCTGCTCGTGCGAGACGATGCGCATCACCACCTGCTGCTGCGGGTACCCGCTGCCGAGGCCCGGCCCGACGGCGAGCACGCGCGCGCGCGCGGCGCCGGCGTCGAGCGCCTCCGCGACCCGGTGCGGGACGAGCTGCCCCTCGCCGTCGACGGGCAGCGGCAGACCCGTGCAGGAGGGATTCGCGGAGAGCACCGCGGGAAGCAGCGGTTCGGGCGTCGCGGCGATGCAGAGGGCGGCGCCCGCGCGCAGCGCGCCCAGCGTCGCCAGCACGACGCTGCCGAGCATCGTCGCGGTGTGCGAGACCTGCCCGCCGATCACGCAGACGGTGCCGAAGTCGCCCTTGTGGCCGGCGGGATCGCGCGGCGGCAGCGGCGGCAGCGGCTCGTTCACGGCGCGGCTCCGGCGGGGGCGGCGGGGGCCGCGGGCGCGCCATCCACCGAGAAGATCTCGATCCCCATCGCGCCGATGAGGTCCACGATCCGCACGAGGTCCGCGTCGAGCCCCGCCGCATCCGCCGCGCTGCTGCCGGTCATCAGGTGCGAGGCGTCGAAGCGCCGCGGCCCCGGTGGGAGCACCGCGTCGAAGTCGGTCCACTGGCCGTCGATGATCGCCTGCGTCCACATGTGCCAGCCGTAGACGTTGCGCGCGCTGCCCATCGCGGGGACGAAGAGGAGCCCCGTCACCACGCGGCTGGGGATGCCCGCGCTGCGCAGCACCGCGGCCAGGAGCACCGCGTGCTCGGTGCAGTCGCCGGCGCGGCTGGCGGCGGCGTCGCTGGCGGTGCCGAAGCCGCTGGCGAGGTCCTTGCGCACGATGTGGCGCGCGACCGCGCTGCGCAGCGCGAGCGCCTGCTCCATCGGCTTCGCGGCGACGCCGCGCAGCGCCTGCGTCGCCAGCGCCTTCACCTTCGGGTCGTCGCAGTCGACCATCACGCTCGCGCGGCGGAAGCGCTCGTCCTTCAGTTCTCCCGCGGTCGCCGGAGTCGTCGCCGTCTCGTCCACGGTCACGCGCAGCAGTTCGGGGGACTGGCGCTCGACGCGCTGCGCTCCCTCGCCGGGCAACTCGACGACCGGCCCGCGCGTTCCGCGCACGCGCAGCTCGACGCGGTGCGAGCCCGGGATGCGCCGCGGATCCCCCGTCACCGGCACGAAAGTGCGCGCCATGAGCTCGACGCCGCCGTTCGCGGCGGTCGCGGCCTCCTTCGTGCTCAGCGTCGACTCCAGCACGCCCACCCCGATGTCGGTGCGGCTGCGCACCAGCACGCCGTCGCCGGAGAGCACCTCCGTCGAGGGGCGCTCGAGCAGGCTCGAGCGCGTCGACCATTCGGTGACCGGGACCTCGCGTCCCTGCACCGTCGCGGTGCCGGTGCCGGTGCGGCGGCTCTCCACGCGCACGGCCGACGGGCCGCTCTCGGGGCTCATGGTGGAGTAGGCGAGCTCCGTGGCGCCGGAGGCGAGGCGCCGGCGCACGAACTCGTCGACCGCGCGCGGGCTCAGGCAGTCCGCGGGCAGCGCGGGGTAGCGGCGCGCGTTGGTGCGCCCCCCCTGCTCCTCGACGACGTCGATGCCGCCGGGCCCGAAGAGCCAGGTGCTGCGCACGGGCGCGGTCCCGGACTCCTTCGTGACGACGACGCGCGAGACCTGCCCGCGCGCGTTCTCCTCCACCACGATCTCGGTCTTCAGCACGACCTGCTGCCCCATGCGGCCGATGGTCAGCTCGGTGCGGCTCACCGAGCGCACCAGCTCGCCCGCACGCTCGACGCGCTCATGCACCCAGCCGCAGGGGCGGCCGTCGAGCGCCATGCGGTACCAGCGCTCCTCCTGGAGGGTGGCGGCGTCGCGCGGCGCGGCGGGTGCCGTCGGAGCTGCGCCGGGCGTCGCGGGCGCGGCCGGCGGCGCGTCCGCCGCCGCGAGCGACGCGCCCCACGCCACCAGCGCCACCAGCGAGGCCGCCACCGCGCGCGCGGCGGGCGCGAGGCGCGGACGGGCGGCGGTCGCGGCGCGCGTCACGGCGTCACTCCGGCCGCATCAGCGGGAAGAGGATCACGTCGCGGATCGACTCCGAGTTGGTCATGAGCATCACGAGGCGGTCGATGCCCATGCCCATGCCGCCCGCGGGGGGCATGCCCACGCGCAGGCTCTCGACGAAGTCCATGTCCAGCGTGCGGAAGGTGCTCTCCTCGTCGTCCGCGCCGGCGAGCTGCTCGGTGAACTTCGCGAGCTGGATGTCGGGGTCGTTGAGCTCGGTGTACGCGGGGCCGATCTCCATGCCCGCGATGAAGAGGTCCCAGCGGCCGGCGATCTCCGGCGTCTCCGCAATCGGGCGCGTCAGCGGGCTGATCGCGCTGGGGTAGTCCAGCACGAAGGTCGGCCGCGACGGGTCGATGAGCGCCTCGGCCTTCTCCTCGAAGAGCTCGTTCACCAGCAGCCAGTGGTCGAGCGTCTGCGCCTTCTGCACATGGTGCGCGATGCCCGCCGCGCGCACCTGCTCGCGGTCGCGCATGTCGAAGCCGAAGGCGCGGTGGAAGAGGTCCTCGTAGCGCACGCGCTCGAAGGGACGGCGGTAGTCGATCTGCATCGCGCCGAAAGGCAGCACCGGACCCGCGCCCCCCTCGGCGCAGCCGGCGACCTGGCAGGCGACGTGGTGCACGAGCCCCTCGACGAGCTCGAGCATCGTCATGTAGTCGCCGAAGGCCTCGTACGCCTCCATCGCGGTGAACTCGGGGTTGTGGCTGCGGTCGACGCCCTCGTTACGGAAGTTGCGGTTGATCTCGTAGACGCGGCGCATGCCGCCGACCATGAGGCGCTTGAGGTACAGCTCCGGCGCGATGCGCATGTACAGCGGCATGCCCAGCGCGTTGTGCTGCGTCACGAAGGGGCGCGCGGCCGCGCCGCCGGCGATCGGCTGCATCATCGGCGTCTCGACCTCGAGGAAGCCGCGCGCGTCCATGTAGCGGCGGATCATCGAGACGATGCGCGAGCGCTGCTCGAAGACGCGCACCGTCTGCGGGTTCGCGTACATGTCGACGTAGCGGCGGCGGTAGCGGATCTCCGCATCCTCCAGGCCGTGCCACTTGCCCGGCGGCGGCGCGATGCTCTTGCTGGCCATCTCGACGGCCGTCGCCCAGACGCAGACCTCGCCCTTGTTGGTGCGGCCGATCGGGCCCTCGGCGACGACGACGTCGCCGTAGTCGAGCATCTTGGCGAGCTCGAAGACCGGCGCGGGGACCTCCGCCTTGCTCACGGAGACCTGCAGGTCGCCGCTGGAGTCGCGCAGCCAGAAGAAGACGAGCTTGCCGAGGTCGCGGTGCTGCACCACGCGCCCGGCGATGCGCGTGCGCGCGCGGGCGTCCTTCACTGGTGCGGCGGGATCCGCCTTGCGCGCCTGCACGGAGGCGTCGTACGCGGCGTGCGCGGCCTCGTCGAAGCGCGCGCGCGCGGCGGCGAGCGTCTCGAGCCCGTCGGTGCGGCGGCCGTAGGGATCGACGCCCATCGTCGAGCGCAGGTGCGCGAGCTTCGCGCGGCGCGCCGCGACCAGCGCGCCTTCGTCGACGGGGGCGGGAGTCTGCTCGGATTCCGGAGTGGCGTTCATGGCGTCGTGTGCTCGAAACGGGGCATCCTAGCCGCGGGGAAAATTCGCTTGGATCGGACGCACGCCTCCCCTACCATCGGCCCCGCTCCCCGAGGGGTGCGCCGCGTGGGGCGGTGCCGACGGGGACGCCGCCGATCCCGGCGCCGATTCCTTCAAGCTGGAACTCCATGATGTTCATCCGCAGCCTCCGGACGCTGTCGCCCTCGCGCATGCACGCCCTCGCCGCCGCCGTGGCCCTGGGAGCCTCCTCCGCAGCCGCCGCCACGGACAAGCACTGGAACGTCGCCACGGGCAACTGGGGCGTGGGAGGCAACTGGTCCCCCGCGGGCATCCCTCAGCCCGCGGACAACGTCTTCATCGGCGACACCGTCGCCGCGGAGAACGAGTTCGTCTTCTTCACCAGTCCCGCGACGGTGGCGTCGCTCATCGTCACCGACGGCATGCGCATCCAGATGGACAATGCGGCGCTGGCGGTGACCAACTTCATCCTGCTCAGCGGGGAGAACACCGTCGGGGACATCGCCTATGCGTCTTCCATCCGCATCGGCCAGGGACTCGCGCTGGACGACCTGTCCACCGACGACTTCTCGGTGCAGAACGAGGGATCGTTCGACCTGGTTGATGGTGCCCGCCTGCGGGTCGACGGCTACCTGGAGATCGGCACGACCGGTCGCGGCGGAGGGGTTGGCACGATTCGGCTGAACTCCAATGCCGCGGTGGCCATGCGCGTCAACGGATTCCTGAACTGCGGCGTCGGCGGACTCACGATCGAACAGGCGGGGCTCGGTCGCATCGACCTCGACGGGAACGGCGCCGAGCAGCCGTCGATGAACATCACCGGCGCGCGGATCGATGGAAGCGCCTACGCCAGCCTGACGATCCACGGAACGTCGCTCACCGACGACTTCGACGGCGACATGATGATCGGCCTCGGGAACCACGTGACGATGGACCTCTCCGACGGCTGGGAGATGAGCGCCTCGGCGAACCTCACGATGCTCGGATTTCAGATCTCCCCCAACGCGACCCAGTGCCTGTTGGACGGCGGACCCCTGCTGATGCGCGGCACCCTCGAGGTGCTGGGCGACGACGGACCGTGCCGGATCGCGGCGCCCATCACGGTCGATTCCGCGGCGGTCCATCATGTGGGGAGCGACGCGATCCTCGAGTTCCTCGGGGCCACCGACCTCCAGTCCGCGGCCCTGGAGATCGATCAGGGCGGCGTCGTCTGGTTCAAGGGGCCGACCACCGTCCACCAGCTCTCGGTGACGACGCCGAGCGTCGTTCAGATGGAGGGCTACGCCGCCTTCTCCGGACCCGCGACCTGGGACGGGGTGTTCCAGATCGACGGCTACGCGGAGCACTACGGCACCGCGACGGTCGTCGGACCCACGACCATCTCCGGCACGGTCTTCGACCTCGACGGCGGGGATGGCAACACGGTCTGGAACGTCCAGAACGGGCTCACGGTCAACCTCGACCGCATCGACTCGGACAACTACTTCGACGGCGAGTTCAACATCGCGGGCGGCTTCCTCGGACGCGTCGGCATCAATCTCTCCAACCCGACCGAGCCCTGGGTGCTCCGCGGAGCGCTCACGACCGCAGGCGTCGGCGCGATCGCCGTGACGCGCGTGACGGGATCCCCGCTGAGCGTCATCGGGGACCTTTCGGTGACCTCGGGCAAGGCGGTCTTCGCCGCGCCGACGGAACTGGCGCTCGGCTCCCTGACCAGCGTGACCGGCGCCACCACCGAGCTGCGCCTCAACGGAGGCGGACGCGTGCAGGCAGGCGCCACCTTCTCCGGCGACGGGACCATCGTGGGCGGCGCCGGCACCGCGCTGTATCTCGAGGACGGCGCCAACCTCGGGAGCGTCGGCGTTCGCGTCGAGGGCAAGTTCGAGGTTGGCTCCTCGCCGGGCGCCGCGTTCGTCGACCAGATGACCTTCGGCGCGAACTCGCTCTGGTCCGTCGAGCTCGGTGGCCCGACGCCGCAGGCGCAGCACGACCTGCTCTTCGTCACCGGCGGTCCGGCGGCGCTGGCGGGCACGCTGGATGTCCAGCTTCTGGATCTGGGCGGCGGCCTCTTCGATCCCGTCCCGGGCGACAGCTTCATCATCCTGCGCGGCTCCGCCGGCATCAGCGGCTCCTTCGCCAACAGCCCGGTCTCCTACGGAAACGGCAAGGTCTACATCTGGGCCGTCGACATCTCCAAGAGCCTCGTCGAGCTGCGCCTGGCCGACACGGTGCCCTGCCCCGCAGACCTCAACTCCGACGGGCGGGTCGACGGCGCCGACCTCGGCATCCTGCTCGGCTCCTGGGGCGCGTGCGGAAGCTGCCCGGCGGACCTGAACCAGGACGGCGTCGTCGACGGCGCCGATCTCGGCATGCTCCTGGGAACATGGGGCTCCTGCCTCTGACTCCGCATCAAGCAAGCTCTGCCGCACGCCGCGGTCCCTCCGGGCCCGCGGCGTTGCCGGCTTTTTCCTTTGCAGAAGACCCGATGTGACCTACTCTCCCCATTGTCCCCGAAGTGTTGCGCCGCACGGGGCGGCGCCGCCGGGGAGGTTTCGCGCGGCCGGTGCCGCAATGCGCCGGCCCAACTCTTCGGAGCCGCACATGCCCATCCGACGCTTCAGGACCGGGTCGCCCGCCATCGTCCACACCATCGCGGCCACGGTCGCGCTCGGAGCCGTCACTCACGCCGGCGCGACGGACAAGCACTGGAACGTCGCGGGGGGCGTCTGGAGCCTCTCGACCAACTGGTCTCCGACGGGCGTCCCGCAGGCAGCGGACGCAGTCTTCATCGGCTCGTCGGTGGCGGCGTTGAACGCCACCGTCACATCCACGACCGTCGCGACCATCGCGGCGCTCCAGATCTCCGATGGCATGCGCCTGCAGTGCGACGGTGCGGCGCTCACGGTCACGGGCGACGCGCTCGTCACCGGGCGCAACATCGTGAACCTCGTCACCTACCGCTCGATGCTGCGCATCAACAACGGCGCGGCGCAGGACGACCTTCGCCTGGCCAACCTCTCCATCCAGGACGAAGGAGCCTTCGAGCTTCTCGGGGGATCGCGGGCGCGAATTGACGGGGCCTTCGAGATCGGTACGACCGGACGGTTCACCGGCGACGGCACCCTCCTGCTCACCTCAAACGACCCGGTCGCCATGCGCCTCAACGGGCTGATGTTCATCGGCACCAACGGACTGACGATCGTGCAGCAGGGCGCGGGGCGAATCGACCTCGACGGCGACGGGGCCGAATTCCCCTCGATCAACGCGACCGGCGCCGCCGCCGGCGGCAGCGCGTTCGCGGCCTTCACGGTCGTCGGAAGCTCGCTCGCCGACGACTATGACGGCAAGCTCGCGATCGGATTCGGCAACCGGATGACGATGGACCTCTCCGACGGGTGGGAGATGGGCTCCACCGGCCAGATCAACATGCTGGGCAGCCAGATCGTCCCGAACTCGAGCGAAAGCGTCCTCGACGGCACGCATCTGCTGATGCACGGACGATTCTCCTCGCAAGGCGCCGACGGTCCCTGTCGGCTTCTCCTTCCGCTCACCATCGACTCCACGCAGACGAGCCTGCTCTTCGCCGGCTCGAAGATGCAGTTTGAAGGCGCCACGCACATCCAGGCGATGACGATCAGCGCATCGCAAGGCGCCTCCGCCCGCTTCCTGGGCGCCACGACCGTGAACCAGTTGACGGCGAGCACGCCGAGCCTGAACCCAGGCGACGGCGCCATCGAGTTCGTCGGGCCGGTCGTCTGGGACGGGCATCTCGGGCTCGACGGCGCCGCGCGCACGAACGGCACCGCCGTGGTCGTCGGTCCCACCACCGTCGATGGCGGAGCGTTCCACCTGGACGGCGGCGTGGGCGGCGCAAGCTGGGAGCTCCAGGACGCGCTCACCCTCAACGTCGTTGAGGTCGGCCCCGAGAACACCTTCGGCGGCCAGATGTCCATCGGCCCTGGGGGGCTCGGACGGATCGCCGTCAATCTTGCCACTCCCGGCGACACCTGGGAGATCAGCGGCGGACTCACGACGGTGGGAGACGGCTCGGCTGCCACCATCCGGGTCGCTGGATCTCCACTCGTCGTCTCGGGCGAGCTGGCGATTCCCAGCGGAGAGGTCGCCTTCACGGCGCATGCGCTCCTGGCCACCGGCTCCACCACCGAATTGACGGATGCGGCGGCCGCGCTGCACCTCGACGGCGGAGGGAGCGTGATGCAGGGGGCCGCCTTCAACGGCGCCGGCACCCTGGTCGGCGGCCCGGGAACGACGCTGACGCTTGAGCCCAACGCGAACCTCGGCACCGTGGGCCTGCGCGCAGAAGGAACTCTGGTGATCGGCGCGTCGCCAAGCGCCGCATTCGTCGACCGGATCGAGTTCGGCGGAGGCGCCACCTGGACGGTGGAGGTCGGCGGGCGGCCGCCCCACACTCCGCACGATGTGCTGTTCGTGACGGGCGGCACCGCGACGCTCGGAGGATCGCTCGATGTCCGCGCGGCGGACCAGGAGGGCGGGGCCTTCGAACCCACGCTGGGCGACAGCTTCGCCATCCTCCAGTCCCCGGGGGGCATCCGCGGCGACTTCTCGAACACGCCGGTCACGCACGCCAACGGCAAGGCCTACGTTTGGGCAGTTGAACTCTCCAGGGACCGGGTGACGCTGCGGCTGGTGCGAATCGCGGCGTGCCCCGCGGACCTCAGCGCCGACGGACAGGTCGACGGCGCCGACCTCGGCGCGCTGTTGGCCCAGTGGGGCGGCTGCACCGGCTGCAGCGCCGACTTCAACCAGGACGGCATCGTCAACGGCGCCGATCTCGGCACGCTTCTGGCTGCCTGGGGCGGCTGCCTCTAGCCGCGCGACTCGGTGGCTGCACCCCAAGCATCCATCGCCGCGCCGCGCGTCCCCACGCGCGGCGCGGCTATCCTTCGGTGCTCGCCGCCCTCATGGCGCGCGCGGATCCACCCCACATGCCACACCGTATCAAGCGCATCGGCGTCCTCACCGGCGGCGGAGACTGCCCCGGACTCAACGCGGTCATCCGCGCCGTCACCAAGACCGCGATCTGGCGCTACGGCATCGAGGTCTTCGGCGTCGAGGACGGCTTCCAGGGGCTGATCGAGGACCGCGTGCGCCCGCTCTCCGCGCGCGACGTGAGCGGCATCCTCACCCGCGGCGGCACGATCCTGGGCAGCAACAACCGCGCGAACCCGCGCCGCTACTGCGTGCGCGTCGATCCCGCGACCGGCCCCGTCTTCGAGAACGTCACCGACCGCTGCGTCGAGACCGCGCACCGCCATCGCCTGGACGCGATCATCGTCATCGGCGGCGACGGCACGATGGCCTGCGCCGCGCCGCTGGTGGAGGCGGGCGTCAACATCATCGGCGTCCCCAAGACCATCGACAACGACATCGTCGGCACCGAGATCACCTTCGGCTTCCTCACCGCGGTGAACACCGCGACCGAGGCGCTCGACAAGCTCCACTCCACCGCCGACAGCCACCACCGGGTGATGGTCTGCGAGGTCATGGGGCGCAACGCCGGATGGATCGCGCTCACGGCGGGCATCGCCAGCGGCAGCGACATCATCCTGCTGCCGGAGATCCCCTTCGACATCGAGCACATCTGCGAGAACGTCAACCACCGCATGAAGAACGGCCCCGGCTTCGCGATCATCGTCGCCGCCGAGGGCGCGCGCCCGCGCGAGGGCAAGCAGGTCGTCGACCGCGTGGATCCGACCTCGCCCGATCCGATCCGCCTGGGCGGCATCGGCCGCTGGGTCGCCGACGAGATCGGCAAGCGCACCGGCGTCGAGACGCGCGCGAGCGCGCTGGGCCACATCCAGCGCGGCGGCGGCCCGATCCCCGCGGACCGCATCCTCGCGACGCACTTCGGCTACCACGCGATCAAGACGCTCATGGACGGCAAGAAGGGGCGCATGGTCGTGCGCCAGGGCAATGTCTTCGGCGACGTCGACCTGCTGCACGCCGCCGGCAAGCAGCGCCTGGTCCCGGTGGACAACCCGCTCATCGAGGCGGCGCGCGCCATCGGCACCGGCTTCGGCGACGGCCGCACCCGCGAGCCCGCATCGAGCACCGAGGGCCAGTCGGTCGTGGTGTGAGCCTCCCCGCGCGCCACCTACACTGCGCGCATGCTCTCCACCGCGCAATGGGCGCTCTTCGCCGGGATCTCCGTCGCCTGCGGCAGCATCCCCTTCGGTCTGCTGATCGCGCGCGCCAAGGGAATCGACCTGCGCGCCGTCGGCAGCGGCAACATCGGCGCGACCAACGTCGGGCGCGCGCTCGGGCGCGGGTGGGGCATCGCCGTCTACTTCCTCGACGCGGCCAAGGGCGCGGCGCCGGTGCTCGTCGCGGGCCACCGCGCGGGGCTGCTGGGCGAGAACCCCAACCTGCTCCCCGCGGACCAGCTCTGGTGGTGGCTCGCGGTCGCGGTCTGCGCGGTGCTCGGGCACATGTTCAGCCCCTTCGTCGGCTTCCGCGGCGGCAAGGGCGTCGCGACCGGCAGCGGCGCGCTGCTGGCGGTCTATCCGCTGCTCACGCTGCCGCTGCTGGTGGCCATCGGCGCGTGGGCCGCGATGCTCGCCGCGACGCGCATCATGAGCCTGGCGAGCATGGTCGCCGCGGCCACCATCCCGATCGCCACCTGCGCCTTCGCGCTGCTTCGCACCGGCGAGGGCACGCCCGACGGCGCGACGCCGCTCGCGCACGCGATGCCCGGGGTGATCGTGACGACGGTCGTCGCGCTGCTGGTGATCTGGAAGCACCGCGGCAACATCCAGCGGCTGCGCGCGGGGACGGAATCGCGGCTGGGCGGCGCGGGACGCTAGCGGCCGCGAACGCGGACGTAGACCGGGACGTCGAAGCGCGCGCGCTCGGGGATCGACCACGTCTGCGCGTCCGCGCCGCGGTCATCGATGCTCACGCCCGGCAGGCGCGCGAGCGCGCCCATCACCGCGGAGAGCTCGTCGCCGGGGACGCTGATCGTGTGGGTCGCGCCCTCGCTGGCCAGCAGCAGGCGCGTCTGGATCTCGGCGGCCTCGAGGTCGGAGCCGACGAGCGGCTGCGGCAGGCGCACGTCCGGCTCGGCGGGGGCGCCGGCGCCCGCGTCGGCGGAGAGGCCCGCGAACGCGGCGCCCGAGGCGCGCTCGATCGTGCGCAGCTCCTCCGGAGCGAAGTTCGCGACGACCGCCGCGCCATCGACGCCCGAGAGAGCGCGCGCGAGCAGCCGCTCCGCGTCGTCGTCGCTCGCGGCGTCGACCACCACGACGAAGTCGAGCATCGCGTCGCCGGCGTTGTGCGAGGCGGCGGCGGGAACGGGCGGAAGCGCCGGAAGCGGCGGCACCGCGGCGAGCGACTGCGCGATCGAGCCCGCGGGCGCGGCGGGCGTCGTCGCCTGCGCGAGCGTCGCACCGGCGTCGGCGGGCGCGCTGCGTCCACCGCCGCGCGCGATCAGCCACGCGCCACCGACGAACGCCAGGAGCGCGACGGATGCCGCCGCCGCGAGCGTGCCGGGACGATGCACCCAGCGCGTCCAGCGCACGGGCGCGGGAAGCGGCGCGGGATTCCAGGTGGGCAGCTCCTCCGCACGGGCCGCGCCCGCGCCGAAGAGCTCCTGCCGCTCGACGGCGGCGAGCACAGCTTCAGTCAGGTCGAAGCGCGCGGGCGGCACCTCCTCCGCGCGCAGCAGCGCGCGGTCGGCGCGCATGGACTCGAGCCAGGCGCGCTCGGGCGCGGGCAGCGTCGCCAGCAGCGCGGCCTCGCGCGCGGCGTCGAGCTCGCCCTCGATGAACGCGAGCGCGGTCTCCTCGTCGATGGATGCGGGCCCGCGCGGGGCCGGGATGTCGCTCATGGCTTCCTCCGCGCGGAGACTCCGCGCCGTTCAAGCTCCTCGCGCAGCACCGCACGCGCGCGGAAGAGGCGGCTCTTCACCGTTCCCACGGGCACCCCGAGCACCGTGGCGATCTCGCCGTAGTCCAGCCCCTGCCCGTCGCGCAGGACCAGCATCGCGCGGGAGTCCGCGTCGATGGCGGAAAGGGCCTCATGGAGTCGCCGGTGCATCTCGTCGGTCTCGACGCGCGACTCCGGCGGGGGTTCCGGAGCCGCCTCGCCGCGCATGGACTCCTCGCCCTGGTGGCGGCGCAACTTTTCCTTGCGCAGGTGCGAGATGCACGCGTTCGTGCAGATCCGGAAGAGCCAGGTCCCAAAAGCGGCGCGCCCGTCGAAGGCGTCCAGGTGGCGCACCGCGTTCAGGAAGGTCTGCTGCGCCAGGTCGGTCGCATCCTCGTGGTTGCGCGTGAACCGCCAGCAGGTGGCGTAGACGCGCTGCTCGTAGACGCGCAGCAGCCGCCCCAGGGCCGCCCCGTCGCCGGCGCGGTAGGCGCGGATGAGCGCGAGCGCCTCCGCCGCGTTGGGATCCGCGGTGGCGGCGGAGAGGGTCGCGAGACTCGCGTCGCGGGACGTCATGGCGCGCTGCTGCGCGAAGCCTATCCCACCCGGCGCGGCCGTAGGATTGGCTCCGTGACGCACCGGCCCCCGACCGACGCCCCCGCCCCCGCCGCCGACGATCCCCATGCCGGGTACCGCTCCCCGCTCGAGTCGCGCAACGCCAGCGCGGCGATGCGCGCGGCCTGGAGCGCGCGGCGCAAGTTCGGCCTCTGGCGGCGCATCTGGCTCGCGCTCGCGGAGTCGCAGCACGAGCTCGGCCTGCCCGTGACCGCGGAGCAGGTCGCCCAGCTTCGGGCGCACCTGGACGACATCGACTTCGCCGCCGCCGAGGCGCACGAGGCGCGCCTGCGCCACGACGTCATGGCGCACGTGCACGCCTTCGGCGACGCCGCCCCCGGCGCGCGCGGCATCATCCACTTCGGCGCGACCAGCCAGGATGTCGTCTGCAACGCCGACGCGCTCATCCTGCGCGAGTCGCTGCAGATCGTCGCGCGCAAGCTCGCGGCGGCCGTCGACCGCGTCGGCCGCTTCGCCGCGGAGCATCGCGCGCTGCCGACGCTGGGCTACACGCACTACCAGCCCGCGCAGCCCACCACGGTGGGCAAGCGCGCGACCCTCTGGGGGCAGGACTTCGCGGTCGCGCTCGCCGAGATCGAGTCGCGCCTGGATGGCCTGCGCCTGCGCGGGCTGCGCGGCGCGACGGGCACGCAGGCTTCGTACCTGGGCCTGTTCGGCGGGGACGCGGCGAAGGTGGACGAGCTCGAGCGCCGCTTCGCCGCGAAGCTCGGCTGGCCCGCCGACCGCCGCTGGTGCGTCTGCGGCCAGACCTATCCACGCCTGGCGGACGCGCAGGTGCTCTCCAGCCTGGCGATCGCCGCCGCCGCGGTCCACAAGACCTGCAACGACCTGCGCCTGCTCGCCAACCTCAAGGAGGTCGAGGAGCCCTTCGAGCGCGAGCAGATCGGCTCGAGCGCGATGGCCTACAAGCGCAACCCGATGCGCTGCGAGCGCGCGACGGGGCTCGCGCGCTTCGTGATGAACCTCTCGCACAACGCGCTGGACACCGCGGCGACGCAGTGGTTCGAGCGCACGCTCGACGACAGCGCCAACCGCCGCCTCTCGCTGCCCGAGGCGTTCCTCGCGCTCGACGGCGCGCTGGACATCATGATCAACGTGCTCGGCGGGCTCGTCGTCTACCCGCAGACCATCCGCGCGCACCTGGAGGCGGAGCTGCCCTTCATGGCCAGCGAGGGGATCCTGCTGGCCGCGACGCAGGCGGGCGCCGACCGGCAGGAGGCGCACGAGGTGATCCGCCGCCACAGCCAGGAGGCCGCCCACGCCGTGAAGTCGCAGGGCCGCCCCAACGACCTCCTCCAGCGCCTGCGCGGCGAGCCGATCTTCGCGCGGCTGGACCTCGACCGCGTGATGGATCCGGCGGCCTTCGTCGGGCGCGCGCCCGAGCAGGTGGACCGCTTCCTGCGCGACATCGTCGCCCCCGTCCGCGACCGCTACCGCGAGAGCCTCGGCGCCGAGCCGACGCTGCGCGTCTGAGCCAATCCATGCCGATTCCCCGCCTGCACCCCGATTCGACGCTGCTGCTGGTGATCGACCTGCAGGAGCGGCTCATGCCCACCATCGCCGACGCGGGGCGCGTGGAGTCCAACTGCGCGACCCTCTGCCGCGCCGCCAGCCTGCTGCGCATGCCCGTGATCTGCACCGAGCAGTACACGCGCGGCCTCGGGCACACCGTCCCCACGGTGCGCGAGGCGCTGCCCCCGACGGCGACGGTCGTGGAGAAGACCCGCTTCAGCGCGGTGGTGGACGGCGTCCGCGCCGTCCTGCGCACGCAGCACCGCCCCACGGTCCTCGTCTGCGGCGTCGAGGCGCACGTCTGCGTCCTGCAGTCGGTGCTGGACCTCTGCGCCGGGGGCTGGACCGTCTTCTATGCGACCGACGCGATCTCCGCGGGGCAGACCGACCAGATCGCGCCCGCCTTCCGCCGGATGGAGCGGGCGGGCGCACTGCCCACGGGGACCCTGGGTGCGATGTACGAACTCGTGGCGGACGCGGCCGCCCCGTCCTTCCGGGAGATCCTGGCGTTGGCGAAGGCGGTCCCCAAAGGCGCGTGACCGGGCGCACCCGGGGACGGCCCTCGGTGACGCGGTTCAGTCGCCCTTGCCGTCGCCCTCGGAGGAGTCGCGCATGTTCAGGATGTCCTGGCGCACCGCCTGGGCGCACTCCTTGACCTCCTGCATGGTCTTGCGGACGCGGGTGCCCGCCGCCTTGTTGCCGCCGACGGCCTTCTTGATGTCGTCGTCGACCTCGGCGATCAGCTTCTTCATGCGCTCGTAGGCTTCCATGGCTGGGCTCCTTTGCTGGTTCGGTCGGGGGCGACCCCCGGGGATGATCTTCCGGAGAAGCCTACCCGCCCGAATGTCCTCTTTCCCGGTTTTCATCGGAATCGCCCCCTCTGGCGCGTCAAAAACGGGGGTCACCCCCCCCTGCCGCAACGCTGGCGCAGAGTTTATCCTGTGCTTCGGCACCGCCCGGAGGCGGCTGCCACCCCCGTGGAGGCGTCGCCGTGGCAACCGAGTTCATCTTCGACCTCTCCACCATCGACGTCAACGCGATCCGCTACGGCAAGGAGCAGCTCGACGAGTGCCTCCCGCAGTGCGGCCACATGCGCCAGTGCGACGCGATCCTGTGGCACGACGACGAGTTCACGGCGGCCATCGGCAAGAAGGTCGTGCGCGACGACGAGTTCTGGGTGCCGGGCCATATTCCCGGACGCCCGCTGCTTCCGGGCGTGCTCATGATCGAGGCCGTCGCGCAGATGGCCAGCTTCCTGAACACCAAGTCGGGCCGCGTGAAGGGGTTCCTGGGCTTCACCCGCTGCGACGACGTGAGCTTCCGCGGGCAGGTGGTGCCCGGCGACACCCTCATCCTGATGGCGAAGCTCCTGGAGTTCAACCGGCGGCGGTTCGTCTCCCACTGCCAGGGGGTGGTGAACGGGAAGCTGGTCTTCGACGGCAAGGTCACCGGGATGTCCATGTAGCGGCGCGTCCAAAGGCGCTACCGTGACGGCGTGCCGCTCCCCCCGCTGCGCTTCGCACCGATCCTGAAGACCCGCGCCTGGGGCGGGAGCAGCCTCTCGCTGCTGGGCAAGGCGGGCGCGGCCAACGCGAGCGCGCCCGTGGGCGAGAGCTGGGAGATCGCCGACCTGCCGCCACCGGTCGAGGACGGCACCTCGCGCGTCGCCGGCGGCCCCTACGACGGGCAGCGCATCACCGACCTGCTTTGCACGCACCGCAAGGCGCTGCTTGGGCGCGCCGCGCCGACGCGCGACGGGCGCTTCCCGCTGCTGCTGAAGTACCTGGACGCGCGCGAGGCGCTCTCCGTGCAGGTGCACCCCACGCCCGAATACGCCGCCGCGCATCCCGGCGCGCACCCCAAGACCGAGGCCTGGATCGTGCTCCACGCCGATCCGGGCGCGGTGATCTACCGCGGCATCCGCCACGACGTCACCCCCGAGCGCTTCCGCGCCGCGGTCGCCTCGGGCGCCGTGACGGAGCTGCTGCTGGTCGAGCAGGTGGAGCAGGGCGACTGCATCCCGCTGCGCAGCGGCCTCTGCCACGCGCTGGGCGCGGGCGTCGTCGTCGCCGAGGTGCAGACGCCCAGCGACACCACCTTCCGCGTCTTCGACTGGAACCGCGGCGACCCGGCGCGGCCGCTGCACATCGAGCAGGCGATGGAGTGCACGCTCTTCGGCGCGGCGCAGCGGCTGGAGGATGCGCCCGTGCAGAACCTGCGCGACAACGCCGCGGGCTGGGCCGAGGGGCTGCGCTCGGGCATGCTCGTGCGCAACGAGTGCTTCTGCATCGAGGCGATCGAGTCCTCCCCCGCCGGCGACGCGGCGCCGATCGAGGTCGTCACCGACGGCATGCCCGTCGTCGCGATGCTCGTGCGCGGCGAGGCGTCGCTCGACGGCGTCGGCCCCGGCGCGCGCCATCTGGCGCTGCACGCCGGCGACACCGTCCTCTTCCCCGCCGAGCTCACGCCTTCCACGCTGGCGCTCGGGCCCGACGCGCTGCTGCTGCGCGTGACCCCCGCCGATCCCGACCAGCGCCACCGCGACCCGCTTCCACGAAACCAAGCCCTCGCATGAACGGCACCGCACTCACCCTCGTGCTTGTCAGCCTCGCCGCGCCGCTGCAGGGCGGCGCGAACCCGCCCGACGCCGCGCCCGTCGCGCCGCCCACCGGCGTGCCCGCAGGCCCCGGCGCGCCCACGACCCCGCCCGCCGGCGGCAAGCCCAGCGAGCCGGTCCCGCCTCCCTTCACGCAGCAGCCCGGCGCGGTCGCGCAGCGTCCCGCGCGCGATGGCGAGATGCCCGTGCCCTACATCTCCGGCGCGCGCCAGTGGCTCGTGCAGACGGGACAGTCCTGGGCGCACATCGTCAAGCAGGCGCAGCCGGGCGACGAGATCATCTTCCCCGCCGGCTTCCACATCCCGCAGGTCATCGAGGGGCTGCAGGGCACGCGCGAGAAGCCGATCTTCCTGCGCAGCCGCGATCGCATCCCCGCCGCCGTCGTCTGCGAGCAGACCGGCTGGGTCTTGCGCCGCTGCCGCCACCTGGTGGTGGAGAACTTCCTCTTCCTGAATCCGCGCGACGCGGCGATCGTGATCGAGTCCGACCCCGTGCCCGGCGCGCCCGCGGACTCCGAGCTGGCGCAGGAGCTCTCGCAGCCGTGGACCGCCGACATCACCGTGCGCCAGTGCACCATCGCGGGCACGCGTCCGAGCGACCAGCAGGACGCCGTGCGCGTGCGCCGCTGCCAGGACGTGCGCCTGGACGCGCTGCGCGTGGACGGCTGGAACGACGCCGCGGTCGAGCTGGTCGATGCGCGGCGCGTCCTCGTGCGCGGGCTCATGATGGTCCCCGCGCCGAAGTTCCCGCAGCGCTGCGGGATCGCCGTGCGCGGCGGCTCCGGCGAGATCTCCGTCACCGGCTGCTCCTTCAACAAGGTCATCGGCGTCGGCGTCAGCGTGGGATCGCCGCGTGCGACGGGGCCCAACGGCAACCGCATGGAGCCGCCGCCGGTCGAGCGCATGCGCATCGACCGCTGCGTCTTCGAGCGCCCGGGCATGGCGCTCGAGCTGCTCAACGTGCGCGACCTCACGATGAGCCGCGTGACCATCGTCAACCCGAGCGAGGCGATCTACGCGATCCCCGACGACGCGTGCGCGGTGGAGCAGGTGCTCATCGAGAAGTCCATCGGATTCTGGTTCCCCGGCAACCTCAGGCGCTTCTCGCCGCACCCCGACGGCTTCCCGCCGACGGCGATCACGCTGGGCGACAACCTCTGGTACTCGCGCGAGCTGCCCGACGCGTGGGACGCGATCGGCGCGCCCTTCGGCTTCCAGTCGGTGCCGCAGGTGACGAGCGTGGACCCGAGCATCGACGTGCGCACGCTGCGCGCGCGCCACGGCGACGCGGTCCGCTTCGGCGCCTTCAGCCTCGCGGTGCCCTCGGGGACGAAGCTGCCGACGGAACTGGAGGCGGAGCCCCCGCCGATGGGCACGGGCGCCCCCGCGGGCACCGGCGCCCCGGCCGGCACGGGCGGCGCAGGCGCCCCCGCGTCCACCCCGGCCCCGAAGGTTCCGCCGCCGATCCCGCCCCGATAGCCCCCGAAACGGGCCCGATCCACGCGTCGCGGCGCCTGCGCCGGACCGGGCGTTTCGCTATCATCTTCCCTCCCCCACGCCGCCCCCGCTGCGGCAGGAGCCAACGCACATGCCCACCACTGGCACGATCACCCAGGTCATCGGTTCGACCTTCGACGCGCAGTTCCCCGAGAACGAGATCCCGCAGATCTACAACGCCGTGACCGTCGACTTCGAGCTCGGCGGCCAGCGCCAGACGCTCGTGGGCGAGGTCGCGAAGCACCTCGGCGGCGGCCAGGTCCGCTGCGTCGCGCTCGCCTCCACCGACGGCCTGCGCCGCGGCGCCGCGTGCGTCGACACCGGCTCGCCGGTGCGCGTGCCCGTCGGCGAGGGCGTCCTCGGCCGCGTCTTCAACCTCCTCGGCCAGCCCGTGGACAACCGCGGCGCCGTCGCCGCGACCGACTCCGCGCCGATCCACCGCGAGGCGCCGGAGATCTCCGAGCTCAACCCCAAGACCGAGGTGCTCCAGACGGGCATCAAGGTCATCGACCTGCTCTGCCCCTTCGTCCGCGGCGGCAAGATCGGACTGTTCGGCGGCGCCGGCGTCGGCAAGACCGTCGTGATCCAGGAGATGATCGCGCGCGTCGCCCGCAACTTCGGCGGCTACTCGGTCTTCGCGGGCGTCGGCGAGCGCACCCGCGAGGGCAACGACCTCTGGCTGGAAATGCAGGAGGCCGAGTACACCGACGCCGACGGCAAGAAGATGCACGTCATCGACAAGGTGGCGATGGTCTTCGGCCAGATGAACGAGCCGCCGGGCGCGCGTCTGCGCGTCGCGCTGAGCGCGCTCACCATGGCGGAGAACTTCCGCGACAAGAGCGGCAAGGAGACCCTCCTCTTCGTCGACAACGTCTTCCGCTTCACGCAGGCCGGCTCCGAGGTCTCCGCGCTCCTGGGCCGCATGCCCAGCGCCGTCGGCTACCAGCCGACGCTGAGCACCGAGATGGGCGCCCTGCAGGAGCGCATCACCTCGACCAAGGACGGCGCCATCACCAGCGTGCAGGCGATCTACGTGCCCGCCGACGACCTGACCGACCCCGCGCCGGCGACGACCTTCACCCACCTCGACGCGTTCATCGTGCTCGAGCGCAAGATCGCGGAGAAGGGCATCTATCCCGCCGTCGATCCGCTCTCGTCCACCAGCCGAATCCTCGACCCGCAGGTCGTCGGCGAGCGCCACTACCGCGTGGCGCGCCGCGTGCAGGGCATCCTGCAGCGCTACAAGGACCTCCAGGACATCATCGCGATCCTGGGCGTCGACGAGCTCAGCGAGGAGGACAAGCTCGCGGTGGCCCGCGCCCGCAAGCTCGAGCGCTTCCTCAGCCAGCCCTTCTACGTCGGCGAGGTCTTCACCGGCCTGCCCGGCGTCACGACGACCCTCGAGGAGACCATCGACAGCTTCGAGCGCATCTGCAACGGCGAGGGCGACGACCTCCCGGAGAGCGCGTTCATGTACGTCGGCACCCTCGACGACGCGCGCAAGAAGGCCATCAAGATGGCCGCGGCCGTCTGAGCCGCCGGCCCGCCCGCGCGGGCCGCATCGACCGATCTTTCCGGACGGCGCTCCACCTCGGGGCGCCGTCCGCGCTTTTGGAGCATGCGCGGTGGTGCGCGCGCCGTAGCATCCGCGGCATGACCGGGATGCTGCTCGCGCTCACGCTGCTCACGCAGACCCCGCCCGCGCCCGCCGCGCGTCCGGCGCCCAGCGCGCCGCCCGCCGGCGCGCCGCCAGCGCAGACGACGCCTCCGACGCCGCCGCCCGCCGATCCCGGCGAGGCCGTGCCGCAGCGCCAGGGACCGATCAAGCGGCTCGAGGCCTTCAAGCCCGCCCCCGGCGTGGCGCGTGCGATGCGCACCGAGGTCGAGGGCGACCAGCACGGTCCCTCCGCGGACCTCGCCGGCGTCTCCGCCGACGCCGCGGCGCAGGCGGAGACGCCTCCGCCCGCACCCCCGCCGCCGACGCCGCAGTCCCCGGCCGCGCCACCGCCGGCCGCGCCCGCCTTCGCGCCCGCGCCGGCGGCCACGGCCACGCTCCCCGTGGGCGTGCCGCTCATCTTCCTGCTCGGGATGGTCTTTCCGATGATGGTCGCGGGCGTCTTCCTGACGACGCGTCGACCCGCGGGCGAGCAGCCCTCGAGCTGAGCGCGCGTGCGGCGTGCAACGCGCATGCGCCACGCGCCGCGCGCACGCCCCCCCGACTACCGCGCCGGATCCGGATCGTGCGAGGGACGGCTGCCACCTGTCCAGCCCGCCGCGCGGAAGCCCGTCACCCGCCCATCCTGCCCGAAGAAGACGCACCAGGCGCGCTCGTCCGCCTCGTCGGGGAAGACCGCGCCGGTGGCGAAGCTCGAGAGCGTGTCGCCGTACTGCCAGCGCTCGCCGCGCGTGCCGGAGGTGGCCGTAGCCTCGGGAGCGCCGGCCGCGCCCGGCGCCGCGGCCGCGTCGCCCGCGCCGGATGCGCCGGCCTGCGCGCTCGCCTTCGGACGGTGGACGCTCGACGGCTTGCCCAGGAGCGCCTCGACCTGCGCCTTGCTCATGCCCACGTGCAGCCGGTCCCAGCGCTGCTCGTACTGCGGCGCCTCGCAGCCAGCGAGCACCGCCGCCGCCGCCAGCGCGATCGCCAGCGCGCCCGCGCGCGCGCGCGCCGCGGTCACCGCGCACCTCCCGCCGGGACGCCCAGGCGCGTGAGCGCGGCGTCGCAGTCGGCGGCGAGCGGCTCGACGGTGATGCCGCGGCCGACGGCGCGGCGCATCCACAGGTCCGGCGTCAGGCGGCCGAGGGAGCAGATGCGCTGCGTCTCCTGCGCGAGGTCCTTGCCGCGCATCGCCGCGCGGATCTGGTGGCTGATGATGTGGCCGAGCGTGTAGTCCGCCAGGTAGAGCGGATGCCCCACCATGTGCTGGTACGCGGCGAGGATGTGGTACGGGTCCGCGCCGAAGTGCGGCTCGAACCAGCGCGTCCAGACCTCGCGCGCGATCGCGAGCGTCGCGTCGCGCAGCTCCTGCGGCGTCGCCGAGGGATGCTCGTAGAGCCAGCGCCACATGCGCAGCTCGACCAGGCTCGGCCCGGCGATCTGGCACGCGGCCTGCATCGTGGCGACGGCGTCGATCGCCTCGGACTGCGCGCGCTCGGCGGCGTCCTCCAGTCCCAGCACGCGGCGCGCGAGGCCCTGGTAGAGGAACGCGAAGGCCTCGGTGCACGCCGTGTTGGGGACGCCGCGCAGCGCCGGGCGCGGCGCGCGGAAGGTGCTGTAGAGCTGCTCCAGGTTGTGGCCCAGCTCGTGCATCGCGGTGTCGAAGCCGTCCCAGCCGAGCTCCTCCTTCAGGCGGCCCGTGCGCAGCCAGGCGCCGTACTCGGGCAGTTCCGGGCGCATCGCGTGGCCGGAGCCGCGCGCGATCTCGACGCGGATGCGGCTGCCCAGGAACTGCGCCTCGTCGGCGGGGAAGCCCAGGCCGCGCAGCAGCTCGGGAAGCCCGCGCTCGAGCGCCTTCTCGTCGGGGTAGCGCGCGCGGACCGCGGCGTTGAGCTCGGCGGCGGGGCGCACGGCGCCGAAGTCCTCGAAGTAGATGTCCTGCGGCTCGAGCGCGCGGCCGATGCGCGTGCGCAGGAGCGCGGCCAGGCGCGCGCGCACGGGGCTGTCGAGCAGCTCCACCAGCAGCCGCTCCGTCTCCTGCTCGGAGATCTCGCGCGCGAGGTCGAACTTGCGCGCGATCGCGGTGGGCGCCTCGGGGTAGTGCGCGTCGTACTCGACGGCGAGCGCGCGCTGCGCCAGCAGGTGGCGGTAGCGCTCGGGGCCGACGAGCTCCGTCGCGGGGGCGCCGCCGACGGTGTTCGCCTGCGGGTCCCAGTCGGCGTGCGAGCGGCGCTCCATGACCGCGCTCGGGATCGTGCCGTCGATGTGGCGCGCCATCACCCACATCAGCGCGCGCTGCTTGTCGACGCCCTCGGGGTCGCCGTAGCCGGCCTTGATCTCCTCGCGCACGAGCCAGTGCGCCAGGAGCGCGCGGTCGGCCTCGAACCAGCGGCGGCCGCGGCGGTCCACCATCGTCCCCACCGGGACGTGGAACTTCGCCACGAACTGCGAGGCCTCGTGGTGCACGGCGCGCGCCCGGTCGGCGAGCGCCGCGGGAATGCGCGGCCCGAACTGCTGCGCGATGCGCGCGGCGGCCCACTGCTGCGGGGTCCACGCGTCGCCCTCGCGCAGCATCGTCGCGAGGTCGGGGCGCTCGAAGTTCAGCAGCGCGACGAAGGCGATGCGCTGGCGGTAGAGCTGGTCGCTCAGGTCGGGAGCGGGGTCGAACTGCGCGAGCACGTCGTCGACGCCGGGGAACTCCTCGCCGGCGAGGTCGCTCCAGCGGCGCAGGCGGCGGCGCATCTCGTAGAGGTGGCCGCGAATCTGCTCGACGGCGTCCTCGAGGCGGTCGAGCAGGCGCGTGCGCGTCGACTCGTCCGCGACGAAGTGGCGCGTGCAGAGGGCGAGGAAGGCCTCGGGCCCGCCGTCGCCGGCCTGCCAGCGGCCCGCGACGCGCGCGACCCCGGACTCGGCGCGCGCGCGCACGGTCTCGCCGTGCAGCGCGACGAGCGCGTCGACCGCGGCGCGGCGCTGGGCGGCGTCGATGGCGGGTAGGTGGCGTGCGGCGGCCCCGCCCGGGGAGGCCTGGGCGTGCGTCGTGGCGTCGTCGTTCATCGCGTGCTCCTCAGCGTCCGGCAGGCGTGGTGCCGGTGTTCGGCGGGGTCGGTCCCGAGGGCGCGGTGGGCGCGGCGCCCTTCACCGGCGCACCGGGCTTCGGAGTCGGGGCAGGCGCGCCCGCCGACGGGCCCTTGTCGGCGCGGCAGCCCTGGCAGCCGGTCGCGTCGGTGGGGCGCACGCTGCCGAAGACGTAGAGGTCCTGCTCCTTGTCGCGCGTGTAGATGCGCATCTGGCCGTAGATGAGGCCCTGCTGCGGTCCCTTGGGAGTGATGCGCAGCGGGAGGCGGCGGGTCTTGCCGTCGCTGCTCTGGCCCAGGAGCTGCACCTGGATCTCGGGGCTCAGGCTCTCGACGGCCAGGATCTCGTCGCCGAGGTCCTCCAGCTCCACGGTCACGTCGGAGCTGCCTCCCATCGGGATGCGGCCCGCGTTCACGCGGTACTCCTTCATGCGCAGGACCGAGCGCGGGATCGTCGTCTCGGAACGGATCCACACGTCGAAGACGGGGCAGTCCGCCCGGTCGGTCTCGACGACGAGGTAGTTCGGGTAGGTGGGCTGCCAGGTGTCGAGGTCGTACTTGACCAGGTACGTGTTGCGCGGGGCCTCGCCGGGATTGAAGCCGATGTACTCCGGCTGGCGGCCGCCGACGGCGCAGATGGTGAAGGGCTTCTTGTCGATGCTCTCGACGACGAAGCGGCCCTGGTGCGCCTTGCCCTCGACCGCGTTGATCAGCGGCGGAACGGCGCGCACGGGCATCGCGGTCTCGCCGCGGAGCTGGATCTCCAGGACGCGCGCGTAGCCGTCGACGAGCACGCGGATGCTCGCGCGGTGCGACTGCGGCATCGAGGCGCCCTCGAGCACGGCCTCGAGCGAGGCGGACTTGCCCGGCTCGATCACGGTGCCCGCGAGGTCGGTGGTGGTCGTGCACTTGCAGCTCGGGGTGATCGCGGCGATCTTCAGGGGCTTGGTGCCCGTGTTCGTGAGCGTGACCGTCCCGCGTCCCCCGGCCTTGGGAGCCATGAAGCCGAGGTCGATCGCATCGGGCGTGAGCTTGATCGGCGGCAGCGCGTCGATCATGTCGCCCGTGTCGACCGGCGGCGCGGCTGCCGGCGCCGCGGGCGCTCCCTGCGCGGGCGCCGCGGGCGCACCCGACTGGAGCGGAGCGGAGAAGGCAGTGGCCGAGCAGACCAGGCTCAGCGCCGCCACGAACGTCGAGGTGCAACGGGGCATAGATCGGGGAGTGTAAGGATCGAGGTGCAAGTCACCGCATCGCCACGCATGAAGTTCTCGGACACACACCGGCAATGCGCGCGCCGCGTCGACAACGCGTCCCACAAAAACGCCCCCATTCCACGGGGGGTTCCTTCCCTTTGGAAGAAGTCGCGCTAGATTTGGCCCGTCACGTCGGACCAGGCCCCCGGCCCATCCCCGTGACCGCGGGAACTCGCAGAGCTGCTGGCACTCGCTGCCCCGCCCTGCCTCCCACGCGGCGCCGCTCGCGGCGTTGACTCCAACAGCCCTTTTCCCTCCCTCCGCCCCCAGGTCCTCAAAGACTTGGGGGTAATTTCTTTTCCCCGCTATCCTCGCCCCCCTTTCCTCCCCCGAACAGAAGGGCCTCCTCCGTGAAGTCGACCGATCTTCGCCCCGGCATGGGCATCAAGATGGACAACAAGCTCTACCTGATCACCAAGGTCGAGCACCGCACGCCGGGCAACCTGCGCGCCTTCGTGCAGGTCAACATCCGCGACCTCCACAGCGGCTCGATCATCGAGAAGCGCCTGCGCTCGGGCGAGGAAGTCGAGCAGATCGACCTGGATCGCCGGCAGATGGAGTACCTCTACCAGCAGGGCGAGAGCTTCGTCTTCATGGACACGAGCACCTACGACCAGTTCGAGCTCACCAAGGCCTTCGTCGGCGACATGCCCCTGTACGTGAAGCCCAATTCGAACGTGGTCGTCCTCTGGGCCGACGAGAAGCCCGTCAGCATCGAGATGCCCCTGGTCGTGGAGCTCGAGATCACCGACACCACCCCCGGCATCAAGGGCGCGACCGCGACCAACCAGCTCAAGGAAGCGACCTGCGACACGGGCCTCAAGACCCGCGTCCCCCCGTTCATCAACATCGGTGACCGCGTCCGCGTCAGCACCGAGGATGGCGCCTACCGCGAGCGCGCCTGACCGCGTCCCGCGCGGCCCGGCGTTCCCCCGCCGCTCAGCCCTTCGTCGACTCCCCATCGAGCCCTGCCGCGCGCAGGGCTCGATTTCCAATGGCCTGCAGGATCAGCAGCGCCACCACCAGCGCGCCGATGCCGATGAAGGTCGCCGTCCAGCCTTCCTGCTTCACCAGGTCGCCGAAGTTCTTGGCGCCGCTCGCGGAGCCCTGCGCGCCGATCCAGACCGCGACCGCCGTGCGCGGCAGCATCCCCACGAGCGATCCCAGGACCATCGGCAGGAAGCGCACGCCGGTGCTCGCGAAGACCAGGTTGGCAAATGAGAAGGGCACGTTGGGCGGGAAGCGCAGCAGCGTCACCACCAGCAGCGTGCGCCCGAAGCTCGCCTCCGTGAGCGCGCGCCGTACGACGCCCCAGCGCGGGTGCGCGTCGATCATCGTGCGCATGGCGTCGCCGGCGACGGCGCGCGAGAGCGCGTAGCCCGTCACCGCACCGACCACCCCGCCGCAGGCGGAGACCCAGGTTCCCGTGGTGAAGCCGAAGACCCAGCCCGCAAGCACGCTCTGCGCGTAGGTCGGAAGCAGCCCCGCCCCCGCCGCGAGGGCGAAGATGCCTGCGGCGATCCACGGGCCGCGCTCGCCCATGCCGTGCAGCCAGCCGGTGACCGACTCGATCGAGGCGAACAGCGCGATGCTGAGCAGCAGCGGCAGCGTGCACCAGAGTCCCGCCAGCAGCGCCGTCGCGATCACGCGGGGCGAGGCCCAGGGGCGCGCGGCTGCGGAGGTTGGATCGGGAGCGGAAGCCATCGCGTCGGGGCGTCAGGGCGTCGCGAGCTTGCCGTCGGCGGGCTTCTCGGGCTTGTTGCCGGGCGGCGTCGGATCCTTCGCGGCGGCCGCGGGCGCGCCACCCATCGGATCGCCCGGCGCGGGCGTGACGGGACCCATCTCCGCCAGGCGCAGGCGCACCTGCGCGAAGAAGTGGTCCGCCTCCTTCCAGAAGTGCGCGGGGACGGTCCAGTCCGGCGAGCTCAGCTCGACCGTCGGCGGATCGCCCGGCAGCAGCGTCGCGGCGAAGCGCCACTGCGCCTCCTCGCGGCGCGGCTTCGCGCCCTTCTCGACGACGTCGCGCTTGAGGTCGCGCAGGATGTCGACGCGGTGGTCGGCCTCGGAGACATGCACCTTGTTCTCGGTGACGATCCAGTCGGAGTAGCGCGGCTCCTTCGCGGCCTGGACGACGGCGTGCCAGACATCCTCGCGCGGGCGGTCGTCGTAGACATGCTGCGCGGAGTGCCCGCAGCCGGCGAGCGCGGCGCAGGCGCTGGCGATCACGGCGGCGGCGAGGGCGCGCGGGCGCAGGCGGTCAGTCGGTGGAGACGTCGGCATTGATGTGGACCTTCTGGACGTCGTCGTGCTCCTCGAGCGCGGCGACCAGCTTGGCGACGCTCGCCGCGGCGGCGGCGTCGACCTCGACGGGGGAAGCGGGAAGGTAGGTGATCTCGGCGTGCTCCACCGGGATGCCGGCGGATTCGAGCGCATCCTTGACGCGCAGCATCTCGGTGGGCGGGGTGACGACCTGCCACCCCTCCTCGCCTCCCTGGATGTCCTCGGCGCCGGCATCGAGGGCGACCTCGAAGAGGCGCTCCTCGGTGGCGGCGCCCGCGCCGACCAGGATCGAGCCGCGGTGCTGGAAGCTGAAGGTCACGCTGCCGGGGACGCCCAGGTTGCCCCCGTTCTTGTCGAAGATCATGCGGATGTCCGCGGCGGCCTTGTTGGGGTTGGCGACCAGGCACTCGGCGATGATCGCGACGCCGCCGGGTCCGTAGCCCTCGTACTTCACCGCCTCGAAGTTCTCGCCGTCGCCCTCGCCGGCGCCCTTCTTGATCGCCTTCTCGATGGTGTCGCGCGGCATGTTCGCCGCCTTGGCGGCGTCCACGGCCAGGCGCAGCGTGGCGTTGAACTTCGGATCGGCGCCGCCGGTGCGCGCGGCGACGATGATCGCGCGCGAGCACTTGGACCAGATCTTGCCGCGCTTGGCGTCGACGGCGGCCTTGCGGTGCTTGATGTTCTTCCAGGCGCTGTGTCCAGCCATGGGTCGTCGGGGTCCGTCAGGGGGTCGGCGCGGCGGGCGCGGGAATCGGCGCCACCGCGGGTGGGGTTCCGTTGGCGAGGGCATCCAGCTTCGCGCGCGCGCGCTGGGAGATCGCACCCTCGTGGGCATCGTGATACTTGCCGGCATCGATCGCCGCCACCCCGAGCTGGCGGCGGAAGACCTGGCGCAGGAGCGAGACGTGCTCCTCGCGCGGCATGCCGCCCTCGGCCAGGCGGAGCGCCTCGCGCCAGGCGCGCTCGGCGCCGGCGCGGTCGCCCGCGCGCATCAGGGCATCGCCGTAGTGGTCCCACTGCACGGCGCTCGCGGCGCGGCCCGCGGCCTCGACGGCGCGGCGCAGGAGCGTGCGCGCGCCGGGGCGGCCGTCGGCGTCCTCGATCTGCCCCTGCAGGTAGCGCATCCATCCGAGCGAATCCAGGATCGTGGGCTCGCCGGGACGGACCGCGTCGGCGCGCTCGAGCAGCGTCTGCGTCTGCGCGTCGACCAGCCCGCGTTCGAGCCGCGCGTAGCCCAGGTTGTTCAGGATCGAGGCGTCCTCGGGATCGACGGCGACGCCCGCCTCCAGGATCTGCTCCGCGCCCGCGCGGTCGCCGACGACGGAGTAGATGCCGCTGAGCGCGTCGAAGTCCGCGGCGGGCGCCTCGGAACTGCCCAGCGGGCGCAGCCCCGCCGCGCGCAGGCGCGCGACGAGCGCCATCGAGTCGCCCGCGCGCCCGCCCGCGGCGGCGTCGCAGGCGCAGGCGGCGCGCACGAGCATCGAGAGCTCCTGCTCCGAGAGGCCCGCGGGATCCTCGATGCGCGCGCGCAGGAACTCCCCCGCCTCGCGCGGGAAGCCCTGTGCCAGGAGGAAGTCGCCCGCGCTGCGCCAGCGCTCGGCGTCGGCGCGCAGCGCGGCGCGCGCGGCTGCCTCGGTGCCGATCATGCCCGCGGCGGCGGCGCGCTCCTGCGGATCGAGCGCGGCGTCGCTCGCCGCGCCCAGCGCCTCGAAGGCGAAGAACTCGAGCGAGGCGTCCGCGTCGGCCAGGATCGCGTCGCGCGCGATGCGGCGCATGATCGTGGCGCGGTCGGCGGTGGCCGCGGGCAGGCGCGTGCAGAGGTCCAGCGCGACCGCGCGCTGCGAGGCCGGCGGCGGCGAGGCGCTCTCCGCGAAGGCGCGCAGCGCGTCGATGGCGCGGTCGGCGTCGCCCCATTGCGCCTCGAGCGCGGCCTGCTCGAGCGCGCGGCGCGGGCCGGGCGGGAGCGCCTGCGTGCGCGCGCGCGCGGCCAGGAGCGCGTCGGGCGCGCGGCCGATGGCGCGCAGGAGCGGCTCGCGCGCGGCGAGCGCGACGGTGTCGTCGGGATCGGCGGCCAGGCGCGCGTCGGCGTGGCCCAGCGCCTCGGGGGCGCGGCGCGTCGCGACCGCGTGCAGCACGAGCGCCTCCCAGCGCAGCGCGTCCATCGGGCTGCGGTCCACCTCCGCGCAGAGCCAGTCCCAGGTGGCGCGCGCGCCGTCGCTGCCGGGCAGCAGGCGCACGAGCAGCCCGAGCGCGGCGGCGTCGTCGGGATCGGTCCAGCGTCCCAGCAGCAGCTCGGCGACCGCCGCGCGCAGGTCCCCGCGCGCGACCGCCTCCTCGGCGCGCGCCCGCGGCGTGCCCGCGGGGGCGCGGCCGTCGATCGCGGCCTGCGCGTGCGCCATCGAGCGCGCGGTGCGGGCGGATTCGCCACCGCGCGCGCCGCCCAGCGACTGCGCGCGCGCGAGCTCCGCCTGCGCCGCGCGCGGCGCGCCCGTCTCGGCGAAGGCGCGCGCGAGCGAGGCGTGCCACGAGGGATCGGCGTCGGTGCCGGCGTCCACCAGCGCGCTCGCGCGCTCGACGAGCGCGGGATCCGCGGCGGCGGCGGCCACCGCGAGCATCGATTCGAAGCACTCGCGCCGCGTCGGCCAGCGGTCGGCGGCGGCCTGCGCGCGCGCCCAGCCGACGCCGGGCGCGCGAAGCTGCGCGAGCATCGCCGCGGCGAGCGCCTCGCGCTGCGCGGTCTCGGGGAGCGCCTCCAGCCCGCGGCGCACCGCGGCGGCGTCGGGGGCGGCGCGCGCCCAGGCCCGCGCGATGTCGCGCAGCGCGCCGGGGGCGCGGGCGAGCGTCTCGGCGGCGAGCGCGGCCGCGGCGTCGCCGGTGCTCGCGCGCAGCGCGGCCTCGAGCGTCGCGGGATCGTCGGAGCCGGCGCGCACGGCGGCGGCCAGGAGCTCCGCGGCGCGCGCGGGCTCGGCCGCCGCGCGCAGGCGCGCGACGCGTCCCAGCGCGGTCGGCGAGGCGTCGCCCTCCAGGACCGCCTCCTGCACGTCGTTCAGGATCGACTGCGCGGCCTCGTCCCCGCCGAGCGACTCGAGCAGCCAGACGGCGAGGACGGTCGCCTCCTCCTCGTTCCAGGGCTCGGCGAGCAGCTGCTGCGCGAGCGCGGCGCGCGCCTCGTCGGTGCGCTGCGCGCGAAGCTGCGCGAAGGCCGCGAGCGCCGCGGCGCGTGCGTCGGGCACGAGCGCGACGCTGCGCTCCAGGAGTGCGGCCGCCTCGGCGGGCGCGCCGGTGCGAAGCGCGGCCTCTCCGGCCTCGCGCGCGAGCTGCGCGGCGGCGCGCGAGGCCGCGTCCACGCCGTCGCCGCGCTGCGCGGCGGTGCGTTCGATGGAGGCGTCCAGCGCCACGCGCGCGGCCTCGAGGCCGGCCTCGTCGAAGCCCAGGCGAAAGAGGGCGCGCGCGAGCGTGCCGCCGACGGTCGCGCGTCCGGCGTCGCTCAGCGCGGCGAAGCCGTCGGCGCGAAGCTGCAGCCAGGCGCGGCCAAGCAGCGCGGCGGCGCGCGCGTGCTGGTCGGCGGCGCCCGCGGCGACGCCCACGGCGATGAGCGCCTGCGGATCCTCGGGGGCCAGCGCGAGCGCCGCCTCCCACTCGGTCGCCGCGCGCTCGAGATCCCCCGCCTGCGCCGCCGCCTCCGCGCGCGCCGCGCGCAGCGCCGGCGAGCCCGGGTCCAGCCGCAGCGCGGCGTCGAAGTCGTCCGCCGATCGCGCGCCGTCGCCGGCCTGCGTGCGCAGGCGCCCGCGGACATAGCGGCGCACGGCCTCCGACTCGCTCGCGCTGCCCGCGACGGGCGGCGGCGCCGGCTGCAGCCGCAGCCGCGCGTGTTCGCCCAGCTGCGGGATGACCGTCTCCAGGCGCGCGGGCGGACGCTCGATCGGTGCGACGCGCGCCGGCGAGACGCCCGGCGGCGGCACCGCCGCGGCGGGCGGAGCGCCCGTCAGCGCCGCGGCCAGCAGCAGCCACGCGGCAGGCATCGCGCTACTTCTTGGAGGAGCCCTTGCGCTCGACCTTCGCCACGCGCGCGCCCGGGCGCGGCGCGGCGGGCTTCGCGCCCTTCTTCAGCGTCTTGGCGGCGCCCTTGGCGGACTTGGCCGCCTCCTTGGCGGCGTCGCGCGCCTCCTTCGCCTTGAGGGCGGCCTTCTGCTGGCGCGCCTCCTCGCGGCGGGCGGCGCGCTCGGCGGCGACGGCGGCGCGCTCGGCGGCGAGCTGCGCCTCGACCAGCGCGCGGGCGGCGGCCTTCGCCTCCTCCACGGGCTGCGGCGGCGCGAGCTCGGAGGGCTTCGTCGAGGCCTTCGGGGACCTGGGCGGGTTGGTCGCCCACATGTGGTCGATCGCGGCGACGAGCGCGCGGTGCGCGTCGCGCGCCTCCTCGGCCTTCACGTGGCGCGTGAGCCAGCCCGCGGCGTCGGCGAGACCGGTGCCGGGCGGAAGCGCGCCCGCCTGCGTCAGCAGCTGCAGCCCGAACTCCTCGAGCGGCACGGCGTGGAAGTCGACGCCCACCAGCAGCACGCGGTTGGCCACGAAGGGCACCATGCCCGGCAGCGTCTCCATGTAGCTGACCGCGTCCTTCTTCATCAGGCCCTTGAGGCGCTCGAGGCTGACGCGGTGCTCGCGGCGGAAGACGCCGTTCATCGCGTCGCGCAGGCGCGTCATGCGCTCGGCGGCGCGCCAGTACTTCGAGCCGATCACGTCGACGAGGTCCGAGACCAGGCTGACGCGCAGCTCGTTCCAGTCGATGTACGCCTCCTTGATGCGGCCGAGCGCGGCGTTGGCCTCGTCCGAGGGCGCCTGCCAGAGCAGGTAGGAGTGGATGAAGAGCTCGACGAGGTCCGGCGTCACCGGCTCGAGCGGGTGCCCCGCGGTGCCGCCATGCTTCTTGAGGAAGGAGGCGAGCTTGTTCGGGTTGGACTGTTCGGTCTTCACGGTGGCTCTCGGGGTGGCGGCGCGGGGCGCCGCAGGGTGCGTTGGTTCAGGGGGCGGCGCCGTCGGTGCCGCGGGGCGCGGGGGTCTCGTCGTCGGTGGAAGGGTCCTCTACGCCGGGAGCCGCCTCCCGGATCGCCGCCTCCACCGCGGCGGCGCGCTTGAGCGAGTCGTCGAGCAGGAAGCGCAGCCGCGGCGCGTGCCGGACGCGGCTCTGCTTCAGGACGGCGCGGCGCAGGTGCCCCGCCGCGTGGGTCAGCGCCTGGACGGAGAGCGGTCCGAACTCCGCCGGCAGCACCGAGACGTGCAGCGTCGCCTCCTCGCAGTCGGCGGTGACCTCCACGGAGATCACCGTGACCATCCCGCGCAGCCGCGGATCGGCGATGCCCCGCTGGATCTCCTGCTGGACGATCCGCTGGACGAGGCTGGCAAGCTGCGCGCCGCGGAAGGATCCGCCGCCGCCGTGCGAGCCGCTGCCGTGGGTGCGCCGGTCCATCCGTGGAGCTACTCCTTGCGGGCGCCCGTCGCGGCGAGGCCGCGCTGGACCTTGACGGTGCGGTAGCACTCGAGGACGTCGCCGACCTTGATGTCGTTGTAGCCCTCGATCTTCATGCCGCACTCGTTGCCGGCGCGGACCTCCTTGGCGTCGTCCTTGAAGCGCTTGAGCTGCTCGAGACGGCGGTCCTTCTCGATGACGATGCCCTCGCGCGTCACGCGGATCTGCGCGTTGCGCTCCACCACGCCGTCGGTGACGTAGCAGCCCGCGATCGCGCCGACCTTGGAGATGCGGAAGACCTCGCGGACGTCGGCGTGGCCCAGGACCTCGAGCTTGAGCTCGGGCTCCAGGAGGCCGGCCGCGGCCTTGTGCACGTCGTCGGTCAGGTCGTAGATGACCTCGTAGAGGCGCAGCTCGATGCCCTTGGCCTCGGCGAGCGCGCGCGCCTTCGCGTTGGAGGTGACGTTGAAGCCGACGATGATCGCCTTGGTGGCCTCCGCGAGCGCGACGTCGCTCTCGTTGATGCCGCCGACGGCGCAGTGCTTGACGCTGACCGCGACCTCCTCGGTCTTGATCTTGCCGAGCACCGCCTTGAGGGTCTCCACCGAGCCCTGCACGTCGGCCTTGACGACCAGCGGCAGCTCCTTGACGCCGGCCTTGCCCATGTGCTCGAAGATGTTGTCGAGGGTGATCTTGGGCGCGGCGAGCTCGCGCTCGCGCTCGATGCGGCGGCGCTCCAGGGCGGCGTTCTCCGCCTCCTTGAGCGACTTGACGCAGTAGAACTTGTCGCCCGCGTCGGGGAGCACGTCGGGTCCGGAGATCGCCACCGGGGTCGAGGGACCCGCGTGGTCGATGCGCTGCCCGCGGTCGTTGACGATGTCGCGCACGCGGCCGAAGGCGCGGCCGACGACGATGAAGTCGCCCTTGGCGAGCTGGCCCTCCTGGACGATCAGGCGGACGACCGCGCCGCGGCCCTCCTCCATCTGCGCCTCGAGGCAGGTGCCTTGCGCGAGGCCCTTCGCGTCCGCGGTGAGCGCGCGCAGGTCGGCCTGGTAGTCGAGCATCTCCAGGAGCTCCTGGATGCCCGTGCCCTTGGTGGCGCTGACCTTGATGACCTCGGTGTCGCCGCCCCACTCGGTGGGGTTGAGGCCGTGCTCGGCGAGCTGGCCCATGATGCGGTTGATGTTGGCGGCGGTCGCCTCGGCCTTGTCGATCTTGTTGAGCGCGACGACGATGGGCACGCCCGCCGCCTTCGCGTGGTTGATGCTCTCGACCGTCTGCGGCATGACGCCGTCGTCGGCCGCGACCACCAGGACCGCGATGTCCGTCACGCGGGCGCCGCGGGCGCGCATGTGCGTGAAGGCCTCGTGGCCGGGGGTGTCGATGAAGGTGACCACGCGCTCCTTCTCGCCGGCCTTGACCGGGACCTGGAAGGCGCTGGTCGCCTGCGTGATGCCGCCGGCCTCGCCCGCGGCCACGTTGGTGTTGCGGATGCGGTCGAGGAGGCTCGTCTTGCCGTGGTCGACGTGGCCCAGGATCGTGACGACCGGCGGGCGCGGGCCCTCGGCGGTGCGCGCGCGGCCCTCGAACTGGCTCTCGATGAGCTCGGCGGCGCTCTTGGGCTGCTCGACCTGCAGGTCGATGCCGTACTCCATCATGATCTCGATCGCCTTCTCGGTCTCGATCGTGCTGTTGATGGTGGCGATCTGCCCGGCGAGGAAGAGCTTCTTCAGGATCTCGCTGGCCTTGATGCCGCTCGCCTCGGAGAGCTCCTTGATCGCGATCGGCTCGGTGACGTGGACGACCAAGTCCTCCGGGGCCTCGGCGCCGCGGTTGGCGCCGGTGGCGGCCGCCTCGCGCTTGGCCTGGCTCTGGCGCCGCGACTTGAAGAAGCCCTGCGAGTGCGCGAGGCGCGCCTCGCGGTCGACGCGGTCCTGGCTGCTCTGTCCGCCGCCGCGGCTGGTGCCGTAGTCGCGTCCGCGCGGATCGTTGGCGCGGCCGGTGCGCGTCGAGGGGGTGCCGGGGCGTCCGGTGCTGCGGCCGCCGGGCGAGGTGACGCCGGAACCGCCGAAGCGGCCGGCGCCCGGACCGCCGGGTCCGCCGAAGGTGCGCGGACGCGGCGCGGGGAGGTTCTCCGGCTGCTCGACGCGGATGACCTTGGGACCGCTGAGCGCGGTCTTGACGGGCGCGACCATCTGGCCGACGGGGGCGACCACGTCGGGGCGGCGCGGGACGTTCATCGTCGGCGGCGCGCTCGCGGGCTGGATGGTGTGGCGCACGGGCGCGCGCACGGGCGCGGCCGGGACGGTCGCGCTGGGCAGCGGCGTCTCCGCGCTCTTGGCGGACTTGTGCGCCTTGCCGATGACCGCCGGGCTGACGGGCGCGTCGACGACGGTGTGCGGCGCGGAGCTCTCGGGCGAGATGACGACGGCGATGTCCTCGCCGGGCAGGCGCGGCGCGAGGTCGGGCATCGTCGGCGCGGCGGGCGCGGTGGCGACGGGCGCGGGTGCGGGCGCGGGCGCCGGCGCCGGGGCCGCGGGAGCGGCGGCGACGGGCGCGACCGGTGCGGCGGGCGCCGCGGGGGCGGCGGGCTCGGCGACGACGGGCGCCGAAGTCTCGGAGGCGGCCGTCCTGGTGGTGCGGGTCTTGGGCGCGGCGGGCGCGGCGGGCGCGTCCGCGGCCGCCTCGGCGGGCGCGGCCTCGATGGTCGCGGTGCCGCCGGTCGGCGCGGCGGTGCCGGCGGACTTCGATCGCGACTTCGCCGCGGGCGGGCGGGCCTCGACCTTGGCGGCGGTCTCCACGGCGGTGCCGTGGCCGCCCTCGGCGCTGAACCACTCGCGAATCGTCTGGGCAAGACCGATGCCCACCGTCGACGACGCGGTCTTCACCTGGTCGCCCACGTCCTCGAGGTCGCACTTGGCCTTGATCGACTTCCAGTCGATGCCGAGCTCCTTGGCGAGCTGCGAGATGCGGATCTTCTGAATCTGCTTGGACACGAATTGCTCCTCAAACGATGCAGTCGGACAGGCGCGCAACGCGCGCGCCGCGGGAGGCGCGCGCTCAGTGGCGGGCGCTTCCCTCGGGGCCGGCGGCCGGCCCGCCAAGGATGGAATCGGCGGCGCTCTCGGCGCCGGCGTCGGTCTCGACGAAGGTGTCGCGCACGCTGCCTCCGCCCAGGAGCGCGTCGGCGGCGCTGCCCTCGGCGGCCTTGCGTGCCTCCTCCTCCTGCGCGGCCTTGGCCTGCTCGGCGGCGACGATCTTGCCGCGCTCGCGGCAGGCGTCGACGACGGTCGCGGCGAGCTCGGGGGTCATGCCCAGCTCCTGCTCCAGGACCTGCTCGCCCACGTCCTCGATGTCGAAGACGCTGATGAGGCCCAGGGCGCCCATCTTGTCGAGCATCTCGTCGGCGATGCCGTCGATGGCGCGCACGGTCTCCTCGAGCGCCGCGAGGCTCTTGTCGAACTCCGCGGGGGTGAGGATGTCGATGTCCCAGCCCGTCAGGCGCGCGGCCAGGCGGACGTTCTGGCCGCGGCGGCCGATCGCCAGCGAGAGCTGGTCCTCGCGCACGATGATCGTGGCGCGGCCGAGCTCGAAGCACAGGCTGACCTCCTCGACCTCCGCGGGCTTGAGCGCGTTGGCGATGAGGACCTGGCTCGACTCGTTCCAGCGGACGATGTCGATCTTCTCGCCGCCGAGCTCGTCGACGATGTTGCGGATGCGGCTGCCGCGCACGCCGACGCAGGCGCCGACGGGGTCGACCTTGGTGTCGACGCTCGCGACGGCGAGCTTCGTGCGGAAGCCGGGCTCGCGGCTCATCGCCTTGATCTCGATGACGTGCTCCGCGACCTCGGGGACCTCGGCCTCGAAGAGCTTGCGGATGAAGTCGGGATGGCTGCGCGAGAGGACGATCTTGACCTGGTTGGTCGCGTCGCGCACGTCCAGGATCAGGCAGCGCACGCGGTCGCCGGGCTGGAACTGCTCGCCGGGGATCTGCTCGCTGCGGGGCATGAAGCCTTCCGCGCGGTCGATCTGCACGATGAGCGCGCCACCCTCGTAGCGCTGCCCGGTGCCCGTGACGAGCTCGCCCTGGCGGCGGCCGAACTCCTCGAGGAGCGAGTTGCGCTCGTCCTCGCGGAACTTCTGGATCATGACCTGCTTCGCCGTCTGCGCCGGGATGCGGCCCAGCGACGAGAGCGGGATCTCCTCGCGCGCGCCCGTCTCGGGGTCGTTGCGCCAGAGGGAGATCTTGCCGGTGATGCGGTCGACCTCGCAGCCGAACTCCTCGGTGTCGAGCGAGTTGAAGTGCTTGCGCAGCGCGCTCACCATGGCCGCCTCGAGGTCGAGCAGCAGCAGCTCGCGGTCGATGTTGCGGTCACGGGCGATGGAGTCCAGGATGCGGAGGGTCTCGGGATTCATGGTCGTGCTCGGCGTTGGATGGCGGGATGTCAGGATGGTGCCGCACCAGCGGCGGCGAAAACGAAGGCGGGCCACGCGCGGCTGGTCGCGCATGGCCCGTCTCGGACCGGGCGCCCCTTGCGGGGGCCCTTCCAGGCGTCCGGGGGTCAACCCATGTGGGCGACCTCCGAGCGGGACCTCGAACCGGAGCGGGCGCGGCACCCGTCGGCGCGCAGGGCGCCGAGAGCCGCCGTCGTGGCCTTGACGCGGGACGGCGTCATGGCACGAAGCGGCAGTTGCCGTAGCGGGCGATCGTCGTGGTGGCGATCATGGGTGCACGCGTGACTCGCGGTCGGAAGGTCTCCAGAACGCCTGAAGACCGAGACGGGAACGGACTCGAACCCCCGCTGCGGACCCCTGAAGGAGCCAAAAGCGGGAAACAAGAGTGTAGCAGGCGGCGTAGCACCCCGGCGGCCGCCCGCGGCCCCCGGATACGCTTTCCGACCCCTCCCATGCCAACCCTGAACGCTCCGGACTCGATTTCCACGGTTTCCGCCCCGCTGGCCCTGCGCCGGTGGGTCTGGGCCCTGCTCGCCCTGATCGGTGCGCTGGCGGCCGTCCCGGCGGCACACGCGCAGTTGGCGGACTCGGGCTCGCTCGTCAAGTTCAAGGTGGTGCCGGCGCTGAAGACCGCCGCGCCGGGGGACACGCTGCCGGTGGCACTGGTCTTCGACATCGAACCCGGTTGGCACATCTGGCCCAGCGAGGCGGTGACCGAGGCGCTCCCGAAGGAGTATGCGCGCTTCGACGGCGCGATCTACCTCGATCTGGAGGTGACGGTTGCGCCCGCCTCGGGCGCGACCGCGGCCGTCGCCAACATCCAGTGGCCCGCGGTCCACGGCGCGAAGGCGGACATCGGGGACGGGCCGCAGACCTACGGCGTCTACGAGGGCCGGACCGTCGCGCTGCTGCCGGTCATCGTCGGCGCGGATGCGAAGGATGCGATCACGATCTCGGTGAAGGCGCGCCTCCAGGCGTGCAACAGCTCCACCTGCGCGGGACCTGGCGACGTCGAGGCGACGGCGACGCTGCCCATCGGCGCGGAGCGCGCCGCGGTGGGTCCGGAGGACGCCCCGCTCTTCGCGGGCTTCGATCCGACGGTCTTCGGGCGCATCAAGGACAACCCGGCGATGGGCGCGGCAGGCCCCGCCGTGAAGTCCAAGCCGATCAACTTCCCGCTCTTTGGATACGACTTCAAGCTGGATCCCGACGCGGGCTTCTTCTTCCCGCTCATGCTCGTGCTCGCCTTCGTCGGCGGCGCGATCCTGAACTTCACCCCCTGCGTGCTCCCGGTGGTGCCGCTCAAGATCATGGGCCTCGCGGCGGCCGCGGCGGGCGACCGCAAGCGCACGTTCATGCTGGGCGTGGCGATGACGGCGGGCGTCGTGGGCTTCTGGCTGCTGCTGGGCGTGCTGCTGAGCTCGGTCAAGGGCTTCGAGCAGTCGAACCAGCTCTTCCAGTACCCCGCCTTCACCATCGGCGTCGGCGTCTTCATCGCCGCGATGGCGATCGGCATGGCCGGCTTCTACAACATCGGCCTGCCCCAGTGGGTCTACGCGATCGAGCCCAAGCACGAGACCTACGGCGGCAGCGTCATCTTCGGCGTGATGACCGCGGTGCTCTCGACCCCCTGCACGGCGCCGCTCATGGGCGCCGCCGCGGGCTGGGCGGTCACGACCAAGAGCGCGGGCACGATCCTGGCGGTCTTCTTCGCGATCGGCCTGGGCATGGGCAGCCCCTACCTGGTGCTCAGCGCGTTCCCGCAGATGGCCAAGCGCGTTCCCAAGAGCGGACCCGCGAGCGACCTGCTCAAGCAGGTCATGGGGCTGCTGCTCCTCGCTGCCGCCTTCTTCTTCATCGGCGCGGGCGTCAACGGGCTGCTTGCCGAGCCCTCCAAGCTGTACTGGTGGGTCGTCGGTGCGACCGGCTTCGCGGCGGGCGCGTGGCTGGTCTACCGCACGGTGCGCATCGCGCGCACGAACGCGGCGCGCGCGACCTTCGTGCTCGCGGGACTCTTCATCGCGGGCGTCTCCGCGGCGATCCCGCCGGTGCTCACCTACGAGAAGCTGCCCTGGAGCCGGTACACGCCGGCGGGCCTCGTCGCGGCGCAGAAGTCGGGCCAGGTCGTGGTGCTGGATTTCACCGCGGACTGGTGCATCAACTGCAAGACGCTCGAGAAGACCGTGCTCGAGAGCGACCAGGTCGCCGCGGTGCTGCGCGAGCCGAGCGTCGAGCTGCTGAAGGCGGACATCACCGGCGACAACCCCGACGGCAAGGCGAAGCTCGCCGAGCTGGGCCGCGTGACGATCCCGCTGCTGGTGGTCTTCGCGCCCAACGGCACCGAGGTCTTCCGCAGCGACGCATACACCGCGGCGCAGGTGATCGACGCCGTCGCGCGCGCGCGCACCGGGGGCGCGCCGTGAGCGGCCGAGCGACCGCGGGACGCTTCGTCTACTGGGTGCGCGTGCGTTTCAGCGATCCCTCGGTCGCCGAGGGCTGGATGGGCTGGCTGCGCGGCGGGCACATCGCCGACGTGATCGCCGCAGGCGCGCTCGACGCGGAGCTCGTGCGCGTGGACACGCCCGCGGGCACGACGCTGGTCGAGGTGCGCTACCACTTCGCGCAGCGCGCGGACTTCGAGCGCTACGAGCGCGAGCACGCGCCCCGGCTGCGCGCCGAGGGCGTCGCGCGCTTCCCCGCGGGCCCGACGATCGCGTACGAGCGCGGCACGGGCGAGCTGCTGGGCGCCTGGTAGCGGCGCGGCACGGAAATCACTTCGCGAGGGACTCGAGCGTCGCACGCTCGCCGGCGGGAAGCCGGCGCAGCGGGTCGAGCTCGTAGCTGGCGTCCGCCTCGAGCGCGCGGCGGGCGGCGGCGCGCGCGGCGTCGGCGTCGCCGCGCAGGCGGGCGGCCTCGGCGATGCGGCTCCACCCGCGGACGGAACGCGGGTTGCGCTCGACGGTCCCCTGCGCGGCGCGCTCGAGGAGCGCGAGCGCGGCGGCGCGCTGCGCGGCCTCCGCGTCGGGCTGCGCAAGCACCGACTCCGCGACGAAGGCGGCCGCGCCGAGCACGCGGTGCGAGGGCTCCAGGTCCACGGCGAGCGAGGCGAGCGCGAGCGCCTGCGCACGGCGCAGCGCGCGGTCGGCGGGCGCCACGCTGCGCGGCTGCTGCGCGATCGCATCGGCAAGCTGGTCGAGGCCGACGCCCAGCACCTCGGTGCGGCGCGACCAGCGGTCGTCGGCGGGCGTGCGCGCGTCGAGTCCCGCCAGGAGCGCGTTCGCCGCGTCGGCGCGCGCCGCGTCCACCGGGCCGCGCGCGACGGGATCGAGCTGCCCGGCGTGCGCGAGCGGCGCCGCGGCGTCGGCGATCGCGGCCTCCGCGGCGCGCGCGGGAAGCGCGCCGCGCACCAGCGTGACGCCCGCGAGCGCCGCGACGAATCCCGCGCCCAGGCCAAGTAGCGCGCGTGCGCCGCGCGACGGGCCGTCCGCGGGCGCGGCGTCGTCCGCCGTGTCGGCGCCGACGCGCGCACGCACCCACGCTCCCGCAGGCGCGGCGGCCACCGCCACCAGCGCCGCGATCCAGCCCGCGCTGCCGGGCTGCCAGAGCGTCATCTCGATCTGCGCCTGCGAGAGCAGCGCGACGACCGCGCCCAGCAGCCCCGCCGCCGCCGCGCCGGGCGCGGCCAGCAGCGCCGTCGTCGCCGCGAGCGCGAGCATCGCGCCCAGCGCCGCGCCGCCCAGGCGCGTGGCGAGCCCGACCGCGTCGAGCGACTCGTGCTCCACGGCGATGCCCGCGAGCGCGGCAAGCAGCACGACGCCCGCGGCGATCCACGCGGCGCGCACGCCGGCGGGATCGTCCGCGTCGCCCGGGTCCAGCGGCGCCGCCGCGCGTGCGCACGCCGCGCCCGCCGCGCGACCCGCGCCCCACGCCGCCGCCAGCAGCAGCGCGATCCACGCCGCCGCCGCCGCGCCGAGCGCCGCAAGCCAATCGGCCCACGCGCTGTGCGCGCTCTGGATCTCCTCGGGGGCGCGCCCGGGGCGCAGCCGCAGGTACGCCTCGGAGAAGCTGTCGGGACCGACGCCCGCGAGCGGCGATTGCGCGAGCGCGCGCATCGCTCCCTGCAGGTAGTGCCAGCGGAAGAGGAGGCTGCGCTCGCCCGAGGCCTCGCCGACCATGCCGCGCGCGACCACCGCGAGCGCCGCCAGCAGCACCAGCGCGACCGCCAGCCGCGCGAGCCCGCGCGCGCCCAGCGTGCGCCGCGCGGCGAGCGCCGCCACGGCCGCGCCGAGCACGAGCGCCGCGGTCGCGCCCTTGGATCCGTTGATCGCGACCACCGCGGCGCACCCCGCCGCGGCGATCCACAGCACCAGCAGCGTCCCCGACTCGATCCGCCGCCGCGCGCCGATCGCCAGCGCGGCAAGCGCGATGGCGCCCGCGGCGCAGCAGCTCGAGAGCAGGTTGGCGAGGCCGAACCACGCGCTCGCCTCGCGCTGCTCCAGGCGCCGCTCGTACAGGAGCGCCTGCGGCGAGTCCGGCGCCCAGCCGCGCGCGGCCAGGAACTGCGCGCGTTCCGCGTGGTAGTGCGCCACCGTCGCCGGATGCTCGACGCCAAGCTGCACGCCCGCGCGCACCAGCATCGGCGCGAGCGCGCCCAGCAGGATGCCCAGCAGCGCCGCACGCAGCGTGCGCGACCGCGTGTCGCACGCGCATGCCGCGGCGAGCGCGACCGCGCCGACCACCGTCGCCAGCCACTGCGTGCCGCGCCACAGATCGTCCGCGTCGGCCGCGCCGTGCAGCAGCACCGCGCCGGCGGGCAGCACGGCCAGCACCACCGCGGCCAGCGCCCAGCGGCGCAGCGGCGCGCCCAGCAGCGTCGAGAGCACGAGCGCGCTGCACAGGAGCATCGCGGCGTCCATCGCCAGCGAGACCGCGGGCGTGATCCCGGGGAAGGCGGTCGTCGCGAGCAGCGGATCCATGTCGAACCACGCCAGCGGCGCGTGCATCGCCAGCGTGCGCACGCACGCCAGGCCCGCGATCGCCACCGCCGCGGCGCTGCGCAGGCGCCGTCGCGCGCGCGTCTGCACGGGACTCGCGCCGTCCCCGGTCATTTCCGCGCGTCCGCCTGCATCTGCGCGAGCATCGGGCGCTCGAGCGCCGCGATCGTCAGCAGCACGATGCCCGTCTGCAGCGCGATGAGCGCCGCCTGCCAGGGGGCGCTCGTGCCAAGCAGCAGCCCGCCGACGCCGCAGACGCCCGCGAGCGCGCAGATGAGCAGCACCGCGCCGCGGCGCGAGAGCCCGCGCATCACCAGCCGGTGCGAGAAGTGCTGCTGGTCCCCCACCATCGGGCTGCGCCGCTGCAGCAGCCGCAGCCCCACGACCGTCCCCGTGTCGTAGAGCGGCACCGCCAGCACCACCAGCGGCGTGAAGATGCCGTACCAGTGCGTGCCCAGCGCGTACCCCTCCTGCTCCGGCGCCGTGTAGACGATCTGCATGGAGAGGGTCGCGAGCAGGTAGCCCACGACCAGCGACCCGCCGTCGCCCATGAAGATGCGCGCCGTGCGTCCGCGTGTCCAGGGGAAGTTGAAGAGCAGGAAGCCCAGCAGCGCGCCCGCCAGCAGCGCGAGCATGCCCGCGGTCATCCACTGCTTCGCGATCGTCGCGGCGATGCAGAGCGCGGCGGCGGCGATGAGCCCGGTGCCCCCCGAGAGCCCGTCCATGTTGTCCAGGAAGTTGAGGCTGTTCACGAGCGCGACGATCCACAGCGCGCTCAGCGCGATCCCCAGCCACGGCCCGCCGACGGAGGCGTCGATGAAGTGCAGCACGCGGATGTCGCCCGCGAGCACGGTGCCCAGCGCCACCACGAGCTGCGCCGCGAGCTTGGGGAGCGCGGGCAGCGCGCGGCGGTCGTCGACCAGACCGACCGCGTGCAGGCAGAGCATGCCCACCAGGATCGCGCCCGCGGCGGGGAGCGCCTCGGGCAGGCGGCGCACGCTGGAGGCGATCGCGGGCGCGGCCTGCGCCAGCCGGTCCTGCCCGAGCACGAGGGCGGCGACCATCGCCAGCGCCAGCGGGACCGCGACCGCCGCGACGATCGCGACGCCGCCGATGTTGGGGACCCGGCGCAGCTCCTTGGCGTGGCCCGCGGCGCCCGCGCTGTCGAGCGCCCCGGCGCGGTGGCCCAGGCGCACGAGCGCCGCCGTCAGCGGCGCCGCGAGCGCGAAGCCCACGACGACCAGGCCCAGGACCAGCAACGGCGCGACCGGAAGCGGAGCATCCATCCGGGACGCAAGCCTACGCGCTGGGCCCGCGTGCGGGATACTGTGCGCCCGATGCGATCCGTCACCGTCTACTGCTCCAGCAGCGGCGCGCTCGAGCCGCACTTCGCCGCCGCCGCGCGCGCGCTGGGCCACGGGCTCGCCGACCGCGGGCTGCGCCTGGTCTACGGCGGCGGCGCGGTGGGCCTCATGGGCGAGTGCGCCCGCGCCTCGAAGGAGCGCGGCGGCCAGGTCGTGGGCGTGATCACCGAGAAGCTGCTCGCCCTGGAGCAGGGCTGGACCGGCTGCGACGAGCTCGTCGTCGTCCCCACGATGCAGCAGCGCCGGCGCATCCTGATGGACCGCGGGGACGCCTTCATCGTGCTCCCCGGCGGGCTCGGCACCTACGAGGAGTTCTTCGAGGTCCTGGTCGCGCGCCAGCTCGACGACCACCGCAAGCCCATCGCCATCGTCAACCACGAGGGCTACTACGACCCCCTGCTGGCGATGATCGACCACGGCATCGAGCACCGCTTCGTGCGCGTGGCGATCCGCCGTCTGCTGGCGGTCGTGCCCAGCGCCTCGCTGGCGATCGACGCGGTCCAGGCGCAGTGGCGCGCGGGACCGCCGCAGGAGGATCCGGCGCAGATGCTGCCGATGCACGCGGGCCAGGACGCGCGCACGCCGCCGGGAGGCCGCGCGCCGTGAGCGGCCGCGTGGGCATCATCGCGGGACAGACGCAGCTTCCGATCCTGGTCGCGCGCGGCATGCGCACGGCGGGACGCACCGTCGTCTGCCTGGGGCTGCGCCACCAGTTCGTGCCCGAGCTGCGCGCCGAGTGCGACGAGTTCCACGAGGCCGGCATGCTGCAGATCGGCCGCTGGATCCGCGTCTTCCGGCGCGCCGGCGTCTCCGAGGTCACGATGGTCGGCCGCGTCAGCAAGGCGCGCATGCACGACCCGTGGATGATGCTGCGCGCGCTGCGCGACCTGCCCGACTGGCGCACCGCGGACCTGTGGTTCCGCCGCCTGCGCCACGACCGGCGCAGCGCTACCCTGCTGCGCACGCTCGCGGACGAGCTGGCCACGCAGGGGGTCCACCTCATCGACTCGACGCGCTACATCCCCGACCACCTCGCCGTCCCCGGCACGATGGGGCGCGTCGCGCCCGACGCGCTCGCGCAGGGCGACGTCGCCTTCGGCTGGCCGCTGCTGCAGCGCGTGAGCGAGCTCGACGTCGGGCAGGCGATCACCGTGCGCGCGCGCGACGTCGTCGCGGTCGAGGCGGTCGAAGGGACCGACGCGATGATCGACCGCACCGCGCAGCTCTGCCGCGCGAAGGGCTGGACGCTGCTCAAGACCGCGCGCGCGGGCCACGACATGCGCTCGGACGTCCCCACCGTGGGCGTGGCGACGATCGAGCGCCTGGCCCGCTCGGGCGCGGGCTGCCTGGCGCTGGGCGTCGGGCGCGTGATCCTGGTGGACCGCCCCGCCGTGCTGGCGGCCGCGGACCGGCTGGGCATCGCCGTCGTGGGCGTCGAGGGATGAGGCGCCCGTGAGCGAGGAGCCGCGCCTCTTCGTCTCGCGCGCGGGCGCCAAGCTCGCGCATGCGCTCGACGCCTTCGGGCTCTCCGTCGCGGGGCTGCGCTGCGCCGACTTCGGCTGCAACGTCGGGGGATTCACCGACTGCCTGCTGCAGCGCGGCGCGGCGGGCGTCGTCGCGGTGGACACCGGCTACGGCGCGCTCGCCTGGAAGCTGCGCCAGGATCCGCGCGTCGAGGTGCGCGAGCGCACCAACGCGCTGCACGCGCCCGCGCCCGCCGGCGGCGTGGACCTGGTCGTCGTGGACCTGGCGTGGACGCCGCAGCGGCTGGCGGTGCCCGCGGCGCTGCAGTGGCTCGCGCCGGGCGGGCGCATCGTCACGCTCGTGAAGCCGCACTACGAGCTCGCGCCCGCGGAGAAGGGGCTGCTGGTGCACGGATGCCTGCCGCACGAGCATGCGCCGCGCGTGCTCGCGGCGGTCGAGGCGGCGATGCCGTCCCTGGGCGCGCGCGTGCTCGGCAGCGTGCAGAGCCCGCTCGTGGGCGGCAAGACCAGCCGCCGCAAGGGCGTCGAGGGCAACATCGAGTACCTGCTCCTGCTGGCGCGCGAAGGCGACGCCGCGGCGCGCTGAAGCACCCTGAAAACACGGGCGAAATGGCGCGCGTTTGCGCGTGGCGAGGGGCGGTTTCTGCTATCATTCCAAGACTTCGGAAGACCCCATGGCTGAGACCCCAGACACCACCCAGTCGGCAGGCGCGCCGGCGGACCGGATCGTGAACATCGACATCGACCGGGAGCTGCACGACAGCTACCTGACGTACGCGATGAGCACCATCATGGACCGCGCGCTGCCGGACGTGCGCGACGGCCTGAAGCCCTCGCAGCGGCGCATCCTGGTGGCGATGAACGACCTCAACCTCTCGCCGGGGCGCAAGCACATCAAGTGCGCGAAGATCTGCGGCGACACGAGCGGCAACTACCACCCCCACGGCGAGGGCGTCATCTACCCGACGCTCGTGAACATGGGCCAGGTGTGGAAGACGCGCGCGCTGCTCGTCGACAAGCAGGGCAACTTCGGCTCCATCGAGGGCGATCCCCCCGCCGCCATGCGATACACCGAGGCGCGCATGACCGCCGCCGCGGTCGCGCTGCTGGAGGACCTCGACAAGGACACCGTCGACCACAAGCCCAACTACGACGACCGCCTCAAGGAGCCGACGGTCCTGCCGGCGCGCTTCCCGAACCTGCTGGTCAACGGCTCGAGCGGCATCGCCGTGGGCATGTCCAGCAGCATGCCCCCGCACAACGTGGGCGAGATCTGCGACGCGATCGTCGCCGTCATCGACGATCCGACGATCGGCCTCGAGGAGCTCATGCGCCGCGTGCCGGGGCCGGACTTCCCGACCGGCGGCGTGATCGTGGGCCGCCGCGGCATCGTCGAGGCGTACGCCACCGGACGCGGCCGCCTCACCGTGCGCGGGCGCATCCACCTCGAGAAGGAGGGGACGCGCGACGCGATCGTCATCGACCAGATCCCCTACCAGGTGGTCCAGTCGACGCTCATCGAGAAGATCGTCGAGGCCAGCCGCGGCGACCGCATCCCCGACATCGCGGACGTGAAGAACCACAGCGGCCGCGACGCGCAGACGCGCATCGTCGTCGTGCTGAAGAAGAACGCGGACCCCGAGGTCGTCGAGAAGCAGCTCTACGAGTTCACGCCGCTGCAGGAGACCTACAGCGTCATCAACATCGCGCTGGTCAAGGGCCAGCCGCGCACGCTGCCGCTGCGCTCGCTCATCGACCTGTACATCGAGCACCGCAAGGAGGTCGTGCGCCGGCGCACCGCCTTCCTGCTGCGCCAGGCGAAGCAGCAGGCGCACCGGCTCGAGGGCCTCATCTACGCGGTCTGCGACATCGACGAGGTCATCCGCATCATCCGCGCGGCCCGCACGCGCGAGGAGGCGATCGAGGGGCTGATGGCCCGCGCCTTCCGCATCGCGCGCGACCACCGCTACGCGCCGCACATCCCCGAGCAGGTCATCGCGGGCACCGAGCCCGACGGCGCGCGCCTCACCCGCGTGCAGGCCGAGGCGATCGGCGCGCTGCGCCTGATCCAGCTCACCGGGCTGGAGATCGAGAAACTCGCGGCCGAGCTCTCCAAGCTGGTGGACGAGATCGAGGGGCTCGAGGCGATCCTCGCCGACGAGCGGCTCGTGCTCGACATCATCCGCGAGGACACCATCGAGCTGAAGGAGCGCTTCTCCGACGCCCGCCGCACCGTGATCGAGGGCGCCGAGGCCGAGGACTTCGAGATGGCCGACCTCATCCCCGAGCACGAGGTGGTCGTCTCCGTCTCGCGGCGCGGGTACGTCAAGCGCCTGCCGGTGGACACCTACCGGATCCAGGGACGCGGCGGCAAGGGCGTCATCGGCGCGAAGGCCGGCGGCGCCGAGGACGAGTCGGCGGACTCGGTGGAGTCGGTCTTCGTCTGCAGCAGCCACGACGACCTCCTCTGCTTCACGAACACCGGCCGCGTCTTCAAGAACAAGGTCTGGCAGGTCCCCGAGGCCGCGCGCACCGCCAAGGGCCGCGCGATCCAGAACCTGCTGGAGCTGCGCCCCGAGGAGCGCATCTGCGCCTGGCGCCCCGTCGCGCGCTTCGAGGAGCGCGAGGACTACCTCTTCTTCCTGACCGCCAACGGGCAGGTCAAGCGCACCGCGCTGCAGGAGTACCGCAACGTCAACCGCGGCGGCATCATCGCGCTGGGGCTGAAGGAGGGGGACCGCCTGGTCGACGTGCTGCTCACCGGCGGCCGCGACCACGTGCTGCTCTCGACGGCGCAGGGCATGTCGATCCGCTTCGACGAGAACGACGCGCGCGTCATGGGACGCTCGGCGGCGGGCGTCATCGGCATCGACCTCGCCGAGGGGGACGAGGTGGTCGGCGGCGTCGTCTGCGACGACTCCAGCGACCTGCTCACCGTCTGCGAGACCGGCTACGGCAAGCGCACGCCGATGCGCGAGTACCTCGTGCAGAGCGAGGATGGCACGACGCGCGTGCAGTCGCGCGGCGGCAAGGGACGCATCGACATCCGCACCGAGGGGCGCAACGGGCGCGTCGTCGCCGTGCGCGCGGTGCAGGCGACGGACAGCCTGCTGATCTCGACCAAGAACGGCAAGGTCGTGCGCATCGGCTGCGGCGACGTGCGCCAGGTCGGCCGCGCGACGCAGGGCGTGCGCCTGGTCTCGCTCGACGGGAGCGACACGGTCGCGTCGGTGGCGAAGGTCGTGCAGGGGGACGAGTCCGCGGAGCCCGCGGCGCCCCCGCCGGCGGACGAAGGCGGCGACGGCGCGGCGAAGTGAGCGCGCGGCGGAGGGTGCGCGCGCACGGGCGCGCGCGGCGTGCGCGCGTCAGCGCTCGCCGCGGCCCATCTGCAGCGCCACGAGCGCGGTCGTCGAGTCCTCGCTGAAGTCGAAGATGCGGTCGAGGTCGGTCGCGAGCAGCACGCCCCAGATGCGGTCGCTCACCGAGCACATGCGGATGCGCGCGCCGGCGGTCATCGCCAGCTTGCGCAGGCGCAGCAGCTGCGCGATGTTCGTCGAGTTCAGGAAGTGCACGCGGCGCAGGTCCAGGACCAGGTCCGCCACCGGGGGCGCGGTCCGGCCCGCCTTCACGGCGTCGATCACGGCCTGGTAGCGCGTCGCCAGGGTGGTCATGTCCTCCGAGAAGGAGGGGTCGTCCTGCAGCTCGGCGATCTGGATGTCGTCGGACCAGTCGTTGATGGACACGCCGGGAGGATAGTCCATGCCCGGAGGGGCCGCGTATCCTGCGCAGCCCCCGCATGCGAAGGCTCCGTCGAACCCCGATCACGCCCCGGATCGAGCTGATCCCGCTCATCGACGTGATGACCTTCCTGCTGACGTACTTCATCTTCGCCACCGCGACGCTGATGCGCGTGGACCTGGTGCCGATGCAGCTTCGCAGCTTCTCCAGCGGCAAGGCGGCGACCGCGGCCCCGGCCGTGACGATCGCGGTGGACCTCGAGGGGCGCGTCTTCGTCGACCGCGACCGCATCGAGCTCGCGCAGCTCGCCGACCGCATCCGCGAGAAGGTCGCGAAGGACCGCAAGACCGTCGTCTACCTGGCGATCGCGGATGGGCAGGGCAAGGTCGACCGCGCCCCGCTGCTGCAGGAGCTGTGGGACCGGCTGCGTCCGCTGAACATCACGGTGAACCTCGTCGGGCGTCCGGGAATGGGCGGCGGCGCGCGACCGGCGCCGGGTTCGGCCCCCGGCGGCGCGGCGGGCGCGGGCGGCGCGGCCGCCGGCGCGGGTTCGGGGGCTTCTCCCGCAGGCCCCGGCGCGGGCACACCGTAGACTTTTGGGCATGTCGGCGACCCGCGAGCCCGCGGAACGGACCGGCCTCGCGCTCCTGCTGGGCGTGGGGTTCTCGATCGCGTTCCACGCGCTGCTCTTCTCGCCGCAGCTCATGGACTGGCTGCGCGCGGATCCCGCCGCGGCCGAGGCGAAGACGAGCGCCGCCGACGAGGCGAAGAAGCAGAAGGATCCGAAGTCCCCCGCCGACGCGGCGAAGAAGTCCGACGCCGCGCAGGCCGAGCGCGAGAAGAAGCTCGCGGGCAAGAAGGAACCGCAGAAGCCCGAGGACGAGAAGGATCCGAGCAAGCGCGAGGTCGCGCAGAAGCAGCTCACGCCGCGCCCGCCGTCGCCGGCGATGCCCGAGCCCAAGCCCGCGTATCCCGAGGACGAGGAGGTCGCGATCGGCCAGGACGACGGCGATCCGCTCTCGGTCGTGATCATCGGCCGCGAGGCGTTCGAAGAGCACATCGCGCAGCAGAGCGTCGTCGCGCAGGCGGGGTACCGCATGAGCGACTCCGGCGGCAACGGCGCGATCGGCTTCGGCCGCGGCAGCAGCGGCGATGGCGCGGGCGGCGGCGGATCGGCCGCGAACGCGCAGGCGACGACCGTCGTCGCCGACCAGCCGGGCACGCAGGGCACCGAGGCGACGCGCCTGGCCAACGCCGCGCCCGTCGAGGAGAAGACGCTCCAGTCCGTGCCCAACGCGCCGACGACGCCCGCGCCGCCCTCCTCGCCGCCGGCGACGACGCCCGCGACGACGGCGACGGCCACGCCGCCGACCACGACCCCCGCGCCGACCACTCCCGACGCGACGACGCCTGCCGCGACCACGCCACCCGTCACGCCGCCGACGGTCGTGCCGCCCTCGCCGCCGACGCCGCCGGTGCCGGTCGATGCGGATCGCTCGAAGGATCCCGCCACGCCGCCCGCGGATGTGCAGCGTTCGCCCGACGCGCCGCCGCCGCCCGTGGAGCCCGTGCCCGCGCCCCCGCCGCCGGCGATCGTGCCGAATCCCGAGCCCAAGCCGCAGGATCCGCCCAAGACGCCGACGCCTCCGGTGCCCGCGCCGCCTGCGACGACGCCGCCGGCCACGCCGCCCACGACGCCGCCGATCACGCCGACGCCCACCACGCCCGCGCCGCCGGTGCCCAACGCACCCGCGGTCCCCGCGACGCCGCCGACGCCGCCGCCCGCGGCGCAGCAGCCGCCCGCGAACGCGGCCGGTGGCGGCGTCGCCAGCACCGAGCGCCCGCAGCAGGGATCCAAGAGCCAGGCCCCCGGCGAGGAGGGCAAGGGCGGCGGCAAGGGTCCGTCGCCGGTGCCCGGCCAGGGCGGCGAGGGCGCGCTCAGCGACCTCGAGAGCCCCGCGACGAGCCTCATCCAGGCCGAGCCCAAGGACTGGAAGAACGGCAAGCTCATCGCCGCCAAGGGCATCCAGCTCAAGCCGCGCAAGCCGCAGTTCACGCTGCTGCAGCAGGTGAGCCAGCTCGGCCGCGCGCAGAGCCCGGTCGTCTCGCTCTGGTTCGACCGCACCGGCAAGTGCACGAAGGTGCAGTTCCTGCGCAGCAGCGGCTACCCGGAGCTCGACGGACCGATCGAGGACTCCCTCTACTACTGGCGCGCGACGGGCAAGCAGGTCGACGATCTCAAGGACAAGGAGACGGTCCGCGTCACGCTGCAGCTGCTGCTGTGAGCGGGCGCGTCACCGTCCGTCCAGCCGCTGCTTCCACGCGAGGATCGATCCGCGGTCGGTGAGGTCGTAGTACAGCGGCGTCACCGTGATCGCGCGCTCGTGCAGCGCCTCGACATCCGTGTCCTCGGCGGTGTGGAAGAACTCCATGCCGTTGCCGCTGGGCCAGTAGTAGACGCGTCCGTCCGGGGCGGTGCGGCGCTCGTAGCCGTCGATGCCGGCGGAGCAGTTCATCCCCACGACGCGCATGCGCGGGATGGGCGCGTCGGCGCTCTCGGTGCGCGGAACGTTGATGTTGACGACGCGGTGCGCGTCGAGGGGGAACTTCAGCACCTCGTCGATGGCGTGGCGCGCGATCTGCGCGGCGCGCGCGAAGTGCGTGTTGCGCGTCCCGCCGCCCAGATGCAGGCTGACCGCGATCGCGGGGACGCCCAGGAAGGCGCCCTCGACGGCGGCGCCGACGGTGCCGCTGTAGATGACGTTGATGCCGACGTTCGCGCCCGCGTTCATGCCGCTGATGACGAGGTCGGGGCGCTCGCCCGCGCCGTACCACTCGGGCCAGAGCGCGCGCAGGCCCAGCTTCACGCAGTCGGCGGGACGCCCCTCGACCGCGACGCCGGACATGCGCTCGTTCACGCGCATCGGGTGCACCATGAGCGGGCGGTGGAAGGTGATGCCGTGGCTCGAGGCGCTCTGCACGTCCGCGGGGGCGACGACGCGCACCTCGCCGAGCGATGCGATCGCCTCGTGGAGCGCCTGGATGCCGGGGGCGGTGATGCCGTCGTCGTTGGTGAGGAGGATGCGCATGCGTGGTCCGTGGACGGGCTCAGTGGTCGGTGGGCTCGAGGACGTACTGGCGGCCGCCCCAGCGCACGGGCACGCGCGCGAGCAGGTCGCGCGCGCCCGCGAGGAAGATGCGCGCGACCGCGGCCGCGGCGGCGGGATAGAGGAGGATGCTCCAGCGCGGGAAGCCCGCGGCGGCGTAGACCGCGCCAAGCACCAGCGTGCGCAGCAGGTACGCGCCCGCGGCGAGCGCGCCGGCGATCCACGCGGCGGTGCGCAGGCCGGCGTCGCCGGGATCGCCCACCGCGCCCAGCAGCACGAGCGCGGCGAGCGCCAGCGCGAGCGTGCGCAGCGCCGGCAGCAGCACGCCGCCGCCGAGCACCTCCATCGCCTGCCGTCGCAGGCGAGCGGGGTTGCGGCGGCAGCTCTCGATGTAGATGCGCCGCCAGCCCGACTGGAATGCGGGCCACGAGTCGTACATCGAGACGACGAGCATCCCGTCGGAGACGGCGACCCCCTGCCCGAGCTTGGCGTGCTTCATGCGGCGCGCGAAGGCGAGGTCCTCGAGCAGGTCGTCCTTCACCGCGGCGTGGCCGCCGAGCGCGTCGTAGGCGGCGCGCTCGAAGAGCATGAACTGCCCGTTGGCGAAGGGGCGGCGGCCGTCGCCGGCGTTGGCGCGCGAGATCGGGAAGAGCTTGAGCAGCATCAGGCTCGCCACCGGCTGCACGATGCGCTCGAACCAGTGGTCGTGCGTCGGCGCGCTGAAGAGGCTGAGCATGCGCCACTCGCGCGCGCGCATGAGCTGGACGCTCGCGCGCAGCAGCGCGGGGTCGAAGGTGGTGTCCGCGTCGGTGAAGAGCAGGAGCTCGCCGCGCGCGTGCTGCGCGCCCACGCGCGCCGCGTTGCACTTGCCCGCCCAGTCCGGCGGGCAGGAGGCGTTGTCGACGATGCGCAGGCGCGGATCCGCGGCGGCGATGGGCTCGAGCAGCGCGCGCGTGCCGTCGGTGCAGCGGTCCAGGACGAAGAGGAGCTCGAGGCCGGGGTAGTCGCTCGCGAGGATGCTGCGCGCGCAGGCGGCGGCGACGCGCTCCTCGTTGTGCGCGGGGACGACGATGGAGAGCGTCGGCCAGGCGGCGGGCGCCGGCAGCGCGAGGGCGTCGCGGACGAAGGGGGTGGCGCGGAACTCGCGGTGCGCGCGGTAGCCGAAGACGGCCCAGTGCGCGACCTCGCCGAGGCTGGCGGCGGAGAGGAGCGCAAGGATCGGTCCGGCGGGGTCCATCGCGGGCCGGCGCAGCGCCGGGAGCGCCGAAGGGTAGCAGAGGGCCGGGAGCGCACCTCCTCCGCCGCTAGCCTGCGGGCATGGCTGCACGCTGGCCCGTCCCCGCCGTGGACGCCGCGGGCGCGCGCGCGCTCGACGCGCAGGCGCGCGACCGCTTCGGCGTCGCCACGCGCCTGCTGATGGAGAACGCCGGCGCCGAGTGCGCCCGCCTCGCCGGAAAATATGCCGGGCATGCCCGGCATATTTTCGTGGAGGTGTGGTGCGGGCCGGGGGGCAATGGGGGCGATGGCTACGTGTGCGCGCGCCATCTGGCGGTGGCGGGCGTGCCGGTGCGGGTGCGCGCGGTGGGCGCGCCGCGCGCGGGCACCGACGCCGCGGACGCGCGCCGCGCCTGGCGTGCGATCGCGCGCACCGCGCCGGCGCCCCCCGCGGGCGCCCGCTGCGTCCTCGTGGTCGACGCCCTCCTGGGCACCGGGCTGCGCGCCGCGCCGACCGGACGCATGCTCGCCGCCGTCCGCGCCATCAACGCGCGCCGCGACGCCGGCGCGCGCGTGCTGGCGGTTGACCTCCCCAGCGGCCTCGACGCCGACACCGGCGACGCCCCGGGCGAGGCCGTCCGCGCGCACGGAACCGCGATGATCGCCGCGCCCAAGCGCGGCCTCCTGCGACCGGCCGCGCGCCGCTTCACCGGCCGCCTGCTGCTCGTGCACTTCGGCGCTCCGGGCGCGCTGCGCGCATCGCGGCGCGGCTAGCATCCCCGCACCCTTGGGCGTCTACGTCCATCTGCTGGTCCGCCGCTACCTGACCACGCGCATCATCCCGCTCATCGCGGTGGGCGCCGTCGCGCTGTGCGTCGCGCTGGTGATCGTCGTCGTCAGCGTGATGAGCGGCTTCCTCGACTCGCTGCGCAGCTCCGGGCGCACGCTCATGGGCGACGTGGTCGTGAGCGTCTCGATCCAGGGGATCCCGTACTACGAGGAGCTCATCGCCGACATCGAGCGCCTGCCCGGCGCCGCCGCGGCCGCGCCGCTGTTGGACACCTACGGCCTGGTGAAGATGCCCTACCCCGAGGGCAGCCGCAAGTCGATCCAGCAGGCGCAGGTCTGGGGCATCGAGCCCGAGAGCCTCGCCCGCGTCACCGAGTTCCGCGACACCATCTGGTGGAAGCCCGCCTCCAGCGCCGCGGAGGCGATGCGCATGGGCTCGGACGACCCGCGCCGCACGCTCGACGACACGCTCCTGAAGGACGCGCTGGCGATGCGCGACCGCGCGACCGGCCGCCCAGGCGCGATGCTGGGCATCCATGTCTCGCAGGCCAACGAGCGCCAGCGCGACGGCTCCTACCGGCCCTACCGCCCGCAGTGGTGGATGCCCAACAACGAGATCACCGTCACGCTGGTCCCGGTGAGCGAGACCGGCAAGATCGCCGAGCCGCGCAGCGCGGTCTTCAAGGTCGTCAACGAGGTGATGTCCGGCGTCTACCAGGTGGACAAGGCGCGCGTCTTCATCCCGCTGAAGGAGGCGCAGGAGATGGTGCGCATGGACGCCGCGCCCGTCTACGACCTCACCGTCGAGCCCGACGCGGACGGCCGCCGCCCGCTGCGCGGCATGTCCCCCGCGCGCGTGACGCAGATCCTCGTGCGCGCGAAGCCCGGCGTCACCCCGCGCGAGCTGCGCGACGAGGTCGCCACCGCCTACGAGCAGTTCTACCTGCGCAAGTCCGCGGATCCGTCCGCGCTCTCGAAGCCTTCGCCGCCGGACGTCGTGGGGATCGAGACCTGGGAGCAGCGGCTGCGCGAGCTCATCGGCCCCGTCGAGAAGGAGCGCCAGATGATGCGCATCCTCTTCTCGATCACCTACGTCGTCTGCGCGGGCCTCATCCTGGCGATCTTCTGGTCGATCGTGGGCGAGAAGACGCGCGACATCGGCATCATGCGCGCGATGGGCGCGGGCCGCGGCGGCGTGATGATGATCTTCCTGCGCTACGGGCTCGTGATCGGCGTCGTGGGCTCCGCGGTCGGCACGCTGGTGGGCTGGGTCGTCATCCGCAACATCAACACGATCCACGAGGCGATGGGCCACGACGCCCCCCCGTGGCTCTGGGGCGGCACCTTCCTGCTGGCGCTGGGCTCCGCCGCGCTGGCCGTGCGCGGCGCGGTCCGCGGCGGCGCGCTCCCCTTCCTGCTCTGGTCGGTGGCGACGCTGGCGCTCGTGGGCACGGGCGTGGGCCTCTGCCTGCACCGCGGCTTCCTGATCTGGGATCCCGCCGTCTACTACTTCACGCAGATCCCCAGCCGCATGGACTGGGAGACGGCGCTGGGCACCAGCATCGGCGCGATCGTCTTCAGCGTCCTGGGCGCCGCCGTCCCCGCCGCGCGCGCCGCGGACATCGACCCGGTCCGGGCGCTGCGCTACGAGTGATCCGAGCATCCGCATGACCACCGACGCACCCGCCACCCAGCCCGCGCACACGCCGCATCCGCCCGCGGACGCGGCGGCGCCGGTGCTGCGCGCGATCGAGGTGCACCGCACCTACTCGCTCGGCCGCGTCGAGGTCCCCGTCCTGCGCGGTGCGAGCATCGCCGTGCGCGGCGGCGAGTGGGTCGCGATCCTCGGCTCCAGCGGCTGCGGCAAGAGCACGCTGCTGCACCTGCTCGGCGGCCTCGACCGCCCCGACAAGGGCGGCGTCGAGTTCCGCGGCGAGGACATCAGCGGCTTCAGCAACCGCCGCCTGGACCAGTACCGCAACCAGCATGTCGGCTTCGTCTTCCAGTTCTATCACCTGCTCCCGGAGCTGAACATCCTGGAGAACACGATGCTCCCCGCGCAGGTGGGCGTCGGCCGCGTGGAGTGGATGCGCCGCCGCCACGAGGTCCACGAGCGCGCGCGCGGGCTGCTCGACCGCTTCGGGCTCGCGCACCGCTTCCGCCACCGTCCCGCGGAGCTCTCCGGCGGCGAGCGCCAGCGCGTCGCGATCGCGCGCGCGCTCATGCGCAATCCCGAGGTGCTCCTGGCCGACGAGCCCACCGGCAACCTGGACGCGCGCACCGGCGAGGCGATCCTGGAGATGCTCGCCGAGCAGCACCGCGCGGGACTCACCATCGTGATGGTGACGCACGACCAGTGGATCGCGTCGCGGGCGGACCGCATCGTCCACCTGGCCGACGGCCGCGTGGGCTGAGCCGCGCACGTCGGGCGCCGCGCGCCCCCGCGTCACGCGCCCGCATCAGCCCCACGAACCCAGCAGGATCCCGAGGTCCGCGCCGTCCACGACGCCGTTGTCGTCGAGGTCCGCCGGCGAGCTCCCCTGGCCCCACGCGCCCAGCAGCAGGCCGAGGTCCGCGCCGTCGACGACGCCGCTGCCGTCGATGTCCGCGATCGACCCGCTGCAGCCCAGGCGCGCGACGCGCACGTCGTCGACGCCCGCCTCGACCACCGAGCCCGAGCCGAGGTCGCGCGCGCGGAAGCGGATGCGGAAGTTCCCCGCCGAGGGGAGGAAGCTCGAGAGCGTCCACTGCTTCTGCACCCAGGTGCCCGCGTTCTCGGAGACGTCCTCGAGCACGGTCCAGGTCACGCCGTCGCGCGACCACTCCACGGGCATCGAGTCCGCGTTGGGCGCGCTGCCCTGGTTGTTCGAGTACCAGCGCCAGTAGCTGAGCGTGGCGGAGAGGTCCGAGCCGTCGAGCACCGGCGAGACGAGCGTCGTCGTGCCGCCGTCGACATCGGCTGCGCCCACCGCGCCGCCGACGGTGCCCTGTCCCGTGATCCAGCAGCGCGTGCCGTCGGTGGAGTGGTCGTCCTCGGGCTGCGCGGCGGTGCCGACGGGATCGACGCGGACCCAGATTCCCGCGGTCGCGTTGTCGCCGGTGGCGCCGACGGTCCAGCCCTTGTCCGTCTCCATGGTGTCGTCGAAGAGGATCGTCGCCTGCTGCGCGGGCGCGGAGTAGAGCGACGCCGGCGCCGCCGCGGGCAGCCGCGCGACGCCCGTGTCGCAGGTCGCCTCGACGTACCACTGCACCGTGTGCCCGCAGGTCGCGCCGGGGATCGAGCCGGTCCACGGTCCGCCCGCCTGCGTCATCGGCACGCTCAGGAAGGCGCCGCCGGTGCCCATGCGCCAGCGCAGGGCCACGGAGGAGACGACGCCGGTCGTCGGCGTCACCGTCACGGAGATCGGCGTCGGCTGGCCGGCGACGAGCGTCGTCGGCACCGTGCCCACCGGGGCGACGATCGCGGGCGAGAGCAGGCCCTCCATCATCGTCATCGCGGCGTCGTAGTTCTCGCGCACGTTCGGGAGGATCTCCGCGGCCGGCATGATGAAGCCGTAGGTGCCCGTGTCGCGCACCTCGATCGTGTAGCTGGTGACGCCCTGCGCGCCGTAGCTCCAGTCGACGCTGCCGCCGCTGGCGGGATAGATCGTCGTGTAGATCGGGCCCGCGGCGTAGACCTTGCCCGAGCTCACCGCGAGCGCCGACTTCATCGCCAGGCCGACGGCGCGGTGCAGCGCGTCCGCGGGGCAGAGCGCCGAGGTCCAGCCCCAGGGCCACATCGCGAGCTGGCTGTAGGAGTGGAAGTCGATCGAGCCCTTGATGCGCGGGCGCGCGAGGTAGAAGTCGCGCAGCGCCGCCGCCTCGGGCGCGCTGAAGGCCGCCGTGCCGCGGTAGGTCGCGTCGTTGGGGACGGTGCTCGCGCCCTCGCCGCCCCACTGGTAGCCCCAGTTGCGGTTGGTGTCGGTGCCGACGGTGCCGTCGCCGTTGGGCTGGCGGTTCTTGCGCCAGAGGCGGTCGGTGGACCAGGAGTACTCGTAGCCGTCGGGGTTCACGACGGGGATCACGTAGACGACGGCGTTGTCCAGGATCGCGGCGATGCGCGGGTCCGTCGCCGCGCCCGAGATGAGCCGGTCGGCCACGTACATCGCGGTCATCGGCGTCGCCCACTCGCGCGCGTGCTGGCAGGCGTCGAAGAGGAACTCGGGGGCGAGCGGATTGCTCGTGCGCGTGATGCGGATGCCGCGGATCGTGCGCCCCTCGAAGCTGGTGCCCACGACGACGGGGCTCACCATCGACGGGTACGCCGCGACGAGCTCGTCCATGCGCGCCTCGATCTGCGCGCGCGTCTTGAAGTCGGTGAACCAGTCGTCGGCCGCGACGCCGCCCTCGCCGCCGGGCACGCCGCCGCCCTCCTGCGCCTGCGCGAGCCGCTGCGTCTCGGCGTCGATGCGCGCCTGCAGGTCGGGGATGAGCACCTCGTAGGAGAGTCCCGCCGCGTCCATCGCCGCGCGCTGCGCCGGCGTCACGCGCATGTCGAAGGAGCCGAGGCCCGCGCCGTGGCTCCAGAGGTCGTCCGTCAGCGCGAGCGCGGTGCGGAGCTGGCGCAGGTCCTGCGCGCGCACGCGCACCACCACGTCGCCGTCGTAGCGCCGGCGCGTCTCCTGCTGCTGCTGCGGGAGGGCGAGGGCGACGGGCGCGGCGGCGCAGGCCGCCAGGATCGCGAGCAGGAACCGAGCGGGGGCGCGGCGATGCGTGGGGTGCATGGAAGCACAGTACCCCCGGAGCACCCCTCCTCCAAGCAATCCGCGCGCAGCAGCGTCCCCCTTCCCGCCCCTAGACTGCGCCGGATGCGCTCCCTCGTGCCCACGACGCTTCGCGGACGCGCCGCCCTCGCCGCGGCAGGGGTCCTGCTGCTGGCGGCCGGCTGCCGGACGCGCGATCCGTACGCGTCGTGGACCTGGTACTACAACCCGGAACCGGGCTCCTCCGTCGCGCCGCACGTCCAGGCCACGCCCTACTCGCTCGCGATCTTCGAGGGCAAGGATGGGCAGGCCGCCGACTGGAACGCGCTCTGGAACGGCGTGCGCTGGGCGGACATCGTCATCGTCGGCGAGCAGCACGACGACGCCAACGCGCACGAGGTGCAGCGCACGATCGTCGAGGAAACCTTCGCGGCGTGGCCCGGAAGCGCGGTGAGCCTGGAGATGCTCGAGCGCAACGAGCAGCCGGTCGTCGACGCGTACCTGCGCGGCGAGATCACCAAGGAAGAGTTCGTCGAGCGCACCAAGTCCGCCGACTGGGCGGGCAAGGGCTCGTGGGACGTCTTCTACCAGCCGATCATCGACGCCGCGCGCGACGCGCACGCGCCCGTGATCGCGGCGAACGCGCCGCGCGAGTACGTGCGCCGCGCGCGCACCGAGGGCTACGCCGCGCTGCGCGCCCTCCCGCCCGACGAGGCGGCGCTGATCTCGCTCCCCAAGGACAAGCCGCCGGACAGCTACCGCGAGCGCTTCCGCCAGGTGATGTCCGGCGACGGCGCGCACGCCATCAGCGACGAGAAGCTCGACGAGCTCTTGCGCTCGCAGCGGCTGTGGGACGCGACGATGGCCGACTCGATCGTGCGCGCGCTCAAGGACGCGCCCTCGGGGGGCAAGGTCGTCCACCTCGTGGGCCAGTTCCACGTCGAGTTCGACGGCGGCCTCGTGAGCGAGATCCAGAAGCGCGATCCCTGGGCGCGCATCCTCACCATCAGCGTCCAGAAGGGCGAGGCGTACGCGCTGCGCCCGGAGGACAAGGGGCGCGCCGACCTCGTGGTCTACGGCGTGGACCAGGCGCCCAAGTGGCGCGGCTTCCGCGCGGGCACCGCGGACGCGGCCGGAACGCAGGCCGCCGAGCCCGAGCCGCCGACATGGGGCTTCGCGTACTAGCGCCGATCATGGAGCGGGCGCGGTGAGCGCGGGCCGTGGCGGCCGCGCCGGACGCGTGCTGCGCCTGCGCGAGATGGTCGCGCAGCAGCAGTTCGCCGCCGCGCGCGCGGAGGCGGAGTCGCTCCTGCGCGTCGATCCGCGCGACCGCGACCTGCTCGTCGTCGCGGCGCGCGCCTGCAACGGGCTGCGCCTGCACCAGGCGGCGCTCGCCTTCGCGGAGCGCGCCGCCGCCGCGGGCGCGGACGCGGCGACGCACCTCGCGCGCGCCGAGGCGTTCCGCGGACTCGGCCGCACCGACGAGGCGATCGCCGACTTCCGCCGCGCCGCGCAGCTCGATCCCGCCTCGACGGACGGACCGCTGGGCGTCGTCTCCGCGCTCGAGGAGGCGGGCCGCACCGAGCAGGCGCGCGCCGCGCTCGACGAGGTGGTCGCGCAGCTGCGCGCCGCGGGCAAGCCGCCGACGCCCAAGTGCCGCTTCGAGGACGCGCGCCTGCTGGTGCACGAGAAGCGCTACGCCGAGGCGATCGCCGCCGTCGACGCGCTGCTGCCGCTCATCCCGCCGGGCTTCCGCCAGCGGCGCATGACGCTGCAGCTGCGCGTCAAGGCGTGCGACCGCTCCGGCGACTACGACGGCGCGTGGGAGAGCGCGCAGCGCGCGCTGGCCGAGGAGCGCGTGCAGCACGATCCCGCGCAGCTCGAGCGGCGCATCGACGCGACGATCGCCCACTGGACGCGCGAGCGCGTCCGCGCCGCCGCGCGCAGCGAGGTCGACGACCCCGCGCCCGTCTTCGTCGCGGGCATGCCCCGCAGCGGCACGAGCCTGCTCGAGCAGCTCGCCGCGGCGCACCCGCAGGGCGGCGGCGTCGGCGAGCTGCAGCTCCTGGAGCACTTCGCCGAGTCCGCGGACGCCGCGATCCTGCCCGAGGGCGCGGTGCCGCGCCTGCCCGGCGCCGTCGCGCGCGCCCCCGACGCGCGCGCGTGCACCGAGGCGGCGCGCGCGTACCTCGCCACGGCGCGCGCGATGTGCCCGGACGCGGCGCGCATCGTGAACAAGTCGCTGCACAACGACCGCATGGCCGCGCACCTCTCGCTGCTCTTCCCCGCGACGCGGATCGTGCACATCGAGCGCGACCCGCGCGACGTGGCGGTCTCGTGCGCGCTCGGCGGCTTCAACCTGCTGCGCCTGCCGTGGACCGCGCGTCCGGACTGGACGGCGCACGCCTGGACGCAGTCGCGCCGGCTGATGCGCCACTGGGCGCAGGTGCTCGAGGTCCCCCTGCTGCACGTGCGCTACGAGGAGCTCGTGCAGTCGGGCGAGCCCGCCTTCCGCCGCTACATCGAGTTCCTGGGCCTGCCCTGGGACGACGCGGTCACCCGATTCCACCAGAGCAAGCGCACCGTGCTCACGCTCAGCTACGACCAGGTGAACAAGCCGCTCTACACGAACGCCGTGGGCCGCTGGCGCAACTACGCGCGGCACCTCGAGGGCGTGGCCTGGCCGGAGTGATCCCGGACGCGCGCGGACCGCTCAGGGCCGCTCAGGAGTGCCCGGTGATCTTGGCGAGGTCGGCCTGCGAGTCGACGACCTTGTAGAGCTTGTCCATCTTCATCATGGCCATCAGGCTCTTGAGGTCCTTGTTGAGCCCGTAGAGGATCGGCTGCGCGCCGACGGCCGCGGCGGAGTTGCGCGCGGCGATGCACATGCTCAGGCCCATCGAGCTCATGAAGGCGACGCTGCTGAGGTCCAGGACGAGGAACTTGATCGTCTTGAGCCGCAGGTAGGGACCGATGTCCTCCTGGATGATGGGCGTCTCGCGCTGGCCGACGTTGGGGCCGGCGGGCTTGATGAGCACCACCGGTCCATCCCAGCTGACCTCGACCAGAGGCGTCTTCTTCCGGGTGGGAGGCAGGTCCATGGTCCGGGAAGTTATACCAATTCCGCGGCGCCCCGTGGCCGCTGCGCACCCTGAAAACCGCGCCTAGTCGCGCGCGACCATCGCCGGGACCAGCAGCCCCGCGAGCGACATCGCGCCGGGCGCGCCGCGCAGCCAGGCGATCGCGCCCTTGCGCATCTGGAGCCGCAGCTCGCCGCCGGGGCAGGTCAGCGCGCCGACGAGCAGGCCGAGCACCGGCTCGTGGCCGACGAGCGCGATGCGCGCCTCCTCGGGCTGCTCGGCCAGGAGCTGGACCAGCGGCTGCACGCCGGAGGGATCGTGCGTCTCGAGCAGCTTCGTGCGCACCGGGCGCGGCCAGCGCGCGCGGGCGCGCAGGATCTCGGCGGTCTCCCAGGCGCGCGGCCAGCCGCTGGCCAGCACCATGTCGACCTCGGGGCGCCAGCGGCGCACGCGGCGGGCGGACTGCTCGAACTCGCGCGCGCCCTCCTTGGTGAGCGGGCGCCGCGTGTCGTCGGGCCAGCGCTCGGCGTCGCGCTCGGCCGCCTTGGCATGACGGACGATGAAGAGTTCCACGCCCGCATGGTACTGTCGCGCCCGATGGAAGGCCCCGTCGCCATCGAGAACGCGCGCATCGTGACCTGCGAGCCGCACCCGGACGGCGCGCCCCACCGCGGCGGCGCGATGTCGCGGCTGCGCACGATCGCGCGCGGGCACCTGCTGCTCGAGCGCGGACGCATCGCCGCGATGGGCGAGGGCCCTGCCGCCACGCGCGCCGCCGCGATGCGCATCGACGCGCGCGGCCGCGTCGTGATGCCCGCACTGATCGACTGCCACACGCACGCCTGCTGGGCGGGCGAGCGCTGGGAGGAGTGGGAGCGCAAGCGCGCGGGGGCCTCGTACCTGGAGATCCTGAAGGCCGGCGGCGGCATCATGAGCACCGTGCGCGCGGTGCGCGCCGCGCCGCGCGAGCAGCTCGCCTCGCTCCTGGCGGAGCGCCTGGCGGAGATGCGCGCCACCGGCACCGGCGCCGTCGAGGTGAAGACCGGCTACGGCCTCGACGCCGCGACCGAGACGAAGATGCTCGAGGCGATCCTGGCCGTTCGCGCGCTCTGGCCCGCGCCCGTCGTGCCGACGCTGCTGCTGGGACACGCGGTCGATCCCGACGCGCCCGCGCAGGTCGAGGCGATGTGCGCGCTGCTGGAGCGCCTGGCCGAGCGCGTGCCCGAGGCCGCTGTCGACGCCTTCTGCGAGGAGGGCGCGTGGACGCCCGCGATGTGCCGCACGCTGCTGGAGAAGGCGCGGCGCCTGGGCATGCCGGTGCGCCTGCATGCGGACCAGTTCCACGCGATGGGCGCGCTCGAGCTCGCGCTCGAGCTGGGCGCGCGCAGCGTCGACCACCTGGAGGCGAGCACGCCGGAAGGACTGCGCGCGCTCGCGCAGAGCCGCACCATCGGCGTCGCGCTGCCGGTCTGCGGCTTCGCGCTCGACGGCCGCTACGCCGACGCGCGCGCGCTGGTGGACGCGGGCGGCGCGCTCGCCGTCGCGAGCAACTGGAATCCCGGCAGCGCGCCGAGCCCGAGCGTCGCCTTCGCGGCCGCGCTCGCCGCGCGCTTCCTGCGCCTGACCCCCGCCGAGGCAATCTGCGCCGTCACCTGGAACGCCGCGTGCGTGCTCGGGCTGCAGCGCGAGACGGGCGCGCTCGCGCCGGGGATGCGCGCGGACATCATCGTGCTCCCCCACCGCGACGAGCGCGCGCTGGTCTACGAGGTCGCGGGCCCCGGCCCCGACATCAGCGTGCTCGGCGGGCAGGTGCAGGTGCGCGTGGCGTGAGCCGCGCGGACCGTGCGCGGGTGCGGCGCGCGGAACGCGCGCGTCCGGCGCTAGCATCCCTCCTCCCGTGCTCGTCACCGATCCCAAGGACATCCGCCACGCCGAGGAGGCCGCCGAGCGCGTCGTCGTCGTGCACCAGCGCCTCGCGGGCTTCCTGCGCGTGGGCCAGACGCTCGCGGAGATCGACGCCTTCGTCGGCAGGACGCTGACCGAGCTCGGCTGCGAGAGCTGCTTCCTGGGCTACAAGGTGCGCGGCCATCCGCCGTACCCGAGCCACGCGTGCCTCAGCCCCAACGCCTGCGTCGTGCATGGCACGCACCTGATGACGAAGGCGCCGGTGCGCGCGGGCGACCTGCTCTCCATCGACATCGGCGTGCGCCACCGCGGCTGGATCGGCGACGCGGCGTGGACCTACAGCTTCGGCGAGCCGGACAAGCTCGCGCGCGCGCTCATGGAGTGCGGCAAAGAATGCCTGCGCCGCGGCGTGCGCGCGATGCAGCCGCAGCGCCCGCTCATCGACTGGGCGAAGGCCGTGCAGCAGCACGCCGAGAAGGAATGCGGCTTCCACCTGGTGCGCGGCCTCGGCGGGCACGGCATCGGCCGCAGCCTGCACGGCGCCCCCTTCGTCGCCAACAGCGTTCCCTCCTTCCCCGGCGAATGGCCCGACGCGTGGAAGCCGTGGACCCCGGGCATGCTCGTGGCGGTCGAGCCCATGATCGCGGTCGGGACGACCGAAACCGTCACCCGTGGCCGCGAGTGGCCCATCATGACCGCCGACGGCTCCCTTTCGGTTCACTACGAGGCCGACGTGCTGATCACCGCCACCGGCCCCCGGAACCTCACCGAGGCGATGTTCGAGCTCCCCGACGTCGTCTGAGCGCGGGATAGCATCCGCGGCATGGCTGACACACCCACGGGGCCGGTGAAGACCGTCACGCAAGAAAATGTTCCGGTCTCCACGGGGGACGGGTACTTCTTCACGGAGCGGGACACTTCGATGCGGAGCCCCGGCCAGGTCCAGGCGATCCGCCGCTCCACCTGTCCTCCGCACGACACGCGCTCGGGCGACGTGGTCGTGACGCCGAAGCAGCTCGGGCTGGACCCCACGCGGCTGTGGTTCAGTCCCTCGCCGGACGGCAAGGCGCTCGCCGTCGGCGACCAGAGCCGGACCTGCCTCGTCGATGTCTCCACCCGCACGATGGAGGCGCCGAAGGTCGCACCTCCCTCCATGAGCCGGTTCCACGGCTGGACGAACGATTCGCGGCACTGGCTCTTCTCGCCGAGCGACCGGCGGCACGTCGTGCTGCTGGGCAGCCGAGACCACGAGCCCCGGGCCATCCACGACGCCGGCGACAGCAACGAAGTCCGCGTGATGATGCCCACGCCGGCCACCCGCGACGCGGCGCAGGGCCTGATCCTCGTGCGCGAGGCGAGCGCCGGAAGGATCCGCCGCTACGAGCTGGGCGACATCATCGGCGGCGCCGCGCCGAACCCGTCGCCGATGCCCGCACTCGACGGCGGGGTCCCGCTGGAGCTGATCGGGAACATCCTCTACGCGAGCACTCCCCGCGGCGGCCCGCTGAACCAACAGCGCGTCGTCGCGTACGATCTCGCCACCGGGCACAAGTCCGAGGTCGTCCCCGCAAAATCCGGATCGCAGGCGCTGGGGCAGGCCGTGTTCCCCACCGGCGCGATCGTGGTCCGCTGGGACGAGCCCGAGCCAAGCGGCGTCTCCAGCTACGAGATCGTCTGGCTGGAATCGGGGAAGCGGGAGCCGCTCACCCTCGCCGTGACGGGCCGCGCCGACCTCAACGCGGACGGGAATCTCCTGCTCGCGGCGGACCGGAGTTCCGGCAAGGTGTGCGTGCTGCATCTGGCGCGCGCAAAAGCCTGAGCCCGCTCGCCCCGCGCGCGCCCTAGCATGGTCGCCATGCTGACGCTCGCATTCGCCTCCATCGTCGCGCTGCAGTCCGCCGGCGCGCCTCCCGCCACCAAGACCGCGACCACGACCGACTCCTACAAGGAGGTCCAGGTCGCCGACGACTACCGCTGGCTCGAGTCCCTCGAGAAGGACTCGCCCGAGGTCAAGCAGTGGACGGACGCGCAGCTCGCGTACCTGCGCGCGAACCTCGATCCGCTGCGCTGCCGCACGCAGCTCCAGCAGCAGCTCGCGCCGCTCATGACGATCAGCGGCTGGTCCGCGCCGATCATCCGCGGCCCGGGCTACTTCTATTCGATGCGCGAGGGCAACATGGCGCAGCCCGCGATCTACGTGCGCGACGGCGGCGCGAACACCGGCGCGCGCCTGGTGATCGACCCCAACCACATGGACACCTCGGGCCTCACCTCCATCGACTGGTGGGCCCCGTCCTGGCAGGGCTCCAAGTTCGCCTTCGGCACCAGCCGCTCGGGCAGCGAGATGAGCGTCCTGAAGGTGATGCGCACCGACACGCGCGAGATGTTCAAGGACGAGATCCCCGGCAAGGTGAGCTTCGGCGGATGGAACCGCGGCGGCGACGGCTTCATGTACAGCCGCCTCACCGACGCGAAGGACCCCTACAGCCGCGTGGTCGCGTACCACCGCCTGGGCGATCCGGTCGAGAAGGACGTCGTCTTCCTGAAGCAGACCTCGCCCTCGGAGATCCCCTTCGGCGCGCTCGGCAGCGAGGACCGCTGGGTGAGCCTGGGCTTCTCGCGCGGCTGGAGCGAGACGGACCTCTACGTCGCGAAGCTCGACGACATGCGCCAGGGCAAGGACGCGAAGATCGCCATCGCCACCGGCCGCGGCGCGCGCTTCTCGCCCGTCGACATCGTCGGCGACACGCTCTACATGACCACCACGCTGGGCGCGCCCAACAGCAAGCTCGTCGCCGTGGACATCCGCAATCCCGCGGAAGCCAACTGGAAGACGATCATCCCCGAGCGCTCCGACGCCGTGATGACGCAGGTCGACTTCGGCAAGGACGTGATCATCGTCGTCTGGCAGAAGGACGCGCACGACACCGTGCAGACCTACTCCTACGACGGCAAGCCCGTCTCCGAGCTCCCGCTGCCGGGCCTGGGCAGCGCCTCGGTCGCCGCGGACCGCAACCACACGGAGATGTTCTTCAGCTACACGAGCTACAACTCGCCGCGCACCATCTACCGCTGCGACCTCTTCTGGAAGCCGTACAAGCCCGAGGTCTGGGCCAAGCCGGCGGTGCCCGCGAAGCTCGACGACATCGACGTGACGCAGATCCGCGCGCGCAGCAAGGACGGCACCGAGGTGCCCGCCTTCGTCGTCATGCGCAAGGGCGCCAAGATGGACGGCAACAACCCCTGCGTCCTCTACGGGTACGGCGGCTTCGACGTCTCGCTGACCCCCGGCTTCGATCCGCGGATCATCCCCTTCCTCGAGCGCGGCGGCATCTACGTGGTCGCCAACCTGCGCGGCGGCGGCGAGTACGGCGAGGCGTGGCACAAGGCCGGCATGCTCGGCAAGAAGCAGAACGTCTTCGACGACCTCTACGCGGTCGCGGAGAAGCTCATCGCCGACAAGTACACGAGCTCCTCGAAGCTGGCCGTGATGGGCGGCTCCAACGGCGGCCTGCTCACCGCGGTCGCGGTGACGCAGCGTCCCGACCTGTGGAGCGCGGCGATCAGCGCGGTCCCGCTCTGCGACATGCTCCGCTACCAGAACTTCCTCCTCGCGAAGTACTGGGTCCCCGAGTACGGCAGCTCCGACGACCCGGCCGCCTTCCAGTGGCTGCGCGCGTACAGCCCGTTCCACAACGTCAAGAAGGGCACGAAGTACCCCGCCGTCCTCTTCACGGCCGGCGAGAACGACAGCCGCGTCCACCCGCTGCACGCCCGCAAGATGGCGGCGGCGCTGCAGGCCGCGAGCGCGAGCGATCCCACGGCCGAGCCGATCCTGCTCTTCGTCGACCGCGACGCCGGGCACGGGCAGGGCAAGCCGCTGGACGCGCGCATCCGCGAGACCGTGGACGAGTGGTCCTTCCTGATGTGGCAGACGGGCGCGTGCAACTGAGCGGCGCCCCGCTGCGGCTGGGAGCGCTCGCCTCGGGCACGGGGCGGACGGTGGCGGGCATCGCCGACGCGTGCGCGCGCGGCGAGCTCGACGCCGTCGTCGCCGTCTGCGTCGTGACCCGCGAGGGCGCCGGCGCGGCGGAGCGCTGCCGCGGGCGCGGCATCCCGGTCGCGGTGGTGCCGCCGGAGCCGGCCGCGGACTTCGACGACCGCGTCGACGCGGCGCTGCGCGCGCACGGCGTGGAGCTGGTCTGCCTCTGCGGCTACCTGCGCCGCCTGCGCGTGGGCGCCTGGCGCGGCCGCGCGCTCAACATCCACCCCGCGCTGCTGCCGGACTTCGGCGGCGCGGGCATGTACGGACGGCGCGTGCACGAGGCCGTCCTGGCCGCGGGCCGCCGCGAGAGCGGCTGCACCGTCCACTGGGTCGACGAGCAGTACGACCACGGCGAGACGGTCCTCCAGCGCCGCTGCCCCGTCGAGCCCGGCGACACGCCCGAAACCCTTGCCGCGCGGGTCTTTGCGCAGGAGCAGCTCGCGTACCCGCAGGCGATCGCGATCGCCGCCGCGCAGGTGCGCGGACGGAGTTCGTGACGGCGCGCACGAAGTTGTGAACGATCCGGAGGGCACCCGCGCAAAAGACGCAGCGCGTCCCCGATCCAAGCGTAGCGTTGTGCGTGATGCGTCTGGGAGTCCTCGCCGCTGCGAGCCTCGCGCTGCTCGTGACCGCCGTCATCGGCGCAGCTCCCCAGTCGACGCCCTCGAGCCGCAAGTCCGGGACCCCCGCGCCGCCCGCGCGCGCGACGCCGCCGTCGACGCCCGCCGGCGACTCCCCCGCCCCGCTCGACGACGAGAAGCCCATCGTGCCGCCGGGCCCCGACACGCGCCGCGACTCGCGCGCCCGCGACCAGCAGCGCGCCTGGCGCGCGAAGTACGGCGACCAGCGCTACCGCTACGGCGACGACGCCAAGCACCGCCTGGTCTTCGCGACCTGCCTCGACGAGACGAGCCACAAGGAGATGGAGGCGATGCTCGCCGCGCAGGCGGACCAGCAGGCGGCCACGCTCTTCGGCACGATGCCCGAGGTCGAGGTCTTCGTCGCCATCGCCACCCCCGCGGACACGCGCGCGATCTTCGCCTCCACGCCCGACACCGCGGGCATGTACGAGCACCCGCAGCGTCGGCTCATCAGCAGCGACATCGGCGTCGTGCTGCGCCACGAGTACACGCACCTGATGCACTTCGGGCACATGGAGCGGCTCGCGCAGCCGCATCCGATGTGGATCCAGGAGGGGCTCGCGACCCTCTACGAGACCTACGACCTCTCCGCCGACGGATCGATCGTCTTCCAGCCGAATCCGCGCCACAACCAGGCGCGCGCGCTCGCCAGCGGGCGCACCGAGCTGCCCTTCGCCAAGCTCGTCACGCTCACCCCCGACGAGTTCATGGCGCGCGCGCCCTCGCTCTATCCGCAGGTGCGCTCGATCTTCGAGTACATGGCGGACCAGGGCAAGCTGCGCCGCTGGTACCGGCGCCTCACCGAGAACTTCGCGAAGGACCGCACCGGGCGCGTCGCGCTCGAGGAGGTCTTCGGCAAGCCCATCGACAAGATCGAGGCGGACTGGCGCGCGTGGGTCCTCAAGCGCCCCGCCGTCGACATGACCACCGGGCGCGGCGACCGCTCCCCGGGCATCGAGGTCGCCGCCGCCACCGACGGCGTGCAGGTGACCAAGGTGCAGCGCCGCAGCGCGGCCCAGCGCGCGGGCATCCAGGTGGGCGACGTGGTTATCTCCATCGGCGGCACCGTCGTGCGCTCCCCGCGCGAGTGGGTCACCGCCATCGCGAACCTGCGCGAACCGGCCATCCCCGTCGTCGTACGAAGGAAGTCGGAGCGCCTCGAGCTCACGCTCCGTTTCGACGACCAGGCGAGCGCCGCGCCCGACGCGGCCGCGCGGGTCGCGGACGGATCCGACGGACGTTTCCCTGCGCGCGCCTCCACGGCCCGGCGCGCGCGGGCGATCGAAGGGGCCGACCTGACACCGAAGGCTGAAGCGTCATGAACATCACGATCAGCGCGAAGCACATGGATCTCACCGAGCCCATCCGGGAGTACGTGACCCGCAAGGTCTCCAAGCTCCCGCATTTCTTCAACCGGCTGCAGGAGATCCGGGTGATCATCGAGCGCATCCCCAACGGCTACCACGTCGAGGTGATGAGCGACGTCGAGCACCACAAGGACTTCGTCGCCAACAGCAAGCACCGCGACCTGTACGCGTGCGTCGATCTCGTGACGGACCGCGCCGTTCGGCAGCTGCACGAGTGGAAGGACCGCATCCGCGGGGAGAAGAAGCACCTGCGCATCCGGACCTCGGGCATCTGACGCCGGCACGGCCGCGCGGGCGGCCATCCATCCTGTACCCTGACGGCCGTCGGAACACCCGTTCCGGCGGCCGTGTCGTTGTACGGACGCCCGAGCGACCAGGAGAGGACGCATGAAGCTGCGTGACATCGTCGTCGAGAAGGCCATCGTCAGCCCACTCAAGTCGACCAAGCGGGACGACGCGATCCGCGAGCTCGTCGAGGCGATCGCCGCCACCGGCGCGGTCAAGCCCGCGCTCGTGGACGAGCTCGCCAAGGCGGTCGTCAAGCGCGAGAAGAAGGGCTCGACCGGCTTCGGCCACGGCGTCGCCGCCCCGCACGTGAAGACCCCCGAGGTGCAGCGCGTCTTCGCCGCCGTCGGCATCAGCACCGGCGGCATCGAGTTCCAGGCGCTCGACCGCCAGCCCGTCCACGTGATCTTCCTCCTGCTCTCCCCCGAGGAGAAGCCCGAGGAGCACATCGACGCCATGGAGTGCATCTTCGGCGTGCTCACGCAGGACAAGTTCCGCCGCTTCCTCCGCCAGTCCAAGACGCCCGCGGACGTCTGGGGGCTGCTCGAGGAGGCGGACGCCGCGTCCCAGCAGCGCTGAGCCTCCCCCGCGCGGTCGCCGTCGCGCCGCGCCCACACCCCGGACCCCGCCCACCACCGTGCCGAAGGCGCGCACCGTCATCCTCAATGCCCTCGGCCTCCACGCGCGGCCGGCGATGGCGTTCGTGGAGCTCGCGAGCACCTTCGGCAGCGACGTGAAGGTCCGGCGCGCCGACAACGAGGAGGAGGTTGACGGCAAGAGCATCATGCAGATGCTGCTGCTGGCCGCGACGCAGGGGACCGAGATCGAGATCGACGCGCCCGGCGCCGACGGCGACGCCGCGCTGCGCGCGCTCGTGAAGCTCGTGGAGTCCAAATTCGATGAGGAGTGAGCCGCAGCACCACGGCGGGCCGGCCGCGGACGCCGAGCGCGTGGCCATCGTCGGCGAGGGCCAGATGGGCCTGGTGATCGCGGCGATGCTCGCGGCGCGCGGCACGCCGGTGCGCCTGTGGGGTCCCTTTCCCGAGGCGGTCGAGGCGCTGGCGCGCACGCGCACCTCGGCGCGGCTCGAGGGGCTGCGCCTGGATCCCGCGGTCGAGGTCACCGCCGACGGCCGCCGCGCGCTCGCCGACGCGACGCTCGTCGTCAACGCCATCCCGACGCAGTTCGTGCGCCCCGCGTGGGCGCCGCTGGCGGGCGCGATCGCTCCCGGCGTCCCGGTGGTGAGCGTCACCAAGGGCATCGAGGAGGGGACGCTGCTTCGCCCGAGCGAGATCCTGGCGCAGGTCGTCGCCCCCGGCCGCGCCGCGCCGCCGCTGGCGGTGCTGAGCGGGCCGACGATCGCCGCGGAGCTGGCGCGCAGGCTGCCCGCGACGATGGTGAGCGCCAGCGAGGACGCGGCGCTCGCCCAGCGCGTGCAGCGCACCTTCGGCATGCCCTGGCTGCGCATCTACACCAACGACGACATCGTCGGCGTCGAGATCGCCGGCGCCGCGAAGAACGTCGTCGCGCTGGCGGCGGGGATGATCGACGGGCTCGAGATGGGCTCGAACGCCAAGAGCGCGCTGCTGGCGCGCGGGCTGGCGGAGATCGTGCGCCTGGGCACCGCGCTGGGCGCGCGGCCGGAGACCTTCTTCGGCATCGCGGGGGTCGGCGACCTGGCCACCACCTGCTTCTCCCCCGAGGGGCGCAACCGCTCCTGCGGCGAGGCGATCGGCCGGGGCGAGCCGCTCGACGCGTACCTGCGGCGGACCAGCTCCGTCGTGGAGGGCGTCGCGACGGCGCACGCGATCCTGGCGCTGGCCACGCGCCACGGGGTGGAGATGCCCATCGTCCGGGCGGTGGAGTCGATCCTCTTCCACGGCAAGCACCCCAAGGAGGCGATCCGCGACCTCATGGGCCGGGAAGCGCGGGCCGAGCGGGTGGGCTAGGGCCGAACTGACCCGCCCGGGGGCGCGTACCATCCCCCGTCATGACGACTGCGCCCGCGAATCCGGCCGGGATGCCTCCGGCCGCGCATCAGCATCACGCTTCTGGAACCGGGAACGCCCCCATGGGCGACGGCATCGCCTCGGGCGGCCGCGAGCTGGAGCGCCGCCTGGTGGTGGCCCTCAGCGGCGGCATGCTGCTGCTGGTCTCGTGGCTGGCGCGGTCGCTCCTGGGCTTCCAGGACGAGGTCACCCAGATTCCCGCCGCCATCGGCGCGATCGTCGTCGCCGCCCCCCTCTTCGCCGGCGCGCTGCGCGAGCTGCGCGACGGCCGCCCCGGCGGCAACGCCCTCGCCAGCCTGGCCGTCCTGGGCGCGATGGCCAACAACTTCTTCCTGCAGGCGGGCTTCCTGGCCTTCTTCCTCTGGCTGGCCGAGCTGGTCCTCAGCCGCACCGCGTGGGGCGCGCAGCGCGCGATCCGCGAGCTGGTCGAGCTGACCCCGGACGTCGCCCGCATCGTCGGCGCGGACGGGACCGAGCAGCAGGCCCCGCTCGCGCAGGTGCGCGTGGGCATGCTCGTGCGCGTGCGTCCCGGCGAGAACCTGCCCGTCGACGGCACCGTCGAGACGGGCGCCACCACGATCAACCAGGCCTCGCTGACGGGCGAGTCGATGCCCGTCGAGGCGCAGCCGGGCACGCAGGTCTACGCCGGCACGACCAACCTCACCGGCCAGGTCGATGTCCGCGTCACCGCGGTCGCCTCCGAGACGACCATCGGCAAGGTGGAGAACCTCATCCGCGAGGCGGAGAAGAGCAAGACCCCGCGCCAGGAGCTCATCGAGAAGCTGGCGAACTACTACGTGCCCGTCGTGCTGATGGTCGCGGGCCTGGTCTGGTTCTTCACGAGCAAGTCCGCGGACCCGAAGGTGCAGGGCGCCGCCGCGGTGCGCGCGATCACGGTGCTCGTCGTCACGACGCCGGGCGCGCTGCTGATCGCGTATCCGACCGCGATGGTCGCGGCCTTCGCCGCCGCCGCGCGCCTGGGCATCATGGTCAAGCAGACCAGCACGCTCGAGGCCGCGAGCGCCGTCGACACGGTCGTCATGGACAAGACCGGCACGCTGACCACGGGCAAGTTCGCCGTGAGCCGCCTGGTCCCCGCCGAGGGCGTGGAGGGCGCGGTGCTCCTGCAGGCCGCGGCCGACGCGGAGCAGAGCAGCAACCACCCGCTCGCGCGCAGCATCATGGAGACGGCGCAGCGCGCGCGCATCGTCCCCGCCGCCACCAGCGGCTACAAGGAGATCCCGGGCCGCGGCGTGCAGGCGCAGACCCCCGCGGGCGCGGTGCATGCTGGCCGCGGCATGTGGATCTCGGAGCTGCAGCCCGCCGCCGCGGAGCAGGTCCGCGCCGTCGAGGAGAAGCTCGAGGGCATGAGCGGCGTGCACGTGATGCTGGGCGACCGCTACCTGGGCGCCGTGGGCCTGGAGGACCGCCTGCGCCGCAACGCCGCGGAGACGGTCACCGAGCTGCGCGAGCTGGGCGTGCGCAAGGTCGTGATCTTCACCGGTGACCGCCTGAGCGTCGCCAAGCGCGTCGGCCAGGCCGTCGGCGTCGATGCCATCGAGGCCGAGTGCCTCCCCGAGGAGAAGCACGAGGAGCTCAAGTACCTCATCCGCAAGGGCAACCGCACGCTGGTCGTCGGCGACGGCATCAACGACGGCCCGATGCTCGCGAGCGCCGACGTCGGCGTGGCGATGGGCCTCACCGGCAGCGACATCGCCACCAACAGTGCGGGCGTCGCGCTGATGAACGACGACCTGCGCAGCATCCCGTTCCTGCTGGAGCTGGCGCGCCGCGCGAAGGGCATCGTCGCGATGAACATCGCCGCGAGCCTCTTCCTGGCGCTGATCGGCCTCGCGCTGGCCGCGACGGGCAAGATCGACCTGTGGATCACCCCCTTCTACCAGGCGGCGGCGTACCTCTTCGTCATCGCCAACAGCCTGCGCCTGGTGCGCTTCGGCGAGGACTTCGCCGCCACCGAGGAGATGCGCCGCCAGCACGAGGCGCGCGTCGCCGCGAAGCCCAAGCGCATGGCGCAGCAGGCGCGCGCGGCGTGAGGCGTGGGGCGGGCGGTCACGCGCTGCGCAGGTGCCCGAGCAGGCGCCCTTCGATCTCGCGGGCGTCAAGCCCGAGGGGCAGCGGGACGATGATGTCCGTCTCGTAGAGGCTCTCCGCGGCGACGGCGACGATGCGGACCTGCGGGAAGCGGCCGGTGGGATCCAGGCGTGCGGTCGCGCGCAGGTCGTCGATGGCGGACGAGGGGATCGTGCGCTGCGGCGCCGAGGTTCCCCGTTGCACGATGCGCAACATGCCGGGTTCGATGCTCCAGGTGACGTCTCCGGGACCGAAGCGGTCATGTCTCGCGGCGTCGCGCGCCTCGAGGACGCGCACGATGGCGCCGGTCGCGAGGAGGGAGATGGGGACGAGGTAGAAGGGAAGCACGCACGTGCTTGCGAGGGCCGAGGGTCGATCGATCAGCACTGCGGCGATGACGGAGAGCACGGGGAGTCCCAGGACAAACCCCCATCGGAGGATCTGATAGATGCTGGTCCGGTCCGCGATTCCCTCGCGCGAGCCGGTGAGCACGATCGCACCGGCGGGAAACTCGACCGCGGACTTCGGGCAGCAGGCGGGGGCAGGCAGCGGCTGCCAGCATGCGGGTACCGTCGCCTCCCGCAGCGCGCGGTCGAGCCGGCGCACCAGGTCGATCGGCTCCACGCCACGCGGATGCGGGATCCAGAGTCTCCGTACGAAGCAGACTCGCAGCTTGAGCAGCCCCGGACGCGGATCGTCCGGCGTCCCCTGCCGCGAGGACGCGCGCCGACGGAGCTGCTGCCGCAGGAGGTCGCTCGCAGAGACGAGCGAGACGCCGATGCGTTCCTCACGGACGGGAAGCATGAGCGGGATCCCTGGCCGATCCAGCTGGATTGCCCCGATCTCGTTCGCGCGCATGACCTGCGGCGCAGCGGCGCTCGATGCGGCGCCCCTCCAGAGCGACGCGGCGCCCGGGGCGATCAGGAGCCGAAGCGGCGCAACCGGGGCCGACGCCGCGCCCCGCGCCTGCGCCGGCGCGTATCGGAGGAGGGCCCCGATGTACAGCCCTGCCGGGATCGCGCCCAACAACACCGGGACGATCCAACCCGAGAGCCACGCGGGCGCGTTGCTCCCGATTCCATTCCTCAGGGCTGCTGAGATCTGGGGCGCCGCCAGCAGCAGGAGCCCCATGGTGACGACGCCCGTGGCGAACACCCACCTGGGGAGCAATGCGCGGCTGGTCCGCGACGAATACCACCCCTCGAGCACGATCGCGCCCGCCGGGATGCGCAGCGCGCACTCCGGGCAGACGACATCCATGCGAAAAGGCTCGGCGTCCCCGGCGGGAACCCCCGTCTGTTGCTCGAGCGAATAGGCGCAGCGCGGGCAGCGCGGATGCGCGGACATGGCGACGATCATAGGGGCGCGACAGGCGCGCGCAGCGTCCGCATCACCGCCTGCTCCACCTGGTCGGTCGTGACCTCCGCGGGGAGCGGGATGGAGAGCGCGATCTCGCCGATGAGGCCGAGCTCGCTCGCGGTGCCGCTGGCGACGAGCGACTCGGTCTCGACGACGGGCAACTGGTTCTCCGCCATCATCGGCACGCGAAACTCGACGCGCGAGATGCCGCGCGCGGGGACGCGCTGCTCGCGTCCACGGCGGCCGCGCACGACGACGCGCAGCGCGCCCGGCTGCACCACCCAGGTGAGCGTGCCGCGCTGGAATCGCGCGCGCGGACGCGCGATCGGACGGCGGCCGCGCGCGACCGCCGCGGTCAGCACGCCGGAGAACGTGAGCGCGGCCAGCGTGATCAGCACGATGCCGAAGCCGCGCAGCCCTCCCCCGCCGATCCGTCCGGATGCCATCAGCAGGCCCAGCAGCATCGAGATGATGAACCCCGCGATCGCGCCGCCGATCCAGGGCGCCGCGCGCGGGGAGAGCGTCGCCTGGTTCGCGTGCGCGAAGCCCTGCAGCACGAGCGCTCCAGCGGGTGCCTCGAACGCGCAGCCGCCGCAGTGCACCGGCGCGGGCAGCGGCTCCCACCACATGCCCTGCGTCGTGCGATCTGCGGGCAGCGCGGCGCTGCAGCGCGGGCAGATGGGCGGCTCGCCGGGCGTGCCCGCGGTGCGCGTGATCGGAATCGCCAGACGTTCGACGCGCGGGGCCTCGGAGGCGGCGGCGCCGTCCGCGCCCACCGCGCCCCCGGCGCCCACCGCGCCCCCGGCGCCCCCGGCGCGCGCACCCAGCGCGCGGTCGTCCGCCTCGCGCGCCGCATCCTCGCGCGGCGTCTCCGCGGCGGGCGCGGTGCGCAGCGCGCGCTCGAGCTCCAGCGCGTACTGCTCCGCGCCGACGCCCGCCGGCAGACGCAGCCAGATCGCCGAGAGCCCGAAGACGGTGCCGTCCTTCTGGTGCAGCGACCAGTTCGCGCGCCATCCGGCGCGGACCGGGCTCGAGGCCCAGTACGAGAGCGGCGTCACGAAGGCGATGCCCGCGACGGCGGGCGCGCCCTTGCGCGGAAAGAGCGGCATGTGCTTGCGGCCGCGCACCTCGCGGACGTCGCCGGCCGCGAGCGAGCGCATCGGCGCCGTGCCGCTGGGCTCGCCCTGCCAGAGGTAGATCGCGCCCGGCGCGACGAGCGCGCGCCGCTCGATCGCGCCCGCGTGCTCGGCGCCCTCGATGGGGCGCCAGCGCCGCCAGAGGAAGTAGGCCGCGACGGTGAGCCCGAAGAAGACCGGCGCCAGCCCGAAGGCGGTTCCCGCGACCTGGCTGAAGGAGTAGCCCGTGCGCGGCACCCCCGAGCGCACGAGCTGCAGCACGAGCACCGTGCCCATGATGCAGAGCCACGGTCCGCCGATCGCCACCGCGGCGGCGACGGCGATCGCGCCTGTCGAGCGGATGGCGCCCGGCTCCACGATGCCCGCCGTGGCGCCGCCGCAGAGGCAGTGCGCGCCCGCGGGGATCTCGAGCGCGCACTCGGGGCACCCGACGCGCGTGCGGAAGACGCCGCCCACGCGCTCGGGCGCGCCAGGAAGCCCCGTCAGCGGGTACGCGCAGCGCGGGCAGCGGTCGACGTCGGCCACGCGGCGCAGTCTAGTTGCGCGCTCACGCGGCCTTCATTCCGCGGAACATGAAGAACGCGGCCGCGACGAGGCACAGCCCCGCCCACAGGAAGTCGAGTGTCAGCTTCTCCTTCATGTACCAGACCGCGAAGACGGCGAAGACCGCCATCGTGATGATCTCCTGCCCGACCTTGAGCTGCTGCAGCGAGAGGCCGCCCTGCTGGAAGCCGATGCGGTTCGCCGGGACCTGCAGGCAGTACTCGAAGAAGGCCACGCCCCAGCTCACCAGGATCGCCGTCCACAGCGGCGCGTTCTTCGCGTCGCGCAGGTGGCCGTACCAGGCGTAGGTCATGAAGAGGTTCGAGAAGACGAGCAGCAGTGCGGTGCTCGCGCGGGCGGCGATCGGCGAAGGCGTCATGCCTCCACTCTACGGCGCAGGCGTAGACTGGCGGCCGCCATGCAGTGCTGCACCGCCTGCGCCTACCAGCTCGATGGCCTGCCTGGAGTGCCCGCGGCGGACTTCGCGCCCTTCGAGAACGACTCCGCGTGCCCCGAGTGCGGCTTCCGCATCCCGCGCGGCGCGCGGCTGCTGACGGGCAGCTCCTCCGCGGACGCGCTGCAGCCGATCTCGGACACGCGGCGATGGATGATCATCCTCGCCTCGCTGCTGCCCTTCATCGCGCTGATGCGCCCGAGCGTCGAGGCGGTCATGGCGGTGGCGGAGGGGACGATCTCCTGGAGGAACGCGCTCGGACTCGCGGGGATCCCGATCCTGATCGGCGTCCTCTACTTCGCGATGAAGCGCTGGAGCGCCTCCGACACCGTCGCGGGGCGGCGCGAGAACGAGATCGAGCACCGCTGGCTCGTCGCGCCGGGGATCCTGGTCGCGGTGACGACGCCGATGGGCCGCCGCTGGGTGAAGCACTACCCGATGCGCGACTTCCGCCGCTTCGAGGCGACCGTCGCCGAGGCGAAGGGGCTGCGCGAGGGCGCGACCGCCGCGAAGGTCGTCTCGCTGGTCGCCTACGCCTACCGCCGCGACGGCGAGGGACGCCGCAACGACATCCACGGCCTCGCGGAGATCCACGTGCGCAGCGAGGAGCTCGACCCGCCCGCGATCGTCGCCGCGCTGACGGCGACGCTGCTGGACACCTCGGTGCCCGCGCCGCAGATCGTCTTTCCCGGCGAATCGGGGGACTCGACGGGCTTCCTGCCCGACCGCATCTCGGCCCCCGACGCGCGGGAGGGCGCCGCGCCGCCGCCGCAGCGTCCGGTCGCGGTGCAGATCGACGGCGACGAGGTGCGCGTCAACGGAAGCCCATGGATTCCCGAGAATCCGCAGCAGCGCGCGCAGGTGCGCGGGCGCCGCGTGATGCTCTCCATGGCGCTGGGCATCGGCCTCGCGGTCGCCACGCTGGCGACCGTCTTCGCGGCGCTCAAGGCGCCGAGGTGGATGCCCGACGCGGGCCCCGCGCTGCGCGCGCTCACGGTGAGCAGCATCGCGACCGTGCTCTACGGACTCTGCGCCTGGGCGTTCACGGTGCTCATCGTCGACGCGGTGCGCCGCCGCTCGCTGCGCCGCGCGGACGCGACCTGGATCGCGCAGCCGGGCGAGCTCGCGGTCGTCCACGAGTGGCCCTCGGCCGGCGAGAATCCCTCGGCGAGGATCAAGCACATCGCCGCCGCCCGCATCGGCGACATCGTCGTGGGACGCGACCCCGCGCAGCCGCTGGCCCTGGAGGTGGTCGGCCCCGCGCCCGAGCAGCGAGTGCTCGTGCAGCTCCAGCCGGAGAACCCCGCGGGCTTCGATCCGCACGCCGCGCGCCGCGAGCTGCTGCGCGCGCTGGGCGTCACGCCACGGTGACGCGCGGGTCCAGGTACACGTCCTGGATCGCGTTGAGGATCGCGACGCCCTCGTTCATCGGGCGCTGGAAGGCCTTGCGGCCCGAGATGAGCCCCTGCCCGCCCGCGCGCTTGTTGATCACCGCGGTCTTCACCGCGTCCTGCAGGTCGTTCGCGCCGCTGGCGCCGCCGGAGTTGATCAGGCCGATGCGGCCGCTGTAGCAGTTGAGGACCTGGTAGCGGCAGAGGTCGATGGGGTGGTCGCTGCAGAGGTCGGTGTAGATGCGCTTGTCGAACTTGCCGTAGCTGCTGCCGCCGGTGCCCATCGCGGTGTAGCCGCCGTTGAGCTCGGGGAGCTTCTGCTTGATGACGTCCGCCTTGATCGTCACGCCCAGGTGGTTGGCCTGGCCGGTGAGGTCGGCGCTCACGTGGTAGTCCTTGCCGTCGCGCTTGAAGGCGTCGTTGCGCAGGTAGCACCAGAGGAAGCAGGCCATCCCCAGCTCGTGCGCCTCCTCGAACATCTCGGCGACGTAGACGATCTCGTTGGCCGAGTCCTCGTTGCCGAAGTAGATGGTCGCGCCCACGGCGCACGCGCCGAGGTTCCACGCCTCGCGCACGGATCCGAAGGGGATCTCCTTCTGCCCGTTGGGGTAGGTGAGCAGCTCGTTGTGGTTGAACTTCACCATGAAGGGGATGCGGTGCGCGTAGCGGCGGCTGACGCTGGCGAGCACGCCGAAGGTGCTGGCGACCGCGTTGCAGCCGCCCTCGACCGCGAGCTTGACGATGTTCTCGCCGTCGAAGTACGCGGGGTTCTTCGCGAAGCTCGCGCCCGCGCTGTGCTCGATCCCCTGGTCCACCGGAAGGATGCTCATGTAGCCCGTGCCGCCGAGGCGGCCGTGCGAGTAGATGCGCTGCAGGCTCGCGAGCACCTGCGGCGAGCGGTCGCTGGGCGCGAAGCAGCGGTCGACGAAGTCGGGACCCGGCAGGTGCAGCGACGACTTGGGCACCTTCGCCACGTGCGAGAGGAGCGGCTGCGCCTCGGCGCCGAGGACCTGCGCCACGTCGATGGTGGTGGATGCCATAGGGCGAGGCATCCTACTTGGCCCCGGCGGCGTCGGTACCCTTGCGGCGTGAAGCTCTCCAACGGCCTCGAATCCACCTGGCTGGAGCGGTTCCTGCGCAGCGACGCCTCCAAGGGGGTGCTGCTGGTCGCGGCGACCGTGCTGGCGCTGCTGGTCGCCAACACCGCGTGGCAGGACGAGTACCGCCGCGTGCTCGCGCTGCCCGTGCCGGTGCCGGGGAAGGAGCTCACGCTCGGGCTCTTCATCAACGACTTCCTGATGGCGGCCTTCTTCCTGCTCGTGGGCATGGAGCTCAAGCGCGAGGTCGCCGAGGGCCAGCTGCGCAGCCGCGACCGCGTGATGCTGCCGGCGCTCGCGGCGCTTGGCGGCATGATCGTGCCCGCGCTCCTCTACGCGCTCTGGAACCGCGGCAGCGACGACGCGCTGCGCGGCTGGGCGATCCCCTGCGCCACCGACATCGCCTTCGCGCTGGGCATCCTGGCGCTGCTGGGCAGCCGCGTCCCCACCGGGCTGAAGGTCTTCCTCACCGCGCTGGCCGTGCTGGACGACCTGGGCGCGATCATCGTCATCGCCCTCTTCTACACGCACGAGCTGCACCACTGGTACCTGCTGGGCGCGATCGGCGTGCTGCTGCTGCTCTGGCTGGTGAACCGCCGCGGCGTCGTCGCGATCCCCGTCTACCTGCTGCTGGGCACGCTGATGTGGTGGCTCACGCTCAAGAGCGGCGTGCACGCGACGCTCGCGGGCGTCGCCACCGCGATGACGATCCCGATGCGCGCGCCGGACGGGCGCACGGTGATGGAGGACTTCGAGCACCGGCTCGCGCCGCTCATCAACTTCGTGATCCTGCCGGTCTTCGCGCTGGCCAACGCGGGCGTGACCTTCGGCGACCTCGGGCGCGAGGGGATCTTCTCCTCGGTGAGCGTGGGCGTCGCGGGCGGGCTCGTGCTGGGCAAGGTCGCGGGCGTCTTCGGCGCGAGCTGGCTCGCGGTGAAGCTGCGCCTGGGCTCGCTGCCGGAATCGGCGACCTGGATGGGCATCTTCGGCGTGAGCATCCTCTGCGGCATCGGCTTCACGATGAGCATCTTCATCGCGGAGCTCGCCTTCTCGGCGCAGGGCGCGGGGACGGCGGCGGCGGACTTCGCGGCGATGCTCAACCAGGCGAAGGCGGGCATCCTGGTGGGCTCCTTCGTCGCGGCGGTCGCGGGGCTGGCGTTCATGGCCGCGACGCTGCGGCCGCGCGGGCAGGAGCCGGCGGACCTGCCGGTGGATTGAGCGGGAGCGCCGCGCGGATCACGCCTCGGTCGCCGCGTCGATCCAGCCGCCGCAGACGACGCGCTCGCCCGCGTAGCAGACGACCGCCTGCCCCGGCGCGACCGCCTCCTGCAGCTGCTCGAAGCGCACCTCCAGCCGCGGCTGGCCATCGTCCTGCGCGGCGAGCGCGCGCACCTGCGCGGGCACGGGCGGCGCGTTGTAGCGGATCTTCGCCATGCAGCCGCGCCACTCCTGCGTGGGCGCGTCGAGCCAGTTGCACTCGCGCGCGATGCAGCCGGCGCGCAGGAGCGCCTCGCGCGGGCCGACGACGACGGTGTTGCTCTGCGCCTCCTTGCGCACGACGAAGATGGGCAGCCCCATCGCCACGCGCACGCCGCGGCGCTGGCCGACGGTGAAGTGCTGGTGGCCGGGATGCTCGCCGACGACGCGCCCCTCGAGGTCCACGATCGGGCCCGGGCGCACCGACTCGGGCGCGCGGCGCGCGACGAGCGCGGCGTAGTCGTCGTCGGGGACGAAGCAGATCTCCTGCGAGTCGGGCTTGTCGAAGACGGGCAGCGCCAGCCCGCGCGCGAGCTCGCGCACCTGCGCCTTGCGCAGCCCGCCGATGGGCAGCAGCATGCGCGCGAGCGACTCGCGCCGCGCGCCGAAGAGCACGTAGCTCTGGTCCTTGCCGTGGTCGACGCCGCGCAGCAGCGCGTGGCCGCCCGTGCCGTCGGGGACGACCTGCGCGTAGTGGCCGCTGGCGACGAAGTCCGCCTCGATCTGGCGCGCGTACTCGTGCAGGCGGCCGAACTTCAGCCAGTCGTTGCAGCGCACGCACGGGTTGGGGGTGCGGCCCGCGTTGTACTCCGCGACGAAGTAGTCGACGATGCGCCCGAAGTCCTTCTTGAAGTTGACGACGTAGAAGGGCACGTCCAGGCGCGCGGCGACCAGGCGCGCGTCCGCGGCGTCGTTGATCGAGCAGCAGCCCTGGTGGCCGATGCGCAGCGTGGTGCCCGCGCCGCCCGCGCCCGCGCCCGGCATCGCGCACGCCTCCGCCGGACGGAGCTGGTCGAGCTCCTCCCCGGGGCTGCCCAGGCGCATGAAGCAGCCGACCACCTCGTGCCCCTGCTGCTGCAGGAGCGCCGCGGCGACGGAGCTGTCGACGCCACCCGACATGGCAAGCAGGACACGGGCCATGCGCCAATCGTAGGGGGCGCCGCCGTGGTATCCCACGCGCGATGGGCGTGCTCTACGCAGGCATCGACGAGGCCGGCTACGGACCCCTGCTGGGTCCGCTGTGCGTGGGCTGCGCGGTCTTCGAGATTCCCGCGGCGCAGGAGGAGCCTCCCTGCCTCTGGAGCGCGCTCGCCGAAGCCGTCTGCCGCACGACCAACGACCGCCGCCGGCGCATCTGCGTCGAGGACAGCAAGAAGCTCAAGGGCGCGAAGGATGGCGCGGCGCATCCGCTGCGCCATCTGGAGCGCGGGGTCGTCGCCTTCGCGCTGACCGCGCCGCGCGCGCCCGCCGAGGGATTTCCCGACGACGCCGCGCTGCTGGCGGCGCTGGGCGCGGGCGGCGGCGCGGGCGCACGCCCCGCGCACACCGACGCCGCCGCCACCGCCACCACCGAGCCCTGGCACGCCGCCCCGCTTCCGCTGCCGCTCGCGCACGAGCCCGCGGCGCTGCGCATCGCCGCCGCGACGCTGCGGCGCGCGATGGAGCGCGCGGGCACGCCGCTGGCCGCGCTGCGCGTGGAGGCGATCGCCCCCGGCGAGTTCAACGCGCAGGCGCAGCGCGTGCAGAACAAGGCGACGATCAACTTCATGGCCGCGATGCGCCACGTCGACGCCGTCCGCCGCGCCGCCGCCGCGCGCGGCGCGCTCGCGTGGATCGCGCTCGACCAGCAGGGCGGCCGCCACGACTACCGCGCGCCGCTGCAGTCGAGCTTCCCCGACGCGCGCATCCGCGTGCTGCAGGAGGAGGCGCAGGGCGCGCGCTACCGCCTCGAATGGGACGCCACGCGCACGCTCCCCGCGCACGCCGCGGTCGTCGGCTTCGAGCCCGGCGGCGAAGAGCGCCACCTGCCCATCGCGCTCGCGTCGATGGCGGCGAAGTTCGCGCGCGAGCTGCACATGCGCCGCCTGAACGCCTTCTTCGCGGCGCATGTCCCGGAACTGCGCCCCACCGCCGGCTACGTGCAGGACGGCCGCCGCTTCCTGGAGGAGATCCGCCCCGCCGCGCGCCGGCTGGGCATCCCCGAGGAGACGCTGGCCCGCTCCCGCTGAGCACGGGCGTCCGCCCCCGATAACAAAAATGTGACCCCATGCTTGTCCGCAAGGGCGGGCTTCGCTATCCTGCCCCTTCTCGACATTTTTCGCCCACTACCCCGGATCAGACCCATGGCCATTGACCTCAGCAAGGTTCGCAACATCGGCATCTGCGCGCACATCGACGCCGGCAAGACGACGGTGACCGAGCGCATCCTCTTCTACACCGGCAAGATCCACAAGATGGGCGAGGTGCACGAGGGCACCGCCACCATGGACAGCCTGCAGGAAGAGCAGGAGCGCGGCATCACCATCCAGAGCGCCGCGACGACCTGCCCCTGGCAGTTCAAGGGCGTCGAGTACAAGGTCAACCTGATCGACACGCCGGGCCACGTCGACTTCACCATCGAGGTCGAGCGCTCGCTGCGCGTCCTCGACGGCGCGGTCGCGGTCTTCGACGGCAAGGAAGGCGTCGAGGCGCAGTCCGAGACGGTCTGGCGCCAGGCCGACCGCTACGGCGTCCCCCGCCTCTGCCTCATCAACAAGATGGACAAGCTGGGCGCGGACTTCGACTACAGCTTCAAGTCGATCCGCGCGCGCCTGGGCGCGAACGCGATCGCCATCCAGATCCCCATCGGCTTCGGCAACGACTTCAAGGGCATCATCGACCTGATGACCATGAAGGCGCTCTACTGGAAGACCGAGGAGCAGGGCCAGGAGATCATCGAGAAGGAGATCCCCGACGACCTCAAGGACACCGCCGAGGTCTGGCGCTCCGAGATGGTCGAGAAGATCTGCGAGCTCGACGACTCGCTCACCGAGAAGTTCCTCACCGACCCCGCGACGATCACCGTCGACGAACTGAAGGCCTCGCTGCGCAAGGGCGTCATCACCCTGAAGTGCTTCCCCGTCCTCTGCGGCTCGGCCCTGAAGTACGTGGGCGTCCAGAAGATCCTCGACTCGGTCATCGAGTACCTGCCCAACCCGACCGAGTGCCCGGACGTCGAGGGCGTCGAGCCCCGCGATCCGTCGGTCAAGCTGTCCCGTCCCCACACCGAGGAGGCGCCCTTCAGCGCGCTGGTCTTCAAGGTCGTGGCCGACGTCGCCGGCACGCTCACCTACATCCGCGTCTACTCGGGCCGCCTGGAGAAGGGCATGCGCGTGCTCAACCCGGGCAACGGCAAGCGCGAGAACGTCTCCCGCCTGTACGAGATGCACGCCCAGAACCGCACCGCCCTCGACTCGACCGGCCCCGGCCAGATCGTCGCGGTCGTCGGCCTGAAGGACTCGTACACCGGCGACACGCTCTGCGACCAGGACCACCCGATCGTCCTCGAGCGCATGACCTTCCCCGAGCCCGTCATCAGCATGTCGATCGAGCCGCAGACGGCCGACGACAAGAAGAAGCTGGGCGAGGCGCTCACCACCATCCGCCGCGAGGATCCCTCCTTCCGCTCCAACTACAACGAGGAGACGGGCGAGACGATCATCAGCGGCATGGGCGAGCTCCACCTGGAGATCATCAAGAACAAGCTCGTCCGCGACATGAAGATCGGCGTGAACGTCGGCAAGCCCCGCGTCTCGTACCGCGAGACCGTCGGCGGCACCGCCAAGGACGTCCGCGGCCTCTTCAAGAAGCAGACCGGCGGCCGCGGCCAGTACGGCGACGCGGTGGTGACGATCATGCCGATCACCCCCGAGGAGGCCGAGGCCGAGGAGCTGAAGATGGTCGACGGCGTCGTCTTCGAGGACAAGATCGTCGGCGGCGTCATCCCGCGCGAGTTCATCAGCAGCGTCGAGTACGGCGTCCGCCAGGCCGCCGCCAGCGGCGTCATCGGCGGCTTCCCCGTGATCAACGTCCGCGTGCAGCTGGTCTTCGGCTCGTACCACGACGTCGACTCGAGCCAGATCGCCTTCGAGCAGGCGGGCGCGCTCGCCTTCCGCGAGGCGGTCATGAAGGCCGGCCCGCAGCTCCTGGAGCCGATCATGAAGGTGGTCATCACGACCCCGGACGAGTTCTTCGGAAACGTCTCGGGCGACGTGGCCAGCCGCCGCGGCCAGATCATCGACAGCGAGATGCGCGGCGCGACCCGGCAGATCACCGCCGAGGTCCCGCTGAGCGAGCTCTTCGGCTACACGACCGCGCTGCGCTCGATGACGCAGGGCCGCGCGGCCGCGAGCATGGAGCCGCTGACCTACCGCCAGATGCCCGAGCGCCTCAAGCAGGAAGTGCTCGCGAAGCAGTGAACCCAGGCGCAGGCGCGGCGCGCCTGCGGCCACGACCACGGACGGAGCCCGCCCCGCGCGGGCTCCGTTCATTTTCCGCGGAGATGCGCTCCGCGGGCGAACGCGGGCACGGTTCCGCGCGTCCGAGACGCGCATGCAGGAGGTAGCCTGACTCCCATGAGCGAGGCCGTCGAGGGCACGCTGTTCAAGGCCGAGTACGAGCGCGAGATGGAGAACTGGCTCCGTCGGCGCTTCGGCTGGCTGCTGGGCGCGACGATCGGCTGGGAGGTCTTCAGCCTCTTCATCAGCATCGGCACGATGCTCTGGATGAAGTGGGCGCAATCCGTCGACGACGGCTCGGCGAAGGCCCAGCGCGCCAAGGAGACGATCGCCTCCCTCGAGGAGCAGGGCGCGCTCTCGCCGCAGGGGCTGGCGCTGCTCACCGTGGGCACGATCCTGGGGCTGATGGTCGCCGCGCGCGCCTTCGTCTGGGTGCGGCCGCGGCTGGAGACGCGCGAGCAGACCCTGCGCGCGGCCACCTGGTTCATCGTGCAGATCGGCGCGCTCTCCTTCGCCGCGGAGACGGCGATGGCGCTCATGGCGATGAAGGCCGCGGTGGGCGGCCTCGGCTCGCTGCTCTTCTTCCACTTCGCGGCCAGCCTCTTCCTGCCCTGGAGCCCGCGCGAAAGCATGCGGCCGATGTACCTGCTCATCGCGCTCTTCGTGATGGAGCTGATGCTCGTCCGCCTGACAGGCAAGATCACCGGAACCGAGGTGATCTGGCAGATGGTCTTCATCCCCCTCACGCTGGTGCCGGGCCTGCTGGTGGCCTGGTACCGCCTGCGCCGCCATCGTGCGCGCTTCGACCGGCAGATGGTCGCACGCGGCTTCCGCGCGATGCGCAAGGAGCTCGCGCAGGCGCGTGGGGTGCAGATGGCGCTCTTCCCGCCCCCGGTGCACGCGCCGGAGCTGGACTTCGACTACGCCTACGTCCCGGCCAACGAGGTCGGCGGCGACTTCGTCCACGCGAGCGTCGACGAGAAGGGCCGCCTGGACGTCGTGCTGATGGACGTCACCGGACACGGGCTGGCCAGCGCGCTCACCGTCGCGCGCCTCTCGGGCGAGGTGGAGCGACTGCTCGCCGAGGATCCCGACATCGAGCCGGTGCAGGTGCTGCGCGCGCTCAACCGCTACTGCGCGCTGACGCTCGCCAAGCACAACGTCTACGTGACCGCGATCGCGCTGCAGGCGGATCCGCAGACCGGCGAGGTGAAGTACGCCAACGCCGGCCACCCGCCCGCCTACGTGCGCCGCGGCGACGGCAGCCTCGAGCGCTTCGATTCCACGACCTGGGTGCTGGGCGCCTGCCCGGACTCGCTCTTCGAGGCGGAGCAGACGATCCTGCGCCTGTCCGGCGGCGACACCATGGTGCTCGTCACCGACGGCGTGCACGAGGCCCCCGACCGCAAGGGCCGGCAGTTCGGCCTCGACCGACTGCAGGAGACGATCGTGCGCGCGCCGGCGCAGGGGCGCTGGTCGACGCACATCGCCGAGATCGTCGACAACTGGCGCGGCCGGCTCGGCGAGGACGACCTGCTCGTCGCGACCATCCGCCTGCCCACCGCGAAGGCGCCGCTGCCGCGCGCGCGCACGCGGGCGCAGGACATCGAGATGGGCACCGCGATGGGGCTCGACGCCGCGACGCTGGTGACGGAGGAGCCCAAGACCGGGATCTTCCACGCGGGCTCGACGCGCAGCCCGGACGCCGGGGCCAGCGGTGGCTGACGCCGCCGCGCGCTGGCTTCCCTGGATGGAGCGCGCCGCGCGCATCGCCGGGCGCGGGCACGGACTCGTCGAACCCAACCCGATGGTCGGCTGCGTGATCGTCGCCCCCGACGGCACGGAGATCGCCGAGGGCTACCACCGCCGCCTCGGCGGACCGCACGCGGAGGTCGAGGCGCTGCGCCGCGCCGGCGCCCGCGCGCGCGGCGCGACCGCGGTCGTCACGCTCGAGCCCTGCAACCACCACGGCCGCACCGGCCCGTGCAGCGCCGCGCTGCGCGAGGCGGGCGTCGCGCGCGTGGTCTACGCCTGCGCCGACCCGCACCCGCAGGCCGCGGGCGGCGCCGCGGCGCTCGCGGCGGCGGGCATCGAGGTGCTGCACCTGCCCTGCGCCGCCGCCGAGCGCGTCACCGCGCCCTTCCTGCACCGCGTGCGCACCGGGCTGCCATGGGTCACCGTGAAGTGGGCGCAGACGCTCGACGGCCGCATCGCCACGCGCACCGGCGCGAGCCAGTGGATCAGCGGCGAGCGCAGCCGCGCGATGGTCCACCGCGAGCGCGGCCGCGTCGACGCGATCCTCACCGGCATCGGCACCGTCATCGCCGACGATCCCCTGCTCACGGCGCGCACGCCCAACCCGCGGCGCATCCCGCGCCGCGTCGTCTGGGATCCGCGCCTGGAGCTGCCCGAGTCCGGCCGCCTGGCCACGACCGCGCGCGAGGCGCCCTGCATCGCCGCGTGCACGCCCGAGACGCTCGAGGCGCGCGGCGAGCGCGCCGCGAAGCTGCGCGCGCTGGGCGTCGATGTCCGCGCCGCGCAGGAGCCGGGCGCGCTCCTGCGCGAGCTCGCGGGCGAGGGCGTCTCGACGGTGCTCGTGGAGGCGGGCGGCGGGCTCGTGGGCGCGCTGCTGCGCGCGCGGCTCGTGAACGAGCTCTCCGTCTTCGTGGCGCCGCGGCTGCTGGGCGACGACCAGGCGCGCGGACCGATGCGCGGGGGCGCGCCGGAGCAGATCGCCGACGGGCTCGACCTGGAACTGGTGGACGCGCGCCGCCGCGGCGACGACATGCTGCTGCGCTACCGCGTCCCGCCCGCGTAGTCCGCCGCCTCGGTGCGCACGCCGAAGTTCGGGGGGAAGACGCGCAGCACGCCGCCGTCGTCGGTGAGCGCCCACTGCCCCTGCGGCTCGTGCGCGACGCGCACCGTCGCCAGCGGCTGCGGATCGGTGCCGTAGAGGCGGAACTCGCCCAGGCGCAGCTCGTCGGGCAGGCCGACGAAGCTCACCGCGGGCGCGCGCGCCTCGCAGAGCTGCGCGAGCAGGCGGCGCGCGGTCTCGGCGTCGGCGGGGACGGGCGCGGGCGCGCCGGCGCGCAGCGTCCACCCCTCGAGCGTGCGGTCGAGCGTGAACGCGGGCTGGTCCGTGGGGTTCAACGGCGAGAAGGGGACGAACTCGATGCGCCGCACGTCCGCGGGCACTGCGTCGCAGCCGCGCGGGTCGATGAAGAAGGCGCGCGGCGGGAAGAGCGCGGCGATCGCCTTCACGCCAAGCTGCACCACCGCGGGGCGGCCGTCGATCTGCGCGAAGCGCTCCGACGCGCCCTCCGCCACGGGCGCGCCCACCTCGATCGCGGCGGCACGCTCGGGCGCCTGCCCCGCCGCGGCGGGCCGCCTGAGCGTCACGCCCAGCTCCGGCTTCGCGAGCCCGAAGGCGGCCATCTCCGACGGCTGGTCCGCGGCGAAGGCGTCCGCCTCGGCGCGCGCGAGCGCCTCGAGGTAGCCGCGCACCGCCTCCGCGTCGGCCCGCGCCTGGAAGGGCGCGGTCACGCGCCAGCGGCCCTCGCGCCGCTCGACGACAAGCGGCCCGGGCGGGTTGCGGCCGTCGCGCATCTCGATGCGCGCGACGTCGCCCGCGCCCGCGGCGTCGTAGAGGCGCATCGCGCGCCACTGGCGCGGATCGCCCTCGACCGCCAGCGCATGCAGCGCGGCGTCGACGCTCACCGCCTCGGTCCGCCCCTGCACGCGCGCCCACGCGCGGCCGGCGATGGTGCGGCGGCCCAGCTCGATGACGCGCTCGCCGCCGGGCCAGCCCAGCGTGACCGTCGCCTTCGGGGGCTCGAGCCCCAGCGCCGCGCGCGCGGTCGCGTCGATCGTGCCCGGATCCACCGCGCGCGAGCGCTCCAGCGCGGCGGCGGTGTCGATCACCAGGCGCATGGACGCCGCGTCGGCCGGATGCGCGAAGGGCGCGCGCTGCCACCACCCCTGCGCGTCGCGCTCGAAGCGCATCGGCGGCGCGCCGGGGCGCACGAGCTCGATGCGGTCGACCGCCTCCAGCGGGATCTCCTCCGGCGCGAAGAGGGGCGCGCGCGCGGCCTCGGGCGCGACGGGCGCGCGCTCGCGCACGGCGATCCACGCCGCCACGCAGGCGATCGCCGCCAGGATCAGTCCCAGGAGCGTGCGCGTCTTCATGTGCGCAGCCTCCGCCGCACCACGACCGCGGCGCCGAGCCCCGCGACGAGCGCGGGCAGCCCCACCGACTCCAGGATGCCCACGCCCACGCGCTGCGCGCGCGTCAGGCGCGGCAGGCGGTCGACCTCGCGCCCCGCGCCGCTGCCGGCGACCAGCTCCGGCCGCCCCGCGAGCCAGGCGACGCCGTTCACCAGCAGGTCGCGGTTGCCCGGGTTGCGCAGCGCGATGCGCCCGCCGCCCAGGGAATCCGCGTAGTCCGCGACTCCCGAGAGCAGCCACGAGCTCGACCCCACCAGCAGCAACCGCTGCTCGCCGCGCGGGGGCGGCGCGGGGCGCTCGGCGGCCACGACCACCGGCACCGGCGCGTCGAAGCGCTTGCCTTCCGGCGCCTCCGTGCGGCCGCGCGTGTCGCGGCGCCAGTCGTTCTCGATCCAGCGCTCGGGGGCGGGATCGACGGCGTAGATCGTCGTCGCGCGCGCCTGCGGGGCGAGCTCGATCGGCACCGGCCGCTCCAGGCGCAGGCGCTGGCCGTCGACCGCGCGCGCGACGGGATGGTCCGCGGGCGCGTCGGCGGACTCCTGGATCGCGACCGTCTCGGCGCGCCCGGGCCCGGTGGGCACGACCTCCAGCACGGTGCGGCCGGTCTGCGCGACGACGCCCGCCTCGCGCAGCAGCGTCCCCCACGGATCCTGCTGGCCCAGCACCGGCAGCAGGCTCGGGCCGACGCTCAGCAGCACGGGCTCGCCCTGCGCGATGAGGCGGAGCGCCGCGGAGAGCAGCTCGCGCTCGCGCGGCGATTCCTCGAGCGCGTCGCGGTCCATCGGCGGCACGACGATCCAGACGATCGTGCGGTTGGGAGGCGCGACCGGCTCCTTGCCCGTGCCGGGGATCCACTCGCGCGACTCGACGCGCAGCGAGCGCAGCGCATCGGCCGCGGCGGCGAAGTCCGCGTGGTCGGGGCTCGGGCGCAGCATGCCGGGATTGCCGGCGTGCACGAAGACCGCCATCGGCAGCGTGCCCGAGCGCATCGCGCGGATCGCGGCGGCGATGACCTGCTCGCCGCGGAAGCGCCGGTCGAAGGCGACGGCGCCGCGCGCGCCCGAGGCGCCGCCGACGAGCTGCCAGCCCGGCACGGTCGCGATGCCGTCGGGGCCGATGATGACCGCGGTGTCCCCCGCCGCGAGCGCCGCGCCGACCTCGGCGCCGTAGAGGCGCGGGAGCTGCTCGAGCGCATCCTGCGCGGTGCGCAGGTCGCGCGCGAGGCGCTCGTACAGCGGCGGCGCCTCCGCGAGCCAGGCGGCCTCGTCGGGAAGCTGCACCGGCGCGCCCGCGCGCAGCCGCAGCCCGCGCGAGGCCTCCAGGAGCTGCTCGCTCCAGTGCTTGAGGTTGAGCGCGAGACCCGCGGCGGCGCGCGCCTCGTCGGGGAAGGGACGCGCGTCCGTGGGCGTGCGCAGCTCGTCCATCGAGCGGTCGAAGAGGCGCTTCTGCGCCGCGAGCTGCGCGAGGCCCGCGCGCAGCGGCTCGAGCTCGGCGCGGTCGGGCGAGTCCGGCGGCAGCGCGCCGACGATCGCGGCGATGCGCGTGGCCTGCGCGGCCGCGACGCGCGCGAGGTGGTCGAAGACGGCGCGGCCCGCGGCGATCGCCTCGGCGTGGCGCGCGAGCGCGGCGGCGTCGCGCGCCTGCACGGCTTCGAGCAGCGCCTCGTAGCGCGCGGCGTCGCCGGGGTTGCCGGGATCGATGCGCGTCGCCGCGAGCTTGCCGCTGCGCAGCGGGGTCGCGGAGAGGCGCGCGAGCACCTCGTCCACCTGGCGCGCGACCGCAGGATCCGCGGCGGTCGCCGAGAGCAGCACCGCGATCTGCCACTCCCCTTCCAGCCCGGCCAGCAGCGAGCGCGTGTTCTCCGAGAGCGTGTACGCGCGCGACTTGGTCATGTCCGCGGTGCGGCGCACGAGCGGCGCGTCCGCGAAGCCCACCGCCGCGACGCAGCAGACCGCCAGCGCCGCCGCCGCCGTGGCCAGCCGCCAGCGCGAGGCGAAGATCGTCGGCAGCGCCGGGCGCGCGACCACCAGGGACGCGACCACCAGGAACCAGAGCGCGATCCCCGCGAAGAAGACGAGGTTTCCGCTGTCGAGGAGCCCCAGCAGGAAGTCGTCGAGCCGCCGCTGCGGATCGATCGCGAAGCCCACGAAGGCGAGCCGCCCCGAGAGCAGCGCCGGCGCGCTCTTGGCGAGCGCCAGCCAGACCAGCCAGAGAAAGACCGTCAGCAGGTACGCGCCGACCTGGCTCGCGACCAGCGCGGACATCAGGATGCCCGACGCCAGGTACGCCGAACCCGCCAGCAGCAGCCCCGCGACCGCGGTCGCCGCCTCCGCGTAGTCGGGGCGCGCGAACCACTCGAGCGCCGCGAGCTGCGCCGCCACCGGCACGACGATCGCCAGCGCCAGCAGCGCGAGCATCGCCGCGAACTTGCCCACGACGATCGACGCGAAGCCCGCGGGCGAGGCGGCGAGCGTCGCCCAGGTGCCGCTGCGGCGCTCCTCGGCGATGGAGCGCATCGAGAGCGCGGGCGCCATGAGGAAGACGCCCCAGCCCATCGCGATGAGGCTGCCGCGCAGCGTCGCGGGCGCGCCGCTCTGGAAGACCGCGACCGCGAAGACGGTGCCCACGAGCGCCGCAAAGGCCGCGACGACGCTCCAGCCCAGCGGCGTGCCCAGCAGCACGCGCAGCTCGCGTCCGGCGACGGCGCGGGTGGCGCGGATCATCCGTGCGCCTCCGCGGTGCCGACCAGGCGATGGAAGACGGATTCGAGCGGCGCCTGCGCCGACTCCAGCCGCCGCACCGGCCGCCCGGCGCGCGCGAGGGCGCGCCCGAGCTCCGCGGCGACCGCGGGGTCGGCGTCCACTTCATAGGCGTGCCAGCCCGCCTCCGCGGCCAGCGCGCGCGCCCCGCGCACGCCGGGGACCGCCTGCAGCACGGCCAGCGCCTCGCCCTCGCACTCCACCCGCAGGATCGCGCCCGCGGCGCCGCGGGCGCGCAGCTCCGTCAGCGGACCCTGCGCGACGACGCGGCCGCGGTCGATGAGGATGGCGCGGTCGCAGCTCGCCTCGACCTCGGCCAGGACATGGCTCGAGAGCAGGATCGTCGCCTGCTCGGAGAGCTCGCGCAGCAGGCGGCGGAACTCGAGCACCTGCGCCGGGTCCAGTCCGGAGGTGGGCTCGTCCAGCACGACCACGCGCGGATGGTGCACGATCGCCCCCGCGAGCCCCACGCGCTGGCGGTAGCCCTTGGAGAGCTGCCCGCAGAGGCGCCGGCGCACGTCGGCGACCTGGCAGCGGCGGATCGCCTCGTCCACGCGGGCGGCGCGCTCGGCGCGCGGCACACCGTAGAGGTCGGCGCGGAACCGGACGAACTCCTCCACGGTGAGGTCGGGGTGCAGCGGGCTCTCCTCCGGGAGGAAGCCGATGCACCGGCGCGCGGCCACCCCGGCGGGGCCGTCGGCGCCCATCGGATGGCCGTCGACCAGCACCCCGCCCGCGTCGGCGGCCAGGACCCCGACGATGATCCGGATGGTGGTCGTCTTCCCGGCGCCGTTGGGTCCCAGGAACCCGCAGACCGACCCGCTGGGCACCTCGAAGCTGACGCGATCGACCGCGGTCACGCGTCCAAAGCGCTTCACGATGCCGTGGGTCTCGATCATGGGAGCTGGGGGTCGCCGCGGCGCGGGCCGGGCGCGTGGGGAAGTCCGGAAGTCTACCGGAGCGTTGCGTCCGCCCTCCCGCCACCCCTACACTTTCCCGACCGCACGGATCGCGCCATGTGTCCGAACGCACGACAGCACCTCCACGGCGGAGACCCAGCGCTGCTCCTTGAGGAGATCGGCGACGGTATCGGCGTCGTCGACCGCGCGGGCGAGCTCGTCTGGATGAACCACCGCCTGGTCGGGCTCAGCCCCGAGGCGATGCGCTGCTTCTGCGACTGCTGCCGCGACCTCATCGAGGAGCTCGCGCGCGACGGCGTCGACCGCCGCACGCACCTGCGCAGCTTCCGCAGCGGCGACCGCGCGTGGGAAGTCGCCATCACGCCGCTGGTCCCCGAGGGCGACGGACACGCCGCGCCCGAGCGCGTCGTCGGCGTGCTGCACGACGTCACCGCGCGCCAGCGCGTGCTCGACCGCATCGACGCCGTGGACGCCGCGGGCGCGGACCTGCTGGCGCTGGACGCGAAGATCGTCAACCCGCTGAACGTCGCCGAGCGGCTCGGACTCATCGAGGGCAAGATCGTCGACGCGCTCGAGCGCCTCTTCGGCTCGCGCGAGTTCGAGGTGCGCCTGCTCGACCAGGCGACGCAGAAGCTGGAGCTCGTCACCTCGCGCGGCATCGAGCCGCTGCCGCCGGGCCGCTTCCTCTACGCGAGCCCCGAGGGCAACGGCGTCTCCGGCCACGTCGCCTCGTGCGGCGAGGCGCACCTCTGCCGCGACATCCGCTCGGACAGCCACTATCTGCCCGGGCTGGAGGGCGCGCGCAGCAGCATGACGGTGCCGCTGCTGCTGCACGACAAGATCGTCGGCGTCCTCAACGTGGAGAGCCGCCAGGTCGCGCGCTTCGACGAGGAGGACCTTCTCTGCCTGGAGCTCTTCGGCCGCTACGTGGCGATGGCGCTCAACATCCTGGACATGCTGGTCGTCGAGCGCTACACGACCAACCAGCGCATCAGCGGCACGCTGCGCGAGGAGATCGCGGTCCCGATCGCCTCGATCCGCGGCGCGGTCGACCATCTCAAGCGCGATCCCGACGTCCCGCCGCAGGCGATCGCCGAGCTCGAGCGCGCGGTGGCGAGCGTCGAGGCGCGCGTGCGCGGCGCGACCGGCGGCCCGCAGACGGTGCTGGGCGTCGACCGCGTCGACCGCAGCAAGGGCGCGGACCCCGACATCGCGGGGCGGCGAATCATCGTGCTCGACGACGAGGAGGGCATCCGCGACGCCGTCGTCGCGGTGCTCGGCCAGTCGGGCGCGCTGGTGGACTCCTTCTCGGGCGGCGACGAAGGGTGCATCGCGCTCACGCGCCGCGCCGCGGAGGGCACGCCGTACGACATCGTCATCAGCGACGTGCGCATGCCCGGCCGCAACGGCTACGAGGTCTTCCGCATCGCGAAGGAGACCTGCCCGCGCACGCAGGTGATCCTGATGACCGGCTTCGGCTACGACCCGAACCACTCGATCGTCCGCTCGACGCAGGAGGGGCTGCACTGCTTCCTCTTCAAGCCCTTCCAGGCGCAGCAGCTCGTGGACGAGGTGCGCAAGGCCGTCGCGGAATGGCGCGGCGAGCGCCCGCTGGCCAAGGGGACGTGAGCGCGGGCGCGATGCGCGCGTGAGGCGCGCCGGTCGCCCGCCCCGCTCACCCGCGCGCGGTCGCGACGAACATGCGCCAGAAGCCCTCGAAGTCCGGGCGCACCTCCGCGCCCTGCAGGCGCGGGTTCGCCGCCGCGAGCGCGAGGACCGCGTCGCGCTGGCGATGCCCGATCTCCACGACCAGCCGCCCGCCCGGGCGCAGCCACCGCGGCGCCTGCTCGAGCAGCGGACGCAGCGTGTCGAGCCCGCCGGGGCCCCCCGCGAGCGCGGTGCGCGGCTCGAAGTCGCGCACGTTGGGCGCGAGCTCGGACCACTCCTCGTCCGCGACGTAGGGCGGATTGCTCACGATGAGGTCGAAGCTCCCCTGCTCCGCCGCCTGCAGCGGCGCGTAGAGCGAGCCCGCGCGCCAGTCGATCGTCCCCGCGACGCCGTGGCTGCGCGCGTTCGCCTGCGCCAGCTCCAGCGCGCCCGGGACGAGGTCCGTCGCGACGATCGTCGCCGCCACCGCGGGCGCGCGCGGCGCGCTCCCCGCCTCCGCCCCGCGCGGCGACTGCCCCGCGAGGCCGCAGGCGACGCACACCGCGATGCACCCCGTGCCCGTGCCGATCTCCAGGATGCGCACCGGCTCGCCGCCGCGCGCCGCGCCGGCCGCGCGCCCGATGGCGATGCACTCCTCGACCAGATGCTCCGTCGCCGGGCGCGGGATGAGCGTCGCGGGACCGACGGCGAAGCGCTTGGACCAGAACCACGCCTCGCCGACCAGGTACTGCACCGGCTCGTGACGGCCCGCGCGCACGACCAGCGCGCGCAGGCGCTCGAGCTCGTCGGGCGAAGCCGGGCGGTCCGCGTCCATGTACAGGCGCAGCCGCTCGCAGCCCAGGACATGCGAGAGGAGCATTTCCGCGCAGACGCGCGGACTCTCCACCCCCTTGGAGGCCAGGTGGCCGTCGATCCAGCGCAACAGCCGCCGGGTGGTCCAGGTTTCGCTGCGGGAAGCCTCGGAGTCGGCGGTCGCGCCCATGGGCCGGGTATCCTAGTCCCCCCTTCCGGCACCCCCACGGCGCGCGGCCTTTTCGCGCGCATCGACCACCGCCCACGCCGGGCAAGGAGCCTCCCATGGATCCGATCCTCGCCACCCTCCGCGACCAGGCCCGCACCAGCGGACGCTTCGAGAGCGCCTCCATCGAAGGCGACGCGCTGCGCTGCAAGGTCCCGCACGTCGAGGCGTGGTTCGTCGTCGACCGCGAGGGCGACGGCTGGGCGGTCTCGCTGCTCACCCCCGACCGCTGGCTGAGCGAGTCCATCGAGGGCGACATGCTCGAGGGGCGTGACACCGCGGAGGAGCTGGTCGACGACGAGCTCGTCGAGGCGGGCTTTCCCGGCCGCTGCCAGCCCGTGAAGCACTTCCGCGACGACGCGAAGATGTACGTCTTCCGCAGCCGCATCCCGCTCGAGGGCGCCGCCGACCCGGCCGCCGCCGCGGGCACCTACCTGCTCGCCTTCGAGGCGGCCTTCTCGCAGCTCGGGGACATGCAGGGAGCGGCGGAGGAGTGAGCGACCGGCCCGTCAAGGTGATGATGCTGGGGTGGGAGTTCCCGCCCTTCATCACGGGCGGGCTGGGGACCGCGTGCTACGGCCTGACCAAGGCGCTCGACGAGCTCGGCGCGGAGGTCACCTTCGTGCTGCCCAAGGGCGTGCAGGGCGAGCATGCCTCGCACGTGGACCTGCTCGCGCCGGGCATGGAGCCCGAGCAGGGCGAGCTCGCCAAGATCGACCGTTCCCGCATGGCCGAGGAAGAGGCGCGCGTGCAGGCCGTGGCGCAGGCGCTGCGGCGCGGCACGGATCCCGCGGCCGCAGCGGGCGCCGGGGCCATCGCGGGCCTCCCGGGCTTTGGCGGCGTCGCGAACGCGCTGCCCGCGACCCCCGCGTCGCCGGACGCGGCCGCCGCCGCCGCGACGATCGCGGCCACGAACGATCCGCTGCTGCTGGAGGCCGCCGCCGCCGCGGCGCAGGGCGGTCCCGGCGCCTCGCTTGCGGGTGCCGCCGCCGCCGCGCTCGCGCGCGCGCACGCGCAGGCCGCGGGCCACCCCGCCGCCGCCGCGCTCGGACGGCAGCTTCGCATGCTCGCGGCGCCGCTGCTGGTGCGCGGCGCGTACACGAACCCCGCCGCGGGCGCGCTGCTCGAGCGCCTCGCGCAGGCGAGCGCCGCGCCGCAGAAGCTGCTGCGCCCCGGCGCGCTCTCGGGCGCGCCGACCGACGCGGGCACGCTGCCGCGCGGTCTCACCCCCGAACTCCTCGAGGGGCTGGACGACGACGCGCGCCACGAGGCGATCGCGCTGCTGGAAGCGTGGGAGCAGTACGGCGACGAGCAGCCCGCCGCCGCCGCGGAGATGGTCGAGATGCTCCGCGCCGTGCGCGCGGCGGTCCCCGAGGCGGGCGGCCGCGGCGCGGGCCAGTCGCTGGGCCGCGGCGGCACCGCGCCGGACTACTCGGGCGACCTGCTCGCGCAGGCCGAGGCGTACGCGCGCTTCGTCGTCGCCAACTGCCGCGGGATGGACTTCGACGTCATCCACGCGCACGACTGGCTCACCTACCCCGCCGGCATCGCGCTCGCGCGCGTCACCGGCCGCCCGCTGGTCGTGCACGTGCACAGCACGGAGTTCGACCGCAGCGGCGTCCACGTCAACCAGCCCGTCTACAACATCGAGCGGCGCGGCATGCACGCGGCGGTGCGCATCGTCACCGTCAGCATGCTCACGCGCAACATCTGCGTGAACCGCTACGGCGTGAACGCGAACAAGTGCGACGTCGTCTACAACGGCGTCGACCTGGACCCGCGCGAGGTCGGCGTCAGGCGCATCGAGCAGAAGGACCGCGTCGTCCTCTACTTCGGACGCATCACGCTGCAGAAGGGACCCGAGTACTTCGTGCACGCGGCCAAGCGCGTGCTGGAGGTCGAGGAGGACGTGAAGTTCGTCGTCGCCGGCAGCGGCGACCAGGCGCAGCGCATGATCGAGCTCGCCGCCTCGCTGGGCATCGGCCACAAGATGCTCTTCACGGGCTTCCTGCGCGGCAAGGACATCCAGCGCGTCTTCTCCATCGCGGACCTCTACGTCATGCCCAGCGTGAGCGAGCCCTTCGGCATCGCGCCGCTGGAGGCGCTGGGCAACCGCGTCCCGGTGCTCATCAGCCGCCAGTCGGGCGTGAGCGAGATCCTCCAGAACGCGCTCAAGTGCGACTTCTGGGATGTGGACGACATGGCGAACAAGATCGTCGCCGTGCTGCGCTACCCGCCGCTGGGGCGCACGCTGCGCGACGAGGGCTTCGACGAGGTGCGCGGCATCACCTGGGACGGCGCCGCGAAGAAGTGCCTCGCGACCTACCGCCGCGCCATCGACACCGTCCGCGGAAAATAGCCCGGACGCGCCGCATGGCCGCCCGCCCGCGCGGGCAGACCTACAATGCGGAAATGGCTTTCTTCACGCGCAAGAAGCCCGTCCACGCGCCGCGCACCAACGCCGCCGCGCCCACGGGCCGCCTCGTCCGCCACGACCCCGCCTTCGAGAAGCGCGTCCACGAGATCGCCGCGGACTACCTGCAGCGCGCGCGCGACGAGAAGGCCGGCGTCTTCAGCGGCAGCCTCTCCGTCTTCAAGGACAAGCTGATGGACTGGGCGATGAAGGACGAGGCGTTCCGCGTCCAGCTCTTCCGCTTCGTCGACTGCTTCCCCACGCTGCGCACCAACGACGCGATCTACGAGCACCTCAGCGACTACCTGAGCCAGCCGGGCGTGAAGCCGCCGCCGGGCTTCGAGCTGGGCATGGCCGCGGGCGGACTGGCGAAGGGGCTCATGGCCAAGACGATGGCCGGGCAGATCGTCGCGATGGCGGAGAAGTTCATCGCCGGCACCGACGCCGCGAGCGCGCTGCCGCAGCTCGAGAAGATGTGGGGCAACGGCCTCTGCTTCAGCGTCGACCTGCTGGGCGAGGCGTGCGTCAGCGACGAGGAGGCGCGCCACTACCAGCGCAAGTACCTCGACCTGGTGGAGAACCTCCCGCGCCAGGTGGCGCGGTGGAAGGCCAATCCGGTGCTGGAGTCGGACTACCTGGGCGCCGTCCCGCGCACCAACGTCAGCATCAAGATCAGCTCGCTGAGCGCGCGCGTCGATCCCATCGACACCGAGGGCTCGATCCGCGGGCTCATGGAGGGGATCCTGCCCATCCTCGAGAGCGCGCGCAAGCACGGCGTGCTCGTCAACTTCGACATGGAGCAGTTCGCGCTGAAGGACCTCACCATCGAGCTCTTCAAGCGCTGCTGCGAGAAGGTCGACTTCCACGCCGGCCTGGCGATGCAGGCGTACCTGCGCAGCGCCGCCGACGACGCGCGCAGCGTGAGCGAGTGGGCCAAGCGCACCGGGCGCGTCGTCACCGTCCGCCTGGTCAAGGGCGCGTACTGGGACTACGAGACGATCCACGCCGAGCAGCAGGGCTGGCCCGTGCCGGTCTGGAGCCGCAAGTGCGACACCGACGCCTCCTTCGAGCGCGTCTCGCAGTACTTCATCGAGCACGCGCCGCGCAAGCACGGCGAGGGCGGCGTGAAGCTGGCGCTGGGCTCGCACAACGCGCGCTCCATCGCCGCGGCGCTCGCGGGGCTCGAGCGCGCGGGGCTGCCGCGCAACGCGCTCGAGCTGCAGATGCTCCACGGCATGGGCGACCAGCTCAAGAGCGCCGCCATCGGCATGGGCCTGCGCGTGCGCGAGTACGTCCCCGTGGGCGACATGATCCCCGGCATGGCGTACCTGGTGCGCCGCCTGCTGGAGAACACCTCGAACGAGAGCTGGCTGAAGGCCGGCTTCCTGGACAACGCGGACGTCTCGGCGCTGGTCGCGTCGCCGCACCGCGAGCATGACTCCGATCCCGGCGTCGAGCGCATCGTGCGCGGCCCCGAGCGCCACGCGCTCTCGCGCGCCGCGGCGGGCGTGGGCGACGGGCGTCCCTTCTTCACCGAGCCGATGCGCAACTTCGCGCTCGCGCCCGTGCGCGACCACTTCCGCGCCGCGCTCGCGCGCAGCGTCGTGCCGACCGTCGCCAACGACGGCACCGCCGACGACGCGCGCCGCGCCGTGGGCGTGGCGCACGCGGCCTTCCCCGCCTGGCGCGACACGCCGTACGCGCAGCGCGCCGAGGTGCTGGTGCGCGCGGCCGCCGCGATGCGCGCGCGCCGCGACGAGCTCTCCGGCGTCGTCGTGCGCGAGTCGGGCAAGACCTGGCGCGAGGCGGACGCCGACGTCTGCGAGGCGATCGACTTCTGCGAGTACTACGCCCGCGAGGGCGCGGCGCTCTTCGCGCGCGAGCGGCTCGGCCAGTTCGTCGGCGAGCTCGACGAGCAGTGGTACCAGCCGCGCGGCGTCGCGGCGGTGATCAGCCCGTGGAACTTCCCGCTGGCGATCTGCGCGGGCATGACCGTGGCCGCGCTGGTCACGGGCAACACCGTCGTCGTCAAGCCCGCGGAGCAGACGCCGGGCATCGCGAAGCTCCTCTGCGACATCCTCTGGCAGGCCGGCGCGCCGCGCGAGGCGCTGCACTTCCTGCCCGGCCCCGGAGAGACCGTCGGCGCCGCGCTGGTGCGCGACACGCGCGTGGCGCTCATCGCCTTCACCGGCAGCAAGGCGGTCGGCCTGGACATCCTGCAGGCCGCGGGCGTCACGCCCCCGGGACAGCCCTTCGTGAAGAAGGTCGTCTGCGAGATGGGCGGCAAGAACGCGATCATCATCGACGAGTCCGCGGACCTGGACGAGGCGGTGCTGGGCGTGCGCCAGAGCGCCTTCGGCTTCCAGGGGCAGAAGTGCTCGGCGTGCAGCCGCGTGATCGTGCTGGACTCCGCGTACGAGCACTTCCTGCACCGCGTCGTCGAGGCGACGCGCGCGCTGGTCGTGGGCGACCCGATGGATCCGGGCACCGACGTCGGCCCCGTCATCGACCAGGAGGCCGCCGCGAAGATCCGCCGCTACATCGAGATCGGCGCGGGCGAGGGCAAGCTGGAGCTCACGCTCCCGGTGCCCGAGGGCCTGGAGGCGAAGGTCGGCAAGCCCTTCGTCGGACCGACGATCGTCAGCGGCGTCGCGCCCACCGCGCGCGTCGCGACCGAGGAGATCTTCGGCCCGGTGCTCGCCGTGCTGCGCGCGCGCAGCTTCGACGAGGCGCTCGCGATCGCCAACGCCCCCGAGTACAAGCTCACCGGCGGCATCTACAGCCGCAAGCCCACGAACCTCGAGCGCGCCAAGCGCGAGTTCCGCGTCGGCAACCTCTACGTGAACCGCGGAATCACCGGCGCGCTCGTCGGGCGCCAGCCCTTCGGCGGCTTCGGCATGTCCGGCGTCGGCAGCAAGGCTGGCGGCCGCGACTACCTGCACCACTTCGTCGAGCCCCGCGCCTGCTGCGAGAACACGATGCGGCGCGGGTTCGCGCCGGGGTTGTGAGGCGCGGGGGCGGGGCCGGGGGCCCCGGACGCGGCCGAAACCGGCCTCATAACGGCCGGAATTTCCGCACGCCTGAACCGTGTGTGGCATTTTTCCGTACACAATGCCATACTCCCGTCACGGCCACGAGGGACCACCATGCGCGCACGGCCCACCCCCCCATCCTCCCGGCTCGACTTCCGGGTCTCCCCCGAGCACAAGTCGCTCATCGAGCGCGCCGCGAGCGCGCAGGGGCAGACCGTCTCGAGCTTCGCGATCGCGACGCTCGTGAAGGCGTCCGAGGAGGCGATCCAGACCGAGACGGCGCGGCGGCTCTCCGCGCGCGACGCGCGGACCTTCCTCTCCCTGCTCGACTCGCCCCGCGAGCCCAACGCCGCGCTGAAGGCCGCGGCCAAGCGCTACAAGGCGCGGCGTGGTCGCTGAAGCCACCGGATGGTCGATCGAGGAGCTCGGCGCCGACCACGACCGGTCCGGCTTCTCCTGCGGGCATGAATCGCTCGACGCCTACCTGAAGCAGTTCGCCGGCCAGAACCAGAAATCCGGCATCTCGTGCACCTTCGTCGCGCTGCGGCCCGGCGAACGGATCGTGCGCGGGTACTACTCGCTGGCCGCCGGAGCGGTGCAGTTTCAGCACCTGACCGAGGCGCAGCGCAAGCGCCTGCCGAAGTACCCCGTGCCGGTCGCGCACCTGGGCCGGCTCGCCGTCGACCGCAGCGCGCAGGGGCAGGGCCTCGGTTCGCACCTGCTCATCGACGCCCTCAGCCGCGTCAGCCGCGCCGAGCGCGAGCTCGGCATCCACGCGATCGAGGTCGTCGCGATCGACGCCGCCGCCCAGCGCTTCTACCTCAAGTACGGATTCACAGCGCTCGCCGACGATCCCCACCATCTCTTCATCTCGATGCGGACCGTCCGCAAGCTCCGGCTGGCGTGAGAGGAACGAAGCTGGTCGAAGGTGGTTCCGAGCCGCATCTCCCGCTACGCTCCCCCGCGTGCTCATCTACCGCAAGGGCGTCTTCTGCCTGGAGTCCGAGTGGTTCGGGCTGCGCTCGACGGTCTCGGTGCTGCCGGCGCTGGAGCTGCTGCGCACGAGCGACTACCACATCGCGTACATCCACCGGGACGTGGCCACGCGCGCGGAGCTGGAGCACTACCTGCGCAAGTGGCTGCAGCAGCGGCACACCTCGTACGAGATCCTCTGGCTGAGCATCCACGCCGGGCGCGGCATCCTGCTGCCCGGGGACATGCGGCGCGCGAGCGAGAAGCTCACGCTCGACGACCTGGAGGAGCAGCTCGCGGGGCGCTGCGAGGGACGCATGATCCACTTCGGCGGCTGCCGCACCATCGCGCTGAAGCCCGCGCGCATCCGGCAGTTCCTGGAGCGCACCGGCGCGGTCGCGATCAGCGGCTTCGAGAAGAAGGTCGACTGGACCGAGTCCACGCTCTTCGAGCTCGCCTTCCTGGTGGAGCTGCAGAAGCGCTCGCTCACGCGGGTGGGGCTGCGCACCGTCGCGCGCACGCTGCGCACGCAGCAGGGCTCGGGATGGCGGCGCTTCGGATTCCGGCTGTACATCCGCGGGGATTGAGCGCGGGGCGGGCGCTCGGCACTCGCCCGGCCGCGCGCGTGGCGCGCGCGCCGCGCCGCACCTCATCCCGCATGCCGGTCCAGGATCCGGTACTGCACCGCCTCCGCGACATGCGCCGCGTCCACGCGCGCGCTCGACTCCAGGTCGGCGATCGTGCGCGCCACGCGACGCACCTTGTCGTAGGCGCGCGCGCTGAGGCCCAGGCGCTCGATCGCGTCGGCCAGCAGCGTGCGCGCGGGGGTGTCCAACGCGGCGGCGGCGTCCAGCGCCGGCCCGCGCAGATGCGCGTTGAGCACCGGCCCCTGCCGCGCCCGCTGCGCCGCCCGCGCGGCGGCGACGCGCGCGCGCATCGCCTCGCTCGCCTCGCCGGCGGGCGCGCCGGACACGCCGCCCGCCAGCCGCCGCACCGGCACCGGCTGCACCTCGACATGTAGGTCGATGCGGTCGACGATCGGCCCGCTCACGCGCTCGAGGTACGCCTGCGCCTCGCGCGCGCCGCGATCGCCCGCGCGGCGGTTGCCGCGCGCGGTGGGGTTCATCGCCGCCACCAGGATGGACTGCGCGGGAAAGCGCGCGCTCCCGTGCGCGCGCGCGATCGTGATGAAGCCGTCCTCGAGCGGCTCGCGCAGCGCCTCGAGCGCGCTGCGCCCGAACTCCGGCAGCTCGTCCAGGAAGAGCACGCCGCGGTGCGCGAGCGTCACCTCCCCCGGCCGCGGCAGCCCGAGCGTCCCGCCGCCCACCAGCGCCACCGTGCTCGCGCTGTGGTGCGGCGCGCGGAAGGGGCGCTCGGTGACCAGCGACCGTCCCGGCCCCATCGCCCCCGCCGCGCTCCAGATGCGCGTGACGTCGAGCGCCTCCTCGGGCTCGAGCGCGGGCAGGATCCCGGGCATCGCGCGCGCCATCATCGTCTTGCCGCATCCGGCGGGGCCGATGAGGAGCGCGTTGTGCCCGCCCGCCGCGGCGATCACCAGCGCGCGCTTGGCCGCCCCCTGCCCGCGCACCTCCGCGAAGTCCACCGGCGCGCGCGCCGACGCGACCGCCGCGCGCACGTCCAGCGCGCGCACCGGGGGCAGCGCCGCGCCCGCGCGGAAGAAGGCGACCACCTCGGGCAGGCTGTCCGCGGTGCGCGCCTGCACGCCCTCGACGACGGCCGCCTCGCCCGCGTTGGCCGCGGGGATCACGATCCCCTCCAGCCCGCGCTCGCGCGCGAGCATCGCCATGCTCACCACGCCGCGCACGGGCCGCAGTGAGCCGTCGAGCCCCAACTCGCCCGCCAGCATCCAGCGCTGCGGGGACGGGAGCGCGCGCCGGCGCGCGGGCGGGGACTCCTCCGGCAGCGCCAGCAGCAGCGCGACCGCGATGGGCAGGTCGAAGGCCGGCCCCTGCTTGCGCAGGTCCGCGGGGGCGAGGTTGATCGTCACCCGATGGCGCGGCGGCTCGAAGCCGCTCGCCTCCAGCGCGCTGCGCACGCGCTCGATGCTCTCGCGCACCGCCAGGTCGGCGAGTCCCACGAGGCTGATGCGCGGCAGCCCGCGCGTCTGCACGGAGACCTCGACATCGCAGCGCACCGCCTCGATGCCCTGCAGCGCGAAGCTGGGGATGCGCACGAGCACGCGTGCATGATGGACGCGCCGCGCGCCGCTTCCGCCGGACGCCGCCCTTTTTCCGGCGCAGCCACTACCTTGCGCCGATGGAGCTCGCGGCGGTCGCGGAATACCTCGCCATCGGCTGCGCCGGCGGCATGCTCGGCAGCATGCTGGGCCTGGGCGGCAGCACGGTGGTCATCCCGCTGGCCACGATGCTCCTGGCGCCGGACAAGCAGCAGCTCCAGGCCGCGGCGATGGTCTCCAACGTCGCCGTCGCGCTCTCGGCGCTGCGCCGCTACCACGCGATGGGCGCGGTCGACTGGACGCTCGCGCGCCGGATCACGCCGTGGGCGCTCGTCGCGGTGCTCGGCGGCGTCGCGGTGAGCGTCGTCGTGACGGCGACGCCATTCCGGCTGCTCTTCGCGCTCTTCCTGCTGGTCGTCGCCGCGCGCGAGCTGCACGGCGCGCTCACGCGGCCGGACGCGGCGGGGGCGGGCGCGCCAGGCGCATCCACCACACCCACGCCCCCCACCCTCGCCCCGCGCCAGGCGGGCGCCATCGGCGCGGCGATGGGCTTCATCAGCGGCCTGCTGGGCGTCGGCGGCGGCGTCGTGGCGGTCCCGCTCCTGCGCACCTGGGCGCGCCTTCCGGTGCGCGAGGCGGCCGCCACCAGCGTCTGCGCGATGGTCCCCCTCTCCGCGGTCGGCGCGATCACCAAAGGCGCGACGCTCGCCTGGAGCGCCCCCGCGCAGCCCGGGGGCACCGCGCCCCTGCTCGGCGCGGCCTGGATCGCCCTCGCCCTGGTCCCCGGCGCGCTGCTGGGAGGCAGCCTGGGCGCCAGCATGCACAAGCGCCTGCCGGCACCAGTGATCCACTGGGTGCTCATCCTATGGCTGCCCGCCAGCGCGCTGGGCATGGCGATTCCGCCGATTTTGGACTGGCTCAGGGGCTGAGCTTCAGCCACCCCCCGGGCGGGTCGATAGTCCCGTCGATGACCCGCGTCCTGCTCATCGAGCACGATCCCCTCAACCGGGACCGGCTGGCGCTGGCGCTCCGACAGGCGCGTCTGGAGGTGCGCTCCGCCGGCGACGCGCCGGGCGCACGCGCGCTCCTGCGCGAGTGCCGTCCCACGGTCATCGTCTGCCGCGCGCAGATGCCGGGATTCCCGCTGGAGGCCGTCGTCGCCGAAGCGCGCGCCGAGCCCTCCGCGCGGCATGCCGGCATCGTCGCGCTGCTGCCCGAGGGCGAGCTGACCGCCGCGGCCGTGCGCGCGGCGATCCAGGCGGGCGCGGACGACGCGCTCGCGCTGCCCGTCGAGACCGCCGACCTCGTCCAGGCCGTCGACGCGCGCCGCCGCCGTCTGGAGACGCAGATGGTCGCCACGCGGCCGGAGATCGCCTCCGGCGAGGCGATCGACGCGTGCATCCAGGCCGCGCCGCGCCCGACCACCGTCGTGCTGCTGGGGCTCGAGGACGCCGCCGCCGTCGCCGCCACCGCCGGCGCGCCCGCGCTGCGCCAGCTCGAGGAACTCTGGCGCGCCCGCCTGCGCGCGCTCGCGCCCAGCGGCGCCCCTGTCTTCGACGCCCCCCACAGCGAGGCGCTCGTGGTCCTTCCCCCGCACACGCCGCACCAGCGCGCGCTCCTCTCGGCGTTCTGCGGCACGGGCCAGGCGCCCGCGATCGTCGCCGGGCGCGACATGCGCCTGCGCGCGGCCGCGGGCATCGTCACCATCGCTCCCGGCGAGGAGACGCCCACCGCCACCGTCCTCATCCAGCGCTGCCGCTACGCGATGCAGGGCGCGCGCCGCGCCGGCCATCCGCGCGTGCAGGTCTACGACGCCGACGAGGCGACGCGCTCGCTCGACCATGTGCAGCTCGCGACGCTCCTGCAGCACGCGCTCGAGGGAGGCGGCTTCCGCCTGCTCTACCAGCCGCGCGTCTGCGTCGCCACCGGCGAGCTGCTGGGCGTCGAGTCGCTCATCCGCTGGACGCTCCCCTCCACCGGCGAGCAGGTGCCCGCCAAGACGCTGCTGGAGGTCGCGCAGGAGGCGGGCCTGCTGGACGAGATCGGCGGCTGGGGCCTGCGCGAGGCGTGCCGCCAGTGCGCGCAGTGGTGGAACGCCGGGCTGGAGATCCCCGTCGCGGTGAATGTCGCGCCGACGCAGTTCCGCCGCGGCGACCTCGTGGACGAGGTGCGCCTGGCGCTGCGCGAGTCGGGCATCCCCGGCCGCATGCTCATGATCGAGGTGCAGGAATCCGCGCTGCGCGAGGCGCCCGCGGACCTGCGCGACCAGCTCGAGGCGGTGCGCGTCTGCGGCGTGCGCGTCGCGCTGGACGACTTCGGCACCGGCATCGAGAGCCTCAACCTGCTGCGCCGCTTCCCGCTGGACGAGATGAAGGTCGACCACAGCATCGTCTCGCGCCTGCCCGGCTCCTGCGAGGACCGCGCCACGATGGAGATCGCGCTGCGCCACGCGCGCAGCCTGGGCCTGCAGTGCACCGCGGTGGGCGTCGAGTCCGCGGCGCAGTGGAGCTACCTCGTCGACCGCGGCTGGGACGGCGCGCAGGGCTGGTTCGTCGCGCAGCCGCTGCCAGGCAGCGAAATCCCTGGCTTCAAGCGCCACGAACCCGGCGCGATCGCCGCGGCGCATGAGGATGGGGAGCGTGCGGCGGGGGCGGGGAGCTAGCCGGAGTCACGCTGTTGGTGGGCCGAGCACCTCGACGAACTCGGCGATCACCCGGAGGGCGTGGTCTTCGTCGTCGGTGAAGACGAGGGGTTCAAACGCGGGGTTGATTGGCCGCAGCGCGATGCGCTCATGCTGCCAATCATCCTCCGCGGTGCACTTTTCGCTCTCAAACCGCTTGACCGTGTAACGCTGCCCAGACTCCGGATCCAGAGAGTCGCGAAGCTCCACCAGAAGCACTCGTCCCGATCGCGAGCCTTCGACAGGCGCCTGGAAGAGGCACCAGGATTCGCTCGGGATGAGCGGCTCCATCGAGTGCCCGACCACCTGGGCAACGAACATGCCGGGACGAATCGGGCGACGCGAGTCAACCGTGACCCACTCAAGCGCATCCTCTTCGATCCGTTGATTCTCTCCAAAGACGCCTGCCGCCGCACGCAGCGGCACCAGCGGAACGCAGCTGCGATAACGATCCTGCGGGTTCCCCTGAACCAAGCGGATCGACTGGGGCAGTCCGCGTCCGCTGCTGGGTGCGGCATTCGGATCCTGCACCCGAAACCGGCGATATGCCTCGTCCGCCATCCAACCGGTCACAAGCTTCTGGAACGGAGCGTCATTCATGAAGCGAACGAAGATCTCCTCGTTCTGATCCATGCGCTCCGCGAACAGCCGTTCAAGGACATTCCGGAACAAGAGTGCGAACTTGTCTCCCGAATTGACGACGGCCACCTGGCGCAACTCGTCGTCGCTCATCGCCGCTTCGACGACTTGATCGAAGAAGAGCTGGTCGGCCTGATTGAAGTCCGTCCCGAACCGCTCGTTCACGACATCGATCAACTGCGAAAGAGGGACCGGATGTTCACGGACTGCCCCGCTGCCGACCTCGGACGGGCCATCCAGTTTCCGAGCATCCCCGTCATTCAGCGCGATGGATCCCTCGCTGATCTTTTGGAGCCGGTAGTACTCGAGCTTGACCTCGTCGTCGAACTGATAGGCCGCGCCGCTCGTGCGATGCGGGAGTTTGGCCAAGAGGTGACGAACGAAGACATACTGCCGCTCAAGATCCGAGTCTTGGTAGGGAATGACCTGACTCAGAAATCCATACAGGTTCTGAAATGCTTGGAGCTTCCCGCGCCACAGCTCCGCTTCCTCACGGCGCTCCTCAGCTCGTGACCGAAACCGGGATACTGCCGGATCAAGCGCGGCGTTCATCGATTGGTGGTCGAGCAGGCTCTGCTTCTGCTTGGGCTTGAAGTACACGTCGCAGAAACGCGAGACCTCGTCGGCAAGATAGATCCCCTCCGCGTCGAGTTCCCCCTTGATCGCGTAAAGCCGCGCCGGATCAACCTCAGCGCCGATCTCCGCGCCCTCGTAGTAAGTCTTGAATGCCTCGCGGATCTCATCGCGCTCGTTGACAAAGTCGAGGACAAAGGTGTCCTCCTTAAGCGGATGGATGCGATTCAGGCGAGAGAGCGTCTGCACCGCCTGAATTCCCGCGAGCCGCTTGTCGACATACATCGTGTGGAGGAGCGGCTGATCGAAGCCGGTCTGGTACTTCTCAGCGACCAACAAAACCTGATAGTCCGGCGAGGCGAAGCGTTCTGGCAGCTCCGTTTGGCGGAGCCCGTCATTCATCGCCTCCTCCGTGTATGAGACCCCAGGAACTCGATCGTCCTGGACGGCGCCGGAGAATGCGACAAGCGACTTGATCGGGTAGCCCTTATCCTTGATGTACTTGTCGAAGCTCTGCTTGTAGCGAACCGCTTCGAGGCGGGAGCCGGTCACCACCATCGCCTTCGCGCGCCCGCCGATCTTATGGCGGGTGACGGCGTGGAAGTGCTCGACCATCACCTCGGTCTTCTGGGCGATGTTGTGCGGATGGAGCCTGAGGAAGCGGGCCAGCGCGCGAGCCGCCTTCTTGCGCTCGACGTTTGGATCGTCCTCGCATGACTTCAGGAGCCGGAAGTAGGTCGCGTACGTCGTGTAGCTCCTGAGCACGTCGAGGATGAAGCCCTCCTCGATCGCCTGGCGCATCGTGTAGCGGTGCGCGGGCGTGCCGCTGCGCCCGAACACCGCGAGCGTCTTGTGCTTCGGGGTGGCCGTGAAGGCGAAGAAGCTCAGGTTCGCCTGCCGACCGCGCTTTGCCATGCTCCGGAACAGCTCTTCGAGATCTTCTCGCCCCTCTTCGGCGGCCCGCTTCTGAGCCTGCTCACGGAGCGCCTCGCCGCCAAGCACCTCTTTCAGGTCCGTCGCGGTCTCGCCGCCCTGGGAGCTGTGCGCTTCGTCGATGACGACCGCGCAGCGCCGGGTCTGCAGCGTCCCTGCGCCACTCTCGCCGCGCTCCTCCGCCATCTTGAGGAGCTGACGGGAGACGAAGGGGAACTTCTGCAGCGTTGTGATGATGATCGGCACGCCGCCCTCGAGCGCCTCGGCGAGCTGGCGAGAGCTCTCGTCGATCTTCTGCACGACGCCGCGCTTGTGCTCGAACTGGTAGATGTTGTCCTGAAGCTGCTGGTCGAGCACCACGCGATCGGTGACGACGATGACGCTGTCGAAAATGCGTCGGTTGCCTTCGTCGTGCAGCGACGCGAGCCGGTGGGTGAGCCAAGCAATGGTGTTGCTCTTGCCGCTGCCAGCCGAGTGCTCGACGAGGTAGTTGTGCCCCGGGCCTTCCGCCCGGGCAGACGCCACGAGGAATCGCACTGCCTGGAGCTGGTGGTAGCGAGGAAAGACCATCTGCTCCGTCTTCACCTTGCGACCCTGGTCGTCGCGCTTCTCGTCGACCTGCAGGTGGAGGAAGCGCGCGAGCAGGTCGAGCAAGCTCTCGCGGGCGAGCACCTCTTCCCAAAGGTAGGCGGTGCGGTAACTCCGGCCCAGCGGATCGGCAGGGTTACCCGCCCCGCCTCCGTCGCCCTTGTTGAAGGGCAGGAAGTGGGTGGCGCTACCCGCGAGGCGCGTCGTCATGAGCACCGTGTCGGTGTCGACGGCGAAGTGCACGAGCGTCCGCTTCTTGAACTCGAAGATGGTCTCGCGCGGGTCGCGGTCCTGCTTGTACTGCCGCCGCGCATGCTCGACGGTCTGACCGGTCATCGCGTTCTTCAGCTCGAGCGTCGCGATGGGGATGCCGTTCACGCTGAGCGTGACGTCGAGCGACTTCTCGGAGCGCGTCGAGTAGTGCAGCTGGCGGGTCAGGCCGACGCGGGTCTTGGCGTAGCGTTCCTCGAGCTCCGGGTTCAGCTCGTGCGCGGCCTTGAAGTAGGCGACGAAGAGCGTGCGCCCGTAGCACTTGAAACCGTGGCGCAGCGTCGCGAGCGAGCCGTTCGCGTCCATCCACTTGCAGAGGTCGGTGAGGATCTGCTCGCCCGTTTTGGGTCCGTGCAGGGCTTCGAGCTTCGCCCACTCCTTGGGCTGGGTGTCCTTGATGAAATCGAGGACCACGGACGGGAAGATGGCACGCTCACGGTCGAAGCCATCGCGCGAGACCGCGACGTATCCATGCCCGAGAAGGTGATGCTCGATGACGGTTTCGAACGCGGCCTCGGAGTGTCGGGGGGTGCTCGTCACGGCTCCTCCTTCCTCCTCTTGGGGCGTTTCGACTCGATGCGCTTCATCTCAGCCTCGAAGTCGCTCTAGAACTCGCGGTCCTGGCGAACTCGGAACTCGTCGTACTGGTCCTCGGCAAGGAGCTTGCGGTAGAGCATCAGCTCGCCTTCCCGCAGGGTCTGGCTGGTCACAGCTGCCCTCCGGGGCGCGCCTGGAGATTCTCGTTCGCGTCGAAGCTATTTGGGCAAGTTCCCAAGAAGGCCTGACGCAACCGTCGACGCATGTCCGTGTCGCCAGCAAAAGCTTCCCACCAGATCGAGAACATGCCGGACTCTTGAGCTGTCTCTGCAATCTGTTCGCGGAGGCTAGTCGAGTCGGCAGTCGCGAGACGACCTCTCGCTCGACTGGCTTTGAGCCAAGTCTCACGGCGGCGCTCCCATCGCAAATCGCTCGCCGAAGGCGGTGTCGGTGTCGCCGGCACGCGGTCCAGGCCTACAAGCACGCGCAAGGCGTTCGCCCGTGTTTGGAGAGGCGCAGGAATCGATGTGTCAATGTCGACCGTACCCCCCGGAGCATGCCTAAAGGCGCGAAGTGTGTTGTCTACGTCCGGCCAGAGATAGTCCGTTAGAAGAATCGGGGTGTCGCCCTTGCAGGAGTTGCAATTGACGCAAGCTACTAGGAAATTCTGCCACGCAACTGCCAGCGCTGGCGACGACGACTTCGGGCGGATGTGCTCGACGGCCAGGTGCGTCTCCAAGCGACGCTCGCAGTAGCTGCAATAGCGGCCCAGGCGTGCCTCAAGATCCTCAGCGGCGTCGCCATAGCTGGGGTAAGACTGCTTGGGCGACGCTCCCCTCTCAACTGGCCTCATTGTCCGCCTCCGCCTTCTTCGCCTCATATTCGAACTTCAGGAGGGCCATGAAGGCGGGGTCGTCGCTGAATCGTACCGACAGCGCATTGAGCCGGTCCTCCACTTCCCCAATTGTCTTGGCCGACGAGCCCGGTCGCTGCACGAGCCGGTAGTACTCCTCGGCTACCTTCATCATCTCGAGATAGCGCTCGCTCTTCTGCGGCACTCTAACTCCCATAACGTGCTCGGCGATGTCCTCGACGCTGCGGTTCGCGTACTCGCCGAACTCCTCAGGATCGAGTGTAATCAACTCCCCCGGTCGAAGCGACTGAATGATGAACGGCGAGTGCGTCGTCGCGATAAACTGGATGTTCGGAAAGCTGTTGCGCAGCTTCTCCACGACCTCTCGCTGCCAGCGTGGGTGGAGATGCAGCTCCAACTCGTCAATGAGAACGACGCCATGCCCCAAGAGAGGGTCTTCCAGCTCCGGGTTGGCCAGGGCGAGGCGGCGCACGAGGTCGCCGAGCAGCGCGATGAAGGCGCGTTCGCCGTCAGAGAGCTGCTGCAGTGAGAAACGCGCATCAGCCTTTTTCACCGTCAGCCGCAGCGGACCCTCCTCGACCGCCACTTCGGTGAACCCGTCGAGGAACTTGCTCAGCACTCGGTTGAACGCAGCCAGCTCCGCACTCTGATGCCGGACCCACAGCCGGTAGCGAGCCATGAAGTCGCGGTAGTCGACCATGCGGTTGGACAGCGCGCCGTGATGGGCGAGGCGCTGCCCTGTTGGCAGGTCCGCCGGAAGCGTTCGAGGCAGTCGGTAGCCTGCCCGATCGGTGGTAAAGTAGACGGCCACCGGGGCTTGATCGTCTTCCCGCGTCGGGTCACCGTAGTTCTTTCGAATCTGCTCACGCACCGCGCTGGCCAGGCCGCGCGCTCGCACTCGCTGCGAGGTAGGGCTGAAGGCAACGTCGTACTTCACCGGGATACCCGCGCAGGACACCTGCATTGCGAGGGCTGCTTCCGCCTGGCCCGCGTGAACGTCAATCGCCGAAATCGTCCGCCCACGGCCCGCACTCAGCGAGAGTGCGCGAAGTAGACGCGCAAGAAGGAGCGCGAGACCATCGAGCAGCGAACTCTTCCCACGCCCATTGATGCCGGCGATCACAGTGAAGCGCTCGGACAACTGAAAGCGCCGTTCCCCGGCAAACCCGCGAAAGTTCGTGACCGTGAGCTCGCGGACCTTCATGCTGCCACCCCCACGTCGAGCTGACCGGTCACAGCGGCGGCGATGAGCGCGGTGCGGCGCTCCTTGAGCAGCGCGATCGTTCGCTCGGTGGCGGCGCGGACAGCGTCAAGCCGGGCGGTCTCGCGCGCAATGTGCTCAACGATGGTCCGCTGCTCATCGGGGGGCGGCACAGGAATCCTGAGGCCCGCCACATCCTCGCATGTCAGAGCGCCCTTCGTACCCCCCGCGTCGTCGCTAATGCTCCGCAGATACTCGTAGGCTCGATAGAACGACCACCGCAGGAACCAAGCGTCGACAAGTGCAGGGTTGGGCGCGACGAATGCCATATGCTGATTGATGGTCGCTTCGATCGATAGGACGACCGACTGCCCTCGCGTCTTCCCCTGTCCGGTAATCGCAACGAGCACCGTCCCAGGTCGTAGGCGCGGTAGGTGGCACTCTCGCAGAGCGGCGTCGGTTACAAACTGGTCCGACGACGTGACCTCTTCGTGGTTGACGACCGAGCTGTTCAGCCAAGGAAAGGAGCCTTCGTTCCAGTAAGCCACCTTGTCGCGATCAGGCGTGGAGCCGTTGCCGACTTTGGCCAGATGCCCCACCTTCCAGAGCTCCCAATGCGCCGGGATCTCGCCCAACCACGGCACGCAGGAGTCGCGCAGCTTCACCTTCGGGTCGAGCCCTCGTGTCATGGCGGTAGCGATGATGGCCCTTCGCTTCTCGGCCAGCAGGTCGATTAAGCGCTGCTTCACAGCGACAAGTGCATCCAGACGACCTGTCTCACGATCGAGAAAATTGGCGATGGCCTGTTGCTCGTCAACGGGTGGGACCGCGATCACCACCTCACGAAGCTCGTCCGGGTAGATGTGTTTGACGGTACTACCGCGCCCCGCCAGAGATTTCTGCGCCGCTACCGGCGCAGCATCTGTGGCGTAACCGAGGAAACGGGGAACGAATGCGTCGGTGGGCCGGAGGATGACCACGTCACCTCCGCAGCGAGCCCCATGAAGCAGATTGACCGCTGACTTTCCGATATCTTCGATCGTCTCCCCCGACGCCGCAAAGAGCACATCGCCGAACTCAATAGGCGTGTAATCCGACGCGCGCTCTCGAGTGACGCAGGATAGCGCGCGCTCGATGAAGTTCCTGTGCGTAGTGTAGAGCTCGCCGTATCGGACGCACGGCACACCTTCCTCCACGGCATCTTCCTTGGAGCCGCCGGAGCCTTTGAGAAGTCGCCCTATCAGCCGGAGCGGCCTCACGTTCCAGTGCGGCGGCACCGGACCGACTAGATCAGCCCCGCTCACTTCGTCACCTCCCGCAGCAGCCGCAGGATCTCGTCCTCCGCGGTCTTCAGCTCCGCGTCGATCTGCGCGAGTGGCCTCGGCGGCGTGACCACATAGAAGTAGCGGTTGAAGTTGATCTCGTAGCCAAGTCTGTCCTTGCTCCGCTCCATCCACGCGTCGGGCACGTGCGGCTTCACCTCGCGCTCGAAGTACGCTTCCACGTCCTCCGTGAGCGGTACGTTCTCGAAGTCCCGCAGGTCGGCGTCGGCTTCAAATCCCGAGCCACGCCCCCCGGCCGGCACGGGCTCGGCCTTCGCGTCGCGCTGCGTGAACACCGAGCGAAACAACCTCTGCTCGGTCGCCTTCCAGCGGCTCCCGCGCTTCTTCAGCAGCGCCTCGATCTCGTCCCACGTCGCCGGCCAGTCCAGGCGCGGCTCGCGGCCGAGCGCCTTGTCGATGGCCTGCACGTCGTCGAGCAGCTGCGGGCACGCGTCGAGGAAGCGCGCCTTGTCGTCCGTCGTCATCTGGTAGCGCAGGCGAAGCGGGCGCTCGATGGTGACGCGGGTGTAGCCGAAGTCGGCGTTGTCGAAGATCTTGGAGCGCGGGCCCTCTTCGAACTTGCCATAGAGGCGCACGACCTCGTCGATCTGCGCGATCGTCATGTGCCGCCGCTTGTCGCCGAGGCTGCGCTTGCTGTCCTCGCTGCCGCCGGCGGTCCACACGTCGCGCGCGTCGAGGAGCTGCACCTTGCCCTTACGCCGCTTCTCCTTGCGATTGGTGACGATCCAGACATAGGTGCCGATGCCGGTGTTGTAGAACATCGATTCCGGCAGCGCGACGATGGCCTCGAGCCAGTCGTTCTCGAGGAGCCACCTGCGGATCTCGCTCTCGCCGGAGCCCGCGCCCCCCGTGAACATGGGGGAGCCGGAGAAGACAATCGCGAGCCTGGAGCCTTCCTTGTGCTCCTTCGGCTTCACGGCTTCGCGCTTGCTCCACATGTGCTGCAGGAACAGGAGCGCACCGTCGTTCACACGCGGCAGGCCTGCGCCAAAACGGCCGTCCAGGCCGCGCTTCTCGTGCTCCCGCTGGATCTCCTTCTGCTGCTTCTTCCAGTCGACGCCGAAGGGCGGATTGCTCAGGAAGTAGTCGAAGGTCTCGGACGGGAACTGGTCATCGGTGAAGATGTCGCCGAATCGGACGTTGTCGCCGCCGCCGTTGTGGCTCACCTCCTTCATGAGCATGTCGGAGGCCGCCGTGGCGAAGGCGCGCTTGTTGTAATCCTGCCCGTAGGCGTAGAGCTTTGCCTCGGTGTTGTGCTCGCGCAGATAGCGCTGCGCCTCGGCCAGCATGCCGCCGGTTCCGCACGCCGGGTCGAGGAGCTTGCGCACCGTTCCGGCTGTGGCGAGCAGCTTGTCGTCGTGAATGAAAAGCAGGTTGACCATGAGGCGGATCACTTCGCGGGGCGTGAAGTGATCGCCGGCCGTCTCGTTCGCGAGCTCGTTGAAGCGGCGGATGAGGTTCTCGAAGATGAGCCCCATCTGCTCGTTCGGCACGTTCGACGGGTGGAGATCGACGTCGGCGAACTTCGAGACCACGAGGTAGAGGATGTTCGCCTCGTGCATCTTCTCAATCTCGGCTTCGAACTCGAAGTACTCGAAGATGCGCCGGACGTTCGCCGAGAAGCCCCTGATGTAGCTGACCAGGTGCTTGTTGATATTGTCCGGGTCGCCCTTGAGCTTCTCGAAGTCAAGCGGCGAGTGGTTGTGGAAGCGCTGGCCCGCGACCTTGTTGAGCGTGGTGTCGAGCGCGTCGCCGGCAAGTTTGCCACCCCTGTGCCTTTCGTGCGCGGCGACGACCTTGTCCTTCGTCCCGGCGAGAACGCAGTCGAACCGACGAAGCACCGTCATCGGCAGCATCACGCGCTCAAACTGCGGAGGGCGATACGGACCACGCAGGAGGTCTGCGATCTGCCAGATCAGGTTGGCAAAGGTGCTGTGGTCAGGCATATGTAGCTGGCCGGCCCCCGAGCGACGAAGGAGCCCCCGGGCGGATATTAGACCACCGCCGATTCGTCGCGGCGTTTCAGGCCCCACCCCGGTTTCCAGCGCCGGATCCGTCGCGCGATTCTCGAGACTCCTTCATCCGCGCGGCTCACGCCCCACGCCGCCTCGCGACGCAAAAACACCGCCGGCGGCCCGTCACCAGGCCGCCGGCGCTCGATTGCGTCCCGTGTCCGCGCCTCAGGCGCTGAAGCTGCTGCCGCAGCCGCAGGTCGTCGACGCGTTGGGGTTGTTGAAGACGAAGCCGCGGCCCATGATCTCGTCCTTGAAGTCGATCGTGGTGCCGTTGAGGTAGAGGTAGCTCTTGGGGTCGCAGACCACGCGCACGACGAAGCTGCCGGGCTCGGTCGCGACCGCGGTGCCGCCGCCGCCGCCGTTGGCCGCCTGCTCGATGCGCGTGATGCTCTTGCCGTCGGCGCCGGTGCGGTAGGCGTACTCCCACATCTCGTCGGAGTCCTTCTGCACCTCGGTGAGGTCGAGGATGTAGCTGAAGCCGCTGCAGCCGCCCCCCTTGACGCCCACGCGCAGGCGGATCTTCTCGGGATCCAGGCCCTGCTGGTGGACGATGGCGTTGATCTCGCGGGCGGCGGTCTCGCTGATGAGGACTGGCATGGGTGGCTCCTTCGTGGGGTGGCTCAGTGCGTGGCGGACTGCGCGGGCGCCTCGGCCTCGAGCCCGTTCTTCTTGCGGTAGTCGGCGATGGCGGCGCGGATCGAGTCCTCCGCCAGCACGCTGCAGTGGATCTTCACCGGCGGGAGGCTCAGCTCCTCGACGATGGAGGTGTTCTTGATCGCCAGCGCCTCGTCCAGGCGCTTGCCCTTGATCCACTCGGTGGCGAGGCTGCTGCTGGCGATGGCGCTGCCGCAGCCGAAGCACTTGAACTTGGCGTCCTCGATGACGCCCTGCTCGTTGACCTTGATCTGCAGCTGCATCACGTCGCCGCACTCCGGCGCGCCGACGATGCCGACGCCGACATCCTTGCGGACGGCGACTTCCTTGCTGCCGCCGAAGCTGCCGACATTGCGCGGGTTCTGGTAGTGGTCGACGACCTTGTCCGAGTAGGCCATGGGGCTGATCCTTCGTGAAGCCCGCGGGGCGGGCGGTGGTGCGTGCGGCGATCCGGGCGCGGCGTCAGTGCGACTGCCACTGGATCTTGGAGATGTCGATGCCCTCCTTGTGGAGGTCGTACAGCGGGCTCATCGAGCGCAGGTGCTCGACGGCCTTGACGATGGAGGCGATCGCGAAGTCGATCTCCTCGTCGGTGGTCCAGCGGCCCAGCGAGAGGCGCAGCGAGCTGTGCGCGAGGTCGTCGCCCACGCCCAGCGCCTTGAGCACGTAGCTGGGCTCGAGGCTCGCGCTCGTGCACGCGCTGCCGCTGCTGCAGGCGATGTCCTTCACGCCCATCATCAGGCTCTCGCCCTCGACGAAGCCGAAGCTGATGTTGGCGATGTGCGGCAGGCGCTTCTCGGGATGGCCGTTCACCTTGGTCACCTCGATGCGCGAGACCAGCTCGCTCTCCAGGCGGCGGCGCATCTTGAGCAGGCGCTCGCGCTCGTGCTCCATCTCGTGCTGGCAGATCTCGCACGCCTTGCCGAAGCCGACGATGCCGGTGACATTGAGCGTGCCGCTGCGCATGCCGCGCTCGTGGCCGCCGCCGTCCAGCAGCGCCTCCAGGCGCACGCGCGGCTTGCGCCGGCGGACATAGAGTGCGCCCACGCCCTTGGGGCCGTACATCTTGTGGCCCGACCAGCTCAGCAGGTCGATGTGGTCGCGCTCGACATCGGTGGGCATCTTGCCGACCCACTGCGTCGCGTCGGTGTGGAAGACGATGTCGCGCTCGTGGCAGAGGCGGCCGATGGCGGGCACCTCGTTGATCGAGCCGATCTCGTTGTTGGCCCACATGATGCTGACCAGGATCGTGTCCGGCCGCAGCGCGGCGGCGACCTGCTCGGCGGTGATGATGCCGTCGGCGCCGGGGGCGAGGAAGGTCACCTCGAAGCCCTCGCGCTCGAGCCGCTTGCAGGGGTCGAGGACCGCCTTGTGCTCATGCATCGCCGTGACGATGTGGCCGCGGCCGGTCTGGCCCGCGGGGGCCTTCGCGTACATGGCCGCGGCGCCCTTGATCGCGAGGTTGTTGCTCTCGGTGCTGCCCGAGGTGAAGATGATCTCCTTCGGGCTCGCGCCGATCAGCGCGGCGGCCTGCTCGCGGGCGCGGTCGACGCCGTCCTCCGCCTCCCAGCCGAACTTGTGGTTGCGGCTGGCGGCGTTGCCGAACTTCTCGCTGAAGTAGGGGAGCATCGCCTCGACCACGCGGGGGTCGCAGCGGGTCGTGGCGGCGTTGTCGAGGTAGATCGGGAGCTTGGGTGCCATCGCGGGAGTCGTCCGGGTGCGGGTGCGGCGTTGAGACTCAGTTGCAGCACCGAAGTGTAGGGTTTGGCCGGCCTGCTGCGAAGCGAAAGTCCGGAGCAATTGTCGTTGATTTCTCGGACTTGCGGATCGGGAACTCACCGTTGGCCCGGCGCCGCCCCGCCCCGCCGCTATGGTTCGCGCCCATGCGCCGCATCGACGACCCGCAGCAGCTCGCCGACTTCGCCGGCTGCACGCTCGTGCCGACGATGGGCGCGCTCCACGAGGGCCACGCCTCGCTCATCCGCCAGGCCGTGCGCGGCGGACGCCCCGCGGTCGCGACGATCTTCGTGAACCCGACGCAGTTCGCGCCGCACGAGGACCTCGCGAAGTACCCGCGCACGCTCGACGCGGACCTCGCGCTGGCCGAGCGCTGCGGCGCCGCCGCGGTCTTCGTGCCCGGCGTCGCGACCATCTACCCCCGCGGCGAGGAGGCCGCGCGCGCCGAGGCCGCCGCCTGGCCGCTGCCGCCCGCCGCGCGCGAGCCGCAGCTTGAGGATGCCGCGCGCCCCACGCATTTCGGCGGTGTTTGCCAGGTGGTCGCGCGGCTGCTGGACCTCGCGCGCCCGGCGCGCATGATCCTGGGCGAGAAGGACTACCAGCAGCTTCGCGTGCTCACGCAGATAGTCGCGGGCATGCAGGAGCGCTGGCCGGGACTGCAGGTGGAGCCCGGCGCGACGGTGCGCGAGCCCGACGGCCTGGCGATGAGCAGCCGCAACCGCTACCTGCGCCCGGAGCAGCGCGAGCAGGCGCTGGGGCTCATCCGCGCCCTGCAGGTGGCCGCCAGCGCCCAGCGGCCCGCGACCGCGGAGGCCGTTATGCGCCAGACGCTCGAGGACCACGGCCTGCGCGTCGACTACGCCGTCGTGCGGGACGCCCAGACGCTGCTGCCCGTGGAGGGCTTCGAGCGCCCCACCCGCGCCCTGGTCGCCGCGCGGCTCGAAACCGTGCGCCTGATCGACAACATCCCCCTTCCCGTGTGCCGATAGTGCCCGAATTGGTTGGAAACGGAGCCGATTGCGTTAGGATTGCGTACTCATCCCGAGGAGATCCATGACCCACCGCTGGACCGCCCTGCTCGTCGCGCTCGCCTGCACCGGATCGGCCCTGGCCGCCCCGCAGTACGGCGGTGGCCGTCGCAACCCCCCGGCGCCCCCTGCGGGCAGCAAGGCCCCCTCCACGGGCGGCGACTCCTCGACCGGCAGCGACACCAAGAGCGGCAGCTCCAAGAAGGCCGACGCGCAGGGTGAGACGCGCTTCTACGAGCGCATGGATCCGGAAGACCGCGCCGCGCTGGAGGTCAACGTCGGTTACCTGCTTCCCGAGCCGACGCTCGGCGTGAACTGGATCGGCGCCGAGCCGATGAAGCGCGACGACTTTCGCGGCAAGGTGACGGTGCTCCAGAGCATCGGCGGACGCAGCACCTCGCGCGCCGCGCTCGAGAAGACCAAGAAGGCGCTCCCCGAGGGCGCGGTCCTCGTCGCCGTGCACACGCCCGACGGCGCCGATCGCGCGAAGGCGACCTTCGACAAGAACCCGCCCTGCCCCGTCGCCGTCGACGCCGACGGCGCCTGGTGCGACGCGCTGGGCATCTGGAAGCGCCCCGTCAACATCGTCGTCGACAAGACCGGATCGGTCCGCTACGTCGGGCTGAGCGAGGCGGGCCTGAAGGAGAAGCTCCCCGCGCTGATGGCGGAGGAGGTCGACGACAGCGTGCAGGGCAAGGAGCGTCCCGCGGCGGCCGGCGCCGAGGCGACCAAGGAAGTCGAGTGGCCGACCTTCACGATGGCGGTCGACGCCGCGCAGGACAAGCGCGGGCAGAAGATCCCGGAGTTCGCCGTCGACCAGTGGATCACCGCCGCGCCGACGCCGGGCAACCGGCTGGTCGCGATCGACTTCTGGGCGACCTGGTGCGGCCCCTGCAAGAAGGCGATCCCGCACGTCAACGAGCTCAACGGCAAGTACGGCAACGACGTCCTCTTCGTCGGCATCAGCGACGAGACGAAGGCGAAGTTCAACAGCGGCCTCAAGAGCTCCAAGCTCGACGCGAGCAGCTTCACCTACGCGCTCGCGCTGGATCCGAAGGCGCGCCTGCAGCGCGGCTTCTTCGGCATCACGGGCATCCCCCACATGGCGATCTTTTCCCCCGACGGGATCGTCCGCTGGCAGGGCCATCCGATGAGCCTGCGCGAGGAGGACCTCCAGGCGATCATCGCCGCGAACAAGTCCCACTTCCGAGGCTCGGATCCGAAGGCGCGCGGCTGGGCCGCGGCCGGCGCCGCGAAGAAGGCGTCCGCCCGCTGAGCGCGTCGGCGCGCCCGCGCGCGCCCGCCCCCGCTGCTGCGTCAGAAATCCCGCTGCACGATCGCCATCGCCGCCGCGTCCAGCGCGTCGCGCGCCGGTCCGGGGGCGACCAGCGCCAGCTCCGCGCGCGCGCGCTCGACGAGCGCCTCCGCGCGCTGGCGCGCCACGCCGATCGAGCCGCTCGCCGCCAGCTCCGCCACCAGCGCCGCGCCGTCGCGCGCGCGGATCGCCGCGACCGCGCGCTCGCGCGCCGCGCCGCCCGCCTGCGCCAGGTGCAGGATCACCGGCAGCGTCAGCTTGCCCTTCTCCAGGTCGCGGCCGAGGCTCTTGCCCACGACCTCCTCGCGCCCCTCGAGGTCGAGCAGGTCGTCCTGGATCTGGAAGGCGACGCCGAGCCCCTCGCCGAAGCGCCCGAGCGCCTCGACCAGCTCCGGCCCCGCGCCCGAGAGGCGCGCGCCCATCTCGCAGCAGGCGCCGATGAGCACGGCGGTCTTGCGGCGCACGATCTCGAAGTAGGTGCGCTCGTCCAGGCTGATGTCCTCGCGGTGGTGGAGCTGCACCAGCTCGCCCTCGCAGAGGGTGTTCGTGACCTCGCCCAGGCGCAGGTTGAGCGCCGGATCGCCCGCCTGGCTGCAGAGGTGGAAGGCGTTGGAGATGAGGTAGTCGCCGAGCATGACGGCCACCTCGTTGCCGCGCAGGTGGTTCACCGTGCTGCCGCGGCGGCGGATCTCGGCCTCGTCGAGCACGTCGTCGTGCACGAGCGTGGCCATGTGGATCATCTCGCAGGTGGCCGCGACGATGACGTGCGCGCGGCCGACGGGCCCGCACGCCAGCCCGCTCAGCAGCACCATCGTGGGACGCAGCATCTTGCCGCGGTAGCGCTCGACGTGCCGGCAGAGGGTGTTGACCGGGGGCAGGTCGCTGGCGAGCTGCCGCTCGAAGAGCGCGCCCACCTCCGTCAGGTGCGCGGCGAGCGCGGCGGAGACGGACTGGTCCTGCTCGGTGAAGCGCAGCATCGTGGGCTCGGAATGCGTCATTCTAGGAGCGCGGGCGCTCAGCGCTTGGGGCGCTCCGCGACGATGTAGGCGATCCAGCCGGCGCACGCCTCGCCCACCTTGGCGCGGCGGAAGACGCCGTTGCCGCTGCCGTCGCGGGCGGTCCCCTCCCAGTAGACGGCCGGGCGCACGAAGCCCGCGTCCTCGAGGGCCTCGGTGATCTCCGGGAGCGTCCACAGGCGCCAGTCGTAGGTGAAGGCCTTGCGCAGCTCGGTGCCGTCGGGGAAGCGGAAGTGGATGTGGTTGAGGACCTCGCCCGAGATCGGGTTGTACTTCTCGGTGTCCCAGACGTAGGTGAAGCCGTCGAGGTCGCGCGTCTCGCTCTGCACCGAGAAGCTCTCGTGGCCGCCGTACGCGTCCATCGCGATGATGCCGCCGGGAGCGACGTTCTCGAAGGCCGCGCGCAGGTATTCCAGCAGGCTCGCGCGCGTCTTGAAGATGTAGTAGCTGAAGTTCATCGCGCTGAGCACGTCGACGGGCGTGGTGCCCGTGTCGCGCACGTCGCCCTGCACGAACTGCATGCGCTTGCGCTGCGCGGGCGTGAGCGCGAGGCCGTGGCGCTGCAGGCCCCACTCGAGCGTGCGGCGGCAGAGGTCGACGCCCAGCGCGTGGTTGCCGGCGCGGCGCTTCACGAAGGTGCAGCTCGCGTAGGCGGTGCCGCAGAAGTCCTCGCGCAGCGTGCGCGGCAGGCGGCCGCGGCGCTCCTTGAAGGCGCGGTCGATGAAGTCGATCTCGGCCTCGGGCTCCTGGACGGAGCGCTCGTAGAGGTCCAGCGGATCGCTGGTGGCGGCGGTGCGCCAGCCGCCGCGCGGGGCGCGTCCGCGGCGCGAGGCGTGCGAGTGGCGCGCGGCGCGCGCGGGCGGCTTCGGGGTCTTCGTGGCGGCCATGGGGAGCGCCGGATGCTAGCGGTGGCGCGGTGCGCCGTCGTTGGTGCGGTACCACGTGGACGCGCCCTGGGCGAGCGCGGCGGGCGCGACGCCGAAGTCCTCCGCGAGCGCCTGCGTCCACGGCTTGCCCCCCTTCACCGCGCGCACCCACGCGGCGAAGCGCTCGGGATGCTCCGCGATCATCAGGTCCACGAGCAGGTAGCCCACGGGCTCGCCCGCGGCGCCGGGCCAGGTCGCCGCGGCGGCGGTCGAGGCCATCACGCGCGCGGGATCGCCCCCCTGGCGCAGGAAGGCGAGCCCCTGCGCGCGGCGCGTGTTCACCGCGCTGCCCTGCGGCATGCACGCGTGCGCGCACCACCAGGCGAAGCCGGTCTCGGCCCACTCGGGCAGCGGCGCGGCGCTGAGGTGGCGGTGGAGGACCGCGCGCGCGGCGTCCATGAGCAGCGTCGCCGCGAGCTGCTGCGGGTCGTTGCCGCGCCAGGCGACGATGCTCGTGCGCGGGCCCTCGGCGTGGAAGGCGCTGCGCGCGCCGGCGACGGGCTTGGACTTGAAGCTGCCCGCCTCGACCAGCTTGAAGGAGTCCTCCTTCTCGAAGGCGAGGACGAGCACGGGGCCGACGAGGATCTCCGCGTTGGGCTGGATGCCCAGCGCGGCGGTCGCGCGCTCGTAGGCGCACTCCAGGTGCTGGCCCCACTGACGCAGCTCGGCGGCGGGCAGGTCGCCCGCGAGGAGAAAGTGCGGCGTCTCGAGCGGATCGGCGCGGACGGCGACGATCTCGAGCGCGGCGCGCGCGGACTCGCGGACGGCGGCGCGCGCGGCGGTGCGGTCGGCTTCGGTGATGCCGGGCCACGGGGTGGGCGCGGCGGGCGCGGCGCCGTCGGGGGTGGCGGGCGCGGCGGGCGCGCCCCCCTGCTTCTCGCGCAGGCGGCGCTCGCGTTCGGCGCGGTCGCGCTCGGCGCGCGCGGCGAGGGCTCCGCGGGCGCGGGTGCGCGCGGCGTCGATCTGCTCGGGCGTCGCGCCGAGCTGCGCGGCGGAGCGGAAGAGCTCCTCGCTGGCGCGCGCGCCGTCGGTGGCCGAGGCGAGCAGCTCCGCGAGCGCGAGCGTCTGCGTCGCGCTGCGGCGGTCCATCACCTGCGTGAAGACGCGGCGCAGGTCGGCGGTGGCCAGCTCGCTCCAGCTCCGCGTGCCGAAGGAACCGGTGAGCGTCTGCAGGTCCCAGCTCTCGAGCGTGCCCGCGAAGCTGCCGCCGGTGGCGAGGCGCGCGCGGATCTCGATCGGCTTCGCGAGCGTGCGCGGCCAGGCGTCGGGCGCGGCGGCGGGCGGCGCGCTCGCGGGCGGCGCGCTCGCGGGAGCGCCCGCCGGCGGATCGGCAAAAACTGCGCCCACGGCCCCGGGCGCGGCCAGCGCCAGGCACGCCAAAATGGCAGCGCCCTGCCCGCGCACGACGGTGGCGGCCCTCGAAGATGTCCGAGATTCACACGGCATTCCCGAGCAGCGTAGTAGGAGATGAAGGGGGCTTCGCAGGCGCACCAGAGCGCACAAATCGCGCCCCACGCCACCCTTCGGAATCAAGCGGGCGACGGATCCCACCGATTTCGTCACTGGAAACCGATGCGCACCGACTGGCCCGCCGTTTGCTCCGTTCAAGTCGCCGGAATGTCGCGTTTGTAACCTTGCATTTCCGGACATCGGTTCGTAGGGTTCGATCGGCCAATCCTCCTGTCGGAGGAACGGCCCAAAGGAGGCACCTGTGTTTGAGCGACTCACCGACCGCGCCCGCAAAGTGATGGCCCTGGCCAACCAGGAGGCGCAGCGCTTCAACCACGAATACATCGGCACCGAGCACATCCTGCTCGGGCTGGTGAAGGAAGGGTCGGGCGTCGGCGCCAACGTGCTGAAGAACCTCGACATCGACCTGCGCAAGGTCCGCCTCGAGGTGGAGAAGCTCGTCAAGAGCGGCCCCGAGATGGTCACGATGGGCAAGCTTCCGCAGACCCCGCGCGCGAAGAAGGTCATCGAGTACGCCATCGAGGAGGCTCGCAACCTCAACCACAACTACGTCGGCACCGAGCATCTGCTGCTGGGCCTGCTGCGCGAGCACGACGGCGTCGCCGCGCAGGTGCTGATGAACCTGGGCCTGAAGCTCGAGGAGGTGCGCGAGGAGGTCCTGAACCTGCTCGGCGCCGGCGCCGACCAGGAGCGCGACGAGCCGCAGGCGCAGCCCGAGGCCCCGCAGCCGCAGGATCCCGGCCCCGTCGAGGGCCCGGCGACCGCGCGCCGCGGCAAGAGCAAGACCCCGGCGCTGGACAGCTTCGGCCGCGACCTGACCGAGCTCGCCAAGAACGGCGAGCTGGACCCGGTCATCGGCCGCGAGCAGGAGATCGAGCGCCTCATCCAGATCCTCAGCCGCCGCACCAAGAACAACCCCGTCCTGCTGGGCGAGGCGGGCGTCGGCAAGACCGCCATCGTCGAGGGCCTCGCGCAGAAGATCGTCGCGCAGGAGGTCCCCGACCTGCTCTTCGAGAAGCGCCTGGTCGTGCTCGACCTGGCCAGCATGGTCGCCGGCACGAAGTACCGCGGCCAGTTCGAGGAGCGCATCAAGGCGGTGATGAACGAGGTGCGCCGCGCCAAGAACATCATCCTCTTCATCGACGAGCTGCACACGCTGGTGGGGGCCGGCGGCGCCGAGGGCGCCATCGACGCGAGCAACGTGCTCAAGCCCGCGCTCGCGCGCGGCGAGATCCAGTGCGTCGGCGCGACGACCTTCGACGAGTACCGCAAGTACATCGAGAAGGACGCCGCGCTCGAGCGCCGCTTCCAGTCGATCGCGGTCGAGCCGCCCAACGCGGACCAGACCTTCCTGATCCTGCAGGGACTGCGCGAGAAGTACGAGAAGCACCACAAGGTGCGCATCACCGACGCGGCGCTGCGCGCGGCGGTCGACCTCTCGGGCCGGTACATCACCGGGCGCGTCCAGCCGGACAAGTCCATCGACGTCATCGACGAGGCCGGCGCGCGCCTGCGCCTGCGCTCGATGACCAAGCCGCCCGACCTGGCCGACCTCGAGGCCAAGATCGAGCGCCTGGCCATCGAGAAGGACGAGGCGGTCAAGAACGCCGACTACGAGAAGGCCGCCGAGCTGCGCGACCAGGCCGAGAAGCTCCGCAAGGAGAAGGAGCGCGTCCAGCAGAGCTGGCGCGACCGCATGAACGAGGTCGACGCCGTCGTCGACGAGAACATCATCGCGGAGGTCGTCAGCAAGATGACCGGCGTCCCGCTCACCCGCCTGGAGAAGGAGGAGAGCGCCCGCCTGCTCCAGCTCGAGGCCGAGCTGCACAAGTCCGTCATCAGCCAGGACGAGGCCGTCAAGCAGGTCGCCCGCGCGATCCGCAAGGCGCGCTCGGGCCTCAAGGACCCGAAGCGTCCGATGGGCTCGTTCCTCTTCCTCGGCCCCACCGGCGTCGGCAAGACGCTGCTGGCCAAGGCGCTCGCCGAGTTCATGTTCGGCGACCCCGAGGCGATGATCCGCCTGGACATGTCGGAGTACATGGAGAAGCACAACGTCTCCCGCCTGGTCGGCGCGCCTCCGGGCTACGTCGGCTACGAGGAGGGCGGCCAGCTCACCGAGCGCGTGCGTCGCCGTCCGTACTCCGTCGTGCTCTTCGACGAGGTCGAGAAGGCCCACCCCGACGTCTTCAACATGCTCCTGCAGGTGATGGACGACGGGCACCTGACCGACAGCTTCGGCCGCCGCGTCGACTTCCGCAACGCGATCGTGATCATGACCTCGAACATCGGGTCGGACATCATCAAGGGCGGATCGACCTTCGGCTTCAGCAAGCGCCAGGAGGTGCAGGACTACGAGCGCATCAAGAAGTCGCTGCACAGCGAGGCGGAGAAGTTCTTCCGTCCCGAGTTCATCAACCGTCTGGACGACATGATCGTCTTCCGGCCGCTGGTGAAGGACGACCTGACGCACATCATCGACCTCGAGCTGGCCAAGGTGCGCGAGCGCCTGACCGCCCGCAAGATGACGCTGGATGTGAGCGACAGCGCGAAGGACTTCCTGATCGAGAAGGGCTACAACCCCGACTTCGGCGCCCGTCCGCTGCGCCGCGCGCTGGCGCAGTACATCGAGGATCCGCTGGCCGAGCGCCTGCTGAGCGGCGACTTCGCCAACGGCGCCGCGATCCACGCCACCCGCGAGGAGGGGAAGGACTACCTGACCTTCACCGCCACGGGCGTCCCGGAGCCGGCGGCCGCCTGACCACGACGCCGGAAAATATGCCGGGCATGCCCGGCATATTTTCCGGCGCTTTCTTTTTTCGCGTCAGGGCGCGGGGCGGATGGAGAGCAGCTTCATCCCGTCGGGGGTCTGCTCGAACTCGATCACGCGGAGCTGGAACTGGTTCCACAGGTGCGGCGAGACGGTCGCGCGCATGCGGTTGGGACCCACGCGCGTCATCGAGATGTCCGAGCCGAGCGCGTTGAAGCGCATGCGGTTGAGCAGCTCGAGCGTCGCGCGCCGGTTCTCGCGGCACCAGCCCTCGAAGGCCTTGTATCCCCCCGCCCGCTCGTAGGCCGTGCGCGTCTCCGGCGCCAGGAGCTGGTCCCACATGAGCTGGTACTCCTCGTTGCGCATGCAGGCCATCGCGTTGGCGACGACATGCTCGGGCATGAGGTTGCGCAGGATCACGTTGCCGTCGTCGTCGGTCTCGCGCGGCTCGAAGACCTTCGTCGGCAGCGGCTTGCCGTCGGGGCCGAGCTGCGGCTCCGGGGGCGCGCCCGCGGGCGGCGCGGTGCGGCCGAGCGAGCGGTCGAGGGTCGTGCCCCCGGGCTCCTGGTCGACGAAGATCACCTTCGTGCCGTCGGGGAGGATGACTTCCTTCGGCGCGCTCGGATCCGCCATGTACGCGGGGCGGTAGCGGTACTCCACGCGCTGGGGCGTGCACGAGGCGAGGCCGGCGCAGGCCGCGACGCACGCGCACGCGGCCAGGCGCGCGCACGCCGCGCGCACGGCGCGCGCCCCGCTCACGCCATCCCCTCCGCGAGCGCGCCAAGCGCGCGCGGCGCCGGCTCGGCACGCTCGATCTGCCAGCAGAGGTGGTGCGCCTGCGCGGGATCCGTCGCGGGGAAGTCCGTGCGCTGGTGCGTGCCGCGGCTCTCGGTGCGCGCGAGCGCCGCGCGCGTCATGAGCTGGCCCGCGGTGAGCAGGTTCTGCATCTCCCAGCCCTCGGGGGTCTCGAAGACCTCGTCCATCCCGTAGCGGCCCCAGAAGCGGTACATGCCCAGCACGTCCTCCAGGCGCGAGCCCGCGCGCTCGATGCCCACGTTGCGCCACATCGCGCTGCGCAGGCTCGAGCGGATGTCCGCGAGGTCGAGCTCGCCGTGGTCGCCGGTGCGCACCTCGCTCGTCATCTGCACCGGCATCACCGGCGGGTGCGCGTCCGCGGCGATCGCGGCGGCGGCGCGGCGGCCGAAGACCAGCCCCTCGAGCAGGCTGTTGCTGGCGAGGCGGTTCGCGCCGTGCACGCCGTTGCTGGCGGCCTCGCCGCAGGCGTAGAGCCCCGGCAGCGAGGTGCGCCCGTGCAGGTCGGTGCGCACGCCGCCGATGGTGTAGTGCGCGGCGGGCGTCACGGGCACGAGGTCGCGCGTGGGGTCGATGTCGAAGCCGTGCAGCATCTTCGCGAGGCCGGGGAAGCGCTCCACGAAGCGTCCCGGCGGGAAGTGGCGGCAGTCGAGGAAGACATGGCTCTGGCCGGTGCCGGCCAGGTGGCGCACGATGGACTTGCTGACGATGTCGCGCGGCGCGAGCTCCGCCATCGGATGCACGCCGACCATGAAGCGCGCGCCGGCGCGGTCGACGAGGTACGCGCCCTCGCCGCGCACGGCCTCGGAGATGAGCATGCGTCCCGCGCCCGCGACGTAGAGCGCGGTCGGGTGGAACTGCATGAACTCCAGGTCCGCCAGCTCCGCGCCCGCGCGCCAGGCCATCGCGAGCCCGTCGCCGGTGGCGACCTTGGGGTTGGTCGTCTCGCGGAAGACCTGCCCCGCGCCGCCGGTGGCGAGCACGGTCGCGCGCGCCCAGACGATCTGCAGGCGGTAGCGCGGGTGCCAGGTGAGCGCGCCGAGCACGCGCGGGCGCGGCCCGGGGGTGCGCAGCAGGTCGATCGCGAAGCAGCGGTCGAAGATGCGCGCGCCGCGCGTCTGGCGCACGCGCTCGATGAGGCAGCGCGCGAGCTCGTGGCCCGTCGCGTCGCCGTCGGTGTGCACGATGCGCGCGTGGCGGTGGCCGCCCTCGAGTCCCAGCGCGGGCGAGCCGTCGGCCGCGCGGTCCACGCGCATGCCCCACTCCATGAGCTGCGCGACTTCCTCCGCGCCCTCGGCGACGAGCGCCTCGACGGCGGTGCGCTCGCAGAGGCCCGCGCCCGCCTCGAGGGTGTCCTCGACGTGGCTGCGCAGCGTGTCGGTCCCGGAGAGGACCGCGGCGATGCCCCCCTGCGCCCAGCTCGTGTTGGAGAGGTCGACCGCCTCCTTCGCCAGCAGGATCACGTCGCCGTGGCGCGCGGCCTCGACGCAGGCGCGCAGGCCCGCGACGCCGGTGCCGATCACCAGCGTGTCGGTGAAGATCTGCGGCAGCAGCGTGCTGCGGAAGGGAATCAGCAGGCGGCGGTCGTGGTAGATGCTCATCGCGCGGTGCCTGCGGGCGCGGGCGCGGCGGGCGCGGGCTTCGCGTCCGGCATCGCCGCGCCTTCCGACGCGGGCGGCGGGACGAACGCCGGCGCGCGCATCGCGGCCTCGAGGTCGAAGTCCGCGCACCAGAGCTGGCTGCTCTTCTCCGGCCCGCGCTGCGCGGTCCAGAGCATCGTGCGGCCGTTGTGGCTGAAGACCGGCAGCACGTCGGCGCCCGGCCAGTTGGTGATGCGCACGGCGCGCGCGGGATCGGTCGCGTCGCGCATGAAGACCTCGTAGTTCGAGTGGCCGACCTCGCTCGTGCCGTAGACGAAGTGCTTGCCGTCGGGGTGGTAAAAGGGGCACCAGTTCACCTGCTCGTTGGCGGTGAGCGGGCGCTCCTTCGCGATGCCCGTGATGCGTCCCGCGCCGTCGAAGACCAGGTCCGCCGCGTACACCTGCAGCAGGCTGTTGCCCGCGCGGTCGCTGCGGAAGATGATCCCCTTGCCGTCGGGGGTGAAGAAGGGGCCGCCGTCGTAGCCCGGGGCGTTGACGAGGCGCGTCTTCGCGCCGCTCTGCATGTCCATCACCCACAGGTCGCCCTGCGTGACCGGATCGACCTGCGTGTAGAGGAGCCAGCGGCCGTCGGGGCTGATGCTGCCTTCGGCGACGTAGCCGTTGCCGTCGCCCACGAGCGTCTTGAGCGAGCCCGCGCTGCCGTCGGCGTGGCGCAGGTTGACCTCGACGATGCGCATCTCCGGCGGGAACTGCCAGCGGTACTTGCCCGTGCCGCGCTGGTAGCCCGGGGTCTCGCGGTTGGTCGGCGGGACGATGGTGCTGCCGAAGATGACGCGGTTGGGGTCCGTCGGGTGGAACCAGCCGCAGGTGTTGGCGCTGCCCTCGGGGGAGATGCGGCGGATGTTGATGAGCGCGGTCGGGCGGCCCGAGCAGTCCATCTGCACTTCGGCGACGTACATCGAATAGAACTCGCTCGGCGCGGTGTCGCCGGCGGGACGCTCGATCGCCTGGAAGATGACCTGGTGGTCGTTGGGGCTGAAGTAGCTCTCGCCGGCCTTCAGGAAGCGGTCGGGGAAGGTGAGCTGGCGGTGCTTGCTCAGGATCGGGCCCTCGGCGGGCTGGAAGTCCGGCGGGATGGGGCGGGCGGGCTTCGCGGGGGCGGCGGGCGCGGGCGGCGCGGACGGCGTCGCGGCGGGCGCGGCGGCGGGCGCGGCGGCAGGCGCGGCGGGCGGGTCGGCGAGGGAAAGCAGCGCAGCGGCGATCGTGACGGCGGGAAGCATCCCGAAAGTCTACGAATCCCCTCCCCGAAGCGATCCGCGCGGAATCCCCTGTCCCCGGCGATACTTCGCAGCGGTGGCCTCCCACGCGTCCCAACCCTCCCCTGGCCGGCCGGAATCTCCGGAGCCCCCGGGATTCCGCCTGCTCCACGAGGATCCGCACCTGCTGGTCGTGGACAAGGCCTGCGGCCTGCTGACGGTTCCGGGCATCGGGCCGGAGAAGGCGGACTGCCTCATCGCGCGGCTGCAGGACCGCTGGCCGGGGGCGCGGGTCGTCCACCGGCTCGACCGGGACACGAGCGGCGTCCTGGTGGTCGCGCGCGACGCCGCCACGCACCGGCACCTGAGCATGCAGTTCGAGGCGCGCACCACGGCCAAGCGCTACATCGCGCTCGCAGCCGGGCATCCGCAGAAGGATGCGGGCGAGATCGATCTGCCCATCCGCAAGGATCTGGTGAATGCGCCATTGCAGATCATCGACTTTGCGCACGGCCGGCCGAGCGTGACGCGTTGGCGCGTGCTGGAGCGGACGACCGCGCCAGATTGCACGCGCTTCGAGCTGGAGCCGATCACGGGGCGAAGCCACCAGCTCCGCGTGCATTTGCTGGCGATTGGGCATCCGATCCTGGGGGATGACCTCTACGCGCCGCCGGAGGTGCGGAAACTTGCGCCACGGCTGTGCCTGCACGCCGCGAAACTTGAGTTCACGCATCCGGCGACGGGGCAACGGGTTGCGTTCGAAAGTCCGCCCGTGTTCTAACGGGGATCGCGCACCGCGACGCAGATTTTTGCGCCCCGCAACGCGCAACCGCACCATTCGCGCGGCTGCCTCCGTATTGCACTGGTGTCCCCGATCGTGGGGCCGCAGACACCGCCCGCCCGAAGGCTCGGACGGCACGGCAACGAACGTCTCGAGGCGCGCTTCTGGGTCGCCGCGGCGTTTCGAGGCTTCGGGCGGCGGAGTTCGCGGAATGGGGCACAGAGAGCCGGCGCGACCTGCGTATCTGCACAGCAGCGGACCGGGGTGCTCCGGGGTTTGCAGGGCGCTTCGCTTCCGGCTCGAGAACCCACGATCCACACGTCAGACACGGGAGTCCCGATGAACCACGCGATCTGCGCCGAACGCCCCCTGCGCGCCTGCGGCATCCGCGTCGCTGCCGCGCTCGGACTTGCGCTGGCAAGCGCCTCCGCGCTCCAGGCTGCCGTGCCGCCGCCCGAGAAGGTCCCGGTGACCCAGACGTTGACAGCGCCGGGGGTCCCCGCCACCGCCGAAGTCTGGCAGAGCGCGACAAACAAGGATGTCTGCATCTTCGTCACCCGTGGCGACGCCTCCAGCTCCGACCAGCAGATTCCGCGTCCCCTGGTCGTGCGCTGGTGGCAGCGAGGCACGGACGGCGCCTGGATCTGGCGCGGGCTGCTCGAGATCCCGGGTTGGCCGGCGCTGCAGGCGGTCTCCTACAGCGTGCCCGCGGGTGCCCTGGCGACCTCCGAGGACGCCCGCCGCACCACGCTCGCGGTCCCCGTCAACGGGTCCCAGATCGCGGTCGCGCGCTTCGAGTCGGGCGCGTGGAGCTCGCTCGGCGTGATCCAGATGCCCGCGGGCGAGACGGTCACGAGCCTGCAAGTGCGCGACAACCTGGTCGTGGGCCGGACCGCACAGCGGATCTGGGTGGCCCGGCGCGGCGGGGACGGCAGCTGGATCCTCTCGACCGCGACCCCCGAAGAGCTCGGCATCGAGGGGGCGCCCTCGGTGTCCGTCAGTCTGATGATCGTCAACGGCGATCGACTGCTCGTGCGCTCCATGCGCAACACCACCGCACAGCAGACGGGGAGTCTCCGGCCGCGCTTCGACTGGATCGAGATGGGTCCGTCCGGACTCGCTCGCGGCCCCGCCCAACCGCTGCTCGTGCCGGACCAGTTCAACTTCGGACGCATCCAGATCGCCGACGGAGCCGCCGTCGCAACCGTCGCCCGCACCGACTCCGTCGGGCAGCAGGTCATCACGGATACCGTCGTCTTCGCGACCGTCGGCGCCGATGGGGTGCTCATCCCGGCGCAGGTCGAGCGCATGCGCGGCACGCCGGGGACCGCGAACAGCCTGAATGCGCTGGCCCAGGGACGCGTGCTTGCATTGGGTCGCGCCTGGTCGCGAGACTCCGCCGGGCGCTGGCAGCCCGGGGCGTACATCCCCGTCGGCTCCTGGACCGAGGGCACGACCCTCGTCTCCGGCGCCTCCGCGATTCGAATCGTCGAGAACGCCTTCGACTGCGATGGCGACGGCGTCGACGACGCCATCGCGATCGCCAACGGCTGGGCCACGGACTGCGACGCCAACGGCCATCCCGACGACTGCGACATCGCGCTGGGCATGGTCGCCGACGCCAACGGCGACGGCGTCCCCGACCACTGTGTCCCCGACTGCGACGCCAACGGCGTCGCGGACCTCGCGCAGCTGCGCAACGGCGCGCGCGAGAGCTGCGCCGGCGACGGGACGCTCGCCGCCTGCCAGATCGCCGCAGGCGAGCTGGACCGCGATGGCAACGGCGTCCCCGACCTCTGCGACGCGGACCGCAATGGCAACGGCATCCCCGACGTGATCGAGATCGCCGAGGGAGCCGCCACCGACTGCGACGGCGACTGGCGCATCGACGACGCGCCGGCCGCATCGAACGGATGGCCGATGTCCACCAGCTCCTACGGCTGGGGCTACTTCGCGCAGTCGCTGCCGGGCCTGTGGGTCGTCTCCGCGGTGCGCACCGCGGAGCTGGGGGACTCGCTCGACGGATTCCGGTTCCCGATCGTGGTCGGCACCTCCCCGCTCTCGCAGATCGACGGTCGCCCGATGATCGCGTTCGTCGCGGTCGATCCGACCGACGACCTCGATCCGCGCGACGCGCAGGTGATCTGGTGGCAGTCCTCCGTCTTTGCACCCGATCGGACCCAGCAGGACTGGGCGGCGGGCAATCCCTCCAGCGGCTTCCCGCGCTATTGGCAATACGTGGCGACGCCGCACCTCGAGATCGATGCTCCAACGGTGTGGCTTGGCGTCTGCTACCCGCCGGACACGATCGGAGGCCAGACGGGGCTCCCTTCCGCGGTCTGTGCACTGCTCGTCGGGAATGCACCCTCGGGCACCTTCACGAGCCAAGGCGCCGGGAGCAGCTGCTGGTACCTCCCGACGACCGCATCCTCCGCGACGGATCCCGCGTCGGCGCTCGCGTCGCCGGTCATCGCGCCGGCGCCCTTCATCGCGACCGTCCAGGCCTACTCGCACGGCTGCCCCCGGGTGGGCGACGTCGATGGCAACGGCCGCGTCGACGGCGCGGACCTCGGACGGCTGCTGGGCGACTGGGGACTGGCGTACGGCTCGCCCTGCGACCTCAACCGCGACAACAGCGTCGATGGCGCGGATCTCGCGATCCTCATCGCGCACTTCGGCGACTGACCCACGACACCGCAGGAGGCACCACCATGCTTCGCCACGCTCCTTCCATGATCCTCGCGTCCGCGTTCGGGCTCGCCGCCACCCTCGCCCTTTCGGCCTCCGCCGCGCCGGGGGGCACCGTCGTCGTCTGGGGCGACGCCGCCGCTGCGCACCTGCGGCCGGCGCAGCCGCTGCCGCCGATCGCGCGGGTGTTGCCGCAGTTCCGCTCCATCGTCGGCACCACCGACGCCGGTGCGCCGCTGGTCTGGGGCCGCGATGCGGCCTTCGTTCCCGACAGCGAGCTCGCCAATCTCGCGAGCACGATCGCCGCGGGAGGATTCCACGCGCTCGTGCTACGGCCCGACGGCAGCCTGAAGTGCTACGGCGACAACACCTACCAGCAGTGCCAGTCCGTCTGGGCGAACACCTACGGCCCATGGGTCGCGGTCGGCGCCGGCACCTACCACTCGCTCGCCATCAACACGAGCGGCACCGTCTACGGATGGGGACTGGGCATCTATGCACCGACCAGCGTCGACAATGCGGCGCAGGGCCAGGCCCAGGTGCCGGAAGGCCTTCCGCCGGCACGCGCGGTCGACGGCGGATACGTCCACACCGTCGTGCTCCTGCAGGACGGGACCGTCCGTTGCTGGGGCGCGGGCGCGGATCCGACGATCGATCCGGTCCTCCATCCGCTGCACCAGCAGCAGAGCATCGTGCCCGCAGGACTCGGCGCGTGCCTTGCGGTGACCGCCGGCGACTACCACACGGTGGCGCTGCGCGAGGATGGCACCGTCGTCTGCTGGGGCTCGAACGCGAAGGGGCAGTGCACGCCGCCCGCGGGACTCTCGAGCGTCGTGCAGATCGCCGCCGGCGCGAACCACACCGTCGCGCTGCGTGCGGACGGCACCGTCGCGTGCTGGGGCGACAACGCGAAGGGGCAGTGCACGGTGCCCGGCAGCGCGCGCGGCATCGCCTCCGTCGCCGCCTACGGCGATCGGACCATCGCGCTGACGCAGCGCCCCATCGGCGACCTCAACGGCGACGGAACCGTCGACGCCAGCGACCGGACGATCATGGACGGCGCGATCGGCGAAGGAGCGACCTCCCCCGCCGACCTCAACGGCGACGGCGTCGTCGATGCCGCGGACCGCACGATCGTGCGGCAGAACTCGACCGACCTCGATCCGCGCGACGACAACGGCGACCGCATCGGCGACGCCGCGCAGCTCATGGACGGGCTGCTCGAGGACTGCAACGGCGACGGCATCGCGGACACGCGCGTCTGGGGATCGGGACAGCCGGGCCTCGGTGCCACCGAGGGATCGCCTGGCAAGCTCGATGTCCTGCGCGAGGGCACCTTCGTGTGGTTCCCGAAGGACCCGTCCGCCGGCAGGCTGGTCGCGGTGGAGGCGATCGTCGCCGCACCCACCGGCATCTACCAGTCGACCTCCGTCGCAGTCGTCGCGGACCGGACGGGGATCGCGTCAAGCGGCCCGCTGCAGGCGTCGGACATCCGCTTCTTCGGTTCCTTCCAGATTCCGCCGCCGCCGACGCCCGGGACCCACTCGCGCGTGCGCTTCACGCTCCCCGACATCGACCTCGACGACGCGCCGGCCTACTGGATCTGGATTCCGGGAGCCGCAACGCGTACCCACGCGGCGCTCCCGACCCCGATCGAAGGCACGGCGTACGGGACCACCACGCAGCTCATCCCCACGAGCCTCCCGACGCTGGTCGGGGCCCCGGTGCCCACGATGTCCGCGGCCGTGTACGCCGTCTGGACCGCGTGCCCGTCCGACGCTCCTGTCATCGGCGACCTCACCGGCGACGGACTCGTCAACGGTGCGGACATCGGCGTGCTGCTGGGCCGCTGGGGCACGAGCGATCCGCTCGCGGATCTCGACCACAACGGGATCGTCGCTGGAGGAGATCTTGCGATCCTGCTGGGGCACTTCGATGTTCAGTAGCTCCGTCGAACACCGAGCTCGCTCCGGGAATCCGGGGCGTTTCTGATGGGAATCAGGGTATTTTGCAGTCCGCGCCGCATCGACCTGCGGACGTGCAGTCACCGCCTGGGAGCCACGCCATGAACCGCCTGCACCGTCCCTTCCACGCCGCGGCCGCGCTCGCGCTCGTCGCCGCCACCACGCTGCATGCCTCCGTCCCGCCGCCGGAGAAGGTGCCGGTGACAAGCCAGGCCACGGCGACGGGACTGCCGAATCCGCTGCCGTGGGCGGTGCCCTTCGTGAACTCCAGCGTCTGCGTCGTCGTCACGCGCGGCGACTCGACCAGCAGCAGCCCCCCCACCGCCCAGCCGATCGTGCCCCGCTGGTGGGTGCGCGGCGGCGACGGCGCATGGATCTGGCAAGGTGCGCTCACGGTGCCGGGGTGGCCCGCGCTGCAGGCCGTGAGTTCGAGCATGCAGGCGGGCGCACTGGGCACCTCGGAGGACGGCATGCGCACCACGCTCGTGGTGCCGGTCACTTCGAAGCAGCTCGCCGTCGCACGCTTCGAGGCCGGCGTCTGGACCTCGCTCGGCGTCATCGACGCGCCGGCCGGGGAGAACATCTCGAGCTACCTCGCGGGCGATGGCCGCATCGTCGGCAGGAGCCAGCAGCGGATCTGGGTCGCCACCTTCGGCGCGGGCGGGACCTGGAACGTGGTCTCTGCGACGCCTGCCGACCTTGGACTGGTCGGCGCTTCGGCGAACAGCATGTTCCCCATCTCGATACACGGTCATCGCGTGCTGCTGCGCTCCCACCGGAATGCCGCCGCAGGAGAGCCCGCGAACATCCGATGGCAGCACGACTGGATCGAGGTCGGTGCGACGAGCCTCACGCGCGGCGCCTCCCAGCCTGATCTCGTCCCGGACCAGAGCGGCTACGTCTCGATCGGGTACGCGGGGAGCTCGGCGGCGGCCGTGATCAATCGCGCCGATGCCGCGACCGCGACGAACCGATACGACACCGTCGTCTTCGGGACCATCGACTCCGACGGCGTGCTGGTCCCGACGCAGATCGAACGGGTCGAAGGCGCGGCTCAATTCAACCCGCGGGCGCTGAACGGACTGGCGCAGGGCCGCGTGGTCGCGGCGGGCCGCACCTGGTCGCGCGACACTGGGGGGCAGTGGCATCCGGGCGCGCACCTGTCCATCGGCAACTGGGTCGACGGCAACTCGCTGATCGCCGGTGGGTTCACGCTGCAGACGACGGCGGACGCCTTCGACTGCGACGGCGACGGCATCGATGACGGCATCGCGATCGCCAACGGCTGGGCCACGGATTGCGACGCGAACGGCCACCCGGACCACTGCGACATCGCGATCGGCATGGTCGCCGACGCCAACGGCGACGGCATCCCCGACCATTGCACCGGCGACTGCGACGCCAACGGCGTCGCGGACCTCGCGCAGATCCGCAACGGCGCGCGCGAGAGCTGCGCCGGCGACGGCACGCTGGCCGCGTGCCAGATCGCCGCAGGCGAGCTGGACCGCGACGGCAACGGCGTTCCCGACCTCTGCGACGCCGACCGCAATGGCAACGGCATCCCCGACGTGATCGAGATCGCCGAGGGAGCCGCCACCGACTGCGACGGCGACTGGCGCATCGACGACGTGCCCACGGCGGCGAACGGCTGGCCCATCGACGACTCGATCTTCGGCTGGGGCTACTCGAACCTCCCGGCCCCGGGCATCTGGGTCATGACCGCGATCCAGACGTCGCAGCTCGGCGGATCGATCGATGGGTTCCGCTTCCCGATCACCGTGGGCACTTCGATGGTCTCGCGGATCGACGGGCGGCCGCTGATCGCGTTCATCGCGGTCGATCCGACCAATGACCTCGATCCGCGCGACGCGCAGGTCGTGTGGTGGCAGTCCACCGTCTTCGCCCCCGATCGCACGCACGTCGAGTGGGCGGGCGGCGACCCGGCGTCGGGCTTCCCGCGGCTGTGGCAGTACGTGGCGACGCCGCACATCGAAGTCGATGCGCCCGTCGTCTGGGTCGGCTTCCGCTATCCGCCCGACACGCTGTACGGCGACGGCTTGCCATCGCATACCTGCGCGCTCCTGGTCGCGAACAGTGGCACGCTGACCGGCGCCGGGCAATCCACATGGACCGTGCTCACCAACGACGCACCGGGAAGCGACCCAGCCGCGGCACTCGCATCGCCCGACCTCGATCCGACATACTTCATCGCCACTGCACAGGCGTTCTCCAACGGCTGCCCGCGGGTCGGCGACGTCGACGGCAACGGCACCGTCGACGGCGCGGACCTCGGACGCCTGCTGGGCGACTGGGGACCGGCGTACGCCTCGCCCTGCGACCTCAACCACGACAACAGCGTGGATGGCGCGGACCTGGCGATCCTGATCGCGCACTTCGGTGAGTAGCACCGGCATCGACCTCGAACCCCGTCCGAAGAGGACCACTCCATGCTCCACGACAGCGCACCGCACTCACGAAGCGCCCCGATCCGCATTCTCCCTTCCGCCCTGCCCGCAGCCACGGCCACCGCGCTCTGCATCGCGTCCGCGGCGCTCGCCGGCGGAACGCCCGTGGTCTGGGGCAACGCGCATCCCAATACGCTCCAGCCGCCGCGCCCGCTTCCGGCGATGCAGATCCTCGTCGCCGAGCCCAACTGCATCTGGGGACGGAGCGATGCGGGCGTGCGCTTCGCGTGGGGAGTCGCACCGACCATTCCCGCGCAGGAGCTCGCCACGCCTCCGCTGCAGATCAGCTACGGCGCCGATCATCAGGCCGTCCTGCGGAGCGATGGCACGCTCAAGTGCTACGGCTCGAACGCCACCGGGCAGAGCATCAGCGTCTGGGCCGACGCGTACAGCCCATGGATGAGCGTCGCCGCCGGCGGCGGGCACACCGTCGCGGTGACCACCAGCGGCGTGGTGTGGGCGTGGGGACTCGGTTACTTCGCCAGCCCCAGTCCCCTCAACCAGAACCAAGGTCAGGCGCTCGTGCCGGAGGACCTGCCGCCGGTCGCGACCGTCGCCGCGGGCGGGTGGCACTCGGTCGCGATCCTCCAGGACGGAACCGTGCGATGCTGGGGCGCGGGAATCGATCCCTCGCTGAATCCCGTCACCTATCCGATGCACCAGGGCCAGAGCATCGTGCCGCCGGGGCTGGGCACCTGCACGGCGATCGCGGCGGGCAACCTGCACACGGTGGCGCTGCGCACCGACGGCACCATCGCCTGCTGGGGCGCCAACGACAAGGGCCAGTGCACGCCCCCGGCCGGCCTCGCGGGCGTGACGCAGATCTCCGCGGGGAGCAACCACACGATGGCGCTGCGCTCCGACGGAACCGTCGTCTGCTGGGGCGACAACTCCGCGGGCCAGTGCTCGGTGCCGCCCGGCCTGCGCGGCGTGCAGTCGATCATCGCCTGGGACAAGCGATCGATCGCGCTGACGCAGCGGCCCATCGGCGACCTCAATGCCGATGGCGTCGTCGACGCCGCGGACCGCGCGCTGATGGACGGCGTCCTCGGCCAGAGCAATCCTCCGTACGGCGACCTCAACGGCGATGGCGTGGCCGACGCCGCGGACCGCACGATCGTCCGCCAGAACTCCACCGACCTGGATCCGCGCGACTTCAACGGCGATCGCGTCGGCGACGCGGCGCAGCTCCTCGACGGGCTGGTCCCCGACTGCAACGGCGACGGCATCGCCGACACGGCGGGCTGGGGCTCGAGCGCCTACGGCTTCGTGACCTCGGTGGGCACGAGCGGGACGCAGACGCCGTTTGCGTCGGGGAGCTTCGTCTGGTTCCCCAAGCATGCCGATGCCGGCGAGCTCACCGCGATCGAGGCGATCCTTCCGGCGCCCTCCGCGTCCGCGCCGAACACGGCGATCGCGATCATCGCGGACCGCAGCGGCGTCGGCGCGAGCGCGCAGCTTCAGTCGACGGACCTGCGCTACCTGAAGGTGCTCCCGATCCCCGAACCCTCGCTGCCCAACACCCTGGCGCGGGTCCGGATCCCGCTTCCGCCGATCGATCTCACCGACGCACCCGCGTACTGGGTCTGGGTGGTCGGCGCCCCCACGCGCACCCGCGACGCCGCCGCGGTCCCGAGCGAGGGACTCGTCTTCGGAGCCGCGTCGCAGGTCAGCGGCGCGGCGCTGGCCGCGCAGGTCGGGACGCCCCGTCCTGCCATGACCGTCGGCGTCTTTGCCGTCTGGGATCCCTGCCCGGCGCCGCCGCCGGCCATCGGCGACCTGAATCGCGACGGCGTCGTCAACGGCGCCGACATCGGCATCCTCCTGGGCCGGTGGGGCACGTCGGACTTCGACGCGGACCTCGACCACAACGGCATCGTCGCCGGCGGGGATCTGGCCATCCTGCTGGGGCATTTCGATGTGCAGTGATCACGCCACCACGGGCCGCGTCCGCGGCAGAATGGCCCTCGCGCTGGCCTCCGCCACGGCATCGACGCTGATGGCGGCGGTCCCGCCGCCCGAGCGGCTTCCGGTGACGACCCAGGTCAGCGCCACGGGGCTCCCGACGCCCGCGCCGTACTTCACGCCCTTCGCCTCGCACGATGTGCGCGTGCTGCTCAGCCGCGGCAACTCACCCGGGGAGTCCCCGGCCACGCCGCAGACGATCGTCGCGCGATGGTGGCAGCGGACCGAGGACGGGACCTGGATCTGGCAGGGAACGCTCGAGGTTCCCGGCTGGCCGGCACGCGGCCCCGTGGCCACGAGTGTGCCGATCGGAAGCCTCTCCGCAGAGGCCGACGGCGCCACGATGCTCGTGCTGCCGATCTCCGCGACCCAGTTCGAGGTCGCGCGCCATGAGGGCGGGCAGTGGAGCTCGCTCGGTGCCTTCATCCTGCCGTTCAGCGAGCAGAACTCCAACCTCCAGATCCGCGACGGCGTCGTCTTCGGACAGAGCCCGCAGCGCGTCTGGCGCGCCAGCCGCGACGCCAAGGGCGCCTGGCAGGTCGTCGAGCGCTCGTTCGAGAGCCTTGGCCTCGGCGCCGGCACGAGCAGGAAGTGGGTTTTTCCCCTCAGCGCGGACGGGTTTCTCCTGCAGTGGAGGGCGGCGGGCGAGCCCGCCGCCACGCCGCTGCACTACGACCGGTGCACGGTGACGGCCTCGGGCATCGAGCGCGGACCGCAGCAGCCGCCGCTGGTCCCGGAGCAAACGGCGATCTGGACGCTGGGCGCGTCCGGCGACGACGCCGTCGCGGTAATCGCGCGCAACGACCTCGAGACCGGAGGCAGCGCGCTCGACACCATCGCGTTCCTGCGGCGCGGTGCAGACGGGCTCTACGCAACGGTGCAGGTGGAGCAGGAGACGGTCGCGAGTGCATACCTCGCGAACACCGCGCTCGCCGCGCTCGGATCGGGCCGCGTGCTCGTGCTGGGGCGCCTCTGGTCGCGCGATGCGGACGGACACTGGTGCCGCGGCGCGCTGATTCCGCCCTCCGCCAGCCCCGTGTGCGCGGGCATCGGCGTGAACTCCGTGACCCTGGGTGCGACGGCGCTGCGTGATTTCGCGAACGCCTTCGACTGCGACGGCGACGGCATCGACGACGCGGTCGCCATCGCCCACGGCTGGGCCACCGACTGCAACGCCAACGGGCATCCCGACGACTGCGACATCGCGCTGGGCATGGTGACCGACGCCGACCACGACGGCGTTCCCGACCACTGCGCCAGCGACTGCGATGCCAACGGCGTGGCCGACATCGCGCAGATCCGCGCGGGCGCGCGCGAGAGCTGCGCCGGCGACGGGACGCTCGCCTCCTGCCAGATCGCCGCGGGCGAGCTGGACCGCGACGGCAACGGCGTCCCCGACCTCTGCGACGCGGACCGCAACGGCAACGGCATCCCCGACATCCTCGAGATCGTCGACGGCACGGCCACGGACTGCGACGGCGACTGGCGGATCGACGACGCGCCCGCCGCGTCGGTCGCGTGGCCCCCGGAGTCCACCGGCTGGGGCTTCTTCGGAGGATCCCAACTGGCGACGCCCGGAATCGTGCTGATGACCTCGGTCACGATGACCGACGCGATGCGCTCCATCGACGGGTTCCGCTTCCCCGTCACGGTGGGTCCGAGCCTGACACAGGCGATTGACGGACGCCCGCTGATGGCGTTCGTGGCGATCGATCCGACCAACGACCTCGACCCCCGGGACGCGCAGGTCGTCTGGTGGCAGGCGACCGTCTTCGCGCCGGACCGGGCGCACCCGGAGTACCTCGGCACCCCGGGATTCGGGCTCGAGCGTCTGTGGCAGTACATCGCCACGCCGCATCTGCCGGTCGATGCGCCGGCGGTGTGGATCGGCTTCACCTATCCCCCACAGGTGCTCTGGGGAGACGCGAACCCGCTGTGCGCGGCCTTCAACGCGGTCACCGCTCCGTGGAACGCGCTGGGCCAAGGCGCGATCGGCAAGAGCTGGGTCGCGTACTCCACTCAGGCGATCCCCAGCAGTCCGGAAGCGGCCATGTCCCTCCCCGGCTTCGGGCCGGCGGGGATGACCGCGACCGTGCAGGTCTACTCACGCGGGTGCGCGCTCATCGGCGACGTCGACGGCAACGGCCGCGTCGACGGCGCGGACCTCGGACGCCTGCTGGGCGACTGGGGACCGGCGTACGGCTCGCCCTGCGACCTCAACCACGACAACAGCGTGGATGGGGCGGACCTGGCGATCCTGATCGCGCATTTCAACGAGTAGCCACGACCCGCGCCCCCGCGCCCTCGCGCGCGCCGGCACCGCCCACCACCCCACCCACCGCGCCCGCCGCCTTCACCTCGACGCCATGCGCCGAGAGCGCGCGGCCGATGGCCATCAGCGGGAAGTACAGCCGGTACAGGTGGTAGCGCAGGTAGAAGACCTTCGGGAAGCCGGTGCCGGTGAACTCCGTCTCGACCCAGCTTCCCGCGGGATCGCCGTCGGGATTCACCTTCGGGTCCGCCGCCTCCGCCGCGCGAAGCTGCGTGCGCGCGAGCCACTTCAGCGCGCGCCACAGGTCGGGGTCGTTGGGACCGTAGACCTCCTGCAGCACCATCGCGGCCCACGCGGTCTGGCTCGCGGTGCTCGGGCCGGTGCCCATGAGCGAGCGGTCCTCGTAGCTGTTGGCGGTCTCGCCGAAGCTGCCGTCGGCCTTCTGCACGCTCTTGATCCACGCGCCGGCGCGCTGGATCCACGGCGCCTCGCGCGGCACGCCGCAGCGGATCGGGCCGATCACCGCCTGCCAGGTGCCGTAGATGTAGTTGACGCCCCAGCGTCCCCAGAAGCAGCCTTCGGGCTCCTGGTGCCGCTGGATGAACTGCACCGCGCGCGCGACCGCGGGATGGTCCAGCCGGTAGCCCAGCCACGAGAGCGCCTCGAGCGTGCGGCCCGTGATGTCGTGGCACGCGGGGTCCTGCATCGCGTTGTGGTCCGCGAAGGGCACGTACTCGTAGACCTGGTGGTTCGAGGTGCGGTCGAAGGCCGCCCAGCCCCCGTCCTCGCACTGCATCGCGAAGATCCATTCGACCGCGCGGCGCGCCGCGGCGACGTTCTCCTCGCCACCCGCGCGCACGAGCGCCATCGAGACCATCGCGGTGTCGTCGACATCCGGATACCACGCGTTCTGGTACTCGAAGAACCAGCCCGCGGGCCGCGTGCCTGCGCGCACGTTGGCGATCCAGTCGCCGGTCCAGCGCACTTCCTTGGAGCGCAGCCAGCGCGCGGCGCCCGCGAGCGCGGGATCGCCGGCTTCGGTGAAGCCGCAGTCGGTGAGCGCGTACGCCGCGATGCCGGTGTCCCAGACGGGGCTGAAGCAGGGCTGGATGTGGATCGCCGGCTGCCCGGACGCGTCGCGCTCCTCGATGAAGAAGGCATCCAGGTCGCGCTCGGCGCGCTGCACCAGCGGATCGGTGCGCGGCACGCCCAGGGCCTTGAAGACCACCTGGATGTAGACCATCGGCGGGAAGATCGCGCCGAGCCCCTCGGTCGGCGCGGGGCCGTCCTGCGAGGCGCGCGCCAGGATCCAGTCGTACGCGCGGCGGATCGCCTTCATGCGCGGGCCGGGGCCCAGCAGCGCGCCGCCCGCCTTCAGCACGCTGTCGACGGACTTGAAGAAGGCGCGCCAGAAGAGCGGCGTGTCCGCGCGCATCTTCAGGCGGTGCCGGTCGCGCTGCGAGACGAAGAGCTCGTCGATGCCCTGCTGCGGCGCCAGGCGGCGCGTGGGCTGCAGCGTCGCGACGATCGCCAGCGGCAGGATCATCGTGCGGCTCCACGCGCTCATGCGATCCATGTGGAAGTAGAACCAGCGCGGGAGCCAGACGATCTCGGGCGGGATCGCGGGGACGGCGTTCCAGGAGATCTGCCCGAGCGCCGCCAGGTAGAAGTTGCTGAAGCTGTTGCAGCGCTCGGCGCCGCCCATGCTGCGCACCAGCTCGCGCGCGCGTCGCATGTGCGGCGCATCCGGCGAGTCGCCGTGGAGCTTCAGGCAGAAGTACGCCTTCACCGTCGCGGAGAGGTCGACCGCGCTGCCGGGGTACTGCCCCCAGCCGCCGTCGGCGCGCTGCTGCGCGCGCAGGTAGCGCACGATCTTCTCGAGCGTCTGCGCGCCGTCGCGGCCGTCGGCCATCGGCGCGCGCTCCTGCCCCAGGATCCACTTCATCAGCAGGTACTCGGACTGCAGGATCGAGTCGCCCTCGAGCTCCGCGCACCAGTGGCCGTCGGGCTTCTGGAGGGTGCGCAGCGCGGCGATGGCGTCCGAGGCCGTGCGGGCGAGGTCGTCCAGGAGCTGGCGGTCGGGCGCGGACATGGGAAGCGAGGCAGTGTAGATGGAAGCTCAGCCCAGACGGACCGGCCGGCGCGTGCGGGCGCACTCGATCGCGGCGTCCAGGACCCGCTGGGTCTCATAGGCGTCCGCGAAGTCCGGCAGCGGCACCACGGGCTTGCGGCGCCCGAGCACCTGCACGATGTCGGCGGCCTCGCTCACGAAGCCGTGCTCGTACCCCAGGACATGCGCCGCGGGCCAGTAGCTGCCCGCGTAGGGATGCGCCGCGTCGGTGCACATGATCCGGCTCCAGCCGCGCATCCTCGGCGCCAGCGTGTGGTCCCACCACTGCAGCTCGTTCATGCGCTCGAAGTCGAACTTCAGGCTCCCCTTCTCGCCGTTGATCTCGATCTGGTTGCGGTTCTGGTTGCCGGTGGCCAGGCGCGTCGCCTCGAAGCTCGCGACCGCGCCGCCGCGCATGCGCGCCAGGAAGAGGACCGCGTCGTCGACGGTGCTGCGCCCCTTGCGCTTGCCGCGCACCGCGCGCCGCGCGCCCTTGCCGGCGATCGCGCCACCCGCGCTCTCGACCAGGTCGCGCTCCTTCACGAAGGTCTCCTCGACCGCGCCGACGATCTCCGAGACCTCGTCCCCCGTGATGAAGCGGGCCATGTCGACGATGTGCGCGTTCAGGTCGCCGTGCGCGCCGCTGCCGGCGAGCTTGCCCTGGAACCGCCAGAGCAGCGGCGTGCTCGGCCCGCCCCAGTCCTGCAGGTAGGCCGCGCGCACGTGGAAGATGCGCCCGAGCTTGCCCTCGCGCACGAGCTGGTGCGCGAAGGCGACCGCCGGGCAGCGCCGGTAGTTGAACCAGACGAAGGTGCGGACGCCCTTCTTCGCGGCCTTCGCCGCCGCGTCGCGCATCGCGCGCGCGTCCTTGAGCGTGCCCGCCAGCGGCTTCTCGCACGCCACGTGCTTGCCCGCCTCCAGCGCGGCGATGGAGATCTCCGCGTGGACGTGGTTGGGGGTGCAGTTGTCGATCAGCCCGACCTGGGGATCCGCGACCAGGTCCCGCCAGTCGTCGCTGCAGCACTGCCAGCCCCAGCGGCGGGCGAAGGTGGCCGTCTCCCCCACGTCCGTGCCCGCCACGGCCCGCATGTGGACCTCCAGGGGCAGGTCGAAGAAGCGCGGCGCGCTCATCCACGCGTTGCTGTGCGCCTTGCCCATGAACTTCGTCCCCACGAGCCCGATGCCGAGTGTCTTGGCTGCCATCGTGGCCGTATCCTACGGAACCTATGGACACGCACGACCCGACCGCCGCCGACCTCCCGGCCGACGCCGTCCGCGCGATCGACGCCCGCCTCCAGCGCATCGAGCGCGAGCTCGACGCCGCCCGCTCCAGCGCGCGCCGCTGGCGCCGCGGGACCGTGGCGCTCGGCGGACTGCTCCTGGTGGGCGCGCTGACCGCCGCCGTGCAGGTCTCGCCCGTCACCGACGTGCTGCGCACGCGCCGCCTCGAGATCGTCGGCGAGGGCGACAAGGTCGTCCTGCTCGCGCACGCCGCCGAGACCGGCGGGCAGCTCGACGCCTGGAGCAAGGGCGGCGTGAACACCGTGCGCCTGGCCAGCAACGACGACGGCGGCGACATCGCCGTCTGGAGCGCCAAGGGCAAGCCCGTCGCGGGCCTCTTCGCCACCGCCACCGGCGGACGCATGGAGGTCGGCGACACCGAGGGCAAGCCCCTCGCCACCGTCACGCGCGGCGAGGAAGGCGGCGCGATGATCCTCTCGGGCGCCGGCGAGACCGCCAGCAGCATGCGCGCCGAGGCCGGCGCCGCGGGCGCGGTGATCAGCATGCGCCGCGCCGACGGCGAGATCGGCCTGCTCGCGGGCGTCGCGCAGGGCGCGAGCGTCCTCACCCTCAAGAACGCCGAGGGCAAGGAGATCCTCTACGCCGGCGGCGCGACCGACCAGTCGGGCGTCCTGCGCCTGGGCGATGCGGCGGGCAACGAGTGCGCGGCGCTCGTCGCCGGCGACGGCGGCCGCCTGCTCCTGAAGGATGGCGCGGGCGCGGTCGTCGCGTCGATCGCCAGCGCGGGCGCGGGCAAGGGCGGCGTCTTCGAGCTGCTCAACGGCACCGGCGGCGCGGCCGTCAGCATGGACACCAAGGGCGACGGCGGCGGCCGCTTCATGGTCGGCACCGCCACCGGCGCGCCCGCCTTCATGGCCGAGTCCAACGGCAACGCCGGCACGCTCGCCACCTACCTCAACGAGCGCCGCGTCGCGGCGATCGGCGCCGGCACCACCGGCGGCCTCGTGAACCTGCTCGACCCCAACGGCCAGCCGCTGCTGGTCGCGGGCGCGGCGGCCGACGGCGACGGCGGCGCGATCAGCGTCCGCAACGCGCGCGGCGTGCAGATCGCCCGCATGGGCGTCGACAGCGGCTCCGCCGGCGAGCTCGCCGTCTACAACAGCACCGCCACCGTCAAGAAGATCATCGAGGCCCCCAAGCCCCCGGTCGCCACCAGCGCCAAGTGAGCACACACGCATGAGCACCGCCGTCGTCGACACCGCCCGCGTCGTCCTTGAAGCGATCCTCCCCGGCACGCCCACGCGCGTGCAGGTCTCGGTCCCCGGCACCGCCTACCGGCTGGAGCTGGTGCTGGAAGGCGACGCCTCGGCGCTGCAGCCGCGCGTCGGCAAGCGCGTGAGCGGCGTCATCCGCGGCCGCGCGCAGCGCGTCTGGCATGCGGCGGCGGGCGGCTGCTTCATCGAGCCCGTCTGGGGACATCCGCGCATCGTGCAGGGGCGCGTGCTCGCGGTCGATCCCGACAGCAACGCGGTGCTGCTGGACCTCGCGGTGCCGGCGTGGATGTCGCTGGAGGCCTCGCAGAGCGCGGGCAGCTTCCAGACCGGCGACCTGCTCAACTTCTACTGCGAGAGCGGCGTGCGCTTCTGCGCCGCGCGGTAGCGCAGGAAGTTCGCCAGCAGCCGCGGCCCCTCGACCGTCAGGAAGCTCTCCGGGTGGAACTGGACGCCCTCCAGCGGCGCCGCCCCTGCGGGCGCGCGCCAGCGCAGGCCCATGATCTCGCGGCGCTGCGTCCAGGCGCTGACCTCGAACTCCGGATGCACCGTCGCGGGATCGACCACCAGCGAGTGGTAGCGCGTGGCGACGAAGGGGTTCGAGAGCCCCTCGTACAGCCCGCGGCCGTCGTGGTGGATCTCGCTGGTCTTGCCGTGGACGGGGATGTCGTTGCGGCGCACGGTCATGCCGTGGCAGTCGCCGATGGTCTGGTGCCCCAGGCAGACCCCCAGCACGGGGACGCGCCCCTTGAAGCGCCCGATCATCGCGGCGCTCACCCCCGCCTCCTTGGGCGTGCAGGGTCCCGGCGAGATCACTAGGTGCGAGGGCTCCATCGCCTCCGCCTGTTCCGGGGTGATCGCGTCGTTGCGCACCACCTCGATGCGCAGCGCCGGATCGATCTCCGCGAAGCGCTGCACCAGGTTCCAGGTGAAGGAGTCGTAGTTGTCGATGAGCAGCAGCACGGGCGCAGCACTGTAGCCGGGTGGCCGGCCCACGCGCGCGGGGGCGCCGCGCAGAGCGCCCCGCCCCCGCGCACGCATGGTCAGGCCGCGGTGGCCTTGGTCCCGGCGATGCCGTCGGGCGTCACCAGGAAGAGGTCCGCGCAGATGGGATAGGGAAGCCGGCGGTACTCCTGCTCCGCGCGCTCGCGGAGCCGGTTGACGAAGGGCTCGGGATCGCCCGTCATCGCGACGAACATGTCGCGCGCGGGGGCGGCCACGAGGAAGGTGCGGCCGAGCTGCGCGGCCAGGCGCCGGTGCAGGTCGCCCAGCAGCAGGCGCGCGGCGTCGTAGCCGTCGTGCATGGAGATGATCGCGGCGCGGCCGCCCTCGTTGGAGCGCACGACCTGGAAGTCCAGCTCGGGCGTGTAGCGCTCCAGGTTGGAGCGCGCGATCTCCTCGAGGTCGTCCGGGGTCACGCCCCAGCGGATCATCTGCTCGGTGCTGATGGAGACCGTGTACTGCGGCATGTCCATCACGAAGACGATGACGGTGTCGTTCACCCACGCCACGTGCGCGACCTGCTCGCGGTCGAGCGTCTGGAAGATCGTCGATGGCTGGATGCGCGGCATGATGCGCGGACGCGCGACCGCGAAGGGGATGTCCAGGCTCGAGAGCTGGTCGCCCTCGAGCACCTGGTCGACGTGGTGCTCCACGGTGGCCTTCCACTCCTCGGGAGCGCGCTGCACGGTGCGCCAGAGGTTCTCCAGCCCCACGTGCCGGCCATCGATCGTCAGCACGAGCGTCGTCACCAGCTCGACCGAGCGGGACGGGTAGCGCGTGCGCACGATCTTCACGACCGCTTCGCTGAACGCCTCGGGACTGTCGGGGAAACGGGACATCGAAACCTCCAGATCGGGTCCGCGACGGCCAGTTCCCCGGGTCGGCCTCCAGTGCGCGGACGGCGCGGCGCTGGGGGCCCGTGGGAGCGGGCATGTCGCGGAACCGCCCCAATGATTCGATGCAGGCGGCCCCTCGGAAAGGACGACCGGGTACCTTTTTGGGCTTCCTCACTCGGCCTGTGCCGCCTTTGCCGCGGCGGCGGCCCCGGCGGGGTCCGGAATCGGGCCTGCCGCATCACCAGGGACTTCTTCCATGAACGACCCGATTTCCGACTTCTTCGCCCGCCCCACCCACCGGCTGCTGGTGATCGCCGGTCCCTGCATCCTGGAGGAGCCCGCGACCAACGAGCGCATCGGCCGCGTCCTGCAGGAGACCTGCGCCGCGCTGGGACTGCCCCTGGTCTTCAAGGCGAGCTTCGACAAGGCCAACCGCTCGAGCATCCGCAGCGCGCGCGGCCCCGGGCTGGAGGCGGGCCTGCGCGAGCTCGCCCGCCTGCGCGACCTGCTGGGCGTCCCCGTCACGACCGACATCCACGACGCCTCGCAGGCGGCCCCCGCCGCGAAGGTCGTCGACCTGCTGCAGATCCCCGCCTTCCTGTGCCGCCAGACGGACCTGCTGGCGGCCGCCGCCGCCACGGGCCGCGCGGTCAACGTGAAGAAGGGCCAGTTCATGGCCCCCGACGAGATGCGCAACGTGCTGGCCAAGCTGCGCGAGGGCGGCTGCACGCGCGCGATGCTCACCGAGCGCGGCACCTTCTTCGGCTACCACCGGCTGGTCACGGACTTCATCGGGCTGGGCGACCTCATGGCGCTGGGCGCGCCGGTCTGCTTCGACGCCACGCACAGCACGCAGCTTCCCGGCGCGACCGGCACCGCCACGGGCGGGCGCCCGGAGCGCTGCGCCCTCCTGGCGCGCGCGGCGGTCGCGGCGGGCGTCGACGCGGTCTTCCTGGAGTGCCACCCCGATCCGGCCCACAGCCAGAGCGACGCGGGCACCATCCAGCCGCTGGAGCGCGTGCCCGCGCTGCTGGCGCAGCTCAAGGCGGTGCGCGACGCGGCGAACGATGCCGTGGTTTCCGAGCGCCGCGCCTAGAATCGCCCCCATGGCCGCGCCCTTCCGCTCCTGCGACCACTGCGACAAGCCCGCGGTGGTCCACAACACCGTCATCGTCGGCAACAAGATGACGGAGGTGCACCTCTGCGAGGAGCACGCCAAGCAGATGCAGATCCACATCGTGGGCGCGGCGCCGATCAAGCAGATCCTGGGACAGCTCGGCGCGGCGCCGCCCTCGCGCCCGCGCGGCCCGAGCTGCCCCGAGTGCGGGCACACCTTCGCCGACTTCAAGAGCAGCGGCCTCATCGGCTGCGCCGCCTGCTACGACGCCTTCATCGCCACCATTGGCCCCATCGTCGAGCGCGCCCACGCGGGCGCGACGCAGCACATCGGGCGCACGCCCCCGCGCGTGGGCGATGCCCCGCAGCGCGCGGCGGTCCTGCAGCGCCTGCTGAAGGAGCTCGAGGAGGCGGTCGTCGCCGAGCAGTACGAGCGCGCCGCGATCCTGCGCGACAAGGTCCGGCAGATGCGCACCGAGGCGCCCGGCGGCGCGGACGCGGCCGGCGCGGGCGCGGGCGCCGGCGGCGCGGCGGGCGCGTCCGGGGACGAGGGCGCGCGATGAACGCCGGCACCGGGCTCGCCGAGCACCCCGACCTCGACGTCGTGATGAGCTGCCGCGTGCGGCTCGCGCGCAACATCGCGGGCTTCCCCTTCGTGGGACGCGCGACGCATCCGCAGCGGCGCGAGATCCTCGAGACCGCGCGCGCCGCGGTCGGCTCCGAGGCGTGCGCCGCGCGCATCGGCGGCGGCGGGCGCATCGCGCAGGAGGGCGCGCGCGTCGCGTGGGTCGACATGCCCGGCCTGCCCAAGCGCGACCGGCAGCTCCTCTTCGAGCGCCACCTCATCTCGCGGCAGTTCGCCGACGGGGACTCCCCGCGCGCGGTCGCGATCACCTCGGACGAGCGCTTCTCGCTGATGGTCAACGAGGAGGACCACCTGCGCCTGCAGGTGCTGCGCGAGGGCAACCGCCTGCAGGAGTGCTTCGACGCCGCGGTGCGCGTCGACGACGCGCTCGCCGAGCGCCTGGACTTCGCCTTCCACCCGCGCTTTGGCTACCTCACCGCCTGCCCGACCAACGTCGGCTGCGGCATCCGCATCAGCGTCATGGTGCACCTGCGCGCGCTGCGCACGACCAACGAGCTCGAGAAGGTGCAGCGCGCCGCGAAGGAGCTGCATCTGGCGGTGCGCGGCTTCCACGGCGAGGGCAGCGACTCCATCGGCGACTGGTTCCAGATCTCCAACCAGCGCACGCTGGGCGTGAGCGAGCAGCAGCTCCTGGAGGAGTTCGCCACGCGCATCGTCCCCGCCGTCGTGGGCTACGAGCGCGAGGCGCGCCGCATGCTGCTGGACCGCCAGCGCACGCTCCTGGAGGACCGCGTCTTCCGCGGCATCGCGCTGCTGCGCTCGGCGCGCCTGCTGGGCATGGACGAGGCGATGAAGCAGCTCAGCAGCGTCCGCCTGGGCGTCTGCCTGGGGATGCTCCCGGGCATCGGCGTCGAGGAGCTCAACCGCCTCACGATCTGCCTGCAGCCCGCGCACCTGCGCGCGGCCAACCCCGCGATCGAGAGCGACGACGACGAGCGCACCGCGCGCGCCAACGCCGCGCGCACCGCGCTGGGCGGCTGAGCGGCCGAGCGGCCGAGCGCCGGCCTCCTACGACCCTTGCCGCGCCGCGAAGATCCGGTCCGCGGCGGCCGCGAAGTCGAAGTCCTTCTGCGAGATCCCGCCGGCGTCGTGGGTGCTCAGGGCGAGCGTCACCTTGCTGTAGCGCACCATGATGTCGGGGTGGTGCTGCACGCGCTCGGCCTCCTCTGCCACCTCGTCGACGAAGCGCATCGAGTGCACGAAGTCGGGGAAGGCGAAGGTGCGCTGGATGACGCCGCCGCTCTGCGTCCACTCCTTGAGCGCGCCGAGCTTGGCGGCGATCTGCTTCGCGGTCAGGCGACCCATGATCCGCACGAATATACCTTGTGCCGCCGTGACGGATTCCCCGCGCCGCACCCGCCTCGCCCCCAGCCCCACCGGGCCGCTGCACGTGGGCAACGCATGCAGCTTCCTCGTCACCTGGGCGCTCGCGCGCACGCTGGGGTGGGAGCTGCTGCTGCGCGTCGAGGACCTCGACGACGCGCGCGCGCGCGAGGAGTCGGTGCGCGACATCGGCGAGAGCTTCGCGTGGCTGGGGATCGACCACGACGGCCCCGCGGTGCACCAGCGCGACCGGCTCGAGCGCTACCGCGCCGCGATGCGCGCGCTCGCCGCGGCGGGACTCGTCTACGAGAGCCCGCACTCGCGCTCGGAGGTGCGCGAGGCCGCCGCCGCGCTGCACGCGCCGCACGCGCCGGAGGCCAACGCCTTCCCCGCCTCCCTTCGCCCGCCCCCCGGCCCCGCCTGGGGCTTCGCCCGCGAGGCGATCAACCACCGCCTGCGCGTCGAGCCCGGCGCGGAGCCCGTCGAGGACCAGGTCGCGGGCGCGCGCTCCTACGACTGCGCGCGCGAGACCGGCGACTGCATCGTGTGGACCAAGTCGGGCTACCCGGCGTACCAGCTCGCCGTCGTGGTGGACGACCTCGCGCAGGGCGTGAGCGACGTCGTCCGCGGCGACGACCTCCTCCCCTCGGCCGCGCTGCAGCAGCGGATCTGGCGCGCGCTGGGCGGCGCGCCGCCGCGCTGGTGGCACCTGCCGCTCGTGCTGGACGCGCAGGGCCAGCGCATGGCCAAGCGGCGCGGCAGCGAGAGCCTGCGCGCGCTGCGCGAGGCGGGCGTCGATCCGGCGCGCGTCGTCGGCCTGGTGGCGTGGTGGTGCGGCGCGCAGGAGGCGCTCGCGCCGATGGATCCGGGGACGCTGCGCGGGCGCGTCGACCCCTCTATCCTGCGCCGGTGGCACGAACGCGCGCGGACCGCGCCGCCGCGCCTGGACGAAGCGACCCTCGCATGGCTCCACCGAACCTGACCTTCCACGCCGGACTCCGCACCGCCGCCGCCACCGCCGCCTGCGTCGCGCTCGCCGGGTGCGGCCAGGGCGCGCTGCAGGACCGCGGCACCTACGCCGTGAAGATCGCGGGCCAGCCCTTCGCGCTCACCGTCAGCGCGAGCGACGCCACGCGCGAGCGCGGCTTCGGCGGCGCGACCGCGATCCCCGACCAGGGCGGGATGATCTTCGTCTTCCCCGACGCGCAGATGCGCTCCTTCTGGATGAAGGACTGCCTCATCGACATGGACATCGTCTACTGCGATCCGCTGGGGTACATCACCGCCATCTACACAATGACCAAGGAGCCGCCGCAGTCGCCCGACGAGGACCGCGTCCTCTACGAGCGCCGCCTGCGCAAGTACTCCAGCCTCGCGCCCGCGCAGTACGCGATCGAGCTGCGCGCGGGCCGCGCGAAGGAGCTGGGGCTCCAGCCCTCGCAGAAGATCGAGCTCGACCACGCCGCGCTGAGGGCCGCCGTGCAATGAGCGCCTTCGCGAACCTGCGGCCGCAGCTTCGGCCCGTGCATGTGATGGCCGCCGCGACGCCGCGCCAGCAGGAGCGCGTGGCGTCGCTGGCGCAGTCGCTTCCCCCGCTGCTGGGCGAGAACGCCGCCGCGCGCGCCGTGCCGTTGGCCGACGCGCTCGCGCAGCCCATGGACGAGGGTGTCTCCGCCCTGCTCGTCGCGCTCGACAGCCGCGACATCCCCACCGGGCTGAGCGAGCTGCTGGACGCCGCCGAGCAGGCGCGCGTGCCGGTGCTGCTGCTCATCGACGACAGCGGACGCCGCCGCGCGGGCGCCGAGGCCGTCGCGGTCGAGCGCCTGGACGCCGCCCCCGAGGTCGTCGCCGCCACGCTGCGCGGCATCCTCAGCCGCCAGGCCGAGGTCGAGCGCGTCAGCAGCGAGCTCAGCGTCGCCACGCGCTTCACCAGCGGCCTGCGCAGCGAGATCGCGCGCATGCAGGAGGAGCTGCAGCTCGCCGCGAGCGTGCAGCGCGAGTTCCTGCCGCGCGGCCTGCCGCCCGTGGGCAGCGTGAAGGTGGACGCCTTCTGGCGCCCCGCCAGCTACGTCTCCGGCGACATCTACGACGTCATCCGCCTGGACGAGCGCAACATCGGCGTCTTCATCGCCGACGCCGTCGGCCACGGCGTCCCCGCCGCGCTGCTGACGATGGTCATCTGCCGCGGCCTGCCCGCGAAGGACGTCGGCCGCGGCACCTACCGCATCGTCCCCCCGAGCGAGGCGCTGCGCCGCATCAACGCGAACATGATCGCGCACCAGGGACGCACGACGCGCTTCGCCACCGCCGTCTACTGCACCGTCGACTGCGTCACCGGCGAGGCGCGCATCGCCAGCGCGGGCCATCCGACGCCGGTCGTGCTGCGCGCCGACGGCCGCACCGAGCTGCTCGACGCGGGCGGCGGCCTCCTGGGCGTCTTCGACGGCGAGGAGTACCCCGAGGTCGCCTTCCAGCTCGGCGAGGGGGACCGCCTGCTCCTCTACTCCGACGGCTTCGAGCAGGCCTTCCCCGGCGATCCCACCGGACAGCGCCGCGGCGCCGCGCCGAGCATGCGCTACCTGGACGAGTTCGAGGCGCTGCGCTCGGCCCCCACCGCCGCCGCGGTCGTCGAGCAGATCGGCCGCCGCGTCGACATGCAGTTCGGCTCCGTGCACCAGGCCGACGACCTCACGCTGGTCGTCGTCGAGCGCGTGCGCGAAGGAGGCGCGTCGGCGTGATGCCGGCCGCCGCGCCGCTCGTCGCAACCATCGACTCCGGGGAGGAGTTCTGGCTCCTCGCCGGGGGCTGGGTCGCCGCGCTCCTCTTCCTGTGGCTCTGGTGGAGCCGCGTGCGCTTCGCGCGCCTGCTCAAGGACGTGCCCGCGGTGCCGGTGAGCGGCGTCTTCGTCGGGCTCGTCGAGACCGGCGGCACCGTCGAGTGCGACAACCCGCTCAGGGGCGGCCTCAGCGGCATCGCCTGCGTCTACCACTCCTGGACGGTGAGCGAGCACTGGCGCCGCACCGAGACCTACACCGACAGCAAGGGCCGCGTGCAGACGCGCACCGTCACCGGCAGCGACGTCGTCGCCAGCGGCGGCGGCCAGGTGGACATGCGCATCCGCGACCAGACCGGCGCGATCGTCGTGCGCACGAAGGGCGCCGACTGGACGCCCACGACCACCTATTCCCGCGAGGCGCGCCGCGGCGACGCGCTCTACTCCACCGTCGCGCCCGGCGTGAGCGTCTCGGGAAGCACCGGCCGGCGCAGCTTCCACGAGATGGCGGTGCCGCTGGGCTCGAAGGTGTGGATCTTCGGCAACGCCTTCATCCGCCCCGACTCGAGCGCGCTCGAGATCGGCGGCCGCGGGGACGACAACGTCTTCATGATCTCGCTCAAGGGCGAGAAGGCGCACTACGGCTGCGCGCTCTGGCTCGCCGCGGTGGGCTTCCTCTTCGGCGCGGCGGCGGCGGGCGCGGCGGGGATCGGCCTCAGCCGCGCGGTGCGCGCGGCGATGCCCTCGCTCGCCGAGGATCCCGCGCGGCTCGCGGGCGCGGGCGTCAGCCTGATGGTCTTCGGCGGCATCGTCACCACGATGTGGCTGGTGATCGTGCGCAACGGCGCGGTGCGCGTGCGCACGCGCTGGCAGCGCGCGGTCTCGCTGGTGGACGTGGAGCTGAAGCGGCGCGCCGACCTCATCCCCAACCTCGTCGCGGTGACGCAGGGGCTCGCCGGGCACGAACGGCACCTGCAGGAGGCGATGGCCAAGCTGCGCGCGGGCGCGGCGGTCGAGGCGTCGCTCGCCGCGATCGTGGAGGCCTATCCGCAGCTTCGCGCCGACGGCGCGTTCCTGGCGCTGCAGCGCCAGCTCTCCGACACCGAGAGCCGCATCGCGCAGGCGCGCACCTTCGAGCTGCAGAGCCGCCAGGCGTTCCTCGACCGCCTGCAGACCTTCCCCGAGGGATTCATCGCGCGCCTCACGGGCGTGGGGGCGCCGCCGCCAGCGCTCGCTTCACCTGCTCCGCCACCATCTTCGCCAGGCAGTCCGCCTCGAGGTTGACGCGGCTGCCGGGGACGCGCTCGCCCAGGCAGGTCTTGGCGAGCGTCGCGGGGATGAGCGCCACCTCGAACCAGTCCGGCCCGACCGCCGCCAGCGTCAGGCTCACGCCGTCGACGGCGACGCTGCCGCGCTCGACCAGGTACGGCTGCACCGACGCGGGCGCGGCGATGCGCGTGCGCCAGCCGCCGCCGGCGGTGTCCACGGAGCGCACTTCGCCGACGCCGTCGACATGCCCCTGCATGATGTGGCCGCCCAGCAGCGTCGTCGCGGTCGCGGCGTGCTCCAGATGGACCAGTCGCCCCGGCGTCAGCGCGCCCAGCGTCGTCAGCGAGAGCGTCTGCGGCACGATGTCGAAGCAGAGGCGGTCCGCCGGCGCCTCCGGACCGCGCACGACCGTCAGGCAGCAGCCGTCGATGGCGATCGAGTCGCCGTCGCCGGGGCGGTGGTGCCAGCCGCAGGGATCGACCTCCAGCCGCGCGCCCGAGGGCTGGGGGCGCAGCGCGACGACGCGGCCACGGTGCTCGACGATGCCGGTGAACATGGCAGGATGCGCCCGCCGCCGCCAGGTGCGTCAGTACGCGCGGCGGATGGTCGCTTCGGGATAGTAGGTGCGCAGGATCTGCTCCGCGCTGGCGCCCCGGCGGGCAAGGGACTCGGCGCCGTACTGGCACATCCCGACGCCGTGGCCGAAGCCCGCGCCGCTGAAGCGGACCGCATCGCCCATGACGGTGGCGGTGGCGATCGCGCTGCTGTTCAGGCGCAGGCTGGGGGTGCGCTCGCCCTCGCGGGCGTAGTTCACGGCGCGGCGGAAGTCCTCGGCGCGCAGCAGGAGCGTGCGCCCCTGGCTGTCGACGAGCCGGATCTGCTTCGGGCGCCCCGCGGCGTTGACGGCGGTGACCTCGATCGAGCGGATCCCGCGGATGGTCGAGAGCGCGGCGAGCGGCGCGTCGTCGGCGACCTCGGTGACGCCGGCGGCGGAGGGGGCGGGCGTCGCGGCGGGCGCGGCGGCGGGCGCGGCGGCGGGCGTCGCCCCCGCGCCGGTCTCCGTCGGCGGCACCGCGCCGCTCGTCGCGCCCATCGAGGCGACGGCCGTCTGCGAGGGCGCGCGTCCGCGCTGCGTCTTCGCCGCGAGCTGGTCCTCCGACCAGCGGCGAAGCTGCGCGCAGATCGTGGAGACGGGGATCGTCTGCTCCCAGCGGAACTTGGGCGCGTTCGCGCAGCAGTCGCGGTGCGCGGCGGCGGCGGAGGCTCCCGCGGCCAGCGGCGCGATGCCGTGGTACGGGTTGCGCGTCAGCGCGTCGGTCGCGTTCGCCGGCGTGCCGCCGCAGGTGCTCGAGTAGTAGGCGGGCACGACGCGGTCCTGGAAGACCAGCACCATGCCGCGGGTCTGCGCCACCGCGTCGCGCGGGCGCTGGTCCTTGACCTCGCCGATCCACGCCTGGCTCGCCTCGCCGGCGACGAGGTCGTAGTGGCGGATCCCCTGCCAGTGCGCGTGCTCGCAGACCGCGAAGCTGCGCGCGGCGATCGCCTGCGCGCGGAAGGTCTCGGGAGCCCAGCCCTTGATGAGCTCCTTCGCGAGCACCCCGGGCAGGTAGCGCTCCAGCGGCACATCCACGACCAGGTCGAGCGTGCCGGGGCCGTCCACGCGCGGGACCGCGCGGACGGTGCCGGGCCAGTCCTGCCCGTCGTAGCTCACGACGCCGCGGGCCCCCTCGGGCGGGTGGAACTCGATCGGGCCGGTGGTCGTGACATCGAAGGTGCGCGTGCGGCCGGTGCCGGCGGCCTCGACGACGGACCATGCGCCCGGCTCCAGGCGGACCTCGACGGGGGTGCGCAGCGTGCGCGTCGCGCCGCCGGGGACGGTCAGCACGAGCGCCCCGGAGGGATGGCTCAGGCGCGGCGCCGCGCTCGCGGAGCGGAAGGCCGCGATGCGGATGCGCAGGTCGGGCTCGCTGGTGGGGACCGCGGGGCGATCCTCGAAGCGGTTCACCGGCTCCGGGGCCTCGGCGACGCGCGGCGCTTCCGCGCGCGGCGGCTGGGTGGGGCCGGAGGGGGGCGTCGGGGTGGGCGGCGTCTGGGCGCGGCGCGTCGGCGTCGGCGTCCCGGCGCAGCCGTGGATCACGAGGGCGCCACCGAGGCAGCACCAGACGGCTGCCCCGGCAAGTTCGGAGACCCAGGAATTGGAACGGGCGCCGCGCATCGCTTCCTTGGATCGGCATCCTCCCGCGTCCTGCGGGAGATTTGGAGCCGCTGCGTCGAGCGGGCGCGACCGGCTGCCCGGGCCGCGCGGCGGAGGCCGCGCCGGCCCGCGGGGATCACTCGATCTCGCGCAGCGAGAGGCCCAGGTCGGCCAGCTTGCGCTTGATCTCGTCCAGCGAGTTCTGCCCGAAGTTCTTGATGCCCATGAGCTCCGCCTCGGTGCGCGCGGCGAGCTCGCCGACGGTCTGCACGTTGAGGAGCTGCAGCGCCTTGCGGGCGCGCACGGTGAAGTCCAGCGAGGAGACCGGGCGGTTCAGGACGTTGGGGTCCACGCGCTCGCGGAGGCTGTCGATGTACTCCTTGTTCGCGCGGGCGACGTAGCCCTGGTCCAGGCCCTGGCCCAGGCGCAGGCCGCGCTGGGCGAGCATCTGCTCGATCTCGACGAGGCTGGTCTCGCCGAAGTTCTTGTAGGAGAGGAGCTCCGCCTTCGTGATCATGAGCAGATCGCGCAGGGTGCGGATGTTCATCTTCTTGAGGCAGTTGCGGCTGCGGACGCTCAGCTCGAAGTCGGTGACCGGGGTGTCGAGCTCGGCGTTGCGCTTGGCCTCGTCGCGCGAGTCGCCCTCGTCGTAGACGGCGTCCTTGCTGGCGACGATGTCCTTCATGAAGAGGCGCGCGCGCTCGTGGTTCGGGTTCGAGTCCAGGACCTTGCGCAGGCAGCGCTCGGCCTGGTGGATCTCGCCGCGGTCCTCGTGCATGATCGCGAGGTTGATCAGCGCGTTCACCGGCGGCTCGGCGCACTGGCAGGCTTCGGCGAGCAGGCGGATGGCCTCGTTCTCCTCGCCGACGAGGTCGAGCAGGTAGGACAGGCGGAAGAGGTACTCCGGCTTGCGGTCGCGCTCGACCGCCTCGCGGTAGATCTCGATGGCGCCGAGGCGGTCGCCGGAGCGCTCGCACTCGAGACCCTTGGCGAAGTACGAGGCGGCCGCCTGCGGATCGCGAGCCGTGGTGCTGCCGCCAATGACCGTGTCCAGACCGGGGAATGCCATGGTTGCCAAATCTCCTTGCCGTACGGCCGTGCGAGGCCGAAGCCGCGCATCTTAGCAGGGAAAAGATGCCGGGCATGCCCGGCATGTTTATTGGAGGAGGTGGAGCCGCCGCCAGGCGCCGCTGCGCCACCGCAGGGCCAGCGCGAGACCGAAAACCACGATGTAGGCGCTGGCGGCGATCCAGGGGCCCATCGGCCCGAGCCCCGGGGCCTGCTCGACCAGCACCCACCCCAGCCCCACGATCAGCGCCCAGGAGAGGACGAAGGAGGCCACCCCCGGCCACAGCGTGTCCCCCGCCCCGCGCAGCGCGCCCATGAGCACGATCCCCACCGCGTCGAAGGCCTGGAAGAAGGCGGCCGCGATCATCATCCGCGAGCCCAGCTCGACGATGCGCGCCGCCTCGTCGGGGGGCGTGTTCGCGCCGTGCGCGAAGAGCGCCACGAGGTGCGAGCGCAGCAGCAGCATGGCGCCGCCGCAGAGCGACATGTACGCGATCGCCAGCACGAGCGCGGTGCGGGCGCGCGCCGCCGCGGTCTCGGGATCGCCCGCGCCGATGTGGCGGCCGACCAGGCTCGTCGCCGCGACGCCGAAGCCCACCGCCGGCATGAAGGACAGGTGCAGGTAGCGCAGCGTCGCCCACCCCGCGGCCAGCGCCGTCGCGCCGAAGCGCCCCACGAGCACCGAGGAGAAGACCGCCCAGGTGAGGATCTCCGTCCCCTGCTGCAGCGCCGCCGGCGAGCCCACGCGCAGCAGGTCGCGCAGCGCGCGCGCGTCGAGCCGCCAGTCCGAGCGCACCGAGAAGCGCTCGTGCATGCGCCGGCCCAGGAAGACCCAGAGCGGGATCGCCGCCTCGACCATGGAGCCGATGACCGTCGCGATCGCCGCGCCCGCGATGCCCATCGGCGGCACGCCCGGCACGCCCGGTATCCCCAGCGACGGCAGCCCGAGCGAGCCGTAGATCAGCACCCAGTTCAGCAGCAGGTTGATGACGTTTCCCGCGACCGCGCCCACCGTCACGATCCCCGGCTTCTGGATGCCGAAGAAGAAGTTCGCGACGCCGCGGCCCAGCAGCGTCGCCGCGCCGCCGAAGACGAGGATGCTGCAGTAGTCGGTCTCCAGCTCCATGAGGCGCGCGTCGTGTCCCATGTGCGAGAAGATCCACGGCAGCGCGAGCCCGTACGGCACCAGCAGCAGCGCCCACGCCAGCAGCGCCATCCAGATGCCGGCCCATCCGTAGCGCGTGACCTCGTGCGGCCGCCGCGCGCCCAGGCTCTGCGCGACGAAGGTGTTCACCACCGAGAGCACGCCGAAGACCAGCACCATCGGCACGAAGCTCCAGATCGCGCCGTTGCCCTGCGCCGCCAGCTCCACCTGCCCCACCTGCGCGACCATCAGGCTGTCGACGAACTGCATCAGCGTGTAGCTGAGCATCGTGAGCACGGTGGGCCACGCCTGGCCCCACACCTCGCGCAGCGCGAGCGGGTCGAAGACGCGATGGCGCGAGATGGTGTGCGACGATGCCACGGGCGCGATCGTAGGAGGCGCGCGCGCCCGCATGCGGCGGCGATTATGCACCGCGCCCGCGCAGGCGGCGCAATCTGCCCGAATTCCCGCCGCCGCGCCGCACGGTGCGGCCCGGATCGCGTACCGTGTGCATTCCCGCGGTGGACCTGCGGGCCTCGACGGACCAGCGACCGAAGGATTCGGCGCCCGGACGAAGCCCCCCGCCGCAGCGCGAGCCCGCACAGACAGTGGCGCGCACGCGCACCTGATTCTGGCTGCGACTGCCTCCAACTCGATTTGGACAGGGACTGCCTGAAGCAACCACGGGGGACGCCATGCGCTTTTGCGCCGGCGTCCCCGGAGTATCTGTCGATGTCCTTTGTCCACCCGTCCGATTCGTCCGAGACCCGTTCCAACCCGACCGCACCTGCCACCACCGGCCGCAAGGTCCCGCACGCGGGGCCCGGCATCACCTTCGCCTCGCTCGGCCTGAGCGAGCAGCTCCTGCGCACGCTCGAGCAGGAGAAGTACGAGGCCCCGACGCCCATCCAGGCGCAGACCATCCCGGCGCTGCTCCAGGGGCGCGACATCCTCGGCTGCGCCTCCACCGGCACCGGCAAGACCGCCGCCTTCTCGCTGCCCATCCTGCAGCGCCTGGCCGCGGACACCGCGACCAAGCGCCGCCCGCACTGGCCGCGCGCGCTCGTCCTCGCGCCCACGCGCGAGCTGGCCGTCCAGATCGGCGAGAGCTTCGCGACCTACGGCCGCGGCAAGGGCCTGCGCGCCGCCGTCATCTTCGGCGGCGTCGGCCAGGGCCCGCAGGTGCGCGCCCTCCAGGCGGGCGTCGACATCCTCGTCGCCACCCCCGGCCGCCTGCTCGACCTCGTCGAGCAGCGCCAGGTGCACCTCGGCGGCGTCTCGATCTTCGTCCTCGACGAGGCCGACCGCATGCTCGACATGGGCTTCATCAAGCCCATCCGCACCATCTCCGGCATGGTCGGCACGCAGCGCCAGACGATGCTCTTCAGCGCGACGATGCCGCAGGAGATCCGCCACCTCGCGGACTCGCTGCTGCGCGATCCGGTGAACGTCGTCGTCACTCCCCCGCCCAGCGCCGCGCCGCGCATCGAGCAGCGCGTGCACATGGTCCACAAGGAGTCGAAGCAGGCGATGCTCCAGCGGCTGCTGGAGGATCCCGCCGTCACCAGCGCCGTCGTCTTCACGCGCACCAAGCACGGGGCCGACCGCGTCATGCGCCGGCTCGAGCGCATCGGCGAGCGCGCGGGCGCGATCCACGGCAACAAGAACCAGAACCAGCGCCAGCGCGCGCTGGAGGCCTTCCGCACCGGCGGCATCCGCGTCCTGGTCGCCACCGACGTCGCCGCGCGCGGCATCGACATCGACGACGTGAGCCACGTCGTCAACTACGACCTGCCCGCGGAGCCCGAGTCCTACGTGCACCGCATCGGCCGCACCGGCCGCGCGGGCGCGACGGGCATCGCCGTCGCCTTCTGCGAGCCCGGCGAGCGCTCCACGCTGCGCGCGATCGAGCGCCTGCTGGGCAAGCCGGTCCCGGTCGCGGCGACCCCCGACGACCTCGCGGCCGTCGTCACCGCCGACCTCGGCGAGACGAACGCCCCGCGCGGCGGCGGCGGACGCGGCGGACGCGGACAGCAGGGCCGCGGCCAGGGCGGCCGCGGACACGGCGGCACGCCGGCCAAGTCCGCGGGCAAGCCCGCCGCGAAGCACGGTGCGAAGCCGGGCGCCAAGCCCGCGCACGCGCCCGCGAAGCCGGCGCAGTCGCCCTCCCCGCGCGCGCAGCCCGCGCCGCATGTCCACGCCGACGCCGGTGCACCGAAGTTCCGCAGCGTGACCCACGGCACGCGCCGGCTCCATCCGCTCTCGGCGGCCGGCCTGCGCGGCTGACCGATGGACGGCGCACGGCGCGGGCGACCGCACCGCGCGCCGCGCCTCGCATCACCAAAAACCACCGCGCCCCGCGAGCTGCTCGCGGGGCGCGGTCGTTTTCATCGCATCGTCGGGATCAGAGCGCCGCGTACTGCATGTCCGCGGCCTGCTCGAAGCCCTGCTCGGGCAGGTGCACTTCGCTGGCGAAGCGCTCCAGCCCCGCCACCGCGGACATCGCGGCGCGGATCGCCTGCGCGTCGGCGCGGCGCGCGGCGCGGCCCTCGAAGACCGCGCGCAGGTCCAGCGCGATCTGCGCCTCGCCGCGGCAGAAGTCGATCGGCTCGATCGCGCGATCGAAGGCCTGCAGGCGGTTCTTCGCGTTCTCGAAGGTGCCGGCCTTCTCGGTCCAGGTCGCGCCCGGCAGGACCGCCTCGGCGACGTTGCAGAGCGGGTTCTCCAGCGTGTCGATCAGGACGATGGGCGTGCCCATCGCGGCGTCGCGCAGCTCGGGGGTGACCCAGTCGCTGGGGTAGTTGCCGGTGATGATCGCGGCGCCGTACTGCTTCGCGCGCAGCGCGGAGAGGAAGGCCGCGAAGTCCGCCACCGGGCCCGTGCCGCCGCGGCGCGCGTGCAGCGCCTCGAGCACGCGGCGGACGCCGCGCGCGTTGGGGGCCTTCTCGGCGTACATCGTGAAGCCGCCCTTGAAGGTGCGGTCCTCGCCGCGGAAGGGCACCGGGCCCACCGCGAGCTCGACCTTCGGATCCATCGCGATCGCCCACTGCGCGAGCTCGAACGCGTCCTCGCAGGAGAGCATCGGGCTCACCAACAGCGCGGTGCGGCGCTTCGCGTTGACCGCGTCGGCGACCGTGCCCAGCGCCTTGGCGATGCCGGCGCGCCACGCCTCGGCGGCGTGCGGGGCCTCGAAGGCCGCGAGCCCCTTGACGCGCGGCAGGCTCAGGCGCTCCGGCGCGTGCACGTGCTTCCAGCCGTAGCGCACCTCGTCGGTGATCCACCAGGTGTTCACCTCCATGTTGGTGCGCGGCTTGATGCGGTAGACGCGGCCGTCGTTGTGCTCGACGGTGATGTTGTCGCCCGAGGCGGTGATGCCGTCGACCGAGGGCGTGCGCGTCAGGAACCAGACGCGCTGCTGGAAGAGGAAGTTCTTGTCGAGGAGCGCGCCCACCGGGCACAGGTCCGTGACGTTGCCCGCGAGCGGGTTGTCCAGCGGGCGGCCGGGGAAGACGTCGATCATCTCGCGGTCGCCGCGGCCGTCGACCATGAGCTCGTCGGTGCCGGTCACCTCGCGCGTGAAGCGCACGCAGCGCGTGCACATGATGCAGCGGTCGCTGTAGAGGAGGATGTTCGGTCCGATGTCCTTCTTCGGGTTCTTGACCTTCTCCTCGAGGAAGCGGCTCTGGCCGCGGCCGTAGTCGTAGGAGTAGTCCTGGAGGTAGCACTCGCCCGCCTTGTCGCAGACGGGGCAGTCCACCGGGTGGTTGATGAGGAGGAACTCCATCACCGACTTCTGGTTCGCCACCGAGCGCGGGCTGTCCGTGTAGACGACCATGCCGTCGGAGCAGTCGGTCTGGCAGGTCGGCTTGAGCTGGGGCATCGCCTCGAGCTTGCCGGTCCGCGGGTTCGGCGCCCAGACCTCCGCGAGGCAGATGCGGCAGCTCGCCGGGATCGACATCGAGGGGTGGTAGCAGTAGTGCGGCACCATCACCTCGTTGCGCAGGGCGACCTGCAGGATCTTCTCGCCCTTGTCGAACTCGAACGCGGTGCCGTTGATCGTGATCTGGGGCATGGGGCGCCGCAGTGTAGTCCGCGCCGCCGCCATGCAGGCGCCCGCGCCCGCCCCCGCGCGGGGGCGCGGCCGCCCCCTATCCTCGGCGCCCGACCCGCGCCCCCGCGCCGGGATTTCCAGCCGGATGAGCGAGGAACGGTCCAGCTACCAGCCGCACATCGACGGTCTCCGCGCCGTCGCGGTGCTCGCCGTGCTGCTCTTCCACCTGGAGGTCCCGGGCTTCGGCGGCGGCTTCGTCGGCGTGGACGTCTTCTTCGTGATCAGCGGCTACCTGATCACCGGCCTCCTGCGCCGCGAGATCGAGGGGACCGGCACGCTGCGGATGCGCGACTTCTACCTGCGCCGCGCGCGCCGCCTGGCGCCCGCGCTGGTGGTGACCGTCGTCGCGACGCTCGCCGTGGGCGCCTTCCTGCTCACCCCCGCCGCGCTGCGCGAGCTGGGCGCGGAGGCGACGACCGCGCTGCTGAGCGTCTCGAACATCCACTTCTGGCTCGGCGCGGACTACTTCGACGCCGCCGCGCGCACCAAGCCGCTGCTGCACACCTGGAGCCTGGGGGTCGAGGAGCAGTTCTACTTCGTCGCGCCCGCCGCGCTGCTGCTGCTGCTGCGCGGGCGCGCGCGGCGCTGGGCGCTGCCGGCGCTGCTGCTGGTCGCCGCCGCGAGCCTCGCCGCGAACATCCCCTTCGGCCGCGGCATCGGCGGCGGCATCGGCGTGATGGGCGCGGGCTTCCAGAACGGCAAGTCGACGATCTTCTACCTGCTGCCCTTCCGCGTCTTCGAGCTGGGCATCGGCGGCGCGCTCTGCTGGGCCGGCGCGCTGCGGCCGCGGCGCGGCTGGGTCGCGGACCTCGCGCTGGTGGCGGGACTGGCGATGATCGCGCTCGCGACGGCGACCTACGGCAGCGCCATGCGCTTCCCCTCGTACTGGGCGCTGCTGCCCTGCCTGGGGACGGCGCTCGTCCTGCACGCGGGCGCGCAGTCGCGCCTGGCGCCGCTGCTGACCAACCGCGCGGCGGTGGGCATCGGGCTCGGGAGCTACTCGCTCTACCTCGTGCACTGGCCGGTGATCGTCTACTGGAGCTGGCTCGCGCGCGCGCTCGGGCCCGCGGAGCAGGTCGGGGCCGCGCTGCTCTCGGGCGCGCTCGCGTACCTGAGCTGGCGATTCGTCGAGCGCCCCTTCCGCGAGCGCCGCCTGCGCCTGCGCTGGCTCGCGCTGCCCGCCGCCGCCGCGATGGCCGTCGGCGCGCACATGTGGGCGACGGGCGGGTGGGGCTGGCGCACCCCCGGCGCGGCGCCGGCGAACGCCGCGCCCGCGGCCGCGCAGGACCTCGCGGTCTACGGCGGCGAGGGCTACCGCGGCTGGCCCGAGGAGAAGCCCGCGGGCGATCCCGACTTCCTCGTCATCGGCGACAGCCACGGGCTGCAGTACGGCGAGGGCATGCAGCACGCGCTCGCGCTCCCGTCGGGGCTGCGCTTCCAGGTGGTCGCGGGCACGAGCTGCCTCCACCTGCCCGGCGTCCTGCGCAACACCGGCGAGCGCGACTGGGTCGCGATGCGCGACAAGTCGCTCGAGCGCGTCGCGCAGGCGCTGCGCGCGTGCCGGCGCCAGCCGGTCGTGATCCTCTCGCACTCGTGGCTCTCGCAGATGCGCGACGCGCGGCTGGAGGACGGCCGCGGCGGGCTCCTGCCGGACAAGATCGACGCGCAGGAGGTCGTCCGCGGCCTCGTGCGCCTGCGCGACGCGCTGGGCATCGAGCGGCTGGTCGTCGTGGGACAGACGCCGATGACCAACGGACTGCACCTCGTCGAGGAGCTCGCGCGACCGGCGATGGCGCGCCAGGAGACGATGGAGCAGCTTCGCGCGCCGCGCCCGCTGCGCGACGACATCCGCGACTTCAACGCCGTGCTCGCGCAGGGCGCGGCGCACACGGGCGCGTACGAGTTCCTCGATCCCACCCAGGCGCTCTGCGCGGACGGGATGTGCGATTGCTTCGACGCGCAGGGCACGCCCCTCTACTCCGACACCAGCCATCTTTCGCGCGCCGGGTCGCGCCGCGTCATCGCGTTCTTCGCGCCGCGGCTGCTGGAACTGGCGCGGCGGCCTTCCCCCTGAGCGCGCGTTCAGGGACGCGCGACCGTCTCGCAGTCGGCGACCGCCTCGCCGTCGGCGAAGTCCACGCCCATCACGCGCACGCGTCGCCCATCGCCCAGCTTCAGGTCCAGCGGCAGCGGCTTCGCGAGCTGCGGCACGAACCACGCGCCGACGCCCGCGGCGAAGGGGATCGGCAGCAGTCCGACGCTCGTGCCGTCGGCGACGATCGTCGCCGGCGCGCCGCCCGTGCCCGGCTCGATGCGCCAGTTCGTCGAGACGACGAAGCCGTGCCAGCGCGCGGCGAGCGTGAGCCCGCGCGGCGTCGTGTGCATCTGCACCGCGTCGACCCCCTCGGGCCAGGGCAGGCTCTGGTCGAACTCGAGCCACTGCGGCAGGCGCGCGCCCAGCCAGGCGTTCGCGTCGGCGTCGCGCAGCCGCACCGCCCATGCCTGCGTGCCGGGGCCGCGCACCTTGGTGAGCTCGCTCGCGACGCCCTGCTCGAGCGCGCGCGCGGTGTCGAGCGCCCCCGCCGCGTCGCGCGCGACGGGCGCCCACCAGCCGGGCGCGATCCACGCGAGCACGAAGGCGACCGCGGTCAGCGCCCCCAGCGTGCCGCCGACGGCCAGCCCGCGGCGACGGCGCGGACCGCCCTGCGCGCCCGGGCTCATGCCTGGAACCGCCGGATCACGAGCGTGTCGTTCTGCCCGCCGAAGCCGAAGTTGTTCGAGAGGCAGACATCGACCTTCGCCGCGCGCGCCGCGTTGGGCACGTAGTCGAGGTCGAGCTCCGGATCGGGCGTCGTCAGGTTGCGCGTCGGCGGGAGCATGCCGTCGCGGATCGCCAGCACGCAGGTGATGAACTCCACGCTGCCGGCGGCGGCGATCAGGTGCCCCATCATGCTCTTGATCGAGCTCATGGGGATCTGCCTGGCCGTCTCGCCGAAGACGCGCTTCACCGCCTTGGTCTCGATGGAGTCGTTCTCCTTCGTGCCGGTGCCGTGCGCGCTGATGTAGTGGATCGGCGGGCGGCCGTCCGCGCCGCGCGCCGCGGGGTCGATGCCCGCCTGGCGCAGCGCCTCGGTCATCGCGACGGCGGCGCCGCGGCCCTCGGGCTGGATGTCGGTGATGCGGTACGCATCGCAGCTGCTGCCGTAGCCGCACACCTCGGCCAGCGGCGTCGCGCCGCGCGCCTGCGCGTGCTCGAGCGTCTCGAGGATCACCATGCCGCTGCCCTCGCCCATCACGAAGCCGCCTCGGTCGAGGCTGAAGGGACGGCTCGCCTGCGTCGGGTCGTCCTTGCGCTCGCTCAGCGCGGTCAGGCGGTTGAAGCCCGTCACGCCGAACATGTGGATCATCGTGTGCGTGCCGCCGGCGATCATCACGTCGGCGTCGCCGCGCTGCAGGATGCTGAAGGCCTCGCCGATCGCCTGCGTGCTGGCCGCGCACGCGGTGAGGCAGTTGTAGGCGGGCCCGCGCGCGTTGAACTCGCGCGCCAGGTGCGCCAGCGGCATGTTGGGCTCCTGCTCGATCTCGCGCGCGGGCGTCATGCTCGCCAGCGCGGCCTTCGCCCAGCGCACGCCGTCGACCTTGCCCGCGGCGGCGTCCCACGCGGCCAGGTTCGAGCCGACGTAGTTGTCCACGTCGAGCACGCCCTCGCCCGCGCCCAGGTAGATGCCGGTGCGGCGCGCGTCGCGCGGCGGCGTGCGGTCCAGCCCCGCCTGGCGCCACGCCTGCGAGGCCGCGCCCAGCGCGAACTGGCTGTTGAGCCCCGCGGTCGCGTGGACGCGCGCGTCCTTGACGAACTTCGCGACGTCGTAGCCGCGCACCTCGGCGGCGAAGCTCGTCGGGAAGGTGCGGGCGTCGAAGCGGGTGATCGGCGCCATGCCGCTCTCGGCGGCGAGGAGGCGCTTCCAGACGGTCTCGATGTCGTGGCCCAGCGGGGTGACCCAGCCGATGCCGGTGACGACGACGCGCGGTGCGCTCATGCGATCCTCCGCAGGACGATGGCGGCGTTCTGTCCGCCCAGGCTCGGGGTGAAGACCAGGACCGACCGCAGCGCGGCCTCGCGCGCGGGGCGCGCGTCGGCATCCAGGCCGGAGGCGCCGCGCGTGTTGATGCGCGCGGGCAGCTTCTGCTCCATCAGGCAGCGGACGGCGACGGCCGCGGCGATCGCGCCGGTGCCGGCGCCGCAGTTGCCCAGCGCGGGCGAGAGCGTGACCAGCGGGATCGAGGCCGCGCGCCTGCCGAAGACGCGCTCCATCGCGGCGCGCTCCGCCGCATCCAGCGCGGGGACGCCCGTGCCGAAGGGGACGATCGCGTCGATCTCGTCGGGCGACATGCGCGCGTCGCGCAGCGCCGCCTCGATCGCGTCGGAGATCCCCTGCCCGTCGGGCTCGGGGCTGATGCCCAGCGTGTCGGGGCAGAAGCTCTGGCTCGCGCCGAAGCCGGCCAGCTCCGCCAGCGGCGTCGCGCCGCGCGCAGCCGCGGTCTCGGCGGCCTCGAGCACCAGCAGCCCGCCGCCCTCGCCGGGGATGCCTCCCTTGGCGTCGGGGGTGAAGGGGCGCACGACGCCCGCGGGATCCTCGCCCGGCGCGGTGGCGGCCAGGCGCCCCGCGTAGTGCTGGCGCATCATGCCCATGAGGTTGGTCTTGCTCTCCGCGCCGCCGCTGAGGCACGCGTCCGCGTCGCCGCGGCCGATGACGCGCATGCTCTCGCCGATGGAGAGCAGGCTGCTCGCCTCCGCGCAGGTGATCGTGTTCGAGGGCCCCTGGCAGTCGTGGATGATCGTCACGTGGCAGGCGAGCATGTTGGGCAGGTACTTGAGCATCCACAGCGGCGTGAGGTTCTTCATCCCCTCGCCGCCCCAGATGCCCAGGTCGAAGCGCCCGTCCGCGGCGCGCGCGGTGACCAGCGCGCCCGTGAGCTCGTTCTCCTCCGCCGCGATGAGGCCGGCGCCGATGTGGCAGCCGAAGCGGCTCGGCGCGATCGTCGGCGCGGGCTGCTCGTGCTCCTTGGTGACCAGCTTCGCCTCGGCGATCGCGGCGTGCGCGGCGCCGACGGCCAGCTCGATGTCGCGCGCCATGACCTTGGTGGCCTTGCGGTAGGACTTGGGCACGACGCTCTTCACGTCGAAGGCCTCGTCCGGGATCTGCGCCACGAAGGGCGTGGGGAAGCCGCTGAAGTCGAAGCTGCGGCAGGGACCGACGCCGGAGCGGCCCGCGCAGAGCGCCTCCCAGAGCGCGGTCGTGCCGAGGCCGAAGGGCGTGACGGTCCCGGTGCCGGTGATGACGACGCGTCGGTGCTGGCGGGACATGGACCGATCAGTGTAGGGCGGCCGCGGCGGGCGCGGTTTTCTAGCGCAGCCGCCGCGCGATCAGCATCGCCAGCTCCAGCGACTGCTCGTAGTTCAGGCGCGGATCGACCGGCGAGCGGTAGGCGCGCGCGAGCATGTCGTCATTGAGGCCGCGCGCCCCGCCGGTGCACTCGGTGACGTCCTCGCCGGTGAGCTCCACGTGGATGCCGCCCAGCCAGGTGCCCGCGGCGCGGTGGATCTCGAAGGCCTGCTCGACCTCGGCCAGGATGTGCGCGAACTTGCGCGTCTTCACCGGCACCCCCGCGCCGGGGCCCGACTGCGGGACGACCGTCTCGGTGTTGCCGTGCATCGGGTCGCAGATCCACACGACGGGACGCCCGCTCGCGCGCACCGCCGCCAGCAGCGGCGGCAGCTCCTTCGCGATGTGGTGCGCGCCGAAGCGCGTGATGAGCACGACGCGCCCGGGCGTGCCGTAGGGATCGATGCGCTCGATGGTGCGCAGCAGCGCCGCGGGATCCGTCGCGAGGCCGACCTTCACGCCCACGGGGTTCTCGACGCCGCGGAAGAACTCGACGTGCCCGCCCTCGGGCTGCGCGGTACGCACGCCGATCCACGGGAAGTGCGTGCTCAGGTCCCACCAGCCCGGACGGTGCGGCACCTGGCGCGTCTGCGCCTGCTCGTAGTGGAGCACGAGCCCCTCGTGGCTCGTGAAGAAGTCGACCTGGTGCACCTGCGCGATGTCCAGCCCCACCAGCGTCTCCATGAAGCGCAGGCTCTCGCCGATCTGGTCCACCATCGCCTGGTAGTCCTTGGCCTGCGGCGAGTGCTTCACGAAGTCGAGGTCCCAGTACTCGGGATGGTGCAGGTCGGCGAAGCCGCCGTCGACGAGCGAGCGCGTGAAGTTGAGCGTGAGCGCGGCGCGCTCGTAGGCGCGCAGCAGGCGCGTCGGATCGGGGGTGCGCGCCTCGCGCGTGAAGGGGGCGGCGTTCACGAGGTCGCCGCGGTACGCGGGCAGCACGGTGCCGTCGCGCGTCTCGGTGTCCACCGAGCGCGGCTTGGCGTACTGGCCCGCGAAGCGCCCGATGCGCGTCACCTTGCGGCGCCCGCCGGCGACGAGGACCAGGCTCATCTGCAGGAGGATCTTCAGCCGGCTGGCGATCGCCCCCGGCTCGCAGCCGTCGAAGGTCTCCGCGCAGTCGCCCCCCTGCAGGATGAAGCGCTGCCCCGCCGCGGCCTCGGCGAGCTGGCGGCGGAGCTGCTCGATCTCGAAGCTGGTGACCAGCGGCGGCAGCCGGCCGAGGTCCGCCAGCGCGCGCTCGAGCGCCCCCTGGTCGGGCCAGGAGGGCTGCTGGAGCGTCGCCCGCGACTGCCACGAGGTGGGCGTCCATCCATCCACCGCGAAGACGCGGCCGTTGCTGCTCTGGGTCATGCCGTGTGCGCTGCCTTCCAGTGCGGGCGACAGGAATCGAACCTGCACGGGGGTGAGCCCAATGGAACCTAAATCCATCGCGTCTGCCAGTTCCGCCACGCCCGCGTGAAGCCGCGCCATTCTAGACTTTGCCGGCGATGACCCCGAGCCAGTTCGCCGCGACGAACATCCTTCCGCTGCTGGCGCGGCTGGTGCTCTGCTTCGCCTTCCTGCCCGCCGGCTGGAACAGTCTCATGCGGGACGAGGAGTACACCGGCGCGGACGCGCAGCGGCTGCGCGAGCTGGGCGTGCGCGGCTCCACCGATCCCGACCCGGCGAAGCCCGACATCTCGCTCGGCGCGTTGCGTGGCGAGGCCTACTGGGCGCAGGCGGTCGAGCCCACCGGCGGCGAGGTCAAGCTCGGGAGCGACGCCGCGAAGCCCGCCGGCAAGGACGCGCGCCCCGCGCCGCCCCCGGCTGGCCCGCCCACCCCCGCCGCGGCCGCCGCGCCCTCCGCGGGACCGACGCTCGCGCAGAGCGCGCCCCAGCTCAGCCCCTTCGCGCCGCTGCGCCAGCGCGGGCTGTACTGGTACGCCCTGCAGGCGGACAAGGCGCGCATCCCGTTCCCGGTGGAGACGGCGTGGTTCGTCGCGGGCGTGCAGCTCGTCGGCGGCGCCTGCGTGCTGCTGGGGCTCTTCAGCCGCATCTGGGGCCTCGCGATGGCGGTCATCGTCGCGACGCTCTTCGCGACCACCGCGCTCCCCGTGCTCAAGAAGACGAGCGCCTTCAGCCTCACGCCGGATCACATGAATCTCGTCCTGGCGCAGGTCGGGATCTTCGTGATGGCGCTGCAGGTCTTCCTGGTCGGTCCCGGCGCGCTGAGCCTGGACCGCGCGATCTTCCGCACCCGACGCGGCCGGGCCGCCGGCGCGAAGTCCTCCTAGCCGCGGCCCGCCGCGCGCCGATCCGCATGAGCACCTACGACGCCGCACGCGACGACGAAGGCGGCGCGACGCTGGCGACGGCGCCGCGCACCGCGGTGGCGCTGCTGGTCTCGGCGGTGGTGCATGTGGCGATCGCCGCGGGGATCGTGACGATGGGCGTCGGCGCCGCGCGCGCGCTGCACCGCGAGGCCGCGCCCGTGGCCGTCGCCGACTGGACGCCCCCGCCCCCCTCGGGCGTCGCCCCCGCGCCGCCGGAGCTTCCGGTGCCGGGCGGCGCGCCGGTGCACGCCGGCCCCGCCTCGCGCGGGCGCACCGACGACGCGACCGCCGCCGCGCGCGCCGCCGAGCGGCTCGCGACGCTCGCGCCCGCCACCGGCACGCCCGCGCGCGCGCCCGGCGCGCGGCTGGCCGGGCCGCTGGGCTTCGATTCCGCCGTCCCCGAGCCCTGGCGCCACGAGAGCTTCGCGGGCGAGCGCTCGCGCGTGCTCTTCCTGGTCGACTGCGGCGGGCGCACGCTGGGCACGCTCCCCGCGGCGCGCGCCGTGCTCGCGCAGCGGCTCAACGCGCTGCGGCCGGACCAGGAGTACTCCATCGTGATCGCGCGCGGCGAGGGAATCTCGCGCGCCCCGGGCACGCCCGCGCGCGCCTCGCGCGCCTCGATCGAGGCGGCGCTCGCGTGGTTCGCGGAGAACGCCGCCCCCGAGGGGACCGCCGACCTCGGCGCCGCGCTCGAGGCGACCTGGGACGCGGTGCGCCCCGACGCGGTCTGCATCATCTCGCGCGGCGTGGCCGCGGTGCGCCGCAGCGCCGCGCGCGCGCCGGGCGCCACGCTCGCGGAGACCGCCGAGCGGCTCAACCCCGCCGACGCCTCGGGCGCGCGGCGCGTCTCCTTCCTCTGCATCGAGCTGGGCGATCCCGGCCCCGACGGCGCGCTGCGCGCCGTGGGCGAGCGCCACGGCGGCGCGAAGGGCTACCTCCTCCTGGACCGCAAGGCCATCGGCCTGGGAACGCCCGTCCCCGCGGCGCCCGGAGCCCGCGCCAAGTAGCACACGACCAAGGAACCACCATGCGACGCACCCAATCGACCTCACGCTCCCCGCTGATGCGCCGGGCCTGCGCCACGGCGGGCGTCCTGCTCGCCGCCCTGCCGGCGATGCCCGCCGCCGCGGCGGGCCCCTCCTTCGCGACCGTCTTCTTCATCTCGATGGACACGCTCGCCGACGGCTCCACGCGCGTCGACTGGATCGGCAGCGCGATGATCTGGGTGCTCATCGCGATGTCGGTGACGAGCATCTCGCTCATCGGGCTGCTGCTCTCGGCGAACAAGCCCGCCGACATCCTGCCCCCGGGCGCGGTGGAGCAGGCGCGCAGCCTCGTCTCCGAGGGCCGCTACGCCGAGGCGATCGAGCTCTCGCGCGGCGCGGGGGACTTCGGCCGCGTGCTGCACGCCGCGCTCTCCGCCGCCCCCGGCGGCTACGACGCGATGACGACCGCCGCCGCGCAGATGTCCGACGAGCTCGTCGTGCGCCGCCTGCGCCGCGTCGAGATCCTCAACACCTTCGGGCAGGTCGCGCCGATGATCGGCCTCTTCGGCACCGTCTACGGCATGATCGTCGCCTTCCTGACGATCGCGCAGATGGGCGGCACCGCGGATCCCGTCGCGCTCGCCGGCGGCATCGGCACCGCGCTCGTGACCACCTTCTGGGGGCTGCTCATCGCGATCCCCGCGCTGAGCGCCTTCGCCGTCGTGCGCAACCGCATCGACGCCGCCAGCACCGAGGCCGCGCGCGAGACGGAGCAGATCCTCGCGCGCTTCCGTCCCAGCTCGGGCCAGACGCCCGTGGCCGCGCTGCGCGGCGGCGCCGAGGGCGCGGAGGCCGCGGGCTGATGGCGCGCAGCCGCGTCCATCACCGCGGGCCGGGCTCCTTCGAGCCCAACATGACGCCGCTCATCGACATGGCGTTCCTGCTCATCGTCTTCTTCGTGCTGGTGAGCCAGATCAACAGCGCGGAGAACGTGGACCTGCAGCTTCCGCGCCCGAGCGCCAGCGCCGCGCGCGCGCCCGGCGCGCAGCCGCGCCTGGTCGTCAACGTCGTCCCCGGCGCCGACGGCGCGGCCGCGGGCTACCGGCTGGGAAAGCGCGAGTTCACGCCCGACGCCGCGGGGCTGCAGCGCCTGGTCGCGACGCTCGCCGAGAGCATGCGCGCGACGCCGGGCATCGAGATCAACGTCCGCGCCGACCGCGCGACCGCCTACGCGTGGGTGCGCCCCGCGATGGACGCCGTCGCCGACGCGCTCGCCGCCAGCGGCATCGACCGCTCGCGCACGCGCGTGAAGCTCGTCGTGCTGGGGGAGGCGCCGCGTGGCTGACGGCTCCGCGCACAGCGCCTCGCAGGCTGCCGCGCCGCCGGAGGCGCGCGCCGCCGTCGCCGCGCTGCAGGCGATGGCCGACGCGCTCCCGCAGGCGCGCGTGGGCCCGCGGCTGCGCGCGCCGCGTCCGCGTCCGCGCTCGCGCCGCGACCGCTTCGGCCCCACCGTGCTGCGCGCGAACATGACGCCGATGATCGACGTCGTCTTCCTGCTGCTGGTCTTCTTCATCTCGACGACGCGCTTCGCCACCGGCGAGGAAGTGATCGGCATGGACCTCGCGCGGCGCACCGCGGCGGCCCCGCGCGCGGGCGCGGCGGAGACGCAGTCCGCGCCGCTGCCGCCGCCGCCCGCCGATCCCTTCGAGTACCGCGAGGAGGCGCTCGAGCTGCGCGTGCTCCCCGGCGGGCGCATCGAGGCGGGCTCGCCGCTGCGCCGCAGCTTCGACGCGCTCGAGCTGCGCGCGCTGCTGGAGTCCGAGCGCCGCGGTCCCGAGCACCCCTCGGGCATGCTGCGCGCGGGCGACCCGATCGTCATCGCCCCCGCCGACGGCGCGACCTGGCAGGACGCGGTCGAGGCCCTCAACGCCGTCGTCGGCGCCGGCTACACGAACGTCGGCTTCGACCAGCGCAGGAGCGCCAAGTGAGCGCGCGCGGGCCGAGGCTGCGCGCCGCCGCGTGCGCGCTCGCGCTGGCCGCCGCCGCGCACGCGCCCGCGCAGGTGGCCGCGCCGCCGGGGGCGCCGCCCGCCACCGCCGCGCCGCCCGCCCCCGCCGCGCACGACGACTCCACCGCGCTCCAGGAGTCCATCCGCATCGCCGTCGAGCAGGCGCGCGCGCAGTCGCTGCGCGAGTTCGCCACCGAGTCCGCCGCCGTCGCCGCCTACGACCGGCTCGAGCGCCTGCGCGAACCGCTGCTCGCCGCCACCGAGGATCCGCGCCAGTCGATCTGGCTCGCCGACGCCGCCGAGGACGCGCTCCTCATCGGCCTGCCCGCCGACGGCTGCGGGATCGCCGCCGTCGCGGGGCTCCCCACGCCGGCGCAGCGCGAGCGCGCCACGAACATCCTGCGCCGCGCGCTCGCGTGGGCGCAGGCCGCCGACGCCGCCGCGCGCCGCACGATCGCCTCAGGCCAGGCGCCGCCGGAGCTGCTCGCGCGCCTGGACGCGACGGAGCTCTCGCGCCGCGTGCCGCTGCTGCGCGCGAGCGCGGCGACGCTCGCCGCCTGGTGCGACGCGCTCCCCTCCGGCGACGAGCCGGGCATCCTCGCCGCCTCCGCCGCGCGCCTGGAAGGGCTGCGCCGCTCGCTCACCGGCCCCTCGCTCGCGCTCGCCGACCTCTCGCTGGGGCTCGCCTACGCGCAGCTCGGCAAGAAGACCGAGGCGGAGTCGATGCTCGGCCCCATCGCCGCGCGCCGCGACGCGCCCGAGGGCTCGCGCGTGCTCGCGATCGTCGGCATGGCCGAGTGCGCCGCGCCCGAGGCCGACGGCCGCCGCCGCGCGCTCGCCGCCGCGCGCGAGCGCCTGGGCGCGGAGCTCTCGCTCGCGAGCCTGCTCGTGCTGGGCGACGCGGAGTTCCGCCACGCGCGCGACGCCTCCGCGGAGGCCGCGCGCACCGGCAAGCCCGCCGACCCAAAGGCGAAGCCCCCCTACGCGGCGTGGCTGCAGGCCGCCGCGGCCGCGCCCGCGCCGCACCGCGCCGCCGCGCGCCAGGAGGCGCTCGAACGCATCGCGCGCAACGCGGGCTCGATGGACGACGCCGTCGTGCGCGTGGCGCGCGCGCTGCAGCAGGCGCGCGCCCCCGAGACGCGCGCGCAGGCCGCGCAGGCGCTGCGCACCGCGTGCGCGGACCAGGCGCTCGACGCCGCCGTGCGCTCCATCGCGATGCTCGAGCTCGGGCGCACCGAGCTGCTGCTGGGCCGCCCCGTCGAGGGCGCGCAGGCGCTGCTCGACTACGCGCAGGCGCATCCCGCCGAGCCGACCTCGCGCCACGCGATCGACGCCGCCGTCGCCGCCGCGCGCGGCAGCGGCGACCCCGTGCTGCTCGCGCGCGTGCTCGCGACCGCCTCCGCGCGCTTCCCCGACCACCCCGACCACGCCACCTGGCGCGTCGAGCAGTCCGCGCTCGCGCTCTCCCCCGACACCGCCGACGCGAACCTCGAGCCGCCCGCGCGCCGCTGGGCGCGCGCCGTCGAGGGACTCGACCGCGCCGACCGCGCCGGCGTCTCCGATCCGGCGATGCGCGCCGACCTCGCGATCGCCGCCGCGGAGGCCGCGACGCAGATGATGCGCCCCGAGGACGCGCTCGCCGTGCTCCAGCGCGTCGACCGCGCCTTCGACGATCCCGGCGTCCCCGCGGGCGTGCGCGCGCGCCTGCTGGAGGAGCGCATCGCCGCCCTCTCCGCGGCGGGCCGCGCGATCTCGGGCGACCGCCTCGTGCGCGCGGGCTCGGGCGCGAGCCCCGACGCCCCCGCCGACGCCGCCGCGCGCGTGCTGCGCCGCCAGCTCCCCGCGGACCTCGCGACGCTGGTCTCGAACCCGCCCGACGAGCGCGCCCGATCGCGCGCGCTCGCGCTCGCCGACTTCGTCACGCGCAGCGGCGCCACCAGCCCCGACCGCGACGAGGTCGTCGTGCGCGCGCTGCTGGCCGGCGGCCTCCATGATTCCGCGCTGCCGATCGCGCGCCGCCTGGTCGCCGCGCGCGGCGACCGCCAGGACGCGCTGCTCGCGCTCGCCGAATGCCTGTGGGCCGTGAGCAGCCCCGCCGCGCTCGCGGAGGCGATGCCTCTCTACGACCGCATCGCGCGCGGCGCGGTGGAGGAATCCCCCGCCTGGTGGCTCGCGCAGCTTCGCCGCCTGCAGATCCTGGACCGCGTCAGCCGCAGCGTCGACGCGATCGCCCCCAAGGTGCAGCGGCTGCGCGCGATGGATCCCGGCCTGGGCGGCCCGGTGCTCGCGCCGCAGTTCCTCGACCTGGCCGCGCGCCGCGGCTCCTGACCGCGCCCGTCACGGACCGAGCTGCCGCAGCTCGTCGCGCAGGATCGCGGCCAGCCGGTAGTTCTCCGACTCGATCGCGCGGCGCAGGCGCTCCTCGAGCTCCGAGCGCTGGCTCGGCGGCAGGCGCGGCACGAGCGCGTCGCGCATGCCGCGCAGCAGCGTCACCTCGTTGGAGCGGTCGAAGGCGCCCATCGAGCCCAGCTCCTCGAAGTGCGTGCGCAGCTCCTCCAGCGCGTGGTCGACCGCCAGCAGCGCCAGGCGCGGGCGTCCCGACTTCAGCGCGATCGCCGCCTCGGCGCGCGCGCGCATCATCACGACGAAGGGGCGGTACTGCTCGAGCACCGTGCGGTCGCCCTGCGTCGTGCCGTGCTCGCGGCAGAGGTCGAACATCTGCAGGTTGCGGCGCGTGTCGCGCACGACTCCCTCGTACTGCTCGAGCGCGAAGAGCGCGACGTAGCGGTGGTAGACCTGCGTGCCCTCGTCGCGCAGCGCATCGCATTCCTGCGGCGTGAGCTTGAAGCCCTCGGCGGATCCGTGGCGCTCCACCTGCGCCGCCCGGCGCGCGAGCTGCCACTCCAGCAGGCTCTCCATCCCGTGCGGGCGCTGCCCATCGGGACGACCGGTGCACGCCAGCTGCAGGAGGCCGAGCTCCAGACGCACCTGGATCGCCGCTTCACCAGTGGCGGTGCGGATCAGGCGGACGTTGGTGCGCCCCGGCTCGAAGGGCCAGCGGGCAAGTATCGGACTGAGGTCTTCCCGTGGATCCCCGGGGACATCCGTCCCCGGAGCGTCCGAACCGGCAATATCCGGTGGGCCGTCGTCGGGAAGGTTCGCAGACCCTCCGCCGGCGGCATCCCCGCCCCCCGGAGGGTCCGGTGGGGAGGAATCTTCGGGCGGCATCGATTGTTCAGGGCCCGTCATTCCCGACTCGCACTGAATCATCGTATCTGGGTGAGACGGAGGCAAAGTCTCCGGGTTGCCTTTGCCGAAGCGGTGCGTACGATGACGAGCCCGATGTGGTGCGCGTGGCACCGGCGGGACTTCGATCGCGAGATCGTGAGCAGGAATGGCGAAGCCCGGCGTCCAGAGCGAACTTCAGCTCTACCTCCGCGAGATCAACGAGGAACGGCTCCTGACCCCCGCTGAGGAGAAGGAGCTGGGCTGGCGCATCATCAACGACGAGTGCCCGGAGGCGAAGGAGCGGATGATCAAGGCGAACCTGCGCCTGGTGATCTCCATCTCCAAGAACTACGCGCACCGCGGCCTGCCCCTCTCGGACCTGATCGAGGAAGGCAACGTCGGCCTGATCAAGGCGGTCGAGGGCTTCGATCCCGCGCAGGGGGCGCGCTTCAGCACCTACGCGAGCTGGTGGATCAAGCAGGCGATCAAGCGCACGCTGATCAACGCCGTCCAGCCGATCCACATCCCCGCCTACATGGTCGAGCTCATCGCGCGCTGGAAGCAGACGACGCGCCAGCTCGAGGAGCGCCTGGGCCGCCAGCCCACGATGCAGGAGCTGGCGAAGGAGATGAAGCTTCCGGTCAAGAAGCTCCTCATCGTCAAGCGCGCCGTCAAGGCCTACCACGCGCCCAGCCAGGCTCCCACGAAGGAGGACGGCGAGACCGTCGACTTCGCCGACATCTTCGAGGACACGCGCGCCCCGGCCCCCGAGCTGGACGTGGAGCGGCGCGAGGACTTCGCGGTCATCCTGAAGCTCCTGGACTCCATCGACGAGCGCGACGCGCGCGTGCTGCGCCTGCGCTTCGGCCTGGAGGGCAAGGAGCCGCTCACGCTCAAGCAGATCGGCGCCGAGGTCGGGCTCACCCGCGAGCGCGTGCGCCAGATCGAGGTCGAGGCGCTCCGCAAGCTGCAGGTGCAGCTCTGCGACGACCGCCCGACGCGCTTCTTCCGCGAGAACCAGCTGCCCATCGAGGGCGAGCGCCGGCGTCCGGGACGCAAGCGCAAGGTCCAGCCGTAGGGATCCCCGCCGGGAGGATCCAGCCCGGCGCGGCCGGCGCGCGCGGGACTCAGCTTCCGCGGACGGGGTTGTAGAAGGGCATCTTCACCACCTTCGCGGCGGTGCGGGCCTTGCCCAGGTCGATCTCGAACTCGGTGCCCACGGCGGAGAGCTCCGTCGGGACGTAGCCCATCGCGATGACCTTGTCGAGGGTGGGGCTCAGGCAGCCGCTGGTCACGTGGCCCACGTGCTCGCCGCCGCGGTGGATCGCCATGCCCTGGCGGGCGGCGCGGCGGCCCTCGACCTCGAAGCCCACGAGCGCGTGCTTCGGGCCGGCCTTGGCGATCGCGCGCAGCGCGTCCTGGCCGATGAAGCGGCCCTCGCGCTCGTCCGCGTCGCCCTTGTCGAGCTTGACGGCGAAGGAGAGGCCCGCGCTGATGGGGTCGATGTCCTCGGAGATCTCGTGGCCGTAGAGGGGCATGCTCGCCTCGGTGCGCAGCGTGTCGCGCGCGCCCAGGCCGGCGGGGCGCACGGCGGCGGCGACCCCCTCCTTCTCGCGCAGCAGCATCGGCAGCACGAAGCGCGCGACGGTGGAGCCCATGATCAGCTCGACGCCGTCCTCGCCGGTGTAGCCGGTGCGGCTGACGGTGAGCTTGGCGATCATCAGGCTCTTCTCGGCGAATCGGTAGCGCTTGAGCGTGGGGATCTCGCGGCTCATCGTGCCGACGATCTCGATGACCTTGGGGCCCTGGATCGCCGCCATCGCGGTCTCCTGGGTCACGTCCTCGAGCGCGAAGACCATCTTCTCGCGCTCCTTGATGCCGCGGAACCAGTCCAGCAGCTTCAGGCGGTTGGAGGCGTTGACGACCATCAGGTAGTCGTCCTCCTCGTAGCAGTAGACGAGGACGTCGTCGCGGACGCCGCCGCGCTCGTTGCAGACGAGCGAGTAGCGCACCATGCCGCGCTGCATGCCCATGATCCCGCGGGTGCAGACGTGGTCCAGGAAGCGGCGCGCGTGGCGGCCGGTGACGCGGAAGCGGCCCATGTGGCTCACGTCGAAGAAGGCCGCGCCCGTCCGGCAGGCGTGGTGCTCGTCGATGATCGAGCCGTAGGACATCGGCATCTCCCAGCCGGCGAAGTCCACGAAGCGGGCGCCGCGCTCGGCGCTCCAGGGATGGAAGGGCGTGCGGTTGAGGGTGGCCTGGGACATCGCGCTGATCCTTCCTGTCGGTGTCGCGTCCGCGCGGCGCGCGGCGCGCCGATGCGCGCCCGCCGCGGGGGACGCGAAGGCTAACCGAAGCGGACGGCGTGCGGCTATTCTTGCCCGGACCGGATGACCCCGCCGCGAGCCAAGACCCCGTTCGGGGGCGCCCCCTCCCCCGCGGGCCGGCGCGCGTCCGCGCGTCGGCTGGTCGTGGCGATGCTCGCCGCGGTCCTCCTGCTGCTCGCGCCCGCGCGGGCGCTGGCCATCGACGTCGACGACGACTCCCTCTCCGACCGTCCCGTCTCGAGCGTGCAGGTGAAGGGGCTCAAGCTCGTCGCCGAGCAGGAGGTGCGCAACAACCTGCGCATCGCCGTCGGCCAGCCCTACGACGCGAAGGTCGTCAACGCCGACGTCGCCACCCTCTACCGCCTCGGTCGCTTCGACGTGGTGGACGCCTCGGTGGAGATCCTTCCCGACGGCTCCGTCGAGGTGACCTACACCCTGGGCGAGCAGGACATCGTCCGCGACATCCAGTTCGTGGGCAACAAGCTGGTCAACGACCAGGAGCTCCGCGCCGCCGTTCCCCTGAAGGCGGGCGCGCCGCGCGACGACTTCCTGCTCGAGCAGTCGGTCTTCCGCATCAAGGAGCTCTACCGCGGCCGCGGCAACTACCTGGCCGAGGTCACCCCCGACGAGACCCGCCTCTCCGACGACGGCATCCTGATCTTCCGGATCGTCGAGGGCCCGCGCGTGCGCATCCGCGAGATCGAGTTCGTGGGCAACAAGGCCTTCGACGCGGACGAGCTGGGCGCGCAGATCAAGACCAAGCCCTGGATCTTCCTCTTCCGCAAGGGCGAGCTGGACGACGACCAGCTCGTCGACGACGTGGCCACGCTGGACCGCTACTACAAGGACCGCGGCTACATGGACGTCCGCGTCGACAAGCGCGTGGAGCAGAGCGCCGACCAGCGCGAGGCGAAGGTCGTCTTCGTCATCAGCGAGGGGCGCCAGTACCGGCTGCGCGACATCGTCGTCGAGGGCGCGATGGGGGCCATCCCGCAGGTGATGACGCGCGAGCAGATCGCCAACCTGGCGGTCATCCAGCGCGGCGACCCCTTCCAGCGCAACCTCATCGAGAAGACGACGAAGGCGATCGTGCAGGCGTACCAGATCATGGGCTACATCGACGCGCGCGTGGGCGACACCTACGTGCGCGTCGGAGAGCAGCCCGAGGTCGACCTCATCCTCACGGTGGTCGAGGGCAGCACCTACATGACGGGCCTGGTGAACGTCCAGGGCAACTTCGTCACGCGCGACAAGGTCATCCGCCGCCTGGTGCGCATGCAGCCCGGGCGCCCCATCGACGGCCGCGAGATCGAGAGCTCGAAGAAGCGCCTGGAGGCCTCGCAGCTCTTCCGCGAGCCGCGCATCACGCCGCAGCAGCCCGACGCGACCGACCCGACGGTGCGCGACATCCTCGTCGAGGTCAAGGAGAAGCAGACCGGCTCCGTGAACTTCGGCGTCGGCGCCGGCACGGACAGCGGCCTCTTCGGCGAGATCTCCGTCAAGCAGCAGAACTTCGACCTCTTCGACTGGCCGCAGAGCTTCGACGAGCTGGTCGGCGGCCGCGCCTTCCGCGGCGCGGGCCAGAACTTCACGCTGGCCATCCAGCCCGGCCTGGAGGTCAGCAACTACAACATCTCCATCAGCGATCCGCACCTGCTCGACACCGACATCAGCGGCAGCGCCGGCGGCAACTTCCGCACCCGCTTCTACGACCAGTACGCCGAGCAGCGCGTGAGCGGCCTCTTCGGGATCGGCACGCGCGTGGGCGACTACTGGTCCTTCAACGTCAACCCGCGCGTCGAGAACGTGAAGCTCTACGACTTCAGCGGCAACACGCCGCTGGCGATCTACGACCAGCGCGGCCCGAGCTACATCAGCGCGCTCTTCGCCGAGCTCACGCGCACCGAGGTCGACAACTACATGCGCCCGTCGCGCGGCTCGCAGATCGAGATGCAGGTCGGCTACCACGGCATCTTCGGCGGCGACTACACCTATCCGCAGGTCAAGGCCGGCATCACGCAGTTCTTCACGACCTACGAGGACTTCATGGGCCGCAAGCAGGTGCTGCGCCTGCGCAGCGAGTGCGGCTACATCTTCTCCGAGGACGCGCCCGTCTACGAGCGCTGGTACCTGGGCGGCCGCACCCTGCGCGGCTTCGACTTCCGCACCGTCAGCCCGAAGGCCTTCGGCACCATCGACGACCCGACCAAGCAGACGACCAACCCCATCGGCGGCAACTTCATGTTCTTCGCCGGGGCGCAGTACGAGATCCCCGTCATGGGCGAGTTCCTCGCCATCGTCTTCTTCGTCGACAGCGGCACCGTCAACGACGACCAGTGGCTCGCCCAGTACCGCGTCGGCATCGGCGCCGGCCTGCGCATCTTCATCCCGCAGTTCGGCCAGGCGCCCATCGCCCTGGACTTCGCGTACCCCGTGCTGAAGCAGCCGCTCGACGGGACCCAGATCTTCAGCTTCACGATCGACCTGCCCTTCTGACCCCCGGGCCGTCCGTACAATGCCGGGGATGAAGAACCTCCGCAGCATCGCCGCGGCGTCGATCGCCGCGTCCGCCGTGGGCCTCGCCTGGGCATTCTCCTCGAGCTCCGGGGCGACGGCGCGCATGGCCGCCCCGCCGACCTCCGTGGCGGTCGTCGACCTGGTCCGCCTCATCGACAAGCTCACCGAGCGCAGCGACTGGGAGGTGCAGCTCAACGCCCTCAAGAAGAAGATCGAGGAGGAGCTCGCCGCGCGCCAGAAGGAGATCAAGGACAAGGGCGCGAAGCTCGAGACCGCTCCCGAGGCGGACCGCGTCGTGCTGCGCGACGAGCTCGCCCGCGACCAGCTCCGCCTGGAGAACTGGGCGCGCGTCAAGCAGGTCGAGATCGACCGCGAGCGCGCGCTGATGTGGCAGAGCATGTACCGCAACATCCGCCAGGCGTGCGAGAAGCTCGCGCAGGCGGAGGGGTACGACCTCGTCATGGTCAACGACGGCGTCAACGACCTGCAGATCCAGCGCGACAGCAAGACCCCGCAGGAGGCGCAGGCGCAGGAGCAGATCGTGCGCCGCAAGGTGCTCTTCGCGGCCAAGCAGACCGACGTGACCGACAAGCTCATCCTGCGCATGAACAACGAGCGCAGCACCGCCCCGCGCACCCCGGGCGCGGACGCGGGCGCCGCCCCGGCCCCCGCCCCCGCCGCCGGCGGCGCGAGCCCCCGCTGAACCACCCCACACGGACCACCACACCATGAAGAAGACGACGATCCTCCTCGGCGCAGCGATCCTCCTGCTGGGCGCCGCCGTGTCCTTCCCGGGCCGCCCCGCCACCGTCGCGACGGTCGACATCACCAAGGTCTTCGACGGCCTGGACGAGCAGCGCTACCTCGAGCAGCGCGTGAAGCAGGTGGCGGACAAGATGGCCGCCGACAAGGACCGCATGAGCCGCGAGCTGCAGGACCTCAGCGCCGAGCTCGAGAGCTACAAGCCCGGCACGCCCCCCTACAACGAGGCGCTGCGCAAGGTCGAGGAGGCCGTGGGCGCCCTGGGCGCGCAGGACCAGTTCGGCCAGCTCAAGATCGAGGCCGAGCGCGCCTCCGCGCTGCGCGACCTCTACGCGCATGTCCGCGACGCCGCGGTCGCGCTCGCCAAGGAGCAGAAGATCGACTACATCCTGGTGAACGACTCGATCCCGCCGATCGAGCCGGCGAACGTGCAGGGCACGCGCCAGCAGCTCGCGCTCCGCCGCTTCCTGGTCGCCGACGGCTCCATGGACGTCACCGACGCGCTCATCGCGCGCGCCAACGCCGACTACAAGGCGCGCGGCGGCGTGATCGTCGCGGCGCCCGCGCCCGCGGCGGCGCCCGCCGCGGGCTCGACCCCCGCCGCGAACCCCCCGGCCGGAGGCGGCTCCGCGCCGGCGACCCCGAAGTGAGCCAGGCAGCGCACACCTCCGGAAGCGTCGCGCAGCTCGTCGGCGGCGTCCTCGAAGGACCCGCGGACCTGCCTGTGCGCGGCCTCAACAGCCTGGCCGACGCGACGCGCGAGCAGCTCACCTTCATCGTCGACGCGACCAACGCCAACCGCTGGTCCGCCTCGGGCGCAGGCACCGCCGTCGTCACCCGCGGCGTCGCCGTCCCCGGCCACGACGCCGCCTCGCGCGCGCTCATCGTGGTGGAGGACGCCGACCTGGCGATGATCGCCATCCTCGACCGCTTCTGGCAGGGCGAGACCCTCCCCGCGGCGGGCGTCGACCCGACGGCGCGCGTGCATCCCAGCGCCACCGTCGCCCCCGACGCGCGCATCGGCGCGGGGGTCGTCGTCGGCGAGCGCTGCGTCGTCGGCGCGGGCGCCGCGATCCACGCCAACTGCGTGATCTACGCGGATGCGAGCATCGGCGCGGGCACCCTCCTGCACGCGGGCGCGGTCGTGCGCGAGCGCTGCGTCGTCGGCGCGCGCTGCGTGCTGGGCGCCAACTGCGTCGTCGGCGGCGACGGCTTCGGCTACCGCCCCAGCGCCGACGGCCGCCGCGTCCTGCGCGTGCCGCACCTGGGCAACGTGGTCCTCGAGGACGAGGTCGAGATCGGCTGCGGCACCACCATCGACCGCGGCAAGTTCGGCGCGACGCGCATCGGCTTCGGCACCAAGATCGACAACCTCTGCCAGATCGGGCACAACGTGGTGATCGGGAAGATGTGCATGCTCAGCGGCCATGTCGGCATCGCGGGCAGCACGCAGCTCGGCGACGGCGTGCTCATCGGCGGCGGCGGCGGGCTCGCCCCGCACCTGCGCATCGGCAGCGGCGCGCGCATCGCCGCGCGCGCGGCCGTCATGACCGACATCCCCGCCGGCGAGACCTGGGGCGGCTACCCCGCGCAGGAGATCCGCCTGGCCCTGCGCGAGGAGGCCGCGCTGCGCAAGCTGGCCGCCTCCGCGAAGCCGATCCTCAAGCTGCTCAAGGACTCCGAGGCCGCCTCGCCGTGACCGCCGCCGCGCAGCTTCCCCAGACCCACGCCACCGAGCCCCCGGCCGCGCCGGGCGCGCCGCGGCAGCGGACCATCGCCGCGCAGGCGGTCGTCTCGGGCAAGGGGCTGATGCTCGGCCGCGAGGCGACGCTCACCATCCTGCCCGCGCCCCCGGACCACGGCATCGTCTTCGAGCGCACCGACCTCGAGCAGCCGGTGGTCATCCCCGCGCTCGTCAGCAACGTCATCCCCAACGCGCGCCGCACCACGCTGAAGGCCGGCCAGGTCACCATCGAGACGGTCGAGCACTGCCTGAGCGCGCTGCGCGGACTGGGCGTCGACAACGCGCTCCTGCGCCTGCACGGTCCCGAGCTCCCCTGCGGCGACGGCAGCGCGATGCCCTTCGTCGAGCCGATCCGCGCCGCCGGCGTCGCCGAGCAGGAGGCCCCGCGCCGCACCTACCGCCTGCGCGAGCCGATCGTGGTCGAGGAGGGCGACGCGAAGATCGCCGCGCTCCCCGCCGACAGCCCCGCGGGGATGGTCGTCCTCTACGACCTCGACTACGGCCGCCACGCCTCGCGCATCCCGCACCAGGCGTGGAGCTTCGACCCCGCGCGCGACGACTACGTCGCCGAGATCGCGCCCGCGCGCACCTTCAGCCTCAAGGAGGAGGCGGAGGCGCTCTGGCAGGCGGGGCTCTGCCGCCACCTCACGCCGCGCGACGTGCTCGTCATCGGCGACGAGGGCCCGATCCAGAACACCTACCGCTTCCCCGACGAGCCGGTCCGCCACAAGATCCTCGACGTCATCGGCGACCTCTCGCTGGTCGGCCGCATCGTCGAGTGCCAGGTCGTCGCCAACCGCTCCGGCCACGGCCTCAACCGCCAGCTGGGCATGCGCCTGCTGCGCCTGATCCAGCGCGACCGGCAGTCGCGCCTGCTGCTGGACGGCCGCGACATGGACGCGCGCGCGATCGGGCGCCTCATGCCCCACCGCTTCCCGATGCTGCTGGTGGACCGCGTGCTGGAGATGGCGCCGGGCCGCCGCGCCGCGGGCGTCAAGAACGTCACCATCAACGAGCCCTTCTTCCAGGGGCACTACCCGGGCACGCCGATCATGCCCGGCGTCCTCATCGTCGAGGCGCTGGCGCAGATGGGCGGCCTGCTGCTGAGCCAGACGCTCGAGCACACCGGCAAGGTCGCGGTGCTGCTCTCGCTGGACAAGGTGAAGCTGCGCAAGGCGGTCACGCCGGGCGACCAGCTCGTGCTGGAGGTCGAGGCGATGCGCGCCACCTCCCGCAGCGCGGCCGTGCGCGCCAGGGCGCTGGTGGGCGACAAGGTCGCCGCCGAGGCCGAGATCCGCTTCATGATGGTCGACCAGGACTTCGAGTGACCCCGACGCGCCGCGCGACGGCGCGCCCACGCCCATGACGATCCACCCAACCGCCATCGTCGACTCCACCGCCCGCGTCGCCCCGACCGCCGAGATCGGCCCGTGGTGCGTCGTCGGCCCCGACGTGAGCATCGGCGACGGCACCGTCCTGCGCAGCCACGTGATCGTCGAGGCGCACACGCGCATCGGCCGCCAGAACGAGATCTTCCCCTTCGCCTACGTGGGCGGCACGCCGCAGGACCGCAAGTACCACGGCGAGCGGACCACCTGCGAGATCGGCGACCGCAACCAGATCCGCGAGCACGTCACCATCCACCGCGGCACCGAGAACGGCGGCGGCACGACGCGCATCGGCAGCGACAACCTCATCATGGGCACGGTGCACGTCGCCCACGACTGCATCATCGGCAACAGCTGCATCCTGGCGAACAACGTGATGCTCGCGGGCCACTCGGTGGTCCAGGACGCCGCGAACATCGGCGGCGGCGCGGGCATCCACCACTTCGTCGTGATCGGCACCAGCGCCTTCGTCGGCGCGATGGCGCGCGTCTCGATGGACGTGCCGCCCTTCATGATCGTCGAGGGCAACCCCGCCGAGGTGCGCGGCCACAACCACATCGCGATGGCGCGCCGCGGCTTCACCGAGACGGACATCGAGGCGATGAAGGAGGCGTACAAGCGCCTCTTCCGCGACCGCGGCGGCAGCCTGGGCGAGAAGATCAGCGGCCTGATGGCCAAGTACCCCGGGGTGCGCTCGGTCGAGATCCTGGTGAACGCCGTCAACGCGCAGGCGCGCGGGGTGCACGGCCGCAGCCTCGAGGTGCAGCGCCCCGACGACCGCCGCGCGGGCGGCCGGCGCGAGTAGCGGCCCCGGCGCCCCGCCGCCCCGGCGGGCGCCCGGCAGGCGCGGTCGCCGTATGATCGCCGGACCATGAGTTCGACGCCCCGCAACGAGAAGGTCGACGAGTTGATGGAGCGGGCGGAGGCGGCGCTGCGCCGCTCGCAGTGGTTCGAGGCCGAGCGCGTCTGCCAGAAGGCGATGGAGCTCGCCCGCCGCGAGGAGGACTTCGCGACCCTCGGGCGCATCGCCCTGCCGCTGCAGGAGTCGCGCCGCCAGCGCATCCAGGCCGCCTTCGCGGGGAAGAAGATCCGCATCCTCGAGCAGGACATCTCCGAGGAGATGCCCATGAGCAAGGGGTGCTACCTCGTGCAGCCGCCCTCGGTCGGCGCCGACGCGCGCCGCCTGCGCCTGGCCGCGCTGCGCCGCGAGATCCCCGTCGCCGTCATCTGCCGCGAGCCGCGCACGCGCATGGGCCTCTGCCCCGTCGTCGCGATCGGCCAGTTCACGGTGCGCGCGCGCATCAAGCCCCCCGCCGCGTGGGAGAAGCCCGACTTCGCCTGGTTCGTCGGCGCGATGGAGCAGCTCGGCGACGCGGCGATCGAGATGCTCGACACGGGCATGGAGCTCGACCGCCAGATCGACTTCATCCTGGGCGCGCTCGACGCCGTCCCCGACCACGAGAAGCTCCACCAGCTCCTGGCCGAGAAGTGCAAGGAGGCCGCCAAGGGCTTCGTGCGCTCCGGCGCGACGGAGGATCCGCTCGACGAGGAGCTCGAGACCATCGACGAGGCGGAGCTCGCCGCCGAGCTGGGCGAGAAGCCGCGCCGCCGCGCCATCGAGGGCGAGGACGAGGACTGACCGCCGCCCGCGGCGCGCCCGCGCCGCGCCGGGTCCTCAGCGCCAGTCGAGCCCCTCGGGCAAGGTGTTGAGGTTCATGCACCCGTCCGCCTGCACGATCACCATGTCCTCGACGCGCACGCCGCCGTGCGCGCGGCCGTAGAGCCCCGGCTCGATCGTGAGCGCGTCGCCGGCCACCAGCTCCGGGCCCTTGAAGTCCAGCAGCGGCGGCTCGTGCACCTCCAGGCCGATGCCGTGGCCGGTGCCGTGGGTCATGCCCGTCCAGGAGTCCGGCGCGTCCGCGGGGGCGAGCCCGCTGGGATAGCCCGCGCCGTGGATCACGCCCAGCGTGGCGCGGTGCACCGCCTCGCCGGTGACGCCCGCGCGCACCGCCGCGATCGCCGCGCGCTTGGCGGCGACGACCGTCGCGTGCATGCGCACCAGCTCCGGACGCGGCGTGCCGTGCACCACCGTGCGCGTGCAGTCGCCGTTGTAGAAGGTGCGCCCGCAGCGCGGGAAGATGTCGACGATCACCGGCTCCCCGGTGCGCAGCGGGCCGTGGCCGTGGTCGTGGCAGTCGGCGCCCTGCGCGCCGCAGGCGACGATCGGCGCGGGGTTCGAGAAGCCCTCGCGCATGAGGTGGACATCGACGAGGAAGCGCACGCGCTCGCTCGTGAGCGGCTCGCCCTCGTGCAGGAGCGCGCCGGTGCGGTCCGCCTGCGCGCGCGCGATCGTCTCGCACGCCATGCGCATCGCGCCCTCGGTGGCGCGCTGCGCGTCGCGCAGCCACTCGACCTCCTGCGCGTCCTTGGAGCGGCGCGCGAGCACGCCCATCTGCGGGTCGTACTCCAGCGCGATGCCCGCCTGGCGGATGTGGTCGGCGAAGATCAGCGGCAGCGTGCGGTCGGAGACGACGCGCGCGATCCCCTCGCGGCGCAGGCACTCGGCGACCGCCTGCGCGGTGGCGGTCTCGCGGTCGCCGGAGAGGCCGCCCGCGGGCTCGAAGTCGCGCGGGCAGGCGACGGCGTCGGCGCGCGCGTTGCGGCGGGCGCGGTCCATCTCGATGTCACGCAGGATGAAGAGGCGCCGGGCGCGGCCGCCCTGCTCCTGGAAGTCGATGCAGGCGGCGGGATCGCCCACGCTGAAGCGGACGGCGTGGTACAGGCTGCGGTTGGCGGCGGGGATGCCCGCCATCAGGCGCACGGTCTTCATGCCGCGCAACCTACCCGAGCCGGGCGCCGGCGCGTCAGCGCGTCAGCGCGCGGTACTGCAGCCGGCGGGGCGGCGCGTCCGCGGGCAGGCCCAGGCGGCGGTGGCGGTCCTCCTCGTAGGCGGAGTAGTTGCCGTTGAAGAAGTAGACCTTGCTGTCGCCCTCGAAGGCCAGGATGTGCGTCGCGACGCGGTCGAGGAACCAGCGGTCGTGGCTGATCACCACCGCGCAGCCCGCGAATCCCTCGAGTCCCTCCTCCAGCGCGCGCATCGTGTTCACGTCCAGGTCGTTGGTGGGCTCGTCCAGCAGGAGCACGTTCGCGCCCTCGCGCAGCATGCGCGCCAGATGCACGCGGTTGCGCTCGCCGCCGGAGAGGTTGCCGACGATCTTGCTCTGGTCCGTGCCGGTGAAGCCGAAGCGCGCCACGTAGGCGCGGCTGTTGGTCTCGACGCCGCCGAGCATGATCTTCTCGTCGCCGCCGGAGATCGCCTCCCAGAGGTTCTTGTCGTTGGGGAGCGTGGCGCGGCTCTGCTCGACGTAGCCGAGCTTCACCGACTCGCCCACGCGCAGCTCGCCCTTGTCGGGCTTCTCCGCGCCGGTGATCATGCGGAAGAGCGTCGTCTTGCCCGCGCCGTTGGGACCGATGATGCCCACGATCGCGCCCGGCGGGATCGAGAAGCTCACGTCGTCCAGCAGCAGCTTGTCGCCGAAGGCCTTGCTGACGCCGCGCGCCTCGACGACCAGCGACCCCAGGCGCGGCCCCGGCGGGATGAAGATCTCCACCTCGGCGGCGCGCTCCTTCTGGTTCTGCGAGACGAGCTGCTCGTAGCGCTCGACGCGCGCCTTGTTCTTGGCCATGCGCCCCTGCGGGTTGCGCGAGATCCACTCCAGCTCGTGCGCCAGCGCCTTCTGGCGCGCGCTCGCCTGCCGCTCCTCGATCTCCAGCCGCGCCTTCTTCTGCTTCAGCCAGCCGGTGTAGTTGCCCTTGTAGGGGATGCCCACGCCGCGGTCGAGCTCCAGGATCCAGCCCGCCACGTTGTCGAGGAAGTAGCGGTCGTGGGTGACCGCGATGATCGTGCCCTCGAAGCGCTGCAGGTGCTGCTCGAGCCAGGCGACGCTCTCGGCGTCGAGGTGGTTGGTCGGCTCGTCCAGCAGCAGGACGTCGGGCTTGGTCAGCAGCAGCCGGCAGAGCGCGACGCGGCGTCGCTCGCCGCCCGAGAGCGAGTTCACCGGCTGGTCCGGCGGCGGGCAGCGCAGCGCCTCCATCGCCATCTCGAGCTGGCTGTCGATGGTCCATGCATCGAGGCGGTCGAGCTCCTCCTGCACCTGCGCCTGGCGCGCCATGAGCTTGTCCATCGCGGCGCCGTCCAGCGGCTCGCCGAACTTGGCGTTGATCTCGTCGTACTGCTTGAGCAGGTCGAAGACGCGCTTGGCGCCGTCGCGCACGACCTCGATCACGGTGCGCGACTCGTCCAGCAGCGGCTCCTGCTCGAGGTAGCCGATCGAGTAGCCGTTGGCGGCGACGACCTTGCCCTCGTACGCCTTGTCGACGCCGGCCATGATGCGCAGCAGCGTCGACTTGCCGCTGCCGTTGAGGCCCAGCACGCCGATCTTGGCCCCGTAGTAGTAGGAGAGCGAGATGTCCTTGAGGATCACCTTGCGGTCGATCTCCTTGGTCACCCCCATCATCGAGTAGATGATCTGCGTCTCGTTCTTGGGTCCGGGCTTGGTCGGTGCGGCCATCGGCGTCTCCTGCGGTTTCGGACCGCACATGGTAGCCCGGACCCGCGCACTATCCTTGCGCCGCATGCAGGGCTTCCTCGACTGGATCCGCGCGAACACCAACCGCACCGTGCGGCGCGTGGTCGTGGGAATCGTCGGCGGCAGCGTGGTCCTGGCGGGGCTGGCGCTGCTGGTGCTGCCGGGCCCGGGGGTGGTCGTCATCCTGCTGGGGCTGGGCTTCCTGAGCCTGGAATTCGCCATCGCCAACACCTGGATCGCCGCGGTGAAGCGGCGCGCGGGCGAGGCCGCCGACCGCGCGAACGTCCCCCGCAGCGTGCTCTGGGTGCTGCCCGTGGCGGGGATCGGGCTCAGCGTCGTCTTCGCGGTGATCCCCGGATTCGTGAGCGTCGTGCACGGCGCGGGCACCTGGGAACTGGTGCGCAAGCCGGAGCTGAGCTGGCGATGGAACTACGTCGCGCAGGCGGACCTCGCGGCGGCGGCGCCGACGGACCCGCTCGCGGCGGGGATCCTGGCGCGGACGACGCGGTGGCCGGCGGCGACAAACGCGGCGCCCGCGGTGCCCGCGCCCACCGCGCCGTGAGCGCTACTCATCGAGCTGGCAGAGCAGTTCCACGCACGCGGGCCGGAAGGCGCGCTTGAGGAAGAAGGCGCGCGATGGCTCGTTCCAGATGCCCGTCGTCGCGCGCACCTGCCAGATGTCGCGCTGGCGCGCCCAGCTCTTGAGCGCCTCGAGCAGCAGCGTCCCCGCCCCGCTGCCGCGCGCGGCCGCGTCGAGGAAGATGTCGTGCAGGTACGCGTGGCGCGCGCTCCAGGTGCGCGGGCACTCCTCGTGGATCTCCGCGAGCAGGTAGCCCACCCGCGCGCCCTCGCGCTCGACGACGAGCACGATGCCCCCCTCGCCCGCGATCAGCTTCGGGAGCCACTGCGCGTACGCCTCGACCGGGTCCGCCTCGGTGTCGAAGCGGTCGGGGTCGTTGCGGACATGCTCGCCGCGGAACTCCACCAGGCGTGCCTGGATCCAGGCGATGTCGTCGTTGGTCGCGGGACGGACCTGTGCTGCGTGGGTCTGCATCGATGCACCTGCTGCATCAAGCGTAGCTCAGCCCCGCGCGTCGCGCACCAGCCGGCGCGAGCGCTCCCCGCGCACGAGAAGCTGCAGCGCCCAACCGCCGAGCGCAATCGCCACGAGCGCGGTCGCGGACCAGCGCACGGCGTTCCAGAGGGGGGTGATCGCGCCCCCCGGATCGGAGCCTGGGCGACCGTGGTAGGTCATCTTCATCTGCTCGAACCGATCGCCGGCCGCTTCTGAAAGCGGCCCCGGGCCAAAGGCGCGGTCTCGCAAGCCGGGATCTCCCATGAGCCAGTGCGCAGACCGACGCGCCCGTTCGGGCGGGTCGGATCCACGCGGGAACCTCTGCGCGAACAGCCACCGCGCCAGATCCGCCTCATCCACTGCATCGCCCACCGCAGGCGTCGCGCCGTCGGGCTGCGGAGGCGACCACTTCGTCACAGTCCATCGATCGCCGACGCGATGAAGAGAGAGAAAGGCCTCAGTCGCCATATCTGATCCCCTCATCATGCTGAAGTTGAGATACTCGAGCTCAATCCGATCTCTCGCCGCCGATGGTCCCCTGAAGTAGACGTCGTACCCCATCATCCAACCGCTCCCCTGATAGTTCGCAATGAAGATGTTCGATTCTGATGGGCTCGGCCGGTAGTCGGTGTTCCAGGTCGCGTTCAGCGTGATGTTCCTAGGATAGAAGTGCGGTCGGTGCACCAGCCTCACCCCGAGGATCGCCGCCCCGCCCGCGCAGGCGCCTGCGACCCAGAGCGCCGGCCACCGCCAGGTGGGGAGCCCGCGCGCCCGCGCACCAACGATCGGCGCATGGCCGCATTCCGCGCACGGCGCCGCTGGGTCATCGCCGCGCGGGTAGCCGCAACGCACGCACCGCTTCTGCCGATCGAAGGACGCGCGGCGCGCCCAGCGCACGCACGCGACCGCCACCAGCAGCAGCAGGAGCAGCCCGGCGATCTCGATGGCGACCTGGAAGAGGAACTCTTGCATGCGCCTTCGCGGCGCAGGATAAGCGTGCGCGAATCACCGCCGCGCCGTTGCCATCACCCGCCGCGACCGCTCCGCGCGCACGGCCAGCAGCAGCGACCAGCTTCCCAGCGCCAGCGCGACCAGCAGCGTCGCCGCCTCGCGCACCATGGACCAGTCCGGGTCGATGGCACCGACGAAGTTCGATCCGGTGCGGCCGGTGGGCAGCAGCCCAGGGACCTCGAGCCCCGACTGTCCGTCCCCCGAGAGCGGACCGCCGCCGAAGACGCGCTCCTCGAGGCCGCCAGTCGTGAGGAACCACTTCGCCCGCAGCAGCGTCTGCTTCGCCTGCTCCGGACCGGGCGCGACGCCGCGGGCAGCGAGCCAGGCCGCGACCGCCGCGTCGTCCATCGCCACGCCCGGCTGCGGAAGTCCCCTTGAACTCTCGCCCGGAAAGATGAACTGCAGCCGCCACGCCTCGCCCTCTCGAACCAGTGGCAGGATGCCGAGCACCGTTCCATCACTGGCGACCACCGAGAACGCGACCAGCCCGATTCGCACCGGTGTCTGCGCCATCGTGGATCCCACGGTGAACAGCTCGTATCCCATCCGGGACCCCTTTGCCTGGCACTCGACGCGCAGGGAGATGATTTTCGATTCCGCAGGCTGCATCGGATAGGACCACGTCGACGTCCGGTTCACAGTGAACGGGTAGAGCGCGGGTCGCCGCACCACGATGATCCCGACGAAGACCGCGCACATCACGCACGCGGACGCGAACCCCAGCGCGATCCATCGCCGCGTCGGCAGCGCGCCGGCGCGCACGCGCGCGGCGGGCACGAGTCCGCACTCCGTGCACGGCGCCGCCGGATCGGGACCGCGCGGATAGCCGCAGCGCACGCATTCGCGCGCGGGATCGAGCCGCCCGCGCCGCGCCCACGCCACCGCGCCCAGCGCCAGCACCAGCAGCGCGGCGAGCGCCGCGAGTTCGGTGGCGATGGCCATGAGGAGCGCGGTGCTCATTCCCGCCGAAAGTCTACGGGGTGCCCGTGGATGCACCCCCGCGCGCATCGCCTCCCTGCAGATGCCGCTTCAGAAACTCGAGCCGCTTGCGCGACCCGAACGGCGACTCCGCCGCGCCGTGGCCCTGCCCCGCAACGACGACCAGCTCGAAGTCCGTGCCCGCGCGCTGCAGCGCGGCGGCGACCTGCATCGTGCTCGCGGGATCGACGTTCTCGTCGAGCTCGCCCACGACGAGCATGAGCTTGCCCTGCAGCTTCGCGGCGTCGACGACGTTGCTGCTGCGCTCGTAGCTCTCGTCGACGGGCCAGCCCATCCAGAGCTCGTTCCACCAGATCTTGTCCATGCGGTTGTCGTGGCAGCCGCAGTCGGCGACGCCGACGCGGTAGACCTCGGGGAAATCCAGCAGCGCGCGCATCGCGTTCTGGCCGCCCGCGCTGCCGCCGTAGATGCCCACTCGGGTCAGGTCCATCTCCGGATGCTTCGCCCCCGCCGCACGCAGCCAGGCCACGCGATCGGGCAGCCCCGCGTCGCGCAGGTTCTTCCAGGCGACATCGTGGAAGGCCTTGCCGCGCCAGTTCGTGCCCATGCCGTCCATCTGCACGACGACGAATCCCTCCTGCGCCATCCCCTGCCGGCCCGTCCACACCTCGAAGGACTTGGGCGTGTGGAAGTCCTGCGGCCCGGCGTAGATCTGCTCGAGCACGGGCAGCGTCGCGGGCAGCTCGCCCATCGGGCGCCAGATCGCGCCCCAGATGTCGGTCGCGCCGTCGCGTCCCTTGGCGACGAAGCGCTCGGGCATGCGCCAGCCTGCCGCGAGCAGCGCCGACGCATCCGCGCGCCCGAGCTCGCAGACCAGCGATCCATCCGCGGCGCGGCGCAGCTCATGCACCGGCGGAAGGTCGACGCGCGACCAGGTGTCGACATACCACTCGCCGCCCGGACTCCACTCCAGCCGGTGCGTCCCGTCGCCTTCGGTCAGCCGCACCGGCGCGCCGCCGTCGATGGGCACGCGCACGAAGTGCATGTGGTACGGATCCTCGCCCGGGCGCTCGCCCATCGTGCGCAGCAGCAGCTCGCGACGCGCGTCGTCCACGCGCTCGACCGAGCGCACCATCCAAGGCCCCTGCGTCACCTGCCGCTTCACCTGCCCGGTCGCGGCGTCGATCAGATACAGGTGGTTCCACCCGTCGCGCTCGCTCATCCACAGGAACTCGGCGTCGCCGAACCAATGCAGGAAGAACTTGTGCGCGTAGTCGAAGAAGGTCGCCGGGCGCTCGTCGACGACCGCGCGCACCGCGCCGGTCGCAGCGTCGACCGCCAGCAGCCGCATCGCCTGGTGGCCGCGCTGGTTGTAGGTGAACCAGAAGGTGCGCCCATCGGCGGACCAGCGGAAGTCGCCGATGGACCAGGGATTCGCGAAGAGCGAGCGGTCAAGCGCGCGCTCGGTCCCGTCGGCGGCGAAGAGGCGCGGCCAGCGCTGCTCGATCTGGTCGCCGGGCTTCAAGTAGTCGATGACGCGCACCTTCGGCTGCACCTGGTCGCGCGGCGAGCTCTCGACGATCGTCACGGGATGCCGCTGCGCCGGCGTGCGCTCGAAGACGACGACGTGCGCGCGGTCGGGGGACCAGAGCGCGGGGCCCTCGAGCTTCGCGGCGGCCGCGGGCAGCGGCGGCTCGGGCGGCGGCGCAGGCGAGAGCGCGGGCGCGCCACCCGAGGGCGTCGCGGCTGCGGCGTCCCGCGCCGCGCTCGACGCGTCCGTTGCGGGCGCACTCGCCGCCGCGATCCGCACCTCCACCGGCACCTCATCGCCCACCGCGTAGCCGAGCACGGTGCCATCCGCCGCGCTCACGCGCCAGGCGTGTCCGCCGTAGGTCTGCTGCCGCCGCGTCGCGCCGGGCGCGACCTGCCCGTACTCGTGAGCGCGGCCACCGGCGTCGATCCACTCCAGCTTCACCGGCCCCGGCGTCTGGTTCAGGAAGATGAGCGCGCTCGAGGCCCCCTGCCCGCGCGTGCGCCGTGGCCGCTGCTCGAGCCCGCGCGAGAGGGACGCGCTCGCCTGGTCGCGCGGGATCTCGCGGCGCGCGCCGGTCGCGGCGTCGACCGCGACGATCGGCTTCGCCTCCGCGCTGGGAACCAGCCACAGCGTCTGCGCATCCACCCAGCGGATGCGGTCGGCGGGATCGACGATCATCGCGCGCAAGGCGTTGGGATCCGCGGGTGGCGCTCCCCGCGCCGCGTCCCCGAACGCTCCGGTCACGGTCAGGACGATCGACAAAAACGCCGCGCGCGGCAGGCAGGCCAGCATGGCCATGCATACCGCGCGCGGCGGAGTGCGATGCGCTCGGGAGGCCGGCACGCAGCCGGTTCCCGCGGCAGGCTCAGTTGCAGCCGCCCCAGTTGCCCAGGAGCAGGCCGAGGTCCGCACCGTCGACGTCGCCGTCGCCGTTGAGGTCGCCCACGCCGATGCCGCCCCAGTTGCCCAGGAGCGCGCCCAGGTCGGCGCCGTCCACCGTGCCGCTGCCGTCGAAGTCGCCCACGCACGGCGGCGCGACCGCGGTGATCGTCAGCTTCTCGAAGATGTTGCCGGTCGCGTCGAAGGGACCGTCGGTGACGGCGTAGTAGAAGCTGGTGAGGCCGTTGTACTCGTAGGTGCCCACCGCGTCGGCGATGTTCAGCGAGCTGAGGACCCAGCCCTCGTAGCCGACGCTGCACTGCACGCCGAAGGGGCCGAAGTGGCCGGCGAGGTCCAGCGAGGTGCCGATCGGCCACTCGACCGCGTCGCTGACGAAGAAGCCATCGACCGCCGGATCGTTGTTGCGCATCACGAAGTAGACGGGGAAGCCCGAGGGAGCGAGGCCCACCGGAGTGCCGTCGAAGGTCATCGTGAAGCTCGTCGGATCGATCACGTAGCCGCGGACGGGGTAGTTCGGGCTATCGACGAAGTTGGCCGAGTCGACGCGGAAGCGCACGACGACCGCCTCGCCGGGCTGGGCGTCGTGGATCGGGCCCGTCGCGACCTGGCAGTACTCGACGCTGCCGCGGAACTCGACCTCGAACTGGTCGGCGACGGCGGCGGAGGTGCAGGCGATGAGGGGGAGCGCGCACACAGCCAGCGCGGGAACGATGCGGCGAGAGTTGCTCACTGGTGAATCCTGTTTCTTGAGTTTCAAGTGCGGGGATGAAACGAACACCGCTCGATGCGGCGGTGCTCCACGGTACGGAGGGCGCGCCGTTTTGCCCCATGCGCATCCACTGGTGCAGGCAAAAAGTGCACCGAAGTGCGTTCTCGGACCGATGGACCGCGCAAGCATGCGCCTCGCCATCCGCGTCTCGCCGCGAATTCATGCACGCACCGTCCGCAAGACCCTGGCGTGCGCGGGGGCGTCCGTGTCGGTGCTCCTGGGCGCCACGCTCGGCGGATGCGCGCAGCACCGCCTGCGCTCGGAGAAGGAGACGCAGAACCTGCGCAACGCGGTCGAGCTCTCCGCGCGGCTGCTGGACATCGCGGACTTCACCACCTCGGTCTTCGACCAGGAGCTGATGCGCGCCTACTACGACGGCGTGCCCGAGGACCAGTACTCCGCCCTGCTGCGCGCGCGCAACGGCCCCGTCTCGACGGTGCGCGCGCTCGCGCTGACCTCCGATCCCGGCGAGTCGCTCGTCGATCTCTACGTCTACGTGCGCCTGGCGCGCTGGGCGTGCGAGAACCGCATCGCGGCGCGCACCGACATCCTGCAGCTCCACTGCGAGCACACCTTCGGCCGCGTGCAGGAACGCATCGACGCCGTCGCCAACGAGCTCCTGGACGCCAAGCAGCGCGCGGACATCGACGGGCTCATCGAGACCTACAAGAAGGAGCACCCCGGACAGCTCACGATCGGGCTCATGCGCCTGACCGAGCTCGCGGACTTCAGCGGCTCCCGCGCGCGCGTGCTCGATGCCGCCAGCCCCGACATGCTCAGCCCCGTCACCGACGCCGCGCGCCAGCTCGAGCAGGCGCGGCTGCTGGGCGGCCAGCTCGTCTGGCTCTTCAGCCGCATGCCCGGCGCGATCGGCTGGGAGGCGAGCAGCGCCCTGCGCGGGACCATCGAAAGCCCGCAGGCGAAGGCACTCCTGGACCGGACGCAGCGCATGGGCGAGGGCCTTGCCTCCGCCCGCGAGGCGATGGACACGCTGGGCAACCGAGTCGACGCGCTCGCCGCCTCCACGAGCGACCTCTCCACGGGCATCTCCGGCCTGAAGGGCGAGGTCCACGACCTCGAGTCCGCCCGCCGGCTCCTGCACGAGGCGATGATCTTCGTCGGCGCGCTCGCCTTCCTCGCGGTGATCGCGGTCGCCGTCTCCGGCGTCGCGATCGCGCGCGCGATGAAGCACCGCGCGCAGCACCTTGCCGCCGCGGCTGGCGCGGCCGGCGCGGCCGGCGCCGGACACTAGCATCCGGCGCATGCTGCTTCCGGTGCTGCGCATCGCCATCCTCGTCGCGAGCTGCTCGACCCCGCCCCAGATGGACGCGCCCGCGCCCTTCGCGGCGCCCGGCCTGCACAACGTCGTCGCCTTCGGTCCCGGCTTCTGGTCCGGCGGCGTGCCGGAGGGGGACGAAGGCTTCGAGACGCTGCGCCGCTGGGGCATCCGCACCGTGATCAGCGTCGACGGCGCCGAGCCCGACCTCGCGCGCGCCCAGGCGCACGGGCTGCGCTACGTCCACCTACCCATCGGCTACAACGGCTTCGACGACGCGCGCAAGGTGGAGCTCGTGCGCGCCGTGCGCGACCTGCCGCGGCCGATCTACATCCATTGCCACCACGGCAAGCACCGCAGCGCGGGCGCGGCCGGCACCATCGCCGCCTCGCTCGGCTGGATGGACAGCGACGCCGCCATCGGCCGCATGAAGCTCGCGGGGACCGCGCCGCAGTACAAGGGCCTCTACGCCTGCACCGCCTCCGCGTCGCTGCTCTCGAGCGCGCTCATCGACGCCGCGCCCGCGGACTTCCCCGCGCGCAGCGCCCCCTCGGGGCTCGTGCACAGCATGGTCGAGATCGACGAGGTGACCGACCACCTGAAGGCGATCGACCGTGCCGGATGGAAGGCGCCCCCGGACCACCCCGACCTCGTCCCCGCCGCGGAGGCCGGACGCCTGGCGGATCTGCTTCGCCTGCTCGACGAGGACCCCAAGGTGCGCGCGCGCCCCGGCGACTTCCGGGCGATGCTCGCGCGCGACGCCGCGCTGGCGCAGGAGCTCGAGGACGGCATCGTCGGGGGCCAACCAGCCGCGACGCTGCGTGCGCTCTTCGGCAAGGTCACCTCCGGCTGCACCGCCTGCCACGCCAAGCACCGCGACTAGGCGCGGGTCGGCAGCCGGTAGCGGATGATCGCGGTGGAGGGCATCGGCGGGTACTGCAGCTGCAGCCGCACGCCCACGAAGTCCTTGGGATTCCAGCCGCAGCGCGCGAAGATCGACTGCATGAGCTCGACATGCCGTGGCATGTGCTCGGTCCAGAGCGACTCCGGGATCGGGCCCAGCCGCTCCAGGCGCTCCGTGATCGGCAGCCGGTAGTTCTCGCGGGTGCGCGGATCGAGCGCGGTCATGCCGAAGGGGCGGCCGTAGACGCGCACCTCGGGCTCGAAGTCGTCGGCGATGTCGCGGTGCAGCAGCACGTCCTGCACGAGCGTCTCGACGGGGATCGAGACGAGCGCGCTGAGCTCGCCCATCTCGCCGGGCGCGCCGCCGTAGCGCGGCACCGCGGCGCGCTCGTGGTGGCCGAAGACCAGCGTCACCTCGCCGGTGCGGCCGACGGGGCCCTCCTGCAGCTCGTGCACGACCTCGCTGCCGATCTGCACGCTGCGAACGCCCGCATCGTTGGGGACGCACCAGGAACGCATGATGAAGAGCGGATCCTCCGGCGTGCGCGGCGCCTCCAGCGGCTCGGTCTCGCGGACGCGCGCGCCCTCCTTTGGCGGGGAGAGGTCGTGGCGGAAGCGGAAGATCGGCCACCCCTGCACCGGACGCAGGCGGCGGATGTCGAACATCCCCGCCATCAGCGCCATGTCCAGGTAGTCCGGGCGCTGCGGGTTGGGCGCGAGCACCGCCGCCATCGTGCGCAGGCGCGCCTGCAGCCCCCAGACGCCGCTGTTGCCGCGGAAGGCGATCTTGCGCGACATCTCGATGGAGCGCCCCTGCCCCAGCCCGTCCATGAGGATCTCGAGCGTCTGGCGGTCGCCCACGTGCAGCTCGATCATCCGCTCGAAGTCCGCCATCGCGTTGCGCAGACGCGCGATCACCGCCGGCGATGCCCCCGCCTGCAGCATCGCGCCGACGATGAGCCCCATGCCCTCGCTGCCGGGCACGAGCGGCACCGTCTCGAGCGGATCGGTGCTCTGCAGCACCTTCGCGATCTTCCAGGTGAGGTTCTTGTTGAGGCGGAAGCGGCGCGCCACCACCTGCGGGCGCGCAGCGTCCGCGCCCACGTCCGCGTAGACCGCGGCGAGGGCGGCGCGCAGCTCGGACGCGGTGGCGCGGCAGTCGTCGGCGAAGGAGCGTGGAGCGGGTTCGGGAGGCATCGGGGAGCGCGGCGTGCGGGAATCCGCAGCGTAACGGCTTCGCGCAGGCGCCGCGCCCGTGAAGGATCCCCCCGGCGAATTCACGGCCCGTGCGGCGGATTCGGCGGTCCGTCGGTCTCGGGATCCCGCTCCACGAGGATCCCGTGCCCCATCCCCAGCCAGACGGTCCGCGCGCGGATCGCCTGGGAGAAGTCCGCGCGCGTCGCCGCCTTCGCCTCCTGCGTGACCTCGGCGCGCGCGCGCAGCTCGTCGAAGGGGACGCGGTTGTCGAGCGCGCCTTCCTCGTACGCCTCCTGCTCCCAGAGACCGTTGAACATCTGCTTGAAGCTCGGGAACCAGGGGACGCGGTGCCCCCAGGCGGTGCGCAGGATGTCGACGCCGCAGCTGCTTGTCGCCGCGTTGTACCAGCGCGGATCCTGGCGCAGGTGCTCGGTCACGGTCGCGTAGCGCAGGAAGATCTCGCGCATGCGCTCGGGGGCCATGCGCAGGCGGTAGCGGTAGACATGCTCGCCGCGGAAGTTGGTGCGCACGCGGACGATGTCCGCCTCGTCCGCCCAGATGTAGATGAGCGGGAACTGGCGGAACATGCCGCCGACCGCGGAGTAGCCCTGCCCCAGCGTCTTGCGCACCTCGATGGAGACGGCGACATGCTCGATGGTCCGGTCGGGGCGCTCGAAGCCGAAGCTCACGAAGGTGTGGCAGATGAGCTTGGGTCCCCAGAAGCTGAAGAAGAAGTCGGCGGTGCGCAGCTTCGAGACGTCGTAGGTGCGCTCCTCCCAGCGCGCGTCGAACTCAGTCTCGCTGTGCCAGTCGAAGTCGCGGACCGAGCGCACGGTGACCTGGTCGCCCACCACCGCGACCTCGGGTGCGATCGAGCACTCGGGCAGCCAGTCGCCCTGCGAGGGCGCGGGCAGGAAGAGGAACCAGACGAGCACGCCTGTCCAGCCCAGGCAGACGCCGAACCAGGCGCGCGCGCCGAAGCGTCCACGCCAGAGCGTCCAGCCCAGGGCGAGGACGAAGAGCGCCGCGATGGCGCCCGTCCACGCGTTGGGGCCGATGGGGGCGTACACGATCGCGAGCGCGCACCAGGCGGTCATGGCGAGGGCGAGCACCCCGCAGAGCGCCATGCTCAGCCCGCGCAGCAGCCGCCGGATGGGACCGCGCGGACGACGGGCGGCCGACGCGCCGGGGTGAGAATCGGAGCGAGAGGAGGTCATGCTGCGTCCCGATAATACGCATTGAGGCCGGGGTTCCCCCGAGGAGGCCAGTCAATCCCAGTGAAAAACCACCGCGTGACGTCTGTTTGATTTGCCCAAAGGAAAGTCCGGGGCATCTTCACCACGGATGTTGAGGGTCGAGGGCGCGCCATCGGGCGCGGTTCGACAAGTCCTCCCCTCCATCCGTCTCCCCCAACGCGCCCTGCGCTCCGGATGAATGGGTCGACCCATGCGCGCTCCCTTTGCGCCCTCGGGCGCTGTTCCCCTTTCGTTCCCTGCCTCGAATCCCTTTCACATGGAGTTTGCAGACATGAAGTGCACCACCCTGCTCGGCGTCGCCTCGGTCCTCGCCGTGGCTGCCACCACCAACGCTGCCCTGGTCTACGGCGGCGGCACCCAGACCTCGACCCGCTTCAACCCGGGCCAGACCGGCGTGATCAGCTACATGAACTGCTTCGTCGACACCTCGGGTGGCGGCACGCAGCTCCAGATCGACAACGTCACCGCGGGCATCCGCCGTCTGGTCTCCGCCGGCGCGCTCGTCGACGTTGGCCTGAACATCTACGTCGCCGAGATGACCTTCGACGGCACGGACTTCGGCCGTGGCGCCCAGACGATGATCTACTCGACCAACTCGCTCGGCGCGGGCAACGCGACCCTGACGCAGTTGGTCTCGGCGAACACGAACACGCTCGTGAACCTCGAGATGACCTCCAACGGCCCCAACCTCGGCGGCTTCTGGGTCGGCGTCGAGTTCACCGGCGCGAACGCCACGAACGCGGCGAATGGCTGGCGCGTGATGACCGCCCCGACCACGGGCGCGTCGATCAACGGCTTCGGCATGTACAACTACAACGCGTCGGGCACCTTCGACGCCTTCTACACCTTCACGGGCGCGACGGACAACCGCTTCATGGTTGACGTCTCCGGCACCGTGGTCCCCGCTCCCGGCGCGCTCGCGCTCCTGGGCGTGGCCGGCCTCGTCGGCGGCCGCCGCCGTCGCGCCTGAGCTGACCTGCATCGCAAGGGCATCCCCGAACGGGGATGGTGAAACGATCGCGGCCCCCGTCCCTGTGGCGGGGGCCGCTCGTTTTTCGCCGGGCAACGTGAGCGACGCGCGCGCGCCCGCGCGCTACAGCAGCGCGCCGCGCAGGACCAGCGCCGCCACCGAGAAGTAGATGATGAGCCCCGTCACGTCCACGAGCGTGGCGACGAAGGGGGCGGAGCTGGTCGCGGGATCCAGGCGCAGCCGCCGCAGCAGGAAGGGCAGCATGCTGCCGGCCATCGTGCCGAAGCAGACGACGCCGACCAGGCTGATCCACACCGTGATCGCAATGCGCAGCGCGTGCTCGCCGTAGTCGCTCCAGCCCAGCCACTGCCAGAGCAGCACGCGCGCGAAGCCGAAGAGCCCCAGCCACGCGCCCAGCATCACGCCGGTCCCCAGCTCGCGCGAGGCGACGCGCCACCAGTCGCGAAGCTGCAGCTCGCCGAGCGCGAGCGAGCGCACGATGAGCGTCGCCGCCTGCGAGCCGGAGTTGCCGCCGCTGCTGATGACCAGCGGGATGAAGAGCGCGAGCACCACCGCCGACTGGATCTCCGCCTCGAAGTGCCCCATCGCGCTCGCGGTGAGCATCTCGCCCAGGAAGAGCAGCGAGAGCCAGCCGCCGCGCTTGCGCAGCAGCGTCGTGAAGGGCGTGCGCGCGTAGGGCGTGTCGATCGCCTCGAGGCCGCCGAAGCGCTGCTGCGTCTCGGTCTCCTCGGTCTGCGAGATGTCGAGCACGTCGTCGGCGGTGATGATGCCCAGGATGCAGTTGTTGTCGTCGACCACCGGCAGCGCGGTGCGGTCGTACTTCTTGAAGAGGCGCACGACCTCGGAGAGCTCGGTGCGCGCGGGGATGCTCACCGGCGCGCGGTGCTCGATCTCGGCGACGGGCTTCTCCGGATCCGCCTTGACCAGCTTGCCCAGGCGCAGGTCGAAGAGGAAGCGTCCCGCCTCGTCCACCACGTAGAGCACGCTCATCGTCTCGGCCCGCCGCTCGGAGCGGCGGATCGCGTCGAGCGCCTGCGCGCCGGTCATCTCCGGGCGCAGCGCGACGTATTCGGGGGTCATCACGTGCCCCGCGGTGTCGGCCGGGTAGCCCAGGAGCTTGCGCGTCGCGGCGCGCGCCTGCGGGCTCAGCGAGTCCAGGATGCGGCGCGTGACCTCGGCGGGCAGGTCGTCCAGCAGGCTGACGCGGTCGTCGGGCGTCATCGCGTCCAGCAGCGCGATCATCTGATCGCTGGAGAGCGAGGTGACCAGCTCCGCCTGGTGCTCCGGCGGCAGGTAGGAGAAGACCGCGCCCGCGCGCTCCTTGGGCAGCACGCGGAAGAGGATCCCCTCGTCCTCCGGCGGCAGGTCGATCAGGATCTCGGCGATGTCCGCGTCGTCGACGCCCGCGAAGATCTCGCGCAGCCCCGCGAGATCGCGGCGCGCGATGAGATCCTCGACCTCGACCTGGATCAGGTGCCCGAGCAACGGGCGGCGAGGCTAGCCGATCGGCCTCGCCGCCACCAACGCTTGGGCGCCGCGCGCCATCAGGGCCGCGTCAATTGCACGGTCCCCACGCGCCCAGGAGGACGCCCAGGTCGCTGCCGTTGACGACGCCGTCGTGGTTGAGGTCCGCGCTCCCGCCCGAGGAGCCCCACTGCGCCAGCACGAAGGCGAGGTCCGCGCCATCGACGCGTCCGTCGCCGCCGGCCGGGGCGAGGTCCGCGGCGCAGAGGCCGGGGAAGCTCGCGGGATCGGCGGGATCCGCGCCGGCGTCGAGCTCGTCGCGGTCGAGGTGCCCGTCGCGGTCGCGGTCGATGCCGATGCGCCGCTCGGTGCCCGCGGGCACGAGCGTGTAGGTCAGCTCGCTGCCCGGTCCCGAGAGGGCCAGGAGCGCCGCGGGGCTGAGCGTCTCGGCGGCGCGGTCGCTCTGGAAGGAGCCACCCACCAGCGCGTAGCCGCGCTGGATGCCGCCCACGCGTCCCTTGACGACCAGGCCGGCCTGGCCCGCGGTCGCGAAGGTGATGAACTGCTGGATGCGCGCGGTGTCGTCGCCGGCGCCGCCGCCGTTGCTGGCGGTCGTCTGCGCGCCCACCGCGGCGAAGGTGTCCGTGCCGAAGCTGAGCACGAATGCCTCGACGTCGCGGCGCTGCGCCTGGCCGTTCGCGCCGGCGGGGAAGTTGAAGCCGATGTTGAGGAGGTTCTGCAGCGTCGCCTCCTCGCCGTCGTGGTCGAAGCCGAAGCCGCGGCTGGCGACCTGCGAGGCGCGGTCCGCGCCGGTCTTGCGGTAGACGTCGCGCAGCGGGACGTTCTTCTTGTTCTGGTCGTCGCCCGGGCCGGGGATGTCGACGCGGTTGTTCGTGCCGTCCAGGCCCGCGTGGCACGCGACGCAGGTGAGCGAGGGAGGCGGCCCCAGCAGCGGCGCGGTGTTGAAGATGTTCTGGCCGTTCACCGCGTTGCCCGTCTGGCCGTTGGAGATCGTCAGCGCGGTGCGCAGCGAGCCGTCCAGGTTGCGGTTGGGATTCGGCGGGAAGGTGAGCGAGTCCACGTAGGTCGTGAGCCGCTGCATCTGCGCCGCGGTGATCTGCGACTCGCGCCCCTGCAGCGCCGTGTACGCCACGTTGAAGGCCGCGAGGTCGGTCTTCTCGCCGCGCCAGTGGAAGGGCTCGTTGCCGATGATGCCCACGAGGGTCTGCGTGACCATCGGGCCCTTCATCGGATGCCACGGGAGGCAGCCGGCGGGCGCCTGGCAGACCTCGTTGAAGCTGGTGACGGTGCCCTGCGGGCTGCCGAGGTCCCACGCGATGCGGTCCGCGCGGCCATCGACGTGGCAGGAGGCGCACGACGCCTGCCCCAGTCCCGAGGTCAGGTGCGTGTCGTAGAGGAAGGGACGGCCTTCCTTCACGGCGAAGGGCGTGGGATCGAAGAAGGAGGTGCGCGCGATCTCGGCGCGCGTGCCGGTGTCGACGGTCGAGACGCTCGCCTCGAAGCGGTTGAGCACGTAGAGGCGCGAGGCGTCCGCGTCGAGCACGACGCCGGTGGGGCCCTCGCCCACGCCGACGGTCGCGACGCGCGCGCCGCTGGGCGCGATGCCCACGACGCTGTTGGAGCCCATGCCCGCGACCCAGGCCATCGTGCCCGAGGGCATCCACGCGACGCCGCGCGGATCGCCCACGGACTGGTTGCGCAGCGCCTGCGCGACGGTGGCGGTCGAGTAGTCCAGATGCGGGTTCAGGTCGACGACGGTGGCGGAGCCGCCCCCACCCGCGACGAAGGCGCCCACGACGCGCACGAAGACGCCGTTGAGGTTCTCCTCGAAGCGGACCTCGTTGACCGCCTCGGTGCCGACGGCGAGCACGGTGCCGTCGGGGCCGACGCCCAGGCCCGCGACGATGTTCATCAGCCCCTTCACCGGCGACATGGAGAGCGACGCGGCGTCGATCACGACGAGGTCGTTGTCATGCACGTCCCAGTTCACGAGCGCGGTCCAGTTGCGGTTGTTGCCGTCGCGCCAGGTGCCGTCGGCGCGCTTGCGCACGATGTGCGAGACCACCGGCGGCGCGGGCAGGCCCGCGGCGATCGGCGGCGAGAAGGTCGTCCCCGAGTTGGGCGGCGGATTCTGCCCGCCGTACGGACCGGCGCCGGAGCTCACGGTCGCCTCGGGCAGCAGCGTCGAGTGGTTTCCCGACTCGAAGATCGCCAGGTAGACCTTGGAGCCGTCCGGGCTCGCGGCGAGCGCGCGCGGCTGCGCGCCGGGAACGGTCACCGTCTGCGGCGCGCCGGCGGGGTTCGCCGGATCGAGCACGACGATCTGCGCGCGCACCGAGAGCGAGACGAAGGCGCGCTGCGGCGCACCCGCGAAGACGACGTCCGCGGGCTCGTCGCCGACGTTGATCGTGCGCACGACGCGCATCGTCGGCAGGTCGACGACGCTCACCGAGTCGCTGATCTGGTTCACGACCCATGCCTCGGTCTCCGAACGCGCGCGGACCGAGACGGGATCCAGCCCCACCTCCACCGAACCGCGGCGCACCGGCAGGCCGCCGACGAGGTCGAAGACCTCCAGCCGGTTGTCCGCCGTGTTCACCGCCAGCAGGACGCTCCCGGACGGGGTGCGGTCCAGCGGGTGCGACTGCGGCGACTCGAAGTTCACGTAGCCCAGGCCCTGGGCATGGGCGGAGCAGGCGAGCGCGGCGGCCAAGAGGCCGCCGGCGAGGGGGAGACGGAACGAAGGCGTGGCGTGCATGCCTCCGATTGCCCCTGGAGCCGCTTCGGGGACGCGTGAGCGCAATACGGAATCAGATTCCGTCACTCGAAGCGCAGGTGCTTCACGCTCTCGCCGCTGTCGCGCAATTCGCAGAGCGCGTCGATCCCGATCTCCAGGTGGACGCCCAGGAACTTCTCGGTGACCTCCTTGTCGCTGCGGGCGGTCTTGACGCCCTCGGGGGTCATCGGGTTATCCGAGACCAGCAGCAGCGCGCCCTTGGGGATCGCGTTGGCGAAGCCGACCATGAAGATCGTCGCCGTCTCCATGTCGATGCCGTTGGCGCGGATCTTCGTGAGGTACTCGCGGAAGTTCTCGTCGTGCTCCCAGACGCGGCGGTTGGTCGTGTAGATGGTGCCGGTGAAGTAGTCGCGGTCGTGCTTGACGATCGCGGTGCTCACCGCGCGCTGCAGGCGGAAGCTCGGGAGCGCGGGGACCTCGGGGGGCATGTACTCGTTGCTCGTGCCTTCGCCGCGGATGGCGGCGATCGGCAGGATGAAGTCGCCGATCTTGCTCTTCTTCAGGCCGCCGCATTTGCCCAGGAAGAGGACCGCCTTGGGCGAGATCGCCGAGAGCAGGTCCATCGTCGTGGCGGCCATCGCCGAGCCCATGCCGAAGCTCAGGATCGTGATGTTGTCGGCGGTCGCCGAGAGCATCGGCCGGTCGCGCCCGACGATCGGGACGTTGAACCGCGCCGCGAAGCGCTCCACGTACTCGGAGAAGTTCACCAGCAGGACGTACTGCCCGAACTCCTCCAGGGGCCGTCCGGTGTAGCGGGGCAGCCAGTCGCGCACGATCTCGGCCTTGGCCTTCATGGCGGCGCAAGGTAGCCGCCGGCGGCGCGCGCGGGGCGCAGCCGGAAGGCACCCGTTCAGCCTTGACACCCATACTATGCGTGCCATAGTATGTGCGCGGAGGCACCCATGCTCGATCGCGAACTCATGCGCGGCGCCGGACCGGTCGCGGTCCTCAAGCTGCTCGAACGGGGCGAGATGTACGGCTACGAGATCGTCGAGGCGCTCGAAAAGCGCACCGACGGCGTCCTGGCGATGGGCCAGAGCACGCTCTATCCGATGCTCTACAACCTCGAGGCGAAGAAGCTCGTCGCCGCGCGCTGGGACGAGTCCGCCGCGCGCGCGCGCAAGTACTACCGCCTCACCCCCGAGGGCCGGCGCCGCCTGGCCGAGGACAGCCGCCAGTGGAAGCTGGTCGCCGGCGCGATGGAGGCGCTGGGCGTCGTGCGCGTCCGGCCCGCGGCGGCGTCCGCGTGCGCGCCCTGGCCTGCGCCCGCGTTCGCGCCCGCAACGGCGGGGTTCGCGCCGTGAAGCGCCCCCCCGCCACCATCGACGCGCTCGTCGCGCAGGTCGTGCGCCGCACGCACCTGCGCCGCCGCGAGCGCGCCGACCTCGGCCGCGAGCTGCGCTCGCACTTCGACGAAGGCATCGCCGCGGGCCGCAGCGAGTCGCAGCTCATCGAGGCCTTCGGCGACCCGCGTGCCGCCGCGAAGCAGCTGCGCGCCGCGGCCATCGCCAAGCGCCCAGCGTGGGACCGCGCCATCGGCGCGACGGTCCGCGGCGCCGCGTGGACCGTCGCCGCGGTGGTGCTGGCGTACGTGGGCTTCGGCGCGTGGCTGACGCTGCAGCGGCCGCAGGTGAAGTTCGATGCCTTCGAGCGGCTGCGCGCCGCCGTGCCCCAGGCGGGCGCCGAGGGCGAGGCGCTCCCCCGCTACACCCAGGCGCTCGCGTCCGTCGGGATCGAGGGGACCTCCTGGCGCGATCGCCGCGGCCCGAACGATCCCTCCCCGCTGCGCCTCTTCGAACCGCTGCCCGGGTCGCCGGAGTGGGAAGAGAGCGCACAGTGGCTCGATGCGAACGCGCCCTTCCTGCAGGCGCTCCGGGAGGCGAGCGCGCTCGCGGTCCTCGGCGGCATCCAGTCCTCCGCCACCGGGGACGCCGAACTCCTGGCGCAGTGGAAGGACGCCTCGCGCTTCCCGCTCTTCGAGCTGCGGCTGCCCTGGCTGGGACCGATGCGGCTCGCCGCCGCCGCGCTCTGCGCCGACGCGCTGCGCGCCGCGGAGCGATCGGATGGCGATCGCGTCGTGGCCGACCTGGTCGCGGCGATGGGCGTCGCGCGGCAGGCTCAGGAGTCGCGCATCCTCATCTGCGACCTCGTCGGGCACGCGATCCGCGCGCGCGCGTGCACCACGCTGCTGCAGGTGCTCGAGTGGAAGCCCGACCTCCTGCACGACGCCCAACTGCAGGCGCTGCAGCGCTGCTTCGGCGGCGTGGACGACGCGCTGATGCAGTTCACGCTGGCCCAGGAGCGGCTGAGCTTCGAGGACCTGGTGCAGCGGATCTTCACGGACGACGGCGCAGGCGATGGATGGCTGCGACCCGACGAGCGCACGGCCATGGCGCTGGGCGCGGCCCTCTCCATGACCAGTTCCTCCGACGAGGGCGCGGCGCTGAGCCTGGCCCTCAAGGCGTCGCGTCCCCTGGCGGCCGCCCTGCACCTGGGGCGGCGCGAGACGCTCGCGCTGTACAACGCGCTCAGCGACGAGACCGAGGCGCTCGCTCGCCTGCCGCTGCGACGGCAGGTGGATGGCAAGGAACGCGCCGAGCTGACTGCGCGCGTCGAGGCGCTGCGCGGAAGCCCGCGCACGATCCTCCTGGGCCTGATGATTCCCGCGCTCGGCAAGGCGGCCGAGTCCGTCGCCGTGACCCGCGAGCTCCTCGCGATCGCGCAGCTCGCGCTCGGCTGCACGCGCGCGCACCGCGAGACCGGATCGTGGCCGACATCCCTGACGGATCTTGCGCCGGGGTACCTCCCGCAGCCTCCCGTCGATCCCTGGTCCGACGCGCCCCCGCGCATCCGCTCGGTCGAAGCGTGGGAGGTCTACTCCATTGGACGCGACCGCATCGACGCCGACGGCGCGACCCCGTCCCCCGACGTGCTCGGGCGCTCGCTCTTGTCCGAGCCGGGGGATCCGACCCTCTTCCGGCCCGAAGGGACGCTGACGCGCTGGCTGCGGTACGACGACGAGTAGACGCCTTCACTCAGGGCCGCTCCCCTGCGCCCTCTAGCATCCGCACCATGCCCGCACGCCGCGCCCGCGCTCCCCGCCCCGCCACCCTCGCCGCGCTCGCCAACGTCGGCCCCGCGACGCTGGCCGACTTCCGCACGCTGCGGATCTCCTCCGTCGCGCAGCTCGCGACGAAGGATCCCGTGAAGCTCTACAGCGAGCTCTGCCGGCGCACCGGACAGCGCCACGATCCCTGCGTCATCGACGTCTTCATGTCGGCGGTCGACCAGGCCAACGGCGGCGCGCCCGTGCCCTGGTGGGAATTCACGCCGCTGCGCAAGAAGCTCACCACCGCGTCGGCGGCGGTGGCGCGTGCGGGGGCGTCCCCGAAGCGCCCGACGCGCGCGGCATCAGCACGCACGCGATGATCACGGCCCCGGGCGCGGCCGGCACCGCGACGTGACCGCTCGTCACGACCGTGGCTCCCTCCGCCAGCAGGCACGATCCAGGCCGCTCCGTCACATGCACGCGCACCGGCGCCGGCGCGCGCGCGGCGTGCACGATCACCACCGGCGCGTCCATGTCCAGCGCCGTGCCGCGCGCGATCGTCATGCGTCCGCGCCAGCGGTCGCGCCGCATCATGAGGTTCGCGTCGCGCACGCCCGGGCCGCGCGGCTCGCCCTGCGCGGCTTCCTCGCCCGCGAAGCCGAAGGCGTCGCCGGTGCGCGGCACCTCGCGCGTCGTCGGCCCGAAGTGAATGTGCAGCCCCTCGCCTTCGAGGCACGCGATCGCGCGATCGACGCCCGGCAGCGCCGAGAAGGGCGCGCGCCCGGGCACATCCGCGATGGAGAGACGCCACGTCCACTCGCCGCCCGGCGCGGCCGCGTCGGTGGCGAGCTCGAGCGTCGTCCCGAGGCCGTTGGCCCAGGGAACGCGCCGCGCCGAGCTTGGGTCGAGGATCCGCATGCGTGGAGACCGCTGCGCGCCGACGCCCGTCGGTCGCGCCCGGACCGCGCAGGCTAGCCCCAGTGTCCCAGCAGGATCCCGAGATCCGCCGGGCCCACCTGGCCGTCGCCGTCGAGGTCCGCTTCCGGCGTGACGCCGGTGCCCCACGAACCGAGGATCAATCCGAGATCCATTCCATTGACGATGCCGTCACCATTGATGTCGGGCGCGTGCGCCAGCCCCTCGAAGAGCGAGAGCGCGCGCTCCGCGGCCCGCGCACCGACCATCGAGCCCACGCGGCGCCCGGGCAGGTCGTCCCCCGCCGGGTGGATGCCGCCGTAGATGCGCGAGACGCCCGCGTCGTCGGCCATGTCGTAGTAGGTCGCGTAGTCCAGGCGCAGGTCCGCCGCCGGGCCGTACTCGAACTTCAGCCAGCCCGCGGGGATGTGCTCCGAGTGGATGCCGCCGGGGAAGTAGGCGCTCCCGGTGAATCGCGTCAGCGCCTCCGCCGCCGCGCGGCTGAAGGTGCTGTGTCCCGAGATGTAGCCGGGGAAGGGCGGCGTGACGAAGTTGGAGGCCTGGTAGGGCATCCAGCGGTCCAGCAGCATCCAGCCCACGCCGAAGGTCTGGTTGCGCGAGTCCTCCGGACCGACGCTGATCGCGGCCATGTAGATGCCCGCCGCGGCGGTGTCGCGGCGCAGTCCCACCGCGTCGACCACGCTGGTCCAGGGCGCGACGTCGAGCGTGCCGTTGTCGCCGATGTCCAGGTCCTGCCCGAGCGATCCCGTGAAGCCGCGCACGAGCGCGTGCGTGCAGTTGGCGATCTGCCGGAAGGCGAAGCGCTGCGTCAGGTCCGCGGCGCCCAGCGTGTAGGCGGACTTCGCGATCACCAGGAATCCCTGCGCGTTCAGGTGCTGCCCCGTCAGCGGAATCGCCACCTGCACGCGGCCCTGCGGATCGGGGACCTTCGTCTGCACCTCGCTGCCGAGCACGATGTAGGTGAGGCCGTCGAGCGACGCGTTGGGCGGCCCGGAAAGCTCGATGTACTGATCGGGGTCGTTGCCCGGCTGGTCGAGGCGGATCTCGTTGATGCGCACCGCGGTCGGCAGCGCCGTCTGGCCCGGGTTGAGCGCGCCCGGCGTGTCGTCGACGCCGAGGTCGAAGTCGCCGATGTTCCACGCGCCCGTCGAGCCGCGGAAGACATGTCCCGGCAGCGGGCCCGTCGTCACCGAACCCGTCGTCGCACCGGCGTAGAAGCCGCCGAGCCAGCCGTGCACCACGAGATCGCCGACGTGGAGGTTCGTCCCGATGGGAGTGCCACTGAGCGCGTCGTAGATGGTCTCGATGAAGTCCTCGAAGCGACCACCCGGCTGCACGTCGGCCAGCGTCACCTGCTCGACGAGCCCGGGCACCAGCGGAATTCCAGCGGCGTTGTAGCGTGGCGCGGAGGGATTGGACGACTGCCCCAGCGATGCGTAGTAGCGCAGGAAGGAGATGGGGCGCGCGGAGTCGTAGTGTCCCTTCGCGCCCCACGCGGCGACGGCCGCGTCATGCGCGGCGCCGCTCACCGAGAGGTACATCTTCGCGTCCCACTCCAGGCGGTCGACCACCTTGCCGACGCCGCCGACGCGGCAGACCAGGTCGGGCGAATCGGAAAGCTCGTTGGCGATGACATGCCAGTGGCCGGGCGGCGTCTCGGAATCGGGCCCGTCCGCCCACCACTCCGCGAGCACGCGCGCATAGTCCGCGAGCGAGACCACGTTGGAGGGATAGGGCTGCCCCGTGACGGGATTGCTCGCGTACCCCACCTGCTGGTAGGAGCCCAGCGGCGAGTTGTGCCACGCGTTCAGGCCGATGTCGACCGTGTCCGGCAGCGAGTGGTCCATCACGCTGCTCTTCTGGAGCAGGTCGAGCGCGTCGCTGCGGTGCGTCGCCGTGGCGAAGACCGGCGGGCCGCCCTGGTCGAAGTAGACGCTCGTGACGGGATCGCGGTCCGCGGCCGTCATCGCGAAGGTGCGCACGCCGCCCCAGTGCGGACCGATCGCCGACTGCACGGAGGCGCCGATCACCTCGCCGTTCTGCAGGACGAGGAAGTCGAAGGCGAGCGGCTGCCAGCGGTTGCGCTGGGACATCGTCGTTCCCGGAAGCTTGAAGGGCAGCGGGATGTTCTGCGGCGCGTAGCCGTTGTTGGGGGCGTAGTTGCCCGATTCGTTGGAGCCGTCCGTGAGCGCCTGCGCCAGGATGATCGAGGCGATGCGGTTGCCGATCGCCGCGGGCGTGTCACCCACCGTCGAGGTGAAGTTCTTGTCGTAGCCCAGGCCCGCGAAAAGCGCATCGAGGTTCGCCTGGATCACCGCGATGTTCGGTCCGTTGCCGGCGACGAAGCGCGCCTTCAAGATGCGGTAGGAGGCGAAGCTGATCGCCTCGCGCCGCGCCGCGTCCACATCCGCGGCCGTGTGCTTCTCCGTGAAGAAGACGCCGCGCGCGACCGGGTCGTAGGCGGCCCACGCGTCGTAGATCGCCGCGGAGTTGTGGTAGAGCGTGCGCGCGTGCACGGGCGGGCGCGGCGTCGCCAGGCGGATCGCCTGGAGGATCTCCTCGTCCCACTGCCGGGCGATCGACCAGGACGGATTGACACCCCCGGCCAGGCAGGGCGCGGCCACGGCCACGGACAGCAGCCATCCCGCACGCGTCGTCATCCGTCGATTCATGGAGTGGAGTATTCCCCGGATGAGGGCGGAGGCGACCGCCCGGGGGCGAATCGGCGCAGTCGCATGAATTTTTGCCGGGCGTTCCCCGGCCAAACTTCCCCGGGGAATCGCGCGATTGTCCTATAACATCGTGCTTCATTTCACGAGAGCGGGGGCGAGCACAAAGAAGCCCCTCCTGCCATCTTCACCAGGGCGGGTTTCTCACGAAGCCGCCCCGTTTCTGTCTGTGACGGGTTTGACTGTCCCGGAATCGCGGGCATATTCCCCTCGCACGACCCCACTGTGTGGTGGGCGAATTGCACCGGCGTGGTGTTGAAGGCTCCCCCTTTACAGCCTTCAGTCCCGCACCCCGCCGCTTCCCAGCCCTTTCGTGGAAAGAAAGTCACTCAGATGTTGAACAAGAAGACCCGTCTCTCCGTCCTGGCCGTCCTGGCTCCTGCGGCGCTGGTTGCGGTCGCGAACGCTGGCCTCGCTTTCAGCTTCGCTGACCCGACTCCCGGCAAGCAGCTGCACAACCTGCAGGCCAATCAGGCTGGCGCCGGCACCGGCGTGATGACCTACGACACCGACGCTGTCATCAACTTCCTGATCGACGGCTCCGCCGAGACGAACCCCTTCACCGCGAACTTCGCCAACGCCCGCATGGAGATGTCGATGACGATCTTCGCGGGCGCGACCAACGCGGGCGTCTTCAACGCCCCGGTCGCTGGCTTCTTCCGCATCTACGACGCGAACACGGGCAACACCATCCTGCGCGGCGACGCGACGGGCGGCGCCTTCCTGCGCTTCGCGGGCACGAGCTCGATCCTCCTCTCCAGCGAGGCGGGCTTCACCTACACCTTCGGTCAGGCGCTCATCGACGTCCTGGCCTTCACCAACAACGCCGGCCTCACCCCGGTCGACCCGCAGGAGGGTGTCTTCACCCTGACCGACGCGGTCGCGGTCGGTGGCGGCAGCCTGATCGGCGCCGGCGGCGTGGTGAAGTCCTTCGACGCGAACGCGTCCTACTCGGGCAACACCGAGACCGTCCCCGGTCCCGGCTCGATCGCCCTGCTCGGCCTGGCTGGCCTCGCCGGCCGCCGCCGCCGCAAGTGATCGGCTGAGGCTTCGGCCTCGCCAACATCGCAGTGATTTCAAGCCCCGCGCGGCACACACCGCGCGGGGCTTCTCTTTTCCCACGCCGCCGGGGCGCCGCGCCTAGGCTTGCGGCCTCGCACCCGGAGCCACCCATGTCCAGCAGCATCCCGCAGTCCGCGCTCGAGCAGCTCTTCCTCAACGCCCGCACCCACAACGCCTGGCAGCCCCGCCCCGTCGAGGACGCGACGCTGCGCGGCATCTACGACCTGCTGCGCTGGGCGCCCACCAGCGCCAACTGCTCCCCGCTGCGCATCGTCTTCGTGAAGTCCCCCGCGGCGAAGGAGAAGCTGCTGGCGTGCGTCTCGCCGGGCAACCAGGAGAAGACGCGCACCGCGCCGGTGACGGCGATCCTGGCGCAGGACACCGCCTTCCACGAGCAGCTCCCGAAGCTCTTCCCGCACGCGGACGCGCGCTCGTGGTTCGTGGGCAACCAGAAGCTCATCGACGACACCGCCTTCCGCAACAGCAGCATGCAGGGCGGGTACTTCATCCTGGCCGCGCGCGCGCTCGGACTGGACTGCGGCCCGATGTCGGGCTTCGACGCCGCCGCGCTCGACACGGCCTTCTTCGCGGGCACGACGCTGCGCGCGAACTTCCTGTGCAACCTCGGCTACGGCGACCACAGCAAGCTCCACCCGCGTTCGCCGCGGATGGAGTTCGACGCCTTCTGCTCGATCGTCTGAGCCGCCCCCGGCGCGGACCGGTCAGAGGTTCGGCTGGGGCGTGATGCGCAGGTAGGGCTTGAGCGCCTTGAATCCCTTGGGGAAGAGCTTGCGCGCTTCCTCGTCGGAGACGCTGGGCACCACGATGCAGTCCTGGCCGTGCTTCCAGTTCACGGGCGTGGCGACCTTGTGCTTGGCGGTGAGCTGCAGCGAATCGACCACGCGCAGGATCTCGTCGAAGTTGCGGCCGGTGCTCGCGGGATAGGTCAGCGTCAGCTTGACGCGCTTGTCCGGGCCGATGACGAAGACGCTGCGCACCGTGAGGGTGTCGTTGGCGTTGGGATGGATCATCCCGTAGAGGTTCGACACCTTGCGGTCGGCGTCGGCCAGGAGCGGGAAGTTGAGCTTGACGCCCTGCGTCTCCTCGATGTCGCTGCTCCAGGCATGGTGGTCCTTGAGCGGATCCACCGACAGGCCCAGGACCTTCACGTTGCGCTTGGCGAACTCCGGCATCAGGCGCGCGGCGGCGCCGAGCTCGGTGGTGCAGACGGGGGTGAAGTTCTTCGGGTGCGAGAAGAGGATGCCCCAGGAGTCGCCCAGCCACTGATGGAAGGAGATCAGGCCTTCGGTGGATTCCTGCGTGAAGTCGGGAGCGATGTCGCCAAGCTGGATGGTCATGGATGCCTCGTCGAGGTGGATGCCGGACGCCCGGCGCCGGGGGCCGCGCGTCGGCGCATCGTAGTCCGGCCATGCGGGACGAACGGCCTCAGGGGCGCGAGTCGGTGCACTCCACGATGTAGACGCGGCTTCCTCGGCGGCCGACGCGCTCGCATGCGTTGGCTTCCTCGAGCTCCAGCGCGAGCTGGGTCGAATCCTCGATGAGGTGCACGTAGGCCGGCAGCGGGCGCCGCGCGGCGGCGACCACGGTCCCGGGCGCCCCCGGGGAGCCGGCAAGGAGGGGCGGATCCACCGGCGCGGGGCCGCGCAGGAGGATCGCGGCGCCGGTGCCGGCCACCACCACCACGAGCGCCGCGGCAAGCGTGCGTCGGCGGCGCCGGCGCGAGGTCTGCGCGGCGTCGAAGGCGGCGAGGCCCTGCTCGAGGGCGCGGATCTGGTGCTCCTTCATGGCGTGGCTCCTTCCAGGGCGCGGCGCGCGCGTTCAGTCGCGCGCCGCAGTCGGCTGTCGATGGCGGCCGCGCCGATGCCCAGCGCGGCGGCGAGCTGCGAGACGGTCCCGCCGGCGCGCGCGCGCAGCTCGAGCAGCGCGCGGTCGCCGGGAGCGAGCTGCGCGAGCGCCTCGAGCTCGGCGCGCGCCTGCGCGAGCGCGCCGGCGTCGTCGACGAAGGCGCACGCCTCGCCGCGCGTGCGCGCGACGCGCTGCTCGCGGACGCGGCGCGCGAGCTCGCTGCGCAGCAGGTCGATCGCGGCGGTCGTCGCCACGCGCCGCAGCCAGGCGTCGAGCGCGGCGGCGCACGGGCAGCGCACGGGGGCGCGCGCGACGCGGATCCACGCCTCCTGCGCGGCGTCGGGGGCGAGGTCGCGGCGGTGCCGCAGCGCGCGCGCGGCGCATTCCTCGACGAAGTCGCAGCGCAGCCGGAAGAGCTGCGCGTACGCCTCGCGGTCGCCGGAGACGACCGCGTCGGTGAGCGAACGCGCCCGTCGGTCCTCGGGCGCGTCCGCATCGGGATGGGGCGCGTCTTCGGTCATCAGGGGGTGGCCGCGGGCGCGTCCGCGGAGGGCGGGAGTCCGACGACGCGCCCCTCGAGCGCGCCGCGCGCAAGCTTCACCTGCAGGGGCGTGCCGTGGACGAAGAGCGTGCCCGTCTCGCGGTGCAGGCGCAGCGCGACGCCCTGGACCGCGCCCGCGCGCTGGAGCGCGGCGTCGACGGCGAAGACGGCCTCGTCCTGCGCGCGTTCGGCCGCCTCCTGCGCGTGCGGATCGCCGGGCACCGCCTCGGGCAGGCGGAAGAGCGCGACGTCGGCCTGGGCCGGCGCCTCGGGCGGCAGCGGCTTGGCGCCGGCGGGGACCTTGGCCTCGAGCTGGAAGGCCTGGATCCCGCCCCCCTCGAACTGGACGTTGACGACGCGGCGGATCGTGCCGGTGGCGTTGCGCGCGGCGCTCAGCGTGACGTCGATGACGACGCTCGCACCGGGCTCGAGCGGCTGCTCGGGCGCGGGCGTGGTCGTCGTGCAGCCGCAGGCGGGCGCGAGCTTCGCGATGCGCACCGCGGTCTTCGAGGTGTTGACGAGGCGCACCGTGCCGGTGCGGCGCTCACCGGGCATGATGGCGCCGAGTTCCAGCACCGGCGGTTCGATGCGCAGCAGCTCCACATACGGCGATGCGGACGGCTTCGCGGCAGGCGGCGTGGCGGGCGGCGTGGCGGGCGGCGTGGACTGCGCGAGCAGCGAGGTCAGCAGGATCGTGGCGAACATGATGGCTCCTTCGGGGCGAGTCGTTCGGGCGCACGCTGCGCCCCGATGGTTCAACGGAGGCGCGGCGCCGGATCCGTCAGCCGGGGGCGCGCGATCCGGGGCGATCGTGGTCGATCGTGTGCAGGAACGCCATCTGCTCCAGGTAGGGCCGGATATGCGGGTCCCGGCTGGCGACGAACTGCTCGAAGTCGCCGTCGAAGAGGACGCCCCCGCCGTGCAGCATGACGATGCGCGGCCGCAGGCGCCGCAGCAGCTCGGTGTCGTGGGTGACGACGATGCTCGTGCGCACCACGCCGCGGCGCGTCGCCGCGAGCGCGGGCTGCGCGGCGTGCGTCTTGCGGATGAGCTCGTGGATCTGCACGCACATCTCGGGGTCCAGGCCCGCGGTGGGCTCGTCGTACATCACGAGCACGGGATCCATGACGAGCGCGCGCGCGACGGCGACGCGCTTGGCCATGCCGCCGGAGAGGTCCTCGCGGTCGCGCTGCATCACCTCGTCGGGATCGAGGCCGACGTCCTGCAGCGCCTTGCGCGCGATCGGGCGGATCTGCGCGTCGGTCATCTGCTTGACCTCGCGCGGGAGCATCGCGAGGTTCTCGTAGACGGTACCCGTGACGAGCGCGTTGCGCTGGAAGACGATCGCCCAGTGCACGCGGATCGCGTCGAGCGCGAGGTCGTCGAGCGTCGCGATGTCGCGCAGCGGCGCGGCGCCGTCGGGGCCGGGGTCGACCTCGTGGTCGGCGACGAGCGCGCGTCCGGTGTCGGGGCGGAAATGGCCGGTGATGTGCTTGAGGAGCACCGTCTTGCCGCAGCCGGAGCCGCCGACGATCGCCACCATCTCGCCGCGCGGGATCGTGAGGTTGATGTGCGAGAGCACCACCTTGCCGTCGAAGGACTTCGAGAGATCCTGGATGACGACTTCGGCGGGCGCATCGGGCATGGGACGAGCGTACCCCGCGGCCGGGGCGCCCCGGCTGCAGCGCGCGCGGCGCCGGGGCGTAGAAGGGGTGCATGCGCACGCGATGCATCACGACCGGAATGGTGGCGATGGCGGCGATGGCGGCGATCGGGTGCGAGCCCGCGAAGCCGGCGGCGGCCCCGCAGCGGGCGGTCGATGCGCCGGCGAACTCCCCCGCTGCGGCGACCGCGACCACCGCGGCGTCGACGACGCCCGCTCCCGCTCCCGCGCCTGCCGCGCTCCCCGCCAGCGTCGACCTGCGTCCGACGCTGCAGCGCCTGGGCCTGGGCCCGCGCGCGCAGGGGCCGCGCGGCACCTGCTCGATCTTCACGACCTGCGCGGCGATCGAGTTCGCGCTCGCCAAGGCCAGCGGCCACGCGCGGCGCCTCAGCCCCGAGTACCTGAACTGGGCCGCCGGCCGCGCCGCGGGTCGCCCCAGCGACGGCAACTTCTTCCACAACGCGCTCGCGGGATTCCAGCGCGACGGCCTCTGCGCCGAGGCCGCGATGCCCTACGCGATCCCGTACGACGCCGCGCGCGCGCCCTCGCCGCAGGCGCGCGAGGAGGCGCTCGACGTGCTGGCGCAATCGCAGCGCGAGATCGCCGTGCGCTGGATCGTCCCCTGGGCCGCCGGCAAGCAGGGCGTGGATCCCGAGCAGTTCCTGGAGATCAAGCGCGTGCTCGCCTCGGGCTCGCCGGTCGCCGCGGGCTCCGCGCACAGCCGGCTGCTGGTGGGCTACCGCGACGATGCCGCCGCCGCGGGCGGAGGCGTCTTCCTGACGGAGGACTCCGCCCTCGCGCGCTTCGACGAGGTCACCTACGAGTTCGTGCGCGCGCAGGTCAACGACGCCTTCTGGGTCGAGCCGCTCGCGCGTCCGTAGCGCCCCACCTCACGCGGGCGCAGCGGCGAGCGACTCGGCGGTCTCGGGGATCCAGTCGATGTCAACGAGCAGCGTCTCGCCGCGCCGCGGCGGTCCCTGCGCCGGGAATCGCGCGGAGATCGCGACGGAGCGGATGCGCGCCAGCGGCAGGTAGAGGATCGCCGTGTGGTCGGGAAGCTCGGCGATGATGCAGTCGGCGCTCAGTCCGATGAGCGTCGCCTCCACGGGCTGCGCGCGGTCGGGGGCGCGCAGCTGCAGCGTCGAGCGCAGCGAGCGGTGCAGCAGGTGGTGGATCGTCTCGGCGGGGCGCGCACCCACGCCCGCGCGGGCATCGGCGCGTGCGGGCTCCTCCTCCTTCGGCGCCTCGGGCGCGGGCGGCGGCTCCGGCGGGAAGAGGTCGGGGACGGTGCTCGCGAGCACCCAGTCCTCGCGCCCGGCCTTCTGGATCTGCGAGTCGGGCCGAAGCTGCTTCGATTTCACGGCCTCGCGCAGTCCCGACGCCGTCAGCCATGCGGAGATCGCATCGCCGTTCCTGAACCGGTACTTCGTTTCCACGAGTGTCTCCTTCCGCGCCGCGAGGGCGCAAACGGCAAACCGCGGATCCGAGGCGGCACACCCCACCTGATGCGCGCATCGTATCGGTCACGGCCCCGGCGGCCCAAGCCGCGCAGGCGGTACCCTGCGACGATGAAGGACACCTTCGAGGCGCTCGGACTCGGCCCGGTCATGCTGGAGGAGCTCGCGGGGCTCGGCTACGAGGAGCCCACCCCCATCCAGAAGGCCGCGATCCCCCCGCTGCTGGAGGGGCGCGACCTGCTGGGCCAGGCCGCGACGGGCACGGGCAAGACCGCCGCCTTCGCGCTCCCCATCCTGCAGCGCATCGGAGACGCCAAGGCGCAGCCGCTCAAGCCGCAGGCGCTGGTGCTGGTGCCCACGCGCGAGCTGGCCGTGCAGGTCTCCGAGGCCTTCCACACCTACGGGCGCCGGCTGGGAACGTCGGTGGTGCCCATCTACGGCGGACAGGACTTCCATCGCCAGATCATCGCGCTCAAGCGCGGCGCGCATGTCGTGGTCGCCACGCCCGGGCGCGCGCTGGACCACCTGCGCCGCGGGACCCTCGACTTCTCGCAGCTTCGCACCGTCGCGCTGGACGAGGCGGACGAGATGCTCGACATGGGCTTCGCCGAGGACCTCGAGCTCATCCTCGAGGCCGCGCCGCCGGAGCGGCAGACCGCGCTCTTCAGCGCGACGCTGCCGCCGCGCATCGCGTCGATCGCCGAGCGCCACCTGAAGGACCCCGCGCGCGTGCTCATCCCGCGCGACGGCGCGACCAAGGGCTCGATCCCCAAGGTGCGCCAGACCGCGTACATGGTCGCGCGCGCACACAAGATCGCCGCGCTCGGGCGCGTGCTGGACCTGGAATCGCCGACGCTCGCGCTCATCTTCTGCCGCACGCGGCTGGAGGTGGACGAGCTCGCCGACCGGCTCGAGGGGCGCGGCTACCGCGTCGAGTCGCTCCACGGCGGCATGTCGCAGGTGGAGCGCGACCGCGTGATGCGCAAGGCGCGCGCGGCGCAGGTCGACCTGCTGGTGGCGACCGACGTCGCGGCGCGCGGCATCGACATCGACCACCTCACGCACGTGGTGAACTTCGACGTGCCGTCGTCGCCGGAGGCGTACGTGCACCGCATCGGCCGAACCGGGCGCGCCGGACGCGAGGGCGTCGCGATCACCTTCGCCGAGCCGCGCGAGTACCGCCTGCTGCGCAACATCGAGTGGATCACGCGCCAGAAGATCGGCACCGCGCGCGTGCCCACGCCGCTGGACGTGCGCGCGCGGCGGCTGGACCTCACCAAGGGGGCGCTGCGCGAGCTGCTGCTCTCGGGGGAGTCCGAGGAGTACCGCGTCGTGGTGGAGACGCTCGCCGCGGAGTTCGACCTGATGCAGATCGCCTCGGCCGCGGTGCGCATGGCGCACGAGGCGACCGCGGGCGACGCCGCGAAGGAGGACCATCTGGACATTCCCGGCGGCGACGCGCCGGCGAAGGCGCCGGGAAAGGCGGCGGGCAAGGCGGCGGGCAAGGTCCCGGCGAAGGCGCCGCCCGCGCGCGAGGAGCGCGCCCCGCGCCGCGAGGAGCGCGCCCCGCGCCGCGAGGAGCGCGCCCCGCGCCGCGACGCGCGCGGCCCCGACGGCTACGACGCGCGCGACATGGTGCGCATCTTCATCTCGGCGGGCACGCGCATGGGGATCCGGCCCGCGGACCTCGTCGGCGCGATCGCCAACGAGGCGCAGATCAACCCGCGCGGCATCGGCGACATCGAGATCGCCGAGTCCTTCTCGATCGTGGAGCTGCCGGAGTCGGACGTCGAACACGTCATCCGCGCGCTGCGCTCGGCGACGCTGCGCGGACGCACGGTGCGCGTGCACCGCGACAACGGTCAGCGGCCCGACGCGCGCGGACGCACCGGACGCTGAACCTCGAGCCAGGGCTCGTCGCCCGGGCCGGAGTAGTTCAGGCTGCGCGGCTGGCCGACGGCCTCCCACTCGGGATGCTCGGCGAGCCAGCGGTCGATCTCCGCGAGCGCCTCCGTGCCGACGCGCTCGGAGTACCAGCCGGCGATGCCCAGCGAGACGACCGTCACCGGCTCGGTGTCGACGACGCGGATGCGGCCGTCGCCGCCCGCGGGACCCAGCGACGCGGTGCGGTAGAGGAAGCTGATCTTCCAGCGCTGCGCGGCCATGCGCGCGGTCGCGTCCGAGGCGCCCGCGCCGTCGGCGACGACATCGACCTCGACCGGCGTGGTCATCGGGATGTCGCGCGACTTGATGTGCGAGAGCAGCGGGAAGAAGGAGACGTTCATCGCCACGCGCGCGGCGCCGCCGGCGTCGATCTCGGCGCGGCGCACGCTCGGGTAGGACTTGAGCTCGAGCATGCCCGCGGGCGTCGGCATCGGGTAGCCGTCGGGCAGCGGCGCGCTGAGGCGGTAGACGGTGCCGGGGATGCCGGCCATGCCGCGCTCGTCCAGGCTGACGGTCACGGCGGCGTCGCCGCGCAGGCGGACGCTGGCGCCAGCGGCGGGGACGGTCGCGGCGGGCGTCGCGGGGGCGGCGGGTGCCTCCGACGCCCCCGGCGCCGCGGGCGGGGCCTCGGGCGCGGAACGGGCGTCGCGGTTGGCCTGCGCCAGCCCGGCGGCGAGCACGGCGCAGCCGGCGGCGATCATCCAGGTGGTGTTGGACATGCGCACGACTTCGCCGCGCCACCCACCGCTGGATTCACCGCCGTCCCGCGGGCCTCAGTCGGCCACCTTCTTGGCCTTCGCGGCGGCCTCGAGCTGCTGGATGTCCGCCGGCGTGAGCGTGGGCCGCCGGATTTCCAGGCTCACCCGCTGCAGCGTGCCGGTGAACGCGAAGGGCGTCCGGTAGTCCGCGTCGTCCACGGGCGTGAGCGTGTCGGAGCCGATGTCCAGGTTCTCGTCCCACTGCAGGATGAAGGGGATCGACCGCTCCATGCGGTGCGAGGCGACCACCTTGCCGTCCACCGACAGCGTGCCCATGCCGCCGCGGCCGATGCCCGAGATCGAGCCGTACGCGAGCGTGGCCATGCCGAGCCCGTCGTACTTGAAGTCGAACTCCACGGTGTGCTTGCCCGGCGCGAGCGCGTCGGCGCCCTGCCACTTCACGCGCTCGAGGTCGACGAGGTTCCAGCAGAAGACCGGCTTGCCCTTGAGCAGGTAGAAGCCGTAGCCGCCGAAGCGGCCGCCCTGCGTGATCAGCATGCCCTCGGCCCCGCCCGCGGGAACCTCGATCTCCGCGCGGAAGGTGTACGAGGTGTTCAGCACCGGCGGCGCGTCGCCGTTGGGCGTGCCGGCCATCGGCCGCGTCCACTCGAAGTGGTCGCGGCCCGCGACGGTGCTCGGGCGCGGCGTGAGCAGGCGCGTGACGAGCGAGTTGTCCAGCGGAAGCACCTGGTGGCGGCGCGCCTCCTCCATGAAGAGCGCCTGCAGCTCCTTGAGCTTCTCGGGGTGCTTCGCGGCGATGTCCGTGGACTGCGAGAAGTCCGCGTTCAGGTCGTAGAGCTCCCAGGGATAGTCCATCGGGCTGACCGGCGGCTCGAAGTGGTCCCACGGCGCGCGCATGACCTTGGTGCTGGCGAGCCAGCCGTCGTGGTAGATCGCGCGGTCGGCGAACATCTCGAAGTACTGCGTGCGGTGGCGCGAGGGCGTCTTCGCGTTCCCGGCGTCGAAGGTGTAGGCCATGCTGACGCCGTCCATCGGGCGCTGCGCGATGCCGTCGACGACCTGCGGCGCGGGGATGCCGGAGGCCTCGAGGATCGTCGGCACCACGTCGATGACATGGTGGAACTGGCGGCGCAGGCCGCCCTTGTCGGTGATCACCTTGGGCCAGGAGATCGCCATGCCCTGGCGCACGCCGCCCAGGTGCGAGGCGATCTGCTTCGTCCAGCTGAACGGCGTGTCGAAGGCCCACGCCCAGCCCACCGCCATGTGCGCGTAGGTGCGGTCGCTGCCCCAGAGGTCGTAGAAGTACTTGAGCTGCGCCGCGACGGGGACATCGACGCCGTTGAACATCGCGACCTCGTTGGGCGTGCCCAGGAGCGTGCCCTCGGCGCTGGTGCCGTTGTCGCCGTTGATGTAGATGATGAGCGTGTTGTCGAGCTTGCCCAGGTCCTCGACCGCCTGGATGACGCGGCCGATCTCACTGTCGGTGTAGGCGACGTACGCCGCGAAGACCTCCGCCTGCCGGATGAAGAGCTTCTTCTCGTCGGCGGAGAGCTGATCCCACTCCTTCAGTCGGTCCTTGGGCCAGGGCGTGAGGACGGTGCCCTCGGGGACGATGCCCATGCGCTGCTGGTTCGCGAAGATCTGCTCGCGCAGCTTGTTCCACCCCTGGTCGAAGAGGTGCATGTCGCCGATCTTCTTGATCCACTCGGGCGTGGGATGGTGCGGCGCGTGCGTGCCGCCGGGCACGTAGTAGACGAAGAAGGGCTGGTCCGGCGTCAGCGTCGACATGCGCTGCATGTACGAGATCGCCTCGTCCGCCTGCGCGGTCGTGAGGTTCCAGCCGGGCTTGCCCTCGAAGGGATAGATCTGCGTCGTGTTCTGGAAGAGGTTCGGCTGCCACTGGCTCGTGTCGCCGCCGATGAAGCCGTAGAAGTACTCGAAGCCCATGCCCACGGGCCACTGGTCGAAGGGGCCGGCCTGGCTCGCGTTGTAGGCGGGCGTGTTGTGGTTCTTGCCGAACCACGAGGTGTGGTAGCCGTTCTCGCGCAGGATGCGGCCGACGGTCACCGTGTCCTTGGCGATGATGCTGTTGTAGCCCGGGTAGCCGGTCGCCTGCTCCGAGATCACGCCGAAGCCGACCGCATGGTGGTTGCGGCCGGTGATGAGCGCGGCGCGCGTGGGCGAGCAGAGCGCGGTCGAGTGGAAGTTGGTGTAGCGCAGGCCGTTCTTCGCGACGCGGTCGAGCGCCGGCGTCGGGATCACGCCGCCGAAGGTGCTCGGCACGCCGAAGCCCGAGTCGTCGGTCATGATGAGCAGCACGTTGGGCGCGCCGGCGGGCGGCACGATCTTCGCGGGCCAGAAGGGCTTCGAGTCCTTCGCCGTGTCGGCGATCGTCCCGCCGAACTTCTGCGGCGGCGCCGGGAGCTGGTTGCCGGGGATGGTCGTCGTCGCGTCGGGCGCGCCGGGCGTGCCGGTGGTCTGCACCGGGCGCGTCGGCGCGGCGGTGTACCGGTCGTCGCCGTGCGACGTGCAGCCGGGAATGGCGCTGGCTGCCAGCAGCAGCGCGCCGGTGAGGGCCGGAAGGACTGGAATCCGCATGATGCCGCGGATGCTAGTTCCCGGGAGAAATGCCGGACGAGTGCGCGCGGTCAGTTCGCGTGAACGGTGCGCGGTGCCTGGGGCTCAGCCCCAGTTGGCGAGAAGAATTCCGAGATCCGCCCCATCGACCTTGCCGTCGAAGTTGAGGTCGGCCGCGCAGGCGTGCGACTGCCAGGCGCTCAGGAGCAGGCCAAGATCGGCGCCGTCGACCTGCCCGCTGCAGTCGAGGTCGCCCTTGGGGCAGTCGGAGACGCCGTCGACGGCGAACCACGCGGTCTCCGTCGAGCTGGCCGCGAGCCCGCTGAGGTCGCCGATCATCACGCGGTTGGGCGTGTCGCCGGTGCCCGAGGTGTCCGTCAGCACGACGACGCCGTCGATCGCCGCCGTCACCGTGGTGCCGCTGAAGGTCAGCGTGTACTCGTGGAAGGCGCCGGTCGTGTTGACGAGGTAGGTCTGGTCGGTCCAGTTCGCGTCGCTGGTGTGCAGCAGCAGGCGGTCGCCGCTGATGCCAAGCTGCGCCCATCGGCCGGTCTTGTCCGAGAGCCGCAGGTAGTAGCCGCTGCGACGGTACGGATTCACCGCGTAGTACGAGGAGCTGTTGACCTTGACCCGCGCGGAGACGCTGGCGCCCGCCGTGAAGGCGAAGGGAACGAGCGCCTGCCGCCAGGACGCGGTCGCCGCCGACGTGGTGGGACCAAGCACGACCGCCTCGCCGTTGTTCACCGGGGCGGGCACGCCCGCGGTCGCCGCGTACTCCCAGCAGAGGCTGTCCTGCGGAAGCCCGCCCAGCGACGCGTCCCAGCGCGCGAGCTGCTCGGCGTGCGCTGATGCAGAGATGGCGGCGATGGCGGCGACGATGACGGGAGCGGTGCGAAGCGAAGTCATGGTGGTGCGGTCTCGATTCGAGGACGGGAGCGGCCGCGCGAACCGTGGCGCGCGGAGCCGGGACGAATTCAGCCCCAGTTGGCGAGCAGGATGCCCAAGTCCGCCCCATCGACCTTGCCGTCGAAGTTGAGGTCGGCCGCGCAGGCGTGCGACTGCCAGGCGCTCAGGAGCAGGCCCAGGTCGGCGCCATCCACCTGCCCGCTGCAGTCGAGGTCGCCCTTGGGGCAGTCGGCGACGCCGTCGACGACAACCGACGCGGTCTCGGTCGAGCTGCCCGCCAGAATGCTCAGGTCGCCGAAGTACGCGCGATTGACCGTCCCGCCCGTGCCCACCGCGTCGGTGAGCACGACGACGCCGTCGATCTTGACCGTCGCGACCGAGCCGTTGAAGCTCAGCTCGTAGTCATGGAAGGCGCCGGTCGTGTTGAAGAGGTAGGTCTGGTCGCTCCAGTTCTGGTCCGCGGTCGAGAGGAGGACGCGGTCGCCGCTGATGCCCAGCTGCGCGAAGCGGCCGGTCTTGTCCGTGAGCCCGATGTAGTAGCCCGAGCGGCGGTACGGATTGCTCGCGTAGTAGCCGGAGCTGATGACCTTCACGCGCGCGGAGATGCTCGCGCCGTCGTTGAAGCTGAAGGGGACGAGGTCCTGGCGCCAGTTCGCGGTCGCGCTCGAGCCCGACGGCCCCAGGGTGACGGCCTGCCCGTTGTTGACCGGCGCCGGGATGCCGCTGGACGCGGTGTAGTCCCAGCAGAGGCTGTCCTGCGGCACGCCGCCCAGCGCGGCGTCGTAGCGCGCGAGCTGCTCGGCGTGCACGGCGGTGGCGGTGGCGATGGCGGTGGCGGCGAAGATCGTCGTCGGGAGAAGGGTCTTCATGGAATGGCTCCGGAGCGGACGCGCAAGCCTAGCCCCGCGCGGGCCGCAGGCAAAGGGATTTCCGATTCTCGGCCCCCGTGCGTTTCAGGGCTGCGGCGGGAACCAGACGCGCATCCCGCCAGGAGCGCGGTTGCACCAGAGAAAGTACGGACGCAGCGTGATCGTCGCGGGCTCGGTGCCGGCGGCGGTGGCACGCGCGGCATGCGCGACGAGCGCGGGCACGCCGTCGGCCGCGGTCACGACCTCGACCGGATCGGTGTCGCGCAGGAGAAGTCCCTCGACGCTCCCGCCGTTGTCGCACGCCTCGGCCGCGTAGACGACGGGGCCGCGCATGAGGACCGCCTGCCCCGCGCTCGCCTGCACGCGCGGATCGGTGCGCGCCCGAGTCGGCGCGAGCGGGATCGTCCAGTCCGCGCTCCAGGTGCCCTTCGCGGGGACCGCGGCGCGCGCGTAGCCGTCGGCCTGCGCACCCTGCAGGCCCGGCACCGCGCGCAGGGCGAGCGTGACCGGGGAGGGCGAGTCGTTGGTCACCTCGAGATGCACGCCGCCGTCGAACGGATAGCCGGTGCGCTGCTCGATGCGGATGCTCCCCTGCGGCACGGGCAGGGTCGCCGTGCCCTGCGCGTACAGGTTCACGAAGACCGTGTCGCCGCGGACGGCGTAGGCGTACTGTCCCAGCCCGGCGAGGAAACGCAGCACATTCGGCGGGCAGCAGGCGCAGGCGAACCACTTCTGGCGCCGGTCCTTGCCCTGGCTCACCATCGGGTTCACGTAGAAGAAGTCGCGTCCGTCGGCGGAGACGCCCGCGAGCACCGCGTTGTAGAGCGTGCGCTCGAACTGCTCCATGTACTTCGCTTCGCCCGTGAGCAGGAACATCCGGTGCGCCCAGAGGCACAGGCCAATGCTCGCGCAGGTCTCCTGGTACGCGCCCTGGATCGGGATGTCGTAGGGGACCGTGAAGCCCTCGTTGTGGCCGCTGGGGCCGATGCCGCCGGTGATGAAGATGCGGCGCTCGACGATGTCCTTCCAGAGGCTCTCGAGCGCGGGCCGGAACTCGGGATGGCCGCGCGCGGCGAGGTCCGCCATCGCGCTGTACATGTAGGCGGCGCGCACGGCGTGGCCCGCGGCCTCGCGCTGCTGCTCGACGGGCAGGTGGTCCTGCGCGTAGTCGCCCCAGGGGCCGTACATCGTGCCGTCGAGCTTGCGGTGCGGGCGCCCGCGGTACGCGAGCAGCTCCGCGGCGAAGTCGAGCCACTTCGCGTCGCCGGTGACGCGGGCGAGCTTCACGAGCGCGAGCTCGAGCTCCTGGTGCCCCGGCGGCGCGGTGAAGCGTCCCTCGCCGTAGACGCCGCGCAGGTAGCCGGCGGCGCGGATCGCCGCGTCCAGCAGCGTGCGCGAGCCGGTCGCCTCGAAGTGCGCGACGCCGGCCTCGATGAGGTGGCCGATGCAGTAGGTCTCGTGGTCCGACGCCTCCTTGGTGAGCCGGTGCTCGAGCCCCGCCTTGAGCGTGTAGTAGGTGTTGATGTAGCCGTCGGGGCGCTGCGCCGCGACGATGCGCGCGACGACCGCGTCCAGGTCGCGCTGCAGCGCGGCGCGGCGCGCGGCGTCGGGCTCGGTGGCGACGAGCGTCGACCAGCCCTCGACCATCTTGTAGACGTCGGAGTCGTTGAAGAGGAGCCCCTGGAACTCGCCGGGCGCCGCGTCGCCGCGCAGCGCGGCGGCGGCGCGGTCGAAGTTCGCCAGGCGGCCCGTCTCCTCGCACTGGCGCCGGTTGGCGTCGAGCGTGCCGCCGCGCACGGCCTCCATGCGCGGGCCCCAGAAGGGACCGTCCAGGCGCACCTGCGCGGGCGTGGCGGGCACGATCGCGGGCGCGGCGGGCGGCGCGGCGGCGGCCGCCGCGCACACCAGCGCCGCGCACGCCGCGGAAAATATGCCGGGCATGCCCGGCATATTTTCCGGGCGGTCAGTCGGTGGTCTGGAAGTCATAGTTGTGCATCATGAGCGTGGCCTTCTGCGACGGCACCTCGATCTGCGCCATCGTCATGTAGTCCAGGCCCGCCTTGTTGGTCTTGTAGGAGGCGGTCACGGTCGCCTTCTCCTTCTCGAAGGTCGTCGCGATCACGATCTTGTGCCACTGGTGCTTCGCGGTGTCGACCCAGAGGTCGACCGAGTCGCCCGGCTCGAGCACGTTGGTCGCGGAGAGCTTCATCAGCGCGGTGCCGTCCGGCGCGGTCACCGAGGTCACGGCCGCCTTGGCCATGAACGCGTCGATCTGCGGCGGCGTCATCTCCGTGTACTTCTGCATGAGGCCGCGCAGGCCCGTCATGAAGTGCTCGATCTTCTGGAGCTGCCCCTGCGCGATCGCGCGGCGCAGGAAGCCGATGGGCAGGTGCGAGGTGGTGTTGCTCAGCTCGGTGCGCATGAGGCTGCCGTCGACGCCGTAGGCAAGCTGCTCGACGCGCGTGTCCTTGAGCTGGTTGTCCATGTAGATCTCGGTGCGGCAGTTCCACTGGTACTGCTTGAGCAGCGCCGCGTTGGCCTGCCGCGCCGCGACCATCTTGCTGCCGACATCCGTCGCCGCCTGCGGCGCGAGCGCCATCATGCAGGCGAGGCAGATCGAGGCGGCCGCCGCCAGCGCGGCGCGGGGGGAGATTCGGGAGTGCATCGTGGAGATCCTTGTGGGGTGCGAGTGCGTGTTCAGGGGTGAGTTGGTCGTGGGAATCGAACGGGCGGAGCGCGTGCCCCGCGCGGCTCAGCGCCGGAAGCCGCCGCCGCGGAAGCCGCCGCCACCGCCGCCGCCGAAGCGGCCGCCACCGCCGCCCCAGCCGCCGGAGGAGCGCTGTCCGCCGCCGGAGCTCGAACGGTCGCCGCCGTAGCCGCTGGAGTTTGAGTGCTCGCTGCTTCCGTAGCCGCTCGAGCTGCCGTTGCCGTAGCTGCGCGACCAGGCGTCGTGGTTGAGGCTGCTCTGCGTGTCGTGCGAGCCCCAGGAGTCGGAGCCGCTGCCGCTGGGCTTCTGCACGTTGTTCCAGCTTCCGTTGTCGTACTTCTGCCAGCCGCTTCCGTCGTTCTTGTAGACGTTTCCGTCGTGGCCGGCGTAGACGCCGTTGCTGGTCTTGGCCACGCTCGAGTCGGTGGCGTTGCTGTGCGCGCCCTCGGCCCACTGGCCCTTGGAGTTCTCGGCGTAGCCGACGCCGCCGCGCGCGGTGGACTCGTGGCCGGACTCGGCCCACTTGTTCCCCTGCTGCACGTAGCTGTTGCCCCACGACTTGTAGCCGTTGGTGCCGCCGGTGTGCTGCGAGTAGGTGTTGGTCCAGGGGTTGTACGCCTGCGCGCCGTAGTGCGCGCCGCCGGGACCGTACGCCGCGCCACCGCGGTAGTAGTTGCCCGTCGAGGGGTTGTATCCCGCGCTCCAGCCCGCGCCGCCGTACGGGCCGTAGTGCGCGTATCCGGCGGAGTAGTAGCCGCAGTAGCCGTAGTGGTAGTAGGGAGCGCAGCCGTAGCTGTAGCAGCACGGCGGGCAGCCGTACCAGCAGTTGGAGTTGCTCGCCAGCACCGCGCCCAGCGCCATGCCGGCGCCGAACATCAGCACGCCGGTGGAGGCGACGTACGCGCCGCTGTAGCCGCTCGTGTAGCCGACGACGACGGTGTCCGGCGTCGCGTCGTAGACCTTCACATAGGTCACGTTGTAGAGCGGGCTCGAGGGCGGGATCGTGTAGATCGCCGCGGGCACCGTGGTGGCGACCACCCACGGACCCGTCGCCGCGGGCGCCTGGAACCAGACGCCCTGGTAGCAGCAGTAGTAGGTGGCGCCGACCTGGATGACCTGGTAGCCGGTGTTCACGGCGTACTGCATCGTCGTGCCGGAGATCGGCGCGAACTTCGGCGCGCCCTCGTAGGCCACGTTCACCGTCGTGCCCGCGAGCTTCACCGTCGCCTTGTGCGGCACCTGCGCGAGCAGGATCGCGTCGTCGGCCTCGGTCGTGCCGGGGACGGAGGCGAGCACGAAGCCCATCGGGCCGTCGGCCGGGATGCGCGCGAACTCCGCGGGCAGGTTCGAGGAGGCGGAGGTCCACGGCCCCGTCAGCGCCGGCGCGCTGAACCAGCGGCCCGCGACGAGGTAGTAGTAGGTCGAGGTGCGCATCTCCAGGAAGACGGGCATCTGCGGGTTCGTCACGTACATCAGCGAGGTGCCCTCGATGGGCGAGTAGCTCGGCGGGCCCTGCGTGACGATGAGCTCCGCCGGCTGCGTGGAGCCGATCACCGTGGGCACCGGGTTCGGCGGCGTGCCGGGCACGTGCTTCGCGACGTCGGTCCACTGCGGGTTCTGCGGGAGCATCAGGAACTCCGCGGGAAGCTGCGCGGTCGCCACCCACGGCCCCTTGATCGGATCCGGACCCTTGAGCCAGCCGTCGCCGACCTGCAGGAAGTACTCCTGCGTCTTGGGATTCATGACGACGACCCAGTTGGTGTTCACGCACCACATCAGGCTGGTTCCCTCGACGGGCTTGAACTGCGGCTCGCCCATGTAGATCACGAGCACCGCGGGCGTCGCGCTGTAGTAGATCGGCGGCGGCGCGAGGTTCAGGTCGACGCCCGTGGGCTTGGGCTGGTCGTGCATGTAGGCCATGATGCGCTGCAGCGCGACATGGACCACCGGCTGGCTCGGCAGCATCGCGAGCACGACCGCCTTGAGCGCGTCGGACTCGCCCTCGCTCGCGCCGGGGAAGTGCACATCGGTCACCTTGAGGCCGGTGATGGAGACGTCGGTCTTGTCCTCGTCGACGCTCGTGTCGCCCTGCGCGGTGACGACGCCCCAGCGCGGCTTCTGCGAGCCCGCGAGCTGCACCTCGACGGCGCAGCGGAAGCGGATGACCGCGTGGTCCTTCCACGAGTCCACCTGCGGCTGCTGCAGGGTGACGGTCGTGCCGTCCTTGGTGTAGACGCGGGGCCAGCCCGTGTCCTTGGAGGGCGCGGGTCCCTCGGGCGCGGCGGCGGACGCGGTGGCCTGCAGCGGCGCGGCCGCGGCGGGCGTGGGATCGAATCCGGAGAAGAGAAGCGCGATGATGGCGAGCGCGGCGAGGATGGGTCGCATGACGGCGTCCTGAAGCCCGGCGAGGAGGCCGACGCGGCCGCGGCTCGGCGGGAGCACCATCCTAGCCCCGCGCGTGCGTAGGCTTGCGCCCATGCCACGCGCCGCACGCTCGATGCCCCCCGCTTCCCGCGCCCCCACCGCCGCCGAGCGGCGCGCCGGCGTCGTCCGCGTGGGCGAGCGGATCCTGCTGCGCCGCGGCAACCCCGACGACCGCCGCGAGTACTGCGCGATGCTCCGCCGCGCGCAGAAGCACCTGCTGCCCTGGATGCCGCGGCGCCCAGGCAAGCGCATGGATGGGCCCGCGACCATCTTCCGCCGACTGCTGGAGGAGGCTCCCGAGAGCGGCCGCTGCCGCTTCCTCATCTGCGCGCGCGAAGACGGACGCATGCTGGGCTCGTGCTCCTTCGGCGGAGCGTCGCCCTGGCCGTCGCTCGCGTGCCATGTCGGCTACTGGATCTCGCAGGAGGAGCAGGGCAAGGGCTACGTCCGCGAGGCGATCGCCGCGCTCGTCGAGTACCTCTTCCACGAACGCAAGCTGCACCGCGTCGCGGCGAACATCATGCCGCACAACGCGCGCTCCAAGGGCGTCGTGCGCGCGCTGGGCTTCCGGCGCGAGGGGGTGATGCGCGGGCTGATCTGCATCGACGGCCGCTGGCGCGACCACGAATGCTGGGCGGTGCTGTCGAGCGACTGGCGGCGCGGCGCGGCGCGGGCGCCCCGGACACGCGCCCCGGCGACGACGCGCACGCGCGCGCGCGGCTAGGGCGTGGGCTCCGCCTGCGCGACCGGCGTCGCCGGCGGATCCTCCTCGATCATCTCCCACCCGCCGCCGAGGGACTTGTAGAGCGCGATCAGCCCGTCGGCGACCGCGCGGTCGCTCGCGGCGAGCGCCTCCTGCGAATCCAGCAGCGCGCGCTGCACGGCGAGCACGTTGAGGAAGTCGGTGCGGCCCGCGGTGTAGAGCGCGGTGGCCAGCGAGACCGCCTCGCGGTTGGCCTCGACGGTGCGCGCGAGCGCCGCGCGGCGCGACTGCTCCTGCGTGTAGCGCACGAGCGCGACCTCGACCTCCTTGAAGGCGACGAGCACCTGCTGGCGGTACGCCGCAAGCGCCTCGTCGGTGACGGCCTTCTGCAGCTCGATGTTGCTCTGGATCGCGCCACCGCGGAAGATCGGCCAGACCACGCCGGCGCCGACGCTCCAGTACTTGGAGGCGAGTCCGACGAAGTCGCCGAAGTCGCCGCTCTGCGCGCCGACCGCCGCGGTGAGCGTGAGGCGCGGGAACTGGTCGGCGATCGCGACGCCCACGCGCGCGGTCGCGGCATGGAGCTGCGCCGAGGCGCGCCGGATGTCCGGGCGCCGCTCGAGCAGCTCCGAGGGCAGGCCGACGGGGACCTTCGCGGGCCCGCCGGGGATCGGCGCGGGCGGCGTGAGCTCCGCGAGCAGCTCCGCGGGCGCGCGCCCGAGCAGCACCGAGAGCGCGTAGATACTCTCGCGCACCGCGGCGCGGAAGACCGGGATGCGGCTCATCGTCGCCTCGACCTGCGCGGTCGCGTTGGCGACGTCGAGCGCGCCCACGAGCCCCGCGTCGAAGAGGCGCCGCGTGAGCTCGCGCGTGTCCTGCTGCGCGGCGAGGTTGCCCTCGACGATGCGAAGCTGCTCCTGCGAGGCGCGAAGCTGCGCGTAGGTGCTGGCGACCTCGGCGGCGAGCGTGATCCAGACGTCGCGCCGGTCGGCGATCGCGGCGCCCACGTCGGCCTCGGTGGCCTCGATGCCGCGGCGGATGCGGCCGAAGATGTCGATCTCCCAGTTGGCGTCGAAGCCCGCGGTGAAGAGGTTGCCGTTGTCGACGATGCCGCCGTTCACGTCGGTGAAGTCGGGGGCGTGCGCGGCCGAGGCGAAGGCGTCCACCGCGGGCCAGAAGCCGCCGACGGCGATGCCGCGCCGCGCGCGCGCCTGCCGGATGCGCGCCTGCGCCGCGACGAGGTCGAGGTTGCCGATCGCGGCGCGCTCGACGAGGCTCGTGAGCACCGGATCCTGGAAGGAGGCCCACCAGCGCGTGAGGTCGGCGACGCCGTCCACGGGATGGCTCGTCGTCGCGGCGTCGGCGACGGCGGGATCGAGGCCCGCCCACTTCTCCGGCGTCTGCTCCTGCTTCGGTCGCTGGTAGTCGGGGCCGACCATGCAGCCGCCCAGCAGCGCGGCGGCGGCCGCGGCGGCGGCGATGCGGGAGCGGCTCATGCGCGCCCCTTTCCCGCGCGGGCGCGCGGCAGCAGCGAGTCGAGGATCAGGCGCAGCCCCTCCTCGAAGAGCTCCGTTCCCGAGACCTGCGCCAGCCGCGGCGCGAGACGCCGCACCTGCGGGTAGCGCTCCGCGTCGAGCTGCTCGATCTCGGCGAGCACGCGCGCGCTCGGACGGCCGTCGGGATCGCGCGTGCCGACGGCGAAGCCGCCGAGCTCCCAGAGGACGTAGCCGCGCACGAAGCTCAGGAAGACGCGCTGCGACCGCATCGCGCGCGCGTCGGGAAGGCCCGCGTCCAGGAAGGCCTGCAGCGCGACCTCGGTGGGGCGCACCGCCGACGCGAGGACCTGCGGATGCAGCACCGCGATCGGGAAGGAGCGCGGGTAGCGCCGCGCGGCGCCGCGCAGCCCCTGCGCGAGCCGGAAGAGGCGCGTGCGCGGCGCGAGCCCGCGCGGCGGCTCGGGGACGCTCTCCATCACGAAGGCGCCCATGCGGCCCAGCAGGACCTCCTTCGACTCGACGTGCGAGTAGAGCGACATCGCCTCGACGCCCAGCTCCTTGGCGAGCGCGCGCATGGTGAGCGCCTCGAAGCCGTCGCGCTCGACGAGCGCGAGGGCGCGCTCGGTGAGGTCGGTCTCGCAGAGGCAGGCGCGTCCCGCGCGCCGGCGCGCGGGCGCGCGCGGCGCTCGGGCGCCCCTCGATGATTTTCCGGCCGCGGCTTGCCCTGGCATGCCTTACAGTGTAACCTTACACCGTAAGTCAGGCAAGCACCCTCCCATGTGGATCGTCCGACTCGCCCTCCGCCGGCCCTACACCTTCGTGGTGGCGGCCATCGTGGTCGCCCTCTCCGGCGTCCTGGCGGTCCTGCGCATGCCCACGGACATCTTCCCGGAGGTGGACATCCCCGTCGTCAGCGTCATCTGGACCTACAACGGGATCTCCCCCGAGGAGATGGAGCGGCGCCTGGTGACCATCAGCGAGCGCGCCATGACCACCACGGTCAACGGCATCGAGCACATCGAGAGCACCTCGCTCGTGGGCGTCGCCGTCATCCGCGTCTACTTCCAGCCCGGCACGCGCATCGAGGCGGCGGTCGCGCAGATCACCGCGATCAACCAGACCCTCCTGCGCATCATGCCGCCGGGCACGACCCCCCCGCTGGTCATCCGCTACAGCGCCAGCAACGTGCCCATCCTGCAGATGGCGCTGCGCAGCGACACCCTGGGCGAGCAGGCCGTCTACGACCTCGGCCTGAACTTCATCCGCACGCGCCTGGCGACCGTGCAGGGCGCGCAGGTCCCGCTCCCCTCGGGCGGCAAGGCGCGCCAGGTGATGGTGGACCTCGACCCCGACCTGCTCAGCGCGCGCGGCATCAGCCCCGCGGAGGTCAGCGTCGCGCTCAACGCGCAGAACGTGATCCTGCCCGCGGGCACCGTGCGATTCGGCGACACGGAGTACTCGGTCCGCCCCAACAGCAGCCCCGACGTGCTCGAGGAGCTCGCGGACCTGCCGATCAAGCAGGTCGGCGACACCACCATCTACCTGCGCGACGTGGCCAGCGTGCGCGACGGCTTCGCGACGCAGACCAGCGTCGTGCACGTCGACGGCGCGCGCTCGGCGCTGCTCACCGTCCTCAAGTCCACCGGCTACAGCACCCTCGACATCGTCAGCCGCGTGAAGGCCGCGCTGCCCGCGATCCTCGCGACGCTCCCCGCGCAGCTCGAGGTCACGCCGCTGGTGGACCAGTCGCTCTTCGTGCGCGCGGCGATCTCCGGCGTCGCGTGGGAGGCGCTGCTCGCGGGCCTGCTCACCGGCGCGATGATCCTGCTCTTCCTGGGCTCCTGGCGCAGCACGGTCATCATCTTCATCAGCATCCCCCTGTCGATGCTCGTCTCGATCATCTGCCTGTGGGCGCTGGGCGAGACGCTCAACACCATGACGCTGGGCGGCCTCGGCCTGGCGGTGGGCATCCTGGTCGACGACGCCACCGTCGAGATCGAGAACATCCACCGCAACATGGGGATGCGCAAGTCGCTGCTGCAGAGCATCCTCGACGGCGCGCAGCAGATCGCCGTGCCCGCCTTCGTCGCGACGATGAGCATCTGCATCGTCTTCGTGCCGGTCTTCTTCATCAGCGGCGCGGCGAAGTTCCTCTTCCAGCCGCTGGCGCTCGCGGTCGTCTTCGCGATGCTGGCGAGCTACGTCATCAGCCGCACGCTGGTCCCCACGATGGCGCGCTTCCTGCTGGGTCCCGAGCTCGCGGTCTACGCCAGCGAGGGGCACGGGCGCGGCCGCGGCCCGATCTGGGCGATGCACCGCGCCTTCGACCGCGGCTTCTCCGCGCTCGCCGCCTGGTACCGCGAGGCGATCGACTGGGCGCTCTCGCACCGGTGGAAGACGCTGGCCGCCTTCGTGCTGCTGCTGGGCTCCGCCGCCGCCGCCGCGCCGCTGGTCGGGCAGGACTTCTTCCCCACCGTCGACACCGGCCAGATGCGCCTGCACGTGCGCTGCCCGCCCGGCACGCGCATCGAGGCGACCGAGCAGCGCTTCCTCGAGGTGCAGGAGGCGATCCGCGAGCTCGTCCCGCCGCGCGAGCTGGGGCTGATGCTCGACAGCATCGGCCTGCCCGCGGGCGGCGTGAACCTCGCCTTCAGCGACAGCAGCTCCGTCGGCCCCGCGGACGGCGAGATCCTCATCTCCCTTACCGAGCACCGCACGCGCACCGCCGGCGAGTACGCGCAGCTCCTGCGCACGAAGCTTCCCGAGCGCTTCCCCGACCTGGAGTTCTTCTTCCAGCCCGCGGACATCGTGAGCCAGATCCTCAACTTCGGCCTCGCCGCGCCGATCGACGTGCAGGTGCAGTCCTCGGACCGCACCGAGGGCCTGCGCATCGCGCAGCTCCTGCAGGACCGGCTGCGCGGCGTCCCGGGCGCGGCGGACGTGCACCTCATGCAGGTCCCCTTCGCCCCCGAGATCAAGGTGCTCGTGGACCGCACGCGCGCGCTGCAGCTAGGCCTCTCGCAGCGCGACGTCGCCAGCAGCATGCTCACGAGCCTCAGCGGCAGCGCGCAGGCCGCCCCCAACTACTGGCTCAATCCCCGGAACGGCGTCAACTACACGATCACCGTGCAGACGCCCTTCGCGCGCTTCGAGGAGATGGACGACCTCTCCAACACGCCGCTGCCCGGCTCGGGCGCGGGCGGCGTCGGGCACCAGCTCCAGAGCGTCGCCACCGTCGCGCGCGGCGCGACCCCGGTCGCGGTCAGCCACTACAACGTGCAGCCGGTCTACGACGTGCTCGTGAGCGCGGTCGGCACCGACCTCGCGACCGTCGGGCGCCAGGTCGAGCGGATCGTCGACGAGGTCCGCAAGGACCTGCCGCGCGGCACGACCGTCGTGATCCGCGGCCAGTACGAGAGCATGCGCACGAGCTTCCTCGGCCTGGCCGTGGGGCTGGTCGCGGCCGTGCTGCTGGTCTACTTCCTGATGGTCGTCAACTTCCAGAGCTGGGTCGACCCGCTGGTGATCATCTTCGCCGTCCCCGGAGCGCTCGCCGGCGTCATCTTCATGCTGCTGTGCACGGGCACCACCTTCAGCGTCCCGAGCCTGATGGGCGCGATCATGTGCGTCGGCGTCGGCACCGCCAACAGCATCCTGGTGGTCACCTTCGCCAACGACCGCCGCCTGGAGGGCGACTGCGCGCGCACCGCGGCCTTCGCCGCCGGCACCACGCGCCTGCGCCCGGTGCTGATGACGGCCGCCGCGATGATCGCCGGCATGGTGCCGATGGCGCTGGGCATGGGCGAGGGCGGCGAGCAGAACGCGCCGCTGGGCCGCGCCGTCATCGGCGGCCTGCTCGTGGCGACGCTCGTCACGCTGCTGGTCGTCCCCGTCATCTACAGCGTCCTGCGGGTGCGCGCGCCGCGGCGCGCATCGGCCGAGGAGATCGCGCGGCTGGAAGGAGCGGGCGCATGAGCCTCTCGAAGCGGTCGGTCCCCTACGCGCTCGCCGGGCTGCTCGGCGCCATCGGCGTCGTCGTGGTGCTCGCGGGCGTGCTGCCCGCGCTCGGGCGCCAGCGCGCGCTCGCGGCCGAAACCGCGGAGGCGGTCGCGCAGGCGCCGGCGGTGCTCTTCGTCGAGGCCGTCGCGGCGCCCGAGACGGTGCGCGTCACGCTGCCCGCGCGCATGGAGGCGCTGCAGCAGACCGCCCTCTACGCGCAGGTGGGCGGCTACCTCGGCCCGATGCGCGCGGACCTGGGCGACACGGTGAAGGCCGGGCAGCTCCTGACGGAGATCCAGACGCCCGTGCTCGACCGCCAGATCGAGCAGAACGAGAGCTCCCGCATGGTGGCGCAGGCGAAGATCGAGCTCGCGCAGGCGAAGCTGGACCTCGCGACCGCCACGCTCGCGCGCCTGCGCAGCGTCGGCGACGCGCGCGCGATCTCGCAGCAGACCATCGACGAGGCCGCCGCCAACGAGCGCAGCGACGCCGCCAGCCTCGCCGCCGCGCGCGCGGACCTCGCCGCCGCCGAGGCGGAGGGCCGCCGCCTGGCCGCGCAGAAGGCGCTCGCGCGCATCGTCGCGCCCTTCGACGGCGAGGTCACCGAGCGCAACTACGACGCAGGCGCGCTCGTCGTCGCCGACAAGACCGACGGCAGCCGCCCGATCTTCCGCGTCACCGACCGGCACGAGATCCGCGCCTTCGTCGACGTTCCGCAGACGCTCGCCGCAGCGGCCGTGCCCGGCGTGAAGGTCACCTTCACCGTGCGCGAGCTCGCCGGGCGTCCCTTCCCGAGCACCGTCGTGCGCGCCGCCCCCGCGTTGGACGAGGTCACGCGCACGCGCCTGGTGGAGTCGCGCCTGGAGAACGCCGACCACGCGCTCCTGCCCGGGATGTTCGCCGAGGCCGCGCTCGAGCTGCCCCGCGCGCAGCGCACCACGCTCGTGCCCGGCGAGGCGGTCCTGATCCGAGCCGGGAAGCAGACCATCGCGGTGATCGACGAGAAGCAGTCGCTGCGCTACCTGCCCGTGACGATCGGCCGCGACACGGGTTCCCAGGTCGAGGTGCTCGGCGGGCTCGAGCCCGGCACCCGCGTGGCGGTCAACCTCAGCCGCCAGCTCCCCGAGGGCATCGTGGTCACCCCCACGCCTCGCGCCCCCCCGAAGAAGCCCTGAGCGACCGCCGTCTCCCGATCGCTTTCCGGTGCGGGCGCGGGTCTGAAAGGAACCGCCGGGGTTTTCCTTGCACTTTCACTGGTGTAAGGCATCCTTCGGGCCGATTCCGGACCCAGAGCCCCCACATGCTGACCCTCCACCGCGCCCGAACTCTCGTCGCAGCAACGCTTTGCGTTCTTGCCTCCCCCCTCGCCGCCTTCGCCGGAGGCACCTGCACCGGCGCCACCCACGACTGCTACACGGTCGGTGACCCCGGGTGCAACGACGGCGCCTGCTGCGCGCAGGTCTGCAACGAGGACCCGTACTGCTGCAACGCCTCCTGGGATGTCTCGTGCGTGAACCGCGCGATCGCGCTGTGCGGCTTCCCGCCCTGCGATCTGGCCTGCCCGCCGGGCGCGATCCCCGAGGGCGAGCCCTGCGGCACCCAGATCAACGGCGGCTGCGACCGCGCCATCACCGGCGACAGCACCTGCTGCCAGGGCAATCCCACCGGCGGCTGCGACGACGGCACCTGCGCCGCGGCGGTCTGCCTGGACTGGAGCAACTGCTGCCAGTACGAGTGGGACCAGTTCTGCGCGCAGCTCGCGCTGCAGTACTGCCCGAACCTCTGCACGCTCGCCCCGCCGGCGTTCACCGCGATCGGCTGCGGCCAGACCATCTGCGCCACGACCTGGGCGGATGGCTTCGACCACGACAACGACTGGTACGAGTTCACCGTCGACACCACGCGCCGCGTGACGATCACCGTCGGCTCGCAGATCGACCTGCGCTTCGGCATCGCCAACAACCACGGCGTGCCCGACTGCAGCGGCTCGCTCCAGCTCAGCCCCTTTGACTTCACCGGCATCTGCGGCGTCGCCGAGATCAGCGTCTGCCTGACCCCCGGCACCTACTGGATCCAGGTGGCCCCGACCGCGTACAGCGGCTTCCCCTGCGACAGCGGCCACAACGACTACTACATCTCGCTCGCCTGCGGCGAGGCGTGCGTGCCTCCCACCTGCGGCTCGCCCGAGGCGGGAAGCTGCTTCGAGGCCAGCGGCGCGCCCTACTGCGCGGACGCGACCTGCTGCACGACCGTCTGCGGCATCAACCCCTACTGCTGCGACGTCGCGTGGGACATCAGCTGCGTCGCCGAGGCCAAGACCTACTGCGTGAGCTGCGATCTCGCGGCCGTCCCCGGCGAGGTGCGCGAGCAGGAGCCCTGCGGCGCGGACACCAACGGCGGCTGCAACCTGCCCAACCTGGGCACCAGCACCTGCTGCCGCCCGGGCACGGCGCCCGGCTGCGACGACGGCACCTGCCAGGAGGCGATCTGCACCTACGACCCGTTCTGCTGCGAGGTCATCTGGGACGCGCTGTGCTCCACCTACGCGCCGATCCTCTGCCCGACGCTCTGCCCGCAGGGCGCGCCGGCCTTCGAGCCGATCTCGTGCGGCATGACGGTCCGCGGCACCGCGTGGGCGGTCGACGGACTCAAGGACACCGACTGGTACGAGCTCCATGTCGAGCAGCGTTCCACGATCACCTTCTCGGGCACCGCGCAGTTCCCGCTGATGATCGGCCTCTCCGACACCGGCGGCACGGGCGGCTGCGTCGCGGGCACGGGCTGGTCGCAGCTCAACCCCTACGTCCTGGCCAACCCCTGCCATGAGGCGACCTTCACGGTCTGCATCGAGCCGGGCACCTGGTACCTCTTCGTCGCGCCGCAGACCACCTTCGCGTGGCCCTGCGTCGACTCGGGCTGCCACTGCCCCGACATCAACAACGACGGCGTCGTCGACGGCGCCGACCTGGGCATCCTGCTGGGCTCGTGGGGCCCGGTCGACTCCTGCGCGAACCTCGACGCCATTCCCGGCGTCGACGGCGCCGACCTGGGCATCCTCCTGGGCTCGTGGGGTCCGTACCACTGCCCGAGCGCCGGCAAGAACGAGTACGTCGTGAACCTCCAGTGCGGCGGCGCGTGCACCACCGCGGTGGCCAACGACACCTGCTCGGAAGCGACGCCGATCGGCCTGGGCTCGACCAGCTTCAGCACCGTCGACGCCACCAGCGGCGGCCCGCTGCTGCCGAAGTGGTGCAACGAGTTCGGCCTCATCTTCGTGCGCGACGTCTGGTTCGAGTTCACCGCGCCGGCGACCGGCATCCTGCTGGTCTCCACCTGCGACGAGGCGAACTTCGACACGCGCATCGCCGGCTACACCGGCGCCTGCGGCGACCTGCAGACCATCGCCTGCAACGACGAGGACGAAGCCTGCTTCCTGCACACCTCGCGCATGTACATGCCGGTGGAGAAGGGCGTGACCTACAAGATCCGCGTCGGCAGCTACGCCGACAACGGCTCGGGCACGCTGACCCTGACGCTCGACTGATCCGATGCGGCGGCCGGCTCAGCCGGTCCAGCCGCCCAGCAGCACGCCGATGTCGGCGCCGTTCACCACCCCGTCGTGGGTGAGGTCGGCGCCGACGTCGTTGCTGCCCCACGCACCCAGCAGAAGTCCGAGGTCGACGCCGTTGACGATGCCGTCGCCGTTGATGTCGCCCGCCAGCGGCGCGTGGCCGCGGTAGACGAAGACGATGCCGTCGTCGCCGTTGGGCGCGTCCGCGTAGGGCGCGCCGCCGACGACGTCCGCCGCGCCGTCGCCGTCGAAGTCGCCGCCGGCGACCGCGTAGCCCAGGAAGGCGCCGGTCTGGTCGCACTCGTCGTTCGCGAAGGCCGTCATGCCCAGCCCCGTCGCGGAGCCGGTCCAGACGCGCACGAGTCCTTCGTTGAGCTGGCCGTTGTCGAAGCCGAAGGCGCCTGCGACGAGGTCGTCGTAGCCGTCGCCGTTGACATCGCCCGCGCGCGCGACGCTCACGCCCAGGTTCGCGCCACCCTGCGCCAGGTCGACGGTCCAGGTCGTCGTCGCGGGAAGACCGGTCGCGCTGCCCTGGTACACGCTGACACGGCCGCCATCGGTCGCGCCGCCGTCGTAGAGGTACGCGCCGATCGCCACGTCGTCGAAGCCGTCGCCGTTGACGTCGCCGAGTCCCGCGAGCGCGGCGCCGAAGCGCGCGCCCGTCTGGTTGCTTTCGGCGGACCACACCGCGACGGGCGTCAGCCCCGTCGGGCCGCCCGTGTAGAGGAACGCGCGACCCTCGTCGGTCTGGCCCGCGTCGAACTCGGGCGCGCCCACGAGCACATCCGCGTAGCCGTCGCCGTTGACATCGCCGGCCGCGGCGACCGCGCTACCGTAGTGCGCGTCGGCCTGCTTCGAGTCGACGGTCCACGACGCCGACGCGACCACGCCCGACGCGCTGCCGCGGAAGAGCGTCGCGCGTCCCTCGGCAGGCGCGAGGTTCGTGTAGCGCGAGACGCCGACGATCACATCCGCGTAGCCGTCGTTGTTCGTGTCGCCCGCACCCGCGACGGCGACGCCGGCGCGCGCGGAGGCCTGGTTGGGCTCGTACTTCCACGCCCAGGTGGCGGCGAGGCCGGTGGGTCCGCCGAGGTAGACGAAGGCCCCGCCCTCGTTGGTCTGTCCGTTGGAGTAGCCGGGCGCGCCGATGATGACATCGTCGTAGCCGTCGCCGTTGACATCGCCCGCGCCGCTCACGCTGGTGCCGAACTGCGCGAGCGCGTGCGGACCGTCCGCACTCCACGAGGGCGTCGCCGGCAGACCGGAGACGCTCCCGAGGAAAAGGTAGACGCGCCCCGCGTCCAGGTTCGGCGTGTCGTAGTAGGGCGCCGCGACGAGCAGGTCATCGATGCCGTCGCCGTTCACATCGCCGGCGTTCGCGACGCTCAGACCCAGGTTGGCCTGGATCTGCCCGCCGTTGAAGCTCCACGGCACCTCCGCGAGGCAGACCTGGGAGAAGGCGAGGAGCGCGGACCCGGAGAGGACGAAGCAACGGTGGCGGTGCATGGCGGGGCTCGGTGGGACTTACACCAGTGAATCTGCAACGATTCGCAACTGGTGCAACCACAAGACCCTACGCGAAATGAAACGCGGCGGGAGATGTCAGTCGTTTCGCCCCGCGCATGCACGGGGATCCCAGGGATCATCGGCGCTCGAATTTGAGTCCCGCGGGGGCTGCGTTCCATTCGTCGCGCAGCACGCCGAAGACGATCGTGTCGTCCCAGCCGCGCGTGCGGACCCAGCGCTCCTGGCGCAGCGTCGCCTCGTGCACGAGGCCAAGCGATTCGGCCACGCGACGCGACGCGTGATTCGCGCCGGCGCAGCGGATGTGGATGCGGCGCAGTCCCCAGCCGCCCTCCTCCTGCGGCGCGAAGGCCCAGGTGATGAGCGCGGCGACCGCCTCGCTGCAGAGTCCCTGCCGGCGACGGTCCGCGCGCATCCAGTAGCCGATCTCGCCCTCGTAGGCGGCGTGCACGATGCGGTGCAGCCCCGTTCCGCCGAGCGCCTCGCCCGTCGTCGCGTCGAAGATCCCCAGCGTGAAGTCGTCCGCGGGCGGCTCGACGCGCTCGCGCTTCTCGCGCTGGCGCTCGATCGCGGCGACGCATTCCTCGTCCGTGCGGTTGTCCGACGAAGTCCACGGCAGCCACGGTTCGAAGGACTCGCGATCCACATCGAGCGCGGCGCGCATCGCCGGCGCGTCCTGCGGGGTCCAGGCGCGCAGCGTGATGCGTGCGGTGCGGCAACCCACGGGGAGCGGCGAAGGAGCTCGCCAGGGAGAAGGAGTCTCGAGCACAGGGCCGGGCATAGATCCGTGGACTGTACGGGGGCGCGGTTTCAGGACCACCGCTCCAAGGATCCCCAAGTGTCGGTTTTATTGGTCTTCTAAATTCCGACCGATTCTCCGGGGCGGATTCTTGCACGAAGTCGCTGCTGTGGCAATTTCTCCCACGGCCCCGGTTCCCTCCATTCCCGGAGCCACCCCTTTCGCCGAATTCGAATCGCTTTCGTGGAGCGCTCGCCGAATCGGCAACATCACCTGGAAACAGGAGTTCCTGACATGAGTCTTTCCGCTCGTCTGCAGAAGCACATGGTCGCTGCTGCCGCGGTCGCCGCCGGCACCGCTGCCACGGCCAACGCCGCCATCGTCTACAGCGGCCTCGTCAACCTGACGGTCCCGAACACCTTCGCGGGCGTCTACCTCAACCTCCAGACCGGCGCCACGGGCACCAGCAGCGGCAGCAACCCCGGCTGGGACATCAACCCCTACGGCAACGGCTACCTGCGTCTCTTCCAGCCGACCGGCGGTGGCTACATGCAGTACCCCGCGGGCACCGGCGCTGGCAACCTCGACGCCGGCCAGACCATCGGCGCCGCGAGCACCTGGGTGACCTACCCCAACGCGAACCCGACCTTCGGCGCGGCTGCGGGCCAGTGGAAGTTCAACGCCGACAACCTGCTCGGCGTGCGCTTCCTCGACGCTTCCTCGGCGGTCCGCTACGGCTGGGTGCGCTTCCGCATGGGCGCCGACGCCAACAGCAAGGTGATCGTCGACTGGGCGTACGAGGACACCGGCGGCGACATCGGCGCGGGCGTCCCCGCTCCGGGCGCGCTGGCGCTCCTGGGCGTGGCTGGCCTCGCCGGCCGCCGTCGTCGTCGCTGATCGCTGACGCTCGACTGTCTCGCAACTCCTGTGCATGGACGGCTCTCGTGGGCCGTCCATGCCTCTTTTTGCCACCACTATGATCGACCGCATGAGCGAACGCGCCGCGCGCCGGCTGCTGATCGTGGGCTGGGACGCCGCGGACTGGATGCTCATCGACCCGCTGATGGAGCGCGGGGCGATGCCCAACCTGAAGACGCTCGTGGACGGCGGCGTGCGCGCGGAGCTGCGCACGCTCGAGCCGACGCTCAGTCCGCTGCTGTGGACCTCGATCGCGACGGGCAAGACGCCGGACAAGCACGGCATCCTCAACTTCGTCGAGCCCAATCCCGCGGGCGAGGGCATCCGCACGAGCACCAGCACCACGCGCAGCACGAAGGCGCTGTGGAACATGCTGACGCAGTCGGGCATGCGCGTGCACGCGCTGGGGTGGTACGCGTCGCACCCGGCCGAGCCGATCTCGGGCGTCTGCGTCTCCAACATGTACGACCGCGTCGAGCCGCCGCCGCCGGGGCAGCCCTGGCCCGTCGCGCCCGGGGCGGTGCATGGCGACGAGGCGATCCAGCGCCGGATCGCCGCCGCGCGGATCCATCCCGTGAGTGCGCGCGACGCGCTCGTGCGCGCGCTGGTGCCGCGGCCGCCGACGCGTGGCGGGGACGGCAAGCCCGACACGCGACTGGACTTCCTGGCCCGCGAGTGGGCGCGCGCGAAGTGGATGCACGCGGCCGCACTGGAGGTCCTCGCCGCCGACGCCGCCGCGGGGCGCGCGTGGGACGCGATGCTGGTCTTCCACGACTCGATCGACTTCATCGGCCACAAGATGATGGAGCTGCGCCCGCCCCGCATGGAGCATGTGGAGAAGCGCGACCTCGAGACCTACGGCGAGGTGATGGACCGCATCTACATGCGCCATGACGAATGGCTCGGCGAGCTGCTGCGCGCGGCGGGCCCCGAGACGACCGTGATCCTGCTCTCCGACCACGGCTTCTACTCCGACCACCGCCGCCCCGTCATCGACAAGTGGCGCCAGGAGCAGGGCGCGGCGCTCGAGGCGCGCTGGCACCGCCCCGAGGGGGTGATCGTCCTCTCCGGCCCGGGCTTCCAGCGCGGGCAGGTCATCGCGGCGCCGACGCTGCTGGACATCACGCCCACGGCGCTGGCGGCGCTCGGGCTGCCAGTGGGCGCGGACATGGACGGGCGCGTGATCGTCGAGGCATTCGAACGCGCTCCCGCGGTCGAGGCGATCCCGAGCTGGGACGAGCGCCCCGGCGAGGCGGGCCTGCATCCGCCGGAGATGCGGCAGAATCCCTTCGAGGCGCAGGAGGCGCTGCGGCAGCTCGTCGACCTGGGCTACATGCCCGACCTGGGCGACGACGCGAAGGCGCAGCTTGGCCTGACCGAGCGCGAATCGAAGTTCAACCTCGCGACGGTCTTCCTGACGACGCGCCGGCCCGCGCAGGCGATCCCCCTGCTGCGCGAGCTCGCGGAGCTGCGCCCCGACGAGCCGCGCTACGCGGGGCTCCTCGCGCAGGCGATGCACGCGACGAGCGACTTCGCGGGCGCGGCGGCGGTGCTGCGCGAGCACCTGGCGCGCGGGCAGCGCTCCGCGGACGCGCAGATCCTGCTCGCGGGCGCGCTGCACGCCGCAGGCGATGCGGCCGGCGCCGCGGAGATGGTCGCGGAGATCGAGCGCGAATACGGCAAGCACGATGTCATGGCGCTCCCGATCGCGCAGCTCCTCGCGACGCAGGGGCGCTGGGCGGACGCCGACCGCTACTTCGAGCGCGCCGCGGCGCACGATCCGCGCGCGCCGGAGATCCGCGTCGCGATGGCGCGATCGGCGCTGGCGCAGGGCGCGCATGAGCGCGCGGCGGAGCGCTGCCTGGATGCGACCGAGCTGCAGATGGCGCTTCCCGAGGCCCACTACCTGCTGGGCGTCTCGCTCGCCTGGCTGGGCGACCTGGACAACGCGCGCGCGTCGCTGCAGCACGCGCTGAAGTTCCAGCCCGGGCATGTGGACGCGTGGAAGTTCCTCGCCGCGCTCGAGACGCGCGCGGGCGCGGCGGCGGCGGCGACGGCCGCGGCGACGCGCGCGGCGGAGCTCGAGGCAACCGCGGGCGAGGCCGTGCGGCGCGCACAGCCGCTTCCCTGGGGGCCGGAGCGCTGGAGCGCGCGGCATCGGAGCCAATCATGATCCTCGCGACACTGCTCGGCGCCACGCTGGCGCTCGCGCCCGCGGACGTCACGACCGCATCCCTGCTTGCCGAGCTCGCCGACGCGCGCGCGATCGCGCGGCTGCCGGATCCGCCGTACCGGCTGCTGCAGGCCTCCAGCTACGACCGGCGCTCGAAGGAGCCCAAGCTCGAGGAAGGCTGGTTCGCCAACGACGACTGGGGCAAGTTCGTCCGCACCGAGCAGCGCGAGGGACGCACCGAGAGCGTGATGATGGATGCGGCGGGACCGGGCGCGGTCGTGCGCATCTGGTCTCCCAATCCCAAGGGGACGATGCGCATCTACCTCGACGGCGCGGAGCGTCCCGTGCTGGAGGCCTCGATGTCCGCGCTGCTGGACGGGCGCGCGCTGTGGGGAGACAGCGCGCACGCCGCGCCGCTGGCGGGCGAGCGCAGCCGCGGCTGGAACCTCTTCCTGCCGATCCCCTTCGCCACGCGCTGCGTCATCACGACCGACGACGGCGAAGGCGTCTACTACCAGGTCGACTGGCGCGCGTATCCGGAAGGAACGCCCGTGCGCAGCTTCGAGCGCGCGCAGGTGCCCGCGGCGCCCGCGGCGACCGGCGCGCTCGCCACGCTGGCCGCGCCCGCGTCGGTGCCCGGCGGCCAGATGACGGTCGCCTCCGCGGGGCGCGCGCCGCTGCTGGCGCGCACGGGCGCGGGCGGTTGCATTGAGTCGATCGAGATCGAGGTGGAGGCGGGCCCGAACTGGAAGTCCGCGCTCGGGAAGCTCGTGCTCGACGGGGTCTTCGACGGCGAGCGCACGGTGCAGGTGCCGCTCACGGCGCTCTGCTCGTGGGCGCCGGGGGCGCAGGTCGCGGACGCGCGCCGGGCGGTCGCATGCAGCGACGCCGGCGTGCTGCGCGCGGTGATCGCCTGGCCGATGCCCTTCGCCGAGGGTGCGAACCTCGGGCTGGTGAACCTGGGCACCGAGCCCGTGCGCGTGCGCGCGGTCGTGCACACCGGCGAATGGACCTGGGACGGGCGGTCGATGCACTTCCATGCCGACTGGCACCGCCTGCGCGCGCTGCGCACGCGTCCGATGCGCGACGTGAGCTTCCTCGACGCGACCGGCGAAGGCGTCTACGCCGGCGATTCGCTGCAGGTGCTCAATCCCGTCGACGCCTGGTGGGGCGAGGGCGACGAGAAGATCCGCGTCGACGGCGAGGCGTTCCCATCCAGCTTCGGCACCGGCACCGAGGACTACTACGGCTACGGCTGGTGCGACCAGCGCCCCTTCCGCCATCCGCTCCACAGCCAGACGCTCTGCGACGGCGATGGCACCGGCACGAACTGGGGCCGCACGATCGTGACGCGCCTGCGCGGGCTGGACGGCGTTCCCTTCCAGTCGCGGCTGCAGATGGACATGGAGCTGTGGCACTGGGGCGACTGCACGATCTCGTATGCGCCCACGACGATGTGGTACGCGCGTCCCGGCGCGCGCCGGGCGACCGGCTTCGACGCGGGCGAGTGCATGCGCGGAGATCCCACCCTCCCCGAGCCGATGCGGCTCGCGGGCGCGGTCGAATGCGAGCGCATGCAGGTGGGCGCGACCTCGCCGGGGCTGCAGCACGGGGTGCAGTCGCTGCGCGAGTTCGCGGCGGGGAGTTTCTCGGGAGATCGGCAGCTCTGGGTCCGCGCGACCGCGGTGGGCGACTGGATCGAGCTGCTGGTGCCCGCGCCCGCGGGTCCGTGCAGCGTGCGCCTCTTCGCGACGAAGTCCTGGGACTACGGCGTGGTGCGGTTTGCGGTGGATGGCGTGGAGGCAGGGAAGCCCGTTGACCTGTGCAGCGGCATGCAAGGGCGCGTGCTCCCGGTGGGGCCGATCGACCTGGGCGTGCACACGGCGACGGACGGCGTGCTTCGCGTGCGCGCAACGCTCGTGGGGCGCAGCGCGGCGGCGCAGGCACCGGGGACCTTCTTCGGGCTGGACGCGGTGGTCGTCGCGCCGGTGGCGGCGGGTGCTGCACCTGCCCGCTAGCCTGCGGGCATGGAGCTCTCCCTCTACCGCGCGATCGTGCGGAGCCAGTTCGACGCGACGCTCGACATGCTCGAGGACTGCATCCGGCGCTGCCCAAAGGCGCGCTGGAAGGCGAAGGTCGTGAAGTACCCCTACTGGGCGGTCGTCTATCACGCGCTCGCGTGCACGGACATCTACGCGGCACCGAAGATGGAGGCGTGGAAGCCCGACCGGCGCTTCCAGCCCAAGGGGACGGACGATGTGGTGGGCGAGCTGCCCTCGCGCACCTTCACGCAGCAGGAGATGCTCGCGTACTGCGCCTTCGTGCGCCGGCGCGTGCGCGCGGCGATCGCGCGCGAGACGGAGCGCTCGCTGCGCGGGCCGTCGGGGTTCGACTGGGTGCCGCTGCCGCGCGCGGAGCTGCATCCGTACAGCCTGCGCCATGTGCAGCACCATGTGGGCCAGCTCGGCGCGCTGCTGCGCCGCGGCGGTGTGGCCGTGAAGTGGAAGATGGGCGACAAGCGCGCGGTGCGCGCGCGTTGAGGAGGATGACATGATCTGGACCGGGACCGCGATCGTCGCACTCGCACTCGCCGCGGAAAATATGCCGGGCATGCCCGACATATTTTCCGCGGACGCCGTCGCGCAGCAGGCGCGCGCGGCGCATCCGGTGCCGGGGCTCGTCTGCGCGCTGGTGGACCGCAATGGCGTGGTCGCCGTCGGCGCGGACGGCGTGCGCGTCGCGGGCGGCACGGACGCGATCACCGTGCGCGACCGGATGCACCTGGGCTCGTGCCTCAAGGCGATGACCGCGACGCTCGCGGCGACCTTCGTCGCGGAGGGGTCGCTGCGATGGGATTCGACCGTGGGCGATGTGCTCGGGGCCACCTACCCCGCCATGGATCCCGCATGGAAGCCGGTGACGCTCGCGGAGCTGCTCATGCACCGCGGCGGCGTCGCGGGATCGCCGCCCGCCGACGCCTGGCGCACGGCCTTCGCGTGCACCGACCCGCCGCAGCAGTGCCGCGCGGCCTTCATCGCGACGCTGCTCGCGGGCGCGCCCGGAAGCCCGCGCGGGGGCTTCCAGTACTCCAACCAGGGCTACGCCGTGGCGGGCCGGATGATGGAGGTCGTCGCGAAGCAGGACTACGAGGCGCTGATCGCCGCGCGGCTCTTCGCGCCGCTGGGCATCCGCGACTTCGGCTTCGGCCCGCCCAGCCGCGTCGATCCCGCGTCCCCGAAGGGGCACGATCCGGGTGGCACCGTCGCCGACATCGACAATCCCAGCGCGATCGCCCCCGCCGGCACGCTGCACATGCCCGTGGGCGAGTGGGCGAAGTTCATCGCCTTCCATCTGGGCGCCACGCCGCCGAAGGAGCTCGCGGGCGCGGCGAAGGAGCTCGCGGCGCTGCATCGGCCCAGCGAGGACGCGGCGAAGTACGCGATGGGATGGCTCGTCGCGCAGCGTCCGTGGGGCGGCACCGTCCTGAACCACGCGGGCTCGAACTCCAAGTGGTTCTGCGTCGCCTGGCTCGCGCCGGAGAAGGGCTTCGCCGTGCTCGCGGCCTGCAACGAGGGCGGCGATGCCGCGACGAAGGCGTGCGACGCCGCGTGCGCGGCGCTCATCGGCGAACGCGTGAAGGCGGCGAAGGCCGCGCCCGCCGCGCCCGCGAATGCGCCCGCGTCGCCCGCTGCACCCGTCGCACCCGTCGCGCCCGCCGCGCCCGCCGCGCCGCCCGCCGCGCCCGCGCGCTAGGACCCGTACTCGCCGCGGTAGGTCACCTGCAGGCAGTTGTTGAAGAGGTTGAGCATCGTGATGAGCCCGATGAGGGCCGTCAGCTCGACGATCTCGGGATCGGTGAAGGCGCGCCGAAGCTGCGCGAAGAACTCGTCCGGGATCCGGTTCGAGTCCGTCTGCGCCAGGCGCGTGTACTCCACCGCGAGCCGCTCGCGCTCGCTGAGCGCGCCGGGCTGGTCGAGCAGCTCGAAGGCGTCGCCCCAACCCAGCCCGCGCACGATCGCCAGGTGGCTCTGCGTGCAGAACTGGCACGCATTGCGGCGCGAGGACTGGACGATCACCAGCTCCTTGATGCGCCGGTCCAGGATGCCGCCGGGATAGATCGAGCCGCCGGTCGAGGCAAAGGTCGCCAGCACCTCGGGGCGCAGCGACATCGCCTGCAGCATCTCGACGGGCTTGCCGCCCGCCGCCACCAGGGCGGCGCTCTCGGCGAAGGCGGGCGAATCCGCGACGGCGGCGAAGGTGCGGCGGAGGGTCTCCTCGGGGACGGTGACGCGCATGGGGGGAATCCTACGCGCCATCACTTGCATTTTGCAAGCGATGCGCTACGTTTGGCTCCATGCATGCTTCCGCCACCACGAACGCCGCGCGCTCCGCGCCGCCCGCGGGCCGTCCGGCCGTCGCCGCCACCCCCGAACCGAAGCTCGCGCCCCCCGGCGCTGGCATCCCCGCGGTCGACCGCTTCGTCTTCGGCTGGGTGCTGCGCGCGCGCCGCGCGCTGACCCCGCGCGAACGCGTCGCCCGCGAGTTCATGCAGGAACGCGCGCGCATCGCGGCGCTCACCGCCCCGCTCACCGCGGCGCGCGCCACGCAGCGCGTGCTGATTCCACCGCAGCGCGGGCTCGAGGACAGCAGCCGCTTCTGGTCGGTCTGGATGACGCTCGACCACCTTCGCATCGTGCACGCCGAGCTCGCGCAGTGCATTCCGATGCTGGCGCGCGGCATCGCGCCGCCCCGCGCTGCTTCCACCGCGGCGGTGAAGCCGGCGGCGCAGCTCGACGCGCGCGTCGTCGCCGCGTACGAGGACTCCTGCGACGTCCTGCTGCGCGCCTTCGAGCGCGTGCCGGAGCTGCGCGGCACCGCGTGCTACGCGCATCCGTGGTTCGGCCCGCTCGACGCCGCGGGGTGGCAGGTCCTCTCCGCCGCGCACCTGCGCATCCATCGCGTGCAGATCGAGCACATCCTCCGGGGGATCGATGGCACGCCGCGCTGAGCGACGCACCGACCGCGCGCGCCCCGCGCGCCGCTCGCCCTGCCCCGTCGCGTGCACGCTCGACCTGCTGGGCGACCGCTGGACGCTGCTGGTCGTGCGCGACCTCTTCGCGGGCAAGACGCACTACGGCGAGTTCCTGGCCTCGCCCGAGGGCATCGCCACCAACATCCTCGCGGCGCGCCTGGCGATGCTGCAGGAGGCGGGCATCGTGCGCGCGAGCCCCTCGCCGGTGCGCGAGGGCGCCTCGCGCTACGAGCTCACCGCGCGCGGACGCTCGCTGCGTCCGGTGCTGCGCGCGGTCGCGCAGTGGGGACTCGAGCACCTGCCCGGCACGCAGGCGCGGATCGCGTTCCTTCCCGAAGTGGAGTGATCGTGCATCGCGGCGCACCGCTCGCGGCATCGCGCCGCGCCGCGCCCGCGCCCCGCTACAGCACCAGCGCGCCCTGCCGCGGCAGGAAGCCCACGCGCCGGTTGAGCAGCAGCTCGTTCCCCACGATCCCCGTCGCGTTCGCCATCGTGAGCGCCGCCGATGCCGACTGCGGCAGCGTCCCGCAGCGCAGCTTCACGACGATGCCGCCAAGCGACATCTCCACGCGATGCGTCTGCGTGACGAAGTCGCCGCCATCGGGGAAGAAGTCCGGCTCCATCCCCTCCTCGGGGAACTGCTTGATCGCGGGATCCTGGAAGTACGAGAGGTGCGCGCCGGTGTCGAAGAACATCCGGTAGTCGGCGCCCGCGATGCGCGCGGTGACGATCGGCAGGCCGACGAACTCCCAGAGCGGGATCGGCTCCCCCTCGGGCTCGAGATCGCCGGTCGTCAGCGTGAGCGTGCCACCGGGGACATCGATGATCATGTCGAAGCTGCAGAGGACGTCGCCGCCGAGCAGCCCGACGCAGGCGACGCCCACATGCTCGGCCAGGTGGCCGACATCGAGCCCGTGGTAGGTGTCGTCGAAGCTGAAGGTCTCGCCCGCGAGGTTCAGGTGCCGGTCGTGGCCGAAGCTCGTCGGCGCTCCCGTGTCCAGGAGCCACAGCCCGGTCCCGTGTTCCATGAACAGGTGGCCTTGGGACAACCGCAACGGCAGCACGCTGACCGCGGGTCGAGGCATCGCGAACGCCACGATAGCGCCGCGCGCGCGGATTGCTAGCCCTGGCCTGCCCGGATTTGCGCTTCCTGCACCGCGCGGCGGCGGGCGAGCCCCTGCGCGTCCATCGGGGTCGCGGGCGCACGGTAGATGCCCAGGTAGGCGCTCCAGGGCCCCACCGCCTCGCGGTGGCGCTCGGCCAGCACGCGCGCGAGCTGCGCGAGGTGGTTGTGGTCGTGCGCGATCCAGGTCGCCAGCAGCTGCGCGAGCGTCACCGGACCGAGCGCGGGATGCAGGCCGCGGCGGCGCAGCTCGGCCTCGCCCAGGCGCAGGGACGCGAGCGTCGCGAGGCTCTGCGCGCGCAGCCCATCGAACTCCGCGAGCAATTCGTCCAGCCCGCGGCCGCCGCGCGCCTCGATGTGCGCATAGCGGTCCACCGGCGCGAAGGGCCGCGCGTCGCCGTGCTCGAGGATGTGGCGCACGCGCGGGATCCAGTCGTCGCGCTCGCACGCGCTCAGGTGGCCGACGATGTCCGCGCAGGTGAAGGTGCCCGCGCCGTAGTCGCGCTCGGCCCACGCGGGATCGAGTCCCTCCAGCAGCGCGCGCATCGCGCGCGGCGTGCGCGCAAGCAGGTCCGTGGTCTCCGAAAGCACCATCGAGGCCTCCATTCCTCTGCAGGAATCCGTCGCGGCGCCGCCCGCACGGGGCGGGGCGCGGCCGCGCATGGTTGTACCGGACCCTGCAATCCGGACGCATTCGCAACGGACCTTGGATTGTGAAGAACACACGGATGGGCTTGCGGGGCCGTAGGTGGTATCGAAGGATTGAACACCATGCAGACCCGACTCCCCATCTCCAGCAGCACCCTCTGCGCGATCGCCGCCGCCGCCACCCTTGCGGCCGCGCCGGCCTTCGGCGGCATCGTCACGGACAACCCCAACGGCTTCGCGCTGCGCTCGGGCGGCGCGATGACGCTGGCCTCGCAGACCGAGGTCGCGGGCTCCGTCGGCGTCGCGGGCGCGCTCTCGCGCGGCTGGCAGTCGACGGTGAGCGGCACCGTCATCTCGAACTCCGTCACCGGCTGGAACAGCCCCTCGTTCGGCAGCTTCACCAGCGGTGGCTCCAACGTCTATCTCGACTGGAACCAGAGCCGCACGCTCTCCGCGGGCTCCTACGGCGCCTTCACCTCCAACAGCAGCACGACGCTGAACCTGAGCGCGGGCACCTATGCGTTCAGCAGCTTCCAGCTCGGCTGGGCGGGCTCGGTCGTGGCCAACACCTCGGCCGGCGACGTCTACGTCCTGGTCTCGGGCGCGCTCAACGCGGGCGACCAGACGCAGTTCCGCACCGTCGGCAGCGGCCGCCTCTACCTCGTCAGCACCGGCAGCGCGAGCTTCGGCTACCACTCCGAGATCACCGCCGCCGTCTACAGCGCCGCGTCGATGAGCTTCGGTTCCGAGACCGCGCTGCACGGCATCGCCTACGCGGGCGGCTCGCTCACGACCGGCTACGCGTCGCACTTCGAGTACTCCGCCTCGCCGGTCCCCGGCCCGGCCTCGCTCGCGCTGATCGGCGCCGCGGGGATCTTCGGCGGCCGACGCCGCCGCCGCTGACCGCGGACGCATGCAGTCTCACGGCTCCCGCTGGGTATCCTGCTCCCCGCGGCGACGCGCACGGACCGATCCGTCGCCTCGCCGCGGGGAGCGTTGCACATGAAGGCTCGCGAGAGGTTCGGGTGGTGGACGCGCGCGGCGGGAGTCGTGGTGCGGGGTCCTTGCACCTTCGCACTCGGAGAAGTCGCAGGTCACGCGAAGCTCCCGCAAGTCTTCGGCGTCCCTGCGGACGCTGCCTTCCCAAGCGGGCAGTGATCCGAGTCTCCCAGATCCAAATTGTTCGATGACCTCCACCATGCCACCACCCCGCACGCTCCGCTGCCTCGCCCGCCTCGCCACCGTCGCCTCGATCGCGCTCGCCGCCGTCGCGCAGGCGGGCGATCCGCCCGACTTCCCGCCCATCGCGAGCCCGCGGCTCTTCCACGGCTACCTCTCCGCGGCTGGCGTGCGGCCGCCCGCGGCGCAGACGCTCGATGCGTGGCAGCGCTACATGGACGCCAGCGATCGCCAGCTTCAGGAGTGCCTGGAGCTCTGGATCCGCGCGGGCGATCCTCCTGCGGGGGAACCCCGCACCTCCCTGGGGCGCAGCGAGGTCGCGCCCAGCGTCGCGCTTGAGCGCGAGCGCGCGGACCGCGAGCATCGCCGGCTCGCGGAGCAGCTCGCGCTGCGCACGCAGCTGCGCACGCAGCTTGCCGCGCTCGTCGCTCCGGAGGATCAGCCCATCATCGAGGCCGTCGGCAAGCTCGACGAGCTGCGGATGGCGCGCGCGGCGGTCAACGGCGGGACCGAAGGGATGAGCTTCTGGCAGACGGTGCCGGACATTTCCGGAGCGCTCCCGCTGGCGAGCGATGCGAAGGGACCGGCGAGGGCCGCGGAAGTGCGACGCTGGTACGCGCAGGCCTGCACCGGCATCGATGCGCGCATCGCGGCGCACCGCGCCGCGCGCGAGGCGGTCCTCGCCGAATCGATGGCGCGCGCGGAGCGCGCGGACGAGCTGGGGATCGGAGGCTCGACGCAGCTCCGGGCGATGAGCGCCTTCATGAAGCACCAGCGCGCGCTCGAGGAGCAGGCGGCTGCGCGCGGCGAGCCGCCGCCGCCGAAGGAGGCCTTCCGCCAGGAGCTCTGGGACAAGGCCACCCAACCCGACCTGACGCTGATGAAGCCGGGGACGGCGCCCTGGAAGAAGATGATCCAGTCGCAGCTTGCCGCGTACCGCGCGCTGCTGCCCGACCTCGCTGCGACGCAGCGCGAGACGCTGCTGCACGAATGGGTGCCGGAATTGCTCGGCCAGGCCGGGGAGCTTGAGTGCCTTCCGCGGCTCTCGTGGTCCGCCAACGGAAGCGTGGCGCCGTGGGTCGGCGAGTTCGTGCGCGTCGCCTCGCTCACCAAGGAGCAGCGCGACGAGGTGCGCCGCATCGGCCGCGAGTGGATCCGCGACGACGCCACGATCATGGAGGACGCCTTCGAGTCCGCGGCGAGCTCGGGTTCGATCTCCGACTACCAGCGCAAGCGCGAGCAGCGCGCGAAGCAGGCGCTGCGGCAGTTCGCCGCGATCCCGGGACTCGAGTCGCTCGGGAAGACCCCGGCCGTGCTGCCGGGGGGTTCGTACCTCGAAGCGACCCCCGAGGACGAGGCCGCCTTCGGACGCAGCCCGCACGCCGTGGCGGCCGCGCCCGGCGCCGCGCCCGAGGAGCAGGACGCCGCGATGGGGCTCCCCGTCGGATATCCCGCGCGCGACGAGGAGCGCTACGCCACGCTGCTGCGCCTGGACGAGGGCCAGCGGACGATCCTCGCGACCGTCTTCGCCGATGCGCGCGAGCGCTGGCGCAGCGAGGTGAAGCCGCTGACCGCGCAGGCGCAGCCGACGCCGCGCTCGGAGGGCATGGTCGCGGACCCGCAGGCGCGCGCGGCGCGCCAGGAGCAGATGGCCAAGGACGAGGCCGCGCGCGAGCAGGTCTGGCGCGCGGCGGCGACCGTGGACGCCGCAACCTTCGACGCGCTCGCCGCGGCGATGGGCGAACGCTGCGACCGCAACGCGCTCGCGCTGCTGCGGGCGTCGCGCGCGGCGTCGCGGGGCGTCGCGGCGCCCGGCTGGTACGACGCGACCGTCGACATCGCCGGCGTGCTGCTGAGCGCGCCGCTCTCGGACGCGGGACGATCCCGCGCCTTCGCCGCGGCGGCGCCCGCGCTCGATGGCTGGCTGAAGGCGCGCGACGAGGCGCGCGCCGCGACCTGGAGCAACAGCGCTCGCCGGGCCGGCGCGTCCGGCGCACCGCGCGGCGGTCCGCCCACCTTCGATCCGAAGGCAAGCGAGGCGTACCGCAAGGAGCGCGGCTCCGTCGCCGACGTGCGCGCGAAGGAGGCCGAGATCAGCGCGCTCGCGGCCGCCGCGCTCGAGGCGTCCGAGCGCGTGCGCCTGGAGCTGCATGCGCTCCACGCGCGCGAAGGCTCCTACTACCCCGACCTCTCGGATCTCTGGTCCATCCGCGACGCCGCCGTCGCCTGCGCGCCGGAGTCCTCGCGCACGGCGCTCGCCGCCGCGATGGATGCGGTCATCGAGCCCATCGCGACGCAGGCGCGCCAGCGCGGCGACGCCGTGATCGCCTCCCGCGGCGCGAACCTCCAGCCGGGATTCGACACCAGCGCCCAGTTCGCCGCGGACGCGTGCCGCGATGCGCTGGAGAAGCGCCTCTCCCTCGCGACCGCGCGGCTGGAGCTGTTGCTGCCGGAGGGCTGCCGCCCGACCACGAAGGAGGGCTGGAACAAGTTCCCGCTGCACGGCCTGCTCGGGGACTCTGCGCCACCGTCGCCGCCTCCCTCGACGTCAACACCGCCTGGACGCCCGTGATGGCGCCGCGAGACCCCATGCCACGCCGCTCGCCGATGCGCGCATCGCAGCGCGACGGATGCCAAGCGCGATCAACGCGCCGCCAAGCGCGCCAAGCGCGCCGCCCGCCGCCATCAGCCAGCGGGCGTCCCGCCCGGAACGCGGCGTCAGGCCGAGCCGCGAATCCTGCGCTGGAAGCCCCTCGAGGGCGGGGCGCGCCGACGATCTTCCCGTGCCGAGGAAGAAGTCCATGGTCCGCTCCCGGATGCCTCGGAGTCCGCTCAGGCGCGCGCGCGCCTGCTCCGGCGTGAGCGCCGTCCCGCCAGGTTCCGTCCACATCGAGCCGTCCTCGGCGCGCGTCCAAAGCTCCCGGGGACGCGTCGGTGGAAGAAGCGACGGATCCGACTCGCTGACGTAGCTCTCGTGGAGGAGCGACGGCGAGATGACGGTCGTCGGGAGGACGACGATGCGAACCCAGCGCTCCGGGACGAGGTCGGTGCCGGAGCGACGGATCCGAACATCCTCGTAGAACGCGTGAAGCGGTGCGGTCTTCCACGCCTCCTCATCGGTGGGCGCCGTTGCCTTCGGAAGCGCGACCACGACCGACCGCTCCACCGAGTGCGTCGTGAGCCATCCGCACGCCGCGCCGACGGCGGGGAGCGCCCAGCAGCCGATGCCCGCGCAGGCAAGCAGGAGCGCCGCGAATGCAGAATGGCGCCCGGGCGCGCACGCGCGCCATCGTCCCCCTTCCTGAAGATCCGCTTCGAGCGGCGCTTCGACCCCGCACTCCGGACAGCGTGCGGACGCCTTGCGGGGACTCGTCTGATGTCCGCATCGGATGCATCGCGCCGCTCGCCATCGTCGCTCGTTGCGCCAAAGACGCAGGATCGACATCTCGAACAGCATGACCAGGCCCCCGCCCAGTACCACCGCGAGGAGCCAGATCGGACCGACGAACCCGCCGTCCCGCGCCGAGATCCAGTCCTTGAGCGTCACCGCGAGCACGGGCGACCAGCGTGCCAGCAGAACGGGAGCGGCGATGGCCGGGACGAGCAGCGCGCCCGCGCACGCGAACATCCCCCACGCGAAGTCCGCGCGCGCGCGCGCGGCACGGGGATCCCCCGGAGGATGCGGGCCCTCGGACATGGCCGAGATCGTAACGGGGTCGCGGCGGCCACCGACCCCGCGCCCGCCCCGCTACTTCCTCGCCGCCGCCAGCGCCGCCGCGGTGGAACCAGGCACGTAGCGCGCGATGCGCTTGAAGTGCTCGTCCTTCCAGCTCTCGGGGTAGGCGGGATCGTCCAGCTCGAGCGCGGCCTTCGTGGGCAGCAGCGGGCGGAAGGTGTCGCACATGACGGCGAGCTCGTCCGTGTGCGTCTTGCCCAGCGACTGCTCGATGGTGCCCGGGTGCGGACCGTGCGGGATGCCCAGCGGGTGCAGCGAGATCGAGCCGACGCCGATGCCGCGCCGCGCCTTGTACTCGCCGGCCACGTAGTACATGACCTCGTCCGAGTCGATGTTCGAGTGGTTGTACGGGATCGGGATCGCGCGCGGGTGGAAGTCCAGCGGCCGCGGGCAGAAGGCGCAGATCACGAAGTTGTGCGCGTCGAAGACCTGGTGGATCGGCGGCGGCAGGTGCACCATGCCGACGATCGGCTGGAAGTCGTCCGCGTTGAAGCAGTACGGGTAGTAGCAGCCGTCCCAGCCGACGACGTCGAGCGGGTGGTAGCCGAAGTCGTAGCTGTGCATGCGGCCCAGCGCCTTGATGCGCATTTCGTGGCTGCCGACCTCGTCCACCGTCAGCGGGAACTGCGGCACGCGCAGGTCGCGCTCGCAGTACGGCGCGTCCTCCAGGAACTGCGCGGACTTCTTGGCGACGTAGCGCGGCGGCGGCTGGATGTGCGAGCCGTTGACCGCCTCGAAGCAGACGAACTTGCCGTAGGGCATCTCCTCGCGCGCGACGCCGGCGGGACGGTCGTCGTCCGCGAGCGCGTCGAACTCCATCGCGTAGATCGTGCCACGCGGGATGACCACGAAGTCGCGTGCGCGGAACTTCAGCGTGCCGAACATCGTGCGCACGGTGCCCGATCCGTAGTGCACGAAGAGGCACTCGTCGCCCTGCGCGTTCTTGTAGTGGTAGCCCATCTTCTCCGCGGGCTGGCAGATGGACATCTCGACGTCGCCGTTGCCCAGGATCACGACGCGTCCGGAGACGGGGTCGCCCTTGGCGCGGAACTTCCATCCCATGAGGTGGCGCATGCGCAGGATGTCGGTCTCGACGTACTCCGGCGCGGTCGCGTGCAGCGGCTTCCAGCCGCTCACCTGCGTGGGCGGATGGATGTGGTAGAGCGTCGAGGTCGGGCCGGAGAAGCCCTCGGTGCCGAAGACCTCCTCGCTGTAGAGCGCGCCGTCGGGACGGTGGAACTGGACATGGCGCTTGTCGGGGATGTTTCCGCGCTGGATGTAGTACGGCATGGCGTTCTCCTGGTGCGTGCGTCGATGGGTCAGAGGTTGCCGCGGCGCGCCTGCTCGAGCTCGAGGCTCTCGAAGAGCGCGCGGAAGTTGCCCTTGCCGAAGCTGCTGGAGCCGCGGCGGCAGATGATCTCGATGAAGAGCGTGGGACGGTCCTGCAGCGGCATCGTGAAGAGCTGGAGCAGGTACCCCTCGTCGTCGGCGTCGACCAGGATGCCCAGCGTGCGGATGAGGTCGTGGTCCTCCTTCACGTCCGCGTGCATCTGGCCCTCGACGCGCTCCCACACATGCCCGTAGTAGGCGTCGGGCAGGCGCAGGAAGTCGACGCCGCGGCGGCGCAGCTCGGCGACCGTCTCCAGCGCGTCGCCGCAGCGGAAGGCCAGGTGCTGCACGCCGGGAACGCCGTCGGTGAAGTCCAGGTACTCCTGCACCTGGCTCTTGCGGCGCCCCTCCGCGGGCTCGTTGATGGGGATCTTGATGAGCCCGGAGCCGGAATCCATCACCTTGGACATGAGCGCCGAGTACTCGGTGGAGATGTCCTTGTCGTCGAAGTGCTTGAAGAGGCGGAAGCCCAGCACGTCGGAGTACCACTGGACCCACTGGTTCATCGCGCCCATGCCGACGTTGCCGACCAGGTGGTCGACGCACTCGAGCCCGCAGGGATGCTCGCGGTTGTAGCCGTTGGTGGGGAAATCGCGCACCTTCGCGAACTGCGGCAGGAAGAGGCCGCCCGACTTCACCTTCGGCAGGTCGTAGCCGCCGCGGCGCGAGACGAAGGTGTGCACGCACCGCCCGAAGGTGCGGATCGCCGCGCGCACGACGGTGCCGGTGGCGTCGGTGGTCTCGACGGGCTCCATCGCCGGCTGCGCGCCGTTGCGCACCGCCTGGCGGAATGCGGCCTCGGCGTCGCGCACGGTGAAGGCGATGTCCTTCACGCCGTCGCCGTACTCGGCGACCTCGCGGCACGCGGGGTGCGTGCCGTGCAGGCCGCTGGTGAGGACCAGGCGGATGTTGCCCTGCGTCAGCAGGTAGGAGGCCTCGTCGCGCGATCCGGTGGTGAGGTCGCTGTACTGCTCGACCTGGAAGCCGAAGGCGTGCGCGTAGAAGAAGGCGGACTGCTTCGCGTTGCCCACGTAGAGCCGGACATGGTCGACGTCGGAGAGCGCGAGCGGATCGGCGGAGGTCGGGAGGTTGCGGGCGATGGGCAGAGCGCTGGTCATGCGAGTGCTTCCTGGGGGGAACGGGTGCGGGCGTCCTCGCGCACGCGTGCGGCGTAGGTGCGCATCGCGTCGCGGAGCTGCTCGAAGGAGTCGAGGACGAAGAGCGTCGGCTGGTAGTGGTCGATCTCGAAGGGCGTGGAGCAGGCCTCGTCCATGTCGAAGTCGCGGCGGTCGACTTCCGGCGAGACCAGGCAGTGGCGCGATTCCCCCGGCGAGCTCACGAGCCCCGCGCCGTAGACCTTCAGGCGGCCCTCCTCGCGGATCAGGCCGAACTCGACCGTGTACCAGAAGAGGCGCGCGAGCCGCTGCGTGTGCCGCTCGTCCGCGACGAGCGCGGCGCCGCCGTACTCCTGCAGGAAGTCGGCGAAGGCGGGATCGGCGTGCAGCGGCACGTGCCCGAAGACGTCGTGGAAGATGTCGGGCTCGGGCAGGTAGTCGACGCGGTCCTTCGGGCGGATCACGACGGTCGTCGGGAACTCGCGGCGCGAGAGGCACGCGAAGAAGGGCCGCGCCGCGACGTAGCCCGGCACCGCGCGCGACTGCCATCCGGTGAGCGCGCGCAGGTTGCGGTTGATGACGCGCAGGTCGGGAATCGACTCGGGCACGAGGCCGATCGCGCGCGCGCCGTCGCGCCAGACGCGGCTGGCGTTCGCGGCCAGGTGCGCCTCCTGCTTGCCGAAGAGCTCGCGCCAGACGGCCTGGTCGTCGGCGGTGTAGCCCTCGTAGCGCTGCTCGATGTAGAGGCGCGCGGGATCGTCGAAGCCAGGCTCGCCGAAGCGCGCGGCGTACTCGCTGGCCGCGCGCGCCTGCGCGCCGTCGATCATCGCGTGGTTGAGGCTGTAGGGGACCTTGTCGTCCGCGCGCGCCGGGGAGTTCGAGGATGGGAGCGTCATCGCGAGGGCCCTCCTGGAGAATTACGGATCAGTGTATCCGTATATCAGGGAAGGGCAACCTGCCTGATGCTTCGCCCAGGAAATGCGCTGGGGGGAACTCTTCCCCTTGACAGACAAGGGGAACCGGGGCAGACTTCCCCTCGTACGCCAAGGGGAGCGGCCGGGCAGCGTGCCGCATGAACCAGGAGACGCCGATGGCCAAGCCGAGCCCGTCACAGCGCCGCGCCGAGATCCCCCCGGGGACGCTCGATCTGCTCATCCTGCGCTGCATCAGCGACCGTCCGCAGCACGGCTACGCGATCGCGCGCCGCATCAAGGAGCGCTCGCAGGGCACGCTGCTGGCGGAGGAAGGCTCGCTCTATCCCGCGCTGCACCGGCTGGTGCGGCTGCGCCAGGTGACGGCCGAGTGGGGCACCAGCGAGAACAACCGCAAGGCGCGCTTCTACCGGATCACCGCGGGCGGCCGCAAGCGGCTCGAGGAGGACGCTTCGCTCTGGCGCCGCGTCTCCTCCGCGGTGACGGCGGTGCTCGACGACCAGGGCGCGCTGCCCGAGACGGGAGGCGCCGCATGCGCTGGATGACCCGAGCCCGGCACGCGCGCGCGACGGCCGTCGCGGGCGCCGCCCCCGACGCCTCCGGCACGCCCGAGACCGACGATCCGATCGCGCTGGAGATCCAGGCGCACATCGACGCCGTCGCCGCCGAACTGGAGCAGTCGGGGCTCTCCCCCGCCGCCGCGCGCGACGAGGCGCTGCGGCGCTTCGGCGACGTGGTCGGCGTGCGTGCGCGGTGCGAGCGCGAGTCGCCGCAGTGGCGCACACGCCAGCGCCGCTTCTGGGCGGTCGCGGGGCTGAACCTGGCGCTCGCGGGCGCGGTCGGGCTGCTGGGCGCGGAGCTCATCGAGGCGCAGGTCAAGATCGACGCGCTGGGCGAGCTCATGCCCGACGCGGTGGTGCGCGGCTACCGGCTCGCCGCAGGCAGCCGCGCCACCATGAGCGCCGAGGTCGCGGGCTGGGTTGCGCGGCCGGGCAACTACGGCGTCGGCGCGCCGCACCGCACGATGGTGAGCGAGCTGTCGTGGAAGGCGGGCGTCAACGCCGTCGACGGCGTGCGCGGGACGGAGCTGCGTCTGATTCCGGGGTACGCAGCCCACGAGCGCGCCGTCGACTGGTCCAACCGCGGGCTGCGCCTGCAGAAGGCGAGCGACGGGACGCCGACGCTGGTGATCCCGCTGCTGGCCGACGGTCGTCCCGCGGTCGATGTGCCGGTGGTTCCGGGCGACCGGATCGTCGTGGGATGGCCCGCGGTCCCGACGCATGCCGGCGACGACGCCGAGCATGTGGCGATGCGCGAGACGCCCGACGCCGCGGTCCCGGGGACCGAGGACGCGCCGTCCGCGACTCCGCAGCGATGACCGCCCGCGGCACGTGCGCACGCCGCGCGCGCCGCGGCGCCAATCACTTGCGCGCGAAGGCCATCTGCAGCGAATCCTGCCGGAAACCCTGCGGGATCGTGCCGTCGGTGGCGAAGCGGTAGAGCGCCACCTGCACGATCGCGCGCAGCGTGGAGGCGACGATGATCCACGCGATCAGCGCGAGCACGCCGATCGAGCCGATCGCGATGCCCAGCGCGACCGACTGGGTCACGACCCCCACCACCACGCCCGCGACGACCACGATGATCGCCGCGAAGCTGATCAGGAAGCCGACGACGCCGAAGCCCACCGCGAGCACGAGGCTCTCGCCCCAGGTCTTGCGGATCGTCGCGACGGAGCGCTTGAGCGCCTCGATCGGGCCCACGCCCTCGATCACCAGCGCGGGGATGGCGAAGTAGCTGGCGATCGCCCACGCCGCGCCGAAGAGCGCGATGACGATGCGGCCGAGCCAGCCCGAGCGCTCCTCGATCATGCGCAGGATCGTGCCGACGATCGCGCTGACGATGGCCCAGCCCAGGATCTGCGGCAGGCGGCCGATGGCGACATGCAGGCCCTCGACCACGCCGGTGGGCAGGCCGCGGAACTTGCGGTCCGCCGCCCCCAGCAGCGCCGCGTTGAAGAAGATCGTGACGAAGCTGGTCACGAGGTAGAAGCTGAAGGTCATCGCGATCGCAGCGACCATGCTGGCGCCGTCGGTGTTCTCGACGCCGCGGCGCGCGTTGATCAGCGCGTGGAAGGAGTCCTGGAGCGCGGGGCTGAAGACCACCGGCAGGACGAAGCTGGCGATGACCAGCAGCGTCGAGGCCGCGCTGATCACGGGGAAGATGGCGAGCTGGGGATCGCCACGGAGGACACCCCAGGCCTGCTTGAACAGCTCCGCGGAACGCTGAATCTTCCCGAATGCCATGACTGGGCTCCCCTTCTGGCGCGGTGCGCCGAGTGTGGCGGCAAAGGTACTTCCCCCGCGGAACGACTCTGAGGCAGAATCCGCGGCGCATGGCCGGCGACCGTCAGGGGTTTCCGTTGATGACCGATAATCTCACGCAACTGGATTCGCCAATGGCCGTGGATTTCAGTGCAGTTTCCCGGAAACTCCTTGCCCCGCGGCCCGATCGGGCTAGTGTGCATCAGTCGGGCACCGCACCGCGTTCGCGTGCCCGGCGGATTCCCTTACCCCACGAGGCACCGATGCACCGCACTTCCCTGATCGCGACGCTCGCCGGCGTCGCCGCCGCCGCGACGGTCACCGCCGCCGCGACGGCCTCCGTCACCACCTTCGACAACGAGCAGACCAACGGCTGGGGTGTCTTCCACTCCAACGATGGGACGCTTGGCGACTTCCTCCTGCCCGACGGCGGCAACCCCGGCGCGAACCTCCAGTTCCGCATGGTCGACACCTGGGGCGCCTCCCTCAACAACTCCACCAACAGCGACGTCCTGGGCGACTACGGCCGCTTCGGCGGCGGCGTCCACCTGAGCGTGGACGTGAAGGTGAACTCCATCGTCTACGACCCGTGGTTCGACGGCGGCAACGAGGTGGAGCGCCACCTGGTCGTCGAGCTCGTGGACTACAACCCGCCCGGAAGCGACTACCCGTACGTCTCGGTCTACTACGACCTCGGGACCATCAGCTCCTGGGCGACGGGCAACTGGACGACCTTCGGCATCACCATCGCGGATCCCTTCTCGGCGGCGCTGCCCACCGGCTGGGGCGGGACGGGCGCGGAGGATCCCAACACCTTCGAGCCGAAGCTGCCCGACGGGCGCACCTTCGCGAGCGTGCTCGCGAGCGTCGACGAGATCCGCTTCACGACGCTGGTGCCCGGCTACTTCTACGGGTTCACCTACTTCGACACGCAGTACGACAATGTGACGGTCCAGGGCGTTCCCGGCCCAGGCGCGGTCGCGGCGGGAATCCTCGGTGGCGCGCTCCTGCGTGGACGCCGCCGCCGCGCCTGAGCATCGACCGCGGAGAACGCCGCATGACCACCCGCTTCGAGGACCGCGTGACCGAGTTGGGACGCTCCCTTTCGGGGAGCCTCACGCGCCTCGTCGCGGCGACTCCTGGACGCCCCCAGGGTCCCGTGCAGCTCGCACGGGCCCTGGGGGTGGACAAGGTCCTCGCGAGCCGCGTGCTGCGCGCGGCGGGGAGCCGCGATCCGGTGACGGCGCTGCGCTTCATGCCGGGACCGGCGCCGCTGCGGCGCTTCGCGCAGGCGGCGGGCGGCGTCGGCGTGGATCCGAAGCTGGTCGGAGAGGTGGAGCTCGCGGTCGCGGGCTTCGAGGACCTCATCCGCGCCGAGGCGGGCGACCGCAGCGGCCTGGACGCGATGCTCACGAGCTGGATCCCGGAGGCGCGCGGCGAGTTCGAGCTGCGGCGCAAGCAGAGCGCGTACCGTGCGATGAGCCAGCTCCTGGGCAAGAGCGTGGAGACGGAGCTGGCGATCGCGCTGCTGCATCCGGCGGAGGATCCGCGGCGCATCTCGATCGTGTGGATCACGGGGTTCCTGGGGCTGCAGCGGCTGCGCCCGGGAGTCTCGATGCGCTTCGCCTCGCGCCGCGTGGGAGCGGCGGCCGCGGGCGAGGCGCCGCGCGCGCTGCGCAACGTCTTCGGCGAGCCCGCGGACGGCATCGAGGGGCTCTGCCTCCCCGACTACTGCTCGCGCCCGATGCCGAAGCTGGAGTCGCGCCGCGCCGGCGAGGTCGTGCACTACATCCTGGACGAGCCGGCCTTCGGGCCGCGCGCGCGGCTGGACCTGGTCTACGCCGAGCTCAACGCGCAGGAGCTGCCCCGCTTCGTGCCCTTCCAGCCCGGGCGCAAGCGTTACGTCTTCGCGGAGATCGCGGTGCCCGCGGAGCGGCTGGAGTTCGACGTGCTCATCCACCGCGACCTCCTGGGCGCGACCGCGCCGGCGCTGCACCTGTACGACACCGCGTACGAAGGCGTCGCGAACGTGAACGACCGCGCGCGCGACATGGACCGCATGGAGCTGCACGAGGAGCTGCGCTCGATGGGGACCGGGCTGGGCCGCCTGCGGCTCTCGACCGCGCCGTGGAACACGGAACTGCTGCAGCGCGTCTGCGACCGCCAGGGGTGGGCGTCGCAGGAGCTGCACGCGTTCCGCAGCTCGATCGACTATCCGCTGTACGGATCGCAGGTCGCGGTGGCATGGGATGCGGAGTTCGAGGCGGACGCGGGCGCCGGCGCGGCTGCGGGCGGCTGAGCGCGCGGGCGGAGGCGGGAACCGCTGAGTCCGGGCGCCTGCACGCCGCGCGTGCGCGCCCTACCCTTCCCGCCCATGGCACGCCGCGCACCGTCGAACCCGAAGTCGAACCCGAAGTCGAAGTCCCGCACCTCCCCTGCCTCGCCCACCGCGCCGGCGGGGTTCGATCCCGATGCGGCCGCGACGGGCGATGGTCTCTTCGGGCTGGAGACGCGTCCGCAGGATGCGTCGGTGGTGCTGATCCCGGTGCCCTTCGACGCGACGACCAGCTACCGCCCGGGCACGGCGGCGGGTCCGGCGGCGGTGCTCGAGGCGAGCAAGCAGGTCGACCTGCAGGACCTGCAGTACGGCGCGATCTGGGAGTCGGGCATCGCGATGCTGCCGATCCCGGGCGCGATCGCGACGCTCTCCAAGCGCGCGCGGGCGCAGGCCGAGCCGGTGATCGCGGCGGGCGGCGCGCAGCCGGGCAACCGCACGCACGCGCGCGCGCTCGCGGCGGTGAACGCGGCGAGCGAGCAGGTGCACGCGTACGTCGGCACGCAGGCGCGCGCGATCCTGGACCGCGGCGCGATCCCCGCGGTGCTGGGCGGCGACCACGCGAGCCCGTACGCGCTGATCGCGGAGCTCGCGCGGCGCAATCCGGGCATGGGCATCCTGCAGATCGACGCGCACGCGGACCTGCGCGAGGCATTCGAGGGCTTCGCCTGGTCGCACGCGAGCATCTTCCACAACGTGATGACGCGCCTGCCCGCGGTCGGCCGGCTCGTGCAGGTGGGCATCCGCGACTTCGGCTCGCGCGAGCGCGCGTTCGTGCAGGAATCGGGCGGGCGCGTGCGCTGCTGGTACGACCAGGAGCTGCGCGACCGGCAGTTCGAGGGCGGCGCGCGCGCGAGCTGGAGCGCCATCTGCAGCGACATCGTGCGCATGCTGCCGGAGAAGGTCTATGTCTCCTTCGACATCGACGGCCTGACGCCCGACCACTGCCCGGGCACGGGCACGCCGGTGCCGGGCGGGCTGAGCTTCCCCGAAGTCTGCCACCTGCTCGCGGAGCTCGCGCGCAGCGGCAAGCGCGTCGTCGGCTTCGACCTGTGCGAGGTCTCGCCGCGCGCGGGCGACGGCGAGTGGAACGCCAACGTCGGCGCGCGCGTGCTCTACAAGCTCCTCGGCTGCACGCTTGCGAGCCAGGGGCGCGCGGTCAAGCGCGGCGCAGCAGCGCGTAGGTGAAGTCCTGCGGCTTGCCCCAGGGCGTCACGTGGCGCTCCTGCACGGCGGCGACCGGCGCGAAGGCCGGCGCGAAGACGGCGGCGAGCGTGTGCGCGTCCCAGCGCTGCACGGGGAGGCCGCTGCAGCGCTCCGGGCCGGTGAGGTCGAAGGTCGCGACGATCGCGTGGCCGCCGGGGACGACGGCGCGCGCGGCGGCGTCGACGTAGCGGGCGCGGTCCGCGGGCTCGGTCAGGAAGTGGAAGACGGCGCGGTCGTGCCAGAGGTCGACGGGCCCGAGCGGCTGCGGCGCCAACAGGTCGGTGCAGAGCCAGCGCACGCGCGTCGCGTCGGCGCCCAGGCGCTCGCGCGCGCGGTCGATCGCGTGGAGCGAGATGTCCAGCACCGCAACATCGCCGATGCCGGGACGGCCCAGCAGGACGCCTGCCAGCGCGGACTGGCCGCCGCCGACATCGATGACGCGCGCGGGCGCCGGCGAGATCTCCGCGATGAGCGCGAGCGAGGTCGTGGGGTCCGACTGGAACCAGCTCAGCTCCGCGTCGGGCTTCTGCGCGTAGACCGCGTCCCAGTGCGCGCGTCGCGCGACGGACGGATCGACGGGGCCTCCGGAGTTCGGCGGTGCGGACACGCGGGCATGGTACGGCGGGGGCGGAGGCGGCCGGCGCCGCCGCGCACGCTCACTGCTGCAGGTTCCACAGCCGGCGCATCGCCAGCAGCAGCCGTTCGATGCGCTCCGGCGGCGTGCCGCGGCGCTCCAGCACGCGGCGGGCGAGCGCGACGCCGACCTCGCCCTCCTCGACGACGACCGCGTCCGCGCCGGCGGAGCGCAGCGATTCGCGTTCGGCGAGGTAGCGCGCGCGCACGGTGATCTCGACGCCGGGATTGATCGCGCGCGCGAACTGCACGATGCCCAGGCGTCCCTCGGTGTGCGGCAGCGTCACGACCAGGTGCGCAGCGTGCGCGAGCCCGGCGTGCTCGAGCACCTCGCGGCGCGCGGCGTCGCCGTAGATCGCCTCTCGGCCGCGGCGCGCGAGCGACTGCACGGTGTCGATGTTCATGTCGACGACGACGGTGCGGAAGCCCGAGTCCGCGAGCATCGCGTCGACCAGGCGGCCCGCCGGACCGTAGCCGACGACGACCGCGAGCGGGCGTGCGGCGGTCTCGGCGTCCGCGGGGGCGCGCGCGGCCGCGCCGGCGACGAGCGCGCTCGCGCGGCGGGCGTGGCGCGCGTCGAGGAGGCGCCAGAGCCAGGGGATGCGCTCGATCATCCGCTCGAGCGGTTCGGCGGTGCGGAAGGCGAGCGGGTTCAGCGTGATGGAGATGACCGCGACGGTGACGAGCAGGTCCATGCCGCCCGGCGGGAGCAGCTTGTGGTCGCTCGCCACCTGGCCCAGGATGAAGGAGAACTCGCCGATCTGCGCGAGGCCGATCGCCACGACCAGCGCGGTGCGCACCGGATAGCCGCAGAGCGCGACGATGAGCATCGCCGCCAGCGGCTTGACGACCAGCACGACGGCGAGGCCCGCGAGCACCAGCGCGGGCTGCGCGACGACGAAGCTCGGGTCCACGAGCATGCCGACGGAGACGAAGAAGATGACCGCGAAGGCGTCGCGCATGGGCAGCGCGTCTGCGGCCGCCTGGTGGCTGGCCGGCGACTGCCCCACCACGAGCCCCGCCAGGAAGGCGCCCAGCGCCATGGATGCGCCGAAGAGCGATCCCGCGGCGACGGCGATCGCGACGGAGAGGACCAGGATCGTGAGCGTGAAGAGTTCGCGCGAGCGCAGCTTTGCCACCTGCTCCAGAATCCACGGAACCACGCGCGTGCCCGCGAGGAGCATGATCGCGACGAGCGCTCCGAGCTTGAGGAGCGCCCACGCGATCTCGGCAAGCCCGCCCCCGGCGTGCGCGAGGTCGGGCGTGCCGTCGGCCAGCAGTGGCGCGGGCGCCATCATCGGCACCAGGACCAGCGCGACGACCGTGAGCAGGTCCTCGACGATCAGCCATCCGACCGCGACGTGCCCGTGCGAGCTGGAGAGCAGGTTGCGGTCCGCGAGCACGCGCAGCAGGACGACGGTGCTGGCGACCGCCATCGCCATGCCCACGACGACGCCGGAGCGCATCGGCCAGCCCAGCAGCGCCAGGATCGCCGCAGCCGCGAGCGTCGCGAGCAGGCTCTGTCCCAGCGCGCCCGGGATGGCGATCGCGCGCACCGCCCAGAGGTCGCGCAGGTGGAAGTGCAGGCCGACGCCGAACATCAGCAGGATCACGCCCAGCTCCGCGAGCTGGTGCGCGAGGGCCGGATCGCCCACGAATCCAGGGGTTTTCGGCCCGATGACGACGCCGGCGAGGAGGTATCCGACGATCGGCGAGAGCCCCAGCCGCTGCGTGATCAGGCCCAGGATCCACGCCGCGACGAAGCCCGCCGCGAGCGTGGTGAGCAGCGGAAGCTCATGCCCGGAGGCGGCGAGGATGGCGAGCGGCGCGGGCACGGCGGCGGCACTCTAGCCCGCGACGCTGCCCGAGGGAAGCGAATTCCGCTACGGCGCCGCCGTCTCGGGCACCCAGGTTTCGTCGCCGGCGGCGTCGACGACGAGCCGCTCGACGGAGCCGTCGCGGTGGACGCGCAGCGTCTCGTGGCGGGAGAAGCGCTCCTGCGTGCTCTCGCCGATGGCGACGACGATGGTGCGTTCGTCGCACTCTTCGATCACGTACGCGCTCGTGTGGCAGCGCCGGAGCTCGGCCTGGAAGACGGTGGAGCGCGCGAGGGTCAGCGAGACGAAGCGGGCGTCGTCCTCCGGCGTCGCGGCGGCGGCGTTCGGCCCGCGCGAGCAGGCGGTCGCGGCGAGCGCGGGGAGCGTCGCCGCCGCGGCGAGCGCGGCGAGGCGCGCGAGGGTGCGCATGCGCGTTCCCCTCATCGCTGCTCGCATCCGATCTGGCGGTAGAAGACCATGAGCTCCTCTTCGTAGCGGGGGTTCGTCGAGTAGCCGGCCTCGCGCAGCGCCTGGTAGTAGTCGCGGCCGCGCTTGCCTCTCGCCTGTTGGTATCGGTCGCCCTCGCAGACGAGCGCCACATAGTCGGCGTAGAACTCGGGGAGGCGGGCGTAGCGCCGGAAGCCGCCGGTGGTCGCGCGCTCGACGCCGCCCTCGTACTCGCGGGTGGGCGCCTCGAAGGTGCCGGCGGGCCCCTTCCCCTTCATGCCGCCGAGATTGCGGGCGTTGCGCGCGAGCGCGGAGCGGCCCCAGTTGGACTCGGCCATCCACTGCGCGGCGAGGGTGCACGGATCGAGCCCGCACGCGGAGGGGTGCTCCGCCTGCCACGCGGCGAACTGGTCGCGCACGCGGCGCGCGAAGGCCTCGCGCTCGCGCCGGTCGTTGCCGGGAAAGGGCGGATCCTCGGCGAGCGCGGAGGAGGGCGGATCGGCGAGGCCAAGCGCGCAGATCGCCGCCGCCAGGAGTGCGGCGCGGGCGGGCAAGGCTGCACGGACGCGCGTCACGCCACGGAGGTTACCCGTCGTTGCGGCCGCGGCCGCGGCGACGACCGCCGGGTCCGCGCACCGCGGCGCCGACGCCGAAGATCGCGAGCGCGCCCGGGGCGGGCGCGGTGTGCAGGTGGAACCAGTTGACGGTGTTCACCGTGGTGGTGACGCCGTGCACGGTGCCCAGGAAGAGGCCGTCGGGGAAGGGCGTGATCAGGTCGCCGGTGAGTTGCGTGCCGGTGAGCGTGGGGTCGATCGAAGGAGGCAGCGCGCCCGGGTTGCTCTGCAGGATCGACTCGGCGTTGCCATCGAAGAAGGCGTCGAGGCCGTCCCAGTTGAAGTTCGGCTCGACGGGCAGGAAGGCCAGGTAGAGGAAGGTGATCGCGTTGCCGTTGATCGTGCCTGCGGCTCCGCCCGCGTACGCCTGCATGGAGCGGCCCGCGGGCAGCGACGCGCCCGGCTCGGACTGCTGCAGGTTGTTGAAGTCGATCGAGCCGGGTCCGGCGGAGACGGACTCGCCGTTGTCCAGGACGATGCTGAGCGCGCGGACCGCGCCCGTGTAGGTGGTGCGGAAGCCCTGGTTCGGCGTGTTCTGGCCGCTGTAGTAGACGGTGGAGTGCGGCGTGCCGGTCTCGTACTCGAAGTACCCGGTGAAGGCGTGCGTGCTGCCGCCGATGTTGCTGTACCCGCCGAAGTCGTAGGCGACGACGGTCGCGCCGGCGAAGGAGGCGACCGCGGCGGCGGCGGCCACGGCGAGGATCGGACGGGTTGGACGCAGGTGACGCACGCGGTGACTCCGTTGCAACGCACTGATGGAGACCGTCGGCACGCGCCCACGAATCCCACGGGAGAACCTAGCCCACGATCGGCGCCGTCCCTGCCGGGGTTCGCTGGTGAGTCCCCGCAGGATCGCCGGGGAATTCCCCACCGGCGGACCCCCCTCCCACGCCCGCGACCCTATCCTTCCCCCGCCCATGCAGGAGCAGATCGGCCGCTACCGGATCGTCGGAGAAATCGGCCGCGGGGGCATGGGCGTGGTCTTTCGCGCCACGGACATGCAGCTCGGGCGCGATGTCGCGATCAAGGCGTTGCCGCAGGAGCTGGCGACGGACCGGGCGCGGCTCGACCGCTTCGAGCGCGAGGCGCGCACGCTGGCGCAGGTGAGCCATCCCAACATCGCGGGGATCTTCGGCGTCGAGGAGTCGCAGGGGCGCCGCTACATCGTGATGGAGCTGGTCGACGGCGAGACGCTCGCGGACCGGCTGGACCGCGGCCCGCTGGAGCCCGAGGAGGCGGTCGAGATCGCCTGCCAGATCGCCGCGGGCGTCAGCGCGGCGCACGACGCGGGGATCATCCACCGCGACCTCAAGCCCGCGAACATCCGCGTCTCGCACGGCGGCGTGGTGAAGGTGCTCGATTTCGGGCTCGCGCGCCTGGACGAGGGGCGCAGCTCGGGATCCGGTGCCGTCGCGGAGAACGCGGCGCTTGAGAGCACGATCCCGGGCGGATCGCCCTCGCCGACGGTGGAGGGCGTGATCCTGGGCACCGCGGCGTACATGAGCCCGGAGCAGGCGCGCGGACGGCGCGTCGACCGGCGCACCGACGTCTGGTCCTTCGGCGTCGTGCTCTACGAGATGCTCGTGGGCGCGAGCCCCTTCCACGGCGAGACGATGACCGACTCGATCGGCGCGATCCTGCACAAGGATCCCGACCTCGCGCGCGTGCCCGCGCGGCTGCGGCCGGTGCTCTCGCGCTGCCTGGCGCGCGACCGCGACCGCCGCTTCCGCGACCTGGGCGACGTGGCGCTGGAGCTGCGCGCCGCGATGGCGGGCGAGCTGGGAGCCGCCGGCGTCGGACGCGGACGCGTCGCGCTGGTCGCGGGACTGGTCGCGCTGTGCGCGGCGGGCGCGGGACTCGCGGCCGGATGGCTGGCGAAGCCGGCGCCGGCGCCCGAGCCCGCGCACCTGAGCCTGGTGGCGCGGCCGGAGATGTCCTTCATCGCGCCGCCGGTCGCGCTCTCGGGCGACCGCTTCATCCTGCCGGTGCAGCGCGTCGACCGAAAGGGAACCTGGTGGGGCGAGGTGCGCGGGCTCGACAGCTACGCGCAGCGCGAGATTCCCGGGCTGCGCGGCGCGCGCGGCGCGGCGGTCTCCCCCGACGGCGCGTGGTTCGCCTTCGTCGCGCCGCAGGGCGACGGCGGCGGGACGATGCAGCTCATGAAGTACGCGACCGGCGGCGACCTGCCGCCGCAGCCGGTCTGCCAGCTCCCGCCGTCGACGGCGATCGTCGACTACAGCGGCGCCTGGCTGGACGACCAGTCGATGCTCTTCGTCGATGGCAACGCGAACCTCGTGCGCCGCGTGAACCTCGCGGCGGGCACGGTGGACGAGCCCGTCGCGATCGACCTCGGCGGCGAGGAGCGCAAGCTGCACTCGATCCTCGCGTCGGTGGACCGCGGGCGCGTGCTCGCCGCGACCTCGCGCTACACGAGCACCGCGTTCCAGTACGACATCGTGCTGCTGGACTTCGCGGCGCGCCGCGCGACGACGGTCGTGGAGAACTCGAACGTCGCGCGCCTGGCCCCCGACGGATCGCTGCTCTTCACGCGCGGATCGCGCCTCTTCGGCGCCAGCTTCGACCACGCGCGCGGCACCGTGGGACCGCAGGTGCAGCTCGAGGCGGACCTGCGCACGCCGGACGCCTTCCTCGACGCGCGCTTCAGCATCTCGCGCACGGGCACGCTCGCATACCTGCCCGGCGGCGACCAGGGAACCAAGCGTTCGCTGGTCATCCGCGGCACCGATGGAAGCAGCCGCGCGCTGGCGGTGGAGGCGCTGCCGTACTGCGAGACGGTCGTCGTCTCGCCGGACGAGTCGCGCCTGCTGGTGACCTCCATCTCCAGCGCACGCCTCAACGAGATCTGGGGCACGGAGCTGGAGAGCCCGCGCATCCGGCGCGTGCGCGCGGACAGCTCCGCGGACTTCAACTATCCCGTCTTCCTGGGCGACAGCGACAGCTTCGCCTGCGCGCGCAGCCTGCAGAAGAAGAACGGCATCGAGATCGCCTCCTTCGACGGCAAGTTCGAGCCGTACTGGCTGGTCGAGCCGCAGGACGCGATGGTCTGGCCATCCTCCGTCGACCTGTGGCGCAACCGCGTCCTGTGCGTGCGCGAGGAGCGCGACGGAAGCCGCATCTACACCGTCGAGGTGCGCAAGGGCGCCCCGCTCGTGCCCCTCTTCAACGACAGCGCCGCGCGGTACTTCCCCGACTTCAGCCCCGACGGCACGATGCTCGCGTACCTGAGCAACGAGACGGGCCGCCTGGACGCGTACGTCTGCGCGATCGAGCCCGACGGCCGGCCCGGGCGCGCGGTGCCGCTGATGACCGGCGGCGCGCGCTTCGTGCGCTGGCAGCCGGGCAAGCCCGGCGCGACCGGCGCGGCCGCGGTGCAGCGCCTGCATGTGAGCGCCGACACGGGCGTGATCGCCTTCGACATCGCGGTGGATGGGCGCCCGCGTCCGTCGGCGCCGATTCCGCTGGCGATCGACCGCACGGGCAACATGGGCCGCGCAGCGCCGCTCTCGGGCGACCGACGCATCACGATCATCGCCGGCGACAACGAATACCCCGCCACGAGCGCGAATGTCATCGTGGGTTGGTGGGAGCAGGCGCGGCGCGCGCTGCAGGGGAAGTAGCGAGGGCGGGGACGCCCGCCGGGGAGCGCCATGCACCGAATGCTCCGAATGAGCCGAGTTCACCGGACGCGCCGACTTGCCTGCGCCGCCCTCCTGCTACTGGCCACCTCCGGCTGCGCGCAGGATCGGGCGACGCAGCAACAGGCGCTCGCGGACTCGATCGTGAAGGAGGTCTCCACCTCGCGCGACAGCGCGCCGCATGTGGGCACGCCCGCGCGCGAGGTGGATCCGGCGCTGATCCGCGCGGTCGCGCAGGCGTCGGACGACTGGGCGTGCCGGCATGCGATCGTGCGGATGCTGGATTCGCTGGGGGATCAGCACATCGACATGGGGATCCCGCAGTCGGTCGAGATCGGATTTCCGCGCGGGCTCGTGCTGTGTCCGCTGGACGGAAAGGTCTGGGGCGCTCTGGAGGACGCGCAGAATTGGGGCTTCATGGCCGCGAATGCCGTGCTGGCTGCGCAGTACGACGGGAGCAGGGACGAATGGGCGCGGATCGACGCCATCGACGGCTATGAACCGCGCACCCTCGGCGGCGTGCGTGGGTTGCTGCAGGGCGCGCCCGGAACCACCGTGCGCGTGCGCGTCACGACCCTCGATGGCCAGGTCGGATCATGCGACCTGCGCCGCGAGCCAACGGCCACCGGCAAGTCGAATTGGCACGATCCCCGCGCGGGAGGGCTCATCCGGTTCTTCGCGACGACGGCTTCGCTCCCGATCGCGTGGAAGGGCGCGGATGCTCCGCCGGCGAACCTGGAGCGATGGCCGCCGACGGCCCGACGGCTCGGCCCAGGGGGCTCGGTCGGCTATTTGCGGATCCCCTCGCTTGGGGAGAGAGACGAGGACGACAAGAAGCCCCGCGGACACGAGGCGGAGCGCGCGGCACTGCGGGCGGCGATCGATCAGGTCCGCGACTGCGAGACGATCATCCTCGATCTCGCGGAGAACCGCGGCGGATGTGCGTGCATGCCGCGCGAGCTGCTGCAGGCGTTCCTGCATCCGCTGGTCGAGGAGATTCCGTACCGGATCGAGATTGATCCGCGCAGGATCCCTTCCGGAGTCTGCGTCGCGTGGAGAGTTCCCCTCGATGACATCTCGACGAACCGGTACGGCGGACGACTCATCGTGCTCGTCGACGACATGACCTGCAGCGCCGCCGAGGTCGCGGTGGAGTCGCTTCGCGGCGCCCCGAATGTGACGATCATCGGGGCGCCGACCTCTGGCGCGGGATTCGGGGTGGTGAACCTGGAAGTTTCGCGCCCGCCGATGACCCTGTGCCTGGGGGCGAGACCCATCGAGTGGATACCCCCGCACAGCTCACCCGAGGCCGCGCCCATCCAACCCGATGTGCTCGTGCCGATCGATCCCGCCGCGCTCGCGCTCTACGGCCCCATCGGAGCGATCGCGCGGCGGCGGTTCGAGATGCTCGCGACCGCCTGGCGTGCCGCCGGGCTCGACGCGCCGACGTTGCCGCCGGTCCCGCAGACGCACCCGAGGCCGATGGCCTTTCCGGGATCGCATCCCTGGTGGACGCTGATCGCGCCGGAAGTGCCCGCTTCCCCGCCCGCTTCGACGCCCGATTCCCCATCCCCATGACCCCGCCCCAAAGTCCGTTCATCGGAATTCCGGCGCGTCGGCTGCGTGCGCGCCAACAATCATCGCTTCCGCCGCACGCGCGGCGGAGCAACGCCACAGGAGGCCCACGATGATCACGATCCGCCGATCCGACGAGCGCGGCCACGCCGACCACGGCTGGCTCGACACCTACCACACCTTCTCCTTCGCGGACTACCACGACCCCGCGCACATGGCCTTCCGCGTGCTGCGCGTGATGAACGAGGACCGCGTCGCGCCGGGACAAGGCTTCGGCATGCACCCGCACCACGACATGGAGATCGTGACGCTGGTGCTCGAGGGCGCGCTGGAGCACCGCGATTCGCTGGGCAACGGCGAGTTGCTGCGCCCCGGCGAGCTGCAGCGCATGACCGCCGGCACCGGGATCACGCACAGCGAATTCAACCCATCGCGCACGGAGCCGGTGCACCTCTATCAGATCTGGATCTTCCCGGAGAGGCGCGGACTGGAGCCCAGCTACGAGCAGCGCGCCTTCGATCCCGTGGGCCGGCGCAACGCGCTGCAGCTCGTCGCGTCGCGCGACGGCGCGGAGGGATCGCTGCGCATCCATCAGGACGCGCGCATCCATCTGGCGAACCTCGAGCCGGGCAAGTCGCTGGAGCTGGAGGTCGCCGCGGGCCGGCACGCGTGGCTGCAGGTGCTGCGCGGCGCGGCGACGGTCGGCGGGCATGAGCTCGCGGCGGGCGACGGCGCGAGCGCGTCGGGGCCGGAGCGCATCGCGGTGACGGCGGCCGCGGGCGGCGCGGGCGCGGGCGCGGGTGCGGAGCTCATGCTCTTCGACCTTCCGTGACGGGACTCCCGCGCGCGGCGGCTATCCTGCCGCGCGTGGGACCCGGGCGGCCGGCCGTCGCGTGACGGGGGTGCGCGCACCAGGCGCAGGAGCACGATGATCTTCTTCTTCCCCTACGACGTGGATGTGGGCGTGCGGCGCACGCCCATCGCCAACTGGGTCATCATCGCCGCGAACCTCGCGGTCTTCGTGCTCCAGGTCACGGGGCGCATCACGCCCGCGCACATCGACGAGGTGAACGACGGCGGCTGGAATCCGATCGCGATGATCGAGTCGTGCTACCTCCACGCCGGCGTCTTCCACATCCTGGGGAACATGTTCTTCCTCTGGACCTTCGGAAACGCGGTGAACGCGGCGCTCGGCGACCTCAAGTACGTCCTGCTCTACCACGGCCTGGGGCTCTTCTCCTCCGCGGCGATGCAGGTCATGCACGGCGAGCTGGGCATCGGCGCGAGCGGCGCCGTCTCGGGCATCGTCGGGATGTACGCGGTGCTCTTCCCGATGAACGAGGTGAGCTGCTACTGGGGCTTCTGGATCGGCTGGCGCGGCGGCGAAGGTGGAACGGTCGGGATCGCGGGCGTCTGGCTCGTGGCCGGCTGGCTGATCTGGGACATCGGCGGCGCCCTGCTTCCGCTCGCCTCCAACGTCGGCCACTGGGCGCACATCGCCGGATTCGTCGGCGGGATCGCGACGGCGTTCATCCTCGACCATTTCCGCTGGACGCTGCTGGAGCCCGAGGACCAGGTCAGCATCCTCGCGCTCGCGACGGGTCGGCACGAGGACCTGCGGCAGAAGAAGATCGACCGCCTGCGCCCCCGTTCGCGCGAGGAGCTCCTCAAGGAGCTGCGCGAGCGTGAGCCGGCGCGCCCCAAGGCGAAGCCCGTGGACGACGACTCGCCGATTCCGATGGACTGAACGGGCGGAGGCGAGCGGATCCCTGGAGGAAGGCGCGGCATGAGCACTCACTGCCCCATCTGCGGCTACGACCTGCGCACCTCCGCGGTGGATGCGCCCTGCATCGAGTGCGGGACGCCCGCCGCGCGGCGCGCGGGTCGGCCGGATGCAGGCGCACGCGATGCGCGCGGCGGCGGTGGCGATCGCGTGCTCCGCGGTCGCGCAGCTGGTCGTCGCGGTCCCGCCGCTGGCGGCGCTCGCGCTGGGCATGGATCCGCCGCGCATGCGCGCGATCGCGCGCGCTCCGACGGCGCCGCTGGACTCGCCCTGGATCTTCCTGCTGCCCTCGGTCCTCTCGCTGATCGCGGCGGCGCTTGCCTGGCGCGCCGGCGCGCGCGCGCATGGGGCGCGCGGTCCGGCGGGACACGCGTGGAGCGCGTGCGTGACGCTGCTCGCGCTCTACACGGTGGGCGCGACGGCGATCCCGCTCGCCTTCATCCACGGACCCAAGCCGCTTCCGGAGCTGCTCCTGGACTACCTGTATCTCTACCGCGATTCGGACGCGCTCACGCTTGCGACGGCGGCGCTCGTCGGACTGCTGGCGCTGCGCGCGGCGCACCGGCGCACGCGCGCGACGCTGTGGATCGCGGCCGCCGCGGCGGCGCTCGCCTTCGCGCTGCCGCATGCGATCCCGGGGCTCGCTGGCCTGAAACCGATCGTCGGCGGACTGATGACGGCGGGCGGGCTGATGGCGCTCGCGTCGCTGTGGAAGTGGCCGCTGCGCACCGCGGTGACGTACCGCGGCGCGGGCGTGGATGCGTGAGGAGCGGTTACTTTGCGGCGGGAGCGGTGGGAGCCGCAGGCGCATCCCCGCACAGCCGCGCCAGCGTGCCGGCGAGGCCCGAGCGGCTCTCGGCCGCCGGCTTGCCGGTCCAGCATTCGAGCGGGAAGAGCGCGGCGATCTGGAGCTGGTCCGCGGCGGCGCTCGAGGCAATCGTGATCGCGGGGCGCAGCTCGGCGAACTGCGTGTGCGGCGAGTACGCGGTGCCCGGCGTGAGTGGCGCGTCGAGGCCCTCGAATCGCGCGATCCGGCGTTCCATCTCCGCGAGCATCGGCGCGGCGGCGGAGCGCAGCGACTCGCGCTGGTCGGCCGGTGCGCGCTCGAGCGCGCCCCGGACCTGTCGCCACACGCGCACCGGATCGCCGTAGAGGCCGCGGCCACGCACCGATCCCATCGCAAGCTGCAGCCGCTTCTGGTCCGTGCCGTCGAGCGCGCCGACCGCCGCGCGCTCGATCGCGCCCGCGGCGGTGTCGCACTCGTCCAGGAGGATCGCGTACTGCTTGCGTGCCTGCTGGGTGTCTGTCCCGCTGGACCGGCCGCGTCCGCCGCCGCCCGCCGCGTCCGCGCGATCGCGGCGCAGGCGCTGCTCGCCCAGCTCCTGGATCCGGCGCACCCAGTCGGAGAGCAGCGGCTGCGCGGCCGCGACGGCCGCGGCGCGCGACGCGTCGCCCATCGGCGTGTCGAGAATGCACTGCGCGACATCGACCGGATCCTCCTGGGGATCCGCGTAGCCCGAGGTCGCGAAGCGGCCGAGCATGCGGGACGCGCACAGCAGCGCGAGCGCGCCGCGGTCGCCACGGTCGCCCAGCGCGGCGGCCACCGCGTCCGCGGTCTTTGCGTCGAGGCCGTCGGCGAGGTCCCACGCCTTGCGCGTCGCCTGCACGCGCTGCTCGGCGCTGCTCTTGGGAGCGACCGCCGCGGCAGCCATCGGCGCGACCTGATCCGTCCACTGCGTGCGCGCCTGGGCCAGCACGCCCGCGAGCTTCGCGCGCTGGGCGTCGTCCAGGCGCAGCAGCGTTGCGAGGTCGGACTCGAAGCGGCTGGAGTAGCCGACCGGGAGTCCGGGCTTCAGGGGCGACTCGATGCCATCGCCGGGCAGCTTCGCGGGCATGGAGTTCTCCCAGCGACTGCCGAACTCGCGATCGTCGGCGGGATCCACCGGGCCCGTCGCGCCGTCGAGCGTCGCGGAGGCGTCGGTCGCGAAGGCGAGCCCCGGCACCTTCGCGAAGTCCTCGCGCGCCTGCTGCGCGCGCGCCTTGCGAAGCGCGGCGACATCGCCGGGTTGCCTGTCCGCAAGGAGCGCGTCGATCGCCCCGTCCAGAATCGCGTCGTCGTCGTGCTGCCAGGCGCGGCCGATCTCGCGCACGCGCGCGCGCCCGGCGTCGTCGAGGTCAGGAACGCGCAGGAGGGCGAGCGTGTAGCTCCTGGGCTGGCCGGTCCCGCCCGACTTGCGCGGCATGCCCTCGATGGCATCCCAGATGTTCAGCAACCGGGGCACCCAGAACTGGCGGAGCGCCGCCATCTGCGAAGGTGTCAGCTCGGGACGGATCGCGCGGAAGGCCTCGAGCTGCGCGTCGACGAGCTGCTTGCGCATCGCCACCGACTCCTTCGACTGCGCGTATTCCGGCCGGTAGCGGCCACCGGACCAGACCGAAGGGCTCCGACGGTCCTTCGCGGGCTCCGCGCCCCCGCCCTGCTGCGCGCTCGCGAGCTCGGCGGCCAGGCGCTGCGCGCGGACCGCGTCCGCGGCGGCGATGCGCTGCGCCGCCTTCGTCGCGGCGAACTGCATGCGCTGCCGCAGCTCGGCGGCGGGCAGGTCCGCGGCGTCACCGCCCACCAACCACATGCCCAGGTCGTCCGGCTTCGCGGTGGTGTGGCCGCCGGCATAGGCGCGCTCGTCCGCCATCGACACCAGCGAGAAGTCGCGCTCGGCCTCGATGATCGCGCGGTCCTGCGGACTCGCCGCGGCGGCGAGCTGGCTGAAGAGGGCGATGCAGAGCGCGCGCTCGGTCTCGGTCGCGCGCTGCTCGAGCTCCTGCACGCGGCGGACGACTTCGACATCCGGGATGGCGGCACCGCCCGGAGAGCCGCCCTCCGCGAAGGCGCTGCGGATCGCGAGCCCTTCCTCCACCGCGCGCACGACCGCGTTCGCGTAGGCGCGGTCGTATGCCGTGACCGCCGTGAGCACCACCGTGCGCGGCAGGCGCACCTGCGCGCGCGCCAGCCGGTCCAGCGACCAGGACCAGCGGAGGGCTTCCGGCGCGGGAATCTGCGCGGGCGCCTCGCGCGGCGCGAAGGCCAGCAGCGCGAGGAACGCGACGGAACCGGCGAACGCACGACGAATCGACCCACGGAGCTTCGGTGTCATGGAGTGGCCCTCGGCGGTAGTTGACCGTGGAGCGACGTCGCAAGCAAGCAGTTATTGCAGCATGCGCTCCCGGGACAGCAAGATCCCCCTTTGTCGAACGGGCCGCTCCGGGTACACCGCCCCGCATGCACCTCCGCCGCTCCGTTGGATCCGTTCCTTGTCTCCTCCTCGCTGCCTGCCTCGCCGCCACGGCCGATGCGGCGACCGTCACCCTCGCGGACTTTGAGTCGGGCCTGCCCGCCGGCTGGCAGGCCACGCCGGGCGGGTGGGTCGTCGGGGGCACCACGAACACCAGCCCGAACATCCTGCCGGCACAGGGCGCGCTCTTCGCGCGCTGCGGCGCCCCGAATGTCGCCAGCGAGGCGGCAGTCGGCACGCTGCTCTCGCCGCCCCTGGTGGTCCGGTCGCAGCAGCTCGCATGGATCTCCTGCGGCTGGAGCGGTCAGTTCGGCAATGGCCTCAACCGCTTCGAGATCCTCAACGCACAGCAGCAGGTGGTCGCGACCGTCGCAACGCCGCTGAGCGATGCGTGGACCCCGCGAAGCGTCGACATGTTCGCCGCGGGCTTCGCGGTGGGCGACACCTTCTACTTCCGCGCCGTGGACACGAACACCGCCAATTCCTACGCATGGCTCGCGATGGACGACCTGCGATTTGAGGGCGCCGAGTGCGCTGCCGATCTCAACGGCTCCGGACAGGTCGACGGCGCCGATCTGGGCATGCTCCTTGCAAGCTGGGGCGCCCCGGGCGCCGCGGACCTCGATCACTCCGGGGCCGTCGATGGCGCGGACATCGGACTGCTGCTCGCGGCATGGGGTGCGTGCGGCGCGTGAGTTCGATGGCGCGCGGGGAAGCGCAGTTCAGCCCGTCCACGCCGCCAGCAGCAGCCCCAGATCCGCGCCGTCCACGAGCCCGTCGCCGTTGATGTCGGCGTTGCAGCCGCTGCACGGGCCCCACGCGGCCAGGAGCAGGCCGAGGTCGGCGCCGTTGACCGCGCCGTCGCAGTCGAGATCCGCGGGCGCGCAGGACGGGGCGATGCAGCCCTGCCACTGCGCCAGCCCGCTGGCGGGGACGCCGCCGGCGGTGTTGAAGTTCCCGCCCACGAGCAGCGTCGCGGGCGCGCCGGAGGCGCTCGGAATGCCGAAGAGTTCGAAGACGCCGCCGCCGACCGTGCCCGCTCCCAGCGCCGTCCACGCGGTCCCGTCCCAGCGCGCGATGCACGACGCCGGCACCCCGCTGACCGTGGTGAAGAACCCGCCCGCGTAGAGCGCGGGACCTGCGCCGGCTTCATCGTCGAAGACTCCGAGCGCGTACACGCCGCTGTTGGCGCCGCCGCCGCTGGCGGTGAGACCCGTCCAGGCCGTGCCGTTCCAGCGTGCGATGCGCGCATACCCCGGCGAGCCGCTTCCCGTGAAGTCGCCGCCCGCGAAGAGCTGCGGGCCCGCGCCGTGGCCTTCGTCGTAGATGGCGAGCGAGTAGACGCCCAGGCCGCCGAGGCCCGCGCCCATCGGCGCCCACGCCGCGCCGTCCCACTGCGCGATCTCCACGGCGGGCGCGCCGCCGGCGTTCACGAAGATGCCGCCAACGATCAGCCGCGCAGATGCGCCGCTGCCCATCGACGCGAGGCAGTAGCCCGAGGAACCGAGACCCGCACCCAGCGGCGTCCACTGCGTGCCGTTCCATTTGGCGATGCGCGAGGCCGCAACGCCGCCGATGCTCGTGAACGAGCCCGCCGCGTAGAGCGCGGGGCCGGTGCCGTCGTCGTGCACGACAAGCGCGTTGATGATGCTGCCAGCGGGCGCAAGCGTGCCCGCGCCGACCGCGGTCCACGCGTGGCCGTCCCAGCGCGCGATGCCGTCTGCGGGCGTGGCGCCCGCGAACTGGAACCGTCCCGCGGCGTAGAGCGCGGAGCCAGTGCCGTCGTCGAAGACCGCGAGCGCGTGCACCCCCATCTGGAAGCCCGTGCCGCTCACGCCGCCCGCGACGGACTGCCACGACGTGCCTTCCCAGCGGGCGATGCCATTGACGGCCACGCCGTCGATCGTCGTGAACTCGCCGCCGACGTAGAGCTGTTCGCCGATTCCACCGCCGGAGGAGACCTCGTAGCGGATCATGGCGCGCACGGTCGCATTCGCACCCGCGCCGCCGAAGGGCGCCCAGTCCGGTGCGCAGGCGCCGGCGGTGTCGGCGCGGGCGGCGGGCGCCGTGGCGAGCGTTGCAGCGAGGCCAAGTGCGGTGGCGAACGCGGCGAAGCGGAAGATCACGCGGTGCCGGGATCCGTGCATGCCCGCAGTATGCGGCGGGTGGCGGCGGGAGCAAGGCGCGGGGGGTTGGAGTCCTTGGGATTGCGAGGGGCGCGGCGGAGCGAAGGGCGCTGGATCCGCGCGCGCCTTCCGTCAGGTCACGGGCGCTTCATCCGTTCGAGGAGGAGATCAAACTCACTGCGCAGGCGTTCCTTGGCGTCGTCCGAGAGGCCCGGCTGTGTCCGCTTCCGGGCGACCAGCACGAGCCGTGCCCGGGCTTCCTCTCTCGACATGGCCTTGATCTGCTCCCAGGTGAGCGGCGTCCACTCCGGATCGGCGCCAGCGTTGGGTTCCGCATTCTCCCCAACCACGACAACTCGGTCTCCTTCGCGAAGCATCGGATCCGGGCTCGAGACACGGTCGTCGTCGCGCCCGACCATCATGCACGAGGCTTCCTGCCACGAACCAATGGCGCCTCCCGCCTCCTGCCAGCGAGTCAACCGCGCGGCCGCCTCCGTCTTTGGGATGAGTCGCGCGCGAAAGGGCGATCCCACCTTGGCGCCGCCGGCCGCGGCCACCAGCCGACTCACCGTGAGCTCCCCCACATCGGGCAGGTTGTAGACGCCGGGCCGCGGCACCGCGCCCTCGACATAGACGACGCCTGGACTGCGGATCTCGGCTGCCCCGGGCTCGGGATCGCCGCCCTTCGCGAGCCGCTGCTCGAGGCGTGCGATCGCCTCGCCCTGACGCATCACCGTGTAGCCAAGCATCGCGATGAGCGCGCACATCAGCAGCAGCACGATCACGGCACCGAGAGTCATCAGCGTGCGCATTGGTTCCTCCGGCGTATGGCGTTCGACGGCGCCGCCTCGTGCAGCGCAGGCTCCCCTGTTCCTGCAAGGGGAGTATGTGTCGGCATGCCTCGACTGTCAACGTGTGCGCGCGGCACCCACCCCGGCATCTCCCTCCCGCCGCTCCGGCGCCACACGGCGGATCGTGATGGATCCCGTGGTCGCCTCCGCACAGTGCGTGCCATCGGGCGAGCGGGCGCGCGCGGGCGTACCTGCGAGCGACGTCCCCGTGCTCCCCGCTTCCTCGTCCGTGTCCTCGAGCGTCGTGACCGCGCCGGTCTTGACGTCGACCTGGAAGCAGCGTGTCTCGCTGGGGCCGCACCAGGTGCGCGCACCGACGAGCAGCGTCTCCGGCGCAGCGAATCGCGCCCACGCCAGGTCGCACGCACGCGCGATGTGCGTCCCTTCCGGGACGGGCACGCGCCGCACCCCCTCCGCCGTTCCCACCGCGACTTGCGCGACGCGCAGTCCGTCCCCCTCTCCCACGGCGCAGACGACGGCCCAGAGCACGGGGCGTCCGTCGCCGACGGCCGCGGCGGTCGGCTGCATCCAGCGTTGCCCGCCCGCATCCACCGCGACGAGCACCGGCACCTCCGCAAGCTCGGCGCGGGCGCCCGTCCGTCGGTCGAAGCGCGCGATGGTCGCCGGGCACTCGATGAAGCTGCCATCGGGTTCGGTCGCCGGCACGGGCGGGGGCACAAACTCGAGCACTGCCACGCCGTGCCCGCCAGGCTCATACCCCGCAAGCACCGCCGCCGTTCCCGGCTGCGCCGAGAGATCAAACGCGTGCGCGGAGCTCTCGCCGAACTTCTGCCAGCACACCTGTCGCCGTCCCGAGCTTCCCGGCACCTCCATCGTCCACGCCGCCAGCGTCGCGTCATCGTTGAGCGTCCAGTCGTCGGGGATGCGAAGCCCCATGACGACCCCGCCCGCCCGCCGGAGCGAGTCCGCGTTCGGATCGAAGACGAAGGCGTCCAGCCGCGCAAACTTCGAGTGGGAGGTCCGGCGCACGAAGAAGGGCCAGATGGTGTCCTCCAAGCCCGCGACGGGCCAGCTGCGATCGCTGGGGAAGTCGCCACGCAGGGGCCGCATCACCGGATTGTCGGTGCCCACGATCACGCCGGCGCATCCGAGCACCCAGAGCGCCGCGCAGACGCCGACTCGATTCGCCGGCCGGCGGCGCTTCGATGCGCGGCTGCCGAGAATGCTCAACAGCACCACCAGCGACACGATCATCAGCATCAGCCCGACCGGCGCGCTGCACACCTCAAGAGTCCACTGCACCGGCGAGGTGTATTGCCGCAAGACGACCACGCGCTGACCATCGGTCGACCAGCGCGGAACGCTCACAGATCTGGCCCAGATGCTCATCGGCAGATCCAGCGCGGCGGGCGCGGGGCCCGTCGCCGACCCGGCACTGGAATTCGCCGCTGCGGAACCGTCCCCGAGAAGCATGGTTCCCGCAGCGTACCCGCGTGCGCTGCCCGCACCACCGATGAAGTAAGTTCCCCGCATGCCAGCGACGCGCCACATGGTGCTCCTCGGCGGCGGCGGTTTCCTGATGACGCCGACGCCCGCGAAGCCGACGCCCATCGACTCCTTCACGCTCGCGCTCACCGGGCGCGCGCGGCCGCGCGTCTGCCTGCTGCCCACGGCGTGCGGCGACGGGCCGCAGCAGATCGAGCCCTTCCTGCGCGCCTTCCCGCGCCGGCGCGCGGACGCCTCGGTGCTGCGGCTCTTCCGGCGCGAACTCGACGACGCGCAGCTTCGCGCCCACCTGCTCTCGCAGGACGTGATCTACATCGGCGGCGGCAACACCGCGAACATGCTCGCGGTCTGGCGGCTGCACGGCGTCGACCGGCTGCTGCGACAGGCGTGGCGCCGCGGCACCGTGCTGACGGGCGTCTCCGCGGGCGCGAATGCGTGGTTCCAGGCGTGCTCGACGGACTCCTTCAGCGGGCTCGCGCCGCTGCGCGACGGGCTCGGCCTGCTGCGCGGCGCGGTCTGCCCGCACTTCGACGGCGAGGCGCAGCGCCGCCCCAGCCTGCATCGCTGGGTCCGCGCGCGCGCGCTGCCGAAGACGCTCGCGATCGACGACTTCGCGGCGGCGCATTTCGTCGGAACGCGGCTGACGGAGGTCGTCGCCGAGCGGCGCGGCGCGCAGGCGTACCGCGTGGAGCTGCGGCGCGGCGAAGTGGTCGAAACCGCGCTCCCCGCGCGCGTGCTTCGCGGCGCGCGCGCACGCTGACGCCGCGGCCGGGCGCACGCGCGCGCTCCGTACACTTCACGCCATGGAGCAGACCCAGGCGCCCGGGACCACCTGGACGATCACGCGCGCGGAGTGGGACGGCCTCGGACGGCTCTCGCCCGCGATGCGGATCCTGCTGGGGATCGCGGTGCTGATGCAGTTCGCCGTCGCCGTGTCGCTGTGCCTTGCGCCGTGGGCGCTGGCGCGCCTGGCTCCGGGACCCTTTCCGACGGGAGAGCCCCGCCACATCGCGACGTGGTTCTCGCTTGCGGCCGGAGTGCTGCTTCTGCTGCTGATGCAGTTGCTGCTGTTCTGGTACGCGCGCCGGAGGTTCGAACGGCTCCGCCCGATGGTCTGGGACGCGAACGGCTGCGTCTGCCCCTGGTGCCGCGTGCGCGTCGACGAGACCCCCTGCCGCCGTCACGGACTTTCGAGCGCGGAGCAGGCGACCCTCATCCGCTACTGGGAGGCGCTCGCGACGCAGCAGGCGAAGGGGATCTTCGAGACGAGCAAGGAGCTCGCGCAGGCTGCAGGAAAGCACCGGCGGCGCTGGCCCGTCGTCAGCACGATCGCGGATGCATTCCGCGATTCCATGGCGGTCTCGCAGGATCCCGACCGCACGCCGATGCAGCGGATGCTCGGGTCGTGGAAGTGGATCGCGTGGCAGATCGCGATCCTCGTGGCGGGCCTCGCGCTCGCGTCCCTGCTCCTTCCGCGCAGCGTCGTGGGCGGGGTGCTCCTGGGGTGCTGGCCGTGGATCGTGGTCGCGCCGCTCTACGCATTCATCGGTCCGCTCTGGAGGTTTGGGCGGCTGCGTTGCAAGGCGTGCGGCCACTACTGCACGAGCGAGCAGCAGGAGCGGTGCCTGGAGTGCGGCGCGACGCTGCGCGCGCCCGGCGCGGTGACGCGGCGCCAGCGCGTGCCGTGGAGCCGCTTCGCGCTGCTGGCGCTGCCCGCGATCGTGGCGTTCGCGCTGCATTTCGCCACGGACTTCGCGACACCGCTGCTGCCGGCGTCGATGCGCAGCGCGATCTGGGCGAACACGCGTCCGCCGTGGGGCTACTGGCAGAACCTCGATCCCACCGTGATGACGCCGGCGCAGGTGGACGAGGAGGCGCAGGTCCTGATCCGCTGCGCGGAACCCGGCGGACCGCGGCCGCTCTTCGACTTCGACTTCCTCCCGCGCGCCGAAGCGGCCGGAAAGCTCAGCGACGCGATGATCGACGCCGCGCTGCGCGCCACGGTGCAGGCGTCGCTCACGGTGGAACGCACCGACGACGGCCCGGTGGCGATCGTGCATCCGAGCTTCGGCGAGCTCCTCTTCGGACAGCAGCGCGTCGCGCGGCTGGTCTTCGGCGGCGCGCGCGTGGACGATGGTCCGTGGACGCCGAGCGCGCCCTGGTCGCTCTTCGCGCACGACCTCGACGAGTTCTGGCGGCGCAGCGGGAAGATCCTCCCTCCGCTGCCGGAGGCCAAGCTCGAGTTCCGCGCATCGCTGGGCGCGCTCTCCGCGGGCACACACCGCGTGCGCGTGCGCTGCTGGATCGTGCTCACCGATCCGTCGTGGTCACGCTACGAGCCGGCCTTCGACACGACCGGCGCGCTCGTCGCGCCCAAGGGCGCGAAGGTGCTGGAGCTGCCGTTGGAAGCGCTCTACGAGCAGCGCTGACGAGCCGCGTGCCTCAGTCGAAGTGAATGCGCACGGCGTACCAGTCGCCGAAGATGCGCACCATGTTCTCGCGGCGGAGCTCGGGTGGCAGCTTCGGCAGGTACGCGTAGGCGCCCAGGTCGAAGAAGAAGCCGGAGTTCGGAACGCTGAGGAGGACGCCCGCGAAGGCTTCGTCTGGCGGTTCGGGCGCACCTGGCGGCGGAGAGCAAAATGCGCCTTTCGGCCCGAATCGGAGCAATGGTGCGCAGTCCGGCTGGCCGATGCAACCGCCTTCGCGATCGAGGCCCCCGAAGTCGGCCGGAAGGTCCGCGAGCGTGCACTCCTGCCACGCCCGCTGCGTCGCGAGCAATGTTCTGGCGCGCCAGAGGCCGCCGGCCCGCAGCGGCAGATCGATCAGCAGCGCAAGCACCATGAGCGCAACCAGGCCAGGCGCGAGCCACCAGCCTGCCTGCGCGAGCATGCTTCGGATCCGCCGGTGGTACCGCGCGATCGCGAACGCAAGCGCCGCTCGCGCCGTTCCGAGCACTCCAAGAACCAGGAGTCCAACGCCTCCGAGGAACATCGGAACCACGTAGGTGCCGGGCGCCGACGCCGATGCGAGCAGGACGCTGCAGCACGCCCCGACGAGCGCGATGAAAAAAACCCCCGGCGCATGCAGGCACCACCGCACGATGGGCGACGGCTGCGCCCACCGCACCGTCGACGCATCCGCCGGATCGATCCATGCGCCGCACTCGCTGCACGGCGCGGGCGTGCCGAGCGCGCCACCCGGGAAGGGGTAGCGGCATCGCGCGCACGTACGGTCGTAGGAGACCGGCGGAAATTCCACGCCCGGCGAGAGCCACCGGCGGAAGGGACGCGTGCGGACTTCGAGCCGGAGGATCCAGTGCATGGCAGGTCAGCCGACGGATCTGTTGCCGCCGGACATGGCCTGCAGCGCCTGGCTGCTCGAGAGGAAGACCGGCGCGTCTGGATACTTGCGCCAGATCACCTTGGTTCGCGCGATTCCGTCGCCCATGCGCGGGCCACGCAGAAGCTGGTAGGCGGCGACGAAGACGGCGAAGGGAATCAGCAGCAGCAGGTTCCGCCCCATCGACTGCAGCGGACCGATGGGCTTGCCGGATCGCGCGTCGATGGCGCGGACCCCGCAGAGGAACTTGCCGGGCGAGTAGCCCGCGAAGCCGTCCTTGAGAAGCAGGAGCGCCACGAAGACGAGGGAGAGCAGCAGCCCGACGAGGCGCTCGGGATCCGGCTGGAGGTCTGTCCCCACGATCACGTAGACCGCCATCCCCACCGCGAACCGCGCGATCCAGATCAGCACGATGTCGATCACGAAGGCGAACTGCCGTCGGTTCGCGAAGGCGTAGTAGCACTTCGAGCAGACCATGAGTCCGTAGAGCGGCTTCGGCTTCGTGATCGGCACGGCGCCGCAGCACGCGCATCGGCCGGGCAGTCCCGCGACCGGCACCGGCGATGTCGGCGGCGCGTTCGGCGGCGCGGCGGACGCGGCGCCCGGCCCACCAGGAGGCGCGTTCAGGACCGCCGCCAGCGGCATCCACTGCTGCTGCCCCTCGGCGCAGAGCTGCGCGGTGGGCGCGACGGCCCCCTGCGCGACGAGCGTGCGGATCTGATCGAGCTCGTACGGGCCGGATGCCTTGCCGTCGTTGTTGAAGAGCCAGTAGCGCATGGAGACCTCCGGATTTGGCGCGGTGGCGCAAAGGATAGCGGGAGGCACGCGCGCGTCGCCCCGCTGCGCGGCGTGGGCGCGTTCCCTATCCCGTGATGTTGACATCGCACGCCACAAGCGCACGGCGCAGCGCCGCGACGCCCACCTCGGAGATCCGCGTGCGGCCGACCAGGAGAAGCCGCAGCGAGGCGATCGCGCACAGCGCCGGGACATCGGCGTCGGTGAGCGCCAGATGCTGCAGGTGCAGCGTCCGCAGGCGCGTCAATCGCGCGAGCGCGGGAAGCGCGGCGCCCGTGACCTTCGTCCCGGCGAGGTTGAGCTCCTCGAGCTCGGAGCACGCGGCCAGCGCGATCGCGCCGGCGTCGGTGACGTGCGTGCACCGCGAGAGGTCGAGCGTGCGCAGGCCGCCGCACGCGGCCAGCGCGTGCACCGCGCGGTCCGTGATCTTCGCGGTCGGGAGTGCCAGCGACTGCAGCCGCCCGGCCGCCGCAAGCGCGCAGACGCCCACGTCCGTCGCGCGTGAGTGCAGCCGCACCGCACGCAGCCGCGGCAGCGTCGCGAGCGCGGCGATGCCGGCGTCGGTCACGCCGAGGGGGAGCTCGAGTTCCTCGAGCGATTCGATCGATCGAAGCAGCGGGACGCCGGCGTCGGTGACCGCGGTCGATCCCAGCCGCAGCGTGGCGAGCGCGCGCAGCGGGCGCAGCGCTTCCAGGTCGGCGTCGCCGAACTTCGTGTCCCCGGAGAGCCCCAGCCACCGCAGCCGCGCCATGCCAGCGAATCCGGGGTAGGCGGCGCGCTTGACCTTCGCCCCGCCGACCTCCAGCAGTTCCAGACGCGGAAGCGTCGCGAGCGCATCGATCCCCGTGCGGCCCAGGGGCGACGACCAGAGCCGGATCGCGCGCAGCTGCGTGAGCGTCGCGATCGCCGCCGCGTCCGCGTCATCCACCTGCGAGAAGGCGTAGTCCGCATCGCGAATGAGCTGCGCCTGCTCCCCGCTGAAGATCACGGAGAGCTCGCCGCGCAGCACCGCGAGCAGCGGCTGCATGTCCGCGTTGCTCGCGACCCCGGGATGCCCGAAAAGGCGTCCGTGGCGGTTGAGCGAGTCACGCAGCCCCGAGAGGACGGAGCGCGATGGCATCGACGCATCCATGGACCGCAAGCGTACTTGCCCCCCGCCCACCTACACTCTCGCCCCATGTCGCAGCCGTCGCTTGGCCAGTTCACGATCGTGCGCGAGCTTGGCCGTGGCGGCATGGGCGAGGTCTACCTTGCGCGCGACACGCGGCTGGACCGGATGGTCGCGATCAAGTCACTGCCCGCGCACCTGGCCTTCGACGCCGACCGCATGGCGCGCTTCGAGCGCGAGGCGAAGGTGCTCGCCTCGCTGAACCACCCCGGCATCGGCGCGATCTACGGGCTGGAGGAGTCCGCGGGGCGCCACTACCTCGTGCTGGAGTTCGTCGAGGGCAGGACGCTCGCGGAGCATCTGGCCGCGGGCGCGATGGGCATCCCGCAGGCGCTCGCCGCGGCGCAGCAGATCGCGGGCGCGCTGGCGGCGGCGCACGGCCGCGGCATCGTGCATCGCGACCTGAAGCCGGGCAACATCATGATCGGCGCGGACGGCACCGTGAAGGTGCTGGACTTCGGGCTCGCGCGCACGCCGGAGGAGCCCGCGCCGGGCGCGCACTCCGCGCCCGCCGCGCCCGCCGACGACGCCGCGACGCTCGTCACGCCGGGCCGGCAATCGCCCACGATTCCCGGCGCGATCATGGGCACCGCGGGCTACATGAGTCCCGAGCAGGCGCGCGGCCGCCCCGTCGATGCGCGCTCGGATGTCTTCTCGCTGGGGATCGTTCTCTACGAGATGCTCACCGGCGCCGCGCCCTTCGGGAGCGACACGCTCGCGGAGTCGATCGGCGCGACGCTGCACGCGCCCGTGGACTTCGCGCGGCTGCCCGCCGCGACGCCCGCGGCGGTGCGCACGCTGCTGCAGTCGTGCCTGGAGAAGGATCCCGCGCGCCGCCCCGCATCCGCCGCCGCGGTCGCCGACGCGCTCGCCTCCACCAAGCGGTGGGCGCGCGACGAGGCGATCCCGGAGCTGGTGCGCCAATGCGAGCGCATCTTCGTGCTCGAGGAGAGCCGCGACTCGTGGACGGCCTTCGAGCTCGCGAGCGAGATCGAGCGGCTCGCGCCCGGCGATCCGATCGTCGCGCGGCTCGAGCCCACCTACGCCGCGGAGATCTCGATCACCTCGGATCCGCCCGGCGCGCGCGTGCACGCGGCGTTCTACGGCGATCCGCCGGGCAAGGAGCTCGACCTCGGCACGACGCCGCTGCGCGCGATCCGCTTCCCGCGCGGGCTCTCGCGCGTGCGCCTGGAGCTGCCCGGCCACCTGCCGCAGCACGACCTGCTCTGGTACCTCACCCCCGGGACGCACAACGCCTCCGATGGAGCCACGCGCACCTGGCACTACGAGCTGCGCCGCCCGCAGGAGCATCCGCCCGAGATGGAGCTCGTCGCCGCGGGGAAGTTCCCGATCTTCCTGCCGGGCCTCGACCACCTGAAGCCGGAGCCGATCGCGCGCTTCCTGATGGACCGGCATCCGGTGACCAATGCGCAGTTCCGGCGCTTCGTCGAGGATGGCGGCTACGCGCGCGCGGAGTTCTGGCCAGGGCCGTTCATCTCCGAGGGCCGCGAGCTCGCGCGCGAGGAGGCGATGGCGCGCTTCGTCGACTCGGTGGGCCAGCCCGGTCCCGCGGGCTGGATCATGGGCGAGCCTCCGCCGGGCGAGTGGGAGCATCCCGTCTCGGGCGTGAGCTGGCACGAGGCCGCGGCCTACGCCGCATGGGCGGGCAAGCAGCTTCCGACGGTCTTCCACTGGAGCCGCGTCGCCTTCACGGGCGCGTCCGGCCTCATCGCGCCCGAGGCGAACTTCGCCGGGCATCGCACGGTGCCGGTCGGACAGACGCGCAGCGTCAACCGCTTCGGCGTGCACGACCTCGCGGGCAACGTGCGCGAGTGGACGCTCAATCCCATCGACCGCGACGGACTGCGCTTCATCCTGGGCGGCGGCTTCGGCGATCCGAGCTACGCCTTCGTCGACGCCTACGCGCAGAACGCGATGGACCGCTCGCCCAACAACGGCTTCCGGTGCATGCGCGCGCTCGACGAAGAGCCCAACCGCGCGCAGCTCGAGCGCGAGTTCAGCCTGCCCAGCCGCGACTTCCGCGCCGAGACGCCCGTGCCCGACGCGGTCTTCGACTACTTCGCGCGCCAGTTCCAGTACGACCGGCGCCCGCTGGAGCCGCAGGTGATCGACGAGCGGCCCACGCCCGCGGGCCGCTGGCAGACCGTCGAGATCGCCACCGGCTACGGCGGCGAGCGCATGCAGGTGCACCTGGTGCTGCCCGAGCGCGGCCGCCCGCCCTACCAGACCGTGCTGCTCTTCCCCGGCTCCAATGCGCTGCACACGCGCACCTTCGGCCTCGCGGAGCTGCAGCGCGTCGACTACTGGGCGCGCAACGGGCGCGCGCTGGTGCTGCCGGTCTACAAGGGCACCTTCGAGCGCGGCACCGAGCTCGCGTCGGACTACCCGTCCGAGACCGCGCTCTACCGCGACCACGTTCTGATGTGGGGCAAGGACCTCGGCCGCGCGATCGACTACATCGAGACGCGCGAGGACCTCGACGCCTCGCGCATCGCCTACATGGGCGTGAGCTGGGGCGGCGCGCTCGGCGCGATCCTGCCCGCGATCGAGCCGCGCCTGCGCGTCAACCTCCTCTATGTCGCGGGCTTCACGATGCAGCGCGCGCTGCCCGAGGCGGAGCAGCTCAACTATGTCACGCGCGTGCGGCAGCCCACGCTCATGCTCAACGGCGAGCTCGACTTCTTCTTCCCGCCCGAGAGCGCGCAGATCCCGATGTTCGAGATGCTCGGCACGCCGCCGGAGCACAAGAAGCGCCTCACCTACCCGCGCGGCCACACCGTCCCCAAGCCCGAGCTGATCCGCGAGTCGATCGCGTGGCTCGACCGCTACTTCGGCCCGCCGGGATCGGCGGCGAAGGACGCGTCACTTCGGTAGGCCAAAGAGCCCGTCGTGCGGCGCGTCGCGGTGGCACGCGATGCAGCTTGCGATGCGCCCCGCCGCGGTGACCGCGCCGGCGCGGTCGATGGTCGCGTAGATCCATTCCTCGCCGCCGGGCGAGGCGGGTGCGGGTGCGCGGAACATGAGGAAGAGCCCCGCGCGATCGCCCGCGCGCAGCAGCTTGCCCGAGGCGTCCAGCGCGTAGGGATAGAAGTCGTGTCCCTCGGTCGACACCTCGCCGCGCCGGACCGCGTCGGGATCGAAGTGGATCGCGGGATCGGTGACGGGCTCGGGCGTCCACGCTTCCTTCACGACCACCTGCCCCGTCTGCGGTCCCGCGGGATACGCGGCATGGTTGCGCGCGAAGACGGAGTAGAGCTTGCGCGCGTGCGCGCCGGGCGCGTCGGCGGCGCTCATGCGCACCTGCGGCGGTGGCGGCATGCGGCACATGAGCGGCGCCCAGCGGAGCTGGTCGTCGACGCGGCCGTAGGTCGTGTACTCCGCGGCGATCGCGAGCGCGCGGGCGCGCCAGGCCGTCTCGTCGTCCTTCGTGGCGACGGCCGCGGGCGCGGCACCGGCGGGCGTGCGCGCGGCCTGCGTGCAGGCGTGCAGCGGGATCGCGAGGGAGGCGAGGGCGAGTGCGAGGGACGTGCGGTTCTGGATACGCATGGCTGCTCGTGACGCACGATACGGCCACGTGCACGCGCCTCCGTCACATGCAGGTAACCTGCATCCCCGAACCGCGATGCCTTCCGGTGCCGACTATCTCTTCTCCACCGAGGGCGCCCTCTCGCAACCGGCGACGCGCCTCTTCCTGTGGCTCGTCGGCGCCGCGCTCGTGGGGGCGCCGCTGGCGATGCTCGCGCTGCGCAGACGGATGTCCGAGGCGACGCGCGCGGACGCATGGATCCGCTACCGCACCTGGCTCGTCATCGCGCCGGCGTTCCTGGCTCCGCTGCTGCTGATGCCCTTCACCGCGATCCTGGCGGTCGCGGTCGTCTCCATCCTCTGCTACCGCGAGTTCGCGCGCGCGACGGGCTTCTTCCGGCACCGCAGCCTGAGCGCGATCGTGGTGGTGGGCATCCTGCTCATCGCGTGCACCTCGCTGGACCACTGGTACGACATGTTCATGGCGCTGACGCCGCTGACCATCACGGTGATCGCGGCGGTGGCGGTGCTCTCGGATTCGCCGCACGGGTACCTGCAGCGCGTCTCGCTGGCGAGCGTGGCCTTCCTGCTCTTCGGCTCGGGCCTGGGGCATCTGGGCTACATCGCCAACGACCCCAACTACCGGCCGATCCTGCTGCTGATCCTGGTGAGCGTGCAGCTCAACGACGTCTTCGCGTACATCTGCGGCAAGAGCTTCGGCCGGCGCAAGCTGTTCCCGAACACCAGCCCGGGCAAGACCCTCGGCGGACACCTGGGCGCGCTCGTCCTGACGACTGCCTTCGCCGCGACGACGGGGCACTTCGTCTTCGAGGGCACGCTGCTGGACCGCTGGCCCGCGCTGGTCGCGCTGGGACTCATCATCTCCGTCGGAGGACAGCTCGGCGACCTCGTGATCGGCTCGATCAAGCGCGACATTGGCGTGAAGGACATGGCGTCGACGCTGCCGGGGCACGGCGGATTCCTCGACCGCATGAACTCCTCGCTGCTGGTGGCGCCCGCGGTCTTCCACTTCGTCGGCTACGCGCTCGGCTACGGCCTGCAGCGCGAGCCGCGCGTCTTCACCGCCCCGCTGGGGCACTGAGGCGCGCGTGGAGGACTGGAGCTACAAGCCCGCCGCCGACACGCAGCTCCAGCCGCTGGAGCGCCTGGCGAGCACGCGGCGAGAGGCGGGCCTGATCACGGTGGCGGTGCACGGCACGACGACCGCCGCGCTGCGCGCCTACCTGCGCGCGTACCACCGGCTGCGCGTCGTCGGCGCGGAGCACCTGCCGAAGTCGACGCCCTTCGTGATGATCTCGAACCACGAGAGCATGCTCGATTCGCTGGTGCTGATGGCCGCGCTCCCGCTGCGGCTGCGGCTGGAGACCTCGCCGGTCGCGGCGGGCGACGTCTTCTTCACGAATCCCGTCTCCTCCGCGCTCTCGGCGCTCTTCATGAACGCGCTGCCGATCCGGCGCAAGGATGTCAGCGCGCACGCGCTGCAGGACCTGCGCGAGCGGCTGGCGTCGGGCCACGGCGGCCTGATCCTCTTTCCCGAGGGCTCGCGCAGCCGCGACGGCGCGATGCTTCCCTTCAAGTCGGGGCTGGGAAGCCTGGTCGCGGGCACGCCGGTCCCGGTGATCCCCTGCCACATGGACGGGCCCTACCGAGCGCTGCCCTTCGGCCACCGCGTGCCCAGGCCGGTGCGGATCACGGTGCGCATCGGCGCGCCGCTCACCTTCGAGTCGCAGCCGGGGACGCGCGAGGGGTGGATCGCGATCGTGCGTCGGTGCGAGGAGGCGGTGCGGGGGCTGGCGGCGCAGAACGGTCGCGCGCGCGTGGACGCACCACCCGCTAACCGTTCTTGAATCCCGCCATCCAGATCGTGCCGTCCCGATACCCGGCCGGCACCGTGACCGTGGTCTCCACCTGGCCCACCATGCGCGTGAAGCGGATCAGGAAGTCGACGGGGATGCTCGGCTCCAGCTTCTCCTGGGTCACCGAGTTCGGAAGCCGGTATCCCGCGGGCGCAGCGACGACCGCGAGATTCGTGATGGACTCGCCCCCTTCCTTCGGGCCCAGCAGCCCGAGGTAGGCAGGCATCAGCGGATGCTGCGCGCCCGGGCGGTCGACGGCGCTCTCGATCCACGCGCGGTCGCCCGCGCGATAGGCGCGCTCGAACTGCGCCAGGAACTCGCCGACGCGTGCGGTTCCGGCGTAGTTCGAGCGCCGCGCGGCCAGCACGGATTCGGCGATGCGAAACGCCTCCTGCGAGAACGCCGTGAAGGGCTCGAAGAGCAGGTTTCCCTGAAGCGAGACGACCAGGTTCTCGGTGGGATAGATCGCGAAGAAGGACATCGCCCCGGGCGCCGTCCCGCCGTGATGCACGACCGGCACGACGCGACCGTCCGGCAGCGTCCGGCTCCCCCGCCGCCACCCGAGGCCGTAGCCCGCGCCCGAGTCGCTGCCATCCGCGAGCTTCTGCGGCGTGGTGAGCAGCTCGAAGGTCGCCGGCGAGACGACCTTCCCCGCGAGCACGGCGTTGCCCAGCCGCACCATCTCGAGCGGCGTCGAGACGAGTCCGCCCGCCGCCCACTTGTTGCTTGCGTCGCCGGGATTGATCGAGACGATCCGCCCCATCATGCCCACCGCGTAGCTCGAGACCAGGTCCGGCTGCGGCGGAAGGTTGGGCCCGGTGCGCTGCAGGCCCAGGGGGACCGTCAGGCGGTCGCGAAGGAGCGAGAGGTAGTCCTGACCGGAGGCGCCCTCGAGCGCGGCGGAGAGCAGCACGAAGTTGTAGGCGGAGTAGGCGTGCCGCGTGCCTGGCTGGAAGAGCAGCGGGTCCGACGCGAAGACGGCGACGGCGTCGCGCACGCGCTCGAAGCGCCGCGTGTTGTCGTACTCGCCGGCAGCGCGGTTGTAGTCGCGAATTCCGGAGAGATGCCCCGCGAGCTGCCGGACGGTGATCGGATGGTCCTTGGGAGGGAAGTACGGGACGTAGGTCTGCACCGGCGCATCGAGATCGAGCTTGCCCTGCTCCACGAGCTGCCCAAGCAGCAGCGAGGTCAACGGCTTCGAGGTGCTGCCGAGCGGAAAGACCGTCGTGGCGGTGACGGGCGCGCCCGACTCCAGGTCTTTCACGCCGATCGCGGCGCTCCAGGCGACCTCGCCATGCGCGCCTACCGCCGCCGCAATGCCAGGAATACGACGTTCCTGCGCGAATTCCTTGAGGCGCGCCTCGACGCGCGCGGCAGCGGCCGGATCCAGCGCCTGGAGTGCGAGGCCGCAGATGAGGCATGCGATGCAAGTGAGGGTCATGCGACGATCTCCGTGAGTGTGCTCGCCGGAGCCAATGCTAGGGGCGAGGAAGATGCACGACGCGGGTGGCGACGAGCGACCACTGCTGTCAGCCAGGAGCGATGTAATCTCCCCCCATGCCGCCGTCCGGGACCGCGTCGTCGACGCCATCCACGCCCACGTCACTGCCCGACACTGGATCCGGTCACTGGGGCTGCGCCCGCTGCGGTCAGCAGTTGGACTTCCCGATTCCGGCCACCTGCCCCGAGTGCGGCGCGGAGCTCCGTCTCCTGGATTCGAGGAGCGTGCGAAACATCGGCTGGTGGCAGCGACGGCGTGCCTTCAATGTCGCCACGCTCACCGGCATCGCGCTCGCGGCGGTGTTCGCCTTCGTCTGGTGGTTCGCGATGATGAAGCACAACCAGTGGATGCCGGAGCTGAACCTGCTGAGCCCGCTGGGGTTCGCTGCGCTGGGGCCGCTGGTGGTGATCGTTCGCGCGAAGCACATCGCGACCGCGATCGGCTACGCGCTGGGAGCGTCGAGCATCGTGCTCTGGGGCCTGATGGCGATCGCCGTCGACCAGCTCCTGCAAGGAGCGTCGATCACTGGGCTGAACATCGGAGTCGTTTCAAGTCTCCGGACCGCGCTTCCCGCAGTCGCGATCATGTCGACCGCCGGATTGCTCGTCGGCGCGGCGATTCGCTTCGCGCTGCGCCGCTTCGCAGCACTCGCGTGCGCGCTCCTGCTCCTCGCGGCGTGCGACACCGCTGCACCGGCCACCGCGCCGTCGGCTGCTCCTGCCGCGGTTGGGCTCCAAGTGCTCTGGCCCGAGGATCATGCGCGCAGGTTCGCCGGCGATGCGTACCTGCGCGGGGCGCGGCCGATGGCCGTCCTTGTCTGGTACCCCGCGACCGGGACCGGACCACGGCGCGCGCGTCCGATGACACTCGCGGAGACGGCCGAACTCCTCGGACGCGCGCCGCATCCGCAACTGGAACGCTTCGCGATCGCCACGCGTGACACGGTGATCGAATCGCTTCGACGGTACGCGGTCGATCCCCTCTCGAAGGACCCCGCCGCTGCAGCGGCGCTCGAGGCACGGCTGCTCGCCACGACCTGCCGAGCGCAGCTCCACGCCGAGATGGCGCAGGGCAGCTACCCCGTGGTGATCTACCACCCCGGACTCGGGGGCAATCCACTGGAGAACCTGGGACTGTGCGAGCGGCTGGCATCGCGCGGCTGCATCGTGGTGAGCTCGACCTTCTTCCACCAGGAGCCCTGGCAGTCCCAATTCTTCTGCGGCGAGCTCGGGACCTCGCTCGCGGACATCCGTTTCCTCCTCAATGAGGTCTCGCGCCGGTATCCCACCGCCGATCTCGAGCGGGTCGCCATCGTCGGGCACAGCTTCGGGGCGCAGGTCGCGCTGGTCGCCGCCTGCCAGCCGGACAACACGGTCGATGCCGTGGTCGCGCTCGACAGCACCCTCGATGCCGTCACCGTCGAGCGCATCGAGTCCCCGCTCTACCGCGGCACCTCCTGGGGAAGCGTGCTCGATGCCGTCACCAACTCCGCCGAGCAATGCCATGCTGCCGTGCTCAGCGTCGCTGGCTCCCTGCCCGACGGAACGGTGCCGGCGTGCGCGGCGGTGCGTCGCCTCATCGACTCGCGGCTGTTCCTCGCGACCGTCACGCAGGACATCGACCACGAGGACTACCTCTGGGCGCATCAGCGGGCCGCGATGCTCGCGGGCGAAGCGACGCACCCGACCGCCGACCTGGTTCCCGCGCGGGACCGACGCGCGCCCGAGGCAACGGCCGAACTGGTCGTCGCATTCCTCGGACAGGAGCTCCTCGGAGGCCCCGCCGTCCCCGGGCGCATCGGCGACGAGATCGTCGTCGCGCAGGCGGGTCCGCTCTCCGTTCCCGACGGACAGGCGACGCTCGCCCTCTACAGGAGCAAGGGCCTGAGCGCGGTGCTGGCGACCTATCGCTCGCTGATCGCGGTGACGCCGCGGATCCGGTTCGATCCGGGCCCGATGCTCGAGGACATGCATGCGCGCGCCTCCCGCGCCGAAGCGGTCGAACTGCTGGAGTTCCTGCTGGGATTCGAGGCGAATCGTTCACGGTGGCGCTGGCATCGCAGGCTCGCCGAGCTCTACGAGGCCGCCGGCGACACCGAGGCCGCCGACCGGTGCTATCGCCACGCCCTCGAGCACTGCGACGACGCGGACGCCGCGCACGAGCTGCGGACAAAGCTCGAGCGGCGGGATCGCAGTGGAACGAGCCCATCGGGGCCGCGCGACGCACGGGATTGAGGACACGCGGGCTCCTCCACGCGCGGCGCGCGGCGGCAGGTCACTTGACCTCGGCGACGGGCGCGACCGGCGCTCGCAGCGGAGCGTCCGGGGCGAGCTCGGGCATCTCGAAGCCGGACGCGGTCTTGCGCCCCGTGCCCGCGGGCACCGCAATCAGGACAACCGCACCGCTTCCCGCAAGCCGCTTGTCGACGAGCAGCACCTCGCGCGCACGGCGCTCCTCGCTTGCGGGCACCACAACTCCCCGGTCGTCGACGGTCGCATGCAGCCCGGCATCCGCGAGCACACGTGCGACAAGCGCACGCACCTGCGGAGGGGTCGGATCTCCGGAAGCGCTCGTCCATGACGAGTCGAGCCAGATCGCGATCGGCACGCCATCGGCGCGCTCGGTGCGGACGGTCTGGCATCCGGCGATGCTGCCTGCGAGGAGCACGAGGGCGAGCGCGCCGATCGCGTGGAGATTGCCCATGACCGGCGAATCCTATCGCCGTGGATCCGTCGCGCCGTGCTACCTTCGTCCGCAATGCGGAGGACCCCCATGATCCACGAACGCAACGCTGCCATCCGTGCCCGTCGAGCTGTGTGCGCGCTGCTCTCGCTCCCGCCGTCGTTCGCGCTCGTTGCGCCCGCGGCGATCCCCGCACCCGCCGCCGCCGCACCGCCCGCCGCCACCGACCTCGCGCCGGGCGCCGCTGCGCCGGAGCTCAGCATCCGCGAGTGGCTCAAGGGCGAGCCGATGGAACGCATCGATCCGTCCAAGACCACCGTCGTCGAGTTCTGGGCGACCTGGTGCGGCCCGTGCATGGAGTCGATCCCGCACCTGACCGCGCTCGCGAAGAAGCACCCCGAGGTCGTCTTCCTCGGCGTGAGCGTGCTCGAGGATGCGGCCGACGGGAAGATCAAGCGCTTCGTCGACGGCATGGGCGACAAGATGGGCTACCGCGTCGCGTATTCGGGCAACAAGGATGGCATGGCCGCGACCTGGCTGCAGGCCGCGTCGCAGGACGGCATCCCGACGGCGTTCGTCGTCAAGGGCGGCGTCGTGCAGTGGATCGGGCACCCGGACGCGCTGGACGAGCCGCTCGCGCAGCTTGCCGCGGGGAGCTTCGACCTCGCCGCGTCGAAGCGCGCCTTCGAGACCACGCTCGCCGCCGCGAAGGAGCGCATGGCCGCGAGCGCCGCGCTCTCCGCCGCCGTCGCCAGGCGCGACGCGGGCGACAAGGCGGGCGCCGCAAGCGCGCTGGCCGCCTCCGTCGCGAAGTACCCGCGGCTGGCCGACAGCGCCGACCGCATCCGCTACGAATGGCTCGCCGACGACGATCCGGCCGCGTGGCGCACGCAGACCGAGGCGCTCGCCGCGTCCGGCGACTCGCAGAAGCTGCAGCGCATCGCGAGCTTCGCGCTCCGCAGCGCGCAGAAGCCCGAGACCGCCGCGCGCGCCCGCACGGCGATCGGCATCGCGCTGCGCGCGTGCGCCAGCGGCGACTGGGATGTCCGCCTCTACGCGCGGACGATCTACCTCAAGCTCGGCGACGACGCGGACGCGCTCGCGGTGACGCGCCAGATGATCGAGCTCCATCCCACGAGCCCCGCGAAGGACAACGCGGAGCTGCTCGCGGCGCTGCGCACCAGCGCGGCGGAGCTGGAGGCGAAGGTCAAGCGCGCGAAGTCCTAGGGGGATGGGGGATCGGCCCCGCCTGCGCCATCCCGCACTCCGGACAAACAATCTCGCTGTCCGTCCGGATGCGATGGCCGCACGCGGTGCAGCAGCCGCGCTCGATGCAGTGTAATCCTCCCTGCTCCGCCGGATCAGCCCGTGCACAAGCTCATCACCCACACCAATCCGGTCTTCGCGCAGGTGCTGCACGAGCGCCTCACGGCCGCGTCGATCAAGGCGTTCATCGGGCAGGAGCGCTCGATCGCGGATCTCTACTTCGGCGGGGACATCCCCACGACGGTCTGGCTCGACGACAAGCGCGACGCCGATCGCGCGCTCGAGATCCTGCAGGCGGTCGAGGCCGAGATCCTCACGCCCAGGTGCCGCGCGTGCGGCTACAGCCTGGTGGGACACTCTGGCGAGACCATCTGCCCCGAGTGCGGCGCGGCGCAGACCGCGAGCGCCGCCGACCAGGTGTGCCCCGCGTGCCACGAGTCCGTGCCCGCGGGGTTCGAGACCTGCTGGAACTGCGGCGCGGAGATGCCCGCGTAGGCGCCTGGCCCAGCGGGTATCGTTGCGCCACGCTCGTCCCCGCTCCGGCACGACGCCGACGCCTCGAGCCCCGCAAACACGCGACACCGCGAGGATCCACGCCATGCCCAGCCGCATCGTCCGCCGCTTCTCGCATCTCGCGCTCGTCGCGCTCGCGGCCCTCGGCGTCGCCACCGCGCCCGCCGCCGCGCAGGCCGCGCCCGCGAAGGCCGCCGCCAAGCCCAACATCCTCGTGATCTGGGGCGACGACATCGGGCAGTTCAACATCAGCGCCTACAACATGGGCATGATGGGCTACCGCACACCCAACATCGACCGCATCGCGCGCGAGGGGGCCCTCTTCACCGACTGGTACGGGCAGCAGAGCTGCACCGCGGGACGCGCCGCGTTCATCACCGGGCAGTCGCCGATCCGCACCGGCCTCACGAAGGTCGGCCTGCCCGGCGCGCCCGAAGGCATGAAGAAGGAGGACCCGACGATCGCGACGCTGCTGCGCGCGCAGGGGTACGTGACGGGCCAGTTCGGCAAGAACCACCTGGGCGACCGCGACGAGATGCTGCCGACGGCGCACGGCTTCGACGAGTTCTTCGGCAACCTCTACCACCTCAACGCGGAGGAGGAGCCGGAGAACCCCGACTATCCGAAGGACCCCGCGTTCAAGAAGCAGTTCGGCCCGCGCGGCGTCATCCACAGCTACGCCGACGGACGCATCACCGACACGGGCCCGCTGACGCGCAAGCGCATGGAGACCATCGACGAGGAGGTCACCGAGCGCGCGATCGCGTTCATGGAGGCCGCGGTCAAGGCGAAGAAGCCCTTTTTCGTGTGGTGGAACTCGACGCGCATGCACATCTTCACGCACCTGAAGCCCGCATCGCAGGGCAAGACCGGGCTGGGCGTCTACGCCGACGGCATGGTCGAGCACGACGGCCAGGTCGGACAGCTCCTGGACAAGCTCAAGCAGTGGGGCATCGACGACAACACGATCGTCATCTACTCCACCGACAACGGCGCCGAGACCTTCAGCTGGCCCGACGGCGGCACCACGATGTTCCGCGGCGAGAAGAACACCAACTGGGAGGGCGGCTACCGCGTCCCGTGCGTCATCCGCTGGCCGGGCGTCATCAAGCCCGGCACCATCGTCAACGAGATCGGCGCGCACGAGGACATGATGCCCACGCTGCTGGCCGCCGCCGGCGACCCGAAGGCGACGGAGGAGCTGCTGAAGGGCCGCAAGATCGGCGACCAGACCTTCAAGGTGCACCTCGACGGCTACGACCTGCGCCCCGCGCTCGCGGACGGCGTGAAGTGGCCGCGCTCCGAGTTCCTCTACTGGACCGACGACGGCAGCGTCGCGGCGCTGCGCTACGGCAACTGGAAGATCACCTTCCTCGTCCAGGAGGGCGAGGGCCTGCGCGTCTGGCAGCGTCCCTTCGTCGAGCTGCGCGCGCCGCTCATCACCAACCTGCGCACCGATCCCTTCGAGCGCGCCGAGCACGAGAACGCGATGGGCTACCAGCAGTGGTACATGGACCGCATGTTCCTCATCGCGCCCGCCGGCGCCTACGTCGGCCAGTGGCTGCAGAGCTTCCGCGAGTTCCCGCCGCGCCAGAAGCCCGGCAGCTTCAACCTCGAGCGCGTCATGGAGGCGGTGACGAGCCCGCAGGGCGGCGGGAGGTAGAGGCGAGGGGCGGCTCGACTGCATCCGGAAGATCCGCTCACCTGACTCCCGACGCCGCCTCGACCGTGCAACGCGCGGGCGGCCCGAGCACGATGCGCTGCGGCCCCAGCGTCCGCAGCTCTTCCGCGGCTCGCGGACCGGGCAGGCCCGCGCGCAGCGCTTCCATCCAATCGCCCTCGAGCGAGACTTCGACGATGGCACCGAGCGGAACGGGCTCCTGCGTCCGCGCCCGGATGGCCTGGAGCAGGCACTCATTCCCCGAGACCATCACCTGCGGCACCGCGAAGTCGTCGTCGTCGATCTGGATGGGTGTCGCGAAGGGCGGCCGCCAACCCGAGGCCTTCCTTCGAATCTCAGGAACGTCGTCGCCGTAGGTCGGCGCGAGCAGGACGATTTCGCGGTCGACGCTATCCGCCTCGCGCAGGCGGATGAACCCCTTCAGCGGGATCGGCTTCGGCGGGTCATGCACCACATCCCGAGAGTCGCTCAGATGCTCCATGATCACCGCGAGCAGCGGCGGGACCCGCCGCGCGGTCGCACCGCGCACGAGCAGATCGATGTAGATCCCCGGCGTCCGATCGGGCGGAACACGCACGCCGACGACCTGGACTTCGAGCACCTGCGCCGCGGGAGGAGCCTCCCCGCAGCGCGCGCGCAGCGTGGTCGTCACCGGCGCATCGCCGGGGTAGGCGGGCATCGATCGCCGGCCACAAGCGGCGGTCCCGAGCGCGAGGAGGCAGAGCGCGGAGGCGAGTCGTCCGGATGCGCGGAAGCGTGCGATCAGGGCGGGGTTCATCGAGGAGGGCCCTTCGGTTGGGTGTCGTGCGGGGACTCGCCAGGCTCACGTATCAAGCACCAAATCCTCCCAGGCCTCCTGCGAAGCAACCCATTCGAGCGCACGTCGGCGCTGCGTGATGATCGCGGGCGAAAGTCGCGAGTCCGCCGCGCGACCTCGGAGTGACGCTTCACGGATTCCCCAGTCGATGCAGTAGTACAGATCGAGTGCCCCGGCGAGCTCGGCCGACGCACGCAAACTCACGCTCGCTCGAAGTGAATCTGGCGACTCTCCGACCCGAATGTCCGGCATCAACTTGACGAAATCCTCGCTGCAGGGCCGGAGCGGATGCATCTCGCCAACCACTGAGACGACCCAGGCGAGCGCCCAGATTCCCTCGATCTGTGCGGCGAAGGGCGCAGGACTCCCGGCTCCAGACGCCAGGAAGCCGTGTTCGCCCGCAGTCAGTGCGGCAGCGCAATTGAAGCGCTCGAGCCATCCCAGTGTCTCGGAGCGCGGATAGCCATAGGCACTCGCCGCCGTCGCATGCATCGCCATCATCCGACGAACCACGTCATCCTGCGTGCGCAAGATTCGAACCTCGCCCAGCGTGGGCAGGGTGGACGGAACGGCGAGCTGAAGCGCGCGCAGCGACTCGGCCGTTCGCGATCGAACTGCATCAGCACGCATGGTCTGCCGGCTCGGAGACGTCGAGAAGAGCCTGAGCATCCCCCGAAGCCGCGTCCATCCGTTCGCGGGCCAATCCATGGTTGCACCATACCTTCCACGAAACCGAAGCGCATCGCTCCCGGTGCTGGACTCGCGATCGCGGGTCCCCGCTATCCCCCAACGGAGCGACGTATGCCGCTCGCGGAACCGACGAACTCCCGTCTCGGGTTCGCGTGGCCACCGCGGCATTGCCCTCGGGCATCTCCCTCCCCCGGTCAGGACAACTGAATTGAGGGAGCGTCGTACGGCGACCGGCACCTATACCCTTGTGAAGCCGCATCATCCCCATCCATAGCCCGGGAGCATCGACCCATGATTGAGACCGAGGTCCGAAGGGCCACACACACACCATCAACCGGCAGCGTCGCCGCACTCGCGCTCTCCGCGATCGCGCTGGGGTTCTCCATCGCGGCCTACGTCGCAGCCACGCGCGCGGAGGATCGCGCGTATGCGCGCGTCGTCTCCGAGGTTGGCGAGGCCTTCAGGCCCATCTATCGCGACTTCGACCTCCGGTATCCCACGTCGGAGGGGCCGACGCTGCGCGAGATTCTGACGCCGCTGTTCGAGTCCGTGGGCGATCGGAGCGGGGCGTCGCGTGGATCTGATCGAGAGGTTCCTCGAGGGCCGTGATCGCGGCGGACTGGCGGCGACGTTGTGTCCACGAAGGAGACATCCCCCGCTTCAACGATCCAACGAGGCATGCGCTGGATCGGCAAGGTTCGTAAGCTGCACCATCCTGCCGTCATCGGGAGCGCCGGTGCATCGCAACCATGCAGCGCTTGATCTCCGCGACCATCTTGGCCGAACGCTTGATGAGACTGCCTCGTTTCGCGCGCTTGCGATCCACGCCATATCGATCAAGCAATCGATCTCGCGTGGAAACGTCGAATGGCACGACGCGCAGCTCGATTTCATCGCTCAGCTCTTGATCAAACGGAGGAAGCCGAAGGCTCAGGTGCCAGTGCTCTTCGATCGCGAGATCCACCGGCATGCCTGAAAGCCGCTTTGTCCGCTTCGCGCATGCCTTGAAGTACTCGGAGAGCCATTGGAACCCCGCGCGGTCGGCGATGATGACCAGCTCCGGGACAGGCTTGGACTTCGCGGTCCGATGGTCGAAGCAGAATCCCTGCTTGAGGATGACCCGCCCACGCTCCACGGCGCCCGAAGCTCTCGAACGAGTTGCACGGGCCTTGACTGTTCGTGCTGGGCGCTTGCTTGTCTTGTTTGTCATGCTCTTCTATCGGCCTCCGGTGCGGCCAAGAGTAGCGCGGAGCGATCGCCAAGCACTGCAGGCTCGGGATAGATGCGAAGTCCCCGCATGAGGCAGTGCTGCACGGATGAATGGACATCCCTCACCCGCGACTCGCGCGTCTCCCCCAACCGCACGAGCTACTCCCCTCGGTGTACATCCGACGATCCTCCCGCCCCCGCGCACTCGGCCTCAAGCTCCCTGAGCAGCTCCTCGTACGCAGCCCGGGTCTTCCGACCATCGCGAAGCCACTGCAGGATCAACAGCGAGGGCAGCAGCGCAACTCCGCCCAGAGCCAACTTGAGCAATGCCATCCGCCACCAAGGCTCCAGCCACGCGGGGGCGGTCCCGGTCGCCGTCATCATCGCCGCGAACGGCCAAGCGAGGACAAGCGTGCCGCCCACTCCCCAACCGAGCATGGTCCGGATCAGGCTTGGATCCCTGCGAAGCGAGAGGAACCAGCTCCCACCATCCCGGCGAACCTCGATGAAGCATGCATGCAGCCGCCGATAGACGGTGCCGTGCGCACGGAGTACTCGGCAAGGACCGATCCTCACCGTTCGAACCTGGACCATCGCCGTCGGCCACAGACCCCGCGGATTGGCAACGGCTGCCGGGCCACCATGCGCAAGCGCCTCGGAGTCGACGGACAGCCCCCGCTGCTCGAACCACTCTCGCAGGCGCGGGGCCGACCAATCAGTCGTGTGGAGCTCGAGTGTCTTCACGGCGGGGCTCTCGAATCATGGTCGCAGCAAGGGCGACACATCCTCCCAGAAGGACGCCGAAAGCACAGACTCCCGATCGAGCCCAAGGAGCGGGCCCAGGGGAAAGAGATTCATCCGTTGCTCACTGCCCAGGACCACCCGCTCGCGCATGATCGAAAGGCCAAGCGATTCGAACGCGAGTTCGAGTTCGTCGTGCTGCAGCCAGTGCTCGACGTCCTGGATCGCCTCGATCGGCAGCCTTGTCCGGCAAAGGGCGAGTGCGTGCGCGAAGGCCCGATGCGCCTGCGCGTACTGCTCCGCCGTGAGCTCGTTCATGGGTTCCATGCCCGGGGATCAGGACCTGGTGGCACGATGGGCGCCGGGACGCACGATACAAGCAGCGCAAGTCAAAGCACCACGCGAAACTCAGAGCGAAGTTGCCCGGGATCAGACGGAAGATTGATCCAGATCATCAGCGAATTGATCGGATCGCGCGAGCCAGCGCACCAAATCCCGAGCGAGACGACGCGATCGCTTCCTCGGATCTCCGTTGCTGAACTCCAGCAATCGCGCAACGAACGTCCTTCGCGCGCGCTCGCTGCGAAGCCGTCCATGGTGCATCTTGAGACCGTGCAAGATCGCCCTCGCCGCGACTTCGCCCCGCGCCTCGGCAAGCAGCCCGAGAAGAAGCGTCGTCGTCCGCGGGGTCCTCCAGTGGTCTCCACGCAGGTCCCCCGCCATCCAATACTCACTCGCCCGTTCGCGCTTCCCGTTCACCAGGAAATCGATCACCGCGCCCACATACGCCTTACGAAGCCGACCCGGAAGCGTTGCGGGATCAAGGCTGCTCAACTCGCAGAGGACCGCGAACTGCAGTTCGGGATCCCGTTCCCTCTCGCTCGCCTTCAGCACGGCCACGACGAATCGCTGGCCCGCCAGGGCAGTGAGGCGGATGCCTCGCGCCGTCGCGATCGCGCGTCGTTCAGCTCTTGTCTGCTTCGCCATCGTCGATTCACCCGACCTTCCCCCAAACGGCTCAGCGGGGCTCAGCCAGCCGGGGAATCTGCGGGGTGTCGGCCAAGCGTCCAATTGCAACCATGTTGTTCGGCCATCTGCAACCCAGCTGCGCGGATGACCGAAACCCAGCGCCATGGCCCGCTCGCTCGGCCCGCCGTTCACGCCTGCTGCGGGAGGGCGAGACGACGAACATCGTCGCGGGCCCCAAGACCGCGAAATCGCGGCTCACCCTCGACCTGGCGATCGCGGCCGGCTGCGCTCGGCCGCGGAAGCGATCACCAGCCTCCCGACGCGCCGCCGCCGCCGGAGGATCCGCCGCCGAAGCCACCGCCGCCGCCGCTTCCGCCGCTTCCGCCGCTTCCGCCGCCTGCGCCGCCACCACCAAACCAGCCCCCGCCCCCAAACCAGCCCCCGCCCCGTCCTCCACGGTCACCCGAGCCGCCGTTGAGGAGTGCGACGAGCAGCACCGCGAGCAGCACGAGCGCGACCCAGAAGAAGATCCCGATCGCCGCCACGGCCGCGCCCGCGAAGGCCACCTTGCCACGCGCCCGCTTCGGCAGCGGCAACGCGCACGCGAGCACGAGCAGCCCGGCGGCGCCAACCGCCATCGGCGCCCATGGCGAGATCATGAGCAGCGGCGACTTCGGACCCAGGCCCGCGACCGCATCGCGTGCTCGCACCCACGCGCCGCGCGTGGGCGCCGTCGCGCCGGAGGCGCGCAGCGCCGCGAGCTTGGCGAGCTCCTCCACCCCGCTCGCGAGACCGGCCGAGTATCGATCGCGCTGAAAGTGCGGCAGGATCGTCTCGACCATGATCTCCTGCGCCGCGGCGTCCCATCCGCGCCCCCAGTCGCGGCCAAGCTCGATGCGCGCGCGGCGGTCGACCTCGCTCACGATCAGCAGGATGCCGGTGTTCGCGCCGGGCGCGCTGCTTCCGATGCCCCACGCGTTGAACCACTCGGTCGCAAGCGACTCGAGGCTCCCGTCGTGCCCGTAGGCGCTCATGCTCTGGATGGTCACGACGACGATCGGCGTCCGGTACCGCGTCCACGCGGTCTGCTGCGCCGCGGCGATGCGCTCGATCTCCCCCGGCGCAAGCAACTTCGCGAAGTCGTGCGTAAACGCACCATCCGTCGGAGCGGGCGGGATCGCTCCCTGCGCGTGGACCCGTGCGCCGCACAGCAACGCCAGCGCGACGCAGACCGCGACGACCGCCGCGCGAATCTCCCCGCGGATGGTTCCGGCCGGACGCGCAGCGATGGTTCCCGATGCCATGCGAGCTCCCACGATACCTCGCGAATCGCAACGATCAGCCCATGGTGTTCACGTCGCAGCCAGGCAGGGCGCGCCAGCGCGCGCACGGTGCTCGCGGCCCATCGCGAGAGACCCGCGCCGCCCCAAACTCCTCCCGCACGAGCGCGCACGCACGCGCAAAGACGCGAACGCCCCGACCTTGCGATCGGGGGTTCACTCTTCACCGTGGGGTCGACCAGTTTCCTGTTCGACCCCCGAAGCAGTCCGAGCGAATCAGGTCTCGAACAGGCGCGTCGGGGACCGCCTCTCCTCGGGAGCGAGACGCCCCTGTGACAAGCTCGGAAAGGGGCTGCGGCTCACTTGGATCGAGCGGGAGATCCCCCCGTTCGTTCATCGCACCCTCACGCGTCAGGCGCCGTCGGCCAATCCTTCGTCGCTGCCTCGAGCATCGCAAGCAGAAGAGGGAGCTCCTCGGTCACCGTCTTCCAAAGGCGATCGAAGTCGACGCCCCAGTAGACGTGGATCAGCAGGTTCCGCATGCCCACGATCTGCGCCCACGGCACGTCAGGCGCCCGGCTCCTGCCGAGCTCCGAAGTCCGTGAAGCGGCCTCGCCGATCTCGAGGATCGCGTGCATCAGGGCACGGGCCAACATGGGATCGGCGTCGAGGCTCTTGCGGGACTTTCCTTCCGCAAACTCGATGGCCTGGCGCGCGGCATCCATCATGTGCTGGATGCGGATCCGGTCCTCAGGAGCGCCGGAGCGGTTACGCGGCATGCAGCAGTCGCGCCTCTCGAAGCACCTCGTCGCGGAAGTAGCCCGAAAGATCCGCGGGCGTCCTCAGGTCGACGGTGCGGCCGAGGATCTTCGAAAGCTCCATCTGCAGCCCCGCGAACCCGATGAACCCGGGCGCCCTGCCGGCCTCGAACTCGACCAGCACGTCGATGTCACTGGTGGGTGAGAAGTCCTGCCGAAGCACGCTCCCGAACAGGCTGAGGCGCGCGATGCCGTGCCGACGGCAGAAGTCGGCGATCTCGGCGACCGGGAGCTGGATGGGCAGCGGAGACATGCGACGAATCCTACCCACGCGGCGCCGCGCCGTCCCCGTCCGGCGGTTCGGGAACGTGTGCGGCTGCAAGCGCCGCACCATCCCTGCCTTCCGCGGCGCATCGCGCTCTCAACCAACCTCGAGCGCCGGGACGCACTCGACGTCGATGCGCGCAGGATCGCAGCGGGGAGAGATCCAGTCCCAGATGTCGGGATCGGAGATCACCAGGCCGCCCGAGTGGAAGATGGGATGGCGCTCGATCCAGTTCGCGGAGAAGACGCTGCCCTTCCAATCGTGGAATGCCTCCTGATAGACCTTGCTGCCTCGCACGTAAACATGGGGAAAGCCACCGATGAATCCGAGCCGCTCGGAGGTCGCCTCCAGGTAGACGTAGCTGTGCCGCTGCAGGCGAGCGGCGTTCGCCCGCGCCCGTCCGTACTCGAGTTCGACGGGGAAGCCCGTCAGCCCGCTCCAGTCCTTGAGTTCCGACCAAAGATCCTGCGTGATGACAAGCCCGTCGCCAGCCAGCATCAGTTCGGGGACCCCGCCCTCCTTCGGGAGCTGGTCTGCATGGATTCTCGGGGGCATTCTCGGAAAGCCCGGTTGTGGCTCCAGCGGGATGGCCTCCGCGACCACCGCTTCGATCCCGCCACCTGGCCGAGGCCGGGGATTGAGGCGCCACATGAGACGCGCGCGGACCTCCGAACTGGAAGGCGAGCCGCGGTCGGGCCAGAGACGTGCCTTCTCCAGGGGCGTGCTGACAAGGCGGAAGTTCGGGTTCGACACATGCGGTTCGATGTGGCTCCAAAGGTTGGGGTCGAAGATCGCGAGCCAGCGGATAGCCCCCAGTCCTTGAACAGCCCGGAGTCCGCTCTCCGGAACGATGCATGCCGTGGAGAAGTCGGGATCCGCTCGATAGTCGGGAAACTCGACGAGCACGTGAGGCAGCTCGAAGTCCACAAAGGGCGCGATCCTCGGAAAGGTCAGCTCCAGATATGCCCCCTCGATGGCCGATGACTTCAGGGCCCGGACCGCTTCGAGCTTGTTGGAGGAGTTCCACACCCGTCGAAAGCCGCTCTCCGGCACTCGCGCCACGTTGCGCCACCGCAACTTAATCCGATCATTGAACTGCATCGGTGGCACGACGTCGCGCCGGAGCAGCAGGTTTGAACCGACCATGCAGACGGGCGGGAACTCGCCATCCGCACGGACATACCACATCTCCGACTCGCCCGGCCAAGATGCGTCGAGGCCGTGGTAGAGATCGACAGCTTCTGGATCGAAGTGCTGCACCTCGGTCCAGGCCTTGTACCGGCGTGCCGATTGAACGAACCTGATCTGATCAGTCACCAATTTGCTGGATCTCCTGCGTCGCCATGACCGCGTCGATCAATGACGTCGTCGAGCCTATCACCCCGGCGGCGGTTGTCGAACACGGAGGCTGCGGTGCGGTTTTTTGACGGAGATCACCTCACTGCCGTGGGAAACCTCCGAAGAGCTGGGCGGTGGCGCTAGCCGACTTCGAGCGCCGCGACTTCCTCGACGCAGATGCGCCGGGGGTCGCAGTGCGGCCGGATGACGTTCAAGACTCGTTCGTCCGCGATCGTGAGGCCCGCACCTTCGTGGATCCGATGACGCTCCAGCCAGGAGGCGGAGAGCACACTTCCCTGATTCATGCGAAACGGCTCCGAATAGCGCTCGCTGGGGGGCTCGTACACATGCGGGAAGCCGCCCTGCTTGGGGTTGCTCTCGTCTGCCAGTGGAAGGAAGAAGTACTCGCGCCCGCGCATGCTGGCGGCCCGCACACGACTGCGCCGAATCTCCAGATCGACTCCGATGGCGTCGACGCCTCCCCACTGCCGGAGTGCCTCCCAGAGCTCGCGCGTCACCACCGCCCCAGAGTCGGTCAGCATCAATTCCGGAACGGCGCCATCATCGGCAACCTGATCCGGGTGGATCCGCGGCGAGTGAACTGACCGAAATCCCGGTCCCCGCGGAGTCGCCTTCCCAATGAGCGATCGAAAGGTGTAGGGCGCGCGCACCGGAGGATGCAAGCGCCACATCGTGCGGTGCCGGATCTCAGGCCGCAGCGGAGCGCCCTCGGGCGGAGGAATCCGCATCCGGTCGCGCGGAACGCAGACGCGCCGGAAGTGCCAGTTGGAGACGTGCGGCTCAATCGCCCGCCAAAGCCCAGGGTCAAAGACTGCGATCCAGCACAAGGAGCAGAGTCCCTGGACTGCGTCAAATGAGGCCTCCGGCACAAGGCAGATATCCGGAGGTTCGGGTGCCGCCTTGGGGTCGGGGTAGTCGCTGGGAAACTCGAGGCGATAGTGCGGGAGATCGAAGCGCGGTACCGGTGGCGCCCCTGGATACTCGAGCATCATGTACGCCCGCTCGATGACTGTCTTCCGAAGCCGCTTGAGCAGCTTGAGCCGATTCGGAGTATGAGTGACCTTGTGGAAGTTGTCGGGACTCAGGAGCGCGGCGTCGAGCCAGCGGGTTCGGACGGGGCCGCGCACCTCCAAGGAATGCGCCAGGTCGTTCCGGATCAGGAGCCGGCTCCACTGAATGGTGACGGGAGGAAGCGCCTCGTCGGCGCGTGCGTACCAAATCTCCTCGACGCCGGGCCATCCGACCACTGTTCCGTGGTAGTGCTCATGCGGATCGGGCGCGTGCGGGACGCCGAATCGCGTTGGCGGTTCGACTGCGGAGCGGATGAAGTTGACCTCGGTCATAGTCACCTCGATGGATCCCCCGCGTCGCCGAATGCGCGGCGGGCAAGCAGATCGTCGAACGCATGGAACACCGCGAAGGGTGGTCGAGCGAATCTCGTCCAAAGTGAGCAGAAATGAAGGCGTCCAATCATCCTACTTTCGAGATAGTTGCGTCTCATGTTGAGAAGGAGTTCGCCTTCTTGGCCACTCAGTACGCGTGTCGCGGCCCGAAGATTGAACGCAGTTCAAGTGACTTGTGGTGCTCCATGACTTACGAGGCGAGAGAACTTTGGATCGGATTGAGCTGCGATCTGCGAGGCCCGCCATTTATCGCTTGCGACATTTCCACGGGAGCAGACGCCGGGCCAGGGCGCGCCGTGGATTTGTTCATGACCGCTGTTTCAAGGTTTCACTACCGAGGAGGAGATCCGCCAGGCCTCACACTGCCCGAGCTGAATGGTCCCGATGGATGGGCTTCGGCTGTCAGATACAAGGCGGCGCTTCTAAAACGGTATCTGCCACGACTTCTTCAGGACTCCGCTGGCGCATGAACGATCTGAGATTGCTGCGCCGATTCGGTCAACCGGCATGTGCGCACTGAACCGTTCCAGCGCTTGCGGGAGAGTGACCCGGCCCCAAGGGCATATCTCTCTCCGAGATGCGCTTCTCGCCTGGCATTGCCGCGGCGCCGCCCCCCAAACGCCGGTGCGAGATTGCAACTCCCGGATCCGCAGTGCCCGCCTCCTGTCTCTGCCCGCCTCTCACGCAATCTCGAGGAGCGTCCGCTCCACACCACATCAAGGAAGAATGCCGCAGATCACTCGGCGGCGTTTCGTCTGAAGTAGCGGGGGCAACCCGCTTCCAAATGGCGCTGAAAGCGATCAGGGACACGGGCGGAGGTCGCCGAATTCGCAAATTGCAAAGGGGATCGCCGAGAACGACGACCCGCTCAGCGCACGCCTGGCACCTCTCCGTTCGCATCCGCCACCATGATCGTCAAAACGGTGTCGCTGGTGGCATCCACACGTCCGCTTGCGGCATCCAGGTGCGAATGAACTCCAGGCGGGCGCTTCGCGAGTTCGAGACACAACCGTCCCAAGCTTTTCAAACCAGCCGGATTGCCGACGACGAGCGTACCCCCTGCCTCGGCGAGGATTTCCAGTTTGGCGTCATGATCCCAGGCTGCTTCGGTCTGTTCAGGATTGGAGTCGTCCATCGCTGTCCTCAAAGGTTGGTCAATCGCGGAAACATACATGTGCACTCTCAGTGACAGGGGTGCGCCGAACAGGTCCATCCTCTAAGAGAGACTCTCACGGCCCGAGGGACCGAGACGAGCCTCTGCTGAAGCGTGGAACCGGAAGCGTCTCCGTCCCGACAGGAGGCCGCGAAACTGAAGCTGGTCGATCAAGCGCGCGCGAACGGAGTGCGGATAGCTGAGTCGGCTCGGTTCCTCGGGCGGCGAAAGTCTCGTACAAGGGGTGGGCCAGTTCAGCGCACACCCGTCGCGGGCGATGAGGGCTTCCCTTGGGTGACGGGCCCTCCCAGCCCGACTCATCTTCACCGTTCTGAAAGGCGCTCGCCCCCTCATCGCTCCACCTGGTACTGCGCTCTACTCGGACCCGGATCGAAACTCCGAGGTCAACGTGCGCCACTGTTCCTGATCGGGGACAAAGGTCCTCAACTCCTGTACGAATTGAGACTCCAAGCCCGCCAGCGAAGCAAGCGAACGAGCTACTTCGGATCGTTCGGGACTGACGGCCCACAAAGAAGAACTCGGCGTGAACCCGCATTCGCTGAGCATCGACTCGAACACCCTGCACCGCAGTGCGGCGCGACCCACTTCAAACTGCTCTATCGCGCTCGACAGCTTTCCGAACTCCTCGCACCCGGGCGTGAGCTTCGCTTGGATTGCGGCCGCCAAGCGATCAGTGAAAGAAGCCTTGTAGAGCTCTGGAGCCATGCATTTCCGAACGGCCGTCAACCAAGCATCAGGGGAGGAGGCGCTTCCCAAGGCGGACTCGCGCAGCGTTCCAATCGACTTCGCGCAATCCCAACGAGCGCGCTCGATCTGGCGCACCGCAAGATCACAGTTGCGGCTTGCATCGGAAATCGGGTTCGAGGCCCCATCCTGGCGTGCAATTGCAGCCACTCCCCAAAATCGCGATCGCGCCGCCATGAATCGTTCCGCCGCAGCGGCCACATCGAGGTCATGCTTCAACAATGCGGCCTGAACATCTCTCGTCACCTGGTCCGCCTGGTGCACAAGTGACAGTCCGTTCGGACTGAGTCCTTGCAGCCCGCCCCCCTTCGCGAGAGCGTCGGAAACACATGACAAGAACGGCGCCGAGACTCGCAGGCCTAAACCTGTCCCCGAAAACTCACTGCGACAACTTGCTTCGAGGGCGCGCGCAACTGCACGGTTCGCGATCGCTGGCCCCAGCGAGTCGTCGCCAACGAGCAAAACGAAGCCGGATAGGAAACGCTCCCGGCACAGCCGCTCTGACCCGACCGTCTCCGCGTAGAGCGAATCGGTCAGCAGGTTGTACTCCCTCAGGTAGCCCTGGCCGTCGAGAATGGGGACATCACCTGCCTTGGCTCGCTTCCGGGCGTCCTCAAGTCGCTTGTACTCACCGGAACCTGCCGCTCCCGGGGCGGGATCCTGGGAAAGCGCTGGCAGATGAAAGACGGCAAGCTCCCAGTTTCTTTTCTGAAAGATGTCCAAGACCCGCTTGCACGCGTCGTTCAATTGCGACATGTACTGCCCCCACAGCCCTCGAGCTGCTTCTGCATGCCGCTCCGACATGGCGCAGTCTGCGATCAGCCGTTCGACGACGTCTCTGTTGAGGAGTATCTCCGGCGCCGCCCGATCTACATAGGGGAAGCTCTCGATTGCCAGTTGAGTCGCGTGATTCGATGGATCTTCACGGACCAGCGCCACGGGCCGACCATCTTGTGCAGCGGCCTCGATCGCGCAAGGGAACGAACAGACACCGCGAGTGGAATGTGATGCATCGTCCACCACGCGACGCCGCACGAAGTCGGCGTACGGAACCAGGTCACTCTCTAGGGCAATGGTCCGATCGGTTGGGTTGTCGATCCGGACGGGCACCCCAGGCTCTTCTAGCGACCAGATCCAACCAAACTCGATATCGATGGTCCTCAGGCTGCCGCCGGGAATGGAGCCCCCCATGGCGCCAATCATCGCGAACAACAGGGTTACGATCGCAGTCATAGCTTCCATTTCACTCTCAGTCCTCGGACGCTCCTCCATTCTAGTGAACGAGCAGAGTCACCTCAGCGCGGCGCTCGTCGGCGGTGACGCTGTCGGGAGCGCGGCCGGAGTCAGGGGCGGGTATGGGTGGCTCCGGGCAACCCTCCACAACCGAAATGCCGCCAGCGGTACCTATGCTCAAGCGCCCCTGAATGCACGCCTATCCGGGGATGCGGTAATGCGCGACCAACTTCCTTGCACGCCCTTCCCACCGCTTGTCCGCACGACACTTTCCTGCGAAGTCAGACGCGAACTGCGCAAATCCAGCTCCGAAGGCTTCGATAAGCGCTCCCAACTCCACAGGAACAACCTCGCGCCCCGTCATTCGCTTCACTTCATCGCATCTCGCCTGAGCAATCGAAGGATCGCTGCTGCTCCAGTACGCGGCCACCTCGCGCACCTTTGCGTTCCGCGACAGCTTGGACTCGGCGCCGTAGGCGTGCAGGAGCGCGCACCGCGCGCCCCAAAGGTCCGCTGCACTTGCCTGAAGCCGGGCGCCGGGAATCATGTACTTGTCGACCCAGTCCCTGAAGGTCTCCCCGTCCGCGTCAATCGTCCCGAGCGGGGCGTCGAGCAAGCCTGCGGCGTCAATGGCCCCGTACATGATCATCATGAGCTGGGTGTAGAGCCCGGCCTCCGCGAGCACCTTCATCGCCTCGACTGTGCTGCGTTGAAAGGAACCGAAGGCCCGCTCGGCTTCGGCTGAAGCATCCCACGTGGCACACATGCTCACACCCTCCTGTCTTGGCCATCATGCGGAGTGCTGCATCCCACGCCGCCTGACTCGCACAACCCTGTCCAAGATACGGGGCGCAGTCGAAATTCGTCTGCCCCGCTGCTCCACGACCAATCCAGGGTGTCCGGACCCCAATGGCGCGGGAGACGCCTTGATGACCCCCGCAGCGGCCGCGGGCAGAGTCTCAGAGACTCGGGACCCATTGGGGCGCTCTCGCCGCCCAACGCCTGACCACGCGGTGATGACCACGCGGCGCGCAGAGACACGCGCGCACAGTGCGCCCACGCGAACTCCCCACGCCGAAGGCAGAAACGCCGCCGATCACACGGCTGCGTTCTTGTTTGAAGTCGTTCGGCGCGGACGGCATTCGAAGTGGCGCAAGCAGCAATCAGAGATAGGGTGCGGGTGCCGCGGATCCGAAAGTTGCAATTGAGACTCCGCGGTTATGGAGGCGTCGCCGCAGAAACCTCAGGCAACGGAGCCGACTCAGCCATCCGCACTCCGTTCCCACGCGCTTGATCTGCGGGCCTCATCTTCGAGACCACCATCTTGGGACGGTGACGATTCCGGGTCCACGCTTCAGCGGCGCCTCGTCTCGGTCCCTCAGGCGGCGAGAGTCCTTCATGAAGCGTGGGCCTGATCAGCGCGCCCTCGTCACGCCGAGGCCTCGTGATCTCCGGCATGAATCTGCCTCAACTGCCCGATTCGCAACCGGCTCTGCCATGCATCAGGAGACGACCAGCGCTTCGGAGTGCCCAGAGCCAGCTCACCACAACAGTCAGGGCCGCGGTGCGTCATCCGCCTTCCGGAACAACTGCCAAACTGCGCCGGCAAGAAGCGAAAGGGTCATGGACACCACGGAGTATGCGATAATCCGCCCCTGGAGTGTGCTTCGGTGCCGTCCCCAGAGGTCCCCGCCGACGAACACCGTGGCCATGCAGAGAACGAATGACACCAGGGCGATACCAGCGAACACCCGCTGAGCTGTCGAGAGCTTCATGGATCATTCCGTTCCCGGGGAAAGTCCCCGCAGATTTCTCTCCTCGTCTCTCGAGTCTCGCTTGCGAGCGCTGCAATGTCGTCAAGGACTCTCGCCCGCGCAACCTCAGGTCAGGAGCGGCCGTCGTCACGATGAGCCTTGAGGGCCGCGCTCCGCACTCGCAAACTTCAGGGGGATGCCGGAATCGTCGTGTTCTGTTCGGCGCTCGACTGCGCGCCCTTCAGCGCCCTGAGAAGCGCAAGAAACTCATCGACTGTTCCTCGATAGTAGTTGCTCGACGGAATGTGCGAAGCATTCAGGTTGCCCACGGCAAACTGCAGCCGTCTCTGTGTCTCGGAAGCGAGCACCTGAGCCTTCACCCAGTACCACCCTTGGGCCGTGTTGACCCGCATGAAAACCCGGCTGGTGATGCTCGGGTGCGACATCTGAGGCGTTCCTGCAATCGCATACTCGAGCTCGTGCAAGATCACGCCAAGCGACTTTCGATCGCGAAGCGTGGGGAGAGCCGGGTAATCGGCAGGCCCCACATTGAGGACGCGGAGCGGACTGCGGGTGGCGGGTTCGATGTACTCCTCGAAGATCTCGATCGACTCAACTTCGTCCTGTCGCAATGTTCCATCCTGCAGCTTCGCGACAAGGTCAGGACCGGGCGTCATCCCGTCGGTGAAAGCGTGGTAGATCAGCACGCAACACACTGCGACGGAGGCGATCGATCCAAGGATCGACAGCGCCAGGAGGAGCTTTAAGGCACGACGGATGGGTGGCAACATTTTGCGCCAGCGGAAACTGGACCTCAAACTCAAACTACTCCATGTGCCATCGGATCATGTCGAGGCAGACACAGAACGGGGCCGAGATGATCAATGACCACGCGCGCACGAGGGGCCCGCCCACCGCATCCCAGCTTCGCCAACTCCCCACGCCAAAAGCAGAAACGCCGCCGATCACTCGGCGGCGTTTCGTTTGAAGTAGTGCGGGGCGGACGCTCTTCGAAGTCGCACGCGAGGCTGACAGAGACACGAAAGGTGTAGTCATAACCGAGAAGTTGCAGGACCCGACTCCAGGGTACTCAGAGGGCATATGTTATTGGCCGAGCGCCGATGACAGGGGTGCGCTGAACAGGTCCACCCCTTTTGAGAGACCTTCGCGGCCTGATGGGCCGAGTGGCCTGCCAGCCGTGCAGCGTCACTTCGGACACTCCGAGCGACCTCGCCACCTCGGCGATCGGCGTGCCCTTGGCGAGCGCCTCGTCAGCCTGCCTCAGCTTCGCGACCACCTCCTCTGGACGGTCGCGCTTCCTATTCGTCAGACGCTTCATCGGAGACTCCTCTCGGCCCTTCGGGCCGCGAAAGTCTCTCATAAGGGGTGGACCTGTTCAGCGCACCACCGTCACATCAAATCGGGGTGAAGACCAGTGCGACGACGGCGGCGGAGCGGCCTGTCTCTGGCACACCAAGCAGGCGAAGTCGCCCCCACGTCGCGTCGAAACCGACAAACGCCTGCCGCTACTGCTTGCGCAGGGCCGCAAGCTCCGAGGCGCATGCGCTGTCCAAGCTCAAGATCTCCGCGCGAATGTCGTTCACCTGGCGGGATGCCGCCTCTCCCCGCCGCCCATTCACGCCAGCACCAGAGACCATGGCGGCAATCAGCCTTGTTCGCGCCTCCGTCCGAAGTTGTTCAAAGGTATCGAATCGCTCCCGTAGAGAACGGAACCTATCGGTGTTCGACGCTTCTGAGGCAAGAATGGAAACCATGATCTGGTCGGACTGCCCTGCTTCAAACGCCGAAGGAAACAATGCCCTGCCGGCCTCGATCTCCCAGGTCGTTGCCTGACCTTCAAAGCCGTTTGCCCGGAGAAGTGCGGCGATCTCGAGTACGAGCTCCCAACGTCGCCTAATGAGGTTCCCCACAATCTGGTCGCAGGCCTTCAACTCCTGATCGGCAGCAGCATAGGTAAGCTCGTTGGCAGCGTTGCGTGCGGTGATCGCGCGAATCCATGAGTCAATCGCCTGTCCGGCGTCAGAATCGAATCTTAGTATAGCTCTTTGAGCCGCTACGGCGACGACAGGGGAGGTTGCTGGATCGAGATCTCTGATAGCAAGAATGGGCTTCGAAGATGGTGCCAGTGACTTCTGGAGTGGCTTGCTTTGCTCAAGCAACTCGTACAGGTCAAAACTCACAAGCAAGCCCGGGTCAATCGAGCCATAGAACTTGCGATCATCGACTCCACGATTTGAAGCCTCGACTGTCAGTCTTGAGCGAAGCCGTTCCAACTCGACCTTGTCGATACGGGGAGTCGCGCAATCTGCAAGACGGTCAACGAGCGCGAAACGAGCAGTTGCCTCCCCCCGGTACAACGCTTGCCGAGACTCATGGTATCGCCGATTCATCCTACTTATGCAGAATGGATCCTCTGCACTGAACGCAGGTTCGCCGCGTGCCACGCGGTCTCTGGCGCGAATCAACGCGTTACGTTCCGACTCGCTTAGCGACGATTCATGTTCCGGTGAGCCCGAGAGATAAATCCTGTAATCGCGCTCCAGCGCGTCAATTGTTGCGGCGGTCTTCTCCGAATCGGAGTGCGCCAGACTTTCGAGCTCCGTGTCATATGCGCTCAGCGCAGTGGTCAAACAGTCCTCGCCTAGCACCAGCCCAGGTCGGGAGAATATCTTGGGAACCGCGGCAGGCTCGAGCCGACAAGCCCACCTAGCCAGGTCGGCTGCTCGCTGGGGCACGTCCTTAGCGGCCTGCGTGCCGTTCTCAGATTGGGGTCCGGCGGCGTCGGATGTGGCCTGCGCCAAGCCCGCCACGAGAACAAGCATGAGCCACCAACGAGTGGATGTCAGGCGCATCAATCATTCCTCCTGGGGATAGCAACAGATCATATACGGAATTTCTGCAACTTCTTGATCGCCTCGTCGTGTCCGCAAGGTACCCTCAAGAATCTGGAAGTGCTTCGGAAACTCTCCGCGCCAGCACAGCTGAATTCTTAGACGGCCATCGGACTCCATCGCGCCCAAGACGTCCACCTCCGGCGCACCAGTCTGGATGACAGTTCCGGGCACAGTCGCCTGCAGCCGACTCGCTGCTTTGGGAGGCAAAACGAACTCCCGAGTGCTGTCCCGAGTGACGCACCACGTCCCAAGCAATATCCGGCCGTTGGTGTCCAGACTGGGAAGCACTACTATCGCCTGAACCGCAATCGTTAGTGACATACCACTAGTTCCGCCCGCCAGCAACTCAATCCGGCCATTTATCGCACCCGCTTGAGAAGGTGCGCGCCAGCGAAACTGCCCCCGCGCTAGCGCGACAGGCCCGTCACCAACTTTGGACTTCACTTGCGTCAGTTCGACGTGGGCATCCGGCATGCCAGTCACTCCGACGCAACTCACCTCGGGTTCTCCCGCGAGAGAATCCGTATACACCGCAAAGGAATACTCGGCTAATGCCCCAGCTTCAACTATTCCCAAATTGATTACATCGTCCGATCCCCAGAATGCTGCAACCTGTGCGTTGTACTCGACCTTCAGCAATGGAATTCCCTGAGATTCCGATAGAAAAACGACCCAAGGACTGAATTTGCCACGCTTTCCCGTCGTGCGCAGCTGGATGTGGATCGCCAAAGCCTCGCCGGGGGCCAGGATCCTCCCGGCTAGGTCCTCTACCACATGGATGCACGCCCCGCAAGACTCTACGGGGCGCTTCAGCTGCAGCGGAGCTTGCGTTGGATTGCGCAACTCAACAGTGCGCTCGATCGTGATGTTCTCCGGCACCCTCCCTAGCGCATAGGTCTGCGTTGGAAAGGCAGCCTTTGCCGGAGGACCGTCGCCCACCGACGCCTGCGTTATGCTCCAGGGCGCAAACAGCACGGCGAGAAGGGCTGCAGCACAAACTGTACGGGCCATCCTTCGGAGCTTGCGTCCCCGTGCCAACCATGCGCCACCAACGCATGAAACCGCGACACCTGACCACAGAAATGAGAATCCGGCTCCGTCCCCACTCTGGATTACGACGACACCTTCCCACCGCTCGCGAACTACGTCGCTTGACATTAGGTGTATTCCGCCAGGATAGTCAAATACCAGCACACCACCATCGCCGTCGGATTGCAGGACTACAACCAGGTGCTGGAGTGTCCCGTTCACTGGCCGGAGCACCAATAGAGTCCCTGTAGGCACTCTGGCCAAGAATTCAGCGCGCGATTCTGTGGCTATCCGCCTTATTGCATGGCGCACACCACATCGTCGTTCGAGCACCTCGGCTACCTGGTTGAGCGTTGGAGGCGTCTCGGGAGTCCATTTGCAGTCCTCGATCGCTTGACTCAGCGAAATCGGCCTTCCCCTTAGATCGCAAACAGCAAGAACTGATATTGGCCCGCAAGCTGTTACTAGTCCAATCTCGTCGTTCACGCCATAAATGGCCCGCCGAATGGCTTCCGGATCCCCTGGCCTATCACCTGCGGCTGGGAGCATCAGCGCCGCTGCCACCATGAGCGAAGCCAACAAAGTCAATTTTGTCCTCTCCTCATGAGAATCACTGCACCGAATCCGACCACGAGGAATGCGATTGCCGGGTCCGCAAGTCTTCGCCAGCCACCGACCTCAGGCACGCGGAATTGCTCAAGTTGTCGGCTAACTGCTCCCTGTATGGTGGAACGCTCGCCGATCCGTTCAAGCGCGACCCCAGAGTCCGCGTCAACGATCACTGTCCCCGAATCAATGGATAGGGCATCGGAAATCGGAGGCATAGATGCGTCGACGTTGACGTCTAGAGCGTGTTATGCACTCTGGCTGACGATCCTGCCGATGGGTCGGCATGGCAAGGAAGCCGAGACCGTAGCCGAGCGACGTGACCGACGAGGAGTGGGCGCTGGCCGCGCCGAATCTGACGCTGATGCGCGAGGACGCGCCCCAGCGCGAGCACAGCCTGCGCGACATCTTCGACGCGCTGCGGTGGATGGCGCGCAGCGGCTCGCCCTGGCGCTACCTGCCGCACGAGTTCCCCCCATGGCAGGCCTTCTACCAGCAGGCGCAGCGCTGGATCGCCGCGAGATGCTTCGAGGCGCTCGTGCACGACCTGCGCGCGCTGATGCGGCTGGCGCTGGGCCGCGAGGCCGAGCCGTCCGCCTTGGTCATCGACAGGCGGAGGCTCCAGGGCACGCCCGAGAGCGGCCACCGCGGCGGCTACGACGGCGCCAAGCGGCGAACGGGCTCCAAGGTGCACGCGGCGGTGGACACGCTTGGCCTGCTGCTGAAGCTGCACCTCACCGCGGCGAGCGAGCAGGACCGCGCGCAGGTGGCGCGGCTGGCCAAGAAGGTGCAGGAGGCGACGGGCGACTCCGTGAAGCTCGCCTACGTGGACCAGGGCTACACCGGCGAGGAGACCGCCGAGGACGCCGCGGAGCGTGGCATCCATTTGCACGTCGTGCGGCTGCCGCAGGCCCGGCGCGGGTTCGTGCTGCTGCCCAGGAGATGGGTGGTGGAGCGCAGCTTCGCGTGGGCCGCGCGCTTCCGGCGCCTCGCGAAGGACTACGAGCGGCTGCCGCAGACCGTCGCGGGATTCCACTACCTCGTCTTCGCGTGCCTCATGTTGCGGCATGTCGCGGAGGCGATGGCGTGAAGTGCATGACACGCTCTAGAACCTCGACAAAAGTTGCGAAGCTCAAGGCCGAAGGCGCCGAGCCGACAGATCTGCCTAACGAGAAGGTGGCGGTACGGATTGGGAGCGAGAAGTAACCGTCGACTTGCCGCGTCTCAAGAACTTGCTGCACGGAGAAAATCGAACGCGTTAGGCCAATACCGTCGCGCTTCGGCTCCGCCCTATAGTGCTCCACTCGAAAGGGCAAGAAATCATCTTCCAGGGAGAGAAAGATCCGCGTGGTGGGAGGGCAGCCAACGGCAAGGACGATACAGGTTCGCCCTCTCACCCTTGCAAGCTCCCGAAGGACAACGGTTGAGTCTCGCTCAAGAAGCGCCCTCATGTCGGCGATTCCCCTAGGTTCGGCTCTGAAGGATGCGGCCTGCAGGAGACCCGCTTGAATGAAGGGCTCATCAGTCGCGTACAGTTGGTCAATCCCAACTTCGCTCGTGCTCATCGTGGGATGGGCGTTCAGATAAACCCGCTCTGTCCGTATTGCGCTTGCGCCATTGCCAAGAGTGTCGATTCTGGCGAACAAGCCAGATACCGGCTCGCGAAACCTCAAGGATACTAGCTGCCTTTCGGGGCTCCACCAGTATTCTCGTTCAATTCCTGCCGGCGGCGACGATGCCTCATTTGACCCAGCGCTCGACCACCAGTGCATCTTACTGCGGCTGACAAAGGTGGAAAATTTGTTGCGCTTTGCCTGAAAAATCCTGGCGAGGTCTTCGCGAGAAACAAATGGCCTGTGGGATCCGACAACTGATGACCACGCTGCGACCAACTCGCTGGCCTCCCGAGGACCACTCAGCGCTTCCTCCCAAAATCGATCGTCATCAAGGACCCGCTCCGGCTCGAGGAGCGATTTGTGTAATTTTGACCGTCCCTCCGCAGAGCGTAGATCCTCCGGAGTAATCAGGTCGTCCCCAATGGCGTCGGCCCGGCCAATGCAGGCCAGTGCCAATACTACAACGCACGAAAGAATACAGCTGGAACTTGGCATTGCCGCCCGACTGGCAACCTCCGGAGCGCTCAGATTCCAGGGGGATGGTAACTCGGGTCGTTCCCGGGAAGCGGAGCGGGCACATAAGTGTTGCAATCGGTCTGCGAATTCCACCCTGCAATCCTACCGCCCGGACACCAGAAGACGTTGGAGGTGGTGCGCCAATAGCAATCGTTTGAATGAGCATCCCAAGCGCACCAGCCTTCATACCAGATTCCGGTACAACTGATGGACTTTGTGAAGATGTTGGTAGTGCCTCCCGGAGTGTACTGCTGCTCGTTCGCGCAGGCCGTGTTCCATGTGTTAATTATGCACGCGGAATAACTTGTGCGACCGGCACATGCGGACGCTTTCAAGCCGCACTTAGGAGTGCCGGCAATCGCGCCAACCACTGGGTCACAGTCGGCGCCAACTCGAGCGCAGCCCAGCTCCACTTCATCACTCGAACTTGGCTGGAGCAGACTTGCTCCAGCCAGCGCGGCGCCAAGTGTGATCATTCCAACAGGGATCGCAATGCGGAAAGCTGCTCTCATTCGTTGTCCTTTCTGTGATCCAAAACGCAAATCTCACGACTGGCCGCCATAATCGGCTCGTTGCTCGTATCGATGTGCGGCTCCGTTGTCTCCACTTGACAGGGGTGCGCTGAACAGGTCCACCCCTTATGAGAGACTTTCACGGCCCAAGGGGCCGAGAGGAGTCTCCGATGAAGCGTTCGAACAGGAAGCGGCACCGTCCCGAGGAGGTGGTCGCCAAGCTCAGGCAGGCTGACGAGGCCCTGGCGAAGGGCACGCCGATCGCCGAGGTGGCGAGGTCGCTGGGGGTGTCCGAGGTGACCTTGCATCGCTGGCGGGCCGAGTACGGGGCGGTGGACCGTGACGCTGTGAAGCGGCTGAAGGACCTGGAGAAGGAGAACGCGCGTCTGAAGCGCTTGGTGGCGGACCAGCAGCTGGACATCCAGATCCTGAAGGAGATCGCCAAGGGGGAATTCTGAGCCCGGCGCGGCGGCGCCGGGCGATCGAGCACGTGACGATGGCGATGGACGTCTCCGAGCGGCGCGTGTGCCGGGTGGCGGGCCAGCACCGGAGCACGCAGCGTCGCCCGGTGCCGCCGAACCCGTACCGTGACCGGCTGGTGGCGAGGATTCGGGAGCTCGCGGTGGCGAACCCGCGCCGTGGGCACCGCTACGTCATGGATCTGCTGCACAAGGAGCGCTGGTCGATCGGCACGCGCCTGATGAAGCGGCTTTGGCGCACGGAAGGCCTGCTGGTGCCGCGGAATCGCCGCAAGCGCAGGCGCATCGGCACGGGCGAGAACGGCATCGCGCGTCGCCGCGCGGCGCGCAAGGACGAGGTGTGGGGCATGGACTTCGTGAGCGACCGGACCGCGGACGGCCGCCCGCTGCGGATGCTGGTCGTGCTGGACGAGTGCACGCGCGAATGCCTGGCGATCGAGGTGGGCAGGCACTGCCGTGGCGAGGACGTGGTGCGGGTGCTGGACGAGCTGACGGCGATCCGCGGCGCGCCGGCGCACATCCGCAGCGACAACGGGCCGGAATTCGTCTCGGCGGCGGTGCGCACCTGGTGTGCGGAGAGCGGCACGGGCACGCTCTACATCGACCCGGGCTCGCCCTGGCAGAACGGGATCGTGGAGAGCTTCAACGGTCGGCTGCGGGACGAGCTGCTCTCGTCGGAGATCTTCGACACGCTGGCGGAGGCGAGGTACCTGATCGACCGTTGGCGGCTGCACTACAACCACCGGCGGATCCAGCGGGCGCTGGGCAAGATGACGCCCGCGGCATTCGCCGCGACATGCCCGGCGCTGCCTCCGCTCCGGCTCGCTGCGCTCGCCTGCGCTGCGGCACCGCCGGGCATGGAGAGGACGGCTACGATGCACCAACTCTCATAAGGGGTGGACCGATGAGAGCGACCCGGTCACACTGACCAATACCTTCGATTACACGAACTGACTGAATTAGTACTCCAAACCATGTACTCCCACAAGATGATTCTCAAGTTTTTCTGGCCGGAAGTTGCTGCGCTTCCGGATGACATGCAGGCGAGGTGTCTCCTTGGGATCGTCCACTCTGAAAACTAAGCGTTGAAACGTTCGGATGAGCCATTAAATCTGTCAAATTGTCCGGGGCACTCATTGGTCCATCATGTGTTAGATAGGGTGCAGGGTGGCCGCACCATACCGTCACGGCGGTGCCGCAGCGTAGGCGAGTGCGCCGAGCCCGAGCAGCGGCAACGCCTGGCATGTCGCCAACGAGGCCGCCCGGGTCACCATGCCGAGCGCCCGCTGGATCCGGCGGTGGTTGTAGAAGGGCCGCCGCGGGTCAATCAGGTCCCGCAGATCCGCAAGTGTGTCGACGAGCTCCGTGGGCACCCGATCCTCCAGCAGCTCGCCGCTGAAACTCTACGCCATTCCGATCCGCCAGGGAGATCCAGGGGAGCTGTAGAGCGCGCCGCGGCCGCTCTCCTCGCACCACTTCCTAGCTCAAGCGGAGAGGAACTCCGGACTGCTGGCGCTTGCCTCGCTGGCTATGGAAGCTGGAGGCGCGCGGAAGCGGCATGAGTGCGATGCTGACCGCGCTGGGGGCCGCAGGGACGCTGAGCTCGGCATTTAGGCAAGCGACTCAGATGCCCGGCCGGGGTTGTCGTATCAGACGACGGGGTGGGCACGACGGGATCGTTGACTCAGCGCACGGCATCGGTTTCAGGATGCTCGTCAATACGCAGTCCACACGGATCCAGAGAGGCATGTTCGCAGGAGTGGCGGTCGCGATCCTCGGACTTGAGTCTCCTCAGCCCTTCAGGTCCGGCGCATCGACGAGCCTCTGGAACTTCGAGAGGATCTCCGGGTGGCGCTGCGAGAGGTGCCGCACGGCCGGCGCGTGGTCGAGCAGCTTCCGCAGGTACGCGACCGCGAGCACCAGATGCAGCGTGTTCCGGCCGTGGCTCGCCTCCACCGCGCGGAACTCGCGGGCGAGGCTCTGCGTCTCCCGCTCCATGCGCGTGACGTCCTCGGGGCGCATGCCTGCCGTGGCGCGCTCCTTCTCGTCGGGGTGCAGGTCCTTCTGCGCGGTCCCCGCGACGAGGCACTTCGCGTAGGTCGTCGAGTAGTTGTTCGCCGCCCGCATGAGCTCCGCCATCTCGATCTGGCGCCAGGGCGCCGCCCGCTTGATCTCGCGGATGGCGGCGGCCGTCACCGACCGGTCCTTCAGCAGCGCGACGACATCGGGGCAAACTCCGCTCAGCAGGTCGCGCTTCTGCCGGATCGCACCCACGTCCACGTCCAGCGTCCTGGCGATGCGGGCTTCCGAGACCCCGCTCTCGAGGGCCTTCAGGATCATGAAGTGCTCCTGGATCGGGGCCACGCGGTTCACCTTGTGGTTGTACGTGAACGCCTCGTCGTCGTCGGCCACGAGGCAGAACGCGTCCGCGGCCCCCATCGACCTGAGGATGTCCAGCCGCGAGTGGCCGTCGAGGAGCGTGTAGCTGCCCGCCGCGCCGGCGATGCCGCGGCTGGAGAGGTTCCCGCCGTGGTCCCAGGCGAACCCGATCGACTGGGGCGTGCCCCCGAGCGGGACGAACGAGCCCGCCGCGATCTCGTTCACCATGTTGAAGGTCGAGGTGCTCGCGTCCGTCGTGCCCGAGGAGACCGTCGCTAGTTTCTACTACCTCGTCTTCGCGCGTCTCATGTAGCGGCATGTCGCGGAAGCGCTAGCGGCAAGTGTTGGACACGCTCCGGTGCTGGGTACTGTTCCGCGCACCCCTGTCACGCGGATCCTGGGCGGTACTTTCAATCCATCCCGGTTGGCGGGAGCCTCGCAGCATCCTCATGGGATACTTCGAGTGAGCGAAGCGCGCGACCGGCCTCGAGAACCCTTGCGGCCGCGGCCTCCCGCTGGGCAGGCGAGGCAGCCGACTCCCACTCCTCCAACGCTCCCTGAACTTCTGGCAGGGCGCTTCGTATCGCCGCAGCTGCGAGCGTAGCCCGACCAGCGTCGGGCTCGCGAAGCCACCTGCACAAACTCTGTAGGTCGCCGATCTCAATGGCTCCCCTAATCCTCAATTCAGCAAACGCCACATTGGCGGGAATTCGGCCGTCTCCCGCCGTAGCCACGCACTCGTGGAGTTCGGCCTCTGTTGCCCGGCGTGCGGCCCGCACCGCTCGGGCCAGAAGAAACGTCATCAGCAGCCAAAGCGCCACCAGAGGCGCTAGGCATGCGACGATAGCGCCGACCACCGCACCAAGCCTGCCTGCCACTTCATTGCCCACATTCCATCCGAGATACGCAGACCCAAACACGTAAGTCAATCGGGCCATCAAGCTTGCGGGGTTAACGCGTTTCATCGTGCACTATTTGGGGCAGGTGATCTGCGGTCCCAAAGGGTATTGGGAAATGTACCTAATCAGTAGTGGGACTACCGTTGCAAGAATGTTTGACTGGGCACCGGCGCTTGCCGCTCCTGTGTTTCGCGCAGCTACCACTCCAAGTCTCCGGCCGCCCGCAAGCGGAGCTCCACTGCTTGAGCCGAACAGGAATCTCCAGGCCTGAACTGCAAGGGGCAACCCAAGCGCGATCGCGCCGCCCGGCGTTGCGCCTGATCCGAGGTTCCTCACCCAGCGAAATCCGAAGACCATGTCGAAGAACTTTCCATTCGCGCGGAGCCAGTCATACTTCTGGAATGCGGTCGCTCCTTCTCCAATCTCAGCCATCATCGCTTCGTAGCTTCCGACTGTCGCCGAGCCAAGTTCGTACTTCAAGGGATTCTGAATCCAAACACGCCAGGCACCGAGATTCACACCATGTAACCCCAAAGCGGCGAGCGCCAGGTTTCTTGACAGTTCGCCAAGCTGCTGGCTCGCCTGGACATCCCATGTGTCCGCTTGATACGCGCCAAGATCGGCAAATGGATCACCGAATGGAACAATGCCATCCGCCGTAGCCATCGCCCCTTCAGCCAAGTGACCCCACGACTTGTTTGTGAACGCAAGCCACGGATTGCCACTGCCGATGAGGAGGCTCCCGAATTGAATACCCCAAAGTCCGACTGGGTCTGAGCCCGACGTTGGTTGCATTGTCACGTACTGATACAAGCTCGCCCCATCCATGTACCCCGCGGGATCCCGCTCGAGCCACCGCGCGACGCCCGGCGCGGGGTCGTAGTGGCGGAACCTCACCGTCAGCAGGTCCGGCCCGGCGTTGAACCGGTACCCGCACCACCCGACTGTGTTTCCGTACGCGCTGATGCGCCCCGCGGGGATCCCCGCCGTGCCCACCTTCGCGGCGACCGCGCTCGCCTCCGCCGCCGTCACCGTCCCGCTGCGGTCCAGGTCCGCGTCGGCGAGGTAGCCCGTCTGCCCGATGGACTTGCCCACCGCGCCCGAGGCCGCCGTCGAGTCCGCGGCGACCACGCCGCCGCCGGGGGCGCCCGTGATCCCCTCGGGCCAGTGGTGCTGCGCCTGTCCGTACGCGTCGTACTCCACGCGCTCCAGCAGCGCCCCCGCGCTGTCGACCGCGGCCACCACGCTGAACTGCAGGTCGCCGAGGAACTGGTCCCCCGCGCGGTCCCCAGCGTCGGAGAAGTCCGTGTCGGCGCCGCCGGCGTAGTTGGAGTTCACGCGCCGGAGCACGAGGTCGTCCACGTGGCGCATGCCCCACACGAGCTGCTCCACCTGGTCGATGTCGGACTCGGCCCCGGAGGTCGCCAGCGGCAGGTCGTCGTCGATCTGCTCCTCCAGCAGCTGCCAGCCCAGGTCGAAGTACCCCAGCCGCCGCTGCGAGACCGTGGGCGCGGCAGGCGGCACCCACGAGTCCGGCGCGCGGTCCACGACGCAGCGCATGCCAAGGCCCGTGTACTGCGCGCGCAACGCCGGCTGCGGGGTCGAGCCGGCCGTGAAGTCGACCTGCGTCAGGCGCCCCCAGCGGTCGTGCTTGTAGGTCCAGCCGTAGCCCGCCGCGCCGGCGATGCCGCGGCTGGAGAGGTTCCCGCCGTGGTCCCAGGCGAACCCGATCGACTGGGGCGTGCCCCCGAGCGGGACGAACGAGCCCGCCGCGATCTCGTTCACCATGTTGAAGGTCGAGGTGCTCGCGTCCGTCGTGCCCGAGGAGAAGGTCCCCGCGCTCGAGGTGTCCGTGCGCATCGAGGGGAGGTTGCCGATGAAGTCGTAGGAGAAGTCCTGCGACCCCGGCTTCGCCTGCGAGCTCGGGAACGACGCCGTGCCACGCTGGTCCGCCAGAAGGCGCAGCAGGCCGTCGAGCGTGTACGCGTGCTGCGCGAGCATCGTCGCGCCCGGGCGGGCGTCGAGCTTCGAGGTCAGGCCGCTGAGCCGCGTGTACGCGTAGGTCGTGTCGACGAGCGCGGGCCGGTTCGCGAAGCCGCTGATGGATCCGGGCGCGTAGCCCGAGTCGATCCAGAGCTGCCGCGTCACGCGCCCGAAGGCGTCCATGCACGGGTACTGGCCGTCGGACTGCGCGCCCGACTGCGCCATCGAGCGGTCCAGCCGGATGCCCGGGGCGGGGTAGCTGGCGATCACGGGCGTCGCCGCGCCGAGGAACTGGTACTCGACGGCCGCGGTCGCCGCGTGGAAGCCCAGGCTCTGCGGGCGCGAGATCCGGTCGCTGGTCCCCCCGGTTCCGTAGCCGATGTCCAGGGACTGCCCGCTGGGATAGACGACGCCGTTGGCGCGCACCCAGTTGCCGTCGGGCATCTTCTTCAGGTCGTAGGTCGACCCCACCCGCTTGGTCGTGCCGGTGGGCGTCGTGCCGCTGTAGGTCAGGTCTCCCAGCGGGTTCTGGTCGAAGTGCTCCGGCAGACCCAGCGCGGAGTAGTGGAACCCGACCGCGTTGAGCACCGTGTCGGGCGCAGGCGAGGTCCCGCGCTTGAGCGTCTTCACGGTCGCGAGCCGGCCATTCGAGTCGTAGGCGATCGTCACCGCGTCCGCCCAGTCGTCCGTCTCGGCCCCGCCTCCGCCCGCGTCGTCCGATGGCCGCGCGCCCAAGCTCCTCGATCCGCGCGTCCACCTGCGGCAGCCTTCGCGCGGCGCAGGCAATGCGCTCGTTCAGGTCCGCGATGCGAGCCGCCCGGTCGGGTGTCGCGTCGCCCTTCTCGGCGAGCACGCGCAGCGCACGGTGATGGCGCGCCAGCTCGTCCCGCAGCCCGTCGCTCTCGCCCCGAAGCGCCTCCAGGTCCGCGGCGATCGCCGCCTGCGCCTCCGCGAGCACCTTGCCGAACAGCTCCCTGTCCCCCGCGAGCGCGCGGACCTCGTCCACCACCACGCGCTCGATCTCCTGCGCCGGCACCGTGCCTGACGGGCACGTCCCGGCGCCGCTCTTGATCGCCCCCGTGCACCGGTAGTAGCGGTACGAGCGCCCCTTGCGCCCGCCCGTGAACGTGTGCGTCATCGCGCGGCCGCAGCACCGGCACCTCAGGAGCCCCCGCAGGAGCGCCCCGTGCTTGTTGCGGACATGGGCGCCGCCGCCCCTGCCGTTCCCCTTCAGGAGCGCCTGCACGCGGTCGAAGGTCTCCGGATCGATGATGGCCTCGTGCTCGCCCGGATACGCGGCGCCCTTGTGGACGATCTTCCCCGCGTAGATCGGGTTGGTCAACAGCTGGTGGAGCGAGCCCTTGTCGAATGCGCGTCCCACGAAGGCCTTCCCGCTCTTCATCACGCGGCTCTTGTTCGCCCAGCCGCGGGCGGCCAGCTCGGTCACGACCGGCAGGAGCGACCCCTTCTCCAGGTACATCCGGAAGATCTGCCGGACCCGCGCGGCCTCGGCTGCGTTCACGATAAGGCGCGGGCTGGGGCCGCTGCGGTCGACGTCGTAGCCGAGCACGGGAACGCCCCCCGCCCACTTGCCCCTGCGCTTCTGCGCCCCGATCTTGTCCCGGATCCGCTCCCCGATGATCTCGCGCTCGAACTGGGCGAACGACAGGAGGACGTTCAGGGTGAGCCGCCCCATCGAGCTCGTGGTGTTGAACTGCTGGGTGACCGAGACGAACGACACTCCCTTGGCGTCGAAGGCCTGCATGATCCGCGCGAAGTCCATCAGCGACCGGCTCAGGCGGTCCACCTTGTAAACCACGACGCAGTCGATCTTCCCGGCAGCGATGTCCCGCAGCAGCCGGTCGAGCGCGGGGCGCTCCATGCTGCCGCCCGAGTAGCCGCCGTCGTCGTACCGCTCGGGGAGGCAGGTCCACCCGGCCGACCGCTGGCTGGCGATGAACGCCTCGGCGCTCTCGCGCTGGGCGTCCAGGGAGTTGAACTCCTGGTCGAGGCCCTCGTCCGTGGACTTTCGCGTATAGACGGCGCAGCGGACCGTGGGAGGTGCGGCGGACGCCCCGTCGATCTGTGCCCGTCGCCGGCCACTCATCGCTTGCCCTCCAGGCGGAAGAACCGGAATCCGTTCAGGTGGCTTCCGGTGACCTTCTTGGCGACGGCCGACAGGGTCTGGAACCGCTCGCCGTTCCACTCGAATCCCTCGCCGCGGGGCAGCACCACGACGCGGACGGTGCGGCCCTTGTACTCGCGCACGATGGCCGATCCCGCGGGCGGCAGGCGCGGATCGTCGTGGTCCTGGCTGTCGGCCCGGCGCGTGACGGTCCTGCCTGGTCCCGGTTCCGGTGGGCAGATCAGGGTGCGTGGCGCCATCACCCGGACTTCGGCGTCGTCGGCCAGCTCGGCGGCGCGGCGCCGGGCCCGCTCGCTGAGGTCGCCCCAGGCGTTGGCCTGGATGCGCCATGCGATCTTGCGCATGAGGTACTGGCGGTGCCGGGTGCGGCACGGGTACCCGTGCACCTGGGCGAACCGCGCCACGAGCTCGGACGTGGTCATGCGCTGCAGCGCGTCGATCTGGCTCTCGATGGTCTCCGACATGGGTGCTCCTGTTCGCGTCCGTGCGTGCGGCGGCGGCCCTAACCCGCGGGCCGATCTGCCACACTGAGCCTCATTCCGGGCGGGAGATCAAGGCCCGATTCCCCGCGACCCGGCGGAATCGGGCAGGTTCCGGCCACGCTGGCGCGCCTTGCCATGACGGCCCTCGTGAGACCGCGGGCGAGCAGCACCGCCAGCTCATCGGTGCACTCGGCGGCCGTCATGCATGAGGGGTCCGAATGGTGGTCGGGGATGCGCGCGGACATGGCAGCTCCTCGGCGGACCCGACATAACCACGGGGTCGCCAGTTGCTATCTATGCCGCCCACGATCAGAGGGACTGCCGAACTCGAACGAAGCAGGAGAATTCCAACGCTGATGCCTCTGAGTCATCGCGGCACCGCTGTGTTCATCGGAATACGAGGGTCGTCGTGATGGGCGACGAACCTCTGCCGAGCCGGGGTGCGTTGGTGTGCGTCGAGCGGCATGCAGTCGGGAGTACATCACAATGCGGGTGGAAGGAGGATGCGAGGAGGTCGGCGCCATGGCACCATCCGCCGACTCCGGATTCCCCGGCCAGGGAAACACGGGCAGCCTCGAAGGGCGGCGGCAGGACGGCCTCGTGTCGTGCGAACCCTCTTGAGGCGGGCGGGGGCTCGGAACCTGATCGACCGATCCCGGCTTCACTTCCGCGATCTGCGCATCCAGCGGGCGCTGGGCAGGATGGCCGCCGCCGCAAAGCATGGCGGTTGTGGGCGAAGCGCATTCACCGCATGGCCGGAGCGACGTGGCGCCGCGCTGGCCCGGAAGCGATGGGCAGATTCGGCTAGCCTTTACGCCAGGTCTGGCCTCATCCATGCCAAAGCGTCACAAGGCATTGGTCAATTCCCGAGTCCTTCAGTGGGCGCGCGAGGCTGCCGGGTTGGAAGTAAAAGAGGCTTCCAAGGCGGCTGATGTCGGTGCGGATGTGCTCTCTCGATGGGAGGCGGGCGCTGAGCAACCTTCGCTCGCACAGGCCAGAAGGCTGGCGGAGGTCTACCGACGACCACTCGCTGCACTCTTCCTTCCTCGTCCCCCCGCCGAACCGAAGCCGCCCAGAGACTTCCGGCGCTTCGACACGGGCGAACGCACTGTGTACTCCGCAGAGCTCCGACTACTCATTCGGAAGACCAGGAATCGTCAAGACTGGGCACGAGCACGGCGACTCGAGTTGGGCTGGAGGCCGCTGGAATTCGTCGGCGCGTGGCGAGAACCAAAGAATGCCGCCGCGCTCGCGAAGGAGATTCGCGAGTGCGCTCAGTTCCCACTCAGCGCGCAACTTGGCGCGAGTGATGCAGATCAGGTGTTTCGCGACTGGTTGGTAGCGATCGAGCGGGCTGGCGCTTTCGTGACTCGGGACGCGAGCGTGTCTCCGACCGAAGCGCGGGGATTTGCACTATGCGATCCAGTCGCTCCATTCATCTACGTCAATCCCAAGGACAGCAAGGGTGGACGGCTGTTTACATTGCTCCACGAGTTCGTCCACATCTGGCTCGGCGAGTCAGGTGTCTCGAATGATGCAGTCGGCGGGGAATACCCGAGCGGAGCGGGTGCAATCGAACGATTCTGCAACGCCGTCGCCGCGGAGACGCTGGTGCCGATGGCAGCGTTTGGGGAGCGCTGGTCAACCAGGCCCGGGTCGCCTGCTAACGCCGGGCGGGTTATCGACGAGGCGTCGCGAGAGTTCAAGGTGAGCCGCGAAGTGATCGCGCGTCGTCTGCTGGAGATGGGGGAGCTTTCGCAGCCAGACTATCTTCGACTTCGAGCTGGGTACGCGGCGGAGTGGACAGCGCAGCAGCAGAGGGCACGAAAGCGACCGGGTGGCCCGAGCTACTACACATTGAGGGCGTCACAGGCGGGGCGAGCACTGGGCCGGTCAGTCTTCGAAGCGTTGCGTGCGCGCGACCTATCTGAACGTGACGCCGCTGATCTGCTCGAGGTGAAGGTTGGCCACCTGGGCAGAATGCGAGCCGAGTTCCAACGGTCGGCTCCCGGTGCGGAGGCCGACAATTGATCTACTCTCTGGACACGAACTTCTTTATCGGTGCGTGGCGCCGCACGTACCCGCGAGATGTCTTCCCGACGTTTTGGGAGAAGTTCGAAGCCCTCTTGCCTGCGGGCGTTGTCATCGTCTCCGAGGAGGTGCAGATTGAGCTGGGCAAAAAGGAGGACGACCTCTCTGCTTGGCTCAAGGCCCGGAAAAATGTACTCCGCGCAACCGACGAGGAAGTGCAGTCAAAGCTGCGCGAGCTCTTGGCCCGCGACAGCGCGATCGCGCAAGCCAATGCCACCAAGCATCGAGCCGATCCGTTTGTGATCGCCGTCGCGATGGCTGTCGGCGGCACGGTTGTCACAGAGGAACTGCGCGGAGAGCGGCCGGGCAAGCGCAAGATTCCAGACGCCTGTGAAGCAGCGAAGGTACCGTGCATTGGCCCGGTGGAGTTCTTGCGAGCATGCAAGATCGTCGTCTAGCCAGTGGGAAAGTCAGGCCGTGCAGTGACCCGCCGGTATGCGCGCGGACACGGAATCTCCCAGGCGGAACCGCCATCGCAACGGGGACCTTGACCGCTACCTATGCCGTCCGCGGTCCGCAGGTCCGCGAAGGGCGAGGGCCGCGAGCAGATTTCGAGCGTGATCCTTCGGACGCAACCAACGAAGTACTGGTGCGCGACGCCGGTCGCACGCCGAAATCCCGCGGATCGGCTCGCCGCGAAAGCGCTATTCCGTTGGTGGCAGCGCGACGATCCGCGATGGGCCTGCGGCCCAGGCATGTCTTCCGCAGTGCCGCCGGCCTCTGCGGGGCGGCTACGCTGCGTCAACCTCGGCCCATCGCGTGGGACAGGGTTCCACGGGGGGCAGGCGAGGACGAGAGCGAGCAATCCAAATGTGGCGCACTTCCAAAGGGGATCGGGTTCTCGCGGGTGCGGAAGCGGCCGTCTTTGTCCTTGCACTCAGGCTCATGCGCGACACGCTCGAGGTCGACTGCCTGTCCGAGCACGGCTACCCGGCATACGACCGCCTGACGTTCGGGCAGCGCCTGACCGTGCTCTGCGAAGTCGCCGCGGGGCTCCTAGATCCGAGCGTGCCCCCTCCCCCGCTCACCGCCGCGAACGAATGCGCGATCGCCGTCCTGTATTCGCATCTGGACGTGATGATCGAGGAGGTTTCCGAGTCCTCCGAGGTGAGCGACTCCCGACGGTTGATCGTGCGCGCATGCCAGGAACTTGGGCTGGAGGACGCCGAATTGGATCGGTCCTGCCGCGATGCCGAACCGGACTCGATCTGGCGCGCCCTGGAGCTGCTCCGCGACAGGATCCTCTGGGATGCCGACTATGCCGACGAGGACCTCTTCCTCGACCTGGGGCCGCAGGAAGCTGCCGCGCTCCATGGGCTCGCAAGGACCTCCGGGGACTACTATCTCCACATCCCGCCGGATCCTTCCGAAGGCGAGATCGAGTCGCTGATCAGGCGACTTGACAGCTTCATTCTCAAGTAGGGAACGCCAGCGGCGGAGTCGAGCCGGGCGCAACGAGCCGGTGACCATGATCCTGATCGTCAGAGGGAACGGAGCTGGCGCGGAAGATCCACATGAACAACACGCTGGTCGCATCCGCCGGGGAGTACGTCGTCGCGCACAAGCCGTTGTGCCTTGGGTCCATCGCGGGCCATGCCGGAGCCATTGGTGGCCGGCCTGTCTAACGCTTCCAGCGATCCTCCCAAACGCCAAGATTCATCGGGATGATCATGTGGCCTTCAGGTCTTTCATTCTCGAGGCGCCGCTCCTCTTGGCGAACTCCGAGGGAAAGATAGATCAGCGCTGCGCGGGCGAGCTTTATCACGCGGAGAGTTGCAGCCATGAACGCGTCCAGTCGCAGGGAAAAGGCAAGTGTGTCGCGGAGCGGGTCGGGTGTCGCGGACGCGGCGCTTCCCGACCAAAGGTTGTCGTGCAGCTTGAGGTACTTGTGCTCAAGGTGATTCCGTAGTTCGGCGAGGCCTCGCGCATCGGGATCCATGACATCGCGGAAGTCAGCCCTGTCCTCAAAGAGATCCTTGCTCAGCCAATGAAGTCCCCGCCAGGGCCAGTTTTCCCGGGCCGCGATGTCCGATCGAATCCCCCTGCCGCGATCCTGCGCGGTGTACCACAGCGTGCGGAATGAAACTCGCTTCTCAGGAATGCCGAGCCTCGCGTAGGCGTTCATGAAGTATGCGACCTTGTCGAACAGCGAGTATGCCGCGCGATAGGCCAGCTTGGCCTGCTCGACTCCCAGGGAGTAGGCCGGGTGGTCGAGCGTGTCGTAGAGCAGCACCCCAGCGTCAGAGAAGTGCGTGCTCTCGCGAGATGCGGCGTCAAAGTAGATCCATCGCGCCGAGCAGTACTCCTGCTTCAGCTGGTTGAAGAAACCGGGCAGGGATGGACCTTTGTCGAGTCCGGTGACGAGGGATGGAGTTGTGAGGACGTCCTGTGCTGCGATCGGTAGCGGTCCAAGGTCGTTCAGCGGATTGAGGAACAGCCCCTCGCGAAGGCACCACGTCCGGTACTCGACTTCCAACGGTGACGACCCAAGCGAGAAGCTCTCGAGGTCCATCCCGTCGCGCAGAAACGTCGGGGGGTAGCAAGCCACCAATCCGATCCCGAAGAGGAGCGAACATCGCTCGGGCGGCTGGATCGATCTCAACCTCAAGCGCCGCGGACAAGTCGCAATGCGCAGCGCGGAGAAGCAAAAGGCGGTGCCCGTCGTCGTAGAGGGCGCGAGCGTACGAGTCCAAGCATACGGCGCGATTGCCCTGTGCATGCCCGAAGGCGGAATCAATCCGAAGGGCTTCGTTGAATAGTTCAATTGCCTCGACGAATCTACCCACGAAGCTCAGGGCATTCCCCGCGTTCGTGAGAATCTGGCACTGCCGGAGGATTGGCAACGAGGCGAAGCCCGGTCCGCGCATGGCTGCGCGGAGGTGGAACACTTCACGCTCGACCTCGAGGCGCTCCCAAAGCCAGGCCTCCGGCGTCCCGTGGATTGCGTACCGACCGGCGGCCGCCCAAGCGTTGCCGCGGTAGTAGCTGAGCAGGCACTGCTGCTTCGTCGTTAGCGCAGAGGCATCGATAGTTGCGGCCAGGGCGTCGGCATGGCGGGCTGCGGACACGTCGCGAGCATCACCAGCAGCATCAGTAATCACCGCCAAGAGATCGAGCGCGACCTCAGGCGGTCGATCTGCAAGAGTCGTCCATGAGCTCACCGTTGCGTTGATCTCGCGAGGGCCGGTCAGATGCTCAGGATCGTCCGCCATGATCCGATGATCCCATTTCGGTGCCCGCGGGTTCGCATCCGGCCTCCCGCTATGGCCGCCCAACCTCCCCGGTTGGTCGCGCTACAGCGGAGCCGAGCCCCTCATAACCCCCGCACGGGTCTCCGCGAGAGCCCGAGAGACTCTGGCCCCAAGTGGGGCTCGACCGCGCCCCAGGCCCGACCTGCGGGTGATGACCACGCTGCAACGGAGAGACCTCGCGCTCACTCGCCGACCTCGCCAAACCCTTGCGGGAAACAGCAAAGACGCCGCCGAGCTCTCTCGGCGGCGTCCTGCGTTCACTTGCGCGCCGGTCCGTCGTGCGACCGGCCTTGAAGTAGTCAGGTCCGCACCGGGGCGAAAGGTCTCAGGTCGTACGCACCGCGATAGCGGAGGAGATGCTGATTACCAACGGGACGCGGAGAGCCGGCCCAGCGACCTCGCCACCTCGGCGATCGGCGTGCCCTTCGCCAAGGCCTCGTCAGCCTGCCTGAGCTTGGCAACCACCTCCTCGGGTCGGTGACGCTTCCTGTTCGAACGCTTCATCGGAGACTCCTCTCGGCCCCTTGGGCCGCGAAAGTCTCTCATAAGGGGTGGACCTGTTCAGCGCACCCCTGTCAGCCGCGGAGCCACACTGAGGGGCAAGTCGCCCGGAAGTTCAAGGCATGTCCGGCCGTAATCTGCGAGTTCGCCGCTGGTCCGCGATGTGCGAGCGCGGTTGGCGACGATGCTGCGAACGAGGCCGCGCGCCAAGATGCTGGCGACCTCATCTCGGCGTTCGGCCTCGGTCATGCTCTCGGGATCGCGCGTGAAGTCCGCGGGCATCAGGGTGGCTCCATGGGCGACGCGGGAATCGCTTCGCCACTACGGTTGCCCTATGCCGTGCGCATGCGCGATGCGCGGCGCGATCACCACCGGCGCGCGTTCTCGAACAGCGTTGTTCGCGCAGCCCCGTCGCGACCCGCCCGACTCCTCGCGATACGATTCGGGTTGTGAGCACCGACCGCAAGACAGACATCCCGCTGAACCCGCCATCCGCCGGCGTTCGGCGTGATCGGGACGATTCGGCAGAGTCCCTGAGCCGGGCCGTCAGCTTGTCCGTGCTGGAGATCGACGCCGACGCTCAGCATCTCGTGCCCGCATTTCTGCTGGCGGACCTGATGTCCCCCGTGGTCTGGGCGTGGCGTGACCAGAAGCGGGCGCACGCCCCCGATGGCTCGCTCCTGAGCGCCAAGAGCCGTTTGGACGCGTTGCAGCGATTCTTCCACCGCTACACGTTCACCATCATGCCCGGGCTGCCCGGGGGCGACGTGTGGGGGCTGATGGACTTCGCCGAAGAGGAGCGACGCTTCCCACCGGGCTTTGTCCGCGCCATCCGAGCCGAGTATGACGCGACGTTCAGGAAGTTGCTGGTGGACACGCCCGAATCACAGTTCGGGCAGATCATCAACGAGCCGTACTACCAGCGCGGCCTGTTCCCTCGCCTCAAGAACGAGTCGGTCGAGGTGATGAACGCGATGGCCCGGATCAACCCGCAGCACAAGCCGTCGGGGAAGTGCATCGGGCTGGGCATGCTATGGGCGGCGGGGCTTACCGTGTGGGGCCGGTTCCCGCTCGACCGCATCTACATCACCGGCAACCGCGCGCACATGTTCGTCTTTCTGGACGAGGGCGACGGCCACCTGCTCAACAACACGAAGTGGTTCAGCTCGACGCGGATCAACAACCAGTCCGATCTCTCGGAGTTCGTCAGGGCCGTCGCTTCGGGCACCGAGACGACGTTCTTCTATAACCCGGTAGTGGGTATGTGCCACTGTTCGACGGGCGCCTCGCAGGTGCCGTTCGAACGAATCTCGCGGGTCTTCGACCGTATTGGCGGCTTCGTCTCCAATCCGCTCAAGCGCCCCGAGACATGCTGCACCCGCGTCATCGACCCGGCCGACGGCATCCCCGACCCCGCCGAACACACGTCGGCGTCGAGCTATCAAGCCGCGGTCGCGGCGCTGGCGGCGGAACGACCCGGCTCCATCTACGACTACGCCATGTACGCATTCCGAAGTCTGCGCGTGGCGCACCCGCAGGCCTATATCCTCGCCGCGATGCGCGAGGCGCGAACGCGTGAGTTGGGGCAAGGCGTGACGGACCTTGCCGGAGCGCTCGCCATCGTCAAGAGCATCACCGGTCACGAATCGATCTTCGGGAGTCGTGATCGCATCGCGATGCCCGACGAGACGCTGCTTTTCAACACGGGAAACGACCGAGACCGCGCGCTGCTGCTCTACACGCTGCTCGCCCATTCCCCGATCCATGACATGAACGACGCCATCGGGTTCTCCGACGATGGCAGCTTCGTGCGCCATCGAGGGATCTGGATCGATGCATCCGACCTGTCGTCGCTCGGTTCAGCGACGCCGCCAGATGCCAGAACCGTCATCGCGCTGCCCTGACAGTGAGGCAGCGTGATGCGAGTCATCGCGGCTGCGGCAGGCGGCGGCTCATCCTCGATCGGGCACCGGCGCGATCACCACCGGCGCGCGTTCTCGAACAGCGTTGCCCGCGCTGTCCGCTCCCAACCTCCCCGGTTGCTCGACCTATAGGGAGACCAACCCCGTCATAACCCGTGCGCGGGTCTCGGGGAGAGACAGAGAGACTTCGGGCCGAATCGGGGGACCGAGGCGCTCTGTCCCTGCCCGGCTGGTGATGACCACGCCGCAATCAGAGACTCGCCGCCCGGTTGGCCACCCCGCGAAACCCTCGCCAGAACGCGAGAACGCCGCCGATTGTCTCGGCGGCGTTTCGTCTGAACTGGTGGGCCGGTCCACTTTGGAACCGGCTCGGCAATAGTGCTCGAAGGACGGAATCCGCTGCCCCCCGGCGGCCATCCCCGCGGCACTAATCTTCCTGTCACCCGACCCCCGGAAGTCCCCGGTGAGAGCTTCGCTCCACCGGGGATTCTTATTTCCACGCGTCGGCGACCCAGCCGGTGGTGAAGTCGCAAGGCTTCGGGCGGCCATGGAAGCTGACGACCGCCGTTCCCGGCCGCGGCCCGAGCTCGCATCGGTCGTGCTTGTACGAGAGGACCGCGTCGGGTCCGACGCTGTCTCGGAACGCGCACGGTAGGTAGAAGCTCTTGACGAGATAGTCGCTAATGAACGCCTGGTCGCCGATGCGCGGATGACCAAGTGTGCAACGTGCAAGGTCTCCGGAACGACCATCCGCCACCAACTGCATGGCAGCCGCGGTCATAACCGCCCCCATAACCGCCCCGCCCCCCTTCATAAACAGAGACTTCGAGGCCCCGAAAGTCTCTGAGACCCTCCCGAGACCTCTGGCCCGCACGGCTCGCCGACGACCGGATGGTGCCGTGCCTGTCTCCCCGCTGGCCCACCCCGAGAGACCTTCGCGCACGCAACCCCTTGCCGCAAAACGCCGTACGCACGCCTCAAAACGCGAACGCCCCGGCCGGGAGGCCGGGGCGTTCACTCTGAACCTGCAGGCGCGCCAGTTTCGCGCGCGCCTCTTGAAGTAGTGCGGGGCGGACGCTCTTCGAAGTCGCCGGAGAGGCAGACAGAGACACGGGGCGCGTGTCGCGGATGCAGAAGTTGCAATTCAGCACTTGTGGTTACCAGGGCGATGCGGTGGCTACTTCTGGCAACCCAACCGTCTCGGCGATCGGCGCTCACTCCGCACGGGCCTGATCAGCTTGCCTCAACTCCGCGACCACCACATCGGAACAGTAACGCGTCCGGGTGCGCTCTTCAGCGGAGCATCGTCTCGCCTCAACATCCGGCGAAAGCTCCTCACAATGGGTGGGCCGGTTGAGCGTACCCCCGTCAGTGGCAGTCGAGCTCAATCTCGAGCGGATTCGGAACTTGCTCGCCCACGGAGCTGAGAGGCCGCGCTTAACACTCCAGGACTCATCGGCCTCATTCTCAGATTGGATCGCGATCCCATCGACAAGGGCGTTCTGCAGCACCCTGCCAGCTCAACATGCTTGCCCGGGTGCATCCGCTCCTTCAATGATCCATCGCGCGAGACTCCAGCACGCGTCAGACTCGGTGCCAAAGTAGCGGCATTCACGGATCCCCGCATCTCCAGACATTCGCGACGCGATAGCCCATCCATAGGGCGACTCCCACACCGAGTATTGCGCAGAGGGATCTTCCCGGCCAAGCGCGAGACGGTTTCGACTGACACCGAGCCGGTCAAGCAGTAGCGCGAGATTTTCCAGGTTCATTTGCTGCGGAGTCACATAGTTCACCGGCGAGTCTGATTCGCGCATTAGCCTCGAATTGCGCAAGACTGCTTGAACGGTGCCTATGTCATGGCGGCGGTGCCCCGCTCTGAGTTGGTCTGAGAGCAGCAATGACTGAACAATTCGCCTAAAGAGTTCCCAGCAGGCGTCATCCACGACGTGATACTCCGCTACCTTCGTGGACTGGCCGCGCTCGCGAAATGAGACCTCCCAACCATGACTGGTCCGCTCCAGAACGTCCCCCTCGCTTAGCGGCGTCGGATCCAACGAGTATGCCGCCGGATTCAGGTTGAGCCGCTGGAGGTACTCAGAGAGCGTCGATAGATTCAATGGGTCACTTCCTTCAAACAGGTGCCCAAGAGCTCCTCAATGGGACGCAGTGTTTTCCACTGCACTGCATTGCCGGGCTGTCCAAACCACGGCGCAGTCGTGCCTTCCCAAACTTCGAGTGGGCTGATTACCTCGTAAAGATGGTACTCCCCCAGCGGTCCTGGGCGGAGAGAGCGTGCCGGAAACGGAGTCCCTGCCGGAGCGAGGTATGTGCCGCCAGGGCCGCCAAATCGGTCGACGAGAATGCCACGTTCCAGCGTCCGCAGCGATCTGATCCCGAACTGAAAGCCGTCCTCTGGCGGATACATAAGGGGCCGAGGCAATTCACCCTTGTTGTGAACCACCACCCCTGCGGAGCTGACGAGGTAGCGACTGGTGCCTCGCACGGTCAGGTTGTAAACGGGGACCATGGCGTATCGGGTCGACACCTTTGCCACCGCCGCCGTGCCGGCGACGCCATCCCGGGACATCGTGCGCAGGATGTCCCCTTCGGCAATGTCCTTCACGGCCACCCATCGGCCATCGCGGCTGTCGACGGGCTCGAGAAGCGGGATTGCCTCTGGAACGGCGCGATCTTCGAGGGCCGGCGCCTTCTCGCCTGCCTTCACCAGCAGGAACGGATGCTCGCCCGTCGCCGAGATCGTCGTCTCATCACCGCCGCCGGGTTCACCGGGATCGACGGTGATGTCGTAGACGGTGCCCTCGAACAGCCGAACAGGTGCCGCGTCGACGACGGCGTTCGACGCGGCGCCGGTCGCCGGATCGACGCTGGCCACCAGGTCGCCAGCCAGGAGCGACTCGATGGGCACTGCGGTGGCCGAGGACGCGGTGATTACGAGTGTTCCAGCGAGGAAGCATGCTGCGCCCGATGGTGCTGCACTTCGGTTGCGCCCAAGCCTTCCTAGGATGGGGCCCAACAGCCTCGATCCAGCGCCGAGCGCGCCGCCCGTCACTCCGCCGACCACAAGCTCCTCGGCCGTCGGATCGCGCCCCTCGTACACCATCGCGTGGGCAGCAGCCCCTGCCATGCCGGACGCAGCACCCGCGGCGATCACGGTCGAGGTCGTCGTGACGCCCGCGACCACGAGGGTGGCGCCAAACGTCGCGCCAGCGATCGCACCGACCACCGCGCCCTTGCCGGCCCCAATCAGAATCCCCTCTAGATCCTCGCCGTTGATCGCGGCCGAGATCCCGCCGACAATGGCTCCAAGGATGGCACCCCCGACAATATTGCCGAATCGTCCGCTTGGATCCGTCCCTACCGTCGGCCTCTGGGCGAGATAGCCATACAAGCTCGCCCCATCCATGTACCCCGCGGGATCCCTCTCGAGCCACCGCGCGACGCCCGGCGCGGGGTCGTAGTGGCGGAACCTCACCGTCAGCAGGTCCGGCCCGGCGTTGAACCGGTACCCGCACCACCCGACTGTGTTTCCGTACGCGCTGATGCGCCCCGCGGGGATCCCCGCCGTGCCCACCTTCGCGGCGACCGCGCTCGCCTCCGCCGCCGTCACCGTCCCGCTGCGGTCCAGGTCCGCGTCGGCGAGGTAGCCCGTCTGCCCGATGGACTTGCCCACCGCGCCCGAGGCCGCCGTCGAGTCCGCGGCGACCACGCCGCCGCCGGGGGCGCCCGTGATCCCCTCGGGCCAGTGGTGCTGCGCCTGTCCGTACGCGTCGTACTCCACGCGCTCCAGCAGCGCCCCCGCGCTGTCGACCGCGGCCACCACGCTGAACTGCAGGTCGCCGAGGAACTGGTCCCCCGCGCGGTCCCCAGCGTCGGAGAAGTCCGTGTCGGCGCCGCCGGCGTAGTTGGAGTTCACGCGCCGGAGCACGAGGTCGTCCACGTGGCGCATGCCCCACACGAGCTGCTCCACCTGGTCGATGTCGGACTCGGCCCCGGAGGTCGCCAGCGGCAGGTCGTCGTCGATCTGCTCCTCCAGCAGCTGCCAGCCCAGGTCGAAGTACCCCAGCCGCCGCTGCGAGACCGTGGGCGCGGCAGGCGGCACCCACGAGTCCGGCGCGCGGTCCACGACGCAGCGCATGCCAAGGCCCGTGTACTGCGCGCGCAACGCCGGCTGCGGGGTCGAGCCGGCCGTGAAGTCGACCTGCGTCAGGCGCCCCCAGCGGTCGTGCTTGTAGGTCCAGCCGTAGCCCGCCGCGCCGGCGATGCCGCGGCTGGAGAGGTTCCCGCCGTGGTCCCAGGCGAACCCGATCGACTGGGGCGTGCCCCCGAGCGGGACGAACGAGCCCGCCGCGATCTCGTTCACCATGTTGAAGGTCGAGGTGCTCGCGTCCGTCGTGCCCGAGGAGAAGGTCCCCGCGCTCGAGGTGTCCGTGCGCATCGAGGGGAGGTTGCCGATGAAGTCGTAGGAGAAGTCCTGCGACCCCGGCTTCGCCTGCGAGCTCGGGAACGACGCCGTGCCACGCTGGTCCGCCAGAAGGCGCAGCAGGCCGTCGAGCGTGTACGCGTGCTGCGCGAGCATCGTCGCGCCCGGGCGGGCGTCGAGCTTCGAGGTCAGGCCGCTGAGCCGCGTGTACGCGTAGGTCGTGTCGACGAGCGCGGGCCGGTTCGCGAAGCCGCTGATGGATCCGGGCGCGTAGCCCGAGTCGATCCAGAGCTGCCGCGTCACGCGCCCGAAGGCGTCCATGCACGGGTACTGGCCGTCGGACTGCGCGCCCGACTGCGCCATCGAGCGGTCCAGCCGGATGCCCGGGGCGGGGTAGCTGGCGATCACGGGCGTCGCCGCGCCGAGGAACTGGTACTCGACGGCCGCGGTCGCCGCGTGGAAGCCCAGGCTCTGCGGGCGCGAGATCCGGTCGCTGGTCCCCCCGGTTCCGTAGCCGATGTCCAGGGACTGCCCGCTGGGATAGACGACGCCGTTGGCGCGCACCCAGTTGCCGTCGGGCATCTTCTTCAGGTCGTAGGTCGACCCCACCCGCTTGGTCGTGCCGGTGGGCGTCGTGCCGCTGTAGGTCAGGTCTCCCAGCGGGTTCTGGTCGAAGTGCTCCGGCAGACCCAGCGCGGAGTAGTGGAACCCGACCGCGTTGAGCACCGTGTCGGGCGCAGGCGAGGTCCCGCGCTTGAGCGTCTTCACGGTCGCGAGCCGGCCATTCGAGTCGTAGGCGATCGTCACCGCGTCCGCCCAGTCGTCCGTCTCGGCCCCGCCTCCGCCCGCGTCGTCCGATGGCCGCGCGCCCAAGCTCCTCGATCCGCGCGTCCACCTGCGGCAGCCTTCGCGCGGCGCAGGCAATGCGCTCGTTCAGGTCCGCGATGCGAGCCGCCCGGTCGGGTGTCGCGTCGCCCTTCTCGGCGAGCACGCGCAGCGCACGGTGATGGCGCGCCAGCTCGTCCCGCAGCCCGTCGCTCTCGCCCCGAAGCGCCTCCAGGTCCGCGGCGATCGCCGCCTGCGCCTCCGCGAGCACCTTGCCGAACAGCTCCCTGTCCCCCGCGAGCGCGCGGACCTCGTCCACCACCACGCGCTCGATCTCCTGCGCCGGCACCGTGCCTGACGGGCACGTCCCGGCGCCGCTCTTGATCGCCCCCGTGCACCGGTAGTAGCGGTACGAGCGCCCCTTGCGCCCGCCCGTGAACGTGTGCGTCATCGCGCGGCCGCAGCACCGGCACCTCAGGAGCCCCCGCAGGAGCGCCCCGTGCTTGTTGCGGACATGGGCGCCGCCGCCCCTGCCGTTCCCCTTCAGGAGCGCCTGCACGCGGTCGAAGGTCTCCGGATCGATGATGGCCTCGTGCTCGCCCGGATACGCGGCGCCCTTGTGGACGATCTTCCCCGCGTAGATCGGGTTGGTCAACAGCTGGTGGAGCGAGCCCTTGTCGAATGCGCGTCCCACGAAGGCCTTCCCGCTCTTCATCACGCGGCTCTTGTTCGCCCAGCCGCGGGCGGCCAGCTCGGTCACGACCGGCAGGAGCGACCCCTTCTCCAGGTACATCCGGAAGATCTGCCGGACCCGCGCGGCCTCGGCTGCGTTCACGATAAGGCGCGGGCTGGGGCCGCTGCGGTCGACGTCGTAGCCGAGCACGGGAACGCCCCCCGCCCACTTGCCCCTGCGCTTCTGCGCCCCGATCTTGTCCCGGATCCGCTCCCCGATGATCTCGCGCTCGAACTGGGCGAACGACAGGAGGACGTTCAGGGTGAGCCGCCCCATCGAGCTCGTGGTGTTGAACTGCTGGGTGACCGAGACGAACGACACTCCCTTGGCGTCGAAGGCCTGCATGATCCGCGCGAAGTCCATCAGCGACCGGCTCAGGCGGTCCACCTTGTAAACCACGACGCAGTCGATCTTCCCGGCAGCGATGTCCCGCAGCAGCCGGTCGAGCGCGGGGCGCTCCATGCTGCCGCCCGAGTAGCCGCCGTCGTCGTACCGCTCGGGGAGGCAGGTCCACCCGGCCGACCGCTGGCTGGCGATGAACGCCTCGGCGCTCTCGCGCTGGGCGTCCAGGGAGTTGAACTCCTGGTCGAGGCCCTCGTCCGTGGACTTTCGCGTATAGACGGCGCAGCGGACCGTGGGAGGTGCGGCGGACGCCCCGTCGATCTGTGCCCGTCGCCGGCCACTCATCGCTTGCCCTCCAGGCGGAAGAACCGGAATCCGTTCAGGTGGCTTCCGGTGACCTTCTTGGCGACGGCCGACAGGGTCTGGAACCGCTCGCCGTTCCACTCGAATCCCTCGCCGCGGGGCAGCACCACGACGCGGACGGTGCGGCCCTTGTACTCGCGCACGATGGCCGATCCCGCGGGCGGCAGGCGCGGATCGTCGTGGTCCTGGCTGTCGGCCCGGCGCGTGACGGTCCTGCCTGGTCCCGGTTCCGGTGGGCAGATCAGGGTGCGTGGCGCCATCACCCGGACTTCGGCGTCGTCGGCCAGCTCGGCGGCGCGGCGCCGGGCCCGCTCGCTGAGGTCGCCCCAGGCGTTGGCCTGGATGCGCCATGCGATCTTGCGCATGAGGTACTGGCGGTGCCGGGTGCGGCACGGGTACCCGTGCACCTGGGCGAACCGCGCCACGAGCTCGGACGTGGTCATGCGCTGCAGCGCGTCGATCTGGCTCTCGATGGTCTCCGACATGGGTGCTCCTGTTCGCGTCCGTGCGTGCGGCGGCGGCCCTAACCCGCGGGCCGATCTGCCACACTGAGCCTCATTCCGTGCGGGAGATCAAGGCCCGATTCCCCGTGATCCGGCGGAATCGGGCAGGTTCCGGCCACGCTGGCGCGCCTTGCCATGACGGCCCTGGAGAGACCGCGTGCCAGCAGGACCGCCAGCTCGTCGGCGCGCTCGGCGGCCGTCATGCATGAGGGGTCCGAATGGCGATCGGGGATGCGCGCGAACATGGCAGCTCCTCGGCGGACCCGCCATGACCGCGGGTACGCCAATCGTTATCTATGCCGTCCATCGTCAGGAGGACCCCCGATCACAATGGCAGGGAGCAGATTCCTGTGCTGACCAAATCAGTCCAACATGCGAATTCCCGGGCGCACTGGCACTCGCTTCCCGGCGATTGCACAGATCGACGCCCACCCATGCACTCCGGAGACGACGATCGATCCGACGATCCGCGAAGAATCTGCGCCTCCAGCATGCCGGCCTTTTGTTAACGCCGGGAGCCGTTAGACGACTGTTGCGCATCATTCTCCGCCAATGGCGGAAGATTGGGAGAGCGCGGCACCGCCACGGACCCAGCTATGACTTGGTAGAGCCCGACGCGCTCCCACGTAGCATCAACCTGCGAATCTGCTTCTGCTGAGCCGGTGTCAACTGAAGGTGAGTGATCGCCATGCTCGTAGTGCCCTCTCTCATGGTCGCTGCCATGAGTAGACCTGGCTGTCCTGGCATCTGGGCGATTCGCGCTCCCGCAAAGGCCCGGCCCGTCGTCAAGTTCCGCATGATGTAGGAGTCGGACCCACGAATTCGCCGCCTGACAAACCGCGCGCATCCGCTGACCTGGATGTGCGTCAATGCCACAGGCCTACTACGCCCAGCCAGGTAGATCCCACTCGGAAGCTCAAAGACTGTGTCTACAGCGACTGGATCGCCGATCGGGCCATCGGGCCTCTCGTGCGGAGGAACCGGGGAAGGTGCATAGAACGCCGCCATGGCGGCTTCAGAACTGCGAAGTTGGTTGGCGAGGAATTGAATCAGCTGATCCACAAGGCGCCCAAAGATGACAAACTCTGGGTGCGCATTGCCATGCACCGTCAGCACCGGCGAGTCCGGCCCGATCGGGAGCCCTTCGCGTTGGCCATCCGGAATGTGCGGATTTGGCACGATGCAGACCTGATCCTGAAACTCCACCGAGTTGGAGGTAAACAGAATCGCGTCGTCAGGGGCGCCCGTGAGCGTCTGACCCGGGAATTCTGTTGCCACGGGCGCAGTCCACTGCTCCAGCACGAAAAGATCGATGCCAAAGGCCCCCGCCTTTCTGATGGCCGGCTCGGTAAACCCACTGCCTGACACGATCGCACGCCGAGTTACCCGGGTCATGGAAGAGAGCTTTCCAACGAGTTCATCAATGTGTTGGATGTCCAGCGGGCGCCGGTGGCGCTTGACCTCGATCCCCATGAACGCACCCGCTTCACCGTTCTCCTGCGGGAACTCCACCGTAACATCAACGTCACGTTCGCTTCCGCTCGCATCGTCGGTCACGAAGTCGCCCAGCACGATTCGTACCGCATCTGGAAAGCGATGCAGGCAACACAATCCGACCAAGTACTGGACTTCCATCGGGGAAAGCACTTGCAATGAATGCTAAGTGGCCATGCGAAAACCGGGGTGAGTCTCTCGGGCTTCGGGTGTGCCAGCACCTATGCCGTCCGGGGATCAGGGGCCGCAGATCGGACCGAGAATCACGAAACCGGCAATTGCGCGCGTCCTTGTCACTGGCAACGAGGCCTAGTTCGAGGAAGATTCAATCAGCGGCGGTCGGGTTCGAAGCCTTTGGGGCGACTCCCGTCTGGCATCCATCTCATGATCTCGCCGAACGGGACCTCATTCTTACCCTTCCAGAGACGGAGATGCCGTTCACCACGTCGCGTAAGTGACACGCATCCAAGAGCAAGTTCGGAGACTGGGATCTCCGCCTGGACGAAGGCACTCACTGATTTGATCGCGGATCCAGCTGCTAGTCCATCTCCCTCAATCCTGATGCTGTGCCGCACTGCCGGATCCCGCGCGGACCGCACCCTGCAGATCCTTGTCAACGCATCGGCGCCAAGCGTCTTGGTGTAGAGGCATTCAGTCGCGTACCTCGCCTGCAAGGCGTTCAGCGCCGCGAGGTCCCGACGCGAGCGCACCTCCACGATTGCCTGATCGGTCTCGCCCACGCGGTACATCCAGCTGTCATAAAACAGTGCGACATGCTTGGGATCAAGTGGAAGGAATATCTGCAACCCGCGGTGGGCAAATCCGGTGAACGCGCGCTTGAACATCAGCTCGGTGAAGGGATTGCATACAACTGCCGGATCATCGGAAGTGATGAACTCTCCGTCGCAAGCCAGCCGCAACACCTTCAGGTCCAAGTCGACCAGGAAGTGGCGCGCCGAGAGCGCCGCGGCCAACGAGCGCCCCGAGGGAAGGTCCATCGAAACTCGCGCGCCATTGAGCGCCTCTTCGCCATACTCCGTTGCAAGCAAGCCCTTCAAGAAGTCCTCGGTCATGTTCTCCAGTGCATCGCCCGCTGCGACGGTTCTCGCAATCTGGCAGATCACGAAGGTCTGCAGAATGCCGTAGTCTGGCGATCGGTTCAGGGGTGCTGCACCTCCCTGGATGACGTCGCCGATCACCTTCGCGGCGTGGGCCTCAATTACGCCCAACGCCTTCTCAATCTTTAGGTCGGTGCCGTAGAGCCAGTTCTCTTGGCACTGATCAGCGAGTGGGGCGCGCGGGATGTACTTCCCCGTTTCAAGGTGAAGCATCGTGATGAGCCGATCATCGGGAGACCAGTTGCGAAGGTAGAACTTGGGGACGAAGTGCTGCTTCTTGTGGTCAGCCATCGGAGGTCCTTCCGGGTCGTCGCCGACCGGCGGGTCCACGATAGGACCGGTCGGGCGCCGCTTTCGAACATCGTCCGATGCGCTATCCGGTCCCAACCCTGGGGGTCGGACCCGCTCCATCGGTGCCGACCACCTGATAACCCCCGCAGGTGTCTCGGCCAGAGACGCAGAGACGCTGGCCCCATTCGCGCGCCCACGCCCCGCCCCGCCTGACCTTCCGGTGATGACCACCCCGCGCACAGAGACCCGCACGCCGCACCCCAACTTCGTGAATCTCCTACGCCAAAAGCAAAGACGCCGCCGAGTTCTCTCGGCGGCGTCCTGCGTTCACTTGCGCGCCGGTCCGTCGTGCGACCGGTCTTGAAGTAGCGGGGACTGGATTTGAACCAGTGACCTCCGGGTTATGAGCCCGACGAGCTACCAGGCTGCTCTACCCCGCAATGCGAGTCGCAGATGGTAGCGGGATTCGCCGCGACGGTCAAGGGCATGCACCGACGCTGCCCCACGCGCCCAGCAGCAGGCCGAGATCCGCGCCGTTGGTGGTGCCGTCGCCGTCGAAGTCCACGCCGGCGGTGCCCCAGAGCCCGAGCAGGATGCCCAGGTCCGCGCCGCCGACGGTGCCGTCGCCGTCGAGGTCCGCCGCGCATGCATCGCCCGCGGGAAGCACCGCGTCCCAGGTCGTGCCCACGCGCAGCTCGTCGGTGACGATGCCGCCGCCGTTGAAGAGCTCGAGCGCGGTCGGCAGTCCGTTCACGTACTGCAGCGAGAACTGCGCGTCCGCATTGGTGGGCTCGGTCTGCCCGATCGCGGGATCGATGTACATGCGGTAGGTGATGCCCGCCGCGGGCGTGTTCTTGGCGATGCGCACGACGACCAGGTGCGTCTCTCCCTCGATGTACGGCACGCCGGTGTATCCGCCGAGCCCCTCGCTCATCTGCACGCCGAACTGGTACACGCCCGCGGGCACGCCGACGGTCATCGCGTACGGGTAGTTGCCCAGGCGCAGCCCGCCCCATCCGGCGGATCCGAGGTTGCCGCGAATCAGGAACGAGAGGTACATCTTCGGCGACGCGCCCGGCATCGCGCCGTAGCTGCGCTGCAGGTCGCACATCGGGTACGCGCCGCTGCCGGCGTCGGTGACCGCGGCGCCCGGCGTCGTCGCGAGCCCGGGGTAGGTCAGACCCGCGGCGGCGAAGGTCGCGGTCGCGCTCGAGCCGACGTCGCTCCATCCGCCCTGCCAGCCGGTGCCCGTGCCGGCGCCGGCGACGCCCTCGCCGGGCTGGCCGTCGCAGCCGTCGTACGCGACGAGGCCGGTGCCGCCGGAGCTGGGATTTCCGAGCAGTTCGAAGGCGCGGTCGTCGCCGAGGTGGAAGTACATGTGCGCGCCGCGCTGCCACCAGAAGGTGCCCAGGTTCGACGCGCTCGACTGCGCCCAGCCCCAGCTCAGGTACGAGATCGGCGTCAGGCCGACCACCGAGAGGAAGTAGCGCGTGTTGGCCTGGAATGTGACCGGATGCGCGAGCGTCACCGTGAACTGGTAGACGCCGTTGCCCAGGTTCACCGTCGTCGGCGACGCGAAGGTCTCCGTCGAGATCGGCTGGCTGGTGGTCGTGAAGATGTCCGGCTGCAGCGCGACGGTGTTGGGATCCTGGTTCAGGAACTCCACGCGGAAGCCCTGCGAGAGCGGCGCGGCGCCCCACCAGCGGACCTGCGTGACCGTCGTCGGCTGGGTGAAGCTGAAGTTGTCCCACGCGAGCGCGTCGTTGTCGCTGTCGTTCTGGTCGGCGGGGTCCTGCCAGAGCTGCGAGGCGCGCATCGTGCCGCCCGCGGTCGCGACCGGCTGCGAGAACTGCACGCTGTCGGCGAGCGCGCCGGCGGGCGCGGCCCCCACGGCGAAGGCGAGCATCATCAGGGCGGAAGCGGTCCGTGGCGTGCGCATGCGTGTCTCCTCACGAGGTTCGCCGGCGGCCGGGATCGCTCCCTCGCCGCGGCGACCACAGCATCCGCGATCGCACGCGCGCCGCCTGCCGGGATGCGCTGGACAATCCCGCGCCCCATGCCGGGGAATCCCCTCGGATCACGCGATTTCCGCTGGAAAACCCGCCGCGGCTCAGATCAGGCCCAGCTCCGCCGCGAGCCGCACGAGGTCCGCGCGCTCCTTCAGCCCGAGCTTCTTCATCAGGCGCGCGCGGTAGGACTCGACCGTCTTCACGCTCAGTCCGTTCTCGTCGGCGATCTGCTGGTTCGTGTAGCCGCGCGCGACCTGGCGCAGCACCTCGCGCTCGCGGTCGCTGAGCGTGTCGACGGGCGCGCGTCCGTCGGGCGCGACGTCGCGCGAGAGGATCGTCTCCAGCGTCGCGGCGTCGCCGACGTCGATGAAGACGCGCCCGCGCGCGACGGCGCGGATCGCGGCGACCAGCTCGGTGTCCGCCGCGCTCTTGTTCACGAAGCCCGCCGCGCCCATCGCGATCGCGGTGCGCACGTACGCGGGATCGTCGTGCATGGTGACGACGACGATGCGCGCCTCGGGCACCACCGTGCGCAGGCGCTCCACCGACGCCACGCCCGAGGGGCCCGGCATCGAGAGATCCAGCGTGATGACGTTGGGCTTGAGGCGCTCCGCCTCGACGATCGCCTCCTGCAGCGTGCCCGCCTCGCCGACGACGGAGAGGTCGCCGTGCGCCTCGATCGCCATGCGCAGCCCCTTGCGGAGCATGACATGGTCGTCCACGATGAGGACGGTGATGCGGGTCATTCGTTGGGCGAGTGCAGCGGCAGCCATGCGCGGATGCTCGTTCCTTGGGACGGCGTCGATGCTAATGAAAAATCGCCGCCCAGGAGGACGATCCGCTCCCGCATGCTCGCAAGGCCGAGCCCCGTGCCCGCCTGGGCGGCGTCCGGGTCGGGGATGCCCCGGCCGTCGTCGCGCACCTCCAGCTCCAGCCGGTCGGCCCCGCGCCGCTCCACGCGCACCGAGATCTGCCGCGCGTGCGCGTGCTTGAGGGCGTTGGTCAGCGCCTCCTGGATCACCCGGTAGGCCGTGGTCTCCACGGGGGCGCGCAGGCGCGGCTCGCCCACGCGCAGGTCGCGCTGGATCGGCACTCCGGACGCGGAAGCGAGGTCCTCGCACATCCGCCCCACCGCCGCCTCGAGCCCCAGGTCCGCGAGCACCGCCGGGGCCAGCCCGCGCGCGATGCGGCGCGTGGACTCCAGCGCCTCCGCCGCGAGCTGCCGCAGCGACTCCGCGCGCTCGCGCGCCTCCTCCAGCGTGCGCGCGTTCGCGACCGCGCTCGCGCCCAGCAGCAGCGCCGTCTGCGCCTGTCCAAGCCCGTCGTGCAGGTCGCGCGCCAGCCGCGCGCGCTCCTCCTCCTGCGCCTGCATCGTGCGCGTCAGCAGCGCGCCGCGCTCGGCGACCAGCCGCCGCAGCGGACGCACGATGAGGAACCACAGCGCCGGCGCGAGCGCGCAGACCAGCAGCACCGCGTCGCCCAGCGCGACGAGCGGCCCGTCCCCGCCGTGCTCGAAGAGCGAGAGCGCGAGCATGATGCCCGCCTCCACCGCGAAGACCACCACGAGCACCAGCAGCAGCAGCCGCACCGGCGAGATGCGCTCGGGTCGGCCCACGTTGCGGCGGCGGTGCGGCACGGGTGCTCCGGGCTAGTGCTTCGCAGCGCCCTCCGGCGCGTGCTTGGCGGGGAAGGCCAGGCTCAGGCCCATCGAGCCGCCGATGACGGCGCAGATGATGCCCAGCGACCAGGTGATCGGGAAGTGGCCGTCCCACGCCTCGGGATAGACCGAGGAGGGCGTGACCATCTTGGCGCCGACGAAGATCAGCACGATCCCCAGCCCGTACTTGAGCATGTGGAACTTGTCCGCGGCGCCGGCGAGCAGGAAGTACAGGCTCCGCAGGCCAAGGATCGCGAAGATGTTGCTGGTGAAGACGATGAAGGGCTCCTTGGTGATCGCGAAGATCGCGGGGACGCTGTCCACCGCGAAGATCACGTCGGAGAACTCGATCATCACGAGCGCGACGAAGAGCGGCGTGCCCACCCACCGGCCCGCCTCGCGCACGAAGAACTTGTCCTCGTGGTACTGGCTGGTCAGCGGCATCCAGCGCCGCAGCAGGCGCAGGATCACGTTCTTCTCCGGGTCCTTCTGCTTCTCCGGCGCGAAGATGATCTTGATGCCCGTCAGGATCAGGAATGCGCCGAAGATCCAGACGACCCACGCGTACTGCAGGAGCGCGGCGCCCAGCGCGATGAAGATCGCCCGGAAGATCAGCGCGCCGACGATGCCGTAGAAGAGGACGCGGTGCTGCAGCTTGGGCGGCACGGCGAAGAAGCCGAAGAGCACGACGAAGACGAAGATGTTGTCGACCGAGAGGCTCTTCTCGACGATGTAGCCCGTCAGGTACTGCAGCGCCACCGAGTTGGCCGCCTGCTGCGCGCTGTCGTAGCCCGCCGCGACGACCGCGTCCATCCGGTCCGGCAGGCGGTAGCCCGCGTACCACCAGAGCCCGCCGCAGAACAGCAGCGCGAGCGCGATCCACACGACGCTCCACGCCGCCGCCTCCTTCATGCTGACCGCGTGCGCCTTGCGGTGGAAGACGCCCAGGTCAAGCGAGAGCAGGAAGACGACGAAGGCCAGGAAGCCCGCGTAGAAGCCCCAGTACTCCGCGAAGGGGAAGAGCAGCGACTCGGCGAGGATGGTCATCCGGTCACAGGCCCTTCGACGCGATGAACTTCATCATGTCGACGCAGCGGTGCGAGTAGCCGGACTCGTTGTCGTACCAGCTCACCACCTTGAAGAAGCGGTCGTTGAGCTGGATGCCCGCGAGGGAGTCGAAGATCGAGCTGCGCTCGTCGGACATGAAGTCGCTGGAGACGACCTCCTCGTCGGTGTAGCCCAGGACGCCCTTCATCGGGCCGTCGGCGGCCGCCTTCATCGCGGCGTTGATCGCCTCGAGCGAGGTCGGCTTCGCGCTGCGGAAGGTGAGGTCCACGCAGCTCACGTTGGCCGTGGGCACGCGGAAGCTCATGCCGGTGAGCTTTCCCTTGACCTCGGGGATGCAGAGCGCGACGGCCTTCGCCGCGCCGGTGGAGGCCGGGATGATGTTCATGTACGCGTTGCGGCCGCCGCGCCAGTCCTTCTTGCTGGGGCCGTCCTGCGTGGGCTGCGTCGCCGTGACCGCGTGCACCGTGGTCATCAGACCCTCCTCGATGCCGCAGTGCGACAGCAGCGCCTTCACGACGGGGGCGAGGCAGTTGGTGGTGCAGCTCGCGTTGCTGACGATGCGGTCCTTCGCGGGGTCGTACTGCTCGTGGTTGACCTTGTAGACGAAGGTGCGGATCTTGTCGTCGCTCTTGGTGGGCGCGCTGATGAGCACGCGCTTGGCGCCCGCGGAGAGGTGCTGGCTCGCGCCGTCGAAGTCCACGAAGCGGCCGGTGGACTCGAGCACCACGTCGACGCCCAGGTCCTTCCAGGGGAGCTTGCCCGGCTCCTTCTCGCTGAAGCAGCGCGTGCGCTTGCCGGCGCAGGAGAATCCCTCGGCGTCCGCGGTGACGCGGTGGCCGAAGCGGCCGTGCATCGTGTCGTAGTTCACCAGGTAGGCCAGGCTGTCCGAAGGCACCAGGTCGTTGACCGCCACCACCTCGACGCCGCCCTGCTCCATCGCCGCGCGGTAGACGAGGCGTCCGATGCGTCCGAATCCGTTGATGGCGATGCGCAGGCTCATGGCTGGTCCTTCCCCGTCGGGGGAGCGAATGGCGAGGTGCGCGGCCGCCGCGCACGGGAGGCGAAAAGGATAGCCGCGTCCACCCCCCGACGCAGGGCCTCAGCGGCGCCGGGAAACGCGCACCGCCAGGTCGAAGATGCCGGGAAACGCGGTGATGAAGCCCGCGGCGAGGCGGGTGAGCGGGCTCGTCCAGATCTCGGTCCGGCCGGTGCCGATGCTGCGCGCGATGGCGCGCGCGACCTTCTCGGGCCGCTGCACGAAGAAGCGCGACATCCCGTGGATGCCGTACTGGTCGTCGCCGCCGGGGCCGCTGTGGCCGCGCGCGACCTCGAAGAACTCGGTGCTCGTCGTCACCGGATGCACGCTGGAGACGCGGATGCGCCGCGGCGCGAGCTCGTACGCCATCGCGCGCGCGATGTGCGCCTGCGCGGCCTTGCTCGCGCTGTAGGCGCCGAAGGCCGGGAGCGTGAACTTCGCGACGCAGCTGCTGCACAGGAGCAGGTGGCCCGGGCGGCCCAGCGACTCCAGGCGGCGCGCGGCCTGCGTCGCGAGGTCGACGCTGGCGAAGAAGTTGGTCTCGAACATCGCGCGCAGCGCCTGCCCGTCGGTGAGGTGCGCGGGGCGCTCGAGGCCGTAGCCCGCGTTGGCGAAGACGACGTCGAAGCGGCCGAAGGCGCGCTCGGCGGCGTCGAGGATGCGCGCGCTCGCGCCGGGGGCGGCGACGTCGACGGCGAGCAGCTCCACGGCGGCGGTGCCCGCGGTCTCCTGGCGCACGCGCTGGGCGACCGCGGCCAGGCGGTCCTCGCGGCGCGCGACCAGCAGCAGGTCGTAGCCGCGGCGCGCCAGCTCCAGGGCGGTGGCCGCGCCGATGCCCGCGCTGGCGCCCGTGATCACCGCGACCGGGCGGCCGACCGTGCGCGCGACGGGTGTGGGGGCGGGCGTCGCCAAGATCGTCGACATCGACGGCAACGATAGCAGCCCGCGCCACACGGCCCGCCCCGCTCGGGGATGATGCGCACCATGCACACGCCCCCCACCGCCCCGACGACCGCTGCCGCGCGCGCCCCGCGCCGCCGCGCCGAGTCCGGGCTCCGGCTCGCGGCGCTGCTCGCGCTGGTGTGCGCGCTGGCGGCGTCCGTGCGCGGCGCGCATGCCGCGGAGTCCGCGCCAGCCGCTCGCGCCGCGCGCGCCGGCGAGGATCCCGCCGCGCAGCAGGCCGCGGAGGTCCGCAGCAAGGCCGAGCGACAGCAGATCAGCGGAGACCTCGCGCCCATCGGCGGCGACACCGTGCTGCGCGTGGGCGTCTGCGACATGCCGCCGTGGAGCATCGCGCCCAACCAGGGCGAGGAGGAGTGGACCGGCATCGCGGTGCAGCTCTGGAAGCGCGTCGCCCAGAACCTGCAGCTCCGCTACGAGGTGCGCAGCTACAGCTTCACCGAGCTGCAGGAGGCGCTCGCGCGCAAGGAGATCGACATCGCCGCGACGGCGATCAACATCGAGCCGGAGAACCTGACGCGCTTCACGCTCACGCCCGCCTTCGAGCAGAGCGGCCTCTCCATCGCCACGCGCGAGCGCGAGCCGCTGACGATGCTCGCCGTCATCGCGCGGCTGGGCGAGCCCGAGATCCTGCGCTGGATGGCCGCGATCCTGGTGATGATCCTGCTCTTCAGCGCGATGCTCTGGATGACCGAGCGCAAGCGCAACCCACCCTTCGAGGGCCCGATGTGGCGCGGCATGCTCGAGGGCATCTGGCTCAGCCTCGTCACGCTCACGACGGTCGGCTACGGCGACCGCGTGCCCGTGACCTCGGCGGGACGCTTCGTCGCCTCGATCTGGATGCTGCTGGGATTCATCGTGCTCACCGTCTCCGCCGCCGTCGTGACCTCGGTGCTCACCGTGCAGCGGCTGCAGCCGCTGGTGAGCGATCCCGGCGACCTGCTGCGCTCGCGCGTGGGCGTCGTGGACGGCACGCTCGGCGCGGACTTCATCGCCAAGACCGAGATCCCGCAGGTGCGCACCTACCCGACCTACGAGGCCGCGGTCACCGCGCTCGAGGCGCGCGAGCTCGACGCCGTCGTCGGCTCGACCGTCGTGCTCGGCTACCTCACCGACCGCAGCCACGACCGCGACCTGGTCGTGCTGCCGCGCCCGCTCGAGCGCACCTACGTGGCGATGGGGATGCGCTTCGACCTCGACCCCGCCATCGAGAAGCGCATCGAGCTGGAACTGGTGCGCGCGACGCACGACCGCCCCTACCGCGCCTACCGCGACGCGGTGCTCGGCGCCGCGAACGCAACCTGGGGAGACGACCTGCCGAAGAAGAAGAGGAGCACCCCGTGAGCCACGCCGCCGACGCCGCCCGCCAGTCCCCCCGCCCCGCCTCCCCCATCCGCGGCACCGTCGGCATGGTGCATGTCGCCGCGCTGCCCGGCACGCCGCGCGCGCAGCTCGAGCCCGCGGCGATCGTCGCGCAGGCCGTGCGCGAGGCGCGCATCCTGGACGAGGCGGGCTTCGACGCGATCATCGTCGAGAACATGCACGACCGCCCCTACCTGATGGATGGCATCGGCCCCGAGATCGTCGCCTGCATGGCCGCGGTCTGCGCGGCGGTGCGCGCGGCGGTCGCGCACCGGCCGCTGGGCATCCAGATCCTGGGCGGCGGCTCGCACGAGGCGCTCGCGGTCGCGCACGCGACGGGCTTCGACTTCGTGCGCGCGGAGAACTTCGTCTTCGCGCATGTGGCCGACGAGGGGCTCATGGCGCAGGCCGCCGCGGGGCCGCTGCTGCGCGCGCGCCGCGCGATGGGCGCCGGGCGCGTGCGCATCCTGGCGGACATCAAGAAGAAGCACGCCTCGCACGCGATGACGGCGGACCTGGACGTCGCGGCGTGCGCGCGCGCGGCGGAGTTCTTCCTGGCCGACGGCGTGATCGTCACCGGCACCGAGACGGGCGCGCCCGTCGACCTGCCCGAGCTGCGCGCGGTGCGCGCGGCGACCGCGCTGCCAGTGCTCACGGGCAGCGGCGCCGACGCGGGCACGGTGCGCGGCCTGCTGCAGCACGCCGACGCGGTCATCGTGGGCAGCAGCATCAAGGTGGACGGGCGCTGGGAGAACCCCGTCGATCCCGAGCGCGCGGCGGCCTTCGTCGCGGCGGCGCGCGGCGCGGGCGGTGCGGCGGGCGCGGGCGCCGCCCCCACCGACGCCCCCGGAATGTCCGCGGTCCGCGCGGTCCTCGGCCGCCATTAGACTCGCGCGATGCTCGCGTACGTGAATGGTGCGATCCTCCCGCAGGAGGAGGCGACGGTCAGCATCCTGGACCGCGGCTTCCTCCTGGGCGACGGCGTCTACGAGTTCGTCCGCTACTTCGACGGCGTCGGCGCGGCGCTCGACCTGCACGAGGCGCGCCTGGCGCGCAGCCTGCGCCTGGCGCGCATCGAGGGCTTCGACGCGCGCGAGCTCGGGCGCATCGGCAGCGCGCTGCTGGCAGCGAACAACCTGCGCGACGGCGGCATCTACCTGCAGGTGACGCGCGGCCGCGGTCCGGGCCGCGTGCACATGCCCACGCCGGGGCTCGTCCCCACCGTCGTCGCGCTGGCGACGCCCAGCGCGCCGCTCTCGGAGTTCACCAGGCCCGAGCCGATGCGCGCCATCGTGCGCCCGGACATGCGCTGGCACCACTGCGCGATCAAGACGATCAGCCTCGCGGGCAACGTGCTCGCGCTCATGGAGGCGCAGGCCGCGGGCGTCGACGAGTGCATCCTCGTGCGCGACGGCTTCGTCGGCGAGGGCGCGTACACGAACGTCGCGGTGGTGCACGACGGCGCCGTCGCCACCTGCCCGCTGGACGACGACGCCTCGCCCGTCCTGCACGGGACGATGCGCGCGTGGATGGTGCAGGCCGCGCAGTCCGCGGGCGTGCCGCTGGAGGTCCGCCGCGTGCGCGCGCAGGAGCTGGAATCCGCGCAGGAGGTGCTCGTGCTCTCCAGCCGCCGGCTGGTGAGCGGCGTCGTCGAGCTCGACGGGCGCCCCGTGGGCGACGGGAACGTCGGTCCCGTCTGCCACCGCCTCTTCGCGGGGATGCGGGCGCTGCTGACGGGCGCGCGCTGAGGCGGGCCTATACTCGCCCCTCCATGTCACTGCTCCTGGCGATCAGCGTCGGCAACACGCGCACCGCGGTGGGCCACTTCCACGGCGACCAGCTCCACGCGGTCGAGCGGCTTCCAAGCGACGACGTCGCGGGCATCGTCGCCGCGGCGCAGCGCCAGTGGGAGCACTGCACGCACGGCGCGGGCGAGTCGTCGAAGTCCGACGCGGAGGTCGTCGTCGCGAGCGTGAACGACCCGCAGGCCGCGCGCATCGAGGCCGCGCTCGCCTCCGCGCTGCAGACGGACATCTGGCGCATCGGGCGCGACCTGGAGGTCCCCATCGGCCGCTGCCTGGACGAAGGCGCGACGCCGGGGCAGGACCGGCTGCTCGCGGCCGCCGCGGCCTTCGACCTGCTGAAGCAGGCGGTGATCGTCGTCGACGCGGGCACCGCGGTGACGGTGGACTTCATCGACGGCGAGGGCGTCTTCCACGGCGGCGCGATCGCGCCGGGCGCGCAGATGCAGCTCGACGCGCTGCACGCGCGCACCGCGGCGCTCCCGAAGGTGGAGTTCGCGCGCCCGAGCGACGAGGAGGCCTTCGGCCGCAACACCGTCGACGCGATGCAGATCGGCGTCTTCGAGGGCATCCGCGGCATGACGCAGGCGCTCGTCGAGCGCTACAGCTCCAGCTACGGCGCCTTCCCGCTGGTGCTCGCCACCGGCGGCGACGCGGAGGCGCTCTTCGAGGACAGCGACCTGGTCGCGCGCGTGGTCCCGGACCTCGTGCTGCGCGGGATCCTGGTGGCGGTCCGCACCGCGGGCACGCCGGAGTGAACATGACCCGTGCAGGCGGCGAGGCCCCCTGCACCTGGTGGTGGTCGACGGCGCCGCGCGCCGGGGCGATCGCGGTCGCGCATGTCGCGGGGCCCGCGCCGGCGGTGGACGCGCTGCTGCGCGCGATGACCGGCGCGCAGGCGCCCACGACGGGCGCGCTTGCCTGGCGGCGGCTGGGAGCGGTCGACGACGGCGTCGTCGCGCGCGTGGCGGCGACGCACGCGCTGGTGATGCCCCACGGCGGCACGCGCATCCGCGCGCGGCTGGAGACGCTGGCCGCGGCGGCGGGCGCGCGGGTGGCGGATGGGGCGGCCCCCGAAGACACCTTCCCCGAGGCCGCCGACGCGCTCGAAGCCCACGCGCTCGCCGCGATCGCGCGCGCCGCGAGCCCGCTGGCGATCGACCTGCTCGCCGCGCAGCCCGCGCGATGGCGCGCGCACGGCGCGCCCGGCGCCGCGACCGATCGCGACCGCCGCCTGCGCCGGCTCATCGATCCGCCGCGCATCGCGATCGTCGGCCCCGCCAACGCGGGCAAGAGCTCGCTGCTCAACGCGCTCGCGGGACGCACCGTCGCGATCGCGCACGACCGCGCGGGCACGACGCGCGACGCCGTCGCCGCGCGCGTCGATCTCGCGGGGCTCGTCGTCGACTGCTTCGACACGCCGGGCGCGCGCCCCGACGCCGACGCGGTCGAGCGCGCCGCCGCCGCGCTCGCCGCGCGCGCGATCGAGCACGCCGACCTGCTGCTGCACCTGAGCGCGCCCGGGCTCGGATGGGACGCGCCCGCCGCGCCCGAGCGCATCCCGCGCCTGCGCGTGCTCGCCCAGTGCGACCGCGCCGAGGCGGAGCGCTGCGCCGAGCGCGCGCAAGCCGCGCTCCGCGTGAGCGCGCTGCGCGGCGAGGGGCTTCCCGCGCTCGCCGCGCGCGTGCGCGACCTGCTCGTGCCGCCGCAGGAGCTCGCCGACGGCGCGCCCTGGCGCTTCGCGGAAGGGCTTCCCGGGCCCGCGGGCGCGTGAGGCGCTACGCTGATGGCGCCATGAGCGCACTATCCACGGAGCCGACGACGACCACGACCGCAGGCCTGATGCGGGGCAAGAAGGGCCTGATCGTGGGCATCGCCAACGACCGCAGCTACGCCTCGTTCATCACCCACAGCCTCATCAAGGCGGGCGCGCAGTGCATGTTCACGCACCTGCCCGGCGAGAAGATGGAGCGGCGCATCCGCAACGCGCTGGGCGAGATGGGCGTCGCCGAGCCCTGGCTCATGCCGATGGACGCGGGCAGCGACGCGGACCTCGACGCGGTCTTCGCGCGCCTGAAGCAGGACGTCGGCACCATCGACTTCGTCGTGCACTCGATCGCCTTCGCGGACAAGAGCTGGCTCGAGAAGGGCAAGTTCATGGCCACGCCGCGCCAGGTCTTCACCCAGGCGATGGACATCAGCGCCTTCACCTACCAGGCGATGGGCCACCGCGCCGCCGAGCTCATGCCCCACGGCGGCTCGATGATCGCGCTCAGCTACTACGGCGCCGAGAAGGCCGTCCCCGGCTACAACGTGATGGGCGTCGCCAAGGCCGCGCTCGAGGCGACCAACCGCTACATGGCGATGGAGCTGGGATCGAAGCAGATCCGCTGCAACGTCATCTCCGGCGGCCCGCTCAAGACGCTCAGCGCGATGGCCGTCGGCGGCTTCGGCGAGATCCTCGGCTGGGTGGAGCAGAAGGCGCCGCTGCGCCGCAACATCACCGGCGAGGAGGTCGGCGACACCGCGCTCTTCCTGCTCTCGGACCTCTCCAAGGGCATCACGGGCCAGTGCATCTACGTCGACGCCGGCTACTCGACCATCGGACTGTGATCGCGATGGCCGCGCCGGCCGCGCGGCTATCCTTGCACCATCGGCACGCGTAGCTCAGTTGGATAGAGCATCGGTCTTCGAAACCGAGGGTCGCTGGTTCGAGTCCAGCCGTGTGCGTTCGCCTTCGCCCTGAAATCCCGGATGCCCGCGATCAGCGGCCGCGCAGGTACTGCATCGCGCGGCGCTCCTCTTCCTCGGGGTCGCCCGCGGGCTCGTGCGCCGCGGCGGGCGCGGGGGCCGAGGCGTGCTCGGTCTCGGGCGCGGCCGCGGGGGTGCGCGCCGCGCGCTGCGGCGCGTAGGCGCCGTAGTTGGGCTCGCAGCTGTCGATGAGTCCGTTGCCGTTGAGGTCCTGGGCCCAGCCCATGCGGATCTCGTACGCGTCGGGGAAGCCGTTGCTGTTGCAGTCGGCGTCGCACTCGTCGGGGATGCCGTTGCCGTCGATGTCCTCCGCCCAGCCCTGGAGGATCTCCTCGCTGTCGGAGATGCCGTCGCCGTTGCAGTCGGGGAAGCAGCCGGTGTCGAAGCTGTTGCCCGCGCCCGCGACGAAGTCGCCGCCGACGACGGCGTGCATCTCGCCGCAGAGGGTGCTCTGCGAGATGTACAGCCCCGCGCCGCGGCTGAAGATCGCGCGCGCCTCCTCGGCGTAGTCGCCGGTGAAGCTGCAGCGCTCGACCTCGGCGCGGCCGCCGAGCAGGTAGAGCGCGCCGCCCGCCTCGAGCGAGCGGTTGTGCGAGAAGCTGGTGCCGAAGAGGTCGACCGAGGCCTCCTCGCCGAAGATCGCGCCGCCCCACGCGCCGCTGCGCGTGGAGTTGGACTCGAGCGTGCAGTCGAGCAGGTTCACCGAGCCGCCGCGGCTGTAGATCGCGCCGCCGAAGGTCGCGGCGACGTTGCGCTCGAAGACGCAGTCGACCAGCACGGGGCCGCCGCCGATGTTGCGGATGCCGCCGCCGGACTCGGCGGAGGCGTTGTCCTCGAAGCGGCAGCCGGAGAAGGAGGGCGCCGCGGAGCGCACGACCGCGCCGGAGCCGGCGTTGCGCGCCAGCCGCACGGCGTGGATGTCCGCGTCGACGCCCTCGATGAGAAGGCCGCAGCCGTCGTCGCCGGAGCCACCCATGATCGAGAGGCCCGCGAGCTCGGTGCGCTGTTCGGCGGTGCCCGCGCGCAGCGTGAGCACCGGACCGCGGCCCAGCGCGTGGAGCGTCGTGCGCGCCATGCCCTGGCCCTCGATGCGAAGCGACTTGCCCTCGACCGTGGCGGGGCCGACGAAGTCGCCCTCCCCCAGGCGGATGGTCATGCCGTCGGCGGCCGCCTCGATGGCGGCCTGGAGGTTGGGCGCCTCGCCGGGGACCTCGATCACGCCGTCGACCATCGCGTCGGCGGCGACGCCGCGTCCGAAGTCGGCGCGCGCGCCGCGCGCGAAGAAGCCGCCGCGCAGCGAGATCGCCGCGACGCATGCGACGCCCAGCACCGCGCCGGCGGTGGTCCAGGCGCGTCGGCTGGCTCGCGAGGTGTGCTTGGTTGGATGGGCGCCCGTCACGTCCGACCTCCGTGCGGCCGCAGTGCGCGGCCCGCAGAAACAGGGTCGGATTCGCGCGGGCGCGGGGAAAGCCGCTCTGCCGCGAATTCGCGGGCGATTCGGGCTATGCGGACGGTTCCGGTGGTGCGGGCGCCGCGGATCGCGCGGGAAGGCTCCCGGACGCGCGCACGGCGTTTCCTATACTCGGACCCGTGCCTTCGGCAGGGATGCTCGCACGGCTCCTGGCGATCACGGCCGCGCTGCTGGCGCTGGCCGCGTGCGGGCGTCCCAACGATCCACGCTTCGACGCGATCCCGGGGCCGCTGAGCACGGTGGACATCGCCATCGCCGTCGCCTCCGAGCCGCAGCCGCTCACGCTGGACGAGTGGGCGAGCCTGGAGGCGCTGCACGACCGCTACCTCATCGACTACGACCGGCTGCGCATCGAGGTCATCGCCCCGCTCGTGCAGGAGGTGCGCCGCGACCACAAGCGAGAATGGATGGAGGACCCGCAGGCGCTCGCACGCTTCACGCGCCGCCATGCGATGGTCGTCGGACGCGTGCGCGCGCTGGACGAGAGCTTCGCCGTCGAGGTCGAGAAGATGCTCCCCGCGCATCCGACGCTGGCGGCGCGGCTGGGCGACCGGCGCGCGATCGCGCGGTCGGCGCGCATCATCGAGGGGCTGGGCGACGGCAGCGCCGACGCGGCCACGATCCTGGACCTGGAGCCGCAGGTGCGCGACCTGAAGCTGGATCCCGCGCAGCGCGCCGCGGTCGAACCGACGCTGGCCGCCTACCGGCGCGAGCTCGCGCAGGCGGCGCAGGCGCTCGCGGAGGCGGAGGTCGACCAGCCGCGCGCGCGGCTGGCCGCGCTGGCCGCCGCGGGCGTGGACGACGCGCGCTACAACGAGCTGCGCGCGCATGCCGGCGAGAGCGCCGAAGCGCGCGCCGCCGCCGAGGCCGCGGAGGCCGCGCGCGCCGCCGCCGAGCGCGAGGCCGCGCGCCCCATCATGCGCGCCCTGCAGGCGACCGACATCGCCAACCAGCGTCTGGTCGAGCAGCTCCTGCCGCTGCTCTCGGCCGAGGATGGACAGCGCCTGGTCGCCGCGGCCGAGCGGCGGCGCACAAGCGACACCGCGGGGATCGTGGACTACTCCGCCTTTGTGCTCGAGGTCTACCGCCACCACCCCGCGGTGCGCGAGGGGCGCGCGCCGCGCGTGGCCGCGGCGATCGCGCGCGTCGACGCGGCGCTGGCGCAGCTCCGCAGCGCGCAGATCGAGCTCGACCGCGCGCGGCTGGAGCGCTCGGTGCGCGGGCTCGTGCCGCAGGATCCGCCCGAGGCCAAGCGCATCCAGGAGCTGGGCAAGGTCTTCACCGAAGCGAGCACCGCGCTCGTGGCGGCGGTGAAGGACTCGCTGCAGGACGACCTCGCGTCGATCCTCGAGCACGCGCGCGAGCACACCCCCGACCAGATGCGCGAGCTGCTCGCGCCGACGATCGGCGAGGCGGCGGCGGACCGCGCGGTCTCGCGCGCCTCGCGCGACCTCTTCCGCAACCCGCTCGAGAAGCCGCCGGAGGACTGGGACCACGAGAAGTCGATCGCGGAGCAGCTGCTGCTCGCGCCGATGATGGACCGCGGCGGGTTCCGGCTGGCGGCGCGGGCGCTGGGCGCGCGCGACGACGATCCGCTCGTCGACCAGCTCTGGGACCGCCACCAGGCGCGCGGGCAGGAGATCGAGGGACGCCAGCGCACGCAGTTCAAGGCGCTGGAGTCGAAGGCGGAGGAGGATGCCTCGGGCAGCGAGCAGAACCCCGACGCCTTCGAGCGCACGCTCGCGCAGTTCCTGGACGCGCTGCTCGCGGCCGACGCCGAGCGCCGCGCGGCGGACGAGGAGACCTTCCGCGAGATCGCCATCGCGCTCGGGCTGCAGGAGACGGACGCGCGCTTCGTGCTGGCGCGCGCGGTCTCGGCGGCGCGGCGCGCGCAGCTTCCCTGGCGGCGCTTCGACCAGGCGTGGATGCTCGGCGCGCTGTGGGAGGCGGAGGCGGATCCGATCTCGATGGCGCTGGAGATCGAGGGGGACGACGTCGCGCGCCAGGCGGCGCTGGTGGTGCTCACCGCGCACGCGCAGGAGCTGACGCAGACCGCCGACGGCGCGCGCCGCGCGGGGCTCGAGGGGCTGCGCGACCTGCTGCTGCTGGGGCTGCGCTCCAAGAAGACCGGCGGACCCTCGGACATCCGCGAGCTGCGCGAGACCCCCGCCGCGCGCGCGATCGTGCAGCGCGTGACGGACGCGTCGCGCGCGCGCCGGCGTGCGCAGCGCGCGGCGGTGCAGTCGGTCGTCGAGGCCGTGGGCGGCGAGCGCGGCGGCGCCTTCTTCGCGGAGTGGGTGATGTCGACATTCCCCGAGTTCTTCGCCGAAGGACGCCAGTGGCGCGAGGCGCGCTCCTACGCGCGCTCCGCCGCCGGCGGCGAGACGGGCGCGCGCAGCGACGCGGGCCACGGGATCGCGAAGGCCGCGGCCGAGCGGTGGAAGCTGGTCGAGGACGACATGGTGCACCGGCTGGCGCAGTGGCAGGACGAGCGCACCGCGATGACGGCGCCGGCGATCGTCGCGGACCTGGCGACCGCGGGCGCGGCGGACGCCGACCTGGGGGCGCTGCGCACGCTGCGCGACGAGAACGCCTGGCGCCTGCTGCGCGCCGCCGCCACCGCCGCGGGCGAGGCGCCCGACGCGCGCCTGGGCGGCGACGAGGGCACGGGCGCGCCGCCGCGCGTGGCGCGGTGGGCGCGGTAGGCGTCGATCACTTTCGCGCGCGCTGCGGCTGGAGCTGCTCGTCCACCTTCTTCATGATGAAGAGGTAGTTGAAGCCGCGCAGGAAGAAGTTCTCCTCCACCGCCGCCTTGCGCCAGTTGCCGCGGTCGAGCTTCTGGTTCTGCCGCACGACGCAGATGATGTCGACGGGGATGAAGTGGCGGCGCATGAGCGCGAAGAGCTCGAAGCCGATGGGCATGAAGGTGCCCGCGCCGCTGCCCTTGGGGCCGCCCTTCTTCTTGCGCCAGCTGTCGCTGACGTAGAGCGCCATGTAGCGGCGGTTGCGCAGGACGCGGTGCAGCTCGCCGATGACCTGCTCCATCGCGGCGTAGTACGCGCGGCCACCATCCTCGCCCGCGGCGTCCAGGCGGCCGATGCAGCGCGGGTCCTGGCTGTAGTCGACATGCGTCGAGTACGGCGGATCGATGAAGCAGAAGTCGACGCTCGCGTCGGGGCGCGGGAGCTTGCGCGCGTCCGCCTGCGCGATCTCCGGCCGCTGCGGCACGAGGTCGAAGCCGACGCCGCTGCGGCCCAGGCTCGTGGCGACATCGAGGGTCGTCCCGCTGCCGCACATCGGGTCGAGGATCGTGTCACCTTCGCGCGTGTAGCGCTGCAGGAGCTGCCAGATCACCCAGCTCGGCGTCGCGCCCACATAATCCTTGTCCCCCTGCATCGTGTGGCGGCGGCCCTGCGCGTCCGTCCAGTCGTAATGCTGGCTGGGGTACTCCCAGAGCGTGGTCGCGAGGACGCGCAGCGGTGGCCGACGCTGGGGGTGCATGGGGGCCGAGTGTAGGAATCGCGCGGAGGATGGGTTGCCGGCGCGGGCGAACGGGCTACCATCGGAGCACATGGACCGCGCGCTGCGGCTTGTCTGCGTCGTCGTCACCGCGCTGCTTCTGGCAGCGGGCGGTGGTGGCCTGCGCGCGATGCACATCGCCGCCGAGCACCCCCACGGCGCGGAATTGGCCTGCAAACACAGCCATTTCTGCCATTCGGGGCATGACGGCCACACCCATCACCGCGCCGGCGACACCGACCACCACACCCCCGGCCACGACGCCCCCGGCCACGAAGACGAGGGCTGCGCGACCTGCGAACTGCTCCTGGGCCTGGCCGGCCTTGCGGGCACCCCCGTGCCCGTGCCGGCCTTCCACGCGCTGGTCGCGGTCGCCGATCCGCACACGCCCGTGGTGGCGTCGGATCCCCTGCCGCTGCGGGCGACCGCGGCGCGCCCACCTCCCTCCTGCTGACGAACGCCCCGTGGCTTCCGTCGCCGGCCGCACCGCGGTCGGCGCGGATCCGTGCGCGCCTCCATCGGCGCGCGTGAGCTTCGTCGCACGCACGACGCGCGCCGGCGGCATTCCCGCCCCGCGCGTCCGGAGATCGCATCCATGTCCCGTCACCATGCCCGGCGCGCTGCGCGCCGCGGCTTCACGGTGGTCGAGGTGCTGGTCGTCGTCGCGGTCATCGCGCTCCTGGTCGGGCTGCTGCTGCCCGGCCTCGCGATGGTCCGGCGGGCCTCCCTCGTCACCACCGACCTCTCGAACCTGCGCGGCCTGAGCGTCGCGCACCTCGCGTACCAGAACGCCAACAACGACCGCTTCGTCGACGTGGGGCTGCCCCACGGAAGCGTCGCGGATCCGGCCAACTCCTTCGTCGAGCGGCTGCGCCCGTACTACGGGGACCACGCGACGGACATCTCCTTCCGAAGCCCGCTGGATGCGTCGCCGCACTGGCCGGCGGAGCTCGGCGGCGACGGCGTGCCCGTCGTCGAGGGCACGCCGCCGGTCTACCGGCGCACCAGCTACGGGATGAACAACTACCTCTCGCGCACCTACTCCCCCGCCGTCGCGCTCGACGGGATCGGCGCGGGCGTGGACCGCGCGACGCAGATCGCCGATCCCGAGCGCACCGTCTGCTTCCTGCTGATGGTCGAGCGCGGGAGCTTCGCCTCGGCGGACCATCCGCACGTCGAGGACTGGGCGTCGAGCCCGGATCCCGCGACGACGGCGGCGACGCAGGTCGCCATCGCCGCCGCGCAGCCGCCCGGCGAGAAGCCCAGCCCCGACGCGCGCAGCAACTACGCCTTCATCGACGGCCATGTCCGGACGCAGGCCTTCGGCGAGGTGTACCGCGACGCGCAGCGCAACCAGTTCGATCCGGCGCTGCGCTGACGCGGCGCGGGCATCGGACCAACGATCACGCGCATCGACACATCGAACCATCGACCTCGAGACACACCATGCAATCGCACCTCCATCGCTTCATCGTCCCCGCCGCCGGCGCGCTCGCGCTGGCCGCCGCGGGCAACGCGCTCGCGCAGCACGCGGGCGACATCGGGCTCGCCACCGAGGCGGGCGCCATCACCACGCACGCCATCGACGCGGGCGGCATCGGCGCCGCCGAGCGCGTCTTCCTCGCGACCTTCGGCGACACCGGCTCGCCCAACTTCACCAGCAATCCCGGCTTCGACTGCGTCGCCGGGACCTTCGCGGTCGGCACCCGCGTGGGCTTCCGCTTCGCCGGGCCGCTGCAGGTCTGGGACGGCGCGACATTCGTGGACACCGCGCCGCAGGGGCCGCTCGCGGGCGAGCGCGTGCGCGTGAGCTTCCTCACGGCCAACGCGACCTCGGGCGACGTGGCCGCGCCGGGCTTCGACCTCGCGGTGCAGTCCAACGGCGGATGGCACCGGCATCTCTCGTACACGCTGCTTGCCGCGGCGGGCGCCGCGTCGCCGGACGCGGGCGTCTACCTGCTGCCGCTGCAGATGTACTCGACGGATCCGGCGGTGGCGGCCTCGCAGACGCTGCTGCTGGTGATGGACGCGGGCGCGGACCCGCAGAGCGTCGCCGATGCCGCGGCCGCGGCGAACGCGCTGCTCTCGCCCTGCCCCGCGGACCTCGACGGCAACGGCGTCGTCGACGGCGCCGACCTGGGCATGCTCCTGGGCAACTGGGGCGGCGCGGGCACCGGCGATATCGACGGCAACGGCATCGTCAACGGCGCCGATCTCGGCGCGCTGCACGGGGCGTTCGGCCCCTGCGGCGCGTGAACCCTTCGCATCTCACCTCTACTCACCTTCATTTCGGAGTGACACCATGAATCAGACGCTTGCAGCCAGCATCGCCATCGCCACCCTCACCACCGCCGCGTCGGCCGGCATCGCCCCCGCGGTGCTCGACGTCTTCCTCTCCGCCGAGGATGGCCGCGTCCTCACCTCGGGCTTCAGCGACGAGACCAAGAGCGTCGTCGCGCCCGGACAGCGCGTCTTCGCCGCCGTGCTCGGGGAGGATCCGGAGTTCCCCTTCAGCGGCGACGAGCCGGGCATCCGCGGCGACCTCGTCGACGTGACCGTCTCCTTCACGCTGCAGTCGGGGCTCTGGCGCTGGAACGGCGCCGGATTCGACGCCACGGGCGGCGCGCTGCTCGTGGAGTACGGCGGATCGGTCGTCGATTCGCTGACCGGCGGATCGATCGCCTACTTCGCCAACGCGGACACGCACGTCCACCCCGGCTACACGCTCGCGGGACCTGAGGGCGCGGATCCGGCGACGGGCATCTACCTCGCGGCGTTCAACGCCTCCGCCACCGGGCTGCGCACCAGCGAGACCTTCTGGATGGTCTTCAACCTCGGCGAGGGCGACGGCGAGCACGCGGCCGCGATGGCGTGGGCGCAGGAGAACCTCGTGCCCGCGCCGGGCGCGCTCGCGCTGCTGGGGCTCGCGCCCATCATCGGTCGGCGGGCGCGTTCCAGAAGCAGTCGTCGATCGTCGGCGGCGCGGCCTTGATCGTCCCCAGCGCCAGCAGCTGCTGCGCCAGCCGCAGCCAGCGCTCGCGCTCCATCGCACCGACCTGCGTCGCGCCGCCCGGGGGCGGCGCGATCAGGTCGCGCTGCTTCGCGGCGGCGAGGTTCATCGCCTCCAGGCTCATCGCGGGATTCAGCGCGGCGATCGCGGGGTTGTACTTGGCGGGCTCGCGCAGGTAGGCATCCCAGCCCGCACGCAGCGCGCGCACGAAGGCGGCGCAGGTCGCGCGGTTCTTCGCGAGGTACTTCGCGTCGGTCGCGACGGTCACGGTGTACGGGTCGTAGCCGCTCTCGGCGAGCGAGAAGACGCGCACCGGCGTCTTCTTCAGCTCCATCTGCACCGGCTCGGCGGTGACGAAGCACTGCTGCCCCTGCACCGCGCCGCGCTCGAAGGCGGCGAGTCCGGTGCCCGTGGGCACGATCTTCACCTTGCCCGCGCCGAACTTCTCCTTGAGAAAGCGCAGGTACGGCAGGCCCGTCTCCATCGCGACGGTCGCGTCGCTCTTCCAGAGATCCTCCAGGCTGCGGTACGGCGCATCGGCGCGCACCATCACGCCCATCGGGCTGGTGTGGAAGATCGCGAAGAGGCCGACGAGCTCGCCGCCGCGCTCGCGCAGCGAGAGGATCTGGTCGCCGCTGACGACGCCGAACTCCACCTTGCCGCCCGCGACCATCTGCGGGACGGGCGTGCCGGCGGCGCCCTTGACGATCTCGACCTGGAGGCCTTCCTTCGCGAAGAAGCCCTCCTGCTGCGCGGCGTAGATGCCGCCGAACTCGGGCTCGGGGACCCAGTTGAGCTGGACGCGCACCGGCGTGAGCGCGCGGGCCGGCGGGGTGGCGGGCGGCGTGGCGGCGGGCACCGCGGGCGCGGTGGGCGACGCGGGCTTCGTCGCGGGCGCGGTCGGCGCGGTCTGCCCCGACGCGATGGCGGCGAACGATCCGGCGAGGGACGCCAGCAGCGCGAGCGCGGTTCGGCGGTGCATCATGGAGCGCAAGGTACCCGCGGGGCGCGTCGTCACGGCTGCGCCGAGTCGTGCCAGCGCCGCAGCAGCAGCCAGCCCGCGCCGCTGACGATGCCGAAGAGCACGAAGCCCACCGCCGCGGCCATGAGCACCGCGGCGAAGACCAGCTCGGTGCGGTTCTCGCGCATCGCGCTCACGATCACCAGGCCCAGCGGCATCGTGTCGCCCGCGAAAGCGCCGACGAATTCGCCCACGATCGCGCCGATGACCGCGAGTCCCGCGGCCACGCGCAGCCCGGTGACGATCGAGGGGATCGCCCACGGCAGCTCGAGCTTCCACCAGCGCTGCACGCGCGTCGCGCCGGAAAGCTCGAAGAGCTCCACGAGCCCGCGGTCGGTGCCGCGCATGCCGTCGAGCGTCGCGGCGAGCACGGGGAAGAGCGCGACGATCGCGGCGCTCGCCACCACCATCCGCTGCCCGAAGCCGAACCACACCACCAGCAGCGGCGCGATCGCCACCAGCGGCACCATCTGCAGCAGCGTCGCCAGCGGGTAGAGCCCGCGCATGAGGAAGCGGCTGGCCGCGAGCAGGCTGCCCGCGAGCACTCCGAGCGCCGCCGCGATCGCGAAGCCGCCGACTGCCGCGAGGCCGGTGAGCCCCGCGCCCGGCAGCAGCGTGCCGCGCTCCTCCCAGAGCGTGCGAGCGACGGTGAGCGGCGCGGGAAGCAGGTACTCCGGCGGCGTCCAGAGCAGGACGACCGCTTCCCATCCCAGCAGCAGCACCGCGAGCACACACGCGGCGGGGAGGATGGAGTGGCGCAGTGCGGTCATGGGGCGCGCTCCGCGTCGGGTGCGGGGGAGGCGCCCGCGGCGGCGCCCGCAACGCCCGCCGCGCCCGCCGCGCCCGCCGCCATCGCCGCGCCCAGCGCGTGCAGGATGCGCGCGCTCGCGGCGGCGAAGGCCTCGGTCCCGCGCACGGCGGGCTCGGGGCGCGCGAATCCCGGCTGCAGGCGCGCGACGACGCGTCCGGGCGCGGGCGCCATCACCAGCACGCGCTCGCCGACGTAGGCGGCCTCGACGACCGAATGCGTCACCATCACGACGGTCATGCCCAGCTCGCGCCAGAGACGCAGGAGCAGGTCATCGAGCGAGGCGCGCGTGATCTCGTCCAGCGCGCCGAAGGGCTCGTCCAGCAGCAGGAGCTGCGGGCGCGTCGAGAGGGCGCGCGCGATCGCGGCGCGCATGCGCATGCCGCCGGAGAGCTGCGCGGGCAGCTTGTGCAGCGCGTCGCCCAGGCCCACCAGGCGCGCGAGCTCCTGCGCGTGCGCATGGCGCGGCGCGCGCGCCTGCCCGCGCAGCTCCAGCGGAAGCGCGATGTTGTCGAGCACCGTGCGCCAGGGAAGCAGCCGCGGCTCCTGGAAGGCGAAGGCCAGCGGCACCTGCGCGCGCTGCAGCGGCGCGCCCGCGGCGTCGAGGAAGCGCACCGCGCCCTGCGTCGGCGCGTCGAGCCCGCCGAGGATGCGCAGCAGCGTCGTCTTGCCGCAGCCCGAGGGACCCACGAGCACCGTCAGCGAGCCCGCCTCGATGCGCTCGTCGACGCGCTCGAGCGCGGGCGTGCCCGCGTCGAAGCGGCGGCCGACCTGCTCGATCGCGATGGCGGCTGGCAAGAGGCGGTCTCCCTGCGCGCGAGGCGCGCGGTCAGGAGGCGCTCACGCGCACGCGGGCGTCGGGGATGGCGTGCTCGATCGTCTCCGTGAGCGCCTCGAGCTCGAAGTCGCGGCGCGTGGCGGCGTAGACCTCGACCTCGCGGCGGCGCGTGCTCGCGGTCGAGCGCTGCACGACGAACTCCTGCTGCTGCAGGAGCGTGCCCAGCGCGGACTGGACCTGCGCCAGGTCGGCGTGCTTGCCCGCGCGGACCCGCACGCGCACCACCGCGGTGCTGGAGAGCCACCAGTTCACGAGGTAGACGAAGGCCAGGCCCAGCAGCACCAGCGAGTACTCGCTCATGCCCGCGGCGAGGCCCAGGATCGCGGCGATGATCGCCGTGCCCGTCTCGCGCGCGTCGCCGAAGAGCGTGCGGAAGCGCACGAGGCCGCCGATGCCGAAGAGGACCAGCGCGATCTCCGCGCCCAGCAGGAACTGCTCGCTCGCCTCGACGAGCTGCGCGGCGATGCAGCCGATGAGCGCGACGAGCACGGTCGCCTTGCGCTGGTCGAGCTCCGCGACGGGGTCGTAGCGGACGGCGCGGCGCGGCGTGGAGGTCAGCGCGAGCGCGCCGAGCACCGAGACGGTCAGCCCCAGCAGCAGGTCCGCGACGAAGGGCGCGTGGCGGAAGAGGGTGAGCGAGTTCGTGATGATGTGCCAGTCGTCGGGCCCCGGCGGCACGATGGTGCGCTCGGCGAGGTCCTTGTCCTTCTCGGAGGTCTTGGTCTGGGCGAGGAGCGCGGACTCGGTGTGTCCGCCCTGCACGCCCAGCATCGCGAGGTCCTTCTCGCCCGCGCTGCGGCCGGCGCCCATCGCGGGCGCGACGCGCGCGTCGCCGACCTCGAGCCCCATGCCCTGCGCGACCTGCGCGAGCGTGCGGCCGTGCGTGGTGTCGTTGCCGGTGCCCGCGACCTGGCGCGAGCAGGCCGCGACGAGCGCGATCCCGGCGAAGGTGGCGAGGAAGAGGGTCCAGCGCGGAAGGCGGCGGACGTGCGAGTCGTTCGCGAGCATGCGTACCTCCATGTACGAGTCGGAAAATACGCCGGGCATGCCCGGCATATTTTCTGCATCGTCCCCGAGGGCGGGTAGCCTTGCAAGGGCCGATGCGAAAGTCCCTCCCATTTGGCGTGGCATTCTGCGTGGCATCCCTCGCGCTCATGGCGGCGCTGCCGGTCCTCTGGGGGCCGTCGGAGCCCGACGACGCATCGCCCGGGACCGCCGCGCCAACCGCCGCGCCAACCGCCGCGCCGGATGCCCCCGCCCCCACCGACGACGCGCGCGCGCACGACCACGAGGTCCCGCTCACCGATCCCTGGTGGTACGCGACCGTCCACGGCGAGGGCGCGCTCGCGCAGGTCTTCGCCATCGACGGCAACGGCCGCGTCATCGGCCCGGTGCTCGGCCCGCTCCCCGCGGACCAGCCCGCGATGGACGAGCTGCGCGGCATCATCGCCCTGGGCGACGGCCGCCTCGCGGTGATGAACGCCAAGTCCACCGCCACGCGCGTCATGCTCTTCGGCCCCCCCGACGCGAAGACCGGCATCCGTTCCTACCAGGGCATCTGGACGCAGAAGGGCGACGCCAATCCGGCGCTCGTGCACCCGTACCAGATCCTCGTCGGCCCCGACGGCAACCTCTACGCGGGCAACCAGGACACGAACACGATCACGCGCTACGCCGGGCTGGGCAGCCCCAAGCGCGGCCAGCCGCTGCCGATCCCGGACGAGCTCGCCTCCTTCGGCACGCTCTTTCCCGGCACGGTCGTCCCCAACGACCAGCAGTCGCCCGAGGGCATCGGCCTCGTGCGCGGCTTCAGCTTCGGCCCCGACGGCAACCTCTATGTCTGCGACCGTGGCCACGAGTGCGTCGCGATCTACAGCCCCAGGACGGGGCGCCTGCTGGGCACGCTGCTCACCACCGAGCATGGGCTCAAGCACCCGATCCAGGTCCTCTTCGCGAAGGACGGATCGTGCGCGTACATCTCCGACAACCATGTCAACTGCGTCTGGCAGGTGGACCTGGCCAGCCGGCGCGTGAAGCAGCTCGTGCGTCCCGGCTCGGGCGGCCTCACGGCGGCGAGCTCGCTCGCGATCCGCGACCACGTGCTCTACGTCGGCAGCCGCGAGTCGCAGGAGATCCTGAAGTACGACCTGAAGACGGGGCGCTTCCTGGGCGTCTTCGCGAAGCTGCCCGGCAACCCCGAGTTCTTCATCGCGGTCAACCAGCAGTAGGCGGCGTGGACGGATCGCCCGCGCGATGCACCGTCCAGCAGCGGTGGATGCGCCGGTTGCGGAAGTCCTCCGGCACCGTGCGCTCGCTGATCTCGCGCGCGACGAAGCCCGCGGGGACGCCCGCGTCGTCGAAGCGGAGCTGCCGCGAGTTCGTGCTGAAGTAGAGCCATCCGCCGGGCGCGAGCCAGCGCACGACGCTGCGCAGCAGCGCGGGCCAGTCGCGGTCGATCGCGAAGCTCCCCGCCTCCATCTTCTTGCTGTTGGAGAAGGTCGGCGGATCGAGCACGATGTAGTCGTACGCCTCGCCGGGCGCGGGGCCCGCGGCCAGGAACTGCAGGCAGTCTGCGTTGACCAGCCGGTGCGCGCGCCCGTCCGTCGCGAAGCCGTTGAGCGCGAGGTTGCGCGCGGTCCACTCCTGGTAGGTGCGCGACATGTCCACCGTCGTCGTCGCCGCCGCGCCGCCCGCGCGCGCGTAGACGGTGAAGCTGCCCGTGTACGCGAAGAGGTTGAGCACGCGCCGGTCCTTCGCGTAGTGCCGGATGATCGAGCGCGTCTTGCGGTGGTCCAGGAAGAGCCCCGTGTCGAGGTAGTCGCTCAGGTTCACCTCGAACTGCAGCCCCTGCTCCGTCACGGTGCGCACGACGCCGCGGTCGTCGATGCGGTCGTACTGCTCGGCGCGCTCGCGGATGCGCGCGCGGTACTTCATGTGCAGCCGCGCGCCCGGCACCTGCAGCCCGTCGAGGATCTCCTCCTCGCAGCGCTCCTCGAAGGCGCGCACCTGCTCGGGGGTCTCGTCGCGCGTGCGCTGGTAGACCCACGCGACGACATCGCCGTCGTACCAGTCCACGATGAGCGGGAACTCCGGGATGTCGCGCTCGTAGAGGCGGAAGCAGGTGATCCCGCCCGCGCGCGCCCATCCGCGCAGGTGCTTGAGCTGCTTGGCGAGTCGGTTGCCCAGCATCGCGCCCGCGCGGTCAGCCCGCGCGCTCCTGCGCCGCGGCGGCCTCGAGGTCGAAGACCAGCTGCATCGGCGTCCACCAGGCGCCCTCGGGCGCGCCGGGGACCGGACGCTGGAAGCGTCGCATCAGCTCGTCCCATCGGCGGCACTCGGGTTCGCGCGCGTACTGCTGGTAGTCGCGGGCGGGATCGAAGCCGTCGGGACCCTCGCAGTACATGAAGAGGCGCGTGCCCTGCCGGAAGATGCGCATGCGCGCGATGCCCGCCGCGCGCAGCGCCGCGACGACCCGCGGCCAGACGGCGCGGTGGTGCTCCTCGTAGGCACGGATGAGCTCGGGATCGTCGGCGAGGTCGATCGCCTGCGCGAAGCACTGCATGCGATGCAGGGTAGCGCCCGCTCGTACACTCGCGCGCCCGAGATGCCCGCGCCGCAGCCGCATCCCTTCGACCTCCTGGTGCTCACCGTCGCCAACGCGCCGCAGCGGGCGTACGCGCAGCGCATGCTGGAGCTGCGGCGCGAGGCCGGCGTCCTGCAGCACGCCGCTCGGACGCTGGTGGTCGCGGATCCCGCGGGCAAGCGCATCGGCAGCGGCGGGAGCACGCTTCTCTGCCTGGCGGAGATCGCGCGAATGCGGCTGCCCGCGCCGGCGCGCGTGCTCGTGCTGCACTCCGGCGGCGACGCGCGGCGGATGCCCGCGTGGAGCGCGGCGGGCAAGATCTGGGTGCCGCTGCAGCGGGCCGGGCGCGGGATCGGGCCGTTTGGATCGCCTTCGCTCTTCGACCTCGTGCTCGCGGAGCTGGCGACGCTGCCGCTGCCGTGCGGCGGCGTGCTGGTGGCGAGCGGCGACGCGGCGATCCGGCTGCGCGACGAGCGCCCGACGCTGGATGCGCGCGAACCGACGGTGCTGGTCTTCCCCGCGGACGCGGCGCGCGCGAGCCGACATGGGGTGTTCGTCGTGGAGCGCGCGGCGCGGGGCGCGGCCGCACGCGCCGGCGCGACCGCCCGCGTCGCGCACGCGATGCAGAAGCCCTCGCGCGCGATGCTGCGCGACTCCGGCGCGCTCGATGCGCGCGGCCAGGCGCTCGTCGACAGCGGCATCTTCTTCTTCCCGCACGCGGCGTGCGCGGCGATGCTGCGCGGCGCGGGCGCGGATCCGCGCACGGGCCGCGCGCGCGCGGGCTCGCTGCTGGCGGCGATCGCGCGCGGCGCGGGCGCGCTCGACCTGTACAGCGAGATCCCCGCCGCGATGGCGCGCGGGACGACGCGCGCGGCGTTCCTGGAGCGGTTCGCGGGCGCGGACCGCGGCGCGGCCACCGACACGCGCGCGCGCGCCGCCGCCACCCGACACCGCGCGCACCTCGCGCGCTTCTTCGACGCGGCGCATCGCGTGCCGCTGCACGCGGCGCGCCTGCGCGCGGGGCGCTTCCTGCACATCGGCACGACGCACGAGTGGCACGCGACGCTCGCCTCGCGGCTGCCCGAGCGCCTCTTCCCCGAGCTGCTCGCGACGCGCGGGACAGCGCGTCCGCCCGCGCGCCTCGAGGCCGCCGCGGACGCCGCCGCGCGCGGCGCGCACCTTCCCGACTTCCACCGCCAGATCCCGGGCGTCGTCAGGACCCTCCTGCCCGTCGGCGCGCGCGCCTGGTGCGCCGCGCCCCACGGCATCGAGGACGACTGCAAGACCACCGCGCAGGAGGGCGGCACGCTCTGCGGGCGTCCGCTCGCCGCGCTGCCCGCGCGCTGCGGCCTCGACGCGCGCGCGATCTGGGGCCGCGATCCGCAGACGCTCTGGCGCGCGCGCATCTTCCCCGTCGGCGACGCCTCCGCCGTCTGGAGCGCGACGCGCTGGATCGCGCGCGGCACGCGCGCACCCGCCGCCTGGCGCCGGCTCCCGCGCCGCTCCTTCGCGCAGCTCCTGCTGCAGGCGAACCCGCTTCGCCAGGCGCACGCCGACGCGCGCGCGACCACCGTGTGGTGGCCTCCGCTCCAGCGCACCGACCCCCTGGGCCGCGCGCTCGCCTCCGCGCGCTCCGCCGCCGCCACCGCGCTGCTCGACCGCGACGCCCGCTGGCGCGAGCGCTTCGCGCACGCCGTCGGCGCGATCGTCACCGACGCCATCCCGCCGCGCCCCGTCGTCCGCCGCTTCGCCGTGCAGCACGACCAGGCCGTCTGGGCGAGCGCGCCCGTGCGCATCGACCTCGCGGGCGGCTGGAGCGACACGCCGCCGCTGTGCTTCGAATCCGGCGGCTGCGTCGTGAACGCCGCGCTCACGCTCGGCGGCACGCATCCGGTGCAGGCGATGGTGCGCGTCGAGGAGGAGCCCGCGATCTCCATCCACTCCGTCGATGCGGGGCGCACGACGCACATCACGCGCACTGCGGAGCTGCTCGCGTACACCGATCCGACGCGCTGGGACGCGCTCCCGAAGGCCGCGCTCGTCGCCTCGGGGCTCGTGCCGCGCGAGCCGCGCGCGGACCTGCGCGCGCACCTGCGGCGCGCGGGCGGCGGCCTCTCCCTCACGCTCTTCAGCGCGGTGCCGCGCGGCAGCGGCCTGGGGACGAGCTCGATCCTCGCGGCCACGCTCCTGGCCACGCTCGACCGCGTCGCGGGGCGCGCGCTCGACCGGCCGAGCATCGCCGAGGGGGCGTCGCTGCTGGAGCAGATGATCCGCACCGGGGGCGGATGGCAGGACCAGGCGGGCGGCCTGTGGGGCGGGCTCAAGCAGTGCACGACCGCGCCCGGGCTGCGCCAGGTGCCGCGCGTGCATCCGCTGGACGCGCCCCCCGCCTTCCTGCGCGCGCTGCGCGAGCGCAGCGTCCTCCTGTACAGCGGCCGCCGCCGCATGGCGCGCGGCATCCTCGCGACGGTCGTGCAGCGCTACCTGCGCGACGACCCCGGCGTCCTGCGCGCGCGCGAGCGGCTGGTCGCGGGCGCCCACGCGATAGCGCGCGCCGTGGAGACCGGCGACTTCGACGCCTTCGCCGGCCGCCTGGCCGAGTACCGCGAGCTCAAGCGCTCCGTCGACCCCGCCTCGATCACCCCCGAGATCGAGGCGCTCGCCGCCCCCCACGGCGCCGACCTCGCCGCCTGGTCGACCGCGGGCGCGGGCGGGGGCGGCTTCGTCCTGCTGGTCGGGCGCACCCCGGCCGCGGCGCAGCGGATCTTCGAGCGCCTGCGCCGCCACCCCCCGCATCCGCTGGCGCGCCCCTTCAGCTTCGACCTGGACCCCTCCGGACTGCGGCTGGCGGTGCTCTGACCCCGCCAGGCACGCCCCGGAGCGGGCCTCGCGCCAATAACACCGCGACTCCTGCCGCTTCCCCGTTGCGGACGGGCGTTCGCTACAATCGCCCCCCTTCACCCGACCCCACGTGGGAGGTCGGTTCCTCTCCAGGACGACGAGACATGACCAAGGCCCAGAACTGGACCCGCTTCATCGCTCCCGCCGCCTTCGCCGCACTGGCGATCGCGCCCACCGCCCTCGCCTCCGAGGCCGACCTCCGCCTCCCGCCGATCGACGACAAGATCGTCTTCGCGGTCTTCGGCAACGCCGTCACCGGCAAGACGCTGATGTACGCGGGCATCGCGATCAGCCTGCTGGGCGCCCTCTTCGGCGTCATGCAGTACATGCAGGTCGCCGCGCTCCCGGTCCACCCGGCGATGCGCAACGTCTCCAACATCATCTGGGAGACCTGCAAGAGCTACCTGCAGCAGCAGGGCAAGTTCCTGGCCACCCTGTGGATCCTGATCGCCGCGGCGATCATCGTCTACTTCGGCTTCCTGAACCCGATCGGCGGCGGCCACGGCGGCGAGGCCGCGGCGGCCGCGGAGAGCGTCAGCCCGATCGTCAGCGTCGGCATCGTCCTGGTCTGCTCGATCCTGGGCATTCTGGGCAGCTACGGCGTCGCCTGGTTCGGCATCCGCATCAACACCCAGGCCAACAGCCGCACCGCCTTCGCCAGCCTCAAGGGCGACGGCCTGCTGACCCTGGCCATCCCGCTCAAGAGCGGCATGTCCATCGGCATGCTGCTGGTCAGCGTCGAGCTGTTCTTCATGATCGGCATCATGCTGTTCGTCCCGGCCAACCTGGTCGGCGCGAGCTTCATCGGCTTCGCCATCGGCGAGAGCCTGGGCGCGACCGTGCTGCGCATCTGCGGCGGCATCTTCACCAAGATCGCGGACATCGGCTCCGACCTGATGAAGATCGTCTTCAAGCTCCCCGAGGACGACCCGAAGAACCCCGGCGTCATCGCGGACTGCACCGGCGACAACGCCGGCGACTCGGTCGGCCCCACCGCCGACGGCTTCGAGACCTACGGCGTCACCGGCGTCGCGCTCATCGCCTTCCTGGCGTACGCGCTGGGCGGCGGCAACGCCTCGCAGCAGGTCATCTGCATGCAGCTCATCGTCTGGCTGTTCACGATGCGCGCGCTGATGATCGTCACCAGCCTCGTCAGCTACTACATCTCCACCGCGTGGTCGCAGGCCAGCTTCTCCGGCCGCACCGACTTCGACGAGGAGGCCCCGCCGACCCGCCTGGTCTGGATCACCTCGATCATCTCGATCGTGCTCACCTACGTGGCCAGCCACGCGCTCCTGGCGAACCTCCCCTTCGGCGACCAGAAGCTGGGCGACCTGTGGTGGGTCCTCGCGACGATCATCAGCCTCGGCACCATCGCCGGCGCGCTGATCCCCGAGTTCACGAAGATCTTCACCAGCACCGGCTCCCGCCACGTCAAGGAGGTCACCAACGCCTCCGCGCAGGGCGGCGCCAGCCTGAACATCCTCTCGGGCCTGGTCGCGGGAAACTTCAGCGCCTTCTGGATGGGCTTCCTCATCCTGATCCTGATGTTCGCGGGCTGGAAGGTCAGCACCAACCATGACCTGGCGATGCTGATGCCCGACCAGTACCGCGACTTCGCGGGCCCGATCTTCGCCTTCGGCCTCATCGCCTTCGGCTTCCTGGGCATGGGCCCGGTGACGATCGCGGTCGACAGCTTCGGCCCGGTGACCGACAACGCGCAGAGCGTCTACGAGCTCAGCCGCATCGAGTCGCTCCCGAACGTCCGCGAGGAGCTCAAGCGCGACTTCGGCATCGAGCCCAACTTCGAGGAGGCCAAGGTCCTCCTCGAGCGCGGCGACGGCGCCGGCAACACCTTCAAGGCGACCGCCAAGCCGGTGCTCATCGGCACCGCGGTCGTCGGCGCGACCACGATGATCTTCGGCATCATCCTGGCGCTCAGCAAGAACCCCGCGATCGTGCCCACGGGCAAGTCGATCGAGTCGGTGCTGAGCATCGTGCACCCGGAGATCCTGCTGGGCCTGCTCATGGGCGGCGCGGTCATCTACTGGTTCACGGGCGCCTCGACGCAGGCGGTCGTGACCGGCGCCTACCGCGCGGTCGTCTTCATCAAGGAGAACATCGACCTCACCAAGGCCGAGGCGAGCATCCAGGACAGCAAGGAAGTCGTGCGCATCTGCACCGTCTACGCGCAGAAGGGCATGTGGTACATCTTCATCGCCGTCTTCTGCCTGTCGCTGGGCCTGCCCTTCTTCAGCCCGGTCTTCTTCATCGGGTACCTGATCGGCATCGCCTTCTTCGGCCTCTTCCAGGCGATCTTCATGGCCAACGCCGGCGGCGCCTGGGACAACGCCAAGAAGATCGTCGAGGTGGACATGCGCGCCAAGGGCACCGACCTGCACGCGGCGACCGTCGTGGGCGACACCGTCGGCGACCCCTTCAAGGACACCTCCTCGGTGAGCCTGAACCCGGTGATCAAGTTCACGACGCTCTTCGGCCTGCTGGCCGTCGAGATCGTGCTCACGATCACCAACGACGCCGCGAAGACCTGGATCGGCGCGGGGCTCCTGCTGGTCGCTCTGTGGTTCGTCTGGGCCAGCTTCTACAAGATGCGCATCCCGGCCGACGTGAAGGAGTGACGCTCCCCGCCGGGCTCCAACCCTGAAACTCCGCGCGGCCCGCTCCCACGAGCGGGCCGCGCGCGTTTTCACGCCGGGACCGCGGCCTATACTCCGGGGCCCCGATGTCGCCGCGCGCCCTGCTGTTCGCCCTGGTCCTGGCCTGCGCGGTGGCGGCGTCGCTGCCCAGCGGCGCCGCGACCGTGGCCGCGACCGTGCCCGCGCCCACCGCGGCGATGCAGGTGGCGCCCGCGAGCGCGCCCGCCGCGGCCGCCGCCCCCGCAGTGCAGACGCCGCCCCCCGCGACCGGCGACGCCGCGCAGGAGGCCGCCGCTGCCGCCCCCGCCGCCCCGCCCGCCGAGGAAGGCACGCTGCGGCGCCTGGGCCGGCAGCTCGTCGACCACGGCCCCCTCGCGATCTTCGTCGCCTTCGTCATCTCGGGGATCGGCCTGCACCTCTCCGAGGACTTCATCCTCGTCCCCGCGGGCATCGTCGCCTACGAGCAGTACAAGGCGACCGGCCACTGGAACTGGTTCGTCGAAGCGTCGCTCGCCGCCTGGCTGGGCATCGTCATCGGCGACGCGGGCTGGATCTGGATCTGCCGGCACTTCGGGGGCAAGCTGCTGGGCTGGCGCCGCTTCCGGCGCCTCATCGGCCCGCGCACGCTGCTCGAGGTCAAGTACGAGATGGACCGCCGCGGCGCGTGGGCGCTGCTCATCGCCCGCTTCATTCCCGGCGCGCGCACCCCGATGGTCACGATGTCCGGCGTGATGCAGCTCGCCTGGTGGAAGATCATGCTGGTCGAGGCGCTGGGCGTCCTGGTGACCGCGCCGCTGCAGATGGCCATCGGCGTGGGCGTCGCCCACATCGGCAGCCAGTTCGAGAGCGACGCGCACCGCTGGATGCTCTACATCGCGGCGACGCTGGCCGTCGTGGGGCTGATGTTCGTCGCGCACATGCTGATCCAGCGCCGCCGCAGCGCCAAGCGGCCGCCGCGCGCGCCGATGCGCTGGCTGGCCGCATTCACGCGCCGGGTGGTGCTGCAGCGCGCGGCCGACGCCGCCGCGCTCGCCGCCGCCGCGGCCGCGAAGGTCAAGGCGCGAAGCTGACGCTGAGCTCGACCTGGGGGCAGAGCGGATCGTCCGTGAGCGCGGAGATCGTCGCCGCCTGCAGCGTGCCGTCGGCGGAGAAGAGCATGCCGTGGTGCGCGCGGCCGGCATCGGTCGCGGCGTACGCCTCGATCTCCGCCGGGTTGAAGCGCACGCGCGCGCGCGGACCGCTGGCGGTCACGATCTCGCCCACCGGCGGATCGAGCGCGAGCACCTTGAAGTCCTTCGAGCCGTCCGCCGCGGCGAGCTCGAACTCGATCGCCTCGGGGTGCGCGGAGCGCGAGTAGTCGACGATGCGCGGCACGGGACAGACCGCCTCGCGGATGCGGTAGTCCACGCGCACCGAGCCGGCCTGCGCGCCCTTGGTCACGAACTCGACGCAGACCGAGCGGTTGCCCGAGCCCGTCGGATAGACGGTCAGGCCCAGGTCGCGCACGCCGCCCGGCTCGATGGTCTTGCTGCCGTGGAGCGTCGCGCCGACGCAGCTGCAGTTGGAGATGTAGGCGACGACCTCGACCGGCTTGTCGGAGACGTTGCGCAGCTTGACGACCTGCTGCAGCTCCTCGGAGCAGGGAAGGATCTCGCCGAGGTCGACCTTGCCGCCCTCGACCTGCAGCGGCAGCTTCGCGAGGCCCTGGCTGCGCGTGCCGTTCACGGAGGCGCGCGGCGAGGCGGCGGGCTGGTCGTTGGAGGGACAGCCCGGGATCAGCGTGCAGGAGAGGCCGGCCAGGAGCGCCACCAGGGCGGTCCGGCCCGGCGCCGGAAGGTGCGCGGGGACAGGCATGCCCCAATCGTAGCCCGGCGCGCGTCAGGACGGATCGAGATCCGGCTCGCGCAGCGGGCGGATGCGCCGGAGCTGCCGGAGCTGGGGGAAGGCCAGCGCGATGCCGCCGATCACGACCAGCGTGCCGATGCCCCCGCTGACGACGCTCGCGACGGGCCCGAAGAACTTGGCGACCAGGCCGCTCTCGAAGCTGCCCAGCTCGTTGGAGCACTCGATGAACATGCTGTTGACCGCGCCCACGCGGCCGCGCAGCGTGTTGGGGGTGCGCATCTGCACGAGCACATGGCGCACGACGACGCTGATGTTGTCCGCCGCGCCGGCGACCGCGAGCGCCAGGATCGAGAGCCACCAGACCTGGCTCAGGCCAAAGACGATCGTCGCGAGCGCGAAGGCGACGACGCTCCACAGCAGCACCGGCCCGGCGCGCTTGAAGTCGGGGCGGAACGCGAGCCACGCCGCCATCGCGAGCGCGCCGAAGTAGGGCGCCGCGCGCAGCCAGCCCAGGAGCGAGGCGTCGCCGTGGAGGATGTCGTCGGCGTACATCGGCAGCAGGCCGGTCGCGCCGCCGAAGAGGACCGCGAGCATGTCCAGCAGGATCGCCGCGAAGACCGGGCGTTCCCGCCACATGTGGTCCAGCCCCGCGAGCATCGAGGACGCGGTCAGCCCGCCCGCGGCGCGCGGCGCGGGCGCGGGGCGCGTCGTGCGGACCGCGACCGCGAAGATCAGGCACGCCGCGCAGGTGAGCAGGTAGATCGGCCAGAAGGTCGTCGTCCCGTTCATCAGGTAGCCGGCGGTGATCGGTCCCGCGATCGCCGCGGCCTGGAAGATGCCGCTCTGGTAGGCGACCACGTTCTGGAAGATCGAGTGCGGCACGATGAGCGGCAGGAAGCTCTGGCGCGCGGGTCCGTTGAAGGCGCGCACGCACGCGCTGGCGAGCAGCACCAGGTAGAAGCCCCAGACCGGCGCGTTGGCGTAGGAGAGCGCGGCGAAGCACGCCGCGATGCACGCGAATCCCACCTGCGTCCACGCGACGATGCTGCGACGGTCGAAGAGGTCCGCGGCGTGCCCGGCCGGCAGCGCCAGCAGCACCACCGGCAGCGCGCGGCACAGCCCGACCGCCCCCAGCGAGAGCGGATCGTGGGTGCGGACCCAGATCTCCCACGCGACCGCGGTGTTCATCACCTGCAGGCCGGTCGATCCGAAGAGGAAGCCCAGCGCGAAGCGCCGGTAGTTGGCGACGCGCAGCGCGGCGAGCGGATCGTGCGGGCCGACGGGGATGTTCTCCGATCCACTGCGGTCGTTCACGGCGTGCCACCATCATTGGCGCGCCGCGGGGCGGGCGTCGGAATTCCCTGCGAGCGCAGCGCCTCCAGCACGAGGCGCGCGGCCTCGGCGCGCTCGCGCGCGAGCACGGCGAGCGCCGCCTGCGCGGCGTCCGCGCTGGGCGCGTCGGGGGCGGGCGGCTCGGCCGCGGGATCGAGCGAACGCGCGCGCTGCTCGGCGGCGGCCAGCAGCAGCTGCGCGACGGCGCACGAGGAGTCCTCGCGCCGCCAGGTGTCGATGAGCGCCTGCATGGCGGGCGCGGCGGCGGCGGGCGCCGCGGGTGCGCCGCCCGCGCCCGCGCCCGCGCCCGTGTCGACCGTTCCCGTGCCGACCGCGCGCGCGAGCGCCTCCTCCAGCCCCGCGGCCCGCTCGGTGGACGCGGGATCGACGCTGCCGCAGAGCGCGAGCACCGCGGCGCGCTGCAGGGGCACGCTCAGCGCGCCCGAGCGCTCCGCGAGCCAGCGCGCCTCGAACTCCATCAGCTCCGCGAGCGCGCGGCGGATCGGCCGCTCGACGCGCGCGGCGGCCGTGCGCGCGGCCTCCTCGCGCGACGCGCCGCGGTCGGCGGCGAGCGCGGCCTCCTCCATCTCGATGCGTGGCGCGTTGCGGCGCGCGTCGCGCACGGCGCGGCGCAGCGCCTCGAGCAGCCGCAGCCGCTCCTGCGCGTAGCCCACGAAGATCGACTCGCCGCCGGCACCCGCGCCTGCGCCCGGCGCGCCCGCCGCGCCCGGTGCGCCCGCGGCGGCCGCCTGCGCCACGGCGCACTCGCCATCGCCGGCCACGAGCACCGCGCACCAGGGCGCGCCCACGCCGATCTCCGAGCACGCGCTCATGCGGCGGCGCCAGCGCAGCAGCGCGTCCGCGCCCGCCGAGTGCCCCGGCAGCGAGGGCTGCCCCGCCGCCTCCAGCGCGTCGCGCAGCAGGTCCTGATCGATGCTCCAGAGCGCGCGCTGCTGCTCGTCGAGCGCGCGGAAGAAGGGCGTGTCGGGCGCGAAGGTGCGCACCAGCGCCTCCTGCATCGCCACATGCAGGACCGCGCCGGACTCCTCCGACTGCGCGCGCCAGAGCTGCTCGTAGGCCTGCATGCGCGGCGCGAGCGCGGCGCGAAGCTGCGTGCGCTGCGCGGGATCCGCGCCGCCGGCCAGGAGCGCACCCACCAGTTCGTCCAGCGAGATCGGCTCGCCCAGCCCCCACGCCTGCGCGCGCGACTTCCAGTCCGCGCCGGAGACCTCCGCCGCCGCCGAGAGGCGCTTCATGCGCTCGGCACCGAGCGGACGCGCGAGGTTCGGCTGCGGCGCGACGGGACGCTGGCTCGAGGGCGCATCTTCGGGCGCGGACTCCGGCGACGACGCGGGCGCCGGCGTCGACGCTGGCGCCTCCGGCGGCGCCTGCGCCACGGCCACGGCGGCAAGGACGCTTCCCGCGAGCCCTGCAGCCGTTCCGAGAACACGCGACGGCGCTCGGCGGAGCATCGCAGGAGCGTACCCGTCCGCGACGATCGCTCCGGATTGGCGCCGCGGCCCGCCCAAGCGCGCCGGCGTTCCTTATCCTCTCCTCCCCGCATTCGCGCGCGGCCCCCTTTCCCCGCCGCCGACACAAGGAACCCCCATGCGCATCGCACTCGCCGCCGGCGACGGCATCGGTCCCGAGATCATGGACGCCACCCTCGCGCTCTTCCACGCCGCCGGCGTGCAGAAGCAGATCGAGTTCGTCCCGGTCGAGATGGGCAAGGCCGTCTTCGCCAAGGGCAACAGCCGCGGCATCAGCGACAGCGCGGTCCGCACCGTCGAGGAGCTGGGCGTCCTCTTCAAGGGCCCGATGGAGACCCCCAAGGGCGGCGGCGGCAAGTCGATCAACGTGACGGCGCGCAAGATGTGGAGCGCCTTCGCCAACTACCGCCACTTCCGCACGCTGCCGGGCGTCGTCACCCCGTACAGCAAGGCGGGGATGAAGATGAACTTCTCGATCGTCCGCGAGAACATCGAGGACACCTACGGCGGCATCGAGCACCGCCTCTCCAACGACACCGTGCAGTGCAAGCGCCTCACCAGCGCCCCCGGCAGCGACCAGGTCTGCCGCTACGCCTTCGAGACCGCGGCGAAGCTGGGCCTGACGAAGGTCCACTGCGGCCACAAGGCCAACATCATGAAGATGACCGACGGCCTCTTCCTGGAGCGCTTCCGCGCGGCGGCGGCGGACTATCCGGGGATCGAGCCCGGCGACGTCATCGTCGACGCGCTCTGCATGAACCTGGTCATGCATCCCGAGCAGTACCAGATGGTCGTGCTGCCGAACCTGCAGGGCGACATCGTCAGCGACCTCGCCGCGGGCCTCGTCGGCGGCCTGGGATTCGCCCCCAGCGCGAACATCGGCCGGCAGATCTCGATCTTCGAGGCCGTGCACGGCACCGCCCCGGACATCGCAGGCAAGCGCATCGCCAACCCGACCGCACTGATCCTCAGCGGCCTCATGATGCTGCGCCATGTCGGCTTCGTGCGCATGGCCGCGCTGATCGAGAACGCGCTGCTGGCCGCGCTCGAGGATGGCGTGCACACCGGCGACTTCGGCGATCCGTCGACGCCCCCCTGCGGCACCGACGACTACGTCCGCGCGATCGTCAAGCGCCTGGGCAGCCGCCCGCGCGAGGTCCCCGCGGTCCCCGAGATCGGCGAGGACCGGCTCATCGAGGCGCGCCCCACGCGCCCGAGCGAGCCGATCGTGATGCACACCTTCACGAACGTGCGCAAGGAGATCGTCGGCTGCGACGTCTACCTCGACGCGCTCAAGAGCGCGCCCGAGCTCGCCTCGGACCTGGAGACGCTCGCGCAGGGCAGCCCCTTCAAGCTGGTCATCATCAGCAACCGCGGCACGCAGGTCTGGCCGACGGGCTCGATCTTCACCGAGTGCGTCGACTACTGGCGCGCGCGCTTCGAGCTGCGCGACCCGATGGCCGCCGCGCGCACCACGCAGGCCGACGCGGTGAAGCTGCTCGACGCGATCGCGGCGCGCCACACCATCTCCTCCTACGAGCTGCTGCGCACCTTCGACGGGGTCCGCGGCTACTCGCTGGCGCAGGGACAGTGACCGCGCGTTAGCCTGCGCGGCACGGTGCCGCTTTCCTTCCTCAAGGTTCCCGCGCCCATCCACCGGATGGCGCGCGCCCTGCGCCTGGACGCCGACTGGCAGCTCGTCGTCGCGGCGGGCGTCGTGGGCATCGTCGTCGGCGCGCTCGCGCTGGGCTTCATCCTGCCGATCCGCGCGATCGAGGCGGCGCTCGAGCACGCGATCGTCGCGTCGCGCACCGAGGGGGCGATGCTCGTGGTCATCGCGCCGGTGCTGGGCGCGATCGGCACCGCCGCGGTCTACGCGCTCATCCCGATGAGCTTCCGCGGCCACGGCGTGACGCAGGTCCTCTACGCCGTGAACCGCACCCGCAGCCGCATCCCGCTGCGCGTGGCCGTGCGCCAGTGGCTCGCGAGCACCTGCACCATCAGCAGCGGCGGCAGCGCGGGACCGGAGGGGCCGATCGTCACCATCGGCGCGACGCTGGGCTCCAACGCCGCGCGCCTGCTGGGCGCGAGCGACGCGGCCGCGACGACCACGCTGCTGGGCTGCGGCGCGGCGGCGGGGCTCTCGGCGGTCTTCGCGGCGCCGCTCACGGGCATCTTCTTCGTCGGCGAGGTCGTGCTGCGCGACTTCTCCTCGCGCACCTTCGCGCCCATCGTCGTCGCGAGCGTGCTCAGCTTCGCGACGGTGCAGTCGATCATGGGGCACACCGATCCCATCTTCGGCACGAGCACCGCGGAGATGAGCAAGGTGGTCGCGAACACCACCATCGGCGCGGTCCCCGCCTTCGTGCTGCTGGCGCTGGTCTGCGCGGTGGGCGCGGTCTTCTTCATGCGCTCGCTCGAGTTCACCGAGCGGGGCTTCGCGCGGCTGCGCATGCCGCGCGTGCTGCTGCCGGTGGCGGGCGCGCTGCTGCTGGGGCTGGGCGGCGCGGCGTGGATCTGGTTCAGCAGCCCCACGAGCTCGCCTCCCTTCTTCGGCAGCGGCTACTTCGTCGTCGGGCAGCTCATCCGCCCCGACGCGGCGCCCGCCTCCTGGATCGGCGCGGCGGTGCTGCTGCTGTGGTTCGTGAGCAAGTGCCTCGCCACCGGCACGACCATCGGCTCCGGCGGCGCGGGCGGCCTCTTCGCGCCCAGCCTGGTCGCGGGGGCGATGCTCGGCGGCGCGCTCGGGCAGTCGCTGGCGGCCGCGGGAGCGACGGGCGTGCCGACCTCGGCGCTCGTGCTCGCGGGCATGGGCTGCATGGTCGCGGCGACGACGCACGCGCCGCTCGCGGGCGCGATGCTCGTCTACGAGCTCACGCGCGACGAGTCGATCATCCTCCCCGTGCTGCTGGCGACCGTCGTCGCGACGCTCGCGTGCCGCGCGATCCATCCGCTGAGCATGTACACCTCGGGCCTCGCGGCGCTGGGCGTGCGCCAAGGCGCGATGGCGGACCTGGCGATCCTGCGCCGCATGGTCGTCGGCGACATCGGCCACCTGCCCGGCCCCGTGCTGCTGGACGAGGCGCCGGGCTCCGCGGTCGTCGAGCTCGCCGAGCACCACGACGCGCAGGACTGCGCGGTCGTCGACGCGACGGGGCGCTACCGCGGCTTCGTCACCGCGCGCGAGATGCAGTCCGCGCTGCTCTCGCGCGAGGCGCTCGCGGCGACGCTCGTCGCGGACCTCATGCGCACCGACCTGCCGACGACGACGGAGACGGAGACGCTCGACCTCGCCTTCCAGAAGCTGGCGACGCGCGACGTGGACGCGATCGCGGTCGTCGACCCCGCCGACGGTTCGCTGCGCGGCACGCTGACGCGCGAGGGGCTCATGCAGGCGTACGCCGCGGAGCTGGATCGCGACGCGTAGCGGCCGCAAGTCCGCGCCGCACCGCGAGATACGAATCGCGTTGGACTTCGCGAAACCACCCTCCTACGATCGCGCGCCATGCGCGACCACACCGCTTCCCGTCGTCACGCCAACCTCTCGCACCTCCTCACCGTGGGCCTGCTGGCCACCGGCGTCGCCCTCGCGGGCCTGACCGGCTGCGCCACGCGCCCCGCTTCGACCGCCACCGCTTCCGCCGATGCCGGCGCGAAGGATCCCCGCCGCGCCAGCCCCGACGCCGCGCTCGCCGCGCTGCGCGCGGGCAACGAACGCTTCATCGCGGGCGGCTCCAGCATCTCCGCGAACGCCAAGCAGCGCGTCGCCGCCACCGCCGCGGGCCAGTACCCCGTCGCGGCAGTCTTCGGCTGCGCCGACAGCCGGACGCCGCCCGAGCTCATCTTCGACCTGGGCGTCGGCGAGGTCTTCACCTGCCGCGTCGCGGGCGTCGCAAGCGGCGTCAACGACGTCGCCAGCCTCGAGTACGCCAATGCCGTGCTGGGCGTCCCGCTCATCGTCGTCATGGGCCACACCGAGTGCGGCGCCATGAAGGCGGCGATCGCGGACAAGCCGCTGCCCGGCTCGCTGCCCAAGCTCGCCGACCAGATCCGTCCCGCCGTCGCGCAGGCGCGCAAGGCGAACCCGGGCATGGACGACCACGCCCTGCTCGATCCCGCCACGCGCGCGCAGGTGATGGCCGAGATCCAGCGCCTGCTCGCCACGAGCCCCGTCCTGCGCGAGAGCGTCTCCGCGGGCAAGCTCAAGATCGTCGGCGCGATCTACGACCTCAAGAGCGGCGGCGTGACCTGGCTGGGCGAGCACCCGCAGCAGGCGGTCGTCCTCGCCGCGCCGATCCAGCGCTGAGTCTTCACTGTGCGGCGGTGGCGCGCAGCCACCGCCGCACGACGAAGGCCATCGCCAGGCAGAGCCCAGCGAGCACCAGGAAGATGCGCTCGCTGGGCATGCCGGCGCTGCGCAGCGCCAGGAACATGCCGGAGCCGATCGCGCCCGCGACGAAGCTCAGGCCGTTGGCCGTGCCCAGGTAGCGGCCGCGCGCCTCGTCCGGCGAGAGGATCTGCAGCAGGCTCTGCAGCGGGATGATGTAGAAGCCCGCGAAGAGTCCGGTGAGCCCCAGCAGCGCGGCCGTCGCGCCCCAGCTCGCGGGCGCGATGCCCAGCAGTCCGAAGCCGCAGCCGAGCGCGACCGCGCCCGCGGGCACGAAGCGGCGCCGCCGCTCGGGGCGGTCGAGCCACGCCGCGGTCACGCAGCCGACCCCGATGGAGACGCCCAGGATGCCCATGAGCACCGAGACCCAGGTGCTCGAGACGCCCAGGAAGGTGCCGTAGTCGGGAAGCTGCAGCAGCACGACCGCCGCGACGAAGTAGAAGAAGGCCCACGATCCCGCGACGCCCAGCAGCGGGCCGCGCGACATCTCGCGCAGCGTCTGCACGTAGGTCGCGAACGGGTTGATCTGCTTCGGCAGGTCCGGATCCTGCGCGCGCAGCGGCGGCAGCGTGATGCAGGTCAGGAAGCCCGCGGTCACGAAGCCCAGCATCACGAGTCCCGGCAGCCACGCGCCGATGCCCTGCGGATGGCCCTGCGCCCAGCTCGCCTCCCAGTCGTCGGCGACCAGTCCCGCGACCAGCACGCCCACGATCACCGCGACGTTCGTCGCCATGTTCACGACGCCGTTGGCGCGCGCGATCTCGTGCGGCGCGACCAGCTCCGCGATCATGCCGTACTTCGCCGGACCGAAGAAGGCGCTGATCACCGCGAAGAGCACGAGCGCGCCCAGCGCACCCCAGACCATTCCCGCGCCGAAGGCCCACAGCGTGATCCCTGCCACCACGAAGGAGCAGCTCTTGAGCACGATCGTGACCGTGCGCTTGGAGTTGCGGTCCGCGATGCGCCCGCCGTAGGCCGAGAGCAGGATGAAGGGCACCGTGAAGGCGATGCCCGCGATGCCGCCGCCGCCCTTGCCCAGCAGCCCGTCCCAGCGCTTGCCCTCGGCAAGCGCGAGCGTGATGAGCGTCTTGATGATGTTGTCGCTGGAGGCCTCGAAGAACTGCGTCGCCAGCAGCGAGAGGAAGCCGCGGTTCCAGAGGGGCGCGCGTCCCTCCGCAGGCGCGGGCGCGCCGCTCGCATCGCCGCTCGCTCCGCCGCTCACTTGGCCGCCGCGGGCCGCACGACCCGCGCCTCCGGCCGGCCCGTGCCGGGAATCCACGGCTTCGACGGCTGCACGAAGGCGCGCGTCACCGTGACGGGGTTCTTCGGGCGCTGCGCCTGCGCGTCGCCGATCTCGCCCGCGGCGATCGCCACAAGCGCCTCCGCGCCCTCGACGACCTCGCCGAAGGCGCAGTACTGGCCATCGAGCCGAGCGGTGCCCTCGCGCGAGAGACCCACGAACCACTGGCTCCCCGCGCTGTCGGGCCAGTCGTTGCGCGCCATCGAGACGACGCCGAAATCGTGCGGCAGCGCGGAGGGCTCGAGCGGGATGTCGTAGCCCGGGCCGCCGTCGCCGGTGCCGGTCGGATCGCCGCCCTGGATGACGAAGGGATTCCCGTTGCGGTCCTTGGGGACGATGCGGTGCACGATGGTGCCGTCGTAGAAGCCGCGCTCCGCGAGCTCCACGAAGTTGCGCGCGGTCGCGGGCGCGCAGTCGGGGCGCATCGCGAAGCGGATGCGGCCGGCGGTGGTCTCGAAGACGACGTCGCGGTCGCGCTCCACTCGGAAGCCCGAGCGCGGCGTCGGATCCTCCTTGGGCCAGGCGGCGCGCAGCTCGCGCATCTTCGGGTCGGACTCGTCGAGCAGGCGGTTGCCCCAGCCGACGATGCGCGTGTAGTGCGTGGCGCCGTCCGGGCGCAGCGCGTCGACGGTGCGGATCGTCGGGCGCACCTCCAGCGGCACGACCACCAGCGGCGCACCCACCGGCGTGCCGTCGACGACCGCCTGCACGCGCATCGCGCGCTCGGCGCCGCGCAGCGCGGGCAGCAGCGCCGCGAGGTCGAGATCTCCCGCCTTCGCCTGCGCGCGGCCGCGCTCGGCGCCCGCGGCGTCCATCAGCACGAGCGTGCATCCCGCGGGCGCGTCGCTCAGGCGCGCGCGGATCGGGCCGTCGGGCTTCGCGAAGGGCGCGTCGGGGATGGGTGCGAGGTCGATGGCCATCGTCGAGGACGCCAGCCCCAGGGCGAGCGCGAGGAGTGCGGCGGGCATCCACGCAGTATCCCCGCTGCGCTACAGTTGCGCCACACATGGCCGACCGCGCCCCCATCGTCGTCGTCTCCGGACTCCCGCGCTCGGGCACCAGCCTGGCGATGCAGATGCTGCACGCGGGCGGGCTGGAGTGCGTCACCGACGGCCTGCGCACCAGCGACACCGACAACCCGCGCGGCTACTTCGAGTTCGAGCGCGTCAAGGCGCTGAAGCAGGACAAGGGGTGGCTCGACGACGCCGCGGGCAAGGCGGTGAAGATCATCCACCTGCTGCTGACCGAGCTCCCCGACGACCGCCCCTACCGCGTCGTCTTCATGCGCCGCGACCTGCGCGAGGTGGTGAAGAGCCAGTCGACGATGCTCGCGCGCAGCGGCCGCGCCGGGGGCGGCCTGCCGCCGGAGCGCCTCATGGCCGTCTACCAGCAGCAGCTCAAGGCGGTCGAGCAGTGGCTCGCCGCGCGTCCGGGCTTCCAGCTCCTGGACGTCGAGTACGCGAAGCTCGTCGCGGATCCCGCGGCGGGCGTGCGCGCGGTCAACGCCTTCCTCGGCGGGACGCTGGACGAGTCGAAGATGGCCGCGGCGGTCGATCCGTCGCTGCATCGAAACCGCGCGTGACGCCGCGCTGCACCAGCAGCTGACCGGCCGCCGCGAGGCTCATCGTCACGCCGCTTCCGCCCGCGACCTGCAGCGCGATCGTGCCCGCGCCGGGCTCGACGGCGACGACGCGCACCTGCGCCCCCGGGCGCAGGCCGTGCGCGTCGACGAAGCGCAGGAAATCGTGGCTCTGGTCCGCGATGCGGTGGATGCGCGCGCCGCTGCCGGGCGCGCACGCGGGCAGCGGCACGAGCGCGGGCGCGCGCGTGCGGCCGTCGCGGTCGGGGATCGGGTCGCCGTGCGGGTCGACCGCGGGACGGCCCAGGAACTCGTCCAGCCGCTCGAGCAGCCGGTCCGAGAGGGCGTGCTCCAGGCGCTCGGCCTCGTCGTGCACCTCGCCCCAGTCCATGCCCAGCGTGTGGACCAGGAAGGTCTCCACGAGGCGGTGGCGCCGCAGCACCGAGAGCGCCAGCCGCTCGCCCTTGACCGTGAGCTCGACGCCGCCGTAGCGCTCGTAGCGCACCAGCCGGTCGGCGGCGAGCTTCTTCACCATCGTGGTGGCGGTGCCGGGGGTCACGCCCACCGCGGTGGCGAGCTCGCCGATGGAGACCTGCCCGCCGGGGCCGGCCGCGCCCGCGAAGGCCGCGCCGGCCGCACCGGCCCCCGCCGCGCCGCGGATGCCCGCGTCCGCCGCGTCCATGCCGCCGGGGCGCTGCAGGGCGTAGATCGCCTTGATGTAGTTCTCGACCGCCTCGCTGGCCATGACTGCCTTCCATCCCGGCCGCGCGCCTTGACGAAGGCCGCGCCAGGGACTATGTTTGAGCCGTCAAACAATTCTGCTTGAGCCACTATGGCATCGCCGACCGACCCGTGCAACTCATCCTATCCCGCGCCGCCCGCGCAGCCCGTCGCGGCGGCGGTGGCGGCGTCCGCGGGGGCGGCGTCCGCGGCGCACGACGACCGCTCGCTCCCCGAGGCGCACGGCACGATCGACGTGCGCCACGAGACCATCGGCGGCCGCCCCTGGTGGCGGCGCATGCTCGGCTTCGCGGGCCCGGGCTTCCTGGTCAGCGTCGGCTACATGGATCCGGGCAACTGGGCGACGGACCTCGCGGGCGGCAGCCGCTTCGGCTACGCGCTGCTGTGGGTGATCCTCGCGTCCAACCTGATGGCGATCTTCCTGCAGGTGCTCTGCGCGCGCCTGGGCGTGGTCACCGGGCGCGACCTCGCGCAGACCTGCCGCGACCGCTACAGCCGCCCCGCCTCCTTCGCGCTCTGGATCCTCTGCGAGCTGGCGATCGTCGCCTGCGACCTCGCGGAGGTGATCGGCTCCGCGGTCGCGCTCAACCTGCTCATGGGGCTGCCGCTGGAATGGGGCGTGCTGATCACCGGCGCCGACGTGCTCCTGCTGCTGCTGCTCATCGACGTGGGCTTCCGAAAGCTCGAGGCGGTCGTGCTCACGATGGTCGCGACCATCGCGGGGTGCTTCGCCTACAACATCTGGCTTGCGCAGCCGGACTGGCCGGCGGTCGCCCACGGCGCGCTGGTGCCGTCGCTGCCGCCGGGCGCGCTGCTGGTCTCGCTGGGCATCATCGGCGCGACCGTGATGCCGCACAACCTCTACCTGCACAGCTCCGTCGTGCAGACGCGCCGCCACGGCAGCAGCGTCCCCGCCAAGGCGGCGGCGATCCGCTTCAACACCATCGACACCGTCGTCGCGCTGGGCGCGGCCTTCTTCGTGAACGCCGCGATCCTGGTGCTCGCAGCGGCGGTCTTCTGGCGCTCGGGCACCGTCGTCGAGGAGCTGCAGCAGGCGCACGAGCTGCTCGCCCCCGCGCTCGGCGGCGCGGCCTCCACCGCCTTCGCGGTCGCGCTCCTGTGCAGCGGGCAGTCGAGCACGATCACGGGGACGCTCGCCGGGCAGATCGTGATGGAGGGCTTCCTGCGCATCCGCATCCGTCCGTGGGTGCGGCGCCTCATCACGCGCGGGCTGGCGATCATCCCCGCGCTCATCGTCGTGCACGCGACCGGCGGCACCGAGACGGTGAAGCTGCTGGTGGTCTCGCAGGTCGTGCTGAGCATGCAGCTTCCCTTCGCGATCTTCCCGCTGGTCGCCGCCACCAGCAGCCGCAAGGCGATGGGCAGCTTCGCGAACCCGCTCTGGGCGCAGGTCGTCGGCTACACGATCTGCACCGTGATCTCCGGCCTCAACGTCTACCTGCTGTGGGATGTTCTCGGTCCGGGATGGACGATCGCCATCGCCGGCGCGGTCGCGGCGTACGCGGGGGGCGTGCGCCTCTGGAGCGCGCGGCGGGGGCCTGCGGCGGCCTCTTGATGCGGCCTTGATGCGAACCGAGGGGGGACCTGACGGCGCGCTGAGCGACGGCGCGGCGGTCGTGCGCGATGCTTCTTCCCGTCGGAGCATCCCATGAACGACCTCTTCGCCATCCTGATCTTCGTCGCCGCGCTGCTGGCGACCTTCGCCTTCGTGCAGCTCTGCGAGTGGCTGATTCCCGCGGCCCACGGCGACCGCGCGGCCGCCGCCGACCGCGGCGCGCCCGCCGACCGCGGCGCACACCGCTTCTGGGAGCCGCGCCAATGAGCCCGATCGTGCTGGTCGCGGCGATCGCCGCGCTCGCGCTGCTGCTCTACCTGTTGGCGGCGCTCCTCAAGCCGGAGTGGTTCCAGTGATCGCCTCCGCGCCCGTGCTCGTGTGGAATGCGGCCGGCATCGTGCAGATGCTGCTGTACCTGGCGCTGCTGCTGGCGCTGGTGAAGCCGCTGGGCTGGTGGTGCGCACGCGTCATCGACGGTCCCGTCGGCACCGCGCCGCTGGGGCTGGGACGCGCGCTGGGCTGGGCCGAGCGCCTGGCGATGCGCGCCTGCGGCGTGCAGGTCGACGCGCAGGGCCGCCCCGCCGAGATGCGCTGGCGCACCTATGCGACGGGCATCCTGCTCTTCAGCGCGTTCGGCTTCCTCTTCCTCTATGGGCTCCTGCGCCTGCAGCACCTGCTGCCAGGCAACCCGAGCCGGCTCGGCCCGGTCGCTCCCGCGACCGCGCTGAACGCGGCGGTTTCGTTCGTGACCAACACGAACTGGCAGAGCTACGCGGGCGAGACGACGATGTCGCAGCTCGCGCAGGCGCTGGGGCTGGGCGTGCAGAACTTCCTGAGCGCGGCGACGGGCATCGCGGTGCTCGCGGCGCTCGTGCGCGGGCTCGCGCGCCGCTCGTGCGCGACCATCGGCAACTGCTGGTCGGACCTGACGCGCGCGACGCTCTACATCCTGCTCCCGCTGAGCGCGGTGCTCGCGCTGGCGCTGGTCTCGCAGGGCGTGGTGCAGCAGATGGGCGCGCCGCTGGCGGTCGGCCCGGCGATCGCCGCGCGCGCGGACGATCCCGGCGCGGGCAATGCGCAGCAGATCCCCATCGGCGCGGTCGCCTCGCAGGTGGCGATCAAGCAGCTCGGCACCAACGGCGGCGGCTTCTACAACGCCAATTCCGCGCATCCGCTGGAGAATCCGACGCCGCTGAGCGACCTGCTGCAGGCGCTGGCGATCCTCGCGCTGCCGGCGGCGCTCTGCTGGAGCTTCGGCGACCTGGTGCGCGACCGCCGCCAGGGCTGGGCGCTCCTCGCGGCGATGCTGGCGATCTTCGTGCCGCTGCTGCTGCTCGCCGGCGCGCTCGAGCAGGCGCCCAACCACGCGCTCGCGGGGCTGGGCATCGACGACGCCGCGGGCGCGCTGCAGGCCGGCGGCAACATGGAGGGCAAGGAGGCGCGCCTGGGCATCGCCGCCAGCGCGCGGTGGGCCGCCGCGACCACCGCCGCCAGCAACGGCAGCGTGAACGCGATGCTCGACTCCTTCTCGCCGCTGGGCGGACTCATTCCCCTCTGGCTCATCCAGCTCGGCGAGGTCGTCTTCGGCGGCGTCGGCAGCGGCCTCTACGGCATGCTGATGTTCGTCGTCGTCGCGGTCTTCGTCGCCGGGCTGATGGTGGGCCGCACCCCCGAGTACCTGGGCAAGAAGATCGAGCCCGCCGAGATGAAGATGGCCGCGCTCTGCGTGCTCGTGCCGTGCGCGCTGACGCTGCTGGGCACGGCGGTCGCGATCGCGCTCCCCGACGGGCGCGCGAGCGCGAGCAATCCGGGGCCGCACGGCTTCAGCCAGGTGCTCTATGCCTTCTCCAGCGCCGGCAACAACAACGGATCCGCCTTCGCGGGCTTCAACGCGTCGACGCCCTTCTTCGACGGCGCGCTCGCGGCCTGCATGTGGCTGAGCCGCTTCTGGATCGTCGTGCCGGTGCTCGCGGTGGCGGGATCGCTCGCCGCCAAGCGCGCGGTGCCGACGACGGCGGGCACGCTGCCGACGCACACGCCCGTCTTCGTGGGCATGCTCGTCGCGGTGGTGATCGTCGTGGGCGCGCTGACCTTCCTGCCCGCGCTCGCGCTCGGGCCGATCGCCGAGCAGCTCGCCGCCGGCGCGTCCGCCGGCGCGACGCCGGGAGCACACCCATGACCCGCCGAAGCTCCATCCTCGATCCCGCGATCCTGCGGCCCGCGCTGCGTTCGGCCATCGTCAAGCTCGATCCGCGCGTGCAGGTGCGCAATCCGGTGATGTTCGTCGTGTGGATCGCCAGCCTCGCCTGCACCGCGCTCGCGCTGCTCGGGTGCGCGGGCATCGGCGGCGCGCAGACGCAGGCGCCCGGCACGACGCTGGCGATCGCGCTGTGGCTGTGGTTCACCGTCTACTTCGCGAACGTCGCGGAGGCGATGGCCGAGGGGCGCGGCAAGGCGCAGGCCGCCTCGCTGCGCAAGAGCCGCCAGCGCGTGATCGCGCACCGGTTGCTGGAGGATTCCGCCGTCGCGGACCCGCGCGCCGCGCGCACGCAGGAGGTCCCCGGCGACGCGCTGCGCGTGGGCGACCGCGTGCTCGTGCAGGCGGACCAGACCATCCCCGGCGACGGCGAGGTCGTGCAGGGCATCGCCTCCGTCGACGAATCCGCGATCACCGGCGAGTCCGCGCCCGTCATCCGCGAGGCGGGCGGCGACCGCTCGAGCGTCGTCGGCGGCACGCGCGTGCTGAGCGACTGGATCGTCGTGCGCGTCTGCGCCGCGCCGGGCGACACCTTCCTGGACCGCATGATCGCGATGGTCGAGGGCGCCAAGCGACAGAAGACGCCCAACGAGATCGCGCTGGACATCCTGCTGGCGGCGCTCACGATCACCTTCCTCTTGGCGTGCGCGACGCTCTATCCCTTCTCGGTGGACGCGGCCGCCGCCAGCCGCGCGGCGGATCCCGGGAGCGCCGCGCAGCCGGTGGGCATCGCGGCGCTGCTGGCGCTGCTGGTGTGCCTCATTCCCACCACCATCGGCGGCCTGCTTTCGGCGATCCGCATCGCGGGCATGGACCGGCTGGTGCAGGCGAACGTCATCGCCACCAGCGGCCGCGCGGTCGAGGCCGCCGGCGACGTCGACGTGCTGCTGCTGGACAAGACGGGCACGATCACCTTCGGCAACCGCATGGCCAGCGCCTTCGTGCCCGTCGACGGCGCGAGCGCGGAGGAGCTTGCGGACGCGGCGCAGCTCGCCTCGCTCGCGGACGAGACGCCCGAGGGGCGCAGCATCGTCGTGCTCGCCAAGCAGCGCCACGGCATCCGCGAGCGCGACATGCACGCGCTCGCCGGCGCGGGCGGGCCCGCGCCGACCTTCGTCCCCTTCAGCGCGAGCACGCGCATGAGCGGCGTCGACCTTCCCGCCGGCGCGGATGGCCGGCCCGGCCGCCAGATCCGCAAGGGCTCCGCCGACGCGATCGAGTCCTACGCCGCGCGCATGGGCGGCCGTCCGAGCGAGGCCGCGCGCCAGGCCGTGCAGGAGATCGCGCGCCGCGGCAGCACGCCGCTGGTGGTCGCGCAGGGCGATGGGCGCACGCTGGGCGTCATCGAGCTCAAGGACGTCGTGAAGGGCGGCATCTCGGAGCGCTTCGCGCAGCTTCGGCGCATGGGCATCAAGACGGTGATGATCACCGGCGACAACCCGATCACCGCCGCCGCGATCGCCGCGGAGGCGGGCGTCGACGACTTCCTCGCGCAGGCGACCCCCGAGCGCAAGCTCGAGCTCATCCGCGAGTACCAGCGCGGCGGACGCCTGGTCGCGATGACCGGCGACGGCACCAACGACGCGCCCGCGCTCGCGCAGGCGGACGTCGCGGTCGCGATGAACTCCGGCACGCAGGCGGCGAAGGAGGCCGGCAACATGGTCGACCTCGACAGCAACCCGACGAAGCTGATCGAGATCGTGCAGATCGGCAAGCAGCTCCTGATGACGCGCGGGTCGCTGACGACCTTCAGCATCGCCAACGACGTGGCGAAGTACTTCGCGATCCTGCCCGCGGCCTTCGCCGCGACGTATCCCGCGCTGGGCGCGCTCAACATCATGCGCATGGACCCGGCGACGGCGGTGCTCTCCAGCGTGATCTTCAACGCGCTGGTGATCGTCGTGCTCATCCCGCTCGCGCTGCGCGGCGTCCCCTACCGGGCCGTGGAGGCGAGCCGCCTGCTCTGGAACAACCTGCTGGTCTACGGCGTCGGCGGGCTGATCGTGCCCTTCGTGGGCATCAAGCTCATCGACCTCGCCATCGGCCTGCTGCCGACGGCGCACTGAGGCTCCCATGGACGCACCCACCCGCATCCTCCCGCAGTTCCGCGCCGCCGCCGCGCTTCTGCTGCTGCTCGCCGTGGCGACGGGCGTCGCGTACCCGCTGCTGGTCACCGGCGCGGCCGCGCTCTGCTTCCCCGCGCAGGCGGGCGGATCGATCGTGCGCGATGCCGACGGCCGCGCGGCAGGCAGCGCGCTCATCGGCCAGGACTTCGCGGCGGGCGATCCAGCGCGCGCGGCCCGCTGGTTCTGGGGGCGACCGAGCGCGACCGCGCCGTCGCCCGACACGCCGCTTGACCTCGCTGCGGGCACCGGCAGCGCGGGAAGCAACCTCGCGCCGAGCAACCCCGCCCTCGCCGCCGCGGTGCGCGCGCGCATCGAGGCGCTGCGGGCCGCCGACGCCGCCGTCGGGCTCGACCGCGCGGCGAGCGGTGCGCCGACGGCGATCCCGGTCGACCTGGTCACCGCGAGCGCGAGCGGGCTCGACCCGCATCTCTCGCCTGCGGGCATCCTCTACCAGCTTCCGCGCGTGGCCCGCGCGCGCGGCATGAAGGAGGAGGCGCTGCGCGCGATCGTCGACCGACACACGCACGAGCGCACGCTGGGCCTGCTGGGCGAGCGCACCGTCGATGTTCTGGGCCTCAACCGCGCGCTGGACGCGGCGACGCGCCCGCGGCCGCATCCCACCTACGATTGAGGACCGGTGAGCGACCGCCGCCCCGACCCCGCCGAGCTGCTCGCGCAGCTCACTCCCGACGCCGGCGCCGCCGGACGCGGACGCCTGAAGATCTTCTTCGGGATGTCGCCGGGCGTCGGCAAGACCTACGCGATGCTCGCGAGCGCGCAGCGGCTGGCCGCGCAGGGCGTCGACGTCGCGGTCGGCATCGTCGAGACGCACCGCCGCACGGAGACGGAGCAGCTCCTGCTTGGCCTGGACATCCTGCCGCGCCGGCGCATCGAGCACCGCGGCGCGGACGCCGCCGGTCCCGCGGTCGCGCTCGACGAATTCGACGCCGACGCCGCGATCGCGCGCCGCCCCGACATCCTGCTCGTCGACGAGCTCGCGCACACCAACGCCCCCGGCAGCGCACGCGAGAAGCGCTGGGAGGACGTGCGCGCGTGCCTGCGGGCGGGCATCAACGTCCACACGACGCTCAATGTCCAGCACCTGGAGTCGATCAACGACCTCGTCGCGCGCATCACCGGCGTGAGCGTGCGCGAGACCGTCCCCGACGCCGTCTTCGAGGAGGCGGACGAGGTCGAGCTCGTCGACACGCCGCCCGACGTGCTGCTCGAGCGCCTGAAGGCGGGCAAGGTCTACCTGGGCGACGCGGCGGCGCGCGCGGCGGATCCGCTCTCGGGCTTCTTCCGCCGCAGCAACCTCGCCGCGCTGCGCGAGCTGGCGCTGCGCCAGACCGCCGCGTGGGTGGACTCCGACCAGCGGCGAACGCGCCTGGAGCAGGGCGCGCGCACGCCGTGGACCGCGTCGGAACGCGTGCTGGTGGCGGTGAGCCCGAGCCCCGTCTGCCCGCGCGTCGTGCGCGCCGCCAAGCGCATGGCCGCGGGGCTGCACGCCGAGCTGCTGGCGGTGCATGTGGAGACGCTCGGCGCACCGCTCAGCGACGACGACCGCCTGCGGCTGCAGCAGACGATGCGCCTGGCCGAGAGCCTGGGCGCGACGACCACGACCATCGCGGGCGAGCATCCCGCGCGCGAGCTCGTCGCCTTCGCCCGCTCGCGCGGCGTCGCGCGCATCGTCGTCGGAAAGACGCTTCGCCCGCGCTGGCGCGAGCTCCTGCAGGGCTCCTTCATCCACGAGCTCATCCGCGAGAGCGGCGAGATCGACATCTCCGTCGCCAGCGGCGAGGACGACGCCGCCGCGCGCGCGCCCGCGAGCGTCGACCGCGCCGGCGAGCGCACGACGCCGCTCGAGCGCCTGGCGCGCCACGGCGCGGCGGCGCTCATCGTCGCCGCGTGCGCCGGCATCGCGTGGGTCTTCTACAAGCCGCCGGACCTCTCGGAGGAGGCGCTCATCCTCCTCGGCGGCGTCGTGCTCGCGGCGCTCTGGTGCGGGCGACGCCCCGCGGTGACCGCGACGCTGCTGGCGGTGCTCGCCTTCAACTTCCTCTTCACGCCGCCGCGCTTCTCGCTCTCCGTTGAGGATCCTTCGTCGCTGCTGACCTTCGCGGTCATGCTCGCGGTGGGGCTGATCGTCGGCACGCTCGCCGCGCGCACGCGCGCGCAGTCGCGCGAGGCGCTCGAGCGCGAGCGCACCACCGCCGCGCTCTACGCGCTCGCACGCGAGCTCGCGGGCGCGCAGGAGGCGGCCGCGGTCGCGGCGATCGCCGCGCGCCACGCGCACGACCTCTTCGGCGGCGGCGACGCGGTCGTCGCGGTGCCGCGGCGCGGGCCGGGCGCGCGGGCCGCACTCGATCCGCTGGGCGTCGCCGGATCGCCCGACTGGTTCGACGAGCGCGAACGCGGCGTCGCGCAGTGGGCCTTCGACAACCGCCGCCCCGCCGGACGCGGGACCAGCTCGCTGCCCGCAGCGACGGGGCGCTTCGTGCCGCTCATCGGGACCTCGGGATGCGTCGGGCTGCTGGCGCTGCGTCCGCGCGACACGGCCCCCGCCGCCGACCCGCTCGGCTCCGGCGGCCCCCTGCTGCTGGATGCCTTCGCGAGCCAGGTCGCCTCCGCGCTCGAGCGCGTCGCGCTGGGCGAGTCGCAGCACGCCGCGCGCCTGGAGGCCGAGCGCGAACGCCTGCGCAGCGCGCTCCTGAGCAGCGTCTCGCACGACCTGCGCACGCCGCTGGCCGGCATCGCCGGCGCGGCGAGCACGCTCGAGCAGGCCGAGCTCCCCGGGGCCGCGTCCGTCGATCCCGCGACGCGCCGCACGCTGCTGCGCTCGATCGTGGAGGAATCGGTGCGCCTGGGCGACATCATCGCGAACCTCGTCTTCGCCACGCGCCTGGAGGCGGGCGGCGTCTCGCTGCGCCGCGAGTGGACGACGCTCGAGGAGATCGTCGGCACCGGCCTCGCGCGCCACCGCGAGGCGCTCGCGGGACGCGCGGTGCGCATCCACCTGCCCGCGGAGCTGCCGATGATCCGCGTCGATGCCGCGATCCTCCCGCAGGTCGTGCACAACCTCGTGCAGAACGCGCTGCGCCACACGCCCGCAGGCACGCCGATCACCATCGACGCGTGGACCGCCGACGGGCAGCTCATCGTGCGCGTGCGCGACGAGGGGCCCGGGCTCGCGCACGACGAGGCCGCGCTCGTCTTCCAGCGCTTCTACCGCGGCCGCGCGCGCGACGCGGGCGCGGGCACCGGTGCCGGACTCGGCCTGGGACTCACGATCTGCGAAGGAATCGTGCGCGCGCACGGCGGCCGCATCTGGGCCGAGCCCGCGCAGCCGCGCGGCGTCGCCTTCTGCTTCGCGCTGCCGCTGGAGCCCGCGCCCCCCGCGCCGCCGCAGGAGCGCGCGGACGCCGCCGACGGCGCCCCATCCAACCCCGCCACCGCCGCCACAGGAACCACGCCGTGAGCACGCCCGAGACGCCTGCATCCACGCCGACGACGCCGACCACGCCGCCGACGCCCCCGCCGCCGGGCAACGACCCGCTCGTCCTCGTCGTCGAGGACGAGGCGCCGATCCGCCGCTTCCTGCGCGCGACGCTCGAGGCGAACCACTTTCGCGTGAAGGACGCGGGCACCTCGCGCGAGGGCTCGCTGCTGGCGGTCACGGCGCGGCCCGACCTCATCCTGCTGGACCTCGGCCTGCCCGACGGCGACGGCCTGCAGTTCCTGCGCTCGCTGCGCGCGGAGTCCGCGGTGCCGATCATCGTGCTGAGCGCGCGCGGGCAGGAGACGGACAAGATCGCCGCGCTCGACCTGGGCGCGGACGACTACCTGACCAAGCCCTTCGGCGTGGGCGAGCTGCTCGCGCGCATGCGCGTGGCGCTGCGGCATGCGGCCGCCGGCGGCCCGCGCACCGCCACGGGCGAGCCGCGACCGTACGAGGCGACCGCCGACGGCCGCACGCTGCGCATCGACCTGCTCGCGCGGCGCGTGCACATCGCCGACGCGCAGGGCCGCCACGAGGTGCGCCTGACGCCGATGGAGCTCAAGCTCCTCTCGTGCCTGGCGCGCCACGCGGGTCGCCTGCTGACGCACGCGATGATCCTGCGCGAGGTGTGGGGTCCGCAGCACGAGGCGGATGTCCACTACCTGCGCGTCTACGCCGCCGAGCTGCGCAAGAAGCTCGAGCGCGATCCGGCGCAGCCGGAGTTCCTGCTCACCGAGCCGGGCATCGGCTACCGCCTGCGCGACGCCGACGCGCCGGCATGAGCCCCGCCGCCGCCAGCAGCAGCGCGGCGCCCGGCGCGGGCACCTCCTGCGGCGCAGCCGGCGAGCCGAAGACCCACGCGTCCGCGCTCCCGTCGATGAGCACGCGGTCCGAGGGACCGAAGCCCGCGGACTCCCACGCGCCCGAGGCGCCGCGCGTCCAGAAATGCCAGTAGTTCTCGACGACCGGCCACTGGTCGCCGGTGCCGTAGTCCCACTGCCCGCCGACGCCCAGGCCGGTGACGAAGACGCCGAAGGGATAGATCTCCGCGGAGAGCTCGAAGCCCGGCACCTGCGAGTCCAGGAGCTGCAGCGCGCTCCAGCTCGTCATCGCGGCGTCGTAGTGGAGCGTGAGGAGGGCGCCGTCGCCGCTGCTGAAGTCGATCTGGATGGTGCTCGTCTTCGCGCCGATGCCGACGTCGTAGGACTGCACGATCGCCGCGCCCGCGGAGGGGGCGAGGATCCCGGAGGAGGCGAGCAGGACAAGCACGATGGGCGCGCCGGCGGCGCGCTGCGGATCACGAGGCATGGGGTTCCTTCCTGAGTTGCGCAGGAGAACGATGTGTGCCTGTGCCGCCGGTCGACCCGACTCGCCGGCGGAGCACGATGCTCTCCGGCCCACGGTGACGCCTTCGCTGCGGATTCCGACCGCATTCCCCCGGCGGCATGGCATCCGCCACGCGGCGGACGGGACGAATCCTAGCGCGCGCGGTGCTCCTCGCTTGACATATGCCGTTTTGAGCATATGATTCCGGGCGTGCCCCGCCCCGCCGCCGGTCTCGACGCCTTCGCCGCCATCGCGGAGCCCCGCCGCCGCGAGCTGCTCGCCGCGCTCGCGCGCTGCGACGGGCAGCGCGACGTGAGCTGGCTGGTCGAGCACCTCGGCTGGCCGCAGCCGCTGGTCTCGAAGCACCTGGGCGTGCTCCGCAAGGCGGGGCTCGTGCGCGTCGCGCGCGCGGGCAGGCGCCGCCTCTACCGAATCGACGGCCAGCAGCTCCGCCCCGTGCACGACTGGGTCCGGGGCTACGAACGATTCTGGAACCACCAGCTCCTGCGCGTGAAGGAACGCGCGGAGCGCCTCGCACGCCGCACGCCTGGAAACCACCCATGACCGCCACGACCACCACCGCCCCGCACTCGTCCACCGCAGAGCAGCTCCACACCCTGCACATCACGCAGGAGATCCACATCGACGCGCCGCCGGCCACCGCCTTCGAGGCGCTGCTGGAGGAGCTCGGACCAGGCAGCCAGCTTCCCGACGGCTCGCCCTTTCCGATGAAGATCGAGGCCTGGCCGGGCGGACGCTGGTACCGCGACCGCGGCGAGTCCGGCGGTCATCCCTTCGGCCACCTCTGGGGACACGTGCAGGTGATCAAGGCTCCCGCGCTGCTGGAGCTCGTCGGCCCGATGCCGATGTCCTACCCCGCGGTCAACCATGTGCAGTACCGCCTGGAGCCCGCGGGCGCGGGCACGCGCCTCACGCTCACCCATCGCGCCTTCGGCCTCATCCCCGCCGAGCACCGCGACGGCATGCCCGAAGGATGGCGGCACGGTCTCGAGCGCGTGCGCGCGCTCGCCGCGCGGAAGGCGGGCCGCCCGTGAGCGCGATCCCGCACCGGACCGCCACCCGCGAGGAGTGGCTGCGCGAACGGATCGAGCTCCTGGCGCAGGAGAAGGCGCTCACACGCGAGCGCGACGCGCTCGCCGCGCGGATTCGCGCCCTCCCCTGGGTGCGGGTCGAGAAGCCCTACGCCTTCGAGACGCCCGCGGGCACCGCGACGCTCGCGGAGCTCTTCGCGGGGCGCAGCCAGCTCCTCGTCTACCACTTCATGTTCGATCCCGGCTGGCCGCAGGGATGCCAGGGGTGCTCCTTCCTGGCGGACCACTACGACGGCATCCAGGTGCATCTGCGCCAGCGCGACCTCGCGTTCATCACCGTCTCGCGCGCCCCGCTCGCGCAGATCGAGCCCTTCCGGCGCCGCATGGGCTGGAGCTTCCCGTGGGTCTCCAGCGGCGACAGCGGATTCGGACGCGACTTCGGCGTCTCCTTCACCGAGGCGGAACTCGCCTCGGGGCGCGCCACCTACAACTTCGTCGACACCGCGACCGGGATGCGCGAACTTCCGGGCCTTTCCGTCTTCGCGAAAGACGGTTCCGGCGCAGTCCATCACACCTACTCCACGTTTGCCCGAGGACTCGAGGAGTTCCTGACGGCGTACCGGTTTCTCGACCTGGTGCCGAAGGGGCGCGAGGAAGAAGGCCCCGGCGGCATGGGCTGGGTGCGGCACCACGACCGCTACGGCGATCCACGCTGGGCACCTCCGTGGGAACAGCCATCACCGACAAGCGCTCCGTGACGGAGATCGGACAGGAGATTGACGCGACCGCCCCGCTCGTGGCGGCCGCCTATACTCAGGCCCCGGCTCCGCTGTGCGGCGCGATCCGCATGCCTGATCCATCACGCTCCTGGAGCCGTCACGAGAATGAAGCCCGAAGTTCGACCGAGCAAATCGGTCCCCGCGCCCGCCCGGCGCCGCGAGCGTTCCCCCGCCGATCGCAAGCTTGCCGCGATCAACCTTGCCGCCGTCGTCGTTCCCCCGATCGGGCTCGCCATCGCGATCGTGATGCTCTGGGGCACCGCATTCGACTGGCTCTACCTCTACCTCTTCGCGGGCATGGTGGTCGTCACCGCCTTCGGCGTGACCGTCGGATACCACCGCCTCTGCACGCACCGCTCCTTCGCGACCAGCCCGATCCTGCGCTACGCCTTCGCCTCCGCGGGCTCGATGGCCGTGCAGGGCCCCGTCATCCACTGGTGCTCCGAGCACCGCAAGCACCACCAGCACTCCGACGGCGAGGAGGATCCGCACTCGCCGCACATGCACGCCGACGGCTCGTGGGGCGAGGGCGTCGTCGCCACCCTGCGCGGTGCCTACCACGCCCACATCGGCTGGCTCCTGCGCGACCGCACGCCCGCGCTGGGCAAGTACGCGCGCGACCTGAACGCCGACCGCGCGATCGTGCTCGCCGACCGGCACTTCCGCTACTGGGTGCTCGCGGGACTGCTGATCCCCGCTGTGATCGCGGGCCTCGTCACGATGACCTGGACCGGCGCCTTCCTGGGCTTCCTCTGGGGCGGACTCGTGCGCGTGCTCTGGGTGCACCACGTCACCTGGAGCGTGAACTCCGTCTGCCACCTGTGGGGCACGCAGCCCTTCCATAGCCGCGACGAGAGCCGCAACAACGCGGTCGTCGCGCTGCTGGCGATGGGCGAGGGCTGGCACAACAACCACCACGCCTTCCCCGCGAGCGCGCGCCACGGCCTGCGCTGGTGGGAATTCGATCCGAGCTACCTGCTCATCCGTTCGATGTCGATCGTCGGCCTCGCAAGCGACATCCGCCTGCCCGACAAGCGGCACATCGACCGCAAGCGCATGCATCCGACCGCGCCCGAGACGCCGGAGATTTCCACGCCGGCGCCCGATCCCGCGATGCCCGCGACCGCGGCGCGCACCGGCGAGGCACCCACGCTCGACGCGCCCGCCGGCGCCCCCGCGCTCCTGTAGCGTGGCGGGGTGCTCGCCTACGCCGCGCTCGCACTGCTTGGATTCGCCGTCGGATGCCTCGGCACCGCCATCGGTGCGGGCGGCGGCTTCCTGCTCGTGCCGGTGCTCGTGCTGCTCTACCCCGACGCGGCGCCGGAGACGATCGCCTCCATCTCGCTCGCGGTCGTCGCGGCCAACGCCCTCTCGGGGACGATCGCGTACCTGCGCCAGCGGCGCGTGGACATCCGCGCGGGACTGTGGTTCAGCGCGGCGGCGATCCCCGGCTCGGTCCTGGGCGCGATCGCGGTCGGCTACCTGCCGCGCGCCAGCTTCGAGCTGATCCTGGGCGCGGTGCTGCTGGGAGCGGGGGTCTTCCTGCTCTCGGGCCGGCGCAAGCTCCCCACCGAGGCCCCCCACCACGACTCCGGCCCGCTGGGGCCGCAGGTCCCGCATCACCGCGGCGCGGGGCTGTTCGTGAGCTTCGTCGTCGGGGGACTCTCGAGCCTGCTGGGCATCGGCGGCGGCATCATCCATGTCCCCGCGATGGTGCACCTGCTGGGCTTCCCGGTGCATGTCGCGACCGCGACCAGCCACTTCGTGCTCGCGACCACCGCGACCGCGGGCACCGCGACGCACATCGTCACGGGCGCCTTCCATGTCGGATGGCGCCGCGCGATCGCGCTCAGCGTCGGTGCCGTGATCGGCGCCCAGGTCGGCGCGTTGCTCGCGCGGCGGACGGCACCCTCCCTGCTGCTGCGGGGGCTGGCGGTGGCGCTGCTGGCGGTGGGGGCGCGGATTGCGTATCAGGGGCTGCGGGCGCAGGGCTGGCTGTAGCAGGCGCGGCCGCCGCCGCGGGCGCTTCCGATGCGGGCGACGCTCCCGCGTTCAGCCGCGCGAGCTCCTTCAGCAGGAACTCGACGTCCATGAAGGGATCGCCGCCGGTGCGCTTCCAGTGCACGCGCCCGCGCGCGTCGATGAGGATGGTGGAGTGCAGCTCCATCTCCTCGAAGTCGTCGTACGAGGTGAAGCGCCGCGCATTCGCGTGGTCGGTGTCCGAGAGCAGCGTGATCGCCAGCTTGCCCAGCTTCTGCGACTCCTTGTTCTGCGCGGGCGGCGTGCTGCTCACCGCGAGCACGACCGTGTTCTGCGCGCGCAGGTCCGCCGAGCGCCCGTCGATGGCGCGCAGCTGCTCGACGCAGTGGACGCAGCCTTCGTTCAGGTAGAAGACCAGCAGCACGTTGCGTCCGCGGAAATCCTCCAGGCGCACGGGCTTTCCGTCGGGATCCACGCAGGTCAGCTCCGGCGCCGCGAAGGGCTCCCAGTCCAGCGGCCCGATCGCGGCCAGCAGGTCGGTGCGGTACTCGCGCTCGGGCGCGGGCGTCTCCGAGACCGGCGGCGCGTCGAGCTTCAGCGCGTCCGCCTGCTCGCGCCAGCGCAGCCCAGGCTGGGCCTGCGACCAGACGGCCGCGAGCCGTCCGGCGTCGCGCCGCGCGGCGTCGGTCTCGCCCAGCGCCGCGTGCGCGCGCGCGCGGCCCGCGAGCGTGAAGGCGTCGTTGCGCTCGACCTCCAGCGCCTGCGTGTATGCGTCGATCGCCGTGCGGTGCTCGCCGCGCGCGAGGGCGGCGTCGCCCACCAGGCGCATCACCGGCCAGGGATACGGCGGCGGGTCGTTGCGGTACGAGCCATCCTCGCGCTTCCTGCGCTCGGTCTCGCCCGCCTGCAGCAGCAGGCGCGTCGCCTCGAGCGCGTTGCCCTCGGCGCCGCGCAGCAGCCCCTCGGCCGCGTCGGCGGCCAGCGCGAAGTCGATCTCCATCCCCTTGTACTTGGGCTCCTGCGCCGCGATCGCCGCGCGCAGCGTCGCGATGCGCGCGCGCGCCTCGACGAGATCGCCGCTGCCGATGTACGCCACCGCCTCGGCGAAGGCGCGCAGCCCCTTGTCCTGCGCGGTCTCGCGCCAGGGGATCGAGCCCTCCGCCAGGATGTCGTCCCAGCGCTCGTACTTGATCAGGCAGCGCACGAGCGCCTGCAGCCCCTGGTCGTAGGCACCCATCTCGCCGTCCTTGTTGCGCAGCTCGTCGCGCGGCGCGGCGATGAGCGCCCGCGCGCCCGCGAGCGACGCGTCGACCATGCCAAGCTGCTCCTGGATGTAGCTGAGGTAGTTGCGGTTGTGCGCGAAGTTCCAGGTCTCGAAGGGCAGCGCCATCCGGTCCTTCATGTACTTGAGCTCGACGCGCGTCGCGCTGTCCATGGAGATGGCGGCCTCGTGCCACATGCCCAGCTTGCTGTAGTTGTGGCCGGGCATGTGGTTGGAGTGGCCGATGTTGGGCGCGACCCGCCCGTACGCGCGGCAGCTCTCCAGCGCCTGCTCGGTGAGCGCGTCGTCCCAGTTGTGGATGCGGTAGTGGTGCGCGCCGGGGTGGTCCGGCTGCACCTCGAGCACCTGCCGGATGACGAGCTCGACCGCGTACGCCGGCGCCATCCCGATGCTGTAGAGCGCGAGCAGCGACTTCGCCTCGGCGTCGTCGGGATACGCGATGACGATCTTCTGCAGCTCCTTGACGAGCGTCATGGGGCGCGTCGCCGCGGGCCCGTTGAAGGCCTTGTCCCACGCCTCGATGTAGGCGCGCTCGCGCGGCGAGGCCTGCGCCTTGCGCTTGACCGCCTCCTTCAGGAAGTCGAGCCCGCGCCTGGCGACCGGCGAGCTGAGCTCCGGGTCGCTGAACCAGTTCAGCCCGGTGGCGGCGAGTCCCCAGTACGCCATCGCGCAGCCGGGATCGAGCTTCGTGCACCAGCGGAAGGAGCGCTCCGCCTCCTCGAACCAGAAGGAGTGCAGCAGCGCGTTGCCCTGGTCGAACCACTCCTGCACCTCCGGCTGGCTGGTCGTGATCGGGAAGTGCGCGGTGCCGATGCCGTCCAGGTGCCAGGGGCGCTGGCGCAGGCCGGAATCGAAGGCGGAACCGTGCGAGGAGTGGCCCGGGGAGTCGTCCGCCCCCACCGCCTCGCAGCAGACCAAGGCGAGCAGAAGTCCCACGATGCGGAGGAAAGGCATTGGTGAAAGGTACCCCGCGGTCGCGGGTGGACCCGGCGCAGCGGCCGCGCCTCGCGCGCGCAGGCGCACCGCCAAAAGCGCAGACGCCCGCGAGGAGGGCCTCGCGGGCGTCTGGTTCTCGAGTCGGGGCGACAGGATTTGAACCTGCGGCCTCTTGCTCCCGAAGCAAGCGCTCTACCAAGCTGAGCTACGCCCCGCAGTGGTGCTGCGGCCGCCCGAGGGCGGACGGGGAATGGTACCCGGGACCGCGGGAGGTCGCAATCAGGCTGAAAACACGCAATCCGACGTGCGGGGAGGGGGGCGTTCGTGCCTCGCATCGCGCCGGCCTTCACCTCCCGGAAATCGTTGTTTGCATCCGCGGTGTCACGGGGTACCGTTTCCGTGGGAGCCCCCGGACTCGTGGGGCCCGCGTTCGCGGGCCGGTCGGGCAACGCTCCTTGTTCAACCCGGTCGCAGGTGTGTTCCGGCAATGCCGCCGACGCTCCCGACCTGGGTCCGTCAGGAGGCACTTACTCATGCGTCGTTCCACCCTCGGAGCCTTCGCGGCCCTCGCCGCCGGCCTGCTTGCGTCCACCGCGCTGGCGCAAAATCCCAACTGCGCCTCGGCGCAGGTCGTCGTCCTCGGCTCCACGCCCTTCGCGTGCAACTCGGGCTGGGGCTCGGTGCTCCTCTCCGGCGCCAGCACCTCCACCATCTACAAGGTGGGCTACTTCGCCTTCACCCCCGCCGTGACCGGCGCCTACACGATCGACCTCTGCGGGTCGACCAACGACACGAAGCTCGCCATCGGCGCCACGTGCCCGGGCGCGTCCTTCGCGGCGCTCGCCTACAACGACGACGCCTGCGCCTGCGCGGCCGGCTGCGGCACCACCGGCACGAACGCCTGGTCGAGCAAGATCGTCGACGTCGCGCTGACCGGTGGCACCACCTACATCATCGCGGTCGGCAGCTTCGGCTCCACGACCAACGCGGTCGGCGGCACGATGGTCATCACCGTCGCGCCCCCGCCGCCGGATCCGTGCGACAACGCGAACCAGGTCGCCGGCGTCGTCGGCGTGAACCCGGTCGCCATCAACACCGCGTACCCCGAGCTGGACCTGACCGGCTTCTGCACCGCGTTCACCGTGGGCGACAAGAAGATCTGGAACGCGCGGTACATCAAGTTCGTGGCGCCGACCACGGGCCTGTACCAGATCAACACCTGCGGCGACACCGGCAACTCCGTCGACAGCCGCCTCGCGGTGCTGACGAGCTGCGGCGATCCGAGCTCCTCGATCGCGTGCGATGACGATTCCTGCCAGAACCCCATCGCGCTGCCCTTCACCTCGAAGCTGATCGACGTCCCGATGACCGCGGGGCAGACCTACTTCATCGCGTGCGGCGGCTTCTCGAACTCCATCACCGGTCCCTTCAACGTGACCATCGAGGCCCCGCCGGCGCCGCCGTGCCCGGCCGACCTCGACGGCAACGGCGTGGTGGACGGCGCCGACCTCGGCCGACTCCTGGGCAACTGGGGCGGCACGGGCGGCGGCGACATCGACGGCAGCGGCGTCGTGGACGGCGCCGACCTCGGCCTGCTCCTGGGCGCCTGGGGCGCCTGCCCGTAAGCCCCGGCCCGACGGGCCGACAGCTTCATCCTGCGCAACCATCGCCGGAGCCCGCACGCGAGTGCGGGCTCCGGTTGCTTTTGCGGATCAGCGCGTCGCCGGATCGGTCGCGTCGGTCATGCGCCACGACTGCAGCGCCGTCCAGTCGCCGGCCCTTCCGCCGAACTCCGCCTCGTCCGCGGCGGCGTCGCCTGTCGGCGCGACCGCGACGATCCCCGATCCCATCGCCGTGCGCACGCGGCTGCCCAGAAGAAAGCGCGCGCTCGCCGCGTCCAGCCAGCCGCCGCGGCGGTAGTCCTGCACCCAGCGGCCGCGGAAGACGGCGTCCTCGTGGCCGCGTGCGTAGAGCAGCAGGCAGCGGATGTCGTCGAAGACCAGGTGGCGCACGCCCTCCGCGTCCTCGACGAGCGCACCCGCGGCGCAGCGCTCGTCCACGACGCTCATCTTGCAGGCGGCGCACTCGTCGCGCCCGAGGCGGATGCGCGGCGGCCCGCTTGGCGCGGCGTCGCCGCATGCGGCGGCGAGCGCGGCCACCAGCGTCATCGCGGCCATCGCGAGCGGCGAGCGCATCGGGGCGCGCCGCGTCATGCCAGCGGCCTCCGCGCGAAGACCGCGGCAGCGACGCCCAGCGGCACCACGATCCACGCCACCAGCACTCCCGCGAAGAGCCACGCGACGCGCGGCCCCCACTCGTCCTGCGCGTAGAGACCCGCCGGTCCGAGCACGTCGAGCGAGGTGTCCGCGTTCACCAGCGCCCACATCTTGAAGGCCTGGACCGGATTGGCCACGCAGAGCGCGAAGAGCGTCTCGATCCGCATGCGCATCGCGACCGCGCCGGCCATGATGCCCAGGTCGCTCACGAAGACCAGCGTGAGCCAGGCGAATATCGCCACGCCCTGCGCCGCGCCGCTGCGCCGCGTGCTCGCCGAGATCAGCAGCCCGCACGCGAGCATCCCCAGCGAGAGCAGGAAGGTCAGCCCGACGAGCCACAGCAGCGTGGCCGGGCTCGAGCTCGATCCCTTCCACGCCAGGATCCCCGCGCAGACGCCGAAGCCCAGGCAGACCGAGGCCAGCATCACGGCCGCCAGCCCGAGGAACTTCCCAAGCAGCAGCTCCATGCGCGTCGTCGGCTGCGCGAGCAGGTAGGCGAGCATGCCGCGCTCGCGGTCCGAGGCGATCGAGCCCGCGCCCGCGCTCAGCGCCATCAGCGGCACCACCAGGATCACCAGGTTGATGAGTCCCGCCGTCGTGCGTCCGAAGCCCGAGAGCCCCGAGCCGCCCGCGGCCGCCGCGGAGACGTAGGAGACTCCCAGCCCAAGCACCACGAACGCCAGCGTGTAGAGCAGGAACCAGCGGCTGCGCATCGCGTCGCGCAGCTCGCGTCCGGCCAGGTGGAGGATGTTCGACGCCGCGCCCGGCACCGTGATCGCGTCGTGCGTCCCGTGGTCATGCATGTCCGGCCTCCTGCTGCGCTCGCTCGCGCCGGGTCCTCACCGGCGGGAGGATCTGCGACTCCAGCTCGTCGACGCCGCCGGCGCGCACGATGCGCCCCGCCTCCAGCATCACCACGCGCGATGCGAGCGCCCGCACCTCCTCCTGCCGGTGCGAGGCGAAGAGCAGCGTCCGACCCTGCGCGGAGAGCCGCGCGAGCAGGTCCACCAGCTCGTCCCGCCCGGAGGCGTCCATGCTCGCGGTCACCTCGTCCAGCACGAGCACCGGCGGATCGCCCAGCAGCGCGATCGCGAGCGCGAGCCGCTGCTTCATGCCTCCCGAGAGGTCGCGGATGCGCTTGCGCGACTGGCCCGCGAGGCCCACGCCCGCGAGCGCGGACTCCGGGTCGTCCAGGCGCGTGGCGCGCAGCCGCGCGAAGAGGCGCAGCGCCTCCGCGGCGCGCGCGTCGTCGTGGAAGCCGACTTCCTGCGGGACATAGCCCACCAGCCGGCGCGCGCGCTTGCCGTCGGAGAGCGCGTCGTGCCCGGCGATGCGCACCGTCCCCTGGTAGCGGTGCAGCCCGAGCGCGCAGCGGATGATCGTGCTCTTGCCTGCGCCGTTGGCGCCCCAGAGCGCGACCGCCTCGCCCGCCTCGACCTGGAGGCTGACGCCATCGACGGCGGTGAAGGCGCCGAAGCGCACGCGCAGCGAGTCGATGCGGATCATGCGCGGCCTCCTTCCATGCGTCCGGCCACCAGCACCGCGCCCGCCGCGACGCCGAGCGTCGCCGCGAGCGCCGCGAGTCCCGCCGAGCCTCCGCCCGCGGCGGCGTCGCGGTGCATGACCGGCGGCTCCGTCAGCGGATACTGGTCGGTGAACTTGACCTCGGGGCGCACCGCGGGGATCGCGCGCGCGACGAACTCGATCGCCTGCTGCGCGGGGCTGAAGAGGAAGATCCGCAGCCCGGGCTGGCGGTCGACGAGATTCTCGAAGAGGCGCCGCGCGTCGTAGTCGGCCTCGCCCACCCCGTCGGCGTCGGCGTCGTAGCCCGCGTAGTCGCTCCAGAAGTTCCCGCGCTCCTCGCGCTCGAAGGCGTTGCCGCGCAGCGTGCCGCGCCCCTGCACGGCGACCTGCTCCACGTTGTCGACGAAGCTGTTGTCCCAGACCTGGTTGCCGCGCACCGCCGGCAGCAGCGCGAGGCCGACATCGTTCGCGGCGATGGTGTTGCGCCGGACGATGCCCGAGTCCGGCGTGACGAAGGGCGATCCGTCGACGTAGATCCCGACGCAGTTTCCCAGGAGCAGGTTCTCCTCGATGTGGAAGTCGTCCGTCTCCTTCAGGCCGATGCCGTAGCCGCTGGGTCCGCGGTTTCGCACGATGCGGTTGCCCTCGATGCGCAGGCGCGCGCTGTACATCAGGTAGACGCCCACCGAGTTCTCGGTGAGCTCGTTCTCACGGACCTCCACCTCGTTGGAGTACATGAGATGGAATCCGTAGCGGCACCGGAACGACCGGTTGCGCAGCACGCGCACGCCGGTCGAGTACCAGATGATCGCGTCGCGCCCGTCGTGGATGGAGTTCTCCTCCACGATGGTCCGGTCCGCGCGCCACAGCCGCAGCCCGTCGCCCCGGCGCGCGATGTCCAGGGGCTTTCCGCCGATGCGGTTGCGGCGGATCACGGAATCGGGGGCCTCGTGCAGGTCGATCCCGAAGAGCACGTCGTCGAGGTCGTTGTCCTCGATCACGACGCCCGGCGCGTGCACGCGCACGGCGCAGTTCTCCTTGTCGAGGTCGGTGCCGGTCCCGCGCACCACGAAGCCGCGCAGCTGCGCGCCCGCGGCGCGGATCGTGACGATGTCGCCGTTGCCGCCGCCGTCGAAGACGGGCCGCCCGACGCCCACGAGGGTGACGCGCCGGTCGATCACCAGCTCGCCGCGGTAGGTGCCCGCGGGAACCTCGACCGTCGCGCCCTCGGGCGCCGCACGCACGAGCTCCTGGACGACCGACATCGGGCGCACCGCCGCTGCGCCGGGCGCCTCCGCGGCCCTCGCCGCGGAGGCCGCCGCGACCCCCGCGGCCGCAAGCGCCACGAGCAGGCCGCGAGCGGGCCGGATCGACGGGACCGCGGGCATCACCCGGCCGCCTCCTGCGCACGAAGCGCGTCGTGCAGCGGCTTGTACGCGCGGCGGTGCAGCCACATGCCAAGCAGCGTCGCGGCGCTGCTCGCGCAGGCGAACCACCATCCCAGCTCGACGCTTCCCAGCGTCCGGAACTGCCCGATGGTGCCGATGCCCAGCGCCGGCGGCACGAACGGCTTCACGCTCGAGCTCAGCGGCGCCTTGGGATCGAGGCTGGTGCCGTGGGACCAGAGCCAGTACTGCAGGTCCAGCAGGAATCCCGCGGGAAAGCAGAGCACCGGCAGCGCCAGCAGCAGCGCCCATCGCGAGTGCACCACCGCCGCGAGCTCGATGAGGACCGCCATGGCGATCACCATCCAGACGCTGGCGGCACGCTCCATCGACGCCGCGTCGTGCAGCGGCCGCATGCCGATGTAGTGGTTGAGCCCGTCGATCTCCTTGACGTCGCCCTCGAGCCGGTTCGGGTAGGCGACCAGCTCGAGCCCGTCGGGATACTGCGGTGCCTCGAGCACCATGCTCCAGTACGGGAGGAAGACCGAGACCAGCAGCAGGATGCGCGCGGCGGCCAGCGCGAGCGCGGGGAGCGCGTACCGGGCGCGATGCCGGCCGAGCTCCTCCGCGCCCACGCGCGGACCGACCACCCGCTGGAGGGCGGATGCCATCATCGGCTCACTTCCCCTGCTCCGCGGAGGCGGCCTTCGCGACCGGCTTGACCCGCATGTAGCCGAGCATCTCCAGGTGCAGCGCGGAGCAGAACTCGGTGCAGTAGTAGGGGAAGGTGCCGGGCTTGTCGGCGACGAACTCGATCGTCGCCGCCTCGCCGGGCTCCAGGCTCAGGTTCACGTTGTAGCCACCGATGCAGAAGCCGTGCGTCGCGTCCATGGTGCGTTCCTGGCTGCTGAGATGCCACACGACGTGGTCGCCCTCGTTGAGCTCCACGTTCTCCGGCGTGAAGTGGCTGCGCACCAGGGTCATGAAGACCTCGACCTGGTTGCCGTTGCGCACGACCTTCTCCTGGCCAGGCTTCGGGGCCTTCGGGTCGATCGCGCCCTTCTGCGCGTCCCAGCCCAGCTCGGGATAGACGGTCCAGGTGTGGAGCTTGTCCGCCTTGATCATCTGCGCGTAGTGCGGCTCGCCCACGCCGATGGGGCTGTCATAGAGCACCGGCATCGCGGTGCCCGGGGCGCCGATGTCCACGAGCTGGAAGTTCTGCGGCAGCAGCGGACCGGTCGGGAAGAACCGGTCGACGCTCCACTTGTTCATCGCCACCAGGTACTTCCCGTCCGGAGAGACGGTGTCGCCTTCCGCGGCCGAGAGGTGGCCGATGTTGTACTGGACCGGCGTCTTGGTCACGAGCTTCCACGCCGGCTCCGCGTGCTTCGAGGCGTACTCGCCGCCGAGCGTCCAGCGCGCGACGGCCGAGTCGAGGAAGAGCGAGGTGTACGCGTATCCGTCGGGACCGAACTGCGTGTGCAGGGGCCCGAGGCCCAGCTCCACCTGCGCCTCCTTGCACGCGTCGAAGTCGAGCACGGGCACGCCGTACGCGTCCTTCGAGGAGATCTTGCCCTCGGCCATCGCCTGGCGCAGCTTCGCCGTCGAGTAGACGGTCACGTGCGGATCGAGCTTGCCGGCCACCACGATGAACTCGCCGTTGGGCGAGACATCCACGCCGTGCGGGTTCTTGGGCTCCGGCACCAGGTAGAGGATCTTGTCCGCGATCAGCGTGTCCAGGCCGAGCACCGGGAAGCCGTTGATCATCTTGGCCTTGCCGGCCTTGAAGGCGGCCTCCGCCTTTCGCCAGTCGACGACATGCATGTAGTCCATGTCGCGCTGCGTGGTGCCGGCCTCGAAGGGCGGCTTGCCCAGCTCGATGCCGCCGGTGGCGAGCTCGCTGTTGAAGGAGTTGCCGAAGAAGAGCCCGTCGCTCGCGAGCTTGCCGGCGTCGAAGAGATCCTGGAAGTACGGCGGCAGCTCGAGCGCAAAGGACTTGGACGCGTCGATGCGCCCCGCCTGGCGGTCGAAGCGCCACATCGTGACCATGCCGCGGTAGCTCTTCTGGTAGTCCTCCGCGGGGGCGTAGCCATTGCCCAGCGGGACGCCGTACTGGCCGCCCTCGATCACGTAGTCGGTGTCGGGCGTGACGAAGGCCGCGCCGTGGTCGCTCATCGTGATCGGATTCTTGAGGATCTGCTTGGTCTCGAAGTCGCGCAGGTCGATCACCGCGATGCGCGCGTTCGCCTTGTCGCCGATGAAGAGGAACTGCCCGTCGTAGTCGCCCTTGGTCTCGCTGAGCGCGGGGTGGTGCGTGTCGCCCCAGCGCAGCTTCTGGCCGGGCGTGTCGCCGCCCGCGAGGACCTCCTCGCCGACGCCGTAGCCGTAGCCCTGCCAGGGCTCGGGGGTGAAGACGGCGATCGAGCGCAGCAGGCGCATCGAGGGCACGCCGATCACGAAGACCTGGCCGCTGTGGCCACCCGAGGAGAAGAGCAGGTACTCGTCCTGCCGTCCGCTGGGCATGTAGGTCTTCGCGGCGGCCATGAGATCGTCGGGGGTGAGGTGGCGCTCGTTGGCCAGCTTCTGGATCGCCTGCACGGCCTCGGGCGTCAGCTCCACCGGCGCCTCCTCCTTCGCGGCGGCGATCTTCTTCTTCTTCTTCGGCGGGTCCTGGGGCGCGCGCAGCGGCGCGGCGTGCGCGCCGTCGGCGACGGCCAGCGTGGTGAACGGGACGGGGAAGCCCGCGGCGGCGAGCGCGGCGGCGGTGCACGCGGCGAACTGGATGGAACGGTGTTTCACGGTCTGCTCCTTCATGGAATGGGTGCTACGAGTGCTTGGTCTTCGACTCGCGTTCCTGGAGGTAGCGCAGGTACGCGATGATCTCCCCGAGCTTCTGGTCGTCCAGCGCCGGGTTTCCGCCCTTGGGGGGCATGTCGACCTTGGTGGTGTTGAGCGGATCGCTGGTCGGGCGCCCCGCCTTCAGGAACGCAAGCAGCGCCTCGTCCTGCTGCTTGCGCACGTAGTCGCTGGCGACGAGGTCCTTGCCGAGCTTCACGATGCCCCGCGCGTCCGGCCCGTGGCAGGAGACGCACGACGCCATGAAGTGGCGCTGCCCGTCGCGGATGGACTGCGCCTCGTACTCGGAGTCCTCGATGCCGGGCAGGTCCGCGAGCGCGCCCGTCGGTGCCTGCGCGGCGACCGCGACGTGCACTTCCGGAAGCGCGGTGGGCACGCGGCGCGGATCCTGCAGACCGCGCACGAAGGCGACGAGCTGCTCGAGGTGCGCGTCGGTGAGCGCGGGGTTGCCGCCGCGGGGAGGCATCGGGACCTTCGTCGTGTTGAGCGGATCGTCCGCGGTGCGCCCCTGCTTCAGGAAGGCGACGAGCGCGGTGTCGGACTGGTCGCGCACCCAGCGGCTCGCGGCCAGGTTCTTGCCCAGCCCCTGGACGCCGTGTCCGGCGGGACCGTGGCACGCCGCACAGGTCGCTCCGAAGAGCTGCTTGCCGGTGGCGAAGCTGGTGCCATCGAGCATGGGGCCCGCGGGCTCGTCCGCGGGGAAGAGCGGCGGGAGTCCGGCCTCCTCGCTCCAGCCGCCGGTGCGCGAGATGTCCGTGGCGACGGCCATGATCGGCTTCCAGAGCAGGAGCCCCGCGCCAAGCGCCGCGACGCCCGCGGCGCCCACGATGCCCAGGGCGAGGAGTTCGCGCCCGGCGGGCTGGTGGCCCTGGGGGCGGCGGTTTTCAGGGTGGATGGCGGTCATCGGGAGTTCCATAGGTTTCGGATTTGAATATCTGAAACCGAAGTTTAGACTAGGATGCGTCGCTGTCAATGACAGGGTCGCTCTCATCGGTCCACCCCTAATGAGAGTTGGTGCATGGTAGCTGCCCCTTGCGTGCCCGGCGCTGCCGCAGCGCAGGCGAGCGCAGCGAGCCGGAGCGGAGGCAGCGCCGGGCACGCCGCGGCGAAGGCCGCCGGGGTCAGCTTCCCCAGCGCACGCTGGATCCGCCGGTGGTTGTAGTAGAGCCGCCACCGGTCGATCAGGTACCGCGCCTCCGCCAGCGTGTCGAAGATCTCCGATGAGAGCAGCTCGTCGCGCAGCCGGCCGTTGAAGCTCTCCACGATCCCGTTCTGCCAGGGCGATCCCGGGTCGATGTACAGCGCGCCGGCGCCGCTCTCCTCGCACCAGGCCTTCACCGCCTTCGAGATCATCTCCGGACCGTTGTCGGCCCGGATGTGCGCCGGTGCCCCCCGGATCGCCGTCAGCTCGTCCAGCACCGCCACGATGTCCTCGCCCCGCAGGTGCCGGTGCACCTCGATCGCCAGGCACTCCCGCGTGTGCTCGTCCAGCACCACCAGCATGCGGAAGGGGCGGCCGTCCGCGGTCCGGTCCTGCACGAAGTCCATGCCCCACACCTCGTTCCTGCGCGTCGCACGGCGACGCACGATGCCGTTCTCGCCCCTGCCGATCCGCCTGCGTTTCACGCGCCTCTGCGGCACCAGCAGGCCTTCCTGCCTCCAAAGCCGCTTCATCAGCCGCGCGCCGACCGACCAGCGCTCCTTGCGCAGCAAATCCATGACGTAGCGCCGGCCGCGGCGCGGGTTCGCGACGGCCAGCTCCCGCATCCTGGCCACCAGCCTGTCCCGGTACGGGTTCGGCGGCGCCGCGCGGCGCTGCGTGCTCCGGTGCTGGCCAGCCACGCGGCAGACACGCCGTTCGGACACGTCCATCACCAGCGTCACGTGCTCGATCGCCCGGCGCCGCCGCGCCGGGCTCAGAATTCCCCCTTGGCGATCTCCTTCAGGATCTGGATGTCCAGCTGCTGGTCCGCCACCAGGCGCTTCAGCCGCGCGTTCTCCTTCTCCAGGTCCTTCAGCCGCTTCACCGCGTCGCGGTCCACCGCCCCGTACTCGGCACGCCAGCGGTGCAGCGTGACCTCGGACACGCCAAGCGACCTCGCCACCTCGGCGATCGGCGTGCCCTTGGCCAGCGCCTCGTCAGCCTGCCTCAGCTTCGCGACCACCTCCTCGGGACGGTGGCGCTTCCTGTTCGTCGGACGCTTCATCGGAGACTCCTCTCGGCCCATCGGGCCGCGAAAGTCTCTCATAAGGGGTGGACCTGTTCAGCGCACCCCTGTCATCAAGCCCCCGTGTCCAACGGGATTCCCGAAGCCGCCCCCATGCTCTCCAGCACCGCCGAATACGCCCTGCGGGTCATCGTCCACCTGGCCACCCACGCCTCCCCCCCGGCGAAGGCGCAGGACATCGCCGCGGAGACCAAGGTCCCCAGCGGCTACGCGGCGAAGATCCTGCAGGACCTGACGCGGTCGGGTCTCGTCCAGTCGCAGCGCGGGCCCAAGGGCGGATTCGCGCTCGCGCGGGACGCATCCGCGATCACGGTGCTTGAAGTGGTCTCGGCGGTCGACCCGATCCGACGCATCAAGGTCTGCCCGCTGGGGAAGAAGGCGCACAGCCAGCGACTCTGCCGGCTCCACCAGCGCCTGGACGACGCGTTCGCGATGGTCGAACGGACCTTCGCGGAGTCGACCATCGCCGAGATGTGCGGCGTCGGCGGCACGGGAGGACTGTGCCGCGTCGCGCCCGGCGCCGGCAAGCAGGTGGCGCAGCTCACCGTCTCGGCGAAGGAGGCCCCGGGCGCGTCCGGCAAGCGTGGCCGCCGCAGCACGGGCGCGGGGGAATCGCGGGAGTAGGTGCGGGGGACGGGCGGCGCTGCAACACCTGTTGCACCCGACGGCGATACAAAACCCACCCTCCGGGCCGGGGATCACGGTCGAGCGACCGCTGCACGGGCCGAACCACCACGAAGGGGGTCACATGCTTCGCACTCTGCTGGTCGCCTCGGCGATCGCGCTGCCCGCCGCCAACGCCGGCGCCGACTTCATCGGATGGACCGCGCGCGTCCGGTCCACGCCGATTCCGCACACGTACATGGTCGATGTCTTCGCCGTCACCAACGACCCCGCCGACCAGCTCATCAACCGGTACGGGAGCAACCCCGGCCCCAGCGGCGGCTTCATCACGACCAACGCGGCCGGCGGCTTCATCCAGGGCGCGGCCGAGCAGGGCCGCTTCGCGCCCGCGGAGGGCGAGACCACCGAGACCCTCGACAGCTTCCTGACCGTCGGCGGGGAGATCGTCGCGCCGGGGGTGTGGGCACCCGACGTCGGCACGACCGGCGATCCGACCTGGTCCGTCGCCTACACCAACACGAACACCGGGCAGCCGGCGACGGCGAACGCCTTCGTCTCCCCCTCCAACTCGGTGGGGTTCACGAACCCCTACCTCCACGCGATCCCCGCCGCCGCGGGCTGGTACATCGCGGGCTACTACGCGCCGGCGCAGCCGCTCGCGGCCCTGGGCTGCCGCGTCGCGAGCACCAGCGCGGCGGCGGCGGCCGCGACCCATGGGATGCTCGTCGCGCACCTGTGCGTCTCCGACCCCTCGCCCGGCCGCGTCATCTCCTGGAGGCTCTCCGCGAGCATGCTGACGCCCTCGGGCGCGATCGACCAGAAGACCTTCGAGTTCACCATCCCCGTCAATCCGGACGCGGACGGCGACGGGATCATCGACTGCGAGGACAACTGCCCGGGCATCGCCAATCCCGACCAGGCCGACTGCAACGGCAACGGGATCGGCGACGCGTGCGACATCGCCTCGGGGACCAGCACGGACCTCGACCACAACGGCGTCCCGGACGAGTGCGACGACTGCAACGGCAACGGCCTGCCCGACCAGGCGGAGATCGCCGCCGGCACCGCGCCGGACTGCAACTCCGACGGCATCCCCGACGACTGCCAGGGAGCGATCGTGATCGACGAGACGACCGGCAACCTCGGCGCGCCGTCGGGCTTCGAGCCGCGCGCGTGGAGCTTCGCGCCGCTGCCGCCCGCGGAATCGGGCGTGGAGCTCGTCGTCGACGTGCGCGGCGACCTCAACGGCCAGACCGAGTACATCGAGCTCTCGCTCAACGGCGGCGCGCCGCAGCGCTTCTTCCAGACCGACGGGCAGAGCTGCCCCGCGGTCCCCGACCGCGCGACGCTGCACTTCACCCGCGAGCAGTTCAACGCGCTCGTCGGCCCGTCGGGCGCGCTGGTGGTCGTGATGACCTGCCCCGTCACCGTGGATCCCACCGAATGCAAGGGCGATGGGCTCACGCAGTTCGCGCTGCGCTACACCGGCATCGACGAGGCCACCGGCGACTGCAACGGCAACCTGCGCCTGGACCTCTGCGAGACACACGACGGCACGACCCCCGACTGCAACGGCAACGGGCGGCCCGACTCCTGCGACATCGCCGACGGCATCGCGGTGGACTGCAACGCCGACGGCCTGATCGACGCCTGCCAGATCGCCGCCGATCCCGCCCTCGACTGCAACGGCAACGGCCGGATCGACGCTTGCGACATCGCCGCCGGCACGAGCGAGGACATCGACCACGACGGCACGCCCGACGAGTGCCAGACGGTTCATGTCCCCGGCGACTACGCGACGATCCAGGCGGCGATCGACGCCGCCCCCGCCGACCGGATGCGCATCGTGGCCGTCGCGCCCGGGAGCTTCGCGGGTCCGGTGCAGTTCCTCGGCAAGCCGGTGGTCGTGCGCGGCGCGGGCCCCGGGCTCACCGCGATCGTCGGCACCGGCGGGCAGAGCGTCTCCGTGGTGCGCATGGCCGGCGAGCCGGCGATCGCGGCGCTCGAGCGCGTCTCGGTGCGCGGCGGGCAGACGGGCACCTCGCTCCCGGGACAGCCGACGGCCTTCGTCGGCGGCGGGCTCTTCATGTACCAGAGCGGCGCGAGCGTCCGCGACTGCGTCTTCGAGCAGAACCTCGCGGGCTTCGGCGGCGGCGCATACGTTTTCGCCGGCACCGGCTCGATCGCGCAGTGCGCGTTCCGGCTCAACCACGCGACCTCCGACGCCGGCGGCCTGCAGTGCGTGCAGGGTTCGATGACGATCGTCGACACGCTGGTCGAGCAGAACGACGCCATCGGCCGCGGTGGCGGCGTGCACCTGGTGCGCGGCATGCACACGATGCTGCGCACGACGGTGCGCCAGAACTCGACGGTCGGGGTCGGCGGCGGCCTCTCCTGGGTGCCCGCCAGCGAGACGACGGCGATGCTCACCCTGCGCGAGTGCCATGTGGACGACAACAGCGCCCTCGTGGTCCAGGGAGGCCTCGCGATCCTGGCCGATGGCGCGCTTCCGAAGACGGCGCTGCAGGACTCGCACCTCTGCGGCAACACGCCCCGGCCCAACGTCAGCGGTCCGTGGACGGACCTCGGCGGCAACGAGATCTGCGACTGCCTCGGCGACCTCACCGCCGACGGCGCGGTGAACGGCGCCGACCTGGGCATCCTGCTGGGCAACTGGGGCCCGGCCGGCCCCAACTCGGTCGCCGACCTCAACCACGACGGCATCGTCGACGGCGCGGACCTCGGCACGCTCCTGGGCGCGTGGGGAGGGTGCCCGTAGGCACGCCGCGGTGAGGCGGGGCGGCACCGGCCGCCCCGCTTCACCGAATCCGAACGATCACTTCCTACCCTCGCGGAATGCCCACCTCGATCGTGCTCATCGCCGCCGACGACCACCACACCCATGTGCGGATCGTCGGACCTCTGGACCTCGCGGGCGTCCACGCGGTGGAGCTGAAGTTCGCGGGGCATACCGCCAGCCGGCGCAAGCCCACGATCGTCGATCTCTCGGAGGTGGAGATCGTCGTCTCGCTGGCGATGGGCATGCTCGTCCAGGTGGCGCGCGCCCTCTCCGGGAGCGGCGCGCGGCTCGTCCTGCTCGCCCCCACCCCGCGGGTGGAGGGTGCGATCCGGGCCGCGCGGCTGGAGACGCTGCTGCCGCTGGCACCGGATCTCAGCGCCGCGCGCGATGCGGCCGGGCTGCCGCGCTCCTGACGCCGCGAGGTGATCACGCAGGCACGGAGAATGGCCGGCCCCGGCGGTACTTCGGGCGTGCGGACGCGGTCGCCCCCGTGGGGGACTTCCGCTACCCTGCGGCAGACCCGGAGGACACCGCATGCACTACTGGATCCGCACGGACAAGGGGAAGGAATTCGGTCCATTCACGATGGACCAGCTCCGCGAGTTCGCCTCCAAGGGGCGCGTGAAGGCCTCCACCCAGCTCCGCCGCGACGACTCCAATCAGTGGGAACCCGCGCTGCGCGCGATCGCCGCCGCGAACGTCGGCGCGAGCTCGACGTCCCGGAGCACCGTGCGCTCCGGCCCGTCCGGCGCGTCCGCGCCCGCGCGCGCCTCCGGTGCGCTCGCCGCGCCAGCAGCACCCGCCGCCGAGGAGGATCCCTTCGCGCAGTTCATGTCCGCGAGCTCGCCCGGCGCAAGCGCCGGCGCCCGTGCCGGCGCAATCGACACGATGGACCCCGGCGCCGCCGCGTGGGCCACCCCGCCCACCATTCCGGTCCCGACGCAGTACGGACGCGCCAACTATGCCGGCTTCTTCCAGCGCCTGGCCGCCTACCTGCTCGACTGGATCATGATCTCGGTGGCCGTCTTCGCGCTCGCGATCGCGGTGGGCGTGGTCCTCGCGGTGGTCCTCGGCGGCAACGACCCGAAGGCCGCGCAACGCGTGGGCTTCTTCACCGGCCTGCTCGCCAACGTCGCGATCGTCTTCGTCGGGTGGCTCTACTTCGCGATGCTCGAATCGAGCGCGAAGCAGGCCACGATCGGCAAGCGCCTCCTGGGGATCGTCGTCACCGACGAGCATGGCCAGCGCATCAGCTTCGTGCGCGCGACCGGCCGCTACTTCGCGAAGGTCCTCAGCAGCATCATGCTCGTCGGCTACATCATGGCCGCGTTCATGCCCAAGAAGCAGGCGCTGCACGACCTGATCGCCGGGACCTCGGTGCGCGCCGGCTGACCTGGCGGGATTCCGTCGACCCATCTGCCCGCCCCTGTCAACGCACGGGCGCCCGCGCGCGGTCCGGACGCTAGCCTTCCCGCCCACGCGTCGGTCGCGCGGGGTCGGCGCCGCGCGCTTCCCCTGACGGAGCGCGCCCTCCCCCCTGCGCGGAGATCGACGATGACGACTCGTGCGGTGTGTGCGGCGTTCGCGGCCCTCGTGGCCCTCGCGGCGACGGTCCTCCCCTGCTCCGCGACGCCCACGGGCTGCGGCGAGGCCTCGGGCCCCTGCTGCCTGCCGCATCCGACCCCCGCCTGCGACGATCCGGGCTGCTGCGCGCTCGTCTGCCTGGTCGATCCCTACTGCTGCGCCCAGCAGTGGGACCAGCTCTGCGCGAACGAGGCGAGCGATGCGTGCACGCCCTGCAACGCCGGTGCGCCGTTCAACGACGAATGCGCCGGCGCGCCCGTGATCGACGAGCAGTTCACGCTCTTCAACACCGCGCTCGCAACCACCTCCCCGCAGCCGTGGACCTGCGGCGAATCGCCGATCGTCCACGACCTCTGGTTCCGCTACATCCACGCCGCGCCCTGCAATGCAAACGTGACCGCCTCCACCTGTCTCGCCGCGGACTTCGACACGGTGCTCGTCGTCTATGCGGACGCCTGCGGCACGACGCCCGTCGCCTGCAACGACAACGGCGCGGACTGCGGCGCCCGCAGCTCCGTCACCTTCCCCGCGCAGCCGGGCCGGACCTACCTCATCCGCCTGGGTGGCGCGGTCACGCAGGTCGGCCACGGCATCCTCGAGCTGAACGTCCCTTCCTGCACCGCGGCATGTCCCGCGGATCTCGACGGAAACCACCTCGTCAACGGCGCCGACCTGGGCATGCTGCTGGGAGGCTGGGGCACCGCCTCGCACGACCTCAACGGCGACGGCACCGTGAACGGCGCCGATCTCGGGATCCTGCTCGGCGCGTGGGGTTCGTGCCCGGGCTGAACGCGACGCACATCCCCTCCGCACATTCACCAGTGAGCGGGCCTGTCGGTGCATGGGCGCTCGCACTCCGAGAAGGTGATACCGTGCGCCCGAGCATCGGTCGCGCGGGACCGATGGCGTCCGTGCCCGTCGTGGGGCGCCTCCTTCCTCCCCCCGCGTGGAGAACGAACATGAAGACTCGTGTGTTGATGGCGATGGTCGCGGCGTTTGTCGCGGCGCTCGTCTCGTCGAACTCGTCCGCGCAGACCTACGGGTGCGGCGTCAATCCCGCCCCGTGCTGCTCGGCGCATTCGACCGAAGGCTGCTCCGACCCGACCTGCTGCGCGATCGTGTGCGCGATGGATTCCTACTGTTGCACCAACAACTGGGATTCGTTCTGCGTGAGCGAAGCGGCCGCGAACTGCGCCGCCTGCGGCGCCACCGGGAACAACCAGTGCGGCAACTCGACCGCTCCCTGCTGCGCGGCGCACTCCACTCCGTACTGCTCCGACGCGGGCTGCTGCGCGATCGTCTGCGCGATGGATTCGTTCTGCTGCACCAACAACTGGGACAGCATCTGCGCCAACGAGGCGGTCGCCAACTGCGCGGCCTGCGGCGCGGCGTCGACGAGCTGCAACAACGGCGCCGGCGCATGCTGCGCCGCGCACTCAACCCCGTTCTGCAACAACCCGGCCTGCTGCAGCCTCGTCTGCGCCATGGATTCCTTCTGCTGCAGCAACAGTTGGGACAGCCTCTGCGCCAGCGAGGCGGTCGTCGCCTGCCCGGCCTGCAGCTCCGCGGCGCCGGCGAACGATGAGTGCGCGACCGCGCTCGCGATCGGCGCCGGCGGCACCCTGTTCAACACCACGCGCGCCAACACCTCGGCAATCGCGCTCGACTGCGACGGCGTGGCCCCGGCGTACGACGTCTGGTTCAAGTACACGCACACCGCCGGCTGCATCACGCAGGTGACTTTCTCCACCTGCTCGAACGCTTCCTTCGACACCGTCATCACCGTCTACGCCGGCAGCTGCACCAGCAGCCCGATCGCCTGCAACGACGACTCGCCCGACTGCGGCGCCCGCAGCACCGTCTCGATCCTCGCCACGCAAGGGACCGTCTACTACGTCCGTCTGGCCGGCAGCATGACGCAGATCGGCAACGGCATCCTGACGGTCGCCGTCGATCCCTGCCCCTCCTGCGGCGTCGCCAACCACTCCTGCTGCGAGGTGTCGATCCAGCCCTTCTGCTCCAGCGCGAGCTGCTGCTCGGTCGTCTGCGCCAGCGACCCGTACTGCTGCAGCAACCAGTGGGACAGCTTCTGCGTGAACGAGGCGCACCTCTGGTGCACCGTCTGCGCTCCGCCGTGCCCCGCCGACATCGACGGCAACCGCCAGGTCGACGGCGCGGATCTCGGCCTCCTGCTGGGAAGCTGGGGCACCGCGACGCACGACCTCGACGGCGACGGCGTCGTGAGCGGCTCCGACCTGGGCCTCGTCCTGGGCGCCTGGGGTCCCTGCCCGAACTGAGGACGCGACAGGGCGGCCAGCCGCCCGCGCCTTCATCCTTCGCGAATCTCCGCCGCCCGGCGCGCACCACGCGCCGGGCGGCGCGCTTTCAGGCGATCTCGAAGTCCAGCGTCCCGCCCGCGCGGTATGCGTCCATGCCCGAGAGCACGAGCTCCGTCAGCCGCGAGGACGCATTGAAGCTGCAGCGAGGCGCGAGGGGTGCGCGCGCGGCGATCGCCTCGAGCCACTCGCGATGGTGTCCGGGCGAGGGCGGGATGCGGTCGACGGCCTTCGACGCGGCGCGCGCGGCCTCGCCCGCCTTCCATGCGTCGCCGAGCGCGGGCGGCCAGAACTGCATCTGGTCGTAGTTGGCGAAGAGCGCCCCCTGCGTGCCCAGGAAGCAGACGCTGAAGCGGCCGTGGTAGTCCTGGCGGTCCTTCGCGCCGATCTCCTCGACGAAGGGCGGCTTGCGACCGCCGTCGAACCAGCGCAGGATGAGCGGGTCGGGCGAGTCCTTCGTCGCGCCGGCGCCCGGCGAGCGCGCGTCGGGCGCGCCCATGCCCATGCCGACGCCCAGCCCCGGAGTGCGCGGGATCGCCCAGCTCGCCTCGAGCCATTCGGGGCAGCCGACGGCGTCGGGCGCGGGACCCGCGGCGAAGGCGTGCACCTGGATCGGCCGCGCCAGCCGCTCGCCCGCGTTCTCCCACAGCCCCAGCGCCCAAACGGGCAGGTCGAGGATGTGGCAGCCCATGTCCCCCAGCGTGCCGCTGCCGTAGGCCCAGTAGCGGCGCCAGTTGGCCGGATGGATGTGATCGATGTAGGGCACCGCGGGCTCCTCGCAGAGCCAGCGCGGCCAGTCGAGCGTCGGCGGGCAGACGGCGCCGGGCGTCAGGCGGCCGCCGCCCCAGCTCTTGAGCTGCCAGCAGTCGACGGCGGTGACGCGGCCGATGGCGCCGCCGCGGATCGCCTCGACGACGCGGCGGTAGTTCTCGCCGGCGTGGATCTGCGTGCCCATCTGCGTCGCGACGCCCGCCGCGGCGGCGAGCGCGCGAAGCTGCGCCGCCTGCGCGCGCGTATGCGTCAGCGGCTTCTCGCAGTAGACGGGGAGGCCCGCGCGCAGCGCCGCGGCGGCGATCGGGAAGTGCGCGTGGTCCGGCGTCGCGACGAGCACGCCGTCGAGCGCGGGCGCGCCGCGCTGCGCGGCGGCGAGGAGCTCGCGCCAGTCGGTGAAGCGCGCGGCGTCGGGGAGGGCCGCGCCGGCGCGCGCGAGGTAGGTGCTGTCGACGTCGCAGAGGGCGGCGATCGTGGCGAGCGGCGCGGCGGCGGCGGCGCCGCCGGGTGCGGGCGACCCCGGCGCGGGCGCGGCCCCGGGCGCGGGCGCCCCCGCTTCGGCCAGCAGCTCCTGGATGTTGTCCCAGCCGCGGTTGCCGACGCCGACGACGCCGATGCGCAGCGGCCCGGTGCGCGTGGGCGCGGCGGGCGACGGCGGCACCGCAGGCGCACCCGCGCTCCCCGCGCTCCCCGCGCTCCCCGGCGGATCGCGACGCGCGCCCAGCAGCGGCGCGGCGGCGGCGATGCCCGCGGCCGTCAGGATGAAGGTGCGCCGCGAGGTGCCGTCGCGAAGACGCTCGTTGGATGCCATGCGGCGCAGCCTAGCCGCGGCCGCATGGCATCCGGCGAGCCGTCACTTGCCCAGGTCGAAGCCGACGGTCTCCTTCGCGCCGCCCTCGAGTTCGATCTCCATCCAAAGCTGGCTGCCCGCGGCGATCGCCGCCGGGACCTCCACATGCGCATGCCAGTCGCCCTCCTCGAGCGCGGCCTTCGCCTTCATCGCGCCCGCGCCGTCGCGCGCGCCGATCCAGAAGCGCACGGCGTGCACCTTCGCCGAACCGCCGGCGACGCGCGCGTTCACCGGAAGCTCGCCCGCGCCGGTGGGCAGCGCACCGAACCGCGCGGCGGCGATCGTCATGCCGCCGGCCTGCTGCTCGCCCAGCGCGGTCTTCGCGCCGTGCGACTGCGCCTCGGAGGCGCCGTGGTCGTGGCCGTCGTGCTCGTCGTGGTCGTGCCCATCGTGGTCGTGGTCATGGTCGGCCGCGCCGCCCGCCGCCCCCGCCGACTTCGGCGGCGTGTTCGAGCCGTCGCACCCGCCCAGCGGCAGCGCGCAGGCCGCCATCGCCAGCGCGGTCAGCGTCGAAGCCATCGTCCATCGCATGCAGTTCGCGTTCATCGAGACCTCCTTGAAAAGTGATCAGTGTCCATCGTCCGAGTCCGCGGAATCCGCCCGCCGGAAGCGCACCCCGAAGGCGAGCGCGTACCCGGTCGGAACGACGAAGAGATTGAGCAGCGTCGACGAGACGAGCCCGCCGAGCACCACGGTCGCCAGCGGCGCCAGCAGCTCGCTTCCCGGCTTGCCGTGCGCGATCGCCAGCGGGATCAACCCGAGCGCCGCGGTGAGCGCGGTCATCAGGATCGGCACCAGCCGCTCCATCGAGCCGCGCACGATCGCGTCCGCCGGCGACGCGCCCTCGGCCTCCTGCAGGTGTTCGTAGTGGTTGACCAGCAGGATCCCGTTTCGCACCGCGATGCCGAAGAGCGTGACGAATCCCACCATGCTCGCGATGGAGATCACCGGCGCGACGTAGCGCTCGCCCGAGATCCCCAGCAGCGAGAGGGTGTTCCCCACCAGCGCCGGCGACTCGGTGACGTAGATCGCCACGATGCCGCCGATGAGCGCCAGCGGCAGGTTCAGCATGACCAGCACGGCGACGCGCGCGGTGCCCGTCGAGAGCTGCAGCAGCAGGAACATCACGACCGCGACGCCCGCGCCCATCAGGTAGATGGTGCGGCTGGCGGACTGCTGCGCCTCGAACTGCCCGCCGTAGTGGACGGTGCATCCGGCGCGCTGCACGACGGGATCGACGCGCGCGCGCACCTGCTCCACGAGCTGGCCGAGGTTGTACCCCTCGGCCACGTTCGTGGAGACGACCGCCTTGCGCTGCGCGTTCTCGCGCGCGATGAGGTTGCTCGTGCGCTCGGGGCCGATGTCGGCGACGTCGCGCAGGCGCACGGTGCCGCCGCCCGCGCCGCGCAGCCGCAGGTCCATGATCTGCTCGACGCGCGCGCGCTCGTCCTCGGCCAGGCGCACGACGAGTTCGTAGCGGCGCACGCCCTGGTTCACCTCGGCGACCGTCTCGCCGTAGAGCGCCTGCTGCACCTGCGCCGCGGCCGCGCCCGGCGAGAGCCCCGCCGCCGCGAGGTCCTGCGGCCGGTAGCGGATCGGCAGCGAGGTGATGAGCACCTCGCGGTTGGCGGCGACGTCGCGCGTGCCGGGGATCGCCAGCAGCTGCGTCTCGATCTCCTTCGCGACGCGGCGCAGCGTGTCGAGGTCGTCGCCGTAGACGTCGATGGCGATCGCCGCGGGGGTGCCCGAGAGGATGTGGCTCAGGCGGTGCTCGATCGGCTGGCCGACCATCGTCGTGACGCCGGGGACGTCCGCGATCACGCGGTCGATCTGCGCGCGCACGGCGTCCTGGTCGCCGCCGGGCTTCACGGTGACCTCGATCTCCGAGCTGCTCACCGGCTCGGCGTGCTCGTCGCGCTCGGCGCGGCCGGTGCGGCGCGTCACGCTGGAGACGCCCTCGATCGCGGCGAGCCGCCGCTCGACGCCCAGCGCCAGGCGGTTGCTCTCCTGCAGCGAGGTCCCCGGCGGCGCCATCAGGAAGACCGTGAAGGTCCCCTCCTTGAAGGCCGGCAGGAAGGAGGTCCCGAAGGTGGACATCAGCGCCAGCGACGCGGCGGTCAGCGCGCCCGCGCCGCCCAGCACGAACCAGCGCCGCCGCAGGCTCGCGCGCAGCGCGGGTTCGTACGCGCGCTTGAGCCAGCGCACGAGCGCGCCGTCCTGGTGGCCGCGCACCGCGACGCCGCGCGCGAAGAGCACGCGGCACATCGCCGGCGTCACCGTCAGCGCCACCAGCAGCGAGGCGAAGATCGAGGTGATGTACGCGACGCCCAGCGGCTGGAAGAAGCGTCCCTCGAGCCCCTGCAGGAAGAGCAGCGGCACGAAGACCATGCAGATGATGACCGTCGCGAAGACGACCGAGGAGCGGATCTCGTTGCTCGCGTCGAAGATCACCTGCACGAGCCCGCGGCGCGCGCCCTCGGGGAGCGCGGCGTTCTCGCGCAGCCGGCGCAGAACGTTCTCGACGTCGATGATCGCGTCGTCGACGAGCTCGCCGATCGCGACCGCGAGCCCGCCCAGCGTCATCACGTTGATGGAGAGCCCCCACGCCCACAGCAGCAGCACCGCCACCGCCAGCGAGAGCGGAAGCGCGGTGAGCGTCACGATCGTCGCGCGCAGGTTCAGCAGGAAGAGCACGAGCACCACCGCGACGATCACCGATGCCTCGACCAGCACGCGCACCACGTTGTTCACGCTGCGCTCGATGAAGCGCGCCGCGCGGAAGGGGTCGCGGTTGAGGACCATGCCCTCGGGCATCGACGCCTCCACCTGGTCCAGCACGCGGTCGAGCTTCTCCGTGAGCGCGAGCGTGTTCGTGCCCGGGCTCTTCTGCACGCTGACGACGACCGCCGGCATGCCGCGGTCGGCGGCCGTGCCGCGCTTGGGCGCCGGGCCGAGCTGCACGTCCGCGACCTGACCGATCGTCACCGGCGCGCCCGCGTGGTACTTCACGAGCGTGCCCTGGATGTCCTCGACGCCGCGCACGCGCGCCATCTGGCGGATCGGCAGCTCCAGGTGCTCGACGTTGGGGAGGTAGCCCGCGCTGGCGGTGCTGTGCGCGCCGCGCGCGGCGTCGGCCACCTCGCCGACGGTGAGCCCGTAGAGCGCAAGCTGGTCCTGCCGCACGTTCACCTGGTACTGCGGAAGCTCGCCGCCGATGGCGACCACCTGCGCGACGCCCGGCACCGCGAGCAGCTTGTTGCGCAGGTCGAACTCCGCGAAGGTGCGCAGCTCCAGCGGGCCCACCTTGCCCGAGGGCGAGGAGAGCGCCAGCAGCATGACCTCGCCGGTGATGCTCGTCACCGGCGTGATCTCCGCGTGCGCGTTGGGCGGCAGGCTCTCGCGCACGGCGGAGAGCCGCTCCGCGACGAGCTGGCGCGCGCGGTAGATGTCGGTCCCCCAGTCGAACTCCACCCAGACGATGGAGAGGCTGGTCGCCGAGGCGGAGCGCACGCGGCGCGTGCCGGGCAGGCCGTTCACCGCGGTCTCGATGGGGAAGCTGACGTTGAGCTCCACCTCGTCGGCGGCGAGCCCGCCCGCCTCGGTCATCACCACGACCGTCGGCGCGTTGAGCTCGGGGAAGACGTCCACCGGCATCTGCCCCACCTTGAGGCCCGCGAAGAGCAGCAGCATGCCCGCGGCCACCAGCACCAGCGGCGCATGCTTGAGCGAGAGCCCGATCAGGCGCGAGAGCATGCGTCAGTCCTTCCCTTCGTGGAAGGTGCCGTCGGCGTGGAAGTGCCCGCCCTTGGGCGCGCTGCCGCTGGAGGCGAGCATGAGCTGGTACGCGCCGTCGACGACGACCTCGTCCCCCTCGCGCACGCCGCTGGAGAGCACGACCCAGCGGCCGTCCTGCACGCCCAGGTCCGCCTCCATGCGGATCGCGCGGTCGGGATTCGCCGGGTCGCGGCGGAAGATGACCGGCGTGGTGCCGTCGCGCACGACGGCGGCCATCGGGATCGCGAGCTCCTCGCTGCCGCCCTTGAGCGTGACCTCGAGGAAGGCCGAGACGCCCGGCCGCGCCCACGGGGCGAGCGACTTGGGGCGCACGATCAGGTCGATGGTGCGCTGCTCGGGGTCGGCGGTGCTGCCGATCTGCAGCTCGCCGCCCATCGTCTCCTGCAGCGGGATCGATCCTCCCTGCGGCGGCACGATCCGCGCGGGCATGCCCGGCGAGACGCGCCCGAGGTCCGATTGCGGCGCGTGGCCGCGGAACCAGAGCATCGTCGGCTGGATCGTCGTGAGGACATGGCCGTTCTCCTCCACGAGTCCGCCCTGCGGCACCGAGAGCGCATCGACGACGCCGTCGGCGAGCGCGCAGACCACGAAGGACTCCGCCTCCTGCGCGCAGCCGCTGGCGCGCAGCAGCACCGCGCGGCGCGTGCGCAGCGAGCTCAGCTCCGACTCGAGCTGCCGCTGCTGCGAGGAGAGCTCCGCGCTCTTCTCGCGCTGGTCCGACAGCTCGGTCTGCGCCTGGTTGAGGGTGGCGCGCGCCTCGGTGAACTGCGAGGCGCTGCCGCCGCCCGCGGCGCGCAGCTCGTCGAGCTGCTTCAGGCGCCGCTCCCAGATGGCGATGCGCTCGAGCAGGCTCGCCTCGTGCTCGCGGTGCGCGGCGCGCAGCGGCTCCATCGACTCCAGGCGCGCCTGCGCCGCGTCGATGCGCTCGATCAGCTCGCGCCAGCCCGAGGAATCGACGCGGTAGAGCGGCGTGCCCGCGCGCACCGCCTGCATCGGCTCGACGAGGAGCTCGACGCGCCCGCCCACGGGCGTGCGGTACTCGCGCCGCGCCGAAGGCAGCAGCTCCAGCCGACCCGGCACGCGCAGCGACTGCGCGACGGCGCGCCGCTCGACCTTCGCGAAGCTGATGCCGAGGTTGTCGCGCACCGAGGCGGGGATCTCCACGCGGTTGGTGGGCGCGGGCGCGGCGGCGTGGTCCGCGTGGTCGTGGTCGTGGTCCGCGTCCGCGGACTCGCCACCTCCCTTCGCGCGGTCGCATCCGGCCACCAGCGTCATCGCGAGCATCGCGGCGATCGCGCCGCGCAGCAGTTCCTTCGTCATGGCGTCGTCTCCTTCGCGGCGACCGGCGCGGGGCCGATCACCTCCTCGATGTCGATGCGGGCGAGCGTCTCTTGCCGCCGCGCCTCGATGAGCTCGATCTTGGCACGCTGCTGGCGCGTCAGGCTCTCCAGCAGCACGTACGTGTCCACCTCTCCCAGCTCGGCGACGCGCCGCGCGTCCCCGTACTGCGCGTCGACCATCGGCACGACGGTGCGCTCGTACTGCTCGCGCACCGCGGTCGCGGCCTCCAGCTTCACCGCGGCCATCTGCGCCGAGGCCATCAGGCGCTCGAGCGCGATCTCCGCGCCCGCGCGCGCGAGCTCGCGCTTCGCCTTCGCCTGCGCGATGGCGAGCCGGTTCGCGTTCAGGATCGGGATCGGCAGCCCGATGCCCAGCATGAACTCGTCCGCGCCGTCGAGCTGTCCGTAGCCGGGCCCGAGCTTCAGGTCGGGGATCTGCTTGCGGATCTCCAGCTCCAGCGCGCGCTCGGTCGCCTCGTACTCGGCCTGCGCGACCAGCATCAGCGGGCTGCGCGCGCCCAGGTCGCTGCCGTCGGGGGCGGCGGGCGCGGCTCCTTCGTACGCGGGCGATCCGAGCCCGTCGTGCGCCAGCTCGACCGAGGCGCGCGGGGCGAGCCCCATCAGGTGGCGCAGCTCGAGCGCGGCCTCGCGCACGCGCGCGCGCAGCATCGTGACCTCCGCGCGGCGCGTCTCCTGCTCGATGTGGAAGAGGCGCGCGTCGATGCGCCGCAGCTCGCCCGCCTTCTCCAGCGCCTGCACGATCGTCAGCAGCGCGTCGATGCGCTCGACGAACTCCTGCGTCGTGCGCAGCTCCAGCTCGCGCGCGGACCATTCGGTCCACGCGCGCCGCAGGGCGATGCGCACGCGCCACTCCTCCTGCGCCACGCGCGCGAGCTCCGCGGCGTGCTCCGCGCCCATGTGCTGCTTCTCCAGCTCCAGGCGCCCGGAGATCGGGATCGTGAACTCGATCATGGAGAGGACCTCGAGCGTGGGCGCGTTGCCCATCACCCGCTGCAGGTCCACCCCGACGACCGGGTCGTCCCAGAGGCCCGCGTTCTCCGCGGAGGCGAGCGCGATGCCGGCCTTCAGCCGCGCCAGGCGCAGGTCCGCGTTGAAGACGATCGCGACGACCTCCGCCTCGGGCTCGGTGAGCCCGTCGGTGGGATCGAAGGTCGCGAGCGTCCCCGCGCTGCGCGGCGCGAGCGCCTCCGCGAAGCCCTGCAGCTCCGGCGTCTGCGGCGTGCGCGCGAGGAACTCGCTGCGGTGCGCCGCGAGGTCGACATCCTTGCGCGCGTAGGAGTCGCACCCCTGCAGCGCGAGCGCGAGGGCGGTCGCGCCGCATGCGAGCGCGGTCGTGCCGCACGCGCGCGCGGCCCGGCGCGCCGTGCGCGCGCGACCGCCTCGCCCTGGGTCCCATCGTGTTGCCATGCTCGATCTCCCGAACCGACCAAAGTCCAGCCATCACGCGCGGCGACGAAGCGCCGTGCACGCCAGAGCGAGGCCCCCGTCGTGGTTCACACCAGCAGACGCGTCACGCGGATCGAGACCGATTGCGCGCACCGGTCCAGGTGCGGCGGTCGTGGATCGATCGGGATCGCGACGGCGCCCGGTTCGGACGCCGGTGCCGGAAGCAGCGCCAGAAGCAGCGCGGTCGCGGCGAAATCGAGCGGCGCGGGCGCGGGCTCCAGCGCGCGAGCGGCCGTGGGCGCGCCGCTCTGCGGCCCCGGCAGCGGCACATGGACGTGGCAGTCGCAGGGATCCGCGGCGACGAGCGCGGCGTGATGCGGCGCGCGGTCCGAGGCGGCGTGGTCCGCATGCGCGGCGTGGCAGTCGTGCGCATCGCACGCCTGCGTCGCACCGTGGACGCCGGAGCCGCTCCCGCATGGCGCGTCCCCGAGACAGAGCTGCATGCCCGCGAAAGGCATGGCCACCGTCTGGGCCAGCACCAGGAGAATCGCCAGAAGATGGAGCGGGGTGCGCCACATGCGCTGCGTGCTCGACGGGGAATGATACGGTGAATCGACGAAATCTGTTCTCGAATCCCGCGCCCCCGGAAAATATGCCGGGCATGCCCGGCATATTTTCCGCGCATGGCCCACGCCGAACTCATGCCGGGACCGCTGCGCGACCGCCTCGCCCGCTTCCCCGCCGCCCTGCGCGCGCTGGCGGGGATCGCCTCCGTGGAGGACGCGCGCTGGAAGCCCGCGCCCGAGCACTGGTCGATCCTCGAGGTCTGCTGCCACCTGCTCGACGAGGAGCGCGAGGACTTCCGCGCACGCATCCAGCTCACCCTGCGCGATCCGGCGCTCGAGTGGCCCGCGCTCGACCTCGAGGGCATCGCGCAGCGCCGCCGCTACAACGAGCGCGACCTGCGCGCGGTGCTCGACGACTTCGCCGCCGAGCGCGCAGCGAGCATCGCGTGGCTCGACACGATCGTCGCGGATGCGCCGCGCACCGACACCGCGCCCACCGACTGGTCGCGCGCGAAGCAGCACGCGCGCTTCGGCCCGCTCGCCGCGGGCATGCTGCTCGCGTCCTGGGCCGCGCACGATGCGCTGCACCTGCGGCAGATCGCGCGTCGCCTGCACGAACTCGCCGCGCGCGACGCGGGGCCCTTCGAGGTGAAGTACGCCGGCGACTGGTGAGCGGGGCAAGCCGGTCGCTCCGCCGCGGAGCTGCCGCCGATCCGCTAGCCTCGCCCGGCGTCACGCGACGCCGCGACGATGCCCGCCGACCTCACTCCCTGGCAGCTCATCCTCATCGGCGCCTTCGCCCTGCTCGGGTCGACGGTGGGCGCGGTCACGGGATTCGGCTTCGCCGCGATCCTGCTGCCGGTACTCGCGATGTGCATCGGCGAGCAGGCGGCGGTCCCCGTGCTGACGGTCGCCCAGATCGTCGGCAACGGCAGCCGCGCGTGGTTCAACCGCACCGAGATCCGCTGGAGCGCGGTCCGCTGGTACACGATCGGCGGCGTGCCCGCGGCGTTCCTGGGCGCGCTGCTCTTCGCGACGATGACCCCGAGCGTCATCGCGATCGTGATGGGTGCGTCGCTGCTCGTCGCGCTCGCGTGGCGCCGCTGGGGCGCGGGCCGCACGGCGCGCGGCGCCGATGCCGCGGGCGTGCGCATCCGCGAGCCGCAACTCGTGCCGGTCGGCGTCGTCACCGGCGCGCTCTCCGCGCTCGTCGGCGGCGCCGGGCCGATCGCTGGGCCGTTCTTCCTCGCGGTGGGCCTGGTGAAGGGCGCATACATCGGTTCCGAGGCGGTCGCCGCGCTGGGCGTCCACCTGGCGAAGGTCGCGGCTTACAGCGGCACGGGCACGCTCACCGGCTCGGGCATCGTGCTGGGGCTCTCGGTCTCGCCGCTCGTGATCGCGGGATCGTGGATCGGCAAGCGCATCGTGAACCGCCTGAGCCAGTCGCGGTTCATCGTGCTGGTCGAGTGCGCGCTCGCGATCGCCGCGCTGCTGATGCTGTGGCGCGGATGGGCGGCGGCGTCGGGGTCCTGAGGACGGAGGGCACTCGGGGGTGCGGCGCGATCGCGATCATCGGCCGCTCGCTCGTGCTTCCAGAACTCCACGCACGTGGTCACGGGTCTCCTCATCCTGGAACCACACGTAGACGCCGCGCATCGCGCGGCTCAGCAGGATGCGGTAGCCGCGCAGCAGCCTGCGGACGAGCTCCTCCTGCGCGCCCGGCTCCCCGCGGCGCGCCCGCGCGCGCGTCAGACGCCATGCGGACTCGTGCACCGAGGCGGGATTCGCCTCCCAGCGATCGCCGCGCCAGACCAGGTCGTCGAGCCAGAGCAGGCCCACGAAATCGAAGTCGAAGCCACGGACGACGTAGGGGCAGCCAACTTCGCACAGCGGATCGCGTGCGATCGCAGATCCCTCCGTGGCCTGGATGAACCGGGCGTAGTCCTGATCGGGCGCGAAGTTCCAGATCCGCGACCAGGTTTCCCGGCCGCGCGGTCCCTCGTAGGAAAGCACGAAGTCTCGATCCGCCTCCGCCGCATCGTGTGGCGAGAGCGCATGCTGCGTCCTCCATGGACGGGCGTACGACGCGAGCAGCCTGGCCGTCCGGCCCTCGGCCAGCCTCCCACGGAGCGCCGTCTCCAACTCCGCGGGAGTCCCGACGATCTCGAAGTCCATCGGTCCTCCGGCGCTGCGCCGCCAGGTCATCGACGCGCGCGTGGCGGGCGCGATGGCGGACCGGGTGGACGCGAGCAGCCGCGTGTCGATCCAGTCGAGGTACTCCGTCGATCCGCCGCAGCGAAACTGCGAGCCCGCCAGGCTCACACGGTCGAAGTCCGCGTCGAATTCCCGCGCGTATTCGCGGATGCGGTCGACGCTGGTGGTCTCGTTGTCCCGGTAGCTCTGGTCCGGATCCAGCAGGAAGACGCTCACACGCGAGGCGCGGATCACATGCCATGCCTGTGGGCCCGCGTGCATCACCCAGCCGGAGGGCGAGACACCATCCGCACCGGGGGCAGTGGGATCGATCAACGCGTGCGCCTCGTCGACGATCGAGACCGCATACTGGTCGTCGCGGCAGCGAAGCGGGCCGCCTTCCCGCGCGAAGCGCTCGAGGTTCGCCTTCCACGACTGCACGGTCGCCTCGAGCCCCGCGTCGCGCATCCGCGAGACCCACTGCACGCTGAGCCCGGGGTTGTACTGGTTCGCGCCCTGCACCACATGCTGTGCGCCCGCATCTCGCGCCGCCCGCACGAAGAGCTGCTCCCAGTTCGAGCGCTGCGCGCCCGAAGTGGTGGTGAGCACGACGGAACCGTCGATGCGCGCGTCGCTTCCGAGGGCGGCCCAGAGATGCGCCGCGATCGCCGACTTGCCGGATCCCGGCGGCCCCTCGATGACCACGACGCTCTTGCGGCGATGCGGCCGCGCGCGGGCGTACGCCGGCGCCAGAACGCGTTGCACGCGCGAGCGGCAGACTTCGAAGCCAAGCCGCTGCTGGTCCAGCAGGACGAACGGACTGCCCGCGCCGCCGCGGATCGCCGCGGCCACCTGTCCGACGAAGCCGCGGTCCTGGTGGTAGAAGCCTTCCTCGAACGCGTGCGCGAAGTCCCGGTTGGGGGTCCGCAGGTGTTCCGAGAGGTAGTCGGGGAAGAGCGACTCGACATCGGCTGCGTTTCGGGCGAAGACCGGATAGCGCTGCACGAGCTCGCTGTACAGACCCTTGCGATAGACGCTCGCGTCGGATGCGTAGGTGAAGTAGACACAACCATGCACCGAAGCGCGATGCTGCTGCACCGCGCTGTGGAACTTCGTGCAGTACTCGACGTATCCCTCGACCTGCGCCGAGGGATGCAGCACCTCGCCCATCGAGCGCTCCACGAGCGCGCCTGCATCGGCGGCGGTATCGCCACGGGTGTCCCAGTCCTTGAGCTCGACGACGACCGCTTCCGGACCACTGGCGCCGGATCCGAGCAGGACGACATCCGCCCACGACGGCGACGAGGGAAGGCGATACTCCACCACGACCGAGCCGGACATGCCCAGGTGAAGGTGAAATCCGCGGAGACGCTCGTTCGAGAGGACCTTGGAGAGCGCGGGGAGCGAGTTGCGCCACGCGCGCGCCTCCGCCGGGGTCGCACGCGAGGTCTTCGCCTGAAGCTCGCCCACGAGCCCGTCGAGGTCGTACTCAGTGCGTTGGCGGAATGTCTCGACGTCGAGCAGCATCACGCCCCCGTGGGATCGACCGCGCCAGGGGGCGGGGTGAGCCGGTCATACTTGGCCGAACTGCCTCGGGCGAGCTCCACCGGGTAGCGCGCCGCGTTCTTCGCCAGCTTGCGCGAAACCTCGTCGCCAAGGTCGAGCCCGGTCACGTTTGCGAACTCGAGCAGCAGGATCAGCACGTCCGCGACTTCCTCGCCCGCCTCCCGGCGGGTCCGAGGATCCGCCATCGCCTGATGCGCCGCATCGGCCCCAAGCCAGCGGAAGTGCTCCATCAGCTCGCCAGCCTCCACGCCGATCGCCATCGCAAGGCTCTTGGGATCGTGGAACTGTCCCCACTCGCGCTCGGCGGCGAAGCATGCGACCGCGGCCTGCAGGACGCGCAAGTCGTGCGTCGGCGCGGGAGACCCGGGCGTCGCGGCGGACTCGGACATGCGGGGAGGATAGCGGTCGCGGGTCGGCCCGCCACGTTCACATCGCCTTCACCCATCGAATGAGCCATGCGAGCAGCACGTATCCGACGTTCAATCCGATCGCAGCCCCGAGCGCGATGAAGAGAGCGATGCGGGCGAAGCGCCAAATGCGCGGCTCCGAGACCCGCGCGGGGCGGGGCGCACCGCACTCCGGGCAGAAGCTCCACTCCGCGGGGCCGATCAGATAGCCGCACTTCGGGCACGTCTCGGGGCGGCGTTCCGAGAGCGGCGTCGTCCCGCGCCACCGGGCGATCAGCAGGACGCTGGCGAAGGTGAACGGAGGCACGGTGAGCACGGGGAGGAGCAGGACCAGGAACAGGATCGCGAACCAGACCGCGAGGGGGGCATGGAACAACGAGAAGTCGTCAACCAGGATGATGAACCATTCGCCCGTCGAGACGAGCAACGGCAGCGTCAGGACCGCGCTGGGAACGATTGCAAACCAGGCGGCGATGCGTCCCCAGCGCGGATGCATGAGGAAACAGAGGCCAAGCAGCGTCACTCCCACCAGCCAAATGCTGAAGATGGATGCGATCTCCCCGACCGCCAGGGAAGACGGCCAATGGCCGGTGCGTTGGCCATACCACTTCTCCACCAAACCCGTCCAGCGAAGATCCCGATCGATGAACAGCAGCCACGGAAGCAGCGCGACCGCGTTCAGCGCCAGCGCCGCGATCCACAGGAACTGCGGGAGCAGCCGACGAATCATCTCGCGTCCCCCGCGCCGCGCCACCGAATGGCCCGCGGCGCCGCGATGCCGTCTCGCAGCACCGAAGCGACTCCGCGCATTGGAGGGAGCGTACCGGACGCCCCGCCACGCCCCCCAGACCCTCCCATCGACCGACATTCCCGGACTTCCGCGCGAATGCAGGCAACGCGGAATTCGACCCGATAAAGCCCGGTGGTATGTTCCATTGGCCTCGTCCCCGGAGCCCCCGGGGCGGCCTGCACCCGCGCCCGCACCAGGGCGCCATCCCGAGGACTCCGACATGGACCATTCGTACGCCCCGACCCCGCGCGAGCAGGCCTTCCTTGCCTCGGTGGAGGACTCCCGCCACGAGCGCGCCATCATCAACGGACTGGCGCCCTTCCTCGAGACCAACGTCCCCGAGGACATGCGCGGCCTCTACACGAGCGACGAGCTGGTCCAGCTGCGCGTCCTCAAGGGCGGCGAGCGCGACGTCGAGAAGCGCATGCCGGTGAAGATCACCCGCCACTACTTCGATCTCGCCAAGCAGAGCGCCCCGCTGCGCCGCCTGGTGAAGGCCGACCCCGCGGAGACCAACGACCTCGCGGGCTCCGAGGACCCGGGCTTCCAGATGGACTACAGCCCCGTCGAGGGCATGCTCCACAAGTACGAGATGGGCCTGCTCTACGTCGTCTCGACGTGCAGCGCCCACTGCCGCTTCTGCTACCGCGAGGAGCTGATCGCGCGCAAGGAGGTCCAGCGCCAGGACGGCACCGTCGCGAAGAAGGGCCTCGCCTCGATCCCCGAGGTGATCCCCTACATCAAGCGCTTCAACGCCGAGGTCGCGGCCAACGGCGGCCGCCACCCCGTCTGCGGCCGCGAGAAGCTGCGCGAGATCCTGATGTCCGGCGGGGACCCGATGGTCCTCAACAACTCCAAGATCGCCGCGTGGCTCGCGGCGCTCGCCGAGGCGGGCGTCGAGTCGATCCGCATCGGCACCAAGGAGATGGCCTTCTATCCCGAGCGCTTCGACGAGGCCTTCGTCGCGATGCTCGACCGCTTCCACGAGACCTACCCCGAGGTCGGCCTGCACATCGTCGTGCACTTCGAGCACCCGGACGAGTTCCTCGCGAAGGACCCCGAGGGCCACTACCTGCGCAACGGACAGGGCTTCCTGCAGTGGGTGCCTGCGACCGGCGCCGCGATGCGCCGCCTCGCCCAGCGCGGCTGGCTGAGCGTCGAGAACCAGTCCCCGATCATCAAGGGCATCAACGACGATCCCGACGCGCTGCGCATCCTGCAGCGCGAGTTCAAGCGCGCCGGCGGCGAGAACCACTACTTCTTCTGCGGCCGCGACATCATCGCGTACCGCTCCTTCAACGTGCCGATCGAGCGCGCCTGGCAGGTGCTCAACGAGTCGCAGAAGGGGCTCTCGGGCGTCGAGAGCCACGCGCGCCTCTCGATCACGCACTACAAGGGCAAGACCGAGGTCAACGCCGTCACCAACCAGCCGATCCCGGGCCTCAAGGGCAGCGAGAACGGCGTCGTCCTCTTCAAGATCCTGCGCAACGCGGGCCGCGCCGCCGACAAGGGCAAGGTCTGCATCGTGGGCCGCAACCCCGAGGCGCTCTGGTTCGACGGCTACGACGACCGCGTCCTCTTCGACGAGGCCGGCCTCTACGACTACGCGCGCGTGAAGAGCGCCCGCATCACGCACGGCGCCTCGACGCCCGCCCCGGCCTGCCGATGATCGACAAGCGCTTCGCGAGCGCGCGCGAGGCCGTCGCGGACGTCCCCGACGGCGCGACGGTCATGATCGGCGGCTTCGGCGAGGCCGGCAGCCCGATCGAGCTCATCCACGCCCTCATCGACCAGGGCGCGAGGGAGCTCACGGTCGTGAGCAACAACACGGGCACGGGCCTCGTCGGGCTCGCCGCGCTGCTGCGCGCCGGGCGCGTGCGCAAGGTCGTCTGCTCCTTCCCGCGCACCGCGGGCTCGACCGTCTTCCCCGACCTCTACCGCGCGGGCAAGGTGGAGCTCGAGCTCGTGCCGCAGGGCACCCTCGCCGAGCGCATCCGCGCGGGCGGCGCGGGGATCGCGGCCTTCTACACCCCCACCGCCGCGGGCACGCCTCTGGCGGAGGGCAAGGAAGTGCGCCTCTTCGGCGGCCGCGAGCATGTGCTCGAGCACGGCCTGCGCGCGGACTTCACGCTCATCAAGGGACGCGCCGCGGACACGCACGGCAACGTCCTCTACCACCGGACCGCGCGCAACTTCGCGCCGATGATGGCGACCGCCGCGGGCACGACGATCGTGCAGGCGGCGGAGGTCGTCGAGGCGGGCGCGCTCGATCCGGAGGCGGTCGTGACGCCGGGCATCTTCGTCGACCGCGTCGTGCACGTGCCCTCGCCCGCGCTGGAGTCCGCGCTCAACGAGGCGGGAGCGAGCTACCCATGAGCAGCGCCCCCACCGCGCCCGGATGGACCCGCGAAGGCATCGCCGAGCGCGTCGCGCAGGACATCCCCAACGGCTCCTACGTGAACCTGGGCATCGGCATCCCCGAGCTCGTCGCGCGCTACGTCCCCGCGGGACGCACGCTCGTCTACCACACGGAGAACGGCCTGCTGGGCATGGGGCCCTCCCCCGCCGCGGGCCAGGGCGACCCCGAGCTCATCAACGCCGGCAAGCGCCGCGTCACGATGATGCCCGGCTCGGCCTTCTTCGACCAGGCGACCAGCTTCGCGATGATCCGCGGCGGGCACCTGGACCTCAGCGTGCTCGGCGCGCTGCAGGTCGCGGCCAACGGCGACCTCGCCAACTGGTCCACCGGCGCCGACGACGCCATCCCCGCCGTGGGCGGCGCGATGGACCTCGTCGCGGGCGTCAAGCGCGTCTTCGTCATGACCACGCACGTCACGAAGGAGGGCGCGCCCAAGCTCGTGGAGCGCTGCACCTACCCGCTGACGGGCCTGGGCGTCGTGACGCGCATCTACTCCGACCTCGCCGTCATCGACGTGACCCCGCGCGGCTTCCGTCTCGCGGAGCTCGCGCCGGGCGTGGAGTTCGACTTCGTGCAGGAACGGACCGGCGCGCCGATCCTGCGATGACCGCACGCGCCAGCCAGGAGCCCGAGATGGCCACCAACGCAGCCGCGCACGCGGCGCCCGCCACCACCCGCAGCGCGCAGCTCTTCGAGCGCGCGAAGAAGGTGATGCCCGGCGGCGTCAGCCGCAACACCGTCCTGGTCGCCTCGACGCCCACCTACGTCGCCTCCGGCAGCGGCTGCCGCGTCACCGACATCGAGGGGGTGACGCGCGTGGACTTCGCCAACAACGTCGCCTCGCTCATCCACGGCCATGCGTATCCGCCCGTCGTGCAGGCGGTGGCCGCGCAGCTCGCGCGCGGCACGGCTTTCATGATGGCGACCGAGCAGGAGGTGCTGCACGCCGAGCACATGTGCTCGCGCAGCCGCGGCTTCGACCAGATCCGCTTCGTCAACTCCGGCACCGAGGCGGTCATGGCCGCGCTCAAGGCCGCGCGCGCCTTCACCGGCCGCCCGAAGATCGCCAAGGTCGAGGGCGCCTACCACGGCGGCTACGACTACGTGGAGACGAGCCAGGGATCCTCCCCCGCCAATTGGGGCAGCGTCGACCATCCCAACCGCGTGCCGCTCGTGCACGGCTCGCCGCAGTCGGCGCTCGAGGACGTCGTCGTCATCCCCTTCGACGACGTCGACCGCTCGATCGCGCTGCTGGACGAGCACCGCGGCGACCTCGCCTGCGTGCTGCTGGACCTGATGCCGCACCGCGTGGGTCTGAAGCCCGCCTCGCCGGCCTTCGTGACCGCGATGCGCGAGTGGACCGCGCGCAACGGCGCGCTGCTGGTGCTGGACGAGGTGATCACCTTCCGCACCGAGGTCGGCGGCGCGCAGCAGCGCTACGGCGTCGAGGGCGACCTCACCGCGCTGGGCAAGATGATCGGCGGCGGCTTCCCGGTGGGCGCGCTCGCCGGCCGCGCGCAGGTGATGGAGGTGCTGAACCCCGGCGCGCCCAAGCTGCTCTTCCCCCTCTCGGGCACCTTCTCCGCGAATCCGGTCACGATGACCGCGGGCCGCGTCGCGATGGAGCACTTCGACGCGGCGGCCGTCGCGCGCCTCAACAAGCTCGGCGACCGCGCGCGCCAGGGCATCGCGGAGGCGATCCGCCGCACCGGCGCGGCCGCGTGCGTGACCGGCGGCGGCTCGATGTTCCGCGTGCACCTGAAGCCGCAGGTCCCCGCGAACTACCGCGAGGCCTTCGCCGGCCCCGAGGAGAACAAGCGCCTGAAGCTGCTTCTGGAGCACCTCTTCGCGGAGGGGTTCCTGCTCGTGGGCACCTGCACCGGCATCCTCTCGACGCCGATGACCGAGTCCGAGGTCGACGCGCTCGTCGCCGCGATGGAGTCGGGATTCAAGCGCATCGCGAGCGTGTGAGGCGCCGCGCGCGGGCGCGCCGCGCGCCGCGTCACTCCCGCTCGAAGGCCACCGCGAGCCCCTGCCCCACGCCGACGCAGAGCGACGCGAGCCCGCGCCGCGCGCCGCGGCGGACCATCTCGTGCACCAGCGTGACGCCGATGCGCGCGCCGCTCGCGCCCAGCGGATGGCCGATGGCGATCGCGCCACCGTTGACGTTCACGCGCGCGGGGTCGAGCCCCAGGCCGCGCACGCACGCGACCGCCTGCGCGGCGAAGGCCTCGTTCAGCTCCACCAGGTCGAAGGACTCCGGCGCGAGGCCCGTGCGCGCGGCGAGCTTGCGCACCGCCGGGATCGGCCCGATGCCCATGTGCGCGGGATCGACGCCCGCGGAGGCGCCCGCGCCGACGAAGGCGAGCGGCGTGAGCCCCAGCGCCTTCGCGCGCGCGGCCTCCACCAGCAGCAGCGCGGCGGCGCCGTCGTTGATGCCCGAGGAGTTGCCCGCGGTGACGGTCGCGTCGGGCGCCTTCGAGAAGGCGGGCTTCAGCGCGGCCAGCTTCTCCATCGTCGTGTCGGGGCGCGGATGCTCGTCGGTGTCGAAGCGCTTCGGCGCGCCCTTGCCCTGCGGGATCTCGACCGGGGCGATCTCCTGCGCGAACTTCCCCGCCGCCTGCGCCGCCGCCCAGCGCTGCTGGCTCGCGAGCGCGAAGCGGTCCTGGTCCTCGCGCGAGATGCCGTGGGCGCGCGCCACGTTCTCCGCCGTCTCGCCCAGCGAGATCGGCGGGTACTTCGCGGTCAGGCGCGGGTTCACGAAGCGCCAGCCGATGGTCGTGTCCGCGAGCTCCTGCGTGCGGCCGAAGGCGGTCTCGGACTTGCTCAGCACATAGGGCGCGCGGCTCATCGACTCGACGCCGCCGGCGATGAGCACCTCCGCCTGGCCCGACTCGATCATGCGCGCGGCGACATGGATCGCCTCCAGACCCGAGGCGCAGAGCCGGTTCACCGTCGCGCCGGGCACGGTCTCGGGCAGCCCTGCGATGAGCGCCGCCATGCGCGCGACGTTGCGGTTGTCCTCGCCGGCCTGGTTGGTGGCGCCGAAGTAGACGTCCTCGATGAGCGCCGGATCGATCCCCGCGCGGTCGACCACGGCCCGGATGGCGTGTGCGGCGAGGTCGTCGGGGCGCACCCCCGCCAGGGAGCCCCCGTGGCGGCCGACAGGCGTGCGGACGGCGGCGACGATGGCGGCGCGGCGAAGCATGCGGCGGGCGATCGTACCGGGGGCGATTTCGCGGCGATCGGGGCCGATTTCGCCCATTCCACCTCCGTTTCCGCGCATTGCTTGACTCGTGAAGGAGCGGGGATAGTCTGCAACAGTGAGGTGAGGTCCGAATACGGGGCCTCTGGGTTGGGGCACCAAATCCACGAAAGCAGGGAGGGGATCGCCATGAAGATCGTGACTGTCGCCGTCATCGGCGCCGCGTCGATTGCCACCGCCGCCAACGCCGGATTTGTCGGTTGGGTCGCGAGGTGGCGCGACGGCGGCACGCACTGGGTCCTGGACATCTACGCGGGCATGAGTGCGCCCACGGACAAGCTGCTCAACGTCTACAACGCCAACATCACCTCGACCAACGGGGCGGCCTTCTATCAGGGTGCGACCGCCGGCACGAACAAGTGGCGGCCGACGCTCGGGGTCGCCAACATCGACGATGTCGACAGCTTCGTGACGATGGGCGGATTCGACGATGGCGGCGTCTACTACTGCGGCGACACCACGACCGCGGATCCGAACTTCACGAACTACGCCACCTCGAACGCGACCACGATTCCCGCAAACGCCGGCTGGTTCACGTCCGATCCGACGAGCCCCCAGGTGGTCGCGACCAGCCTCGCGAACCAAGCGGGGGTCGCTTGGACCGGCAGCGCCCTCGCGAACTACGGCGTCTGGGTCGGCCACTTCCTCACGATCAAGAACGAAGCGAGCAACAGCGGCTCAGGCATCTCCTTCTCCGCCTCCGCCGCCTTCAACACCGGCACGAACGCAACCGATTCGCGCTACTTCGCGTGGAACATCCCCGCCCCCGGCGCGCTCGCGCTGCTTGGCTTCGCGGGGCTTGCGCCGCGTCGTCGAAGGGAGACCACGCCATGAAGTTCGCCTGCATCGCACTCGTCGCCACCGCCTCGCTCGCCTCCGCCGCCGACGCCGGGTTCGTCGGCTGGGTCTGCAGGCAGCGCGAGACCAACACGCACTACATCATGGATGTCTACGCGGGCATGAGCGCGCCGACCGACAAGCTGCTCAACGTCTTCAACGCGAACATCGCCACGACCAACGGATCGACCTTCTTCCAGGGCGCGACCGCCGGCACCAACAAGTGGCGGCCCACGCTCGTCGTCGCCAACATCGACGACATCGACAGCTTCGTCACGCTCGGCGGATTCGACGACGGCGGGACCTACTACTGCGGAGACACCACGACCGCGGACCCGAACTTCACCAACTACGCGACCGCGAACGCCACCACGATCGCCCCCAATGCCGGCTGGTACACCGCGGATCCGACCAGCCCGCAGACTGCGGCGATCAGCCTCGCCGGGATGCCGGGCGTGTCTGGCAGAGGCGGAACGAACGCGTCGTATGGCGTCTGGGTCGCGCACTTCGCCACGCTGAAGAGCGGAGCGGGCCCCCTCGCGGGCGTCTCCTTCTCCGCCTCCGCTGCCTTCAACTCCGGCACGAACGCTTCCGATCAGCGCATGTTCTACTGGGAGATCATCCCCGCCCCCGGAGCGCTCGCGCTGCTGGGTCTCGCGGGGCTCGCGCCGCGTCGGCGAAAGGAGACCACGCGATGAAGCTCGCCTGCATCGCGCTCGTCGCCACCGCCTCGCTCGCCTCCGCCGCCGACGCCGGCTTCACTGGCTGGGTCGGAATGGTGCGCAACACGGGCACGCACATCCTCGTGGATGTGTACGCGGGCATGAGCGCGTCCACGGACAAGCTTCTCAACGCCTTCAACATGAACATCGCCCTGTCGAACGGCGTCCAGTTCGTGCAGGGCTCGACGGCCGCCACGAACAAGTGGCGGCCGACGCTCGGCGTCGCGAACATCGACGACATCGACAGCTTCGTGACGATGGGCGGCTACAACGACGGCGGCGTCTGGTACTGCGGCGATGCAACGACCCCGGATCCCAACTTCACCAACTACGCCACGGCGAATGCGACCACGATCCCGCCGAACGCCGGCTGGTTCTCCTCGGTCCCCAACAGCCCGCAGATCGTCGCCATCCCGCTCCTCAGCCAGCCGGGCTTCATCACTGGGGGAAGCGACTCCGCGTCCTTCGGCGTCTGGATCGCGCACTTCGCATTCGCGCGGGACGTGCTGCCCCAGACTGGGTTCAGCATCATGATGGCGGGCTCGGCGGCCTTCAACTCCGGCACGAACACCTTTGACCAGCGCAACCTGTGGATCACCCCCGCCCCCGGCGCGCTCGCGCTGCTGGGTCTCGCGGGGCTCGCGCCGCGCCGGCGTCGGAGCTGACGCTCCCCGCGCTCAGGCGCCTCCGGGTGGAACGGGCTCGCCGCCGGCGGCCTTCTTCGCGTCGACGACGCGGGTCGCGCGCGCGTAGACCGCGCTGCTCCCCACGATCAGGATGCCGGTGACGACCATCGCGCCCACGCGCCAGGCGGGGCCGGCGTCGGACATGTCGTACAGCAGCACCTTCGCGGCCGTCAGCGCAAGCCCGACGAGGCCGATCCAGCGCATCGGACCGCTCGACGCGCGGAATCCGACGATCACCAGCGCGAGGCCGGCGACGCCCATCCACGCGCTGACCGCGGCGCCTTGCATCGCCGGCGAGGCCGGGAAGGGCGGCCGGGCCGTCGGCTCGAAGAAGCGCGCGATCACGGAGGCGACGACGGCCACGGCGCCCACGACGGCGGCGCCGGTCATCGGGGAGCGCGAGACGCGCCCGTCGCCGCGGACCAGCACGAGCGCGACCAGCGAGACGATTGTCGCGGGCGTGCCCATGTCCAGCAGCCAGTGCTGGAGCCAGGTGTCCTTTCCGGGGTCGGTGAAGGCGCGCCCCACCGACGCAAGGACCGCGAGGAACGCCGCGGTCACGACGCCGACACGGCCCACCGTGCGCACCACGGACCAGCGGTCGCCCCGGCATCCCAGGCACGCAAGCCCACCGAGGGTCGCGAGCGCGAGCGCGCCCCACTCCAGCGGCGCCTGCGGATCCGCGCCGCTGCCATGCGCGCGCCCGACGACGGACCACGCTCCCACCAGCAGCGCCGCGCAGAGGAGCGCGTGCGCGGCGAACGCGCCGAAGATCCGCTGCGCGATCCATGGATTCCCTTCGCGCGCGGCGAAGAGCCCCAGGATCGCGAGCGAGATCGCCGCGACCGCCACCGCGCCGGCAAGCGATCCGCTCGCCATGGGCTCGACGATCGTCGCGCCCAGCGCGAGGTACCACGCGCATCCGGCGACGGTCAGGAAGATGAACGCCACGGCACGAGCGAGCGCCCCGCCGGTGCCCAGGGCCGCGACGGCCAGCCCGCCCAGCAGCGCGAGCGACATCGAGGCGTAGCCGCTCGCGCACGCCAGCGAGAGGGCGCACCAGAGGATCGACGCGCCGAGCGCGGCGATGGCACCGCCGACGGCCGGGAGTTCCATCGCCCCGTGCGGCGCGGTGCCGATCGGGACGGCCGCGCCCGCCGGGCCCATCGCGGTGGCGCGGCGGAGCGTGTTCCACCAGCGCGCCGTGACCGCCAGGATGACGCAGACCAGCAGCGGCGACCAGACTCCGTCCGTCACCTCGATGTGCCAGGAGGTGAGCTTCGGCGTCAGGTCCCAGTGCGGCACCGGGGCGCCCCAGACCACCAGCGTGGATGCGGAGGAGGAGCCGAAGAAGAGCTGCACGAGCGCCACCAGGAACGCCGGGAACATCGTGAGCAACCCGATCCAGGCGATCGGCCGCATGCCCAGCCGGCGCGAGGCGATCGCCATCGTCGCGCCCATCGCCGCCCAGGTCACCGGCAGCGCGCCGCCGCGGACCAGCACCCCGACCTGCGCGACGGCCTCGACCGCGACGAGCACCGCAAAGATCGCGGCGAGCAGGCGGCAGGCGTCCGCGACCGCGGCGCCCTGGGGATCCTCGCGTCGGTCGGCGTCGTCGACGCGCTGCATCGGCACGGGCGCGCCGACGACCACGGCGCCGGCGAGGCAGGCGAGGCCGATCGCCGCCGGAACCCATGAGAAGGGCGCCGTCCACGGATTGGACGAGAGCGCGCCCACGACCGCGAAGGGCGTCGCGACGACCGTCGCGCCGACCAGGAACGCCGCGTTTCCGCGCGGCGAGCTGCCGCGGAAGGCGGCGAGCGTGCATTCGAGCGCCGCCATCGCCCACCAGAGGACCAGCAGCACCGAGGTCGTGAGCGGCGCATCGTCGCGAAGCTGCACGACCATGAGCCCGGCGACCATCGCCTGCAGGATCGCCATCGAACGCAGGTTGGCGAAGATGGGCTGCCCCATCCGCGCGGAGAGGAGCACCACCGCGAAGATCGCGGTGTAGTAGCCACCGGAGAAGGTGGCGGTGCCGTGCGAGGCGTCGAAGTCGATCGCGCCCGGCAGCGCGAAGATCGGGACCAGGTACGCGCCCAGGAGGCTGATCGCCGCGACGACCACCTCGCGCGAGCGGAGCGTGAGCCAGGCGCCCGCGCAGGCGAGCAGCGCGGAGATGACCAGCGCGACGACGGGGTCCATCACCTCGAAGGGACGCACGCCCGCGCAGGTCGCGACGTAGCAGCCGCCGATGCCCGACGCGACGAGCGCCGCGGACGCGAGCCGTCCAAGCTGCCGACGCAGCAGCAGCCCGGCGCTCCCGAGCGCCGCCGCCGCGGCGTAGCTGAGCGCGAGCTTGCCCATCGGGCTCATGCCGCCGAACCAGCCCTCGCTCACCGCATAGCGCGCGAAGAGCGCGATGCCCGCGATCACGATGATGCCGCCGGCCCACGCCGCGACCTTCATGCCGATGAAGCGCTCGAGCTGCAGCGGCTCGCCCGCGCGCACGGGCTGCGGCGCGGCGGCCGGCGCGGGTGCTGCGGGAGGGACGGGAGGGACCGGAGGGACGGCGGAGTCGACGACGGGTGCGCGCGCGACGACGCGGCCGGTCTGGGGGACGAGGGCGGGCGCGGGCGTGGGCGAAGTTGGAGGCGGAGGCGCGGGCGCAGGCGCGAGGGGCGGCGTTGCCCAGGGGACTGGCGCAGGCGCAGCTGCAGAAGTCGAGGCGGCGGCGACGGACGTCGGGGCAGGCGCGGGAGTCGGCGCCGGCGCCGCCGTCGTCCCCGGCACGGACAACGGCGCCGGCACGTTCAGCCGCACCGCGGCGCGGTTCACCCACGCTTCAAGCGCTGCAATGCGGCGTTCGAGTTCCTCCACGCGCGGATCAGGTTCCCGGTCAACCATGTCCCGCTCAAGGTACTCCGGCGATTCACCGAATGCCTGCGGGCGGCTCGATCCACGCCAGCTCCTCTGGACGCAGGAGTGACTTCAGGCGGCCCAACGCCTCGGACCGCACCGCGCCGATCTGCGCCTGCCACTGCGCGATCGCTGCGGCGAACGCGGGGGCGGGCTCCCCGAAGGGCCCGATGCCATCGATGCGCGCGCCTGGAATGAGAGAGCAGATCACGATTGCTTGCGTGATCTGCACCGTCGGTCCCTCCATCGCAACTCGAGCCAAAAGCAGCGCGGCCCCGTCGGAGATCCGACGGGGCCGCGCCGATCGATCGAAGCGACGCGTCAGTTCGACTTGGTGCCCTCGGCGGACCCCGAGCGGTCCGCGGCGGGACGCGCGGCCGGGAGGAGCACGGTGTCGATCACGTGGATGACGCCGTTGCTCGCCTCGACATCGACGGCGACGACCTTGGCGCCGTTCAGCATGACCTTGCCGTCGACGACCTTCACGGCGACCGGGCTGCCCAGGACGGTCGGGACCTCGGACATCTTCACGACCGAGTCGCTGTACGCGGCCACGCCAGGAACGACGTGGTACGACAGGATCTCGACGAGCTGCTTCTTGTTCTCCGGCTTGAGGAGCATCTCGAGCGTGCCCGCGGGGAGCTTCGCGAAGGCCTCGTCGGTGGGAGCGAGGATCGTGAACGGACCCTTGCCCGAGAGCGTCTCGGCGAGGCCGGCGGCCTTGATCGCGGCGACGAGCGTGTTGAACGAGCCGTTCTTCGCGGCCACGTCCACCACGGTTCCGTCGACCGGAAGCATGACGGTGTCGATCACGTGGATGACGCCGTTGGAGCACGCGATGTCGGTGGCGGTCACGGTCGCGCCGTCGACGGTGACCTTCGCGCTGTCGACCTTGATGTCGACGCGCTGGCCGTTCACGGTGCCCGCGTACTTCATCTTGACGACATCGGCGGCCTGCACGGAGCCCGGCACCACGTGATAGGTGAGGATCGCGGCAAGCTTCGCCTTGTTCTCAGGCTTCAGGAGCATCTCGAGGGTGCCGGCGGGGAGCTTCGCGAACGCCGCGTCGGTCGGCGCGAAGACGGTGAACGGACCCTTGCCGCTGAGCGTCTCGGCCAGGCCCGCCGCCTGCACGGCCGCGACGAGGGTCTTGAAGTCGCCGGCGGCGACCGCGGTGTCGACGATCGTCGCCTGCGCGGCCGGGAGGGCGGCGGCGGGCGCCTTTGCGGGCGCGTTCTGGGCGGCGACAGGTGAGGTTGCGAGAAGGATCGAGGCGGCGATGGTGAGCAGCATGTGTTTCCTCTGGAGGTTCAACGGTGTGTAGGAGACAGCCGAGCCGTCGATAGGACGGTTGCAGGCGATCGGGTTCACAATCGGATCAGGACGCGGGGGAAAACCCGCGCCGTGGGTTTCGCCCGACGACGGCTTGGCAGATTCACGCAGGGAGGCGAGAAATCGCAGATTGCTCTCGGGGCTCGCGCGGCGGTGTCAGTGCCCGCGCGCGTCCCTGCGACGCCGAGCCCCCGCCACCAGCGCGGAGCCGAAGAGCACGGCCATCGCACCGGGTGCCGGGACCTGCTCGATGGTGAGCATGAGCTGCGGCTGCTGAGCGAGGTCCGCCCCCAGGCCATCCCAGCGGATCTTGATGCCGCTCTGCACGTAGGCGGAACCCTGCGACGCCGTCACGGAGGAGAGCGACCCGTCTTCCTTGAGGCCGATGATCTCGATGGCGTGCACCGAGTACTGGCCCGGATTGAACCCGGAGAAGTCGAAGAGGAACGTCACGCTGGTCGGGCTGTTCACCCAGGAGGTGACGAGCACGACCCCGGCCGTGCTGTAGGTCTCCGTGAAGGACTGACCCGAAGTCCCCAGCGGGTGGTACAGCCCGCTGACGTTCGAGCCCCAATACGAATAGCCATTCTCGGGGCCGGCGACGCCCTGGATGTAGGAGAGGTTGCCCGCCGCGAACTCGGCGGAGGCGACCGACACCGGCATGGCGATGCACACGGAACCGACCGCGAGAAGGACGAGCTGTCGCATGATGGACTCCTGCCGCACGGGAAGCGGCGAGTGATCCGCGCGGGCGCCGGAAGGGTTTCGGCGGGGGTGCGCGAAAGGGATGATGCGAGCGTACCTCGCCGGGCGTGGATTCGACCCAACGCATCGCGGATTTGGGGCGACCGCGAAGTGCGCCCGATGCTCCCGGGTCATCGAACCAAGATTCGGCGCATCCATCGTCAATCAAGAGGCCTGGATCGCGAGATCCGAGCCGCCCGGATCGCGGTGCGGGCTGTCCGGGGGGAACGACATCGCGAACGCGGTCGTCGGCGGCGAACTCCAGGTGCGCCACCTGGATGCGCGAGCCCCGGGGTTCACTGTTGAAAAGTCGAGCGATTGGAAGCGGCACCGAACACCGCGCGGACTCACATCCATCTCGAGGCGACTGCGGCGCGCGAATCTCCTCCCTCACCCGATACACTCACCCCCGCGCTCCTGGCCCTCGTGGGCGCCCCGAGCGCGCTGGCCGGCGCCTTTGCGCGCCCTTGGGAGAGGAGAAATCGAGATGCGTGGGAACGTGGATCGCACACTGCGTGCATGCGTGGCTGCCTGCGTGGCCGCCGGTTCGTTCGGGTCCATCGCGTCGGCGGGCATCACGGCCATCGGGCCGGCCGACTTCAGCGGCGCGGCGAATGTGGTGACCTTCGACGAGGTCGCCGTCGGGACCTCCATCCCGTTCACGGTCGGGCTTGCGCAGTTCGGCGGGCTGGGGGGCACGACGTCGGACTTCGGCGCGTTCGGAGCTCCGCCTGCTCCCTCCGGCGTCCCCTACCTGCAGAGCAACAGCGTCGAGAACGACGACGTCGTCGAGGTGGTCTTCGGCGCGGCGCAATCCAGCGTGGGCGCCTACTTCGACACCGCGAGCAACCTCTTCGAGGGCGGGAGCCTGCGCATGGAGTTCTACGCCGGCGACACGCTGCTCGGGATCCTCGCGGCGGTCCCTGTCGGCGACACCTTCGGCGGCTGGGTCGGTGGGACCGCCGGCGAAGCGGTCATCACGCGGGTGATCTTCCGCGAGATGGACGCCGACACCCCGATCAGCTTCCGCATCGACGACCTCACCTTCGAGATCCCCGGGCCGCACGTGCTCGGCTGCCTTGCGGTGGGAGGCCTCTGCCGCGGCGCGCGGCGTCGTCGCGGGTGATCCCCGACGTCGAATCGCTCGCCGCCGTAGCGGGACGCAAGTGCGCTGATTTGCAAACCCATGGAGAACACGCAATGGACATCCCCTCCACGCTGATCCGCCCGGCCATGCTGGCCCGCCACGCCGCCCTGTGCATCGCACTGGGGTGCGCCACTGCATCCGTCCACGCCGGCGGCAACCTCATCGTCAACGGCAACTTCGAGAACCCCACGCTCGCGGGCATCTCAAGCGACTATGTGCATACGCCCAACGGCAACACCATCGAGGGAAGCTGGTGGGTGCATCCGTGGAATCCTGGCGGACCGTGGTGGGGCGTGCAGCACACGCCCGGCGGCGCCGGCGCGATGAGCGTGAATGGCGACAACAGCAGCCAGGCCGGACAGAAGCGCGTCTGGTACCAGGCGGTCTCGGTCACGCCGGGCCGGCGCTACCGCTTCAGCGCCTGGGCGCTGGCCACCGCCGCGGGCTTCCCGGGCTATTCGCTGCGATTTGCGCTGGACGGCGCGCAGGTGAGCGGCACCATTTCTCCCAGCCAGGCCTTCCTGTGGGAGCAGTTCTCGACCGAGGTGGTCGCGATCGACTCGGTGATGGAGATCTCCATCGTGAATGTCAGCGGGATCACCTTTCCCAATGACTTCATGCTGGACGACCTCGGGCTGGAGGACATCGGCATGGGTGCCGACCTCAACGGCGACGGCGCGGTCAACGGCGCCGACCTCGGCCTCCTGCTTGCGGCCTGGGGTCCCTGCGCGAACGAATGCGCCGCCGACCTCGACAACGACGGCGCGGTGACGGGCTCCGACCTGGGAGTGCTTCTGGCTGGCTGGACGGGCTGACGCGCGCGGGAGCTGGCTGTCGCGCGCCGTCCCTTCGGTCGCCCAAACGCACCGTGGTTGCGCCCCTCCTTCCGAAGGGGCGCAACCACGCGCATTTCACGTCAGTGGGCGGAGAGGGATTCGAACCCTCTGCTGTTTACCGGGGGTTTCGAGGCCAAAGGCGAAAGCGGCGCAGAAAGCGGCACACGGGGCGGGAGGGGCGCGCGGGGAGGCGGGCGCGCACGGGGGGCCACGGGGCGCAGTGGCGGTAGGACGGGCGTAGGGCGGGCTTGGCGCGGCCGAGGGCACACGGGGCAACGTGGGGGCTTCCCGGGCGGACGTCCTGGGCGGCCACGGGTCCTCCCTGACGCGAACGCATGCTCTTGGCCCGACGGAGCGGCTGGCAGAGGCGATCGAGTTTGTTTCAGAAGGGTGTCACCGGTGTCACCGGTACCGGAACCTCCCATGCATGTTTCCTTGGCTGATCGATGCTTGTTCTTATCAACGGGCTTCAGTAAACTTCACGCGGCATCCAGAGTCCCACGCGACCTCTTCAAGCGTGGGCGGCAACCGAGTCAAGCGCGACCACGGTGCCGAGGTCAGCCCCTCCAGGGCGATGCGGCGAGCGGCGGCAAACGCCAACCAGCTTCGCAACATCAGCGCTCGTCGACGTTCGACGGGGACCATGGAGCACTCAGGGCTGATGCCCCTCTCGATGTCGTGGAGATCACGACATGGCAGCGAAGCAGATGAACACCCGGGCGGTGAAGCCGAGCGACGAAGTCGCAGGAGAAGCGCTGCAGCGAGCAACCTCGCTGGCGGACGGGCTCTTTCCGCATCAGGTCGAGGGGCTTGCGTTCCTTCTCGGCAGGCGCCGGGCGATCCTGGCCGACGACATGGGCCTCGGCAAGACCCGGCAGAGCATCGTGGCAATGCGCGAGGCGGCTCCCGAAGGGCCGTGGCTCGTCGTCTGCCCTGCCTCGGTGAAGCGGAACTGGCAGCGCGAAATCGATGCTGCGCTCGGGAGCCCGCAAGAGGTCGCGGTGATCGGCGACCGCGCCGTGCCATCCGCGGGATATCGCGGCTGGGTGGTCGTCAACTACGACCTCCTCAAGAAGCACATCGACGGCCTCGTTGCGCTTCCCTGGGCGGGGCTGATCTTCGACGAAGCGCACTACCTCAAGAACCACACCAGCCAGCGCAGCAAGCTGGGCACGAAGCTGGTCACCTCGGCGCCCGGGGAGCCCGCGGTCCACTGCCTGACCGGCACGCCGCTCACCAACCGACCGCGTGACCTGTTCCCGCTCCTGCAACTGGTGAAGCATCCGCTCGCACGCAGCTTCTTCACCTTCGCCAAGAAGTACTGCGGCGCATACGACAACGGATATGGACTCGTCACCGACGGCGCGAGCAACCTCGAGGAGCTCACGCTGCAGCTGCACGGCGTCATGCTCCGGCGCACCAAGGACCAGGTACTCGACCTCCCACCAAAGATCCGCACGTGGCTCGACCTCGAGGTCCCACTCGGCACTGCCGCGAACGAGATGCGCCAGGTGGTCGAGATGCTCGTAACGGGCATCGCCGGGCAAACGCATGGCGGGCGCCGGGCCACGACCGACCGAAGCGCAAACCGCGACCGGGTGAAGCTGCTCGCATTGCTCACGAGGGTGCGGCAGAAGCTGGCCGTCGCCAAGGTGAAGCAGACGATCGACTTCGTGCAAGGCGCGCTCGATCAAGGCGAGAAGGTGATCGTCTTCACGGGCTTCGATGCATCCGCCAAGAGCATCGCCGAGGCATTCGGCGACCAGGCCGTGCTGCTGACGGGTGCCACGCCGACTGACCAGCGGCAGAAGCTGGTCGACCGATTCCAGAATGACCCGGGGGTGCGCGTGTTCGTGAGCAACCTGATCGCAGGTGGCACCGGCATCACCCTGACGGCCGCCACGCAGGTGGTCTTCAACGACCTCGACTGGGTACCCGCGAACCACTGGCAGGCCGAGGACCGCGCCTACCGAATCGGCCAGAAGCGAATCGTGCAGGTCACGTACATGGTGGCCGCAGGCACGGTCGATACCTTCGTTCAGCGTGCCTTGTCACTCAAGGCTGCCGTCGTCGAGGCGGTCGTGGACGGCAAGGCGATCGGCGACCTCGGCGGTGGAGACATCCTGCGCGACCTCGAGGAGACCCTGCGGCAGATGTCGTCGGGGCTCGCGGACGCAAGCGCGCTCGAAGGTGCGGACCCGGCGACCCGCGACCAGGACTGGGCGCGGCGAGTCGTCGAGTCGGCCGCCGAGGAGCTGCGCAAACGCTACGCGGAGGCTGATGCCGCAACGGCAAAGGGTGCCGCCCCGTCATCCAGTCGCCCCCGACCGGCGCTCACGCCAGAGATCATCGAAGCGCTTGCCAACGCTCTGAGTGGCCCGAAGGCGCAGACCGTCGAGTTCGCGAGCTCGAAAGACCCCTCTAAGAAGTACGTGGTGTCCATCGTCGGCCCCGACATGGACTGCACCTGCCCGGGATTCGAGTACCGGGGAACCTGCAAGCACATCGTCGAAGTCCGCAGCAAAGGAGCCCGCAAGTGAGCAACCGTCCCATCGACTACTTCGCGCCCTCGAGCAGCCTCGAGGAAGCGGTGATCCGGCGAATCAAGGGCGACCACCGGAAGGTGTTCATCGCCGAGGCGATCCGACAGGATGGCCTGGACTCGATCCCGCCCCAGTGGACCGCGCACAACCTCGACGAGCTCTTCAAGACCATGCTGATGAGCCGGAATCCGCGGAACCGCGGCGGCGAGGACCTTCCCGATCTCGATGAAGGGGAAGTGGAGGTCGCACGGGTCTCACTCGCCGACAGCGTTCATGGCGAGGTCACGAGCCTTCGAGCGCGCAAGGCAGGAGGCCGAATCCAGCTCCGAATGGTCGATGAGTATGAGAGCGAGTTCGACCTGCCACAGACTGAGATCGCCGCCCCGTTCTCCGCCGGTGAACTCATCGCATTCTTCGCCGCGTGCGAGCCGTGTCCGTTCGATACGGACTGCCGACTGCGCATTGCGTCACCGTTCTACGAGGGCTTGCAGAGGCTGCTGGACTCGCACCTCGAGCGTGCTGGAGGCGATGCCAACGATGACGATGAGCGCGACGACTAGACAGGCCTCGATCGCTTCCAGTTACCAAAGCAGCCGAGCACGATCTGCTCCGTCGAGCTGATGCGAAACACGGCCCACTGACCGAACTGAGCACCGATCGCACGGGCTCGCTCATCGCTCAAACCGGCGACGCACCAGCTCTCCTCGGCGTGGTCGGAGGTCGGGTCGCTGCCGAGTGCCGGGAGCGGCTGGCAGCCCTCGGATTCCAGCAGCTGCCGTAGCGCTTCGTTTGCAGCATCGTTTGCCGCACGGCTTGGACGATCGCGTCCAGGGTTCCAGGCGGTGAGCACGTGAACCGTCCCAACCTTCGCCGCTGCATGGTGGGCGGGCACCCAGTGCCCCTCGACCTGCGCCCGCACCACCGTGGCGAGGTAGAGGTCGGCAAGGGACTCGTGTTCTTGCGGCATTTCCATGTCAGCCATCACCAGCCCGACTGCAGCTTCTTTCGCTTCGCCCCCTCAGAGAGCACGCGCTCGCATGATTCCCAATCCACTCGCTGGATCTTCTGGTACCGAAGATCAAATGGATGCTGTCTCGGGACCGCATCAATGATCTGTTTGGCCCGCGCTGCCTCGCCGATCGCAACTTCGATCCACACGTCTTCGAGGACATCCGGCAACTGACCGAACAAGTTGTAGATGCCCTGCAATCGATCGGAAAGCAGCTGGTGCACTCGATCCTCGACCGAGTCTCGATACCGCATGTTGTAGACCAAAACCTCGTCGTTGACCTGTCCAATTCGCTGGATGCGGCCCTTGCGCTGCTCTAGACGAGTCGGATTCCACGGAAGGTCGAGATTGATCAGTGTGCCAAGCCGCTGAAGGTTGAGACCCTCCGAGGCAGCGTCCGTCCCCAACACCAACCTAATCTCACCCCGTCGAACGGCCTTCTTGATGGCTTCCCGATCAATCGGCTCAAAACTGCCATCGCGACAGATTGCAGACCGGCCCGATCCTGCGTAGATGGCGATGGTCTCGCCCGGAAAATCCGCAACCAGTTGTTCGGCGAGCCAGCGCACTGAGGTGTAGTACTGGCTGAAGATGATGCAGCCTTTGCCGAACCAATTTCTGTCCTTAAGAAATGCACGAACGGCCTCGTACTTCGGGTCGCGGTCTCGATTTGCTTCAAGTGCCTTGACGAACCGCTCCAACAGTGATCGCTCGAGGTCGGTGAGAGTCCGCGACATCGATTGCTCGACTGGTTCACCTTCCAGATCGCCATCGTCCTCCACGCACTCTGGATCTAGGTCGCGCCAGTTTGCGAGCATCTGCTCTGCGGTGGTTCGACCAGCCTCGATTGTGCTGCCGACCCGACGCAGCAGCAGCGTCCGCAAAAAGCCGGATCCCTGCATACGGGCCCCCAAAGCCTTGCAGAACTCCTCCGCAAGTTGATACGCCTCTGCGAGGTAGAGGGGCAGCCTGATCGCGTCCGCATCCCCCTCACCAAACAGCTCAACCTTGATGGGCTTCAAGTACGGTTCGCCGGTCTCGGGGTCGATTGCCTCTTCGAGGTAACGACGGCTGCGACGAACGATGTGCCGAATGAAGGGGTTGTGATCGTTCACGAGCGCAGGGAACAGTCGGCGAGCCCGATTGCGCCCTGGAACGCTGAGCCGCTCCCAATCCGATCCGGCGGCCGTCACCCGATCGTCCGTCATGCCGAGGTCCCTACGCAGCACCTCGAAGTCAATCCCCTCGCTGCGCGGCGGAAATGGAGTACGGAGCCACTCCCAGCGCTCAAGCTCATCATCCGGAAGCGCGCTCGCCCCCATCACAAGCTCGAGGGATCGCTCGGCGTTGCGCCACCGACTCCATGCCCCGCCTAGCACTGATTCGCTTCCCTTTGATAGGACGTCCAGCAGATCCCAAGCCTCCACAGGCCGAAGCTGGACGGGCGTAGCCGTCGCAAGCAGCATGCTCTTTGTTTGTCGGGAAATCTCATAGAGGAATGACAGCAGGTTGTTCGGATCCGGCCGTTCCGCATCGCGACCTTCGCCCAGATTCTGTCGCCTCGCGTTGTGCGCCTCGTCTACAACAACGCACTCGAATTGCATGCTCTTCAGCAGATCCGCATCTGCGCACTTGAAGATCGCACGTGAAGTTGGCACGATGCCAATGCGCCGCGGGCAACGCTTGATCCCTTCGGGACCAACCTTGGGATACTCGACCTTGGCTTCGTCGATCCAGCGCGCCCCATCCCAGACCGCGGAAGGAATACCGAGAAGCTCGAGTAGTTCGTCTTGCCACTGCCAGACAAGGGCTTTCGGTGCAAGCACCAGCACTGGCCGCTCTCCCATCAGCGCCATCAGTTCTGCAGCCATCGCGAGCTGTACTGTCTTTCCGAGACCGACTTGGTCCGCGAGTACGAATCTCGCACCGCCAGCATTCTTCACGTGTGCATCGAAAGCCAGCTTGACGAAGAACTTCTGGTGTGCCCAAAGGCCGGCCTGTTTTCGATAGACCGGTGATTCCACGAACACGGAGCCCGCGGTCTGTTCTGCACTTCCGATCTCGGCCTCTTTGGCCCAATCCTCGACCGAAACGACGACACTTCGCTTGCTCAGCCGCTGCAAGTCATCGATTACGAAATCGGACAGAGGTACCGCTGCGTGGTGCGCCCAAAGGGCATCGAACTCGTCCTGCACCCAGCGAACCGCCTCGGGCGATGGATCCTCCCAAAGCAGCTCGTAGTTCAGGCGCCAGGCGGTGATCGACTCGTTCACGCTGCCGAGGAACGAGGTCTGAGTGCCATCCGCAGCGGTGATCACGCCAGCTTTGCCGTGTATCAACCCAAACCAGGCGTCAGGAAGCACCTTGACTTCCAACTTCCCCGACTTGAGAAACTCATAGAGCCGCGACATCCGGCCTCGCGCCAGTTCGCCGCCCCGGTCGACCAGTTCCTCCGGTCTCCCGGAACACCATTCCTGTCGAATGGCATTCGCCGCCGCACGAGCCGTCAGAACATCCTGAGCCTGGAGACCAGAGTTGCAGACCATGCGGATACGACCGGAGATTGACTCCAGTCCTTCGCCCGCCACTTCGAGAATGGAGCCGGAGAAGTAACCAGCGATTCGGTCATAGGACCTCGCGCCGCGAAGCCGCTCAGCCAAAAACGTCTGATCAAGGCGCGTGCGACGCGACGAGAATCGGCGAATGTGACCTTGCGACTGATCTGCCACGCGTCGCCTCCAAAGTCAAACGTTGTCTTGCCGGTTGCGAAGGGCACCAGCAAGAATGGCCGCCGCTTGCGCATCCTTGTGCCAATGCGACATCGATGCGTTCTGGGCGAACGACCCGAAGTACTCAAGCAAGTCGATGATCTTCTGGCGGCTTGACGCGTAGTCCTTCACTTCGGTCTTGAGCCACACGATTCCGTCGCGCGCAGACTCCGTCTCAGCCGTCTTGAAGGTGGCGAATAGCGCGTGCCGAACCAGCGAGGATCCGAAGGCGTCGTCGCCCATCTCCTTCCGGCCAAACTCGGTGGCGGAACGCAGGCGGGTTTCATTGGCCTTCGTGCTTGCAAGAAGCGGGCGGTACTCGTTCACGCCGAAGCCTCGCGCGAGTTCCATGTACACGCCTTGTCTCCTCTCACCGTGGGCTTCGACCTCCAGCCCCTTGACGTATAAGCGCTCCATCGCAGAGAGCGATCGCCACAGATGCGGATCGATGCCTGATGGCACGAGGTGGTCACACGCGATCGCGACGGCCTTCTGGATCACCTGCTCGACCTTCGAAACTTCACCTCGCGCGCGATTGCGACTGAGCTCGTGAGCGACATCGATTTCCTCGATCTTCCGGCCCGTCAGCACGCGAAGGGCCGCCGCATACGCTGCGAGTTGATAGTCGGTGTCACTGAAACTCGGATCGCGTGCATCGTCAAGATCGCGCATGGCGTCGAGCTGACGACGAACCTCCACCTCGACGTCTTGGTACACCTCGTCGAGAAATGCCGTTTCCGTGCTCACAGACTTGCGCAGGACAAGGAGCACGGTCCCCTGTACGTAGTTTCCCTCGCCAACGGCCGGACCAGTCTCGGTAGCGATGCACCAAGCCGCTGTCACCCGCAGACCAGCTGCCCAGAGAATGAGTGCAAGGTCAGCCCAAACGCCGGCATCCTGGTGCGTGAACATGACAACCTGAAAACCATTCGAGGGCATCATCTCCGCCATACGGCGGTAGCACGCGACCATCGCGGAGGAAAACGACTTGCCTTCCCCTGAAACAGCAAGCGCTCGCCTCGAATCCGGCGCCCAATCCGGAAACTGGGCGTTCAGCTGACCTTCGTACCAAGCGAGATAGAACTCTGAAAGTTCCGGGTAGTTGACCGCGTCCGCGTACGGCGGATCGGTCACCCAAGCATCACACTCGTAGTCGAGCATACGCGCATCTTGCACTTCAACTCGCCCCTTTGCACAACGATCTACGCGACGTGGAATCAACAGCGTTTCGATTCCAGTTAATCCGCGGGACGAGTAGTTGTAGAGCGTGTTAAACGCCTGGTTGAGGAAGGTGTTCTTGCCGCCACCCGATCCTTGGGTTGGCAACCAAACACAGAGGCGAGAATTCCAGTCCGCAAGTCGCCCCGCGAGCAACGTCACACCAACCGCCTCAACACCCGTGAGCTTTCTTGCTTGAGCAAGAAACAGACCGATCTGAAGTAGTTGCCGAGGCGTGAAGAGATGGTGCCAGTGCGTCCAGCCTCGCGTACGAATCGGTTCATCGGTCTTTGAACCCGGCTCAATTCGACGACGCGGAACAAAGCCGGATTGTTGCCAATCCTTAAGGCGCATTCGAACCAGGGAATTCACCTTCTCTTCGCGGCGGAGATCCTCGGCAGTTGGTGCCAGAAAGTGCCGCTCCTCGCAAGGTTCACCATCGGCGCTTCCCCAAGAATCCACCCATCGAATGCAATAGAGGCGCTCGCCGAAGATGTCGCCTCCAGCCGGAACGATATCGTCGATCTCCCAGCCGCGGAGGTGGCTTTTGTTATCACCAAAGCTCCCGCGACCATCGCCACGCACAACTTTCATCGGAGTACGCGCCTTGCAGTTCGGGCAGATCATGTCGCCGTCGCCAACTGTGCCCGCGCGTGCCCTCGATACCGCTGCATCTGGGGCGCCTGTGACAACACGGAACTCAAATCGCTTGTTGGCATGATCCGGATCTAGTTGCACGACAGTTCGCAGACGATCGGCAACAACCCAAGTCGGCGCAAGCGGAACTCGCCAATGGCACTCTGGACAAGACGCTTCCGCACAATACAAGTAGGCGTCTGCGCGCCACCGTCGCCCGGTTCTTGGATCAGGTTCCCGGTGCTCGACACCTAAGGCCGTAATCTCATGATCGACCGCTTGATACACGCGGGCCTGTGCTGCCTGCAACGCATCGGCTGCCTTCGCGCCGCCGCCAACCAAGTTAAGTGCGGCCCAAGTCAGAAGAGCAGCCACCGGGTTGAGATCGCTACCGAACCCCTCGCAACCTATCCGAGCAGCCTCAAACGGTATCGATCCGCCGCCGCAGAAGGCATCGCCAACACGCGGCACACGACCGAACCGCCGCTTCCCAAGCTCCTCGACCAGAGATTGAATGCTGGTAGCACTGGTACCCAGATGCCGGTTGATCACTCGCCAGGAGTCCGACGAAGGGCCACCAATCTGCTCCGGTCGGTCGCAGTACTCAAGACGTTCGTCATATGGCATCGAGAGGAACACATGCCGCTGAAGCGCCTCGCGGTCTTCCTTCGAAAGGCCCTTGCGCAACTTGGCCGCCGCTTCGCTCGCTCCGGGCTCGAAGCATCGCGTTCGCTCGGCTGGCGGGAGGCGTCGATAGAGTTCCTTGGCTGGAATCGCCGCCGACTTTCGGCGGAGCATGCCATCATCATCCATCGTCATGAGCCGCAGGAACACATCCCGGTCAGCCGCAGGGTCATCGGTGGCAGGCAGCAGCAATCCCAGGATCGTGGCGCGACAGAGAACCAGCGGCTTTCGCCCCCACCATTTTCCGAGGCCTGTCAGCGTCTGCCCTGCGACCGCCTTCCGCTCGGTGTACGACTCCTTGCTCATCTTCGACACCGGGAACTGTGTCTCGATGAAGCACAAATCCCCACGGGGCGCAGGGCACACACTCGTGCTATCGGCGGATTTGCTTGAAGCGGGGAGCGTCATGACTTCTTCCTCTTCTTGGAGCGCGCCGCGCTCGCGGGCGGCGCCGTCTCAATTTCCTCAGAACCCACGGCGGACTCCGCCGGCGAGTCACTCACCAGTCGGAAGAACTCCGGAACGACAGGCTCATTGACGACGCGCGTGGTGATCGGGTTCTCCGTCAGCGCGAAGCGGACGGCCTTGCGCCACCCTCTGCCCCTGCCGACCATAAAGTTCCCTGTTGCCGCGGCGGTCATCGTGTAAAGCCACCAACGCTCCTCCGGTGTAAGCCCCTGCCAATTCGCAATGGCAGTCGGAATCAAGGCTGGGTCGGCATCCTCGATCGCCCATGCGAGAAGCGCGAGCTCCTTGCCCAGCATGCGCGAGATCGGGTTGAATCCGACCTTCCAACGACCCGGACGCATACCCTCGCGCTTGAGTTTCACGTTGAAGTCCGCCCGAAGCGTCTCCGCAATCTCATTCCACTTGAACCGCGCCAACTGGCATCGCACCTGCCCATCCTCGCGCTCGACACCGAGGTGCTGGGACACCGCAACACGAACAGGATCCCACGACAGATGCTCGCTGATGAGCACGTGCTGCGAAGCCCCAGGCGGGATATGGACGAGAAAGTGCGCAGACGACGCGCCGGGGTCGAATCCAAACGATCCGACAAGCGCTTCCTCGCCTGGGCTGGTTGTTCGCTTTGACATGCATTACCTCAACCAAGCATCACTGAACCACTTCACCCGCCACCAAGTCGGTCTTCACGTCCTTCACCCAGTCAAGCAGCGCCTGGCCAGTCTTGAAGTGGATGACCTCGGCTTCCAGCGCCAACTGGCCAGAACCAGGAATCTTGCGGACCATCTCAACCACTGGGTGGAGGTCCAGTGCAGAGAGCTCGATCTTGCTGTCAAGACTGAGCTCTGCCCAGCGCTCGCCAACCACGCTCACGCGCAAACCACTTACTGAGGCGTCATGAATCTTGAGGCGTTCGAGGAAGTTGTATGACTCCTGCGTGATCTGATACCGGTGATGCCGCTTCCACTTTGCCGGACGAGCGGCATCAATCTCCTGACCATTTCCCTTGTCGTCCCATTTGATCGGCACCTCGAGAATGTCCGACTCAACGCCGCCGCACTTTGCATAGGCAAGTACGATCGCCGTGCCGCGCGCGAGCGCAATCGGACCATCGTAGGTACCGCCTCCGAGATGCGGATTGGTGCCATTCGTGGTGTAGAGGATCTCAGTCTGGCCCGGATGGTCGGGCGCAGCCTTCAGCTCCACGAGCTTTTGACCGTTACCACCGGAGTACACCCTGTGCTGGAGGGTGACGCGGTTCTTCCAGCCGAGGGGAGCACCGTCCGGATGGGTTCCCTTCGTGTCAACAGCGAGGAAGGACACCTGCATCTCGCGGGTTCGGAAAATGCCGTTTTCGACCAGCTTCGACGCACGAGTCGGCTCACCGCCGATCTCCGCGTACACGGCATCGCCGTGCACTGGCGTCACCTTGAGCTCGACTTCACCGGTCACCTCGTCGCGCGAACGCTCTTGAATCTGCACTGCGGTGGTCTTCGCTGGAGGCGGAGAGCGATCAACATACCCACCAGCATCCTCGCGCCAAATCTCGCGATGGACCATGTCGTCCTTGAGTGCATCCAGCGCATCACGGCGGTGCCACTGCCACTGTGCATTGATCGCGGCGCGCTTCTTTACTTCCGTCCACAGCATCTGCGGCTGAGTGAACAGCCGCGCTTCGATCTTCTTGCGGAAGGTGTCCGCCGTCACCTCCTCAGTGAACTTCTGCTTCTCGCGAAGCACCTGAAGGACTTGATCTTCGCCGTTGTAGCGGTTGCCCTCGAATTTCATGAGGAAGTCGGCGCTTGCGAGCTCGTCTGCATCATTGCGGCGCGTCGGATACCAAAGCGTTGAAAAGGTCTCCTTCACAGACGAAAGGAACTGCTGGAGGACCCGGTCCTTCAGTTCATCTGCCTGCTTGAATTGCGGATCTGTTGTCGGCACGCGCTCAGCTTCCATCTCGTCGATGATGTGCTGAACGGCCTTGAGGCGTTTGGCGCTCTCAAGCAGACCCTCGAAGGTGTTCCTTGAACCGGTCAGGAACGCGACCCGATTCTTGAACATTGCCTGCTCCCAGAACTTGCGCAGCTCCGGGTTCAGTCCCTGGCCAATGAATGGTTCCGAGATCACGAGCGCCACCTTGTCGGACGCAAGGTCGATCTCGTCGATTGCCGGGAGCGCCAGTACGGATTGGTAACACCAACCGTTGTCCACCCGGAACAGGCCGTTCAGCCGCTCACGGAGCTCCTTCATCGACTGCTCGCGCACGTAGGCTCGAGCGAGCGACTCGAGTTTCGCGTTCAGGTTCTCCGTGTTTCGGAAGAACAGCTTTCCATCGCGGTTGGAATGGAGATACCACGCGGCCGTGGCGAGCTTCTCCAGGACATCGCCCTTCAGCTTGGCGAGATTCCTGCCCGGCGCGCAGAGATACGCAACCAACTCGGGGATCGAAAGTCCGAGCACGGCATTCGGCACATTCGCGAGTGACGCCATGAACACCAGCCTGCACGCATCGGTTGCATCTGTCGTGCCGAGATTCTGATCCATGGTCTCGGCGACGGACTTGCCTTGCGACGCAATGTCATGCGCGACGGCGTTCTCCAAGTTCGGATTGATCTGCCGGATCTCCGACAACGTTTCGGCATCGTTGAGGTCGATGTCGTGAACAGAGATGAGGTATCGCTTGTCGGCTTCACCTGAGGTCCACATCCTCGCGGCGATGACCCGCATCAGTCGGATAAGCGCCCGCGTCTGCTGGAAGCCAGGGTTCTCGCGGAATCGCGCATAGAGATCTTTGATCGCGGGATGGAAGGGGTAACTCGCCTGCACGAGCTGCCCAAACTGTTCGGGAGACTGGGCCGTGATGTCCATCTGCTTGGCGTCGCGAATGGACTTTGCGTAGCCCTGAGCAACGTCTGCAACATCCGAGTCCTTCGGCAGCGACTTGAACAGGCGCTTTCGGATGATGTGATAGAACTCGTCTGTATTGATCTGGACCGGCGTGAGGTTCATCGAGTGCCGCTGCGCCTCGAACTGCAGCTGCTGCAAGACCTGCTGGATCTGGGCGCTGGCTTCGGCATAAGTCCCGACGAGGTCGGTCAGGACGATGCACACATTTCCGAGCTCATTCTCTGCCACTGCCTCGAAGAGATTGGTGAGCGCGGTAGCGGTGACCTTCGCCAGGTCGGAGTTGCCAACCGCCGTTGCCTTCGCGTTGTCCAGGTACGGCGGTAGCTCGTCAAGCAGAATCAGCGTCGGCTCGCCCCTGAGGAGGTTCACCCAAGCCGAGCGTCCAGGCGCCTTCAGCGGCTGGTAATAGTCCTTGAAGGCGTCGTACTTGCCGAGTTGCTTTGCGATCTCGCCCCACAGACCGTGCGGCACATCTGTCTCACGGCCCGAGAACGCGACCACACGCACCCTCTCCAACGCCCGTGCGTCAGGCAGGCCCGCCAGGACGGCCGACCGGACAGCAGGATGCTTGGCGAGCAGACCCAGAGTGATCAGATTGTGCGTCTTGCCGCCACCCATGGCCTGGGTCAGCTTGAAGACCGCCTGATCCGACTGGCCCTGAAGCCTGCGGAAGGCCTCTACCAAGAGCGTCCGCATGCCTTCGGTGACGAAGCTCTCGTCAAAGAACGTCTTGGGGTCGACCTTGTCGGCCACCAAATGAGACAGATTGAGCACCGTATCCCGCTTGGCGGAATCGAAGATGCTCTCTCGGGGGGTGCAAAGTGTCTTCAGGGTCTTCATACTGCAGTCCTCGTCAACCGGGCGAACGCGCGGCGACCATTCTCAAGTACCCTTCGGTCACGGCTCCAGAAGCCACCCGGCTACTGTGGCATTGCGCAACATCCCGGGCGGCGTCCCCGAGTTCCGCCGGGGGGCACATGAGTCTAACGGCGCGGCATGGGGAATGCGCGGCGAAGAAACGACCTTGAGGCTGGGTTTCCAAACCCGGAGAACCATGTTCTGGAACAAGAAGACCGACCGAACTCCGCTGGGTGTCCCGCTGGGCGACCTCGCCCTCATGCTGAGCACGGGAACAATCAAGACCTCGTTCGACGGCAACGCCCTTCTCGCCAAGCACGACCACTACACGACCCGGGTCGAGGTGGTGCCGGCGGCGCCCGGGGCAACCAAGGACGAACCGATCAAGGCGGTCGTGCAAGTCACAACCGAACTCCCGGCACTCATCCAGAAGATGATGAAGGGTCGCGAGATCGAATCTGCGGCTGCCTTCAATCCGATGGCGGCGCTGGGCGCGCTGACTTTTGACAAGTCACGCATCTACATCGGATCACGCCTGACCATTTTCGAGCGTGAGGATGCGTGGCGACAGCTCCATCTTCCGCTGCTGCTGTTCACGATCATCGGCGGCACCGAAGGCATCCTCGGCGCAATGCGGCGCACCTTCGGCGGCGAGCCTCCGTGCGGCGGCGACTCGGAATGGGACGAGGACGAGTTCGAGTCCCTCGAGGAGATGATGTCGCGCTTCTGCGTCTGTTCGAGCGGCGGGCTCGGCTTCACGGCTGAGTTCGGGCTTGAGCCCGGGGCGGCATCGGCTGCCGTTGGCCACCACAACACTGCGCTCTTCCAGCTGCGTGCCGATCAGCCGCATCCGGAGCTTGGCGGCGGCCTCTTCGTGCTTCTGCAGCTCCCGCATCAGCTCCCGGGCACCAAGCAGGTGCACGAGGCCTGTGCGCGCCTGAACCTGCTCGAGATGGCAGCGGTCGACCTGCCCCCGCACTTCGGCGCATGGTGCCCCGGCCGCATGGGGACCAACCTGGGTTACGTGTCATTCCTCCCGAACGCACTGCACGCCGCCCCGAACATCGCGATGAACACGACGATGTGGGGCATTCACCGCGCCGAATGGGCGAGCAGGCAGCTGGCGGGCATGGGGTATCGCGCTTGAGGGCTGCGCCTATGCCAGGAAAGGAAGCCGACGATCAGTACTTCGCGCTCTACCGCCTCTGGGAGGTGTTCCTTCACATGCGCGCGTGGGGGCGCCCCGCGTACGAGAGCCTTGGCCACGAGTCACGCGACGAGTTCACGCGGCTGGTCGCTGCTGGGCTGCTCTTCGAGTACGTGGAGGACTGCAAGATTGAGCTCGTCGCCTCGGGAATCGTGGTGCCGGACGCATGGCTCGGCCCCTTGTGCGCGGCCCGCATCCAACCCGACTCTCCGTTGCCGGACAGCGACGAGGCCGAACTGGGCCGGATTCTGACAAGCATCTACCCAGCGCTCCTGCGTCTTAGCGCGGCCATGTCGACGCCAAAGGCCTCCCAAGGCGATCAGCCCGCAAGACCACCCGCCGAGATGCCGGAAGCTGTCAGCCGAGCCGGAGCATCCCTGGAATGGGTGCGCGACGAGCGTCCGGACCTTATGCCGCCCGACGGCTCTGAAGAGCGTTACACCCGGGCACAGTACGACTACCTGCGCGAAAACGGTTGCCCAGCCTACGAGGTGGACGCGCGAGGGAATCCGATGGTTCCCGCGTGGGACACGTGGGCGCGGTACGTGCGCGACTACCTCCGCCGGACGCTGGGGCGCGTGAACTCACCGAGAGCGGGTCGAACCGGGCGCAGCATCGTTCGCTCCCGGGACATCGAGGATCGTCACCGGGACAACTGACCGCAGGCGTGGATTCCGCTCGGAAATCCGACGCCATCCACGATCGACCGCGGCCATCCGCTTCCGAATCCGCCCATCCAGCTCCGGATGGGCATGAAGCACCTACCTTCGATCGGGCCCGGCAACGGGCAGTACGACGACGGGAAGCGGCGCCTGCTCACGGCACGTGAGCTCGCGGCTCTTCTCGGCGTCACGAGCAGCACCGTCCGGCGATGGGCGCGGTCCGGCCGCGTTCCGTGCCTTCGGGCGGGACATCGTTTCATCCGCTTCGAGCGCGAGGCCGCGCTCAGGGCGCTCTCGATGGAGAGCGGTTCGATCGGCAAGGGGGTGAACCGTGGCAACTGACCGCACCACCGCGCCGGGCTCCGCGCCCGCCGTCGCGTCGACCGCGCTCCACTCCGCCCTCGCCCTCCGCCCCCGCGAGGCCGCCAAGGCCCTCGGGATCAGCGAGCGCATGCTCTGGTCGCTCACCGCACCGCGGGGCACGATCCCCGCCGTCCGCATCGGCACCTGCGTCCTCTACCCCGTCACCGGGCTGCAGGCGTGGCTCGACCGCCAGGCGCAGGGCGCCCCGGAAGGAGGCCGCCAGTGAGCGCCGTCGACACCGTTCTCTTCGCCCTGCGTGCCGCGGGCAAGCGCCCGCGCAAGGCAGGCGAAGGCTGGAGCTCGTGCTGCCCGGCCCACGATGATCGTTCGCCAAGCCTGAGCGTCAGCACCGGCTCCGATGGCCGGGCGCTGGTGAAGTGCCACGCAGGCTGCACCGTCGAGGCTGTCTGCGGCGCGCTCGGGCTGAAGCAATCCGACCTCTTCGAGAAGTCGGAGCGCACGCAGCTGGTGCCGCTGCGCAAATGGCCCGTCAACACCGTCCCCACCGTCACCAGTACCGAAACCCCGGCCACCGAGGCCGCGGAACCGGGAAACGGTGCCACACCCCGCCGGGACGGACCGTCGTTCGAAACCCCCGAGGCCACGCTCGAGGCCTACGAGCGCAAGCACGGCGTCACGAGCGCCCACTGGCACTACCACGACGCCGACGGCGAGGTGGTCGGCCTGGTCGCCCGCTGGGACACCGAGCGCGACGGCAAGCGCGAGAAGAGGATCCTGCCCGCCTCGCGTGGCGAGGACGGCCTGTGGCGGTTCAACGGCATGCAAGAGCCGCGCCCGCTGTACGCGCTGCCTGAAGTGCTGGCTGCACCCGAAGGAACGCCGATCTTCGTGGCCGAAGGCGAGAAGGCCGCCGACGCCACGCGCTCGCTCGGCGTGGTCGCCACCACCTCGGCGCACGGCAGCAAGTCGGCCGACAAAAGCGACTGGTCACCGCTCGCCGGGCGCGAGGTGGTGATCCTGCCCGACCACGACGCGGCAGGCGACCAGTACGCGGAGCGCGTCGCCGAGCTTGCGAAGGCCGCAGGCGCGAAGCACGTCACCGTCGTGTGGCTCTCGGCGCTGTGGCCCGAGATGCCCGCGGGCGGCGACATGGCCGACTTCCTCGCTCACCGTGGCGGCGACGCTGCGGCCGTGCGCAAGGAGCTCGACCAGGCCCTCTCGGAGCGCCGCGCGAATGCCGCCGAAGAGGACGAAGCCACCCCGACCGAGCGAAGCCTCGAGTGGGACCCGTTCCCAAGCCACATCCTGCCCGAGGTCATGCGGCTCATGATCGAGCAAGGCTCGCGCGCGACCGTGTGCGATCCGTCGTTCATTGCGCTTCCCATGCTCGCGGTGCTGGGTGCGGCCATCGGCAACTCGCGGCGCGTGCAGATCAAGAACAGCTGGCGCGAGCCGCCCATCATCTGGACGGCGATCATCGGCGAGTCGGGCACCAGCAAGACGCCCGCATTCACCCTGGTCACCGAGCCACTGCGCCAGCTGCAGGACGAGGCCTACGCCGAGTACGACAAGGCGGTCGAGCAGTACAAGGCCGAGCTTGCGATCTTCGACGTCGAGTACACGGCGTGGAAGAAGGCCGCGACGAAGCACAAGGCCGCCGCAGGCGATCCGCCCGTGGCGCCGAAGATGCCGCGTCCGAAGCGCTACCGGCTTGAGGACGCCACCACCGAGTCGCTCGCCCCGATCCTGCAGGCGAATCCGCGCGGCGTGCTCTTGGCCCGCGACGAGCTCAGCGGGTGGTTCGCGTCCTTCGACCGCCATTCGAAGAACGGCGTGTCGGGTGGCGACGCCGCCAGCTGGCTGCAGTGCTTCAACGGCAACAGCATGTCGATCGACCGAAAGACCGGCATCCCGCCGACCATCTACGTGTCGCGCGCATCCGTCTGCCTGACCGGCGGCATCCAGCCCGCCATCCTCAAGCGCATGCTCACGGCCGAGCACCGCGAGAGCGGCCTGGCAGCCCGCTTCGTGTTTGCCGCGCCACCGCCCTTGCAGAAGTTCTGGACCGAGGCCGAGATCAGCCCGGAGCTCCTCGACAGCTACGCCGACCTGATCCGCAAGCTGCACTCGCTCGAGATGATTCCCGACCCGCGCGACATGAGCGAGGAGCCGCGGCTCATCCCGCAGACCGTGCACATCGGCCCCGAGGCCAAGCGCATCTGGATCGAGTACTACAACCTGCACGGCGCCGAGCAGGTGCGCCTGCAGTCGGACCTCGCGGCCGCGTGGTCGAAGCTCGAGGGGTACACGCCGCGCCTTGCGCTCATCATCCACATGGTGCGCTGGGCCATCGGCGACCCGACGCTGAAGGACCACTTCGTCATCGACGAAGTGAGCATGGCCACGGGCATCCAGCTCGCCAAGTGGTTCAAGCACGAGGCATGGCGGCTCTACGCGAAGCTCGGCGAGACCGGCCCCGCGCAGGCGGACCGAATGCTCCTCGACTGGATCGAGCGCCAAGGCGGCGCCACCACGGTGCGCGAGCTGACCCACGGCGTGCGCATGTACCGCGGCAATGCCGAGCAGGCGACGGCGGACCTCGAGAAGCTGGTGCAGGCGGGCCGCCTGGTGGGCACGCACGTCGCACCGAGCCGCAAGGGCGGACGGCCGCGGTTCGAGTACCGGATCTCGCGCGTCGCCAAAACCCCCGCGCAGCGGCACGGCAGTGGCGGTTCCGGTACCGGTGACAGTGGGGACGTTGCCAGCAACGCGAATCCCGAGGACGAATGGGGGTCGCTGTGAGCCTGCTGCCGCCGTCGTTCGGCGCGCTGCTCGTCGAGGTCGGTGCGGCGGGTGTCGAGGTGTCCTCGCACCCGTCCGCACCGGACCGGCTGCGGCATCGGCCGCTGGAGTTGCCGTCGCACGTGGCGGTGCGGCTTGCGCACTACAAGCCCGACCTGCTGCGGCTGTTGCGGGTTGGCTTCGCGCCACCCGACCCGGAGTCGGCCTACGTGCTCGGCGAGCGGCTGGGCGTGGCGCAGGAGCTCGGCATGTCGACGGAGCCAGGTTCGCCCGGATGGCTCGTCGCCGTCGGCGAGGCGATCGAGACAGCCTGGAAAGAGGCGCAGAACGAGGCCCAGAAAGAGGCTGGAAATCGGCCTTGATAGTGCTGCCGGGTTGAGGGAATGTGTGGGTTGCGGGACGGTCCCGCAACAGGCGGAAATGCCTGCAGGCACAGGACTTGAGATCACGGGCCACGACGAATGGCAAGCGTCTCACGAGACTCAAACGGCACCAAGCGCGTGTGCTTCACCGACGGCACCGGCAAGCGTCACGTGCTTCGCCTCGGGCGGGTGAACGCGCGCCAGGCCGAGGAGGTCCGGGTGCGCGTCGAGGCGCTGCTGGCGGCCAAGATGTACCGGCGCTCGCCCGACGTGGAACTCCTCGGGTGGCTCAACGGCCTCGACGACCGCGTCCACCGCCGCTTCGCGAACAAGGGCCTCGTACCCCACCGCGAGCGCGCCGCGGGCGCAACGCTCGAATCGCTCATCAAGCGCTTCCTGGACGCGAGCACCGTGAAGCCCGCCACGCTCGCCGCCTACAAGCAGACCACCGACAGCCTGCTCGAGGTGCTTGGCCGCCGCACGCCCGTCACCGAGATCACGCCCGCCGACGCTGATCACTGGCGCAAGGCGATCTCCGAGAAGGGCGACCGGCGCAAGCCCCTCGCCGCGGCGACGATCGCGAAGCGCGTCCACGTGGCCAAGTGCATCTTCAGCCGCGCGCGCCGCTGGAAGCTCGTCCCCGAGAACCCCTTCGAACACCTGCGCGCCGGGCCGCAGTCGAACCCCGACCGGGCCTTCTACGTGCGCCCCGAAGTGGCGCAGCGGATCATCGACCAGTGCCCCTGCCCGCAGTGGAAGGCGATCATCGCCCTCAGCCGCTTCGCGGGCCTGCGCTGCCCCTCCGAGATCGTCGAGCTCCGCTGGGGCGACATCAACTGGGAGCGCAGCCTGATGACCGTGCGCAGCCCGAAGACCGCCGCCCACGACGGCCACGCGGTGCGCATCGTGCCGATCACGCCGGAGCTGCGGCCCATCCTGCAGGCCCTCTTCGACCAGGCGCCCGAGGGCAGCGAAGCCGTCGTGCCGCGCCTCACCGACCCGACCACGAACCTGCGCACCACCTTCATGAAGCTGATCGCCCGCGCGGGCTACGAGCCTTGGCCGCGCCTCTTCCACAACATGCGCGCCAGCTGCGCCACCGACTGGGCCGAGGCGTTGCCAGCCCACGTGGTCGCCAAGTGGCTCGGCCACAGCCCGCTGGTGGCGGCGAAGCACTACCTGCAGACGCGGGACGCGCACTTTGAGGTGGCGATTCGGGGTGGGGCGCGGGGCATGCTCGACGCCGGGGTCGTTTCAGCGATGGTTTAGCAAACTCCGTAGTCCATTCGCTGGAGTTCGTCGGTCCTTCCGACCTTCCAAATCGTGGGATTTGCGGGATACTCCGCAGACGATGTCGCACCCCGCCACCCGATCCTCGCGCTCCAACTCGCTGCAAGCGCGGCCGGAGAGGTGGCTGGCATGCTGACGTTCGACGAACTCTGGAAGCGGCTCTGCGACCTCGACGAAACCGTACAGATCGAGGCCAAGGCGGGCGAGCAGGTCGGACCATCGATTCTCGAAACGATCTCAGCGTTCTCAAACGAGCCCGGACGCGGTGGCGGCTATCTGATCCTCGGCGTGCGTCCGGTAGAGGACTCGCTGTTTGCCGCGTACGAAGTCATCGGCGTCACCGACGCCGACCGCGTGCAGGCCGAACTTGCGACGCAGTGTCGCACACTGTTCAACCGCCCGATCCGACCGAGCATCCAGGTCGAGATGCGAAACGGAAAGCGGGTCATTGTGGCGTTCGTCCCAGAGGCAGACGCGCACGACAAGCCCGTGTACATCGACGCTCGCGGGCTTCCGAAGGGCGCCTTTCGGCGGATCGGCTCAACCGATCAGAAGTGCACCGATGACGACCTCACGGTCTTCTTCCAGGGCCGCAGCACGAAGCGAATCGAGGATTCGATCGTCGACGACGCCGACGTCTCCGATTTCGATCCGAAGGCACTGGATGAGTACCGCACGGGGCGTGCGCGACTGAACCCGGGCGCAGCAGAGTTGCAGTTCTCCGACGAGGAGCTTCTTCGTGCACTGGGGGCCGCGACTCGTGTGGATGGACAGCTCCGGCCGACGCTCGCGGGACTCATCCTCTTCGGCACGCCAGTCGCGATCCGCCGCCATTTCCCTGCGATGCGCGTGGACTACATTCGCGTACCGGGACGCGAGTGGGTGCGATCTCCGGACACTCGCTTCGACTCGCTCGAGATCTTGGCACCTCTCATGTCGGGAATCCACCGCGCGATCAACGCGGTTCTCGATGACATCCCGTCTTCCTTTCGACTTCCAGCCAACTCGAATCAGCGCGAGGACGTGCCGCTCATCCCGCGGACGGCGGTACGCGAGGCCATCGTCAATGCAGTGATGCACCGGAGCTACCGGCAGAATCAACCCGTTCAGATCATCCGCTACAGCAACAGGCTCGAGATCCGAAATCCCGGTGTGTCGCTCGTGCCGGACGATCGGCTCGGCGAGCCGGGATCCGAACAGCGCAACCCGCGTCTCGCCGCGGTGCTTCACGACAGCGGCTTCGCGGAGACGAAGGGATCCGGCATCCGAGCGATTCGCGATGCGATGGCGCAAGCCAACCTCAGCCCGCCGACGTTCGAATCGGACCGAGACCGAGATGGCTTCGTCGTGACCTTCCTCTTCCACCACTTCCTCAGCTCGGAGGATGTCACCTGGCTGGGCAACTTCCAGCACCTCGATCTCAGCGAGGATGAGCAGAAGGCGCTAGTCTACGTGCGCGAGGTCGGGGCCATCAACAACGCCGCATACCGCGACCTCAACCGCGTCGAGACGCTGGTGGCGAGCAGCCACCTTCGACGGCTGCGCGACTTCGGGCTGCTCGAGCAGCAGGGGAAGGGCTCGGCCACCTTTTACAAGCCGACAACGAAATTGCTGATCCCAACGCGGACGGCCGTACTCGGACACTCTGAGGGGTCGAACCCCTCAGGTTTGCCCTTACCTGAGGGGTTGAACCTCTCAGGTAGCGCCCTACCTGAGGGGTTGCCCCCCTCAGGCATGCCCGTATCTGAGGGGTTGCCGGTCCAAGTGCCCGAACTGCCTGAGCACCTCCAGGTGGAAGTTACTGATCTTGGGAAGCGTGCGAAGCCAAATCGCCTGCGGGCGGTGATCGTCCAGCTCTGCGCGTGGAAGCCGCTGTCGGCGGATCAGCTCGCTGTCATCCTGAACCGGAACAGGCACTACCTGGCGACGGAGGTCCTCAGCGGCATGTTGCAGGAAGGCTTGCTGGCCTACCTCCACCCCGAGCAACCAGCGCATCCGCAGCAGGCGTACACGGTCCCCGATCAGACGCCCGATCCGGGCGCTGCGAGGCGCTGACCTTCGGATCAGTCGAGCCCGTCCGAAAGCGACGCAAAAAGCGACGCACATCACGCCCCAAAGCGGCACAAAAAGCGTCACAGCACCCGACCGCGCAGGTTCGCGACGCTTCGTTCGACTCGCTCGTAACCCCCCAAACGCAGCGTGGTTGTGCCGCTCGGTGCGAGCGAACACAACCACGTGCGTTCTTCTTCAGTGGGCGGAGAGGGATTCGAACCCCCGTAGGCGTAAGCCAGCAGATTTACAGTCTGCCCTCGTTGGCCACTTGAGTATCCGCCCGAGTTGTCCCCGCCGGTCCCCCGAAGGGGAGGAAGAGTGTACCAAGCCCGGGGTGCGCGGTCAGACCGAGAACCCCCGGCGCCCGCGCGTGGACGCACGCGCGCGTGCTCGTCCGCACACTACAAAACGCCTTACTTTCCCGTGCCCGTTGAACCCGCGGCGCCCGTAGCCGGTGCCGCGCCCGCCGCCGGCGCCGTCGACTTCGGCACGCCGACCTTCAGCGCCTCGGCGTCGGCGAGGCGCTTCTTCGCCTGCTCGATCAGCTCCTGCTTGCGGGCCTTGCCCTGCTCGGCGGTCATCTCGCCGTCCTTGACCTGGGGCATCGTCGAGACCAGGAAGCGGTCCATCATCACGACCTGCTTCTTGCGGACCGCGACCAGGCGACGCTTCGCCTCCGCGCGCGTCACCTCGTCCGAGCTCGAGTCGAACTGCTTCTGGTCCGCCTCCGCGCTCGTGTCCAGACGCTGGCTCACGGACATGATGTCCACGTAGTTCTGGTTGCACGCGGCAAGCAGAAGCGCGAGCGAGGCCACCACCACCGGGATTGCATTGTTCAGTCGCATGGAGGGGAGAATACCCGCATCCGTGTAGATTCTCGCCCGCGAATGCAAACGGCCGCGACGATCCCCACCACGCGCCGCGCCAGGGGCGCGGAGTACATGGACGATCCGTCGGTGCGCCCCGAGCTGCTCGCGACCGAGCTGCGGTTCCTGCGCGTCCTCAACGCGGTCACCGGAGCCGGCGCGGGCGTCGCGGAGGAGATCGCCGCCCACCTCGCGCCGCGCGCCGGCGACGAGATCCGCGTCGCGGACTTCGGCGCGGGCGAAGCCGACATCGGCCGCGGCTTCCTGCGCCTCGCGCGGGCGCGCGGCTGGAAGGCCCGCTGGCACGCGACCGACCGGAGCCCCGACGTGCTCGAGATCGCGCGGCGCACCACGACCGACCCGGACCTGACCTTCGGGCAGGTCGATGTCCTCGAGGGCGCGGACGCGCTCGGCCCGCGGTCGCACGATGTCACGCATGCCTCGCTCATGCTCCACCACCTGGTCGACGCGGATGTGGTCCGCGCGCTGCGGCAGATGGGACGCGTCGCGCGGCGGATGGTGATCTGGAACGACCTGGTGCGCGACCGCGCGGGCCTCGCGGGCGCGGCGATCTCGACGATCCTCGGCCCGCGCCACCTGCGCCACGACGCCGTCCAGAGCGTCCGCCGCGGCTTCACGCTCGACGAGGCGGAGGCGATCGCCGCCGCCGCCGGACTGCGCGTCCGCTCCATCCGGCGCTGGCGCCACAGCCCGCGCTTCCTGCTGAGCGCGTTCCCCGCGGAGCCCGACGACACGCGCGGCCGCCCCGTCATCCGCGCGGACGAGATCCGCGTCGGCTACGGCCGCCGCGCCGTGCTCGACGGCGCCTCGCTCGAGGTCCGCGCCGGCGAGGTGCGCGTGCTCCTGGGCCGCAACGGCTCGGGAAAGTCGACGCTGCTGCGCGCGCTCGTGGGCGCCGCCGCATGCACCGCCGGCCGCGTCTGGTGCGACCGCTCGGGCGCGCCGGTCGGCTACCTGCCGCAGCTCGGCGGCCTGATCGGACAGCTCGACGCCGCCGCGAACATCCGCTTCACGCTCGAGGCCGCGGGCTGGGATCGCGCGCGCATCGAGCCCGCGATCGCGCGCGCGCTCGAGGAGTTCGCCGTCGCGCACCTGGCGCACACGCGCGTGGACCGCATCTCCGGCGGGCAGGCGCGCCGCGTCGCGCTCGCGGTCGCCTTCGCGGCGGATCCGACGGCGATCCTGCTGGACGAGCCCGAATCCGGCCTGGACACCGACGGCCGCGGCCTCCTGCAGCAGGCCGTCGTCGCCGCCGCCCGGCGCGGCGCGGGCATCCTGGTCGCGACCCACGAGCCCGCGCTCCTGCGCGACGCCGCCACCGGCGCCGGCATCGCCTTCGGCGAGCATCGACTGGAGAACGCGTGAAGTTCGCCGCCGCGATCCTCGCGGGCGCGCTCGCGCTCCTCTCGGCGTGCGCGTCGACGCCGGCGAAGACCGCCGGCCATCCCACGGGACCCTGCTCGCTCGTCATCCATCTGAAGGGCCTCTCGCCCGCGCCGGGCAGCGGTCCGGTCCCGATCGCCGTCTGGTCGTCGCCGCAGACCTTCATGCAGCGCGGCAAGTGGTACGAGACGCGCGAGGTCGCGGCCGACGCGGTCGCCTCCCCCGTCCGCATCGACGGGCTCGAGCCGGGCACCTACGCGGTGAGCGCCTTCCACGATGTCGCGCGCACGGGCACCCTGCGCCGCGGGATGCTGGGCATTCCCGCGGATCCGTGGGCCGTCTCCGGCATGACCAGCGCGCTCGCGCCGCCGACCTGGAGCCGCGCCTGCTTCGAGGTCAAGCCGGGCGTGAACGAGCTCACGCTGCAGTTCATGGGCGGAAGCCGCACGCCATGAATCCCTGGCCGCTGTTCGCCGCGACGATCTACCAGACGCTGCGCATCGCCAGCGGCTCGCGCGTCGAGGTCGTGGACGAGGGCGGCCTCGCCGCGCTGCGCGGCGTCGATCCCATCGTCGTCGTCGCGAACCACCAGAGCCACGCGGACACGCCGCTGATCGCCGCCGCGATGCCGCGCGAGCGGCGCCCGCTGCTGCGCTACGTGGCGAGCGCGCGCCGCTTCTCACGCGCCGCGGCGGGCGCGCCGGCGCGCGAGCGCGTCGAGCGCTGGTTCCTGCACGGCATGGCGGTGCACGCCTACGGCGCGCTGCTCGTGGGCGAGGAGCACGTCGGCCCGCTCGCGATCGGCGCGATGGCGCGGCTGCTGGACGAGGGCAAGACCGTCGTCGTCTTCCCCGAGGGCACGCGCTCGCGCACGGGCGCGCTCGGCCCGCTGCGCCCGGGCGCGGCGATCGTCGCGCTCGAGGCGAAGGTCCGCGTCGTGCCGATCCGCATCGACGGCGCGGAGCGCGCGCTGCCGCGCTCGGCGTGGCATGTGCGGCGGGGCTCGCGCATCCGCGTGCGGCTGCGCGCGCCGATCGTGCCCGCGGCGGCGGACGACCACGAGTCGCTCACGCGGCGCATCGAGCAGGCGATCGCGCCCGCGGAGTCCGCCGCATGAACCTGCTGCGCGCCGCGGTCGAGGCCCCCTACTACGCGCTCCTGCGCTCGGCGCCCGGCGCCGCGGCTCCCGCGTGCGCGCTCATGGCGAAGGTCGCATGGGCGGGCATGCCGCACTGGCGGCGCAATCTGCTGCGCAACGCGCGCCTCGCGCTCGGGCCCGATGCGTCCGAAGACGCGTGCGTCCGCTGCGCGCACGCGATGATGCGCGCGATGCAGCGCGCCGTCGCGGAGGTCTTCGAGGCCGCCGACGCCACGCCGGAGTCGCTGCGCGCGCGCGTCGTGGAGATCCACGGGCGCGAGGCGTACGCCCGCGTGCGCGCGCTGCGGCGCGGCGCGGTGCTCGCGGGGATCCACATGGGCGCCTTCGAGCCCGCGCTCGCCTGGCTCGCGCATATCGAGCGGCGCGTGCATGTCCTCTACCACCCCGACGCCTCGCAGCAGTTCGAGCAGGCGCGCAGCCGCCTGCGCCGGCGCCTGGGCGTCGTCGAGCACCGCCTGACCGACGGCGTCGCCGCGTGGGGCGAGCTGCGCGACGCGCTGCTGGCGGACGAGGTCGTCGTGCTGCACGCCGACCGCGTGATGCCCGGGCAGCAGGGCGCGAAGATGCCCTTCCTCGGCGTGGACGACGCGCGCCTGCCCACGGGGCCCGTGCGCCTGGCGGCCTCCGCGGGCGCGGCGCTCGTGCCGACCTTCTGCATCCGCACGCCGCGCGGGCTCGAGGTGATCGCGGACGAGCCGGTCGTCCTGGCGGAGGAGCCGCTCGCCTCGCGCGAGGTGGCCGCCTCCGCGGCGCAGCGCGCGCTGGTCGCCTCGATGGAGCGCCGCATCCGCGCGCAACCGCAGGAGTGGCTCGCCTTCGCCGACCTGCAGGAAGGGGACGCGCGATGACCGCCCTGCTGCGCGCCGTGCTCCGCGGGTTCGTCGGCGATCCCGGCACGCTCATCCTCGCCTTCGTGGCGCCGGTGGCGTTCTTCTCGCTCTTCGCGATCTTCTTCCGCCACCTCGACAGCCCCACCGGCGTGGCCTTCGAGGTCGCGATCGTCGCGCCGCAGGAGAACGCCGCGGCGCAGCGCTTCCGCACCGCGATCGAGTCCCGGCCGCACGGGCGCATCCACATCGCCGACGCGGGCGCGCCCGGCGCGACGCGCGCGCCCGACGCGGTCATCGAGCTCGCCCCCGACTTCTCGGAGCGCAACCTGCGCATCGCGATCCGCTCCGACGCCCCGCTGCCGGGCGTGGCGGACGCCGTGCGCGAGCTGGCGATCGCCGCCGCGAGCGAGGCCTTCCACGGGCCCGTCCCCGCGACGATCGAGGACCAGACCGTCGGCGGATCGCTCCTGGCCGCGAGCGCCGCGGGCGTCGCGGTGATGTTCGCGCTCCTCTCGTGCTCCTCGCTCGCGCTGCGCGGGCTGACGGACGAGGGCGCGGGCTTCCACGACCGGCTCTGCAGCCTGCGCATCGGCGCCACCGCGCGCGTCGCGGCGCGCGCGGGCGCGACGGCGATCATCTCCTTCCTGCAGCTCGCGTGGACCTTCCTCTTCGCGGCGATCGTCTTCCGCGTGGAGGTCTCCTCGCCGCTGCTGCTCCTGGTCGCGTGCGCCTGCGTCGCGGCCGCGCTCGCGACGACGGTCATCGCGCTCGCCGCGGCGTGCCGCACGCGCGCGCGCTTCGCCTCGATCTCGCCGGTGGTGACGCTGGTGCTGACCGGCCTGGGCGGAAGCATGATCCCCGTCGCGCTGCTGCCGCCGATCCTCGCGGCGCCCTCGCACATCATGGTCACCGCGTGGGCGATCCAGGCATGCGAGGCGGGCGTGCGCGGCCGCCAGGCGTGGCTCGCGCTCGCGCTGCTGCTGGCGTGGACCGCGGCGATGCTGCTCATCGCGCGCGCGATGGAACGGAGGACGCAGCCGTGAATGCGCCGATCGCCGTCGTCTCGGTCGCCGCGCGCTGCGCGCTGGGCGCGAACCTCGCGGAGATCGCGCAGGCGCTGCGGCGCGGCGCGGTCGGCGTCGCGCATCCGGCGTCGCTCGAGCAGCCCCCGGGCACCGAGGCCGGCGCGGGCGAGGTGCCCGAGCGCGCGCCCGAGCTGCTCGGCGCGGACCGCGCGGAGCGGCTGCTGGCGCGCACCATCGACGACCTGCTCACGCCGGCGGACCGCGCCGCGATCGCCGCCGCGCCCGAGCGCTGGGGAGTCGTGCTCGGGACGACGCTCGCGGGCATGCGCCACTGCGGCGCGGGGCTGCGCCTGGACGCGGCGGGCGAGGCCGCGGCCGCCGACACCGCGCTCGCGCGCTCGGTCGCGTCGGCCGTCATGGCGGACGCCGCGCGCGCGGCGGGCGTGCGCGGCCCGACCACGACGCTCTCGTGCGCCTGCGCCTCGGCCCTGACGGCGATCGCGCACGGCTGCGCGCTGCTCGAGAGCGGCGAGGTGGACGCGGTCATCGCCGGCGGCTACGACCCGATCTCCGAGTTCTCCTTCGCGGGCTTTTCCGCGCTGCAGCTTGTGGCGGCCGGACCCGTGAGCCCCTTCGCGTCGGAACGCGAGGGCATGAAGGTCGGCGAAGGCGTCGCGCTCTTCCTGCTGCGCCGGCACGCGCCCGAGCACGCGCGGACCATCGCGACCATCACCGCCACGGGCGAGGCGTGCGACGCGCACCACCTCACGCAGCCGCATCCCGAGGGCGCCGGCGCGGCGCGTGCGCTGCGCGCGGCGATGCCCGACGCGCGCCTGCCCGATCTCCTCCTGGCGCACGCCACCGGTACGCCGGGCAACGACGCCGCGGAGTACGCGGCGTATCGGCAGGCGCTGGGCGAGCGGCTGCCGCAGGTGCCCGTCGTCGCGCTGAAGGGACGCACCGCGCATCCGCTCGCCGCCGCGGGCGCGCTCGAGCTGGCGGCCGCGCTCGCCTGCGCGGGGCAGGGATTCGTGCCCACGAGCGCCGGCCGCGGCCGCGATGCGACGGCCTTCCCCGAGCTCACGCTACTGGAAGGCGACGCGCGCGCGGGCGCGCCGCGCGAGATCGTCGCGCTGGCGGCCGGCTTCGGCGGCGCGAACGCCGCGGTGCGCGTGCGCCGCGGCGGCGACGCACCGCGCGCGGGCGACGATCGCGGCGCGGGCGACGATCGCCGCGCGCGCGCCAGCGCCTTCATCCACGGCTTCGGTGCGGTGAGCCCCTGGGGCGTCGGCATCGACGCGCTGCGCGCGCCCGCCGCGGGCGATGCGCCCGGCGACATCGAGGCGCAGCTCGCCCCCCTGCTCGACCGCGCGCGCACCCGCCGGCTGGCGCTGCTGCCGCGGCTCATGCTCGCGGCGGTGCGCGACCTCGTGCGCACCTGCGGGATCGACGAGGCGACGCTGCAGGAGACGCCCGTCGTCGCCGCCTCCTGGTGCGGCGCGACCGACTTCACCGAGCGCTACTACCGCGACCTGATCCTGTCGGGCATCGGGCTCGCGAACCCGATGCTCTTCGCCGAGAGCGTGCCAAACGTCGGCAGCGCGCACGTCTCGCTGGGCTTTGGCATCCGCGCCCCGTGCGCCAGCGTCATCGGACGGCGCACCGCGGCCGCCGAGGCGCTCGCGCTCGCCCGCGCGCGGATCGCCGCCGGCGACTGGTCGCGCGCGATCGTCGTCGCCGCGGAGGAGGCGCACCCGATGGTCGACCGCGTCCTCGCGCACTGCACCGGCGCGCCCGTCCACCTGGAGTCGTCCGCGGTCGCGTGCCTCGTCGGATCCGCGCCCGGCGGCGGCCCCGCCCGGCGCGTTGCCGCGACGCCCGGCCGCACGGTGCCCGCGTCGCCGGCCGATGCCGCGCGCCTGGCCCTTCGCGCGGCAGGGACGGATGCCCCCGGCGTCCGCTCCGGCTCCCCCTTCGATGCGCCGCTCGCCGACGGCTGCGCGGCCGTCGCGCTGCCCGAGCTGGGAAGCGTCACCGCGCTCGCGCTCCTCGCCGCGCACGGCCCGCGCGCGGACGGGCCGTGGGTCGCCGCATGCTGCGATCCGCACGGGGCCGCGTGGGCGGTCCGGATCGCGCCGGATCCCGCGTGAGGACGACTAGAATTCCAACCCGGATGTCCCAAGTTCACGGGAAGCGTGTATTGCAGCCGGCGATCGACCGGCGCTGGAAGGCCGTCGGCGATCCGGGCATCGATCTTCCCGAATGGGTCGGCGCCGCGATCGCGTCGGGCGCGCCCGCCGCGACGCTCGCGCTCCCCGCGCCCGCGATGGCGCCCGAGGCGCTGACCGCGCTCGCGAAGCGCGGACTGCTCGAGCTGCTCGATCGTCTCGACGCGCCGGTCGCGCGCCTCTGGGCCTTCCTGCCGCGCCCCACGGACCGCGACGGCGCAGGCATCGAGCGGTACATGGCCTTCAACGCCGGACGCTGCGCCGCGTACGAGGAGCGCCACGGCGGCGTGACGCGCATCCCCGCGAGCACCTGCGTCGGCCACGCGGGCGACGCGCTCGTGCTCCACGCGCTCAGCCTCCGCGAGAACCCCGCCCCCGTCGAGAACCCGCGCCAGCGTCCCGCGTGGCGCTACTCCGAGCGCTTCGGTCCCGTGCCGCCGACCTTCGTGCGCGCGGCGACCGCGGGCGGCCTGCTCCTGGCCTCCGGGACCGCGTCCGTCGTCGGCGAGGACTCGATGCATGCGGGCGACATCGCCTCGCAGTGCGCGGAGACCGAGCGCAACCTCGAGTCGCTCGCGGCCGCGGGCGGCGCGGTCGGCCCCTGGCGCTGCCCGCAGATCTACGTGCGCGACGAGGCGCACCTCGACGCCGTCGCCGCGTGGGCCGCGCGCTGCTTCCCCGGCGAGCCGCTGCGCCTGCTGCGCGCGCCGCTGTGCCGCGCGGATCTCCTGGTCGAGGTGGAGGCCGTCGCCGATGCCCGCTGAGCGCGTCCACGACTGCCTCGTCGTCGGCGCGGGGCCCGCGGGCTCCGCGGCGGCCATCGAGATGGCGCGCGCCGGCGCGGACGTGCTCGTCCTCGACCGCGGCGAGTTCCCGCGCTTTCGCATCGGCGAGAGCTTCCTGCCGCGCACCAAGCGCGCCTTCCGGCGGCTGGGCGTGCTGGACCGCTGCCTCGCGCTGCCGCACGCGCGCAAGCTCGGCGTGGAGATCACGCAGGGCGACTGGCGCTACGGGCCGCAGCGCTACCTCTTCCGCGACGTCTACGGCGACGGCGACCGAGAGACCTTCAACATGGCGCGCATCCACCTGGATGCGATGATGGCCGACGCCGCGCGCGACGCGGGCGCGCAGGTGCGCACCTCCTGCGCGGTCCGCGAGATCCTCCGCCTCGAGGACGGCGACGTCCGCGTCGAGACCGACGCCGGGCCGGTGCGCGCGCGCTGGATGATCGACGCGAGCGGCCAGGCGACCGCCATCTCGCGCCTGCTCGACCGGCGCCGCTTCCACAGCTTCCTGCGCAACGTCGCCTACTTCGAGCACTTCGAGGGCGTCGTGCGGCCCAGCGGCCCCGCGGCGAACTGCTTCGGGCTCACCATCGCGGACGAGGGCTGGTTCTGGCTCATCCCGCTCGACGACCACCGCACCAGCGTCGGCTTCGTCGCGCGCGAGGCGCTGCACCGCTCCCTCGATGTCCCGCCCGAGCGCCGGCTGCGCTGGGCGATCGACCGCACGCCCGTGCTGCGCGAGCGCATGGCGGCGGCGGTCGGCCCCGAGGAGAACCGCACGATCGCGGACTTCACCTACCGCTGCGATCCCTTCTCCGGCCCCGGCTACTTCCTCATCGGCGACGCGGCGGCGTTCCTCGATCCGGTCTGGTCGACGGGCCTCACGCTCGGGCTGCTGGGCGCGGAGCAGGCGGCGCAGTCCGTGCTGCGCATGCGCGAGGGCTCGCCCGCGGCGCGCGAGCGCGCGCGCCACGACGCGTGGGTGCGCCGCGTGACGGACCGCGCCTTCTACCTCGTCGAAGGCTTCTACGACCCCGCCTTCCGCGACCTGCTCTTCTCGCCGCGCCGGCCCAAATGGCTCGAGCGCGCCTTCATCACGCTGCTCGCGGGCGAGTTCGACTCCGTGCCCGTGGGCGTGGGCCTGCGCTGCCGCGCGCTCGACGCGCTGCGGCACGTACAGCGACGGCGTCCCGTCGCGGCGCGCGTGCGGCCGTTTCGGCTCCGCATCGAGGGAGCGGGCGCAGCCCCATGCACGGCGTCCTGACCGCGCTCGAGCGCTGGGCCTCGCAGCGGCCGCAGGAGACCGCGATCCGCGACGCCGACGGACGCACGCACACCTGGTCCGCGATCGAGCTCGGCGTCCGCCGCGTGCATCGCTGGGCGGCGCAGCAGCCTGCGGAGCAACGGTGGATCCGCATCGCGATGCCCTCCGGCGCGGCCGCGTGGATGGCGGTGCTCGGCGTCGCGCGCGCCGGTCGCGTGCCGGTGCTGCTGCCGCCGCGCCCGACCGCCGCGGCCTCGGAGATGATCGCGCGCTGCATCGGCCCCGCGCCGGAGCTGCACAGCGCCACCTGGAGCGCGGCCGAGGCATGCGAGCCCATCGACGCGGGGTGCGCGCCGCCGGCCGGGCTCGTGCTCCTCTCCTCGGGCACGACGGGCTTCTCGCGGCTGGTGCACCGCAGCGCGCGCGCCGTCGACCGCGTCGCGCGGACGCTGCTGGACGAAGGCCTCTGCGAGCGCGGGGACCGCGTCGTCAGCTCGCTGCCGATGATGCACGCCTACGGCGTCGAGCATGCGCTGCTGGCGCCCGTGCTCGCGGGCGCGAGCGTGCGCGTGCTCGAGCGCTTCGACCTCGACGCCGTCGCCGCGGAGCTCGCGTCGGGAGCGACCTCCGCGCTGCTGGTCCCGCCGACCGCGGATGCGCTCGCCGAGGCCGCGCCGAACGCGCCTGCGCTGCGCATCGCCATCTCCGCGGGCTCGACGCTGCCGGCGCGCGTGCGCGAGCGCCTGCGCCGCTGGAGCGCGTGCGCGCTCGTGGACCTCTACGGCGCCTCGGAGGTCGGCACCATCTGGCTGGACCGCGGCGAGGGCGGCCGTCCCGTCCGCGGCGTCGAGGTGCGCATCGTGGATCCGGAATGCGCCGACCGCCTCCGCGAGGTCGCGCGCGGCGAGGTCGGCGAGGTCGCGGTGCGCAGCGACGCGATGCTCGACGGCATCGTGATGCCTGGCGGCGCGACCGCCCCGATCCTGCAGGAGGGATTCGTGCGCATGGGCGACCTCGCCCTGGCGGGCCCCGGCGGGATGCGCGTCGTCGGCCGCACGAAGCTGGTCTTCGATGTCGGCGGCATGAAGGTGAATCCCATCGAGGTCGAGGAGGCGCTCTGCTCGCTGCCGGAGGTGCGCGCGGCGCTCGTGGGCCCGGTGCGCCTCTCCGACACGATGAACCGCGTCGGCGCGAAGGTCGAGCTGCGCGACGCCGCGCGGGGCGCCGACGCCGGCTCGCTGCGCGCGCGCGTCGCGGCGCTCGTCCCCGAGCACGCGGCGCCGCGCAGCGTGGAGATCGTCGAGCGCCTGCCGCGGACCGAGAGCGGGAAGATCCTGCGCACCATCGAGCCGCCGTCGGTCGCGTCCGTCGCGCCCGTCGCGCCCGTCGCGCGCCGGCCCCCCGGCCTCGAGCGCCGCAACGAACGCGAGCAGTACACGCGCGAGCTCTTCGACCGCAGCGCGCGCGGCTACGACCGCTCCAGCGGCGCGGCGCTGCCGGGCATCGGGCGCTGGTACCGGCGCCGCATGCTGCGCCAGGCGGGCGGGCTCGGACCGGGCGGCGCGCACCTGGATGTCGGCAGCGGGACCGGGCTGTGCGCGGCCCTCGGGCAGGAGCTGGTCGCGCCCGGCGGACGCGTCGTCGCGGTGGATCCGAGCGAGGGCATGCTCGCCGTCGCGCGCGCGCGCGGCGTCCGCGAGACGCTCGTCGGCCGCGCCGAGCGGCTGCCCGTCGCGGACGCCAGCTTCGACGTCGTCTCCATGAGCTACATGCTGCGGCATGTCGAGGACCTCGCCGTCGCCTTCGCCGAGGCGCACCGCGCGCTGCGTCCCGGCGGACGCATCCTCATCTTCGAGGTCACCTCGCCGGAGAGCGCGGTCGCGCGCCCCGCCTTCCGCCTGGCGATGCACTGGGTGCTCCCCGCGCTCGGCGCGGTCGCGAGCGCGCGTCCCGCGACCGTCCCGATGATGCGCTACTGGGCCCAGACCATTGACGACGCGGTGCGCCCCGGGGAGATCACCGCCGCGCTGCGCGTCGCCGGATTCGTGGGCGTGCGCCACGCCGTCGAGCTCGGCGTCTTCAGCTGCTACCGCGGCGTGCGCGCGCCCGACCGCGCGGCAGCCACGGCCTAGCGCGCCGCGACCACGTACCACCCCGCCGCCGCCGCAAGCGCGCCGATCGGCGCGAGCACGTGCAGCCGGATCGCGATCGCCGTCGCCACCGTCGCGACGAGGGCGAGCCCCGTCCATCCGAAGGGGGCGCCCCCCGCGCCGATCCCCGCCGCCACCGCGGCGCCGACGATCTGCAGCCGGCGCCAGGAGCGGTCGTGCGCGCGCAGCGGCTGGTCGGCCGCGGGCCGCCAGGGCCCGCGCAGCAGCAGGACGCGCTCGCCCGCGAGCGCCATCCATCCCGCGAAGTTGTGCGGCCAGTCGCCCAGCGACCAGTGGCTCACGCGCTCGCCGCGCGGCAGGTAGATCGTCTCGATCGGCAGCTCCTCGACGCGGACACCGCTCCACGCGGCGCGCACGATCCACTCGATCTCCCAGCAGAAGCGTCCGAAGCGCGGCCGCACGCGCGCGACCGCCTCGGCGGGATAGGCGCGCAGCCCGCAGACCGGATCCGCGAGTCCCAGCCCCGTGAGCGACCGCACGCCCAGCGCCCACAGCCGGCGCCCGAAGCGGCTGCGTCGCGGATACGCCGCGGAGCCCTCGGCGCGCGCGCCGACGATCATCGCGTCGCCGGGCTGGTCGGCGATGCGCCGCGCGTCGCCCGCGCGATGCTGCCCGTCCGCGTCCACCGTGACGATCCGGCGCGCGCCCGCATCGACCGCGGCGGCGAAGCCCGCGGCGAGCGCCGCGCCCTTGCCCCGATTGCGCTCGAGCGAGACCACCGTGCGCTCCCGCGGCCGCTCGCGCGTCCACGCGCGCAGCAGCTCGCCGGTGCCGTCGGTCGAACCGTCGTCCACCACGATGATGGAAAATCCCTGCGTTTCCAGCGCATCGAGCACTCCCCGGAGCGTCCCCGCATTCTGGTAGGTCGGGACGACGGCGACGACGCGCATCCCGCTATGGTATTCGCGTCGTGGGTGAGGTTCCGTCATTCCAGTCCCTGCTCGCCGAGGGCGTCCGCGATGCGCGCCGCAACGCGTCGCAGCACCTGCATCCGACGCTGCAGCGGCTCGTGCGCACGACGGGCCTCGACCGCACCTGGGTCCGCGGCGAAGGCTGCTGGCTCGAGGACGACGCCGGCGAGCGCTACCTGGACTGCCTCGCGGGCTTCGCGGTGCACGCGCTCGGCCGCCATCACCCCGACATGGTGCGGGCGCTGCGCGACGCGATCGCCTCCGACCTCCCCGGCTGGGTGCGCATGGAGGACAACCCGCTCGCGGCGCTCCTCGCGCGCCGCCTCGCGGAGCGCATGCCCGCCGACCTGCCGCACGCCTTCTTCACCAACTCCGGCGCGGAGGCGGTCGAGGCGTCCCTCAAGTTCGCGCGGCACTTCACCGGTCGCAGCGCCGTCCTCGCGTGCGAGCACGGCTTCCACGGCATGACGCTCGGCGCGCTCGCCGCCAACGGCAACGCGTCGCTGCGGGACGGCTTCGGCGAGCTCGGCGCGTCGCGGATCATCCCCTTCGACGACCTCCCCGCGCTCGAGGAGGCGCTGGCCACGCGGCAGTTCGCGGCCTTCATCGTCGAGCCCGTGCAGGGCAAGACCTGCCAGCCGGCGTCGCCGGGATACCTCGCGGAAGCGACGCGCCTGTGCCGCGCGGCGGGGACGCTCCTCATCGTCGACGAGGTGCAGACCGGCGTCGGGCGCACCGGCACCTTCCTGGCGTGCGAGCAGGATCCGGGCTGCCGGCCCGACTTCGTCGTCCTCTCGAAGGCGCTCTCCGGCGGCTACGTCCCCGTGGGCGCGGCGATGGTGCGCGCCGACGTCTGGCGCGGCGTCTACTCCTCGATGTCGCGCGCCTTCGTGCACAGCTCGACGCTGCACGAGGGCGTGCTCGCGATGACCGCGGGGCTAACGGTGCTGGCGATCCACGACGCGCAGCGCCTCTCGGAGCGCGCGCGGACGCAGGGCGATGCGCTGCGCGCGCGCCTGCTGGCCGCCGCCGCGCGCCACGGCGGCGCGAGCGAGGTCCGAGGACGCGGGCTGATGCTGGGCATCGCGCTCGAGCGCAGCGCCTCGGAGCGGTGGATCTCCTCGCTTCCCAGCCTCGGGAGCTTCGAGCATCTGGTCTTCGGCCAGGCGTTCGTGATGGACCTCTTCGCGAAGGGGAAGGTGCTCGCGCAGGTGACCGGCGGCGGCGTCGACCTCCTGAAGCTCACCCCGCCGCTGGTGATCTCCGACGAGGAGGTCGCGTGGGCCGCGACCGCCTTCGAAGGCGCGTGCCAGCGGCTGGGCTCGGGTCCGTGGGCATTCGCCAGCGGCGTCTCGCGCGCGGCGGCGAACATCGTCGGCGGCGTCGTGCGCGGCTGATTCAGGCCGGATCGGAACGCAGCCGCAGCGCGACCGATCCGCTCGCGACGACGCGCCCCTCGACCTCGGCGCGCACCTCGAACTGCCGCAGCTCGCCGAGCTCGCCCGAGAGGCGCGCGTGCAGCAGGATCGTCGCGGGGGGCCGGACCGGCGCGCGGAAGCGGACGTCGGCATGCACCAGCAGCCCGCCCGCGCTCCGCTGCGGATCGGGCGGCGCCGCGAAGCCCGCCGTCTGCGCGAGCGCCTCGATCAGCAGCACGCCTGGAACCAGCGGATTCCCCGGGAAGTGCGCGGCGAAGAAGGGCTCCGTCCCACGCACCGTCCACGCCGCCCGCGCCTCGCCCTCCCCGGCCGCCAGCACGCGGTCGACGAAGCGGAAGCCCTCGCCATGCGGGAGCCGCAGGTGCAGGTCCTCGGGCGGGGCCGGATCGCTCACTTGCCCGCCGCCGAGAGTTCCTTGTGCGCGAAGTCGATGAAGCCCCCGACCGTGGACATCGTCTCCCGGTTGAGCTTGCGCTGCGGGATCTTGTGGCCGAAGCGCTTCTCCATCGCGGTCACGATCATGAGCAGGTCGAGCGAATCGAGCGCGAGCCCGCCGCCCACGAGCTGCGTCTGGTCGGGAAGGTCCACCCCGTCGAACTTGAGGTCCTTCTGGATGATGCTGCGGACGGCTTCAGCGACTTGCTCTCGGGTCACGCTCACGGGATTCGCCTCGGGAATGCTCGCCGGAGAATACGGCGGCCGCCGCAGGCGCGTCCCGGGCCGCGGCGCCCCGCGGAACGGCAAAGCCGCCGACCGGACTTGAACCGGCAACCTCGAGATTACAAATCACGTGCTCTGCCAATTGAGCTACGGCGGCGTGACCGCGGATCCTACCGGGCCGCGCCCGCCGCCTTGCCGCCACCCTCTCGCCGACGCCGCAGCGCGATCGCGATGAGGCTCACGTCCGCGGGCGAGATCCCCGCCAGCCGCCCCGCCTGGCCGAGCGTCGTCGGGCGGAAGCGGCGCAGCGTCTCGCGCGCCTCGGTGCGCAGGCCGACGATCGCGTCGGGATCGAGCTCGGGCGGGATCGGCGTGCGCTCGCTCGCCGCGTGGCGGCGCACCTCCGCCTGCTGGCGCACCACGTAGCCCTCGTAGCGCAGGTCCGTGACGACGCGGTCGACCAGCCGCAGCGGCGCCTCGACGCCCGCGCCCTGCAGCGCCTGCGCGATCGACTCCACCGGCGTTTCCGGCCGTCGCGCGAGCTCGAGCAGCCGCGCGTTCGCGCCCGCCACCACGCTCCCCAACCCCTCCCGGATCGCGCGCATCGCCCCCATCCGCGCCTCGTGCGCCCGCCACCGCGCCGCATCCACCAGTCCCAGCTCGCGCCCCAGCGGCGTCAGCCGCTCGTCCGCGTTGTCCGCGCGCAGCAGCAGCCGATGCTCCGCGCGGCTGGTGAACATGCGGTACGGCTCGCGCGGAGTGCGCGTCACCAGGTCGTCCATCATCACGCCGATGTACGCCTGCTCGCGCCCGAGCCGCACCGGCTCCAGCCCGCGCGCGCGCCGCGCCGCGTTCAGCCCCGCGACGAGCCCCTGCCCCGCCGCCTCCTCGTAGCCGCTCGTGCCGTTGATCTGCCCCGCCAGGAAGAGCCCGCGCACGCGCTTGGTCTCGCCCGTCGCGTCGATCTGGTGCGGCCACACCATGTCGTACTCCACCGCGTAGCCCCAGCGCAGGATCTCCGCGCGCGCGCATCCTTCCATGCCGCGCACGATGCGCTCCTGCACCGGCGCGGGCAGGCTCGTGCTGATGCCGTTGCAGTAGATCTCGTCGGTGAAGAGCGTCTCGGGCTCGAGGAAAACGTGGTGGCTCTCGCGCTCGGCGAAGCGCACCACCTTGTCCTCCAGGCTCGGGCAGTAGCGTGGGCCGCACTCGGCCTCGATCTGCCCGCTGTACATCGGCGCCAGGTGCAGGTTCTCGCGGATGAGCGCGTGGATCTGCGGCGTCGTCGCCGTCGCGCGGCAGACCACCTGCGCGAGCGCGGGGAAGCGCCCGCCCGCGAGCCCCTGCGGCGTAAGGTCGCTGAAGGGCGTCGGCGGATCGTCGCCCACCTGCGGCGGCAGCGCCTCCCAGTCCAGGCTCTGGCGACGCAGCCGCGGCGGCGTCCCCGTCTTCAGGCGCCCGAGCTCGAAGCCCAGCGCGCGGAGCATCGCGGAGATGCCCACCGCCGCGCCCTCGCCGACGCGCCCGCCCGGCGTCTGCTGCGCGCCCGTGTGCATGAGCGCGCGCATGAAGGTGCCCGTCGTGAGCACGACCGCGTGCGCGCGCAGCTCCAGCGGCGCGTCGAAGCGCGCGTGGGCGTGGCCGCGCGCGCCGGCGCGGGCGCCGTCGCCCGCGCCCGCGCCAACGCCAACGCCCCCGCCAAAGACCGCCCGCGCCCGCGCGTCCCCGCGCAGGTTCGCCTCGATCGCGTCCTCGTCCGCGCGCACCCGCACCGTGCCCGCAGGCAGCCGCACGCCGACGCACGCGCCCTCCTCCACCAGCAGCTCGTCGATCGTCGCGGCGTAGACCTCGATCTGCGGCCGCGTCGACAGCAGCCGCTGCACCTCCGCCGCGTAGTGCTCCTTGTCGCACTGCGCGCGCGGGCCGCGCACCGCCGCGCCCTTGGAGGTGTTGAGCATCTTGAAGAGGATGCCCGTCCGGTCCGTCGCCAGCCCCATGACGCCGCCGAGCGCGTCGATCTCGCGCACCATCTGCCCCTTCGCCAGGCCGCCGATCGCGGGGTTGCAGCTCATCGCGCCGATGCGCGACGGGTCCATCGTCACCAGCGCCACGCGCGCGCCCGCGCCCAGCGCGCCCGCGGCCGCCCACGCGGCCTCGACGCCCGCGTGTCCGCCGCCGATGACGATGACCTCCAGCCGCTCCATGAAGCCCTGAATCCTAGGCGAATCCCGCGCCTTCCCCGGCGCGCGAATACACTGCGCGTCCCATGTTCCAGACCATCAAGCATCGCCGCGGCCGCTCCTCCATCGTCGTCGTGGGCGTGCGCCAGCAGGACAAGAAGAAGCTCGTCCCCGCCGCCGCGCGCGGCGTCGACGCGGTGACGCAGGCCCTGCGCGATCCCGCCTTCAAGGCCGACAACGGCGAGGTCTGCAGCGCCGGCCCGCGCCATGTGCTGCTGGGCCTCGGCGACGCCGATGCGATCACCCCCGAGACGCTGCGCACCGCGGGCGCCGGCCTGCTGCGCGGGCTGCACCGCCGCGAGGTCGCCTCCGCGCGCCTGGAGCTGGGCCTGCCCGCTTCGGGCGGCCGCGAGGGCGCGCAGCGCGCCGGCCGCGCCTTCGGCGAGGGCCTCGCGATCGCGAGCTGGAAGTTCACCGCGTTCGAGGGGAGCGCCGCGAAGAAGAACCGCATGCTGCGCTCGCTGGAGATCAGCGCCGACGACCGCGACTTCGACGCGGGCCTCGAGCGCGGCCTGCTGCTGGGCGAGGCCGTCAACACCGCGCGCACGCTGGGCGCGACGCCGCCGAACGTCTGCAACCCGCCGTGGATCGCCGCGCAGGCGAAGGCGCTCGCGCGCCGCTGCGGCCTGCGCTGCAGCGTCATCACCCACGCGCAGGCCAAGCGCATGGGCATGGGCGGCCTGGTCGCCGTCGGCCACGGCAGCGACAGCAAGAGCTGCCTCGTCCACCTGACGCACAAGCCGCGCCGCATCGCGCCCGCCGCGCGCGGCAAGCGCCTCGTCCTCGTTGGCAAGACCCTCACCTACGACACCGGCGGCTACAGCCTCAAGGTGAACAACGGCATGAAGGGCATGAAGTACGACAAGCTCGGCGGCATGGCCGTCATCGGCGCGATGGAGGCGATCGCGCGCCTGAAGCTGCCCATCGAGGTGCACGCGCTCCTGGCCGCCGCGGAGAACATGGTCAGCGGCGACAGCATGCGTCCCGACGACATCATCACGATGTACAACGGCGTCACCGTCGAGATCACCAACACCGACGCCGAGGGCCGCCTGGTCCTGGGCGACGCGCTCGCGTACGCGCAGAAGGACCTGCGCGCGACCGCGCTCGTGGACGTCGCCACGCTCACCGGCGGCGTCGTCGTGGCGCTGGGCCACTTCTGCGCGGGCTTCTTCGCCAACGACGACGCGATGGCGCACGCCGTCGAGTCCGCCGCGGGCAGCAGCGGCGAGAAGGTCTGGCGCCTGCCGCTGTGGACCGAGCACCGCGAGTTCATGCGCAGCTCGCACGCGGACATCCTCAACAGCAACCCGCTGCGCAACGCGCACCCGGTGCAGGGCGCGGCCTTCCTCAGCTACTTCGTCGACTCCAAGACGCCGTGGGCGCACCTGGACATCGCGGGCGTCGGCGACGCGCAGCGCGGCGGCGACCTCTTCCCCGCGGGACCGACCGGATTCGGCGTGCGCCTGCTGGTGGACCTCGTCGAGGCGCAGTCGCAGAAGGCGAAGTGAGCCGCGGCGGCGGCGCGGCGGGGGCGCGTCGCGCGCGCCCCGCGCCCCCGTCACTTCGTCGGCGGCCCGCCCTCCTCGATCTCGCGGATCTTGCGGATGCGGCGCTCGTGGCGGCCGCCCTCGAAGTTGGTCCGCATGAACGTGTCGACGATGCGCTTGGCCAGCGTGGTCCCGATGAGGTCCGCGCTCAGGCACAGGATGTTCGCGTTGTTGTGCGTGCGGCTGAGCTGCGCGCTCAGCTCGTCCTGCGCGAGCGCGGCCAGCACGCCCTTCACCTTGTTCGCGGCGATGCACATGCCGATGCCGGTGCCGCACATCAGGATGCCGCGCTCGGCCTTGCCGTCGGCGACCTCGCGCGCGACCAGGTAGGCGACATCCGGGTAGTCGCAGGTGGCGCCGCCGCAGTCGCCCAGGACCACGACCTCGTGTCCGTTGGCGGCGAGGTGCTGCACCAGCGCCGCGGTCGTCTGGTAGCCACGATGGTCGGATCCGATGGCGATGCGCATGCGCTGGCCTGCGGAAAGGAGGCGGGCGACGCGCCGCGCGGCGCGTCCGTCAGAGGAGCTCCTGGAGCCGCCCGGGGAGGACGCGCTGCAGCCGCTCGGCCAGGGCATCGTACGCGCCCTGTCCCTGCCCGATGGGATCCTCGAGATCCCCCGCCAGGTCCACCGGCTGCACCTTCTCCGCGTGCCGCTCGCCGCCCACCATCGCGCGCGCCGCGATCACGTGCGCGCGCGTCATGCCCAGCACGAAGTCCGCCTTGCGGATCATCTCGGGCGTCAGGCGCTTGGAGGAGCCGTCGAAGTCGATGCCCAGCCGGTCGAGCGTCGCCATCGTCTCGCGCGAGACGGGGCTGCCGTCCCACGCCGCGAGCCCCGCGCTGGCGACGAAGACCTCGCGCCCCTTGCCCGGCACCTGCCCGTGGTCGAGCAGGTCGCGCGCGATCGCCTCGGCCATCGGCGAACGGCAGGTGTTGCCCGTGCAGATGAAGAGGATCGTGCGCACGCGGGAATGGTACGGCGCGCGCGGCGGGCCCCGCCGTCAGGTGTTGGGCGGCGCCGCGGGCGCGACCGGAGCGCCCGACTCGTGCACCACGCGCTCGTCGCCCTCGTAGGGATCGCCGTCGGCCTCGTACGCCGCCGGGCAGAAGGCGCAGCGGTAGATAGGCGCCTCCCACGCGGGACCCTGCTGCGCGCGGCAGCGCGGGCAGACGCCCCGGCGCAGGTACGGACGCGTCGCGGCGCGCGAGCAGATGCCGATGATGTCGCCCAGCAGCACCAGCGGCACCAGCATCAGGACCGACGCGATCACCATCACGATCGCCACCAGCGGCAGCGTCACGGTGCCGACGAAGGCGATCGCGAACGCCCCCAGGTACAGGAAGAACACGGTCAGCCCGTAGTTGGCGCGGACGGAGCTGAGGATGCGCTGGAGCACCGAGGAAAGGGTAGGCGCAGCGGCCCGGATGCGGAAGGGACGCGCCCGGGAACCCCCCTCTCGGGCCGGATACACTCCGCCTTTCCCGGAGCAAGCCATGCCAGCGAACCTGAAGGTCAACTGCGATCGTTCCGCCCTCGTCGACGCCCTCACCATGGCGTCCGGGGTCGTCCCGTCGCGCACCACCACCCCGGTGCTCACCTGCCTGAAGCTCTCCGCCAAGGAGGGCGAGCTGCACCTGCGCGCCACCGACGGGCAGATCTCGCTGACCCTCGCGGTCCCCAGCGTCGAGGTCGTCTCCGACGGCGAGGCGCTCATCCCCGCGGACAAGCTCAACCAGATCGTCCGCACCTGCGAGGACTCCACCGTCGCGATCGAGATCGAGAAGAACGTCGCCACCGTCAAGGGCGAAGGCAGCATCTTCAAGATCTTCGGCTACGACCCGAAGGAGTACCCCGCGGGCCGCGAGCCGCAGCCCACGGGCGCCTTCGAGGTGACCGCCGAGTCCCTGCGCCGCCTCATCGCGCGCACCCTCTTCGCCACCGCCGTCGAGAACGCGCGCTTCGCGATCAACGGCGTGCTCATGGAGCGCAAGGGCAAGCGGATCCGCCTGGTCGGCACCGACGGCAAGCGCCTCGCGGTCGCCGCGGGCGCCTGCACCGGCGAGGGGGACATGACCTTCATCGTCCCCTCCAAGAGCCTCAACATCCTGGTCAAGATGCTCGGCGACCCCGACGCGAAGGTCGTCATCGGCCACGCCGACGGCCAGGCCGTCTTCCAGGTCGAGGGCGCGGGCACGCTGGTGACGAGCCTCGTCGAGGGCACCTTCCCGCCCTTCGAGGACGTCATCCCCAAGGACCACGACAAGCGCGTCAGCTTCGACGCCACCGACCTGGCGACCGCGATCCGCCGCGCCGCGCTCCTCACCAACGAGGAGAGCAAGGGCGTGCGCTTCGCCTTCAAGGGCGACACGCTCGTGGTCAGCAGCCGCGCCCCCGAGATGGGCGAGGCCGAGATCCGCGTGCCGATGTCCGGCTACCAGGGCGACGCGATCGAGATCGGCTTCCAGCCGAACTTCATCGTCGACGCGCTCAAGGTCGTCGACGGCCAGCAGGTCATGATCGAGATGCGCACCCCGCAGAAGCCGGGCGTGCTCAAGGTGGGCCAGGAGTTCACCTACGTCGTCATGCCCGTGAACGTGGGCTGACCGGCGCCGCGCGGGCCTGCCCCGCGCCCCCGTCGCGCCTGCGCGCCACGCACCCCGCAAAAGCGATCCGGCGACCGGACCCACACAGGTCCGGCCGCCGGTCGTCTTGCGAGATTCCCACGAGGCGTGGGCGCGAGTCAGGATCTCCGCGCACCGCGCCGTGCGCGGTGGCTCACTTCTTGTACTTCACGCTGCAGCCGTAGGACGCGGTCGTGGCCGGGGTGACCGGCTTGCCGTCCTTGAGCGCCTGCACCGCGTTGACGACGTAGTTCGTCGAGCCCTTGTCGTCGATCGCGCCCTCGTAGACGAGCGTGCCGCTGGCGTCGATGACGAAGCAGTGCGGCGTCGTCTTGGCGCCGTACATGTGGCCGACGTTGCCGTCGCCGTCGATCAGGGCGGCGGCGTCGATCTTGTTGGCCTTGAGGTAGCTGCCGCTGGCCGCGGGGTCGCTGGCCATCGCGGCGGTCGAATTGATGAACAGGAAGACCACGTCGCTGTTGATCTTCTTCGAGGCGTCCATCATCTTCGCGACGGAGCCGTCCTCCATCTTGCCCTTGCAGACCGGGCAGCCGGGGTTCATCCACTCGAGGACGACGACCTTGCCCTTGAAGTCGGCGAGGCTGACGTCCTTGCCGGCGGAGTCCTTGAGCGTGAACGCCGGAGCGGGGGCGCCGACCTTCGCGTGGTCCCCATGCTTCTCGGCCTTCTTCTCCTTCTTCTTCTCCGTCTGCTTCTCCGACTGCTTGCTGCCGGAGGCGGGCGCGGACTGCGCGTAGGCGGCGGTGCCGGCCGCGAGCGCAGCGAACAGGCCCATGGACGCGATCATCTTCAGGTTCTTCATCGATGCTCCTTCATGGAGCCCGCCGTGGGTGCGGACGCAGGGTCCGGGCGGGCTCGGAATTCCGATCCAGTGCGAGGCCCCTGTGCCGCGGGGCCCCAATGCGGTGTCTGGTACAGACGCGCCAGACCGACGTTGAGTTCAGCCACCCTTCGACGGCGGAGCCCCATCGGATGCCCCGACCCCGTTGGCGCCGGGGGCGGCCTCCGGGCCCGCCAGCGGGTGGGGAATCGTGATCCAGACGCAGGGATCCCCCGGGGATCGCCCCAGGAGGACCAGGCCCGCGAAGGCCGGGGTGCGGGGGCCCGCGCCCGGCGACTCCAGGGCGCAGGCGATCTTGAACTTGTCCCCGTCGACGGTGCCGGCGACCGCCGCGGCATCGGAGGGAAGGGTGAGCTGCATCCCCGGGACCGCCGCGGGCACGAAACTGGCGCTGGCGTGGCCGCGGGCCGAGCCCTCGATCCGCACCTTGCCCGTCTCCAGCCGCGCGAAGAGCCCCGCCTTCGCCGCCGTCGCGGGGAGCGAGCGGCCGTCGAAGCTGCCGCCGTTGAGGTTGATGTCGGTGCCCGCCTCGGGGCTGGGCGGCCAGGTGCCCTCGGCGCTCGCCTTGGACATCGTGCAGCGCGAGCGGCACGCCATGATGCGCGCGGAGATCTTCCACTTGCCGCCGCTGCCCGCGCTGCCGCCGGGGTTGTTCCAGCCGGTGTCGCCCGCGTCGCCGACGCGCCGCACCGGGATGAGGTAGTGCGCGCGCCCCTCGTAGCCGTAGAAGGGCGCGCCATCCATGAGCTTCACGTCCGGGCGCGGGTAGATCGTCTCGCCGACCTGCCAGCCCTCGGGGACGGTGAGCTCGAAGCTCGGCGCGTCGCCGCTGTCGCCGGGGTTCATCCAGTAGGTGTGCCAGCCCGGCGTGATGTCGAAGCTCGCGACGAGCACCCAGCTCCCGTCGGTCGCCTGGCCCCAGCGGAACTTCGCGCGGTCAATCCCCTCGGAGAGTCCGGGCGCGCGCGCGCCGGCGCCGGAGGCCGCGGGCTTCGCGTCGTCGGGCGCGCCGCCGGGCGCGGCACCCGGCGCGCCGTCGGGCGGCGTCTGCGTGAGTGCGGCGGCGGCCAGGATCGCGGCGAACAGTGCCAGGTGCATGGGCGGTAGTATCGCTCCGGGCCGCACGCGATGGCGCGTCGCGCCCGCAACTTCCGCACCGACGCCGGCGCGCGCCGCGCGCGGGCCCCGCGCGAACCCCGCTGCGCGCGTCCCAGGGCCGATCCGCCCAGACTGGACTCACCGATGCACCGCCGCTCCCCCGCGCCCCTCGCCGCCGCCGCCCTCCTCGCCCTCGCCGCGATCCCCGCGCTGACGGCGCTCGTCGGCTGCGAGACCAAGACCAACGACACGATGCTCGAGCTGCTCGAGCCCCCCGCCGCCGTCGACAAGATGAACACGCCGGGCCGCTTCCTGGAGAAGGCGCCCAAGGGCGTCTACGTCGACCCGCGCTCCGCCAAGCAGTACGCGGAGGGGCACATCCCCGGCGCGATCAACGTGCCCCTCGCCGACCTGCGCGAGACCGCGCGCGAGCGCCTCGCGGGCTACAACCTCTTCGTCGTCTACGACACGGACTACGGCGATGTCGTCGCGAAGGCCGCCTCCAAGAGCCTCATGGAGCTGGGCTACAAGGACGTCTTCACGCTGCGCGGCGGACTGAAGGCCTGGCAGAAGGAGGGCTACACCATCGCGAAGGGCGCGACGCCCTCGGGCGCGGCGCCCGCGGCGAAGGATGGCGCAGCCGCGACGAAGTAGCCCGGCTCAGTTGAGCGCTTCGGCGCCGGCGACGATCTCGTTGAGCTCGGTCGTGATGCGCGCCTGACGGGCGCGGTTGAACTTGCGCTTGAGGTCGCGACCGATGCCGCCGGCGTTGTCCGTCGCGGCCTTCATCGCCACCATGCGCATCACGTTCTCGCTGACGACCGCGTCCAGGAAGGACTGGAAGAGCGAGGTCTTCACCGAGCGGGGCAGCAGCTCGCCCAGCAGCTCGGCCGGGGAGGGGCTGAATTCGTAGTCGGCGACGCGCGCCGCGGCGGACTTGGCGGCGTCCGCGCCCTGCTCCTTGGGGAGCGAGAGCGGCAGGAGCTGCATCACCTCGGCGCGCTGGCGCGCGACCGAGACGAAGCGCGTGTAGACGACCTTCACGGAGTCGAACTCGCCCGCGACGTAGCGGTCGATGTAGGACTGCGCGATCGCGTCGACGGTCTCGTACTGCGGACGGTCGCCGACGGCGTGGCGCGCCGCGACGTCCATCTTCGCGAACTTGAAGAAGGCGATCGCCTTGCGGCCGGCGGTCTCGACGACCGTCGTGCGGCCCTGCGACTTGGACTCGGCGATGAGGCGCGAGGCCATGCGCAGGACGTTCGAGTTGTAGGCGCCGCAGAGGCCGCGGTCCGAGGTGATCACCAGGACCAGCTCGCGGCCGGTCGAGGTGGCGGGGACCTGCAGCAGCGGATGGGTGGCGTCGCCCGCCTGGGCGGCGACCTGGCTCACGAGCCCGCGGATGGTGTCGGTGTACGGGCGGCTGTTCTTGGCGCGCGCGAGCGAGGCGGTGTACTTCGCCGTCGCGATCATCTGCATCGTCTTGGTGATGCGCTGGATCGTCTTGACCGCGCCCATGCGCTTCTTGATTTCGCGGAGCTGAGCCATAGGGGGAGGAATGATACTGCACGACGCCCCCGGGCCGCCCGCGCCCCTCCGGTGGCCGAAATTCCGGGAAAACCGCCCCGCCGGGGGCGCTAGAGGCGCATCCCGTCGTGGCCCAGGCGGACGCCCGCGGGGAGGCGGGCGTCCAGCTCGGCGTGGCGGGCGTCGTGGGTCATGTGGGTGAAGACCGTCTGGCGGGCGCCCACCTCCGCGGCGACCTCCAGCGACTCCGCGAGGCTGAAGTGCGTCGGGTGGCGGCGCTCGCGCAGCATGTCCAGCACCAGCGTGTCGAGCCCGCGCAGCAGCGGCCAGGTCTCCGGCGGGATCGCGTTCACGTCCGTGCAGTACGCCAGCGGAAACGGCCCCCCGGAAAATATGCCGGGCATGCCCGGCATATTTTCCACGTCGAAGCGGTAGCCGACGATCGGGAGCGCGCCGTGCAGCAGGCGCAGCGGCGTGACGCGCACGCCGTGGAGGTCGAAGGAGGCGCCGGGCTCGATCGGCGTGGTCGTCACGTCGGCCACGAAGCTCCTGTTGACGTTGCGGTGCGGCTTGAAGATGTGCTCGTAGATGCGCTCGAGCTCCGCGAGCATCGTGCGCTCGCCGAAGAGGTGCACCGGGCTGCGCATGCTCACGTTGTAGAGGCGCGCGTCGTCGAGGCCGAAGACATGGTCGACGTGCGCGTGCGTGAAGAGGATCGCGTCCACGCGGCGCAGCTTGTGGCGCAGCGAGTGCTCGCGATGGTCCGGCGGCGCGTCCACCAGCACCACCCGCTCCTGCCCGCCCGCGTCGGTGAACTGCAGCATCGCGCCCGTGCGCGTGCGCCGGTCGCGCGGATCGTCGCTCGTGCAGGTGGCGCACTCGCACGCGATCACGGGGACGCCCGCGCTGGTGCCGGTGCCCAGCAGCGTGAAGCGCGCGTCGCGCACGCCGGCGCTCACTCCAGCCCCTCCCGCAGCGCGCGCACCGCCGCCGCCGGATCCGCGGCGCCGCAGACGGCCGCGCTGACCGCGACGCCGCGGCAGCCCACCGCCGCGAGCTCGCGCACCCGCGCGGGGGTGATCCCGCCGATCGCCAGGTGCGGCACGCGCGCGAACTCCGCCAGGTACGCCGCGACCGCCGCCGTGCCCGCGGGGGCGCGGTCGGGCTTGAGCCCGGTCGCGAAGATCGCGCCCACGCCGCAGTAGTCCGCGCCCGCGTCGACGGCGGCGCGCGCCTCGTCGCGCGAGTGCGTGCTCACGCCCACCAGCAGCGCCATGCCCGCGATGCGCCGCACCTGCGCGACCGAGAGATCCTCCTGCCCCACGTGCACGCCGTCGGCTCCCGCCGCCAGCGCGATGTCCGCACGGTCGTTCACGATCACGCTCGCGCCGTGCGCGTGCGCCGCCGCGACGACCGCGCGCGCGCGCGCCGCCAGCTCGCGCGCGGGCATCTCCTTCTCGCGCACCTGGATGCAGTCCGCGCCGCCCGCGAGCGCCTGCTCGAGCACGCGCTCCCACGGCTGCGCGCAGAGCGACTGCGTCAGCAGCACGCAGACGCGCCATTGCCGCCGCGCGGCGCTGCCCATGCGCAGCAGCAGGTCGCGCTCGGCGTCGTAGCCCAGGTAGCGCAGCGCCTCGACCGCGCGCGCGGCGGCGGGATCGACCGTCTTCAGGCATTCCTCGATCGAGCGCAGCGCCTCGCCCAGGCGCTTTCCCGCGGCGGCGGCGACCTCGCGGTGCGCGGCGCGCGCGGACTCGTGCGCGCCCTCGATCGCGCGGCCCACATCCCCCGCCGTGTCGCGGTTGGCCTCCAGCCAGCCGGGCGGGAGCGCGGCCAGCGCGCCCTGCAGCCCGTGGCGCAGCTCCTTGAAGCGCCGCGCGAGCGCCGCGTCGTCCAGCGCGAAGCGTGCGGCGTCCTCCAGCACGCGCAGCGCCTCCCGCGCGCGGTTGGCGTTGGCGTCGATCGCACGGGCCACCGAATGCATCGACGCAAGCCTAGCAGCAGGGCTATCCTGTTCTCTCCCATGGCAACCAACCACGACGACGCACCGCACGCCGCGCCGCTCCAGCCGGACCGACGCGGCTTCCTCGCCGCGGGACTCGCCGCCGCGGCCGCCGTGGGCGCGCACCCGCTGCTGGCGCGCGCCGGCGCGGCCACCGTGGCCGGCGCACCGCTTTCCACCGAACCCAACCTCCAGGAGAAGAAGATGCCCTTCACCCTTCCCGAACTGCCCTACGCCGAGAACGCCCTCGAGCCCGCCATCGACGCCAAGACGATGAACATCCATCGCACGAAGCACCACCAGGCGTACGTCGACAACCTGAACAAGGCGGTCGCCGGCGACGCGAAGTGGTCCGCGATGTCCATCGACGAGATCTGCCGCAGTGTCAAGGACGCCCCCGACGCCGTGAAGGCCGCGGTCCGCAACAACGGCGGCGGCCACTGGAACCACAGCATGTTCTGGAAGTGGATGGCGCCCAAGGGCCAGGGCGGCGCGCCCAGCCCCGCGCTCGCGGCCGCGATCGACAAGGCCTTCGGCAGCCTGGACAACTTCAAGACGCAGTTCGCCGACGCCGGCATGAAGCGCTTCGGCAGCGGCTGGGCGTGGCTCGTCAAGAAGCCCGACGGAACGATCGTCATCTCGAGCACGCCCAACCAGGACAACCCGCTCATGGTCGGCCTCGTCGACGTCGTCGGCACGCCGCTGCTGGGCGTCGATGTCTGGGAGCACGCCTACTACCTGAACTACCAGAACCGCCGCGCCGACTACCTGAAGTCGTGGTGGGACGTCGTGAACTGGAACGAGGTCAACAAGGCCTTCGGCGCCTGAGCGCGCGCATCCCCCGCAACGCATCCGGCGCGCGCGGACCATCGTCCGCGCGCGCCGTCGTTTTCGCGCGACCTCGTGCCGGGCACGCGCGCGCCGCGCGCACCGCTCACTTCCCGCGCGTCGAGTTCACCACCGCGACGATCAAGAGGATCGTGCCGATCGTGCCCAGCGAGCCCGCGATGATCGCGAAGATCGCGCGCCCGCGGCCGGAGAGCTGCGGATTCGCGCGCAGGCGCCGCAGCGCCCAGATTCCCAGCCCGAGCGCGAAGGGGCCGGGCAGGCACAGCAGGCTGAGGAGCCCGGCGTATCCCGCGGCGATCGCCACGCCGTCGGTGTGGACGGGGACGATCCACGCGAGGTCCTGGTCCGCGCCCGCCGGCACGGGAATCACGGGCGCATGCGTCGGCGGCGGCACGTCCCCCGTCATCGACGCCGCCGCGGCCGCGTCGCCCTGGAAGAGGTACATCGAGAGCGGCTGCCAGGCCGCGCCGCCGCCGGGCGAGGCGAGCGTCTCCATCGTCACGCGACCCTGCTGCGCGAACTGCCGCAGCTGCTCGGCGGTGAACGGCCCGTACGTCTTCCCATCGGCACCCACGATCCAGAGCTGCATGCGCGATTCCCCTTTGCGGTGGCGGATCCTATCGCGGGTCCGGCATCGCGCCCCTGGCCGCCGCAATGCGCGCCTCGATGCCCGCGGCGTCCAGCGGCTGCGCGCCGCCGCGCGCCAGGTGCGGCGTGCGCAGGTAGGCGTACGCCTCGCTGCGCAGGTGCGCGCGCATGTCGTGGCCGCGGCGCCGCGCGCGCTCGGCGCGCAGCGCGCCCAGGTCGATCGGCGCGACGACGATCTTCTGGAACGGCCCCGGCTCCGCCTGCGCCAGGATGCGGCCGTCGAAGTCGACGACCATGCTCGAGCCCGGCCAGCTGAAGGGCGGGTAGTCCGGCACATGCGCCGCCTGGTTCGCGGCGACGACGTACGCCGTGTTCTCCGCGGCGCGCGCGCGGTTGAAGAGCGTCCACCAGTCCGTCGGCGGGGTCGCGCCCCACGGATCCATGTACGCGCTCACGCGCAGCAGCAGCTCCGCGCCCTGCATCGCGAGCTCGCGCAGCACCTCGGGAAAGATCCAGTCGTAGCAGATCGCGCAGCCCAGGCGCCCGATCTCCGTCTCGACGACGGGGAAGAGCGGCTCGGCGTAGCCCTCGATGTCGTGCGGGCTCGTGTGCAGCTCCCACGGAATCCACGGGTTCACCTTGCGGTAGCGCGCGAGCACGCCGCCGGGTCCCACCAGCAGCGTCGTGTTGAAGAGCGCGCCCGGATGGCGCGGGTCGGACTCGACGAAGCTGCCCGTCTGCACGAAGACGCCGCGCGCGCGGCAGAAGCGCTCGTACGCGGGCGCGATCGCCTCGACGCCCACCGCGGTGCGCGCGCGCAGCTGCGCGACGGTGCCCAGCATCGGCGCGGTGTGCGAGAACTCCGGGAAGACCAGCAGGCGCACGTCGTGGAAGGGCTCGTAGCCCGCGACCGCGCCCTCCGCCATCGCGATCAGCGCGTCGATGCGCGCGGGCAGGTCGCCGCGCTCGACGAGGGCCGGGAGGGAGGTCTGGACCGCGGCCGCGTAGTAGCGCATGCGCGGAGTCTAGGATGCGCGCGTGCACCACCTCGACGCGCTCCTGGAGCAGAACCGGCTGTGGGCCGAGCGCATGGAGCGCGAGCGCCCCGGCTTCTTCGCGATGCTCGCGGCGCAGCAGCGCCCGACATACCTGTGGATCGGCTGCAGCGACAGCCGCGTCCCCGCGAACCAGATCATCGGGCTGCCCCCGGGCGAGGTCTTCGTGCACCGCAACGTGGGCAACCTCGTCGTGCACAGCGACCTGAACTCGCTGAGCGTGATCGAGTTCGCCACCGTGGTGCTGGGCGTGCGCGAGATCATCGTCTGCGGCCACTACGGCTGCGGCGGCGTCGTCGCCGCGCTCCAGCCCTCGCAGGGACGCATCTACGACCACTGGATCCGCCACCTGCGCGACATCGCGCGCACGCACCAGGAGGAGCTCGCCGTGCTCGACGATCCGCGCGCGCGCGCCGACCGGCTCGCGGAGCTCAACGTCGAGACGCAGGTGCGCAACGTGCGCGAGTCACCCGTGCTGCAGGCGCTCGAGGCGCGCGGCGAGGAAGTGAACGTCAACGGCTGGATCTACGACGTGCACGACGGCCTGATCCGCGACCTCACGCGCTGAGCCGCGCGGTCACTTGCCCGCGGGAGGCGGGGTCGGCGCCGCGCCGGTGGCGCCAGCGCCCGCAGGCGCCGCGCCCGCGGCCATCCCCGCGAGCATCGCGTCGAAGGCCGCGCGGTTGGACTCGACGGTCGCCTCCGGGCCCACGAGCTTGATGAAGATGTTGCGCCCCGGCGCCTCGACGATCGCGCCGAGCTGCATGTAGCTCGGCCGCGGCGCGGCCGCGCCCATGCCCATGTACGCGCCCTTGCTCTCGATGCGGTGCACCTGCATGCCGCCCATGGCGACGACCGTGCGCTGCGAGGGCGCCGCGGTGTTGTCCGCCGCGCGGAACTGGTTCGCCCAGCGGTCGAGGTTCGGATCGATCGGGCCACCGTCGCCCGCGGGGAAGACGCTGAAGACCAGCTCCGCCGCGGGCGCGTTGGCGCCCTGCGCGGGCACCGCGTACTGCAGCGCGCGGAACTGCATCGTCGGCGCGGTCCAGACCCAGTTCACGGGCTTGGGCATGACGAGGCCGCCGACCTCGATGCGCGTCTGGTCGCCGTCGGGACCGCTCACCGGGAAGCCGCCCGCCTGCGAGGCGCCCGACGCCTTCGGTGCGACGCCGGTCGCGACGCCGGTCGCGCCCGCGCCCCCGCTCGATGCGCCTGTGCCGGCGTTCGGCGCACCCGCGCCTGACGCGGGACCCGCGGCCGGGGCCGCCGAAACCGGCGTCGGCCCCTTCGGCCCCTTGCCTTCCGATCCGCCGTCGCATCCGGCCAGCGCCAGCGCGCCGCCGATCGCGGTGACCAAGAAGATCGGCCCCGTGAGCGCGCGCGTGCACGCACGCAGCGACGAGGCGGCCTCGAAACCAGCGACGGACTCGGTGGGGTTCATTCCCAAAGGATATCTGCGTGCGCGAAGCCGGCCACGCGTGATTTGTCTTGCGCCGCAGGGGTGGCATCCTGATCTTCGGCGGATTCGTTCGCTCGAGGCCGCCGTCGTGAGGCACCGCACCATGCTGTTCGTTGGAACCACCACGCGATCCGTGCGCCGCGCGCGGCGCGCTCCCCTGCTCGCACTCGCGCTCGCGGGCGGCACCGCCGCCGGCGCGCACGCGCAGCTCGTCTCCTACGAGGGCTTCTACGGCGGCCCGCGTCCCTCGCTCGACGGCTTCGCCGGCGGCGGCGGATGGAGCGAGGCATGGAGCGAGCAGTCGTGGGACCTCGTCACGGAGGTCTCGGCGATCGGCCTCGCGTATCCGGGCCTGCCGGTGCAGCCGGGATGCGCGGTCTCGCAGCACGGAGGCGAGGACTGGTCGGGCTCGCAGTACCAGCGCTCCTTTCCGCTGCCGATCACCTCGAACGCGGTCTACGTCTCCTTCCTGCTGCGCCAGAACGCGGCGACCACGCTCTGGGGCGGCCTCTCCTTCAACGCCTTCCCGTACCGCGTCGTCGCGGGGATGGGACCGGGCTCGACCAGCTACAGCGTGCGCATCGACGCGACGCAGGGCGCGAACTCCAGCGTCCCCGTCGTCCCCGGGCAGACCGCCTTCCTGATCGTGCGCATCGCCAAGAATCCCTCGGGGGTGGGCTGCACCTACGCGCTCTTCGTGAACCCGCAGCCGGGCGCGCCGGAGCCCGCCGCCGCCTCCGCGACCTTCACCGTGAACGCGGGCCCGAGCCTGCCGACCGCCGTGATGCTCGACAACAACGGCGATTTCGCGACCGACGAGATCCGCGTCGGCGCCGACTGGGCGAGCGTCGCTCCCGCGGCCGACCCCTGCCCCGGCGACTTCAACGGCGACGGCATCGTCAACGGCGCGGACATCGGCGTGCTGCTGGGCAACTGGAACGGCCCGGGCGCCGACCTCACCGGCGACGGCACCACCAACGGCGCCGACATCGGCGCGCTGCTGGGCCACTGGGGCCTCTGCTCCTGAGCGCGCGCGCCTACGCTTGCGCGACCATGCCCTGGCCGGAGCTCGAGCGCGTGCGCCTCACCGGCGCGCGCATCTGGACCGCGGACCCCGCGCACCCCTGGGCGCAGTCGATCGACCTGGCGCAGGGACGCATCGTCGCCGTCGACGCTCCGCCGCGCGAGGACACGCCGACGGTGCACCTCGATCCCGCGTGGACGATCGTGCCCGGGCTCATCGACGCGCACCTGCACCTCTCCCTGGGCGCGCAGTCGCTCGCGCAGGTCGACCTGCGCGGCGTGCGCTCGCGCCGCGAGTTCGAGGAGCGCATCGCCGCCGGCGCGCGCGCGCTCGAGCCCGGCGCGTGGCTGCGCGCCTTCGGCTGGGACGAGCACGCCTGGGGCGGCGAGCGTCCCACGCGCGAGTGGCTGCGCGCCGCGGGCCGCACGCCCGCCGTCGCCTACCGCGTGGACCAGCATGTCTGCCTCGTCAACGACGCCGTGCTCGAGCGCGTCGGCTGCGCGAGCTGTCCCCCCGGCGGCGAGATCGTGCGCGACGGCTCCGGCGCGCCGACGGGGCTGATGGTCGAGCAGGCCGCGTGGCAGCTCGTGAATCCCGCGATCCCCGCGCCCTCCGCGCAGGAACGCCAGCGCATGCTGCTGCGGGCGATGGCGCACTGCAACCGCTTCGGCCTCACCGCGGCGGGCAGCATGGAGTACCGCGTCGACCTCGAGCAGGCGCACCTGCCCCTGCGCGACGCGCGCCGCGACGCGTGCACGCTGCGCGTGATCGCCACCGCGCTCGACCGCGACTGGCCCGTCGAGTACGGCTGGATCGCGCGCTTCCCCGCGGACGACCTGCTGTCGATCGTCGGCTGCAAGAGCTTCGTCGACGGCACGCTGGGCAGCCGCACCGCGCGCATGCTCGCCCCCTACGCGGACGCGCCGCAGACGCGCGGGATGTTCGTGGAGTTCGCCGCGCACTCGCCGCAGCGCCTGCGCACCTGGGTGCGCGAGACGCTCGGCCACGGCCTCTCCCCCAGCATGCACGCCATCGGCGACGAGGCGCTGCGCACCGCGCTCGACGCCGCCGAGCACGAGGACGCCGCGCGCATCGTCCGCTTCGAGCACTGCCAGACCCTCGACGACGCCGACCTGCCGCGCATGGCCGGGCGCATCGCGAGCATGCAGCCGCTGCACAAGCACGACGACGCGGCGATGGCGCCCGCGCGCCTGGGCGCCCAGCGCATGCGCGGCTTCTTCCGCTTCCGCGACCTCGCCGACGCGGGCGCGCTCCTGGCCTTCGGCAGCGACTGGCCGATCGTCTCCTGCGACCCGCGCCTGGGCATCCGCGCGGCGGTGACGGGGCTGGCCGCCGACGGCTCGCGCTGCATGCCGCAGCAGAACCTGCGCGTGGAGGAGGCGCTGCTGGCCTACACCGCGGGCGCCGCGCAGGCGCTGCGCGCGCCGGCGCTCGGGCGGATCGCCCCGGGCGCGCACGCGGACCTCTGCGTCTTCGCCGGCAACCCCTTCGCGCACGATTGGGAGTCGGGGCTGCCCGAGATCGCCGCGACCGTCCTGGGCGGAAGAATCGTGCACGCCGGCGTCGATGCCGCGCGGCCCGCGGCGCGGATGCGCTAGAGTCAGCCCCATGAGCTGGTGGGTTCACGATGCGTACCAGAACGGCGGGGTGATCTACCTCTTCAGCTGGATCTTCTGGGTCATCTTCTCCATCGTGCTGCACGAGCTGGCGCACGGCTGGGCCGCCATCGCCTGCGGCGACAACACGCCGCGCGAGCTCGGCCACATCACGGCGAACCCCGTCGTGCACATGGGCTGGCCCTCGCTGATCTTCTTCGCGGTCGCGGGCATCGCGTGGGGCCTGATGCCGACCAACCCCTCGCGCTACCGCAACGAGCGGCTCGGGCGCGTGCTCGTCGCGGCGGCGGGGCCCATGATGAACGTGGTGCTCGCCTTCCTCTCGCTCACCGGGCTGGCCGTCTGGCAGTGGGCGGTCGGAACCGGCCGCATCTCCCCCGCGGAGCAGACCTTCACCAACACGAAGATCTTCCTCAGCGTCGGCGGCTTCCTCAACCTCATCCTCGCCTGCTTCAACATGCTGCCGGTGCCTCCGCTGGATGGAAGCCAGGTGCTCGCCGGGGTGAGCCGGCGGCTCGCCGCCTTCTACCAGCGCCCCGAGGTGCAGATGTACGGCCTGCTCGTGGTGCTGCTGATCTTCTTCACCACCCTCGACGCGCCGCTGCAGCGCGGGGTTCTCAACGCCTCCCGCGGGTACGTGGACTGGGTGACCGAGCTGCTCCTGCGCTCGTCCGGCGGCGCGGGCGCGTGAGCGTCGGCGGCACGGGGCCCTCCAACGCACGACGCTGCTGATAACTGCGCCCCGCGCGCAATTCCGCCCGCAGCGTTGAGGCGCACCCCGCTTTCCGCTACCCTGTTGGGCTTCCCCAACCGCCTGCCAAAGGCGCGTCGCACATCCGGCCAGCTTGGACCGGCCCCACGACGCGCCCGGCGCGCGGCCCACGGCATCGTGCCGCGGCCCGCACCGAGGTGGGCGCTTTCGAAAGGAGACGACCTGTGGTCGTCATTCGTCTCAAGCGGATGGGCCGCGCCCATCACCCGTTCTTCCGCCTCGCCGCCATGGACAAGCGTTCGCCGCGCGACGGCGTCGTGATCGAGGAGCTCGGCTGGTACGAGCCCCAGGCGAAGGACGGCAAGCAGATCAACCTGAAGCTGGACCGGATCAACCACTGGATCTCCGTGGGCGCGCAGCCCTCGGCGACGGTGGTCAGCCTCATCCGTCGCTCCGGCGGCGCCGTGAAGGACAACCTGCTGGCGCTCGAGCACGCCGCGGGCCGCGAGAAGGCGGACCGCATCCGCGTGAAGAAGGGCCTGCCGGTCGCCCGCGGCCCGAAGAAGAAGGACGAGAAGAAGGCGGGCTGACGCCCGTCGCGTGAGGCGCCGTGCGCATCGACGTCCTCACGCTCTTTCCCGAGATGTTCCCGCCCGTCCTGGGCGCGAGCATCCCGGGACGCGCCGCCGCCGCGGGTCTGGCCGAGTACCACGTGCACGACATCCGTGCGTGGTCCCTCGACCGGCACCACAAGGTGGACGACCGGCCCTTCGGGGGCGGTCCCGGCATGGTGATGATGTGCCAGCCCCTCGTCGACGCGGTCGAGGCGGTGGAACGGCTCGATTCCCGGGCAGCATGCCGCGTGCTGCTCACGCCGCAGGGCGAGCGTCTCACGCAGCCCCGCGTCGAATGGTTCGCGAAGCAGCCCCGCCTCCTCCTGGTCGCGGGGCATTACGAAGGCATCGACGAGCGGGCCGTGCAGGAACTGGCCCCGCTCGAAGTGAGCGTCGGAGACTTCGTCGTGAGCGGTGGAGAGATCCCCGCCATGATGCTCCTCGACGCGGTGGTCCGGCTCCTTCCCGGAGTCCTGGGCCACGAGCAGTCGGCGGCGGAGGATTCGTTCTCCCGCCGCGACAGCGAGGGCCGAGCCCTGCTGGACTGCCCGCACTACACGCGGCCACGCGAGTGGCGAGGCCGCGAAGTGCCCGACGTGCTGCTGAGCGGCGACCACGCCGCCATCGCACGCTGGAGGCACGACCAGATGGTCGAGCGCACGCGCGAGCGTCGCCCCGACCTCCTGGAGCGACCCCTGGGCGGAACTCCCCGTCCCATGTCGCAGCCCGCCGACGGTGGCCAGGCGCAGGACGCGCCGGGCTGAAGGCGGCGCATCGGGCCCGTGCCCGGTGCCGGGCGAGCAGCCCACCCCCAGGCGCAGGCCTGGTGCATCGCGGGAGCGATCCCGCCGCGAAAGGAACGGCCCGACCGGGCCGCAGACCGACATGAACCGCACGCAGATCCTCGACTCCGTCGTCGCCGACCAGCTCAAGCCCGCCTCCGAGATCCCCAACTTCTCGGTGGGAGACACCATCGACGTGCACTACCGCATCATCGAGGGCGACAAGGAGCGCATCCAGGTCTTCCAGGGCGTGCTCATCGCCAAGTCCGGACGCGGCGTCCACACGATGATCACCGTCCGCCGCATCGTCGCCAACGAGGGCGTCGAGCGCGTCTTCCCGCTCCACTCGCCCCGCCTCGCGAAGATCGACCTCGTACGCCGCGCCGACGCGCGCCGCGCGAAGCTCTACTACCTGCGCGACCGCTTCGGCAAGGCGCGCCGCCTGCGCGACCAGCGCCGCGGCCTGAAGCACACCGAGGGCGGCGCGGCCGCCGGTGGCGCCGCCCCCGCGGGCGAGTCCAAGGTCTGACGCCGCGCGCGTCCGATCACGCATGCATCCTCCGCCGGGCCGCGGTCACCGCCGCGGCCCGGCGCGTTTTTGCGCACCGCGCCCCCTACACTGCGGCCCACCCATGCAGGTCCGACTGGTCAAGAGCTTCGGCTTCGAGGCGGCGCACTTCCTGCCCTGCTTTCCCGAGGGCCACAAGTGCCGCCGGATGCACGGGCACAGCTTCCGCGTCGACGTCGTCGTGGAGGGACCGCTGGATCCCGCGCGCGGGTACCTGGTGGACTACGGCGAGATCAAGGCCGCGACCGCGCCCATCGAGGCCGCGCTCGACCACCGCTGCCTGAACGAGATCCCGGGGCTCGAGAACCCCACGAGCGAGATGATCGCCGCGTGGATCTGGCAGCGCCTCAAGCCCGCGCTGCCCGGGCTCGCGCAGGTCGTCGTGCACGAGACGTGCACCTCGCGCTGCGAGCTGCGCGGGAGCTGAGCGCGGCGCGCCGCACGCGCGCGCCACACGCGCCCCCCGCGCGTCACTTGCCCAGCGGACGCAGGTAGATGTTCTCGAAGTCGATCGAGCTCATGTGGTGCTGCAGCCCGATCGGGCCCGACTCCGGCATCGCCGGGAGCGAGGCGTTCTCGATGACGCGCACGCCGTTGAGGTCGACGTCGACCGTCGTCCCCTGCACGCGGATCACGAAGCGGTTCCACTGGCCCACCGGCTTGTCGGCGTTGGCCTTGGGCGTCGCGGCCGCGCGCACCGCGGCGGGCATCTGCGCGTCGGTGCGGTAGCCCCAGATCTCGCCCGAGCCGCAGGGCCACATCCAGATGTTGATCTGCGACTTGGAGGAGCCGCGCAGGTAGATGCCGCTGTCGCGCTCCTCGACCTCGACCGTCTCGACCTTGCCGTCGGGGCCCTTCTGCTCGCTGCCGTCGGGCGCGATCTTGGGGCGCTGCATCTTGCCCTGGTGGTCCTTGGTCCAGCGCCAGTCGACGATGAGCTCGAAGTCGCGGTAGTCCTTCGTAGTCCAGAGCGTGTCGCCCTTGCCGTCGTACTTCAGGACGCCATCCTGCACGGTCCAGTGGCCGGTCTTGGTCGGGTCCTCGCGCCAGCCGTCGAGCGTGCGGCCGTCGAAGAGACGCACGAGCCCGGTGCCGTCCATCGCGACGTCCTTCGCCTCCAGCGGCGGCTGCGCGGCCGGGAGCTCGCGCACCATCAGGTTGGCGAACCAGATCGGGCTGCCCTCGCTCTCGAGGCAGATGTAGCCCTTGCGCGGCGTGACGTTGCGCGCGCCCGAGACGGCCTTGCCGTTGATCTCGAGCGTGATGTCGCCCTTGTCGCAGGTGACCTTGTAGTGGTTCCACTCGCCCGCGCCCTTGGTGACGCGCTCGCTCGGCAGCGTGCGCTCCCAGCCCGCGGGGTGCGGACGCAGCGGCGTCATCTTCGCGCCCCAGATGGAGAAGACGTCCCCCTGGCCCGTGTAGAGGAGCTTCCCGTCCTTGTCGAAGCGGTCGGGCGTGAGCATGATCTGCACCTCGACGGCGCGCGGGAACATGTTCTGCGCCGAGCTGGGGATCGGGTCGGCCCAGACGAAGAGGCCGGCGTTGCCCTCCTTCGCCTCGTGCAGCCAGTCGAACTCCAGCACGAAGTTCTCGTACATCCGGTCCGTGCGCAGGAAGCCCGTGGGCGTGCCGTTGCAGAAGATCATGCCGTCGCGCGCCGCGAAGGTGTCGGGCCAGCAGTTGGCGTTCACCCAGCCGGTCAGGTCCGTGCCGTTGAAGAGGCGCGCGTAGCCCTCGGGAAGCGTCGTCTTGGGGGGCGTCGGCGGCGCGGTGCGCGCGCCGGGCGCGGGCGACGCCGCAGGTGCGGCGTCGAGCCCCGCGAGCGTTGCGACCAGGAGCGAACCACACACCAGCGACGCAAGGGTCTTCGAACGGATCATCCGCGCGATGCTACTTCGCGGGGGGGCGCGCACCGCGCCCTACGATGCCCCGATGACCGCGACCGCCGTGCCCGCCCGCCTCCACGCGATGCACGACGCGCGCACGCTCGCGCGGCTCGCGGGCGCGCCCGCGGCGCCGCTGTGCGCGACCATCGCGATGCCGCTCGCCGCGCCGGGGCGGCCGCTGGGGTGCTTCGTCGAAGGCAACCTCCTCTCCCCCGACTTCGCCTTCGATGCGGAGCTTCCGGGGCAGTGGATCTTCACCTGGAGCGGCACGCTCGCGGCGGACCTCGCCTCGGTCTCCCCCGCCAACTGGATGCGCGGGCCGCAGACGCTCGCGGCGGCGTGCGACTCGCTCGCGCCGCAGCTCGCGCGCCATCGCCGGCGCCTGCTGCTGGTGCCGCACGCGCGCCACATCCTCAGCGACGCGCGCAGCGCCCTCACCTGGTGGTGCGAGCGCGTCATCCCCGGGCAGGATCCCGCCGTCGTGCGCACCGCCCCCGCGGGCGAGCGCGCCTTCGGCCTGGCGCTCGACCCCGGCGCGATGCTCGAGCCGTCGATGCTGGCCGACGCGCCCGACCACCTGCGCTCGCTCGTGACGCACGTCGGCGCGCGCGCGGACGCGATCATCCTGCGCGACATGGCGCCCAGCGCGCAGGATCCGGAGCTGCTCGCGCCCTGCTCCGCGGGCACGGGCGCGCTGCCGGGCGCGCTCCTCTGGGAGCTCGTGCGCGAGGCGGTGCCCGAGACGGTCCCGGTGCTCGTCCCCGGCGGCGGGCTCGACCGCACGCTCGCGTGGCTGGGCGTGCGCTGAGCGCGAGCTTCGCGGACCACGACCCCCGCTCGCACGCTGGACTTGGGCTCCTGCGGCGCTACACTTTGCCGTCGGGTCGGAGGATCCGACCGTCAGGAGGACACGGATGACTGTGGCGAGCGCGCTGGATGCTCGCGTACTGGTTCTCAACAAGATGTACAGCGCGGTCCGAGTGGTCGACGCGCGCCGGGCCTTCACGCTCCTGGTCAAGGGAGCCGCGGAGGTCATCAGCCCGGAGGCGGGCAGCTACACCAGCTATTCCTTCCATTCCTGGGCGGAGGCCGCGGAGTTCCAGCGGCAGTTCGAGCACGCCGAGCACGATTGGGTCACCACGCCCAGCCTGGTGCTCGCGGTGCCCAAGATCATCCGCCTGCTGGGGTACGAGCGCCTGCCGCGCGAGCCGGTGAAGCTCAACCGCCGCAACATCTACGCCCGCGACGGCAACCGCTGCCAGTACTGCGGCAAGCACTTCTCGACCCGCGAGCTCACGCTGGACCACGTCGTCCCGCGCGTGCAGGGCGGCGGCAACGCGTGGACCAACCTGGTCTGCGCGTGCGTCACCTGCAACGCGCGCAAGGGCGGCCGCACCCCCTCGCAGGCGCGCATGCGCCTCATCCGCGATCCGGTGCGCCCCAAGCGCAACCCCGCGATCACGCTGCGCCTGGGCAGCCGCAAGTACCAGTCCTGGAAGGCCTTCCTGGACGAGGCGTACTGGACGGTCGAGCTGCAGGACTGAGCGGCGCGCGCCGACGGCGGGCGGCTAGCGCAGCAGCATCACGTTGAGCAGCAGGATCACGCCGTTGTTGAGCGCGTGCGCCACGATGCCCGCGTTGATGCTTCCGCGCCACTCGCGCATGAGGCAGAAGGCGACGGCGAGCGAGCCCAGCACCGGCACGAAGAGGAGCCCCTGCGGGTGGATCGCCGCGAAGAGGACGCTGCTCACGACCGTCGCGACCACGACCGCGGCCAGGCGACCCGCGCCGGAGCACATGTCCTCGAGGTTCCGGTAGAGCGCGCCGCGGAAGAACATCTCCTCGAAGATCGGGGCGCAGACGCTGGCGATCACGAAGGTGAGGCCCAGGCCCAGCGGGCCCGCCTGCTCGATGACCTGCTGGATCGGGTGCGAGGGCTGCGATGCGCCCGAGCCGAAGAGCGCGGTGAGCACGGCGCTCACGACGACGCCGACGGCCAGCAGCGCGATGCCCATGCAGTAGCAGAGGAATCCCCACGCCAGATCCGAGCCGCGGAATCGGGTGAGCGCGATGCCCGAGCGGATCGTCGGCCAGCTCAGGCCGCGGCGCACCCCCCACCAGATGGCCGCGAGCGCGGCGACGACGCTGATCGCGACGGAGAGCGCCAGCGCGCCGTTCAGGCCCAGCGCGCTGTGCCAGCCCGACTCCACGATCCCACGCGACTGCAGGAAGTCCATCGCGATGTCCGGGAGGCGGTTGAGGCACCAGTAGAGCCCCATCCAGACCGCGAACATCTCGGCGTAGACCGGCGACCACTCGCGCGCGCTCGGTCCGGCGCCGTTGGTGCGGCCGCGCAGGACCTGGACGACGAAGGTCGCCAGCACCGCCAGGCCGACGAGCCCGAGCACCAGCGCGAGCACGATGAAGAGCAGCAGCGCGATGAGCGCCGGCGTCGCTCGGTTCGCGAGCGCGGCGAGGCCCTCGGCATCGCCATTGGCCTGCGCGACAAGTCCCGTGCCGACATCGCCGAGTGCTGCTTCGATGCGATGCGCGGCGTCCGCGCCGACCTCGCCCGGTCCCGGCGCCTTCGTCGCGAGCACCGCGGCGCGGACATCCCCCAGCAGCGTCAGGAACTCCGGCGTCGCCTGCGCCTTGCCGTCGGAGATGGACTTCTGCAGCGCGTCCAGGCGCGCGATCGCGGAGTCCTTGCTGCCCTCCACGGAACCCAGGCGCGCGAGGATCGCCGCGTTGCCCAGGTCCTCGCCCGGATTCTCCGCGCTCGCCGGCGGCACGGAGTTTCCCAGGCCCAATAACAGTTGATGCGCGTTCGCTTCGGGCCGCAGCCCGGCGGTCGCATCGATCACGCGCACCAGCAGCCGCTGCTGCATCGTGATCTCGCCGCTTGCCTCGGGTGCCTCCTCCTTCGCTCCCGTGGGGAGGTGCAGCGCGGGCAACATGAAAAGGACCGAAAACGCCCCAATGACAGCCCAAGCGACGAGGTTTTGGCGAGCGAAGCGCGTCATGTGCGGCGGAAGCCTACCCGTGCGGAGGAACCCCAAAGCGCGCCCGCACGGCGGGCGCCGCAGGGCCCGCGCGACCCCCTGCAGGGGCGCTTCCAGGGCCCTCGCAGTCCGTCGGCACGCCCTCCAAGCCGCTTGACAGAAACGCGAAATCCCCTATCTTTGGCGATTCTCCGCCCGGATCCCACGGGCGCTGCAAAGGACTTCTCATATGCCCCGTCAGACCACTCACCTCAAGGCCGCCGAGGTCACCACGACCTGGCACGTCGTCGATGCCAAGGACATGATCCTGGGCCGCCTCGCCACCGAGGTCGCGACCGTCCTCATGGGCAAGCACCGCCCCCAGTACACGCCGAACGTCCTCAACGGCGACTGCGTCATCGTCACGAATGCGGACAAGATCAAGCTCACGGGCAACAAGCTCGCGCAGAAGAGCATCAAGCGCTGGAGCGGCTACCCGGGCGGCCTCAAGGTCCGCACCTACGAGTCGCTCATGGCGACCCGTCCGGAGCTGGTCGTCGAGGAGGCGATCACCCGCATGCTGCCCCGCGGCCGCCTCGGCCGCCGCATCGCGCGCAACCTGCGCGTGATCAAGGGCACCGACCATGGCCAGACCGCGCAGCAGCCCAAGGCGCTGGACTTCGCGAGCGCCCGCCGCTGAACCGAACGCACCTCACGGATACCTGACCGATGACCACCGAGACGCTGACGAAGACCACCGCCACCAAGGGCCCTGACTCGAAGGGCTGGTTCTGGGGAACGGGCCGCCGCAAGACCGCGATCGCGCGCGTGCGCGTCCGCCCCGGCGCCGGCGCCATCATGATGAACGAGAAGCCGCTGGACGACTACCTCACCGAGGACCGCGACCGCAAGGCCGTCCTCGCCGTGCTGGAGAAGACCAGCACCAAGGGCAAGGTCGATGTCACCGCGGGCCTCGTCGGCGGCGGCTTCACCGGCCAGGCCGGCGCGATGATCATGGGCCTCGCCCGCGCGCTCCTCAACTACGACCCGGGCCTCGAGCCCATCCTGCGCGAGCACGGCTTCCTGACCCGCGACGCCCGCAAGGTCGAGCGCAAGAAGTACGGCCAGGCCGGCGCCCGCCGCCGCTACCAGTTCAGCAAGCGCTGAGCCGGTCACGGGCGACGACGCCCGCTGCCGCGACCACGACTCCTCCAGCCACCCGCCTCGTGCGGGTGGCTGTGTTTTTGCGTGCACGGGTGGTGGCGCGCGGCGCGCGGCGCGCGGGATCAGCGCCCCGCGCCGACCGTCGCCAGCGCGGCGTAGGTGCGCGCGCAGGCGGCGGGCGCGCTGGTGCGCAGTCGGCGCGCGAGCTCCTCGAAGCGCAGCGGCGGCGCGCCATCGAAGCCGTAGCGCGCGGCGAGGACCGCGAGCGCCTCGCCCCCGGCGGCGCGCGCGGGCGCGACGAGCGCGTCGCCGCACTCGACGACGCCGCCCCAGGGGACGATCGCCGCGAGCGCGGCGTCGGCGCTCTCGCGCTGCTCGTCCGGGCGCGCGGGCGGCGGCGTGGGCGCGGCGCCCTCGCGCGCGATGGCGCGCTCGATCGCCAGCAGGACCGCGCGCTCGGGGCGCAGGTCCTCGAAGCTCGTCATCGTCGGACGCGCCTGCGCCAGGACGCGGCCCGCCTCGGCGATCGCGAAGCACGCCCACGCGCGCTGCGCGGGCGCGGGCACCCGCGTCCAGGGGACGCCGATGCGCTGCATGCAGCCGGCGAGCGCGCCGGGGAGCGCCTCCTCGACCAGCGCGCGGCGCAGCCGGTGCGCCCAGCGCAGGTCCGTCTCGACCGCGTCCAGCGCCGCGAGCGCCGGCGTGCGCGGGAAGGCCTGCAGCCCCTGCACCGCGCGCCAGATCAGGAAGTGCGAGGCCACCAGCCGCGCGACGCTGGGATCGACGCCCGGCCGCGCGGCCGCCTGCTCCGCGCCGCGCGCGGGGGCGCGCGGCGCGCCCGCAATGCGCGCGCGCACCGTGGGAAGCTCGAAGGGGCCGATCGGCAGCCCCTCGCGCACGGCGGGCGGGCCGAGCACGCTCGCGGCCGCGTCCTCCAGCGCGAAGATCGGCAGCTCCACCGCCTCGACGCCCGCGAGCGCCATGCGCAGTCGGTCGGCCTGCGCCCGCAGCCGCGCACGCTGCGCCGCGGTGGGTGCGCCGGTCGCGCTGGCGGCGCGTGCCGCGCGCGATGCTCCCGCGCCCGCCCCCGCGCCGGCGCCCGCCCCCGCCGCGCGCGCGTCCAGCGCCTCGAGCACCGCGGGCATGCCCTCGAGCGCCGTGCGCACCGCGCGCGGGCTGCGTCCCAGCTCCGGCGCGAGCGCGTTCGCCAGCGCGTGCAGCGATGCCGCCCCCTGCGCGCACCGCTCGAGCGCGCGCGCCTCCAGCGTGCGGCGGCCCTGCGCGTCGATGCGCCCGGTGCGTCCGGCGCGCGCGAGCCGTCCCTCGTTGCGCGCCCGGAACGCCGCGAGCGCGTCCGCATAGCAGGCCACGCGCACGCGCCCGTCGGGGAAGCGCACGTGATGCATGAAGAGCCCTTCCTCGCGGTAGCGCGCGAGCGAGCGCTCGGCGACGCCCAGCGTGCGCGCGAGCTCCGCGAGCGGCACCGCGCCGCCGCGCTCGCCGGGATCGCCGGGCACCTCGCGGCTCGTGCGCAGTACGAAGGCGGCCAGGTCGGCGACCAGCGCCGCGCCCACGAGCGCCTCGCCCTGCGCCGCGTGGTCGGGGCGGTAGCGGGTGACGCGCTCGACCACGAGCGCGGGCGCGTACCCCGCAGCCGGATCGATCTCCGCGGCGAAGGCCTCGGCGTCCTGCATCATGCGGGCGCGGGTGCGCGCGGGCGCGAAGCGCGTCTGCTCCCAGAGCTGCGCGAGGTCGGCGGTGCGGAAGCGTGCGGGAGCGGGCATGCGTGCGGGTGGTGCGCCCGCCGCGCTACCAGTCGAAGGTGCGCAGCGGCGCGGGCGCGGGGATCACGCCGGCGGCGTGCGCGCGCTGCAGGAAGAGCTCGAGCCCCTGGCGCGCGGGCGCGTCCAGGTCGAAGCGCAGCAGCTCGCGCAGGTAGCGGCGGGCGGTGGCGGCGGGCCAGCCGTGCGCGGCGGCCTCGCACGCGACGATGCCGTCGATGCGCTCGCGGTTGTGGCGGCGCTGGTGGTCGAGGACGCGCGCGACGGTGCGCAGGCGCGCGCGCAGCGGCTCGGGCGCGTCGGCGCGGATGAACCAGGTCGCGAAGACGAAGGGCAGCCCCGTCCACGCGTGCCACGCCTCGCCCAGGTCGAGCTGGTGCGGCCAGGTGCGCGCGTCGGGCGCGTCGTTGATGACCTTGTCGCCGATGAGGAGCATCGCGTCCGCCTCGGGATCGCGCGGGCCGCGGCGGCGGTCGTAGTCGATCACGCGCGGCGCGGTGCCGAAGCGCTCGCGCAGCAGCAGCTGCGCCAGCGCGCGCGAGGTGTGGCTGTCCTGGTCCGCGGCGAGCGTGCGCACCTGCTCCAGCGGCGTGCGCGCGAAGAGGCGCACCGTGAGCGTCTCGCCGGCGCAGCCAAGCATGCCCACCGGCACGACCAGCAGCGGCACGGGCGAAAGCACCACGTCCACGGCCGAGCAGAGCGCGATGTCCACCTCGCCCGAGGCGAGCAGTTCCACCAGCCGCGAGGGCACCTCGGGCCGAAGCTGCAGCCCCGCGAGCCCGGCGAGCCCGTCGATCAGCGGCAGCGTGTTGATGTAGTTCACGACGCCGGCGCGCACGGTCTGGGCGCCGGCCGCGGGCGCCGCGGGAGCGCGCGTCGCGGGCGAGTCGGGCGTCGGTGCCGCCAGGGTGGTCATGGATCGATCAGGGTACGCCAGCCAGCGGCAGCAGGCCCACCGAATCGACGGTCAGCCCCGGCCCGAAGGCCACCATGCGCGTCCGGTACCCCGGCGCGCCCACGGGAACGCCCCGGGCGAGCAGCTCGCGCAGCACGAAGAAGACCGAGCCGCTGGACATGTTGCCGTGCTCGCGCAGGACCGCGCGGCTGGCCTCGTAGCTGCGCGCGTCGGGCGCGGGCGCGAGCGCGCGCGTGCCCGCCTCGACCGCGTCGACGATCCCCGCGCCGCCGGGATGCACGACGAGCGCCGCGTCGCCCGCGACGACGCCGCCGATGCACCCCTCGAGCGCGCCGGGCACCTCGCGCGCCAGCGTCATCGCGAAGCCCGCGTCGGTGATCGTCCAGGTCATCGCGTCGCCGGTGCCCGGCAGCACGCGGCTGCGGCCCAGGTCCAGCCGCGCGACCGCGCCCTGCGCGCGCGGGCGCTGCGTGACGACCGCGGCCGCCGCGCCGTCGGCGAAGAGCGCGCACGCGACCAGGTTCTGCGGCGTGCGGTCCGCGCGCATGTGCAGCGAGCAGAGCTCGATGCAGACCAGCAGCACGACCGCCTGCGGATCCGCCCCCGCCACCGCCGCCGCGGCGCGCGCGCCGCAGACGCCGCCGAAGCAGCCCATGAAGCCGATCTGCGAATGGCGCACGCCGGCATCGAGCCCCAGGCTCACCGCAAGCTCGAGCCCCACGCCCGGCGAGCGGAAGCCGGTGCAGCTCACGACGACGAGGTCGGTGACTTCGTCCGCGCGCACGCCGGCGTTGGCGAGCGCGTCGCGCGCGGCCGCGTGCGCCAGCGGCGGTGCGTGCTGCGCGAAGCGTTGCATGCGCTGCGCGGTGGTGAGCGGCATCGCCTCGCCGGGCTCGACGACGGCGCAGCGGCGCTCGACGCCCGCGCCGCGCACGATGCGCTCCCAGCGCGCGAGCTCGGTGCCCGCGAGCCCCCAGAGCTTCGCCTGCTCCTGCGCGGTGCGCGACTGCTCCCAGCGCATCGTCGGCAGCGCCGTGCCAGGCATGTGCAGCACCGCGACGCTCATGCGCCCGCCACCTGCCGCGCCAGCCATCGCGGCGCGGGCGGAAAGAGGCGTGCCGCTGCGTGCGCCGCGGCGAAGAGGCGCGGACGCTCGAGCACGCCCGCGAGCGCCAGGCAGCGCCGCTGCGCGCGGCCGATGTGGCGCGCGTGCAGCGCGGCGTACCGCTGCGCGGCGGCCGCGTTCCAGCCGCCGCAGGCGTCGATCGCCTGGCCAAGCAGCAGCGCGCCCTCGAAGGCCCAGGCCATGCCCTCGCCGGTGAAGGGCTCCGCGTAGCCCGCGGCGTCGCCGACGAGCGCGACGCCCCCGCCACGCACCACCGCGCTCGGCCGCCAGGGCAGCGGCCCTGCGCCACCCGCGTGCACCGGCGCGCCGCTGCGCGCGAGCGCGCGAACCAGCGGATGCCGCCGCGCGAAGGCCTCGGCCACCTCGGCGGGCGTGCCCGCGAGCGCGCTGCGCGCCGCCAGCAGCGCGGCCGCATGCACCGCATCGCCGCGGCGCACAAGCCCCAGGTAGCCGCCCGGCGCGACGAGCATCTCGATCGTTCCTTCGGGCATCGCCTCGCCGGCCGCGGCGCCGCCGCGCTCCCAGGTCCACGCGACGCCGAACTTGCGTCCCGGCCGCGGCGGCGCGAGCCCCGCCGCGCGCGCGACCGCGCTGCCCGCGCCATCGGCGCCGACGACGAGCGCGGGCTGCGCATGCGTGCCGTCGCCGCACTCGATCATGGGCGCCTCCGCGGATCCGGGCGCCATGCGCGCCGCGACGCCGCGCACCACGCGCACGCCGCGCGCCTGCGCGAGCGCGCGCAGCGCCTCGTCGAACTCCGCGCGCGGCACGACGAACCCCTCGCCGCCGGCGAGCGCCTGCTCGACGCCGCGCGGCGCGTGCGCGCGGGCATCGCCCGCCTCAACCGCGGCCGCCGCTTCCGCCCCCACGCGATGCACGCGCACCCGCGTCGTCCGCGCGCGCGAGACCTCCAGCGCCGCCTCCAGCCCGAGCGCGCGCAGCAGCCCGCGCGCGCGTGGCGCCAGGCATTCGCCGCAGCACTTGGGGCGCGGCCCCGGCGCGCGTTCGTGGAGCGTCGTCTCCCAGCCGCGCGCCGCCAGCATCGATGCCACCGCCGCGCCCGCCGGGCCTCCCCCGACCACGCACGCCTGCAGTCGGGTCACGGAGCGTCCGGCGCCGCGCGCACCGCCACGCGCATGGCGGCCTGGTCGACGCGAGCGATCGGGCCGGCGGCCTCGACCGCCACGCGCGGAATGCGCGGATTCAGCCTGCAGAGCAGCTCGTATGGACGGATCCCCATGCGCTCGGCAATGGTAGGCAGGAAGTTGCGCGCGCTGCGGTCGGTCCCGTAGAGCTCGACCTCCGCGCCCAGCCCGCCACCGGGCAGGCGCGCCAGCAGGCGCTCGAGCCCGGTGAGGTCGACGCAGATCTGATCCATGTTCACGGCGCCGATCACCGGCGCCTCGGCCGCGACCTCGCCGTCCGCGCCGTTCACCACGATGCGCACCCAGCGCGAGGGATCGCCCTGCTCGCGCGCCGCCTGCGGCGAGTGCGCGCAGAGCGTCGGGTAGCCGTCGGCGTAGCCCACGGGCACGAGTCCCACCGTCGAGTCGCGGCGCGCGGTCCACTGCCAGCCGTAGCCGACGCCCTCGCCTCGCGCGATGCGGCGCACATGGATGAGCTGGCTGCTCCAGCGCACCGACGGCCGCAGGTTCGCGACGCCGGGAAGCTGCTCGCCTCCCTCGGGTCCGTCGCAGGCGAAGCCGGTCCATGCGAGGCCCACGCGCACCATCGCGGCGTGCACGCTGCGCGAGCGCAGCGCGGCGTAGCTGCTCGCGGTGTGCAGCGTGCATTCGGGCGGGATGAGCGCGCGGTTGGCGTCGACGAAGAGCTCGTACGCGCGCAGCTGCGCGGCGCAGCGCTCGCCGCTGCTCTTGGCGTGCGAGAAGTGCGTCATCAGTCCCGCGAGGGTGAGCTTGGGGCTCGCCGCGACCGCCTGCAGGATCTTGGCCGCCTCCTCGGGCAGGCACCCGCCGCGGCCCAGGCCCGTGTCGAGCTCCAGGTGCACCGGGATGCGCACGCCGTGCTCGTCCGCCAGGACGATGAGCTCGGCGACGTGGTGCAGGTCGTGCACGACCAGGTGCAGCCGTCCCGCGACCAGCATCGAGTGGATCGCCTCGCCGCGCACGAGGGTGCGCACCGCCTGCAGGACCAGCACCGGGACGGGGAGCCCCTCGAGCTGCTCCGCCTGCGCGGGGCTGTAGACGGTGAGCATCGCGGCGCCGCTCTGGACCAGCCGGCGCGCCACGCGCACCGCGCCCAGCCCGTAGGCATCCGCCTTGACGACCGCGTTGACGGCGCAGGATGGCCCGACCATTCCCCGGAGGACCGCCATGTTCTGGGCGATCGCGTCGAAATCGATGGAGATGACGCTGTTGTCGGTCATGCGGGCGGCATCCATGCCTTCCGCCTGTTAGGATCGGCTTCCGAAGCACCCTACCATAAATGGCCAACATCGAGACGTTCGACACCAGCAAGACTTTCGCCGACCTGGGGCTGCCTCCCGAGGTGCTCGCCGGCGTGACCGCGGCGGGCTTCCAGCATCCGACCCGGATCCAGGCAGCGCTCATCCCCGTCGCCATGACCGGCAAGGATGTGCTCGGTCAGGCGAAGACCGGCACCGGCAAGACCGCCGCCTTCGGACTCCCCGTCCTGGCGCGGCTCACCACCAACGACCGCTTCGCCGCCCTCATCCTGGTCCCCACCCGTGAGCTGGCCATCCAGGTCTGCCGGGAGATCAAGGAGATCGGCGGCAAGACCCGCCTCCAGGCGGTCCCCCTCTACGGCGGCAAGCCCATCCGGGCGCAGGCCAAGCAGCTCGAGGCGGAGCCGGCGATCATCGTCGGCACCCCCGGCCGCGTGATGGACATGCACAGCCGGGGCCTCCTCCCCTACGACCAGGTCAAGATCGCGGTCCTGGACGAGGTGGACCGGATGCTCGACATCGGCTTCCGCGACGACATCCGCCGGATCCTGGGCGCGATGCGCCAGGGCCCGCAGACGATCTTCGTCAGCGCCACCATCTCCCCCGAGATCGAGAAGCTCGCGCGCTCCTACATGAAGGCGCCCGAGAAGATCGTGACCACGGAGAAGAGCCTCACCGTCTCCGCGGTCGACCAGAGCTGGCTGCCCGTGGAGCCCTGGGACAAGAAGCGCCTGCTGCACCACCTGCTCTCCAAGGAGGAGCCCGCCCTGACGGTGGTCTTCTGCCGCATGAAGAAGACGGTGGACCAGGTCGCCGACTACCTCAGCAAGCACGGCATCGACGCGCACGCGATGCACGGCGACATGTACCAGACCAAGCGCGACCGGGTGATGGACAAGCTGCGCGGCGGCACGCTGAGCGTGCTCGTGGCCAGCGACCTCGCGGCGCGCGGGCTGGATGTCGACGACATCAGCCACGTCATCAACTACGACGTCCCCGAGGACCCCGAGGTCTACATCCACCGCATCGGCCGCACCGCACGCGCGGGCCGCGGCGGCGTGGCGTGGACCTTCGTCTCCCCGGACCAGGGCGACCTGCTCTCGGCGATCGAGATGCTCGCCAACATCGAGATCCCGCAGAAGCTCTACGACGACTTCGTCCCGGGCCCCGTCCCGGGCGACGTGGCGAGCATCCGCGAGGCCGAGCGCCGCCGGCGCGAGCAGGCCGCCGCGGCCAAGAGCCGCCTCCAGACCCCCACGACGCTTCCGGCCGCCAAGGGCGGCGCGGCGGACGCGCACGCCTTCCCCGGCGGCGTCGTCCCCTCCGCGCTCCCGGTGAAGCGCCTGGGCGGCGTCGTCCGCACCCGCGGACGCTGAAGCACCCCACGACCCGCGCATGCCCGCGCCGATGGAGATCTCCCCCGCCGTGCGCGACGCGCTCGCGTCGGGCCGGCCGGTCGTCGCGCTGGAGACCGCGGTCCTCACGCATGGCCTTCCCCGCGCGCCGCTCGCGGCCGCGCCCGCGTGCACCGGCCCTGCGGGCGCCTTCGCCGGGCTGTGGGAGGCCGCGCTGCCGGCGAACATCGCGCTGAGCGCCCTGCTGGAGGCGGTCGTCCGCCGCGGCGGCGCCGAGCCCGCGACGGTGGGCATGATCGACGGCGTCCTGCACGTGGGCCTCACCCCCGCGCAGCGCGACCGGCTGGGCGCGGACACGCAGGCGCGCAAGCTCAGCACGCGCGACCTGGGCCCCGCCGCCGCGCAGGGCGCCAGCGGCGGCACGACCGTCGCCGCGACCCTCGCCGCCTGCGCGCTCGCGGGCATCCGCGTCTTCGCGACCGGCGGCATCGGCGGCGTGCACCGCGGCTGGACGCAGCGGCCCGACGTGAGCGCCGACCTCGCCGCGCTCGCGCGCACCCCCACCGCCGTGATCAGCGCCGGGGCCAAGAGCATCCTGGACCTGCCCGCGACCGTCGAGGCGCTCGACGCGCTGGGCGTCCCCGTGGTGGGCGTCGGCACGCCGTGGTTCCCGCGCTTCCTGAGCGAGGGCGCCGCGCCGCTGCGCGTCAGCGCGACCGTGCGCGACGCCGCCGAGGCCGCCGCCGTCTGCCGCGCGCACTGGAGCTTCGCGCCCGCGTGCGGCGTGCTCGTCGCGAACCCGCCCCCCGCCGCGCACGCGATCCCGACCGCGGAGATCGAGGGCGTGATCGAGGCCGCGCTCGCCGAGGCGCACCGCGCGGGCATCGCCGGCCCCGAGACGACGCCCTTCCTGCTCGACCGCGTGCAGCGCGCGACCGCCGGCCGCAGCGTGGACGCGAACATCGCGGTGCTCGCCGACAACGCGCGCCTGGGCGCCGCGCTGGCCGCGCACCTGCGCGGCACGACGGACGCGGCCGCACCAAAGGCCTAGAAACCAGCCGTTTTGCCCGCCCCGCGGCCTGCGCTACCATTGCCGCGTCGGGTTCGCGCGCAGGGATCACGCTTCCGGGGCGCGCGCGGATACGACCTCGGACCGAACCTGTCCTTCCGCCTCGAACCCATGCACATGGGCGCACCGCGCTCCATGCATCCACACTTGCAGGCACAACACACCATGACCACGGTCAGCGGGATCCTCGAAGCCATCAAGGGCTCGCCGGAGGCCCGCATCCGCCAGTTCGAGAACGGCATCGTCGCCCGCGAGGACGATCCCTTCGTCCTCCCCGACTTCATGCAGCGCAACGGCGTGCTCCCCGGCGTGCACCTGACCGTCGAGGTCACCGAGCAGCAGTCGCGCCGCCGCAACGCCTCGCGCATGGTCGCGAGCCGCCTGCTGGCGATCGAGGGGATCGACCCCGCCGAGTTCCGCCAGCGCAAGACCTTCGCCGACCTCACGCCGCTGGACCCGCAGCCGCGCATGCAGCTCGAGCACCGCGGCTGCCCGCCCGCGTGCCGCCTCATCGACATGTTCTGCCCGATCGGCTTCGGCACGCGCGGCCTCATCGTCGCGCCGCCCAAGGCGGGCAAGACGATCCTGCTGCAGAACATCGCCTTCGGCATCAAGCACAACCACCCGCAGGTGGAGCTGATCGCGCTGCTCATCGACGAGCGCCCGGAGGAGGTCACCGACTTCAAGCGCAACGTCCCCGCGCAGGTCCTCGCCTCCAGCAACGACCAGGACCTCGAGCGCCACCTGGCGCTGGGCCAGTTCGCGATCGAGCGCGCCAAGCGCATGGTCGAGGCGGGGCGCGACGTCGTCGTGCTGCTCGACAGCCTCACGCGCCTGGGGCGCGCCTTCAACAACTCGCGCCGCTACGGCAGCTCCGGACGCACCGGCTCGGGCGGCGTCGACAGCCGCGCGCTCGAGGTCCCGAAGCAGCTCTTCGGCGCCGCGCGCAAGGCCGAGGAGGGCGGCAGCCTGACGATCATCGCGACCTGCCTGGTCGACACCGGAAGCCGCGCGGACCAGGTGATCTTCGAGGAGTTCAAGGGCACCGGCAACATGGAGCTCGTCCTGGACCGCTCGATCGCCGAGCGCCGGGTCTTCCCGGCCATCAACCTGGCCGCGAGCGGGACGCGCAAGGAGCACCTGCTCATGGAGGAGAAGGAGCTCAAGACGGTGACCGCGCTGCGCCGGCGCCTGATGAACGCGCCGCCGCACCTGCAGATGGAGCAGCTCCTCGCGGCGCTCAAGCGCTACCCCGCCAACGAGGACATGTTCAAGTGATCCGGGGGGCGGTTTTCTGCTAGCCTCCGACCGCCCATGGCTGACCGCACCGGCTACTCGAACTCGGTCCGCGCAGGCGCGCTCCTGCTGACGACCCTCGTCGGCGCGCTGGTGATCCTGATCGTCCTCTCGAAGGCCTCGATCTTCACCCGCAAGAACCACTACACGGTGCAGTTCCGGATGTCCGACGGCGTCGCCGGGCTCGATGTCGGCTCCGAGGTCCGCGTCGCCGGCCTGAAGGTCGGCCGCGTCACCGGCATCTCCGAGCACTTCGCCGACGACCGCATCGACGTCGCGGTCGAGATGGACGCGAAGATCCCCGTCTACAAGGATGCCCAGGCGATGCGCGCGCAGCCGCTGCTGGGCAACTTCTCCTGGATCAACTTCACGACGCTGGGCACGAGCTCCGCCGGGCAGCTCAAGGACGACGAGACGCTCTGGGCGACCCCCAGCGGCGGCCTCCTGGCGACGATCGTCGGCCCGCAGAACGCCGGCCGCGCGAACCAGATGTTCAGCGACCTCGTCGCCTTCACGGGCTCGCTCAACGACTTCGCGACGGTGCAGTACCCCAAGCGCGTCGTGCCGATCCTCGACGACGCCTCGACCGTCGTGCGCAACCTGCGCGGCGACTACGAGACCTGGCGCCCGGACATCACCTCGACGCTCTCCAACGCCGCCAGCGCGACCAAGAAGCTGGACGCGACGATGGACGACGCGAAGGTGCTCGCCGCCGACGCGCGCGCCGCCGTCGCGCACATCCGCGAGAAGAACCTCGACCAGGTGGACAAGATCCTGGGCTCCGCCGAGCAGGGCGCGAAGAGCTTCGCCGACGCGATGGACTCGCTCGACACCGAGCTGGTCACCCGCCTGCCGGATGTCCGCGCGATGCTCTGGGACCTGCGCCAGGCGAGCGCGCAGATCAAGCTGGCCTCGATGGAGGTCCGCCGCAGCCCCTGGAAGCTCCTGTACCGTCCCAGCGGCGACGAGCTCGCGCGCGAGAACCTCTACGAGAGCGCGCGCGCCTTCGCGATCGCGTCCAGCGACCTGCGCGTCGCCGGCGACACGCTGCGCGCCGCGATGAAGGACGCCCCCGAGCGCTTCGAGAAGGACCCGAAGTTCCGCGACGCGATCCGCGAGGAGGTCGTCGCCGCGCTCGGCCGCTACGAGGCCGCGCAGCGCAAGCTCTTCGACGTGCTCCTCGACGGCAAGCCGATGCCGACCGCCGGCGACGAGCCGCAGACGCGCGTCGCCGCGCCGATGCCGCCGCAGACGCTGCACGACTCGCTCGGCACCGACGGCGCCGCCGCCCCCGCGGGCGCGACCCCGGCCGCCGCGCCCCCCGCCTCCGGCAAGTGACGCAGGAGGCGCGATGGGCGACGATCGAAGCAGGGCACAGCAGATCCAGGCCGGCGTCGGGGTGATCGCCGTGATCGGCGTCGCCTGCGCGGGCGTGTGGCTCTGGACCATCCTGCGCGACCGGCAGCGCACCGAGTACACGGTCCGCTTCACCGCGCAGCAGGGCGTCTACGGCCTGCGCCCCGGCGCGGCCGTGCGCATCGGCGGCCTGCCGCGCGGGCGCGTCGAGGAGATCGAGCCGATCATCGAGTCCGGCTCGATCGCCTTCTACGACGTGCGCATCATGCTCCGCGGCGACACGCCCCTCTACCGCGGCGTGCAGGTCGAGGCGACCGGCGGCGGCACCTCCGGCGAGTCCGCGATCGAGTTCCACAGCCTCGGACGCGTGCGCAACCTGGCGGGTTCGCTGCCCAACGCCGACCGCGACAGCGGCGTGCTCCCGCCCGGCTCGGTGATCCAGGCGGTGGACCCGCCCCCCTTCCGGGACACCTTCGGCAGCGAGGGCGGGCGCAGCCTGCGCGCGCTCAGCGAGCGCTTCAGCGCGCTGCGAACGGAGTACGCGAAGATCTTCGATGAGCTTCCCGCGAAGGCGGGCCCGCTCAAGGACGACTGGACCGCGCTCGTCGCGCGCGTGCGCGAGGACTACCCCGCGTGGCGGCGCGACTTCGAGTCCGCGCGCGAGTCCGCGGCGCGCGCGATCGAGGCGCTCGGCGCCGGCAAGGATCCCGCCCCCGACGCGGTCATCCCGAACCTGCGCGCGGCCAGGGACGACTTCGGCGCGCTCGAGAAGCTCAACACCTCGCGCGCCTCCTTCAGCTACGCCGCGCTGCGCCACGCCGTCGACAAGATCTCCGCCCTGCGCGAGCGCGGCGGCGCGCTCGCCGACGCGGTGCGCGACAGCGAGCATGCGCTCGGCGCCGCCAACGCCGACTTCTCGATCACCGGCCAGGAGCTGGCCGCCACCGAATCCGAGATCCTCTCCGCGCCCTGGAAGCTCTTCGCCAGCCCCGACGCCGCGCAGCGCGCGGAGGCGTGGCGCATCGAGCAGGCGCGCGCCTTCGCGCAGGCGGCGACGGAGTTCTCGCGCGCGATGGACGCCATCGTGGGCGCGCTCGAGCGCGACGGCAAGCTGCTGGCGGAGGTCCCGGGGCTCGCGGAGCTGCTGCGCACGCGCACGGACGCCGCCGCGGCGCAGTTCCGCGGGCAGACCGACCGCTTCGCGCGGATGCTGCTGGGCGAGCCCGAGGTCAGCCCTCGGACGCCTTCGACTCCGGACCCTGCGCCGCACGCGCCGTGAGGCCCGCGCCGCGGATGCCGGGGACGATGGCGGGCACCGTCTCCTCGGTGGTCTCGCGCGACTCCTTGCAGCGCTCGATGCGCGCGCCGAGGGAGTTGAGCACGCGCTCCATCGAGGAGTAGCCGCGGTCGAGGTGGTAGACGCGGCTCACCGTCGTCTCGCCCTGCGCCGCGAGGGCCGCGAGCACCAGGCACGCGCTCGCGCGCAGGTCGCTGGCCATCACGGGCGCGCCGTGGAGCTGGCGCACGCCGCTGATGACGACCGTCGAGCCCTGCCGGTAGAGCTGCGCGCCCATGCGCGAGAGCTCGGCGACGTGCAGGAAGCGCTCGGGGTAGATCTTCTCGGTGACGATGGAGTTGCCCTCGGCGATCGAGAGCAGCGCCATGAACTGCGCCTGCAGGTCGGTGGGGAAGCCGGGATGCGGCTGCGTCGTGATGATCGTCGGCTTCAGGACGCGGCTGCTGGAGACGCGCACGCTGCAGCGGAAGTCGTCGTCGTTGGGGTTCACCTTGACGACGTGCACGCCGATCTCGTCGAGGTGGTTGATCGCCGCCAGCAGGCTGTCGTAGGGGAAGTCGTCCAGGACGATGTCGCCGTTGGTCATCGCGGCGGCGATCGCGTAGGTGCCCGCGACGATGCGGTCGGGCATCACGCGGTGCTCGCAGCCGCCCAGCTCCTCCACGCCGTCGATGACGATGCGCGGGCCGCCGGCGCCGCGGATGCGCGCGCCCATGCGGTTGAGCATGTTGGCGAGGTCGACGATCTCGGGCTCGCACGCGGCGCTCTCGATGATCGTGCGCCCCTGCGCGAGCGTGGCCGCGCTCATGACGTTGGCCGTGCCCAGCACCGTCGAGCCGTTGGCGCCGCCCAGGAAGACGGTCGCGCCGACGAGGCGGTCGCAGGTGGCGACGATGTCGCCACCGTCGAGCTCGATCTTCGCGCCCAGCTTCGCCAGGCCGCGCAGGTGCAGGTCGATGGGACGCGTGCCGAAGGCGCAGCCGCCGGGCATGCTCACGACGGCGCGGCGCCGGCGCGCGAGCATCGGGCCGAGCACGCAGATCGACGCGCGCATCGTCTTGACGATGTCGTACGGCGCGTGCTGGCAGCTCTCGTCGACGGTCTGCAGCGTGATGGTGTCGTCGTCGCCGAAGCGCACGTCGGTCCCGAGACGCTCGAGCAGCGAGCCGAGGTTCTGGATGTCCGCGAGCGGACCGACGTTGGTCAGGCGCACCCGACCCGTGGTCAGCAGCGACGCCGCCATGAGCGGCAGCGCGGCGTTCTTGGCACCTTCGATCGTGACGCGGCCGCTGAGACGCTGGCCGCCCTGAATGCGGAAGAAGTCCATGGGACGAGCCCTTTCACGCCGACTGGTGCGGGCCAATCCGTGACCCGCGTGGCACTAGACCATCGGCGTTCCGCTTGTCGGTTCAACACATCCCGACAGGGCAATAAGATATCCGGCTTATGAGCACTGCGACGCCGTCGGATCCGCAGACCGCCCCCGAGACCGGAGCGCGCCCGCGCCTGCCCGGCGAGCCCACGCTTCCGGAGGCGCGGATGCACATCGTGCTGCCGACGGCGCCCGTCTCGGGCTCCGTCGTCCAGAACAAGCTCTGCACCAAGGGCAAGTCCGCCTCCTTCGTCCGCCATGTCTGCGTCGACGTCTCCGGCACCCCGCTCGAGGGCGCCTGGCTCGCGGGCCAGTCCTTCGGCGTCGTCCCGCCGGGCACCGACGCCACGGGCAAGCCGCACAAGGTGCGCCTCTACTCCATCGCCAGCCCCTCCTACGGGGAGGACGGCTTCGGCAAGGTCCTGAGCACCACCTGCAAGCGGCTCATCGCCGAGCGAGAGCCGCAGTCCCCCAAGGACGACCCCGCGGACCACGGCCTCTTCCTGGGGGTCTGCTCCAACTACCTGTGCGACCTGAAGCTGGGCGCGCCGGTCGCGGTGAGCGGCCCCTCGGGCAAGCGCTTCGTCCTCCCCACCGACCGCGACGCCCACGACTACCTGCTGCTGGCGACCGGCACCGGCATCGCCCCCTTCCGCGGCTTCATCCACGAGCTCTTCGTCGGTCCGCCCGAGGGCAGCCCCGCCCGCGCCGGCTGGAAGCGCTGCAGCTCGCAGGTCCACCTGGTGATGGGGACCCCCTACACCTCCGACCTCATCTACGACGAGTTCTTCCGCGAGGTGGCCCGCGCGAACCCGAACTTCCACTACCACGTGGTCGTCAGCCGCGAGCAGCGCCCCGACGGCGGCAAGGGCGAGTACATCCACCACTACCTCGACCGCGCGCTGGCGAGCTTCGATCCCCTGCTGCGCAGCGAGCGGACGCTCCTGTACATCTGCGGCCTCGCCGGCATGCAGGTGGGCGTCTTCCAGACCCTGGCGCGCCACGGCGTCGCGGGCGGCTACCTGGACATCCACCCCGAAATCGCCGCCGTCCCCCCCGCCGAATGGACCGCCGAGCAGATCAAGCGCCGCGTCCACGCGACCCGCCGCTGCATGCTCGAGGTCTACTGACCCGGCCGGGGGCGGCGCCCGCGCGCCGTCCGCGCGGCCCGCGCCCGGGAACCCCCTGCCCCGGCGGTTCCCGGTCCCACGCCTGCCGCCGTTCGCACCTGCTTTCTGGGCGTTTTCGCGGGGGGTGCTAGCATCCGGGCACCGATGGAAGACCCCCACGGCGAGTGGCTCGACGGCGAGGAGCTCGCAGAGCAGGCGCGGCTTCACTACGAGGACGGGCGGCTGGCCGACGCCGAGGCCGCCCTGCGCCAGGCGATCCATCAGGACCCGGACCGGCCGGACTGGCACTTCAACCTCGGACGCATCCTGGACCGGGCGGACCGACACGCGGAGGCGCGCACCGCCTACCTGCGCTGCCACCAGCTCGACCCGGAGGCCCCCGAGCCGCTGCTCGCCGCCGCCGGCACGCACGAGGCGGAGAACGAGTGCGGCGCCGCGCTGCGGCTGATCGACCAGGCCATCGGCCTCGACCGCACCAGCGACGACGCGCACGCCCGCAAGATCGGCATCCTCCTGCAGATGGACCGCGTCGACGACGCGCGCGACGCCTTCTACGTGGCGCAGGAGTTCGTCGAGGCGCCCGCGATGTCGCTCATCGCGATGGCGTACGTGCTCAAGCGCGAGGGCGACTACGCACGCGCGGTCTGGTGCCTGCGCGAGGCGCTGCGCCTGGAGCCCGAGTACCTGGGCGTGCGCACCGAGTACGCCCGCTGCCTGGCGCGCATGGGCGACCACCCCAAGGCGCTGCAGAACTACATGCACGTGCTGCGCGAGTCGCCCGGGGACATCCCGGCGCTGCTGGGCTGCGCGCAGCTCCTGGCCCACATGGGCCGCGAGGCGGAGGCGCAGGAGAAGCTGCGCCGCGTGGTGGAGATCGAGCCCGCCAACGGCGACGCGCACCACCTGCTGGGACTGCTCTCGATGCGGGCCGCGCGCCACGAGGCGGCGGCGGTGGAGTTCGAGCTCGTCCTGAAGCTGGACCCCGCGCGCAACGGGGTGCGCATCGACCTCGCCGACGCGCAGCTTCGCCGCGGCCGCGTGCAGGAGGCGCGCGCGACGCTGCGCGACTTCCTCACGCAGGGCATTCCTTCCGCGCCCGGCGCGGATGGCGAGGAGACCCCCGCGGACCGCGAGGCCGCCACCGAGCAGTACCGCACGATCATCGCGCGCGCCGGCACGCTGCTGGCCGCCACGGGCATGTGGCAGGAGGCCGCGCGCGTGCTGGCGCTGCTGGTCGAGCACGAGCCGAAGGAGGCGCGCGCCTGGCGTGCGCTCGCGCGCGCGCGCTTCGAGGCGGGCGACCTGGACGGAGGCCGCACCGCGGCGCGCCAGGCGCTGGAACTGGACCCGCGCTGCGCGGCGAGCTACCACAACCTCGCGCTGGCGGCGCTGCGCACGGGACACCTGGACGAGGCCTGGCGCTGGGTGCGCGGCGGCCTGCGCGTCTCGCGCACGGACGAGGGATTGCGCCGCCTGCGCAGCCGCGTGCTGCTGGCACGGCTGCGTCGGGCGCTTCGGCTGGGACGCTGAGGGACGGGAATCCCGTCCGGTCAGGCCATCATGTTGGCGTAGGGCAGGAGCGCCAGGAAGCGGGCGCGCTTGATCGCCTGGGCGATGCGGGCCTGCTCGCGGGCAGAGACGCCGGCGCGCTTGCGCGAGACGATCTTGCCGTTAGGGGTGAGCACGCGGCGGAGGTCGTCGACGTTCTTGTAGTCGATGACCAGCTTCTGCTTCGGCGCGGGCTTCTCGGTGGCGGTCTGCTCGGTGGTGGACATGGGATGCAATCTTCCGACGGGGAGGACTCGGACACCGCCGGCGCGCGCCGACGGTTCGCCTTGGCTTCTCGGAGAGGGGAGCCCCTGGCCAGGGCCAGGAGCGGCGAAGGGGGAAAGTGTAGCGCGAGCACCCCCCTGCGGCGACGCCCCCAACGCCCGAGAATCGCCCCCGGGGGCGCTTGCGGGGCCCCTTTGGCGGCGGCCGTGGGTCCGCCCGCAGTTACACTCGCCGCCGTGTCCGAGCACTCGCACGCGGAACGGATGCCGCAGCGGATCGAGCTGAGCGCCGAGGAACTCGCGCTGCTGCTCGGCGCCGATCGTTTTGCGCCCGAACCGACCCCTGCGCCGGCACCCGCCGCGCCGGCCGCGATCGTCGTGCCCGAATCCGCGCCGGCCCCCGAACCGGCCCCCGCGCCCGCCCCACGCGCGCTCGGCGACACCGAGATCGTCGGCGCGCTGCTCGAGGGCGCCCCCAACTTCGAGGCGCTGCTGCTGCGCGTCCTGCGCGAGCGCACGCAGGAGCCGCTCGCGCGCATCGTGGAGGGCGCGACCGCCGACGCGATGATCGCCACCGGCACCGCGACCGCGATCGCGACCGGACGCGCGCTCGTCGCGCCCACGCCGCCGGAGCTGCGCGAGTCCTGGGCGCGCTGGCTGCAGCGCTGGCTGGAGCTGCACGCCGCCGCGAGCGCGCGCGCGCCGCGCGGCCTCTGGGACGAGCCGACCGGATTCCCCTCGTGGCCGCGCCTGCGCACGCAGGCCGCCCACCGCATCGCCGCCGCGCGCCTGCGCCGCGAGCCCGTCCACCTCGCGCTCCTGCGCATCGAGGACGCCGAGCTCTGGAACCGCCGCGCGCAGGTGCTCGTCGATGACGCCTTCCTCGCGCGCGCGGCCGCCGCGCTCGACGCCGCGGTCACCCCCGGCGACGAGCTCGCGCGCCTGGACGACGGCGCCTTCGTCGCGGTGAGCTCCTCCGAGGACTCCGCGAAGGAGCTCGCGCGCGCGCTGCGCGCCGAGATCGCGCGCCTGCCCGGCGACGGACCGCGCTCGCTCGCGGTGCACGTCGGCGTCGCGGTCGCCCCCTGGGACGCGGTCGATCCGCAGTCGCTGCTGGAGATGGCCGCACGCCGCCTGGCGCAGCGCGCCAACGGGCGCTGACGGTGATCGTCGTCCTCTCCGATCTCCATCTGGGGCTTCGAGGCGCCCCGGAGCCGGCCGCCCTCGCGCCGCTCTTCGATGGTGCGCAGGAGCTCATCCTCAACGGCGACGCGAGCGAGTCGGGGACCGCCGCGCTGCGCGCCCCGTCGCTCGAGGCGCTCGCGCGGCTGGAGGAGGTGGCGCGCGCGCAGGGCGCGCGGGTGACGCATCTGGCGGGCAACCACGATCCGCTCGCGGGCGAGCTGCTGGCGCACCGCTGCGAGGGCGCGGTCGTCCTGACGCACGGCCACGCCTTCCATCCGATGATCGCGCCCTGGTCGCCGCACGCGGACGAGGTCGGCGCGGTCTTCCGCCGCGCGCACGAGGCGGCGTCCGCGCTCGCGGAGCCGCAGCGCACCCTCGCGGCCGCGCAGGCCGCCGCGCTGCACGAGCGCGAGCGCGACGCGGCGAAGCATCCCTTCGAGGAGCTGCTCTGGACCGGCTCCCGTCCCTGGAAGATGCTCGAGGTGATCGGCTACTGGCGCATCTATCCCGAGCTTGGCGCGCGCTTCCTGGAGCGGTGCGCCGCGGGCGCGCCCGGCCCCGCCAGGCGCATCCTGGTCTGCGGCCACTCGCACCGCGCGGGCGCGTGGGCGCTGCGCGGCGGGCTCATGCTCAACACCGGCAGCTTCACCTTCCCGGGGACGCCGCATGCGGTGCTGCTCGAGGGCGACGAGGCCGTGCTCGTTCCGCTGCAGCGGCGGCGCGGCGAGTGGCGCTACCTCGCTCAGGCGCGCAGGAGCTGGAGCATCGGCGCGCTCGCGCGCGCGACGGCGCCGGCGTCGACCCCCGTCTCGTAGCCCTCGGCTGTCAGCATCGCCAGCATCGCGCCGGTGGAGACGTTGCCCTGCGCGCCGGGCGCGTAGGGACAGCCGCCCAGCCCGCCCGCGCTCGCGTCGAAGCTGCGCACGCCCAGCGCCAGCGCGCGGCGCGCGCTCTCGACGGCGCGTCCGTTGGTGTCGTGCAGGTGCAGCGTCGTGCGACCGGGAGCGAGCAGCGGCGCGAGCCCCTCGTAGAGCCGCTCGACCGATTCCGGCGTCGCGATGCCGATGGTGTCGCCCAGGTCGATCTCGTCCACGCCCAGCTCCAGCAGGCGCTGCGCGACCGAGCGCACCTGCGCCGCGTCGGTCGGCCCGTCGTAGGGGCAGGCGATCACGCACGAGATGTAGCCGCGCACCGGCAGCCCCTCGCGGCGCGCGGCCGCGACCACGGGCACGAAGCGCTCGAGCACCTGCGCGATCGAGCCGCCGGTGTTGCGCTGGCTGAAGGACTCGCTCGCGGCCGCGAAGACCGCGACCTTCTGCACGCGCGCGGCGAGCGCCTCCTGCATGCCGCGCTCGTTGGGCACCAGCGCGCTGTAGACGGTGCCCGGACGGCGCGCGATGCCGGCGAAGACCGCCGACGCGTCGCCAAGCTGCGGCACCCAGCGCGCGCTCACGAAGCTGGAGACCTCGATCTCGGGGAAGCCCGCGGCGCTCAGCGCGTCGACGAAGGCGATCTTCGCCGCCGTCGGCACGGGCGTGCGCTCGTTCTGCAGCCCGTCGCGCGGGCCGACCTCGGTGAGGCGCACGAAGCGCGCGCCGCTCACGCGCCACCTCCGTCGCGGCCGCCGCGCGCCGCGGCGTCCTCGCGCAGGATGCGCCGGAAGAAGGGGACGAGCGCGACCGTCAGCGCCGCCGTCAGCACGACCGCGCCGATGAAGAGCACGACGTCGGGCGTGAAGGCCATGCCCTGCTCCTCCTTCGTCGGCTCCTGCCGCGCCTGCGTCTGCGAGAGGTGCGTCTGCGCCTGCGTCATCGCGCGGCCTCCTGCGGCAGGAAGCGCAGCGACTCCGCCACCACCGCCTCCGCGCGCTCGCCGTCGGAGGGGACGACCAGCGCGGTCCCCGGCGCGGCGTGCGCGGTGCGCACCATCGCGAAGGCGATGCCCGCGGCGCCCAGCATCGGGCTGGGCGTGCTGCTGGTGACCGCGCCGACGGGGTTGCCCGGCTCGCCGTCGGGTCCGCGCTCGAAGACGGGCGAGCCCGCCAGCGGCAGCGCGTCGCCGGCGATGCGCAGCCCGACGAGCATCTGCTTGGGCTTGCCCAGGCTCTCCATGCGCGCGACCACCTCCTGTCCGAGGTAGCAGCCCTTGCGGAAGCTGGTGCGCTCGCGCAGCAGCCCCGACTCGTGCGGCAGGTTCTCCGGACCGAAGTCGACGTGGAAGAGCGGCGTCCCCGCCTCGATGCGCGCGATGTTGTAGGCGAGCCATCCCGCCGGACGCGCGCGGCGGCGGCCGCCGTCGACGGGTTCGTGCTGGTCGACGAGCGCCTCCCACGCCGCGGCGAGCGAGGCCGCGGGCACGAAGAGCTCGATGCCTGGACTGCCGCACTGGTCGCGCCGCGCGAGCGCCACCGGCGCACCCGCGAGCTGCGCGCGCGCGCAGCGCATCGGCCCGTGCAGCGCCTCGAGCGCCTCGTCGGCGACGCCGGCGCGGCGCAGGAGCTCGAACGCCTCGGGGCCGTGCACGCTCAGGCGCCCCCACTGCGCGCTCTCGTCGGCGATCGTCACATCCTCGCTGAAGACGAAGGAGGTGAGCGTCTGCACGGCGCGCGCGGCGTCGTGGATGTCGCAGTCGACGAGCATCGTCGGCGGCGCGCCCTCCGCGGCGGGCAGCTCGCAGAAGAGCAGGTCGGCGTCGATGCGCCCCTTGCGGTTGAGCCAGAATCCGGCGCGCACCTCTCCGGGCGCGAGCCCCTTCAGCTCCTGCGTCACCATGCGGTTGAGGAACTCGACGCGGTCCGCGCCGCGCACGGCCAGCGTGCCGCGCTGCGCGGACTCGAGCACCGCCGCGCCACGCCGGAAGGCCGCGTACTCCAGCTCCAGCAGGCCGTAGGTGGCGACGATCTCGGGAAGCCCGTCGGCGGTCGCGCCCTCGCCGACGCCGTAGGGAAGCCACTCGACCGCGACGGGCACGCCCGCCAGGCGCACGCTCTCGACGCGCGCGTAGCGCTCGTGCTGCGGCTGGAGGGGGCTGGGCGGCATTCCGGGAAGCATAGGTTCGCCTACGATGCGCGGCCCGCGGCACGCCGGCCGCGCACGCGTTTCACCATCCGGCGCCAAGGACATTCCATGAAGCTCGACCTCGACCTCTTCCGCCGGCTCTGCGAGACCCCCGGGATCCCCGGACGCGAGGAGCGCGTGCGCGCCCTCATCGAGAAGACCGTCTTCGCGCGCGGCGCGGGGCTCTTCGACGAGTCCTCCGTCGACGCGATGGGCTCGCTCATCTGCGTGCGCCGCCCGACGAAGGCCGCGCGCGGCAAGCGCGGCCGCGCGCCGCGCGTGCTGCTGGCCGCGCACATGGACGAGATCGGCTTCTACGTGCGCCACGTGGACGAGAACGGCTTCCTCTGGCTCAACGCCGCGGGCGGATTCGACACCCGCAACCTCTTCGCCAGCCGCGTCCTGGTCGTCACCGACTCGGGCGACATCCGCGGCGTGATGAACCCCGGCGGCAAGCCGATCCACATCAGCAGCGACGCGGAGCGCACGAAGGTGCCCGGCGTCGAGGAGTTCTTCGTCGACCTGGGCATGGAGCCCGCCGAGGTGCGCCGCAAGGTGAAGGTCGGCGACTACGTCGTCCTCGACCAGCCCTTCCTCGAGACGCCGATGAAGGTCGTGAGCAAGGCGCTCGACAACCGCATGGCGTGCTTCGTCGCCATCGAGGCGCTGCGCCGCATCGCGCGCAAGGGCGTCAAGCACGAGGCCGAGATCATCGTCGCCTTCTGCACGCAGGAGGAGGTCGGCCTGCGCGGCGCGACCACCGCGGCGAACCAGGTGGGCGCGGACATCGGCGTCGGCCTGGACGTGAACCTCGCCTGCGACACGCCGGGCGTCCCCGAGAACCAGCGCGTCACCCGCCACGGCGACGGCGCGGCGATCGGCATCCAGGACAGCAGCATGATCAGCGACCACCGCCTGGTCGCGGAGATCACCGAGGTCGCGAAGAAGCACCGCATCCCCGTGCAGCGCGCGATCCTGCCGCGCGGCGGGCAGGACGGCGCGGCGATCCAGCGCAGCGGCAAGGGCGCGCGCTGCGTCGCGATGGGCGCGGGCACGCGCTACATCCACACGACGACCGAGATGATCGACCGCCGCGACCTCGAGGCGGTCGTCGACCTGCTCGCGGCGTGGCTGCCCACCGTCGGCGCGGAGTGAGCGCGTGGCCGAGACGCTGCCCGATTTCACCTTCGGACTGGAGCGCTCCACCGGCAAGGTGATGGGCGGAAGCTTCGGCAAGGAGGCGACCGTCGAGCAGCTCCCGATCTCGACGGGACTCGCGGGCGTCTCGATGCGCCTCGAGCCCGGCGTGATGCGCGAGCTGCACTGGCACGCGACCGCGGCGGAGTGGGCCTTCATGCTCCGCGGCCGCGCGCGCACGACCGTCGTCGATCCCGAGGGCCGAGCCGCGACCGACGACTTCGGCCCCGGCGACGTCTGGTACTTCCCGCGCGGGCATCCGCACATGCTGGAGTGCCTGGGCGACGAGCCCTGCCACTTCATCCTGATCTTCGACAACGGCTCCTTCAGCGAGTTCGGCACCTTCAGCATCACCGACTGGCTGGGGCACGCGCCGCCCGCGCTGCTGGCGAAGAACCTGGGCGTCTCCGCGGAGGCATGCGCGAAGCTGCCGCGCGGCGAGGTCTACTTCGCGCGCGGTCCGCGGCCACCCGAACCCGCCGCGCGCGCGCTGCAGGGCGAGCATCCCCCGCCGCTGACGCACAAGCACCGCCTGCTCGCGCAGTCGCCGCACCAGGTCTTCGACGGCGGACGCGAGTGGCGCGTGGACTCGTCCAGCTTCCCGATCGCCACGACGATCGCCGGCGCGGTGATCGACCTCGATCCCGGCGCGCTGCGCGAGCTGCACTGGCATCCGGGCTCGGACGAGTGGCAGTACGTGATCGCGGGCGAGCTGAGCGTCACGCTCTTCGGATCCGGCGGCCGCTTCCGCACCGCGCGGCTCGGCGCCGGCGATGTCGGCTACATCCCTCGCGGCTACGGCCATTCGATCGAGAACGTCGGCACGACGCCCGCGCGCATCCTCATCGGCTTCAACACCGCGCGCTACGAGGCGATCGGCCTCTCGCAATGGCTCGCCGGAAATCCGCCGGACGTGATCGCGACCAACCTCGGGCTCGACGCGGAGTCGACCAAGCAGTTCCTGGCGCGGCTGCCGCGTCGCGAGGTCTTCATCGCGCCGCCGGGCGGCCCGGTCGCCCCGGCGACACCCGCGCCCTAGTGGCTGACCCGCCCGCGCACGCCCAGCACCGTGCGGGCGATCGCGTCGGCGGCGTCGGGCACCGCGCGGTCGCGCAGCGCCTCCTCCATCCGGTCGCGCAGGCGGCCGTCGGCGAGCAGCGCGGCGAGCGGCTCACCGATGGAGCGCAGGTTCGCCGCCACCTCCAGCTGGTCGTAGGCGAGCACCGCTCCGCCGGCATCGACCACCGGCTTCGCGTTGGCCACCTGGTGCAGGTCCTTGTGGAAGGGATAGGGGACAAAGATCGCCGGGACGCGGTTTGCTTCCGCCTCGGCGACGCTGTTCGCGCCGGCACGGCTGAGCGCGAGTTCCGCGGCGCCCCACGCCAGCCCCATGCGGTTCAGGAAGGGCAGCACCCTCGCGCGCACGCCGGCGCGCGCGTACGCCTGCTCGAGCTCCGTCGCCGAGGGCTCGCTGCGCGGCCCGGCCAGGTGCAGGATCTGCCACGACTCGAGCAGCGCACGGTTCGCCAGCGCGAAGGCGACCATGAAGGCGTTCAGGCTCGAGGCTCCCTGCGAGGCGCCCGTCACCAGCAGCACGGGGCGCGTCGGCTCCAGCCCGAGCTCCACGCGGCACTCCGCGCGCCCGGCGGGCGCCATCGCGGCGCGCCGCAGCGGCATGCCCACGATCGCCTCCGCGAACTGCGGCATGTCGGGGGTGGGCACCGCGCTCAGGATGCGCTGCGCCTTGCGCGCGACCATGCGGTTCGCGCGCCCCGGCGTCGCATCCAGGTTGACCAGCGTGACGGGAATTCCCAGCGAGCGCGCCGCGGCCACGACCGGCCCGGTCACGAATCCGCCAAGCGAGACCACGTGCTCCGCGCGCTCGGCCTGCAGGATGCGGCGCGCCTCGCTGCGCCCGCGCAGGTAGCCGCGCACGAAGCGCAGCAGTCCGGCCGGACGCATCGAGAGCCCTTCCGCGGGCACGGGTCGGAACTCCGCGCCCGCGTCGCCCAGCATCTGCGCATCGATCGCGCGCGTGGAGCAGAGAAAGAGCGGCCGCGCGGAGGCGTCGATCTCCAGAAGGCGTTCGGCGATGGCGAGGCCCGGACTGAGGTGTCCGCCCGACCCGCCGCCCGCGAGCACGACCGTGCGGCGCAGCGCGGTGGCCGTCATGCCGTCGAGACCTCGCTACCGGTGGCGTGCTGCGGCGCGGCGAGCGCGCCCGGCTCCGGGGCGGGCTCGCCCGCGTCGGGGCGCGCTTCCCCCGGGACCGGCACGCCCAGCTCGCGGCGGCGCCGGTCGGCGGCGCGCTCCAGCGAGACGAGCATCCCGAGCGAGAGGCAGGTCAGGATCCAGCCCGTGCCGCCGCGCGAGAGCAGCGGCAGCGCGATGCCCTTGGTGGGTGCCAGGCCGGTCACGACGCAGATGTTGATGAGCGCCTGCAGACCGACCGTCAGCACGATCCCAAAGCCCACGAGCTGCGCGAAGTTCGAGAGCAGCGGCTCCTCCTCGCCAGTGCCGCCGCGCAGCCAGCCGCGCAGGCGGCCGGCGGCGTCCGGGGCGCCGGGAGCGCCAGAAGTGCCCGACGCGGCACGCCGCACCGCCGCGGTCACGATCACGACGCCGCAGGCGACCAGCAGCAGGTAGAGCGCGACGACCAGCGCGGAACCGGTCATCCCCAGCTCCTCCGCGACGATCGAGTAGATGAAGTCCGTGGTCGCTTCCGGCAGGTAGCCGAACTTGAGCTCGCTGTTGCCCAGGCCGCGCCCGGCCAGCCCCCCGCCGTTGATCGCGGCCATCGACTGGACGATGTGGTAGCCGATGCCCTGGGGGTCCTTGTAGGGGTCGATGAAGGCCGCGATGCGGTTCACGCGGTACGGGCTCGTGATGATCAGGGTCGCGAAGGCGAGCAGTCCCACGGGCGCCAGCGCCGCGGCGTAGATCCAGCGGGTGCCGGCGCTGAGCAGGACGGCGAGCGCGACGACCTCGATCAGGACGGCCGTTCCCAGGTCCTGCAGGGCGATGAAGCCACAGACCGCGCTCACGCAAGCCAGGGGGATCGCGAAGCCCCACTTGAAGGTGTGCATGCGGTCGCGGAACCGAACCGCGTACCACGCGACCAGGACCGGCATGGCCCACTTGGCCAGCTCGCTCGGCTGGAGGCCGATCGGGCCCAGGGAGATCCAGCGGCGGGCGCCGTTGGCCTCGCGGCCGATGCCCGGGACATGGACCAGCAGGAGGGCGCCCAGGGTGGCGATGGCGATCCACGCGACCGGGGTCGACCACCAGCGCGGGCCGGTCGTCCCGAGGCGGTCGACGGGGACCCACATGCCCGCCAGCAGGGCCAGGAAGGCGGCCACCGCGAAGCCGGTCTGCTTGCCCAGGAAGATGCCGTCCATCGTGGTCGGCTGGGACCCGGCGAGGCTCAGGCTCGCGGAATTCACCATCACCGTGGCGACCACCAGCAGTCCGAGGACCGCCAGCACCAGTCCGTGGCTCGCGCGCATCATGGCGCGGATATCGGCAGTTTCCGCCTCCCGGCGCGAGATTCGGAGGCGTTCCCCGGCACGCTTCGCCCGCGGGAAAAAGGGAAGAGCCGCCGTCCCGAAGGACGGCGGCTCGAGTTCCCAATCAAGCACCCAGAAAGGGCCGGCCTGACTTAGGCGCGGCGACGGCGCGAGACGAGGCCCGCGGCGCCGAGCAGGGCGAGAGCGCCCGGACCCGGGACGATGAAGAACATCGAGCGGGAGTCGAAGGCGTTCGTGCCGGAGTTGAAGGCGGCCTTGCCGCTGAAGTCAACGCGGCTGTCCAGGGTGACCGAGGTCGCCGAGACGGCGAAGTGGGCAACCCAGACGCCGTACTGCGCGGCGACGCCGCGGCTCTCGCCGGCGAAGGCCGAGAGGTCGGCGCCGAGGATCTGCGAGCTCGTCGGATCCGAGTTGTACCAACCAGCGTTCGCCGGGATGGTGGTCGCGCCGGAGGTCGCGTAGTTGCTGAAGCTCGGGTCGGCCGAGGTGCCGTCGGCGCAGTAGTAGACGCCGCCGTCATCGAAGCCACCGAGGGTCACGAAGCTGTCGTTCATCGAGATGTCAGAGACGCCCAGGTTCGGACGCCACTTGTTGTTCGACGCGCCAGCTCCCTGCGTGAAGGTCGTGCCAACCGCAGCGATGTTCATGTTGAAGACGTTCAGGACCTTGTCCGACGACGAGTCGACGGCCGCGAAGACGTCCATCGTGTAGTAGGTGCCGTGGTTCACGACCTTGGCAGTCCAACCGATGAAGCCCGCGAACGACGAGCTGCAGACGCCGGCCACCAGGCCAGCAGCGAGAAGACCGATCTTCATGACTCAAAAACCTTTCTGTGGGCTGAGCGTGAAAGGGGGTTTTGCCTTGGGGAGAAGGGGAATCAACCCAAGACAGGGGGAACGGCGAGGAGGCCGGCGTCAGCCCGAGCGCGACATCCTCAGGCCTCACCATGACGCAGATCCGTGCGCTGGCAAGCAAACGGCGGGGCCTTTTTCACTCAGAATGGGTGAATCAACGGAACGCCCCGGCCCGGGAATCCCGAGGTTGCGGGGGATCCCCCGTCGTTCGGTCAATCATGGGCCAATAAGCGCGCCACGCAGCAGCAGGGCCGTCGAATCTTGCACCCGAACGCGCTGCATGGTGCCCCGCAACGCCTGCGCACGGGCCTGGTCCGGCACATCCACCGCGACGATCAGGTCGCCCGGCGTCCGGCCGACCGCCTGCCATCGCCCTGCTGGCCGCGCATCCGCGCCCCCGATGGCCTGGCCCTCGACCCGCAGCGCCACGCCCCCCGCCGCCGCTGGCGCCGGCTTGTCCAGCGCTCGCGCCGCGTCGAAGAGGACCGCCAGCTCGCGGCCGCGCCACTGCGCATGCACGCGGGCGCTCGTCTCGTTCTGCACCGCCAGCAACAGGTTGTTGCGCAGGCGCTTCACGGGTTCCGGGACGTCGTCCTCGAAGCGGTCGATCGCGACCGTCCCCGGCCGCGGCGAGTACTTGAAGATGAAGTTGTTCTTGAAGGGCAGCCGGCGCACGAGCGAACAGGTCGCCTCGAAGTCCTCTTCCGTCTCGCCGGGGAACCCCACGATGATGTCGCCGGCGAGGGTCGCGTCCGGGATGTGCGCGAAGACGCGCTCCACGAACTCCTCGTACTGCGCCACGGTGTAGCCGCGGTTCATGCGCGCGAGCACCGCGTCGCTGCCGCTCTGCGCGGGCGCGTGCAGGTAGCGGCAGATGCGCGGGCAGTCGCGCATCGCGGCGAGGATGTCGTCGCCGAAGTCGCGTGGATAGCTGGTCACGAAGCGCAGCCGCTGGATCGCGGGGACCTCGTCGTGGATGCGCCGCAGCAGGTCCGCGAAGCTCGTCGCGCGGTGGCCCGCGGGTGGGCCCTCGCGGAAGCCCTTCAAGCCCGGGCCAACCTGCGGGGCCTCCCCGCCCCCCACCGTCAGCGCCGTCCCGTGGACATAGCTGTAGTGGTTCACGGTCTGGCCGAGCAGCGTCACCTCGATCGCGCCCGCGTCGGCCAGGCGGCGGCACTCCTCGACGATGTGGTCGGGCGGACGGTGCACCTCCGCGCCGCGGGTGTAGGGCACCACGCAGTAGGTGCAGAACTTGTTGCAGCCGCGCGTGATCCGCACGTACGCGCTCCACGGCTGCTCGCGCGCGTCGGGATCGAAGGCGCGCGAGAGGTCCAGCGACTCGAGCCCGTCCTCGGCGGCGGCGAGCGTCGCGGAGCGGCGCGAGCGGTTGCCCGCGAGCGCGACCGCGCGGCGCTCGCGTGCCGGGACCGGCGGGGCGACGCCCGCGCCGGCGCCCACGCGCACGCGGCGCACGTTGTCGATGAGCTGGGGCAGCTTGTCGAGCTCGCCGGGGCCGCAGAGCAGATCCACCTGCGGATGGCGCCGCAGCAGGTCCACGCCGTCGCGCTCCGCCATGCAGCCGAGCACGCCCAGGATCAGCTCCTCCCCTTCGCGCTTGCGCACGCCGACCTCGCCGACGCGGCTGTACGCCTTCTGCTCCGCGAGCTCGCGCACCGAGCAGGTGTTGTAGAGGAGCACCTGCGCCTCGACCGGCTCCTCGACGAACTGGTAGCCCAGGGACTGGAGCTGGCCCCGCACCAGCTCGCTGTCGAGCTCGTTCATCTGGCAGCCGAAGGTTTCGAGGTAGACGCGCATGCTGGTTCCGGGGGGGTCGCGGGTCCCATTCGGGGCCCGACTTGAGGGGAGCGCTGCATTATGGCGGGATTCCGGCGGCTGGCCTCAATTCGACCGGGGACGCCCGAGGTCCGAGAAAAGCGGTCGCCCAGCCACCATAGGCCCGGAATCGCCCCCAGAAGCCATCAAACTCGGACCCAAACGGGGTTGAAAGCCCCCGATTTTGAGCGTGCACGCTGGCATGATTTCTTGACTCCCCCCGAGGGTGGGCTAGTTTTGGCCCGTGGAGTGAGGTTCCAAGCGACCGGCAAAAGGGCCGGGATGCTTTGAGAAGGGATCCACGACCATTCATTTGTGCCCGCCTCGTGCGGGAAAGGGATTAGGGCTATGAAGATCGGATTTATCGCTGTCCTCGGCGCTGCTTCGCTCGCTGCCGCTGCCAACGCTGGCTTCACGGGTTGGGTTGGCAAGGTGCGCGACACCGGCACGCACTACATCATGGACGTGTACGCGGGCATGAGCTCGTCCACGGACAAGCTCCTCAACGTCTTCAACGCGAACATCTCCGCCACCAACGGCTCGGCCTTCCTGCAGGGCGCGACCGCTGGCACCAACAAGTGGCGTCCGACCCTCGGCGTCGCCAACATGGATGACGTCGACAGCTTCGTCACCCTCGGCGGCTTCGACGACGGCGGCACCTGGTACTGCGGCGACACCACGACCGCGGACCCGAACTTCACCAACTACGCGACCTCGAACGCGACGACCATCGCGGCGAACGCCGGCTGGTACTCCTCGGATCCGACCAGCTCGCAGATCGTCGCCGTCAGCCTCGCTGGCCTCCCCGGCCTGGTCACCGGTGGCAGCTCGAACGCCGAGTTCGGCGTCTGGGTCGCCCACTTCGTCACCCTGAAGAACAGCGCCAGCACCAACGGCGGCGTCCTCTTCAGCGGCTCGGCGGCCTTCAACTCGGGCACCAACTCCGCCGACCAGCGCACGATGCTGTGGGCGGTCCCCGGCCCGGGCGCCCTGGCGCTCCTCGGCGTCGCCGGCCTGGCCTCTCGCCGTCGTCGCGCCTAACGCGACCACGGAACCTCACTCGAGGATCCTTCTCACCGCCGCCCTTGGACCTCCAAGGGCGGCGGTTCTTTTTGCTCCAAGAGTGTGGAGGGGTGCGGTTTCCGGGCGCTGCTGCGTGCACGCCGGCCACACGCCGCGACAAGGGGAGCAGTTCGATGCGGAGCACGATCATCCTGGGAGCCGCCGCGGCGGCGATGGCAGCGTTCTCGGCACACGCCGGCTTCGTGGGCTGGGTGGGCGTCGTCCGCGAGTCGCCGGACCGCTACGCCTGGCTCGATGTCTTTGCGGGCATGAGCTCCTCCTCCGACGCGCTGCTCGCCGTCTCCAACGCGACCATCGCCTCCAACCAGGGCACCTTCGTCCAGGGCAGCACGCCGACCACCAGCCGCTGGCGTCCAGCCCTCGGGGTCGCACACTGGCTCGACACCGACAGCTTCGTGACGCTGGGCGGCTTCAACGACGGCGGCACCTGGTACTGCGGCGACGGCACGACGGGCGGCCCGGACTTCACCAACTACGCCACGCAGGGAGCCACCACGATCCCGCCGGGGGCGGATTGGTACGCCTCGGATCCCAACAGCCAGCAGATCCGGGCCGTGCCGATCTCCTCCTTCCTCGTGAACGGCGGCGGGATCGCCGGGGGAAGCGCGGCCGCCCAGTTCGGCGTCTGGGTCGCCCACTTCTACATCGATCAGGAAGGATGGGGGAATCAGGGCTCCGTCTCCTTCGGCGGGTCGGCCATCTTCGGCAGCGGGACGACCGCCTTGGACAACCGAACCCTCGTCTGGGGCCCTGCGCCCGGCGGGCTCATCGCCTTCGCGCTGATGCCGATGGTTTCACGCGGCCGCCGACGCCGCGCATTCCGGCGCCCGTCGGCTGGATGAGACGTCCCCTTTGACCCGGGCGCATTCGTGGCTACATTGCGGTTGACGCCGGCACGCCGCCGGTGGCATCGACCCCACGGAGCACACGCATGAAGATTCGCACGATCGTCGGCGGCCTCGCAGGCGCCGGACTCGCACTCGCCGCCGGACAGTTCTCCGCGCTCGCCGTTCCCGGCGACGGCGGCTCGGGCGGCAGCAACCTCGAGGCCGGACCCGACGTGATCGTCGGCGCGATCCCCGACCTCTCGGTCTACGGCTCCGCGGTCGTCAACGGCAAGACGATCATGGCGTACTCCTTCGGCACCACCAGCTGCAACATCGGCACGCAGCAGCTCGCGTGGGTGCAGAACAACAACCAGCATCCGGTCATCCCGCAGAACCTCTACCGCATCAAGAACGGGGTGCTCGAGCAGGTCGGCATGAGCTGGCTCAAGCACGGCTTCTGCGCCCTCCAGCAGACCCTCTGCGGCACCTGCACCCCCGCGGGCAGCGGCTGCGTCGCGGCGCTGGGCATCGGCTGCAGCGACCCGTACACCTCGAGCCTCAACGGCACGCAGAGCAACCTGGGTCCGCGCTCGCAGGTGAACGCCTCGACGGGCGTCTTCACCTATCCCTTCACCGCGCCGGCCGCGGCGCCGACGATCGGCCGCCGCCTGCAGGTCGACGGCAACGACCTCAACCCCGCGCTGAACTCGGGCGCGACCTACTTCGCGGAGTGCATGTACGTGCACCCGCAGGACGCGGCCGCCGGCAACAACGCCAACAACGCCAGCTACCGCAAGGTCACCGTCGGCGCGCTCAGCGGCGGCGCCTACCAGCTCTCGCTGACCGGCGCGACGGTGCAGCAGAAGTGCGCGATCTACGCCTGGCAGTCGGTCGTCCCGACCGTGAAGGTGAGCGAGGTCTTCACGAGCGACGGCCGCCTCATCGTGGGCTACACCGCCACCGACAACGGCAACGGCACCTGGCACTACGAGTACGCGATCTTCAACCTGAGCTCCGACGCCTCCATCGGCAGCGTCTCGATCCCGATCCCCGCGGGCGTCACCGTCACGAACCAGGGCTTCCACGACGTCGACTCGCACTCGGGCGAGCCCTACTCGACCACGGACTGGGCGATGAGCGTCTCGGGCGGCAACGCCACCTGGTCGACCGAGTCCTTCGCGACCAACCCGAACGCCAACGCGCTCCGCTGGGGCACGACCTACAACTTCCGCTTCGACGCGGACGCCCCGCCGACCTTCCGCCAGATGACGGTGGGCGCCTTCAAGGTCGCCAACAACATCGGCTTCAACGTGTACGCGCCGGCGACCCCGACGCGTCCCGGAGACCTGAACGCCGACGGCATCGTCGACGGAGCCGACCTGGGCATCCTGCTCTTCGGCTGGGGCGGCAACACCCAGAGCGACATCAACGGCGACGGCACGACCAACGGCATCGACCTTGGCATCCTGCTGGGCAACTGGGGTTAAACCCGGCAGGCTGCCGGGGAACCGTCCGGGAACCCAACCGACCCGCGCCGGCGTGCCCCACGCCGGCGCGGGTTCATTTGGGCGAATTCCCACTCCCCGCCGGGGGATCTCTTTTCACGCCGACTTTTCGGGTTACCTTGCGATGACGGCGCTGGGTGGTTCGGCGCCCGATTTTTCGCACGGCACGCGGCACGGTCGCCGCGCGCCAGGCCACGAGCGCGCGACGGCGCCACCACCCCACATGCCCCACGAGGGCGCGGCGGAACCCCCGCCGATGCAAGGAGAGACCCAGTGAAGATCGGAATGTATGTCGGAGCCCTGTTCGCCGGCGGCATCGCCATCGGCGTCGGTCAGTTCAGCGCCAACGCCGTCCCCGGCGAGGGCGGCGCCGCCGAGGAGCTGATCGCTCCCGACGTCATCGTCGGTGCGATTCCCGACGTGAGCAAGTGGGGTGCCAACACCGTCAGCGGCACGGTGATCATGGCCTACTCCTTCGGTTCGACCAGCTGCAACATCGGCACGCAGCAGCTCGACTGGTACTCGGGCACCAACCGTCACCCGGTCATCCCGCAGAACGCCTACCGCGTCAAGAACGGCCGATTCGAGCAGATCGGCCTGAGCTACATGAAGCACGGCTTCTGCGCCCTCCAGCAGAGCCTGTGCGGCACCTGCCAGCCCGCCGGCGGCGGCTGCCCGAGCCTCCTGGGCATCGGCTGCAGCGATCCGTACTCGGCGAGCCTGAACGGCAGTCAGAGCGACCTGGGCCCCCGCTACGAGGTCAACGCCTCGACCGGCGCCTTCCCGGCGACGGGTTCCACGACCTGGCCGGCGATTCCGTCGGGCCAGAGCACGATCGGCCGCCGCGTGCAGATCAAGCAGGCGGACCTCGATCCCGCGCAGAACACCGGCGCGGTCTACTTCGCCGAGTGCCAGTACGTGCATCCGCAGGATGCCGTCGCGAACAATGACAACAACAACGCCAGCTACCGCACCTTCACGGTCGGCGCGCTGAGCGGCGGCGCGTACACGCTGACCCTCACGGGCGGCACGAACCAGCAGAAGCCCGCCATCTACGGCTGGAAGGATGTCGTCCCCGCGGTGCTCATCACCGCCGTGGATGCCGCCGACGGCCGCTTCATGGCCGGCTACAACGTGACCAACAACGGCAACGGCACCTGGCACTACGAGTACGCGATCCACAACCTGAACTCGGACAGCTCCGGCAAGAGCTTCTCGATCCCGGTGCCCGCGGGCGTCACGATCACCAACGCCGGCTTCCGCGACGTGCAGTACCAGCCGGGCGAGCCCTATGACGGCACCGACTGGACGATCACCGTCGCCAACGGCGCGATCACCTGGGCGTGCACCCAGACCTTTGCGCAGAACCCGAACGCGAACGCGCTTCGCTGGGCCACCTGCTACAACTTCTGGTTCGACGCGAGCACCGCGCCGACGCCGGGCACGGCCACGATCGGCTACTTCAAGACGGCCGGCAGCGTGAACTTCACCGGCAACGTCCCCTCCGCCGCGCCGATCGTCGGCGACCTCAACGGCGATGGCCACGTCGACGGCGCCGACCTGGGCGTCCTGCTCGCCGGCTGGGGCAACCCGGGCGCGTCGGATCTCAACGGCGACGGCACCACCGACGGCGCCGACCTGGGCGTCCTTCTGGCCAACTGGGGCTGATCGCCTCGGGAACGCCTCGAGCACCTGCAACTTCCCGCCGCCCGGAGCTGCTCCGGGCGGCGGTGTTTTTGCCTACGCTTGACGCCCCCGATGGAGCCCTCCCCCGCCCCGAGCCCCGCCCGGAACGCGCCTGCGCGGCCCTCGCTGGAGCCGTGGGCGCTGGGGTCGCTCCTGGGCGCGATCGTGCTGGGCTGCTGCCCGCTCACCGCGCTGGCGGCGATCGTGGCGGGCATCGTCGCCCTGGCGCGGATCCGAGGCAGCGGCGGCACGCGCCGCGGCGTCGGGATGGCGTGGGCGGGCATCGGGCTGGCGAGCGTCCTGCTGCTGGTCGAAGGCTGGGCGCTCGACCGCTTCCAGCGCGACTTCATCGAGGACGTGGACCAGCAGTCGGTGGCCGTGGTCGAGGCCGTCCTGCGCGGTTCGCCCCAGGCGCAGCAGCGCTGGGAGGGTCCGCTCGCGGCGCAGCCGAGCCCCGAGGAGATCGCGGCCTTCGCGACCCGGGCGAGCGCGCGGCTGGGCGAGCTGAAGGGGCTGACGATCGCACGCCGCGGTGCCAACGGCGCCTTCGCGGATCCGACGGTGAGCATGGCATTCACGGCCACCTACGACCGGGGCTCGGCCTTCGGGCAAGCGGTCTTTCGCAGCGTGCCGGGCACGCTCCCGCCGGAGCTGCTGCTGCGCTCGCTGGAGCTGCAGGTGGGCGACGACCGGTTCTCAATTCCGGCGTCTGCGCCGCGGCCCGAGCCGGAGGCGCCGGCGGCGCCCGGGACCGGGACCGCGCCCGAGACCCCGCCGCAGACGCCCCCCGTCGACCCCGCGCCCAAGGAGCAGCAGTGAGCGCCCCCGACGCGATGACGCCGGACCTGCCCGGTCCCGAGGACGCCTACGACCCCGAAGAGATGGGGCCGCGCCCACGCAGCCACCTCGCGCTGGCGTCGCTCATCCTCTCGGTCGTGCCCGGCCTGAGCCTGGCGGCGCCGATCCTGGGCATGGCGGCGCTCGTGGGGATCCGGCGCAACCCGAAATACACCGGCGCGCCGCTCGCGTGGGCGGGCATCGTCGTGGGCACGATCGTGAGCGCGCTCGTCGTCGGCATGGCCATGGCGCAGGCGCGCGCGATGGAGGAGATGATCGCGCGCCCCGGCGCCGCGATGGAAGCCGCCTTCCGGGGCGACGCCGACGGATTCCGCGCGGCGATGACGCGCCCCGGCTGCGAGGCGACCCGCGCGCAGGTCGCCGCCTGGGTGGCGCCGCTGCGCACCGCGATGGGGGAGCTGCGCTCCCTGCGCCTGGGCGACCAGGTGCCGCAGGGAGACGCCACGAAGCTTCCCGAGCACGAGGTCCTCGCCGCCTACGTCGCGGAATTCGAACGCGGCGCGGTGCCCGTGCGCGTCCTCTTCGAGCTTCCCCACTCCGGCGGATCGGGCCCCGTCCCGCTCGTGCGGCGCATGCGGTTCGACCTCCCCGACGGAACGCGTATCGTGTTCCCCGACGATGAGCCAGACGCCACGCCAAAGCAGCCCGCAGCAGACGGCCGCTGACGCCGCGCGCGAGGTCGTGATCGAGGCGCGCGACCTGACGATGCGCTTCGGCAGCCAGACCGTCCTCTCGGGGCTGAACCTCCAGATCTACCGCGGCGAGACGATGTGCGTCATGGGCGGCTCGGGCTGCGGCAAGAGCACGCTCCTGCGCCTGATGATCGGCGCGATCAAGCCCTCCGCGGGCAGCATCTCGCTGCTGGGCTCCGAGCTGGGCCGCGTCGACGCGGGCACGCTCGACGGCCTGCGCCGGCGCTTCGGCATCCTCTTCCAGAGCGGCGCGCTCTACCAGTCGATGAGCATCGCGGAGAACGTGGCGCTGCCGATGCGCGAGCTCACCGACCTGCCCGACGACCTCATCGACCTGCAGGTGAAGATGAAGCTCGAGGCCGTCGGCCTGCGCGAGCACGCGGACAAGTTCCCCGCGCAGATCTCCGGCGGCATGAAGAAGCGCGCCGGACTGGCGCGCGCGCTCGCGCTGGATCCCGAGGTGATCTTCTACGACGAGCCCAGCGCGGGCCTCGACCCGGTGACGAGCGCGGAGATCGACCAGCTCATCCTCACGCTCACGCGCAAGCTGGGCGTGACCAGCGTCGTCGTCACGCACGAGATGGACAGCGCCTTCACGATCGCCGACCGCATGGTGATGCTCGACAAGGGGCGCGCGCTGAAGATCGCGCCGCGCGCGGAGTTCGAGCGCATCCGCGGCATCGCCGACGACGAGGCGAAGCTGCTCCCCGAGGACGAGCGCCTCGTGCGCCAGTTCGTGCGCGGCGACGCCTTCGGGCCGATCACCGACCGGCGCACGCTCACGAGCTACGCCGACGACCTCATGGGCCTGCTCACGCCGATGCCCACCTCGCCCTCGATCACGCCGACGCGATGAGCGCGGCCACCACGCCTCGAACGACCGCCGCACGATGAAGCCGCTTCCCGAATCGCTCGCCGGCCGCCGCGTCCTGGTCATGGGGCTGGGGCAGTTCGGGGGCGGACTGGGCGTGACGCGGTGGCTGGCCGGGCAGGGCGCGCGCGTGCTCCTGACCGACCGCGACGACGGCGGCAAGCTCGCGAAGCCGCTCGCGCAGCTGCAGCCGCTGGTCGACTCCGGTGCGGTGGAGCTGCGCCTGGGCCGCCACGAGGAGCGCGACTTCGCCGAGGCGGACCTGGTGGTCGCGAACCCCGCCGTCCCGATGCCCTGGCAGGACCGCTACCTGCTGGCCGCGAAGGAGGCGGGCACCCCGGTGACCTGCGAGATCCGGCTGGCGATCGACCGCATCGACCGCGCGCGCACCGTGGGTGTCACCGGCAGCGCGGGCAAGAGCAGCACCGCGAGCATGATCCACCTGCTGCTGGACGACCAGGGGCGCCGCGCGCACCTGGGCGGGAACATCGGCGGGTCGCTGCTGCTCTCGCCGCCCGCGCCGGGCGACTGGGCCGTGCTGGAACTCTCGAGCGCGATGCTCTGGTGGCTGGGGGAGGAAGGCGCGGCGCTCGCGGGGCAGCGGCGCTGGAGCCCGCGCATCGCGGTGCTCACGAACCTCGCGCCCAACCATGTGGACTGGCACGGCTCGCTGCGCCACTACGGCGCGAGCAAGGCGCGCATCCGCCACGCGCAGCTGCGCACGGATCAGTTCCTGACGCTCTTCCCGCAGGAGCAGCCCGAGGCAGCCGAACGGATGCGTGCCGAGTGTGGTGTGTGGTGGGACCGCGACATGCCCACCGGACCGCACCTGCCGCCACCGGAGCATCTGGAGCAGCTCCTGCGCGCCATCGACATGCCCGAGGTCCCCGGCGAGCACCAGCGGCGCAACGCGCGCCTGGCGGTGCTCGCGGCGGAGGCGGCGCTGCGCAGCGTCGGCGAGCGCCCCGACCGCGCGCGGATGCTCGAGCGCCTGAAGGACTTCCGCGCGCTGCCGCACCGCATGCAGTTCGTCGGCGAGCGCCGCGGCATCCGCTGCTTCAACGACTCCAAGAGCACGACCCCCGACGCGACGCTGCTCGCGCTGGCGTGCTTCCCCGATCCCTCGCGCGTGCACCTCATCGCGGGCGGCTACGACAAGCAGGTGGACCTGGGCGCGATCCGCGACCTCGCCCCGAAGCTGGCCGGGCTCTACGCCATCGGTGCGACCGCGCGCCAGCTCGCGCCCGCGCCGCCCGCGGAGGAGTGCGGCACGCTGGAGGCGGCCGTCGAGCGGGCCGCCGCGCGCGCACGCCCCGGCGACGTGCTGCTGCTCTCGCCCGCCTGCGCGAGCTACGGGCAGTTCATCAACTACGAGCAGCGCGGCGAGACCTTCGCGGCGCTGGTGCGGAATCTGTAGCATTCCCGGCGCCATGGCCTCCCACGATCGCCTCCGCCTCCTCGCCCGCCCCGCCGCGCTCCTCGCCTCCGCCGCGGCCTGCGCCGCCGCGCTCGCCGCGGCCGGCTGCTACGACACCAAGGGCGGCATCATGCCGCACACCGGCGGCGGCTTCACCTACTACTCGACCTCCTCGATGCCGCTGACGATCGAGGTGCTCAACATCTGCGAGCGCACCGAGGACCATCCCAACGGGACGCCCTTCTTCATCATGGAGATCCCGCCGGGCAAGCAGCTCACCTTCAACTTCGAGGAGGAGGGCGGCGACGATCCCGTGAAGCGTCCGGCGCAGATGATGTACTCGCTCTGGAAGCAGAAGACCTACACGGGCTCGCTCGAGAACGTCCTCTCCTGCCCCGCCGCGCCCTGCCGCAAGATCGTGCTGAAGTACCGCCCGGCGCCCGAGGAGCCCAAGCCGGACGAGGCGTACCGCATGCAGGTGGGCGAGAACGCGCCGGGCGCCGTCGCGCAGCCGCGCTCGCCGCAGTCGGACCGGCAGACCTCGGACAAGTGACCGCATGGGCCCGTCCCTGCGCATCGGACACGGCTACGACCTGCACCGGCTCGAACCCGTCGCGCCGGCGGGCGCGGGGCGCCCCTTCGTGCTCGGCGGCGTGCGCTTCGACCACGACCGCGGTCCCGTCGGCCACTCCGACGGCGACGCGCTCCTGCACGCGGTGACCGACGCGATCCTGGGCGCGCTGGGCATGCCCGACATCGGGCAGCTCTTCCCCGACACCGACCCGCGCCACGACGGGCAGGACTCCGCGGAGTTTCTCGCCGAGGCCGCGCGCCGCATGCGCGCCGCGGGCTGGGAGGTCGGGAACATCGACATGACCGTCGTCTGCGAGCGCCCCAAGATCGGGCCGCGCAAGCAGGAGATGCTCGCGCGCATCTCCCACATCTTGGGGGTGCCCGCGGCGAACCTCAACCTGAAGGGCAAGACCCACGAGAAGGTCGACGCCGTGGGCGAGGAACGCGCGATCGAGACGCACGTGGTCGCTCTGCTCGTGCGCCGCTGAGCGCGCGGATGCGCCGGCGCGGGGGCGGGGGAAGGCGGCCGCAACTACGATCCGGGGTCTATGCGAGCCATCGTGACCGGCCAGATCGGCGTGGACAAGAAGCCCTACCTGCAGGCGGTGGTCGACGCCGCGGGCAACCGCCAGATGCGGGTGGACCTCTTCAACGTCGGCAACCTCATGTACCGCGAGGCGCCCGACGTTCGCCCGGGCCGGATCCTCGACCTCCCCTGGTCGCGCCTGGCCAGCCTGCGCCGCGCCGTCCTCAAGGACGTGATCGCCGCGACGACGCCCGCCGAGGCGCACCCGAACATCATCGTCAACACGCACGCGACCTTCCGCTGGCGCCACGGCCTCTTCAGCGCCTTCGACTTCGACCAGCTCCGGATGCTCAAGCCGGACATGTTCATCTGCCTGGTGGACAACATCGAGGTCGTGCACAGCCGGCTGCACCGCGAGCACGACATCGACGCCACGCTCAAGGACTGCATGGTCTGGCGCGAGGAGGAGATCCTGGCGACCGAGCTCATGGCGCAGGCGCTGGGCTGCGGGCAGAACTTCTACATCCTCAGCCGCGGCCGCCAGAAGGACACCGTCGAGACGGCGGTGCGCCTGGTCACGCGCCCCGAGATGCGCAAGGTCTATCCCAGCTTCCCGATGAGCCACGTGATGGACATGCCCGAGGTGCTCGCGGAGATCGACCACTTCCGCGCGGAGCTCGCGAAGCACTTCATCACCTTCGATCCCGGCGACGTCGACGAGAAGCTGCTGCTGGACCGCGGCATCGAGGCCGCGCGCCGCGGCGAGGACTTCATCGACGTCGTCTCGCACAGCTTCGGCGGCCGCTCCGGCGGGCCGGAGATCCGCGTGCCGGTGCGACAGGTGCTGGACATCGCCGGCGACGTGGACGGCCAGATCTACATGCGCGACTTCAAGCTCATCGACCAGAGCGACATGATCGTCAGCCTGGTCCCCGAGCTCCCCAGCGGCCAGCCCGGCCTCAGCAGCGGCGTCGAGCGCGAGCTGCACCACGCCTTCGAGCACACGAAGGAGGTCTACGTGGTCTGGAAGCCGCGCAAGAACCCCAGCCCCTTCATCACCGAGACGGCGACCCGGATCTTCCGCTCCGTCCCCGAGGCGCTCGAGTACTTCGAGAACAAGGGGATGTTCCCGACCAAGGACCTCTTCGGGCACTGAGCGGGACGCCCCGGGCGGCACGCGCGCGCGGGTGGGCTCGGGTTTCCGGAACCCGTGGCGGATTCCGGTTCACATCCCGGAAGGAGCGGGCTACATTTGGTGCGCGCGGGACCGCTCCGAGGGCCCGCTGGAGCCCCCCGGAACCCCCGCCCGTGCCCATGAACCGCCGCAGCCCCCGCCGTCTCCTCGTCCTCCTGCCGGTCGTCGGCGCCGCCCTGCTGGCGCCGCTCGCCGGCGCGCAGGTCTCGACCCGCCCCGGCGTGGGCGCGATCCCCTACACGGCCGGGCAGACGCAGTACGGCGTCACCTTCCGGGTCTGGGCTCCCAACGCGAGCTCGGTGAACGTCGCCGGCACCTTCAACGGCTGGAGCTCGACGCAGCACGCCCTCAGCAGCGAGGGCAACGGCTGGTGGTCGCGCGACATCCTCTGGGTCCCGGCGGGCGCGGAGTACCGCTTCGTCATCCGCAACGGCGCGACCACGCTCTGGAAGAACGACGCGCGCGCGCGGCGCCTGACCAACTCGGTCGGCAACTCCATCGTCTACAACCCCGCTTCCTACGCCTGGCAGACCGGCGCTTTCCAGATGGCGCCCTGGACCGAGACGGTCGGCTACGAGATGCACGTGGGCACCTTCAACGTGCCCGCGGGCGCCGGGCTTCCGGGGACCTTCGCGACCGCGACGCAGAAGCTCGACCACCTGCAGTCGCTGGGCGTCAACGCGATCATGCTCATGCCGGTGAACGAGTTCCCCGGCGACCTCAGCTGGGGCTACAACCCGGCGCATCCGTTCAGCGTGGAGAGCTCGTTGGGCGGTCCGGACGCGCTGAAGGCCTTCGTCGACGCGGCGCACGCGCGCGGCATCGCGGTCATGGGCGACGTGGTCTACAACCACTTCGGCCCCAACGACCTGGATCTCTGGCAGTACGACGGATGGAACACCGGCGGCGGCGGCGGGATCTTCTTCTATCAGGACGCGCGCGCGAACACCCCCTGGGGACCGCGCCCGGACTTCGGCCGCGGCGAGGTGCGCATCTACATCCGCGACAACGCGATGATGTGGCTGGGCGAGTTCCGCATGGACGGTCTGCGCTTCGACGGCACCAAGTACATCCGCAAGCAGGACCAGTTCGGCCCGGACATCCCCGACGGCTGGAGCCTCCTGCAGTGGTGCAACAACGAGGCGGACGCGCAGTACCCCGGCAAGCTGATGATCGCCGAGGACATGGACTCCAACGCCTGGCTCACCAAGACCACGGGCGAGGGCGGCGCCGGCTTCGACACGCAGTGGGACCCGGGCTTCGTGCATCCGGTGCGCTCGGTGCTCGAGCAGGTCAGCGACAGCGCGCGCGACATGGAGCAGATCCGCTCCGCGCTGAACAACGGCTTCAACGGCTCGATGCAGCAGCGCATCGTCTACACCGAGAGCCACGACGAGGTGGCCAACGGCAAGACGCGCGTCCCCGAGGCGATCTGGCCGGGCAACGCGGGAAGCTGGGCGAGCCGCAAGCGCTCGACGCTGGGCGCGGCGCTGGTGATGACCGCGCCGGGCATCCCGATGATCTTCCAGGGCCAGGAGTTCCTCGAGGACGGCTGGTTCGCCTCCGACGACCCGCTGGACTGGACGAAGGCCACGACCTACGCGCCGATCACGGCGATGTACAAGGACCTCATCCGCATGCGCCGCAACCTCGGCGGCAACACGCGCGGCCTCACGGGATGGAGCACGAACGTGCACCACGTGAACAACACCGGCAAGGTCGTCGGCTTCCACCGCTGGCAGAACGGCGGCCCTGGCGACGACGTCATCGTGGTCGCCAACTTCAGCACGAACGGCTACAGCAGCTACCGCATCGGCCTGCCGCGCTCGGGGACCTGGAAGGTGCGCTTCAACAGCGACTGGAACGGCTACGGCGCGGACTTCTCGAACTGGGGCACCTTCGACATGAACGCCGCCGGGATCGCCTGGGACGGCATGGGCTACAGCGGCACCTTCGGGATCGGGCCGTACACGGCCCTGGTCTTCAGCCAGACGCCGCCGAGCCCGTACGACCTGAATGGGGACGGGAGCGTGAACGGGGCCGATCTGGGGCTGCTGCTGGCCGCCTGGGGCGGCTCCGGCGCGGCGGACTTCGACGGCAACGGGCTCGTGGACGGGGCCGACCTCGGGCGCCTGCTCTCGGCCTGGGGACCCGTCCAATAAGCGCCGCCGGAATCCCGTGAGAATTCAGTAGGCGGGGGGCGATTGCCGCGCTAAATTTCGGGAGTCGTCAGGAGGTCGGGATTGGGGCGAGCGCGGCGATTCCGCGCGGTTCCCCGTTTCCCGAGACCTCCACCCATGAAGACGTTCATCGCCGCCGCTTCCGCCCTCGCGCTCGCCTCCGTCGCGTGCGCCGACATCTACACGGACGCGACCTTCGACACCTTCACCAACGACAACAGCAACCTCGACATCGCCAGCGTCGAGGTGACCAACGACGCCAGCAACCTGTACATCTCGGTGACCACCCGCGGCTTCGCGAGCTGGACCAAGTACATGGTCTTCATGAACACCCAGGGCGGCGGCGACGGCAGCAACGCCTGGAACCGCCCGGTGAACCTGGGCAACCAGACCGCGGACCACTTCATCGGCTCGTGGGTCGACCAGGGCAGCAACAACCAGCAGCTCGTCGCCTTCAACAACGGCGGCTGGGACTGGGGCAACGTCATCGTCAGCAGCAACAGCGTGGGCGGCAACACGGTGACCTTCACCTGCTCGCTCAGCTCGCTCGGCCTGGGCATCGGCAGCACGATGCGCTTCGACGTCGCCACGACCGGCGGCGGCGACGGCGACTCGGGCATCGACCACCTCAGCCGCGACACGCAGTCGACGGACTGGTGGACCAACCCCTCCACCGCCGGCAGCTTCCTGAGCTACACGGTCGTCCCCGCCCCCGGCGCGATCGCCCTCCTGGGCGTCGCCGGCCTGGTCGGTGGCCGCCGCCGCCGCTGAGCCTGGCACCGGCCCGCCAGGGCCGAGAAGACCATGACGGCGGGCGCTCCGTGGGGGAGCGTCCGCCGTCGTCCTTTTTCGCGGGTGGTGGCGGGCGGCGCGCCGGGGCCGCGCGCGGCGGGCGGTGCCGTGCGCGCGCCGTCAGCCCTGCCGGCCGGCGGCGTCGGCGGGCGCGTAGCCCCAGTCGAAGTACTCGCCCACCATGCGGTCGGTGTTGAAGACGCCGGGGATGGTCGCGACCGAGCGCAGCGCGCGCGCGATCCAGCGCTGCGGGAGGCCGTCGGGGCCGCGCTCGTAGAACTCGGGGACGACCTCCTCCTCGAGCAGGCGGTAGAGCGCCTGCGCGTCGGCCTCGTTCTGCGCCTCGGCGTCGGGCAGCTCGCTGCCGTCGCCGATCGCCCAGCCGTTGGTGCCGTCGCACGCCTCGGGCCACCAGCCGTCGAGGACGCTCAGGTTGACGCCGCCGTGCAGCGGCGGCTTCATGCCGCTGGTGCCGCTGGCCTCGTAGGGGCGCTGCGGGTTGTTCAGCCAGACATCGCAGCCCGAGGTGAGCATGCGGCCCACCTCCATGTCGTACTCCTCGACGAGCGCGACGCGGCCCTGGAAGCCCGCGTCGTGCGCGAAGCGCCAGATCATCTGCGCGAACTCCTGGCCGCCCTGGTCCTTCGGGTGGGCCTTGCCGGCGAAGACGATCTGCACCGGGCGCTCGCGCGAGGTGAGGATGCGCAGGATGCGCTCCACGTCGCGGAAGATCAGCGGCGCGCGCTTGTAGGTCGCGAAGCGGCGCGCGAAGCCGATGGTGAGCGCGTCGCTCGAGAAGGCCTCGCCCAGGCACATCAGCTCGATCGGGCTCTCGCCGCGCGCCATCGCCTGGCGGCGCAGGCGGGCGCGGATGAACTGCACGAGCCGGTGGCGCAGCGAGCGGCGCATCGACCAGAACTCGGCGTGGCCGACGGTGAGCGCCGCGGGCCAGGGGTTGGCGTCGGGGGCGGCGCGGCCGAGGTCGATGCCGACGCTGCGGCGCCAGAAGGCGCGCGCCTCGGGGGCGAGCCAGGTCGGCACATGGACGCCGTTGGTGACGCTGGTGATGGGCGCGTCCTCGGGCTTGGCGGCGCCCAGGACCTCGGCCCACATCTCGCGGCTGACGCGGCCGTGGAGCTTGCTCACGCCGTTGACATGGCTGGCCAGGCGCAGCGCGAGCACGGTCATGCAGACCGGGCCGCTGCCGGGATGCTCGCGGCCGAACTCCGCGAAGGTCTCCTTCGTGAAGCCGGCGGCGCGCAGCGCGCGGCGCAGCGCGTCGAAGCACATCTCCGCGTCGTAGCGGTCGTGGCCCGCGGGGACGGGCGTGTGCGTCGTGAAGACGGTGGTCGCGCGCACGCGGTCGATCGCGGCCTCCAGGCTCATGCCGCGCGCGACGGCGGCGGCCAGGCGGCGGAGGCCCGCGAAGGCGGCGTGCCCCTCGTTCAGGTGGTAGACGGTCGGGCGCTCCTTCAGCGCGCGCAGGGCGAGCGTGCCGCCGACGCCCAGCAGCACCTGCTGGCGCATGCGCAGCTCGGGATCGCCCTGGTAGAGCGCGTGCGTGAGCAGGCGGTCCTTGCGGCGGTTCTCGGAGATGTCCGCGTCGAGCAGGTAGAGCGGCACGCGCCCGACCTGCAGCTTCCAGACCTTCGCATGGACGCCGCGGCGGCCGATGGGGCACTCGATGCGCACCCGCGTGTCCTGCAGCGGGAAGCGGCTGAAGTCGTAGCTGGGATGCAGCACGCGCGTGGTGCCGTCGGCGCGCAGCTCCTGCAGGTAGTAGCCGGTGCGGTAGAGCAGGCCCACGGCGCAGAGCGGGATGCCCAGGTCCGAGGCGCTCTTGAGGTGGTCGCCCGCGAGCACGCCCAGGCCGCCCGCGTACTGCTGCATGCTCTCGTGGATCGCGAACTCGCTGCTGAAGTAGGCGACGCGCATGCCCGGGCGCGCGGCGGCGTGGTTCTCCTCGAACCAGGTCGCGGTCTCGCTGTAGAGGCGACGCGCGTCGGCGGCGTCGGCGACCAGCGCGCGGAAGCGCTCGTCGGCGACCTTGGTCTCCAGCACGGAGGGGTCGATGGCGGCCAGGACGCCGGTGGGCGAGTGCTTGGTCGCCTCCCAGAGCACGGGATCGAGCGCGGCGAAGGGGCGCTGGGCGAGCTCGTTCCAGCTCCACCAGCAGTCCAGCGCCAGCGTGCGCAGCGTGTCGAGGGTGCCGAAGGGATCGGAGATACGCGGCGGTTCGTGGCGCGGTGCCATGGGCGGGCGGTGTCCTGCGGGGGCGGCCGCCGGGCGGCCGCGCGGTACTCAGGCGCGCGCCGTCGCCTCGGCGGAGCGTCGGATGCTAGCCGCATCGAGGCGGTCAAGCGCCCCGGGCGCCAGCCGCCAGCGCCACTGGCCGCGCCCCTTGCCGGGGGTGTTCATGCGCGACTCCCGGCCCAGGCCCAGGTGGTCCTGCATCGCCACGATCGCCGTGCGCGCGGGGCTCTGCAGCGCCGCCTGCACGATGCGCGGGCAGACCTCGCGTCCGGCCTGCGCGGTGGTGCGCGCGCCGGTGTAGTCCGCGAATCGGGCGCGCGCCGGCGCCGACAGCCCGCGCCACCAGCCGACGGTCGTGTCGTTGTCGTGCGTGCCGGGATAGGCGACGCAGTCGAGCGGGTGGTTGGGCGGCAGGTCGCCGCTGTCGGGACCGTAGAAGGCGTTGTGCAGGAGCTTCATGCCCGGCAGGCCGAAGCGCTCGCGCAGCGCGGTGACCTCCGGCGTGACGGCGCCGAGGTCCTCGGCGACCAGCGGCAGCCGCCCGCAGGCGCGCTCGAGCGCCTCGAGCAGCTCGCGGCCCGGGGTCGGGCGCCAGCGTCCGCGCCGCGCGTCGCGCGCGCCGCCGGGGATCTCGTAGGCGTGCACGAAGCCGACGAAGTGGTCGATGCGCAGCGCGTCGAAGCGGCGCAGGCTCTCGCGGATGCGCGCGATCCACCAGGCGAAGCCGGTGCGGCGGTGCTCGGACCAGCGGTAGTGCGGGTGGCCCCAGAGCTGGCCGGTGGTGCTGAAGCAGTCGGGGGGGACGCCGGTGAGGACCTCGGGGCGGCCGTCGCGGTCCAGGCGGAAGAGGCGCGGGTCGGCGCGCACGTCGGCGGAATCGAGCGGCACGAAGATCGGCACGTCGCCCAGCAGCAGCACGCCGCGCGCGGCGCAGTGCGCGCGCAGCAGCGACCACTGGCGGTCGAACTCGAACTGCAGGAAGGCGTGGTAGCGCGGATCCTGCGCGCCCCCGCTGGCGGCGGCGAAGGCGCACCAGGTGCGCAGCCACCAGCCGTGCGCGCGCTCGAAGGCGCGGAAGCCGCGCGAGCGCAGCCCGCCGCGGCGGCGGAAGGCGTCGTAGGCGGCGTGGAAGCGCGGCTCCTTGAAGCGGCGCGCGCCGGCGTAGTCGGCGCGGGGGCCAGCGGCGGGCGCGCGTTCGCCGCGCGCCGGATGCAGCGCCGCGCGCGGGAGCAGCCGCTCCTGCACCAGCAGCTCCAGGCTCACGAAGAGCGGCTCGCCCGCGAAGCTGGAGGTGCTCGCGTAGGGCGAGTCCCCCGGGCCGACGGGACCGACGGGGAGCATCTGCCAGATGGACTGCCCCGCCGCCGCGCACCAGTCGGCGAAGGCGTGCGCCTGCGGTCCGAGGTCGCCGATGCCGTGCCCGCCGGGGAGCGAGCTCAGGTGCAGCAGCGTGCCCGCGCGGCGGCGCGCGAAGATCGCGGGGGTCGCGTCGCGGGCGGCGACGCGCGCGCCATGCGCGCCACGCGCGCCAGCGCGGCCGGATGCGGCGGATCGTCGTCGTGCGCGCGCCATGGGATCACTTCGCCGGGCGCGACCAGACCATGCCGCCCACCGCGGGGACGGTCGCCTTCCTCAGGCCATCGTCGGCGATGCCGGGCGTGCCGTAGACCGGCGTCCAGCCCTCGCCCAGCTCCGGCAGCGCGAGCGTCGCGGGCGTGCCCGAGGCGTTCAGCGCCACGAGCACCTCCTCGCCGCCGCCGCGGCGCAGGAAGACCACCGTGTCCTGCGCGTCGTCGACGAGCACCGTCTCGAAGCTGCCCGTGCGCAGCGCGGGGTGCGCATGGCGCAGCGCGATGATGGCGCGGTAGTACGCGAGCAGCTCCTTGTCCGGCACGTCCTGCGGATTCTGCGGCGCGCCCAGGTCCTCCCACAGCATCGGCTTGCGGTTGTTGGGGTCGCTCGAGCCCCACATCCCCACCTCGTCGCCGTAGTAGATCATCGGCGCGCCGACGTAGGTCATCTGCAGCAGCGCCAGCAGCATCTGGCGGCGGCGCTCCTGCGGGCCGGGCTTGGAGGCGTCGTAGGTCGTGACCTCCTGCTCGCGGTTGAGGGTGTTGTAGGCGCGGTCGGGGTTGCGCAGCATGCTCGCGACGCGGTCGGTGTCGTGGCTGTCGAGCAGGTTCATCAGCGCGTAGTGCGCCTCGGCGGGATAGGAGAGGCGCAGCGCGGCGAGGCGGCGGTCGAACTCCGAGGCGGTGATCTTCTTCTCGCGGTCGCCGATCCACGCGATCGCGGGCTTCGCGAACTCGTAGTTCATGACGGCGTCGAAGGCGCGGCCGTCGAGGTACGGCTCCGCGCGGTCCCAGATCTCGCCCGTGATGTAGGCGTCGGGGTTGATCTTCTTGACGAACTTGCGCCACTCCCACCAGAAGGCGAGCGGCACCTCGTTGGGGACATCCAGGCGCCAGCCGTCGATGCCGTCGCTGGGATCGCCGTCGCCGTTGGGATCCATCCAGCGGCGCGTCACGTCGTAGATGTGCCTGCGCAGGCTCGCGCTGGCGATGCCGTGCTCCTGGTCCTTCTTGTAGACGGGCAGCTCGCTGAAGCCCCACCAGGCGTCGTAGGTGAAGGGCTCCCAGCTCTTGATGTCGAACCAGTCGGTGTAGGGGCTCTTCTGGCCGTTCTTCTTCACGTCCTGGAAGGCCGGATGCCCGGTGCCGCAGTGGTTGAAGACGCCGTCGACGACGACGCGGAAGCCCATGCGCTTGGCCTCCTTCAGGAAGTCGACGAACTCCTGGTCGCTGGGCGTCATCGTCCAGGTCTCGGGGCGGAGCAGGTCCTCCTTGGCGGCCGCGGGCGCGTAGTCGCCGCGCGTGCCGTAGTGCTCGTCGACATGGATGTAGCTGGTCGTGTTGTACTTGTGCGGCGTCGTCGCCTGGAAGATCGGCATCAGGTAGAGCGCGTTGACGCCGAGCTCCTTCAGGTACGGCAGCTTCGCGCGCAGGCCCGCGAGGTCGCCGCCGCCGAAGCGGTCGAAGACGAAGTGCTTGTAGAAGGTCTGCCCGTCCTTGCCCTCGTCGCCGGCGGGCTGGTACCAGTCGTGCGTCCAGGGGAAGGTGCGTTGCGGATCGTTGTCGGCGCGGCCGTTGCGGAAGCGGTCGACCATCACCTGGTACCAGACCGCGTTCTTGGCCCAGTCCGGCGTGCGGAAGCCCTCCTTGGCGGCGGGATCGAGCGAATAGACCTTGGGATCGCGCACGGTGTTGGAACCATCCTTGACGAGAAAGGTGTAGGCCACGACGGCGCCCCCCTGCACGGGCAGGGACGCCTCCCAGACATCGAACGGGCCCTGGCGGCCGAGCGTGCGCATGGGGATCGCGCCCGTGGCCGAGGGGACCTTCCAGCAGAGCTGCACCGACTGCACATCGCCCGCGAGCGTGCGGTAGCGCACCAGCCACGCGTCGGCCATGCGCTCGTGGTCGCGCGCGTTGGCGGGATCGTGGCGCAGCGCGGCGCCCTCGATCGCGCCGTCGCCGGCGCGCGCGGCCGAGGGATCGAGCGAGGCCTCGGTGCCCAGGCGCAGGATCGAGTTGCGGCCGCCGTGGCCGTCGTCCTCGCCATCGGGGTTCCCGGGATCGGCGATCCAGCGGTCGTCGTCGAGGATGAACTTGTAGAGGCGCGTGCCGTCGGCGAGCTTCGCGGTGCCGACGAAGCTGCCGTCGGGGCGGCGCTGCATGGCGACGGCCTGCGCCTTCCAGGCGGTGAAGTCGCCGGCGACCTGCGCCTTCGCGGCGCGGCCGGCGTCCTTGGCGGAAAGCGTGAAGGTCGCGGTCCAGCGGCCGTCGGCGCCGCGCTCGGCGCGCACCGAGGGGGGCAGCTTCGCCTGCTTCTGCGCGCCGCTGGCGCGCGCGACGGGCGCGCGCGGCGGGAAGTCGGTCGCGGGCGCGGCGGGCGCGGAGGCTGGCGCAGCGGGCGGCACCGTCGGCGGCGCCGCGGCGGCGAGCAGCCCCGCGGCGAGGGAGGCGGCGGCGAGCGATGCGACGCGTGTCGGGAGTGGGCGATGCATGGGTGCTATTCTTCGACGGATGCCGTCCACCGGCTCTGAAACGCGGTCCCTCAGAATAGGCGCGAGCACGTTCCGGTGGACGCTCGCCATCCTCGCGGCGGCGCTGGTGACCTGGTCCTTCGGCCGCGTCGGCTGGCGGATGCTGCGCGCCGAGCGGGCCGACGCGGGCACCACGACCCTGACCGTGCTGCACTGGTCCGGCGAGGGCGGCCCCGAGGAGGACCGCATCGTCGAGGACGCGCTGCGCGGCTTCGAGCGCGCCAACCCCGGCATCCGCGTCCGGCGCATCAACCCCGGCGACGCGGGCAGCTTCTACACCAAGCTGCAGACGATGACCGCCGCGGGGACGCCGCCGGACCTCTTCTATGTGGGCAACGAGCGCATCCCCAGCTTCGTCTCCCTGGGGCTGCTGGAGCCGCTGGACGCGTACATCGCGCGCGACGCCGCCGCGGGCGGGCCCGGTGCGCTGCGCCTGGAGGACTTCTACCCGCAGGTCGTCGACGCCTTCCGCTTCGACGGCGCGCGCGCGGGGCGCGGCACGCTCTACGGCATTCCCAAGGACTTCACGACGGTCGGCTTCTACTACAACAAGGACCTCTTCCGGAAGGCGGGCGTCCCGCTCCCGAAGCCCGACTGGACCTGGGACGACTTCGTCGACGCCGCGCGGCGCATCGGCGCCGTCAAGGACGAGCAGGGCGAGCCCTATGTGGGCGCCGAGTTCGTCACCTGGCCCGCGATGGTCCGCGCGTACCTCTTCACGGAGGGGGTCGATGTCGTGGGCGCGGACTTCGACCAGGTCAACCTGCGCGACCCGCGCGCGCGCGCCGCGCTCGACCGCCTGCGCGCCTGGCGCCACGACGAGACGGGCACGCTCACCAGCGGGCGAAGCAAGATGGCCACCGGGGCCGCGGTCTTCTCCACCGGCCGCGTGGGCATGGCGGGCCCCTTCGGACGCTGGGTCGTCCCCGAGTACGCGCGCATCCGCGCCTTCGACTGGGATTTCGCCCCCCTGCCGCGCGGCGCCGACCGCGCCAACATCATCCTCACCGTGGCGTGGAGCATCAGCGCGCAGTCGCGCCACAAGGACGAGGCGTGGAAGCTCGCCCGCTGGCTCACCGACGAGGAGGGCCAGCGCGCGCAGGCGCGCCTGGGCCTGGCGATCCCCTCCAACCGACGCGCGGCGGAGAGCGACGCCTTCGTCGATCCCGCGACCAAGCCCGCGAACGACCGCGCCTACCTCGACGCGATCCCCAACGCGCGCGTCGTCGAGTGGCCGACGAACCCGAAGTTCGAGGCGCTCCTGGGCAGCAAGCTCGACGAGGCGCTCAAGACCGGCAACCGCACGCTCGACGAATCGATCGCGGACTTCGAGCGCGAGTGGCGCCAGGAGCGCGAGAGCCCGCTGGGCCGCGGCGGCCACCCGCCGATGCCCTGGGGCGCGATCGCCGCGTGCGCGGGCGCCGCGGCCGCCGTCGCGATCGCGGCGCTGGCGTGGTGGCGCGCGCGGCGCCGGCTGCCGCCGACGCTGCGTGCCGAGGAGCGCGCGGGCTACCTCTTCGCCTCGCCGTGGATCCTGGGCTTCCTGGTCTTCATGGCGTTTCCGGTCGCGCTGAGCCTGCTCCTCTCCTTCACGAGCTGGAAGGGCATGAGCACGCTCTCGGAGGCGAAGTGGGTCGGCGCAGGCAACTACGCGCAGCTTCTCGGGCAGGACCAGCGGTTCCGGACCAGCGCGATCGTCACCCTCTACTACGTGGCGGTGGCGGTCCCCGCGGGACAGGCGATGGCGCTGCTGGCCGCGCTCCTCATGCGGCGCCAGGTGCGCGGCATCGGCTTCTTCCGCGCGGCGTGGTACCTGCCCTCGGTGCTCGCGGGCGTCGGCGTCGCGGTGCTCTGGCGCTGGGTCTTCGACGGCGACCACGGGCTGATGAACCAGGTGCTCGCACCGCTGCTCGCCCTGGTGGACGCGAAGCCGCCGGAGTGGTTCGGCAAGGACGCGGCGCTCTTCGGTCCGCCCGCCTTCGCGATCATGAGCATGTGGTTCGTGGGCGGCTCGATGATGATCTACCTCGCGGGCCTGCAGAACATCCCCGACGACCTCTACGAGGCCGCGGAGATCGACGGCGTGCGACCCTTCGCGCAGTTCCGGCGCATCACGCTGCCGATGCTCGGGCCGGTGATCCTCTTCAACGTGCTGATGGCCGTCATCGGCAGCTTCCAGGTCTTCACGCAGGCCTTCGTGATGACCGGCGGCGAGCCGGGCGACCTCACCCGCTTCTACGTGCTCTACCTCTACAACCAGGGGTTCGAGTACTACGAGATGGGCTACGCCTCCGCGATGGCGTGGCTGCTGCTGGTGGTGGTGATGGCGGTGACGGGCGCGCTGCTGCGCCTCTCCCGCGGGACGGTCCACTACGAGGCGCTGAAGCACTGACATGCGCCGCGGCGGATCCATCCTCGTCTACGCGCTGCTGATCGCGGGCACCGCGGCCTTCCTCTTCCCGCTCTGGTGGATGCTCTCGGTCAGCCTGATGACGCCGGACGCGGCGCAGGCCGCGACCGTGCGCGGCGGCGCGGGCGCCCTGCTGCCCACCGATCCGCAGTGGCGCAACTACGCCGACGCGCTCTCGCACATGGGCACCGTCGAGTGGCAGGGCTTCCAGGACGCGCTCGCCAACAGCGTGGTCATCGCGGTGCTGACGACGCTGGGAACGGTGCTCAGCAGCAGCCTCGTGGGGCTCGCCTTCGCGCGCATGCGCTTTCGCGGCAGCCGCGCGATGTTCCTGGTCATGCTCGGCACGATGATGCTGCCCGCGCAGGTGACGATGATCCCGCTCTTCATCCTCTTCCGGAACCTGGGCTGGGTGAACACCTTCCTGCCGCTGGTCGTGCCGGCCTTCTTCGGCAACGCCTTCTTCATCTTCATGTACCGGCAGTTCATCGCGCAGATCCCCGAGGCGCTGCTGGACGCCGCGCGCCTGGACGGCTGCGGGTGGCTGCGCATCTGGTGGCACCTGATCCTGCCGCTGACGCGCCCCGTGGGCGCGATCACCGCGGTCTTCACCTTCATCTTCGCGTGGAACGACTTCCTCGCGCCCCTCATCTACCTCCAGAGCGACGAGCAGGCGACGCTGAGCGTCGCGCTCAACTCCTTCCGCAACCAGTACGGCGGCATCACCAAGGTCAACCTGCTCATGGCGGCGAGCCTGGTGACGATGCTCCCGTGCATCCTCCTCTTCCTGGCCGCGCAGAGGCAGTTCATCGAGGGCCTGGGCAAGGGCGCGGTGAAGGGCTGATCCCACGCACGCAGCAGCAAGGCGAACCATGGCGAGCATCGAACTGCGAAACGTCTGCAAGACCTACGACGAGGGCGCCCTCCCCGGCGCGGCGGGGCGCGGCCCCGTGCGCGCGGTCGCCGACGCGACGCTCTCCTTCCAGGACGGCGAGTTCATCGTGCTGGTCGGCCCCAGCGGCTGCGGCAAGAGCACGCTGCTGCGCATGATCGCGGGGCTGGAGACGATCACCTCGGGGACGATCTCCATCGGCGGACGCGTCGTCAACGAGGTCGCGCCCAAGGACCGCGATGTGGCGATGGTCTTCCAGAACTACGCGCTCTACCCGCACATGACGGTGCGCGCGAACATCGCCTTCGGGCTGCTGCGGCGGCGCCGCCACGCGGGGCCGCTCGCGTGGGCGCTGCGCCACCGCGAATGGGCCGCCGAGCGCGCCGAGATCGACGCCAAGGTCGCCGCCGCCGCGCGCACGCTGGGCATCGAGGCCGAGCTGGACCGCCAGCCGCGCGCGCTCTCGGGCGGCCAGCGCCAGCGCGTCGCGCTGGGCCGCGCGCTCGTGCGCGATCCGCAGGTCTTCCTCTTCGACGAGCCGCTGAGCAACCTCGACGCGCGCCTGCGCATCGAGATGCGCGCCGAGCTTCGCGAGCTGCACCGCCGCACGCGCGCGAGCATGGTCTATGTCACGCACGACCAGGAGGAGGCGATGACGCTCGCCGACCGCATGGTGGTGATGCGCGGCGGCGTCGTGCAGCAGTTCGCGACGCCCGCGGTCTGCTACGCGCGCCCGGCGAACCGCTTCGTCGCGGGCTTCGTCGGCACGCCGGTGATGAACTTCGTCGAGGGCCGCGTCGAGGGCGCCACGCTGCGCGGCGCGGGGCTCGAGCTGCCGCTGCCCGCCGCGCGCTGGCCGTCGCCGCCTGCGGGCGCGGCGGTCCTGGGCGTGCGGCCGGACCAGCTGCGCGTGGAGCCGGCGGGCGCGGGCGCCGCCGCGGGCGCGCACGCGCGCCTCGCCGCGCGCCTGGATGCGATCGAGCGCCTGGGAGACCGCATGGACCTGGTCCTCTCCGCGGGCGCACAGCGGCTGGTCGCACGCGTGCCCAACGACGAGCGCCTGGCCGAAGGGACCGAGGTCGCGGTCACCGTCGATCTCTCCGCCGCGCACCTCTTCGCCGCCGACGAAGCGGGCGCGCGCCTGCCCGACGCGCTCGACCGCGCGGGCTGACGCATCGCCGCAAAAGCACGACGGCCCCGGCGCGAGCCAGGGCCGTCGGATGATGCGATTGCAGGCGAGGCCTTACGGGCAGGCGCCCCAGGTGCCCAGGAGCTGGCCGAGGTCCGCGCCGTCGACGACGCCGTCGCCGTTGAGGTCCGCCGAGCCGCTCTGGCCCCAGGTGCCCAGGAGCTGGCCGAGGTCCGCGCCGTCCACGACGCCGTCGCCGTTGAGGTCCGCGGGGCAGGGATTGCCGCCGCCGCCGCCGACCTCGAAGTACTGGTTGCCGGCGATGGTCTGGAAGTTCACGGTGCGCGGCTCACCCAGGTTGCCGGTGCCGGGCGGGCACGGGCCGAGGACCTGGTTGGAGAGGAAGTCGTGGCCGCCGCCGTTGATGAAGGCGCAGACCTTGATCGGGCCGCCGTCGTAGCCAAGGACGCTCAGCGGCACCTTGAACTCGACGCCGGTCGTGACGCCCGCGCCATCGGCCGGATCGGCGCCGAAGGGCACGCCGCCGACGTTCGAGTTGTTGATCGCGGCCTCGACGCCGTTGAAGCCGACGACCGGAAGGAGCGCGCCCGCCGCGCCCAGGTAGCCGCCCGCGCCCTCGCCGCCGTCGGTGAGCAGCTCGGAGCAGTTGGCGTAGAGGGTGAAGTCCGGGCCGCCGCAGGTGACGCCGAGCCAGTAGTCGGCGCCGAAGCCCTCGTCGAAGGTCAGGCCGTTGCCCGAGCCGTCGTTGCCCATGCGGTTGAGGCCGTTGAAGTCCACGTCGCGGTTGTCGCCGCGCAGCGTGTTCTGGCCGCCCGGACGGCAGTCGATGAAGACCTCGAGCTTGTTGTAGTTGCTCTCCAGGTTGCCGCCGACGCAGATGTAGAGGAAGCCGTCCGCGACGAAGGCGTAGCCCGTGTCGAGCTCGCTTCCGTTGGCCCAGTCAGGCAGGCCGAGGTCGGAGTTTCCGAACTGCGTTCCGGTCGTCTGGACGGAAAGCGCGGGGCCGTAGAGCGCATCGGCGGTGCCGTCGATGACGGGCACATCGGCGAAGGCGGTCATGGCAAGACAGAGGGCCGAGCAGGCGGTGATCTGGATCTTCATCGGGTGGGGCTCCACAAATGGGTCACGCCGGAACAACAGGTCCGGTCCGACCAATCCTAAGCCGCAACCGCCACAAGTCCACAAAAAGCACTCCGGACTCTCCCCGGACACTGGTGGAACTTGAGTTCCCGTAACCGGACGGGCCGCTTCACCCCCCTATTCTTCACCCCGATGGGCCGTGTCCGACTGCTGATCGCCTACGACGGCACCGATTTCCACGGCTGGCAGCGCCAGGAACCCCCGGGGCTCGCACCCCTGCGCACCGTCCAGGGAACGCTGCAGGAAGTGCTCACCGAGGTGGTCGCCGCCCCCATCTCGCTGGTCGGCGCCAGCCGCACCGATGCCGGCGTGCACGCCCTGGGACAGGTCGCGGCCTTCAGCGCGGACCACCGCGTGCCGCTGGACCGCCTGCCGATGGCCGTGAACGCGCGCCTGCCCGCGGATGTGCGCGTGCGCGGGGCCGAGGCCGTCGCCGGCGACTTCGACCCCATCTCGCACTGCACCAGCAAGTGCTACCGCTACACGATCGAGCACGGCTGCGATGGCCGCGACGGGCGCGAGGGCGCGCTTCTCTTCGAGCGCCGCACCGTCTGGCAGACCTGGCATCGGCTCGATCCCGCGCCGATGCGCGAGGCCGCCGCGGCGCTCGTGGGCACGCACGACTTCGCGGGGCTCGCGAACGCCTCGCACGGCCGCGAGTCGACGGTCCGCACCGTCTTCGGCTGCACCGTGATGCAGCCGCGCGCGGGACGGCTGGTGATCGAGATCGCCGGCAGCGGCTTCCTCTACAACATGGTGCGCATCATCGCGGGCACGCTCGTCGAGGTCGGCCGCGGGCGCATCGGCCCCGCGCAGGTGCGAGACATCCTGCGCACGCAGGAGCGCACGCACGCGGGTCCGACGCTGCCGCCGCAGGGGCTGCGGCTGGAGTGGATCGCGTACGGGTCGCAGCGTGGGCCCGGCGCAGCTGGCGCGGCGCCGGCGGGCGCGGGCGCCGGCGCGGATGCAGCGGCGGAGGACGCATGCGAGTGACTTCGCGCCGGGCGTTGCAGGCCGGAATCGTGCTCGCGGCGCTGGCCTGCGCCGTGACGGGCACGCGTGTGCATGCCGGCGATCCCCCGCCGATTCCCGCGCTCGAGCCCTTCCCCGAACAGAACGCGGCGACCGACGCCGCGGTGGCGATGCGCGCGCAGCTCGACCGTCTGGGCGCGCAGCCCGCCTCCGCCGCGCGCGATGCGCAGATGGCGTACGTGCGCGTCGCGTACGAGCTTCTCTTCCACGGCGCGGGCGCGCCGCTGGAGCAGCAGGCGATGGCGATCGCGGGCCTGCGCCTGGCCGACGCCGCGCCCGAGGTGCTCGCGCTGCTCGCGCGCCCGATGCCCGCGGGCGCGGACGGCGAGCCACTTGCGCAGGCGCTCGCCGCCTTCGTGCGCGCCGCCGGCGGCGGTCTCGCGCAGCTTCCGGCCCCCGCGACGCCGGAGACGGCGCTGCGCCCGATGCTCGCGCCGCTGCTGCGCGCGCTCGCGATCCTGGAGGCGCGCGCCGAGCGCCCCGGCCCGGCGTGGCCGACGCCCGCGCAGCTCGACGCGGCAACGCCGCACGCGGGCGCGCCAGGCGCCGCGCCAGGCGCGCCGGGCGCCGCGCCCGCCGCGACCGCCCCCGCCGACGCCGACGACGCGCCGCCCGCCGATCCCGCCGCCGCCGCCGCCGCGCTCGCGCGCCGCGTGCAGGCCTTCGACCCCGCCGCGCTGCGCCCGGACCTGCGCGCCGCCGCGCACGACCTGCAGGCCGCCGCCGCGCGCGCGCCCGACGACACCCGCGCGCAGGCCGAGGCCGCCGCGGACCTCGAGCGCATCGCCGCCGTGCCCGGCTGGGTCGACGCCATGGGCGCGATGCGCGCCGCCAGCCGCCACCCCTTCGACGCCGTCTCCCGCGCGTGGGTCGCCGCGCTGCGCGAGCCCGGCCGCCGCGCCGCGGCGCGCGCGCAGATGGACGCCTTCGCGCGCCAGCTCGCGCGCGTGCACCCGATGCCGCTCGAGCGCGCGCTGCGCGGTGGCGAGCCCGCCGCGCTGGAGGTCGCCGCAGGCCGCTCGCAGGAGCTGCTCGCCGAGATCGACCGCCGCCGCGCCGCGTGGGCCGCGGGCTGGTCGGTGAACAAGGGCGCCGGCGACGCGACGACGCGCGCGCTGCGCCTGGCGCGCGTCATGGAGGTGCTCGCCGAGGGCGCCGCGCTCGGGCGCGACGCCGCCGCGGAGCAGCAGCTCGTGCGCTGGGGCGGCTGGTGGGCGCGCATCGAGGGGCTGGGCGTGCACCCCAAGGCGCTCGCGGCGCGCAGCGCCCTCGCAGTGGAGGCGGTCCTCGAAGGCAAGGAGGCGGAGGTCGAAGCGCAGCTCGCCAAGCTCGACCAGGAGCTGCCGGTGGCGGCGCTGGTCGCGCGCGTGGCGGAGCGGCTGGGACCCTGGCTGGCGGCGCGCGCGGGCGTCGTCGTCGCCGTGCAGAACGCCGTCGCCGCGCCGGCCCCCGGCGCGTGGATGGGCGAGGAACGCGCCGCGCTCATGGCCTTCGCGCGCCTGGCCCGCGAGCACGCCCGCGCCCGCGCGCAGCGCGACGAGGCGCTCGCCGAGCGCCTGCGCGCCGCGATGGTCCCGCTGGCCGCGCGCCTGGCCACCGCCGCCGGCGCGGACGCACCGCGCTAGGCTTGCCGCATGAACATCCTCGTCGCAGGACCGCATCCGGACGATCAGGAGCTGGGCATGGGCGGCACGATCGCCCGCCTGGTCTCGCAGGGTCACCGCGTCCTGCTGCTGGACCTCACCGACGGCGAGCCCACCCCCCACGGCGACCGCGCCACCCGCGCGCGCGAGTCCGCCGAGGCGGCGCGCATCCTGGGCGCGGAGCGCATCACCCTCGACCTGCCCAACCGCTCGGTGACGCACACGCTCGCCGCGCGCCACGCCGTCGCGGGCGTCATCCGCACCTTCCGCGCCGAGATGATCTTCGTCCCCTACTTCGAGGACGCGCATCCGGACCACGTCGCGGGCACGCGCATCGTCGAGGACGCGCGCTTCGACGCGAAGCTCACCAAGAGCGACCTCCCCGGCGACCCGATCTACCCCAAGTGGCTCTTCCACTACTACGCGACGCACCTGCGCATCGTCCCGCAGCCGAGCTTCATCGTGGACACGACCGCCTTCGCGGCGCGCAAGCGCGAGGCGGTGCTCGCCTACCGCAGCCAGTTCGTCGTGAACGAGCGCAACCGCCGCGTCGTGGAGTGGCTCGACGCCGCGGGCGCGTACTTCGGGAGCCGCATCGGGACGGAGACGGGCGAGCCCTTCTTCGCGCGCGAGCCGCTGGGACTGCAGGGCTTCGCCGCGCTGGCGTGAGCGCGCGTCCCGCGAATCACGCGAGCTTGCGCACGACCTCGACCAGGCTCTCGACGACCCACTGGCGCTGCTGCGCGGTGAGCTCGCCGTAGATCGGCAGCGCGATCGTCTCGAGCGCGGCGCGCTCGCTGGCGGGGAAGGCGCCGGGGCGGTAGCCCAGGTCCTTGAAGCACTCCTGCATGTGCAGGCAGAGCGGGTAGTAGATCTCGGTGCCGATGCGCCGCGCCTGCAGCTCGTTGCGGACCTGGTCGCGGATGCGCGCCGGCACGCGCACGACGTACTGGTTGTAGATGTGGCGGCCCTTCGCGGGGGCCTTCGGGAAGCGGATCGGCAGGCCGCCCGCGTCGACGGCGACCGAGCTGTCGGCCGCGCCCGCCTCGCGCAGGACGCCGTCGTAGTACGCCGCGTTCTTCTGGCGCGCGGCGCTCCACGCGTCCAGGTGGCGCAGCTTCACGCTGAGCACCGCCGCCTGCAGCGCGTCCAGGCGGGAGTTCATCCCGATCTCCTGGTGGTAGTACTTGGGCTCCATGCCGTGGTTGCGCAGGCGCTTGAGGCGCGCGCCCACGGCGTCGTCGTTGGTCGTCATGATGCCGCCGTCGCCGAAGCCGCCCAGGTTCTTCGAGGGGAAGAAGCTGAAGGTGCCGACGTCGCCGATGCCGCCGACGCGGCGGCCGTGCACGTCCTCGGTGCCGATCGCCTGCGCGCAGTCCTCGACCACCTTGAGCGAGCGCGCCTTGGCGATCGCCATCACCGCGTCCAGGTCCGCCGCCTGGCCGAAGAGGTGCACGGGCATGAGCACCTTGCACTTCTTCGCGCCCGAGAGGGCCTGCTCGATCGAGCGCGGGCAGACGTTGTAGGTGACGGGATCGATGTCCGCGAAGACCGGGCGCGCGCCCAGGCGGTGGACGCTGCCGGCGGTCGCGAAGAAGGTGAAGGTCGGGATCACGACCTCGTCGCCGGGGCCGATGTCCAGCGCCTGCAGGGCCAGCAGGATCGCGTCCGAGCCGTTGGCGCAGCCGATCGCGTGGCGCGAGCGGGTGTAGGCGGCGATCTCGCGCTCGAGCTCGTCGATCTTGGGGCCGCCGATGAAGTACTGGCTCTCGATGACCTCCTTCACCACGGGCTCGACCTCGGCCCGGATGGTGGCGTACTGGGCCTTGAGGTCCAGGAGCGGGACGGAGATGCCGGCGGCGGTGGCGGTGGACATAGAGGGGCGATTGTAGGGGGAACGCCCCCGCGCCCCGCCCCTATCGCCCGGTGCTGCCGAAGCCGCCCTCGCCACGCGCGGTGGCCTCCAGCGAGTCCACTTCTCGGACGCGTGCCTGCGCGACGGGCGCGATCACCATCTGCGCGATGCGCATCCCGTGCTCCACCACGAACGGCGCCGCGCCGAGGTTGATGAGCGGCACCTGCACCTCGCCGCGGTAGTCGGCGTCGATGGTGCCCGGCGCGTTGGGCATGCCGATGCCGTGGCGCGTCGCGAGCCCGCTGCGCGGACGCACCTGCGCCTCCCAGCCGGGCGGGATCGCCATCGCGAAGCCGCAGGGCACGAGCGCGATCGCGCCCGGCGCGATCGTCACCGGCGCGTCGATGCACGCGTGCAGGTCGAGTCCCGCCGCGTGCGCGCTCTGGTAGGCGGGCAGCGTCGCCTGCGGACGCAGGCGGCGGATGCGCAGGTCGACGGGGTCCATCATCGCGGGCAGCGTAGCCGCGCGGCGCGCGTGCGCGGACGGCGCGCGCTCCCGCGACTCAGCGGTCGCCGCGCCGGTCCGCGAGCCACGGGCGCCGGTGCGTGCGCGCCTCGAGCTCGGGCGTGCGCCAGCAGCCGACCCAGCGGTTCGGGCGCACCTCGACCAGCACGTGCTCGTCGCGGCCGGGGGCCAGCGCCGGGCGCGCCTCCTTCGCCATGAAGGGCCACCAGGGCACCACGCCCGGCAGGCGCTGGAACTCCTTCGGGTCGCCCGTCACGTCGTCGATGGTGACCAGCCGGTGCTTGCGGTCGCGCAGCATCGGGATCGAGCGGAAGAGGCCGCGCGTGTACGGGTGCAGCGGCTCGTCGAAGAGCTCGAAGACGTTCGCGTACTCGACGACGCGTCCGGCGTACATCACGCAGACCACGTCCGCGTTCTCCGCGACGACGCCCAGGTTGTGCGTGATGAGCATGATGCCCATGTCGCGCGAGCGCTGCAGCTCGCGCAGCAGCTCCAGGATCTGCGCCTGGATCGTGACGTCCAGCGCGGTCGTCGGCTCGTCCGCCAGCAGCAGGCGCGGCCGGCACGCGAGCGCCATCGCGATCATGACGCGCTGGCGCATGCCGCCGCTGAACTGGTGCGGGTACATCCCCAGCCGCTCCTCCGGCTTGCGGATGCCGACGTCCTTCATCGCCTGCACCGCGATCGCGCGCGCCTGGTCGGCGTCGACGCGCTGGTGCAGGAAGATCGCCTCCATCACCTGGTCCCCGATGGTGTAGACGGGGTTCAGGCTGGTCATCGGCTCCTGGAAGATCATCGCGATCTTGCCGCCGCGGATGGAGAGCATCTGCTCCTCCTCGAGCGAGAGGATGTCCTGCCCCTCGAAGAGGATGCTGCCGCGGTCGAAGCGCCCCGGCGGGCGCGGCACGAGCTGCATCGTGCTCATCGCGGTGACGCTCTTGCCGCAGCCGGACTCGCCGACGACCGCGAGCGTCTGCTGCGGGAAGACCGCCATCTGCACGCCGTTGACCGCCTGCACGCGGGGGCCGCCGGTGCTGCTGTCGAAGCTCACCGCGAGGTCGCTGACCTCGAGGATCGGGCGCGAGAGACGATCCGCGTCGGTGGCCATCAGTGCGCCGCCTTCCGCAGCTTGGGGTCGATGGCGTCGCGCATCGCCTCGCCAAGCAGGTTGTAGGAGAGGACCGAGAGGAAGATCGCCAGGCCCGGGAAGACCGCCAGCCACCAGACGAAGGTGCCGGTGGCGGCCGTGGCGCTCGAGAGGAGCTTGCCCCAGCTCGCCTGGCCGTCGGGGCCCAGGCCCAGGTAGGAGAGCGTCGCCTCGATGGAGATCGCCGCGGCGATCGCGAAGCTGGCGTCGACCAGCACCGGCGTGACGCCGTTGGGGAGCATGTGGCGGAAGAGGATCGCGCGCAGCGGCAGGCCCGTCGCCTTGGCCGCCTGCACGAAGTCCTGGTTGCGCAGCTTCAGGAACTCCGCGCGCGTGAAGCGCGCCGCGCCCGTCCACGAGAAGCAGCCGATGATCGCCATCATCACGTAGGTGTCGCGCGGCAGCACGCCCGCGGCGACGATGAGCAGGAAGAGCACCGGCACCGCCATGAAGACCTCGACGATGCGGAAGAGGACCAGGTCCACCCACCCGCCGAAGTAGCCCATGACCGCGCCCACCGTGACGCCGATGAGCACGGCGATGCCGGTGGAGACCAGGCCGATCGAGATCGAGAGCCGGCACGCCCACAGCATCTGCGCGAGCACGTCGCCGCCCAGCGCGTCGGTGCCCAGCAGCGTGCGGCGAGCGCCGAAGGCGGTGCCCTGGTACTGGCGCAGGCGCTCCACCTCGGCGACGGTCGAGCCCGGCGCGATGTTGCTCATGTCGCTGCGCGCGTACTGCGGCGACCACGGGATCAGCGTCCAGGTGACGCGCGCGCCGGCCTGCTCCTGCTCGATGTACTTCTCGAAGTTCACGAGCGAGGCGCCGCCCGTGCTCGCGGCGATCGCCGCGGCGCCGGCGCCCACCAGCAGCGCGGAGGCGAGGCGCGCGCGCAGCGAGTCGACCGTCGGGATCCACGCCGCCGCCGCGGAGATCGCCAGCGCCACCGCGCCGCCGATCGCCCAGGGTCCGGCCTCGCCGCGCGCGAAGACGCGCAGCCACTCGGTGCGCGCGCCGTCGCGGGCCCACTCGACCAGCGCGGGCGCGATGACGACGATGAAGCCCGCCTGCAGCCCGCCGACGACGAGCATCCCCAGACGCTGCGCGCGAGAGAGGCTGCGCGGCCCGAAGAAGACCCACGGCAGCCCCAGCAGCGCGAGCGCCAGCAGCGTCCAGTCCGAGGGCGTCAGGTGCGCCAGCAGCGGCCACTCCACGATGGTCTGCCCGTCCGCGCCCGCGCGCTCGACGCGCAGCGGATGCGCGTTGGCGATCAGCGGCGCGAAGACCGCGAAGAAGCCGACGACGCTGATCCACACCAGGCCCGCCACCGCGCCCGGGCGGCGCAGCACGCGCTCCCAGGCGTCGGCCCAGAAGCCCTTGGCGCGCACGGCGCCCACGCCGCGCATGACCTCGATGCCGCTGATGGCCGCGGGCTCGCCGGTGCCGGTGGCGCGCTCAGTCATAGCTCACCCGCGGGTCCGCCGCCGCGTAGAGGAGGTCCGCCAGCAGGAGCGCCAGCAGGTTCACGCACGCGATCATGAAGGTGTTGGCGAGGATGATCTCGCGGTCGCGCAGGTCGATCGCCTCGATGATGAGGCTGCCCATGCCCGGGATGCTGAAGATGCGCTCGATGACCACGCTGCCCGCGAGCATCGCCGGGAAGATGCCCACGAACATCGTGATGAGCGGGAGCAGGCTGTTGCGGAAGACGTGGCGCAGGACGACGTCCTTGCGCGGCACGCCCTTGGCCTTGGCGGTGCGCACGTAGTCGGCGTTGAAGTTGTCGAGCATCGCCGCGCGCGTCTGCTTGGAGAGCACGGCGAAGCTGCCGTAGACCAGGCAGAGCACCGGCAGCGCGACGTGCCAGAGCAGGTCGAGGAGCCATCCCATGCTCCAGCGCCCCGAGGCGTCGGTCGAGGGCAGGAAGGTCATCGCCTCCGCGCCCGTGTCGTGCAGGCCGCTCACCGGGAAGAGCCCCAGGTACTGCTTGTTCGCCAGGAAGCCGATGGCGAAGACGCCCGCGAGCACGGTGGGGATCGAGTAGAGCGAGAGGTAGAGCACGCCGGTGAAGGCGTCGAACCAGCCGCCGCGGCGCACGCTCGCGAGCACGCCGGTGGGCACCGCGACCAGGTACGAGATCGGGAAGGCGATCAGGTTGATGAGCAGCGTCACCGGCAGCGCGGCCGCGATCAGGTCCCAGACGGGGCGATTCTTGGAGAAGGCGACGCCCAGGTCGGGGGAGTCCACGCTGATCCAGCCCGGGATCACGGGGTAGCCGCTGGGCGGATAGGGCCCCGCGCGGAAGGCGGCCAGCGCACGCGTGCGCGCGGCGGTCGCCGCCGTCCACTTGGCGTGCGCGGTCTCCGCGGCGGTGCGCAGCTTCGCGTACGCGGGGAGCGAGGCGTCGAACTGCGCCTCCTCGAAGCGCGCGAAGTCCGCGCCGCCCTTGGCGTCGAGGCGCTCCGTCAGCGGCGGGCCGACGGCGCGCGCGTAGTCGGCGAGCGCCTCGCGCATCAGGCGCACCGAGCCGATGTACTCGCGCCGCGTGCCTTCGGCGTCGCGCTGCAGCTTCTTGAACTGCGGGACGAGATCGTCGCCGGTGGCGGGCGTGAACTCCACCGCCGGCGCGGCGGGCGGCGGGAAGGCCTTCGCGAGCGGCGGCGCGTCCAGCTCGCGCGGCGGCGGCACGCGCTCGCCGCTGGGCGCGCGCAGGTCGCGCTCGCCGAACTTCACCGGCGAGATGCGCGCCAGCCAGCGTCCGTACTGCACGATCACCGGGTCGTTGAGCCCGTAGCGGTCCTCGAGGTACGCCTGCATCTGCGCGACGCGGCTCGTGTCGCTCATCTGACCGCCCTGCACCTGCAGCCCCGCCCCGATGCCGCCGGGCGCGAGCGCCAGCAGCATGAAGACCAGCAGCGTGATCCCGAGCAGCGTCGGGATCATGAAGAGGATGCGTCGGAGCAGGTAGGCGCCCATGGGGAGGTCGCTTCGCTCAGCGAGCCGCGGGGACGGGCTGCGCCGTCGCGCCCACCTTGAAGAACTCCTCCGGCTGCAGCCCCGACTTGTACGTGTTCACGTTGCCGAACTCGCGCTTGACGAACCGCAGCCAGGGGGCGACGCGCACGAAGGTGTAGGGCTGGTCCTCGGCGACGCACGCCTCGAACTCGCGCCAGACGAGCATGCGCTGCGCCTCGTCCATGGTGCGGCGCGCCTTCTCGATGAGCGCGTCGCAGTCCTTGTTGGACCACTGGGTGAAGTTGTCGCCGCCCTCCTTGATGCTCTCGGAGTGCCAGATCTGGCGCGGGTCGCTCTCGGGGGCGTTGGAGCCCCAGCCCATGGTGATCGCGTCGAAGTCGCGCACCTTGAGGATCTCCTGGTAGCGGCTCCAGTCCACCGGGCGCGTCTTCACGTCGATGCCCGCCTTGCCGTAGCTGTCCTTCACGAAGCGCGCGATGCGTTCGGAGATCTCGCCGCCGGTGGCGTAGGTGTATTCGAAGGAGAACTTGTCCCCCTTCTCGTTCTCGAGGATGCCGTCGCCGTCGCGGTCCTTCCATCCGGCCTCGGCCAGCAGGAGCATCGCCTGGTCGGGGGCGTAGGGCAGCGGCTTCACCGCGGGGTTGGAGCCCGCGCTCTCGGGGTTCATCGGTCCCTTGGAGACGATGCCGATGCCGTCCCAGATGTCGCGGATCATGCGCTCGCGGTCGAGCAGCATCGTCATCGCGCGGCGCACGCGGCGGTCGGAGAAGGGAGTGAGCCCCCTGCCCGGGCGCGGGCCGCACTGCCAGGCGATGAAGCTGTAGCCGCAGCGCATGTTCGTCCACTTCAGCGCGTAGTTGGACTTCTCGAAGTCCTTCTCGTCCTTGAGGACCTTGTTGAACTGCGGCGAGGTCGGCAGCATCATCGAGCCCTCGCCGTTGCGGTACGCGACCAGGCGGCCGAGGTCGTCCTTCACCGTGCGGAAGCGGAGCCGGTCCAGCGGCGCCTTCTCCGCCCAGTACTGCTCGTTGCGCACGAGCACGATGTCCTGGCCCGGCGTCCACTGCGTGGAGAGCTCGTCGGGATTCGCGGGCAGGCGCTCGATGCGGAAGGGGCCGGAGCCCATGATGAGCCCGGTCGCCTGGTTGATCTGCGAGGGCTCGAACTTGCCGTAGAAGTGCTTGGGAAGGATCGGGTTGAGCATCGCCACCATGACGTTGGTGAAGAGCGGCTCCTTGAAGAGGAACTCGACCGTCAGCGGGTCGATCACCTTCACGTCCTTCAGGTTGTCCTGGGTGCTGCGCGTGCGCTCCGCCTCGATGAGCGGATTGCCGATGAAGTCGATGTTCGTGTAGCGGACGTCCTCGGCGGTCACCGGCTCGCCGTCGCTGAAGCGCGCGCGCGGGTTGATGTGCACGCGGATCCAGAGGCCGTCGGGATCGATCTGCCAGGCGTCGGCGAGATCGCCGACGATGCGCAGCGTCTTGGGATCGAAGGTCCCCAGGCTCGAGCAGACGCGGTCGATGATGCGCGTCGCGTACACGTCGGTCGAGATGTAGGGGACGAGCTTCGCGGGCTGCGCCTCGAAGAGCTCGGTGAACTCGCCGCCGATCGCGAAGCCCGGGACCTTGCTCGGGTCCGTCGCCGGACCCGGCGCGGGCCAGCGCTCGATCTTCACGCCGGGGCGCGCCCAGGCGTCGCCCGCGGCCGCGGCCGCCGGGGCGCTCGCGTCGGGGTGTCCCGCCGCCGGAGCAGCGGCGCGCGCGGCGGCGCCCGCCACGACGCCCTCCTCGAAGCCCTTCTCGACGGTGCGGCCGAGCTTGGCGACCTGCTGCTCGATCTCGCCGAGCTTGTTCTGCATGGTCGCCTGCGCCTGTTCCATGCGCGTCTTCTGGACCATGGAGAGCCAGACGCTCCCGAGGGTCGCCAGGAGCACGACGAGGATCACGAAGTCCTTGAGGCCAAAGCGGTTCTGCATGGTGGAAGGTCCTGGCAGGCGGAGGGCGTCCAACGTGCGCCCGCCGAGCGCCGAAGCCTAGCGCAAACCCCCCTACCAGCGAGCCCGGCCGGCCGTCGGATCGAAGCGCGCCCGCAGCGAGTCCCCGATGAAGTTCAGCGCCACCAGCGTCACCGCGATCAGCGCGCAGGGGGCCGCCAGCAGCCACCAGCGGCTCAGCACGAGGTTCACCTCCCCCAGCCCGTCCGCCGCCAGGTTGCCCCAGCTCGGGAAGGGCTCGCGGACCCCGATCCCCAGGAAGGAGAGGAAGCTCTCCGTCAGGATCGCCGCCGGGACCGCCAGCGTGGCGTAGACGACGATCAGCCCCACGAGGTTCGGGAGCAGGTGGCGCAGGAACTGGCGCCATGGGGGCACCCCGATGGCACGGCACCCCTCCATGAAGGGCTGGGCGCGCAGGCTCAGGACCTGCCCGCGGATGACGCGCGACATCGTCAGCCAGCTCGTCCCGCCGATGGCCACGAGCAGCGTGACCAGCCCGATCGCCTGCCGCTGCGCGGGCGAAAGCAGCGTCTCCCGCCGGCCCAGCAGCCCGTCGACCGCGACCGCCAGCAGCACCACCAGCAGCACCGAGGGGAGCCCGTAGAGCACATCCACCGTGCGCATGAGGAGCGCGTCGGTCCGTCCGCCGACGAAGCCGGCGACCGCGCCGTAGAGCGTCCCGATCACCACCGCGACCGCCGCGGACGCCAGCCCCACGAGCAGGCTGAAGGTCCCGCCCGCCAGCAGGCGCGCGAGGAAGTCCCGCCCCGAGGCATCCGTCCCCAGCACGCGCCCGGGCACGTACTCGCCCGCGGCCTGCGCGCGCTCCAGGCGCTGCGCGTCCTCCGCGTCCAGCGTCATCCACGCCGGCGGCAGCAGGTTGAGGTTCAGGTTCGAGGCCGCGTAGCGCGGTTCATCCACCGCGCCCTGGCGCACCGTGCCGAAGGTCCGCGGCATCGTGCCCACGCACGCGCCCGCGACCAGCAGCAGCACGATCCACCCGACGAGCGACCATCGCGGTACGCGCATGCGGCGCGCTCGCGCAGGCTCAGCCATCGGAATGCTCTTCGACGCGGCGGCCGTCGTCACGCGCGCGAGTCTAGGCGCCGCCCGGAGCGGGCGCCCCGCCGGAGCCACCGGCACCGCCCGCGCCGCCGCCGCCCGCGCCGCCGGCACCCGCGGGCTTCGCGCGCTGGTTCGGCGCACCCGCGTCGGGACGCTCGCCGCGCGGACGCTCCTCGTCGCCGAAAGGCCCGCGCTGGCGGATCTGCTGCCCCTTCTTCACGGCATCGATGCGCTCGGCGGTGCGCGCCTGCGTCTGCCCCTGCTCGGCGCGCAGCTCCTCGCGCATCGTCTTGAGCTGCTGGTCCAGCGCGACCAGCTCGGCGGCGCGCGCGCGCAGGTCCAGTTCGACCTGCGTGCGCACCTTCGCCGCGATCTGCGATTCCAGGTCGGTCATCTGCGCGGTGTTCTTCGCCTGCTCCGCGGCGCGGTACTTCTCGCCCAGCGTGCGCAGCTCGAGCTGCAGGCGCAGGTCCTCGACGCGGATGCGGTAGAGGTCGGGATTGCGCTGCTTCAGGATCGCCAGCGAGAAGAGGCGGCGCGCGTTCTGGCGCACGGCCTGCGACATCTCCTCGGGGGCGCTCGCACGGCGCTCCTCGATCTCCTTGGCCAGGTCCGGCGAGACATCGCGCGCGACCTCGATGATGCGGTCGATCATCTCCGGCGAGAGCGGCATCTCCGGGCGCCAGCGGCCGCCGTCGCGCGCGCGAGCGCCTCCGGGCGCGTCCGCGGGCGGGGCTCCGGGCGTGTCGTGTGCAGGAGGAGCGTCGGGCGAGGGAGCGGCCGGCGGAGGCGCCCAGGCCAGACCGGCCAGGACCACCAGCGCTCCGGCGAGCCCCGCCGCGCCGCGCGAGCCGGCGCGCGTGGGGCTCATCGCTTGCCTCCCACCGCGAGCAGCTCGTCGAGCTCGACCGCGACGTCGTCGACGTCGTGGCCACGCGTCACCGCGACGGCCGAAGCGGCATCCCCCGCCGCCGGATCCGCCGCGATGAGCGCGCCATCAGGATCGAAGAGCGCCACCAGCAGCCGCTCGGAGCGGCCGCCGGAAGGAAGTTCACGGGAAGCGACGGGCACGATCCCGCCGGGGACGCGCGTCGGCCCGGTCTGGCCGAGCATCGCGACGCCCAGGTAGGCAGCCATCGCGAGCGACGCGGCCAGCGCGAGGCGACCCCAGGTCACGCGCACGCGGCCGATGCGGACGCCGCCGATGCGGCCCGCGACGGCCGGCGCCGCCAGGTGCCCGACGGACGCCTCGGCGACGCGCGCGGAGAGACCCGGGCGCTCGGAGGCGAAGGCATCTCCCAGGGCGTCGAGCTGCCGCGCGAGCGCGCGCAGCTCGGCCTCGTCCAGATGCTCGGTGCCGTCGTGAAGATGGTCGTGGTCGTGGCTCATCGCTCGATCCTCCGGTTCAACGGCCGGGTCCGGCCGCGATTGCGAAACAATGCGTCCGCTGGGGTGGATAACCCGTGCCTTTTCATGCGCGTGCCCGCGATCGCGGGTCCTCCTTGCCCGGGCCCGCCCCGGGTCCGGGGCGTCCCGGTTCCAGCATCGTCCGCAGCTTGGCGAGCGCGCGGTGGTGCCGCGCCAGCAGCGTCCCCAGCGGCTCGCCCAGCACCTCCGACATCTGCTTGAAGCTCAGCCCGCCGATGTGCCGCAGGTCGATGATCTCGCGGTCCGAGGGGGAGAGCCGTCCCATCGCCTCCTGCAGCGCGGCCAGCTCCTCGGGGCCGGCGCGCTCCTGCCCCGCGTCCGCGCGCGGGGTGCTCGCCATCGCCTCGAGCGCCTCGGGGTCGCCGGCCGTGCGCGCGTGGCGCTTGCGGCGGCGCGCCTCGTCGCGCAGGCGGTTCATCGCGATCCGGAAGAGCCAGCTCTCGAAGCGTCCGTCGTCGACGTACTCGCCGAGCTTCGCGGCGACGGTGCAGAAGACCGACTGCGCGATCTCCTCCGCGAGCTCGGGATTCGCCCCCTGCGAACGCAGCAGTCCGTAGACGCGCCCCGAATATCGTTCGACGATGCTGCGCCAGGCCGCGCCGTCGCCGCGCGCCGCCTGCTCGAGGATCGACGAAAGCGCGGGCTCGTCCGCGTCCATTCCCCGAGTCTAACGGCGCTCCGGGCGCGACCTTGCGCGCCCGCGCGGGCGTGCGCCGCCGCCGCGCCGCCGCCGCGGTCCGCGAACCCGCCGCTCAGACCGGGATGTCGCCGTAGCTGCCCTCGTCGCTGCCCGCGTACTCGACGCCCGCCATCGAGTGCGTCGCGCGGTTGCGGAAGGCCGTCGAGCGGCTGTCCCAGACCAGCTCCACCGTGCCCGTCGGGCCGTTGCGCTGCTTGGCGACGATGACCTCGGCGATGTTGCGCTTGTGCTCGTTCGCCTCGGCCCAGCCCGGATCGGCGAGGTGGTAGTACTCCTCGCGGTGGAGCATCATGACCACGTCGGCGTCCTGCTCGATGGAGCCGGACTCGCGCAGGTCGCTCATGCGGGGACGGTGCCCCTGGCGGTCCTCGCTCGCGCGGTTGAGCTGGCTGAGGCAGAGCACCGGGATCTCCAGCTCGCGCGCCATCGCCTTGACGCCGCGGCTGATCTCGCTCACCTCCACCTGGCGGCTCTCGGTGCGCGTGCCGCTGCTCATGAGCTGCAGGTAGTCGATGACCACCGCGCCGATGCCGTAGCGCTCCTTCATGCGCCGCGCCTTCGAGCGCATCTGCAGCAGCGTCATGCCCGGCGAGTCGTCGATGTAGATCGGCGTCGACTGCATCTGGTCGCACGCGGCGATGAGCCGGTGCGTGTCCTCGCGCTGCAGCATGTTCTTGCGCAGGCGCTGGCCGTCGATGCCCGCCTTCGCGCACAGCAGGCGCTGCACGAGCTGCTGCTTGCCCATCTCCAGGCTGAAGAAGCCGACGCCCGTGCCGGAGGCGGCCATCTGCTCGGTCACGTTGAGCGCGAAGGCGGTCTTGCCCATCGAGGGACGCGCGGCCAGGATGATGACCTCGCCCTTCTGGAAGCCGCTGAGCATCTCGTCGAGCTCGTCGTAGCCGGTGGGGACGCCGGTGATGTTGCGCCCCTCGTTGCGCTCGAGGTTCTTCATCACCTCGTCGAGGAGCTCCTTGAGCGAGCTGGCCGCGCGCGACTCGCGCCGCTGCGCGATCGCGAAGATCCGCGCCTCCGCCTCGCCCAGCACGACCGCGGGATCCTGGCGCGACTGGTGCGCGTCGACGAGGATCTCGCCGGCCGCGCGGATGAGCTCGCGCAGCGTGGCCTTCTCGCGCACCAGGCGCGCGTACTCGGGCGCGTGCACCGCGGTGGGGACGCCCTCGGCGAGGTCGATGAGGTACTGCTGCCCGCCCACGTCCTCGAGCACGCCGTGGTCGGAGAGGCGCTGCACGAGCGAGACCGGGTCCAGCGTCGCGCTCGTCTCGTAGAGCGCGATCATGTGCTGGAAGACGGTGCCGTGCGCGGGCTTCGAGAAGTCGTCGGGCTGCGAGACGATGCCCAGGACGTCCGGGATCATCTTGGGGTCGATGAGCATCGAGCCCAGCAGGCTCATCTCCGCGTCGGGCGCGGCGGGAGGCAGCGCCGAGAAGAGGCGCGCGACCTCCGCGGGATCCGCGACCGTCCGGCGCGCGGCGTCGCGGCGGCGGCGTCCGCCGCCCGCGCCCGGGTCCCCGTCGCGCGTGCTGTTTTGCTGCTGCTCGTCCATGGCAGGTGCCTCTCAGGGGTGCGGTGGATGCGCGGCCGGTCCGGGGGCGGACCGCCGCGCCCGCGGCGCGGTCACTCCTCGGAGTCGCCGCGCCGGTCCGCGCCCGAGAGCGCCAGGACGGTGGTTCCCTCGTCCACGCACGCCTTCATCAGGCGGCCGACGCGAAAGCGCGCGGTCCGCTTGGCGGGGACGGTGACGCGCTCGAGCGTCTTGGGGTTCTGCGCGATGCGCTCGGCGCGCTCGCGGACATCGAAGACGCCGAAATCGCGGAATTCCAGGCGGTTTCCCCGGCCGAGCTCATTGATGACCTCGTCCAGGAAGGACTGGACCACGCGCCGCACCTCCTGGCGCTTGAGTCCCGACTGCTCCGCGATGCGCTCGACGAGCTCCTTCTTGGTGACGGTCGCCATGGCTGATCTCCGGTGCGGCGGCCCCCCGCGGAAGGAGGGCGACAGGGGGGAAGTATCCGCAGACCGGCCGACCGAGTCAAGCGAATTCCTTCCGTAAACCTCCGCTGCATAATGAGTTGCGGGAGATCGCCAACTGACAGCTCGTACCCAGCGGATCCACCGGATGTGCACCGGAAATGTGGATGCCCTCAGCGGCGCGGGCGATCGAGCGCGGCGCGCACGCGCGCGGCGACCTCGGCCTCGCCCGCCAGGAAGCGGATCGAGAGCCCCGCGACGAGCCAGGTCGCGGCGCGCGCGTCTGGCCCGGCGGCCGCGAGCGCGGGCTCGATCTTCGTCCAGTCCTTGCCGGTGACCAGCAGCGCGGCGTCGAGCTCCTTCGCCTGCGCGGCGAGCGCGTCGACGCGCGCGGCGTCGAAGGGCGCGTGGTCGGGGAAGAGCCGCGCGCCCACGAGCTCCGCGCCGTGCGACTGCGCATCCGCGACGAAGGCCTCGGGATGACCGATCCCCGCGCACGCGAGCACGCGGCGGCCGCGCAGCGCGTCGACCGGGAGCCGCGACGACCGCGCGCCGCGCTCCTCCAGATGCGTCCATGCATGCTGCGTCCACGCCGCCGGCGGCGCACCGTGGAAGCGCGCGACCAGCGCCGTGAGCGCGGGATCCTCCGCGCGCGCCGCGCGCGTGACGACGACGAGGTCCGCGCGGCGCAGCGCCTCGGAGGGCTCGCGCAGCCACCCCGCGGGCAGGAGCGCGCCGCCCAGCGCGGGGCGCGTCGCGTCCACCAGCACGATGTCCAGCGCTCGCGCCAGGCGCCGGTGCTGGAAGGCGTCGTCGAGCACCGCGCAGTCGATGCGCGCGTCCGCGGCGCAGGCGGCGGCGATCGTCGCGCGCCGGTCGGGTCCCAGCGCGATCGGCACGCCCGGCAGCAGCGCGCGGTACTCCTCGGCCTCGTCGGAGCGTCCGTCGCGCGAGCGGTAGCCGCGCAGCGCGATCACCGGATGCCGCCCCGCCGCCAGCGCCTGCCCGACCACCCAGCGCACCATCGGCGTCTTGCCGGTGCCGCCCGCGGTCAGGTTGCCGACGCTCACCACGGGCACGGGCGCGTGCACCGCGGGCGTGCGCGCCAGCATCGCGCCGCGCACGCGCACGCCGACGCCGTACGCCATCGCCGCGGCGTGCGAGGCCGGGCGCAGCCACGAAGGGAGCGGGCCTTCCGTGCTCACGCGGCCTCCGCGGGATCGTCGCGCAGGCACGGCAGCACCAGGCGCGAGGGCAGCCCCATGATCGTCTCGGGATCGCCCTCGCACGCGATGGGCCAGCCATCGGCCACGCGCTCGCTGAAGTTGTAGCCCCCTGCCTTGCCGCGCCAGGCACCGGAGTCGGCGTACGCGCGCAGGCGCTCCGGCGAAAGCTCGCCCAGCGCGACCTCCGCCGCGTCGAAGAAGATGCGGCGCGCGTCGCTGCGCCGGTCGAGGATGCAGACGCCCGTCACCACCGCGTGGCGCCGCCCCGCGAAGCGCCGGATCATCGCGAGCGCCTCCGCCGCGTCCGCCGGCTTGCCGACGACCGCGCCGTCGAGCACGCACATCGTGTCCGCCGCGACGATCCACCGCGGCCCCTGCGCGCCGAAGCGCGCGCGCGCGTCGGCGCGCACCTGCCGCGCCTTGAACCACGCGAGCGACATCGTGTACGCCTCGGGGCTGCGCGACTGCGCGGGCACCGCGGCGTCGTCGATCTCCGGGACCATCACGAGCGCCTCGACCCCCGCCGCCGCCAGGATCTCCCGCCGCCGGGGGGAACCGCTCGCCAGGATGACCGCCGGCGCGCTCACGCGGCCCCCGCTTCCACCGCGCCGGCGTCCAGCGCGCGCGCGAGCATCGCCGCCACCGCCGCGGGCGGGACGCGCCGCATCAGCCGGTCGCCCAGGCGCGCGTCGCGGTAGTGCAGCGGCGGCTCGCACTCGGCGAAGTCGCCCTTGAGGACCCACCGCTCCCCGCCGTAGGGGCCATTCTCGGCGGGATCGGTCGGCCCGAAGACCGCCACGAAGGGGCGCGCGAAGCCCACCGCCATGTGCAGCGCGGCCGAGTCGTTGGCGACCACCCCCGCCGCGCCCGCGATCACCGCCATGAGCCCGCCCACGCGGGTCGCGCCCGCGAGGTCCACGCAGCGCGCGGCCAGCGCCGGATCGGTCGGCATCGCCGCGCGCACCGCCTCGCGTTCCGAGCCCGCGCCGACGAAGAGCACCTGCCCGCACCCCGCCTCCAGCGCGGCTGGAACGAGCGCCCGCCAATGCTCCGCGGGCCACTGCTTGGAAGGCCATCGCGACGTCGGCGCAAAGACCGCGTAGCGGGCCGCGATCCCGCGGCGCTCGCGCTCCTGCCGCCACCACTCGAGTTCATCGGACGGTGCGTAGAGGCGCATGTCGCGCACGGGCGCGATTCCCTCGCACTCGAGCAAATGGAGCATCTGATCCACGACATGCCGCGAAGAGCCCCGCGAATGCCGACGGTTGTAGCCGAGCCAGCCCCGCTCGGCCGCGTCCGTGAAACCGACGCGGCGCGGCGCCCGGGTCCACCATGCGAAGAGGCCGCTGCGCGCGAGCCCCTGGCAGTCGATCACCAGCCCGTAGCCCGGCGCGCGCAGGGCCTGGTCCATCCAGCGGACCGCGCGCATCGCCACGGAAGGCTTCCAGAAGCCATGCAGCTCGCGTCTTGGGAACCCCACGGGCGCGTCGAGCATCGGATGAGCCCGGACGGCGTCGACGAAGGCGTCCTGGACGAGCCACTCGATCCGCGCCTGCGGGAAGGCCCGCCGCAGCGAGACGAGCACCGGCACGCTCCTGCAGACATCGCCGAGCGCGCTCGGACGGATGATGAGGATGCGTCCGGGGGCCTCCGTCATGCAGCGGGCGCGCGTGGGCGGCGCGCACCGAAGTATAGTTCTCGCCCACCGACGGCCACGGAACACCAGTGAGCGACGATCCGCAACAGCCCGAGCAGCGCAGCGCCGACCAGCCGGCCGAGAGCACGCAGCTCGGCGCCTCGATGGCGGGAACGCCGCAGGCGCGCCACTCGATCGAGACGCTCATCGGGCGCACCGCCGTGGAGCGCGGCTTCGCCTCGCGCGACGCCGTCGCCGCCGCCTTCGCGATCCTCAAGCCGATGACCCGGGAGCAGCGGGCGCTGCAGTTCGAGCCGCTCTTCGTGAGCCGCGGCATCCTGACCCCGGACCAGATCGCCCGCCTGCGCGAGGAGCTCAAGCAGGCCAGCGACGCAGGCACGCCCGTCGCGGGGGCCTCCAACGGCTTCATCCCCGGCTACGACTTCGTCCGCAAGCTCGGCGCGGGCGCGATGGGCACCGTCGTGCTCGCCAAGCAGCGCAGCCTGGAGCGCCTGGTGGCGATCAAGCTGCTGCCCAAGAAGTTCGCGCAGGACCAGCAGTACATCGACCGCTTCTACAAGGAAGGCAAGGCGGCCGCCAAGCTCAACGATCCCAACATCGTCGCGGCGTACGACGTCGGCCAGTCCCCCTCGGGGGAGTACTTCTTCGTGATGGAGTACATCGACGGCGACACCGTCTTCGACCGGATCCAGTCGCAGCGGCGCATCCCCGAGCGCGAGGCGCTGCGCATCGTCCGCCAGGCGGCGAGCGCGCTGCAGCACGCGCACGAGCGCGGCTTCATCCACCGCGACGTGAAGCCCAAGAACCTGATGATCAACCGCAGCGGCACCGTGAAGCTGGCCGACCTGGGCCTGGCCCGGGCCGAAAGCGACGCCGACGCCGCCAGCGAGGAGCGCGGCAAGATCTTCGGGACCCCCTACTACATCTCGCCGGAGCAGATCCGCGCGCGGCCCGTCACCCCGGCGACCGACATCTACGGCCTCGGCGCGACCCTCTACCACATGGTCACGGGGCGCGTCCCCTTCGAGGGCACCGCCCCGAAGGAGGTCATGGCCAAGCACCTGCGCGATGCGCTCGTGCCGCCGGACCAGCTCGTGCCGGAGCTCTCGGGCGGCCTCGCGCTCATCATCGAGATGATGATGGCGAAGGACCCGCGCGAGCGCTACCGCAACGCCGCGGAGCTGCTCGAGGACCTCGACCGCGTCGCCGCCGGCGAGCCGCCGATCCACGCGCGCCCGAAGTTCGACGCGCCGGGGCACGGCATCCACCATGTCGGCGGCGCCGCGGAGCCGAGCGTCGCAGTCACGCCGGTGGGCGGCGGCGGCGGCGGGCTCTTCAGCTCGACGGCGGGCGTGGTGCTGGCGGCGGTCGCGGGGATCAGCCTCGCGCTCAACCTGGCGCTGCTGCTGATCCTGCTGCTCAAGCGCTGAGGCGCGGGGCGCGGCGCGACGAGGCTGCCGCGGGCGCGGCCGTCACTTCACTTCGACCAGCAGCTCGACCTCGACGCTCGCGCCCAGCGGGAGCGCGTTGGTGCCGACGGCGGCGCGCGCGTGGCGGCCGGACTCGCCGAAGAGCTGCTGCAGGAGCTCGCTCGCGCCGTTGGCGACCTTGGGCTGCTCGGTGAAGCCGTTGTCCGACTGCACGAAGGCGCCGACGCGGACCACGCGCACGACCCGGCTGAAGTCGCCGCCGATCTGGTCGCCGAGCACGGCGAGCCCGTTCAGGATGCACTGGCGCGCCGCGGCCTGGGCGGCCTCGACCGAGCAGGCCGAGGGAACCGGACCGGTGGCGGTGAGCTGGCCATCCTTGAAGGGGAGCTGGCCGGAGATGAAGACGAGGTTCCCGGAGCGGACCGCCGGGATGTAGGCGGCGACCGGCTTGGGGGCGGCGGGAAGCGTGAGTCCGAGGGAGGCAAGCTGCTGCTGGAAGGACATGGGAGGGGCATCCTAGGGGCCGGTCCGGAATCTGCACATTTTCGGAATCACCCCCGGTCTCCTGCTACCACTCGCCCGAATCCTGCGTATCCTGCTCGTGGCTGGGTGATTTGCCGATTGGCCCGCCCGGCCGACATCCCGACGCGCACTGGAGTCCCTGCGACCCACCCGCACGATGCGGCATCCCCCGGTTCGGCACCTCGCCGAACACCCCTCGGTCCAACGACCGTCGGGCAACGGACCATGTCCTGATGCCATTCTTGCGCCGCACGATGGGTGCCTCGCACGGTTGACCGCTCCCCTGGGCCACGCGCCCGGATCCGGACGGTCCCGAGAATGGTCTCCCCTGCCACCTGCTGCTGTTCTCCGCTGGCTTCGGCCCGCAGGCGCGATCGCGCCGTGCGATGCCGGATTCCGCGCGGGACACCCCCGGACCGCTTCGTCGGTCGGGCGGCGGGTCGGCCCGGGACCCCACCTCCATCCTCCCCTGCGCACCTGACACCGCTTTGCAGATGGCTGTCGCCCTTCCGGGGGCGCCAACCGTCGGAAGGACGGCCTGCGGGCCGTCGGCGTTCGTCCATCCCGCGCGTGCGGGAGCGCCCCATGTTTCGTTGCATCGAGCACGCTGTTACTGGAGACACAGCCATGAAGAAGCGCGCGTTTACGCTCGTCGAGCTGCTGGTGGTCGTCGCGATCATCGCACTGCTCGTCGGCCTCCTCCTGCCCGCCCTTGCCAAGGCGCAGGCTGCGGCCAAGACGGTCAAGGACTCGAACCAGATCAAGCAGATCTTCACCGCCATGATGGGCAAGGCCAACGAGAGCAAGGGCAAGCTCCCGATCCCCGGCCTGGTCCACCGCATGCCGGTGAACGGCGTCGCCATCCCGGGCGAGGGCGAAGAGGACTACGGCAAGAACCGCACGCAGGCGCTCTACTCGCTCTGCGTCGCCCAGAACCTCTTCAACACCGACATCCTGGTCGGCCCGACCGAGGTCAACCCGGTCGTCCAGGTCTATCAGAACTACAACTACAACGCCTACAAGCCGGCGGCGCAGACCTACTGGGACGGCGACGCTGCGGCGCAGGGCCAGGTCTCCACGACCACGGGCCTGCTCGCGAAGATCAACGCCCAGGCGGACGGCCAGGCGTCGAACGTCTGCCACACCTCCTACGCGCACATGGTCCTCTGCGGCTGGCGCAAGGAGCAGCACTGGCGCAACATCATGGATTCCTCCAAGGGCATGATGTGCACCCGCGGCACCGCCAACGGCGTCACGACCGGTGACAACTACGAGCAGAGCCCGACGCTGCGCCTGCATGCTTCGCCCAAGAGCTGGGAGGGCAACCTCTGCTTCGGCGACACGCACATGGAGTTCATCGAGACGATGCGCCCCGATGGCGTCTTCTTCGAGTGCGGCAACTACAACGGCGGCAACCTGTCCAAGGACAACCTGTTCGCCTCCGGCGGCACCTCCCCCGCGGAGTTCACCGGCAACGGCTGCGTCCCCACGGGCTTCTCCTACGGCGGCGGCGACACCTGGCTGGGCATCCACCCCAACGCGTCGCAGCGCTACCTGGCCCTGCCGGTCTACGACCGCCTGGACAACGCGCCGTAAGCGTCGCCACACACACACACACACACACATTCCTTCCGCACACTCAAGACACGGAGTCAACACAATGAGCCAGAACAAGAAGGGTTTCACCCTCGTCGAGCTGCTCGTGGTCATGGCGATCATCGCCCTGCTCCTGGGCCTGCTGCTCCCGGCGCTCGCGAAGGCGCGCGCCACGGCGCGTCAGGTCAAGGACAGCACGCAGCTCAAGCAGGTCCACTCCGGTTGGCTGACGGCCGCCGTGGACACCCAGGGCGTCTATCCGCTCCCCGGCGAGGTCAACCGCGCCACCTTCAACGGACAGCAGATCCCCGGCCGCGGCCCGATCGACGAGGCCGTCAACAACCACGCGAACCTGCACGGCGTCACCATCGCCCGCGGCTTCGTGAACCCGCAGATCCTCGTCTCGCCTGCCGAGTCGAACGGCCACGTGCTCGTCTGCTCCACCTACAACTACGGCCGCGTCAACCCCGCCGCCGACATCTACTGGGATCCCATCGACGGCCCCAACGCCCCGACCCCGAAGACCGGCTTCCAGGCCGACCTGACGGGCCAGTGCAACACCTCGTACGCCGTCATGCCGATGGACAACAGCGCGCGTCGTCGGACGCAGTGGCGCAACACCGGTGACAGCCGGTTTGCGGTGCTGGGCAACCGCGGCGTCAAGGACGGCGCGACCACCGGCAACGACTACAAGAACTCGAAGACCCTCGAGATCCACGGTGGCAAGAACGAGTGGGACGGCAACGTCGCGTACAACGACAACCACGTCGAGTACGGCCGCACCTTCCTCCCCGAGAACCTGCGCACGATCGGCACCGCGAACCCGCCGACGTACGACAACCTCTTCCGCAACGACACCGGCACCCTCACGGGCCCCGGCAAGAACGCGGATGTCTGGCTCGTGATCCAGAAGACCGCTGCGGGCACCTCGAGCGCCCCCAACACGACGATCGACTCCACCAACGGTGGCGACTACGTCACCTGGGACTGACCGACAGGTCCCAGGATCGGAAACTGCCGATCTTCCCCGCGGCCGGCCTCGTGCCGGCCGCGGGTCTTTTTGCGCCGGGCGCGAGGGCTATCCTCCGGCGATGCGCAACGGCGAGCGATCGCGGGCGGACGGGCTTTGGGCGTCGACGAGCCGCGCGGCGCGCGCGCACCGGGCGATGCTGCGCGCCCTGCTCCCGGCGCTCGCGCTCCTGCTGGCCGCCGCGACGACGGTCGCCGCGCCGCCCTCCGAGCCCGTGCCCGCCTGGCGCAAGGCGAAGCAGGTGGCGGTCATCCCGCTGCGCGGCCCGATCGACGAGGTGAGCCGCGCGAGCCTCGAGCGACGCCTCGCGCGCGCGCAGCGCGACGGCGCCGACGCGGTCGTGCTGGAGCTGGACACGCCGGGCGGCGACGCGGGCGCGACGCTGGAGATGTGCATGGCGCTGAAGGAGCGCGCGCCGCGGCTGACCTGGGCGTGGGTGCATCCGAGCGCGTACAGCGCCGGGACGATCCTGGCGCTCGCCTGCCGCGGGATCGTCGTCTCACCCAACGCCGCCTTCGGGGATGCGGCGCCGATCGCCGCGATCCCCGGGCTGGGCCTGCAGCCGCTGCCCCCCGCCGAGCGCGCGAAGCTCGAGGCGCCGATCCTGGCCGAGGTCGTCGACAGCGCGCGCCGCAACCACTACGACGAGACGCTCGTGCGCGCCTTCATCAGCGCGCCGGATGAAGTCTGGCTGCTCGAGCGCGCCGAGACCGGCGAGCGCATCTGCGTCGGCCGCCAGGAGTACCGCGACGCCTTCGGGACCGATCCGCCGACGATGCGCAGCGCCCCCGGCGCCGCGCGCGAGGCGGACGCCTGGCAGGGCACGGTGCTCCCGCGGGTCGACCTGACCTTCCGGCGCGGGGGAAGCCAGGCGACCAACGAGCAGGAGCGCGACAAGGAGGTCGAGTTCCTGCAGGTGCGGCCGCCGGTGCGCGCGCCGCTCACCTCCGCCGACGCGCCCCACTGGCGCGTGGTCTCGCAGATCGACGGCGCGGACGAGCTGCTGGTCGTCTACGCGCCCGAGGCGCGCGCCCTCGGCCTGGCCGACGCCGTCATCGCCGACGACAAGGAGCTGGGCGCGTACTTCGGCGGCGTCCCCGTGATCCGCTACGAGGAGCACGCGGGCGACGGCATCGTGCGCTTCCTCACGAGCTGGCCGGTGCGGCTCTTCCTGGTGGTCGTGCTGCTGGTGGGCTTCTTCGTGGAGATCGCGGCGCCCGGCATCGGGTGGTTCGGCGGCGCGGCGGCGGTCGCGCTGGCGCTGCTGCTGGGCGCCCCCCTGATGGCGGGGCTCTCGAGCTGGTGGCCCCTGCTGCTGGTGCTGCTGGGCGCGGCGCTCGTGGTCGTCGAGGTGACGCTCATTCCCGGCATCGGCATCGTCGGATTCCTGGGCGCGGCGTGCATCGTCATCGGCCTGGTCGCGGGCTTCGTCACCGCGCCGATCTCCTCGGCGGAGGGGCAGAGCGACCTGGCGCGCGCCGTGCTGGTCGTCGTGGTCGGCGGGATCATCTCGGCGCTGGCGGCGTGGGGCATCCTGCGCGCGCTGCCGCGCACGCGCCTGGGCGGCGCGGCCGTGCTGCACGCCACCGTGGGCGAGGGCGGGGCCGCCGCGGAGCGCGCCGCGCTGCGCGCGCTGCCCGCGGTGGGCTCCATCGGCGCCGCGATCACGCCGCTGCGCCCGGTCGGCAAGGCGAGCTTCGACGGCCGCATCGTCGAGGTGCAGGCGATCGGTCCCTTCATCGACGCGGACCGCCGCGTCGTCGTCCGGCGCTCGAGCACCTACGCTGTCGAGGTGGAGGAGGCCTCGTGACCGCGCTCGCCCATCCCGGCATCCATGACATCCTCGCCGCCGCGTGCGCGCAGGCCGCCGCCGCGCCGGCCGCGGCGCCGCCCAACACCTTCTGGATGGCGGCGGGGATCATCCTGCTGGCGCTGGGCATCGTGCTGGGCGTGCTCGAGCTCTTCGTGCCCACGGGCGGACTGCTCGCCCTCGCGACGGCGACCTGCCTGGTCGGCTCGATCGCCTCCTTCTTCGCGTACAGCACCCTCTGGGGCTTCGCGGCGCTCGCGCTCTACACCGCGGGATCGCCGGTCGCGCTCGTGCTGGGGCTCAAGCTCTGGACGCGGACCCCGATCGCGCGGAGCATGGTCCTCGGCGGCGTCGAGGCCGACGGCGAGCTCGAGGGCGCGCCCACGCGCACGCCCCACGACGCGCCGCGCGCGGACCTGCAGGGCGCGCAGGGGGTGGCGGTGACGCCCATGCGGCCGGTGGGATTCGTGCGCATCGGCGCCGAGCGCATCGAGGCGGTGGCGGAAATCGGCATGATCGAGGCCGGCGCCGCCGTCGAGGTGGTCGAGGCCAGCGCGGCGCGCGTCGTCGTGCGCCCGCGCGGCTAGCATTCCCGCCGTGAACGGCAACTCTCTCCTCCTCTCCGCGGTGTTCGCCCAGCCGGCCCCTCCCGCCGCGCCCGCTGCCGGCGGCGGCGTCTGGGACATCCTCTTCTGGGTCGTCCTGGCGGTCGTCGGCCTCTTCGGCTTCGTGCTGCTGATCATCATCAGCCAGTACCTGCAGCTCTGGGTGCAGGCGTGGCTCAGCGGCGCGCCGGTGAGCCTGCTCAAGCTCATCATGATGCGGCTGCGCAAGGTCTCCCCCTCGGTGATCGTGCTCAACCGCATCGCCGCGCGCAAGGCGGGGCTGGACATCAGCAGCGACCAGCTCGAGAGCCACTACCTCGCGGGCGGCAACGTCGACCGCGTGGTGCGCGCGATGATCGCCGCCGACAAGGCGAAGATCGAGCTCCCCTGGGACCGCGCGACGGCGATCGACCTCGCGGGCCGCGACATCCACGACGCGGTGAAGACCAGCGTCGATCCCAAGGTCATCGACTGCCCGAACCCCGCGAGCGGCAAGGTCACCGTCGACGCCGTCGCGCAGGACGGCATCCAGCTGCGCGCCCGCGCGCGCGTCACCGTGCGCACCAACATCGCGCGCCTGGTCGGCGGCGCGACCGAGGAGACGATCGTCGCGCGCGTCGGCGAGGGCATCATCGCCACCATCGGCAGCAGCGAGAGCCACAAGGCGGTGCTCGAGCACCCCGACCGCATCTCCAAGACCGTGCTCGCGAAGGGCCTGGACAGCGGCACCGCCTTCGAGATCCTCTCCATCGACATCGCGGAGATCGACGTCGGCGAGAACATCGGCGCGAACCTGCAGACCGCGCAGGCCGAGGCGGACACCAAGCGCTACCAGGCGCAGGCCGAGCAGCGGCGCGCGCTGGCCGTCGCGCAGGAGGCCGAATACCAGGCCGAGGCGCAGAAGAACCGCGCGCTGGTCGTGCTGGCCGAGGCCGAGGTGCCGCGCGCCATCTCCGAGGCGCTGCGCAGCGGCAACTTCGGCCTGATGGACTACTACCGCATGCAGAACCTGATGTCCGACACGGAGATGCGCCGCAGCATCGGCCGTCCGGAGCAGCAGGGCTGAGCCCCCGCCTGGGACACCGCGCGTGCCGACGCTCCATGTCGTGATGCCGGCGTACAACGAGGGGCCGACGCTGCGCGCGATCGTCGCGCGCGTGCTCGATGCGCCGCTGCCCGCGGGCTGGGAGCGGCGGCTGCTGGTCGTCGACGACGGCAGCGGCGAGGAGGGCGCGCGCGTCGCGCGCGAGGCGGTCGCCGAGCGCGCCGCGCAGGGCGTGCGGCTGCTGATGCATCCGCGCAACCGCGGCAAGGGCGCCGCGCTCATGACGGGCTTCGACGCGGTGCTCGCGTCGGCGCGCGACGAGGACGCGGTGCTCGTCCAGGACGCCGATCTGGAGTACGACCCCGCGGACTATCCCGCGCTGCTCGAGGCGCTCGCGCCCGACGGGCGCACCGCGGTCTTCGGGAACCGCTGGGCCGACCGCGCGGGGCGCCCCACCGCCGTGCGCCGCGCGCACGCGCGCGCCAACCGCATGCTCACCGCCGCGAGCAACCTGATGACGGGCCTGCGCGTGCACGACATGGAGTGCTGCTACAAGGTGCTCCCCGTGCCGCTGCTGCGCGCGGTGCGCCCCGCGCTCACCGAGGAACGCTTCGGCATCGAGCCGCAGCTCGCCGCCGCGCTCGCGCGCGCGGGGGCGCGCCTGGCCGAGGCGCCGGTGCGCTACCAGCCGCGCTCCTTCGCGCAGGGCAAGAAGATCCGTCCGCGCGACGGCGTGCGCGCGCTCTGGGTGATCGTGCGCGAGCGCGTGCGCCCCGCCGGCGGGAGCGTCCGGTGAGCGAGGGCCTCTTCGGCGGGCTGCGCGCGGCGGTGCGCGCGGGGATCAGCCCGCGCAAGGCGGCGCTGCAGATCGTGGGCTTCGCGATCGGGCTGGCGCTGGTCGCGTGGGTCGTCAAGGGCGCCATCGACGCCGCGGCGGACCCGACGCGCGCGGGGATCGTGGAGTCGCTGCGCACGGCCTGGCAGCAGCGCCCGATGCTCGTGGCGGGGCTCGCGCTCACGACGATGGCGAGCCTGGCGATCGACGGCGCGCTCTTCTGGCTCGTGCTGCTGCCGGTGCGGCGGCTGGGCTTCATGGAGCTGCAGTGGCTCACCTTCGTCACCGCGATGAGCAACTTCTTCCCGGTGCGGCTGGGGATCCCGGTGCGCTACGCCTACGCGCTCAAGGCGAACCGGATGACCTTCTTCCAGGCGACGGCGTGGTTCGTCGCGGTCACGCTCGTCATCCTGGTCGCGCTGGTGGCCGTGGTGGCGGCGACGGTCGTGGAGCCGCATCCCGGGCTCGTCTGGTGCGCCGTCGTGGTCGCGGGGCTCGCCGTCGGCGGCTTCACGCTCGGACGCCTGGCGCGGTGGGGTCCGGTGGCGCGGCGCCTGGGCGAGTACGCGCGCATGGTCACCACCCCCGGCACCTACTGGTCGGGGACGCTGCTGCGCGTCGTGGAGATCTTCCTGTGGATCGTCCGCATGTGGTGCGCCGCGGAGATCCTGGGCCTGGGGATGGACTTCGCGCACGTGACGATCCTGGGCGTCGCGGCGATCGCGGCCATGCTGAACCCCTTCGGCCGCCTGGGATTCCGCGAGGCGACCACGGTGATCGTGGCCAACTGGATGGCGGGCGGCGGGCTGGACGTCGCGCACGCGGACGCCGGATTCAAGCAGCTCGCGCTGCTGGAGAGCCTGGGCGAGATGTTCACGACGATCCCGATGGGGATCGTGGCGCTGCCGTTCCTGGCGCGCTGGTACCGGCGTCGTGCGGCGGAGCCGCGCGCATGATGCGGCGCAGCCCGTCGTCGGCGAGCAGGTAGCGCAGGCGCAGCGCCTCGGCGCGCGATCCGATCCACGGCGCGCGCCCCGCGGCGCGGTCGACGCGCCCCACCGCCGCGCGCGCGTCCTCGAGCGTCGGCATTGCGCGCCCCGCGGCGACCGCGTGCGCGCGCGCCAGCCAGAGCGCGCACGCCGCGTTGAGCGCGATCGCCTGCAGCCCCAGCGTCATCGGCCAGCCGTAGTAGCCGCTGCCCCATGCGCGCCCGCCCAGCACCGTCGCGCGCAGCCAGCGCGTGAGGAGCTCGTCGACGGCGGGCAGGTCGGGCGAATCGAGGAGCCCCGGCGCGGACTCCACCGCCTCCAGCCGCGCGCCCGCGGGCCAGGCGTCGCCGGTGGGCGGCATCGCGCCGCGCCCGCGCGCGAAGGCGCGGCTGCGGCGGAACTGCGAGAGCACCGAGCGCAGGCGCCCCATGCGCGCCATCGCGCCGATCTTGGGATCCTCCAGTCGGAAGAAGGCCGCCTGCCGCAGCGTCGCGCGCTGCGCGCGCGTGGGCTCCTCGACCGGCTGCAGCGGAAGCTCCTCGGTGAGCTGCCGCACCAGCAGGTCCACGAGCTCCTGGAAGCGCGGCCCGCGCACGCGCTCGAAGCGCGCCGCCCCCAGCGCCTGCGCCAGGAAGGCGAGCCCGTCCAGCCGCACCGCCAGCGGCGTGCGCGCGTCTCGCAGCCAGCGGTCGGCCGCGTCGACGAGCGCCGCCTCCTCCTGCGGCTGCGCGGGCGTGCGCGGATCCAGCAGCGTGCGCGCGGGCGCGAGCTCGGGCACCTGCGCGGCCATCGCGCGCACCTCGCGCAGGTGCGAGGCCAGCGGCGCGCCGCGGTTCTCCTGCACGCTGCGGCAGGCGAAGCTGATCGCCACGCGCGCCTCGTGCTCCTGCGGCGCGAGGATGAAGGGGAAGAACTGGCACGCGAGCGGCTTCGCCTCGAGCCCGTGCTCCGCGTGGATGCGGCAGCGCCCGTCCTCCTGCAGGAAGACGCACGCGCCGTCCTCGCGCTGGCGCAGGTAGCTCTGCCCGCGGAACTCGACGACCGGCGCGACGCCCAGCGTGCGCTCCCACCCCTGCGCGCGCAGCTTCTCCAGGTCCGCCGGACGCAGCTGCACGGTGAAGTCGCGGCAGCAGAGGCCGCAGCCGTGGCAGGAGTAGCGCTGCGCGCCCAGCGGCAGCACCGTCAGCGGGATGTCGCCGGATCGCGCGGCCACGCTCACCACCGGATCCGCTTGTGGCGGATGAGGTACGCGAGCTGGCGCAGCGCGCGCCCGCGGTGGCTGAGCTCGTTCTTGCGCCCGGGCGGAAGCTGCGCGCTCGTCACGCCCAGCTCCGGCAGGTAGAGGTGCGGGTCGTAGCCGAAGCCGTGCTCGCCGCGCGGCTCCTCCACCACCACGCCCTCGAACTCGCCGCGCACCTCCACCAGCAGCTCCCCCTGCGGCGAGGCGACGCACATCGTGCACACGAAGCGCGCGCGCCGCTGGTCCATCGGCACGCCGCGCAGCGCCTCGACCAGCTTCGCGTTGTTGCGCGCGTCGCGCTCCGCGCGCGTGCCCTCGTGCCCCGCCCAGTGCGCGCTGTGCACGCCGGGCGCCCCCTGCAGCGCGTCGACCTCGAGCCCGCTGTCGTCGGCGAGGACCGTCTCGCGCACCGCCGCGGCGTAGTAGCGCGCCTTGATGCGCGCGTTCTCCTCGAAGGTCGCGCCCGGCTCCTCGGGCTCCGCGGGGGCCGCCCCCGCGAGCTGCGCCAGCGAGAGCACCTCGAAGCCCATCGGCTCCAGGACGGCGCGGATCTCCTCGAGCTTGTGCGGATTGCCGGTGGCGACCACGATGCGCATCGCGCCCTCCGCGGGTTCAGGTCTGCAGCACGCCGGTGCGGAAGCCCTCGCGCACGGGGGCCTGCCACGCCACGCGCACCGCGGCGAGCAGCTCCTGGCGCGTGCGCGCGGGATCGACGATGCGGTCCACCCAGCCGCGGCTGGCGGCGTAGCGGATGTCCTGCTGCTCGGAGTAGCTGCGCGTGATCGCCTCCAGGAGCTGGCGGCGCATCGCCTCGTCGACCTGCTCGCCCTTGCGCTCGCGCGCGGCGAGGTCGATCTGCAGCAGCGTGCTCGCGGCCTGCGCGGCGCCCATGACGCTGCACTTGGCGCCGGGCCACGCGAGCGTGAGCAGCGGGTCGAAGGCGCGGCCGCACATCGCGTAGTTGCCCGCGCCGTAGCTGCCGCCGACGATGAGCACCAGCTTCGGCACCGCGCAGTTGCTCATCGCGTTCACCAGCTTCGCGCCGGCGCGGATGATGCCCCCCTGCTCGCTGTCGCGGCCGACCATGAAGCCTGTCGTGTCGTGCACGAAGAGCAGCGGGATGCGCCGCTGGTTGCAGTCCATCACGAAGCGCGCGGCCTTGTCCGCGCTGTCGTCGTAGATGACCGCGGGCATGTTCATGCTCGTGCTCGGGCCCGCCTTGCCGCCGGGCATCTGCCGCGCGGTGAGCTTCTTCTGGTTGGCGACGATCCCCACCGGGAAGCCGCCGATGCGCGCGTAGGCGCAGACGAGCGAGCGGCCGAACTCGGCGCGGTACTCGTCCAGGCTGCCCGCGTCGACGAAGCACTCCAGGAGCTGCGCCATGTCGTACTGCTGCCCGGGCTCGCTGCGGAAGATCGAGAAGACCTCCGAGGCCGCGCGCGCCGGCTCCTTCGCCTCGCTCGGCGGCTGCGGCGAGAGGGGCGCCGCGCGGCACGCCTGCACCAGGCTCCGCAGGCGCGCGATGCACGCGGGATCGTCCTTCTCGCGGAAGTCGATGGTGCCGGAGATCTGCGCGTGCATCTGCGCGCCGCCGAGCTCCTCGCTGCTGACTTCCTGGCCGATCGCCGCCTTCACGAGCGCGGGGCCCGCCAGGTAGAGGCCGCTCCCCTCGGTCATCAGCAGCGTGTCGCAGAGGACGGGCAGGTAGCCGCCGCCGGCGACGCAGTTGCCCATGATCGCGGCGTACTGGGGGATGCCCTGCGCGCTGAAGACGGCGTTGTTGCGGAAGATGCGCCCGAAGTCGTCGGTGTCGGGGAAGACGTCCTCCTGCAGCGGCAGGAAGACGCCGGCGCTGTCGACCAGGTAGAGCAGCGGCAGCGTCGCGCGCTCGGCGACCATCTGCGCGCGGATGATCTTCTTGCAGGTCATCGGGAAGAAGGCGCCCGCCTTCACCGTGGCGTCGTTGGCGATGACCATCGCCTGGCGTCCCTGCACCGTGCCGATGCCCGTGACGACGCCCGCCGCGGGGGCCCCGCCGTACTCGCGGTACATGTTCCAGGCGGCGAAGAGCCCCAGCTCCTGGAACTCCGTCCCCGGGTCGCAGAGGCGCGCGATGCGCTCGCGCGCGGTCAGGCGGCCATGGCGGTGCTGACGCTCGATCCCCGAGGGGCCGCCTCCCTGCTCGATCTTGGCGGCCTCGGCGAGGTACTGCGCGGTGGCGCCCTGGAGTCCGGTCGGTGCGGCGGCGGTCGCAGACATGAGGACCCGAGGATACGCCCCTACACTGCGGCGATGCCATTCCGCAGCTTCGCCGACCTGGTCGCCGACGCACGCCGCACGATCCACGAGATCGACGCCGACGAGCTCGCGGCGCTCCAGGAGCCCGGCAGCGACTCGCCCGACCTCGTCGTGGTCGACATCCGCGAACCCGAGGAGCGCGACCGCGGCTTCATCCCCGGCAGCGTCGGCATCCCGCGCGGCGTCCTGGAGTCGACGCTCGAGAAGACCGTCTTCGCGGGGAAGGTCTCCGAGGGGGACCTGCGCCGCCCGATCGTCCTCTACTGCGCGGGCGGGAACCGCAGCGCGCTGGCCGCGGTCTCGCTGCACCAGATGGGGTTCACCAACGTCCAGAGCCTCGCCGGGGGCTTCGGCGCGTGGGGAAAGACCGGGCGGCCGGTCTCGCATCCCCGCTCCGCGTCCTGATAACGCCGGCGCTGCACCGGTGTGCTTGAGCGCGTTGGGCTTTCCACTACACTGCCCGGCTCAATCCACATTTCAGGAAAGCAGCAACAGCAATGTCCATCTCTGCGACGAAGAAGGCCGCGGTCATCAGCGGCAGCCGCCTCCACAACACCGACTCCGGCTCTCCGGAGGTGCAGGTCGCCCTGATCAGCGAACGCATCACCACGCTGCAGGAGCACTTCAAGGCGAACCCGAAGGATCACCACGGCCGCCGTGGCCTCCTGCTCATGGTCGGACGGCGCAACCGCCTTCTGTCCTACCTCGCGCGCACCGACCGCGAGCGCTACCAGAACCTCATCAAGCGACTCGGCCTGCGCAAGTGACGCTCGCCGCGGCCCGCCGCCTCCGCGCGGCAGTTGGCATCGCGCAGCGTCCGGCATGACCGGCCCGTTCCTGCGCCATGGCTTCTGCCCGGTGGGCGGGGGGTCGTCCCGTGCCGTCCTCCGGCGGCCATTTCCCCCGAACACGAACGAAACGATTGGAGCACTCCGTGTCTGACACCAACAAGAAGCATGTCGTCGTCGAGAAGCAGATCGGCGGCCGCACGCTGCGCCTGGAGACGGGCAAGATCGCCAAGCTCGCCAGCGGCGCCGTCCTCGCCACCTACGGCGAGACCGTCGTCCTCTGCACCGCCGTCCGCGCCGCGCCGCGCGCCGGCATCGACTTCTTCCCCCTCACCTGCGACTACCGCGAGCGCACCCCCGCCGCGGGCAAGTACCCGGGCGGCTTCAAGAAGCGCGAGGGCGCGCCGAGCGAGAAGGAGATCCTCACGATGCGGATGATGGACCGTCCCATCCGCCCGCTCTTCCCCGAGGGCTTCATCGACGAGATCCAGCTGCAGTGCATCGTCATGAGCCATGACATGCAGAACGACAGCGACGTGCTGGCCTGCACCGGCGCCTCCGCCGCGCTGAGCATCACCGACGCCCCCTTCCAGGGCCCGATCGCCACCGTGCGCGTCGGCCGCGTGATCACCGAGCAGGGCTCGACCTTCGTCATCAACCCGACGGTCGCGCAGCTCGACTACAGCGACATCGACCTGGTCCTCTCCGGCCACAAGGACGGGATCAACATGATCGAGGTCGGCGCCGCCGAGGTCGACGAGGCGACGATGATCGAGGCGATCCGCTTCGGCTACGACCAGGGCATCAAGCCCATCCTCGAGGCCATCGAGGAGCTGCGCCGCGCCTGCGGTGCCCCCGCGCACGCGATGGGCGCGCCGGTCCTCCCCTCCGAGGAGGTCATGAAGCTCGTCAAGGAGAAGGCGTACGACTCCCTCAAGGAGGCGCGCAAGATCCCGGGCAAGCGCGACCGCAACACCAAGGTCGACGAGATCAAGAAGTGGGTCCTCGACACGCACTTCGCGATGCCCACCGGCGACGTGAGCTTCGGCGCCTGGCAGGCGGCCGACAAGCGCGCGAAGGAGGCCAAGGAGGCCCTGCGCATCCTCGAGAAGAAGATCACGCACGACCTGGTCGCCAACCACGGCATCCGTCCGGACGGCCGCACGAAGGACCAGATCCGCCAGCTCGACATGTCGGTGGCGATCTTCCCCCGCACGCACGGCAGCGCCTTCTTCCAGCGCGGCGAGACGCAGAGCCTGGTGACCTGCACCCTGGGCACCATCAAGGACGAGCAGATCGTCGACGGCCTGCTCCCCGAGTACGCCAAGAAGTTCTACCTGCACTACAACTTCCCGCCCTTCTGCACCGGCGAGGCCGGCCGCATCACCGGCCCGGGCCGCCGCGAGCTGGGCCACGGCGCCCTCGCCGAGCGCAGCCTGCGCGCGATCCTGCCGGATCCGGCGGACTTCCCCTACACCGTCCGCGTCGTCAGCGACATCACCGAGTCCAACGGCTCGAGCTCGATGGCCAGCGTCTGCGGCGGCTGCCTGGCGCTCATGGACGCGGGCGTGCCCATCAAGGCGACCTGCGCCGGCATCAGCGTCGGACGCTTCACCTCCAGCGAGGGCGTCGTCGGCCACGTCATCGACATCCTCGGCGAGGAGGACTTCTTCGGCGAGATGGACTTCAAGGTGAGCGGCACCCGCGAGGGCATCACCGGCATCCAGCTCGACCTGAAGGCCCGCGGCCTGTCCATCCAGGAGATCGGCACGATCTTCGAGATCGCCCGCAAGGGACGCCTGCAGATCATCGACCAGATGGAGCAGTGCATCGCCAAGCCGCGCGCGGACATCTCCAAGCACGCGCCGCGCATCATCACGGTCAAGATCGACCCCGAGAAGATCGGCAAGCTCATCGGCCCGGGCGGCAAGACCATCCGCGGCATCCAGGAGCGCACCGGCGCGAAGATCGACGTCGAGGAGGACGGAACCGTCTTCATCGCCTGCGCCGACAGCGAGCTGGCCGCCCAGGCGCGCGCCGAGGTCGAGGCGCTGGGCGCCGAGATCAAGGTCGGCACCGTCTACGACGGCAAGGTCGTCTCGATCAAGGACTTCGGCGCCTTCGTCGAGCTGGTCCCCGGCACCGACGGCATGTGCCACGTCTCGGAGCTGGCCCACGGCTTCGTCAAGAACGTGAACGACGTGGTCAAGGTCGGCGACGCGATCCGCGTGAAGGTGATCAACGTCGACGACACCGGCCGCATCAAGCTCAGCCGCAAGGCGCTCCTGGAGGCCCCGCCGAAGGAGAACCGCGGCGGCGAGCAGCGCGCGCACGAGCGCACCCCGGCCTGATCCGCGGAAAACCCCCGCGAATCACAGCGAATCCTCGCGCCGCGGCCCCTCACCGGGCCGCGGCGCTTTCCTTGCCGGATCGTCCGTGATGGCGCGTCGGCCACCCCGGCGATGGCCGCCGACGACCCGCCGAAGAAACGGAAGAAACGCCCCGCTCCTTTCCCCCGGGAAGATTCGGATGCGGTCTGCACGGGCGTCGCTTCGAAGGAAGCGGCGACTCGCCCCTTGCGCAATGCCCGCGGCCGCCGCACAATACCGCCGGGTCTCAAGTTGTTACGGACTTTCGGTCGATGTTTCACAGGTGCACGAGTGGGCCACCCGAGGCCCGACATTGGCGGAGTCCGCAACCATGGCGAATACCACGCTTGAGAACATTGAAGGCCAGGTGAAGTGGTTCGACCCCCGCAAGGGATTCGGCTTCATCATCGGCCCCGAGGGGCAGGACATCTTCGTCCACTTCTCCGTGATCGAGCAGGACACCGGCTTCCGCACGCTCAATGACGGCGAGATGGTGATCTACTCGGCGCAGCAGGGCCCCAAGGGCTGGGCTGCGACGAAGGCCCGCTCGCTGACGCGCGTCCCCGCCGCCGGCAGCGGCGCCTGAGGCGCGCAGGCGGGAACGCTTGCCTTCCGCCCCGCCCTACGAATCCGTCATCTTGCTCGTCGTCGGCGACGCGGTGCTGCTGCTCGCGCTCGCGTGGTGGCTCGTCCGCTCGCGCGCGCGCCGCATCTCGCAGGCCGAGCGCAGCGCGGCGGAGCACGCGCGCAACGCCGAGATCGCGTCGATGACGCGCGGCCTGGCGCACGAGATCAAGAACCCGCTCTCCACCGTGGCGCTCAACGCGCAGATGCTGCGCGAGGAGATCCTCGACTCCCCGCTGGAGGAGTCCGAGCGCGAGCGCATGACGCGCCGCGTCGACGCGCTGGCGCGCGAGGCGGCCCGCCTGCGCGACATCCTCAACGACTTCCTGCGATACGCGGGGCGCCTGCAGCTGGACCGCCGCTCCACCGACCTGCGCGCGGTCGCGGAGGAGCTCGTCGACTTCTACATGCCCCAGGCGGAGCAGGCGGGGGTGAAGCTGCGGCTGGAATGCGATCCGCAGCCGGTCGAGGCCTTCGCCGATCCCGCGCTCCTCAAGCAGGCGGTGCTCAACCTGCTCATCAACGGCGTGCAGGCGATGGAATCCGTCCCCTGCGACCGCCCGCGCACGCTCTCGATGCGCGTCTGCGCGCTCCCCGCCTCGGGGCGCGGCGCGCTCGCGCGGCCGGCGCGCGCGCTCATCGAGGTCGCGGACACCGGCCCCGGCATCCCCGCCGAGGCGCGCGCCAAGATCTTCGAGCCCTACTTCACGACCAAGTCGGGGGGCAACGGCCTCGGCCTCGCCACCGCGCGCCGCATCGTCGAGGCGCACGGTGGCAGCATCGAGTCCCCGGAGCCCGCCGCGGGCGCGACGGGCGCGGTCTTCCGCATCGAGGTCCCCGCGCGGCCGCCCGCCGAGGTCACTCCAGCCAGTCCTTCGCCTTGAGCCGCTCCGGGACGTAGGTCTCGCTCACGTAGGAGATGTCCTTCGTGATGAGCGACTCCACCTCCATCTTGAAGCCGTTGCTCAGGAGCGCGTCGATCTCCTTCTGCCATCCCTTGTGCTGCGCGAACCAGGGGTAGGCGGCGATCTCGCGGGCGCGCTTGATGTCGTTCTCGGTGAGGTCGATCTTCACCGCGTCGTCCAGGCCGCACTGGCGGAAGTCCTTGGCGCGGATGCCCAGGAACTTCGCCTCCGGGATCGCCAGGCGCGAGCTCTCGAAGGCGAGCGAGATGGAGCCCTGCTTGATGACGCTGTAGATGTAGTGCCCCCACGGATCCGCGTCGAGGACGCAGATGATCGGCAGGCCCAGCTCCTGGTTCAGGCGCTGCAGCAGGCGGCGGCAGCCGCGCGGCGGCTGGCCCGCGCCGTGGGTGAGGATGCAGTTGTTCTTCTCCCAGAAACGGTCCTCGTTGAAGCGGTTCCAGACGGTGCCCTTCTCGACGTGCAGGACGAACTTCGCCTCGCACTTCTTGAACTGGATCACGTCCGGCTCCACGATCGAGGGGAGCGCGTAGCCGCCCGAGCCCATGCGGCGGCAGTCGATCTCGTCGCCCTTGTCGACGATGGTGATGTTGCCGACCATCGAGCCGCGGTTCTCCGCGAAGACATGCAGCTCCTCGCGCAGCGCGCTGAGCACGACCTCGAGGTCCTCGAGGATCGGGTCGCTCTCGTCCTGCGTGTCGAAGGTGTTCTCGCGCGTGCCCGCGACGGTGTGCTTGGCCTTGTAGAAGACGCCGCGGAGGCTGCTGGTCTTCTGCGCCGCGATCAGGTCCTTGATCGTCGAGGCATGCAGCATCGTCTGCATGAACTGCTTGGCGGTCTTGAGGTCGAAGAGCGGGCGCTCGGCCACGCCCTCGCCCATCTCCAGGATGCCGCGCTTGCGGTTCCAGATCGTGTTGCTCTTGGTGCGGGTGGGGATCTCCAGCCGCGGCTCCTTGCCCGCGAGCGCGTTGCGCGCGACGCCGGCGACGAGCTTCTCGATCTTCTCCCTGGTCGCGGCGTCCCGCTCCTTCAGGCTGCGGGAGGTGCTGCCGGTGCCGGTTCGCTTTGCCATGTCGTGGACTTCCTGGCGGGGTGTGCGGGATCGTCGGGATCAGAAGAGGCGCGCGCCGTCGGCGCCGCCGCGGCGGGGCTTGGCGGCGGCCTTGGCGGCGCGCTCGCGCAGGGCCTCGCGGCCGGGATCGGGACGGGCGGGGGCCTTCGGGCGGCGCCGGGTCTTGGCGGCGGCGGGCGCGTCCGGCAGCGGCGGCGCCGCCGCGGGAGGCGCGGCCAGCGGCGCGACCGCGTCGGGGACGACGATCACGCCGTCCTCGTCCATCGGCTCGTCCTTCACGACGCGGCCGTCCTCGTCGAGGACCTGGTCCGCCACCGCGGTGCGCTCGCGCGCCTGCTTGAGGAGCGCGTCGTAGACCTTCTTGGCGTCCTCGCCGGTGATGTCGTTGACGGCGCGCGCGATCTCGCCGATGTAGCGCTCGAAGACGTCGCGGCGCTCGCCCTCGCGGCGCATCTTCTGCCGCTTGCGCAGGTAGGTGCCGAGCTTGCGCCCGCACTCCATGAGCGCCAGCTTCATCTCCTTGCGGATCTCGTCGTAGTCGGCGATCGCCTCCTTGCTCTCGCTGGTGAATGGGACCCACACGGAGGCCATGTGGATCATGATCACCATCGGGCCCACGGGGAGGCTGCCGCGCGGCTGCTGCAGGTTGTAGTTCTTCCACGCGGTCTCGACGACCGCCTTGAAGCTCGAGCAGGCGCTCTGCTGGAAGAGCAGCGGCACGCGGTTGGCGAAGCGGATGACGCGCGCGGACTCGTCGGCGGGCAGGTCGCCGCCGAAGGCGATCGCCGCCTCGATCTGGAAGGGGCGGCCACGGTAGACCTCGGCCTCGCGGCTGCTGGCGGCGTAGAACTCCGCGCGCACGCCCTTGAGCATGCCCGCCAGGAGCTGGCGCACGCCGATGGGCGCGAGGCAGTCCGTCGGCGGCGGCGGCAGCTTCGCCTCCTGGAAGACCTTGTAGAGCTTCTCCGCCTGCGGGGGCTCGATGTCACCCGCCTTGGTGCGGCTGGTGACGCCGACGGCGTCGCACATCGAGGAGGCGGTCGCCGCGCTGATGCGGCAGAAGCGCTCCTGCAGGAAGGAGTAGAGCGAGCCCTTGTCGCTCAGCTCGTAGTCCTTGAGCATCTGCAGCAGCGTGCCCAGCTCGATCCCCTTGGGATGCGGCTGGATCTCCTTGGTCTCCGGGGGCAGCTCCTGCACGCCGCGCGGGTAGACGATGACGCCGTTGCTCTCGGTGGTGACGGTCGCGGCCGCGGCGGCGCTGGCCTCGGCGTGCGCCATCACGCCCAGGTCGTCCTCCTCCTCGGTGACGCGCGAGGGCGGCACGAAGACGATGCGCGCGTGCGGGTTGGCGATCGCGGTGAGCTCGAGGAACTCGTCCACCGAGCCGCGTCCGCGCTGGTACTTGCCGTCGAGCTCGATGCTCACCGAGGTCCCGGTGGGGAACTCCTTCTCGGTGAGGAAGCCCCCCTGCTCCGCGAGCACGCGCGTGCCCGGCGTGAGCGCGCGCAGGCGCGGCGGCGGGAACTCCTTCGTCTCCTTGTCGAAGATCACCTCGGCCCGGTTGGTCTTGGTGTTCATCGCCAGCTCGATGTGGTGCGTCGGCTGGCCGGCCTTGGGCTTCGTGAAGATGGTCATCGGACGGCCCGTCGTGATGAGGCCGTACATGCCCGCGGCGCTGATGCCGATGCCCTGCTGGCCGCGGCTCATCTTCAACCGGTGGAACTTCGAGCCGTAGAGCAGGCGCCCGAAGATGTTCTCCACCTGGCGGCGCACGATGCCGGGGCCGTTGTCGACGACGGTCACGCGGTAGCGCGAGCTCTTGGCGGTCGCGGGGCGTCCCGGCTCCAGGTCCTCGACGATGACGGCGATCTCGGGGAGGATCCCCGCCTCCTCGCAGGCGTCGAGGCTGTTGTCGACCGCCTCCTTGACGGTCGTCAGCATCGCCTTGCGGGGGTTGTCGAAGCCCAGGAGGTGGCGGTTCTTCGCGAAGAACTCGCTCACCGAGATGTCCCGCTGGCGCGCGGCCATGGTCTCCGCGTCGACCCGGGGTGCCGTCTTCTTCCTGGGAGTCCGCTCAGCCGTCACGACCGCTTCCTTGGCTGCCATCGATGCACCTCTGGAGATGGGCGCGGCGTCCAGTTGCCGCGCCACGGGAACCCGCCGCGGAGGGCGGCGGAAAGGCCCGATACGGTAGCAGGATCGGGCGAAACCCCCGCCGCGCTAGCCATTTTCGCTATGATCCGCCCCTTCCCCACTTCCCGGAGTCCCCCCATGGAAACCAGCCTGATCATCCTGAAGCCCGACGCCGTCCAGCGCGGCCTGATGGGCCGCATCATCTCGCGCTTCGAAGAGAAGGGCCTGCAGATCGTCGGCGCCAAGCTGATGCAGATCACCCCCGAGCTCGCCGCGCAGCACTACAAGGACCACGTCTCCAAGCCCTTCTACCCGGGCCTGGTGAAGTTCATGACCTCGAGCCCCGTGCTCGTGCTGGCGGTCCGCGGCATCGGCGCGGTCACCATCTGCCGCAACCTGATGGGCGCCACCTTCGGCTCCAAGGCCGCCGCCGGCACGATCCGCGGCGATTTCGGCGTCAGCAACAGCTTCAACCTGATCCACGGCTCCGACGGCCCTGAGGCCGCGGCCCGCGAACTGTCGCTCTTCTTCAAGGCCGGCGAGGTCCTGGACTTCCCGCGCGCCGGCGACGCCTGGGTCTACGACTCCTCCAGCGGCAAGCCGGAGTGAGGTCCCCGGCCTTCGGGCCGGATTCCCGGACCAATTCGCAGCAATTCCGACCGCCCCGCCGAATCCCGGCGGGGCGGTCGTGTCTCTCACCCGGTTTGAAGGCTGAAAATCAGGCCATTCTCGCATTGTCCGATAAGTCTTTCAATTCCTTTTGAATCCGAGTAGAACAGCCAGCGAATGGCTGCGTAGAGCAAGTGCGAGTCGTGGGAGTGCAGCGCCGGAGGGGAGCCGGATCGCCCGAGTGGGCGCATCGGTTTCCATGGCTCCGGCGAACTCCCGCCACCCGCAGATCAGGAGGCACGCCATGCCAGACTCCGCCAACAGCCGTGTGGGACGGGATGCCCCCCTCGCGCGCGTGCAGGGCCGCCAGCGTCGATCGACCCGTCTGCCCGTCGAGGCGGACGCGGCGATGCCGTCGGGCACGGAGGCCGTGCGCGGCGAGCGCCTGGGTGGCTGCGGTGGCTGCACCACGATCGGTGCGCCGGCGAAGTCCGCGATGGTCGTCGAGCCGCGCGCCCCGCGCGCCGGCGGCCGCTCGCGCAGCCGCGCCTCCGCGCGCCTGAGCGCCGCGGAGTCGGCGGTCCTCGCCGAGATCCAGGCCGAGCCGATGGACTTCATGGACCACCCGGAGTTCCACCGGGCGGGCGCGCAGAAGCGCATCTACGACCAGGCCCCCGCGGTCCGGCGTCCCGATGTCACCTGGTACCGCCCGATGATGGAGGAGATCGGCTCGCGCGGCCGCGACGGCGGCCCGCGCCGGCACGACAACGTCGTCCTCACCGCCGCCGAGGAGCGCGTGGTCTTCATGCAGTTCAACTACGCGCGCTTCCGCGTGCGCTCCATCCAGGAGAAGCTGCGCGGCAAGGCGCCCGACACGGCCACCGCACGCGAGATGCTGCGCTGGCACGGCATCGCGCAGGGCTACCGCGAGCAGATCGCCGAGACCAACCTCGCGCTCGTGCTGGCGATGGCCAAGCGCGTGCGCCTGCCCGAGGGCGACTTCGGCGACCTCATCAGCGAGGGCAACATGGCGCTGATGCGCGCGGTCGACAAGTTCGACTGCGGCCGCGGCTTCAAGTTCAGCACCTACGCGTGCCGCGCGATCCTCAAGGCCTTCAGCCGCCACGGGATCAAGCTGGCCAAGCACCGCCAGCGCTTCCCCACGGAGTTCGACCCCGAGATGGAGCGCTCGAACCACGCGGAGACGGTGCGCGCGACGGCGCTGCGCGACAGCGCCGCCGAGGTGCGCGACATCGTCGAGCGCAACCGCGCCGAGCTCAGCGAGATGGAGCACGCGGTGATCATGCACCGCTTCGGCCTCGATGGCGCCCTGCAGACCCGCCAGCCCACGCTGGAGCAGGTCGGCGAGCTCATCGGCGTCACGAAGGAGCGCGTGCGGCAGATCCAGAACCGCGCGCTCGAGAAGCTGCGCCTGGCCATCGAAGGCGCACGCCCCGCGCCGGGCGCCGAGCCCGCGCTGGCGGCGAGCGTCAACTGATCGGAGCGCCCGCGGGGCGCGCGGCCGCCGTCACGGCGCCGTGCGTCCCGCGCGGCGCGCCGCGGTCAGCGCGAGCGCCGCGAGCAGCCCCGTCGTCAGCAGGTGCAGCGCGCCGAAGCCGGAGATGATGGCGGTGTAGTCCTCGTAGCGCGGCTCGCGCCCGAGCGACTGCAGCGCGAGCACCGAGAGCGCGGTCCCCGCGAAGAAGCCCAGGTCCCCCGCCGCGCGCAGCCCGCCGATGGCGACCGCCGCGCCGCCGCTCTCCGCGGCGACCGCGAGCGAGCTGGAGAAGAGCGCCGCGCCCGAGATCCCCACCGCGAACATCGCCGCGGCGAGCATCCACTGCGTCCCCGCCGCGAAGGGGATCGCCGCGAAGGCGAGCGCGTAGAAGACGCCCGCGATCAGGCGCACGCGCAGGCTGCCGACGCGGTCGCAGAGCGCGCCCGAGGGGCCCGTGCCCAGCGCCATCAGCAGCAGCGGCAGCCCGATGAGCCAGCCGCGCTGCTGCTTCGAGTAGCCCAGGAACTCCGCGAGCGCCAGCGGCAGCGTGCCCGTGATCAGCCCGCCCGTCGCGCGGTCGGCGAAGGCCATCGCGCACGCCCACCAGAGCGGGCGCGGCCGGTCGTCGAAGACGCCGTGCGCGACCGCCGCCGCGTGGGATTCGCCCGAGGGCGCCAGCGGGGAGGCCTCCGGCTCCACCTGCGCCACCTGCAGGAGCTGCCGGCGCGCCACGAAGGCGCCGAGCGCCACCAGGATGCACGCGAGCGCCGAGACCCCGAAGACCGCCATCGCCACGTCCGCGCCGGCGTTGGTGATGCCGTCGAGGCCGCCCGCGCGGTCGGGGATGACCCGCTGCGCCGCCTGCCCACCGACAACCGCGCCGACCCCCAGCCCCAGCAGCAGCGGCGTGGAGGCGTAGCCCAGCCCGCGCGCGGCGTGCGCCCCGCTGCGCCGGCGCACCAGGTCGAAGAGCGCCGCGAAGACCACCACGTCCGTGACCCCCTCCGCCGCGCGCAGCACCAGCGAGGAGGCGAAGCCCACCGGCATCGCCAGCACCCCCAGCAGCACCGCGTCGGCGACCGACCCCACCACCAGCAGCGTCACCGCGCTGGCGCGCCGGCGCGCCCAGACCAGCAGCGGGACCGCCGCAAGCGCCCCGACCAGGTTGACCGCCATGAAGAGCTGCGCCGCGCGCGGTCCCACCCCGTAGCGGTCGACGAAGAGCTCCTTCAGGACCGGCGCCGCCATCGTGTCGGGCATCGCCGAAAGCAGCAGCAGCAGGGGAAGGAGGATGGCGATGAGGCGCTGCCGCACGCGTGGAGGCGCAAGCGTAGCGTTCCCCGCCGCATACACTTGCGGCCCCCGTGGGGCGCGGCACCCCCCCGCCGCGCCGCCGTTTTCAGCGAGGTCCACCGAGCATGAGCGCTTCGAAGGTCTACTCCTCCCCCGCCGCCGCACTCGAGGGCGTCGTCCGCGACGGCATGACGGTCGCCCTGGGCGGCTTCGGCCTCTGCGGCATCCCCGAGGACCTGATCCTGGCCCTGCGCGACTCGGGCGCGAAGGACCTGGTCTGCGTCAGCAACAACGCGGGCGTGGACGACTGGGGGCTGGGCCTGCTGCTGCGGACCCGCCAGATCCGCAAGATGATCTCGAGCTATGTCGGCGAGAACGCGGAGTTCGAGCGCCAGTTCATGAGCGGCGAGCTCGAGCTGGAGTTCACCCCGCAGGGCACGCTGGCCGAGCGCATGCGCGCCGGCGGCGCGGGCATCGCCGGCTTCTACACCAAGACCGGCGTGGGCACGGTCGTCGCCGAGGGCAAGCCGCACGCGGAGTTCGACGGCGAGACCTACGTCCTGGAGCGCGGCATCCGCGCGGACCTGGCGCTGGTCCACGCCTGGAAGGCGGACACCGCCGGCAACCTGGTCTTCCGCAAGACCGCCCGCAACTTCAACCCGATGGCCGCCACCTGCGGACGCGTCACGGTCGCCGAGGTCGAGGAGCTCGTCCCCGAGGGCGAGATCGATCCCGACCAGGTGCACCTGCCGGGCATCTACGTCCAGCGCATCGTCGTGACGCGCCCGCAGAAGCGCATCGAGCAGCGCACCGTCTCGCCTGGCTGAGCCGCCGCGGCGGGTCCGTCGTGGTTATCGCCCCGGGATTCGCCGAACATCGTGCGACCGCGCCTCGTCCCTGCCGATGGGGTGCGATATCCCCCCGACTGCGGCGTTCTGCCGTGCCTCTCCCGGACGGGCGGCGCCGCGGTGACGCCCGAGAGACAATGCACGCTTCTGGCCGACAGTAAGGAGTGACCCAACCATGCTGACCAACCGCCTCTCGACCCACGCCCCCCGCACCTGGATCCGCCGCGGCACGCTGCTGCTGGGCACGCTCGCCGTCGCGGGCACGCTCGCGCTCTCCGCCCCGGCGCACGCGCAGTTCGGCGGCCGCTCGAGCCTGGCCGACGCCTTCCAGCCCGACGTGCTCCAGCGCGACATGCCGCTGATGATCGACACGCTGGGCCTCGAGGAGTGGCAGCGCCCCGTGATGGAGGCGCTGCTCGAGGACTACCGCAGCTCCTTCGAAGGCGGCATGCTCGAGGCAAAGGAGCGCATGAAGAACGCGGGCCAGGACGCCGCCAAGAGCGGCAGCGGCGACGCGATGGTCGCGCGCATCCTGGAGCAGATGGAGACCTGGCGCTCGCAGAAGCAGGTGCTGGTCGAGAAGTTCTACGCCGACGTCAAGAGCCAGCTCGGCCCGCAGCAGCTCGAGCGCTGGCCGAAGTTCGAGCGCGCGCTGCGCCGCGAGCGCCAGCTCCCCGAGGGCGAGCTCAGCGGCGAGCGCCTGAACCTCTGGACCGAGCTCGCGCAGATGCAGCTCACCCCCGCCGAGCAGGAGGCCGTGCGCCCCGCGCTCGATGCGTACGAGGTCGCCCTCGACGCGGCGCTGGTCAACCGCATCGCCAAGCTGCGCGAGCTCGCCCCCGAGCTGACCGACGCGATGAAGGCGATGGACTACGAGCGCGGCGCCGGCGTGCAGGACCGCATCATGGCCGCCCGCATCCAGGTGCGCGCCGCCACCGACGAGGGCATCGACAGCCTCGCGAAGGCCATCGGCGCGCGGGGCGAGCAGTTCCGCCGCGCGGCGCTCGCCGCGGGCTACCCCGACGCCTACCGCGAGCACCCGGTGATGATGCTCATCGACACCGCGCGCAAGCTCGACTCGATCACCCCCGACCAGGCCGCGCAGATCGACGCGCTCAAGGCCGAGTTCCAGGGCGTCTGCGACACCGAGAACGCCAAGTTCTACGAGATGCTGCGCACCGAGGAGCCCAAGGCCCCGCGCCGCAAGGTGCAGGCGATGATCGAGCGCCGCAACAACGGCGGGCAGCCGCGCAGCGCGCCGAGCACGCCGCAGGGCGCCAACAACGCCGACCCCGTGATCAAGATGCGCATCGAGCGCGACAAGCTCGGCGAGCCCTACCGCGAGCGCCTGATGGCGATCCTCACGCCCGAGCAGCAGGAGTCCATCCCGGGCGCGGCGAAGCTCGATCCCTCGCGCGTGCGTCCGAAGGACCCCAACGCGAAGGACAACGCGGATCCCTCGAAGGCGCTCGGCGCCGCGAATCCCGAGGATCCCGCGGAGGCGCAGCGCAAGGCCGACAAGAAGGCCGCCCGCGAGGCGCGCGGCAAGCGCGATGGACGCAGCCTGACGGGCGCGCCGCCGCGCTCGCAGCCCGGCTCCGCGAGCCCCCCGCTGCCCAACGAGGCGAAGTGACCTCCCCTGGCGCGAAAGGGCGCCCCCACCCACGATGGACCACGAGCGCGACGGAACGCCGGTGACCACCACCCAGATCGACGCGACGGCGTTTCTCCACGGAGGCGACGCCACGCTGCGCGACCGCTGCCGCCTGCTCGGGATCGAGTGGGCGGAAGCGGTCCCCGAGGCGGACGGCGAGGCCGTCGGCCGCATCGAGCCCGAGGTCGCCGTGCGCCTGCGCATGGTGCCGCTGCGCGTCGAGCGCGGCCGCCTGCTCGTGGCGATGGTGGATCCGCTCGACATCGCCGCGGTCGACGAGGCCGCCGCGCTCGCGCGCCTGCCCGTGGTGCGCATGGGCCTCGAGCCCGCGATGTTCAGCGAGCTCATGCGCCGCGTCTACGGCACGACCGCCGCGCGCATGGCCGAGAGCCTGGCGGAGGACAGCGAGGTCTCCGGCGGCGACGTCGAGCACAACCTCGACGCCATCGAGGCGGACGACGTCCACCGGATGGCCGAGCAGCCGACGCTGATCAACCTGGTGAACCTCATCATCCTCGAGGCGATCCAGAACCGGACCAGCGACATCCACCTCGAGCCCTTCGAGACCGAGCTCAAGGTCAAGTACCGCATCGACGGCGTGCTCGTCGAGCAGCCCTCGCCCCCGAAGCACCTGCAGCCCGCGCTCATCGGCCGCGTCAAGATCATGGCGCACATGAACATCGCGGAGCGCTACGTGCCGCAGGACGGCCACATCACGCTGCGCTTCGAGGGCCGCAAGGTCGACATCCGCGTCAGCACCGTGCCCACCGTCTACGGCGAGAGCGTGGTGATGCGAATCCTCGACAAGAGCTCGCTCCCGCTGGACCTCAAGAGCCTGGGCATGCAGGAGCGCATGCGCGGGATCATGGACAAGATGATCCAGAAGCCGCACGGCATGGTGCTCGTCACCGGCCCGACCGGCAGCGGCAAGACGACGACGCTCTACGCGTGCCTCAACAAGCTCTACGACCCGCGCAAGAAGATCATCACCATCGAGGATCCCGTCGAGTACGAGCTCAACGGCATCAACCAGATCCCGGTGAACCCCAAGCGCGGCCTCACCTTCGCGACCGGCCTGCGCGCGATCCTGCGCCAGGACCCCGACGTCATCTTCGTCGGCGAGATCCGCGACAACGAGACGGTGGACATCGCCATCCGCAGCGCGCTCACGGGCCACCTGCTCTTCAGCACGCTGCACACCAACGACTCGATCTCCTCCGTGAGCCGCCTGGTGGACATGGGCGCGGAGCCCTTCCTCATCGCCAGCGTGCTCGAGGGGCTGCTCGCGCAGCGCCTGGGCCGCCGCGTCTGCCGCGAGTGCGCCACGCGCGTGCCGCTGACCGACGAGATGGCGGTGCGCCTGACGCCGCAGGAGCGCGCGCTCTTCACCGAGGGCGCGACGATCGGCCGCGGCTGCGACAAGTGCAACGGCTCGGGCTTCCGCGGCCGCATGGGCTTCTACGAGATCGCCCGCATCAACGGACGCCTGCGCGAGGCGATCAGCAAGAACCGCAGCGCGCTCGAGCTGCGCGAGCTCGTCGACGCCGACTTCCAGACGATGCGCCAGGAAGGCATGACCAAGGCGGCCGCCGGCGCGACCACCATCGACGAGGTCCTGCGCGCGACGCAGGACATCGACGACAGCTGACCGACGCCGCGACGGCGCACCCCATGCCCAGCTTCCGACACCAGTCCTTCGACCGCAGCGGCGCGATCGCCACGGGCATGCTCGTGGCGCCCGACCGCGCCACCGCGATGCGCCAGCTCCAGGCGCAGGGGATGGTGCCGGTGCAGCTCGAGGTCGCCGAGGAGGATGCCGGACGCCCCGCCGCGAAGCCGGCACGCCCCGCTGCCGCGCCCGCCGCGCGTCCCGCGGCCACCCGCAGCGCGCAGCGCACGCCCGCGCCCGGCCGGATGGGCGGACGCGCCGCCGCCGCCGCGGCCGCCGCGCGCACGGAGGACGGCATCGACGTCGGCGCGTACATGCGCACGCTCCTCGCCCGCGGCGGCTCCGGACGGCCGACCGTCGCGCGCTCCGAGCTGGCGAACATGGTCCGCGAGCTGGCGACCGCCATCGAGGCGGGCCTCCCGCTGCTCAACGCGCTCAAGACGGCGCGCAAGCAGGCCTCGGGCAAGGGACAGCCGGTCATCCTGGACTTCCTCATCGAGCGCGTCGAGAGCGGCCGCCCGCTGCACGAGGCGATGGACGAGTACGGGGCACCCTTCGACGACATGATCGTCGGCATGGTGCGCGCCAGCGACGCCTCGGGCCGCACCGCCGAGGTCATGCACCAGCTCGCCGACCTGCTCGACCGCAGCGTCGAGCTGCGCCGCGAGCTCGTCGGCGCGACCGTCTACCCGATCATCGTCGCCTGCCTCATCGGCATCAGCATCGTCATCGCGGTCACCTTCCTGCTGCCGCGCCTGATGGCGCCGATCCTGGGGCAGCCGGGCGTCTCGATCCCCTTCCCCACGCAGGTGCTGCTGGCCTTCTCGGGCTTCATGCAGTCCTGGTGGTGGGCGATCCTGGTCCTGGGCGTCCTGCTCTACGTGGGCTTCCGCCGCTGGATCGAGAAGCCGGAGAACCGCCGCAAGGTCGACCTGCTCCTGCTGCGCACCCCGATCCTGGGCAACCTGCTGCGCGACGTCGCCGTCGCGCGCTTCACGCGCACCCTGGGCACGCTGGTCTCCGCGGGCCTGCCGATCCTGAGCGCGCTGCGCATCGTGCGCGACACGCTGGGCAACACGGTCCTCATGGAGGCCATCGACAGCGTCGGCGACAAGGTCACCACGGGCCAGTCGCTGGCCGACCCCCTGGAGCGCTGCGGCTTCTTCCCCCCGCTGCTCATCCAGATCGTGAACATCGGTGAACGCTCCGGCCGCCTGGAGCCGATGCTCATGCATGCGGCCACCGCCTTCGACCGGCAGGTCAACACTTCGCTGAAGATCTTCACGAAGCTGCTGCCCCCGATCCTCCTGGTCGGTATGGCTGTGATCGCGGCGTTCGTGCTCATGGGCATCCTCCTGCCCCTGCTGGAGATGCAGAAAGCCCTCGGAGGCTGAGTTACCGGACTATTCTCCGGGGCCGGCCCGACGGGGTGGAAGAAATGACCCCCGACGCGCGTTGGACCGTACCAGTGGAAGCGAACCCCCTACCCCAGACCGGATCCGCCATGAAGACCACCCGCCGCCACCTCCGCCGCGCCGCGCGCGCCTTCTCGCTCGTCGAGCTGATCGTCGCCGTCACCATCATGGCGATCCTCGCCGCGGTGGTCGTGCCGAAGGTCACGCAGTACATCGGGCTCGCGAAGACCAAGACCGCCAAGACCGACGCGGAGACCATCTCGAACCAGGTCCGCATGTACATGACCACCCAGGGCCTGAGCTCGCTCCCCGGGGACTTCGACCTCGTCCAGCTCACCGAGGGCGACGCCGCGGTGCTCACGAAGAACCAGCTCAAGGACCCGTGGGGCAACCAGTACCAGATCCGCGTCCCCGGCGAGATCAACCTCGACTTCGACGTCTACAGCCTCGGCGCGGACGGACAGGCCGGCGGCGAGGGCGACAACGCCGACATCTTCGCCGGCGAGAAGAGGTAGCCGCCCGCGGGCGGCGCCCCCGATGCATCCGCTGCGCGCACGAGCCCCCCGTTCCCGAAGCCTGCGCGCGTCCACCGCGCGCGCGGCGCGGGCCTTCACGCTCGTCGAGATCATCGTCGTCGTCGTGATCCTGGCGATCGCGGCCGCGGCGATCGTGCCGCGCTTCATGGGCACGGCGCGCCAGGAGGCGGACAACGGGATCGAGCAGGTCGCCGAGATCATGCGCCTCTTCGCCTTCCGCCAGTCGCTCGGCGCGCAGCAGGTCGCGATCTGGCGCGACGGCACCGACGGGCGCATCTTCCTGCTCGTGAAGGACGCGGATCCCGAGGATCCCAAGGCCACGCCGGAGTGGCGCCCCGACCGCTTCGCCGCGCCGGTCGCGCTCCCCGACGGGCTCGAGATCGACGAGGTGCGCACCGACGACAAGCGCGTCTCCCCCGACGAATTCACCATCGCGAGCGTGCCCGGCACCGACCGCGCCAAGATCGAGATCCGCCTCGTGGGCCACGGGCTCGACACGACGCTCGTTCTGCCGGCGGGCTCGCCGGGCGTGGTCCGCGTCGACGCGGACAAGCCCGCGCCCTTCGCGCGCCTGCCGGTCGACCTCGACCGCAGCGGCCGCGGGGAGGAGCCCTGGTGATGCGCGCGCGCCGTCCCGACGTCCGCCGCGGCTGGGCGCTGATCGACGTCATCGTCGGCGGCGTGATCCTGGCGATCGGCCTCGCCGCGGTCCTCTCGATCGCGCAGCGCTCGCTCGCGATGCAGCAGCGCGCCGAGCGCGAGATCGTCGCGGCGCAGCTCCTGGACGGGCTCCTCAACGAGGTGCTCGCCACCGGCCCCGTCGACTGGCTGGACACGCGCGCGACCGACGGCCGCTGCGACGCCCCCTTCGACTCGTGGAGCTGGGAGCTGGACATCCGCAAGCAGGACGTGGGCGAGCCCTACCGCGTGCGCGCCTTCGTGCGCGACGAGCACGGCACCGAGTTCCACGTCGAGACGCTCATGGCGCCGCGCCTCACCGAGGATGCGGAGCCCGAGCGCGCGCCCACCACGCCCATCGACCGGCAGGGACGGTATGACCAGCAGTCGTGACATCTCCGCCCGCGCGCGGCGCGGCTTCACGCTGGCCGAGCTGGTCATCGCCGGCACGATCGCCGCGCTGATCTTCGGCGCCGTCACCTTCTCGCTCTCGCAGCTCGGCAAGACGCGCGGCATCGCCCGCGAGCGCGTCGAGGCCTTCCAGCGCGCCACCACGGCGCTCGAGGCGGTGCGCCGCGAGGTGGTCACGGCGATCCGCTCGGACGACCTCTTCGACACGCGCTTCCGGCTGACGACGCGCGAGGGCAATTCGAAGACGGCGTACATCGACCGCAGCGACCTGCTGCTCTTCAACAACTCGATGCGTCCGACGCACCCGATCGACTACCAGGGCGAGGGCTTCGAGTACGAGGTGCAGTTCCGCATCGAGGACGACGAGCTCGGCACCGCGCTCTGGCGCCGCCGCGATCCCGTCCCCGACAGCGTCCCCGAGGGCGGCGGCCTCGCCGAGCCCGTCGCGGACGGCGTCATCGGCTTCACCGTCGAGGCGAGCGACGGCAACGGAAGCTGGCTCCCCGAGTGGGACTCCGACGTCGACGGCCTGCCCAAGCTCGTGCGCGTCACCATCACGGCCGAGGGAACGCAGCCGGGGTCGGAGAACCCCCCGATGACTCCGCCGGTGACGCTGCAGACGCTGATCGCGATCGACCGCGTGATTCCGCCCAAGGCGGACGAGACGGAGACGACGGACAAGGATGGCACGGACAGCGCCGCGGGAGCGGCCGGCGCAAGCGACAACTCGGCGGACGCGGTTGGCCAGCCCGCGGGCGGCGGCGGCGCCGTGGTGCCCGGCGGTGCCACCGGCGGTGGCGCGGTCGGCGGCGGCGGCGGCGGCGGCACCGGCGGTGTCGTGCCCGGCGGACCCGGCGGCGGACGCGGCCCGGGCGCGGGTCCGGGCGGCGGCGCGGGCGGCGGCCGAGGCCCCGGCGGAGGTCGCGGTCCCGGCGGTCCCGGCAACATCCCGAGCGGTCCCCGCCCCGGCGGCGGACGCGGTCCGGGCACGGGAGGTGGTCGATGAGCCGCCGTCGTGGAAGCGTCGTCGTCGTGGTCGTGTGGGCGATCGCGATCGCCAGCGTGCTGGTCGCGGCGACGCAGATCGTGAGCTTCCGACAGGCGGTCGTCGGACGCGAGTCGCTCGCGCGCGTGCAGGCGCGCTGGGCCGCGCGCGCGGGCGTCGAGCAGATGATCGCGACGATGGAGTACCACACGCTCAATCCCGACCCCGACGATCCGATGGCGGTCGTGCGCGACATGGAGGACCACGCGCTGGGCGAGACCGAGACGGGCACCTGGGACATCCACCACTCGCTCGACGGCCAGGACTGGGCGGGTCCGATGGACGAGGCGGCGAAGCTCAACCTGAACACCGCGACGCGTGCGCAGCTGCTGAACATCCCGCACATGACCCCCGACGTCGTCGACGCGATCATGGACTGGCGCGACGCGGACGACGAGGTCCAGGGCATGGGCGCCGAGAAGGACTACTACGCCAACCGCAGCATGGGCTACCGCCCGCGCAACGGGCCCTTCAAGAGCTTCCGCGAGGTCGAGCTCGTCGCCGGCGCCTGGCCCGAGTACGTGCGCGGCGAGGACTGGAACCTCAACGGCCGCCTCGACCCCAACGAGGACGACGGCCCGCGCACCTTCCCCGACGACAAGCCCGATGGCAAGCTCGACGCGGGCTGGTCGCAGTACCTCACCGCGTACTCCGTCCAGAGCCCCAACGCGCTCTCGGGCGAGCCGAAGCTGGCGCTCAAGAGCGCGACGCAGGAGGACCTCATCGCGCGCACCGGCGTCGACGAGGCGCAGGCCCGCGCGCTGGGCGAGTACGGGCGCACCTCCGGCGCGCGCCCCGAGAACCTGCTCATCACGCCCCTGAGCCAGACCGCCGGCGCCCGCAGCGCCAGCAGCTCCGGGAGCCAGGGTGGCTCGAGCGGCGGGCGCTCGAGCGGCGGCGGGATGAGCAGCGGCGGCAGCAAGGACTCGTCCAGCTCCGGCGGATCGAAGAGCGGCGGATCCAGCGGCGGCGCCTCCGGCGCGACGAGCGGCCGCTCGAGCGCGGGGCGCGGCAACGCGACCTCGACCCCCGCGGTCAAGGACCTGAACGACCAGCAGCTCCGCGCCGTGCTGCGCGAGACGACCGCGGACGACTTCTCCAAGCCCGTCCCCGGCCGCATCAATATCAACACCGCCTCGGCCGACCTGCTCAAGAACGTCCTCGACATCGACGCGCGCGTGGCCGACACGATCGTCGCGCGCCGGCGCGCCAAGCGCGAGGGCATCACGAGCCTCGTCGACCTGATGGGCCTCTCCGGACTGAATTCCGCCGCGCTGGGCCAGATCGCCACGCAATTCGACGTGACCAGCAGCGTGTATACCGTGACCAGCCGAGGCCGCGCAGCCTCCACCGGCGTCGAGGTCGAGATCGAGGCGGTCGTCGACCGCTCCGTCGTCCCCGCCCGCATCCTCTCCTACCGCGAGCAGTGAACCCGTGAAGTTCCCCAGGCGACAGAACAAGCCGCAGGCACCGCAGGCCGATCCCCGGCTCGTGGCGGTCTTCCAGCGCACCGCCTCGGGCTTCGAGGCGCTGATCGCCAGCGCGCAGGAGCCCGGAGCGGAGATCGTCGCGATGCGCCGCTTCGACGCGGGCGACGCGGCCGCGGGCGAGTGGGTCGGGTCGCAGCTCGCCGCCCGCTGCGTGGTCTGCCTGCCCAGCGCCGACGTCATCGTGCGCGCCGTGCAGCTCCCCGCCGCGGACGAGGGACGGCTCGAGAGCGCGCTGCAGCTCAACGCCACCACCTTCATCCTGGGCCGGACCCCGTCGTGGCGCGTCGGCGCGGCGCTGCTGCCGCGCGAGCGCGGCGAGCGCATCCGCACCGGCATCATCGCCGAGTGGCCCGCCGACGACCGCATCCCCGAGGTCCCCGCGGGACTTCCCGAGGGCTTCGAGCCCACCTTCGCCCCCGGCATCGCCGCGCTCGCGGCGCTCTCGGCGGCCGCGGAGGGACCGCTCGTCTCCGTCGACGCCGAACGCGGCGCGGTGACCATCTGCGCGCCGACCAGCCGCGGCCTGCTCGCGCGCGTCGTGCGCGCCGGCGGCGAGGGCGCGGCGATCGAGGAATCGGACGTGCTGCGCGCCGTCGGCGAGGCGTGCGTCCACGCGGGCGTGCCCGCGGACGAGATCCCGCTGGTGCTCGCGCAGGCGCGCGACGCCGCGGCGCCCGCGCTGGGCGGCGGATTCGGCTGCATGGCCTCGGACCTACCGCGCCTCTGCGCGCTGGTGCGCGGCGCCGCGGCGAGGCCCGACGCGCAATGGTGGCGCGAGCACGGGCTGCTCGCCGGCACCGCGCTGGCGGCGTGCGACGGCGCCACGGCGCTGACGGCGCTGCGCTCGGGGGAGTCGCGCGTGCGCGCGGACCGCGTCGCCTCGCTGCTCAACCGCGTGGCCGAGCCGCGCACCGCCCGGCGCATCCTGGTCGCGAGCCTGCTGACGATCGCGCTCGGGCCGCTGGCCTTCGAGGGCGCGCGCCTGCTGGTGCTGCGCTGGAAGCTGCCGGACCTGCAGGCCTACCGCCGCGCCGAGGAGACCGAGAAGAAGAAGCAGGCGCTCTACCGCGTGCTCTCGCGGCACAGCGCCTCGATGCTCAAGTCCCTCTCCGACCTGGCGTGCACCGCGCCCGACGGGGTCGAGGTCGACTTCGTCAACATCGCCCAGGGCCCCAAGGGCCAGGCGGTCACCGTGCGCGGCCGCGCGCGCGGCGCCGGCGGACAGCAGAGCTCCGAAGTCATCCTCGCGATGGAGGAGCAGATGCGCGAGACCGGCGCCTTCGAGAACATCGTGCGCAATTCGGAGCTGCCGAGCCAGCAGGGCTACCAGGAGTTCACGATCAGCGCGGTCGCGGTGAAGCCGACCATGCGCGTGGCGTTCAAGCCGGGCCAGGACTTCGAGGCCAAGTCGATGCGCGAGCGCCGCTACGGCGCGCCGCCCGCGGACGTCGACCGCGTCGCCTCCGGACTCGATCCGGTCGAGGGCGACGGCGGCGCGGCGAGCGGCGCGGGCAAGGCGGGCGCGGGCGCGGGCAGCGCGTCGGGCAGCCGCACCGCGCAGGCGGAGCATGGCGAGACCGACGGCGCGGCCGGCGCCTCGGGCGCCGCCAACGGAAACCGCTCCGGCAGCGGGACGGCGGTCGCCTCGGCGACGCCCCCGGCCGGCGGCGAGCACGCCTCGGCGCGCGAGGGATCCTCGCGGCGCGGGGCGGGCAGCGCGGGTTCGTCGCGCGGTTCGCGCGGCAGCCGAGGCGCGGGCGGCGCGGCCGACGCGGCGCACGAAGGGGACACTGCCACCGCGGGCGCGGCGCACGAGTCCGGCGCTCCGGCGACGGCGACCCCGGGCGCTCCGGCGACGGCCACCCCCGGTTCTCCGGCGGGCCCCGAGGGCGCGGCCGGCGAGTCGGGCGGCTCGCGCGCGGCGCGCGCGGGCGGCGCAGGCAGCGGCCGCTTCGCCACGCGCGGCGGCGGCGTCCCCGGCGGATCGAACGAGCCCGAGCCGCCTCCGGCGCCGATGACTGCCGCCGAGATCAACGCGATGAGCAAGGAAGAGGCGCGCGCGGCGCTCGTGGTGGTGAGCCGCCAGCGCAGCCGCGCCGACCTCGACGAGGCGGTGAGGGCGCGCCTGAAGTCCGAGTTCGATCTCCTCCTGGAACGGTGCAAGCGCGACTGAGCGCGGATCTTCCGATGACGAACCTCCCCGCCAACGCCCACACCCCCGATGCCGCGCCCGATCCGGCCGCGGCCGATCCCGCGCCCCGTGCGCCCCGCCGCTCCATGCGCGAGCAGTGGGACGACATGATCGCGAAGTTCATGGCGCTCCCGGTCCGCCAGCGCTGGCTGCTGGGCGCGGTGGGCGTCGTGCTCGCGGGCATGGCCGTCAACACGCTGAGCTGGCAGGTCGCCGCGGAGTGGTCGAAGGAGTCGGACCAGATCGAGGCGGCGCTCGCGCGCGACGCCGCACGCGCGGAGAGCGTCACGAACGAGCTCCGCCGCAACGCCGCGACCTTCGGCCCCGTCGATGTCCCCGTGGACGCGGCGCGCGGCCGCCAGGAGCTCGCCCGCGCGATCAACGACGTCTCGAAGGCGCACCACTTCGTCTGCAGCTACGAGTCGCGCACGGGCCAGCGCATCAAGGATGCGGACACCGAGACGCTGGGCGGCAACCTCGAGCGCGTGCAGGCCGAGGTGAAGTTCGACACCACCGCCGACGAGCTCCCCAAGATCCTGCTCGACTTCGAGATGCACCCCGGCGTCGACTGCATCAGCGCGATCCGCCTGCAGAAGAACGACGCCAACCGGAAGATCACCGTGCAGGCGACGCTCGAGGCGTGGGTCGTCGGCGCGGGCTCGCGCAGGAGCGGCTCATGAACCTGCAGCTTCGCATGCCATCGGGCGTCCGCTGGTCGGGGACGCTCCTCGTCGCGCTGGCGCTGGGTGCGGTCGCGGCGACCATCCTCCTGGTCCACCTGACGGCGCTCCTGCTGGCGCTGCTGCGTCCGAGCGCGCACGCCGACAAGGTCGATGTCTCGACCGCGCTGGCGACGAAGACCGAGGCGACGAGCAACCGCAAGCGATTCGAGGGGCGCTACCTCTTCTTCCCGCCCTCGGACTGGAAGCGCATCCCGCCGCCGCCGCCGCCCCCTCCGCCGCCGACGCCCCCTCCGCCGCCGCCCCCGCCGCCGGTGGAGTACACGGGTCCGAAGCCGATCGGACTGCTCGGGCAGGTCGTCTACTTCGAAGGCGGACGCACCATCGAGCTGGGCAAGGAGTCCGACGGCGTGACGGTCGTCGAGATCGTCTCCCCCTGGCTGCTGAAGCTCAAGCACAAGACCAAGCTCTACGAGGTTCCCATCGGGAGCAAGCCCAGCGACAGCATCTTCAGCCCCGTGACCTCGGCGGTGCCGCCTTCGGGGATCACGACGGCCCCCGCCAACGGCGGCGCGGGAAGCGCCGGCGGGGCGGGCTCCGGCCTGGGCGCCGGCGGGCGTCCCGGCGCGCCGGGCGCCGGCGGGCGTCCGAGCCCCGGATCGGGTCCCGGGGCGGGTCCGGGCGCGACGCCCGGCGCGGGTCCCGGCGCACGGCCGGAAGGCGGTCCCGGCGGCCGCCCCCCGGCCCCCGGCGCGGCGGATCCCGCCAATGCACCGGCGGGCGCGCCTGCGGGTGCCCCCGCGGGCGGCGAGAGCGCGGCCGCCGGCGCCAACTCCGGCACCGACAACTCGGCGGGCCTGAAGACCAACCAGGCCGCCCCAGCGGTCCCGGCGGCCCTGACTGCCGGGCAGATCGCCCAGATGGACATGGCGGGCGTGCGTTCCGCCCTCGACCAGATCGCGCAGGCCCGGGGCCTGCCGAACCTGGAGCGGGGGACGATGCAGCGCATGGATGGCGAGGAGCGCCTCCTCATGCAGCGCTACGAGCAGCTTCAGGGCGGAAACCGCTAGCAGTCCACCTCCAACCCGAGGCGACGTCGGCAATGCCCCCGGGGGGGCGGCGTTCTCTCCCCGCTGCCGGTTGCGGTCGTTGTCGGACGTTTTGCCGATAGAACCCAAGCCGCACCGTGGAGACCACCGTGAAGATCCGACTCAGCTCCTCGATCGCCCTGCTGATTGCGACCCTCGCCACCCCCGGAGCGGTCCTCGCGCTCCCGACCGCGCAGGAGTCCCCGCAGACCGCACCGCCCGCCGAGGAGGCCACCAAGCCGGCCGCCGGCGGCGCCGAGACCGGCGCGGCGGCCGTCCCCGCGCCCGCCGTGGCACCGGCGGTCCCCCCCGCCGCCGGCGGCGCCGCCAACGGCGCGCTCCACCGCGGCAACGGCCCCGCGGGCGGCCGCAAGGACGGCGGCAAGGACGAGCTCGTCGGCCTGCAGTTCCGCGAGCAGGAGATCAAGTCGCTCATCGACACCATCTCGCTCTGGACGGGCAAGGTGGTGATCCCCAAGCAGACCGCGCTCGCGCCGATCAAGATCACCATCGTCAGCGACAAGCTGATGCGCAAGAGCGAGGCGCTCAACCTGATCTTCCAGGCCTTCCGCCTCAACGGCCTCGGCGTCGTCGAGACGGAGGAGATGATCCTCATCGACAACCTGACGGAGCTCAACCAGCTCCAGCCGGCGAAGGTGCTCGGGCCCGACGTGGAGATCAACGCCCTCCCCGAGAACGGCAACATCGTCATCAAGGTCTTCCGGATCAAGAACACCAAGGCCTCGCAGGTCTACGAGCGGCTGCAGGACTCCCTTCCCAGCTACGCCTCGCTGCAGGTGGACAACAACTCGAACCAGATCATCCTCGAGGGCGACATCGCGCTGGCCAAGCGCCTGCAGCGCCTGATCGACCTGCTCGACGTCACCGCGTACGTGGACGTGCGCACCAAGACGATCAAGCTCGCCTACCAGGACGCGCAGACCATCGCGGGGATCATCACCGACCTCTTCTCGGCGCGCGCGCCGACGGGCGGCGCCTCGACGCCGCGCGCGGGCGGTGCGGCCGGCGGACAGCAGCAGGGGCAGCAGCGCGGCCGCCCCGGCCAGCAGCAGGGCTCCGGCGAGCTGGTGGGCACGAGCGAGCAGCTCGTGGTGACCGTGCTTCCCGCGACCAACAGCATGACGATCCGCGCCGAGCCGAACATCATGAAGGAGATCGAGGCGCTGATCTCCGTGCTCGATGCGCCGCGCTCCAACGACGAGCAGCCGATCTTCCGCACCTACGAGCTCAAGTACACGGACCCGCTGAAGGTGCAGGCCGTGCTGCAGTCGCTCCTGGAGGGCGGCGCGAGCGGCGGCGGCGCGCGGCGCACCGGCCAGGCGGGCCGTGGCGCGGCCGCGGGAGGCGTGCAGCGCATCGGCGGCCTCGGCGGAGGCTCCGGCAGCGAGTCGGGCGCCGACGTGGCGATCGCCAACATCTTCAAGATCGAGGCGTACCCCGACTCCAACCGCCTCATCGTCGTCAGCAAGACCCCCGACAACTTCCTCTGGCTCGACGAGATGGTCGCGCAGATCGACCAGCCGCTGCAGGCGGGCATGCCGCGCAACATCGCGCTGAAGCACGCCAGCGCGGTCGAGGTCGCGGAGATCCTGAACGCGCTGCTCGCGCAGACGGGCGCGAGCGCCTCGATCCGCGCGCCCCAGGAAGGCCTGTCGGGCATCGACTTCCGGAGCGCCGGCGGCGCGAGCGCGAGCTCGTCGCAGAACGGCGTGAGCAACAACAACGCCTTCGCCAGCGGCAACACCAACACCGGCGGCGGGCAGCAGGCCGGGCAGATCCAGTTCCCCTGGCAGGGAGGCCGCGCCGGCGGCGACACCGAGACCGAGGTGAGCGCGCTCGTGGGCAAGAGCCGCGTCGTCCCCAACGCGGGGCAGAACTCGCTGCTCATCCTGGCCCCGCAGGAGATCCAGGAGAGCCTCGCGCAGATCGTCAGCGACCTGGACAAGCCGGGCCGCCAGGTGATGATCAACGTCATCCTCGCCGAGGTCCAGCTCGGCGACGAGCTCCAGTTCGGCATCAAGTGGGGCAAGGGCGTGCAGCCCACCAACCCCAACAACGCCATCGTCGTCACCGGCGACAGCGGCGCGATCTTCAAGGGCACCAAGAACGACATCTTCCCGCCCGACCTGACCACCAGCGCGCTCGCCTTCAACATCGACGCGAACGTCGTGCTGCAGGCGCTCGCCGAGCAGACGACGGTGCGCATCCTCCAGCAGCCGCGCGTCTTCACGAGCGACAACAAGGAGGCGAAGTTCTTCCAGGGCCAGGACGTGCCCTTCCAGAACTCCAACGTCACCGACCTGAACACGGGCGGCGGCGTCAACGCGACCTTCGAGCAGATCCCCGTGGGCATCGGCCTCAACGTGCGTCCGCGCATCACCAAGGACCGAAACGTGGCGATGCAGATCGAGGTGCTCCTCTCCAACGTCAACCTGACGCAGGTCGGCGTCGGCAACAACCCCGTCATCGACCGCCGCCAGACCAACACGACGATCACCGTCAAGAACGGCCAGACCATCGTGCTCAGCGGCATCCGCAAGGAGACGGAGAACAAGATCAAGACCAAGGTCCCGTTCCTGGGCGATGTCCCGGTGCTGGACTGGGTCTTCGCGAGCACGGACAACACCAAGAGCACGACCGAGCTCGTGGTCTTCGTGACGCCCGTCGTCGTCGACAACCCCGACGAGAACGACCGCAACTACAACGCCGGCGAGCGCGACCGCCTGCGCGAGCTGGTCAAGCCGCTCAACGAGATGTCGGCGAAGGAGGTCGGACGCGCGAAGATGCTGATCGGCGACGGCTCGCCCGACCCGATCAACCCCGCGAACCCGCTGAACCCGATCCAGTTCCAGCAGGGACCGGACTCGAGCCAGCCGCCCGCGCCGGTGAAGCTCGCGCCGACCGCGCCCGCGAACCCGAAGGCGCCGGCCCCCGGCGGATCGACCGCGGCGCCGCCGAAGGCGGGCACCGTCGCGGCCGGTCCCGCGAAGACCGCGCCCACCGCCGCGGGCTCCCCCGCCGCGCCCGCCGGCACGCCGGCGCCCGCGCCGGGCAGCGCCCCCGCGGCGAGCTCGACCGAGTGACGCGCCGCGCACGGCGCGCGAGGGCACGATGCGCATCCACGCACCACCAGGAACCCCAAGGGCGGCCACGACGGCCGCCCTTGTCCTTGGCGCCGCGCTCGCCGCGGCGGGCTGCCAGCAGCGCACCGTGGTCGCGGAGCACTACGACATCGGGCCGCCCCCCGATCCCAGCGGCGTGCGCACGGTCATCGTCGACGAGAGCGGCAAGCGCGACGCGCCGCGCGAGGGCACGCTCGCGCCGCTGACGCGGATGCGCTTCGACGGGCGCACCTTCCCCGTCCCCTCCCCCGACGGGACGCGGCTGGCGGTGCAGACGGCGACGACCGCGGACTGGGCGCTGATGGTCGGCGACCCGCTGCCGCCGCAGGGACTGGCCTCGCGGATCGAGTCGGTCTCGCTGGATCCGCAGGCCCCCGGCACGCCGCTGGCGACCCTCGAGGGCGCATGGCTGCTGGGGCGCGCCGCGACCGCCGAGGGCTACCTCGTCGAGCGCCCGCGCGCCGACGGGACGCGCGAGATCGCGATCGCGGGCTGGAACGGCGCCGCGCCGCGCCCGGTGGTCGCCGACGAATGGACCAACGCCTTCGCGACGGCGTTTCCCGACGGGTCGCTCGCCTGGTGCCGCCGCCCGCCCGAGGGTGGCGACTGGCAGCTCGTGATCGACCGCGGCGGGCGCCGTCGCGTGCTCGCGGGCGAGCCGGGGCAGTCATGGCTCATGCCGGTCTTCGCGGGCGACGGCACGGGACTCTTCGCGCTGCGCCTGGAGGTGCCCTCGCTGGTGGTGGCGTGGATCCCCTTCGGCCGCGACGGCCTTCCGCCGGAGAACGCGCTGCGTGGTCCGCTGGGCGTGGAGGTCCTCTCGCTGCGCGCGAACCTGACGCTGGCGGTGCGCACCATGCTGCCCGTGGGCGGCATGAGCGCGTCGCCGCTGGGACGCGAGCGCATCGCGCTCTGGCTGCCCGAACGCGGACGCATGGCGCTGTGGGCGCCCGGCGGCACGCTGGAGCTGCTCGCGGAAGGCACCGCCGCCGCCACCCCGCTGGACGCGGCCAACGTGCTGGTGACAACGCCCGCGCTGCTCGGACGACAGCGCCTGGGGCCGCGCGAGCTGCCCGTGCGCCAGCTCACCGACGGCGCCTGGATCACGCGTCCGACGATCACCGACCAGATGCAGCTCCTGGCGATGCGCACCACCGGCAACCAGCTCGAGGTGGCACGCCTGACGATCAACCCCGAGGCCGCGCAGGCCGACGCCGGCCTGCCCCCGCCGACGACGCCCGCCGCCGCGGCGCCGAAGCCCGCCGCCGCGGCCGGCAAGCCCGCGCCCGCGAAGGCCGGGGGCGCGAAGCCGGCGTCCAGCGGCGCGAAGCCCGCGCCAGCCGGCGCGAAGCCCGCGACCGGGCCCACGCCCGCCCCCGGACGCAACCCGTCCCAATGAAACGCGCCGCGCGCGGGTGGTGACCCGTCGTCGCGGCGCGATGAGCTCCGTGGGGGAGGCGCTGGCGGGAATTACTCCTCGTCGTCCTCTTCTTCTTCCTCTTCGTCCTCGTCCTCGTCTTCGTCGAGGTCGTAGTCGTCGTCTTCGTCCTCGTCTTCGTCTTCCTCGTCTTCGTCCTCGTCCTCGTCGTCTTCCTCTTCCTCCTCTTCTTCGTCTTCGTCCTCATCCTCGTCTTCTTCGTCTTCGTCGTCGTCGTCCTCCTCCTCATCCTCGTCCTCGTCCTCGTCCTCGTCCTCGTCTTCCTCGTCGTCGTCCTCATCCTCGTCGTCATCGTCGTCGAAGACGAAGTCGTCGTCCTCGTCCTCCTCGCCGAGGTCAGCGACGGGACCGCGCAGCGTCTCGAGCTCCTCATCAAGGAGGGCGGCGCCGGAGACGGCAAGCGAATCGAAGGAGCACGAGAGAATCCGTGGTGGTGTCATGAATGCACTTTCGGGGAGGCGGTCGCCGCGGATGACTGCGGCGGCGCGGAGTGTAGCGATGCCCGAAGCGGATCTGTCAAGCGTGCACGCGTGGCTTGAAGGAACGGTTCAGCGTGCTCCGCCGGGCGCGGGGGCCGATGCCGAGGATCCTCGCATCTGGATCGCCTGCAGGACCGAGCCGTTGGAAACAATCACCCATCCATCCACCACCGTCGCCGCGGAGATGCGCTGTCCCACGGTGTGGAGCACCAGGGGCGGCGCCGCGGCAAGCCCGCCGGCGGCCGGATCGAGCTCGTGCAGCTCGACCGAGAAGCGCCCCTCGGAGAGCTCCGAGCGGTCGCCTCCCGCATCCAGCAGGAAGAGGCGGTCGCGGCTGCCCGCGACGGCGATGTAGCCGCGGTCCGAGACGGGCGCGTCGCGGCCGAGGTACGCCCCCTTGAGATCGAAGAAGTCGACGCGGTCGTCGCGGACGAAGGCGGCCCAACCGTCTCCCTGGACGATCTCGCGCAGCGTGCCCAGGGGCGGGGCGCCGGGGATCTCGAAGACGCCGCCGCCGGCGATGCCCGTGCGCGCGTCGATGGCGATGGTGGCGTCGAAGCGGTCGAGCGCGACGATCCACCGTCCGACGCTCCAGCCGCGGACCGTGCCGCGCGCGTCGGGCACGGTGACCGACCAGAAGGGCGCGCGCTCGTCGCCGCCCGCGAGGCGGCGCGCCTCGATGCCGACATCCGTCGCGACGACCACGAGCCCCGAGGGCTCGACGCGCATCCAGCGGACATCGGAGGCGTCCTCGGGGCTCCAGTGCGCGATCGGCTCGCCCGTCTCCGCGGCGAACAGCTCCACGCGCACGGGGCCCGCGTCGTCGGCGCCGCCCTCGCCCGCGACGGCGACGGCCAGCGGATGCCGCGCGGCGGCGGCGATGCTGCGCAGCACCTCGGGGCGCTTCCAGCGGACCGCGCCATCGCGCAGGCCCAGGCCGAGCATCGCGCCGTCGCGGCGCGCGAGCACCAGGGTGGATGCGGTGGCGAGCGGCAGGATCTGGCTCGCGGGCACCGAGCGGCCGTCGCCCAGGTCGACGGTGGGCGTGTCCGCGCCGAACGCCGCGCCGAGACCGGCGAAGAGATCTCCCGCAGGGGCGGAGCTCCAGGCGATGGCGCCGTCGAAGCCGACGCGGCGGGCGGTCGCCTCGACGGGCGAGGGCTCGTCCCAGACGAGCAGTCCCGCGTCGATGGGAAGCAGCGCGGGATCGCGCGCGGCCAGCGGCACCTGCCAGGCGGGGGCGAAGGCGGGCGGCGCGCGCAGCAGGAGCATCTGCGCGCGGGCGCAGACCAGACGTCCGGCGGCGCCAAGCGACTCCGCGACGCCGGGCGCCATGCGCGGCAGGCGGCCGGGGAACTCGACGATGCGCGTCGCCGGGCCCTGCGCGCGCGGCAGCGGCGTGGTGGTGGGCGTGGCGGCGCCCGCGGCGGGCGTGCCCTCGGCGGCGAGCGCGGCGGCGATCTCGGGGGCGAGCGTCGCCGCGGCGGCGGGATCGAGCGCGGCGAGCGACTGCCTCGCGGCCGGCGTGCCGGGGAGCAGGCGCGCGACGCGGCGGCGCAGCGCGGGCAACGCCGCGGGCGGCGCGGCGCGCAGCGCGCGGTCGGCGGCGGCGGCGGCATCGTCGATCGCGCGTGGATCGCGCGCGGCGGCGAGCGCCAGCCGCTCGAGCGCGAGCGCGTCGATGCTGGCGCGGCGGCCCGCGAGCACCATCGTCGTGCCGTCGGGGGCGGCCATCGCGGCCTGGATCGTGAGCTGCGCGCCGGCGCGCGCGTCGCCGCGGCGCAGCGCGCGGTCGGCGCGCGCGAGGGCGCCGCGCAGCGGACGGCCCGCGGCCTCCGCCGCGAGCGTGACCAGCTCGTCGAGCGCGGCGCGGTCCGCGCCCGTGGCGAAGTCCTCCGCGTCGATGGCGAGCAGCAGGTCGAGCAGCTCGTCGCGCACGGCGGCGGCGTCGGCGGCGCCTTCCGCGCGGCGCAGCGTCTCGCGCGCGGCCTCGACGGCCGTCGGCGCGGCGCGCACCTGGCGCGCCAGGCGCAGCAGCGCGACCGCCGCATCGGGCGCGGGCGACGCGGCCAGCCGCGCGCGCACCATGCGCTCGGCGTCGGCGGCGGGCATGTAGCTCGAGAGGGCGCGCGCCTGCCCCGCCAGAAGCTGGTTGCCGGAGACGAGCGGGTTGCACGGACCGACGCCGGGCAGGCGCATGACCTCGTGGCCGTCCGTGCCGTCGAGCAGCAGCACCGCATCGTCGGTCGGAATGACCGCCACCGGCGGTGCGCCCTCGCGCGTGGCCCACTGCACGCGCCCCTGCGGACGCGCGCCGCCGGCGCCGCGCGCGGGCCAGCTCCAGCGCGGCTGCTGCGGCTGCACGGCGTCGAAGCAGACGACGCGGTCGCCCACGGCCAGCACGAGCCCCGAGGCGAGGTCGCCCAGCATGTAGGCGGGCTCGCCCAGCGGCCCCTCCGGCGTGGCGGCGATCGCGGTGACGGGCGCGCCGGTCGCGGCGTCGTAGGCGTCGACGCGCGAGCGGTCGGGCGAGACCGCGTAGACGCGCCCGCCCGCGACGCCGGGGGTCAGCGTCTCGGAGGGCTCGATGCGCGCGGCGTTGTCGCGCACGGGCACGGGCACGCGGCGCAGCCAGCGCACGGTGCCGTCGCCGGGATCGACCGCCACGACCGCGCCCGAGGCGGACGCGAGATAGACGACGCCCCCCGCGAGCACCGGGCTCTCCGCCACGCGCGCGGCGCGCACGCGGGCGCTCGCGCTGGTGGAGATGACGCGCGACCAGGCGCTCGGACGCGGCTTCTCCAGATCGAGCGCCAGCAGCGAGGCGACCGTCTCCATGCGCGGCGTCGTGCGGCGCGTCGCGACGACGACGCGGCCGTCGACGATGAGCGGCGCGCCCTGCGGCTGCACGCCGTCGATGTCGGTGCGGCCGTCGACGCGGTCCAGCCGCTGCGTCCACCGCAGCGCGCCGTTGGAGGCGGCGTAGCAGCCGACGGTGCCGCTGCCGGGACGCGCGAGCGGGCTCGGCGAGGTGCTGAACGCGACGACGGCGTCGCCGCCAAGCGCGAGGTAGCCCAGCGTGGAGAGGCTCGCGTCGCCGTTGGAGCTCGCGGGCGCGGTGCCCCAGACGCGGCGTCCGCTCAGCCGGTCGTAGGCGGCGAGGCCGTTGCCGTCGTCCAGATAGACCATCCACGCATCGGCGGCGGGCGCGGCGGTCGCGCGCAGCGGTCGCTCCGCGCCGGCGGTGCGCATGCCCTGGAAGACCAGCGAGGGCATCGGCAGCGGCGTGAGCAGCGGGACGGTCCAGGTCTCGCTCCACGCGCCCGCGGAGCCCGGCGCGAAACGGCCCGTGCCGCCGACGGCGACGGCGCCGGTGGTGGACGCGAGGTTGGACGAGGCGGTGGGCGAAGCGGTGGGCGAAGCGGTGGGCGGGTTGCCGGGCGCGGCACCGGCCGCAGCGGCGGCGGGCGCGCACGCGGCGAGCGCGGCGGCGGCCTCGGCCTGCCAGGCGGTGCCAGCGGCGGCGGCGACGGCGCGCTCGAGCTGCGCGCGCGCTGCGGCGGCGCCGGCGGGATCGCCCAGGCGGGCGCGCGCGGCCGCGAGCATCGCCCCGTGGTGCACGGCGCGGCGGCCGGAGAGCAGATCGCTGTCGCCGCAGCGGTCGAGCAGCCCCGCCGCGGTGGCGAAGTGGCCGCGCGCCATCGCCGTCTGCGCCAGCAGCAGCGCGGCCTCGATGCCCGCATCCGTGTCCAGCCGCGTGGCGACGAGCGCGTCGAGCTCGCCGCGCGCGAGCATCTGCGCGGCGCCGGGCTGCGCCTCCTGGCGGAAGGCCTCGCGCAGCGCCGCGTCGGCCTGCAGCAGCGCGTGGACGCGTGAAGCGACGGTCACGAAGAGGTCGCGGTCCGCGCCCGCGCCCACCAGGCGCGCGGCGCCCGAGTCGAGCGCCTCGAGCAGCAGGCGGACCGCCTCGCGCGGGTTGGCGCGCGCCTGGTCGGCGGCCTGTTCGATGGTGAGCTGCGCGGTCGGCGCGTCGTCGACGGCGGGGACGGCGAGCTCCTGCGCGCGCGCGGTCGATGCGAGCGCGAGCGCGGCGACCGCGGCGATGGGCGCCACCGCGGCGAAGACGGCGCGGACGAACGCGGCGCGGGCGGTGCGGCGCGCGGCGGTGCGGAACCAAGGCTGGCGGCGGGCGTCGGGCATGCACGGCGGGCGCGCGGCGGCGCCCGGATGCGGGTGATACCCTCTCGCAGCCATGCAGCGCATGCCGAATCTCCCGGCCCTCGCCACCGCCGCCCTGCTCGCGGGCGGGCTGGCCGGGTGCACCTCGAATCCGCAGGTCAAGGCGATCTCGGCGCAGCGCGCGGGCAGCACCGCCGAGGCGACCGAGGTGCGGATCACCCTCGAGCTCACGAACCCCAACGACGCGCCGCTCGAGCTGACGACCTGGGACTACAGCCTCATCATCGACGGGCGGACCGCCTACACGGGAAGCTGGGTCGCCTCGCTGACGCTGCCGGCCAAGGACTCGATCCGCACGCAGATCCCGGCGGTCGTGCCCAGCTCCTTCGGCGACATCTCCGGCGTCGCGTGGTTCGTCGGCGGCAACGTGGGCTACCGCGCGACGCGCCAGATCGACCGCCTGCTCTACCAGCTTGGCGTCAACCGCCTGAACGCCGGCTTCGGCTCGGGTGCGACCGGCGTGCAGGAAGCGCCCAAGCCCGCCCCGCGCCCGGGGCCCGCGCCGGAGACGGCGCCGGCGAAGCCCGCGACGCCGCCCGCGCCCGCGCCTCGCTGATCACCGCGTCGTCGGCTGTCCCGCGACCGCTTCCGCGCGCCGGCGCGCGCGCTCGGCGTAGTACGCCACCAGCCGCGCGTGCAGCCCCATGCGCCGCGGATCCTCCGCGGAGAGCCCCTCGCCCGAGACGCGCCGGTACGAGCCGTCGGACTGCATCGTCCACGCGCTGCGCTGCTCCTCCAGGCACGCCTGCAGGATGTCCCAGAGCTGCCGCCGCTGCGCGAGCCCGAGCACCGGCGTCGCCGCCTCCACGCGCGTCTGCAGGTTGCGGTACATCCAGTCCGCGCTGCCGATGAAGAACTCGCCCTGCAGCGGATCCTCCTGCCCGGCGCCGAACCAGAAGATGCGGCTGTGCTCGAGGAAGCGGCCGACGATCGAGCGCACGCGGATGTTGTCGCTCAGCCCGGGCACGCCGGGGCGGATGCAGCAGAAGCCGCGCACCACGAGGTCGATCTGCACGCCCGCCTGGCTCGCGCGGTAGAGCGCGTCCATCACGCCCCGGTCCTCGAGCTGGTTCATCTTCGCGACGATCCGGCCCGTGCGTCCGCCCAGCGCGAGCTGCGCCTCGCGGTCGATGAGCTCCAGGAAGCGCCGCTTCATCGCCACCGGCGCGACCAGCAGCCGCTGGTACTCGCGCTGGCGCGAGCGGCCCGTCATGTAGTTGAAGAGGTTGACGAGATCCTCGGTGATCTGCGGGTCCGCGGTGAGCAGTCCGATGTCCTCGTACTGGCGCGCGGTGCGGCTGTTGTAGTTGCCGGTGCCGATGTGCGCGTACGCGCGCAGCGCCCCCTGCTCCTCGCGCACGACCAGCGCCGTCTTCGTGTGCGTCTTGTAGCCCACGACGCCGTACGCGACGTGCACGCCCGCGTCCTCGAGCTTGCGCGCCCAGAGGATGTTGCGCGCCTCGTCGAAGCGCGCGCGCAGCTCCACGAGCACCGCGACCTGCTTGCCGCTCTCGGCGGCGCGGATCAGGCTGCCGATGAAGGGGCTGTCGCCCGAGGTGCGGTAGAGGCTCTGCTTGATGCAGAGCACCTTCGGGTCGTTCGCCGCGTCCTCGATGAACTTCTCCACCGAGAGGTCGAAGGACTCGTAGGGATGGTGCAGCAGGATGTCGCCCGCGCGGATCGCCGCGAAGATGTCCGAGTCCTCGCGGTCCAGGCGCTCCGGCGCGAGCTGCGCGTGGCGCGGCCAGTGCAGCTCGGGGCGGTCGAGGTCGGCGATCTCGTTCAGCGCGCCGTAGTCGATGAGGCCCTGCGACTCGTAGACGTCCTCGGGCTCGATCTGCAGCTCCTCCATGAGGAACTTCAGGATGCGCGGGTTCGCGCCGGCGGGGATCTCCAGGCGCACGACGCGCGCGAAGCGGCGCTCCTTCAGCAGGTGCTGCGTCGCCTCGAGCAGGTCCTCGGAGTCCTCGTTGTCGCGCTCGACCTCGGCGTTGCGCGTCACGCGGAAGGGGAGCACCTTCAGGATCTCCATGCCCGGGAAGAGGTCGTCGAGGTTGTGCTCGACGATCTCCTGCACGCGCACGAACTCGCTGGTGCCCTCGAAGCGGTAGAGGCGCGAGGGGATCTCCGGCACCTTCACGCGCGCGAAGAGCTGCTCGCTCTCGCCGGGGCGGCGCAGCATGACGCCCAGCGAGACGCTCATGTTGGAGATGAAGGGGAAGCGGTGGCCGGGATCGACGGCCAGCGGCGTCAGGATCGGGAAGACGTTGCGGCGGAACCAGCTCTCGGCCTCGCGGCGGCGGTCCTCGGCAAGGTGCTGCCACTGGTGGAGCTGCACGCCCGCGCGCGCGAGCTCGCCGAGCATCGCGCCGCGGAAGATCTCCCCCTGCCGGTCGCCCAGCGCCGCGACGCGCGAGCGCACGCCGTCGAGCTGCTGCTGCGGCGAGAGCGCCTCGGGGATCGGGCCGCTGACGCCCGCCTCGATCTGGCGCTTCAGCCCGCCGACGCGCTTCATGAAGAACTCGTCGAGGTTGTTCGAGTAGATCGAGAGGAAGCGCACGCGCTCCAGCAGCGGCGTCGCGGGATCCGCGGCGATGTCGAGCACGCGCGCGTTGAACTCCAGCCACTCGAGGTCGCGGTTGAGGAAGCGCGAGGCGTCGTTGGAGGCCACGAGCGCGGGCGCGGGAGCCTCGGCGCCGGAGGTGATCGCCGCGGGGTCGTTCACGCCAGGGCCTCCGCGCCGCGCGGCCGGTAGACCGCGGTGCAGCCGGGCGCCTCGCCGATGGCGACGGACTCGACGCGCAGCCCCTCGGGAAGCGTGGCCTGCAGGCTGGTGGCGACGTGGTGCGCGACCAGCTCGGCGGAGGGGTTCACCCGGTCGAAGGGGGCGACCTCGTTCAGGTGGCGGTTGTGGAAGCGGCCGACGATCTCGCCGAGCGAGCGCTCGAGCTCGTGGAAGTCCACGAGGAGGCCGTCGCGGTCCAGCGTGGCGCCCGCGACGGTGGCGCAGACGCGCCAGTCGTGCCCGTGGACGGGCTCGCGCGTCCCGCGCAGCTCCAGGGCGTGCGCGGCGCTGAAGGTGCGCTCGATCCGGACCAGGTACATGAGCGCAAAAGTATAGCCCCGGCGCGTTTGCGCCCCGTTATCGTGCGCGCGCGATGTCCAGCGAATCCGCTCCGCTCATGCTCTCGGTCTCCGGCGCCCGGGGAATCGTCGGCCGCACGATGACCCCCGAGGTCGCCGCCGCCTACGCCGGCGCCTTCGGCTCCTTCCTCAAGGCGACCACCGGCAAGGCGCGTCCGCGCGTCGTCGTGGGCTTCGACGGCCGCATCAGCGGACCGCCGCTGCTGCGCGCCGCGATCGGCGGGCTCGCCGCCGCGGGCTGCGACGTCGTGGACATCGGCGTCGCGATGACGCCGACGGTGGGCGTGATGATCTCGCATCACCGCGCCGACGGCGGCATGGCGGTGACCGCGAGCCACAACCCGATCCAGTGGAACGGGCTGAAGTGCCTCGACGGCGACGGCCTCGCGCCGCCCCCCGCGACCGCGCGCGAGATCGTCGACCGCTTCAAGGAGCGGCGCATCGACTGGTGCGGCCCGCTCGAGACCGGCCGCGTCGAGAGCGACGCGACCGCCGCGCGCGTGCACGTCGACCGCGTCCTCTCCATCTGCGACGCGAAGGCGATCCGCGCCGCGCGCTTCACCGTCGTCCTCGACAGCGTCAACGGCAGCGGCTGCCTCGCGGGCCGCATGCTCCTCGAGGAGCTCGGCTGCGAGATCGTGCACATCTTCGGCGAGCAGACCGGCGTCTTCGGCCACACGCCCGAGCCGCTCGCGGAGAACCTCACCGAGCTCGCCGCGAAGGTGCGCGCCGTCCCCGGCGCCGCGTGCGGCTTCGCGCAGGATCCCGACGCGGACCGCCTCGCGATCGTCGACGAGCGCGGCCGCTTCATCGGCGAGGAGTACACGCTCGTCCTCGCCGCGCTGCGCATCCTGCAGCGCACCGGCGGCGGCGCGCTCGCGGCGAACCTCTCGACCAGCCGCATGATCGACGACCTCGCGGCGCGCTTCCCGAACTCGCGCGTCGTGCGCACGGCCGTCGGCGAGGCGAACGTCGTCGCGGGACTGCGCGGCGCGAACGGCATCCTCGGCGGCGAGGGCAACGGCGGCGTCATCCTCCCGCAGGTCTGCTGGGTCCGCGACTCGCTCACCGGCATGGCCCTGCTGCTCGAGCTGCTCGCCCACGAGAAGCGGCCGCTCAGCGCGATCGTCTCCGATCTGCCGCGGTGGGCGATGGTCAAGCGCAAGTTCGAGCTCGCCGCCATCGGCGGCATGGCCGCGGTCGCCCCCGCCCTGCAGAAGGCGCGCACGGCGCTGCCGGGGGCGCGGGTGAGCGATGTCGACGGAGTGCGCCTCGACGTCGACGCGGGCTGGGTGCACCTGCGCGCGTCCAACACCGAGCCGATCATCCGGCTGATCGCGGAGGGCCGGACGCCGGCCGATGCGGACGCGCTCGTCGACGCGTGTGCGCGCGCGGTCGGGCTGGCTTGAGCGAGGCAGCGGCGCGCGGCGCGCGTTGTGCGTGAAGGAATGTAGCGCGTGGTGCACGCAGGGAGGCAGTGCGTGGTGCACGCAGGGGCGCGGCGCGGGGCGTCCTGCGGCCGCAGTCGCTCAGACAGTCCTCGCCGTCCGCTCCGAAGACTCCGCGGCCGGCTGCGGAACTCGCTTTGTGCGGCCGCAGGCCGCCTGGCGCCGCGTCGGGCGGTGGATCACCCGAACAACGGTGGCGCGGTCGGCGTCTGTGTGCCTTCGACGCCGTTGCGTTCGATCTCCGTGAGTGCGTGCATCCGCCGCTCGTGCGACCGTCCGCATGCGCCCCGAGCCGCCGCGTCTCCGGGGGGTCGCACCAAGCGAGTTCCGCAGCCGAGGGCGGAGTCTTCGGAGCCGTCGGCGAGGACTGTCTGAGCGACTGCGACCCCCCGGAAACGCAGAGGCGTCCAGGCTTCACGCACAGACCGCACGCCCCCCACGGATCTCCTACTTGCGCGACTCCCGCAGCCAATGCCGCATCGGCGTCACGCTGCAGTCGATGTCGACCGCGAAGAACCCGCCGCGATGCGCCCGCACCGTCGGCCACATGATCTCGCGGTCCGTCGTCGGGATCGGCAGCTGTTCGATCTGCGCGCTCGGGATCCACTCGAGGCGGCCCTCGTCGAACTCGCGCACGGGCACCTCCTCGGCGCGGATCGGGCGCGTGCACTCGAAGAGGAAGATGAGCCAGTGCATCTCGCCCTGGTAGGCGCGCTCGCTCACCATGCCCATGAGGCGCATCTCGTCGTCGCGGAGCTGGAGGCCGGTCTCCTCGTGGACCTCGCGGACGGCGCACTCGTGCGGGCTCTCGCCGCGGGAGATCTCGATCTTGCCGCCGACGGGCGAGTACATGTCGATGTTCGGCGGCTTGCGCCGGTGGAGCATCAGCAGGCGGTCCTGCGCGTCGAAGAGGTAGCAGAGGACCGCGACCTTGTAGGGAAGGTTGCGGGTGTCGTACTGCGGGGCGTGCAGCGTGCTCACCGAGCGGCTCCCGCGAGCGGGCCGCCGGCGGGCTGGGCGGCGGGCTCGAGGCCGACGCCGCGCAGGAGCTCGCGCACGCGCGCGACGGTCGCGGCGGAGGCGGGCGCGAGCGGCAGGCGCACCATGCCGGTGTCGGCGCCCAGCAGCGCGAGGGCGGCCTTGAGCGGGACGGGGTTCACGTCGAGGGAGAGCATGCCCTTGGAGAGGGGGAACATCGCCATGTGCACCTCGAGCGCGCCGCGGAAGTCGTTGGCGGCGAGGAGCGCGCACAGCTTGGCGACGCGCGCGGGCAGGAGGTTGCTCAGCACGCTCACGACGCCGACGGCGCCGACGGCCGCGAAGCTTGGCGTCAGGCTGTCGTCGCCCGAGAGCAGCGCGATGCCGCAGCGCTGGCGGATCTCGCTGGCGCTGTCCATCGAGCCGGTCGCCTCCTTGATGGCGCGGATGTTCGGATGCGCGGCCAGGCGCTCGACGGTCTCGGGCAGGATCGCCACGCCGGAGCGGCCGGGGATGTTGTAGAGCATGACCGGCAGGTCGCAGCTGTCGGCGACGGCCATGAAGTGGCGGTAGATGCCCTCCTGCGAGGGCTTGTTGTAGTAGGGCGTGACCTGGAGGCCCGCGTCGGCGCCGAGCTTCTTCGCGAGCTTCTGCAGGTGCACGGCGTGCGCGGTGGAGTTGGAGCCGGCGCCCGCGACGACCTGCAGCCCCAGCGGGCGGCCGACCTGCACGGCGCGCTCGACGACGAGCGTGTGCTCCGCCTCGGAGAGGGTCGGGCTCTCGCCGGTGGTGCCGCAGGGCACGATGCCCGTCACGCCGCCCTCGGCCTGCAGCCGGATGTTGCGCTCCAGGCGCGCCGCGTCGACGGTCGTGCCGTCGGCGGAGAAGGGCGTGACGATCGCGGTGTAGCAGCCGCGGAAGGCGAGGCGTTCGGTGGTCATCGCGGCGATTGTACGCGCGCCGACGATGCCCCCTCGACCATGAGCGACTTCATCTCGCGCACCGCCTCGCGAAGACCGACGAAGACCGCGCGGCTGACGATCGCGTGGCCGATGTGCAGCTCCGCGACGCCCTCCAGCGCGGCCACGGGGCGCACGTTGCGGTAGTTGAGCGCGTGGCCGGCGTTGAACTGCATGCCGGCGGCGCGGATGCGCGCGCCCGCTTCGCGGACCTTGGCGAGCTCGGCGGCGGCGTGCGCGGCGGCCGCGGGGCCCGCGCCCGGCGCCTCGGCGGCGTGCGCCGCGTGCGCGTAGGGGCCGGTGTGGATCTCGCAGACCTCCGCGCCCACGCGGGCGGCGGCGTCGATCTGCGCGGGATCCGCGTCGATGAAGAGGCTCGTCTGGATGCCCGCGCCGCGCAGGCGGGCGATCGCCTCGCGCACGCGCGCCTCCTGCGCCAGCACGTCGAGGCCGCCCTCGGTGGTGATCTCGTGGCGCGCCTCGGGGACGAACATCGCCATCGCGGGGCGGATGCGCAGCGCGATGCCGATCATCTCGGCGGTGGCGGCCATCTCGAAGTTCAGCTTGACGGGGATCGCCGCGCGCAGGCGCTCGACGTCCGCGTCCTGGATGTGGCGGCGGTCCTCGCGCAGGTGCACGGTGATGCCGTCGGCGCCGCCGAGCACCGCCTCGTGCGCGGCGGCGACGGGGTCGGGCTCCCAAGTGCGGCGGGCCTGCCGGACGGTCGCGACATGGTCGATGTTGACGCCGAGTCCGATCATGGGAAAGCGCGCAAGTATAGGCCGCGCCGCGGGGCGCCCCCGGCGCGCAGGTAGGATCCGCCGCATGTCCTCCTTCCACGAGCGGCTCGACGCGCTCGAGCGAGAGCTGATCGAGCAGGCCGCGCGCGTCCTCGATCTCTGCACGCTCTCCGTCGAGAGCTACTTCGACCTGGACCTGGAGAAGGCCGGACGCATCGGCGCGCTCGACGACGAGATCGACCGCATCGACGTCGAGATCGAGAAGCGCTCCGTCCCCCTGCTGGGCATGGGGCAGTCCGACGAGCACGAGATCCGCCGCGTGCTCACGCTGGTCAAGCTCAACAACGAGTACGAGCGCATCGCCGACTGCGGCGTCAGCATCGCCGAGCGCGTGCTGGACGAGCGCGTGCGGCAGATCCGCATCCCCGACACCTTCCGCGTGATGTCCAACAGCGTGCTCGGCATGCTGCGCGACACCAACCGCGCCTTCAGCCGCCACGACGCGAACCTCGCGCGCCAGGTCCTGCTCTTCGACGACACGGTCGAGCGCTTCAAGAAGGAGATCGTGCTCAACTCGCAGGAGCAGGTCGCCTCGGGCCACCTGAGCGTGCGCTTCGCCTTCGGCCTGATGAGCGTGACCAAGAGCGTGGAGCGGATCGCCGACCACTGCACCAACGTCTGCGAGCAGGTCATCTACCTCGAGAGCGGGCTCATCGTCCGCCACCGGCCCGAGGGCTGGAGCGAGCCGACCTCCCCCAAGGGCTGACGACGCGATGTCCACACCGAGCCTCAACGAGACGAAGCAGCGCCTGGAGCGCGCCGGGCAGATGCACCTGCTCGCCTTCTGGGACCGCCTGGACGAGAAGCAGCGCGCGCACCTGCTCGCGGAGATCGCGCGGCTGCCGCTGGAGCACCTCGCCTCGATGCTCGCGCAGGCCGCCTCGCTCAAGCGTCCCGCCGCGGGCGACATCCGCCCCGTGCGCCCCTACCTGCGCACCATGGCCGACGCGGAGAAGTACCGCGGCATCGGCGCGGAGCTCGTGCGGCGCGGCAAGGTCGCGGCCTTCATCGTCGCCGGCGGCCAGGGCACGCGCCTGGGCTGGCGCGGCCCCAAGGGCACCTTCCCCGCGACGCCGGTGGCGGGCAAGCCGCTCTTTCGCGTCTTCGCGGAGCAGATCCTCGCCGCCGAGCGCGCCTACGGCGTGAAGATCCCCTGGTACGTGATGACCAGCGACGTCAACCACGAGGAGACCGAGCGCTTCTTCGAGGACAACCGCTGGTTCGGCCGCCCGCGCTCGGACACGATGCTCTTCATGCAGGGCATGGTCCCCAGCGTGACGCCCGAGGGGCTCGTCCTGCTCGACGATCCCTGGCAGCCCGCGCTCAATCCCGACGGCCACGGCGGCTCGCTGAAGGCGCTGCGCGCGTCCGGCGCGCTCGACCACATGCGCTCGCTGGGCGTCGAGCACCTCTGCTACTTCCAGGTCGACAACCCCAACGTGCACGTGGTGGATCCGCTCTTCCTGGGCCTGCACGTCGCCGCGCCCGACTCCAGCGCGGAGATGTCCAGCAAGAGCGTCCTCAAGCGCGATCCGGGCGAGAAGGTCGGCGTCTTCGTGAAGGCGCCGCGCCTGACGGTGCTCGAGTACAGCGACGCGCCGCAGGAGATCCTGCAGGCGCGCGATCCGCAGGGCGAGATCCAGTACGGCGAGGGTTCGATCGCGATCCACGCCATCGGCGTCGAGTTCATCCGCCGCATCACCGACCACCCGCTGGGCTCGATCCTCCCCTGGCACCGCGCGACCAAGAAGGTCCCGCACATCGACCTCGCGACCGGCGCGCGCGTCGAGCCCGCGGAGCCCAACGCGATCAAGCTGGAGACCTTCGTCTTCGACGCGCTGCGCGAGGCGGAGTCCCCGATCGTGCTGCGCACCGACCGCGTCGAGGAGTTCGCGCCGATCAAGAACGCCACCGGCGAGGACAGCCCCGCCACCAGCCGCGCGCTGCAGGTCGAGCGCGCCGTGCGCTGGCTGCGCGAGGCCGCCGTGCCCGTGCCGCTGCACGCCAACGGCGCGCCCAACTGCATCGTCGAGATCTCCCCGCTCACCGCGCGCAGCGCCGACGACCTGCGCCGGCACCCGCCCGCCAAGGCGATCCCCGCCGGCGGCGAGATCCTGCTCTAGCGCTCAGCCCCCCGCGGACGGCCGCGCGTCCACCACGACGAGCTGCACGGACTCGCGTCCGCGGAAGCTGTCGATGCGCGCCTTCACCAGCAGGTCCACGCCCGTCGCCGCGCGCACCGACGCGCCGCGCGCCGCGCCGCCCCACCAGACCGCGCGCAGCGCCCGCGGCGAGCCGGGCAGCGCGATCTCCAGGTGGCGGCGGTCCGCGCCGAAGCACTGCGGCGGCGCGACCGGGCGCACCCGCTGCAGCAGGAAGACCGGATCGGGATTGCCGCGGCCGAAGGGCGCAAGCTGCTGGAGCTGCTCGACCGCCTCGCGCGTGAACTCCTGCGGCGCGGCGACCGCCTCGTAGCGGAAGGTCGCGCCCACCGGCGCCTCGCCGCGCGCCTGCGCGCACGCGCCCGCGACGCGCTCGGCGAAGGTGGGCACGTCCTCCTCGCGCACGGTGACGCCCACCGCGAAGGCGTGCCCGCCGCCGCGCAGCAGCAGCCCGCGCGCGGCGCCGTGCACGGCCGCGAGGATGTCGACTCCCTCGACGCTGCGGCCGCTGCCCTTGGCGGTGCCGTCGCCGCGCAGCGACATCAGGATCGCGGGCCGCCCGTAGCGCTCGGCGATCTTCTGCGCGACGATGCCGACGACCCCCTCGTGCCAGCGCGCGTCGGCGAGCACGATCGCGCCCGCGTCCGCGGCGCCGGGCAGCGCGTCGACGCGCTCGCACGCCTGCTCGAAGATCGCGCGCTCCAGCTCGCGGCGGCGCTCGTTGTGCATCGCCAGCACGCGCGCCAGGGCGCGGGCGCGCGCGAGGTCGTCGGTGAGCAGCAGCTCGACCGCCTCGCGCGCGTGGCCCAGGCGGCCGATCGCGTTCAGGCGCGGGCCCAGCCGGAATCCCACGTCGGAGGCCTCGACCGCGCGCCCCTCGCCGAGCTGCGCGTCCTCCAGCAGCGCCGTCACGCCCGCGACGGCGGCGGTGCGCATCACCGCCAGCCCGCGCGCGACGAAGACGCGGTTCTCGTCCACCAGCGGCACCACGTCCGCGACGGTGCCCATCGCCACCAGCGGCATCGCCTGCGAGAGCGCGGAGGTGAAGACCTTGGCGACGCGCTCGCCGCCGCACCAGAGGCGCGCGAACTCGCTCGCCACCTTGAAGGCGACGGCCGCGCCGCAGAGCGCCTCGAAGGGCGCGCGCGGTCCCTCGGGCAGCGCCGGATGCGCGACCGCGTCCGCCGGCGCGACGCTTCCCGCCTCCGCCGTGTGGTGGTCGGTGATGAGCAGCTCGAGCCCGAGCTCGCGCGCGCGCCGTGCGGGCTCGACCGCGGTGACGCCGCAATCGACGGTGACGACGGTGCGCACGCCCTGCGCGGCGAGCGCCTCGAGCGCGCCCTCGTTGAGTCCGTACCCCTCGTCGATGCGGTCGGGGATGTACGCGCGGATGTCCGCGGCGGGATCGGCCGCACGCAGCGTGCGCATGAGGACCGCCGTCGCGGTGATGCCGTCGGCGTCGTAGTCGCCGTAGACCGCCACCGGGCGCCCGGCGCGCACCGCCGCTTCCAGGCGCTGCGCGACCTCGGTCGCCCCCGGCAGCGTCCGCGGCGCGTGCAGGTGCCCCGCGCGGGGGGCGAGGAGGATCTCCCGGCCACGCTCGTCGGCGGGGATTCCCCGGACCTGCAGGACCCGTTCCAGGAGCGATCCCGCGTCCGGACCGGGGGCCGTCGTGCCCAGGGCGATCCAGCGCGTGGAAAGCGTCGTCATGCGCCCAAGCCTACGGCCCGCGGAGGGTCGCGGCCCCCGTGCGGGATCGGTACGCTCTCCCGCGATGAATCGCTACAAGACCATCCTGCTTTTCGGCGCTCCCGGCGTCGGCAAGGGGACCCAGGGCAAGATCCTCGGGCACATCCCCGGCTTCTTCCACCTCGCCTGCGGGGACGTCTTCCGTTCGCTCGACATGTCCAGCGATCTGGGCAAGTCCTTCCTGGCCTACAGCTCGCGCGGCGAGCTCGTGCCGGACGAGCTGACCATCGACATGTGGAAGACCAACATCCACGCGCAGACGGTCCTCAGCATCTACAAGCCCAATTTCGACATCCTGGTGCTCGATGGAATTCCGCGCAACCTGGCCCAGGCCAAGGCGCTCGATCCGTACCTCGATGTGCTCAAGGTGATCCACCTGGTCTGCCGCGACGTCGACGCGATGGTCATGCGCATGCGTCGGCGCGCTCTGAAAGAAAATCGCCTGGACGACGCGGATGAGAAGGTTATCCGACGTCGCTTCGATGTCTATGAGAAGGAAACCGCACCAGTGATCTCTCACTATCCCAAGCAGGTGGTGCACGAGGTCGACGCGATCGGTTCCCCCGCGCTGATCCTGCAGCGCATCCTCGACATCGTCGCGCCGGTGCAGGACGGGCATTTCCGGAATCCGCTCTCGGGCGACCCGAAATTGTGAGTCTTCCCCTTGACAGGCACTACCTCTGGTGCTTGAATACTCCCCGTCGGGACCGGCAACGGTCTCCGGCACGAGCCCCCGGAAGCGCGCCGCGTTGACCTCACGGTCCGCGGCGCGTTGTTTTTTCCCGCCGACTTTTCCGCGACGGCCAGACCCCGGTTCGGCTGTGGAAGTTTGCAGCGCGTGTGACGCGTGAATCCTGCGGTTCTCACTGCTCGCGCGGCTCGCGCGCCGCGGGTTCCGCCGGCGCGTCCGGCCGCAGTTCCGGCGGGATGAGCGCACGGAAGCGGTCCGCGACCGCCTGCAGCCACGCCTGCTCCGCGGGCGAGAGCCCCGGGATGCGCGCCGCGGCCTCGAGCGCGGAGAGACGCGCGCGCAGCATCGCGCGCATGCCCGCGCCGCCCTGGAGCTGCTCGGGATGCTCGACGAGCTCCTTGAGCTGCGCGATGTCGGGATGCGAGTCGACGTCGGGCGTCTCGCCCGCGACCGGCTCCACCGGCAGCGTGAGGACGGGACCCGGGAACGCCTGCGAGAGCAGCGTCGCCAGGCGGTCGCGCCCGCCGTCGATCTGCGGCACGTCGACGCCGCCGTCGCCGAAGCGGTCGAGGTCCTCGCGCGAACCCAGCTCGAGCTCCACCTCCACCGGCGTCTCCACCGGGCGGCCGTCGGGTCCGCCCTTGACGCGGCCCAGCTCGTCGCGCTCGCCGCGCATCACGAGCACCTTCACGCGGTCGCCGGGGCGCCGAAGCTGCACGACCGCTGTGAGCTGCTGCGCGACGCGGATCGGATGTCCGTCGATGCGCACGATGCGGTCCCCCGGCCGCAGCACCTTCTGCGCCGGCATGTTCGGCACGAGCGCCGTTACCGTGACGCCGTCGGTCTCCTCGACGCGGCTGGCCATCTGGATTCCCAGCGCCCCGCGCGGCGCGTTGAGCAGCCGCGAGCGCGCCACCTGCAGCAGGCGCGCGTGCGCCTCCGCCGAGAGCCCGCCGCGCGCAAGGTGGACGTAGAGCTGCTCGTCGGGGACCGCGGGCTGGTGGAGCGCGGTCGTCGCCTTGGCGCGCACGGCGAAGTCGCGCGCGTCCAGGTCGCGCACGAGCGCGGTGACGGCGGGATCGGGGGCGACTCCCTCGAGCCGCGTCGGGCTCCAGGGGACCGGATCCTGCGTCGTCGTGATCGGGATCGACTCGAGCCCGCGCGGCCTGCGGTCGCCCACGCGCACCTGCTGCGCCGACGCGGGCAGCGCGAACGCGAGCGGCGCCATCGCCATCGCCGCCGCCAGCAGCCGCGCGCGCGCGCTCATCCCACGACCGAGCCGATCGCCGTCGCGTTGGACTCGATCCACGCCGTCTTGCGCTCGATGAAGGGCAGGAACGCATCCGCGCGCAGGTGCGCGAAGCGTCCGGTCCGGGCAATCGGCACCGCGCTCTCCAGGATGCACGCTTCGATCATAAGCCAGGGAACCGCGCGCCGTTCCTCCGGAAGCAGCGGAACGCGCAGGCCGCGCTCGACCCCCGCCATGACCGCGGTCAGGCGCCCCGTCTCCAGCTCCGCGCGCCATGCCTCCGGAGGCAGCCCCGCGATCGGCTCGTTCGCGAAGTGCATCGCGGCGTTGGCCACCTCGCACGCGCGCCAGTCCAGGCGCGCCCCGTCGAAGTCCAGCAGCGCGCGCACGCGTCCGGCCGCGAAGAGGACGTTCCCCGGATGCATGTCGCCGTGGATGCAGCGGCGCGGCGTGCGCTCGATGCCCGCGCTCCGCGCCGCCTCCGTCGCGCGCGCCAGCCGCTGCGCGAGCGACGCCACCGCCGACTCCACCGCCGCGTGGTCCGCCTGCGGATCGGTGCGCGCCGCGTGCTCCGCCGCCAGCGCGAGCGCGTTCGCGCCCGAGGGGCTCGCGTGGAACGATGCGGTCGGCGCGTCGGCGGCCTCGCCGAACTCCTCGGCGGCGCGAAGCACCTCACCCACCACCACGCCCACCGCCGCTGCGTCGGCGACGCTGCGCGACCAGCGCGTCCCCTCGACCCACTGCGAGAGCTCGTAGACGCCGTGCGGCGCGCGCACGCTCGTCGCGCCATCGGCGGTGCGCATGAGGTGCGCCACCGGCACAGTGCGCGCGTCCAGGTGCGCATGGAAGCGGTGGATGAAGGCGACGAGCTCGGGCGCGGACTTGCGCGGCGCGCGGCGCTTGAGGAGGAAGTCCCCGCGCGGCGTGCGCAGCCGGCTCTTGGCGCTCTGCCGCGAGCCGCGCCCCAGCGGCTCGGCGGTCACCGGACGCGCGATCGCGTAGTGCGCGATCACCTCGCGGATCTCCCCGGGCGAGAGCATGTCCCGCTCGTGTCCGCTCATTCCGCGTTCTGCGCCTGCTCCTTGATGCGGTCGATGGCCGTCTTGATCTCGACGATCCGGCGGCTGATCTCCACGTCGGCGCTCTTGCTGGCGATCGTGTTTGCCTCGCGCAGCATCTCCTGGCTCAGGAAGTCCAGGGTGCGCCCCGCGGGCTGCGGGTTCGAGGGCTCGATGATCGTGCGGTACTGCTCCAGGTGGCCGCCCAGGCGCGCGATCTCCTCGGCGATGTCCGAGCGCTCCGCGTAGATGGCGACCTCCTTGATGAGGTCCGAGTCGCTCACGGTGCTGCCGACGTCCTTGAGCAGCGCGGTCACGCGCTGGCGCAGGCGCTCCTGGTACTGCGCGACGACCTGCGGCGCGCGCTGGCGCACCGTCTCCAGGCGCGAGGCGATCTGCTCGCCGAACTCGACGAGCTGCAGGCGCAGCCCCTCGCCCTCGCGCTCGCGCATCGCCAGCAGCGCGTCGCACGCCTCGCCGGCCAGGCGCAGCACGGTGGGGCGCGCGTCGACGGCCAGGCGCTCGGAGCGGTCGTCGCGGACGACGCCCGGGAGCGCGAGCAGGTCGGGCAGGCGCAGCTCGCCGGAGATGCCCGCGGGGAGCGCGCCGCGAAGCTGCGCGAGGTACGCCTCCATCGCGGCGGTGTCGATGTGCGCGACGGTGCGGGTGGCCGACTCGGACCAGCGCACCGTGGCGGTGATGCTGCCGCGCGTCAGGCGCCGCATGAGCAGCGCGTCGAGCTCGGGCTCGAGCGCGTCGAGCTCCGGCGGCAGGCGCAGCGTGCTCTTGAAGAAGCGGTTGTTGACCGAGCGCAGCTCGACGGTGCAGCGGACGCCGTCCTGCTCCGCCGTCGCCGCTCCGAAGCCCGTCATCGATCGGATCATGCGTGGCTCGCGCGGGGGTGCGGGGCGCTCGTGGAAGCGCGCGTCAGGGCGTGGTCGGCGGCGGGGTCGGGTTCGACGGCGGCGCAGCCGGAGGCGCGGTGGGCGCGGCGCCGGCGGGCGGCGCAGCGGGCGCGGACGCGGGCGCCGCGGGCGGGGTCGCCGCGGGCGGCAGCGTCACGGGCGCGCCGGCGGGCGCGGGGACGACGGGGACGGGCGTGGGCGTGCCGGCGGGCGTGGCGCCCGCGGGCTGGGTGGCCTCGTCGGCCGCCTTCTCCGGCGCGGTGCCGCGCGACATCCGCAGGTCGATGATGTTCAGCCCGATCGCCAGCAGCAGGTAGATCGCGAACGCGGTGACGGTCGCGACGGTGAGCGCGTCGCCCGTGCGTCCGCCGAAGGCCGTGTCCGTGCCGCCGCCGCCGCCGCCGAAGGCCTGCGCCAGTCCGCCGCCCTGCGGGCGCTGGACCAGGATGATCAGGACGAGGACGACCGAGACGACGAGGAAGAGGATGACGAGGAGCGTGAAGAGGACGCCCATGGGTGTTCCTTCAGTGCCCGCCGGCCGCCGACCACGCCTCCGCCGCTGCGCGGCAGATCGCGACGAAGTCGTCGGCCTTCAGGCTGGCCCCGCCGATGAGTCCGCCATCGATGTCCGGCTGGTCGAAGAGCGCGCGTGCGTTCTTCGCGTTGACCGAGCCACCGTAGATGATGCGGGCCTCCGCGGCGAATCGGGAATCATACAGTTCCCCCAGCAGACCCCGGATCGATGCGTGCACCTCCTGCGCATCCTGCGGGGTCGCGTTCACGCCCGTGCCGATCGCCCAGACGGGCTCGTACGCCACGACGACCGCGTGCGCGAGCTCCGCCGGAAGCGTCCCGAAACCCGCGCGGATCTGCCGTCCCACCACCTCCTGCGTGGCGCCGACGCGCCGTTCGCCGCCGGTCTCGCCGACGCAGAGCACCGCGCGCAGCCCGGACTCGAGCGCGATCTGCAGCTTCTCATGCAGGAGCTCGTCGGGCTCGCCCAATCCGTGGCGCCGCTCGGAGTGCCCGATAAGCACGCTTCGGCACCCGACGTCCACCAGCATCCCCGCGCTCACCTGTCCCGTGAAGGCGCCCGACGCCTCCGCCGAGCAGTCCTGGCCACCCAGCAGCACGCTGCTGTGCCCGAGCGCCCGCCCCACCGCGACCAGGTAGGGGAAGGGCGGATAGACGGCCGCGTCGATCGACGCCAGCGCCCCCGCGCCCTCCAGCCCGGCGAGCGCCTCCTCGGCGAGCTCGACCGCCGCCGCGAGGTCGGTGTTCATCTTCCAGTTTCCGCCGACGAAGGGCCTGCGGTGCGCGTGCATGGGACGTCAGTCTAGGGATCCGGCCCCGCCGGGGGCGCGGGCGCAGCCCCGTACACTCGTCCCCCCATGTCCACGCCGGTCCGCAGCGCCGCAGAGATCCGCCGCACCTTCCTCGAGTACTTCGAGCGGACGGCCGGGCACACGCTCGTCCCCTCGAGCCCGGCGATCCCCTTCGACGACCCGACGCTGCTCTTCGCGAACGCGGGCATGAACCAGTTCAAGGATGTCTTCCTGGGACGCGGCACCCGGCCCTTCCGCCGCGCCGTCAACACCCAGAAGTGCATCCGCGCCGGCGGCAAGCACAACGACCTCGAGGACGTGGGCCGCGACACCTACCACCACACCTTCTTCGAGATGCTGGGGAACTGGTCCTTCGGGGACTACTTCAAGCACGAGGCGATCGGCTGGGCCTTCGACCTGCTCGTCAACGTCTACGGCCTCGACCGCAACCGCCTCTACGCGACCTGGTGCGCGGGCGATCCCAAGCAGGGCGTCGCCCCCGACCACGAGAGCCGCGACCTCTGGCTCAACTTCCTCCCCGCGGACCACGTGCTGCCCGGCAGCATGAAGGACAACTTCTGGGAGATGGGCGAGACGGGCCCCTGCGGTCCGTGCAGCGAGATCCACTACGACCGCATCGGCGGCCGCAACGCCGCGGACAAGGTCAACTCCGGCGACCCCGACGTCCTGGAGATCTGGAACCTCGTCTTCATCCAGTTCAACCGCGAGCCGGGCGGCGCGCTCGTGCCGCTGCCCGCGAAGCACGTCGACACCGGCATGGGCTTCGAGCGCCTGGTGAGCGTGCTGCAGGACAAGCGCAGCAACTACGACACCGACGTCTTCGCGCCGATCTTCCGGCTCACGCAGGAGATCACCGGCGCGCGCGCCTACGGCGGCAAGCTCGAGGATCCCGTCGACATCGCCTACCGCGTCGTCGCCGACCACGTCCGCTGCCTGAGCATCGCGATCGCCGACGGCGCCGCGCCCGGCAACGACGGCCGCAACTACGTCCTGCGCCGCATCCTGCGCCGCGCGATCCGCGCGGGCCACCAGCACCTGGGCGCGCGCGAGCCCTTCATCTACCGGCTCGTCCCCGCCGTCGCGGAGACGCTCGGCGAGACCTTCCCGACCGTCGTGCAGAACGCGGGGCGCATCGTGCACACGATCCGCGAGGAGGAGATCGCCTTCGGCCGGACCCTCGACCGCGGACTGCAGCTCTTCGACGAGGCCGCGCGCCGCGCCACCGGCGGCGTCATCTCGGGCGAGGACGCCTTCAGCCTGCACGACACCTTCGGCTTCCCCATCGACCTCACGCAGGTGATGGCCGCCGAGCGCGGCGTGCGCGTCGACACCGCCGGCTACGACAGGCTCATGGAGGCCGCGCGCGAGCGCAGCCGCGAGGGCGGCTCGCGCGCCGAGGGACTGCGTCCCCCGCCGCCGGACGTCCTCGAGAAGCTGCGCGCCGGCCTGCACCTGGGCCCGACCGACGACAGCGGCCGCGACGAGCCGCGCCCCACCGGCGCGGACATCGCCGCGATCTGGGACGGCAGCGCGCTCGTGGGCCGCGCCGAGCCGGAGCAGCTCTGCGCGCTCGTGCTGAAGAAGACCCCCTTCTACGCCGAGGCCGGCGGGCAGGTGGGCGACGCGGGCATCGTCGAGACCACCGGCGCGGGCGCGCATGGCCGCTTCGCCGTCGAGGACACGCAGCGCGCGGGCGACTTCGTGCTGCACATCGGCCGCCTGGAGCAGGGCACGCTCGCCGCGGGCGCGCACGCGACCGCGACCGTCGAGCGCGGCCGCCGCGACCGCATCGCCGCCAACCACACCTCCACGCACCTGCTCAACCACGCGCTGCGCGCGGTGCTGGGCGGCGAGGTGCAGCAGCGTGGCTCGCTCGTCGCCGACGACCGCCTGCGCTTCGACTTCACGCACCCGCGCGCGATGACGCCGGAGGAGCTCGCGCGCACCGAGATGCTCGTGAACGCCGCGATCGCCAAGGCGCTGCGCGTGCACCACAAGGTCGTGCCGCTCGACCAGGCGCGCGCCATCCACGGCGTGCGCGCCGTCTTCGGCGAGCGCTATCCCGACCCGGTGCGCGTCGTCAGCATCGGCGTGCCCGTCGAGCGCCTGCTCGCGGAGCCCGGCAACGCCGAGTGGATGGGCTACTCCGTCGAGTTCTGCGGCGGCACGCACCTGCACAGCTCGGACGAGGCGCAGCACTTCGTCATCACCGGCGAGGGCGCCAGCAGCGCGGGCGTGCGCCGCATCTTCGCGCTCACCGGCACCGCCGCGCAGGCCGCCGCCGCGACCGCCGCGAACATCGAGCAGCGCATCGCCGCCGCGCGCAAGCGCGAGGGCGAGGAGCTCGCCGAGGAGGTGCAGGCGATCGCCGGCGCCATCGCGGAGCTGCCCGTCTCGGCCGTCTTCCGCCACCGCGTGGAGCCCGCGCTCGCGGAGCTGCGCGAGATGGTGAAGGAGTGGCGCAAGCAGCAGGAGGGCGCCAACCGCGAGATCGTCGTGGGCCAGGCGCGCACCATCGCCGAGCAGAACGAGGGCCGCCTCATCGTCGAGAGCCTGCTGGGCGCGGATCCCGCGGCGCTGCTGAGCGCGCTGAGCGCCGTGCGCGCGCGGCGCCCCGAGAGCGCGATCCTGCTGCTGAGCGCGGACGAGATCGCGGGCAAGGTCGCGATCGCGGCCGACGTCCCCAAGGCGCTGCAGGCCGCGGGGCTGAAGGCGGGCGACTGGGTCCGCGCGGCCGCGCAGGCGTGCGGCGGCGCGGGCGGCGGACGCCCCGACTTCGCGCAGGCCGGCGGCAAGGATCCCGCGAAGCTCCCCGACGCGATCCGCGCCGCGCGCGCCTTCGCGGGCGCGCGCCTGGGCGAGTAGCGCCCGGCGCCGGAACTCCTATCCTCCGCGCATGAGCGACGCCGGCATCGAGTCGGTGCTCCACGAGCACCGCGTCTTCCCGCCGCCAGCCACCTTCGCGCAGTCGATGGGCGGCTGCCATGTCCCCGACGTGGAGACCTACCGCCGCATGTGGGAGCGCAGCATCGCAGACCCCGAGGGCTTCTGGGGCGAGATCGCGCGCGAATTCGACTGGTTCGCTCCGTTCACGCGCGTCCTCGAGTGGTCCTGCCCCGACGCGCGCTGGTTCGCCGACGGCACGACCAACGTCTGCCACAACTGCATCGACCGCCAGGTGCGCGCGGGCCATGGCGCGGAGCTCGCGCTGGTCTGGGAGGGCGAGCCCGCCACCCCCGGCGCCGCGCAGCCGCACGAGGTGCGCAAGTTCACCTACGACGACCTGCTCGCCGAGGTCTCGCGCTTCGCCAACGGGCTGAAGTCGCTGGGCGTGCGCAAGGGCGACGTCGTCACGCTCTACATGGGCATGGTCCCCGAGCTCGCGATCGCGATGCTCGCCTGCGCGCGCATCGGCGCGGCGCACTCGGTGATCTTCGGCGGCTTCGCGGCCAGCGCCATCGTCGACCGCGTGCGCGACGCCGGCAGCACCGTGATCGTCACCTGCGACGGCGCCTGGCGGCGCGGCCAGGTCGTGCCGCTCAAGGACAACGTCGACGCCGCGTGCGCGCAGCTTCCCGAGGTGCGCAGCGTCGTCGTGCTGCGCCGCACCGCGCAGCAGACCGGCTGGCACACGGGCCGCGACCACTGGTGGCACGAGCTCGTCGCGGCGCAGCCGCACGCCTGCCCCTGCGAGCCGATGGCGGGCGAGGACCTCCTCTTCCTTCTCTACACGAGCGGCTCCACGGGCAAGCCAAAGGGCATCGTGCACACGACCGCGGGCTACATGGTCTACGCCGCGACGACCGCGAAGCTGGTCTTCAACCTCGTCCCGGGCCACGGGCAGATGTACTGGTGCACCGCGGACCTCGGCTGGGTCACGGGACACAGCTACATCCTCTACGGCATCCTCCCCAACCGCGTGCCGACGCTCATGTACGAGGGCGCGCCCAACTTCCCCGCGGAGGACCGCTTCTGGGAGATGGTCGAGCGCCACCGCGTCACGCACTTCTACACCGCGCCCACCGCGATCCGCGCCTTCATGAAGTGGGGCGACCAGCATCCGCGCGCGCACGACCTGCGCAGCCTGCGCGTGCTCGGCAGCGTCGGCGAGCCGATCAATCCCGAGGCGTGGATGTGGTACCACCAGGAGATCGGTGGCGGCCGCTGCCCGATCGTCGACACCTTCTGGCAGACCGAGACCGGCGGCCACATGATCACGCCCTTCCCGGGCGCGACGCCGCTCGTGCCGGGCTCGTGCACGCTTCCGTTCTTCGGCGTCGACGCGGCGGTCGTCGACGAGCAGGGCCGCGAGCTCCCCGCGAACCAGGGCGGACTGCTCGTGGTGCGCCGGCCCTGGCCCGGCATGCTGCGCGGCATCCGCGGCGACCGTGCGCGCTTCGTCGAGACCTACTGGAGCCGCATCCCGGGCATGTACCTCGCCGGCGACGGCGCGCGCCGCGACGAGCGCGGCAACTTCTGGATCATGGGCCGCATCGACGACGTCATCAACGTGAGCGGCCACCGGCTGGGCACGATGGAGGTCGAGAGCGCGCTCGTCAGCCACGACGCGGTCGTCGAGGCCGCCGTCGTGGGCATGCCGCACCCGATCAAGGGAACGGGCATCGCCGCCTTCGTCACGCTGCATCCGGACTTCGTGGACCGCGCCGACGAGCCGCTGCGCCGCGCGCTGCAGGAGCATGTCGCGAAGGAGATCGGCGCCATCGCGCGCCCGGACATGATCCGCTTCACGCAGATGCTGCCCAAGACGCGCAGCGGCAAGATCATGCGCCGCCTGCTGCGCGACATCGCCGCGGGCAACGAGAGCCGGCAGGACACGACCACCCTCGAGGACTTCAGCGTCCTGGCGAAGCTGCGCGAGAGCAGCGAATAAACCCGCGCCGCCAGGCCTCCCCAGTGAAGCGGCGGCGCGAGGAGGCGGCGCCGCAGGGGCGAATTCGTTCAAATCCTTGCGGCCAACCGTTGACACCACCCGCATTGCGGAGTCCGATAGGGGCATCGTGCGGGTCCCCCTGGCAATCCGGTCGTTGATCGGCGCCGCCTTGTCGGCGTGCCTCGGCGCCTTCGCCGTCGCGCAGGACGGCCAGCCGCCCGCATGCGCGAGCTGCTGCGGCAAGCCGCCGCGCATCACGAACTTCCAGTCCCCCACCGTCGTCGGCACGAGCTGGGAGCCCGGCCCCGCCGATCCGGTCGTGCATGTCTTCGATGTCTCCGCCTTCGGCGCGCAGTCGCCGGGCCCGTGGGCGCCGCCGGTCTACACGCATCCGGACTGGACGCGCGCGAAGCTCGGCAGCGTCTTCGGCGTCACCCTCGACGGCGCGGGCAACATCTACGTCGCGCACGCCGGCCTCTACCAGTCGGACACGACGGGCTCGCTCGGCGGACCGGGCGCAATCTACAAGCTGGACTCCGCCACCGGCGCGGCCTCGGTCTTCTGCACGCTGCCCAACGTGGAGACCTGCGGCCCCTCGCAGAGCTGCGCGGCAGGCCTGGGCAACCTCACCTACTCCTGCGCGCACGACTGCATCTACTGCAGCGACTTCGAGGACGGCCGCATCTACCGCATCGCCATGAACGGCACCGTGCTGGAGGCCTACAACTTCGACGCGCAGGCGATCCAGACGCCGATCCCGCTCCCCAGCGACCCGCCGGGCGCGGTCGCCTACGGCAAGCTCACCTGGGCCGTCGCGGTCTTCGGCGACCGCCTCTACTTCTCGGTGGTCCGCGAGGACAGCCTGCTCCAGAGCGCGGCGCAGGCGAACGAGATCTGGTCGATCCCGCTGAATCCCGGCAACGGCGCCTTCGCGGGCGCGGTCCCGACCCTCGAGGTGACGATGCCCGTCTACGAGGGCATCTACTCGAGCCCCGTCGCCGACATCGCCTTCGACGGCGACTGCTGCATGTACGTCGCGGAACGCAGCATGAACGGCGCCTCCTCGACCTCCGCGCACCGATCGCGGCTCGTCAAGTTCTGCCGCGACGCCGCGGGGGGTGCCGGCTGGGCGCCCTCGGGCGACGTCTTCGAGACGGGCGATCCCTATCCCTACTGCTGCGGCGGCGTGCGCAACTCCGCGACCGGCGGCGTCGGCGTCGACCTCGGCGCGGGCGGGTTCGTCTGGGCGACGAGCGACGCGATGCTCTTCACGCCGCCCTACCCGAACCAGGTCGCCTCGTACTACGGCTTCATCGGCATGCCGCTCACCGGCGGGCCCAACACCAACGGCCTGCTCGTCGACATGAACGGCAGCACGGCGACGATCGACAAGTACTTCCTCGGCAGCCTCGAGGTCGCCTGCACGCGCGTCGATCCCTGCAGCGCCGAGGCGACGGCCACCTGCCACATCGGCCCCGACGGCCTGCCCGACGGGACCTACGACCTCTCGATCACGATCCACAACGGCGACCAGGGCGCGCCCGCGAACGTGCTGCTGCTGCCCGACCTGGGCACCTACATCCCGCTCGTGCCGCCGCTGCAGCCGGGCCAGTCGCGCAAGGTCGTCACGACCGTCGTCGGGCAGACGCCCGGCATGCTCCACCTGGACCTGGGCCTCTTCAACGCGCTCACCGGCACCGAGTGCTGCGGCGTGCTCGGCGTCGAGGTCGAGCTTCCCGACTGCGAGTGCCTGCTGACCGAGCATGTCACCGTCGCCTGCCACGACGACCAGAACCCCGCGACCAACTGGTACGACGTCTGCTTCACGCTGCGCAACACCTCGGCCTTCGTCGCGAACCACCTCTTCGTGATCCCGGTGGGGGCGGGCGTGACGACGGCGCCGCAGTACGTGGCGCTGCCGAACCTGCTCCCGGGCCAGACCTTCAACGTCTGCGTGACACTCCAGTTCGCGGCGCCGCCCGCGCCCGACGCGGACGGCAACTGGCACACCTCGCTCAGCCTGAGCATGCACAACGCGAACCTCGCGACCTGCTGCAAGCGGCTGATCGCGCTCTCGGGTCCCGCCTGCTGCAACGGCGTCGGCAACCCCGACCTCAACGGCGACGGCCGCGTCGATGGCGCCGACCTCGGGCTGCTGCTGGCCGCGTGGGGCACGCATCCGCCCGGCCCCTGCGGCCCCGACCTCAACGGCGACGGCACCGTCGACGGCGCGGACCTCGCGCTGCTCCTGGGCGCCTGGCACCCGTGAACGCTGATAACCCACGCTTCTGCGCAGCGCGGCTGGCCACCCCCGCGACCCCCGCGTGAACGCGAAATTCCCGCAATTTCATTGACATCAGGTCCGCAAACAGGTGCCATACTTTCCCCGGTCCGGTCGCTTCGGCATGCATCGTGGGTGTGCCAGCGCCGGACAACCTTCCGCGGTCCCTCCGCAGGGCCGCCCATCGTGAGGATCCCATGAAGAAGACGATCTTTGCCGGCGCGGTGGCGTTTGCCGCCTGCCTCGGAATGAGCGCGTTCGGCGCCGGCCCCGGCGACGAGGCTGCGACCGCCGTGCCCCTCTCGGGCAACGCGACCTTCAACTACGACTCGACGCAGTACACGACCGGCGGCGGACTCGTCTTCGGCGCGACCTGCTTCCCCGACAACACCGTCTTCGCCTCCGATGCGTGGGTCTGCTGGACCGCCACCTGCACCGGCACCGTGACGATCAGCGCCTGCGGACCGCAGCAGCCCGCCGGCACCCGTCTGGCGATGTGGGACGGCTGCAATCCGCCCTCCGAGGTCGTCGCGCCGATCTGCTGCGACGACAACGGCTGCGGCCAGAAGGACGCGCGCATGACGTGCCAGGTCGTCTGCGGCCATCAGTACCTGGTGCGCATCGGCCTCGACCCGGGCACCGCGCCGCTCGTGCGCCAGGTGACCTTCCAGTGCGACGGCCAGGGCTGCGACGGCGGGACCACGCCCGACTGCGCGACCTGCTGCGCCCGTCCCCCCGTCATCAGCGGCTTCCAGTCGCCCAGCCTCGTCGGCACGAGCTGGGAGGACCAGGACAACGAGAAGGTCGTGCATGTCTTCGACGTGACGAACTTCGGCTCGCAGACGCCCGGCCCCTACGCGGCGCCGGTCTACGAGAACGCCGCCTGGACCAAGGGCAACCTCGGCACCGTCTTCGGCGTGACCTTGGACGACCAGGGCAACATCTACGTCGCGCACACCGCGATCTACGGCTCCGACAGCACGGGCATCGGCGGCCCCGGCGCGATCTACAAGCTCGACAGCGCCACGGGCGCGGTGACCGTCTTCGCGACCCTGCCCAACGTCGAGTCCTGCACGCCGACCCAGAGCTGCGCCCCCGGCCTGGGCAACCTCACCTACTCCTGCGCGCACGACTGCATCTACTGCAGCGACTTCGAGGACGGCCGCATCTACCGCATCGCCATGAACGGCACCGTGGTGGAGGCCTACAACTTCGACGCGCAGGCGATCCAGAGCCCGGCGCCGATCTCGAGCGATCCCCCGGGCCCCGTCGCGTACGGCAAGCTCGTCTGGGGCGTCGGCGTCAGCGGCGACCGCCTCTACTTCTCCGTCGTCAACGAGGACGGCTGGCTCACCAGCGGCACGAAGGCCAACGAGATCTGGTCGATCCCGCTGACTTCCGGCACCGGCGCCTTCGCGGGCGCGGTCCCGACGCTCGAGGTCACGCTGCCGATCTTCTCCGCGGACTGGTCCAACCCCGTCGCGGACATCGCCTTCGACGGAAGCTGCTGCATGTACCTCGCGGAGCGCAGCATGTCCGGCCCGAACTTCTCCGGCGCGCACGCCTCGCGTCTGCTGAAGTACTGCGCCGGCGGCGCCGCGGGCACCGGCTGGACGGCCTCGGCCGACCTCTTCGAGACCGGCGTGACCGGCGGACTCCAGTACTCCGACGCGGGCGGCGTGGGCATCGACCTCGCCACCGGCGGCGACGTCTGGACCACCAGCGACGCGATGAAGTTCGGCCCGACCTACTACGGCATCATCGGCCTCCCGATCACGGGCGGCGTGAACGCGCAGGGCCTGCTCATCGACATGAACGGCGACACCGCGGCGGTCGACAAGACCTTCGTCGGCAGCGTCGAGGTCGCGTGCAAGATCGTGGACCGCTGCACCGCGGAGGCCACGGCGACCTGCCACATCGGGCCGGACGGCCTGCCCGACGGCACCTACGACCTGTCGATCACCGTGCACAACGGGCTCGATGGCGGCGCCTCGGCCAACTTCATGCTGCTGCCCGACCTGGGCACCTTCATCCCGCTCGTGCCCGCGCTGGGACCGGGCGAGACCCGCAAGGTGACCACCACGATCGTGGGCCAGGACCCCGGCACCATCATGCTCACCATCGGCCTCTTCAACAGCCAGACGGGCACCGACTGCTGCGGCATCCTGGATGTCCCGGTGGACCTGCCCGACTGCGGCTGCATGCTGCTGGAGCAGGTGACCGTCGACTGCCACGACGACCGCGATCCCACCACCTTCTTCTACGACGTCTGCTTCACGGTGCGCAACACCAGCAGCTTCATCGCCAAGCACTTCTTCATCATCCCGGTGACCGCCGGCGTCACGACGACGCCGCAGTACGTGGCGCTGCCGAACCTGCTGCCGGGCCAGACGGCGAACGTCTGCTACACGCTGCAGTTCGCCGGCGCGCCGCCGGTGGGACCCGACGGCCTCTGGCATGTCTCGATGAGCTACAGCATGCACAGCGCCAACCTGGCCATCTGCTGCAAGAAGGTCTTCGAGGTCAGCGGGCCGCGCGACTGCGCCGCGCCGCTCTTCGGTGACCTGAACGGCGACGGCACGGTCGACGGCGCGGACCTGGGCATCATGCTCGCGTCGTGGGGCCAGACCGCGGGACCGACCCCGTCCGACCTCAACACCGACGGCGTCGTCAACGGCGCCGACATCGGTGCGCTGCTGGGCGCGTGGAACCACTGATCCACGCGACGGCGCGACGCGCGCACGAAACGCAACCCCGCCGGCGCCGCACCATGCGGCGCCGGCTTTCTTTTTTCGCGGCGTGCTCAGGGCGCCCCGTAGTACCAGTCGGGGCCGGTCGCGCCGTCCGCCCAGCGGCGCATGTCGCGCAGCGCGTCCACCTGCACCAGATCGACGCCCCCGTCGACCGTGCCGACGACCACCTCGTCGCCGTGGCGCGCGCTGACGCCGCCGTAGCTCGTCGCCACCGCCGGGTCGTACTCCGCCGTCCAGCGCTGCGTCGGCCCGATCAGCAGCGGGCTGTCGACGCGGAAGTAGCCCTCGTTCAGCGTCCCGTCGACGGTCGCGCCGGTGCGCGCGCTCGCGAAGACCATCAGCCGCTCCGGATGCTTCGGCTGCGAGAGGCGCAGCATGCACTGCCCCGCCAGCGGGTTGGTCGCGCCGTTGGGGAGCGTCGAGTCGCAGGGGAAGCGCGCCTCGTCGCCACCGACCCACGCGCTGTTCATCCCGAAGCTCGGATAGAGCGAGGCGAAGTAGTAGTACTGCTGCGGATCGTCGTTGGCCAGGCGCTGCAGCGTCGCCTCGTTCTCATTCGTGTAGAGCGAGCGGAAGTCGTCGCTCAGGTAGGGCGCGAGGCGCCAGGGGTAGCGGCGGCCGACCTCGACGTCGCCGCCGTAGACGGTGGGCGAGATGAACTCGCCATTGGGCAGGCGCGGCGGGAAGCCGGTGCGGTAGCCCGGCAGCAGCCAGCCCTTCTGCTCGGTCGCGTAGGAGGTCCACGCCGTGAGCACGGTCCGCAGCGCAGCGACCTCGCGCATGCGCAGCGTCGTGCGGCGCGCGCCCATCGCGACGGGCACGACGATCGCCACGATGATGCCGATGATCGCGATCACCACGAGCAGCTCGACCAGCGTGAAGCCGGCCGCATCGGTCCGAGAACGACCGCAAAGCGTCCCGCGGGGCGCCTCCGGAGGCCATTCTTCAGTGAACCGTCTCATGGACGCTCCATACTATTCGTTTCCCCTTTGTCCCCGACTCCGACGACCTCAGGAACAGTCACCATGCGACCCCGCACCATCGCCGTCCTCTCGCTCGCCACCCTGCTGGGCGCCGCCGCGCACGCGGGTGGGCCGATCACCGCGGTCTTCCCGACCCCGGCGCTGGACCGCTGGATGTACCCCTTCAACTCGACCCCGGGGACGCGCCCGACGATCAGCACCTTCGGCAGCACGCCCGGAGCGCCCGAGTTCGACAGCCGCGACGGCCAGATGCTCGTGCGCTTCGACACCGCGCCGACGGTCCCCGCGGGACAGGGAACGCAGTACACGGTCACGCACTGCGTCGTGGAGCTCGAGGTCGCGACCGACCTCGGCTTCGTCTACGACCCCACGACCGATCCCTGGCAGTGCTTCGTCGCCACCACCGATCCGAACTACATCCCCGACGTCGACCTCGGGCAGCCGGTCGAGCTCTTCGGCGTCGGCTACCGCAACGGCTGGAGCGTCTCGACCTTCCTCGAGAACTCCCCGTACGCGCCCTCGGGCACGAGCCCCCTCGCCGCGGGCGTGCGCAACGTCTACGCCGCCAGCTACGACACGCAGGGCAACCTCATCGATGTCTCGCAGAACCCGCGCCAGGGCTTCGATCCCAAGGTCTTCGCGACCGGCATCATCGATGGCGTCGCCCCCGGCGCGCTCGTCCCGGTGGCCTCGAAGATGCGGTTCGAGCTCGCGGTGCACGACCCGCAGATCCAGGGCTACCTGCGCCAGGGCCTCGATGCCGGCCGTCTCATGCTCGCGGTCACCAGCCTCACCTACGTGCAGCAGCAGGCCGGCCAGTTCCCCACCTTCATCGCGAAGGAGAACTCCCTGGCGGTGCTCGGACTCGCCGCGCCCGCGAAGCTGGAGCTCGACGTCACCGTCGGACCGGTCTGCGGCACCGGCGACCTCAACTGCGACGGCGCGGTCAACGGCGCCGACCTGGGAATCCTGCTCGGCCAGTGGGGCGGCCCCGGATCGGCGGACCTGGATGGCGACGGCACCGTCAGCGGGCCCGATCTCGGGCTCCTGCTGGGCAACTGGGGCTGACCGGCGCGCGCGGCGCCGGCGGACGGGTCAGCGCGGATCCTCGATGAGCGCCTCGATGAAGGCGCGCTGCGCGGCGCGCAGCGTCGTCTCGGCGTGCGCGATGAGCGCGCGGACCGAGGCGGTGGAGACGCTCATGCGCTGGGCGATGGCCCGGTCGGCCAGTCCGTCGCGGTGGCGCAGCCGGAGCGCGGTGCGCTCCGAAGGCGACAGCAGCGCGACGACGCGGGCCAGAAAGCCCTCGCCAAACGCCTCATCCACGAATTCAGCCTGACCACGGTCCGATGACGATGCACGCGCGCCCGCGCTGCGGGGCCCACGCACCGTGCTCCGTGCGATCACACCTGCCATGCGTGCACTCCTTTGCGCGCAGAGGCCGATTTTGATCCGCAGGGCTCACGCCGGTCTCGGACGACCCTGTCTCGTGCGTCGCTCGCGGCGCGCGGGAGACCGTCCCTGCGATGTTCCAGAGACTACATCGGCCCTGAACGCATCGCCAATGAAATCTCCGCAGATCCCTCAGGCGGCCGCGGCCACCGCGTCGGAGGCCATCGACTCCCAGCGGTCGCGGAAGCCGCCCTCCTCGGCGACGAAGACGAGCGCCCACGCGACCAGCGGATCGAACTGCGATCCGGCGTTCTGCTGGATCTCGTCGACCGCTTCGGCCACGGTGAGCGGATCGCGGTAGGCGCGGCAGGAGATCATCGCGTCGAAGGCGTCGGCGGCGCCGACGATGCGCGCGAAGATCGGGATCTGCCGTCCGCTGATCCCATCGGGATAGCCCAGGCCGTCGAAGCGCTCGTGGTGCGCGCGGACCACGGGGATCGCGAAGTGCAGCTCGGGGTAGCCCGCCAGCAGCGTCGCGCCCGCCGCGGGGTGGCGGCGAACCAGCGCCATCTCCCGCGCGTTGAGCGGGCCGGCGCGGTGCAGCAGCGTCGGAGGGAGCAGGATCTTGCCCAGATCATGCAGCAGCGCTCCGACGCGCAGGCGATCGATCGCGTCGGGCTCGAAGCCCAGCGCCTGGCCGATCATGGTCGAGAGGGCCGCCACCCGGGCGCTGTGGCCCGCGTTCAGCGGGTCGCAGGCATCGATGCGCGCCACCAGTTCGGCGACGAGGGGGGCGGGGATGGGATGCCGGCGCGGAGGAAGTTCCGTGCGCGTGATGCGCGCGCGGGTGGTCTCGCAGGCAGGCACGATGTCGGAGCTCGTTCCGTCGTCTCGGGGATCCAAACGCATCTCTGGGCACCTCATGTCACGGCGGCCGGGATGGGCCGCACCTGACCCATCGGAGGATGCCGGGGCGCCCTGAAGTGCACTCGCCGAAAAACCCCACCAGTGAGCCCCCTCGGATCGCCTCCCAGACCGACCAACCCCACCGGACGGGCTAGAATCGGCCTTCCATGCGGATCGCCCCCATCCCCTTGATCCGGCCTCCCAAGGCCCGTGCGGTGGAGGTGGCCTGCGCCCCCCACGCCCATCAGGCGGGAGTCCACGGGCTGTCGGGGACGAACTACGTGCGGGTGCTGGGCGCGGGGCCGGATCCGGCGGCGATGCTCGCGGCCCTGCAGCACCTGCTCCTGGCGGGCGCGCTCGAGGTCGATCACCACCCGCGGATGTTCGTCTACCGCGCCGTCCATGCGGGCCGCCGCTGGATGGGGCTGCTCTGCGCGGTCGACACCCGCGATCTGGGACAGCTCCTGGCCGACTCCACCACCCCCGAGGAGGCCCGCGCCGCCGAGGCCGAGCGCGCCGTCGTGGGCACGCAGCTCGACCCCGCCCTGCTGCGCACGAGCGCCAGCGACGAGGCGGCCTTCCACTACGTCTCCGACATGAACGAGCGGCCGGCGTACCACTTCGTCTCCCACGACGAGTCGACGCACTCGGCGTGGACGGTGCACCGCCCCGAGCTCTACGTGCACAGCTACGCGCAGGTCCGCGCGCTGGAGGTCCTCTCCGGCGGCGCGCAGCTCATGGCGGCGCACCACGCGGGCGTGCCCGCCCTCGCGATCCTGAGCGCCGACATCGAGCCCGGCATGCATGTGGGCGCGCTCGCGCCGCGGGTCGGCCTCTTCGTCGGCGTGCCGCGCGAGCGCTGAGCCGCCGCGCGCCGCGCGCCCCCCGATGGGCCCGGCGCACCACGCGGCTACACTCGTCGCATGACCGCATTCGCCCGATCCGGCGCCCACGCGCCCAGCGTTCCCGGTCCTGCCAGGGTCCTGCTCTGCGACCAGATCGCCCGCAGCGGCGTCGAGGGTCTCAAGGCGCTCGGCTGCATCGTGATGAACGATCCCGAGCTCTCCGAGGCGACGCTCCCCAAGGCGGTCAAGGACACCGATCCCGACGTGCTGGTCACGGGCAACACCCCCGTCACCGCCGAGGCGATCGAGGCGAGCCCGCGCCTGGCGATGATCGTCGTCGCGGGCACGAGCACCGAGCACATCGACATCGCCGCCGCCAGCCGGCGGGGCGTCTTCGTCGCCAACTGCCCCGGGCGCAACAGCACCGCCGTCGCCGAGCTGGCGTGGGCGCTCATCCTGGCCTGCGACCGGCGCGTGCCCGACCAGACCGCGGACCTGCGCGCGGGCCGCTGGAACCAGCGCGACTACGCGAAGGCGGCGGGCCTGCACGGGCGCACGCTGGGCATCGTCGGCCTCGGCCAGGTCGGCCAGGAGGTCGCGCGCATCGGCCGCTCCTTCGGCATGGACGTCATCGCATGGAGCCGCAACCTCACCGAGGAGAAGGCGCTCGAGCACGGCGCGGGCTTCTGCGGCAACCTCATCAACCTCGCGAAGCTCAGCGACGTGGTCAGCGTGAGCGTCGGCGGCGGCGAGGACACGGACAACCTCATCGGCGAGAAGTTCCTGGGCGCGCTGCACCCCGGCGCGATCCTGGTGAACACCAGCCGCGGCGGCGTCATCGACCAGACCGCCCTGCTCAACGCCGTGCGCACGCGCGGCCTGCGGCTGGGGCTGGACGTCTTCGCCGGCGAGCCCGAGGCGGGCGAGGGCGACTTCGCCGACCCGATCGTCCGCGAGGCGGGCGTCTACGGCACGCACCACGTCGGCGCGCTCACCGAGCAGGCGCAGCGCGCGGTCGCGGAGGAGGTCGTGCGCATCGTCCGCGCGTGGGCCGAGCGCGGCCACGTCCCCAACTGCATGAACCGCGCGGTGGCGACCCCCGCGACGACGATGCTCGCGGTGCGGCACATGAACCGCCCCGGCGTGCTCGCGCATGTCTTCTACACCCTCGGCCAGGCGGGCATCAACGTCGAGGAGATGGAGAACATCGTCTACGCCGGCGGCGAGGCCGCGCTCGCGCGCATCCAGCTCGACCAGTCCCCCAGCGAGGACGGCCTGCGCGCGATCCGCACCAACCCCAACGTGCTGAGCGCGACGCTGAGCACGATCGCGCGCCGGATGTAGCCGCGGAGCGCGCATGGTCATCGACCCGGCCGAGCTCCCGGTCCACCTGCGATACAACCTGATGATCGGCGCGATCGTGCCGCGGCCGATCGCGGTCGTGGGGACGCGCTCGCCCGACGGGCGCGACAACCTCGCCCCCTTCAGCTTCTTCATGGGCGCGGGGAGCGAGCCGATGGGGCTCGTGATCAGCGTCGCGAACCCGCCCGCGGGCCAGGGCGAGAAGGACACGCTGCGCAACGCGAAGCCCGTCGCCGAGGGCGGCACCGGCGTCTTCAGCGTGAGCGTCGCGACGGAGGATGTGATCCTGCGCGTCGTCGGCGCCGCGGAGCCGCTGCCCTACGGCGAGAGCGAGTTCGCGCTCACGGGGCTGACGCCCGCGCCGTGCCTGGCGATCGCCGCGCCGCGCGTCGCGGAGAGCCCGGTGAGCTTCGAGTGCCGCACGCGCACGGTGGTGCGCCTGAATCCCGGCGCGCGCGGCGGCACGAACCTGCTCGTGGGAGAGGTCGTGCGCATCCACCTGGACGAGGCGCTCGCGCACGAGCGCATGCACATCGACCCCGCGAAGCTCCGCGCCGTCGGACGCATGGGCGGTCCCGAGTACTGCCGCACGAACGAGCGCGCCGCGATCCCGCACGGCCGGCCGGCGCTCGAGACGCCGCTGCGCTGGACGCGCGACCCGCACGCGGGGGCGTGAGGGGCGCGAAGCGCGCGCGGCGCACGCAGCGCGTCAGCCCGCGCCTCACCCGCGCGCCGGCGCGAGCTCCGCGAGCATCCCCGCGACGAGCTCCTCCAGGTGATCGAACATGCGCTCGAAGGCCTCGGGCCCGTGCTCGTAGGGATCGGCGACTTCGGCGTGTGCGTGCGCGTGCGCGCCCGCGCCCGCGCCACGCGCCGTGCCCGCGCCCGCGCCCGCGCCCGCCGCGAACGACCCCATCGCGCGCATCTTCGCCTCCGGCGCGCCGCGCTTGAGCAGGCCCGCGCGGTTCTGCGCGTCCATGTAGACGATGAGGTCGAAGCGCTCGAAGTCCTCGGCTCGGATCTGCCGCGCGATGCTCGGCAGGTGGATGCCGCGCCGCTGCGCCTCGGCGATGGTGCGTGGATCGGGACGCTCGCCCGCATGCCAGGGCCCCAGCGCGGCGCTGTCCACGCGGAAGCGCTCCGCGACGCCGCGCTCACGCGCACGGTGCAGGAAAATGCCCTCCGCGGCCGGGCTGCGGCAGATGTTGCCCAGGCAGACGAAGAGGATTTGCGTGGTTTCGCGTGGCCCGCTCACGGGAGGAACCTATACTTGGGCGTCTTTGACAATTGGGGCCGTACCGGTTTCGACCGTGCAGCCATCGACTGGAGTGGCGCGTCGTGGAGCATGCAGGCCACGCTAAAAGCATGCAAACTTTCGACTGCCAACACGCAGTACGCTCTCGCCGCCTAATTAAGGTGGCACGGTAGGTCCGCCCACGCCTGATAGGCGGACCGCCGACAAACATCAGGCTGGTTCCAAGGGGCTGACATGCCTCCGCGGGACGAGACAACGCATGTCTTGGGACTGTGCGCCCTGCCACCGGGGTCCGCCAGGACGACAATCAATCAGTGGATACACGCGTAGAGGCTCCTTTCGATCTGCTTCGGCACAGGGGTTCGACTCCCCTCGGCTCCACTCGCTGCAGACGCGCGGCGCGCCCCCCATCGCGGGCGCGCCGCTGCGCCGTGCCAGGTCGCGGAGATTCCCGGACGCGGTGATCCGATGCGGCGGGGGTTCTTCCAAACCTGTCCGGTTCCACACCCCGCCAAGCCCAGCACGAGGCGCGGCGATTTCCACTTAACTGGCAATTTCCGGCTCCGGAAAAGCGCGATATACTGGAAATCATGGCGCCTCTTCCCGCCAAGATCGAGGCTCGATTCCTCGGCTCCCTCCCGTCGCCCTGGGGCCCCGATGTCCCACTCTCGATCGAGCCGTGGCCCCGTCCGGGGCTTTCGATGAGTCCGGACTTTCAGGTGGAGCTCCGCTGGGGGGATCGCACCTTCTCCTTCGTCGCCGAGGCGAAGCGCCGCAGCACACCTGCAGTCCTCGAGCAGGCCGCCGATCAAGCGCTGCGAATCGCCGAGGCCACCGGACGACTTCCGATGGTGATCGTCCCCTATTTGACGGAGTCGTCGCTCGACCGCCTCGTGCAGCGAGGCGTCTCCGGGATCGACCTGAGCGGAAACGGCGTCGCGATCGCGCCGGGCGTCCTCTACTTGCGGCGTTCCGGACGGCCGAACCGATACCCCGAATCGCAACCGATGCGCTACGCCTACCGAGGGGCGACCTCGGTCGTGCCGCGGGTCTTCCTCTGCCGCCGGGAGTATGAGAGCGTCGGCGCGATCCAAACCGAGATCACGTCCCGGGGTGGGGCGGTCGCGCTCTCGACCGTCTCGAAGGCAGTCGCCCGCATGGCCGAGGACATCCTCGTGCGTCGGTCCGAGGGAAGGATCGCCCTCGTGCAGCCTGATGCGCTGCTCGACCGGCTGCGCGACAGCTACGAGCGTCCAGTTCGTCTCGCAACGGTGCGGCTCGCGTGCGAGGACCTGCCCGAGCTCTTCCGGCGGGTGAACGCCCCGGATGCTCCTGCGCGTCTTGCTCTCTCCGGCGAATCGTCGCAGGAGCGCTACACCGCCGGCCGCCGCGGAGACGTGCCGCGCGCCTGGTGCAGCGACCTCGCGGCGGCCCGGTCGTCCGCCGGGAGCCTGTGGCGCGAGAGCGAACGGTTCGCGGACATCGAGATCGCCCAGGCAATCGATGCGACCCCCTTCTTCGATCTCCGCCGCGAAGCCTCAGGCATCGCGTTTGCGTCGCCGGTGCAGGCGTTTCTTGAGCTCGCCGCGGGCGACAAGCGCGATCAGGAGGCCGCGACGGAGATCCGGCAGTCCATCCTCCGGACGCTGGGATAGAGCGCCCCATGCGTGCCACCGACCTGGAACATCCGCTCCTCAGGACGGTCATCGACCTGGACGAGGCGCTCGGGGGCGACGCCCGTCTGCTGCTCGCCGGCGGGCTGGGGCTCTTCCTGAAGCAGCGGCATCTCATGGACTCGGCCGCCCGCACCCTCCTGCCAGTGGACCAGTGGCCCACGGCCCGGACCACCCAGGACATCGACATCGTGCTGCGGGCGGAGATCGTGGCGAGCGCGGCGGAGATGGCGCGATTTCGCGCGGCCCTCGACCGGCTCGGATGCGTGGTGGACGAGGCCGCCCGATGGATGAAGTTCACGCGTGCCGTCGACGGACGCCGCGTCGTGATCGATCTCATGGTTGGCCCGCTTGGCCCGTTCGCGGGGCGGGTCGCCCGCGACACCGTTCGTGTCCGGCCAAGCCGCCCGGTGCCGTTGCACGCGCGGGCGACCGACGACGCGCTTGGGATCGAAGAGTCGCCGCTGCAATATCGAGTCTCCGACGGAGACCGGTCCTGCGAGGTCCTGCTCCCGCAGGCGTTCCCCTTTGCGCTCATGAAGCTTGGCGCGCTGCGAGATCGGCTGGACGACGCACGAAAGGACGAAGGCCGGCATCATGCGCTCGACCTCTATCGAATCGTCGCGATGCTGACCGCTGCCGAGGATGAATGCGCCCGGGAACTGGCAGCGCGGCACGCGGGCGAGCCGGTGCTCGCGGCCGCAGCGAGAACCGTCGAGACCCTCTTCGTGCCGCCCGACGGGGCTGGCCGCCTCCGACTGCTGGAGCACCCGCTGTGCCCCAGGAACGCCGACCTCAATCACCTCGCACGCGAACTCTCGCGCCTGGTCGCTGCCCCACGCCCATAGCGGGTCGCCAGCACCAGCACCGCCGGACCTGACCTATCGGACCCACCCTCCCGCCCGCTTCCCGCCACAATTTCACCCCGGCCCTCCGTATCTCTCTGATGGACGCCTCGCATGGTGCGCAGCTTCCATCACGCTTTCCCCGGCCCTCCTGGCTGTCTGCTGGCCACCGCCATGCCTGAGCCCGAGCCTGCGCCACATCCCGACCACGGCGACGAGCCGCTCTCGCGCGACAACGTCGCCGTGCGCTTCTACGGCGCCATCTACGCCTACATCCGCCAGTCCGGCCGCCGCGACGACGAGGCGCGCGAGCTCACGCAGGGCTTCATCGCCGACGTGCTGCTCGGCCGCGACCTGCTCTCGCGCCTGGACGAACGACGCGGCCAGTTCCGCACCCTGCTCATGAGCGCGGTGCGCAACTACATGGCCGACGTCTACCGCCACGACCACGCCGCGCGCCGCCATCCCGGCCAGGGCCGCGTCGTGCGCGACGGCGAGGGCGCCATCGACGAGCGCGCCGGCGCCACGCCCAATCCCGAGGCCGCCTTCCACCGCGCGTGGATCTCCATGCTCGTCGTCTCCGCCGCCGAGGCGCTTCGCGAGGAGACGCTCGCCAAGGGCCGCGAGTGGGCGTGGGACATCTTCGACAGCCGCGTCCTGCAGCCGATGCTGCGGGGCGCCAAGCCTCCGACCTACGAGGCGCTCATGGCGCGCTGGAACCTCACGGATCCGTCGCGCATCTCCAACACCGTCGTCGCGATGCGCAAGGCCTTCGCGGCGCAACTGATCCACCGCATCGGCGACACCGTCGATGCATCACCCGCGGGGGCGCAGCAGGAGCTTCGTGAACTGCTGCGGCTGCTGGAAGGAAGGAATCCATGACCGAGCCCATCGATCCGCACTCCGCCGCCGGCGCCCCGGGTCCGCGCGACCCGCTGGGGGCCGACTCGCTCCACGAGACCCTGAGCTGGGTGCTGCGCTCCATCGACGCGCCCGCGCAGGCCGCCGGCGACTGGATCGCCTACGAGGTGGACGAGTCGCGCGCCAGCGCCATCGCGCTGCTCACCGACCCGACCGCGCCGCTCTCGCGCATCCGCCGCGCGCGCGTGCTGTACTCCGCGCTGCGCGCCGAGGGCGAGACCGCGGAGGAGCGCACCATCGGCAGCCGCCTGGCGATCGCCGCCGCCGCCGCCGCCCTGCTCTTCCACGGCGAGCGCATCTCCAACCACGACGACGCCGCGCTCGCGGCCGCCTTCCGCAGCGTCGTGACCGACGCCGGCACCGCCCCCGAGATCCGCTTCATGGTCCAGATGGCGGAGAAGAAGCTCGCCTTCCGCGGCTGACGCGGTCAGCCGCCCTGCGCCGCCGCGGGCGCGCCCACCTTCGAGCCGACCGCCGTGCCCACCGGCGGCCCGATCACGCCGTCCCCCGTGCCCGGACGCGGGGCCACGCTCGGATCGCGCATCTCCAGCTCGTCCCAGCGCACCCGGGTGCCGCCGACGACCGTGCCGGTCGCGAAGGCGGCGTCGATGAGCGCGATCTCGTAGCCGGCGAGCGCGTTCACCTCGCGGCTCTGCGAGTCGCCCAGGCGCGCCGCGGCGTCGAGCACGTCGGTGCTCGTGCGCAGGCCCACCTCGAACTGCCGCTTCTCCGCCTCGTAGGTGCGCGCCGCCAGGATCGACTCCAGGCGCGCGGCCAGGATGCGCTGCCACGCCGTCTCCAGGTTGTCGACGGCGTTGAGCACCTCCTGCCGGATCGCCTGCGCGCGCGCGTCCTTGGTGGCCAGGCGCTGCACGCGCTGCAGCACGGCGCGGCGGAGCTGGTTCAGGCGCACCTCGTTGCCGATGGGGATCTCGGCGCGCGCGGTCAGCGTGTACTGGTCGGCGTCGCCGATGTTGCTGAAGGTCTCGCCGACGCCGCTGCCCTGGCCGAACATCTGGTACGTGTAGTCGACGGTGAAGAGCGGCAGCGACGCGTTGCGCGCGACCTCGACGTTCGATGCGTCGATCGCGAGCTGCAGCTCCAGCTCCAGCATCTCCATGCGGTCGCGCACCGCGCGGTCGGCGAGCGCGAACGCGTCGAGCTGCAGGCCCAGCGGGTTCGGCTGCGTCGCGGGGATGAGCGCGGTTCCGTCGGACATCGGCATCCCCGGATCGTTGACGATGCGCTTGAGGTCGCGCTGGCGGTTGCGCAGCGCCGCGTCCGCGAGGATCACGTTCTCCAGCGTGGTGCCCACGCCGCTCTCGGCGCGCAGCACCTCGACCTGCGGCGCGTCGCCCGCGTCCACGCGGCGCTTGGCGCGCTCGAGCTGCGCGACGGCGAGGTCGTACTGCTGCTTGCGCACCTCCAGCTCGCGGTAGGCGCGGTAGAGGTTCCAGTACGCCTTGTCCGCGTTGGCGAGGATGCGGATCGACTCGAGCTTGGTGCGGGTGTCGGTGATCTGCCCCTCGAGCTTGGCGACCCGGATCGAGGCGGTGTTGCGGTCGATGCCCGCGTCGCGCAGAAGCGGCTGGCTGATCGAGAAGGCCACGCCGCCCTGGTCGGGCGCGGGCGTGCCCAGCGCGGCCGCGGCCTGGTTGGTCGCCTGCGTGTACTGCGGCTTGAAGGTGAGCGTGCCGCCGGTCGCCAGCGGCAGCGCGATGCCCAGGTCGATCTGGTCGCTGAGCAGCCCCTCGTTGTTCTGGAGCTGCGTCAGCAGGTTGTTGCCGTTGCGCGTGTAGTCGGCGAAGAAGACCGCCTCGAACTTCGCCTCCTCCTCGGAGATGCGCGTGCGCGCGATCTCCGGCGCGACGAGCTGCACGCGCAGGTCCAGGTTGTTCGCCAGCGAGAGCGCGCGCACCTCGGCGATGCTCATCGTGCGCGTGCGGTCGTACCGCGTGGGCTGGAAGCCGCCCGAGGTCGCCCCCTTCATCGCGAGGTCCGCGGGGACGGGCGGGCCGTACTGCACCTTCGAGAGGTCCACCGGCTCGATCGCGCGCAGGCGGTCGGTGGGCAGCGTGTAGGGCGTCTCCTGGCTGCGGAAGAGGTCGTTCTGGCAGCCTGCGGCGAGCAGGGCCAGGAGCGCGGCGGATCTGGCGGCGGTTCGCTTCACGGGGTCACTCGTGGCGCAGCGCCTCGATGGGGTCCAGGCGCGAGGCCTTGATCGCGGGGAACATGCCGAAGGCGACGCCGACGCCCGCGCTGAAGAGCAGCGCCAGCAGGATCGCCCACGCGGGGACATCCGCCTGCTCCAGGTTCGCGCCCGGCAGGAAGGTCAGCCCCAGCGCCAGCAGCTTGCCGATGATGAGGCCGGTCATGCCGCCCAGCACGGTGAGCGTGACCGCCTCGAGGAGGAACTGCAGCAGGATCGCCGCGGGCGTCGCGCCGACGGCCTTGCGCAGGCCGATCTCGCGGGTGCGCTCGCTCACCGAGACGAGCATGATGTTCATGATGCCGATGCCGCCCACCAGCAGCGAGATGCCGACGATGCCGCCGGCGATCGCGGTGACGCCGCTCGCCAGGCTCTTGAACTGGTTGATGTACTGGTCGATGGCGGCGACGCGGAAGGTGTTGGGCTCGCCCGCGGTCAGGCCGCGCTGGCGGCGCATGACGTACTCGATCTCGGCCTTGGCCTCCTCGGCCTTGTCAGGGCTCACCGCGATGGCGGCGAACTGCATGAAGAAGTCGCGGTCCAGGAGCTTCTCCGCGACGCTGAAGGGGATGAAGATCTCCGCCTGGCTGCTGTTCATGCCGAACATGCGCGCCTGAAGCGTCTCGACGACCCCGATCACCAGGAAGCGGCGCCCGCCCAGCAGCACGTGCGAGTTCAGCGGATCCGGCGGCAGCTTGAGCTCCTCGATCGCCGCCTCATTGAGCAGGGCGACCTGGAGCGCCGTGTCGATGTCGCTCTGCCGGAACGGGCGCCCCTTCACGACCTTGCGCGCCACCACGTCGTGCCACGCGGGCCAGATGCCGCTCACGTTGATCGCGTCGATGGCGGCGTCGTCGCTCTCCACGCTCATCGCCACGTCGCAGATGGGCGTGACTCCCTTCACGGAGGGGCACTGATCCTGGATGGCGCGCGCCTCCGCGATCTTGAGGCGGCACTTCTCCCACGGATACTTCTGGCGCGGGGCGTTATCCGGACGGTCGGGGAAGATGAAGAGGCGGGCCGCACCCACCGACTCGAACTCGGCCAGGACCTTTCCCTTGAGGCCGGTCAGCGCCGCGATGACCGCGGTGACGCTGGCGACGCCGACGATGATGCCCAGCGCCGTCAGGAAGGAGCGGGTCTTGTTCGCCCAGATCTGGCTGAGCGCCATGCCCACCGTCTTGAAGAAGAAGAACGGGGAGAACCTCACGACGCCACCCCCGATCCGGCCAGGACCGCCGCCTGCGCGGCGCGCACCTCGGGCACGAGCGGCGCGACCGCGGGATCCTGCTCCGCGGGCAGGTCGCTCAGGATGCGCCCGTCGCGCAGGCGCACCACGCGCTGGCAGTGCGCGGCGACCTCGTCCTCGTGCGTCACCAGCAGGATCGTCTGGCCCTCGCGGTGAAGCTGCGTGAAGAGCGCGAGGATCTCGCGCGTGGTCGTCGAGTCCAGGTTGCCCGTGGGCTCGTCGGCCATGAGGATCTTCGGGCGGTTGAGCACCGCGCGGGCGATCGCCACTCGCTGCTTCTGTCCGCCGGAGAGCTGGTTCGGACGGTGGTCGACGCGCGAGCCCAGGCCCACGCGGTTGAGCGCCTCGAGCGCGCGGCGGCGGCGCTCGCGCGCGCCTCCCGCGGAGCTGCTGTAGAGCAGGGGAAGCTCCACGTTCTCCAGCGCCGTCTGGCGCGGAAGCAGCTCGAAGGCCTGGAAGACGAAGCCGATCTGCTCGTTGCGCACGTGCGCGAGCTCGTCGGGCCGCATGCCGCTCACGTTGCGGCCGCCCAGCAGGTAGGTCCCCGCGGTCGGCCGGTCCAGGCAGCCAAGCATGTTCATCAGCGTGCTCTTGCCCGAGCCGGAGCTGCCCATGATCGCGACCATCTCGTTGGGCGCGATGTCCAGGTCGACGCCGCGCAGCGCGTGGATCGTCTCCACGCCGACGCGGTAGATCTTGGACATTCCGCGGATGGTGATGATCGGGTCGGCCATGGGTCGCCTTGGCGTGCTCGGACGGCGCTCAGCGCGTCGCGGGCGCGGCGCCCTCCGCGGGCTTGTCCTGCGTGGCGGCGGGGGCGGCGGCCGGTGCTCCGGCGGCGCCCGCGGCGGGCGTCTCCTCGGGCCGCACGCGGTCGTCGTCCTTGAGCTTCTCGAGCGCCTTGAAGGGTCCGGTGATCACGACGTCCCCCTCCTTGAGGCCGTCCACGACGATGGTGTCGGTGAGGTTCGAGGGGCCGGTGCGCACGGGCGTCGCGACCGCTCGGCCGTTGATCGCCAGGAAGACGACGCTGGTGGTCTTGCGGCCCTGCGCGATGAGCGGGCTCGAGCGCACCGCCGGCGGCAGGTCCTCGATCTTGCGCTCCACCACCGCCTGGCTGGGCAGCTTCAGGCCGGTGTGCGTGGCGATGGAGATGTCGACGTTTCCGCCCAGGCCGCTGAAGATCTGCTCGCCCTGCAGGTCCAGCGCGACGCCGGTCTTGAAGTAGCCGGTGCCGTCCTTCTCCGTCGTGCGCTGCAGCGCGATCTCCTCGACGAAGCCGCCGAAGATGCGGTTCTTGTAGCCGTTGATGCGCACCTCCGCGGGCTGCTTGAGCGCGACGCGCGGCACGTCGGACTCGCTGACCTTCGCGGTGAGCTTCATCCGGTTGAGGTCCGCGATGGTCATGACCTTCGTGCCGGGGTTGTTCATCGTGCCGACGACGACCAGCTCGCCCACCTCGGCGTTGAGCTGCGTGATCACGCCGTCGATGGCCGAGACGACGACGGTCTTGCGCAGCGCCTCGCGCTGCTGCTCGATCTGCGCCTCCGCCGCGGCGAGGCTCTTCTCGAGCTGCACGATCGTGTTCTTCTGCGCCTGGAAGCTGCTCTCGAGGTCGCGCACCTTGGTGACCGCGTCCTCGTACGCCTGGCGGCTGATGTCGCCGCTGCGGAAGAGCGCCTCCTGGCGCTGCGCGGTGGCGCGCGCGCTCTCGAGCGTGGTCTGCGTGCCGACGATGCGCGAGCGCTCGGCCTCCAGGCGGTAGCGCTCGCCGTCGCGGCGGGCCTCGGCGCTCTGGAGCGCGGCCTTCAGGTCGCGGTCATCCAGGCGCATGATCAGCTCCCCGGCGCGGACGCGGTCGCCCTCGCGGTGCGGGAGCTCGACGATGCGGGCGGAGACTTCGGCGGAGACATCGACCTTGCGCTTGGGTTCGACCGTCCCCGGGGCGGAGACGGTCTCGACGAGCACTCCCTGCGCGGCGGGCTCCATGCGCACGGGCGCGCCCTCGGGGCCGGCCATCGCGACCGACTTCCAGATCGCGTCGCCCGCGAAGAGCGCCACGAGGGCGACGGCGAGGAAGACCACGAGCGAGATGACGAGGAAGGTGCGCATCGGGGGGCCATCCCGTGGCCGCCCCTGGGCGGGGGGCGGAGGGATCCCCGCAATGATACGAGCGTCCCGTGCCTCCCCCGCCCACGCTGGGGACAAAGAGAAAGCCCCCTGGCCAGAAGGCCAGGGGGCTTGGTTGGGTGCGTGACGTGGGGTGCTGCTTTAGTCGCAGACGCCCCAGTTGCCCAGGAGCAGACCCAGGTCAGCGCCGTTCACGATGCCATCGTTGTTGATGTCACCGATGCCAGCGTTGCCCCAGTTGCCCAGGAGCAGGCCGAGGTCGGCGCCGTTCACAACGCCGTCGTTGTTGAGGTCGCCGGTGCAGGCCGGAGCCGGGACAGCGCCCTCACCGAGGATCTTGACGCAGTTGGTGTACAGCGCGTTCGGATCGTCGCCGGCGGCAACCTGATAGACACCGTTCAGGCCCGTGTAGCGGACGAAGCCGGGGCTGGGCTGCGTGCTCGAACGCCAGCCGTGCAGGCCGCCGTCGAGCAGCTTGACGCCGTCAAGCGAGTAGATGAACCACGCCCAGTTCGACGCAGCCGTGCCACCCGCGGCGAAGTCCGTCGGGTCGGAGGCGTAGATCGTGACGTAGTAGTTACCCGGATCGATGACGACCGGCGGATCGACGGTCATGGGGTAACGGGCCGTGGCCGCGTTGTCCTCAGGAGCGTCGTACGGGGTCGGGAGCGGGACCGATCCACTGGCAACCAGGTCCGCCGGGTTCGCCGGGGCCGGATCGCCGGAGTTGCGCTTCCACAGCTTCCAGTTGAGGGTCGTCGCGAGCGCGCCAGCCGGGACGAAGCCCGCGCCCTCGATCGACTTGACGGCCCACTTGGTGAAGCCCGAGGGAGCCGGGGGCGTCGAGAAGGGCAGCGCGATCCAGCGCTGCGGCTGAGCCGCAAGGATCGCGCCGGAGCTCAGGCCGAGGTTCACGTTGGTGTTGTTGCTGATCTGGGTGACAGCCTTCTGCGCACCCGAGTAGAAGATCACGGCCTGGAAGCTGACGTCGATCGTGCCAGCGCCGCCGACGGCGGTGTTGGGATCGGTGTCGTACCAGCTGCCCACGCGGACGAGGTACCACTGGTTCGCCGCCGCATCGACGAGCGAAAGGGTGGACGGACCGCCGGTGATGCCGCAGGTGTCATCGGTGCAGCCGATGTAGAAGTCCGGCAGCGTCTGCGGGTCGCCGACGTCGGCGCTCGCGTACGGGCCGTAGATGCTCATCACGGTGTCCAGCGTGGAGGGGCTGGCGCAGAGGCTGACATCGAGCTGGCCGTCGGCCGGAGCCTTGATCCAGTACCAGATGTCCTTGGCCGTGTTGCTGGCGCAGAGGTTGACCGTGTCGTTCGGGCCGTCGGTCGTCGCGGTCGTGTTGTTGAACGCGGTGCTCGAGGGAACCGACAGCACGCTGCCGTTGGTGGCGCAGTTGTTGACAGGGGCGCCAGCGACGGGCGGGCAGCTGTAGATGAACAGGCCGCACTGCGAGACGCCGAGGTCAACGCAGCTCTGGTCCCACGCGATGTCGCAGCAGTCGGGGTTGAAGCCGCAGACCGTCTCGCAGCACGCGATGTTGTTGCAGCCGCCCGTGGCGTGCGCCAGGGTGCAGGCCGCCGTGCTCGTGCCGCAGGACGCGAACGCGAGGGGGTTGTAGGTGATGTCGAGGCGGTACGGCTTGCAGTTGTAGATCGGAGCCGTGGCGGTCGCCTCGAAGGGCGTCGTGGCCACGACGCCGGGCGTCACGCCCGCGCCGAAGTAGTACGGGCCGGCCGACTGCGTCGAGCCGCCCTGGACGCCGTAGTAGAAGACGCCGGGGCAGGTGCCGTCGCTGATGAAGAGCACCGAGGCCGCGGAGGCCGGGATGCACAGCGTCGCCGTGATCGAGCCCGGAGCGGGCAGCGTGCACAGGAACCAGTCAAGGTCGCGGCTGGTGTAGTTGGTGCCGTCGGTGGCGTAGGTGCCGATGGTGCCGACGACCGAGAGGGTGCCGCCGCCGGAGGGCCAGCCGCTGAGCGACTGCCAGGCGTTCGGGGTGACGTTGCAGCCACCGTTCGGATCGGGGTTCAGCGGGGCGTTGCAGTTGCCGCCCGGGGCGGGATCATTCTGCGCGATGCCCGTGCTCGTGTCGCACTGGCCGAAGGCGAGGCCCGCGGCACACAGCGCCGAAGCGGCGCTGAAACCGAGGACATAACGACGATTCGTCATGACGGACTCTCCTGAAGAGGGCGCTGCACCAAGCAGCACCAGGTACATGAACACGCGCCTCTGCACCCAACCAAAAGGTGCGGACGGACCGAGAGCGCGGGGGATGCCTCAAATATGCCTCCGCTTTGGATTCCCCGCAAACGGTTTGTAAGTCAAATTCCACGGACCACACGGGGTTTGGGGCGCTCTGAAACGGTCGTGCGTCCCGTGAAAGCGCGGGGATCGACGCCCGCCGGAAGCGCGCCCACCGGTGAAAGAAACTTATCGGAGGATCGCGGCGCGCGTTGGTTATCGGGCGGGCTCAATCGTCACGGTCATTCCTCGGCTCGTGAACTGCTCCTGCAGGAGCTCCGCGTGTTCCCGGTGCGTCACCAGAAGCAGCGCCGCGCCGGACTCCTCGGCCTCGACCATGCGGTCGATGGCGTCGTGGACGGGCAGGCGGGCAAGCATCACGATCGAGCGGACGACGTGCTCGTGGGTGCTGACATCGTCGTCGTGCAGGAGCACGGCCCAGCCCGGGAGACGGCGCGGGGTCGGCGGCGCCGTTTCAGGAAGCGTGGCGGTTCCCCCCTGGTCCTGCTCGGTCGTCGTCCCCTGCGCGGTGCGTGCCATCGGGGCATTGCACCATGGCGGGCGCGCCGAGTCGAGCGTCAATCCGGGTTATCCAGGCAGATCACCAGCGGAGGACGATCTTCCCGAACTGCTCCGAGGCCTCCAGGCGCGCGTACGCCGCCGAAGCGGCGTCCGGCGTCACGACCTGGTCGATGACGGGACGCAGCGCGCCGGAGCGCAGGAGCGCGACGGCCTCGCGGAACTCGTCCATGCTTCCCATCGTCGAACCCACGATGGTGAGCTGGTTCCAGAAGATGCGCGCGAGGTCGGTCGTCGCCGCGGGTCCCGTCGTGCAGCCGCAGGTGACCAGCACGCCCGCGCGCGCCATGCTCTTGATGCAGGCCAGGTGGACCGCCTTGCCGACGCTCTCCGCGACGATGTCGACGCCGCGGCCGCCGGTGAGCGCGCGCACCTGCTTGGACCAGTCGCTGCCGTCGTCGAGCACGGCGTGCGTCGCGCCCAGCGCGCGCGCGCGGTCGAGCTTCGCCTGCTGGCGGCTGGTCACGATGGTGGTGCAGCCGAAGTGCCGCGCGATGCCCAGCGCCGCCAGCGCGACGCCGCCGCCGATGCCCGGGATGAGCACCGTCATCCCCGCGCGCAGGCGCGCGCGCGTCACGAGCATGCGCCAGGCGGTGAGGTGCGTGAGCGCGAAGGCGGCGGCCTCGACCGGATCCGTCTCCCCGATGGCGAGGATGTTCTCCGCGGGCGCGACGAAGAACTCCGCGTGCGTGCCCGGGCTGTGCTCGCCGATCACATGGATGTCCTCCCCCGCCGGCGCGCGCTCGGGATGGGGGCGGTGCGGCTGGAAGATCGCGGCGTTCAGCAGCACGCGCTCGCCCAGCCACGAGGAGTCGACGCCGGGGCCGACCGCGTCGACGATGCCCGCACCGTCGGAGCCGCCCACGGTGGGCCACGCCACGTCCACGCCGGGCAGCCCGCGTCCCACCCAGAGATCCAGGTGGTTCAGCGCCGAGGCCTCCGTGCGGATGCGCACGGCGCCCGGGCCGGGCTCGGGGATGGCGCGGTCGCGGGTGAAGCGGACGTTCGGGGCCACCGGCGTGCCCGCGCGAAGGATCTCGACGGCTTGCATGGCGCGCGAGTGTAGGAGCGCGCCGACCTACGATGCGACCGCCGCCTCGGCGGCAGGAACCCGGAGCACTCCATGACGACGACCCCGATCCACACGATCCTCGCGCTCGCCTGCAGCCTTGCCCTCCAGGCAGCGCCCGCGGGCGCGCCGCAGGCGCCCCGCGCCGGCCAGGCGGGTCCGCCCCCGCGCCAGGCGGCTCCCGCGAACCAGCAGGAGGCGCTCGCCGCCGAGGAACGGCGCCGCGCGCAGATGGCCGCGCTCTGCCCGGTGAAGGCGGAGCCCTCGCTGCTGGACGCCGGCATCGTGCAGCCGCACACCGAGGTGAAGATCGAAGCCAAGCTCATCAACACCCTCGACCGCGAGGTCACCTGCGTGCGCAGCGTGCCGAGCTGCACCTGCACGACCGTCGACATGCTGGGCAAGAAGATCCCCGCGAAGGGGACGATCACCATGCCCGTGTCCATGAAGACCAGCGGCGCGACGGGCGAGAAGACCGCGACCCTGATGCTGCTCTTCGAGGGCGTCGAGGGCGCCGTCGAGATCCGGCTGCGCGCGGAAGTCGCCTACTCGGTGCGCGGCTACCAGCTCAATCCGGGGCGCAACGGGGGCGTCTCGAAGGATCCCTTCATCAACGCCTTCGACTTCAAGCAGAACGTCGCGGGCACGGTCTTCGTGGAGAGCGTCGACGGCAAGCCCTTCCGGGTGCTGAGCGTCGCGGGCGACACGCCGGTCTTCGCGGACTTCGATCCCGCCAAGGACGCGCCGCGCGGGAAGTACCAGCTCCGGTACGACTTCAGCGCCCTCCCCTGCGAGCTCGTGCCCAAGTACCTGGTGATCGAGACGGACCGCCCCGACGCGCGCCTCATCGACCTGCGCGTGCGGCACGAGTGCACGCGCCTGAGCCCCGCCTTCAACTTCGAGCAGTACCGCGAGAACCTGGGCGTGGTCGCGCCGGGCGCCTCGAAGGACTTCGAGGTGATGATCAAGATGGCCAACGGCGTGCGCGTCGACAGCGTGGCGAGCATGGATCCGCGGGTGACCGCGACGATGCTGGGCAGCCGCAGCGACGCGGATGCGATGGTCGTGGGCGTGCGCATGACGGCGGCGCCGGGGAGCTCGGGCGTGATGGTCGTGCCGGTGCGCTTCACCGGCGTCGGGCCGGACCCGCGCACGCCGGCGGCGCCGGGGCAGGTGCCCGCGGTCTCGCCGCGCGTGGCGGACTACCTCGTCTACATGAAGGTCGAGCCGGCGGCGGCGAGTGCGCCGAAGGCGACGCCCACGCCCGCGGCGGGCGGAGGCGCGACGCCCGCGCCCGCGCCCGCGCCGAAGGCCGCGCCCGCGCCGGGCGCGTCCGTGGCGATTCCCCCCGCGCTGCGGCAGGCAATCCTGGCCGCGCCCGCGGAGAAGCCGGCGGCGGAGCTCAAGACCAGCAAGATCACGACGCTGGGCGATCCCTCCGTGCCGGTGCAGGTCGTGCAGCCGCTTCCGGTGGTCGCGCGCATCGCGCAGCGCCCGGAGGAGGTGCCGATGGATCCCGCGCAGTTCGCGCGCGCGAAGGAGGCGATCGAGAAGGGGCTCGCGCACCTGCGCAGCGTGCAGGGTCCGGGCGGCGGATGGATGGAGTCGACGAAGGCGTCGGGCACGGACCAGTCGAAGCCCTCGCCCGCAGCGGGGAGCGCGGTGACGGGGCTCGTGCTCAAGGCGTTCGCGCAGGCGGGGTACACGGTGCAGCGCGACGCGGCGGCGCGGCGCGGGCTGGAGTACGCGCTGCGCAACACGCGCGGCGAGCAGGGATTCCAGCCCGATGCGGGGGGCGGCCTGGGCAGCTATGTGGCGAGCCTGCTGCTGATGGGGCTGGCGGCGCAGCAGGACGCGCAGCTCGCTCCCGAGATCGAGTCGGTCGTCCTCTGGCTGCGCACCAACCAGTGGAGCCAGGAGCAGGGCCTGGGCCCGCAGACGGACTGGTTCGGCGGGCTGGGCTACGGCAACCACGGGCGCCCGGACCTCTCGAACACGCAGCTCATGCTCGACGCGCTGCACGACGCGGGAGTCTCGCCCGACGATCCGGCGGTGCAGCGGGCGCTCGTCTTCGTGGCGCGCACGCAGAACCTGAAGTCGACGAACCCCGCGAGCTGGGCGCAGCACGGCACCGACGACGGCGGATTCGTCTACACGCCCGCCAACGGCGGCGAGAGCATGGCCAGCGACGCCGCGGGCGAGGGCCGATACGGCGAGAAGATGCCCCCCGGCACGCGCGCGCTGCGCAGCTACGGCAGCATGACCTACGCGGGCTTCAAGAGCATGCTCTACGCGGGACTCACGCCGCAGGACCCGCGCGTGCGCGCCGCCTCCGACTGGGTGCGCCGCAACTACACCTTCGACGAGAACCCGGGCATGGGCGCGCAGGGCCACTACTACTACCTGCACGCCGCGGCGCGGGCGCTCTACGCGTCGGGCGCGCGCACAGTGGAGCCGATCGCCGCGGGTGCGGGTGCAGGCGCCGCGGGCGCGGGCGCGCCCACCGCCGCCGCCGCCCCGCGCAACTGGCGCGACGACCTCGTGACGGCGCTCGTCGGCCGCCAGCGCGCCGACGGAAGCTGGGCCAACAGCGCGGACCGCTGGATGGAGGGACGCTCGGAGCTGGCGACCGCTTACGCGGTGCTCGCGCTCGAGGAGGCGCTCAAGCCGGTCTGGCGCGCGGAGTGAGCGCGCGCGCCGGCCTCACGCCGCGCGCGTGTCGTGGCGCGCGCGCACCAGCAGCAGCACGCTGAGCCCGAAGAGGAGCGCGCCGACCGCCTGATGCGCGGTCGTGCTCGACACCTCCCACCAGGGGATCGCGGCGCCGCGGCGCACCAGCACCGCGACCAGCGCCAGGATGCCCAGCGTGAACTGCAGGCCGACGGTGTGCAGGACCGCCTTGCCGTTGCGCCGCAGCGCGGGGGCGTCCTCCTGCGCGCCGCAGCGCATGCCCGCCAGGAGCACCAGGACCAGCGCGATCACCGCCATCGTGATGTGCCCGTGCATCGCCCACGCGGGGATCTTCGCGCCGGCGTCGTCCGTCGGCGGCGTCTGCAGGTGGCGCATCGAGGCGCCCAGGAAGAGCTGGATCGCGAGCGCCGCGAGCGCCCACGCGGGCAGCGCGCGCACGCCGCGGCGCGCGGCCACGGGCACCCACTCCGACCAGCGCGGCGAGGCGACCGCCGCCGTCACGAAGGCGAGCGCGAGCACGCACTGCGCGAGGATGCCGTGCACGATCGCGAGCGTCGTGCTCGGGGCGAGCTTCGAGGGATCCATGCTGTCGGTGGCGTTGCCCGTCACGCGCAGGCCGCCGAGCACGCCCTGCGCGATCACCGCGACGACGAGCGCCAGCGAGAGCAGCCGCGGCGCGGGGCGGCGGTCGGTGCGCCAGATCGTCGTCGCCGAGGCGAGCACGACGATGCCCACCAGCATGCCGAAGAGCCGGTGCGAGTGCTCGTAGAAGACGCCGCCCTTCATCTCACTCACGGGGTAGAGGAGCATGTTGTGGCCGAAGCTGTTGGGCCAGTCGGGGACGGCGAGGCCCGCCTCGAGGCTGGTGACGAGGCCGCCGAGGACGATCATCACGAAGATGTTGACCGCCGCGACCGTCGCGAGCAGCGCGCCCGGCGCGGGGAGCCCCGCCGCCGCCGGACGCCGCGCGCCGACGCGCTCGCCCGCGAAGCCCAGCGCCGCGCTCGCCGCGAGCAGGCCGGCGGCGTACGCGAACGGCTGCCAGGCGGGCGCGCCCTCGCCGGGGCGCACGACCGCGAAGAGCACCATCAGGTTGACGACGGCGCTCACGAGGCCGATCGGCACGCCGCGCGCCCCCGACTGCGGCCGCCGGCCCGCGATGAAGCCGCCCACGAAGGGGCAGGCGACGACGCCGGCGAAGAGGAGTTCGCCCACGAAGACGCCCGGCTGCAGCATCGCCACGTAGCTCAGGGTCCACATCGCCACGGTGACGGCGAAGCCCATCGCCAGGCTGGCGGGACGGACCACCAGGAAGCCCCCGATGGCCGCGATCGCCAGCCCGACGAGCAGGAGCGCGTTCAGGCCCAGCGAGGGGGGCGCCGCGGCGGGTTCGCCCAGGGCGAGGATGGCGCTGGCGAGGTGTGGGAGCGTGTCGTGGAGCATCGGGCAGGCCCTCCGAAGGGAGACCTATCCTATTCGTCCCACCTCTGCCGACATGGCCACCGACCCGACCGCCGCCGCCGCCCCGCTTGCCCCGCCCATTCCCGGCGCGGCGGTCGTCTGGAGCCGGCTCGCGAAGGCGCGCCTGAGCGCGCTGGTGCTGGCGACGACCGCGGTGGGGTTCGTCGTCGCGCCGCTGCCGCCGGGCGCCACGCACCTGGACTGGGTGCGCCTCTTCTGGACCTGCCTGGGCACCGGCCTGGCCGCCGCGAGCGCCGCGATGCTGAACCAGCTCGCCGAGCGGCGCCGCGACGGGCAGATGCGCCGCACCGCAGGGCGCCCGCTCCCCGCGGGGCATGTCTCGCCGCGCGTCGTCTTCGTCGCGGGCGTGGCGACGGGCTACGCCGGCTGCTCGATCCTCGGCTTCTTCGTGAACCTGCCCGCGGCGGCGCTCGCGCTGGTGAACATCCTCGTCTACATCCTGCTCTACACGCCGCTGAAGCCGCGCACGACCTTCAACACGCTGGTGGGCGCGGTCGCGGGGGCGATCCCCCCCGCCATCGGCTGGGTGGGCGCGTGCGGCGTGCTCTCGCCGGGCGCGTGGGCGCTCTTCGCGATCCTCTTCGTCTGGCAGATCCCCCACTTCCTCGCGCTCGCGTGGATGTACCGCGCCGACTACGCCGCGGGCGGCTTCGCGATGCTCCCCTCGCGCGACGCGGACGGCACGGTCACCGCGCAGGTCTGCCTGCTCACGAGCCTCTGCCTGGCGCCGATCGGGCTGCTGGGCTTCTTCAACGGCATCGCCGGCTACGGGTACGCGGCCGCGGCGATCCTGCTGGCGCTCGCGATGGCGTGGCTCTCGCTGGGCTTCCTGCGCCGCCGCGACGACGCCAGCGCGCGGCGCCTCTTCCTGGCCAGCCTCCTCTACCTGCCGCTGCTGCTGGCGGCGATGGTCATCGACCGCGGCAGCGTGGTGCCGGTGGGCCACCGGCGCGCGGACGGAATGGTGGAGATCGAGCTGCCCCCGCAGCTTTCCCCCGCGGAGACGCAGCCATGAACGCGGGCGACGCGGGCGCTCCCGCGACGGGACATCCCACGATGACGATGCGCGGCGGCGGCTGGGTGATCGTCGCGACCGTGGTGCTGGCGCTCGCCTTCATCGGGTGGGCGGTGAGCGGCGTTTTCTTCGGCACGCGCCCCGTCGGGGGCGGCTCCGATCCGGCGCGCTACAGCTTCGTGCTCGAGCCCTGCCTCGCGGAGCGCGCCTTCCTCGTGGGCAGCGGCAACCCGCGCGACTTCCTGCGCGCGCTCGACGCGCCCGCCACGATCCCCGGCGCGGAGATGCTGCGCTACAACCAGGAGCAGCGCTCGAAGTACGTGGTGACGACCGACCGCGTCGCGGGGGTGGTCGTCGGCGGCGAGGCGCGCGCCTATCCGCTGGCGGTCCTCAACGCGCACGAGGTGTGCAACGACGTCCTCGGCGGCGTGCCGATCGCGGTCACGTACAGCCCGCTCACCGACAGCGCCGTCGTCTTCGACCGGCGCGTCGACGGGCGCACGCTGCGCTTCAAGGTGAGCGGCCTGCTCTACAACAGCAACCTCGTCATGTACGACGAGCCCGAGGAGGAGGCGGCGCGCGCCACGTGGACGCCCTCGCTCTGGAGCCAGCTCGGGATGCGCGCGATCGCGGGGCCCGAGGCGGCGAAGGCTCGGCGGCTGGAGGCCCTGCCGGGCGTGAACATCGCGAGCTGGCGCATGTGGCTCGCCGAGCACCCGGAGACGACGGTGATCCTGCCCGATCCCGCGACGAAGGACCGCTACAAGGAGTTCAGCTACGCGCGCTACTGCCTGACGCCGCGCGTGGACTTCCCGGTGCAGGGGCTGATTCCCGAGTCGCCCGAGCCCACGAGCGCCGAGTCCGCGATCGCGGGCGCGGCCGCGGGCGGCGCGCGCACGCGCAAGAGCGCGGTCATCGAGGTGCGCGTCGGCGACGCGCGCGCGGCGTGGTCGCTCGCGGAGCTCGCCAACCGCGCGGATGCGCAGGGGCACGTCGCGCTCGAGGTGGGCGGCGTCGCGCTCGAGGCCACCGTGCAGCGCACGCCGCTGGCGGCGGCGGTGCGCGCGGTCGACGGGCGCCCGGTGCTCGTGGTGCCGCAGCTCTGGTTCGCGCACGAGGCGCGCGGCTGGTAGGCGCGGCGCGGCGGGGCGCGCGTGCGCGGCGCGGCGCGCCTCAGCTCCCGAGCCAGAGCGTCGCGTAGAGCGCGATCCAGATCGCGTCCAGCGCGTGCCAGTACATGGCGCAGTAGAGGAGCCCCGCGTGGCTCGCGGGCGTGTAGCGGTCCTGCAGCGACCGCCGGAAGACGACCGCCATCGGCACGAGCCCGCCCAGGACATGCAGCGCGTGCGTGCCGCTCAGGACGTAGAAGGTCCACGCGTAGAGGCTGCTGCCGATCGAGGCGTTCGCGCGCCAGAGCTCGCCCCAGGCGAGCACCTGCACGCCCAGGAAGAGGACGGCGAGGGCGAGCGTCGCGCCCATCGCGTGGCGCACGAGCAGCGGCTGCCCCGTGCGCGCGGCGCGCAGCGCGACCTGCATCGTCCAGCTGCTCGCCAGCAGCAGCCCGGTCGAGAGCAGCAGCGCGTGCGGCAGCGGCGGCGTCTGCGGGGTCGTCCACTCCTGCCCGGGCGGGCGGTCCAGCCGCACCACCAGGTAGCCCAGGATGCACGCGACGAAGAGCATCCCGACCACCAGCAGGAAGATCCACATCCCAAAAACGCCCGCCCCTTCGCGCTCCGCGGGGGAGTCGAAGGGGTCGACGTGCTTGAGGGTCTTGATCGCCATCGCGGTTGCGCGCCGCGGGCGCGGGCCGCGCCGCGCGCCCGGTCAGGGCAGCACGTTGGTGGGCTTGTCCTGCGCGACGGGCGCGCCGGGGGCGTACTTGACGAGCTGCGACTCCGCCTCGGGGGCGTTGCCGTTGAAGATCGTCGGGGTGTACTGGTGGACGTCCATCATCGTGAAGGCGAGCATCAGCAGCACGAAGAGCGTGGAGCCGACGAGCACCAGCAGGTTGAAGGGCCGGTCCCAGCGCAGGTGCATGAAGATCAGCGCGACGAGCGTCGCCTTGACGAGCGCGATGATCAGCGCGACCGTCAGGTTGAGCTCGCCGAAGTCGACCTCGTGCAGCGCGACGGTGATGACCGTCAGCACGATGAGCGCAAGTCCGGTGCCGACGAGGTAGCGCACGGGCACGAGGTGGGCCTCGTGGCCCTCGTCGTGTCCGGCGGCGTGGTTGGAGTGGGCGTGGTTGGCCATGGCGGCGGTCCTCGCGGCGTGCCTCAGTGGATGAGGTAGAAGAGCGGGAAGAGGAAGATCCAGATCAGGTCGACGATGTGCCAGTACAGGCCTCCGGCGTCGACCGCGGTGTAGTTCTGGCTGCTGAAGTCGTTGCGCATCGCGCGCCAGATCAGCCAGCCGATCACGACCATGCCGACGATGACGTGGATGCCGTGCAGGCCCGTCATCGCGAAGTAGATGCCGAAGAAGAGGTGCGAGTTCGGCGGCATGTTCGGGTCGGCCAGGTGCATCGTGGGATGCGTCTGCGCCTGCGCGTCGGGAGCGGCGCCGTGCGCGTGCTCGGCGGGCTGCTTGCCCGACTCCTCGGCGCGCGCGATGCCCGAGGGGCCCTTCGCGGCCGGCTTGATCGCGGAGGTCTCCACCGCGGGGCGCGGCGCGAGCGCGGGGATCGCGAAGGGCGTGGGGTCCTTGACCTCGATCGTCGTCGAGATCACCGGCGCCTTCGCGAGCTCGGCCGACTCGGCCTTGCCCTCGGCGGTCTCCGGCGGGACGTAGAAGGTCGGGCCCCAGACCAGGTGCTCGTGGATCTTGTGCGTGTACTCGAAGTACTTGATGACCAGGAAGCCCACCGCGCCCATGAAGGTGAGCACGAGGCAGACGATCAGGCCGCGCTTGTTGCTGGTCTGCGCGAAGCGCACCGCCAGCGCCATCGTCACGCTGGAGATGATCAGCACGCAGGTGTTGATGCCGCCCATCATCGTGTCGAGGTAGTGGCTGCAGTAGCTGAAGACCTCGGGGAAGCGCATGCGCAGGATGCCGTAGGCGACGAAGAGGCCGCCGAAGAAGAGCACCTCGGTCGCGAGGAAGAGCCAGATCCCCAGCTTCGCGCTGTCGAACTGCTGCTCCATGCTGTCGAAGTGGTGCGCCAGGTGGGGCGAGTGGCCATGGCCATGCCCGTGCCCGTCCTGCGCGCCTGCGTCGTGGTGATCTGCGGTCATCTGGCTCACGGTGGTGTCCCTGCGTTCGAGGGGGAGCGGCGCCGGGGCGCCGCGCGTCGGTTCAGTGGTGGTAGCCGGCGGGCGTGGTCGCCTTCGGGTTCAGCTCGGGATCCGCGTCGCGGTCGACCCAGTAGCCCTGCTGCTGCTCGTCCCAGCGGACGACGCTGAACTCGTAGCAGTCGCCGACCTTGGGCGGATGCGCGAAGTTGTCGAAGGGCGGCGGGCTGGTGCACTGCCACTCGAGGCTGCGGCCGCCCCAGGGGTTGGCCGGCGCCTTGCGGCCGCCGAAGAGGCTGCCCACCAGGCAGACGGCCGTCAGCGTGAAGCCGAAGGCCATGATGTAGCTGCCGATCGTCGAGACGACGTGGTAGGTCTGGAACTCGGGCTGGTAGTCGTAGTACCGGCGGGGCATGCCGTGCGCGCCCAGCAGGAACTGCGTGAAGAAGGTCACGTTGAAGCCGACGAAGATGATCCAGCAGGCGACCGTGCCGAGCTTCTCGTTGTACATGCGGCCGAACATCTTCGGCCACCAGTGGTGCAGGCCGCCGATCATCGCGATCAGCGCGCTGCCCATCATCACGTAGTGGAAGTGCGCGACGACGAAGTAGGTGTCGTGCAGGTGCACGTCCGTGTTCAGCGTCGCCAGGTGCAGGCCGGTGAGGCCGCCGATGGTGAAGAGGAAGAGGAAGGAGAGCGCGTACCACATCGGCGTCGTCAGCGAGATCGAGCCGCGGTAGAGCGTGGCGACCCAGTTGAAGACCTTCACCGCGCTGGGGATGGCGACGCTGAAGCTGATCGCCGAGAAGAGCGTGTTCATCAGGGCCGACTGGCCCGAGGTGAACATGTGGTGGCCCCAGACCAGGAAGCTGAACATCGCGATCGCGATGGAGCTGAAGGCGATGAAGCGGTAGCCGAAGATGTGGCGGTGGGCGTTGATCGCGATGATCTCGCTGATGATGCCCATCGCCGGCAGGATCATGATGTAGACGGCCGGGTGGCTGTAGAACCAGAAGAAGTGCTGGTACAGGACCGGGTCGCCGCCCATCGAGGGGTTGAAGATGCCGATGTTCACCGTTCGCTCGACGATGAGCAGCAGCAGCGTGATGCCCAGCACCGGGGTCGCCAGCACCTGGATGATCGCGGTCGCGTAGATCGCCCAGATGAACAGGGGCATGCGGAACCAGGTCATCCCCGGCGGGCGCAGCTTGTGGACGGTGACGATGAAGTTCAGGCCCGTGAAGATCGAGCTGAAGCCCAGGATGAAGGCCGCGGTGAGGACCGGGATGACGCCGCCGGTCGTGGTGGTCGTCGAGTAGGGCGTGTAGAAGGTCCAGCCGGTGTCGAAGCCGCCAAGCACGAGCGAGATGACGCAGGAGAAGGCGCCGACGAGCCAGAGGTAGTAGCTGAAGAGGTTGAGCCGCGGGAAGGCGACGTCCTTGGCGCCCAGCATGATGGGCAGCACGAAGTTGCCCAGCGCCGCCGGGATGCTCGGGATGATCACCAGGAAGACCATGATCGCCCCGTGCAGGGTGAACCACTGGTTGTAGGTGTCCGCGCTCGCGGTGATCGTCGGGCCGGGGGTGAGCAGCTCCGTGCGGACCAGCAGCGCGAAGATGCCGCCGACCAGGAAGCTCGCCAGCACCGACCACATGTACATCACGCCGATGCGCTTGTGGTCGAGGGTGAAGATCCACGAGAGGACGCCGCGCGTGTGGACGAGGTAGTTCTCGCTCGCGGGGCGGGCCTCGATCGTGTCGCGGGCCGGGAGGCCTGAGGGAAGCGGGATGGTGGTCATGGGTCGGACTTCCTGCTGTTTCGCTGCGTGGGGGAGTCGTCGCCGGCGGCGCGCGCGGGTCGCGCCCCGACGGTCACTTCGCGGCCGCTCCCTTGAGGTAGGCGCCGGTCTTGGGGTCGAACTCGTCGAGGTGCTTCATGAAGCCGATGAGGGCCTCGATGCCGCGGTCCTGGATCTGCCCCTTGAAGGTGGGCATCGCGTTGCCGAAGCCCGGGACGACGAACTCGCCGGGGTTGAGGATCGAGTTGCTGACGTACTGCTCGAAGCCGGAGTACTGCTTGCCGGGGCCCACGTTGGGGTACGCCTCGACGCGCTGCACGATGCCCTTCCAGGTGGGGCCGATGCCGGGCGTGCCGTCGAGCGAGTGGCACTGCGCGCAGCGCGCGTAGAGCTTCGGGCCCGCCTTGAAGTAGAGCTCGTCCTCGGGGATCTTGTCGATCCAGCGCGCCTGGCCCTCGACCCACTCGTCGAAGTCCTTCTGGGCGAGCACGTAGACCCAGCGGTTCATGTTCGAGTGTCCCTGGCCGCAGTACTCCGCGCAGAAGACGTGGTACTGCTGCGCGGGGTCGCGCTCGCTGGGCTTGGGATTCTGGACCGCCTTCGGGCCGGGGAGGCCGGTCGGGTAGTCGCACTGGAACCAGACGTAGCTGTAGCGGCCGGGGACGCAGTCCTTCTTGACGCGGAACTCGGGGATGTAGAAGGAGTGCAGCACGTCCTGCGCGCGCATCACCAGGCGCACGGGACGGTTCGAGGGGATGTAGAGGTCGTCGCTGGTCGCGCCGTTGGGGTACTTGAAGCTCCACGCCCACTTCTGCGCGGTGACCTGGATCTCGTAGCTGTCCTTGGGGGCGGTGAAGATGTTCAGGTAGCCGGCGAAGCCCGCCCAGAAGAGGGCGATGACGATGATCGTGGGCCCGATGGACCAGCCCAGCTCGAGCGGCGTGTTGTGGTGCGGGTAGTCGGTGCGGAAGGGCGTGCCCTTGCGGTGGCGGTACTTGACGACGAAGAACACCATCAGAATGACGATCAGCGCGAAGAAGACGTAGCTGATCCAGTTGATGATGTCCCAGATCCAGTCGACCTCGTGCGCCGTGGTCGACGCGGCGACCGGCTGCCAGAGGGTGGCCGGCGGCGGATCGGCCGGGATCGCGAGCGCCGCGAGGGAGCCCGCGTGCGCGGCGAGGTGGGAGATGAGCTCGTGGGTGCTGGACATGGTCGTTCTCGCTCGGTCTGCGTGCCGCGGCGCGCGCGGCGTCGGGTCAACGGATGGCGCCTCCCGCCTGGTCCGCCGGGGGCGGCGCGAGCCGCTTGCGGCGCGCGTCGTTCCACCAGAACCAGCCGAGCCCCCCCGCCATCACCAGCAGGGTCAGGGCGCCGCCGATCTGCATGACGCGCATCGCCAGCAGCACGTAGCCGCGGGCGTCGGGGTCGTAGACATGGCACCAGAGGATGATGCGGTCGAGGGTCGAGCCGATGCGCCCCTCGCCGGCCTCGAGGAGGGCCATGCGCAGGTCGCGGGGCTCGTACTTCACGCCGTAGAGGATGCGGCTGAGGCGGCCCGCCGGCGTCAGGATGAAGACGCCCGCGGCGTGCGAGTACTCCCCGCTCGCCTGCAGCTTGTAGTGGAAGCCCACCGCGTCGGCGACGGCGCGGATGTTCGCCTCGTCGCCGGTGAGGAAGTGCCAGCCCGGCGCGGAGGAGGGACGGCCGTACTCGGCGACGTAGCCCGCCTTCTTCGCGGCGGCCAGGTCGGGCTTCTCCGCGGGGTTGATCGAGATGGAGACGACGTCGAACTGCTCGCCGACGGTCCAGTCGACGCCGTTCATGCCGCGCACCAGCGCGTTCATGACGAGGCTGCAGAGCATCGGGCACTTGAGGTAGCCCATCTGCAGCACGACCGGACGGTCCTTGGGGAGCACGTCGCGCAGCGTGACCGCGCGGCCGTGGTCGTCCACGAAGCGCGTGTCGAGCGGGACCTGCACGTCCAGGCGGTCGTCGATGGTGACGCCCTCGAGCTCCGGCAGCGCGTCCGTCGTCGGCGGCGGCGGCTCGTACCCGCCGCCGAAGGCCGACTGCGCGCGCGCCGCGGGGGCGGCGGCGCCGGCGATCGCGAGGGCGAGCGCGGCGGCGTGCAGGAGGTTGGCGCGGAGGCGGGTCATCGGGGCGGGGTCCGGTGCGTGGCGGTCACTTGGCGGCGGGCGCCGCGGGAGGCGCGGTCTTCTTCGAGCCGGGCGCGGGCGCGGCGAGCGAGGGATCCGCGACGAGCGCGGACATCGCCTTGGAGATCGGGATGCGCTGGCGCTCGACCTTCTTCTCGTTGACGTCGACCTGGTAGGCGCCCGACTGGTCGAGGAGCGCCTTCTGCGCCTGCACCTGCTGCACGAGCGCGGCGTCGGAGCGGTCGATCACCTTCTCGACGACCTCGGCCTCCTCGCCGCGGAAGTAGACGACGCTCAGGAAGATCACGAGCGCGGCGAGGATGATCACGCCGACGATCGAGACGAGCCAGGTCTTGCCGGCCTCGGGGTCGTCCCAGAGGACGCCGGCCGAGGTCACGAATTCGTTCTGTGTGGAGGCGTTGCTCATCGGGGTCTCCCGGTCGTCACATGTTCTGGAAGGCGAGGCTCTCGCGCAGCGAGGGATCGCCCTTGGGCAGCAAGAGGTGGCGCGAGGCCGCGCGCGCGGTCATCGCCAGCAGCAGGCAGAGCATGCCCAGCGACATCGTCCAGACCAGCGGGTCGGCGAAGCGCGTCGGCTCGCCCGCGTACTTCTCGGCGAACTCGGCGTAGCTGCGCATCTCGCCGGCGTCGTGCGGGATGCGCGGCATGATCAGGTAGAAGAGGTCGACCAGCCCGAAGAGGAGCATCCAGCAGCACGCGAAGGCGAGCGACGCCGGGTAGCGCTTGGGCCAGCGCGAGATCAGGAAGACGAAGGGCAGCATGAAGTGGCCGATGAGCAGCGCCCAGCTCAGCCACAGCCAGCCGCCGACCTGGCGGGGCAGGAACCAGATCGTCTCCTCGGGGATGTTGCCGTACCAGATCAGCATGAACTGGCTGAAGGCGATGTACGCCCAGAAGACCATGCCGAAGGCGAAGAGGAACTTGCCCAGGTCCTGGTAGTGCTCGGGGGTGATCACGCCGCGCAGGCGGCCGGTGCGCTGCAGGAAGAGGCAGAGCAGCGTCATCGTGGCCAGGCCGCAGGTGGCGCAGGCGCAGAAGAAGTAGACGCCGTACATGGTGCTGAACCACGCGGGCGCGAGGCTCATCATCCAGTCGAAGGCGGCGAAGGTGATCGAGAGGCCGAAGAGCAGGATCGCGGGGGCCGCGACCTTGCGGCAGCTCTCGCTGATCGCGGTGCCGCCGACGCTGTCCTGGCGGATGCTGCGCGACCAGAAGTACGCGCCGAGCACGGCCCAGATCACGAAGAAGATGCCGGCGCGGATCAGGAAGAACTGGACGTTGAGGTAGCCCTCCTTCGCCTCGACCAGGTGCGCCTCGCCCGGCGCGACCGACTTCAGGTGCTCGAGGTTCGCCCACGGATAGAGCACGTCGAGCTGGTGGTTCCACGCCATCCAGACGACGGGCAGGAAGAGGATCCAGATCCAGCGCAGGTTCTGCGCGAGCAGCTCCGCGGGGCGGCGCACCACGACGCTCCAGCCGGCGCGCGTCAGGTGCTGGATGATCACGAAGAAGAGCCCGCCCAGGCTGATCGCCAGGATGAACATGAAGCCCAGCAGGTAGCTCTTGGCGAAGAAGGTCTGGTCCCCGCCCTTGTAGCCGAGGTAGAGCCCGGCGCCCAGGAGCGCGACGGCGGCGACGCCGAGCGCGCGCGCGGTCGAGCCGAGGCCGGCGCCCGAGAGGCTGGACTCGGAGAGGTCGGGAGCGATGGTCGAGGTGTGGGCCATGGTGGATGCTCGTGACGGTCGTTCAGTGCGCGGCGTCCGCGACCTTCGCGCCGAGGGTGCCGGCGTCCTGGCTGAGCTGGAGCGCCTTGACGTACGCGGCGATCGCCCAGCGGTCGGCGACCGGGATCTGCGAGCCGTAGCCCGCCATGTTGCGGATGCCGTAGGTGATCGTGTTGAAGAGCTGGCCCATCGGCTGCTGACGGACCGTCTCGTCGTGGAGGTTCTTCGCCGCCACCCACTGCGTGCCGTTCACCGGGCCGTTGGCGTTGGAGACGAGCTCCTGCGCGCGCTGGTTGACCGTGCCGTTGCCGTAGCCGGCGAAGCCGTGGCAGACGGAGCAGTAGATGTCGTAGCGCTCGTGGCCGCGGCGCAGGAGCGCCTCGGACATCGGCATCGACGAGGGGAGCGCGGTCGCCCACTCGGAGGGCGAGGAGATGCCCTCGTAGAGGTGCGCGTCGGTGTACGACTCGCCGCGCGCCACCGCGTGGTCGACGAGCGGGCGCATCGCGCGCTCGTCGGCGAAGAGCGGGTTCACCGACTGCGTCTTGAACTTGGGCTGGAAGGCCATGTCCCAGAAGATGCGGATGGGCCGGTTCGGGCTGGGGGTCGCGCGCACGCGCGCGATCACCAGCGGCGGCAGGATGGCCGCGACGGCGCCGATCAGGAGGACATAGACGATGATCCGGGGAAGCTTGAACATGTCAGTCCTCCACCGCCTCGACGGCGGTCGCACCGAGCGACTTCAGGAACTGCTCCGTCTTGGAGCGGTAGAAGCGCGCGTCGCGCGCCTCGATGGAGATGAAGAATCGGTCGTCGCTCGCGCGGCGGAAGCGCTCGCTGCGGAAGAGCGGATGGCTCAGCCAGGGCAGGCCGTTGAGCAGGAAGACCAGCCCGACGGTCGTGAGCGCCGAGAAGAGGATGGTCAGCTCGAAGACGACCGGGATGAAGGCCGGGATGCTGAGCATCGGCTTGCCGCTGATCAGGAAGGGGTAGCCGCGCACCCACACCAGCGCCCAGATGCTCTGCGCGAAGGAGTTGGTGAAGAGCTGCAGTCCCAGGCCCGTCATCGCGCCGGCGAGGCCGGCGAAGAAGACGATCACGGGCAGGATCGTGCGCTGGATGCCCATCGCCTGGTCGAGGCCGTGGACCGGGAAGGGCGTGTGGCAGTCCCAGTAGCGGTAGCCCGCGTCGCGCACCTTCTCGGCGGCGGCGAGGAGCTGCGCCGGGTTCTCGAACTCGGCGAGCAGGCCGTGCAGTCGCGCCGGCCGCGCGCTGGCGGTCGGGCTCTGCTGGTGGGTGGGGGTGAAGCTGGTCACGAGTGGTTCTCCGTGGCGCGAGGCGTCGGATCAGGCGGTGCGTCCGCCGGGCTCGCCCGGCTCGTGGGCGACGGCCGGGTGGGCGCCGGCGCCGTGGCCGTGCCCGTGGCCGTAGCCCTCCCAGTGCGGATCCGCCTGCGGCATGACGGCCTTCACCTCGGCGATGGCGATCATGGGCAGGAAGCGGCAGAAGAGGAGGAAGAGGACGCCGAAGAGGCCGAAGGCCCCGAGCATCGTCCCGATGTCGACCCAGGTGGGCGTGAACTGGTCCCACGAGGAGGGCAGGAAGTCGTTGGCGAGGCTCGTCACGATGATGACGAAGCGCTCGAACCACATGCCCACGTTGACGAAGAGGCTCAGCACGAACATCAGGCCGATGCTGGTGCGGACCTTCTTGAACCAGAAGAGCTGCGGGGTGATGACGTTGCAGCTCACCATGATCCAGTAGGCCCACGCGTACTGGCCGAAGGCGCGGTTGATGAAGGCGAACTTCTCGTAGAGCGCGCCCGAGTACCAGGCGATGAAGAACTCCATCGAGTACGCGTAGCCGACCATGCATCCCGTCACCAGGATGATCTTGTTCATGTTGTCCAGGTGGCGCAGCGTGATCAGGTTCTTGAGCCCGAAGAGCTCGCGCGCCGGGACGGCCAGGGTCACCACCATCGCGAAGCCGCTGAAGATGGCGCCCGCGACGAAGTACGGCGGGAAGATCGTGGTGTGCCAGCCGGGGAGCTGGCTGGTGGCGAAGTCGAAGGAGACGACGCTGTGCACCGAGAGCACCAGCGGGGTCGCGAGGGCGGCCAGGAGCAGGTAGGCGCGCTCGTAGCGGTGCCAGTGGCGGTTGGAGCCGCGCCAGCCCACGGCGAAGAGGCCGTAGGCGACCTGCTGGACCTTGCCCTTCGCGCGGTCGCGCATCGTGGCCAGGTCGGGGATGAGGCCGATGTACCAGAAGAGCAGCGAGACGGTGAAGTAGGTGCTCACCGCGAAGACGTCCCAGAGCAGCGGGCTGCGGAACTGCGGCCACATTTCCATCTGGTTCGGGATCGGGAAGAGCCAGTACGCGAGCCAGACGCGGCCGACGTGGATGCCCGGGAACATGCCCGCGCAGATGACGGCGAAGATCGTCATCGCCTCCGCGAAGCGGTTGATGCCCGTGCGCCACTTCTGCCGGAAGAGGAAGAGGATGGCGCTGATGAGCGTTCCGGCGTGGCCGATGCCGACCCAGAAGACGAAGTTGGTGATGTCGAAGGCCCACATCACGGGGTTGTTGAGCCCCCAGACGCCGACGCCGGTGAAGATCAGGTAGGTGACGCAGGCGCCCAGGAAGCCCACGAGGGCCAGGCTGAGCGCGAACATCAGCAGCCACGCCATCGGCGGCTTCTTGGTCTCGTTCGGGCGGCAGACCGTCTCGGTCACCTGGCCGAAGTTCGACATGCCCAGCACCAGCGGCGCGCGCTTGCCGGGGACGTCTCCGGTGTTGTCGTCGCCGGCGAAGCCGTCCAGGCGCTGGCGGTCGTGCGGAAGCGGTGCGGTGGTCATGCCTTGGCTCCCTTCGCCTGCGCTGCGGCGGGCGCGGCCGAGTGGGCGTCATGCCCGTGGCCGGAGTGGTCGTGTCCGTGGTCGTGCGCGCCGTGGTCGACGGCGGGGTTGTCCACGCGCGCGAGGTACTTCAGGCGCGGACGCGTGTTGAGCTCCTCGAGCAGGTCGTAGCTGCGGCCGTTGCGCTGGAGGGCGAGGACGTCGCTGCCCTCCACGTTCAGGTCGCCGAAGGCGATCGCGCCGGTCGGGCAGGCCTGCTGGCAGGCGGTCTGCACGGTGCCGTCGGCGATGCTCCAGGTCTCCGCGCCGGAGGAGGCGCCGCCCGCGCGGACCCAGCGGTTCTTGCTGCCGATCTTGGCGTGCTGGATGCGCTGCGTGCAGAAGCTGCACTTCTCCATCACGCCGCGCATGCGCACCGTGACGTCGGGGTTGAACTGCATGCGCAGCCACTCGTTCGGGCCGTCCTTCACGTAGTACTCCGGCTTCGTCATCAGGATCCCGCCCTGGCGGACCGGATCGCGGCGGTTGAAGTCGAAGAAGTTGAAGCGGCGCACCTTGTAGGGGCAGTTGTTGCTGCAGTAGCGGGTGCCGATGCAGCGGTTGTAGACCATGTTGTTCAGGCCGTCCTTGTCGTGCACCGTCGCGGCGACGGGGCAGACCTGCTCGCAGGGCGCGTTCTCGCACTGCACGCAGGTGACGGGCTGGACGCGGTAGGCGTCGGGCTTCTGCGCGTCGCCGCCCTTGAAGTAGCGGTCGATGCGGATCCAGTGCATCTCGCGGCCGCGGGCGACCTGGTCCTTGCCCACGATCGGGATGTTGTTCTCCGCCTGGCACGCGACGACGCACGCGCTGCAGCCGGTGCAGGAGGCGAGGTCGATCGTCATCGCCCAGCGGTAGCGCGCGCCGTCGAGGTTGGTCTCCTCCCACAGCGAGAGCCGGTGCGCGACGTGGCCGACGTGGCGCGCGAAGTCCGGGTGCTCCTTGTAGTGCGCGAGCGAGGCGTCGCGGATGAGCTGCGGCAGGCGCTCCTGCACGCTGTCGCGCACGACCTCGGGCATCACGGCCTCGGTGACGCCGTGGTCCTGCGTGTGCGCGAAGGCGTAGGTGCCGGCGGACTTGGCGACGCGCGCGCCCGCGGCGATCCAGGGCGCGGCGGAGGTGCGCACCGCGAAGGCGTTGAAGCCGCTGTCGGCGCCGATGGTGCCGGCGGCCGCGCCGCGGCCGTAGCCCAGCGCGATGCCCAGCACGCCGTCGGCCATGCCCGGCAGGATCCACGCGGCGGCCTTGAGGCCCGCGGGGGCGCCGGGAACGCTGACCTCGACCATGTCGCCGTTGGCGACGCCCGCCTGCGCGGCGGTGGCCGGGGACATCAGCAGCGCGTTGTCCCAGGTGATCTTGGTGACGACGTCGGGAAGCTCCTGCAGCCAGCCGATGTTCGCGAAGCGGCCGTCGTGCATCTTGCCGTCGCAGAAGTAGGCGAGCTCGGTCCCCTCGGACTGGCCGCGCGCGGCGATCCAGTCGGCCATCGCCTTCGCCGCGAGCTGCGGCGCGGGGGTCGGCTGCATCGGCTGCGCGGTGCCGGCGCAGACGCCCGCGTCGAGCGAGGTGCGCCACCAGTTCTCGAAGTCCGCGCCGCCCTTGCCGGTCGCGGCCATGTGCGCGCGGCGCACGAGGTCGTAGCCGCCGCGCTTCTCGTCGCCGAGCAGCTCGGCGCAGAGCTCGGCCGCGGTGCGCCCGCCGTCGGCGGGATCGATCAGCGGCGCGATCATCGGCTGCTGCAGCGCGACGGTGCCGTCGGCGCCGCGCGTGTCGCCCCAGCTCTCCAGGAAGTGCGCGGCCGGCACATGCCAGGTGCACGCCTTGTCGAGCGAGGTCTCGTTGCGGTGGTAGGAGAGGTGCACGACCGCGGCGGCCTTGGCCATCGCGTCGGCGAAGCGCAGGTCGGCGGGAGCGTCGTAGACGGGGTTGCCGCCCAGGATCACCAGCGCCTTGACCGAGCCGGCGTTGAGCGCGGCGACGACCGCCGCGATCTGCGCGCCGCAGGTCTCGCCCTCGGCGGCGACCGAGTGCACCGTGTTGCCCATCGCGCCCAGCGCGGCGTTCATCGCCGCGGCGAGCGCGTGCGTGGCGGCGGGCTGGCGCGGACCGGCGACGACCAGCGCGGAGGTGCCCGCGGCCTTGAGGTCCTCGCACAGCTTGTCGGCGATCTCCTGGTCGTGCGCGCCGAGCTTGGGCGCGAAGGCGGCCATCTGGCGCGCGCCGTCGACGCCGAGGCGGTCGGCGACGTACGCGGCGAAGGGCGCGACCTCGGAGGGACGCATCGCGATGCGCTGGTCGGCGCTCATGCCCGTGATGGTCACGAGGCCCTCGACCTGGTAGACGCGGCTCATCGAGACGGAGCCGGGCTCCTTCGCGACGAGCTTGCCATCCTTGCGCTCGACGAGCGAGCGGCCCGCGGCCCACGCGCGCGCGTTCGCGACGGCGTTGGGATCCTCGTGCAGGAAGTCGCAGTCGAGGCTGAGGATGACCTTCGCCTTGTCGAAGCGCGGCATCATGCGGCGCGCGCTGCCGAAGGCGGCGGCGGTGCCGGCGCGGGCGGCGTCGTCGTTGACGGCGCACCAGCTCGCCCAGGTCATCTTGGGATACGCCTGCTTCAGGCGTGCGCGCATGTCCAGCAGCGTCGGCGAGGAGGTCGGCTCGGCGAGCACGACGAGGCCGGCGCCGCCGTCCTGCTTCCACTCGGCGCGGGCGCCGTCGATCCACTTCGAGAACTCCTCGAACTTCGAGGGGGCGCCGGACTTCACGGTCGCGCGGCTGCGCTCGGGGTCGTAGAGCTCGAGGATGCGCGCCTGAGTCACGGCGCTGCTGGGGCCGACGACGGGCGCGCCGCGGCGCGCGAGCTCGGCCGGATCCACCGCGCCGGCGCCGCCCGCAAGCGGGGCGGAGGGGTGCGCGGGGTTGCCGTCGAGCTTGATCGGACGGCCGTCGAAGCAGGTCGCGAGGACGCCGAACCCGAGGCCGCCGAGCTCGTAGGAGGTCGCGTAGGTGACCGGCACGCCGGGCGTGCGGTTGGCCGGACGCGAGGCGTACGGAGCGATCTTCGCCTCCGGCCAGCGGCGGCAGCCCGCGGCGGCGAGGCCGGCGAGCGCGAAGGAGGCGCCCATGATCTTGATGAAGTTGCGGCGGTCGTCGCCGACGAGCTCGCTCGCGCCGGGCTGGAACTCCCGGTGCAGGAACTCGCGGTACTCCGGCGTGTCGGCGAGCTGCTCCACCGAACGCCAGTACGCGGAGCGGCGCGCCGGGCCACCGGTCGTCGGGGCGGCGTCGTTCTGCTGAGAGGTCGGCTCGTGGCCGTTGCTGCAACCGTCGTGCATGTCGTGTCTTCCTGTTGGGCGCGTTGGGCGCGTCGAGCGGCCTGCCTCAGCGATGGCAGGTCGAGCAGTACTCGTTGGGGTGGATCTCGTACTCCTTGATGAGCTCGAGGCGCTCGTCCGTCGTCCAGTCCGAGGTCGGCTTCGCGAGGTTGAAGACCTCGCTCGGCGGGCGGACGCGCGAGTCGGGGCTGCGGTGGCACTCGAGGCACCAGCTCATCGAGAGCGGCGCGGCGCGGTGCACGACCTCCATCTGGTCGACGCGGCCGTGGCACTCGACGCAGCTCACGCCGCGCGTCACGTGCGCGGAGTGGTCGAAGTAGACGTAGTCGGCGAGCTTGTGGACCTTGATCCACTCGATGGGCATGCCCGTCTCGTAGCTCTCGCGGACCTTCGCGAGCTTCGGGCTCTCGCGGTGGATCTGCGTGTGGCAGTTCATGCAGGTCTGCGTCGGCGGGACCGCGGCGCTCGCGGCGTTCTCCACCGTGTTGTGGCAGTAGCGGCAGTCCATGCCGAGCTTGCCCACGTGCAGCGCGTGGCTGTACGGGACGGGCTGGTCCGGCTGGTACTGGCCTTCCAGGGTCTTGGGGCTGAAGCCGTACGCGACGACGAGCGCCACGTAGAGCGGGGCGACCGCGCCCGTGATGATCAGGAAGGGCAGGAGCGCGTTCGACCAGCGGGGAAAGAGAAATCGGCTCATCGTGCGAGGGTCCGGTCTGTGGAGCGAATCCGAACGGAACGCCAACGAATCCGGCACGGGGCAAAACGCCTCGTGCCTTTTTTCACAATCTATCAATCGTGATGCTATGGGAGGCGCTTCCAACCCGTCAAGGAGCGCGCGCGGTCGCTCGGGTACCTTCCGCCCGTGCGCCTGCTCCCCGCGCTGGAACCCGGACAAGCTGTCGTGGATGAGGGCCCGCTGGCGCGGGATCGCGCCTTCGCGGCGCTCGCGGCGGTGGCCTCCCCCGTGGTGGGACTGGCGCCGGCCGACCTGACGCGGGCGCTTGGAGCGCGGGAGGCCCTGCGCTCCACCCAGCTGGACCATGGGGTCGCCGTTCCCCACGCGCTCCTGGACGGGGTGCGGCGGACGCTGGTGGTCCCGATGCTGGTGCGCCGCGGGGTTCCCTTCGATCCCGCAACCCCACCCGCCACGGTGCTGTTTGCCCTGTTTGGAGCCCCCGCCGGGGCCCGCGATCATGTGCGCCTGCTCGCGAGAATCGCGAGGATCGCGCAGGATGCCCGCGCGATCGACCACATTCGCACCGCAATCGATGCAGAAGACCTCTGGAAGCGCGTCGTCGAGGAGGACGCACGGCATGACTGACGCCAGCCCCCACCCCTCCCCCACCCTCCTGCGGCGCGATCCGGATGCCCGCATGGTGGTGCTGGTCGCCCGCGCGGAGGACACCTTCGAAGCGGTGATGACCGCCCTCCTGGACGCCGGGGTCTCCGGGGCGACGGTCATCGAATCCCGGGGTCTAGGGGCGGTGCTGCGGACCGACCTGCCGATCTTCACCGGCCTCGCGGCGCTCCTGCCCGGGGACAGCGGCTCGCGCATGATCGTCAGCTTCTGCACACGCGCCCATGTGGAGACGCTCATGCGCCACCTGGGCGCGATGCCCGTCGACCAGCGCCCGGTGGGCGCGGTCATCCCCGTCGACGGGTTCTTCGGATTCGAGCCGTGAGCCTGGCGATGCACGCGCTCGCCTGGTGCGCGCACGCGCCGCTGCTGGCAGCGGGCGCGGCAGCGGAGGATGCGCCGCACGCGGTCGAGGCCGCGGCGGCCACGGCGGGCGCCGCGCGCGACGGATCGTCGCGCCTGCTCGTCTACTTCGCGGTGCTGCTGCTGCTGGTGCTCGCGGCGTCGACGACGGCGCGCCCCTTCCTGCGCTGGATGCGGCATCCCATCGTCGCGACCTACGCGGGCGGCGGCTGGCTCTGGCTCGCGCTGGGCGCGGCGATCGGACCCAACGCGCTCGGCGTCGTCGGCGCGGAGGCGATCGAGCAGCTCCGTCCGGCGATCCTGGTCGCCGTCGGCTGGATCGGGCTCACCATCGGCATCCAGTTCGACCCGCGCTCGCTGCGCGGCATCCCCGCGATCGCCTGGCGCTGGGCGCTGCTGGACCTCGCGCTCTCCGCGGCCTCCGCGCTCGTGATCGTCGGCGCGCTCGTGGGCGTCTGGTACCAGGTCGACCTCACGCACGGCGCGTGGACGGCGGTGCCGGTGCTTGTGCTCTTCGCGGTGCTTTCAGGCTGGAATCCCGAGACGCGCTCGCTCCTGCGCGCGCCCAGCGCGGCGGCGCGGCGGCTGGCGCGGCTGAGCTCGGGGACCGCGGCGCTCGCGAGCGCGATGCTCGTGCTGGTCTTCGGGACCGCGTCGCAATTCATCGTGCGCGACGCGATGGGCGTGCCGCACATCTCGTGGAACCTCGGGCTGGTCGCGGCGGTCTCCGCGCCGCTCTTCGCGATCGGCGGCGCGCTGGCGATCCGCTTCCTGCTGCGCCGCGGCGACTGGTCGATGTCGCGCACGCTGGTGGTGGTGCTCTCGCTCGCCGCGCTGAGCGCGGGCGTCGCGGCGCAGCTGGCCTTCTCGCCGCTGGTGACGGCGATGCTCGCGGGGACCGCGGTCGCCTGCCTGCCCGGCACGCTCAAGCTCTCGGTGTGGCGGCTGCTCTCGCGCAGCGAGCGCGCGGTCGCGACGCTCTTCTTCCTGCTCGCGGGCGCGATGCTCGCGGTGCCCGGCAGCCCGTGGACGCTCGCGGTCGCGGTGCTCGCGGGCGCGGTGCGCCTCTGGGGCAAGCCGCTGCTGGCGCGCGCGGTGCTGGGCGGCGAGCTGGCGCACGCGGGCCCCAACCGCGGCGCGGTGCTCGCGGGCACGAGCCGGCAGGCCGCGCTCGCGATCGTGATCGCCACGAGCGGCGTGGTCGAGGAGAACTCCCCCGCCCTGCGCGACCTCCTCCTGGTGGCGGTCGTCGCGGGCCTGGCGGGGACGTTGCGCGCGGTGGGCCGCGCGGCGCACGAACCCGCGCGCACGGAGGAGGCGTGATGGCCGACGCCGCGAACGACAAGCCATTCGGCCAGCGGATGCGCGACGCGGCGATGGCGGGCGCCGCGCTGCTGGCGCTGGTGCTGGGCGCGCAGGCGCTGGGGATCTTCTCGCACCACCTCGTGCCGTCGCTGCCGACCGCGGTGCCCTCGGCCTTCCAGGGGACCTTCGCGGCCACGCCGCGCACCGTCGGACAGACGGCCGCGGCCTTCGGCGTGCTGCTGGTGGGCGCCTGGCTGGGCGGGCGCATCGCGAGCGCCTTCGGCATGCCGCGCCTCTCGGGCAACCTGCTCTTCGGCGTGGCCGTGGGTCCGAGCCTCGCGGCGATCGTGCAGATCCCGCCGCTCATCGGGCGCGAGGAGCTCGCCTCGCTCAAGCTCATCGAGGGGCTCGCGATCACCCTCATCGCGCTGGCGGCGGGGAGCGAGATCAAGCTCTCCTTCGTCCGCGAGCGCGCGCGGACGATCCTGCGGCTCTTCACCGGCGAGTTCCTGGCGGTCGCGCCCGCGGTCTTCGCGGCGCTGGCCGCGCTGCTCTTCCTGGGCCCGCTGCATGGCGCGCTCGCGGAGACGGGGACGGGCACGCGCCTCTACATCGCGGGGATCGTGGGGCTGCTCGCCGTCGCCGACGCGCCGGCGGTGACGATCGCGCTGCTGAAGGAGACGCGCGCGACGGGGCTCTTCCCGCAGCTCGCGCTCTGCAACACGGTCCTGAAGGACGTGGCGATGGTCGTGCTCTTCAGCGCGCTGCTGGCGGTGGGCATCGCGACGCTGGGCACGGGCGGCGAGGAGGCGGCGGCCGCGGGCGCCTCGCCGCTGCGCGTGGCGGTGACGATCGGGCTGCACCTGGTCGGATCGCTGCTGCTGGGCGTGCTGGTCGCGGTGCTGCTGTGGATGCTCGCGCGCTTCCTGCGCATGCGCATCGAGATGTTCCTGGTGCTCGCCTGCTTCGGCATCGCGATCGTGAGCGAGGAGCTGCACGCGGACCCGCTGCTGGTCGCGCTGAGCGCGGGCATGATCCTGGCGAACCTCGCTTCCGAGCGCACGAACGAGCGGCTGATCGGCGCGATCGACGGGCTGCTGCTGCCCGTCTACTGCGTCTTCTTCGGCGTCGCGGGGGCGAAGCTGCAGCTCGACGCGCTGGCGGTCGTCTGGCCGGCGATGCTCGCGGTCGTCGCGGTGCGGCTGGCGACCAAGCGCCTGGGCGTGACGCGCGCGGCGCGGCGCGCGGGCGTCCCCGAGCCGGTCGCGAGCTGGCTGTGGACCTCGACGCTGCCGCAGGCGGGCGTGACGCTGGCGATGGCGATCCAGTTCGAGCGCGCGATGGGCCAGCATCCGTGGGCGGCGACCGTCTCCGCGCTGCTGCTCTCGGTCGTCGCCTGCAACGAGCTGATCGGCCCGCCGCTGATGCGGACGGGACTCGTGCGCGCCGGGGCGGCGCGGGGAGCGGACTGAGCACCGATGATCGACACGCACTGCCATCTTCTGCACCGCGGCCTGGGCGAGCGCGTGGACGCCGTCCTGGCCGCCGCGCGCGCCGCGGGCGTCCACGGCTGCATCACCGTCGCCACGACGACCGCCGACGCGCTGCGCGGCGCGGAGCTCGCGCGAACGCACCGCGACGTCTGGTGCACCGCGGGCGTGCATCCGCTGCATGCGGACGAGCCCTGCGACTGGTCCCAGATGCGCGCGGCGGGCGAGGAGCCGCGCTGCGTCGCCTGGGGCGAGCTGGGGCTGGACAACCACTACGCGAACCCGCCGCGCGAGCTGCAGCGGCGCGTGCTCGAGGAGCAGCTCGCGATGATCGCGCGCTGGCGCGGCGAGGGGCTCGCGAAGCCGGTCGTCGTGCACTGCCGCCGCGCGGTCCCCGACCTGCTGCCGGTGCTGCGCGCGAGCGGGCTGCCCGCGGACCGCTTCGTCTTCCACTGCTTCACCGAGGGGCCCGCGGAGGCGCGCATGGTGCTGGACTTCGGCGCGTGGATCAGCTTCACCGGCGTGGTCACCTTCCGCAACGCGCCGGAGGTCGCCGAGGCCGCGCTCCTGGTCCCCGCCGACCGGATCCTGTGCGAGACGGACGCGCCCTACCTCTCCCCCGAGCCGGTCCGCAGCACGCGTCCCTGCGAGCCCGCCTTCGTCATGCACACCGCGCGCTTCCTGGCGGCGCTGCGCGGCGAGGCGTTCGCGGACTTCGAGCGCGCCGTCGACGCCAACGCGCGCCGCTTCTTCGGCCTGCCGCCCGAGGCGGGCACGCCGCGCTGCTAGTCTTTCCCGTCCGACATGCCGCTGGACCAGCAGAGCACGCAGGAGGAGGAGGAGGGCGCCGGGCGCCTGGGCGTCATGTCCTTCGGCGCGCACCTGGACGAGCTGCGCGTGCGCCTGATCAAGGCCGCGATCGTCCCGGTCGTCCTGGTCATCGCGGTCTTCTTCCTGGCCGACTACGTCCGCGACTGGCTCACCTGGCCGCTGCTGAAGGCGCTGCAGGCGCAGGGACAGCCCGCGCACCTGCAGGTCCTGAACCCCAACGAGACGCTGATGGTCAACGTCCAGCTCGCCATCTGGGCGAGCGTGATCGTCTCGGCGCCGTGGATCCTCTGGCAGTTCTGGCTCTTCGTGCGGCCTGGCCTCTTCTCGCACGAGCAGCGCTACGCGCGCTTCCTGGTGCCCCTCTCGGCGCTGCTGGTGATCGCGGGCGTCTCGGGCTTCTTCCTGGCGCTGCCGATGATGCTGCAGGTGCTCATCGGCTTCGGCCTGCAGCAGGCGCCGACGGTCGCGAACGCCACCGAGGCGCCGACCGCGCTCGTGGGCGGCGCGCATGTCCCGGTGCTGGACGCGGATCCGGAGAGCGCGCGTCCCGGCGACATGTGGATGCGGCGCAGCGACTCGCAGATCTACATCGCCGTCGACAAGGGACGCGAGGACGGGCGTCTGGAGCTGCGCACGATCTCCGTCGACACCACCGGCTCGCTCACGCAGCAGTACCGCCTCCAGGAGTACATCGACTTCGTCCTCTGGTTCTCGCTGGCGATCGCCATCGCCTTCCAGATGCCGCTGGTGGTGCTGCTGCTGGGATGGATCGGGCTGATCGACGTGAAGACGCTGCGCAGGTACCGGCGCCACGCCTTCTTCGTCTGCGCCATCGCCGCGGCGATCATCACGCCGACGGTGGACATGTTCTCGATGTTCCTGCTGCTGGTGCCGCTGTACGGGCTCTACGAGCTGGGCATCCTGCTGCTGGTGATCGCGCCGACGGAGGCGGTCGCCGAGGGCGGCGTCATGCGCAACGCGCTGGGCACGCTCATCGGGCGGCCCAAGTACAAGCCCAGGCGCAGCGACGGCGACGAAGGCGACGAGGAGGGCACGTGAGCCGTGCAGCGGCGCGCGGGGCGCGCGGCGCGCGCGGGGCGCGGTCCACGGCGCACGGCGCGCGCGGGGGTGCGCGCGTGCGGGCGCATTCGCGCTCGGCGCTGCTGCGGCACGCGGGCGCGCCCGGGCTGCGCGGCGGCGCGACGGCGCGCGACCTGGGCATGATGCTGCGCGCGCTCTCGCTGGCGCGGCGCGCGGGGCGCGCGGGCGAGGTCCCCGTCGGCGCCGTGCTCCACTGCGATGGCCGCGTGATCGCCGAGCACGCCAACGACCGCGAGGGCACCGGCGACCCCACCGGCCACGCCGAGCTCGTCGCGCTGCGCGAGGCGGGGCGCCGCCGCGGCGCCTGGCGCATGGGCGACTGCACGCTCGTCGTGACGCTCGAGCCCTGCGCGATGTGCGCGGGCGCGATCGTGAACGCGCGCGTCGGGCGCGTCGTCTTCGGCGCGCGCGACCCGAAGGCGGGCGCCTGCGTCAGCCTCTACGCGATCCCCGCGGACACGCGCCTGAACCACCGTCCGCCCATCGTCGGCGGCGTGCTCGCGGGCGCGTGCGCGGCGCAGCTTCGCGCCTTCTTCGCGCGGCGCCGCCGCGAGCGGCGCGCGGCTCAGGCCTCCGGCGCGTCGACCCCGAGCTCGCGCAGCAGCACCGTCGCGTAGGAGCCCGCGGGCAGGTCGAAGGCCAGCCGCACGAAGGTGCCGTGGTCGTCCAGTCCGGATTCGATGTCGGGGTTCGAGGCGCGCACGCGCATCGGACGCCGCGCGCCGCCACGCAGCCGCGCGAAGGCGGGCGAATCGGGCGCGGGCGCGCCCAGCGCCTGCGCGGCCGCGGCCTCGCGGCGCGCGACCTCGCCCGCGGCGGGCGCGCAGTCGGGGCCGGGCAGCGGACCGCTGGGCGAGATCTCCCAGCGCGCGGCGCGCGCGGCGATCGCCTCGTCGCCGGTCGCGGCCATCGCGGCCTCGTCGACCAGGAAGCGCGCGCCGTTGGCGTGCTTCCACGCGACGTCGCCCAGCTCGAGCGCGCCGAGCGTGCCCGCGTCGATGCGCTCGTCCAGCAGCCGGTTGAAGACCGCCGACTGCCAGGCGCTGTGCCAGAGATCGAGGATGTCGCGCGGGATCGCGCGCACCGCGGCGCGCGCGTCGGCGCCGTGCGCGAGCGCCCGCAGCGCGGCGCGCTCGGGATGGTCGCCGCGCGGCCACGCGGCGAGCGCCTGCGCGAAGTCCCCCGCGTCGGCGGACTCGCGCGCCGCGCGCTGGTGCGCGGGGAAGGGCGAGCCCTGCGCGCCCAGCAGCTCGCCCAGCAGCTCCTCCCACGACTCGCGCAGCAGCAGCGCGCCGAGCAGGTGGTTCGAGGCGCGCTGTCCAAAGCGCTGCGGGCCGAAGTAGTCGGGCGCCCCCTGCGCGCAGAGGAGCTGCAGCCCGCGCCAGGCGGCGGGCGCGCGCAGCGGATCGACGCCGCGCACGCGGATCGAGAAGCGGTTGCCGGCGAGGTGCCCGCGGCGCAGCTTGTTCGTGTGCCAGGTCGCCCACAGCACCTGCATGCGCGGGTCCTGCAGCGCGCGCAGCGGCGGGCGCGTGGGCAGGTGGATGGAGACCGTCTGGCTCGTGACTGCGGCGCGGTCCTTCATGCCCGCGGCGCCGATGGCGCGCTCGTCCACCGCGAAGTGCGCGGCGAGCAGGCGGATCATCTCGTGGTGCGCGAGGTCGGTCTTGGCGATGCGCAGGTAGAGGTGCTCGCCCTCGCCGCAGGGCTCGTAGAGGGGCAGCTCCTCGACGAGGAAGTCCGTCGGGCGCTCCTTGATGCGGCCGCCCGCCAGCGGCGCCGCGTCGAGGGTGCGGCGGCCGGGCAGCGGCGAGGGCAGGCGCAGCGCGGGCGCGCGGATCACGCGCGGTCCCCGTCGGCGTCCTCGTCCTCCTCGTCGGGCTCGATCTCGGGGACGGGCCCCGCGGCGGCGTCCGCGTCGGCGGAGGCCTGCTCGAGCACCGACTCCTCCACCAGGATCGGCACGCCGTCGGCGACGCCCAGCGCGATCGCGTCGGAGGGGCGCGAGTCGACCTCGATCACCTCGTTCCCGCGCTCGATGACGAGCTTCGCGAAGAAGGTCCCCTCCTGCAGGTCGTGGATCTGGATCTCGCGCAGGCGGCCGCCGAGCGCGCGGATCGTGCTCGCGAGCAGGTCGTGCGTCTGCGGGCGCGGGATCTCGGTTCCCTTGATGCGGCGGTCGATGGCGAAGGCCTCCGGCAGGCCGATCACGATCGGAAAGCGCCGGTCCCCCCCGGACTCGGAGAGCTCGATGAGCTGCATGTCGGACATCTCCCGGATGAAGATGCGGGAGAGGTGCATGGTGACGAGCATGGGGTCATCTCCCAGGGACCCGCGGGGCGCGCGTCAGGGACGCTCGGCCTCGCGGAAGAGCTCGAGCAGCTGCTGCGGGTCCGCGGCGGCGTAGACGCGGTCGCGGAAGGAGGAGTTGGTCATCAGGCGCGAGATGCGGCCGAGCGCCTGGATGTGGTCGCTCGTGCGCTCGGGCGGCGAGACCAGCAGCACCACCAGGCGCACCGGCTTGCGGTCGATCGAGTCGTAGTCGATGGGCTCGGCCAGGCGGCCGACGGCGAGCGAGAGCCCGCGCGATGCGGCGGTCTTGCCGTGCGGGATCGCGAGTCCCTCGCCGATGCCGGTCGAGCGCTGCTGCTCGCGCTCCCAGACGGCCTTCTTCACGGCGGCGGTGTCGGTGACGCGCCCCGCGGTGCCGAGCGCGTCGACGAGCGCGTCGATCGCCTCGCGCTTGTTCGCCGCCTGAAGGGGAACGACCACGCACTGCGGGTCGAGGATCTCGCTGACGGTCATGGGGGCAGGCATCGAGGGCTCCGGCGCGTTTCCCAAGGGTGAATCGGGAGATGGTACCACCGCCCCGCGTTCAGCCGGGGCCGATCAGCGCCGCGTAGCTCCCGTCGGCGTAGGCGGTCGGGGGATCGCCCGGGAACCCCTGGGGCTCGCGGGCGTCGGTGCGCAGCACGCGGCCGCCCAGGCGGCGGGCGATCCACTCCGCCTGGCGGTCGTTCTCGATGGCCTCGAGGCTGCAGGTGCTGTAGAGGACGCTCGCGCCCGGGGCCATCATCAGGCGGTACTCCTCCAGGATCGACTTCTGGAGCTGCACGACCGAATCCAGGCGCCGGCGGCTGAAGCGGTACTTCGCCTCGGCGCGGCGCGGGAGCACACCGGTGTTGCTGCAGGGCACGTCGAGCGCCAGCAGGTCGACCTTGCCGACGACGCGGCGCAGCCCCTCGGGGGTCGTGACCTTCACGCGCGGATGCCCCTCGAAGGCGAGCGCGAGCGCGCGCAGGCGGTGGCCGTCGCGGTCGGTGGCGACGATCTCGGCGTCGGGGTGGAGCTGCGCGAGCTGGCGCGTCTTGGTGCCGCGGCCGGCGCAGGCGTCCAGGATGAGGCGCGGGCGCATCCCCTGCGTGAGCTGCACGGGCTGCGCGCTCGCGGCGTCCTGCACGCGCGCGTGCGGCGCGGCGGCCAGCAGCGCGACGAGCCCCGCGTGGTCGCCCTCCCAGAGGAAGAAGCCGGGCTGTCCATGCGGGCGCAGGTGCGCGGCGAAGGGGCTGCCCGGCGCGAGCTCGGCCGCGCCGATGCCCGCGATCACCGTCGGCGCGTCGGTCAGTCCGTGCGCGGCGCGCGCGAGGCAGCGCTCGCGGCCCGCGGTGTTGGTCCAGTGCAGCAGCAGCTCCTCGCCGTGGCTGGTCTGCTCGCTCAGGCGCGTGATCAGGTCCTGGCTGAAGACCGGCCGCGTGAGCTGCAGCACGCGCCCGTCGGGCAGTGGCATCCGGTCCGCCGCGAGCCCGGAAAACATGCCGGGCATGCCCGGCATATTTTCGGCGATGTCGCCGCGCAGCGAGGCGACGCGGCGCAGCACCGCGTTCACGAAGCCGGCGGCGCCGCGGCGGCCCTTGCGCTTGGACCACTCGACGGTGTCGTCGACGACCGCGAAGTCCGCCTGGTTGCCGAAGAGCAGCAGCTGCGCGGCGCCCGCGAGGATCGCCGCCTGCACGCGCTCGTCCACGTTCTCCCAGCGGCGGTCGACGCACGCGCGCCCCACCGCGGCGAGCGTCAGCCAGCGCTGCACCACCGCGTGCTCGATCGCGCGCGCGAGCGCGAGGTCGCGCGGCTCCAGCCGGACGCCGTCGGCGGTCGGCGGCGCCGAGGCGTCGACGAAGTCGAGATCCGGAAAGCGATTCGCCTGCCGCGCGATGCGGTCGAGGGCCGCGACGCGGGCAGGCGAAGGTGCGCTCATGCGGAGTGGGAACGGTGCAGGGCGCCGGGCTCAGACCGCCGCGAGGCGCTTGCGCGCGCCCGAGGCCTTCGACTTCGCCGCGGACTTCGCGGGGGCGCCGCCGGCGCCGCCCTTGCCGAGCTTCTCGGCGGCCTTGCGCAGCGCGTCGGCCTTGTCCGTCTTCTCCCAGCTGAAGGTGCCGGGGCCGCCCTCGCCGGGCTTGCGGCCGAAGTGGCCGTGCGTCGCGGTGGCGGTGTAGATGGGCTTGCGCAGGCCGAGCGACTCGATGATGCCGCGCGGGGTCAGCTTGAACTCGCGCAGGACGATCTCCGAGAGCTGCTCGTCCGAGATGGTGCCGGTGCCCTGCGTGTCCACGAGGACGCTGGTGGGCTCGGCGACGCCGATCGCGTAGCTGAGCTGCACCTCGCAGACCGAGGCGAGGCCCGCGGCGACGATGTTCTTGGCGATGTAGCGCGCCATGTAGGCGGCGCTGCGGTCGACCTTCGACGGATCCTTGCCGCTGAAGGCGCCGCCGCCGTGGCGGCCGCGGCCGCCGTAGGTGTCGACGATGATCTTGCGGCCGGTCAGGCCGCAGTCGCCGTGCGGGCCGCCGATCTCGAACTGGCCGGTCGGGTTCACGTGCACGGTGATGCGGTCGTTCCACCACTTGCCCAGCACGGGCTTGATGATGTGCTTGATCACCTCGGCCTTGAGCTTCTTCTGGCCGGCGGCGCCGTTCCACATCGGATCGTGCTGCGTGCTGAGGACGACGGTGTCGATGCGGCGCGGATCGAGGCCCTGGTACTCGACCGTGACCTGGCTCTTGGCGTCGGGACGCAGGCCCTTGATGGTGCCCTTCTCGCGCACCTGCGCCTGGCGCTTCACGAGCTCGTGCGAGAGCGCGATCGGCAGCGGCATGAACTCCGGGGTCTCCTTGCACGCGAAGCCGAACATCATGCCCTGGTCGCCCGCGCCCTCGCGGTCGACGCCCATGGCGATGTCGGGGCTCTGGCGGCCGAGCACGACGCTGATGCCGCAGCTCTTGGCGTCGAAGCCCTTGCGCGCATCGTCGTAGCCCGCGCGCTGCACGGCGGCGCGGACGATGTCGGGGATGTTCACGGTGGCCTTCGTGGTCACCTCGCCGGCGACGACGGCCAGGCCGGTGGTCACGAGCGTCTCGCACGCGACGCGGCTGGCCGGATCCTGCGCGAGCATCGCGTCGAGGACGGCGTCGCTGATCTGGTCCGCCAGCTTGTCGGGGTGGCCCATCGAAACGGATTCGCTCGTGAAGAGGTAGCGCTTGTCGTGCATGGCGGCTCCAGGGAGGGAGGGGATCGATTCGTTCATCCGGATGGCCGGATCGAAGCGAAAGATGTTATCGGGAAAGCCCAAAAATGCATCTGCACGGCATTCCCGATTTCAAATATCGGGTTTTGGGGCGCGGCTCCGTTTTCACACCGTACTGTGAGGGGGGACCCTCCCATGGGCCCCGCCAGACGATGCCGCAACCGCGACGCCTCATCGCACCGCTGCTGGGCGTGGCCGCCTTCCTCATGATGGCGGGGGCCACCGGGTCGTCGCCACGCGCCGCCGGGCCCGCCCGGGCCGATGCCGGCGTGGATCCCGCGCGCAATGGCGCCGTCTGGGGCTGGGGACCCGACCGGCTCGGCGGCTACGCGAGCGACCGGATCCTGGTGAAGCTCGCGCCCGGCGCCTCGCTGACCATCCGCCCCGACGGCGCAGTGCTGGTGCGCGCCGACTCCGGTGCGCTCGACCCGCAGGCGGCCGCGGAGCTCTCGGCGGCGCGGCCCACGAGCGCCGAACCCGCCCCGCGCATCGCCCCACGCGATCCCGCGCGCGCGGCGGCGGTGGGACTCGACCGATGGATCCTCGTGCGCGTGCCCACGGGCACCGACACGCCCGCGCTGGCGCAGCGCCTGGCCGCGGCCGGCGCGGCGATGGGCGCGATCGAGCGCGCGGAGGTCGACGGCGTCGGCGGCATCGCCGCGGACGCGCCCGCCCCCGACGATCCGCTCTACCCCGAGCAGTACGCGCTCGAGAACACCGGGCAGCCCGTCAACGGAGGCAGCGGCGTCCCCGGCGCGGACATCCGCGCGCGCGCGGCGTGGCATGTCTCCACCGGAAGCTCGACGACCATCATCGCCATCCTCGACAGCGGCGTGAACCCGCACGTGGAGTTCACCGGCCGCCTGCTGGCGGGCTGGAATGTCCCGCAGGCAAGCGCCGACACGACCGACGGCTGCAGCAGCCACGGCACGCACGTCGCGGGCACCGCGGCCGCGGGATCGGACGACGGCATCGGCGTCGCGGGCATCGACTGGAACGCGCGCATCCTGCCCGTGGTCGTGCTCAACGGCTGCAGCGGGCTCACGAGCTGGCTCGGCGACGGCGTCATCTGGGCCGCGGACCACGGGGCGCAGGTGCTCAACATGAGCCTGCAGTACTCCGTCGACAACAGCTACCTGCACGACGCGATCCTCTACGCGCAGGCGGGCGGCGCGATCCCCGTCGCGGCGTCGGGCAACACCGGCGGCAACGGCGTCGCCTGGCCCGCGCGCTGGGAGGAGGTCCTCGCGGTCGGCTCGATCGACAGCTCCAACGCACCCGCCGGCACGACCGCGGTCGGGCCCGAGGTGGATGTCGCCGCGCCGGGCGTGCAGGTGCTCTCCACGATCGACCTCGCCGACTACGGCTTCAAGAACGGCACGAGCATGGCCTGCCCGCAGGTCGCCGGCACCATCGCGCTCCTGCGCGCCGCCGCGCCCGCGCTGCCGCCCGCGACGCTGCGCAGCTACGTCGAGGCGACCTGCCACGACGTCTCCGACCCGGGCTTCGACAACCGCACGGGCTGGGGACGCATCGACGCGGGCGCCGCGATCCGTGCCGCGCGCGCCGCGGCCGGGCTGGGCGACCTCAACGGCGACGGCATCGTCGACGGCGCCGATCTCGGCGCGCTGCTGGGCGGATGGGGCGGGTGCGGCACCCCCTGCCCCGCGGACCTCGACGACAACGGCATCGTCGACGGCGCGGACCTGGGCATCCTGCTGGGCAACTGGGGCGGCGGGAGCTGAGCCGCGGCGCGCGCGACGCGCGCACACTCCATCAATCGCTGTAGTTCTGCGCTTCCTCGCGCATGCCCTTGAGCACGGGCGAGGACGGATCGAGCTCCACCGCGCGGTCGAAGGCCTGCAGCGCCTCCGGCTTGCGTCCCACGCGCAGCAGCGCGCGCCCGAGCGCGGCGTGCGCGAAGGCGTTGTTGGGCTCGATCACCAGCGTCTGACGGATGAGGTCGATCCCCTCGGCGAGCTCCTGCGGCGTCTCGCCGCGCTCGGCCAGCATGAGCGAGAGCCGGCGCATCGCCAGCAGCCGCTCCTTCGGGTCCGAGCCGCCTTCGGGCATCGCCCGCAGGCCGTCGCGGGCGCTGCGGATCGCGCGCTCGAACTCGCCCTGCTCGTCGAGCCAGGTGATCTGCTCCTCGCGCAGCGTCTGCCACTGCGGGTGCGCGGCGAGGACCTCGTCGTACCAGGCGATCGCGTCGCGCTGGCGCGAGGGAATCGCGCGGCGCAGGCGGCCGATGCCCGCGGCGACCGCGGGCGACGGGCCGTCGCGCTCCCAGGAGCGGCGCAGCATCGCCTCGGCGCCATCGAAGTCGCGCAGCGCCGCCATCAGGTAGGCGCGGCGCAGGTCGATCTGCTGCTGCGCCGCGGGAACGAGCGAGATGCCCTCGGGCGCGAGCGAGGCGCGCGCGTACCACTCGAGCGCCTCGCGCGCCGCGACCGCCTGCGAGGCGGGCAGCGTCGCGGCGTTCTCCGCGAAGATCGCCTCCGCCGGCAGCGTGATTCGTGCGTCCAGCCGGTCCGCCTGCCAGACGAAGGCGTTGAGCACGCCGAAGTAGCCGATGCCCGCGAGCGTCAGCGCGGTGACCGCCAGCCACGCGGCGCCCGCGGGGCGCAGCGCGCCGTGGAAGCGCAGCTGCCAGCGGTGGAAGCCCACGTTGGGCGAGCGCAGGATGCGCCAGGACTTCCACGCCAGGAAGACCGTGCACGCCGCGATGCCCGAGGCGAAGAGCAGCGGCACGCCCAGGTAGATCCCGCGCACCGAGAGGAAGACCAGCAGCGCGAGCACGCCCAGCGCGATCTCCTCGGGCCAGGTGAGGTCGTAGCGCTGCGCGGCCGAAGCCGCGGCGCGCGTGCCGGCGCGGTCGACGGCGATCGCGGGCTTGCCCAGGCCGAAGCGCAGCGCCTCGTTGGGGCACGCGGTGACGCAGTCCATGCACTTCATGCAGCCGGGATCGACGACCATGCCGTAGTCGCGCACCTCCTCGTGCACGCGCACGTTGCTCGTGCAGACGGCGGTGCAGACGCCGCACTGGTGGCAGCGGTCGGCGTCGACGACGATGCGCATCGGCGCGAGCTCCTCCGCCGGCGCGAAGAAGCCGCCGTACGGGCACGCATAGGTGCAGTAGCCCTTGCTGCCGAGCAGGTAGACGACCAGGATTCCCGAGACGATCGTGAACGGCACTGCCATCGCGATGCCGGGGAAGGTCGCCCAGAAGTCGTCGGTGATGAGGTGCGTCGACCAGCCCGGCCAGCGCAGGTCCGGCTGCGTCCAGGGGGCGATCGCCAGCCGGTAGAAGACCGGCCACAGGAACATGTAGAAGGCGAGCAGCAGCGGCACCCAGACCAGCAGGCGCGAACGGAAGGGCTTCGGCCGGATCCCCCAGCGCGAGAGCAGCCACGCCGTGCCGTCCTGCAGCCCGACCCAGTGGCAGCCCCAGCCGCAGAACCAGCGCCCCAGCAGCGCGGTCGTCGCGATCGCCACCACGAAGAAGATCGTGCCGACGGTGATGATCCCCTCCTTCGAGGTGGCCATCGACTCGCTGGGCTCGATCGGGGCGAGCGTGCTGCCCATCGCCAGCCACTGCACCAGGTGCGCGGCCATGAAGAGCCAGACGCCCGAGAGCACCAGCGTGCGCGTCCAGCCGCGGCGCGTGCCGAAGGTGGCGGCGCGGCGGCCGCCTCCGGACGCGAGCACGGGAAGCGGGATCGACGCTCCGGGGCGTGGCGCGCAGTCGGACATGGCCCGGATCGTAGTTCCTATACTTGCGCTCCCGACGCTCCCGACGATGGAACGCGACCTCTACGAGATCCTCGGCGTGTCGCGCACCGCTTCCGAGGCGGAGCTGAAGAAGGCGCACCGCAAGCTGGTCCGCGAACTGCATCCGGACGTGAACAAGGCCCCCGGCGCGGACAAGAAGTTCGCGCAGGTGCAGGAGGCCTACGACATCCTCAGCGACGCGCAGAAGCGCAAGCTCTACGACCAGTTCGGCATGGCCGGCGTGAAGGCGGGCGGCGCTGGACCGGCGCCCGGCGGCGAGGGCGTCCCGCGCGGCGGCGATCCCTTCGGCGGCATGGGCGGCGCGGGCAGCGGCCCCGGCGGCGGCTGGCAGGGCGTGGATCCTTCCACCTTCGAGGAGATCTTCGGATCGATGTTCGGCGGCGGACGCTCGGGCCGCGGCGGTCCGCGCCACGCGCCGCCGGAGCCTCCCGCGCGCGGGCGCGACGTCGAGGTCGAGGAGACCGTCGACTTCCTCACCGCCGCGCGCGGCGGCGCACGCAGCTTCCGCGTCGACGGACAGAACATCGAGGTGCGCATCCCCGCGGGCATCGTCGATGGCGCGAAGCTCGCGGTGCGCGGCAAGGGCGGCGCCGGCGCGGACGGAGGCGCCGCCGGCGACCTGATCATCCGCGTGCGCGTCGCGCCGCATCCGTGGATCCGCCGCGAGGGCGACGACCTGGCGATGGATGTGCCCCTCACGCTCGCCGAAGCGGCGCTGGGCGCGACGCTGCGCATCCCGCTGCTGGAGGGAAGCGTCACGATGAAGGTCCCGCCCGGCGTGCGCAGCGGCCAGCGCCTGCGCGTGAAGGGCAAGGGGATCCAGCGCGCCGGCGCCGATCCGGGCGACTTCCACGCGGTGCTGCAGATCGAGTCCCCGCGCACGCTCGAGGAGCGGCAGAAGCAGCTCCTGGAGGAGCTGGCGCCGACGCTGCCGAATCCGCGCACCGGGCCCGCGTGGCAGTGACGCGCTGCGCGCGGAGTGCGAGCGTCGCGCGCTGCGCGCGGGGCGCGCGACGCGCCTCCCCTACTTCCCGTACCGCTCCTTGGTCGCGCGCACCAGGTCGCGCAGCTCGCGGGGGTTCGAGACCATGAGCCACGCCGCGTCGTGCGGTCCGTCTTCGCGGCAGCTGAAGGTCACCGTGCCGATGCCGGTGCAGATCTCCGCGGCGCTGCGCTCGAGCTGCACGCGGCGCAGCCCGCGCAGCTCCTGCGAGTAGACGGTCGGCGAGATGACGCCGCGCCGGCGCAGCACGCGCCGGTCGGTGAGCACGTAGACGCGGCTCGCCCAGTCCGCGATGACGTACGCCAACCGCGCCGCGACCGCGAGCGCGCCGAGTTGCACGAGCTCGCGTCCCCACGGCTCGGAGAGTCCGCCCGCGAGCATCACGCCGCCGGCGGTGAGGATCGCCACCAGGACCACGACGCGGCTGCTGCGCAGCGCGACGAACCACGGGCTGGGCTTCCACATGCCCACGATGATCTCGTTGGGCTCGATCATCGAGGCGAGGAAGAGCGGGACCCCCGCCGCGTCCACCGCCGCGGTCGCGTGGTGCGCGCCCTCGCCGCGCCCACCGAGCGCGCCCGTCACGCGCGCGCCTCCGGATGCAGCACGCGGACCTCCGGCAGGTGGCGGTAGCAGCCGTCGAAGTCCAGGCCGTAGCCGACGACGAACTCGTCCGGGATGTCGAAGCCGACGAACTCGCAGGGCGTCGCCATCGCGCTCGCGACCGGCTTGCGCAGCAGCACCGCGGCGGCGAACCAGCGCGGGCGTCGCGCCATGAACTGCTCGCGCAGGTAGGCGACGGTGCGGCCCGAGTCGAGGACGTCGTCGACGACCACCACGCGGCGGCCCTCGATGTCCGAGGGGAGCTCGCCCAGCAGGCGCACGCCCTGGCTGCTCGTCGCGGCGCCGGGATAGCTGCTGATGGCGACCGAGCTCACGCGCAGCGGTGCGCGCATCGCGCGCACCAGGTCCGCCGCGAAGATGAAGGCGCCGGTCATCACCGCGACGAGGAGGATCTCGTCGTCGCCGGGGCCCGCCGCGTCGACGATCTGGCGCGCCAGCTCGGGCACGCGCGCGGCGATCTGCTCCTGCGAGACGACGACGCGCCCGATCGTCGCGCGCGAGGCCGCCGAGGGCTTGGGAACGCTCACGAGGCGCCTCCCTGCAGCTTGGCGAGGATGCGCTCGTTCACGGTCTTCGCGTCGGTGCGTCCGCCCGCGAGCTTCATCACCGCGCCGACCAGGCGGCCGACCGCGGCGTTCTTGCCCGCGCGCACGTCCGCCGCGGCCTGCGCGTTCGCGGCGATCGCCTGCTCGATCCAGCCGTCCAGCGCGGCGTCGTCGCGGACCACGAGCAGCCCGTGGCGCTCGGCCGCGGCCTTGGGCTCGTCGGCGGTGCCCGCCAGGTGTCCCACGAGCGCGTCGACGTTCTGCGCGCCCAGCGCGCCCGACTCGCGCAGCGCGAGCACGCCCGCGACCTGCGCGGGCGAGAGCCCCGCCTCGTGCACGCCGACCCCCTGCTCGTTCGCGCGCTTGGAGAGCTGGTTGAGCAGGAACTTGCCCGCCGCGTAGCCGCGATCGCGCCCGCCGCCAAGCGCGGCGACGCACGCCTCGAAGAAGAAGCAGGTGTCGCGCTCCTCGACGAGCGCCGCGGCGTCCTTGGCCTCGAGGCCGTACTCGGCCTCGAAGCGCGCGCGGCGCGCCAGCGGGAGCTCGCCCAGCTGCGAGCGCACGCGGTCCAGCCACGCGTCGTCCACCACGACCGGGACGAGGTCCGGGTCGGGGAAGTAGCGGTAGTCGTGCGCGTCCTCCTTCTCGCGCTGCAGCACGGTGCACTGCTTCGCGTCGTCCCAGCCGCGCGTGCTCTTGGCGCCGGGGCCCATGACCTTGCCGTCGCCGCGCCAGCGCTCGACCTGCGCGCCCATCTCGTAGTCGATCGCGCCGCGCAGCGCCTTGAAGGAGTTGAGGTTCTTCACCTCGACCACCGGCGTCTTCACGACGGTGCCGTCCTCGAGCTCCACATGCAGGTTGATGTTGGGCTCGAAGCGCATGTGCCCCTTCTGCATGATGCCCTCGGAGACGCCGAGGAAGCGGCAGATGTTGCGCAGCTCCTGCGCGAAGCGCACCACGTCCGCCGCGTCGTCGAAGTCCGGCGCGGTGACGATCTCCAGCAGCGGCGTGCCCGCGCGGTTGAGGTCGACGAGCGAGCCCTCGTAGCGCAGCCCGCCGGGGAGCTCGTGGCCGAGCTTGCCGGTGTCCTCCTCGAGGTGCGCGCGGATGATGCCGATGCGGCGCGTGCCGCCCGCGGCGGCGGGGATCTCGACCGCGCCGTCGTGGCAAAGGGGCAGGTCGTACTGGCTGATCTGGTACCCCTTCGGAAGGTCGGGGTAGTAGTAGTTCTTGCGGTCCCACTTGGAGAAGCGCGCGACCTGGCACCCCAGCGCGAGCCCGACCATCATGCTCATCTCGACGGCGCGCCGGTTCATCACCGGCAGCGTGCCCGGGAGCGCGGCGACGACGGGCGTCACCAGCGAGTTCGGCGGGCGGTCGTAGAACTCCGGGTTTCCCGGGCTGCCCGCGCGCGTGAACATCTTCGTGCGCGTGCTCAGCTCGACATGGATCTCCAGCCCGACCTTGAGTCGGACGCTGCGGACGGCCGCGTTGGCGGTGGCGGTCATCCGCGCATGATACGAACGCGGCCGGCGCGCCCGGGTGGCGGGCGGGGCCCCGCGCGCGGGGCGGGGGGGGGGGGGGGGGCGGGGGCGCCGGTCGCGGGCTTCGCCGCGGGCGCGGGACTCAGCGCATCGGCGCGGTGAAGGAGAGCGCCGCGCTGCCGCGGAGCGCCTCGACGGCGGGACCCGTCGCGCCAAGCTGGTAGGCGCGCTGGGCGAGCGCCTCGGAACCGATGCGGTCGCCGGCCGCCGCGAGCGCGGCGCTGGCCAGGAGCGCCTCGTCCGCGCTGTTGCCGCCCGCGTAGCGCTCGGCGATGCGCGTGAGCTGGCCGACCTGCGCCGGCGTGGCGTCGAGGTAGGCGAGCGCGCGCGGGTCGCGCTCGAGCGCGCCGCGGAGCAGGTGCGTCGCGGTGTGCGGGCGGTCGTCCAGCAGCGCCTCGATGCCCGCGCGCGCCTGCGCGACCGCGTCGTTGCTCACGGGCGGATCCGAGGGGATCGTGACGAGCGATCCCGGCGGCAGCGTGGAGGCGGTGGTCGTCGTGATCTCGGTCGCCGGCGCGAGCGTCGTCGTCGTGGTCGTCACCGTCCACGAGGCGGGCGCGACGGCGGGGTAGATCGGCGTCGCGTAGACCGGCGCGTAGGTGTAGGCCGGCACGACGACCGGCGAGACCACGTACGGGCTGAAGTAGCTCGGCGCGTAGGAGTAGGGCGAGTAGTAGAGGGGCGCGGGATACGCGACCGCGCCGTACGCGACCGGGTAGATCGGCGCCGTGTAGATGGGCGCGTAGCAGGGCGTCCAGTCGCTGAAGCCGAAGCTCGCGAAGCCCCAGGAGCCGCCGAATCCGATGCTGAAGCCCCAGCCGCTGCCCCAGCCCCAGCCCGAACCCCAGCCGCCCCAACCGCAGCCGTAGCCGCCCCAGCCACCCCAGCCGCAGGCGTTCCAGCCGCACGGATTGCAGGGCGTCCAGTTGCAGTTGTTCCAGCCGCCCCAGTTGCCGCAGCCGTTGTTCCAGTTGTTGTTGCAGCCCGCGGCACCCGCGTAGCGCGAGGGCCCGCCGTTGCCCCAGTTGCCGCGCGGCGCGGGCGCGCCAGCGCCGTTGGGGCCGCCGCCAGGTCCGCCGCCACCACCGCCGCGCGGGCCGCCGCGCATCGCGGGACCGCCGGGGCCGTCGTTGCTGCGCGCGTTGTTGGACATCGCTGCGCCGCGGCCGGGACCGGTGGCGCCGCCACGCGCGCCGGGGCCATCGCCGCCCGTGCGCGCGCCGCCGAAGTCCGAGCGCGGTGCCGCGTTGGCGCCGCCGTTGCCCGCACGCATGTCCGCGCGCGGAGCGGTGCGTGCGTCCGCGCCCATCGTGCGCGTGGAGGCCGCGGTGCGCGCGCCCAGGTCGCCCGTGGGACGCGGCGCGCTCGTGCGCACGCCGGGGCCCGCGTCGCGCGCGCCGAGGTTCGCATCGCGAATGCCCGCGGACGCGTCACGCATGCCGCCGCTCGCGTTGCGAGCGCCACCGCCCGCATCGCGCGCGCCGCTGCCACGCAGTCCGTCGGCGATCGCCACATTTCGGTCGCGGCCCGCAGTCGCGGGAGCGCCGCGCGACGCGACGCCCGGCCCCGCGGGCGTGCCCGAGGCCGTGCGGCCGCCGAGCGCGGGTCCGCCACTGGAGCTGATGGGCGCCGGCATCGCGGTGCGGCCGCCGCCGGTGCTCGGAGCGCCGATCGCGCCACGCGCATTGCCGCCTGTGGTCGGCAGCCCCGCGCTGCGGCCGCCGCTGCCCGCGATGGGCGCCGGCGCGCTCGAGCGGCCGCCGCTGCCGGTCATCGGCGCGTTGCCGGCGCTGCGGCCGCCGCCGATCGCCGAAGGCGCGGGCATGCTCGAGGGCGGCGAAGCGATGCCGCTTCGGCCGCCGGTGGAGACGGGCGCGGGCGCACTCGTGCGCGTGCCGCCCGTCGCGATCGGACCCGCAGCGCCGCCGCGCGTGCCGCCGGTCGCGATCGGTCCGGGTGCGCTCGCGCGGCCACCGCCGCCACTGATCGCCGGTGCGCCGCCGCTGCGGCCGCCACCCATGGGTGCGCCACCACGGCCGCCGACCGCGGGCGCGCCGTGGCCACCGCCACCGCCGCCCGCAGCGCCATGTCCGCCGCCCGGGCCCGCCGCCCCCGCGATGGAGCACGCGACCGCGCCGAGCAGAAGTCCCCCCGCGATGAAGCGGCGGGAGCTGCGCGCCGAGAGGATCAGCGCGCGGGTGCGGAAGGGATCGGACGGATTCATGCCTGAGGGACTCATGGATGCACCGTGGGGGTGTGGACCGAACGATCGAGCGCGACGCAGACCCGGTTGCGGCCCGAGCGCTTGGCGTCGTAGAGGGCGATGTCGGCGCGGGTGAGCAGCAGGTCGGCGCGCTCGCCGGCGCTCCAGGAAGCGACGCCTGCCGAGCAGGTGAGCGCGGCGCGCACGCCGCCGCCGATCTCGAAGACCTCCGCGGCCACGTGCCGGCGCAGCCGGTCCGCGACCGCGGGCGCCGCGTCGCCCGCGCAGTTGGAGAGGACGACGACGAACTCCTCGCCGCCGAAGCGCGAGACCGCGTCGCCGGGGCGCGCCGCCTGGCGCAGCCGGTCGGCAAACTCGCGCAGCACGCCGTCGCCGGTGGCGTGGCCGTAGGTGTCGTTGACCTGCTTGAAGTGGTCGATGTCGATCATCGCGACCGCGAAGGGATGCGCGAGCGATCCGGCGAGCTCGATCTCGCGGCGCAGCAGCTCGTCGAGCCCGGCGCGGTTCCAGACCTGCGTCAGCGGATCGGTCATCGAGCGGCGCCGCGCCTGGTCGAGCTCGCGCAGCAGCGCCTGCTGCGAGCTGCTGAGCTCCATGTGGCGCAGCTCGTCCTCGGCCAGCAGCGCAAGGTCGCGCAGGAGCGCCAGGTCATCCGCGCGCAGCGCGCGGCCGGGCGCGTGCGCCACGACGAGCGCGCCGACCGCGCTGCCGTCGGCGGCGCGCAGCAGGACGCCCGCGAGCGCCTGGTCGGCGCGCTCCACCAGCGTTCCGTCCGCGCTCGCGAGCAGCCGTCCGACGAAGGCGTCGTCCTGCGCGAGCGGCGAGAGGCGCAGCCCGTGGCGCGAGCGGAACCAGAGCTCGCGCTCGGCGAGCAGCGCGATGCGTGCGTGCGCCGCCTCGAGCGCGCGCGCGGCGATCCGCTCGAGCCGCTCGAAGCGCTCCTCCAGGATGGTGTGGACCAGCGGCGCCGCCGCGCACGCGGATTGCTCCGTGCGGGCTCGATCCTCTGCGCGCTGCGCGCCTGCGGACACGTGCGGATGCCTCCAGCGCGCGGGTCCGGCGAAGTCGGCGCCGCGCGCACATAAGGTTCGCGCAACGCGTCCGCCGGCGCAAGGGTTTTCCGGCGGGATGACCGCGCCGGCGCCCCGTCCGAGAATCAGCCCCCTCCGCAGACGGCGGGCGATCGTCGTGTCTTGTGGTGCCGTCCGCATGGCTCGCGTGGAGACGACGGGGCGTGCGTCGCGCGCCCGCACAGGCGCGCACTGCGCGCGTGGGCGCACAGCGCACCTTTGGACGGATCGTTCCCCGCCGGGTTCAGCCACGCCTGCGCGCGGGGAAAACGCCTTCCGGCGCGCGCGGAGGCTGCGTCGCCCGCCCGATTCAGGAGCTCCAGTGCCCGAGCAAGATTCCGATGTCGGCGCCGTCGACGCTGCCGCTTCCATCCAAATCGCCGACCCCCGAGCCACCCCAGTTTCCGAGCAGCAGGCCCAGGTCGGCGCCGTTGACGATGCCGTTGCCGTCGAGGTCGCCCACGACCGGAAGCGTGTACTCGATCGTCAGCTTCGGACGCTGCGAGGCGTTCGTCGAGTTGCGGCTCACGAAGCGCTTCACGGTGCCGGGCACCGACTCGTTGCCGAGCATCGCCCAGCCGAAGTTCGTCGCGGGCGCATCGAGCCACCCCTGCACATCGGCGACGAGCGCGGGCGTCGAGGGGAAGGTGTAGGGCCCGGTGAGGTCAGCGACCATCGAGCTCGACGCCGTCGCGTCGAAGACCCCGCCGGGCGTGGTCCACGCGATGTCGGGATAGAAACGCTTGCGCCAGGTCGCGTCGCCCTCGAGCGCGATGGTGCCCGATCCGCCGTCGGCATTGCTGGGTCCCTCGCCCCAGGATTCACCGACCGCGTGGAGCTCGAAGGGCTGCGCCGGCGAGACGGCCTGGTTCAGCGTGACGGTGAGGGACGCCGAGACGACCTGCGCGCCCGCGGGGATCGCGGCGAGGTCGAAGCGCAGGAACGCGCGACGGATCCGGCCCCCGCCGTTGTTGGCGACGCGCCCTGCGAAGAGGTACTGCGACGCGCCGGCGGCGTATTCCGTGGGATCCACGTCCTCCTGCTGGATGAGCGTCGCGTCGGCGACGGGCTCGAGGACGACGACGTCGGCGCGCGCGGACCCGGCGAGGGCAACGCTGGCGACCAGGTGCGTGGCGACGATGGAAGGCGACGGCAGGCGCATGGTGGGGGCGCGGGGCGAAGCCCGCGCCGCGAGTATGCCGCTCCCCGGAGCGGATGCACGAATCATCTGCAAAGGCCGCGGTGGGATTTGAACCCACGAAATAACGGATTTGCAATCCGTCCCCTTAGGCCACTTGGGTACGCGGCCGGCCAGACCCGTATAGTGGCACAGTCGGTCGGGCGCGTCAACGCGTGCCGGAGTGCAATCCCGGCAACTTCTCGCGAAAGCGCCTCCACTGCCCCGCGAACGCGCATGCTGCTTCCGACGATCGTCGCCTCGCTGCTTATCGCCCACCTGGCGCCCCCGCCGGGAGCGTTGCCGCCGGCCGACCGCATGACGCCGAACCCGCCGGGTGCGCCCGGCCTGCTGCGCCGCGGTGCGGACGCGCTGCCGCAGTCGCGCGTGCGCGTGCCGGTGCTGCGCGAGGGGACGATGCTCGCGTCGGTGCGCGGCTTCTTCGCGCGCTCGCTCGCGGAACCCGGGCTGCTGGTCTTCACGCTCGACGATGGCTTCATGGGCGGCATGCGGCGCACGCTGCTGGTGATGCCCTGCGATCCCGCCGACGAGGTGCGCGCGATCCTCGAGGACACCGCGCACGACCACCCGACCTACTTCGAGGTCACCGGCACCGTCTACGACTTCCACGGGCGCGCCTTCCTGCTGCCCTCGATGATCATCCCGCTGCGCCCGCCCGCGCCGCCCGCGTACCTCGCGCGCGCGACGCCGCAGGAGCTGGTCGCGCAGGCGCCCGCGGAGGGCGCGCGCGCGCCGCTCGTCGCCGCGTACGAACCCGATGCGGCGACCGCGCTCGCGGCGACGCCGGTGCGCGATCCCGCGCCCGACCGCATGGCGCACGAGCCGGACGCCTCGGTCTTCCCCGGCATCGACGACGGGCTCGCGGACGCGCTCGAGCGCCGCCTGGACGCGGGCATCGCCTCGAGCCGCACCGGCACCGCGGCGCGCCCCGCGCTGCCGACCTACGACCGCACGATGATGCTCTCCCCCGCGACGCGCCTGCAGGAGCGCCGCGCGATCGTCTCGCGCGACCCGCTCACCGGCGTCTGGCGCGCGCGGCTGGACACCGGACGCCAGGGCATGGGCGGCGCGGACGCGGCCGAGCTCTCGATGGACCTGCTCCCCTGCAAGGCGCTCGAGCGCATGGAGCGCATCGTGCGCGAGCAGCCCGTGGGGACCGCCTGGCTGCTCAGCGGCGAGGTCGTCGTCTCGAAGGACCGCAACGCGCTGCTGCTGACGCGCGCGGTGCCGCAGTCGGCGCACAGGCACCTCTCGCCCTGAGCGGGAAGCGCCCCTCCACGCGGCCGCGGCGCGGTGGTAGCGTCCCCGCCATGTCGACCCCCAAGTACCCGACCGCGACGATCGAGACCGACCACGGCACCATCGAGCTCGAGCTCTGGAACGACGTGGCCCCGAAGCATGTGGAGAACTTCCAGAAGCTCGCGCGCAGCGGCTTCTACGACGGGACGGGCTTCCACCGCATCATCCGCAACTTCGTGATCCAGGGCGGCTGCCCGCAGGGCACCGGGACGGGCGGCCCGGGCTGGAACGTGAAGGCGGAGTTCAACGACCGCAAGCACGATAAGGGCGTCCTCTCGATGGCGCGCTCGGCGCATCCGGACTCGGCGGGCAGCCAGTTCTTCATCTGCCTGGGCCGCGACCACTGCCAGCACCTGGACCGCCAGTACACGGCCTTCGGCAAGGTGACCAAGGGGCTCGAGGTCGTCGACAAGATCGCCGCGCTTCCGTGCGGTGCCGGCGACCGTCCCGTGGGGACGCTGCCCAAGATGGTGAAGGTCACGGCCTGACGCGCGGGCGCGGCGCCGAGCGTGCGCGTGCGACCGCACGTCCGCGCGGCGCGCCCCGCATCAGGGACGCCAGTTCGCCAGCAGGATCGCGAGGTCCGCGCCGTCGGTGACGCCGCTGGCGTCGAGATCGCTCGCGCCCGCGGCGCCCCAGCCGCCCAGCAGCAGGCCGATGTCCGCGCCGTTGACCTTGCCGTCGCCGTTGAGGTCGCCCACGGGCGGCGGCGGCGTGTAGACGACGGTGAGCAGCGGCCGCCGCGTCGGGTCGCCGCTCTCGCGGCTCTCGAAGCGCTTGGCGGTGCCGAGCGTCGTCTCGTTGCCGCGCATCACCCAGCCGAAGTTGGTCGCGGGCGAGGCGATCCACGACTGCACGTCCGCGACCATCGAGGCGTTGCTCGCGAAGACGTACGCACCCGCGGAGCCGATGCTCTTGGTCTGCGTCGCCGTCTCGACGAAGGTGCCGCCGGGCGTCGTCCACGGCTGGCCCGGATAGAAGCGGTTGCTCCAGGTGGCGTCGCCGGGCTCGGGGCTCGTGCCCGCGCCGCCGAAGGCGAAGCTCGCGCCCTCGCCCCAGGACTGGAGCATGCGGTGCAGCGTCGTCGCCTGCGTCGTCGTGTTGGTCTGGCTCATGTAGACCTTCAGCGAGGCCGAGGTCACGGTGGAGCCGGCGGGGATCGCGCTCAGGTCGAAGCGCAGGAGCGCGCGGCGCAGCATGCCGCTGCCGTTGGTGCCGACGCGGCCGCAGTAGATGTTGTAGGCGGCGCCGAGCGCGTATTGCGTCGTGTCGACGGACTCGATGAGCGTCGCGTCCGCGACGGCGGTGAGGACGAGCGTGTCCGCGTCCGCGGCCGCGGGAAGCGCGGCGCACAGCGAGGCGGCGAGGAGCAGCGAGAAGCGTGAGGAGCGCGTGGGGTGCGTCATGGCGATTCCGTGGGGACGCGCATCATCCCCACGAGGAGAGCAGGATGCCAAGGTCGGCGCCGTCGGTCGTGCCGTCGCCGTTGAGGTCGCCCGAGGCGCCGCCCCAGTACGCCAGCAGCATGCCGAGGTCGCTGCCGTCGACGACGCCGTCGTGGTTCAGGTCGCCGGGACGCGCGCTCGAGACGGTCACGGAGAAATTCGCCACGACCGAGGCAGTGGTCGCGCCGGGGATGTTTTCGTCGCTGGTCTGCACCGTGACAGCGGCGTTGTAGGTCCCGGGGGAGAGGCCGGCGGGGTTGAAGCGGACCTTCACGGGCGCGGCGGACACGCCGACGCCAGTCGTCGTGCCGCTGACCAGGGAGTACGGGCCCGAGGGGACCTGCACCGCGTCGATGTCCATCGTCGCCTGGTCGACGTCGAAGCCGAAGTTGGAGACCTGCAGCGTCGTGTCGACGGCGACGGAACCGGGCTCGACGGTGAAGCTGACGGTGGTGGCGTTGGCGTCGCTGGCGGCGGAGAAGGAGGGATTGGAGCGGCGCAGGACGCGCAGCGAGACGGGCAGCGCGAGCGAGGGGTTCTGCACCGCCTCCTTGGTGCTGGTCACCGTCGCGGTGCCGGTGCGCAGCCCGACCGTCGTGGTCGAGATCGGCACCTGCACGGAGGTGAAGGCGGGCGAGAGGGGCGCGGTGCCGTTGAAGCTGCCGCTCAGCACGCCCGTGCCCGCGACGGTGTAGGTCAGCGGATCGATGCCGATGGCGAAGTCGCCGGGGGCGTCGTTCATGACGCGCACCTCGGCGGTCGCGCTGCCGTTCTGCACGACGCGCGCGGGGACGGTGCCCAGCGACGCCGCGTTCCACGCCGGCACCTGCATGTCCAGGAGCACCGGGATGTGGTCGCTCGCGTTGAAGAGGTTGGTGGCGAGCGCGTTGGAGCGCGCGATGTTCGAGGGATAGAAGGTGTTGGTGCCCGAGTTGATCGCCAGGTTGTAGTGGTCGCCGTCGTTGCCGAGCGAGCGGCAGGTGTTGGCGATGGCGGAGAGGCCGGTGCCGTCGAAGAGGCCGGCGGTGGGCAGGATGAAGTCGAAGCGGTCGTCCATGCCGCCCCCGATGAGGCCGTCCGCGACGATGTCGCGCGGGCTCTGCGAGTGCATCCACGCGTTGGCGGCGGAGGTCCAGTTGGTGGTGCCGTAGGGATCGACCGCGGCGGCGTTGCCCGCGGCGACGAAGGCCTGGTAGCCCGATTCCGTGTTGGTGTAGAAGTTCATGTCCCCCGCGTAGATCGCGCGGGTGCCGGCGCCGAGGGCGTCCGCGTTGGCGCGGATGGTCTGCACGCCGGCGAGGCGCTCGGCCACGTTGGCGCTGCCGGTCGACGCCTTCAGGTGCGAGCCGTAGACGTAGAAGCGCGCGCTGGTCGAGCTGTAGCCCACGAGCTGCAGCAGCCAGCGGTCGGTGTTGCGGCTGCCGCCGGTGGCGAGGTCCTGGTGCGCGGAGGTGACCTCGCTCAGCATGTCGGTGCGGTAGAAGAGCGCCTGCGCGCCGCTGGCGCCATCCTCGGTGCCGCTGGTCGTGAAGGTCGCGAGCGCGTAGGTGACGCCCACGGGCGCGGTCTGGTTGACGTAGGTCTGCAGCGCGGCCACATCCGACGAGCCGACCTCGGCGAAGACGAAGACGCCCACGGGCACGGCGAAACCGACGGAGTCGTCGGCGTGCATCGCGCCCAGCACCGCCTTGATCGCGTTGGGATCGCCCTTGATGCCCGCGATGTTGTAGGTCGCGACGCGCACCTGCGCGGCGGCGGGCGCGGCGGCGGCGGCGGCGAAGAGGAGGCCGGCGCACAAGGCGGGACGCGCGCGGCGTCCGAGAATCCGTGGGGTGTGGACGGGCATTTCGCCAACCATAGCCGGGCTTGGGCCTCGCGCAAAGAGAACGGTCCGAGATCCCGCGGAGTACCCTTCTGAGCCCACTGCGCGCGCGGGCGCGCAACAACTCCCAACCGGAGACACGCATGCGATCGACCGTCATCGCCGCTTCCCTCGCGCTCGTCCTCTGCGCCGCCCCGGCGCTCGCGCAGCAGGTGGAGCCCGAGATCTTCACCCTCCCCAACGGCATGAAGTTCCTGCTCGTGCCGCGCAGCGACCAGCCCAACGCGATCGCCGCGGGATGGCTCGCGAAGGTCGGCTCGGTGAACGAGCGCCCGGGAATCACGGGCATCAGCCACTTCTTCGAGCACATGATGTTCAAGGGGACCGACACGATCGGCACCCGCGATCCCAAGCGCGACGCGGACTACCGCCGCCGCCAGAAGGAGCTGCGCGACAAGATCAATGCGACCACCTGGACGGAGCAGTACGCGCGCTTCTTCCGCGGCGAGATCGACGATCCGTGGAGCCCCGCCAACGACACGCCCGCGCTGGCCGCGATGCGCGCCGAGCTGAAGGCGCTGATGGACGAGCAGCAGGGCAAGGCCGGCGACGACGAGATCAAGAAGGTCCAGGCCGAGGTCGCCAAGGTCGACACCTCGCTTCCCGGCGGCGAGCAGCGCAAGAAGGACCTCGAGGCGCAGCTCGCGCGGCTCAAGGAGCAGCAGGGCGCCCTCTCCACGATCGTGAAGGACGAGTTCGACAAGGTCTACACCGCCGCGGGCGGGACCGGCATGAACGCCTTCACGAGCAACGACCTGACCTTCTTCTTCATCAACGTGCCCAGCAACAAGCTCGAGCTGTGGGCGTGGATGGAGAGCGACCGCCTCAACGGCAGCGTCTTCCGCGAGTTCTACAGCGAGCGCGACGTCGTCCACGAGGAGCGCCGCCTGCGCACCGAGAGCACCCCCACCGGCGTCTTCCAGGAGCAGTTCGACAGCATGTTCTGGATGTCCAGCCCCTACGGCTGGCCCGTGATCGGCTGGACGAGCGACCTCAACAGCTACACGATGGAGGAGGCGCAGAAGTACTGGAACACGTACTACCGCCCGAACAACCTCGTGGGCATCATCGTCGGCGACTTCAACCCCGCCGAGGCGAAGGCGACGATCACGCGCTACTTCAGCCGCCTGGAGCCGGGCAAGACCGCCCCGCCGCCGGTGGTGACGCTCGAGCAGAAGCAGATGGCCGAGCAGCGGATGTACGCGGAGGCGGAGACGCAGCCGCAGGTGGAGATCCGCTACCACACCGTCCCGGCCATGCACAAGGACAGCTACGCGCTCGACATGATGGCGTCGCTGCTCAACGGCCGCACGGGCCGCCTCTACAAGAGCATGGTCGAGGGCTCGGGCATCGCCTCGAGCGCCTCCGCGCAGCAGGAGAGCCGCAAGTACGCGGGCCTCTTCGCCTTCAGCGCGGACACCAAGGGCGACGCGACGCCGCAGCAGCTCGAGGAGGCCTGGTACGCGGAGCTGAAGAAGCTCCAGACCGAGCCCGTGCCCGAGAAGGAGCTGCAGAAGGTCAAGAACCAGTCGGCCGCCGACAGCTACCGCCGCCTGCAGAACAACTTCTTCCTGATGATCCAGCTCGCCTACGCCGAGGCGCTGGGCGACTGGAGCGAGATCAACGCGCAGAACGCCAAGCTCCAGGCCGTCACGGCCGAGGACATCCAGCGCGTCGCGAACAAGTACTTCGGCAAGGACAACCGCTCGGTCGCGGTCTTCACGCGCAAGGCGACCGCCGCGCCGGCCGCGGACCCGGAGCTGGCCGAGGTGCCCGGACCGATGCAGGCGATGGCCCGCCAGGCGGCCGCGCGCATCGCGAAGGAGACCGACGCCGCCAAGCTCAAGGAAGCCCTCGAGGGCATGGACGCGCAGGCGGCCCAGATGCCTCCGCAGATGAAGCCCGCGATGGACTACATGCGCAAGAAGATCGAGGCGCGCCTCGCCGAGCTCGAGAAGACCAAGAAGTGAACCGCACGCACCACGCCACGGAGCACACACCATGAAGATCACCCACATCGTCCTCACCGCGGCTGCGGCGGCCACCCTCCTCTCCGGCGTCGCCACGGCGCAGGACCTGCCCAAGCGTCCCGAGGAGATCACCTTCAAGCCGCTCGACTTCAACCCCCCGAAGGCGAAGGACTACCGCCGGACGCTCTCCGACGGCACCGTCGTCTACATGGCGCCCAGCAAGGAGTTCCCGCTGGTGAACGTCTCCTTCTCCTTCAAGGGCGGCGCCTGGATGGATCCGAAGGAGATCCCCGGGCTCACCGGCGCGATGGCCGCGCTGATGCGCAGCGGCGGCACGACCTCGGTCCCGCCCGCGGAGCTCGATGAGAAGCTCGACTTCCTCGCCACCACCGTCGGCGTCGGCGCGGGCGGTGGCGGCGGCCGTCGCGGCGGCGGCGGTTCGCGCGGCGGCGTGAGCGCCTCGATGAACACGCTGACGGCGAACCTCGACCAGAGCCTCGCGCTCTTCTTCGACATCCTGCGCAACCCCGCCTTCGACCAGGCCCGCCTGGAGGTCATGCGCGGGCAGGCGGTCGAGGGGATGAAGCAGCGCAACGACGACGCCGGCGCCATCCTGGGCCGCGAGTGGTCGTACCTGATGTTCGGCGAGGACGCGGCCGACAGCGCGCAGCCCACCAAGGAGGGGTGGGACTCCATCACCCGCGAGAAGCTGCAGCAGCAGCACGCGCGCCTCATCCACCCCGGCAACCTGATCATCGCCGTCACGGGCGACTTCGACCCCGACGAGATGATGAAGAAGCTGGAGAAGGGCATGGAGGGCTGGACCAAGGGCGAGAAGGTCCCGAATCCGCCCGCCCCCACCGCGACCATCAAGCCCGGCGTCTACCACGTCGAGAAGGACATCCCCCAGGGCAAGGTCCGCGTCGGCCGCCGCAGCATCATGCGCGACGATCCCGACTACTTCTCCGCCGCGGTGATGAACGAGATCCTCGGCGGCGGCGGCTTCACCAGCCGCCTCATGAAGAACATCCGCTCCAACGAGGGCCTCGCGTACAGCGTCGGCTCCTCCTTCGGCGCGGGCACCTACTACCCCGGCGTCTTCCTCGGCTCCTTCGAGTCGAAGAACCCGACGGTGGCCCTCTCGATCAAGCTCATGCGCGACGAGTTCTCGCGCATGCGCGACGAGCCGGTCTCCGCCGAGGAGCTGGAGGTCGCCAAGAAGTCCTTCATCGAGGCCTTCCCGCAGCAGTTCAGCAGCAAGGACGCGGTCCTGGGCCTCTTCGTCGACGACGAGTGGACCGGCCGCGACCCCTCGTACTGGCAGAACTACCGCGCGAACATCCAGAAGGTGAGCGCGGACGACGTGCAGCGCGTCGCGAAGAAGTTCCTCAACTTCGACGACATGGTCGTGCTGGTCGTCGGCAAGTGGAGCGACATCGCCAAGGGCGACCCGACGGGCCGCGCCACGATGAAGGAGTTCTTCAACGACCAGCGCACCGACCTGCCGCTGCGCGATCCGCTGACGATGAAGCCGATGGACGCGCAGCCGCCGGCGGACAGCGCGCCGAGCTCCGGCTCGGGCGCGAGCACGGGCTCGGGCCGTCCCTCGCAGGGCCGCGGAGCGAAGTGAGCCGATGGCGACCGCCGCAGCAAGCGCATCCACGATCGAGACCCCGCGCGCACGCGCGGCGGATCCGGCGCTCGCCGGCATCGAACGCAAGGTCGATGCCGGCGAGCGCCTGACGGCCCAGGACGGGATGGCGCTCTACGCCACCCCGGACATCCACGCGGTCTGCCGGATGGCCGACCGCGTGCGCCGCCGTCTGCACGGCGACGTCGCGTACTACAACGTCAATCGGCACCTCAACTACAGCAACGTCTGCGCGCTGAGCTGCTCCTTCTGCGCCTTCCACCGCAAGAAGGGGCAGGACGGGGCCTACGAGCAGGGCGAGGAGGAGATCCGCGCCCAGGCCCGCTCCGCGCGCGACGCGGGCGCGACGGAGATGCACATCGTCGGCGGCCTCCATCCGTGGCTGCCCTTCGAGTACTACACGGGCATGCTGCGCGCCATCCGCGAGGAGGCGCCGCGCATCCACATCAAGGCCTTCACCGCCGTCGAGATCGTGCACCTGCAGCGCATCAGCAAGCGCGGCGCGGAGGGCTACGAGGGCATCAAGGCCGTCCTGCGCGACCTGCGCGACGCGGGGCTGGGCAGCCTGCCCGGCGGCGGCGCGGAGGTCTTCGACGACCGCGTCCACGACGAGGCCTTCAAGGGCAAGATCCGCGGCGACCACTGGCTGGACGTGCACCGCGCCGCGCACGAGCTGGGCATCAACAGCAACGCGACGATGCTCTACGGCCACGTCGAGCAGCGCCGCGAGCGCATCCACCACATGGAGCTGCTGCGCCAGCAGCAGGACCGCACGCTGCGCGCGTGGGCGCAGGCGCAGGGCATCCCCGTGGCGGAGAACGGCGCCGTGGTGCTCACCGGACCGCAGGCGCGCTACCCGCGCGAGCGGCTGCCGATGCCGGGCTCGCAGGGGCTCGAGACCGGCTACTTCCAGACGATCATCCCCCTGCCCTTCTTCCCCGACCGCAGCGCGCTGGAGCACCTGCCCGCGCCGACGGGGCTGGAGAACCTGCGCACGCTCGCCGTCGCGCGGCTCATGCTCGACAACTTCCCGCACGTGAAGGCCTTCTGGATCATGCAGACGCTGCCGATGGCCGAGCTGCAGCTCCAGACGGGCGCGGACGACATCGACGGCACGGTGGTCTGGTACGACATCACCAAGGCCGTGGGCGAGGGCAACCACCAGGAGACGAGCGTCGCGGACCTGTGCCGCTCGATCCGCGAGGCGGGCTTCCGCGCCGTCGAGCGCGACACGCTCTACCGCCGCGTCGTGCGCGAGGGCGCCGGCTGGAGCGTGGCGTAGGGCATCCCGCGGCGGTCAGGCGGGCGAGCGCCCGCGGATCGCCCATCCCAGTTCCGGCATGCGAAGCACGCGGGAGGCGGCCAGGAAGGCGACGCCGCCCACGCCCGAGAGCGTCAGCGTCGCGGCCAGGTTCCACGCCCAGGTCGTGCGTCCCGCGAAGGCGAGCGAGGCGAGCCAGACGATCGCCCCCATCGCCAGGCTCGCGACGACCGTGCGCGCCATGCTGCGGCGCACCTCGGCGTCGACGACGGGTCCCAGGCGCGCGCGCATCGTGCGCGTCATGACGACGATCTGCACGATCGCCGCGATCGCGGTGCTCGCCGCGAGGCCGCCCTCGCGCAGCGGCGTCCAGATGAGGACCATGTTGAGCGCGAAGTTGAGCGCCACCATCCAGAGGCTGATGCGCACCGGGGTCGTCGTGTCGCCCAGCGCGTAGAAGGCGCGCGTCACGAGCTGCTGCATGCTGTACGCCCAGATCGCCGGCGCGTACATCATCAGGATGAAGCCGACGCGCTGCGCGTCCGCGTAGCTGAACTTGCCCCCCTGGAAGACGGTGGCGCTGAGCGGATCGCGCAGGAGCACGAGGCCGATGCTCGCGGGGAAGCCGATGAAGAAGCTCAGGCGAAGGCCGCGCCGCAGCGTGCCGACGAAGCGCTCGGGCTCGTTGGACTCGCGCGCGAGCGCGGGGAAGATCGCGGTGGCGATCGCGACGCCGAAGACGCCCAGCGGGAACTCGTAGAGGCGCTGGCCGCAGCTCAGCGTCGTCATGCTGCCGGGCTCGAGGGGATAGGGCACGCCGAAGATGGTCGGCCCGACGAAGGTCTGGTAGCTGGCGACGAGGCCGTCGACGAAGGTGTTCACCTGGAAGATGCCCATGCCCAGCAGCATGGGCAGCGCCTTGAGCACGACCTCGCGCATGTGCGCGCCCGTCTCGCGCAGGCGCAGGTGCGGACGGATGCCGTAGTGGCGCAGCGCCCAGAGGTTCCAGGCCAGCTGCAGCACGCCCGCCACCATGACGCTCCATGCGACGATGCGGATGTGCGCCTCCGCCTCGATGTGCGGGATGCCCAGGAGCTGCTCGCCGTAGTGGCTGCCGAAGAGGGCCGCGGCGACGACGCAGAGGTTGAGGATGATCGGCGAGGCCGCGCTGGGACCGAAGCGGTCGTGCGTCTGCAGCATCGCGCCCACCAGCGCGACCAGGCAGACCAGCGGCATGTAGGGCAGCATCACCATGAGCAGCTCGAGGCCCAGCGGCTCCGTCACCTCCAGCGCGCGCAGGAGCGCGAGGATCGCCTCGCCCGCGACGGTGATGCCCGCGAGCATGAGGGTGAGCGTGGCGAGCATCGCGCCGGCGAAGTGGCGCGCCAGCGCGGGGTCGTCCCGGTCGAGCTTGGTGTAGACGGGCAGGAAGCTGGCGGTGAGCGCGCCCTCGCCGAAGAGGCGCCGGAAGAGGTTGGGCACCTGGAAGGCGAGGTTGAAGGCGTCCATGATCGCGCTGCGGCCGAAGACGCGCGTCAGGAGCGCGTCCCGCGCGAAGCCCGTCAGCCGGCTGACCAGCGTCAGCAGGGTGAAGGTGCGGGCGTGTCGTTCGAAGCTGCGTGCCATCGTCCGGCTCCGGCGGCGCCGGGCGCGAGTGGATACCTTGTATCGGCCCAATGGATCGGACCGCGCCAACCTTCGGCCGTCGCGCCCCGCTGCTCGCGGCCGCGCTGCTCGCCTGCGCCCTGCTGCCCGCGGCCTGCTCCAGCGAGCCGGAGACGGTGCTGCAGTCGGACCTCCCGCAGGTGCCGGGGATGGTCGCGCGCGACAGCTCCGGCCTGAAGCAGGATGGCTCGCAGGTGCTCGCCGGCCAGTTCTCCTACAAGGGCGAGGTCTCCGACCTGCCCGCGCGCGCGGCCGAGACCAAGGCGCGATTCCTCGGGCAGGGGTGGACCCTACGCTCGGAGGCGGTGACGGGTTCGACCGCCGTGCTGGAATTCCGCAAGGGCGAGCGCGACGCGCGCGTCGAGATCATCCGCAACGGCGTGCAGCCGAAGATGTCGACCGCCGTGCTGCGCGTGACGCCGGTGGATCCGGGCGGGCCGGCGGCGCCGGCGGCGCCCGCGACCGCGGCGCCCGCCTCCAAGTAGCCGACGATTCCGCTGCGCGGGCTACCCGTGCCGCAGCCAGGCGCACGCCGCCTCGGCCGCGTGGCGTCCGCTGCGCAGCGCGCCATCGATGGAGCCCTCGGTCACATGGTCGCCGGCCAGGAAGAGGCCGTCGTCCAGGATCGCTGCGGGACGCGTGTGCAGGTCGCCCTCGTGCTGGCGCGGCAGCGCGCGCGGGATGCGCTCGATGCGCAGGAGCTGCCAGCGGCGCATCGCGCCCGGGCCGAACCAGCGCTCCATCTGGCGGACGGTGCGCGCCTGGATCGCGGCCATGCTCTCGTTGGCCCAGTCCGTGTCGACGAGGTTGAGCGAGACGAGCGCCTTCCCCGGCGGCGCGTACTCGGGGGCGACGCTGGAGATGCACGCGGCGTGGTTCACGGGACCTTCGCCGGTGCCGTCGAGGTGCAGCACGGGCTCGTGGAGCGTGCTCGGGAGGTTGATGCGGTCGCAGGCGTAGTGGAGCGTCGTCGTCGCCTGCCAGTGGCGCGCGGGGATGCGCGCGTCGAGCGCGTGCGCCGCGGTCATGTCGGTGGCGTAGACGACCGCGTCGGCCGCGTGCGCCGCGCCGTCGGCGGTGCGGACCTCGAAGCTGCCGCCGCGGCGATGCACCTGCACCGCGGGGCGGCGCAGCAGGATCCCCGCCTCGCCGAGCCCGCCCGCGAGCTGCGCGGCGATCGCGCCCATGCCCTGCGCGGGGACCGCGACATCGCCGCGCGCGAAGCAGGCGAAGAGGAAGCGGAAGATGCTTGCGTCCGTCTCCAGCGAGCGGTCCAGGAAGACGCCGCCGAAGAAGCTGCGGAAGAAGCCGTCGACGATCCCGCGCGAGAGGTCCATGCGCCGCAGCAGCGCGAGCGTCGCGCCGTCGGGCGCGCCCGGCTCGGCGACGCGCGTGCGCGCGGCGGAGAAGGCGATGGGCGCCAGGCGCGCGGCGTCGAGCGCGGTCACCGTCTGCGTCGCGATGGAGCGCGCGGCCGCCATCGGGTGGCGCAGCGGGTTCGCCAGGCGCACGAGCTTGGCGCCGTCGAAGACGAGCGCGCCCGCGTAGAAGGAGCGAAGCTGCAGCGCGGGCAGGTCGAGCACCTCCCCCGCCTCCTGGTAGCCGGTGAGCAGCACCTGGAAGCCGCGGTCGAGGCGGTAGCCGTCGACGAGGTCCGTGCGCGCGCGGCCGCCGACGCCGTCGCTCGCCTCGAGGATCGTCCACTCGACGCCCGCGCGCTGCAGCCGCCGCGCGCAGGCGAGGCCCGCCAGTCCCGCTCCGATGATCGCCACTCGAGGCATGGCGCGATTGTAGGGGTGCGTCCGGCGCGCAGCGGGCGCTCAGAGACGCAGGAAGGGCGCGCCGCACTCGGGGCACGCGCCGCCGCCGCCGCGGGCCGCGGTCGCGTGCAGGTCGAAGCCGCACGCGAGGCAGCGCTCGCCGCCCGCGTCGATGCGGCGCGCGATGCGCCGGCGACACCACCAGAGGATCCAGGTCGCCGCGAGCGCGAGCGCCGTGGCGTCGATGAGCAGGCGCATGTCGCCCGGAAGCCGGCGGAAGGTCAGGTCCAGGCGCTGCACGCGCGGCCAGTCCAGCCGCGCCGCGGTGAGCAGGAAAAGCACGCCGAACTCGACGACGAAGAGCGAGACGAGGCCCACCAGCGTCGGCACCAGGCAGAGCCGGACCGCTTCGCCGCTCGCGAGGTCGGCGGTGGGTGCCCAGTCGCTGGCGCGGCGCGCTTCGCCGCAGCAGGCGCAGGGGGTGGCGGGCGCGGGTGCGTCGGGCGCGCTCGGCGTGTCGGGCGCGGCCGCATCGCTGCCGCAGTGCAGGCACGCGCGCGCGGCGGCCGCCCGGCGCCGCGCGTGGCGCACGCCGAACTCCAGCAGCAGGTGGCAGGCGACGCCCAGGCCAAGCACGCCGCCGACGAAGCCGAACTCCCACGGCTGCGGCGGCTTGCGCACCAGCAGCGAGTCGAACCAGACGGCCGCCGTCGCGCCGCCCGCGAAGGCGATCGGCGCGACCGCGATGAAGTGCAGCCAGTTCGTCGGGCGCGCGAAGAGCCGCTCGATCGAGACCGCGCGCCGGCGCGAGAGCAGCAGCGAGACGCCGCGCCCCATCGGCCGCAGCGCGCCGAGCACCAGCACCATGAGCGTGACGCCGATCGCGTCGGCGAGCCAGTCGTCCAGATCGGTCGAGCGGCCCAGGCCCGGGATCGACTGCGTCAGCTCGTCGACGACGCACCAGAGCAGCACCGCGAACCAGACGGTGAGGAGCGTCGACATCCACCGCGTGCGCCAGAGCAGCAGCGCGATGCCCGCGAAGGAGGTCGCATGCAGCAGCTTGTCGATGGGATGCCCTGCGACGCCGACCTGCAGCTTCGGCCAGTGCGTGGCGGTGGTGACCACGACGATCGCGAGCACGAAGACGATGCGCCAGATGCGACGCGATCGCGCGACGGGCGAGCCGGCGGGAGCACGGAGCGCGAGGGCGTCCTTCATGGGGCGCTCAAAGGCTCAGGCCGCCGGAGCGGATGCGGCGACGCACGGCCGTGCGCGCGCCGCGGGCGGCGCGGGCGGTCGAGGCACCGCGCGTGGGCTTGGAAGGCTTCGCGGGCTTGGAGGGCTTCGCGGACTTGCGGGCCTTCGCGACCTTTGCGGGCTTCGCGGCCTTGGCAGGCTTCGCCCGCTTTGCGGCCTTCGCATTCTTCGCACGCTTGAGCGGCTTCGCGGCCTTCGCAGCCGCCGCCGGCTTCCCGCGCTTCGCAGGCTTCGCGACCTTCGCGCGCTTCGCCGCCTTCACGCGCTTCGCCGGCGCCGCGGCCACCTCCGCCTTCGCACCCTCGAAGGGACGCGGCGCGAAGCCCCAGCGCTCCAGCAGCGACTCCGCGATCGCGCGGTAGTCCTGCGCGCCGGGACTGCGGGGCGCGTAGTCGAAGATGGTCTTGCCGAAGGAGGGCGCCTCGGCCAGCTTGATGTTGCGGCGCACCGGCGGCGCGAGCACGCGCGCGCGCGACCACGGGACCTCCGCGTCGCGGTACTGCGCGAACTGCGCCTCGATCTCCTCGATCACCGCGCGCGCGTGGCTGCTCGATCCGTCGTGCATGCACAGCAGCACGCCGCTCACTTCGATGCGAGGATTCAGCCCCTGGCTCACCAGGTGCACCGTCTGCAGCAGCTTCTCCAGCCCGCGCAGGGGCAGGTAGTGCGCCTGCATCGGCACGAAGACCTCGTCCGCGACGGTGAGCGCGTTCACGCTCAGCACGCCCAGGCTCGGCGGGCAGTCCAGCAGGATCGCGTCGTAGCGGCTGAAGCCGGGCTCGAGCTTCTCGCGCAGCACGCCCTGCATGCCCTCGCGTCCGGCGAGCTCGCCTTCCACGAGCGCGAGCTCCGTCACCGCGGGCACGAAGTCGAGCCCCGGCCGCGCGGCCACGACGACCTGGTCGAGCCGGACCTCCGGGTCGACGAGCAGGTCGTGCACCGACGGCTGCTCCGCCGAGGCTTCCACCCCGAAGTGCAGCGAGAGATTCGACTGCGGATCCAGGTCCACCAGCAGCGTGCGCAGCCCCAGGCGCGCGAGCGCGGCGCCCAGGTTCACCGTCGAGGTGGTCTTCCCGACGCCGCCCTTCTGGTTCAGCAGCGCGACGACGCGCGGGCGCACCGGCGCGGGAAGCGCGGGCGGGAGCGGGGCGAACATCGCGTCGGACATGGGAGGCCGAGTATAGGCCGCGGCCCGAACGCGCCTCAGCGCGTCACGCCCGACCAGGGCGCGAGATCGACGAGCAGCGCCGGAGGCGTCGCCCGCCAGGGCGGGAGCGCGAGCCCGGCCGTCTGCCGCGGCTGCGGCCCGCCCGGTCGACGCTCGACCGAGAGCATGAGCGGCTGCGCGGCGCCCGCGGCGCTGGGCAGCCACGCCTCGGGAATCTCCAGCCGCGCGCGCCAGCGATCGGACCAGGTCATGAAGCCCGCGCCCGCGCCATCCTCCGCGCCGCCCTCGACGAGCAGCGAGCCGGAGGCGCGCACGCGCACGGTGCGCACGGGCGCGTCGGGCGCGCCGATGCGCACGACGACCTCGTCCGACTCCGGATCGGGCGCGCTCTCGGGCCGCAGGCACTCGAGAAAGAGCTCCCACCGTCCCTGGCGCCGCCGCAGCGACGCGGTCGTGCGGCGCGTCGGATCCGGCGGCACGATCGTCCCCGACTGCGCGTCGGCGAGCGAGAGCACGGGAAGGAAGGTCGAGAAGGAGAGCCCCGGCGGACGCACCGGATACTCGCGCGCGCCGACGGGCACGCGCGTGCGCAGCGCGCCGTCGGCGACCTCGAGCACCTCGGGCTGCTGGCGCTCCACGCTGCCGGTGGCGCTGTTCGCCTGCAGCTCGACGCGGTCGATCCAGGCGCGCTCGACCGAACGCGGCGGCACGGGGATCGCCACCGCGAGCGAGCCCGGCGCGGCGCCCGACCACGAGAAGCGCGCGATGCGCTCCCCCGCCGTGGGATTGCAGACGGCGATGCGCACGCGGTCGCCGCAGTCGGCCTCGATCCAGAGCGTGAGCATCCAGTGCGCGCGCAGCCAGGTGAGCGAGGCCTGCGCGGCGTCCTCGTCGGAGCGCTCGGGATCGATGAGGATCGAGAGCAGCGCGCGCAGGTCGCTCGGACGCGCGATCCACGCGGCGATGGGGCGCTCGCAGGTGGAGTCGGCGGCGGTGGCGGTGAGCGCGTCGAGCAGCTCGTCGTGCACGCCGCGGCTGGTGCGGCGCACGCGCTCGAGCCCGCCCTGCCAGAGTCCCTCGACGTGGCGCGCCCAGAGTCCCTCGACCGCGTCGCCGCGCGGCTCGCCGACGCGCATCTGCTGGCGCGACGCCAGGAGCGACCAGCGCCAGTACTCGTTGGGCGTGCCCGCGTCGGGGCGGTCCTCCGCGCCGCCGGCGACCACCGGCAGGATCGGCGCGTCGGGACGCACGCGCGGCGGCATCGGCAGCCAGAAGGTCTCGAGCGCGCGGCCGCCGATGGAGAGCGCGCCCTCGCCCGCGGCGGGAAGCTCGACGAGCGCCATCACCTCGCCGCGCGACTCGGGGCGCTCCTCGTCGCGCATCGCGCCGATGGCGCGCGCGGTGAGCTGCTCCGGCGACCGCGTCCACGAACGCATGCCGTCGTCGACGGCGGCGCCGACCCAGACCACCGGCGCCTGCGCCTGCAGTCCGCCGATGCTCACGGCCACGCGCTCGGGCCAGCGGTCGCCCGCGTCGCGCGCAAGCGGGACGGCCGCGACGCCGCCGGGGCTGCAGACGACGGCGGCGACGCGCGGACGCACCTCGCGCGCGTGCGCGGCAGGCGCGGGCAGGAGCGCGAGCGCGAACGCGGCGCACGGCAGCAGCGCGCGTGCGGCCGCGGCGGCGCAACGCGCGCGGATCCGGATCCGGACGATGGCGGCGGCGGCCACGATGGTTCAGGGCGCCTTCGCGGCGCGGCGCATGAGCTGGTCGATGCGCTTCTGGAAGTCGGGGCGCTGCGAGCGCGGGGTCGCGTCGGCCGCGCCGGAGGCGTCGCCGCGCGGGGCGACGCCATCGGCGGCATCGCCGCGCGGCGCGTCGGCGGCGCCGGGTGCGCCGGGTGCGCGCGACGCGTCGGCGGCGCCTTCGGGCGCGGTCGCGGTGCGGCGCACGGGCGGGTACGAGACTTCCTCGTCGGCCATGCGCTGGCGCGGCTCGTCGGCCGCGACGCGCGCGTCGACGCGCGTGTTCTCGACGCGCGTGGCGCCCGCGGTCTCGCGCACGCCGTGCAGGCGCGAGACGCCGCTCATGTCGACGAGCTGCTTCGAGGGCGCGATCGGCGTCTGCGTGGTCTCGCGGCGGAAGCTCAGGTCGCGCACGCCCGTGCCGCGCATGCGCGCCCAGTTCGGGCGGCCGATGTAGTAGGTCGTCGAGGCCGGCGTCGTCGGCTTCGTGAAGTACTGCTTGGTCTCCTTGTCCTGCGCGCGGCGGTAGGTCGCCTGCTCGAAGACCGCGTAGAGGCCGCCGTCGGCGCGCATGAGGAGATCGTCGTGCCCCGGCACCTTGTAGACGTTGCGGAAGCCGCTCGGCGAGAGGTCGACCGCGAACATGCGGAAGGAGGTGCCGAGCGTGTTGCGGTCCGCGACCGTCGGGTCGACGACCTCGTACGCGTCGAAGCGCGTCGCCGGGCGCGGCTGCGAGGAGGAGACGCGCTGCGGGGTCATCGCGGGATCGGGGCGGCCGGGATCCGCGGGGGCGACGCGCGTGGGCTCGGAGGAGCTGGGCGCGGGGGCGGGCGCAGGGGCGGCCGACTGCGCGACGGCCGAGGCGGCCACCGAAAGCGCCGCCGCCGCCGCCACGAGGTGGCAGCGCCGGGGTCGGTCGGGTCGCATCTCAGGCGGACGCATCGGCATCACCATATCGGCTCGCGTCGGGCGGGGGAACAATGGAAGTCGTGGCGGCGGGCAGCGCGAGCCTCCCGCGGTCGGTGGATACGACCAGCCCGCGCCGGGGATCGACGGAAATCACGGTCGCGTCGAACTCCCCGTCCGGGGTCCGCAGGCGCGCCTGGGTGCCGCTGAGGCGGTCGAGCGCCCGATAGGTCCGGAAAACCGCCTCCTCTGGCTCCTGGAGGGCGGTGTCGAGGGCGCGCAGGAGCGCGATGACCGCGTCCAGCCGGTCGACGGCGGCGCCTTCGAGCGCCAGGCTGGTGGCCCGGGCGTCCAGCGGCGGCGCGAAGGCGCGCTGGAGGACGTTCATGCCGATCCCCACGAAGGCGGCCTGCGGGGTCTGCTCGACGAGGATCCCGCAGAGCTTTCGCCCCCGGGCGAGGATGTCGTTGGGCCACTTGATGCCCGCGTGCGGGACGCCCAGCGCGATCGCGGTGCGCGCCGCGGCGACGGCGCTCGCGCACGCCAGGAACTCCGGCTCGCCGCGCGGCACGACGGCGGTGACGGCGATCCCCTCGAGCGCGGTGTCCGCCCACGCGCGGCCCAGGCGCCCGCGCCCGCCGCTCTGGCGCCAGGCGACGACGGCGTCGCCGATCGCGGCGCCCGCGCGCGCGTGGTCCTGCGTGCTCGCGGTCTCGCGCACGACCAGCGCGCGGCGCAGCAGCGTGCAGCCGCGCAGCGCGGCCTCGAGCGCGTCGGGCCATCGCTCCAGCGGCAGTTGCGGCGCGGGCGCGTCGTGCATGGCGTCACGCGGTGGGCGCGATGTCGAGCCCCAGGTCGAGCGCGGGCGCGGAGTGCGTGAGCGCGCCGACGGAGATGCGGTCGACCCCCGCCGCCGCGATGCGCGCGACCGTCTCCAGGCGCACGCCGCCGGAGGCCTCCAGCAGCATGGCGGGGGCGTGCGCGTCGCGCAGGCGCACCGCCTCGGCGAGCTGCTCGGGCGGCATGTTGTCCAGGAGCGCCATGTCCACGGTGCCCGCGGGCAGGGCCAGCAGCACGCGAAGCTGCTCGAGGCTGTCGCACTCCACCTCGACGAAGCGCAGCGGTGCGGCGGCGCGCGCGCTGGCGGCCGCGGCGGCCAGGCGCGCGCCAAGCTGCGTCAGCGGGATGTCGGCGATGTGGTTGTCCTTCACGAGCATCGCGTCGAAGAGTCCGATGCGGTGGCTGGTCCCGCCGCCGCAGCGCACCGCGTACTTCTCCAGCAGGCGCAGGCCGGGCATCGTCTTGCGCGTGTCGCAGATGCGCGCGCGCGTGCCGCGCGTCGCCGCGACGAAGGTCGCCGCGAGCGTCGCGACGCCGCAGAGGTGGCAGAGGTAGTTGAGGAGCGTGCGCTCGGCGGCGAGGATGCCGCGCAGCGGTCCCTCGAGCTCGAGCACCGCGTCCTGCGGCGCGAGCCGCTCGCCATCCTGGCGCAGCGCGCGCGCGCGCACCTGCGGCGCCGCCTGCGCGACCGTCTCCAGCGCGACCGGCATGCCCGCGAGCGTCCCCGCCGCGCGTGAGCGCACGACGGCGCGGGCGCGCGCCGCGGCCGGCACGAGCGCCGCGGAGGTGACGTCTCCCGCCGCGCCGAGGTCCTCGGCGAGCGCGCGCGAGACCTGCGCGGCCAGCTCGTGGCGCGGGACCAGCACGGCGAACGCCTCGGCGAGGGAGAGCGCTTCGAGATCGGGGGGCGCGCGCATCTTCACGATGGTATAGAAGCGCCCCATGCCCAGCATCTTCACGCGCATCGTCCAGGGCGAGATCCCCTGCCACCGCCTCTACGAGGACGAGCATGTGATCGCCTTCCTCGACATCATGCCCCTCTCCACGGGCCACGCGCTGGTCGTGCCCAAGGAGGAGAAGGAGCGGCTGCACGAGCTCTCCCCCGCCTGCGCCGCGGCGCTGGGGAGCGCGCTGGCGCGCGTCGCGCGCGCGCTCGTCGAGGCGACGGGCGTCGCGGACTACAACGTCCTGCAGAACAACGGGGCCGCCGCGCACCAGGCGGTGATGCACGTGCACTTCCACATCATTCCGAAGACGCCGGACGGACGCGGGCTCGGGCTGGGGTGGGACGCGGGCACGCTGGACCACGCGGCGGGCGCGGCGCTCGCCGAGCGCGTGCGCGCGAAGCTGCGCTGAGGACGCGCGCGTGCGGGGCGCGCGCGTGCGGCGCGCGCCCGCGCGCTCACGGCCAGATGCCGCGCAGGTCGTAGTTGCGCGCGAGCTGCTCGAGCGCCGCGCAGGTCGCGGCGGTGCGCAGGTCGCACTCGTAGCGGTGGCGCGCCAGCTTCACGCGGCGCGCGGCGGCGATCATCGTCTCGGCGAGGGACTCGAAGACCTCCGTCGCGGTCCACGCGGTGGCGCTGCGGTTCTGCAGCCACTCGAAGTAGCTCACGGTGACGCCGCCGCCGTTGCAGAGGATGCCCGGGAGCACCTCGATGCCGCGCTGCAGGAAGATCGCGTCCGCGTCCGCGGTGACCGGCGCGCTGCCGACCTCGGCGACGACGCGCGCGCCGAGCATCTCGGCGACGGAGGCGTCGACCATCTGCTCGAGCGCGGCGGGGATCGCCACGTCGCAGCGCAGGCGCCAGAACTCCTCGGGGCTCGCGGCGCGCCCGCCGGAGAAGCCGCGCAGCGAGCCGCGCTCGTCGACGTGCGCCGCGAGCTCGTCGGGATCGATGCCCGCGGAGTCGACGACCGCGCCGTCGCGGTCGAGGACGCCCACCAGGCGCGCGCCGGACTCGACCAGCGCGCTCGCGGCGGAGCGGCCGACGTTGCCCAGCCCCGCGATCGTGAAGGACATCGAGCAGGGATCGATGCCGAAGTCCGGCAGCATCTCGCGCAGGACCTCGACCAGGCCGCGCCCGCCCGCGTGGTCGCGGCCGATGGAGCCGCCCACCTCGACGGGCTTGCCGGTGGCGACGCGCAGCGCGTCCGCGCGCTGCTGCACGGGCGCGAACTGCGCGTAGGTGTCGGCGAACCACGCCATGATCTGCGGATCGGTGCCGACGCCGGGGCCGACCACGTCGTAGTCGGGACCGATCTGGTTGCTGATCGCCCAGCAGAAGCGGCGCGTGACGCGCTCGAGCTCGTCGCGCGTCAGCTCGCGCACGCTGCAGCAGACGCCGCCGTACGCGCCGCCGAAGGGGATGCGCAGCAGGCTGCACTTGAGCGTCATCAGCAGCGCGAGCGCGCGCATCGAGTCCGTGTCCGCGGAGGGATGGAAGCGCAGGCCGCCCTTGAAGGGGCCGAGCGAGCTGTTGTGCTGGATGCGCCAGCCGCGGAAGAGGCGGTGGCGCCCGTCGTCCATGAGGACGGGGAAGTTCACCGCGACCTCGTTCTTGGGCTGCGCCAGGATGAGCTGCTGGTGGTGCTTCACGCCCACGAGCTCGGCGGCCGAGAGCATCTGCTCGAGCGTCTGGTGGAAGATGTTCGCGGGATCGCGGTCGATCCCGAGGTCCTCGAAGACGACGCGCTGGTGCGCGAGCGGCTCGGTCGCGGCGGCGGTGCTGGGACGGCGGCGCTGGGTCATCGGGTCTTCCTGGCGGGCGGCGTGCGGCGGAGGCGGCGGGGCGCGCGGCTACCGCTCGAAGCGGACCGTGCCCCAGAACTGCGGCAGGTGCATGTCGACGACCCACTGGGGGCTCCACACCCAGTTGTCCTCGGCGAGTCCCGCGCGCATGGCGTAGGGAGCGGCGCCCGCGTCGGGCGGGGCGGCGCCGGTGCGGCGGCCCTGCGCGTCGAGCTGCTCGTGGTTGTGGCGCCACTGCACGCGGCTGAAGTTGATGCGCCAGACGGCGCCGGGCGCGGGAGCGGCGCCCGCGCGGCGCGCGTCGCCGAAGTCGCGCTGGTCCGCGGGCAGGGCGTCGATCTTCGCGTCGCGCGGCGGCTGCAGCGCGCTCCAGGGGATCGCCCACTCGACGGTCCAGCCGGTGTCGGTGTCGCGCGGATCGCCCAGCGTGCCCTGCACGCCGATGCGCGTGACGAGCCCCTTCGCGTCCCACGCGTGGATCGCGGGCCCTCCCGCGCGGTAGGTGCGCTGCAGGAAGAGGTCGAAGACGGTGCCGAGCGCGTTCACCTCGAGCTCGTAGTACTCGCGCCCGTCGCCGTCGGGATCGATGAAGACCTCGAAGTCGTTGTCGTGGAAGACGATCTCGTCGTGCGTGCGCAGCGTCCCCCAGACGTGCGGGTCCGCGAGCTCCGCGCCGATGTACAGGAAGCGCTCGTCCCAGAGCATGCGCACGCGCGTGCGGTAGGCGGGCGCCGGCTTGGAGGGACCCTCGATGTCGACGAAGTCCTCGGTCCACGGCGCCTGCGCCCAGGCGGCGTCGTCGAGGCGTCCGTCGAGCACCGGGGGCTTCGCCGCGTAGGGCGCGCGGTACGCGCGCGGCGCGGGGACCGTCGCGGGATCGGGAGGCGCCGCGGGGCGCGGACCTGTGGCCGCGCATCCGGCCGCGGCGGCGGTCAGCGCGCACGCCGCGAGGAGCCTCGCGCGCGCCGCCTTCACGCCGCCTTCTTCCCGTGGCGCTTGCCCTTGCCGGACTTCGGCTTGCCCGGCTTGGCCTTGCCCGCCTTGCCGGACTTGCCCGAGCCCTTCGCCTTGCCCTTGGCCGGCGTGCCGCGCTTGCCGCCCTTGGGGGCGGTGCCCAGCTCGATCGCCGCCTTCGCCGCCGCCAGCCGCGCCACGGGGACGCGGAAGGGCGAGCAGCTCACGTAGGCGAGGCCGACCTTCTCGAAGAAGCGGATGCTCGTCGGGTCGCCGCCGTGCTCGCCGCAGATGCCCAGCTTGATCTCCGGGCGCGTCGCGCGGCCGCGCTCGCACGCCATCCCCACCAGCTCGCCGACGCCGGCGGCGTCGATGGATGCGAAGGGGTTGTCGCGCACGATCTCGAGCTCCTGGTACCCGGGCAGGAAGCTGCCCGAGTCGTCGCGGCTCATGCCCAGGCCGGTCTGCGTGAGGTCGTTGGTGCCGAAGCTGAAGAACTGCGCCGTCTCGGCGATCTCGCCCGCGGCGATCGCCGCGCGCGGAAGCTCGATCATCGTGCCGACCTGGTACTCGAACTTCTGGCCCGTCTCCTGCATGACGTCGCGCGCCACGCGGTGGATCGTCTCGGCCTGCAGGTCGAGCTCGCGCCGGAAGGCGATGAGCGGGACCATGACCTCGGGCTTCACCTTGATGCCGTCCTTCTGGACGTGCGCGGCGGCCTCGAAGATGGCGCGCGCCTGCATCTGCGTGATCTCGGGGAAGACCACGCCCAGGCGGCAGCCGCGGAAGCCCAGCATCGGGTTGAACTCGTGCAGCTCGTGCACGCGGCGCTGGATCTCGGCGACGTCGAGGCGCAGCTTGCGCGCGAGGTCCGCCTGCTGCTCTGGCGTGTGCGGGAGGAACTCGTGCAGCGGCGGATCGAGGAGGCGGATGCACGCGGGACGGCCCTCGAGCGCGCGGAAGATGCCGTCGAAGTCGGCGCGCTGGTAGGGCAGCAGCTTCGCGAGCGCCGCGCGGCGGCCGGCGGTGTCGCGGGCGAGGATCATCTCGCGCATCGCGTCGATGCGGTCGCCCTCGAAGAACATGTGCTCGGTGCGGCACAGGCCGATGCCCTCCGCGCCGAAGGCGATCGCCTGCGTGACCTGCGTCGGCGTGTCCGCGTTGGTGCGCACGCCCAGGCGGCGGAAGCGGTCCGCGAGGCCCATGATGAACTCGAAGTCGCGGTAGACGCGGCTCTTGCCGGGCTCGAGGGTGCGCGCGATGAGCACCTGCTTGAGCTCGCTGTCGGCGGTCGCGAGCTCGCCCTGGATGACCTCGCCCGTGGTGCCGTTGACGCTGAGGTAGTCCCCCTCGCGCAGCGTGCGGCCGCGGCAGGTCATGGTGCCCGCGTGGTAGTCGATGGAGATCTCGCCCGCGCCGGCGACGCAGACCTTGCCCATCTGGCGCGCCACGAGCGCGGCGTGGCTGGAGACGCCGCCGCGCGTGGTGAGGATGCCGTCCGCGGCGATCATGCCGCGCAGGTCCTCGGGGCTCGTCTCGATGCGCACGAGCACGACGCGCTTGCCGGCGCGCGCGAGCTCCTCGGCGCGCGAGGCGCTGAAGGCGATCTCGCCGCAGGCGGCGCCGGGTCCGGCGGGCAGGCCCTTGGTGAGGATGCGGCCGTCGCGGCGCGCGGCCTCGTACGCCTCGCGCTCGAAGATCGGCTGCAGGAGCTGGTTCATCGCCTCCGGATCGGCGCTGCGCACGGCGTGCTCGGGGGTCATCAGACCCTCCTTCACCATGTCGTGCGCGATGCGCGCGTAGGCGAGCGCGGTGCGCTTGCCGTTGCGCGTCTGCAGCATGTACAGCTTCTTCTTCTCGATCGTGAACTCGAAGTCCTGCACGTCGCCGAAGCGCTTCTCGAGCGTGCGGCGCACCTTCTCGAGCTGCTTGAAGGCCTTGCCCAGGTGCTTGTCCTTGGCCATCTCGGCCACCGGCAGCGGCGTGCGCACGCCGGCGACGACGTCCTCGCCCTGCGCGTTCGCGAGGTACTCGCCGTAGAAGACGTTCTCGCCGTTGGCGGGGTCGCGCGTGAAGGCGACGCCGGTCGCGCAGTCGTCGCCCATGTTGCCGTAGACCATCGCCTGCACGTTGACGGCGGTCCCCCACTCGTGCGGGATCTTGTACTTGTTGCGGTAGACGATCGCGCGCTCGTTGTTCCAGCTCCCGAAGACGGCGCCGACGGCCCCCTCGAGCTGCTTGGCCGGATCGTCGGGGAAGACCTTGCCGGTCCAGCGCTTGACGAGGTCCTTGTAGCGGCGCACGAGCTCCTTCAGGTGCTCCTCGGTGAGCTGCGTGTCCTCGGAGACGCCGACCTCGCGCTTGAGGGCGTCCATCACCTCCTCGAAGGGCTCGTGGTCCTTCTCGCCCTTCTTCTGCACGCCCATCACGACGTCGCCGTACATCTGCACGAAGCGGCGGTAGCAGTCCCAGGCGAAGCGGCCGTTGTCCGTGGCCTTCTTCAGCGCCTCGACGGTGACGTCGTTGAGGCCCAGGTTGAGGATCGTGTCCATCATGCCCGGCATCGAGTCGCGCGCGCCGGAGCGGACCGAGACCAGCAGCGGGTCGCGGCGGTCGCCGAAGCGGCGGCCGACCTGCTTCTCCACCATGCGCAGGCCTTCCTTCACCTGCTTGCCGAGCTTCTCGGGCAGGCGGCGGCCGTTGTCGTAGAACCAGGTGCAGACCTCGGTGCTGATGGTGAAGCCCGGAGGCACGGGCAGGCCCATCTTCGCCATCGCGGCGAGGTTGGCGCCCTTGCCGCCCAGCAGCGCCTTCATCGTGCCGTCGCCGTCGGTGCGGCGCCCGAAGCTGTAGACCATCTGCTTCGGGGCGGGCGCGCCCTTGCCGCCCTTGCCGTGCTTGCCATCGCGCTTCTTGCCGTGCTTGCCCATGGGGAGATCGGTGCCTGGTGTCTGCCGGAGCAGGCCGCGCCGACGCGGCGCGCGCTCCGGAAAAATGCGGGGTTTCCGCGCGTGGGCGCGGACGGCGGATCGTATCCGAAGCCCCTACGATCCGGCGGCGCCTGGACACCCCGGCGCAGCGCGATGGCCGATCTGGACTGGAATTTCACGCCCGACGAGGCGCTGGCGCACTGGCCGGAGTCCACGCCGCTGGCGGCGCTCGTGACGGGCTCGCCCGACCCGCGCTGGGGACGCCTCTCCATCCTCGCCGCGCCCGACGAGCTCGTCGAGGCGCGCACCGCGCCCGAGATCGACGCCGCGCTCGCGCGCCTGGAGACGGACGCGTGGACCGCGTGCCTGGGGTACGAGCTCGGCGCGCGCTTCGAGCCGCGCGCCTGCGTGCGCGGACGCGTCCCTCCCGACGGCTGGCCCGCGCTCCTGCTGCTGCGCTCGCGCGCGCAGCTCCGCTACGACCACGCCACGCGCCGCTGGAGCGCGACGCCCGAGGCCGCCGCGCTCGCGCGCGCGCTCGGGGAGCGCGTGCGCGCCGGCGCCGCCGACGCGCGCGGCGCGCGCATCGAGGGGCTGGAGACGGAGATCGAGCGCGCGCAGTACGAGCGCATGGTCGCGCAGGCCGTCGAGCGCGTGCGCGCGGGCGAGGTCTACCAGGCGAACCTCGCGCAGCGGCTGCGCGCGCGCTGGAGCGGCAGCGCGCGCGCGATCCTGCGCGCGGCGCTCGCCGCGGCGCGCCCGCGCTACGGCGCGTACCTGGAGACGCCGACGCACGCGCTCGTGGGCATGAGCCCGGAGCTCTTCCTGGACCTCGACCGCGCGACGCGGCTGGCGACGACGCGCCCGATCAAGGGGACGCGCGCCTTCCATGTCGATCCCGCGCGGCTGGTCGCCAGCGAGAAGGACGCCGCCGAGCTGCACATGATCGTGGACCTGATGCGCAACGACCTCGGGCGCGTCTGCGAGCCCGCGAGCGTGCAGGTGCGCACCGCGCGCGCGGTGGAGAGCCACGAGACGGTGCACCACGGCGTCGCGGAGATCGCGGGGACGCTGCGCGCGGGGACGACGCTGGCGCAGCTGCTGCGCGCAAGCTTCCCGCCCGGATCGGTCACCGGCGCCCCGAAGGTGCAGGCGATGCGGATGATCGACGAGCTCGAGCCCGTCGCGCGCGGTCCCTACTGCGGCGCGGTCGGCTTCGTGGACCCGGCGCGAATGGCGCTCAACGTCTCCATCCGCACGATCGCGCTCGTGCGCGACGCGCCCGGCGCGGAGTCGGGCACGCTGCGCTACAGCGCGGGCTGCGGCATCGTCGCCGACAGCGATCCCGTCGAGGAGTACGAGGAGAGCCTGCACAAGAGCGCGGTCATGCTGCGCACGGCGCACGCGCTGGAGCGCGCGGGCGCGATGCGGGCGTGACGCGGGCGCCGCGCGCTCACCGCCGCTGGCCGGCCTGCAGCGCGAGCACCGAGCGGTGCACCTGCGCGGCGACCGTCTTCTGGTGCGCGGGATTGAAGGTGAAGTCGAAGCTCAGGCCGCCGTAGGTGCGCTGCGTGCTGTCCATGTGCGTGTGCACGAGCTTCGCGCTCGTGACCAGCGGCACCGGGCAGGTGTCGTCGAGGTTGATGCGCAGCCAGAAGACGCGGTGGCGCGTCAGGAGCCCGGCCTGCTGGTGCTCGACGACGATGCCCGCGCCGCCGCCGCCGATGTTGGCGAGGTGCGCGCTGAACTTCGGTCCCACCGAGGGCAGGAGCGAATCGTGGTCGGCCGTGGCCGGGGCGCCGCCCGCCTCGAACGCGGCGAAGGCGAGCTCGTTGGAGCGCTCGCTCAGGACGACGGTCTTGGGGTCGAGCAGCGGCCACATCTCCACCGGCGGCAGCGCCAGCGGGCCGACGTCGAAGCGGGCGTGGCGGCGCATGCAGCGCTCGACATGCTCGGGCATCTCCAGGCGCACGCCGCCGTTGCGGGCGTCGCGCAGGCGCGTCGCGGGGATCTGCTCGCGCACGGTGGTGCGGAACTCCCAGCGGTTCTGCCCGATCACGATGAAGGCGTGCAGGCGCGTGCCGTCGTGCAGCGGCATGGAGCGGCCGAAGGCGCCGGGGTTCTCCACGACGATGCCGTGCTCGGAGACCTCCAGCAGGCGCAGGCGCCAGACCAGGTCGTGTCCGCGCGCGTCTTCGCGTGCGACGGCGACCTCCAGCGCCCCACCCTTGTGGAGCAGTTCATCCAGGCTGCGGCGCCATTCGTGTGTACGGGATCGTGAAGCGGGCATGATGCCTCCCGCGTCCCCATCGGCCCGTCCGGCAACCTTCTTCCGTCAATGTGCGGTTTTGGAGCGGCGAATTTCCGTCTGTGACAGCGCCAGGCCGAGCCGCCGCACCAGCTCCTGCGCCTGGACGCGTTCCTGCCGGGAGAGGCGCCGCCCCTGGTAGCGCACCTCGTAGAAGCGGTCGACCACCGCCGCGAAGGCCTCCCCCGCCGCCGGGGCGCGCTCGCCGATCCGCTCCGCGTGCAGCCGCGGGGTCCGCGAACGCGGCTTCTCCAGCCCCGCCTTCGCAAGAAGGTCGAGCGCATCGAGGTAGAAGCCGGCGTCCCTTCCGAGCATCGCCTGCTCCATCCGGCCCGCGCGCCCGCCGCCGAGCTCCTCGCGCACGCGCGCCAGCCGGCGCAGGACCGAGAAGAGCGCGATCACCGCGATCGCGCCGAGCACGCCAAGCAGCCCCAGCCACAGCGCGCCCGCCTGCCCCAGCAGGAACCAGTCGTTGACGCGCGCGACCAGGTTCGACGCCCACTCGCGCGCCGCGTCCACCATGCGCCCCACGCGCGTGCCGAAGCGCTCCGCCAGCTCCGCCTGCGCGCCGCTGTCGAAGGTCGCCACGCGGCTGTTCCAGGCGAACTCGACCGGGTCGAGCAGCCAGCGGAAGCGGTCGAGCCAGGTGCGGTTGGCCTGCTGGATCGCCAGCAGCTCCGCCATCGGCGAGGCGTCGAAGGTCGACCACTGCCAGTCGCCGGTGCGCACCTCGACCCACGCGTGCGCGCTCGACTCGCGCACGATGTAGCGCTCGGCGCTGCCGTCGTACTCCGTCGACATGAAGCCGGTGACGACGCGCGCCTCGATGCCCACCGACTGGCAGAGCGCCGCCATCGCGGAGGCGAAGTACTCGCAGTGCCCGTAGCGGTACTGCTTCAGGAAGAGCACGATCGGATCGCGCCCGCGCCCGCGGCGGAAGCCCGAGAGGTCGGTCGTGTAGCGGAAGCTGGAGCTCGAGAGGTAGGTCTCGAAGATGCGCGCGATGCGCCGGTTGCGCTCCCAGCGCAGCGCGGGATCGGCGGCGATCTGCTCCTCGGTGGGCAGCCCCTCGATCTGCGCGCTCGCGAGGATGCGCTCCGCCTCCTCGCGGATCTCGGGCACGGGGAAGGAGACCTCCGTCGCGGGCACGCCCGCGGGGGTCGCGGCCTGCACCAGCGCGGGGACCGGGAAGGCCTGCATCTGCAGCTTGTAGCGCGCGGGGCGGCCCGCCATGCCCCCGCTGCGCCCGGTGATGACCGAGGTCGCGGGATTCACCGCGAAGAGGCGCGGCTCGTCGCACTGGATCGCCAGCGGCAGCCACGCGGTGAAGACGTAGTCGCTGGCGAGCGAGCGCATCTCCACGACCTCGGTCCACAGGTTGCTGCGCCCGACCGTCTCCTGCGGGATGAACCACTCGTAGGTATCGGGGCCGATGGTCTCGAAGAGGTGGTCCTTCGCGTTCTCCGGGCGGCGCGCGGTCCAGAGCGACTCGCGCTGGTTGTAGCGCTCGAGCACCGCGCCGCGCAGGCGCAGCGGCGTCGCGAGGTCCCCCGGAACGCCGCGCGGATCCAGGAGCTGCACGGTCATCGCCACGCGCGAGCTCAGCGAGATGCGCTCGCCCGACCACAGGGCAAGGTCGGGCTTGAAGCCGCTCTGGCGGCCGCCCGGCGAGACCATCCCGTAGACGGCCTCGCGCGGGAAGAGGACGAAGACCGAGACGCTCAGCACGAGCCCCAGCAGCGTCGATGCGACGATGACGCGGCGCAGCTGCCGCGCGGGCGAGGCGCCGCCGGGGATCTCGATGGGCGGGAGGGCCGCGGGCGTCGGCGCGGCCGCGCGCCGCTGCTGCGTCGCGCGCTCCTCGCCTGCGTAGAGCTGGTAGAGCATGACGGCCGCGATCGAGCAGGCCGCGTACGCCATCACCAGCATCCCGACGAGGAACTCGCTCGACGCCAGCGCCCCGGCCACCACGAGCACGACGCTCAGCGCGAGCGCCTGCCGCCACTCCGAGGCGCGCTTGCGCTCGAAGAGCTTCAGCAGCAGCACCGCGAGCACGACCTCGCCCACCACGCGCGGCGCGTCCGCGGGGTTGGGCGCCGCGCGCGAGAAGAAGTCGACCGTCCCCCAGACCATCGCGGCGAGCACGAAAAGGCGCACCGCCCACGCAGGGAGCGCGCGCCCGCGCGGGCCCTCGGTGATCGTCGCCGCCGCGACCGCCGCGACGCCGCCGATGACCAGCACCCAGACGCTGCGCTCCGAGGCCGCGTACGCCGCGACCGAGAGCAGCACGAGCGCCAGCGCGACGCGGCGGAAGGCGAGGGCGGCGTTCATGCGCGCGCCTCCCCGCCCGCGTCGGCCGCGCCGGCGGCGAGCATCGGAAGCTGCGCGGCGCCCAGGTGCACGGCGGAGTCGCCGCCCACGCCCAGGTCCGCGCGGTCGACGTGCACGACCATCACCGTCGCGCGCTCGCGGTCCACCGGCGGCCGCGCGCGCGGGTCGCGCGGCGCGTCAAGGTCCAGCGCGGCGAGCACCGCGAGCTGCTTCTGCAGGTGCCAGTGGCCGCGGCGCATCGGCATCGCCGGCGAGGGCAGCCCCAGCACGCTCAGGCGCGTCTCCTCGCCGTCGCGGTCGGCCTGCGCCAGCAGGCTCGCGGCGAGGACGATCGCGTCCTCCTCGAGGTCGCGCGGCACCTGCGTCCCCGCGTCGACGCGCAGGTCGGCGGTCGCGCGCCGCAGGTCGAGCACCACATGCAGGCGCGGCGGCGCGTCGACGGAGCGCTCGATCACCGCCAGCTCGCCCGTCGCCGCGCTGCGCCGCCAGGAGATGTGGCGCAGGCTGTCGCCGGCGCGGTACTCGCGCACGCCCAGGAAGTCGCTCCCGGGACCCGGCCGCGAGGAGGTCGACGGTCCCGCGACGCCCCCCTGCGCGAGCGAGCGCAGCGCGCCCGGGCGCAGCCGCTCGATGCGCGGCAGCACGAGGCACTCCGAGGGCTCGTCGAAGCGCACGCTCTTGCGCACCAGCCCGAAGGGGAAGACCGTCTCGACGCGGAAGGAGCCGAAGCGCATCGGCCCGCGCCGCTGCGGCCAGAAGACCGTCTCGGCGACGACCGTCTCGCGCGGACCCGCATGCTGCACGAAGGCGCTCGAGCCCACCAGCGGCTCCAGCTCGCGCACCGAGAGCGCGAAGACGGGGATGAGGCGCGACTCGTTCGTCACCCAGTAGCGCACCGACATCGGCTCGCCCACGCGCGCGGTGCGCGGCGCCTGGCGCAGGGTGCGCAGGCGCATGAGCATCGGTCCCGAGATCAGTCCCGAGAGCAGCACCGCGGTGAGCATCGCCGCGAAGACCCAGACCAGCAGGTTGTTCGGGCGGTTCGCCGCCGCGAGCCCGACCAGCACGACGAGCACCAGGTACAGCAGCCCGGGAAGGTGGAGGTGGTAGCGGCGGCGCATGCGCGTGGTCCGCGGTGCGCCTCAGCGCACGCTGTTGCCGACTCCCGGCTCGTACTTCTTCGCCTCGTCCACCAGCCCGCGCGTGCTCTCGGGCTCGCGGAAGGGCGTGCTGCGGCCGCGCGCCATGCCGACGACCAGCAGCCGCCCGGAGGTGCTGCTGGGCAGGTCGACCTCCATCTCGACGCTCTCGTAGCCGCTGCGGCGCACGCGCAGGAGCCACTTCTCCTCCATCCATCCGGCGCCGAAGGAGTCGACGACCAGGTCGAAGCGCCCGTCCGCGCGCGAGGTCGCCTGCGCGACGCGCGCGCGGTTCATCGTGTCGGGGTCGCGGATCAGCTCGATCGTCGCGCCGGGGATGCCGCCCTTGCGCGCGTCGGGGTTGTCCGGCGTGTCGACCATCGCGGAGCCGAAGCCGTCGACCACCTTGCCGGGCATCGTGTAGGTGCAGCCCGCCAGCGCGGCCAGCGCCGCCACCGCGAGGATCCGCGCCCCGTTCCCGGCCGTCCGCATCGCCGCGTGCTTCGCCGTGTGCATCGTCGTCCTCGTCGTCCGCATCGTCGTCCTTCCTTTCGCCCGCGCCGGGGCGCCGGTTGCGTCAGTGGCGTCCCACGACCGCGCGGATCAGCCCCGCCACGGCCGACAGCGCCACCGCCAGCAGGATGATCCACACCATCGCCGTCACCACCATGCGCCTGCGCCGCACGCGGCGGTCGCGCGAGAGCGCGTGCGCCACGTCGGAGCTCGCCTCGCCCACGTCGACCTCGTCCCAGTCGATGCTGCGGCCCACGAACTTCGCCTCGGAGATCGCCTGCTTCGCGCGCGAGAGGTCCTCGGGGAGCACGCGCACCGGGATCGTCGGACCGCCCGCCCGCAGCGGGAAGCCGAAGATCGTCGTGCCGCTGGGGACGACCACGCAGGAGATCCCCGCCTCCTCCAGGAGCGTGCGCACGCACTGCGCCTCGAACTCCGAGCGCGCCTCGAAGGCGGTGGGCATCGCGCCCGCGTCCATCGGCTCGTCCGCGGGCGCGCTCACGCGAGCCCCCGCAGGCGGTCGACCGCCGCCATGAGCTCGATGCTGCGGTCGGGCGCATACACGTCGTCGGGGAGCACGACGCGCCAGTCGGTGATGCTGTCGCGCGGGATGCGCACCTCGTCGCCGGCGTGGAAGTCGCTGCGCGTGACCGGATCCTCGGCGAGCGCGGCCTCGACGACGTCGCCCTCGAAGCGGCGCACGACGAACCACCCCTGCTCGAGCCGCTCCTCGTCGTCGACGCCGCCGACGGGCGCCTGCACGTGGAAGGCGCTCTCGGCGAGCGCGCTCACCTCGGGCGCGTCGGCGCGGCGCACGCTGGCGAAGGCGGTCGCGAAGGCGGCGAAGGTGCGCTGCGCGCGGCGCTCGCTCGCGGCGCTGGAATGCTCGCTGGCGTAGAGGACGGCGCGGCCCGACTCCATGCGCTCGATCGTCTCGCGCGGCCAGGTCCACAGGCGCCGGAACTGCCCCTGCCGCTCGGGCGCGCAGACGACCGCGCGCACCGCGTTGAAGGTGGTGTCGCCCTGCGCGCGCGCCTCGTCGCGGAAGGCCTGCGATCCCGGCGCGCCCTCCTCCACGTACGGCGCGCACTCCTGCCAGGGCACGAGCGCCACGCTCACCTGCGGCCCGATTTCGATGGGCGCGCCCGGCGCGGGCGGCGGCGCCTCCAGCAGCAGGCTCGCGACATGGTTGATGAGCACCGCGGCCGCCTGCGAGTGGCGCGCGGGCACCTCGAGCATCTCCAGCTCGGGCAGGCTCGCGCGCGTGAGGCCGGTGGTGAAGAGCATCGTCGGCGCGTCGGGGGACTCCGAGGTCGCGACCGCGCTCACCGACCAGAGGAACTCGTCGTTGGGCACCGCGTCCTGCGCCAGGAACTGCTGCTCGAGCTCGACGCGCGGGAAGCGCCGCCCCGTGACGACGTCGAGCACGCCGACGATCTCGGGCAGCGCGCCCGCGACCATCGCGACGACGTGGAAGTACTCGGCGTGCGCCTCGCCCGGCTCCAGGATCGTCTGCACGCCCAGCACCCAGCGGCACGCGGCCATCGCGGGATCCTCGAGCTGCGCCGGCTCCGGGGCAAGCGCGCGCTCGGCCCAGAAGACGATCGGGCTCACGACGCCCGGCACCTTCACCATGAGCGCCCAGAGCATGCCCTCCTCGCCCTCGGGCTGCGCGGCCTCGGCGTCGATCTCGCGGCCGATCCAGGTGGCGAGCGCGCGGCCCACCTCCTCCTGCGAGGGCGGCTCGGGGTGCGGCCAGAAGCCCACCCAGGCGCTGGGGACGGAGCTGGGCAGCTCCCAGACCTCCGGACCGCGTCCTTGGGGCAGCGAGGCCCCCGCGGTCTCCGGATCCTCCGGGGTGGGACGAGGGATCGGGGAATCGGGGACCTCGTCGTCGGGGGACTGCATCGACCCGCGCATCGTAGGGCGTGCGCAGCGGTGAAGTAGGCTTTGCCCCCCATGTCCGCCCAACCCTCCAACGAGGGCGCCGCCCACGGCGCCGCCGCCGACTCGAACGAGACGCCGCACCGGTACACGGCGGCGCTTGCGGACACCATCGAGACGCGCTGGCAGGCGCACTGGGAGCGCGAGCAGACCTTCCGGCAGCCCAATCCCGGCGAGCCCGGCTTCGACGCCTCGCGCCCGAAGTTCTACTGCCTGGACATGTTCCCCTACCCCTCGGGCGCGGGGCTGCATGTCGGCCATCCCGAGGGCTACACGGCCACCGACATCCTCTGCCGCGCGCGGCGCATGCAGGGCTACAACGTCCTGCACCCGATGGGCTGGGACGCCTTCGGCCTGCCCGCGGAGCAGTACGCGATCCAGACCGGCGTGCACCCCGAGGTGACGACGCAGAAGGCGATCGACACCTTCCGCCGCCAGCTCAAGCGCTTCGGCTTCTCCTACGACTGGTCGCGCGAGCTCTCGACGATCGATCCCGGCTACTACCGCTGGACGCAGTGGATCTGGCTGCTGGCGTACGGATCGTGGTTCGATCCCGCGCAGCGCCGCGCGCGCCCGATCGCGGAGCTCGAGGCCGCGCTCACGAAGCAGGACCGCGAGATCGAGGTCGTCGCCGCCGACGGCGCGCGCTCGCGCCGCCGCTGGAGCGAGTGCACGCGCCGCCAGCGCCAGGCGCACCTGGACCAGTACCGCCTGGCCTACCTGGGCGAGCAGACCGTCAACTGGTGCCCGAAGCTCGGCACCGTGCTGGCGAACGAGGAGGTCATCGACGGCCGCAGCGAGCGCGGCGGGCACCCGGTGCTGCGCATGCCGCTGAAGCAGTGGATGTTCCGCATCACCGCCTACGCGGACCGCCTGCTGGAGGACCTGCGCCTCATCGACTGGCCGGAATCCACGCGCACGATGCAGGCCGAGTGGATCGGCCGCAGCGAGGGCGCGGAGGTGCGCTTCCCGCTCGCGGGCGCGGGCGGCGCCGCCGCCGGCGCGGAATCCCTCACCGTCTACACCACGCGCCCGGACACGATCTTCGGCGCCACCTACATGGTCGTCGCGCCCGAGCATCCCCTGGTCGCGCGCGCGATCGCGGCGGGCGCCCCCGGCGCGGACGCGGCCGCGCTGCGCACCTACGCCGAGGCCGCGCGCAACCGCGCCGACGTCGAGCGCCAGGCGGACGCGCGCACCAAGACGGGCGTCTTCACCGGCGTCCACGCGGTCAACCCCGCCACCGGCGAGCGCATCCCCGTCTGGACCGCCGACTACGTCCTCATGGGCTACGGCACCGGCGCGATCATGGCCGTGCCCGCGCACGACGAGCGCGACTTCGAGTTCGCGCGCGCCTTCGACCTGCCCATCCGCCAGGTCGTCGAGATCCCCGGCACGCCCTTCGACGGCACGCACGCCACCAGCGCGCCCGGCGTCGCGGTCAACAGCCGCAACGCCGAGGTCTCGCTCGACGGCCTCGCGACCGAGGACGCCAAGCGCACCATCGTCGCGTGGCTCGAGAAGCGCGGCGTCGGCACCGGCAGCGTGCGCTACCGCCTGCGCGACTGGCTCTTCAGCCGCCAGCGCTACTGGGGCGAGCCCTTCCCCGTCGTCTACGACGCCGAGGGCAACCACTATCCCGTCTCCGACGCGGCGCTCCCCGTCGCGCTGCCGCCCCTGGCCGACTACCGCCCCGTCGAGAGCGACACGCCGCAGCCGCCGCTCGCGCGCGCGCGCGACTGGACGCACACGACCGCCGGCGCCGCGGGGGTCGATCCCGCGCTCCTGCCGCCGCAGACGCCCGTGACGCGCGAGACCAACACGATGCCCGGCTGGGCCGGCTCGTGCTGGTACTACCTGCGCTACTGCTCCCCCGCGGACGCGAGGCACTTCGTCGATCCCGCGGCCGAGCGCTACTGGATGCTCTCGCGCCGCGGCGAGGCGGGCGGCCACGCGGCCCCCGCGCCCGCGACCTACGACCCCGCCACCTGCCACGCGGGCGGCGTCGACCTCTACATCGGCGGCGCCGAGCACGCGGTGCTGCACCTGCTCTACGCGCGCTTCTGGCACAAGATGCTCTTCGACCTGGGCTTCGTCAGCACGCCCGAGCCGATGGGGCGCCTCTTCCACCAGGGCATGATCACCAGCCACGCCTACCAGCGCGCCGACAAGTCGCTGGTCGCCATCGACGCGGTCGACGAGCGCGCCCCCGGCAGCTTCGTCGAGCGCGCCACCGGCGCCGCGGTGACGCCGATCATCGCGAAGATGTCCAAGAGCCTGCGCAACGTCATCAATCCCGACGACGTCATCGCCGAGTACGGCGCGGACACGCTGCGCCTGTACGAGATGTACATGGGCCCGCTGGACGCCTCGAAGCCCTGGAGCACGCGCGACATCGTCGGCGTCTTCCGCTTCCTGCAGCGCGCCTGGCGCCTGCTGGTGGACGAGCGCACCGGCGCGACGCTGCTGGCCGCGAAGGAGGACCCCGCGGTCGAGAAGCAGCTCCACCGCACCATCGCCAAGGTGGGCGAGGACCTCGACCGCCTGCAGTTCAACACCGCGATCGCCGCGCTCATCGAGCTGGTCAACGCGGCGACGCGTCCCAGCGGCATGACCGACCCGACGCAGGGCGGACTGACGCGCGGCCAGGCGGAGCGCTTCGTGCTGCTGCTGGCCCCCTTCGCGCCGCACGCGGCCGAGGAGCTCTGGCACCGCCTGGGCCACGCGCGCAGCCTCTCGCACGAGCGCTGGCCGACGCACGATCCCGCCATGCTCCAGGAGAGCGAAGTGGAGATCCCGGTGCAGGTGCTGGGCAAGATCCGCGCGCGCATCCTGGTGCCCGCGAAGGCGCCCCCCGCCGAGGTGGAGAAGCTCGCGCTCGCGCACCCGCAGGTCGTGCCGCACCTGGGCGGCAAGCCGGTGAAGAAGGTCGTCGTCGTCCCCGGACGGATGGTCAACATCGTCGTCTGAGCGCGCGGCGTCCGCGCGCGCGGGCCCGCGCCCGCGCGCCCGCGCCCGCGCTCAGCGGCGTTCCTGCAGGTGCTTGAGCGCCTCGCCGACGACGTAGAAGCTGCCGGTGACGCAGATCAGGTCCTCGCGGCTCACGGCGCGGATCGCCATCTCGATGGCGTCCGGGACGCTGCGCGCGACCTGGCTCATCTTGCCCGAGCGCTCCTGGAAGAGCTTCTGCAGCTCGTCCGGGCTCGCCGCGCGCGGCGTGCTCGCGGCGCGCGTGAAGATCACCTTGTCCGCGCCGAGGTTCAGCTTGTCCAGCATCTCGCCGATGTCCTTGTCGGCGCAGCAGCCGAAGACGCAGACCATGCTGTCGTAGGGGACGTGCGCGCCGACGCAGCGCATGAGCGCGTTCATCGCCGCGGGGTTGTGCGCGCCGTCGCAGAGGATCCGCGGGCGCTCGGTGACGACGTCCATGCGGCCGGGCACCTTCGTCGCCGCGAGCCCCGCGGTGAGCTTGTCCTCGGTGAGCTCGAAGCCGAAGCCCTTGAGGATGTCGACCGCCGCGAGCGCGAGCCCGCAGTTGACCGCCTGGTGCTCGCCCGGCAGCGGCACGGGCACGTGCTCGAGCCGGCTGCTCTTGGTGTACATGCACACGCGCGTGTGCGGCCCGAGGTCCGGCGTCACGCAGAAGCGGCTGGAGAACTCGATGTCCTTGTTGACGATGCGCAGGTCCGCGCCCACCTGCTGCGCGGTCTCGCGCATGACGGCGTCGACCTCCGGCTCCTGCTCGAAGAAGAGCGCGGGGACGCCCTTCTTGAAGATGCCCGCCTTCTCGCGCGCGATCTGCGCCTTGGTCGAGCCCAGCAGCTTGGTGTGGTCGAGGTCGATCGTGGTGACGATGCTCACCAGCGGCGTGATGACGTTGGTCGAGTCCAGGCGTCCGCCCAGGCCCACCTCGACGACGGCGATGTCCACCGCCTGCTCCGCGAAGTGCAGGAAGCCCACGGCGGTGACCAGCTCGAAGAAGGTCGGCTGCTCGCCCAGCTTCTCCGCGGCGGTGGCGACCTCGCGCACCGTCTCGACGAAGTCGGTCTTGCCGATGGGATGGCCGTCGATCTGGATGCGCTCGCGGATGTCGATGAGGTGCGGGCTCGTGTAGACGCCCACCGCGTACCCGGCGCTGCGCAGCATCGAGGAGATCATCGCGACGGTGCTGCCCTTGCCGTTGGTGCCGGCGACATGAACGGTCTTGATCTTCTCGTGCGGGTTGCCCAGGTGGCCCAGCAGCTTGCGCATGCGGTCGAGCTTGAAGGTGTGCTCGCCGTACTGGAGCGCTCGGTGCTTCTCGAAGTCGGGACGCGCGCCGAGGTAGCGCAGCGCGGCGGCCATCGTGGTGATCTCGGCGGGCTTGGGGCACTCCGGGACCGCGGGGGCCGGCTTGGTCTCGACGACGCCGGCTGGGCGGGAGGGCTTCGCCACCACCGGGGCCTTGGCCGCGGGGGCGGGCGCCTTCTTGCCCGGAGTCGCAGGGACGCTCTTGGTGCTGGTCTTCGACGCGCTCTTGCCCGTCGCCGATCCCACGCCGGTCGCGCGGGAGTTGCTCGACTTCGCCATAGATCGGGCAGTCTATCGAAACCCCGCAAAAGACGCGAATTGAAGTTGCTAAAGCACGTCGCAACAACGAGTTACGCGCTAGCGCCACTCGTGCCGCGGATAGCGCCTTTTCAACTCCTTCTTCACCTCTGGATACAGCCGCTCCCAGAAGCCGGGCAGGTCGTCGGTCACCTGCACCGGGCGGAAGTTGGGGCCCAGCAGTTCCAGCTGCACCTTCACGCGTCCGCCCGCCACGCAGGGGTGTCCGGGGAAGTCGTAGAAGTCCTGGATCTTCGCGCGCCCGCGCGGGGCCTTGCCGGCGGCGTACTCGATCTTCATGCGCCAGCCGCGTGGGAGCTGGATCGCCGCGGGGGCCATCGTGTCGACGAAGCGCACCTGGTCCCAGTCGAGCGCGCCGCGCAGGATGTCGAGCACCGGCCGCGCGTCCAGGTCGGAGGCGCGCGCGCACCCCTGCGCGATCTCGGCGGCGAGCACGCCCAGGTCCTCCGCGTCGTAGGCGATGAGCCCGCGGTCGGGGAACCACTCGCGCACGCAGCGCACGCGCTCGATCCACTGGTCGACGGCCTCGTCCCACGAGGCGGGGCGCAGCTCGCCGCTGGCGACGCGCTCCGCGAGCGCGCCGTGCGCGGCCTCCTTCGCCGCGCCGCCGCGCAGCGGGCGCACCGTCTGCGCGACGACGATCTCGTCGAAGAGCCGCTCCTCGAACTCCGCGGGCGCGCGCAGCGACTCGCAGTAGCGCGTCTCCACGCGCGTGCGCATCCGCCCGGAGAGCGCCTGCTCGACCCACTCCATGCGCAGCGGCGTCACCATGCCAAGCTGCTGGTGCGTCTGGTCGCCGCGCCCGCCCTCGCGCACCTCCAGCGCCAGCAGGAAGCCCTCGCCGCGGTGCAGGCTGGTGGGCTCGAGGCTCACCTTGCGCCGGCCGGGCATCGCGCAGTGCGGACGCTGCGCGTCCATGCGCCAGCCCACGTGGTCGCCGAATCCGGCGAGCAGCGCGCGCGAGACGGCGGCGAAGGAGTCGCCGGCGCCCGCGGGCAAGGCGTCGCGCGACGCGCCGTCGCCGCCCGCCGCGCCCGCTCCCGCGCCCGCCACCTCCGCATCCCGCCCCTCCCCCGCCGCGCGCTCCAGTTCGCGCGCCGCGGCGGCCACTTCGCGGCACGCCGTCAGCAACGCCTCGACGCCCTCGTGCCGCGCGCTGCGGAAGCCCGACGCCTCGACGCGCCGCAGCAGCTCCTCGCGCACGCCCAGGTCGCTCGGCGGCTCGCCCTCGGGGACCAGCCGCAGCAACTGCCCCGGCGCGCCCTCCAGCACCACGTCGCGCTCCGCGGCCAGCGCGCACCAGCGCGCCGCGCGCGCGAGCACCCCCTGCCGCTGCGCCTCCACGAGCACGCGCGCCAGCCGCGGATGCGCGGGGATGCGCGCCAGCCGCCGGCCCAGCGGCGTGATCGCCGCGTCCTCGTCCAGCGCGCCCACCAGCCGCAGCGCGCCGCGCGCGCGCTCGACCGCGTCGCGCTCGGGCGGATCGAGCCAGGGGAAGCGCTCGAACGGCCCGAGCCCCATCGACTCCACCAGCAGCATCGATTCGGCGAGGTCGATGCGCCGCACCTCGGGCGTCTCGGCGGCGGCGCGCTGCGCGTGCTCGCGCTCGCTCCACAGGCGCACGCAGACGCCGGGCGCAGTGCGGCCCGCGCGGCCCGCGCGCTGGTCCGCGCTCGCGCGGCTGATCGGCTCGGTGCGCAGCGCGTTGAGCCCGCGCCGCGGATCCACCCGGAAGATGCGCGCGAGGCCGCCGTCCACCACCATGCGCACGCCGGGGATCGTGATCGAGGTCTCCGCCACGTTGGTCGCGACGATGACCTTGCGCCGCCCCGGCGCCGCGGGCGCGACGGCCGCGTCCTGCCGCTCCGGCGGCATCGAGCCGTGCAGCCCGACGACGTCCACGCGCTCCGCGCCCGGCAGCCCGCGCAGCTGCGCGCGCACCGCGTCGATGGTGCGGTCGATCTCGTACGCGCCGGGCATGAAGACCAGCGCGTCCCCCTCGTGCCCCTCGTCCAGCAGCGTGCGCACCGCGCGCGCGGCGCGCTCCCAGAGCGGCGCGCCCGCCTCGCCCGGATCGTGGCGCACGGCGACGGGGAAGGCGCGCCCCTGCGCGCTCACGACGGGCGCGCCCAGGTACGCGGCCGCCTGCTGCGCGTCCATCGTCGCGCTCATCGCGGCCACCAGCAGGTCGGCGCGCCGCTCGCGCGCGCGCCGCACGATCCCCAGCGCGAGGTCCGCGAAGACGCTGCGCTCGTGGAACTCGTCCAGCAGCACGGCGCCGATGCCCGTGAGCGCGGGATCGCGCTGCGCCTGGCGCAGGAAGACCCCCTCGGTGACGAAGCGGATGCGCGTGCGCGGCCCGACGACGCGCTCGAAGCGCGTCTGGAAGCCGACCGCCTCGCCGGGGGCGCAGCCCATCTCCTGCGCGACGCGCCGCGCGGTCATGCGCGCGGCCAGCCGGCGCGGCTCCAGCACCACGATCTGCCCCGGCGCGATCCCCGCGCGGTCCAGGATCTGCGGCACCTGCGTCGTCTTGCCGCTGCCGGTCGCGGCGGTGAGCACCATCGTGCGCGACTCGCGCATCGCGTGCACGATCCGCGCGGACTCGCGCAGCACCGGAAGTTCCTCGCCCTGGTCGCGCGGCGTCGTCGTCACTGCTTCGTGAGCATGCGCTTGCGCACATCCTCCATGAAGCGCGTGATCTGTCCCTGCTCCTTCGGCGTCGACGCGGGCTCCACCTCGCTGGCCCAGAAGCCCAGGAAGCGGTCGGCGCCGCGCTCGGTGAGCGGCTTGCCGGCCAGGCGCTTGGCCTGGCGCTCCTCGTTCTGGCGGGACTCGGCGCGCGCGCCCTCGAGGATCTCCTCGTCGCTGCGCTTGCTCTGCTCGCCGGTGGCGGTGAGCTCGGCGAAGCGGATCCACTCGACGATCCACTTGTCGATGAAGGGGCCGCGCTCCGCCTCGGGCAGGTTCACGTAGGTGCCCGCCCCCTCGATCATGATGTCCTTGGCCAGGATGCGCACGTTCTGCGTGAGCTGCGCTCGCACCTTGCCGGTGACGCCCGCCAGGAAGGCCGCGGCGACCACGCTGTCCTGCTGGCTCATGCCGCGGAAGCGCCCGATGAAGTCCTGCACGTACTTGAGCCGCTCGCGCATGGAGAGCCGGTTGAAGTCCGGCGTCGCGAGGTAGCCCAGCACGTTGTTCACCGGCGCGTCGAAGATCGACGGCGGCGGCTTCCAGCGCACCGCGAACCACCAGTAGCCGGCGGATCCGACCGCCGCGACGAGCGCCAGCGCCGCCGCGCCCGCGACGATGCGGCCGCGCTGCTCCTGCCAGAGGTCGCCGAGGTCGAGGTCGCGCTCGCGGATGGAGTCGATGAAGCCCATGGCGCGGTGCTCCTCAGCCCGTCCCCGGGGGCGCGTCGCCGGGACCGATCGGGGGCGCGCCCGGTCCGTCGGCGCCGTGGCCCGCGGGCGGCGCGGTCACGCCCGTCCCCGACTGGTCCGCGGCGCGCACGCTGCCGTCCAGGAAGACGCCGTTGCGCTCGGAGCCCTGGCGCGGATGGCGGTCCTCGCTGTCGACGAGGATGGGGTAGCCCATCTCGCGCTCGTAGAAGGAGGTCATGATGCGCGCCTCCGCGTCGTGGCGGATGCGGTCGAGCTGCGTCATCGACATCGAGCCCGGGGTCCAGCTCAGCAGGAAGGTCGCGACCTCCGCCTGCACGGTGGGCGTGTAGCGCAGCAGGCCCGGCAGGTAGAGGTAGCTCGTGCCCGTGTCGAGCGAGTCCTGCACGACGTCGGCGGGGCAGAGCCAGGTCGGGCTGTCCTTGGGCAGGTAGCCCTTGAGCAGGTTGGGCAGCCCGCCCTCGACGCCGGCGTTGGTCACCACCGGGATGAACTCGCACATCGGCAGCACGTCGCGGTTGGCCTTGCGGTACGCGTCGACGGCGATGAAGTCCTGGCGCAGGTTGGAGAGGCAGGTCGCGTTCTGCGACGCGCGCCGGATCGCCCCCGCGCTGGGGACCATGATCCCCAGCAGCACCGCGATGATCGCGACCACGACCATCAGCTCGACGAGGGTGAACCCGCGCTGCGACCGCATGGGGCAAAGTCTATGCCCGCCGCCGCCCGATCCGGGCGGGGATTCCGCCGCGATAACCACGCTTCGGGCGCGCTTCGGCCGGTCCAGACGCGCTAGGCGGCGAACATCGCCTCGACGAAGCGGTCCGCGTCGAAGCCCTGCACGTCGTCGGGGGTCTCGCCGATGCCCACCAGCTTCACCGGGACATCCAGCGTGTCGCGGATGGCGACCACGATGCCGCCCTTGGCGGTGCCGTCCAGCTTGGCCAGGAAGATGCCGGTCACGTCGCACGCCTGCTTGAAGGCGGCGGCTTGGTTGACGGCGTTCTGGCCGCTGGTCGCGTCGAGCACCAGCAGGATCTCGTGCGGCGCGCCGGGGATCTTCTTGCCCAGCACGTTGCGGATCTTGGTGAGCTGGCGCATGAGGTGCTCCTGCGTGTGCAGGCGCCCCGCGGTGTCCACCAGCAGCACGTCCACGCCGCGCGCGAGCGCCGCGTCCGCCGCGTCGAAGGCGACCGCCGCGGGATCCGCCCCCTGCGTCCCCTTCACGATGTCCACGCCCAGGCGCCTGGACCAGATCTCCAGCTGCGCGACCGCGCCCGCGCGGAAGGTGTCCGCGGCGGCCAGCAGCACCGTGCGCCCCTGGTCGCGCAGGCTCTTGGCGATCTTCGCGACGCTGGTGGTCTTGCCCGCGCCGTTGATGCCCACGACGAGCACCACCGTCGGCTTCTGCGGCGCGACGGCGATCGCCGCGGAGCCCGCGGAGAGACGCTCCTTCAGGCGCGCCTTCAGGAACTCGATCGCGTCCTCGCCGCGCGGCACGCGTCCCGCGCGGAACTCCGCGCGAAGCTGCGCGACGATCTCGCGCGCCGCGCGCACGCCGACGTCGGCGCCGACGAGCGTCGTCTCGATCTGGTCGATGAGCTCCTCGCTCAGCGCGCGCCCGTGCAGGATGGTGCGGAAGCCCGCGCCCAGCGCGGCGGCGGTCTTCTGCAGGCCGCGCTTGATCGCGTCGAAGGCGCTGCGGAAGATCACGGCGCCTTCTCCGCGCCGGACGCCTCCGCGCCGCCGTGCATGATGCGGTCCAGGACGCCGTTGACGAACTTCCCGCTGTCGGCGGTCCCGAACTCCTTCGCCAGCTCGACCGCGTCGTGGACGACCTTGCGCGCGGGCGCGCCGCCGTGGCGCAGCTCGTACCAGCCCAGGCGAAGCAGGTTCCTGTCCACCAGCGGCTGCCGGTGCGGCGGCCACTCGCGCGCGAGCTCGGCGATCTCGCGGTCCGCCTCGTCGCGGAACTCCCACGCCATCTGCGCGAGCGCGGTGCCGGCGTCGATCTCGTGCGGGCTCGCGCGGCCCTCCTCGTGCTCGTCGGCGAGCACGCCCACCAGGCTCGCGCCACCCTCCTGGCCACGCGCGGCGTCCAGCTCGTAGAGCGCCTGCAGCGCGCAGCGGCGCACGCCCAGCGTGGGCGAGCCCGGCGGCAGCGGCGGATCCGGATCGCGGTTCGCGGCGCTCATCGGCGCGCCTCCTCGACGGCGCGCGCGGCGTGCAGCGCGGCGTCCATCGCCTCGGTGCCCTTGTTGCCCACCTTGCCGCCGGCGCGCGCGTGCGCCTGCTTCATGGTGCGCACCGTCAGCAGCCCCAGCCCCACCGGCTTGCACAGCTCGGCGGAGAGCTTCGCGAGCGCGCCCGCGACGGCGTCGGCGATGACGCGGTCGTGGCGCGTGCTCCCCTGCACGATGCAGCCGAGCACGACGACCGCGGCGACATCCGCGCGCCGCGCGAGCGCGCTGGCGATCACGGGCAGCTCGAAGGCGCCGGGCGCGGCGAGCACGACGAGGTCCTGCTCGCGTCCGCCCGCGGCCAGGAAGGCCGCGCGCGCGCCCTGCTCGAGCGCGCCGGTGATCTCGGGGTGGTAGCGGCTGACGACGATGCCCACGCGCAGGCCGCGGGCGTCGGGCTTGGAACTGTTGGAGGACTTCATCGTGGAGGGTCCGCATCGCCGGCGCGCGGGCGCGCCGTGGCGGACCGCCCATGGTAGCAGCGCCCCGCAGGCGCCCCCCTACGATGCCCCCATGCGGCCCGTCGCGGCACGGATCCTCGACGCCTTCCAGCTCACGAGGCTCTCGCTGGCCTTCGGCTCGGTCTGCGAGCTGTGGCTCGTCACCCTGCTGACGCGCGCGGATCCGCGCTACGTCCACCTGCCGATCTACTCCATGCCGCTGTGGAAGGCGCTCCTCTCCACCGCGATGGTGGCGATCGGCCTCTTCGCCTTCGCGGCCAGCCTGAACGACCTGCTGGACCTGCGCCACGACCGCCGCTTCAGCCCCGAGCGCCCGCTGGCCGCGGGGCGCATCCGCACCTCCAGCGCGGCGGTCCTCTCCTTCGGCGCGCTCATGCTCGCCGTCGTCGCCGCGAGCACGCTGGGCGAGGCCGCGCTCGTGCTCACCGTCGTCGTCGCGGCGGCGATCATGTTCTACGACGCCGTCGGCAAGCACATCCCCTCGGTGGGCATCGTCACCGTCGGGCTCGTGCACGCCGCGAGCATGTTCATCCCCAACTACACGCTGGGCTTCACGCTGCCGGTCTGGTGGTCGATGTCGCACTCGGTGGCGATCGCCGCCAGCGTGCACCGCTTCGAGGACAAGCGCCCCTACTTCGGCCCGCAGCGCATCCTGCTGCTCACGGCGGGGTGGCTCTTCTGGTCGGTCGTGCTGCTGGGCGGCGGCGCGCTCGCCAGCCAGGGCGAGGGGATCACCTTCTGGCCGCAGGTGGCGCGCGGCGACCAGCTCGTGGCCAGCGGGCCGGTCGGCCTGGTCTGGCCGGTGCTCGCGCTGGCGGGCTTCCTGCTGCTGGCGCGCTCGAAGGTGGCGGGGCTGGGGGGGGCGGTCGGCTCGGAGAAGCTGCGCCGCTACGGCGCGATGTGGCAGGCGGTCTACGCCGCCGCGTGGCTGCTGGCGGCGGGGCTGATCCCCGAGACCCTCGGCATGGCCGCGATGGCCGTCGCGGGGCTGGTGGCCATGACGCTCCTCAAGGAGATCAACGGTCTCTCGGGGCGCCCGCTCACCTGGCGCTGACTTTCTCGTAGCCTGCCGCGCGTGCCGCGCCCCACCAGGCAGACCCGTGCGTTCCGGCGCGCCGCCGCGCTCGCGGTGGCGCTCGCGGGCACGCTGGCGGCGGGCGCGGGGGCGCAGGTCACCGGCGCGCCGATCACGGGCGACCGCCTCGGCGGATTCGTGCTGCCGGTCGAGCCGGGCAAGTGGCCGCTGATCCTGAAGTCGACGCGCGCGTGGACCTGGAAGGTCGACAGCACGCAGCGCATCTACCTCTCCGAGAAGGTCAACATCCAGGTCGGCTCCTACGACTTCTACGCCGACGAGGCGGTCGTCTGGATCGAGCGCATCCCCAGCGCCAAGGGACTGATCACGCAGATCGCGATCTGGTTCCCCGAGACCAGCGAGCCCACGAAGGCCGCGGGCCTGGGCGCCAGCGGCACGAACCTCTTCGTGACCGCGAGCACCACCGGCGAGACGGTCCTGCGTTCGGTGCTCGTCGATCCCACCGAGCCCGAGTCCAACGGCACGCTGCGCCGCGCGGAGGCGCGCCTGCAGGCGTACCTGCTGGGACTCGCGGCGCAGCCGCCCGCGCTGCGCTCCTTCCCCGCCGTGAGCCGCCCGCCCGTGCCGCCGCCGCCGCCGCCGCTGAAGGTCGGCGACCTCGCGCCCGCGGATCCGAGCGTCGCCGCGGCGGTCGAGGCCGCCACCGTCGAGGGCAGCGGCAGCACGCGCGCGCGCAAGCCGCGCCCCGGCGGACCCACCGCGCCGCCGATGCCCAAGGCCGCGCCCCCCGGATCCGGCCCCGTTCCCGCGCTTCCCGCGCCGCTGGGCGAGCCCCCGCCGCCGACGCCGGGCGACGCGCCCGTGCGCACCGGCGCGACGCCGATCGTCGAGCCCGACAGCCTCGTCGCCTTCGCGGCCGAGCGCATCGACATCGACGCGCGCACCGACACCATCGCGCTCACGCGCGGCGCGACGCTCGACGTGATGCCGCGCGCCCCGGGCCGCTCGGTGCGCGCGCTGCAGATGCACGCCGAGCGCGTGGTGATCTTCCTGGTCCCCGGCACGCTGGAGAAGCTGCGCGCGGGCGCCACCGAGGTCGACGCGCGCGACGTCGCGGGCATCTACCTCGAGGGCGACGTCGGCGCGACCGACTTCCAGTACACGGTGCGCGCCAAGCGCGCGTACTACGACCTCGCCGCCAACCGCGCGACGATGGTCGAGGGCGTCCTGCGCCAGCAGAGCCGCAAGGGCCCGCCGCTGGTGGCGCGCGCGACCGAGCTGCGCCAGTACTCGCAGGAGCAGTGGCAGGCGGACAAGGTGCTCGTGAGCACGAGCGAGTTCTTCGAGCCGCACCTGGCCGTCGGCCTCGAGCGCGCGACGATCACCAAGACCGTCGACGACGAGGGCGCGCCGACCACCGTCGTGCAGGGCAGCCAGGTGACGCTGCGCACGCAGGGCACGCCCTTCTTCTGGATGCCCGGGTTCGAGAGCGAGGGGGACATCAACATCCCCATCCGCGGCATCGGCGTGAACTACGACCAGAAGACCGGCGCGCAGATCGAGACGCGCTGGGACCTGTACTCGCTCCTGGGCCTGAAGCCGCCGCCGAAGACGGACCTGACGCTGAGCACGCTCGCGTACACCAACTACGGCCTGGGCGGCGGCGTGAAGGGCAAGTTCTACGGCGCGAACCTGGACGTCCTGGCGATCTACGACTTCCAGAACCTCGAGCAGACCTCCGCGGGCAAGGACGTCCGCCCCGGGCAGGAGTTCCGCGGGCTGCTCTCCATCGACGACACGCTGCACCTCACCGACAGCACCGCGCTCCAGCTCCAGGGCTCCTACGTGAGCGACGAGAGCTTCATGCAGGTCTGGCGGCAGAAGGAGTTCGCCTCGAAGTTCCAGAAGGAGACGAGCGCCTACCTGGTGAGCGCCGACGAGCGCTCCGAGGCGTCGCTGCTGCTCTCGGTGCCGACCAACGCGGTGATCACCAGCGGCAGCCAGCTCGCGGCGCGCCCCTACCAGGTGCAGAAGTACCCCGAGGCCGCCTACAAGCGCATGGGCGACAGCCTCTTCGGCGACTCCATCACCTGGCAGCAGGAGTACAGCGCGAACCTGATGGCGCTGCGGTTCGGCAAGGGCAGCGAGAACACCACCGGCGTCAAGAACAACACCTTCAACCTGCTGAACCAGATCCTGCCCGACGGCTCGGTCTTCACGCGCGACACGTCGCTGCAGAAGCTCTACGAGTCCTCCGGGTACGCGGACGACGCGTGGACGCGCATCTACACGCGCCAGGAGATCGCGATGCCCTTCGGCGAGCAGGGGTGGAAGTTCACCCCCTTCGCGGCGGGCAACGTCTACGGCTATGTGAACGGCAATCCCGGCGACTACGACTCGCGCGCGGACCGGCTGCGCTTCCTCGTCTCCGCGGGCTTCCGCAGCAGCGCGGACATCGTCGCCAACTACGACACGGTGGAGATCGCCGCGCTGGACCTGCACCGGCTGCGCCATGTCTTCACGCCGTACCTGAACGGCTGGGCTGGCTGGAACAGCACGCCCAACGGCGCCTACGCCATCTACGACCAGGAGATCGAGGGCGCGACGGGCGGCTCGGTCGTGCAGGCGGGCATGCGCCACAAGCTGCAGACGATGCGCGGCGGTCCCGGCAACTGGCAGTCCGTCGACTGGCTCACCGTCGACATCGGCGTGATGTGGAACGGCGGCGGCGACGGCTTCGCCCGCACCTACACCGACGGCGCGAAGTACCGCCAGAGCCCCTTCCCGCAGTACTTCAACTGGCGCCCCGAGCTCAGCCAGTGGGGACGCAACGCCTACGGCAGCTTCAAGCTCGCCGCGAGCAACTCCATGTACTTCTCGGGCAGCCTGGTCTACCTGCTCGACGACGACCTTCCCGACTTCGGCAGCGGCGCCTTCGGGCTCTCGCAGGGCTCGCGCGGCTCCATCGGCATGACGATGGAGCACTCGCCCGACGTGAGCACCTTCATCGAATACCGCGCGATCAACAACTACGCCCCCGACACCGCGTACATCTCCGACGCGCTGCTGGCCTGCGGCATCGACTACAAGATCGGCAAGACCTACAAGGCCTCCTTCGTCCCCACCTGGGACCTGAAGGAGAACGACTTCCGCCTGGTGAGCTTCAACCTCGCGCGCGAGATGCCCGACTTCACGCTGCTGGCCACCTTCGGCTACGACGCGATCCAGGGGCAGTACTTCGGCGGCCTGAACATCCGCATCGGCGACACCGGCGGCAGCGCGGCGCCGATGCCCTTCATCAACCGGTGAGCCTCCGGGGACCCGGCGCGCGCCGCGGCGGCGCTACGCGTACAGCTCGGCGCCCGACGCCGCGGGCGGCTCCATCCCCAGGTGCGCGAAGGCCGGCGGCGTGAGGCGCCGACCCTGCCGCGTCCGCGCCAGGAAGCCGATCTGCAGCAGGTAGGGCTCGACGACATCCTCGAGCGTCTGCGCGTCCTCGCCCAGGGTGGCGGCGACCGCCTCGATGCCCGCGGGCCCGCCCGCGTAGACGCCCGCGAGCGTGCGCAGGTAGCGGCGGTCGAGGTCGTCCAGCCCGAGCTCGTCCACGCCCTCGAGCGCGAGCGCGCCGTCGACGCAGGCGCGGTCGTGCCGTCCGCCCGCGCGCACCGCCGCGTAGTCGCGCACGCGCCGCAGCAGGCGCAGCGCCACGCGCGGCGTGCCGCGGCTGCGGCAGGCGAGCGCCTCGAGCGTGCGCGCGTCGAGCTCGGGCATCTTCAGCAGCCGCGTCGCGCGCGACAGGATCGCGACGATGTCCTGCGCGGGATAGAAGCCCAGGTTGTGCGCGATCCCGAAGCGCGTGCGCAGCGCCTGCGTCAGCAGCCCCGAGCGCGTCGTCGCGCCGATGAGCGTGAAGGGGCGCAGGCCGACGGTCACGACCTTGGAGTGGATCCCGCTGTCGACGGTGAAATCGATGCGGAAGTCCTCCATCGCGGGGTAGATGTACTCCTCGACGGCGGTCGGCAGGCGGTGGATCTCGTCGATGAAGAGCACATCGTGCGCCTGCATCTTGGTGAGCGTGCCGATGAGGTCGGCGGCCTTCGTCAGCGCGGGGCCGCTGGTCACGTAGGCGCGCGTGCCCATCTCCGCCGCGATCACATGCGCGAGCGTCGTCTTGCCCAGGCCGGGCGGACCGTGCAGCAGCACATGCTCCATCGGCTCGCCGCGCGAGCGCGCCGCCTCGAGGGCGATGCGCAGCCGCTCGACCAGCTCGCGCTGGCCGACATACTCGTCCAGGCGCGACGGACGCAGCGCGCCCGTGGCCTGCTCGGCGTCGGCGGCCTGCTCCGCGGCGGAGACGATGCGCTCACGCGCCATGCACGGCTCCTGGCGCGGGCCGGGGGCCGCGCGCGCGCGGGATCAGAACTGCACCTGCGGCGCGTTGCGCTGCGCGGGATCGTCCACCTGGAAGAAGGGCATGTCCGCGAAGGCGAAGAGGCGCGCCACGATGAGGCCGGGGAACTGCCGCGCCAGCGCGTTGTAGGTCTCCGCGGAGCTGTTGTAGCCCCCGCGCGCGCCGGCGATGCGGTTCTCGATCTGCGAGAGCTCGCCCTGAAGCTGCAGGAAGCTCTGGTTGGCCTTGAGGTCCGGGTACGCCTCGGCGACCGCCATCAGGCGGCCCAGCGCGGCGGTGAGGCCCTGCTCCGACTGCAGGCGCTCCTCGATGGACTGGTTCGGGCGCACCGCGGCGGCGCGCGCGGAGATGACGCCCTCGAGCGTCTGCTTCTCGTGCGCGGCGTAGCCCTTGACGGTGTTCACCAGGTTCGGGACCAGGTCGTGGCGGCGGCGAAGCTCCACGTCGATGTTGCTGAAGGAGCCCTGCGCGGCAATGCGCGCGCGCGTGAGCCCGTTGTAGACGCCGATGCCCCAGGCCACAACGGCGATCACCGCGACCACCACGACGGCCACGATGCCAAGAATCGCGAACAAGCCGATGCCCATGTGCGATCTCACTCCTGCCTGCGCGCGTCCGCTGGAACCGGGACCCCGGCGCCGCTCCAGGCGGAGCGTGGAAAGCGCGGGGATCCGCCACGGGGTTCCTGCACGGCACGCGCGCCGACGGCGAATCGCGCATGACGATACCCGCGCGTGCACCGCGCGGCGCCTGCGCGCGCGGGCCGCGGGCGCCGCGCGTCCGGGAAAGTGCCTCGCCCCGCCGGGATATCCTCGTCCACAGTGAACGCCGCCGCGCTCATCGCCCTCCTCGCCCTGCAGGGCGCGCCCGCCGGTGCGCCGGCGACGACGCCACCCGCGGGCGCAGCGGGCCCCGGCGCCGCGACGCCCGCATCGGGGGCGCCCGCGCCGCATCCGGCGACGGGCGCGGGCGCGCACGGCGACGACGCGAACCCCGACCGCGGCGGCCGCGCCGCCCTGCGCGAGTCCGCCGAGCGCGAGATGCTCGCCGAGCTGGTCCCGCCGCCGCTGCTGCCCGAGGAGATCCGCACGATGGCGCAGCGCCTGGGCGCGGGCAAGGACGCGGAGACCGCCGTCGACGCGATCGTCTCCACCTACGAGCGCGCCACCGCCGACGCCTACACGCGCGCGACCACCGCGGTGCGCGCGCGCCTGGGCAGCGCGTACGAAGGCGGCGGCACCACCGGAAACCTCGAGCCCGCCGCGGGCCCGGAGCTGGTCGCGGTGCTGCAGTCGAGCGCCGCCTGGCGCGAGACCCTCGCCTCCGCCGACGCGGACCTGCTGCGCCGCCTGGCGCCGCTGCGGACCGGGAGCGGCACGGTGACGCCGGTGGTGCTCGGCTTCGAGCGCGTGCGCGACCGCGACGACCTGCCCACGATCGATCCCGCCGCCGGCATCCGCCTCAGCGACCTCCTGGACGAAAGCGGCCTCGCGGGCGCCGAGCGCGTCGCGGTCGAGACGCAGCTCGAGCGCGCGTGGTCGCGCGCGGCCACGGCGATCGCCGCGCGCCGGCGCGAGCTGGGCGCGGTCGCGCTGGAGCGCGCGCGCCTGCTGGCGGAATGGGGCCCCGCGTGGGAGGTCTCCGCGGCGCCCGCCCTGCGCGAACAGCGCAGCCGCGCGCTCGAGACGCTCGCCGCGCGCGAGCGCGCCAGCGAGGCGGAGCTCGCCGCCGCCAGCCGCGAGGGCGTCGCCGCGCTGCTGCGCGCGCTGCCGCAGGAGGCCTCCGCGCGCATCCGAAGCAGCGTCGACGAGCTCCTCTGGCCCTGGCTCTTCACGCTCGAGCGGCAGCTCGAGGCGGCGGTCGCGCGCGCACGCGCCATGGCGGAGCCCGCGCTCGCGGAGCCGCTGGCGGCGCTGGAGCTGGACCTGACGCGCCGCCTGGAGGGCACGCGCCGCGAGCTCTCCAAGCGCGCGGGCGCGGCGGGCTCGCTCGACGACCTCGTGGCGCAGACGCAGCTTGGCGCGGAGCCCGAGCAGCTCGTGGGCGCGCTGCAGTCGCAGCTTGCGCTGCTGGAGCTGCTGGGCAAGCGGCGCACGCTGGTGCGTTCCTTCGCGCTGCAGATGAAGCAGGCCGCGGGCGCCGATCCGCGCGTGATGCCGATCTTCGACGAGCGCCTGGCCGCGATCGACGCCGACGCCCGCACCGCCGACTGGCGCCGCCGCGGCATCGAGGCGCGCCTGCAGGAGATCGGCGCGGGCGCGCACCTGCCCCCCGCCCCCGGCGAGGAGGGCGAGGGCGCCCCCGCCGGCGGCGACGCCGCCCCCGGAGCACGCCCATGACGACGCATCCCATCGCACTGCTGCGCGCGATCCTCTGCGCGGGCGCCCTCGCCGCCGCCGCGTGCCTCGCGCCGACGAACGCGGCACGCGCGTCGGAGCCGCCGGCGGGCACGCCGCCGGCGACGACGCCCGACACGCCGCCGGCAAAGCCCACGCCCGCGCCCGCGACGCCGCCCGCCGTCGCGCCGCCCGCGACGCCGCCGCCCCCGCCCGCGCGCGCCGCCGACACCGAGCTCTTCGTCCGCTTCGACACCGTGCGCGGCTCGATCCGCATCCGGCTGATGGTGCGCGAGGCGCCCATGATCTGCGCCAGCTTCGTGAACCTGGTGCAGCGCGGCGCCTACGACGGCGCGAGCTTCGACGACTGGACGCGCGTACTGCGCCAGAGCGCGGGCCCGGTCCACAACTTCGACCCCGGCTACCGAGTCCGCTGCGAGTTCAACGCGAAGCTGCGCTTCGACGACGCGGGCAAGGTCGCGCTGCAGAAGTCCAGCGACGGCGTCTCCGCGATCCCCACGCGCTTCTTCATCACCACGAAGGAGCAGTCCCGCTGGGACCTGGACCTGCCGATCTTCGGCATCGTCGCCGCGGGCCAGACCGCGGTGGACGAGATCGCCAAGGACGACCGCATCGAGCGCGCCGTCGTCGAGGGCGACCCCGCGCCCCTGCTCGCGCGCTTCTCGAAGGAGCTCCCCACCTGGAACGCCGCGCTCGACGCCGCGATGGCGAAGGCGCAGCTCCCGCCGCTGCGCGCGGCGGCGGCGACGACGGCGCCGGTGGCGCCGGCAGCGCCGGAGAAACCGGCCGCGCCAGTTCCACCCGCCGCGGCGCCGCCCGCGCGATAGGTCGGGCAGTGCGCGGTTCGATCAGGCGAGTTGGCTTGCGAGTGCCTTCGCGAACGAGAGACCCCTCTGTCGCGTTGGATAGGCGCGTCCGCCCACCTTGCCGCTGCGATCAACCGATCTCGACCACCCGCTGCCCTCCCCCAAACGCCGCCACGACGGCCGGGAGCGACCGCGAGATTGCCTCAACCAGCGCCTCGCTGCGGGAGGCGGTTGTCGACGACGAATCTCACCCGCTGATCGACCCGACTGACCGCACTTCCTCGGGGATCGTGGAAACGTTCAGGAACCTCCGCCGGGCTTCCAGGAGTACTCATACTCCCCTTCGTAGTCCGGAGGCTCCCTTAGCGCACGAATGGCCCTGCTCCGTATGCCGTCAATGATCGAATCGAAGTCCGCATCGGTGTCCGAATGCCACTTGGAAGCCCGATGCTCTAGTCCAGACTTAGATTTCACCGTGATTGAGGCGATGCTCTCGTCCGGTTCTCCCAGGCGCCTGGTTTGCCGTAGCGCCCAGAACCGATGCCGATCGAGCAGCAGCTGCAATTCGTCAATCTCCCCCGGGCTCAAGTTCATGACGCAACGACGCTCCTGCATCCCGATCTGCCCTGCCCCCGGCGGCTGGATAGAGCGAACCACGCATGCTCCGTTTGCCAGAACATGGAACTCCATGAAGCCCTCAAGCCCGTTTCCATCGTGCAGCGTGAGAGTTCCGAGTTTCTCACCGACTGCAGGGGGCGCCATCAGGCGGGGAAGCCCGTCCCATCCATCCCGCGAGATCATCACGGCGAGCTCGCGGACCAAGTAAGGGGCTCGAACCCCCGCAGCCTCCACGTTGACTGTCGACTCCACGCGGACGAGCGCCGCGAAGAGAGCGTCGAAACGATGCCGATCCAGCGACTGGAAGGCGCACAAGGCGTATAGCCGACCGGTCATGCTGGGGGCGACCGCAATTCGATCGAAGCGAGCGATCGCATCATCGAGCAAAATCAGATTCTTGAACGCCTCTACCTCGCGAGAGCGCCCGACCTCACCGCTCGGCGCATCCACCCAGAAGATCTGCGCACTTGCGATCTGGCGCTCCCACTCATCGGCGCCAGCGATTGTGGATGAGTCGTCTGCCGCTCGTTCGAACGAAACTCCCGAACGGTCCTTCGATTCGAGAGATCCCGCCGAAGGGCGCTGATCGTGGCCAGGCGCGTGGGGTCCTTCATCGCACCCAACCACGGGGGCACAGAAAACTGCGAAGAGGAGCATCCGTGATCGGCATGCACGGGCGAATCGTCCTCGGCGCATCGGCGTGCTCCTCATGCCATGTTCCCTTCGATTGAAACGCCCGAGACCGAGGCTGATGTCCGCAAATCAGAAATTGGCCCGGGTTCCCGAGATCGTCGCCGAGACCGCACGAGCGTCGTTCGGGCGCACTCAAGCCAACGACCCAACGCAGCAGGCACCCGCTCCGCCACCACGCCCGCGTCGTCCACCAGGCACACCGAGCTGAACTGCGCGTCCGTCAGGTGGTGCCGGGCGCCGTCGCCCGCGTCGCCGAAGTCGCCGTCGGCGTTGGCGTCCACGCGGTGCAGCACGACGTCGTCGACGTAGCGCGTGCCCCATGCGCGCGTCTCCGTCCCGAGGTCTACTCGCGCGAAGCACTCCACGTCAGTCACAAGGCTCTACATCCACGGCATGGTCTGTCCGACGCCCTCCCGCACTTCGCGCACCGTGCCCTCGATGGAGACGGGTACGCGCTTCTGGGCGGGGACAGGGTCGCAATCGAGGCGCGGCGCGCGCAACGGGGGCACGGGCGCGTCCGAGTGGAGCTTCATGACGAACCGGAGCAGGCGCGTCCCCTCGGTTCGAGCTTCGATGGAACCATGCAGCGGAACGCAGCGCGGATCCTCGAAGACCGCCGCTTCGCCTCCGGATGTCCACAGCTCGCCGATCAGTCCATCGACAATCTGGACATCGGCCGAGGGAATGCGAAAGAGCCCAACTCGAATCGACCGATTGGCATCCGCCGCGTCTGTGTCCCCAGCGTTGACCTGCCATGGCAGCCGTGCGACGATCGCGACCGCTCGCGGACTTCCAATGATCACGAACCGAGACCCGTCGACGCCGGCGAGCACCTTGACTTGGCAGGGAAGAAATGTGCTCGTGTCGTCGAAGTCATACTCGCAGACCGCCCCAAACACGCCCGTGGCGCTCACCGCGCCGTAATGCGCGTAACGGTACTGCGTCCCTGATGGCCAACAGCCGCCGGAGAGAAGAGCGCACCCGACGAGGAGGGAGCGTGCGACTGGCCGGAGAGTGTTCATGGCGATTCGGACCGACCTGGGACTGGCGATCACACGTCAACGGCGAAAGGCGTCGGATCCCGGTGCACCTTCGCGCCGCACGGCGAATGAACGGCAGCGCGAGAGGGCGTACCCGACAGCGCCGGCCACGAGAGAATAGGCGAGCACACCGATGGAGAGCGCGAAGATCGCGAGCCATAGGTTGCCGATCGTGTGATCCGCGGACGGAGTGAACCAAGCGACCCCGTCCAGGAATGGTCCATAGGCCGTCGAAGTGACCCGGTCAAGCGCATCCGCCGCAAGACCGTCCGACGGAAGAAGCTCCGGAAGCACGAAGAGCACAGCGAGCTGTGCGGCGATCGTGACCGCAGCACACACGAGCGCCAGGTGAAGGCCCCGCGGCGGATGCTCAGAGGTCATCAAACGGAACCTTACCCTGACCTGCCGCCGCGAAACTCCCCGACTACAGCTTCCAGGAGGCGACGTTCGAGGCGCAGTCGTCGGCCAGGTCGCCCAGGTTCAGGTCCGAGCCGCCGGATCCCTGGCCCTTGAGCACTTGGCCCACGATCCGGTTGAAGACGTCGTGCGTGCGGTCGTCGCGCTCGGTGGCGTCGGCGGAGCTGTGCGATCTGACCCGCCTGAAGGCTGAACCCGCTGCACGCTGACGCCCTTGGCTAGGGGGCGTCTCGGCGCGCCCGAGCTCACGATGGCGGAAGCCAGAGCGGCGTCGACTTCCGCTCCCGCGGCGGCGGTGGCGACGAGGTGGGATCTCCGATCCATGCGCGCCATTCGAGGTTGCACGCATCTCCGTACTGCTCGGCGAACAGGAATCCCCCTTCCCACCTTGCGAGCCGTCCACTCTTCAAATCGTCCTCATTCAGCGACACGCGGGCGAACTTGCACTCACTCGGCTTGAGTCGCACATCGGCCACCGGTTCGCGAAAGTCAAACCGCGTCGCAACGCGCCCCGCCGCGTCCGTCCTGAAGTGCAAGGGCGCGAGCTTCGGCTTGAGACTCAGCATCCGCAGGTACTCGATCTCGATCTCGGCGTCCGCGACCGGCGCCTGCGTCGCCCGGTTGCGCACCTCGATCACGATGTCATAGGTGTGGCAGCCGGACAGGGCTGCCGCGCTGAGGATGCCGAGCGCGAGTCCAACGATCCGCGGTGCGGGCGCGCGATTGGCAGCATTGATGTTCACGATCTCCACCTCCAATCGGATCGCCATCTGGGAGTGTCTTCGAGCAACCGCTTCAATCGACGGAGCACGCTGAAGCTATGCGGTATCTCGGTGTGCCCGCTGGGACCAAGCCCCTCGATCTTCCTCTCTTCGTCCGCGCCAGCGACCGGGTGGCCGCGGAGTACCCAATCTGTTCGCTGATAGAAGTTGATCCACAGCCCGACACTCTCTGGTTTCCTGATGAACAGCTCAGGAACGAACAACAGGGGCGGCAGGTTCTCCACACCCTTGGGAATCGCGTCGACCGAGAATCCTACATCGACCCAGACATTCGCCTCCTGCAGCCGCTCGGCGAGCTGGATCGCGGCACGACCACCGTTGCTGTATCCGAGAATCGCGATCGTGTGGAGGCAGGCTCCATCGGGCGCTTCGGGCTCGCGTGACTTGGCGATCGCGATTGCATCCTGCGCGGCGGCGGCGACCCCAAAAACGCGACGGAATGTCGTCAATCGGCGGCTTGATGGCTCTCGGATTCCCGCCGCCTCCAGAAGCCCTCGTCGTCGTCCGGATATCTGTCAAGCGCAATCTCGGTCACCGCGATCGCATCGTCGTAGAAGACCAAGCAGATCATCTGCTTGGTCGGAAGGCGTCGGGTCACGTGCTCAATGCTCGCGGCAAGTGCTTGAATGGAGTCGACAAAATCGCCGAGCTCCGCACCGAGACTGCGAACAGCGCGCTGAACAGACTCGCCTAGGGCTTCCCGCGACTCCCCATAGGTCAGCTGCTCGAACTCGAGTCGAATGGTCTCCGCCTTCTGACGCGACTCCTGGTCGCGGCATTCGCGCCGCATCCACACGAGCGGCCGATCGGCAACGACCTCGATGACCTTGTAGAGCGGCATGGTTGCGAACTGCCCGACTGGCGCAGGCATTGGCCTCGCGAGCAGCCGCTCCACCTCATCGCGCGACAAGAACTTTGGACGGCTCGCCGACCAACCTCTTGTCGATGGCATCGAGGTTCCATGCACAAGGATGGTGGGAGTCGCGAGCCGGCCGAGCACCTGAGCCCGCGAGCCGCGCGGGGCGAACGCGGCCACATCTCCGCCTTGACTGCCGTCCCGAGAGGAGCAACCGACTGCGCCCGTACACAGACCGATCACGACGGCTGCGATCACGGCGCGCCGAATCCCCCCCACGCAGCGTCTCATCGATCGCGTCCGGTGCTTTGCATTTTCCGACATACGCATCCATCCTCGGGGAGACTCGACATGGGAAGTTCGCCGGTGCCGTTTCGATCTGCCGAAAGTTCGATCGCCCCCTCGAATCCTGAACCTGACAATCCTGGAATTTTACGACGGGCGATCTCGTCCTGCGCATGCCTAGAGTCACTTTCCCAACGAAGCCGGATGCACTTGCATGGACGGTTCGGATCCTCTCTGATCCTGACTGGCGGCAGAGTCCCAATGGCGTGTCATCATCAAGCCGCGTGATTGGACGGACTTGCGTCATGGCGAACGCGCACTCAGCCATGCCGCGAATGTCGTTCGGACGCGCCGAGCCCCAGAAGCCCCAGACCGCGCAACAGTGCGGAGCTTGTGTCGACGTCCTTTGGACGCTCTGCGCGCGCGGATGTCCCGGCGCATGGCGGTCCAAATGAGTCCCGATGCCACCCCCGGCAACAGGTACATGTGAAATTGTGTGTTCGAACGCCACCTTCCCCAGCCGGATTGATCAGCAAAGAGTGCAGAGACTGCCAATGCAAAGGCAAGTACAGAAATCAAAGCGGCGACGAGCACAAACCACCAAGGGGGCCGCTTCGCCAGGTAGTAGAGCCCGGCGACTACCAGTGCAAGATATCCAACGACTCCCCGTAGAAACAACGGGACGTGCTCCAGCTACTGCTGTATGTCGGACAGATTCACCGAGTCGACCCTCCGAGGCACTGTCTCAGAATATGGAGGCACCCTACCCCGCCGCATGAGCGGAGGCAGGGGGTTGTGGCGAATCGCCGGGGCCGGACCTGTTCAGCGCACCCCTGTCACCGTGATGGCGATCCATCACCATCGCTTGCCACCGTCGCCGCGGCGATCGCGAGACCGACCGTTCCCATGCGCGGCATTGCGCGGTAGGCTCTCCGCGTGGTCGGTCTCGTCGCCAACAACCTCGACCGCATCCGAGCCGCCTGTGCGCGGCGCGGCGTGTCGTTCCTCGAGCTGGTGGGCTCGGCTGCGCGCGATGACTTCGACCCAAGCCGCAGCGACATCGATGTGCTTGTCGACTTCCCCGACCACGCGCCCGACCTCTTCGGCGCCTACATGGGCCTTCGCGACGATCTCGCGGAGATCCTCGGCCGCCCCGTCGATGTGATCACGCTTCGCGGCGTTAGAAACCCCCTGCTCCTCGAATCCCTGCGGCGTGACGCGGTTCGGCTCTATGCGGCGTGATCCCCAGACCATCCTTCAGGATGCGATCGCCGCTGCCGAGGACATCGTTTCGATGCTGGGAGAGATGACGGAGGAGCAGTTCGTCGAGGACAGGCGGACGCAGCGTGCCGTCGAGCGGTCGTTCGAGATCATCGGCGAAGCGCTCTCTCGGCTGGCGCGTGACTTTCCCGGCATCGCGAATCGGATTCCCGATCACCGGCGGGTCATCGACTTCCGCAATGTCCTCGCACACGGCTACGACGTCGTGGATCCACGGCTTGTCTACGGACTGGCGCGGACCAGGCTTCCCTCGCTCCTCGCGGCGCTGCGCGCGGCGCGCTGACCAATTTGCAGCACGGGGGCCGGGTTATGCCCACCCGTGTGAAGCAACGGTTCTCTCACCGCGGATCGGCCCATTCCGATCAGCGTCGGCTTCGGGCTACTTCAATGCCGGTCGCACGACGGACCGGCCTTGAAGTAGTGCGGGGCAGACGCTCTTCGAAGTCGCCTCAGGGCCAGATCAGAGACACGGGGCGGGTGGCGCCTGCCGTCGGGACGCTTCGGCCAAGACACCCCTCGGCCCATTGGGCCGTCTGCGTCCTCCGCAGGGCGAAGATCTGCTCGGCGAATCACGGTCGCCAAGGACCGTGACTCAAATCGCCCGCCCAATGCTCTAACAGTGACGGCGTTGGGCCGGTCGAGGCGCGAGGGCCTCTCGCATTGTGTAGACCAGTTGAAACTAGCTACGCGCTCCGAGTCGTCTGATCTCGATCCAAGGCCGAGCTCATGGCTGGCCTCCCCCAGCCCGGGGGCGGCCTGAAAGCGCCACTGCTCCTACAAAGGGCTGTTACTGTCCGCTCGATCCCGTCGAACGGACGGCGCGCCAAAGGAAGACTGCGGCCAGTAGCAAGCAGAGCGACAGGCCCACGACTCTAAAGGTCATGGCGCCCTGCGCCCGGGATGAGTCGCCTATTGGCCCGCCGGTCGCCAGCGAGTATGCGAAGAAACCGGCAATGCAGAGGCAAACCAGCCCGACGAGCGCTTGCGAAATTACTCGTGACGATCCCATGGCGTTTCTCCTCAAGCAACCCAGTTGCCGAAAGTGGTCTCGGTGCGTTGGATCTAGTCCTTCGATGCCGCGCGCCATACATCGAATGCGCGCCGAGTGGAATCCGCTGCTTGGCGCATGGCTCGCGCTCCGATACTCGCCTTCCTTGCTCGTATGGCCGCGCCATTCCGTCGTGCACGCTTCCGGTATCGGTAGTCTCGTCGAAGGACCAGGAACAGCACGAGCGCGGAACCGTAGGGCAACAGGATCGTGGGAGGCAGCCGCCTCGTGAGGGGACCGCTCTTGAAATCAACGACTGCTGAGATGATCATCAATGCTGCGCTCGCGAGAAGCACCAGCACGGCAATGGTCACCAACCACCAAGGTGGCGATCGAATCACGTAATAGTAGCCGGCGAGCAGTAGTCCGGCGAAACCAAACGCAGTGATCGCGTCGACGAGGAATGGATGCATGCTGATGCCCAGGTCTTCGCTCTACTCAATACTCTGAATCATGGCGCATGGGGACTCGCACGGGCTTTCGGCGCGATTCCTGCACACCTGCAACTACGTAGATTACGCCGCACGTCGAAAAATGGCTCGCGAAAGTCAAACTGCATCGCAAGACGCCCCGCAGCGTCCGCCCTGAAGTGCAAGGGGGCAACCTCCGGCTTGAGACTCAGCATTCGCACGTAGGTGATCACGATCTCGGCGTCCGCAACCGGCGTTTGCGTCGCTAGGTATCGCACCTCGATCACCATGTCATAGGTGCTGCAGCCAGCGGCGAACGCGAGTGCAACGGCGATTGGTGCCAGCCGGACGGCAAAGACGCCGGTTGCGTCCAGCGTGTTCTTGAAGTTCAATCTCGGGCCTCCGGGGTGTTCGCGCGAAAGAGGGAACGACGACATGCAGCGATCAAGAGGACAGTTTCCTGCGGCCGCCAAGTCAAGTCCCCGAATACGCCGGGCGCTGAAAGTCCTCCTCGCGCTCTCGATCCTCGGGTCGATCTCCTATGTCGCCATCCTTGGCACCCTGGCTTACCGCGGATTCACCGAGGGGACGACCCCCGGACCGGACCTCGTCGCGAGGCTGCAGGACGGATCCCTTCGGCAGGACGACGTGGAGTCGATCGAGATCTTCGAGGTGTTCATCGAGCCCGCCACCCACAGCCCGTACAACCCTCTCTGGATGCGTCCGGAAGACTACCCAGCACTGGCCACGCTTCGCGATCGAAAGTCCATAGGAGTGATCCTGCACGATCTTGAGTACGCGATTTCTGGGAGTCCGCACATGTCGCACCCGGCCACAACGAACCGCGTCTTCATGCGAATTCACACCGCCAAGGGTTGGTTCTGGGTGAAGGCCGAGGTGCTCAGTTCCGCCGCACAGAGGCGACTCGCATTCGGAGTCGGCAATCTGAACGCCACGAGCATCCCCTCGGGCAACTACTACCGCGGGACCGTCGGCGAGTTCCTCACGCTTCTTAAGGAACTGAAGCGCGAGCAAAGAGCCTCCCTGCAAGGCGACTCCACGCCGGCCTCTCCCTGAGGCACGCACATCGCGCGCAGCCGATCCCGCCCCCGCTCCCCCTAATTCACCGCCACCCCCTTCGGCCACTCCTCCGGGTGCTGCAGCTCCGCGCCGGCGATGAGGCGCTCGAGCTCGACCAGCTCCTGGCGCACGATGCGCGCGCGGCGGTAGGCGTCGGTCTCGCTGAGCAGGCGGTAGCGCGTCTCGGCGTCGCGGATGAAGGCGTAGCCGAGCACCTCGACGGCCGCGTGCATCGGGACATCGCTGCGGCCCATCCACTCCAGGAGCTGCTTCGCCGCCTCCAGGCGCTGGATCCGCGGGCTCGCGAGCATCTGCTGCATCGCCGCGCGCGCGCGGCGCATCGCCGGGCGGGGCGCCAGCGGCCGCTCCAGCGGCGCCAGCTCCGCCATGCGGTAGAGGCGCCGGCCCGCGGGCTCGTGCAGCTCCAGGATCCGCGCGCGCGCCACGCCGTGCAGCACGATGTTGAAGCGCCCGTCCGCCAGCCGCTGCCGGCGCACGATGCGCCCGACGCAGACGATCGGCCGCAGCGGCGGCGCGCCCGCGTAGTCCTGCTGCCAGGATTCGCCCGCGAAGGTCGCCATCGCGACCGGCGCCGCGCCCAGCAGCTCCTCGTCGCCGGCGTCGCCCAGCGCGTCGCGCACCATCTGGCGGTAGCGCGGCTCGAAGATGTGCAGCGCCTGCAGCGTGTGCGGCAGCAGCGAGACCGCCGGCAGCGGGAAGAGCGCGATGGGCTGGTCGTAGTCGATGTCGTCCGCGTCGACCATCGGTGCGGGAATCCTAGGCCGCGCTCACGGGTTGCGCGTGCGCAGCTCGGGCGCGCCCACGCCCTGCTCGCGCCGGATCTGGCGGCGGCGGGCGACGACCTCGCGCCAGGCGTCCACCAGCCCGGTGCGCTGCAGGGACGCGACGCTCGTCGAACCCACCAGGTCGCACTCCGCGATGGGCACGCTCCCGTCCGAGCGGATCGTCATGCGCCGCCACAGCTCCCGGCGCTGCGTGCGCAGGGGCGTCCCCGCGTCGGCCAGGCGGTCCGGGCGCGTGACGACCTCGTCGTCCACCAGCGCGAAGGTCGGCGACTCGAGCACCGCCGTGCCCAGGTGCCCCCATTCCTGCGCGAAGGCCGCCAGGTCCGCCACCGTCTCCGCGCGCCGCTGCATGCAGGGCACGACGAAGGGCAGCCCGAAGAAGTCCACATCGCACCCCTCCGGCGCACGGCGCATCCCCACCAGGCGCCGGACATTCGCCAGGCAGTCCTCGTAGCGGTCGAAGCCCATCGTCGCGCGGTAGGTCTGCGCGCACGCGGCGTGCAGCTCGACGCTCACCACGTCGACGCCCGCCTCGAGCATCGCCTCCACCGCGCCCGCGGGGGCGAGCAGCTCGGTGCGCACGTGCACCGCGCGCGCGCCCGCCTGGCGCGCCATGCGGATGAAGGTCGGCAGGTCCGGGTGGCGCAGCGGGTCGCCCAGCCCCGCGAAGGTCACGACCACGTCGCGCGCCTCGCCGATCTGCGAGAGGATGCGCTCGAGCAGCGCGTAGGTCATCGCGGGACGCTGGATCGTGCCGTAGCGGTGCGGGCTCGCGGTGCCGCTGGCGGTGCGGCCGGTGCACAGCTCGATGAGCAGGTGCTGCGGCGCGAAGGTCGGCAGGATCGTGTACTGCCGCTCGAGCGCGGGGACGATCTCGCGCCAGCCGGGGCTCTCGCCGCCGCGCTCGGGGAGCGAGGGCTCCAGGCCGCGGCGCATGCGGATCTTCGCGCGCGGGGAGTCGAAGACCCCGCGCACCGTCGCGATGCGCGCCGCGAAGGGCGCGTGCACCACCCAGCGCGGCGCGCCGCGCAGGTCGTAGCTCCACTTGCCGCGCAGCCCCGCCATCGCGCCGACGGTCGCCCCCTGCCCGCGCTCGGCCAGGAAGCGCGCGGCGTCCACGCCGACGCAGCAGGGCGAGAGCCCCGGCGGCGCGTCGCCGAAGACGACGCCGCGGCGGCCGATCGCGTCGAAGCGCGCGGCCACGTCCTCGATCCCCGCGCCGCCGTCGACGAGCACCAGCGGCCAGTCGCCGCCGACGACGACCGCGCCGTCGAGACGCCGCCGCTCCAGCGCCAGCGCCAGCGGGCCGGGGGCGAGCATCTCGTCGAAGACCGTCGTGCCGCCGATGCCGCCGCCCCACATGGAATCGCACCAGGAGCGGCTCACCGCGATCGCGTGCGCGCAGGCGCCGCGCAGCGGGCCCGGCGCGCGCTCGATCTCCACCGGCACGCGCGCGCGGTGTCCCGCGAGCGCCTCCTCGACGGAGGCGCCCTCCTCGCAGAGGACGATCACGCGCTCGACGCACCGCGCCGCGGCCACGCGCTCCACCGTGCGCGCGAGCACCGCGCGTCCGCCGAACTCGCTGTCGAGCCGTCGCACGACGCCCGTGCCCCCCTGCGCCATGTCCGCGACGACCACCGCCGCGATCGGCGCCGCCGCGCGCCCGCCGCCGTCGCCGCCCTCGACGACGACCGCGCGCCCGCGCCGCGGCAGCGGCAGCGGCATGCGCACGACGGCGTGGCGCTCGAGCACCTCGCGCAGCGGCATGTCCGCGGCCTCGGCGATCATGCCGGCGCCGGCGTCGATCACGCGCAGGCCGGCCTCGCGGTCGGCGCTCACGAAGGCGCGCACGCGGCGCATCGCGGAGTCGTGCTGGTCGCGCCGCGCGGTGCCCAGGCGCCACTCCAGCGAGGCGAGCGTGAGGAAGGGGTTGAGCTGCGCGCTCCAGGCGGAGTCGAGCGCGGTGCCGCGCGCGTGCCAGACGCCGTCGACGCCCAGCGGATCGAGGCCCACCAGCGCGACCGGGTCGCAGCCGACGTGGCGCAGCAGCCGGTGCGCGCGCTCCTCGGCGCGCCCCGCGCCCAGCGATCCATACTGCGCCGCGTCCGCGCCCCCCTCGCCGGTCAGCCGCATCGGGCCGCGCCACCAGCGGCGCGCGGCGGCCTCGAGCACCGCGGGCGCGACGAGCGTCGTCGCGCGCAGCAGCCGCTCGGGGAGCTCGCCCAGGATCGCCTCGAGGTCGGGTTCGTCGACGCCCAGCACGACCGCGTCGGGGGCGACCTCGGCGGCCGCCAGCGGGCGCAGCGCGGCCGCGGTGGCGACCAGCACGTACTGCTCGCGGTGCTGCGCGACCGCCAGCAGCGGCAGGGCGCCCGCGAGCGAGGGACCGTCTGCCGCCAGCACGCCCAGCGCCCCCCGGCACGCGCCCGCGAGCTCGGCGACGCCGGCGGCGGTGGTGGCGTGCGGCGTCTCGACCGGCATCGCGCCTAGGCTACGCGCACCGCCGCCGATGGAGACGATCCTCCCCACCTCCCCGCTGCTGATCCGGCTCTTCGCCGAGAGCCCGTGGACGCTCGCCTTCCCGATGCTGGGCGCGGCGGCGATCCTCGCCTGGTGGGGCGTGCGCGCCGAGCGCGTGCGCCCGATCCTGGTGGCCGTCGGCCTGCTCCTGGTGGCGGCCGCGACGCTGGCGATCGCCGCGATGCGCGTCTCCCCCGGCGAGCACGCCGCCGCCGCGGTGCGCGACCTGGTCTCCGCCGCCGAGCTCGCGGACATCCCCGGCGTGCGCAACGCCTTCGCCGAGGACGCGACGATGCACTACGGCTCGCCGCAGGCGCCCGGCGACGACCTCGAGCGCCTCATGCGCGCCGCCGAGACGCTCGCGGGGCGCCACCGCATCCAGCGCAACTCGATCACCGAGCTCGACTACGCGACGCTCGACGACCAGCGCGGCGTCGTCATCCTGGGATGCCTCACCGAGACGGCCTCGTCCTTCGGGCCGATCCCCACCCGCTGGTACTTCGTCGTGCGGCGCACCCCCGACGACCGCTGGAAGATCGAGCAGATCTCCTGGCTGAAGATGCTCAACCAGGAGCCTTCGCGCAACTTCTGACGCGGGCGGCGACCGCCTCGGAGAGCGCCGCCAGCGCGCGGTCGATGCCCGCGGCGTCCACGTCCAGGTGCGTCACGGCGCGCGCGCGCTGCGGATCCATCGCGATCATCCGCACCCCCTGCCGCTCCAGCGCCGCGCACAGCTCGTGCCCGGTGCCCAGCGAGGGATCGACGAAGAAGAAGACCATGTTCGTGGGCGTGCGCTCCGCCTGGAACTGCAGCGTCAGGCCGGGGATCGCGGCGATGCCGCGCGCCAGCCGCCGCGCGTGCTCGTGGTCCTGCGCCAGGCGCGCGACGTGGTGGTCCAGCGCGTGCAGCGCGGCCGCGGCCAGCAGGCCGCTCTGGCGCATGCCGCCGCCGAACATCTTGCGGAAGCGCCGCGCGCGCGCGATCGTCGCGGCGTCGGCCACGAGCGCGCTCCCCACCGGGCAGCCCAGCCCCTTGGAGAAGCAGACGCTCACCGAGTCCGCGTGCGCCGCGAAGTCGCGCGCCGCGTAGCCCGCGGCGACGCACGCGTTGAAGAGGCGCGCGCCGTCGACGTGCACGTGCAGCCCCGCCGCGCGGCCGCGGCGCGCCACGCGCGCGAAGCCCTCGAGCGGCCAGACCGTCCCGCCGCCGCGGTTCTGCGTGTTCTCCACGACGACCATGCGCGAGACCGGATGGTGGATGTTCGCCGGACGCACCGCGGCGGCCAGCGCCTCCTCGTCGAAGACGCCCCCCTCGCCGCCGACGGTGCGCACCATCGCGCCCGCGAGCGCGGCGGGCGCGCCCACCTCGTAGTGGATGATGTGGCTGTCCGCGTGCGCGACGATCTCGTCGCCGGCGCCGCAGACCGCGCGGATCGCGAGCTGGTTCGCCATCGTCCCGCTGGGGACGAAGACCGCGGCCTCCTTGCCCAGCTCGCGCGCGATGCGCGCCTCCAGCAGCGCGACGGTGGGCTCGTCGCCCAGGACGTCGTCGCCCAGCTCCGCGGCGCGCATCGCCTCCCACATCGCGTGGGTGGGGCGCGTGACGGTGTCCGAGCGCAGGTCGACCAGTGCGGGCGCGGCCATGGCGGGATCAGCCGTTGAGCGGCACGAGGTCCGCCGGGAGGAAGACGCCGTCGCGGCGGATCACCTCGCCGTCGAAGGCGACCGTGCCGCCGCCGTAGTCCGGGCGCTGGATGCAGACGAGGTCCCAGTGGATCTCGCTGCGGTTGCCATTCTCCGTCTCCTCGTAGCAGCGGCCCGGGGTGAAGTGGAAGGAGCCCGCGATCTTCTCGTCGAAGAGGATGTCCTTCATCGGATGGAGGATGCGCGGGTTGAAGCCGAGCGCGAACTCGCCGATGTGGCGCGCCCCCTCGTCGGTGTCGAAGATCGCCTCGAGCTCCTTCTGGTTCTGGTCGGCCCAGCACTTCACGACGCGGCCGCGGCTGAACTCCAGGCCGACGTTGGTGAAGGTGATGCCGTTGAAGAGCGTCGGCGTGTTGTACTGCACGACGCCCTCGACGCTGTCGCGCACCGGCGCGGTGAAGCACTCGCCGTCCGGGATGTTGCGCTCGCCGCTGCACGGCACCGCGGGGATGCCCTTGATGGAGAAGCGCAGGTCGGTGCGCCCGGGCCCCTTGATGTGCACCTTGTCCGTCGCCTCCATGCGCTTCTTGAGCGGCTGCACGTCGCGGTCCATCTTCGCGTAGTCGACCAGGCAGACGTCGAAGTAGAAGCGCTCGAAGTCCTCCGTCGACATCTGCGCGAGCTGCGCCATGCTGGGCGTCGGCCAGCGCAGGACCACCCAGCGCGTGTGGTTCACGCGCTGCTCGAAGTGCACCGGCTTGGCGTAGAGGCGCCCCACCGACTTCATCTGCTCGGGCGGGATGCCGCTCATCTCGCTCACGTTGGCCGCGCCGCGGATGCCCACGTAGCACTGCATCCGGCGCATGCGCTCGAGGTCGTACTCGCCCCAGACGCGCAGCCCCTCCTCGGTGGAATGGCGGTTGAGCGCGCGCAGGACGCGGTTGGAGCGCAGCTCCACGTGCGGGTTGCCGCCCGCGCGGCGGACCGCGTCGACCAGCGCGACGCCCATCTCCTCGGGCGCGTCGAAGAGCTCGACGAGCAGGTGGTCGCCCGGGGCGACGCGGCAGCTGTGCTTCACGAGGAGGTCGGCGAGCGACTGGTAGCGCGGGTCCATGGGACGCGCATCCTACGCGCGCCCCGCGGCCCCCGTCCCGCGCGCGGAGGGCGCGAGCAGCGCGCGCAGCGCCGGCTCCGAGAGCTCGTCGAAGCGGTCGAAGCGCAGCTCCGCGCCCGCGAGCTCCGCGTGCGTGTGCCCCGCGCTCACGATCGCCGCGCACGGCATCCCCGCGGCGTGCGCGGCCTCGATGCCCGGGACCGCGTCCTCGACGACGACGCACTCGCTCGGCGGCAGCCCCAGCAGCTCCGCGGCGCGCAGGAAGATGTCGGGCGCGGGCTTGCCGCGCGCGACGTCGAGCCCGCAGACGCGCGCGTCGAAGAGCTCCTGCGCGCGCAGCCCGCGCAGCGCCAGCTCCAGGTTTTCCGGCGGGCCGCTCGTGCCCACCGCCAGGCGCCAGCCCGCGGCGCGCAGGCGCAGCAGCAGCTCGCGCCCGCCGGGCATCGCGGGGAAGTCGTGCTCGACGGCGCGGCGGTAGAGCTCCTCCTTCTCGTGCGCGCAGCGCTCCGCGCCCGCGGCGTCGGGGGGCTCGTGGCCATCCTCGCGCCAGTACATCTCGACGATGCGGTCGTTGCGCATCCCGAAGCTGCGCACGAAGCGCTCGTGGGTCAGGACGACCCCGTGGCGCGCGCACATCGCGTGCCAGGCGTGCCAGTGGGCCTGGAAGGAGTCGACGAGCGTGCCGTCGAGGTCGAAGATCGCGCCGGGCATCCGGGAAAGGTACGGGTTCCCCCGCGGCCCGCGGCGCACGCGCGCGTAGCATCCGCGGCATGGATCACGAGACGAACTCCGGACGTCGCCGTGGCGCCGCGGCTGCGATCGCCGCCGCGCGCCCCGCGCGTGTGGCTCCCCTCGCCGCCGCCGCGCTTCTCGCCGCCGCCGCGTGCCTGGCCGCGTGCGAGGACGTGAAGCCCCGCCAGCCCTCTGCCGCGCGCAGCACCGAGGCGCCCCCCGGCCCCGCCGACGCCAAGCGCGACCCGGCCAAGGACCCCTCCCCCGGCGACCCGGGCTGGAAGAGCTCCTCCGCGCTGGGCAAGGCGCGCGACTCCGCCGTGCAGCTCAAGGAGAAGATCGCGCAGCACGAGGAAGAGGTCAGCAAGCAGGCGGACGAGGTCTTCAAGAAGTAGCGGGCGCACTCCCCCAAAACACAGCGCGGGCGCACCCCGATGGGTGCGCCCGCGCTTCTTCGTTGCGCGATCCGCGCGTCGGCTCACTTCGCGCCGGTGGTCGGCACGTCCAGCAGCTCGACGTCGAAGATCAGCGTGGCCTTCGGCGGGATCGGGCCGCGGCCGCGCTCGCCGTACGCGAGGTTGTAGGGCACGATCAGCTTGCGCTTGCCGCCGACCTTCATGCTGCCGACGCCCTCGGTCCAGCCGGGGATGACGCCGGAGAGGCCGAACTGCGCCGGTTCGCCGCGGTCGACGCTCGAGTCGAACTTGCGGCCGTCGACGAGGTAGCCGGTGTAGTGCACCTTCACGACCGCGTTCTTGTCCGCGGGCATCGCGCCGGTGCCTTCCTTCAGGTCGACGTACATGAGGCCGCTGGGCAGGGTCTTGATCTCGCCGGTGAAGGTGTCGCCGGGGAATCGGGGCATGATGGTGTCGCTCACGATGGTTCCATCAGTCGCGTTCACGACGACGTCGTGGCGCTGGCTGTCCTTGTAGAGGGTGACGGTGATCACCGGCGGCTCGACGGTGAAGTTCATCTGCGTCTCCTTGACGGTGCCGCCGCCGGTCTTCTCGAGCGCCTTCGCGACCGCGGAGGGCAGCGTGAGGGTCGCGCCGGTGACCTTACCGGTCGTGCCGTCGACGATCACGCGCTTCTGCAGGCCGCCGCAGGTGACGATGATCTCGTAGGTCGCGTTGCCGCCCTGCAGCGTGGTGCGGGCCATCAGCGCCTGGCCGTTCATGGCCTTCTCGGCCGCGTCGACCGCCTGCTGGAGGTGGACCTTGGCGGCGTCGAGCTGCTTCTGGGTCTCGGCCGGCTCGGGCGGCAGCGAGGTGTAGTCCACGCCCGGAGTGGCGGGCGCCTGGGCAAAGGCCGCGCTGGCGGCGACGAGCGAGCAAGCAAGGGCGACGAGACGCATCGAGGAGGCTCCTGCGCGACGGGCGCGCGTTGGGGTGAAACGGACGGTCACGTGCGCGGCACGGGCTGCCGCGGGGTCGCGGGCCGGGCGTCCTTGGGACGAACCAGACCGCGGTAGTGTTCGGCGTTGGCCTCGACGGCCAGCAGCTTCTCCAGGCGGCGCGCGTGGCGCGGCTCGCCGGTGTAGGTCGCGCCCAGGAAGGCGCGGACGAGGTCGGCGGCGACGGCGCTCCCGATGGTGCGCCCACCCAGGACCAGGACGTTCATGTCGTCGTGCTCGACGCCCTGGTGCGCGGAGTAGTGGTCCTCCACGTTGCCCGCGCGGATGCCCGGGATCTTGTTGGCGACGATGCTCATGCCCACGCCGCTGCCGCAGAAGAGGATCGCGCGGTCCGCCTCGCCGCGAAGCAGCGCCTCGCAGCCGCGGACGGCGTAGTCCGGATAGTCCACGGGGTCGGTGCCGTGCGTGCCGAGGTCGATCGCCTCGTGGCCCAGCGCACGGACCAGCGGGAGGATCTCCTCCTTGAGGGGAAAGCCGGCGTGGTCGGAGGCGATGGCGATCCGCATGGGGGGTGGGGGCCGTCGGGGCGCGGCGCGCCGAGCTCCCAGTCGGGTCGGCTGCGCGGGGCACGGATGCTACGCTTCCCCCGGAGGCTTCGACATGGTTGCGACCGGCATTGCGCTGTTCCTGGCCGCTGCGGCGGCATCCGCACCCCAGTCCGGCGGCGGCTTCGGCTACGGCGGCGCCAACGGGCGCCCCGCGGGCCAGCAGGCCGACACCATGGCGGGCAGCCCGCCCGGCGTGGGCTACAACCAGGGCGGCGGCGAGGTCTCGGCGCAGGCCTCCGAGGCCGCGGCGCTGACGGGCGAGTTCCACGTCCACATGGTCGGCACCACCGCGGCGCAGGCGGTCGGCAGCGGCGGCGGCCCCGCCGTCACCAACGGCCGCAACCCCGGCTACGTGCAGGCGAAGTACGTGACCCCGACCGGGAACGCCGTGACGATGCACCACTACGGGCCTGGCTACCCCCCGCCGCTCGGCCAGGGCGGTCCCAACGACGGCAACCCCGGCATGGCGAGCACCGGCACCGTGGCCGGAAACCCGGGCCTCGTGAACTGGGGCCTGATGCCGGCCTGGGACCGCGAGGAGTTGGGCAACGGCGCCTGGGTGGGCAATCCCACCGGCAACAGCCCGATGCCCTACATCGGCGGCTTCAACGACTGATCGGTCGGGCGCGTCGGCGCGGCGGCGTGTTTCTCACGCGCGCGGCGGCCTCGCGCTCAAGCGCGGCGGCGCGCCAGCTCCGGGGCGCCATCCATACCAATGCCAAAAAACCCAGCGGGCTCCCAGTCTTGCGACTGGGAGCCCGCGAGTTCAGAAAAGGGACCGGAGTTCCGTCCACCCACGGAGCATCCGTCCGATTCGGAAGGTCGTTTGAACGTCCTTCTCCCTCTCGTCGGAAGCCGTGCCGCCGACATACGCACGCTGCAACCCATTCGGGGCGCACGCGGCCGGCACATGCCTCTGATATCGGTGCCCTTTTCCTTAGCCCTTGGTCAACCTTGACCTGTGCGGCCGCGCGAACGCGACCATTCCTCAACCTCCGCCGGGAAAGTAGCCCCGATCCACCGGGAGTCAACCAAACGCAGCGGAAAACGCGGGGCGCATGCCCGAGAACACGCGCATGCCCGCGTGCGCGAGCTCCGACTCCCGCGCCTGGGGCGCCTGCCAGGGCAAAAACGACAGCGCCCCGGCGGTGAAGCCGGGGCGCTGCGATATGTCAAGGAACAGTTGGAAAGCCTTCGACGACCATTGCTGGCCATCTATCCGGTTGCCCGGACGAGGTTGCGTTGACTTTGGATTCCATCGCCGAGATCGCTCTCGTTGATGGTCTAAGGAATCCCTTAGAAAGGAGGTGATCCAGCCGCAGGTTCCCCTACGGCTACCTTGTTACGACTTAGTCCCAGTCACCAGCCTTGCCGTGGGCACGCATGAAACTGCGCGACTTCGGGCACTGCCGGCTCCCATGACTTGACGGGCGGTGTGTACAAGGCTCAGGAACATATTCACCGCGACGTAGCTGATTCGCGATTACTAGCGATTCCGACTTCATGCGGGCGAATTGCAGCCCGCAATCTGAACTGGGGTATGTTTTGGCGATTTGCTCCACCTTGCGGTCTTGCATCGTTCTGTACATACCATTGTAGCACGTGTGCAGCCCTAGACATAAAGGCCATGAGGACTTGACGTCATCCCCACCTTCCTCCGGTTTGACACCGGCAGTCTCGCTACAGTCCTCGACATTACTCGTTAGCAAGTAGCGACAGGGGTTGCGCTCGTTGAGGGACTTAACCCGACACTTCACAGCACGAGCTGACGACAGCCATGCAGCACCTGTGCACGTTCCGCCCTTGCGGGTGTACCCCTACTTTCATAGGGTTTATCCGTGCATGTCAAGCCTAGGTAAGGTTCTTCGCGTTGCTTCGAATTAAGCCACATGCTCCACCGCTTGTGTGAGCCCCCGTCAATTCCTTTGAGTTTTAATCTTGCGACCGTACTCCCCAGGCGGCGCACTCATCAGTTTTCCTTCGGCCGAAACGGAGTCAAACCGCTCCGACCAAGTGCGCATCGTTTACAGCGTGGACTACCGGGGTATCTAATCCCGTTTGCTCCCCACGCTTTCGTGCCTCAGCGTCAGAATTGGCCCAGTCACCTGCCTTCGCCTTTGGCGTTCCGATAGATATCTACGCATTTCACCGCTCCACCTATCGTTCCAGTGACCTCTACCAACCTCAAGACGCATGGTTCGCCAAGCAATTCCACGGTTGAGCCGTGGGATTTCACAAAGCGCCTTTGCATCCGCCTACGCACCCTTTAAGCCCAGTGATTCCGATTAACGCTCGCACCCTCTGTATTACCGCGGCTGCTGGCACAGAGTTAGCCGGTGCTTCCTTTGGGTATGGTCATTTCATTCCTGCACCCTGACAGCAGTTTACACCCCGAAGGGCTTCATCCTGCACGCGGCATTGCCCCGTCACGCTTTCGCGCATTGCGGAAGATTCGTTACTGCAGCCTCCCGTAGGAGTCCGAGCAGTGTCTCAGTCTCGATGCGGCGGGCCGTGCTCTCACACCCGCTACCCGTCTTCGGCTTGGTGAGCCATTACCTCACCAACTACCTGATAGGAGATTCCCTGCTCTCAAGGCGGTAAACCTTTGATCTCTCGACCACATCGGGTATTGATCCGGATTTCTCCGGGGTATCCCCGACCTTGAGGTACATAGGAATCTATTCCTCGCCCTTTCGCCACTCCTGTATTGCTACAGGCGTTCGACTTGCATGTTTTAGCCATGCCGCCAGCGTTCAATCTGAGCCAGGATCAAACTCTTCACTTAAGTTCGTTGCTGCAGGCCGGAGCCTGCGGTGCTTCGAATGAGAGTTGCCTGGCGACCCGTCCGTGAGGACGGGCCGGTCATTACATCGGTCCACACTTTCGCGTTCCGATGCCACCGGACAGGCTGTCCGATGGATTTTTGGACATCCATTCGCCTCACCCTTGCGGGATCGGTGATTGGCTGTGGAATTGACCGTTCACTTCGTATTTGGCTTCACGAAGGATGTCCAAACAAGCTCCTGTGTGAGCTTGTCTTGCCTGCATTGCAGGCGAAGCAGTCTTCCCCACTCGTGAGAGGGGTCGACCGCTGGCGCATCCTCGCGGTTTCCAACTGTTCACTTGTCAAAGAGAACCGACCGGCGCAAGCGCCGAGCGGGTCGCGAATGGTATCGAAACCACCCGGCCCGTCAAGCGGCTTGGACGCCTCTGGCCCGGATTTTTGGCGGAAAAGACTCCCAGACGCCGCGGGCAATGCCCGCAAGTGCGTCCGAGGGAGGTTCTCGCAACCGGACAGGCCGGATTATAGGGTAATGCCCCCCTGCCGGGCAAGGGTGCGGTCGGGAATCTCGCCGTCAGTTTGTCCCCAGCGCCCGTGCATCGACAGGCTGTCCACATCCGGGGGCCCTGGCAGGCGTTTCCGGGGCCCCGCTACTCCTTCACCGCAAGGACCGCCGCCGCGATCGGCGTCCCCCCCGCGAGCTGCACGGCCGCCGCGAGCTCCGCGAGCGTCGCCCCCGTGGTGCGGACATCGTCCAGCAGCACGATCCGCATCCCCGCCAGGCGCCAGCGCGCGATGGGCAGCGCCATTCGCCGGCAGCCGTGGAAGCGCCCCTGCCGCGCCAGCCGCGCCGCGCGCGATCCCGCGTGCACCTGCGTCCCGACGGAGCGCTGCCGCAGCAACGCCGGCGCCCGCAGCCCCGCGGCACGCGCCGCAGCGGCCGCGAGCACCGCGGTGTGGTCGATGCCGCGCGTGCGCCGGCGCAGCCACGGCGTGGGCACCGCGACCATCGCGACGCCCTCCTCCCCGGGAAGCACGACGCCGCAGCGCACAAGCTGCCGTCCCAGCAGCGCTCCGAGCGTCTCGGCCATCGCCTCCCACTGCGCATGCTTGATGCGCAGGATCCAGTCGCGCAGCGGTCCCGCGTGCGCGCCCAGGCGCACCACGGGGACCGATGCGGCCGCGTCGTGCGCGACGCCGCCGCGCGGCCGCAGGCAGGATGCGGGCGCCGCGTCGTGCGCGCCGCGCCCTGCGTCATGCACCGCGCCGCAGCGCGGGCACCAGCGCCAGGGTGCGTCCGGGCGAAAGCCCGCCTCGTGCAGCGCGCGCGCCGGCGGCACGAGCCCCGCGCCCAGGAACTCCGAGGCGAGCGGCTCCACCGCCGCCGCGAGCGTCCGCCAAGCTCCTCGCGCACCGTGCATGCGCGCAGTCTGGGCGGGCGCCGCGCGCGAACCGCGGAATCCCGCCAAAGTCCCACCCACATCGCGCGGATTCCTCCGCGCAAAACACGCGCGGCGCCCCCGTTGGGGGCGCCGCGCGGAATCTCTCTCGTTCAGGCCGACCTCGGCCCGCTCGGCCTCGGCCCGCCCGCCTCGACCCCGTCCCGCCTCAGCCCGCCGCCATCTTGCGCAGCACCGTCTGCAGGATGCCGCCGTTGCGGTAGTAGTCGACCTCGACGGGCGTGTCGATGCGGCACAGGGTGTCGAACTGCACCTTCGCGCCGTCGGGCTTGACCGCGGTCACCTCGATCTTCTGCCGCGGCTCGAGGTTCTTCGGCACCGCGACCGCGAAGGTCTCCGTGCCGTCGAGCCCCAGCGACTGCGCCGTCTGCCCGGGCAGGAACTCCAGCGGGAGCACGCCCATGCCGACGAGGTTCGAGCGGTGGATGCGCTCGTAGCTCTCGGCGACGACGGCGCGCACGCCCAGCAGGAAGGTGCCCTTCGCCGCCCAGTCGCGGCTCGAGCCCATGCCGTAGTCCTTGCCCGCGAGCACCACGAGGGGAATGCCCTTCGCGCGGTAGCTCATCGCGGCGTCGTAGATGAACTTCTCCGCGCCGCCGTCGGTGAAGTCGCGCGTCCAGCCGCCGGTCTTCTCCGGCGTCATGCGGTTGCGGATGCGCGTGTTGGCGAAGGTGCCGCGCGTCATCACGCGGTCGTTGCCGCGGCGGCTGCCGTAGCTGTTGAACATCGCCGGCGCGACGCCGCGCTCCACCAGGAACTTGCCGGCGGGCGAGTCGGTCTTGATGCTGCCCGCGGGCGAGATGTGGTCGGTCGTGACGCTGTCGCCCAGCACCGCCAGGCAGCGCGCGCCGGAGATCGGGCCGATCTCGCCCACCTGCATCGTCATCCCCTCGAAGTAGGGCGGATTCTGGATGTAGGTGCTGCGCTCGTCCCAGCGGTACATCTCGCTGGCGGCGGCGGGGATGGACTTCCACTCGTCGCTGCCCTCGAAGACGTGCGCGTACTCGCGCGTGAACTGCGCGCGCTCGACGGAGGCGGCGACGGCGGCGTCGACCTCCTGCTGCGTCGGCCAGATGTCGCGCAGGTAGACGGGCTTGCCGTCGGAGCCGGTGCCGATCGGGTCCTTCTGCAGGTCGATGTCGACGGTGCCGGCGATCGCGTAGGCGACGACCAGCGGCGGGCTCGCGAGGTAGTTGGCCTTCACGTCCTGGTGGACGCGCGCCTCGAAGTTGCGGTTGCCCGAGAGGACGCTCGCCACGACGAGGTCCCCCTCCTTCACCGCCTTGCCGATGTGGTCCGGCAGCGGGCCGCTGTTGCCGATGCAGGTCGTGCAGCCGTAGCCGACGAGATAGAAGCCCAGCTCCTCGAGCGGCTTGAGCAGCCCGCCCTTGACCAGGTACTCGGTGACGACCTTGCTGCCGGGAGCGAGGCTGGTCTTCACCCACGGCTTGCGCAGCAGGCCCTTCGCGCGCGCCTTCTTCGCGACCAGGCCCGCGCCGATCATGACGCTGGGGTTGCTGGTGTTGGTGCAGCTGGTGATCGCGGCGATGACGACGTCGCCGTTGCCCAGCGGATGCGCGGCGCCGGCGGGGTCCTTCACCTCGACGGCGGCGCCGGCCTTGCCCGCGCCCTTCTCCACGAACTTCCTCAGCTCGCGCTCCCAGGTCGGCTTCATCTGGTCGAGGGCGACGCGGTCCTGCGGACGCGCCGGGCCCGCGAGCGAGGGCACGATCTTCGAGAGGTCCAGGTCGACGACGGCCGTGTAGCGGATCTTCTGCGCGTCGTCGCGCCAGAGCATGTTGGCCTTGCAGTACTGCTCGACGGTGCGCACGAGCTCCTCGCTGCGGCCCGACAGGCGCATGTACTCCAGCGTGTGCGAATCGACGGGGAAGAAGCCGATGGTCGCGCCGTACTCGGGCGCCATGTTGGCGATCGTCGCGCGGTTGGCGAGGTTCATCTCGTCCAGGCCGGGGCCGAAGAACTCGACGAACTTGTTCACCACGCCGAACTTGCGCAGGATCTCGGTGACCGTGAGCACGAGGTCGGTCGCGGTCGTCCCCTCGGGCAGGCGGCCCGAGACGCGCACGCCGATCACCTCGGGGATGAGCATGTAGATGGGCTGGCCGAGCATGACCGCCTCGGCCTCGATGCCGCCGACGCCCCAGCCGACGACGCCCAGGCCGTTGATCATCGTCGTGTGGCTGTCGGTGCCGACGAGGCTGTCGGGGAAGAGCACGCCGTCCTTCTCCCAGACGACCTTCGCGAGGTACTCCAGGTTCACCTGGTGCACGATGCCCGTCGCGGGCGGCACCACGCTGAAGTTGGAGAAGGCCTTCTGGCCCCACTTGAGGAACTCGTAGCGCTCCTTGTTGCGCTCGAACTCGTGCTGGCCGTTGATGGTGAGCGCGGCGCCGCTGGCGAAGGCGTCCACCTGCACCGAGTGGTCGATGACCAGGTCGCACTGCACGAGCGGATTGACCTTGCGCGGGTCGCCGCCGAGGCGCTTCATCGCGTCGCGCATCGCGGCGAGGTCGACGACGCACGGCACGCCGGTGAAGTCCTGCAGCACGACGCGGCCGGGCATGAAGGGGATCTCGTCGCCGCCGACCTTCGCGGCGTCGTAGCGGCAGATCTTCTCGACATGCTCCTTCGTGACGACGCGGCCGTCGCAGTTGCGCAGGCACGCCTCCAGGAGGACGCGGATCGAATAGGGAAGCTGGTCGATGGGGCCGAGGCCGCGGAGCGCGTCGAGGCGGTAGTAGGCGCGGTCGCCGGCGGGCGTCTTCAGGACGGCCCGAGCGTTGAAGGGGTCGTGCGTGGCCATAGACGGGCCATTGTAAGGAAATGCGCAGGCAGCGGACTCGTGCCGTGCTGCACGAAGTCCGCGAGGATCTCGCCGACGACGGGCGCGAACTTGAATCCGTGGCCGCTGAATCCCGCGGCGACGAAGACGCGCCGGCATCCGGGCATGCGGTCGACGACGAAGTCGCCGTCGGGGCTCATCGTGTAGAGGCAGGTGCTGCCCGCGGTCGCGGCGCCGGCGGCGCACGGGACGAGCTCCTCGAGCGCGGCGCGGATCGCCTCGAGCTCGCGCGCGCTCGCGGGGACGCGCGGCGCGTCGGGATCGCACGGCGTGCCGTCGCCGTGCATCGCGACCTTCACGCCCGCGGGCTCGCCCTGGTCGGGCGCGGTCGGGATGCCGTAGATGCCGGGGACGCCCTCGCCGCGGTCGATGTACCAGACGGGCATGCCCGGGCTCGCGCACGCGGCGGGATCGCGCGGCGCGTACCAGCCGATGACGACGCGCAGCGGCGTCAGGCGCACGCCCATCGCGGCCGCGAGCGCGGGCGTCCACGCGCCCGCGCACAGGACGAGCGCGCCCGCGCGGTGCTCGCCGCGGTCGGTGACGACGCGCACGCCGCCGCCGGGGAGCTCCTCCCAGGAGAGCGCGCGCTCGTGCTCGTGGATGCGCGCGCCGCGCGCGCGGGCGACGCGCGCGAAGGCCGCGACCGCGCGCTCGGGGCGCACGAATCCCGCGCCCGGCTCGAAGAGGCCGCACCAGTCCGCGGGGGCGTGGAACTGCGGGAAGCGCGCGTGCACGCCGGCGGCGTCGAGCGTCTCGCACGCGACGCCGTGCGCGCCGCCGGAGCGCCCGCTGGCGACGACGACCGCGCTGCTGCGCGCGCCCAGGTAGAGGACGCCGGGGCGATGCAGGATCGGCGCGGTCCCCACGGGCGGTCCACCGCACGCGGCGCTCTCGCGCTCGAGCGCGTCCCACGCCGGCGTGCAGCGCAGCAGCAGCGGGACGTACGCGGGTCCCTCGAAGTAGCACTCGCGCACGATGCGGCTGCCGCCGTGGTGGCTGCCCCGCTCGTGCGGCACGCCGAAGCGCTCGATGCCCAGCACGCGCGCGCCGCGCGAGGCCAGGTGCATGCAGGCGCTGGCGCCCATGGTGCCCACGCCCAGCACGATCGCGTCGAGGTCCTGCGCGCCCATCGCGCCCGATGCTACGGCGCGCGGCCGCGGACGGACTTCGCCGCCGCGGCCGCGCGCTTCGCAGGCAGGACCTGCCTCGTCCGGTCAGTCGTCGGCGGCTTCCTCGGCGCCGTTGATCGTGTCGTCGCCCTCGCCGCCGTCGATGCGCGCGTCCGACATGAGCCGGCGGTCGACGAGGATCTCGTCGTCGCCGCCCAGGCCGAGCACGGTCACCTCGGAGGTCGTGGGGCGGAAGATGCCCTGGCTCACCCCGTCGATCAGCACCTTCACCGCGCCCTGGCTCGCGCGCAGGACCTCGATCTTCTCCGAGTCCGAGGTGCCGACGACCAGGAGGCCGCCGTTGGAGATGCTGACGCCCGACGGCGGGTTCCACGGGCTGATCGTGACGTTGATCGCGCTCGTGCCGACCGGGATCGGGTCGAACTTCGCGGGCACGGTCGCGGGGACGGGCGCGCCGGGCGCCTGCCAGGGCGTCTCGTCGAAGCCGAAGCCGTACGCCTGGCCCATGTACTGGCCACGGGCGTTCTTGGCGGGCGAGTTCTGCACGAAGATCGGGGTCTTCACCTCCGAGGACCCGCTGCCGGTGATCACGACGCCCACGTGCATGAAGAGCGAGAAGAGGTTCTGCGCGCCCTTCGCGCTGGCGGGGTAGAAGTTGTTCTCGTTCGACCAGTAGACGGTGGTCGCGTAGGGGACCTTGCTCGCCGGGCCCGAGGTGGGCACCGTCGCCGCGATGCCGCGGTTGAGCGCCGTCACGAGCTGGTTCTCCAGCCCGCCGAGGACGGTCTGGCGGTCGGCGTTGGTCTCCTGGACGGTGTTGTCCGCGAAGACGCCGGTGTTGCCGAAGACCTGCATGCCCGTGGAGAGGAAGATCGTCGGGGACTTGGAGAAGACGTACTGCGAGCCCGGCGCGGGCAGGCCGGAGACGGTCTGGCTGAGCACCGCGCCGCGGATGTACTGCCTGCCGCCCTTGCCCGTGACCAGGAGCAGCTTGGTGATCGACGGCGGCGACGCGCTGTCGAGACCCGCGCCCTGGACGAACATGCCCGGCAGCAGCGTGCCGACCGGGAGGTCCCGCTTGAAGGCGATCCGGTTGCGGACGACCGTGCCGAGGATCGGGTCGAAGCCGCCCGTGCCGTTGGGGGTGCCCACGACGCAGAGGCCCAGCGGGCTGAAGACGGTGAACTTCGTCGTCTTGTCCGCGCCGACGAACTGAATCGCAGGCTGCGCAAGGGTGCCGCCCGGGTAGGTCAGGCCGTTGACGGGGGTCCCGGTGTACTGCTGCGCGGCGATGGAGTCGGTCCCATCGCCCAGCAGCGAGAGCTTCTTGGTCGAGAAGAGCGCGGCCACCGCGCCGTCCATGATCGTGTGCAGCCCGTTGTCGAGGTTCACGAAGTTGTTGCTCGCGTCGGTCTGCGCCAGGTAGAGGCCCGGGTTGAGGATGCCGCCGCCATTCTCGCTGTAGAGCATCGGCAGGTAGGGCGCGCCGAGGCTCTTCTGCGCCTTCATGAACGCCGTGAAGGCGGCCATGATGGTGGCGCGGTTGACGGGCGTGCCGGAGTCGATGGGCTGGCCGACGGTCTGCGTTCCGCCGGGCGAGGTGACGCTGATCGAGAGCGGCACGGTGAAGCCGTCGACCGTCTGCACGTCGATCGTCGGCAGGGCGGACGGGCCCGTGCCGGGGACGGTGATCTCGATGAAGCCGTACGGGGGGACGGTGGTGGTGGGCGGGTTCGAGACCTGCACCACGTTGCTGCCGCTGTTGGTGTAGGTCACCGAGGGCTGCGCGGAGCCCGTGGGATCGATGAAGAAGTAGACGCGCGCGCCAGTGAGGGCGGTGTTGGCGTCAAGGGTGATCGTGGGAGAGCCCGCCGGCAGCGCGGTCGCGGTCAGCGTTCCGGACGACGCCGGGAACGCGGAGAAGGACCCGGAGGTGCCGGTCCATCCAAGCTGGAGCTGGCTCGTGGTGCTGAAGCCCAGGACCCAGACCGTGCCGCCCGCGGGCACCATGCCCGAGCTGTCGGTGATGCTGACGGTCCAGCTGCTGCCCATCGGCGCGGCGACGGCGCGTGCGCCCACGAAGGCGGCGGCGAGGGCGGCGCCCGCGAGCGCGGTGCGCAGGAACGCGGAGCGGAGTCGGCCGGAACGGGCGGGAGGCAGTGCGAGCAGGCTCATGGGGATCCTCGGGTGGGGACGCGGGCGTGCGTCGGCGTGGGACGCACTCCCCGATCGCATCGGACCGCATCGGCGACGGGTTGAGCGAAAGCGCCGCGAATCAGCCTGAGAGCACGACGACCCCGCGCGGGCAGGCGATTCCGGCGCGCAGGACGGGGTCCGGGCCCGCCTGGACCCGCACGCCCGCGCAGCCCAGCGCCGCCAGCGCGGCCTGCGCCTGCGCGGGGTGCGGGTGGCTGCACTCGATCCACTCGAGCGCGCAGCCGGCGGGGGCGCGCGCGGCGGGATGCTCGCTCCCCTGCCAATCGATTGCCCACGGGAGCACGCCGCCCAGCGGCGGCGCGGGCGGGACCGCGAGCTCCCACGCGAGCACGCTGCCGTCGGGACGCGTGCGCGAGCCCGGCTGCGGCGTGCCGAGGTCGATGCCCAGCGCGCGCGCCGCGTCGATCGCGCGCGCGATCGGATGCGCGCGCAGCATCCAGGTGGTCAGGCGTGGGTCGCCCGGACGCGCCGCGTCCAGGCGAAAGAGCGCGGCGCCGCGCGCGCACGCGGCCGCGTCGGTCGCCTGCGGATCGGGGGCGAGCACCTCGAGGTAGCGGCGCGGTCCCAGCGAGAGCAGCGCGTTGTGCGTCCCCCACTGCGGATGACGGCCACCCGGCGCGGGGCGCACGCCCAGCACGCGCTCGACCGCGTCGCAGCCGTCTTCCAGGCTGCGCGCCGCGAGGACCAGGTGATCGAGCTCCGCGGGCAGCGGCATGGGGTGCGTGCTCCGGTGGCCGGCGCGCCGCGCGCGGGCGCGCGCCGGCGGCCGCGCGGTCACTTCTTCGCGTAGTCGTAGACGCCGCGGCCGGTCTTGTCGCCCAGGCGCCCCGACTGCACGAGCTGGCGCAGCAGCGGGCACGGGAAGAACTTCGGGTCGCCCAGCTCGCGGTGCAGCACCATCATGATGTCGTGGCAGACATCGAGGCCGATGAAGTCGGCCAGGCGCAGCGGTCCCATCGGGAAGTTGCAGCCCAGCTTCATGATCTGGTCGATGTCCTCGGGCTTCGCCACGCCGCCCATCCAGGCATGGAAGGCCTCGTTGATCATCGGCATGAGGACGCGGTTGCTCACGAAGCCGGCGCGGTCGTTCGCGGGCACCGGCGTCTTGCCCATGCGCACCGAGAGGTCGATCGTGCGCTGCGTCGTCTCCTCGCTGGTGGCGAGGCCCTTGATGACCTCGACGAGCGCCATCACGGGGACGGGGTTGAAGAAGTGCATGCCGATGACGCGCGGCGCGTCGGCGCCGACGACGCTGGCGATGTCGGTGATGCTGATGCTGGAGGTGTTCGTCGCGAGCACCGCGTGCGCCGGGAAGGTCGCCTGCATCTCGCGGAAGATCTTCTTCTTGAGCTCGGCGTTCTCGGTGGCGGCCTCGACGACCCAGTCGGCGTTCTTCGCCTCGGCCATCGAAGTCACGTAGCAGATGCGGCGCGCGGCGGCGTCCGCGTCGGCCTGCGAGAGCTTGCCCTTCTCGACGGCGCGCGCGAGGGTCTTGGCGTGGTAGGCCTTCGCCTTCTCGAGCTGCGCGGACTGGACATCGACCTGGATGGCGTCGATGCCGCTCTGCGCGGCGACCAGGGAGATGCCGGAACCCATGGTGCCGGCGCCGATGACCGCGATCAACTTGACGGGAGCTGCGTTGCTCATAGGGGCGGAAATGGTAGAGGGGCGCGGCGGGGGCCGCGATAACGCGCGGCCGGACCTGCGCGGTCGCGGAGCAGAATTCGGTGGATCGCAGCAACCGCCGCGGCCTGCGCTGCGGAAGGTGCTGCGAGGGAGGCCGCGACCCCACGCGCGGCGTCCCTCCCCACCACGGACACACCTCATGGTCCGCGTCTCGGCCAACGGCCGGGGCGCGGGCTTTCTTTGCGGCGTGGCGGCATTCGGGGGCGCGCGTACCTTGCGGTGCACCATGGCACGCCCCGCGAACATGCCGCAGCCCTACGACCGCGCCGCCTACCTCGCCACCGTCGGCGCCGCCGATCGGCCGCTCGCCAAGCGGCTCTGCGAGGCGCTCGAGCGCGCCTACGGCGTGCGCGACGTCGTGCTCTACTCGGGCTTCCCGGTGGTCATCCGCGACGGCGAGTGGTTCGGCGGCTTCGCGATGCGCGCGAAGTGTCCGGTCGCCTACATCTGCGGTCCCGCGGGGCAGGCGGCGAAGGACCTCGACCCGCTGCGCACGGGCAAGGCGTGCATCGGCGTGCGCGCGACGAAGGAGATGCCGCTCGAGACGGTCCTCGCGCGCATCGAGGCGGTCTGGAAGGCGTCGTCGGCCGGACGGGGCGTGATCTCCAAGGGCGCCGCGAAGGCGCGCGACCGCGCCCGGGCGACGGCGGCGAAGGCCGCGCCCGCCGCGAAGAAGAAGGCCGCGGCGAAGAAGAAGGCCCCCGCGAAGCGCGCGCGCCGCTGACGCAGCGCGTCGAACGCGCGCGCCAGCGTCCCCGCCCACGCGCGCCCGGTATGGTGCGCGCATGGTTTCCGCCGCCATCGCCACGCTCGCGGTCGCCTCTTTCCTGCAGCCCGCCACGGCGGCGCCGCCCGCCCCCGCGCGGCCGCGGCCCGCGTCGGACGCGCCCATCGTCGCGTCGGCGCCCGCGCAGCGCGCCTCGCTGCGCAGCGCGCTCGTGATCCCGATGCCGGTGCAGCGCAGCGCCGCGCGCTCGCTCGTGCGCATCGATCCGGTGGAGTACGAGATCGTCACCGGCACCTGGAAGCCGCCGGTCGAGGGTCAGCCGCTGATGATCCCCGCCGCGGGCTCGGGTCCCAAGCAGGCGACCTGGACGCGCGTGAACGCCGACGAGCAGGGCGTCTTCCAGGGCCCGCCGGACTCCGCCGCGGGCCGCGCGCTCGCGGGCGGCTACTTCGACTTCACCGTGCAGACGCCGCGCCCGCGCGTGATGCTGCTGGACGCCGCGGGCCACGGCAGCGTCTTCGTCAACGGCGTGCCGCGCGGGGGCGATCCCTACGCGACCGGCAGCGTCGTCGTGCCGATCCAGCTCGTGCCCGGCAACAACGACCTGCTCTTCGCCGTCGGCCGCGGGCAGTTCCGCGCCGCGCTGCAGGAGCCGCCGGCGCCGGCCTTCGTGCTCGACCGCGACCTGCTGCTGCCCTCGATCGTCGCCGGCGCGGAGACGACCGGTCCGGTGGGCGCGGTCATCGTCAACGCGAGCCTCGAGCCGCTCACGGGCATGCATGCGCGCGTGGTGAGCGACCTGCCGGAGTTCGAGGCGCTGGTGCCCGTGGGCACGATGCCCCCGCTCACCGTGAAGAAGATCGCGCTCCCCGCGCGATTCGGCAAGGGCGGCGCGGCGGCGCGCTCGGGCGCGGGCAAGTCCTTCGCCAGCCGCATCGAGCTGCGCGACGCGCGCGACAAGTCGGTGCACTCGATCCCCGTGGAATTCAAGGTCGTCGGCGCGGGCGACCGCCGCGTCGTGACGCGCCGCAGCACCATCGACGACAGCGTCCAGTACTACAGCCTCGTCCCCTCCACGGCCGCGCGCGACGGCGACGCGAAGCCGGGCATCCTCCTCAGCCTGCACGGCGCGAGCGTCGAGGCGACCAGCCAGGCGAACGCCTACAAGCCCAAGAAGGAGGCGCACATCGTCTGCCCGACGAACCGCCGTCCCTTCGGCTTCGACTGGGAGGACTGGGGACGCCTGGACGCGGCCGAGGCGCTCGCGCATGCGCGCAAGCACCTGGACGTGGATCCGCACAAGACCTGGCTCACGGGCCACTCGATGGGCGGCCACGGCACCTGGCAGCTCGGCGCGCACTTCCCCGGCGAGTTCGCCGCGATCGCGCCCAGCGCGGGCTGGATCAGCTTCGCCAGCTACACCGGCATGGCCGCCGGCGAGACCCCCGCGCAGCAGATGCTCGCGCGCGCGGGCGCGGCCAGCGACACGCTCCTGCTGCGCGACAACTACATCGGCAACGGCGTCTACGTGCTCCACGGCGACGCGGACGACAACGTCCCCGTCGACCAGGCGCGCGAGATGTTCCGCCAGATGGCCGCGATCGGCCATCCCGACTTCCAGTACTACGAGCGCCCCGGCGCGGGCCACTGGTGGGGCGACGAGTGCGTCGACTGGCCGCCGCTCATGCGCTTCCTCTTCGCGCACCAGCGCGCCGAGCCCGCGGGCGTGCGGCACGTGCGCTTCGCGACCGTCGCGCCGCAGGTGAGCCAGCGCCGCGACTGGGTGCGCGTGCAGCAGCAGCTTCGCCCCTTCGAGGTCTCGCGCGTGGACGCGAGCTTCGATCCCGCCGCGCCCCGCGTGAGCGCGCGCACCGAGAACGTCGCGACGCTGGAGCTGGTCCCGCCGATCCCCGCCACCGCCGACGGGCAGCCGCGCGCGATCGCGATCGACCTCGACGGGCAGCAGCTCCAGGCCGTCCAGAAGGCCGCGAACCCGCACCTGCGCTTCGTGCGCGGCACCGACGAGGCCGGCGCGCCCGGGCCGTGGGCGCTCGATCCCGCCTCGGCCGTGGGCGACAAGCCCGCGCCGATCCCGCCGACGCAGAAGAAGCCCGCGCGCGGCGGTCCCTTCAAGATGGCCTTCGCGCACGGCTTCGTCGCGGTCGTCGGCACGCAGGGCGACCCCGCCGAGGCGGCGCTCGTGATGGCGAAGGCGCGGCTGGACGCGGAGACCTGGTGGGTGCGCGGCAACGGGCGCTTCGAGATCGTGCTCGACCGCGACTTCGATCCCGCGCGCCATCCCAGCCGCAACGTGATCCTCTACGGGAACGCGGACCAGAACCTGGCGTGGCCGAAGGTGCTGGGCGCCGGCGATGCGGGGCTCGTGCGCCATGGCGCGCTGCGCGGCCCGACGGGCGAGCACGCGGGCGACGACCTCGCGGTGCTCTGCGTGCGCCCGCGCAGCGACGATCCCAACGGGCAGGTGGGCATCGTGGCGTCGACGGGCGCGGTGGGCACGCGGGCGCTCATGCGTGCGCCGGTCTTCCTGGCGGGCGTCGGGATCCCCGACCTGGTCGCCTGGCGTGCGGCGATGCTGCGCGACGGCGCGAGCGCGATCGTCGAGGCCGGCTTCTACGGCAACGACTGGAGCGTGGAGCGCGGTTCGTGGATGCCCACCGCCGATCAGACTGCACCGACGAAGTAATTATTGGACATTCAGCGACGGCGCCGCAGCGAGAATTCGCGTTCTGCGGTTGCCCCCGTGAAAACCCGTGGCACACTGCGGCCAGGCGGCTTCCGTCGACGCGACGGAGGCATCGCCATTTTGGGATGGCTGGGAAGAGGGCTCACCTTGGAGCTCGACCCCATGCGCATCACCCCACTTCTGCTCGCCACCGGGACGATCCTCGCCGCTGCCACCACGGCGCAGGCGGAATTCGTCGACATGGTCTACGTCGGCACCCAGCGCGGCATGACCGTCAAGGTCAGCTCCGCCTTCGCCAGCGGCGACCTCTACGCGGGCCAGATCCTCAACTCGCTGAGCAACGGCCCCTCGGGCTACAACGGCGTCTTCGTGACCTACTGCTGCGACCTCGGGCAGTACGTGCCCGGCTCGCCCACGCAGTACGAGATCGTCGATCCGGCCTTCGCGCCGCTGAACGACCCGATGGGCGCCGCCAAGGCCGCCGCCCTGGCCAAGATCTACAGCTTCGCCGCGGGCCAGCAGCTCGACGCGAACGCGACCAACGAGTACTGCGCCGCCTTCCAGCTCGCGGCCTGGGAGATCATCTACGACTTCAACGCCTGGGCCCCGAACTTCGGCCTGAGCCTGGACGACGGCAGCTTCAAGGCCTCCGCGACCGACGGCGGCGCCCTCTCGACCGACGTCATCACCGCGGTGGACGCCTTCTTCGCGGCCGTGGCCGTCGACTTCGGCACGGGCGTCGAGCTCAAGGCCCTGGTCAGCGAGAGCAACCAGGACCAGCTCATCGTGGTCCCCGGCCCCGGTGCCAGCGCGCTCCTGGGCGTGGCGGGCATGCTCGCCCTGCGCCGCCGCCGCCGCTGAGGCGACGGCCGGCCCGGCCGGCACAACTTCGCGACTTCCACGCGGCGCGGACGAGATCGTCCGCGCCGCGTGCGTTGCGCTTCTATCCTCCGGCGACGATGACGGCGACGACCCTGCCCGAGGGGCGCACGGATGCGCGGATCGACGCGCTCCTGGCCCGGCTGCTGGACCTCTCGCTCCGCAACCGCCTCCTCAACTTCCGGCCGACCCGGCAGTCCATGGCCGTCGCCGCGCACGGGCGCGAGGCGCTCGACGCGATCGAGGACGCCTTCGCCGCCGAGGGACGCTGGTTCGCGCTGCAGCCCGCCGCCGAGGGCGCGACGCCGGAGCAGCTCGGCGCCGACCTGCGCCGCGGCGTGCTGCGCATGCGCGTCGCCGCCGACCGCTGCGCGCGCGACTCGATCGAGATCGCGCGCCGCGCCGCGCGCACGCAGGACGAGACGGGCGCGAACGCGCTCTTCCTGGCGGTGGGGATGCTCGAGCACAGCGACGCCGCTACCGGGCAGAGCGGCCGCGCGCCGCTGCTGCTGGTGCCGGTGGAGATCGAGCGCATCTCGCGTGAGGAAGGCTGCCGCGTGCGCCGCGGCGCCGGCGACGTGCAGCTCAACGCCGCGCTCGTGGAGTTCCTGCGCGTGAAGCACGGGCTCGAGCTGGGACTCGAGGAGCTTCCCGAGGACGAGGCGGGCATCGATGTTCTGGCGATCCTGGAGGCGGTGCGCGCGCGGATCGCGGCGCTCCCGGGCTGGGCGGTGCACGAGGAGGCGCACCTGGCGCTGCTGGACTTCCGCAAGTGGCCGATCTGGGTGGACATCCGCGAACGGCGCGCGCAGCTCGAGGGGCATCCCGTGGTCGCGCCGGTGCTGACGCGCGGCCAGTCGGGCGCGGCGGCGCCGCTGGGCGCGGGCGCGGCGGCGGTGGTCGATGAACGCGTGCTGGAAGCGATGGATCCGTCGACGCTGGCGATGCCGCTGCCCTGCGACGGCAGCCAGCTCGCGGCGGTGGTCGCGGCGGGCGCGCGCCGCAGCTTCGTGCTGCAGGGACCGCCGGGAACGGGCAAGAGCCAGACCATCGCGAACCTGGTGAGCAACGCCGTCGCCGCGGGGCTGCGCGTGCTCTTCGTCGCCGAGAAGCAGGTCGCGCTCGATGTCGTCGCGCGCCGCCTGCAGGAGGGCGGGCTCGGGCCGTGGATGCTCGACCTGCACCCCGAACGGTGCGGCCGCGCGGAGTTCGTCGCGCAGGTGAAGGAGGCGCTCGATGGGCTCGAGGGCGTGCGCACCGCCGCGGGCGCGCCCGCCGCCGCGACGGAGTGCCTGCACCTGGAGCAGCTTCGCGCGGCGACGCGCACCGTGCGCGCGATCGGACACAGCGCGTATTCAGGCGCGGCGCGCCTGGCGGAGCTGGGCGCGACGCCGCAGGAGCTGCAGGGCGGCGCGGGCGGCAGCGCCGCCGGCACCCCCGGCGGCCCCGGCACGGCCGATCTCTCCGCGACCGTGAACGCGCTGACGACGGCGCCGCAGCTCGACGCGCTGCTGGAGTCCGCGCGCGCGCTGACCGCCGCCGCGCAGCGCTGCGCGCCGCTGGCGGAGCACCCGCTGCGCGAGCTGCGCCGCCCCGCCCCCTCGGCCGACCCGGAGGCCTTCGCGGCCGCCGCGCGCGCCTTCGCGCAGGCGACGCTCGCCTCGGCGCGCGAGGCCGCGGAGTTCGAGCATGCCGCGGGGCTGCCCGCGGGCACCTGCATCGCGGTCGCGGCGCTGGACGCGCTCACCGCGCTCGGCGCCGCCGCGTCGATGTCCGAGCTGGCCGCGGTCCCGGCGGGCACGCTCGCCGAGACGACCGACCCCGCGCGCTGGGCCGCGCGCCAGTCCGAGCTGCGCGTGCGCATGCGCGCGCTGCTGGACGAGAAGGACGCGCGCCGCGAGGTCTTCGCCGCGCGCGCCTTCGACCACAGCGTCGAGGACCTCGATCCCGCGCCGCTGCTGGCGGACCTGCGCACGCGCGGCGCGCGCTTCTGGATCTTCGGCTGGTTCGCGCGGCGCGCCATCGCGCGCGAGCTCATGCCGCACTGCCGCAACAAGGTGCCCACCGACCGCGAGTGGCTCGACGGCGCGCTCACCGCGATCGGCCGCCTGGCGACCGCGCGCAACGCCGCGCAGCAGGCGCGCCCCGTCGTCGAGGCGCGCATGGGCGAGTTCCCCGACGCCGCGACGGCGCAGTCGCGCCTGGAAGCGCTCGAGCGGCTCGCGACCGCGTGCACCGAGGGCGCCCGCGCGCTGGGCGCGCCCGTCACGCCCGCGCTCGTGCAGCGCGCGCGCGACGGCGCGGCCGCCCGCGGCGCCGCCGCCGTGCGCGCGCATGCGCAGGCCGCCGCCGCCGCGCTCGCGACGATCGCGCCCTTCGAACCGACATGGGAGGACGCCCCCGCCCTGCGCGCCGAGCAGGCGCAGCGCTGGGCCGGCGCCGCCGCGCGCCTGGGCGAATGGAACGCCTGGCTCGCCGCCGCGGCCGCCGCGCGCGCCGCGGGCGCGGGCCCGATCGCCGAAGCCGTCGCGGCGGGCGCCGTCGCTCCCGCCGACGCCCCCGTCGCCGCCGAGCGCGCCGCGCTCGCCGCCTGGTGGCGCTCGCTGCGCGAGAACCTGGAGGCGTTCCGCAGCTTCGATCCCGCGGTCGTGGAGCGCCTGGCGGGCGCGTACGCGACGCGGCTGGAGCAGTCGCGCGAGGGCGTGGCCGCGCGCGCCGCCGCCGGCGTGAAGGCGCGCGTCGCCGCGCTCGAGCAGTCGAAGGCGCCCGAGGCCGCCGCCGCGCTCGCGCGCCTCGCGGAGCTGCGCGCGCTGCAGCGCCCGCGCCGCTCGATCCGCACGCTGGTGCGCCAGACCGGCCCCGCGCTCGCCGCGCTGAAGCCCGTCGTGCTCGCGAGCCCGCTCAGCGCCGCGATGCACCTGGATCCCTCGCTGCCCCCCTTCGACCTGGTGGTCTTCGACGAGGCCTCGCAGGTGCCGCTGGCGGACGCGCTCGGCGCGCTCAGCCGCGCGGGCGCCGCGGTGGTCGTCGGCGATTCTCGGCAGCTCCCGCCGACGAGCTTCTTCGACGCCGGCCCCGGCGACGAGGCCGCCCCCGTCGACGAGGACGCGCCGGAGGAGCTCGAGAGCCTGCTCGACGAGTTCGTCGCCGCGCGCATGCCCGAGCTGATGCTGCGCTGGCACTACCGCAGCCGCGACGAGCGCCTCATCGCCTTCAGCAACGCCGAGATCTACGGCGGCCGCCTGCAGACCTTCCCCAACGCGCTGCGCGAGGACCCGCTGCTGGGCGTCGGCCTGCGCGTCGTGCAGGGCACCTACGACCGCGCGCGCACGCGCACCAACGAGGCCGAGGCGCGCGCCGTCGTCGACGAGCTGCTGCGCCGCCTGCGCGCGCCGGAGGCGGTGCCCGCGAACCGCTCGCTCGGCGTCGTCGCCTTCAGCATCGCGCAGTCGGACCGCATCCAGGACCTCTTCGACGAGGCGGTCGACGCGGACCCCGCGCTGCGCGCCACGGTCGCGGCGCTGCGCGATCCGGTGATGATCAAGAACCTCGAGGCGGTCCAGGGGGACGAGCGCGCGACGATGCTCTTCTCCATCGGCTACGGCCGCGACGCGGATGGCAAGCTCGCGATGAACTTCGGCCCGATGAACCGCGCCGGCGGCGAGCGGCGCCTGAACGTGGCGATCACGCGCGCGCAGGAGCAGATGCTCGTCTTCAGCACGATCCGCGCGGGCGACATCGACGCGTCGCGCACCGCCGTGGTGGGCGTGCGGCTGCTGCGCGACTTCCTCGCCTTCGCCGAGCAGGGCAGCCTGCCCGCGGCGGAGGGTGGCGCGGGCGCGGGCGGCGCCGGCGCGACGGGCGCGGGCGGCGCGACCGCCGCATCCGCGCACGCGGGCCGCCCCGACGCGCTCGAGGAGCAGGTCGCGCGCGCGCTCGAGGCGCGCGGCTGGACCGTCGACCGGCACGTGGGGCGCAGCGGCTACCGCATCAGCCTGGCGCTGCGCGACCGCGCGAACCCGAGGCGCTGGGCGGTGGGCGTCGAGTTCGACGGGCCGTTCTGGAGCGAGACCCCGACCGTCGCGGACCGCGAGCTGCTGCGCCGCGCCGTGCTCGCGCGCCTGGGATGGCGCGTCGAGCGCGTCTGGAGCGCGCAGTGGCTGAAGGATCCCGCCGCGGTGGTGGCGCGCATCGAGCGCGCCGCCGGCGTCACCACTTGAGGTTCTTGGGTCCCTGGTACTCGGCCAGCGGGCGGATGATGCGGTTGTTGCGGTGCTGCTCCATGATGTGCGCGCACCAGCCCGTGATGCGCGCCGCCACGAAGATCGGCGTGTACTGCGGGACCGGGATGCCCATGATGAAGTAGGTCATGCCGCAGGGGAAGTCCACGTTGGGGTGGATGTTCTTCTCCTTGAGCATGATCGCCTGCACCTTGTCGCCCAGGTCGAACCACTTCTTCGACTGCGGGCCCTGCTGCTCCGCGAGCTTGAGGCCCCAGCCGCGCAGGATGCCCGCGCGGTGGTCGCCGTTCTTGTAGACGCGGTGGCCGAAGCCCATGAGCTTGCGCTTCTCGGCGAAGGCGCGCTGCATCCAGGTGTCGACGCTCTCGCCGCTGGCGGAGGTGTCGCGGTCGAGGTCCTTGAGCATCTCCATCGCCATCTCGTTGGCGCCGCCGTGCAGCGGGCCCTTGAGGGCGCCGATGCCGCCGCAGACCGCGCTGTGCATGTCCGCCTCGGTGCTGGCGATGCAGCGGCAGGTGAAGGTGCTGGCGTTGAAGTCGTGCTCCGCGTACAGGATGAGGCTGACGTCGACGATGCGCGCCTCGAGCTCCGAGGGGCGGCGGCCGGTCATCATCCAGAGCAGGTTCGCGGCGTGGCCCAGCGTCGGGTCCGGATCGAGCGCGGTCTTGCCCTCGATGGTGCGCTGGATGATGCCGATGAGGGTCGGGATCTTGGCGAGCAGGCGCTTGGCCTTGCGCAGCTCCGCGTCGGGGGCGTTGGACTCGCAGTCCGCATCGACGTGGCTGAGCAGGCTGACGCCGGTGCGCAGCAGGCTCATCGGGTGCGCGGTCGGCGCGCCCTTGACGACGTTCTGGAGCTGCTCGCGCACCGCGGCGGGGACGTCGCGCAGCGTCTTGATCTCCTTGGTCCACGCGTCGAGCTCGGTCGGGGTGGGCTTGTGGCCCACGAGCACCAGGAAGGAGACCTCCTCGAAGGTGGCCTTCGCGGCGAGATCGGCGATCTCGTAGCCGCGGTAGATGAGCTCGGTCTGGGTGACGGCGCAGATCTCGGTCTCGCCGATCACCTGGTTGGCGAGGCCGCGGGTGTCGACCGGCTTGGGGGTGGCGACAGGGTTCGAGGGGGCAGCGCTGGCCGTCATGGTGGGTGTCCTGCTCTTCTTCGTCTGGGGTGCTTGTGCGCGCACCGGAACAGATCCCCGCGCGCGCGATTCCGAGTCCCGGATCGTAGCGGTCGCACGCAGCGCCCGTGGCGCAGAGGTAGGATCGCGCCGCGCGAAGGACGCGCTCCACACCATGATTTCCCGACGATTCTCGGCGATTATCGGCACAGCCACGCTCCTCGCCACGGGCGCGCTCGGGGGCGGCTGCAGCAGCGCCACCGTGCAGGGCGGCGGCGCGCTCGAGCCCGCGGGGCTCCCCATGGACAGCGCCGCGCGCGACGCGGCGGCCTGGCTCGAGGGCAGCTACACGACCGCCGCGCAGGCGGCGCAGGACAGCGCCTACTTCGACATCCGCCTCCACATCGTGCGCATCTGGAAGGAGCGCACCGACGGCGACTGGCTCTACGTGGAGCAGGCGATGGCCAACGCGCAGCAGACCCCCTACCGCCAGCGCGTCTACCACGTGATCGCGGCGCCCGGCGGCAAGGCCGAGAGCATCGTCTACGAGCTCCCCGGCGACCCGCTGACCTGCGCGGGCGCATGGAGCGCGCCGGAGCGCTTCAACGCGCTCGATCCGGCGCTGCTCACGCCGCGCTTCGGCTGCAGCGTCGTCCTCTCGCGCACCGGCCCGAAGGAGATGCGCGGCGCGACCACCGGCGACGGCTGCGGCAGCGCGCTGCGCGGCGCCGCGTACGCGACGAGCGAGGTCGTGCTCACCCCCGACACGCTGCGCAGCTGGGACCGCGGCTACGACAAGGCCGGCAAGCAGGTCTGGGGCGCGGTGAAGGGCCCGTACGTCTTCGTGAAGCAGGTGCCCGGCGCGGCGGAGCCCGTCGAGGCGGCGCCGATGGTCCCCTCGGGCACGCGCGAGGCGACGCCGTGACCTTCCAGCCCAACGTGCCGCACCCCGGCCGCCGGCTGCGCGACGCGTGGAAGCGCGGCACCGTGATGGTGCCCGGCGCCTTCAACGCGCTGGTCGCGCGCGCCGCCGCGCAGGCGGGCTTCGAGGCGTGCTACATCAGCGGCGGCGCGACGGCGAACGTCGCGGGCTACCCCGACATCGGCCTGATCACGCTCACCGAGATGGCGCGCACGATCCGCGAGATCGCCGACGCGAGCAAGCTCCCCGTCATCGCCGACGCCGACACCGGCTACGGCGAGGTCGAGTGCTGCATCCGCACCGTCGTCGAGTACGAGCGCGCGGGCGCGGCGGCGCTGCATGTCGAGGACCAGGTCTTCCCCAAGCGCTGCGGGCACCTCGACGGCAAGGACCTCGTCCCCGCCGACGCGATGGCCGACAAGGTGCGCGCGATGGCGCGCTACCGCCTCAGCCCGGACTTCGTGATCATCGCGCGCACCGACGCGCGCCACGTCAGCGGCTTCGACGACGCGGTCCGCCGCGCCAACCTCTACCGCGAGGCGGGCGCGGACATGATCTTCCCCGAGGGGCTGCAGAGCGAGCAGGAGTTCGCCGACTTCGCGAAGGCCTCCCCCGGACCGCTGCTGGCGAACATGACCGAGTTCGGCAAGACCCCCGACATCGACGCGCGGCGCTTCGGCGAGCTGGGCTACCAGGTCGTCATCTACCCGCTGAGCATGATGCGCCTGGCGATGGGCGAGGTCGCGCGCGGGCTGCAGGCGCTCCAGCGCGACGGCAGCGTGCGCACGCTGCTGCCGCAGATGCAGACGCGCAAGCAGCTCTACGAGCTCCTGGCCTACCAGCCCGGCGAGCAGTGGAACTTCCCGAACGACCGGTGATGGGCGGGCGGGCGCGCACGCGCGTCGCCGCGCGCGCGGGGCGCTACTTCCCCTCGTCGATCACCACGTCGTAGTCGAAGCGCGCGGGATCGTCGGCGCGGCGCGTCCACACCACCGTGAGGTTCTTGGGAAGCAGCCCCTTGGTGCGGATCGTCGGAGGCATCGGGTTCTGCTCCGCCAGCTTGCGCTCCTTCGCGTTCTTGGAGGTCTTCGCGGGGGCGAGCTCGATGTTCGCGCCCGCGGGATTGAGCGCGTCGGCGGGGAGCGTGAAGTTCGCGTCGTCGGTGGCGGCGAGGGTGATCGAGTAGCCGTGCGAGACGGCGGTGTGCTTGAAGCCCGCCTCGCGCAGCGCGTCGCGCAGCTCGGCGAGCTTCTTCGGGCGCGCGCCCTTGCTCCAGACCTGCTCGAGCCCCTCGGCCAGGAACTCCAGACGGCCGCGCGCGGCGATGAAGGCGCCCGCCTTCGAGTCCGCGACATGCTGCTTCCAGCTGCGCTCGAAGAGGTCGATGTCGCCGGGACTGGCGAAGCGGAACGCCCCGCGCATCGCGTCCCAGGCGCTGCTGCCGTCGTTGATCATCTTGAGCATGCGCACGAAGTAGGGCTGGTACTTGCCCTTCTCGCCGTAGATCAGGAAGTGCACCATCGACCAGCTCTGCATGTACTGCAGCGCCGCCGTGCCGCCGCGCACGCGCGCGTTCCACTGCGCGCCGTCCATCTGCAGGATCTCGGCGAAGGGGATGTGCAGCTCGCGCGCCACCGCCTCCTTCACGACGTCCACCACGTCCGGGCTCGCCTGTCCGATGACGACGGTGCGCCCCTCCACGACGGACTCGCCGAAGAACTCCGCGAGCCCCTCGTTCAGCCAGGGCGGCAGCCCGTTGCCGAAGTAGGCCGCCGCGAACTGGTGGAACCCCTCGTGCTGCATGACGTGCTCGATGCGCTGGCGCGGGAGGTTCTCCGTCCAGAAGGCGAGCCCCGCGCCGCGCGGCGACTGGAAGAACATGCCGCCCGAGCCGGTGCCGTTGATGCCGTAGCGGGTGCGCAGCGTGTCGAGGTAGTCCTGCTGCTTCGCGAAGATGAAGACGTCGAGCACCTCCGCGCTGCGGCGCTTCAGCCCCGAGCCCTGCACCAGGCGGCGCATGAACTCCTCGTACATCGTGTCCATGTGCTCGCCGAAGGCGCGCGTGAGCTCGGGCGAGAGGTCGCTGCGCAGCGCGTAGTAGCGGCTCGTCGGCAGGCGCTTGCCCGCGCCGGGATCGGTGCGGTCCCACCAGCTTCCGACGGCGCGCGCGGGGGGAGTGGCGGGCGGGGCCGCCGGCGGCGCCGCGAAGACGCCGGAAGCAAGCGCGGCGAGGGCCAGCAGCAGCGCCGCCAGACCCCAGTGGGGCCGGTCCCACCGGGGGGCCGCGACGGTCCGGAGGCGTCGGCGAAGCAGCGATCGCACGCCGCAAGTCTAGGTGGAGGCGCCGACAACGCCGATGGCGCGCTGCGGCGGGGGTCCTTACCGGACGGCCGCCGTGCCCCCCATTTTGCCGAAAAAACCGCTGCCACCCCTTGCACCGGATTCTGGCCGGGGCATACTTCCCTCCAGCCTCTTCTTCGGAAGAAAGGGAGCCGGAAAAGAGGCGAGTGCCCGCTTCGCGTGGTTTCGAGGTTTGGGTTGAGGAGAGAGAAAGGGCTCGACTCAACTGCAGTTTGAGGGACGCAGGGAAAAGGGAACTCTCGGTGTCCTGATCACCCCGGTGATCACCGACAACCGCACGAGAAGGCACGATTGAGGGAAAGGGAGGCCGGCCGCGACCAAGAAAAGGGCGCGGCCGCGCCACTTTTGGAGCATGTGTCGCGAGCCGCGGCGCGCTCCCCTGCGAATCCAACCTGTCCGAAGTCGGGGATGGGCGGTGACCGTCGCGCGGATCGCGGCGCCACCGGTGCAATTCGTATACTTGGCCCCTTCCCGCGATCCGCGCCGCGCCACCGCGACGCACCTACCTGCCCAACCGGAGACGACGACGAGATGACCGACCAGCCGACCGCCGCGCCGCGCCAGCTCGCCACCCGCACCGGTGCCAGCGTCGCCGCCGCCCTGCTGGGCGTCGCCGTCTGCGGCGCCTGGGCCGTGGCCGCGACCCCGCCGGCCGCCGCGCCGGCCGCGCCCGCCGCGCCGCAGAAGAGCGCGCGCGAGATCCTCGACGAGAAGTACGTCATGGGTCCGACCGCCGCCGACGCGCTCGGCTACCGCATCGTCTGGCAGACGGATCCGCTGGCGACCAAGGACGCGACCATGCAGGTCGCGACCCCCGGCGACGACAGCGTCTGGTTCGGCGACAGCGCCGGCAGCGTCGTCCGCGTGCGCCGCGACAGCGGCGAGGTCGTCTGGCGCAGCTCGACCTACCAGGGCCTCGAGCGCATGGTCTCCATCGACCACCTGCCGCAGGGCAAGTCCGACACCGTCTACGTCGTCACGGAGATCAACTGCGTGACGCTCGACGGCGCCAACGGCGCGCTGCAGCGCCGCACCAGCTTTGCGCAGCTTCCGAGCACCGCGCCGGCGGTCTACGGCCCGTACATGATCTCGGGCACGCGCACCGGCCTGGTCGCCTGGTACCAGTACGCGACCGGCTACAACTGGCGCGCGACGACCATCGGCGGACTCGTGAACGCGCGCGTCACCGTCACCGGCGACGTCGCGCTCGCGGGCAGCAGCAAGGGCGTCGTCTTCGCGCTCGACGCGGGCAGCGCCGGCGTGATCTGGCAGCGCAAGCTGGCCGCGGGCGTCGAGGCGACCATCGCCGCCGACGAGCGCGCCGCCTTCGTCGCCAGCCGCGACCAGAGCCTGTGGGCCTTCGACCTGCAGCGCGGCCGCGTCCTCTGGCAGTACTTCACGCAGTCCCCGCTGGTGAACGACCCCGTGCGCCTGGGCGACGGCCTCTACCTGCAGATCCCCGAGCAGGGCCTCGTCAGCTTCAACCCGCACCCGCAGGAGAAGCCCGACGGCGAGGTCCGCTGGAAGAGCAAGGCCGCCGGCGATGTGATCGGCCGCATGGGCAGCAACCTCATCGCCTGGGACAAGGCGTCGCGCACCTTCACGCAGGTCGACGCCGGCACGGGCCGCATCGTCGAGCAGCGCGCGCTGCCGCAGGTCGCCTCCATCGTGGTGGCCCCGAAGATCAACGGCGACCTCTACCTCGCCTCCGAGGATGGCCGCGTGCAGCGCGTCGAGCCGCTCGCGCGTCCGACGATGACCGAGGAGACCACCGCGGCGGCCCCCGCCGGCCGCGGCAAGGGTGGCCTCGGCGCCCCGGCGCTCAAGGGCGCCCCCGCCGCCACGGACGCGCCCGCGGCGCCCGCCGCAGGCGGCGCGCAGGCGATCCCCGCGACCCAGACGCTCAACCCGCGGCCGCGCTGATGTCCGCCGCGACGCACGCGCGCCCGCAGCCGCGCACCGAGGCCTCCGTGTCCGACCTGGTCCGCATCCGCCGCGCGCTCGTCTCCGTGAGCGACAAGGCGGGTCTCGTCGAGTTCGCGCAGGCGCTGGCCGCGCTGGGCGTCGAGATCGTCTCCACGGGCGGGACCGCCGCGGCGCTGCAGCGCGCCGGCGTGCGCACGCGCCCGATCGAGGACCTCACGGGCTTCCCGGAAATGATGGACGGCCGGGTGAAGACGCTGCACCCCAAGGTGCACGGCGCGCTCCTGGGCGTGCGCGGCAATCCCGAGCATGTCGCCGCGATGCAGGCGCACGGGATCGAGCCGATCGACCTGGTCTGCGTGAACCTCTACCCCTTCGAGCAGACGGTCGCGCGCGAGGGCGTCGCGGAGCACGAGGCGGTCGAGCAGATCGACATCGGCGGCCCGTCGATGCTGCGCAGCGCGGCGAAGAACTTCGAGAGCGTCGCGGTGGTGACGAGCCCGCAGCAGTACGGCGCGGTGCTGGAGCAGCTCGCGGCCAACGGCGGCGCGACGACCCTGGCGCTGCGGCGCGAGCTGGCGGCGGCGGTCTTCGCGCGCACGGCGGCGTACGACGCGGCGATCGCGGCGTTCATGGCGCGGGGCGGCGCGGGCGCGGCGGGCGATGCGGGCGGGGGCACCGGCGCGGGCGCGGCCTTCCCGCGCGAGCTGACGCTGCGCGCGACGCTCGTCGAGGAGCTGCGCTACGGCGAGAACCCGCACCAGCGCGGCGCGGTCTACGCGACGGCGCCGACGGGCGAGCCCAGCGTCGTGGGCGCGCGCCTGCTGCACGGCAAGCCGCTCTCGTACAACAACATCCTGGACGCGGCCGCCGCGCTCGAGCTGGTGCAGGACCTGCATGCGCTGGGCCGCGGCCCCGCGTGCGCGGTCATCAAGCACACGAATCCCTGCGGTGCGGCCGTCGCGGCGAGCGCGGTCGAGGCCTTCGAGCGCGCGTGGGCGGGCGATCCGCTCGCGGCCTTCGGCGGCATCGTCGCGTGCAGCGCGCCGATGGACGAGGCGACCGCGCAGGCGCTGGTCGCGGGCGAGCGCTTCCTGGAGGTGGTCGTCGCCCCGGAGTACGCGCCGCGCGCGCTGGAGCTGCTGCAGGCGCGCTGGAAGAACGCGCGCGTGCTGGCGGTCGGCGCGATGCGCGCGCCGGCGGGCTCCGTCGCGCTGCGCTCGGTGCCGGGCGGACTGCTCGCGCAGGAGCGCGACACGCATCCGATCCGCGGCGAGTCCTTCACGCACGCCGCCGGCCCCGCGCCGGACGCGGCGATGCTCGCGGACGCGGCGATGCTCTTCGTGATCGCCAAGCACCTCAAGTCCAACGCGGTCTGCATCGGTGCGCGCGGCGCGCTGATGGGCGCGGGCGCGGGCCAGATGGACCGTGTCGCGAGCTGCCGCAACGCGATCGAGAAGTCGCGCGCCGCGCTGGCGGCGCTGCCCGCGGGCGCGCGTCCGGTCGCCGCGAGCGACGCCTTCTTCCCCTTCGCCGACGGCCCGACGCTGCTGGCGGAGGCGGGCGTGCGCTGCATCGTCCACCCGGGCGGCAGCAAGCGCGACCAGGAGACCTTCGACCTCTGCCAGGCGCGCGGCATCACCTGTCTGCTCACGGGCTCGCGCCACTTCCGCCACTGAGCCGGCCCGCGCCGCCGGACTACACTTTGCCACCCATGAAGCTCGACCACCCGACGCTGCCGGTGCTCAAGGCGTCCTTTCCCGACGTGAAGTTCCTCGCCAGCGAGTTCCGCGGCCAGACGACGGTCGTGGTCCCGCGCGAGCGGCTGAAGGACGTCTGCCGCGTGCTGCGCGACGATCCGCAGTGCGCCTACGACATGCTCACCGACGTCACGGCGGTGGACTACCTGAACTACCCCGCGCGCCAGCCGGGGCGCTTCGCGGTCCTCTGGCAGCTCGCCAGCTACCCGAAGGAGCAGCGCCTGCGCCTGAAGGTCTACCTCGACCCCTCGGTCGACACGAGCGGCATCGAGCCCGACCCGGAGCTGGTCGTCGACACCGTCACGGACATCTGGCCCGGCGCGGAGTGGCTCGAGCGCGAGGTCTTCGACATGTTCGGGATCCGATTCAAGGGCCACCCGGACCTGCGGCGCATCCTGCTGTGGAAGGACTTCCCCGGCCACCCGCTGCGCAAGGACTACCCGCTGCGCGGACGCGGCGAGCGCGAGCAGCACCGCGTGATGGCGCGCGATTCGGCGTGATGGCACGCGCCGCGGCGAGGGCGCGATGGAGACTCGCGAGCATCTCGGCCTGAAGGAACTGGCGACCGCGTGGCTGCTCTCGATGGGCTGCCGCGCGGTCGCGCACGAGGTCCCCTGCCCCGTGGCGCGCTTTCGCGTCGACGCGGCGGGATACGCGGAGCACGACTTCGTCGCGGGGGCGGATCCGGCGGCGCACGCGAGCATCTTCGACGCGGAGCGCGCGGGGGCGGCGGTGCGCGCGCCGCGGACGGTGATCGTGGAGTGCAAGGCGTCGCGCGCGGACTTCCTGCGCGACGACCTGCAGGTGGAGGCGCTGCTGGCCGAGCGCGAGCGGCTGCTGGAGCGCAAGGCCGCGATCGAGCGCGAGCTGATTCCGGTGCACGAGCCGCACCTGCGCGAGGGGCGCGAGGCGCTCTTCGAGGAGATGGGCGGCTTCGACTACGCGCGCAGCCGGCTGCTGCCCTACCGGCGCGTGCTGCGGCAGCTCGCGAAGCTGGAGCTGCGGCTGCACGGGCAGACGAAGTTCGACCTGGTGGCGCGCTGGCGGCTGGCGGACGAGCTGTGGCTGCTGGCGGCCGCGGGCGTCGTGCGCGCGCGCGAGGTGCCGCCGGGCTGGGGGCTCGCGGAGTGCTCGGGCGCGGTGCTGCGCCGCGGCGTGGGGCATGCGCTGTCGCTGGGGACGCTGCCGCTGCGCGTGGTGGTGCCGGCGCCGCGCCACGCGAGCCCGCCGGTGCGGCGCCAGCGGCTGCTGCGCAACATCGCGGTCGCGCTGACGCAGGCGCGGTTTCCGCGGGTGGTGGGGGGCGACGCGGGCGCGGGCGCGCCCCCGGATGGTGCGGGCGCCGACGCGCGTTGAACACCCCGGGCAGGACTCGAACCTGCGACCTGCCGCTTAGAAGGCGGCTGCTCTGATCCAGCTGAGCTACCGGGGTCTGCGAGGAATCGTACGCCGCGGACGCGCGCGAAAAAGAGCGGCCTTCGGCGGGGAGCGGCGCGCGCGTGACTACTGTGCGCGCCGGCCGCTTCGGCGGCCACGCCGGCCGAGCGCGAGGGGCCACAGGGCGGAAAGGTGGTACCAGCGATGATCCAGGCGACGGTGGGCACGATGACCGTGGCGACGGTGCTCGCGGCGATGGCATGGACGGCGTCGACGGCGATGGCGCAGGCGAGCGTGCCGTGCGGCGGCAGCCCGGACGAGCCCTGCCCCGAGGGCATCGAGCGGCTCTGCGAGCAGTTCGCGGGCACCGGGCACGGCGGCGGGCTCCAGCTCTTCTGCGAGTGCATCTGCGGCCCGGGCTTCTGGGGACCCGGCAACGAGGAGGTGATCCTGCGCCCCGAGCGCGCGACGAGCGCGGGCGCGCCGGCGGAGCGCATCAACTCCACGATCTGGAGCTGGCACCGCAGCGCGTACGCGGACCGCACGAGCGCGCAGGCGCGCATCTCGATGGCGGGGCACAGCACCTTCTGGCACGCGGCCTCGATGACGCGCGCGGCGAACGCGGGCTACACGACCCAGGTGAAGGAGCAGTGGTTCGGGGCGAATCCCCCCTGCCCGCGCTATGTCCAGCTCGCGGCGGTCGGCGGCGGCATCCTGGAGATCACGCTGACCTGCTCGGCGCAGTCGGGATGCAGCGCGACGGCCTCGGCATCGCTCGCGGGATCGTGCAGCTCGCGCGGCGACGCGAACGCGACGCTCGAGGACAAGACGGTGAACGGCACGGTCTTCTACAAGAGCGCCTCGCACACGGTGAAGGCGGAGGGGCGGCTCGGGGCGACCGTGGATGACGACTCGGTCGGCATCGATGGAAAGATCTCGACGCAGGTCGCGTGGGAGCTCACCGGCGCGGGTGCGGTGAGCGGGAGCGCCAGCTACACGGTGCGCCCCGACCGCACCTACTGCGCGTACACCAACCGGCCGATCGTGCGCCGCGCCAACGGGATGGTCGTCTGCACGGGCGGCGCGACCGTCGACTGGAACGGGTCCGCGAGCGTCGAGGCGCTGGCGATCGTCTCGCTCTGGATCCGCTGAGACCCGGGACACCAACCACGGAGGGACGACGATGCATGCGAATGCGATGGCGATGGCATGGGCGCGCGGCGTGGCCGCGGCGGCGGGGATCGTGATGGCGATGGCGGGCGGCGTGGGCGGCGCGCGCCCCGCAGCGGCGGCGCCGCAGGCCGAGGTGGAGGAGCTGCCGCCGGACGAGCGCGGCGAGGCGATGCAGCGAATTGTGCTCGCGCAGGCGCAGAAGCTGCGCGCGCAGCTTGATGCGCTCGAGGGGGCGCAGGACTACGGGCCTCTGCTGGCGCGCAAGACGACGCTCGAGTGCGCCCTGCTGCCGCTGCACCTGCTGCGGGACGCGGCGCTGCTGGCGCACGCGCCTGCGGGCGAAGCGCCGGACCTCTTCCACGCGCTGCGCGTGGAGTACCGCGACGCGCCGGTGCGGGTGCGCTGGTCGGAGGCGTCGGGCGCCGCGCGCGTGCGGGCGGCGCTGGCGGCGTGGGCGCCGCTGGCGCAGGAGGCGCGCGTGGTGAGCGCGCGCGTGCGCACGGCCTCGGAGCAGTGGGTGGAGGGGGACGCGCCGCCGCTGCTGCAGTGGACGATCTGCGCGCGCTGGGAGGCGTCCGGGCCGCGCCTCCACGCGCGCTGCTGGTGGCACGAGCCGGCGACGATTCGCGATGCGATCGACTTTCCGCTGAGCCCCGAGGGCTTCGACCTGTGGTGGAACCCCGACGGGGCGCGGCTCCTGGACGACCGGGGCGCGGAGCATGCGGAGGCGTGGGGCGCGGCGGCGCCGGTCTTCGCGAACCCGCCGGAGCTCTTCGCGCTGCTGGATGGGCTGCGCGCGGTGCGGGCCGGGGACGCGGGGGTGCGGGAGGTGGAGGCGGCCGCGGCGCGTGGCGAGGGCGATGCGGGCGGCGCGGGCGATGCTGGTGGCGCGGACGGGGCCGGCGGCGCGGGCGCCCCGCCCATCCGCTGCGTGGTGCGCGAGGTGGAAGCCGCCGATGGCCGCCTGCTGCGGCGCGAGCGGTGGTGCTTCGCGGGCGCGCGGCTGCGATCGCTGGTGGTCGACCAGCAGCCGCTGCGGCTCGTGCACCGGGCGACGCAGGGGTTCGATCTCGTGACCGAGGTCGACGGGCGCGAGCTCGGACGTCAGGAGCATCGCCCTGAGCGGACGCTCGTGCAGCATCCGTCGGGCCTGCGGATCGCGATGACTTTCCGGCCGGCGGATCCGTCGCGCGACGAGCTGCCCGCGGGAATGGCGCAGGCCGACCTGCCCGAGCGCATCGTGGTGACCGAGGGCGCACGCCCGCGCGCGTGGGCGGAGTTCGAGTGCTTCGCGATCGCGGGCGAGGAGCGCACGCCGGGCGCGCCGGCGCTCGTCGCGGCGACGGCGCAGCGGCGCGCGCTCGCGGATCGCATCGACGAGGCGGTCGCGCGCGGCGACTCGCCCACGCTGGCGCAGGCGCTCGCGGAGCTGGAGGCGCGGCAGAAGGAGGACGCGGTCCCCGCCGCCTGGCGCGCGATGGCGCTCGAGGGCGTGGTGGCGCGCGCGCAGTCGCAGGGAGCGCACGCGATCGCGGCGATGGTCGCGGCGTCGCGCTGGGCGCCGGCGCTGGCGGCGCTGGGCGAGCCCGCGCTCGAGGCCGCGCGGCGGCGCCTGCGCGCGGCACGGCAGGAGGAACTCGCGCGCGTGCTCGACGGCGTCGGCGCGGCGGCGGCGGCGCCGGGCTCCGCGGCCCCCTGCGATCCGGCGACGCTGGCGGCGCCGGTGCGGCGGCTGCTCGAGGAATCGCTGGCAGTGGTCGCGGCCTCTGCGGCGATCGACGGGCGCGTGCGCGCGCCGCTGGCGGCGGCGATCTGCATGGAGTGCGCGCAAGCCGATCCGCCGCTGCCGGCGGAGGAATCGGCCCCCGCCGCGCTGGCGGCGGAGCTGCGGGAGTTCCTCGCGCATGGACCGGCGCGCGTGGATGCGGAGGCGGTGACCGAGGATGGCGCGGAGCTCGCCGCGGCGCGCCTGGCGCGGGAGTGGATCGCGGCGGCGCACCGGCGCGGGCTGGAGCCGCCCGAGCGCGCGCGGCTGCGCCAGCTTGCGCTGCAATGCGCGGACGCGGGCGCGGGGATCGCGTCGGCGGCGCTCGTGGATGCGGGATGGGACACGGCGCGCGCCCGCGCGGTCGGGCGGCAGGTGCGCGCGGAGTGCGAGCGGCTGCTGCCGCTGGTGGGCAACCGCTTCATCCCGGGATGGTGCATCGCGGCGACGGCGCCCGCACCCGACGCGGCGCAGTGGCGCGTGCGCCTGGAGGCGGCCACGAGCATCGGCGTGCTCGCGCGGCGGCACGCGGCGCGTGCGGCGGTGATCGGACGCATCGTCTCGTCGGAGATGGGCGATGTCCGGGCGGAGGCGGCGCAGCGCGAGATCGCGCAGCGGACGGCGGAGGAGGCGCTGGCGTGCCTGGCGCAGTGGCTCGCGGCGCAGCCGCCGGAGCCCGTGGCGCATGGCGGGTCCTCGGCCTTCGCCGAGGCCGGACGGCCCGCATCCGCGCCCGCCGTCCGGATTTCCCCGGCGCCTGCCTGCGAACAGCAGCCAGCAGGCCCAGTCAGGTTCGCGGCCGAGGCCGCGGACGTCGCCGGTTCCGAGGCCCCGCAGCCTCAACTGGCGATGCACGATCGTCCAATGCTCCGGGGGGCCCGGCAATCGCTGGGAGCGCAATCACGGAGCGATTCTGGCGGTCCCGCGGGCCCAAGTTCGGTCTGTTCCGCCCCGGTTCCGGTGGTTCGTCCCCAGTGCAGCCCGGGTGCAGGAGTGCCCTACGCGCCGGTCACGCGGCGCAGCAGCGTGACGCGGCCGATGGGGACCCACTCGGCCACCAGGATGTCGCCGTTGGCGAGCCAGATGGCGTCGTGCGGGTGCACGAACTTGCCCGGGATGAACTTGTCACGCGGGGCGCCGCGGAGGTTGCTCGGGTTGCCGTCGCAGAGCTGCACCACCGGGGCGTTGTTCTTGTCGACGATGGTGACGACGCTCTCGAGGTCGGGCACGAGCATGAGCTCGCCGCGCGTCTTCATGTCGCAGGGCATGCGCATGCCGCCGGTCACGAAGCCCAGGTGCTTGCCGTCGAGCGTCAGGTACTGGATGCGCCGGTTGCCGCGGTCGGCGACGGCGAGCGTCGGCTCCTTCGTGAAGGCCGTGCCGCGCGTGTCGACGAGCAGTCCGTGCGGGCAGGAGACCTGCCCCGCGTCCTTGCCCGGGCGCGCGACGATGCGCAGCCACTTGCCCTGCGGGCTGAAGGCGTGGATGTAGCTGGCGCCGTAGCCGTCGCCGATGAAGACGGTGCCGTCGGGGCCGAAGGTGGCGTTCGTCGGGCACCACTGGTCGGGCTTCTCGTAGACGCCGCTCTCCATCGGGCAGCCGGCCTCCCAGAGGACGGTGCCGTCCAGGCGCGTCTTCACAACCTTGCGGCGGCCGGTGTCGCAGTGATAGAGGTACTCGGTGCGTCCGCCCGCGCCGTCGCTCTCGACCGCAAGGTCGAGGCCGTGCGCGCCGCCCGCGAAGGCGCTGCCCCAGCTCCGCAGGAAGGTGCCGTCCTTCGAGAAGACTAGGACCGCGTCCTTTGAGGGGCTGCTTGGGTGCACCGTGTGCGCGATGTAGATGTTGCCCGCGGCGTCCTGCGCCAGGCCGTGCGTGTCGCCGTAGACGATCTGCGCGGGCGGCTGGAGCCAGTCGTGCATCACCTGGTAGCGGTGGTCGCCGGAGCCGACGATGATCGGCGCGCCGGCGCGCGCGGCGGGAGCGCCGGCCGCGCCTGCGGGCGCGGCGGGCGGATCCACCGGCGTGCGGCTGTTGGGCTCGAAGCCCGTGGTGAAGGAGGCGGCCGCGCGGGCGCGGGCGGCGGCGGAGATGGCCGCGGCGGTGATCCCCAGCGTGGCGGCGGAGCGGAGGAAGTCGCGGCGGTCACGGTGCATGCGCATGCCTACCGTCGGCGCGTGGCGGGGTTTCAGGGGGTGGGGGGCGGACCCGCCGCGTCGGAGGTGCCCGCCAGGGTCGCACCGACGACCACCTCCACGCTCGGGCGGCGCGCCCGGAAGGCGTCGATGCCATCGGAGGTCATGCGGGTGTGCCAGACGAAGACCCGGCGCAGGGAGGGAAGCTGCTCCAGCGGGCCGAAGAGGGCGTCGGTGGCGGCGGTCTCGCTCAGGATGACCACCTCCGCCGAGGGCGTGCGCTGGAGGAGCGCCGCGAGGCCCGCGTCGGTCAGCGCCGTGCGGCTGGCGCGCAGCCGGCGCACCTGCGGGAAGGCGGGCGCGGCGGCGGCGCCCGCGTCGGTGATCGCGGTGCGGGCGAGGTTGAGCTCTTCGATCCCCGCCGCGAAGGGCGCCAGGAGCGCGAGTTCGGCGTCGCCGACGCCCGAGCCCGGCAGCGCGGCCGCCTCCCAGCGCGCGGCATCCGCCGCGATCGGCGTGACCCGCCATCCGCGCGGCTGCAGCGCCGCGGCCTGGGCGAGCAGCTGCGCGCTCGGCGCGGCGACGGTCGGCGGGGTGGGCGCGGTCGGCGTGGGGGCGGCGGACGGCCCCGCGCCAGGCGTGGCGGCGTCGGTCGCACCCTCGGCGCCGCCCGCGGGGGCGTCCATCGGCGCCCCGCCCTCGATCCACGCGCGCAGCGCATCGAGCTGCGTCGCGGTCAGGCGCGGCCCCTCGGGGGGCATCGCCTCGTCGTCGGATTCGGGCAGCAGCACGCGTGCGATGAGCGTGCTCTCGTGGATGTTGCCGGGCTTCACGATCCAGTCGCCGTCGGTGTTCTGCGCGACCGTGGACTCCGGGTCGTCCAGCGCGAGCCCGCCCTTGTGCTTGCCGCGGCCGTGGCACTCGTAGCACCGGTTCTCGAAGAGCGGCAGGATCTGCTCGCGGTAGAGCGCGACCGCGCCCGCGCTGACCGGCTCGCCGGGCTCGCGCGGCGCCGTCGCCGCGGAGGAACCGCCGCCCGCGCCCTCCGCGGCCTGCGCGCGCTCGCGCCGCGCCTCGGCCCCGCCGAGGTACTTCGCCAGCGGCTGCATCACGAAGTTCTTCCCCCACGCCATGTTGCCGCCCAGGTGTCCGACCCACGCGGTCAGGCCCGCGCAGACCAGCACGCCCATGCGCACGACGGGGACGATCTGCCCCGCGCCGCGCCCCGGCGCCAGCGCGCGGGTCGCCATCCACGCGACGCCGACGAGCACCGCCGCGGTCGCGATCCCCAGCCATCGGTGCCAGAAGAGGTCGTTGCCCGAGCCCTCCGACTCCGCGAAGATCCATCCCGTCACGCACGCGCCGATCGCCCCCACCGCGGCGATCCAGCACGCGATCGCCGTGAAGGAGCACGCCTCGGTGCGGCGCTGGAACCCGCGCACGCCCTCGACGGCGAGCGCGCCCAGGACCATGCCGATGGGCAGGTGGACGGCCAGGATGTGCAGCCGGCCGACGCTCTCGAGCAGCGCGTCGAGCGCGCCGGGCGCGCCGGTGGAGGCGTTCGCGAGGCACAGAGGAAGCATGGAGGGAAGGCTACCGACGCGGCGCGGTAGGGTGATGGCGGTGGAGCCGCGGCGCACCATCCTCCATGCGGACCTCGACGCCTTCTTCGCGACCGTCGAGCAGCTCGACCACCCCGAGATGCGGGGGCGGCCGGTGCTCGTGGGCGGACGCGGGCGCCGCGGCGTCGTCGCCGCCGCCTCCTACGAGGCGCGCGCCTTCGGCTGCCGCAGCGCGATGCCGATGGGCCGCGCGCTCGCCCTCTGCCCGCACGCCATCGTCGCGCGCCCGCGCTTCGAGCGCTACGGCGAGCTCAGCGACCGCTTCATCGCGATCCTCGAGCGCTACTCGCCGCAGATCGAGCAGCTCAGCGCCGACGAGGCCTTCGTCGACTGCACCGCCAGCGCCCGCCTGCACGGCACCGGCGAGCAGATCGCCGCCAGCATCCGCGCCGCGGTCCGCGCGGAGCTCGCGATCACCGTCAGCGTCGGCGTCGGGCCGAACAAGTTCATCGCCAAGCTCGCCAGCGACATGCGCAAGCCCGACGGGCTGGTCGTCGCGCCGGACGAGGGGCTGGAGCAGTGGCTCGCCCCCCTGCCAATCGAGCGCATGTGGGGCGTCGGACCGAAGTCGCTGCCGCGCTGGCACGCCGCGGGCATCCGCAGCTTCGGCGACCTGCAGCGCATGGCGCCCGAGGCGGTGCAGGCCGCGCTTGGCGAGCACGCGCTGGCGGTGCGCGAGCGCGCCTTCGGCCGCGACGCGCGCCCCGTCGAGGGAGGCGGCGAGCGCAAGGGCATCGGGCACGAGACGACCTTCGGCGAGGACCTGGAGGACCCGGCGCTCGTGCTCGAGGCGCTGCAGGACCTGGTCGAGAGCGCGGCGCGCCGCCTGCGCGCCAGCGGCGGGCGCACGCGCAGCGTCACGGTGAAGATCCGCTTCGGCGACTTCGAGACGATCACGCGCAGCACGACGCTCGCGCAGGAGACCGACGGCACGCTGGCGATCTGGCAGGCCGCGCGCGGGCTCTTCGAGCGCTGGGCGGCGGGAGGCTTCGTGCCGGTGCGGCTGGTGGGCGTGCGGCTGGAGCGGCTCGCGCCGGGGCAGTTCGTGCCCGAGCTCTTCGAGGCGCCGCGCGAGGCGAAGGAGCGGCAGGTCGACCGCGTCGCCGACGCGATCACCGAGAAGTTCGGCCGCGGCGCGATCGCGCGCGGCGACCTCGGCCGCCTGCCGCGGCGGACGCGCGAGCCGTAGGAGCGCGGCGCGGGCGCCGACGTGCGGCGCGCGCCGCCCCCGCTACTTGCGCTCCTTCATCTTCACGTACATCGTCTCCTCGTGCCCGTCGCGGCGCACGACCACCTGGATGGTGTCGCCGGGATTCAGGTCGAGCAGCCGGTCCAGCAGCTCCGAGCGGTCCTTCAGCGGGAGCTTGTTGAACTTGATCATCACGTCGTCGACCTTGATGCCGGCCTCCTCCGCGCTGCTGCCCGGCGTGACCTCGAGCACGCGCAGGCCGCCGCCGGTCGCCTCCTCGCTGCGCACGCCGAAGCGCACCTTCGCGGTGCGCGCGCCGCCGCCGCGCTCGGACGCCTTGAAGGCGAAGCGCTCGGGACGCGTCGCCGCGCCCAGCGCGATGTCGTGCCACAGGCGGATCGCCAGCACGGCGTCCTCGCGGTTGATCTTGTCCTGGGTGTCGCGCGAGGTGTGGTAGTCGTCGTGGAAGTCCGCGATGATCCCGAAGAGCACGGGCACGCCCTTCATCACGAAGCTCGTGTGGTCGCTGCCGCCGCCGCCGGTGCCGGGGTTCTCGACGACCTCGAGGCCGCACTTCTCCCGCGCGAAGTAGGCCCTGACCCACTCCTGCATCCCCTCGCCGGTGCCGGTGCCGCTCACGCTCAGCCGCTTGTTCTTGATGCGGCCGATCATGTCGTAGTTCATCATCAGCACCGTCCTGTCCAGCGGCACGATCGGGTGCGAGACGTAGTGCTCGCTGCCGTTGAGCCCGCTCTCCTCGGCGGCGAAGCCCATGAAGAGGATGCTGCGCGCGCTCGCGTCGGCGGGGAGCGCCTTGTACGCGTCGGCGAGGCTCTTGGCGAGCATGATCACGCCCGCGCTGCCGCTGGCGTTGTCGTCCGCGCCGGGGTGCAGCTTGCCGGGACCCTCGCGCGAGCCGAAGTAGCCCTGGCCCAGGTGGTCCAGGTGCCCGCCGACGACGATGTACTCGTCCTTCAGCGCGCCCTTGCCCGGCAGCAGGCCGACGACGTTCGCCGTCTTCACCGGCCTGCTCTCGATCTTGCCGCCGAAGCTCACCGTCGCCTTGGGCAGCGGGACGATCGCGCCCTGCTCGTCGACGAGCGCGCGCAGCGCCATGCCGTCGCGGCCTTTCTCGTCCGCGGCCTTGAAGAGGCGGTCGGCCGCCTCGGCGTTCATCATGTAGACGGGAACGTCGACGAGCTTCTGCCCCTCGCGCAGGAGGTTCTTCGCGCGCGGATCCGAGGCGCCCGGCGGGTTCACGACGACGATCGCCACCGGCTTGCGGCGCGCCACCGAGGTGAGCTTGTTCGCGAAGCTCGAGCGCCCGCTCCAGCCGCGCTGCGCCCACTTCGAGCGGCCCTCCTTGTCCATCGGCTCGAAGCGGAAGACGACCGCGACATGGCCGGAGAGGTCGGACTTCTCGTCGAAGGTGTGGTAGCCGTCGGGGCCGTCGTCGATGCCGTAGCCCACGAAGGTCAGCGGCAGGCCCGCGCCCGAGGTCGCGGTGCCCAGGCCGGTGAGGGTGAACTCCTCGCCCTCCTTGAAGGTGCCCGGCGCGCCGTCGCCGGCGAGCTCCAGCCGGGCGTCGGTGATCTCGACGCTGCCGCCGAGCTCGAAGGGCTGGCGGAAGCTGCGCTTGCCGTTGCCCTCGTCCACCGCGGGCTGCAGGCCGGCGGCGGCGAAGTGCTCCTCCATGTACTGTGAGGCGCGCTCGAAGCCGCGCGTGCCCGGCAGACGGCCCTCCATCCAAGGACTGGCAAGCACCGTGATGTGCTCGTTGAAGACCTGCACCTGCGGATCCGCCGCGCGAATCGCCTCGTTGATCGCGGCAGGCGCGGGCTTCGCGTCCTCGGTCTTCGCCGGCGCCTTCGCGGGCGTCTCCGCCGCCTTCGCGGGCGGCTCGGCCGCCTTGGCGGGCGCCTCCTGCGCGCTGGCGCTGGGAACGAGCGTGGCGGCGAGCGCGAACGCAAGCGCGCCGATGGTGGACCCGATGCGGTGGTGCGGTGCCATGGAACGCGAAAGCGTATCCGCCGGCGCGCGCGCGGCCGGCGCCCGCCACCCGCAGGACGGGCCGCATGTGGACATCCGCATCCTGGTCGAGGACGCGCAGGTGCGCATCCACTACCAGATGAACCTTGTTTTTCTGGACGAATTCTGCGCCTTCGGGCGCGAGCGCCCCGACGACATCGATCCCGCCGAGCTGCCCGCGCTCCACGACCTGCTCGTCGCGGCGCTGCAGAAGCGCGCGATGGTCGCGCTCGACGGCGTCGAGGTCCCGCCCGTCGTGGAGGGGCTGCGCATCGCCGCGGCGGACGCCTCGCTCGCGCCGCTCTTCCCGCGCACGGGCATGCGCGGCATGCGGCGCGTGGAGTTCGACGCGCTCTATCCCGCCAAGCGCCCGCCGCAGTCGGTGACGCTCGACTGGACGACGTATCCGCCCGACATCCTCGCGAAGCCCGGGCAGCCGCGCACGCTGGCGATCGTCGGCGAGCTCGAGGGCGCGGGCCGCCGCGAGGGATTCGAGCTCACCGAGCAGTCGCCGCGCGCGAGCTGGCGCGCGCCGACGGCGGCGCCGGCGGAGGACCTCGCGCCGGTGCCGTCGCCCGAGAGCATCGCCGCCGCGCCGACGGGGCTGCGCACGAGCACCGCGGTGCTGATCCTCGCCTTCAGCGGCGCGCTCATCGCGCACGGGCGCTCGATGCGCGTCGCGGGCATGCAGCGGCGCGTGCTGCGCTGGACGGCGCTGCTCTTCCTGACCGCCGCCGCGGGCGCGGGCTACGCGCGCCTGCGCGATGGCGCGGCCTCCGCGGGCCCGACCGCCGAGCAGGCGCGCGCCGTCTTCGAGCCGCTGCACGCAAACCTCTACCGCGCGCTCGACTACACGAAGGAGGCGACCGTCTACGACGTGCTCGCGCGCAGCGTCGACGGCCCGCTGCTCGAGCGCCTCTACCGCGAGCTGCGGCGCAGCCTGGCGATCGAGGAGGCGGGCGGCGCGATGGGCCGCGTCGCCGCGGTGCGTCCGGTCTCCGTGGAGGTCGAGTCGACCGCGCCGCGCGACTTCGGCGGCGCGAGCGTCCCCGCCTTCACCGTGCTCGCGCGCTGGCAGGTCGACGGGACGGTCGCGCACTGGGGGCATCGCCACGCGCGCACGAACGAGTACCTCGCGCGCTACGTGGTCGCGGCGACGCCGTCGGGGTGGCGCATCGTCTCGCAGGAGCTGCTCGAGGAGCGCCGCCTGGACGATCCGGCCGCGCAGCCGCAGCCGCCCGATGGCGGGAACCCGATCGAGGGCGTGCTGTAGCGCGCGCTCACCGCTTCGCCGGCGGCCAGCAGAGGTCGCCCCAGTCGTCCGCGTAGCCGTGGTTCACGACGATCTGGATCGAGGCGAGCGCGAGGTGGTCCAGCAGCATCGCGGTGCGCTTGAGGATCGTGCGGTTCTCGCGGCTGCCGTAGGTCGCGCCACCCTGCGCGAGCTGCGCGTGCACGAGCGCCGCGCGCGCGAGGATCGCGGTGAGCAGCGCCTCCCAGCGGCGCCGCTCGTAGAGCGCGGCGACGGGCACCGGCTCCGGGAAGTGGCGCTGCAGGTAGCGGTCGCCGAAGAGCCCGACGACGAGCGAGCGCTCCTTCTCCAGCACCTGCGCGAGCAGCCCGTCGTGGTCGTTCGCCGCAAGCTGCCTCACGAAGGCCGCGAGCGCCGCGCGCTGCGCGACCGGCTGCCGGCGCGCCGCGTCCCAGCGCGAGAAGAGCGCCGCGAGCCCCGCCCACTGCGCGAGCACGCGCTCGTCGAGCGCGGCGTCGGGGCACGATTCCGCGTGCTCGAGCCAGGTGAAGGCGCGGTGGATGCGGATGCGGTTGTCCTCGTAGAGGCGCGCGTCGGCGTAGGAGTCGCGGCGGGGCTTCCAGAGGCGCCGGAGCGTGGCGAGGTCGAGCGGGGCGGCGAGCAGCGCGGTGCGCATGGGCACAAGCGTATGCCGCGCGGCTAGGCTTGCGCGCGTGGTCTCGCCGCTGCGCATCTTCGGGATCTTCCTCCTGCTGGGCTGCACGAGCTTCGGCGGCCCGATCGCGCACCTGGGCTACTTCCGGCGCGCCTTCGTCGAGCGCCGCCGCTGGCTGACCGAGGCGGAATACGCCGATCTCGTGGGCATGTGCCAGTTCCTGCCGGGGCCGTCGAGCTCGCAGACGGGCTTCGCGATCGGGCTGCATGCGGGCGGCCTGGCGGGCGGGGTCGCGGCCTTCCTGGGATTCACGCTGCCGAGCGCGGCGCTGATGGCCGCGCTAGGCGCGGGCGCGGCGGGCGCGGTCGTCGGCGGCGGCTGGCTGCTGGGACTGAAGGCGCTCGCGGTGGCGGTGGTGATCCATGCGCTGCACGCGATGGCGCGCGCGCTCACGCCGACGCCGCTGCGCGCGGCGATCGCGCTGGTGGTCGCGGGGCTGCTGGTGGCGCTCTCGCGCGGCGGCTTCGCGACGGCGGTCAACGCCTTCGCGCAGCCCGTGGCGATCGCGGCGGGCGCGCTCGTGGGATGTTGGGCGCTGCGGGAGCGGGCGGACGATGGCGCGGGCGGCGGCACGCGCGCGCCGGGCGCGGACGCGCGCGCCCCCGACGACGCCGCCGCGCGCAGCATCGCCTTCCATCTGCCGCGCGCGCTCGGCGCGCTGGCGCTGCTCGCGCTGCTGGGCGGGCTCGCGCTCACGATCTTCGCGCCCGCGGCGGGCCCGATCGCGCGCGCGGGCGCGGCGTGCTTCCAGTCGGGCGCGCTCGTCTTCGGCGGCGGACATGTCGTGCTGCCGCTGCTGGCCGCGCCCTTCGTGGAGCATGGCTGGACGAACGCGGACACGATGCTCGCCGCATACTCGCTGGCGCAGGCCGTGCCGGGGCCGCTCTTCTCGATGACCGCGTACCTCGGCGCGGCGATGGCGCGCGGCGAGGGCGCGCTGCACGTCGCGCTGGCCGCGGCGCTGCTGCAGGTCGCGGTCTTCCTGCCGGGACTGCTGCTGGTGCTCGCGGTGCTGCCGCTCTGGCATCGGCTCCGCGCGCAGCCGGGCGTGCGCGCGGCGAGCGCGGGCGCGAACGCCGCGGTCGTCGGCGTGCTCGGCGCGGCGCTCGCGGACGCGGTGATGCCCGCGGGCATCTACGACCTGCGCAGCCTGGCGGTCGCGGCCGCGTGCCTGCTGCTGCTCTGCGCGCCGCGCATGCCGGTGGTCTTCGTCGTCGCCTTCGGCGCGGTGGCGGGCTGGGCGCTGCTGGGCTGACGCCGAGCGCGGCGTTGACGCGCGGCCGCACGGGGCGGCATGCGCGCTTGATGCTCCATTGATGGACGGTGCGCATCGGTGCGCCGTAGCACATCCCTCGCGACGACGGCCACCGCGCCGCGCGCGAAGGAACGCCATGCAAGACGCACCGAATCCCGCGGCAGCCGCGCCCGCCCCGCTCGTCATCTCCACCGACCGTCCGAGCTTCAGCGACGGCACCGGCATCCAGCCGCTCTGGCACCTCAACGTCGAGACCGGCTGGCTCTACACCGCGCGCAACAGCGACGAGACGAACGCGCAGCGCAACCAGTGGCCCGAGGTCCTCCTGCGCCTGGGCCTGCTCGAGGAGCGGCTCGAGCTGCGCCTCTCCACCTCGGGCTACTCATGGCAGCGCGTCGACTCCGGACCGGGTCCCGTCCAGGAGACCGAGGGCTGGAACGACTTCTCCGTCGGCCTCAAGCTCAAGGTCTGCGACCAGTCCGGCTGGTTCCCGCGCCTCTGCGTGCTCGCGCAGTCGAGCGTCGGCTCCGGCTCCGACAGCGTGAGCAACCAGGTCGCGGAACCCGCCTTCAAGCTGCTCTGGTCGCAGGACCTCGCGCTGGCGATCGACGAGCGCTGGAGCGGCTTCACCCTCGGCGGCAACTTGAACCTCGCGCTTCCCACGAGCGGCGGCGAGCGCTTCCTGCAGGGGCAGGTGAGCGTGTACCTCAGCTACCCGCTCGTGCCGAAGCTCTCGGGCTTCACCGAGTTCTACGCGCTGCTTCCAAACTCCAAGGACGGCGACGCGGCGTGCTACGTCGACACCGGCGTCACCTGCCTCCTCGATCCGCGCGTGCAGCTCGACGCGCGCATCGGCATCGGCCTCGGCGGCGAGGCGGACACCTTCTACACCGGCGTCGGCATCAGCTTCCTCTTCTAGCGCGTCTCGTCCGCCGGCTCGATGTGCGCGGTCGCGTTGCCGCCGTCGAGGCCGCAGCCGAGCGCCTGCTCGATCTCCAGCTCGATCGCGGTGGCGATCTCGTGCGCGCGGCGGACATCCGTCTCGCCGGGGACCTGAATGTGGAAGTCGATCCAGTGGTGGCGCCCGATGTGGCGCGTGCGCAGCTTGTGCCAGCCGCGGATCGCGGGTTCGCGCGGGCCGCCGGGGGCGGATTCCAGGTGCGCGTCGAGCAGCTTCGCGACGCGCGCGTAGTCGGTCGGATCCTGCTCGTCCACGAGGTCGCCCAGCGCGCGGCGCACGATGCGGAAGCCCACCCAGAGGACGATCGCCGCCATCGCGATCGCGACGACGGGGTCGATCCACTGCGCGCCCGACCAGCGCACCAGCAGCAGCGCGGCGACCGCGGCGGCGCTCGTGAGCGCGTCGGTGAGCAGGTGCGCGCCGTCGCTGGCGAGCGTGCTGGATCCGCCGCGGCGCCCCAGCCGCAGCAGCCACAGCCCGAGCCCGCCGTTGACGATCATCGTCGCGCCCACCAGCGCGACGCCCAGGCCGATCTCCTCGACCTCGCGCTCCTGCGAGAGGAGGCGATGCCCCGCCATGAAGACCATGCTCACCGCGGCGGCGGCGACGAGCGCGCCCTCCACGGAGGCGCTGATGAACTCGAAGCGCCCGTGGCCGTAGGGGTGCGTCCGGTCGGCGGGGCGATGCGCCTGCGTGACCGCCCAGAACGCGAGCGCGCTCGCGGCGACGTTGACGATCGACTCGACCGCGTCGCTGTAGACGGCGGTGGAGCCGGTGATCCGCCAGGCGACGAACTTCGCGGCCATCAGCGCCGCGCCGACGACGATCGCCAGCAGCGCGGCGCGCCGCTCGAGCGCGCGCGTGGCGGCGCCGTTCGCGTCGGTCGTCGGCGTCGGAGGATCGACCGCCATGGCCGGAGGTTACGGCGTGCCGGAGCCCGCGGGCGCGGGGACGGCGGGCGTCGCGGGCGCAGGCGTCGTCGCCGCGGCGGGCGTCGCGGGCGCGGGCGCGGGCGTCGTCGTCGCAGCCGCCGCTCCCTTCGCGTCCGCACCGGCGTTCTCACGCTCGATGTAGACGTCCAGGAGCTGCCCCGGCGAGACGGGCACCGTCGGATCGTCGAAGGCGTAGATGAGCTGCAGCACGCGCGTGTCGATGCGCTCGGCGTTCTCGCCGGTGAGGGTGCGCTTGGGCTGCACGAGCGGCACGCGGCGCACGAAGTGCAGCGGGAAGGTCATCTGCTTGCCGCCGCGCAGCGAGGCGACCGCCTTGCCCTTCTCGTCGAAGCGCCAGGCGTCGAGCTCGTCGATCTCCACGCGGATGTGAAGCGGATCGAGCGCGCCGAGCGTCATCTGCGTCTTCGCGCCCGGGCCCGCGGCCGCGTACTGGCCGGGGCGCGCGTCGATGCGCAGGATGTGCGCGTCGATGGGCGCGCGCGCGATCGCGCGGTCGAGCTCGGTCTCGATCATGCCGACCTCGGCCGCGGCGCCCGCGACCTCGGCCTCGATCACCGCGAGGTCCTCGGGATAGGTGCCCTTGCGCACCCACTCCAGGTTCGACTCCGCCTCGGCGGCGCGCGCCTTCGCGTTGGCGAGCTCGAACTCGCGCGTCGGGCGCTCGTTCTTGCTGAGCGCGCCCGCCTCGCCGATGGCGAGCAGGCGGTCGAGCCGCCCCTGCGCGTCGCGCACCGCGGCGCGCGCCTGGTCCGCGCGCGCCTGCGCCTGCGCGAGCACCTCGGGCTTTGGCAGGCTGCGCGCCTGGCCCAGCTTCGCCTCGGCGGCCTTGAGCTTCGCCTTCGCGCTGTTGAGCTGCGCGTTCATCGCGCGCCGGTCGATGATGAAGAGCGGATCGCCCTTGCGGACGCGCTGCCCTTCCTTCACCATCACCTCCTCGACCAGGCCGCTCACCGGCGCGCCGAGCTCGATGAGCTCCGACGAGGGCTCGACGACGCCCGAGCCGCTCACGCGGTCGCTGAAGGGCGAGGGCGCGGGCGGCACGGTCGGCGGCGGCACGCGCGGCGGCGTGGCCTGCTTCGCGACGACCAGCGCGGCCGCGACGATGCCCGCGACGGCGAGGGTGGGGAGGACGATGAACTTCCAGTTCATGGGGGTGGGGTCCGTCTGGAAAGCGTAGTTCAGCGCGCGGCGCCAGGGACTCCCAGCTTGGCGGCGGACTCGGCGAGCGCCTCCTGCGGGGTGGAGATGTGCGTGACGCGCCCGTCGTCGAGGTGGGCGATGCGGTCGGCGAAGTGGAAGATGCGCTCGTCGTGGGTGACCAGGATGACCGCGCGGTCGTGCGCGCGCGTGACGTCGCGGATCAGGTGCATGACCTTCTGGCCGGTCGCGCCGTCGAGCGCGCTGGTGGGCTCGTCGCAGACCAGCAGGCGCGGCTCGTTCACCAGCGCGCGGGCGATCGCCACGCGCTGCTGCTGGCCGCCGGAGAGCTTCGTCGGCCGCGTGAGCTCGCGCCCCTTCAGGCCGACCTCGCCCAGCAGCTCGGCGGCGCGCTCGAGCGCGCGGCGGCGCGGCTCGCGGCGCAGCAGCAGCGGGACCGCGACGTTCTCCAGGATCGTCACCTGCGGGATGAGGTTGAACTGCTGGAAGATGAAGCCGACGTTCGCGCCGCGCCAGATCGTGCGCTGGTTGCCGCTGAGCGCGCCCGGGTCGGTGCCGTAGACGGAGAGCTCGCCCTCGTCGCGCTGCAGCAGCCCCGCGAGGATGGAGATGAGCGTCGTCTTGCCGCAGCCGGAGGGACCGACGAGCGCCATCATCTCGCCGGTGCGCACGTCCAGGTCGATGCCGCGCAGCGCCCGCACGACCGCATCGCCGCTGCCGAAGGTCTTGAAGATCCCGCGCGCGCGGATCGCGGAGCCCGGCGCGCCGGGCGCGCCCGCGCCGCCGACCGCGCCGCCCGCCGACGCTGTCCCGTGGTCGGCGCTCATCCCTGGAAGACCTCCGCCGGGTCGAGCTTCGCGACACGGCGCATGCTGAAGAGGCTCGACGCGACGACGATGAAGACGATCGCCCCCGCCGCGATGATCGGGATCTGCCAGGTCATCTTGAAGGCCAGGCGCTCCGGCGGGATCGATGCGCCCACGACCGCGGTCGCGCCCAGCCCCAGCCCCAGGCCCAGCACCCCCGCGACCATGCCCTGCAGCGCGACCAGCCCGAGCAGGCGCGGCGTCGTCGCGCCCATCGCCTTCATCGCGCCGAAGTACTTCAGGTTGTCGAGGGTGAAGTTGTAGAACATCTGCCCCGCGATCGCGACGCCGACGAAGAAGCCCAGCACGATCGCGATGCCGAAGTTGATCGGGATGCCCGTCTGCTTCATCCAGTAGTCGAGCGTCTTCCAGGCGAACTCGTCGGGCGTGAGCACGTTCAGGTCCGTCTCGCGCGCGATGCGGCGCTGGAGCTGGTGCAGGTCGGTGCCCGGCTCCGCCTTCACCAGGATCATGCTCAGCGTGCGCCGGTTCGCGGGCGCGAAGCCGATCGCGCGCGTGTAGGTCGTGTAGACGGTCGGCACCGCCTGGAAGGTGGGCATCGTCGAGGCGATGCCGCCGACGACGGCGCGCTTCTCGTTGAGCTCGAGCACCTCGCCGATCTCGATCGGGCGCTTGGGTCCGTCGGGGAACGCGATGTCCACCGGCTGCGCCAGCCGCCCCTTGGCGCCGCGCGTCTCGATGATGATCGTGTCGGGGCGGCGCAGCACCTCCGTCGTCCCCTGGATCATGTTCGCCGGCGCGCCGATGAGGCTCGCGTCGTCGACGCCGATCACGTCGCAGATCTGCCGCGATCCGTCGGGGAGCTTCGCGACCAGCAGCCCCTTGAAAAGCGGGACCGCCCACTTCACCCCCTCGACGCTGCGCACGCGCTGCAGCGCGGTCACCTGCATCGGCTTGGTGTCGTCGACGAAGAGCATCGTCGGGTCGATCACCCACAGGTCGGGCTCGGGGGTCTCCTCGATGAGCGCGTAGGTGCGGCTCATCAGGCCCACGAAGATGCTCGCCTGCTGCGCGATCAGCAGCGTGGCGAAGGAGAGTCCCAGCAGGATGCCGTAGAACTTGGCGGAGTCGCCAAAGAGCATCTTGATCGCGATGGACCGCATGGTGCGATGGTAGGTGGGCGCCCGGTCAGAGGCGCATCTGCGTGCCGAATTCGACGACGCGGTCGGAGGGGAGGTTGAAGGCGCTCGTCGCGTCCGCCGAGTTGCTGTGCAGCACCGCGAAGAGGTTCTTGCGCCACCGCGGCATGCGCGAGGGGCCGTTGGTCATGATCTGCATCTTGCGCGCGAAGTAGGTCGTCTGCGTCTCCTCCCAGGGGAGGCCCTTCTCGCGCGCCAGGCGCAGGATCTTGACCGCGTCGGGCTGCTCCATGAAGCCGATGTCCGCGCTCACGCTCCAGAAGCCGTCGGGCATCCACTGCACGCGGACGCGCTCGTCGTCGGGGACGTAGGGATCGTCGTTGGGCACCATCGAGAGCAGGATCACCTGCTCGTGCAGCACGTGCGCATGGCGCACGAAGGTGACCAGCGCGAAGGGCGCCTGCGCGGAGGGCGTCATGAAGACCGCGGTGCCCGGCACGCGCAGCACGGCGTCGGACCAGAGGCGCGCGAGGAATTCATGGATGCTCTCGGTCTGCTCGGCGATGCGCCGGCCGATCGCGAGCGTCCCCTCGTTCCAGGTGACCATCACGATGGAGCCGAGCGCCGCGATGAGCAGCGCGTACCAGCCGCCGTGCGCGATCTTCAGCAGGTTGGAGGCGAGGAAGGTGAGGTCGATCGCCAGGAAGAGGCCCATCGCCGACCAGACCAGCGGCGCCGGCCACTTCCAGCTCTTGAGCGCGACCTCCGCGAAGAGCAGCGAGGTGATCGCCATCACCGCGGTGACCGCGATGCCGTACGCCTCGGCGAGCGAGGTGGAGGTCCGGAACAGGAAGACGGTCGTCAGGCAGCCGACCATCATGCTCCAGTTCAGGAACGGGATGTAGATCTGCCCCTCGGTGTCGCGCGAGGTGTGCACGATCGTCAGGCGCGGGAGGTAGTTCAGGCGGATCGCCTGGCGCGCCATGCTGAAGACGCCCGAGATCATCGCCTGGCTGGCGATGATGGTGGCGATCGTCGCGAGGATGACCATCGGGATCAGCCAGCCGTCGGGGACGAGGCCGTAGAAGGGCTTGTAGAGCGCGCCCGCGGTCTCGGGGCGCGGGTTCGCGAGCACCCACGCGCCCTGTCCGAAGTAGTTGAGCAGCAGGCAGGGCCAGACGACCGTGAACCAGCTCAGGCGGATCGGCCCGAGGCCGAAGTGGCCGATGTCGGCGTAGAGCGCCTCGGCGCCGGTGACGACGAGCACGACGGCGCCCAGCAGCATGAAGGTCCCGCCCGGATCGGCCATCACCAGCTTGGCGGCGTACATCGGGTTCACCGCGGCGAGCACGGAGCTGTCGCCCAGGATCTGCCGCAGTCCGAGGCCGCCGATGACGAGGAACCACAGCACCATGATGGGGCCGAAGACGCGTCCGATGTGCCCGGTCCCGAAGCGCTGCACGGTGAAGAGCAGCACGAGCACGATGGTCGTGAGCGGCGCCACCCAGGAGGCCAGCCGGGGACTCTGCAGCGCGACGCCTTCGATCGCCGAGAGCACCGAGATGGAGGGGGTGATGATGCCGTCGCCGAAGAGCAGCGCGCTGCCGACGATGGCGATCATGCCGAAGAAGGCCAGCCGGTAGTCGGCGCGGCGCGCGAGCCCGCGCGGCAGCAGCGAGAGGAGCGCGAAGAGGCCGCCCTCGCCGCGGTTGGTCGCGCGCATGATCAGGAGCTGGTACTTCGCGACGACGATCAGGAAGAGCGCCCAGAAGACAAGCGAGAGGATGCCCATCACGAACTCGCGCTCGGAGCTGCCGTGCTTGGCGACCATCTCCTCGAGCGCGTAGAGCGGGCTCGTGCCGATGTCGCCGAAGACGACGCCAATGGCGCCCAGCGCCAGGGGGATCAGGCGCTGGCTGCCGTGGTGCGCGCCCGAGGGGGGCGGGTCCGTCGGGGCCGGGTGGTGGTGCGGGGCCGGAGACGGAGGTTCCGCTGCGGCAGGTTCGGCGGCCGGGGTGGGCTCGCCGCTGGGGTCGTTGGGGAGGTCGTTCACCGAGGTGGACCAGAGCGCGCCGGCACCCCGAACGGGCGGGCGGGCGCAAAGGGCATCAATGATAGATCAAGACGGGGGCCCCACCGGCGCCCGAGCGCTTTGGCCCTTGGGGGGCAGCGGATCCGTGGATTATCCGCCGGGCTTCGGCGCTGCCGCCGCCTGCAGCGCGGAGAGCGACGCCTCCATCTGGGAGCACCAGGCGTCCAGGGTGCGCTGCTGCTCCGGCGCGTTGGGGCCGGGGAAGAAGACGACGACCGTGATCCCGCGCTGGAGAAGCTGGTCGCGCGCGCCCTTCGTGGGCTCGCCCTCCCAGAGCATGACCCGCGCCGGATGCGCGGCGCGCAGGGTGTCGAAGGCCTGCCAGTCGGCGGCGGAGGGTTCGTCGCCCGGTTCCCAGTGCACGCTGCGCAGCGAGAGGCCCGCGCGCCGCGCGAGGTAGTCGTAGACGGGGTGGCTGGCGATCACCGGCGCGCCGGCGAGCGCCGCGCCCACGGCGGCGCTGCGCTGCGCGAGCGCGTGCAGCCGCGCGACGAGCGCCTGCGTGCGCTGACGCATCGCGGCCGCGTCGGCGGGACGGAGCGCCTCCAGGCGCGCGCCCACCGCCTCGGCCTGCTTCGCCGCGAGGTCGAAGTCCAGCCAGGTGCCGGTCGCGGTCCCCGAGTGCGTGTGCGCGCCGCCGGGGCCGTGCGAGTGCGTGACCGCCTCGGGCAGCGTGATGAGCGATGCGGCGATCGGCGCGCTGGTGTCGAGCGTGCGCGAGCGCGGCAGCGCGGCGGTCGCGAGCCACTTCTCGTCGCCCGCGCCGTTGCAGAGGATGAGGTCGGCGCCCTGCATCGCGGCGACGGCCTCGGCCGAGGGCGACCAATCCGCGGGATCGGTCTCCTCGGGAACGGGCAGCTCCACGCGCACGGCGTCGCCGCCGATCGCGCCCGCGAAGAGCGCGAGCGGGAGGTTGGTGGCGACGACGCGCAGCGGCGCGGTGGCCGGTGCCGAGGACGCGGGCGTCGCCGCGGCATCTGGCGCGGCCGCAGGCGCAGCAGCCGACGAGCCGGCGGGCTTGCCCGCATCGCGGTCGCAACCGGAAAGGACCGCGGCGCACGCGATGGCGCCGGCGAGGGCGTGAACTCGGGTGGTGATGGAAGTGCTCATGGCTTCGTCGTGATCACGCCGAAGGAGACGCGCGCCTTCGCATTCGCGCCGTTCGCGCCGTCCGTCGCATCGATCACCAGCGTGTAGAGGCCCACCGGCAGCGAGGCCGGGATGCGCACCATGCGCGTGATGAAGAGATCCTGCGGCGGCGTGCGCGCGGCGTCGCGCGCCATCAGCGGTCCCTCGCTCCAGATCTCGTGGCCCTGCTGGTCCTGGATCGAGAGCGTGTAGGTGGCGCGGACCACATGGCGGCCTTCGGTGTCGGGCACGACGGACCAGTTGCCCAGCTCGAAGTAGACGATGAAGCGGTCGCCCGGATGCACGTTGGGCGGATCGATGCGCGTGAGGTTCGCGAAGCCGCGCACCTTCGAGGCGAGCGCCGGACGCAGGATGCGCACGCGCTTGGTCGGGTCCTCGAAGGTGGGGACCGCGGGCTCGGCGGCGGCTGCCGCCGCCGTGATCGGCTTGAGCTCCGCCTCCTGCGACTGGTAGCCGCGCAGGATCGATCGCTCGTCGACGGGCGTGGTGGCGGGCGCGTCGCTGCGCGGACGCTGCGGACGCGAGGGCTCGGGCGGCATCTCCGGCGCGGGCGCGGGCTGCGCGGGCGCGACGCGCGCGCCGTCGGCGAGCTCGCTCGGCGCGGGCGTCGGCTCGGGCGTCGGTGTCGGCGCGGGCGCCGCGGCGGGTTCCGCGGGTGCGGGCGTCGGCGTGGGTTCGGGCGCGGGCGTGGGCGCCGGCTCCGGCGCTGGCGTCGGCGCGGGTTCCGGCGCAGGGGTCGGCGCTGGAGTTGGCGCGGGTTCCGGTGCGGGCGTCGGCGCCGGCTCTGGTGCGGGCATTGGCTCTGGCTCTGGCGCGGGCTTCGGCTCGGGAACCGGCGCGGCCGCCGGCTCCGGCGTCGGCTCGCGCGACGGCGCGGGCGCGGCCGCGGGCTCCGGCGCGGGAGTCGGCGCCGGCTCCGGCGCCACCGGCGCAGGCACCACGGGCGGCGGCGTCACGGCCTCCGCCGGCGCGGGCGCGGGCGCCTCGGGCGGCACTTCGTTCGCGACGGGCGGCGGCGTCGTCGCCATCGCCATCTGGTCCGGGGGCGGCACATCGGGCGCGGCCGCGACCTGCTTGGGGGACTCGGGCGCGAGCGTCGCGTCGAGCAGCGGCATGGCCGCGGGGCGCGTCGAGCGCGGCAGCGGCTTGCCCGCGGCGAGCACCACCGGCTGCGTGTCGAAGCTCTTGCGCGACTGGTCCTTCGCCAGGCCGTCGACGGTCTTCTTCTTCGCCGGCGCCGCCGCCGGCGCGGTGGATGCACCCGCCGTGGGCGAGCCACCCGCGCTCTTCGCGGGCGTCGAGGCGCATCCCGCGGGCAGCAGCGCCACCGCGCAGAGGAAGGCGCTCGCGGAGAGGGAACGGACCAGGATCGACTGCTTCATGCGACTCCTTCGCCGATCGTGACGACCAGCGCCTCAAAGGTACGGACCGAATCGGAACTCAGCCCCGACTTCGTGCGCGCGTCCGCGCGCACCGCCTCGGCGAGGAGCTGCGCGGCGCGGTGCGGGCCCAGCCGCTTCGCCGCGCGCACGACCACCGCCTGCGCATCGCCCCAGAGGCGAAGCTGCTTCGCCACGGCGAATTCGTTCTGCCCCTGCGCCAGCAGGCGCGCGGCGTCGTGGACCTTGCGCAGGATGTCGACGATCGACCAGCCGATCATCACCTCGGGCACGCCCGAGACGCGCACCAGCTCGTCCAGCTTCGCGAGCGTGGCCTTCGGGCCGTCGCGCAGCAGCACGGACTGGATCTCCCACGCCTGCTCCTCGCGCGAGAGGCCGACGAACTCCGCGACCAGCGCACGCGCGATCGGCCGCCCCTGCCCCGCCGCCGCCGCGAGCTTGCCCAGCTCGCTGTCCAGCCGCGCCAGGTCGGGGCCGATCTTCTCCACCAGCAGCTCCGCCGCGCCCGGCTCGAGCGCCGTGCCGTGCTGCTTCGTCGCGCGCGCGCCGCACCAGCGCGCGGCCTCCGCGTCCGAGGGGGCGTCGCACTTGAGCACCGCGCCGCCGCACGCCTCGACCAGCTTGTCGAACTTGCCCGGGTTCCAGCGCGCGCCCGCGCGCAGCAGCAGCGTGCTCTCGGGCTGCGGGTTCTCCGCGTAGCGCTCCATCGCGCGGCGGCGGTCCTCGGCGCCCAGGAAGACCTCGGCGTTGTCGACGATCACCAGCTTGTGCTGCGCGAGCAGGCCGTAGGAGCGCAGCTCGTCGAGGACCGCGCTCAGCGGCGCGCCGGCGCCGTCGATGTCGAAGCGGTCGACCGCGCCGAAGTGCGCCTCGAGCGCCTCCTGGAGCTGGCGCGAGCGCTCGACGCGCAGGAAGGAGTCCTTGCCCGTGAGCACGACGATGCGCATCGTCGCGTCGGGCGCGCCGGCGCCGCTCTGGCGGGATGTCGAGGCCGCGCGTGCCATGCGGGGCGCGATTGTAGGTGGACTCCGGGTGCCGCCTTCGCGGGGGTACGCTTGCGCCGTGTCCGAGTCGAACTTCGACGGAATCGTCGGTCCCACGCACAACTACGCCGGGCTCTCGCACGGGAACATCGCCAGCAGCCGCCACCAGGGGCAGGTCTCGCGCCCGCGCGAGGCGGCGCTGCAGGGGCTCGCCAAGATGGACGCCCTGGCGCGCCTGGGGCTGCCGCAGGGGTACCTGCCCCCCCACGAGCGCCCGCACCTGCCGACGCTGCGCGCCCTGGGCTTCGAGGGCGACGACGCCACCGTCCTCGCCCGCGCCGCGCGCGAGGCGCCGCACCTGCTCGCCCGCGCCTGCAGCGCCAGCGCGATGTGGACCGCCAACGCCGCGACGGTCACCCCCTCCGTCGACGCCGGCGACGGGCGCGTCCACTTCACCGTCGCCAACCTGCGCGCGATGCCGCACCGCGCGATCGAGCCCCCGCAGACCGGCCGCACGCTGCGCGCGGTCTTCCCGGATGCGCAGGCCTTCGCGGTGCACGACGCGCTCCCGGGCACGCTCGTCGACGGCCACCCGAGCGCCTACGGCGACGAAGGCGCCGCCAACCACACGCGCCTCACGCGCACCGCCGGCGCCGATCCCGCGGACGAGGGGCTGCACCTCTTCGCCTACGGCATGCACGCCGACGGCGCGGGGCGGCGCCCCTCGCGCTATCCCGCGCGCCAGACCTACGAGGCGAGCGCCGCGATCGCCAAGCGCCATGGCATCCCGCCCGGACGCGCGCTCTTCGCGCAGCAGCATCCGGCGGCGATCGACCAGGGGGTCTTCCACAACGACGTCATCGCGGTGGGCAACGGCAACGTGCTCCTTGTTCACGAGCTCGCCTTCCTCTCGCAGGAGCGGCTGCTCGACGACCTGCAGGCGCTGCTGGGCCCGGGCTTCCTGCCGGTGATCGTGCCGCAGTCGGAGGTGAGCGTCGCGGAGGCGGTCTCGACCTACCTCTTCAATTCGCAGCTCCTGACGCTGCCGGATCATTCGATGGTCCTGGTCCTGCCGAAGGAGTGCGAGGAGCACCCGGGCGTCCGCACCGTCGTCGGGCGGATGCTCGCGGATCCCGCCTGCCCCGTGGCCGCCGCGCAGTTCCTGGATGTGCGCGAGAGCATGCGCAACGGCGGCGGCCCCGCCTGCCTGCGCCTGCGCGTGCCGCTCACCCCGGCCGAGCGCGCGCGCGTCGCCCCCGGCTGCTGGCACACCCCGGCGCAGCATGCGCGCCTGGTCGACTGGGCGACGCGCCGCTACCGCGAGGAGCTCGCCCCCGCCGACCTCGCCGACCCCGCGCTCCTGCGCGAGAGCCGCGACGCGCTCGACGAGCTCACGCAGATCCTGGGGCTCGGCGCGATCTACGACTTCCAGCGCAGCGGCGGCGAGGTCGCGCGCGGTACCCTGCGCGCGTGAAGCCACGCACGCGCCTTCTCGTCGTCGTTGGACTGCTCGTCCTCGCCGCTGCCGGTGTGTTTGCCTGGAAGCGATGGCAGTCCGCGTCCGCAGCCGCAGCAGCGGCCGCCGCCACCGCCGCCGCCGAGGAGGCGAAGGCGAAGGAAGCCGCCGACAAGGCCGCGCAGGAGGCGGCCGCGAAGGAGGCCGCCGCCAAGGAAGCCGCGGCGAAGGCAGCCGCCGAGAAGGAGGCCGCGGAGAAGGCCGCCGCCGAGCGGGCCGCCGCGCCGCCGACGCTCGCGGAAGCGGGCAGCGAGCGCGCCGAAGGACCGCCGAGCGCCGTCAAGGACTTCGTCTCGCCGGAGGAGAAGCAGGCGAAGCTCGACGCCGAGAAGCTGGCCGCCGCGCGCGTGCAGGCGAAGTCCGCCTTCGAGGAGGGGCTCGCCGCGCAGCGCGCGGGCCGCACCGGCGACGCGGTCGCCGCGTACCGCCGCGCGCTCGAGCTGGATGCGACGATGGCGGGCGCGTGGACGAACCTCGCGCTCGCGCTGGACGCGCAGGGGCAGACCGCGGAGGCGCTCGCGACCGCGCGCCGCGCGCTCGCGCTGCCGGCGATGAAGGATCCGCAGCGCCGCGGCCACGCGCTCTACGCGGTGGGCTCGCTCGCGCGCAAGTCGGGCGCCGTCGCCGAGGCGCGCGCCGCCTTCGAGGAGGCGCTCGCCGCCGACGCGCGGCAGGCCGGCGCGGCCACCGCGCTCGCCGAGCTGTACGCGCAGGAGGGCAAGCCCGACAAGGCGCTCGCCACGCTGATGGTCGCGCACGACGCGGGCGTCGCCAGCGCCGCGGTCGAGACCAACATCGCCGTCATGGCGCTGCGCACCGGCGATGCCGAGAAGGCCGCGCGCCACGCCACCGACGCGGTGCGCCTGGATCCGAAGTCTCCGGAGGCGAAGCTGGCGCTGGGCTACGCGCAGCTCGCGCAGCAGCGCTGGGGCGACGCCGCGCAGCAGATCTCCGAGGCCGTCGCCGCCTTCCCCAGCGACGCGGACGCGTACATCGCGATGGGCTACGCGTACCAGCGGCTCGCGCGCCGCGAGGAGGCGGTCGCCGCCTTCGACAAGGCGATCGCGCTGCGGGCGAACGACCCCGCGGCGCATGCCTTCCGCGGCATGGCGCTCGAGCAGATGGGCGACGCGGCGCGCGCGCTCGAGTCCTACCAGCAGGCGATGAAGGCGGGCACCGGTCCCGCGGCTGCCGCCGCGCAGACCAAGCTGGCGATCGTCGCGTACAAGGAGAAGCGCTACGCCGACGCGAAGGCGCTCGCCGAGGCCGCCGTGCAGGCGGATCCGAAGAACGCGCAGGCGCGCTACGTGCTGGGGCTCTCCGCCTTCGCGCTGGGCGACCGCAAGACCGCGGGCGAGCAGGAGTACGCGCTCACCACGCTCGATCCCGAGCGCGCGAAGGTGCTGCGCGAGCTCGTCTCCAAGAAGGAGTGAGGGAGGCGAGCCCCGCGTGCTGGCCCTGCAGGTCATCGCCGGTCCCGACGCGGGGCGCGTGCACGCGCTGCCCGAGGGGGAGCCGCAGCTCCTGGGCCGCAGCACCGAGGCGCTGGGCTCGACCGATCCCGCGATGAGCCGCCGCCATGCGGAGCTCACGCCCAGCGGCGGCGAGTGGTTCGTGCGCGACCTGCACAGCACCGGCGGCACCTGGATCAACGGCGAGCGCGCGATGGGGCGCGTCGCGCTGCGCGAGGGGGACCACCTGCGCTGCGGCGACACGGTGATGAGCGTCGTGCGGCTGGCTCCCGGTGCGGAGGCGGCGGCGGGCGACGGCTTCGGCCTCCCCGTGGGCGCGGATCCGCAGCGGCTGCAGGCGATCGGCGAGACGGTCGCCACGATCAGCCACAGCGTGAAGAACATCCTGCAGGGGCTGCGCAGCGGCGCCGACGCGGTCGAGCTCGCGCTGCGCAAGGGCGACCTGGAGATGGCGCGCGAGGGGTGGCCGATCGTCGCGCGCAACCTCGACCGCGTCTCCTGGCTGGTGATGAACATGCTCGCCTTCGCGAAGGAGCGGCCGCTGGAGATCGCCGAGACGGACCTCGGCGCGCTCGTGCGCGAGACCGCCGACCTCATGCGCGCGACCGCGCAGCGCCGGCGCGCGAAGCTGCGCGTCGAGGTCGAGGAGCCGATGCCCCCCGCGCCCATCGACGCCAACGCGGTGCACCAGGTGCTGCTCAACCTGCTCTCCAACGCGATCGAGGCGGTCCCCGAGCGAGCGGGGCACGTCGCCGTGCGCGCGCGCCACGAGGCCGCGCGCGCGCGCTTCGTCGTGGAGGTCGAGGACGACGGCCCCGGCGTCCCCGCCGCGCAGCGTCCGCGCCTCTTCGAGGCCTTCAGCAGCAGCAAAGGCCAGCGCGGCACGGGGCTGGGGCTCGCCGTCGCGCGCAAGCTCGTCGAGCAGCACGGCGGCGCGATCGCGCACGCCGACGCGTCGCCGCACGGCACGGTGATCCGCGTCGAGCTCCCCGCCGACCGCGGCGATCCCGACAGCGAACGCACGCGCGGGCCGGTCCCCGGCGAGGCGCCGCCCATCGCGTGGGACTCGCCAGATGCGGGCGTGGGCGAGTAGGCACATCCACTGTTGGCGTTGAGTATTGCGCCGCACGTGCAACAGAGTTGGGGGGCAGCCATGCACCCTGTAACTCTGCGGAGATTGTGGTGACACAGGCCTAGGTGCGGATCTGGACGGAGCCCGCCAACCTCAGTGGTTCAGGTGCGCGGGCCGGAGCCGGAGTCGGCCAAATGGCGCCTGATTCGATCTCTCGCTGCGATAAGGTCCCGCATTCGAGCTTCTGCAAGTTTCCGAACGCTTCGGCTGAGGTGTTGCACACGGTCGGGGTGATAGCGCTTCGCAAGTTCACGAAACGTGGACTCAACCTGATCAAGAGGGGCACCCGGAGGTAGGTCGAACTGCTGATACGCCGCGACCACATCTGCCGGCAGCTCCCTCTGACTCGATCGGCGACCGGAGGCGGACGCCGTCGCCCCCCTTGCCGCATCTCCCGCACTTGAAGGGGAACCGGCCGCCGCGGGAAACGCATGTGCGAACCACTCTGCAATCCGCACGTTTGACACCTGCAGACTCAGATCGAGACCCCCAGCAGACTGGATCCTGAGGAGGCCATACATGACCACTGGCAATTGTCGGTTGTTGGCAAAGCGACGATCAGGCCCGCCATCTCGTCTCAAGTACTGCCAGGTCTGGTCGACGATCACGGCGTCCGGAGGAACGACCTCGGCTTCGATGTACCGAGAGGTCGCGAACTCGACCCGGAGAGATTCATAACTGACCGCCGCGAATCGCGATCCCTGCTTGACGAGGACTCTGTCAGGGAAGAAGTAGAGGTCGATGTCTCCGAGGTTGACACACCAAGGGATGATGTTGGATGCGACGCGATGCGGAAGCCGGAATCCGATCCATGCGGCACCACGTCGGACAATGTGGTTCGCGCCGGCGTTGCGCTTCCAGTCCAGGTTTGGCTGAGTTGCTGTCATCCGCCAGAGTCGGGCCGTCTGCGCCAGTCCCGTGACCGCCTTATTGATGAGGTCAAACCTGCTCTCGGCCGCGCCCGAAAGCTCGAAGAGCAGAAAGGCGGTCCGCTTTCGGTTGTCACGCCGGATTGCGAGTGTCGTGCAGAGCGCTCCGAAAATCGCGCACCCGATCGCTACAAGCGGATTCAAGAACAGCAGGATGAACGGCAGCACGAGAGCGGGCAGAAACACGAACGGCCAGATCGGGATCTCGCCATACGCCGCATTGATCTGGTCGATCACGCCCCTTCCCGAGGCGTCGTTGAACGGTCCCGGATCCGCCCGGGGCAACTGGGATCCTGTCCCGCCTGCCGATGTGCTTCTCCCGTCGCCTGACGCGATGCGCTGGGACCGGAGCCGTTCCCACTCAATCCTCTCCCGGTAGTAAACGCCGTACCGCCCAAGATGAATGAACGACCCGCGTGGCCCCACCGAGACGCGCGCACCCTTCACTCCGACAGAGGCCCCGAGCCCTGACTTGGACAGGTTTAGTCGGAAGGGCCCGAAGTTGATCCCCTTGCGGATGTACCAGCCCACGGTTCAAAGCCTCCGCGCGTCCGACTGAGAGCCAAACGGAGACCCTGTGGAGGATCCCCATCAAGAAGATGCTAGGCGGCACATATCGCCTCTCCGACCACCGCGCGTGCTAGGACTTGCCCGGCTTCTTCACGTAATTGCGAATCAAGTACTCACTGAACATCGGCACTGTGAATGCAATGTCGCCGTGAGAAGGACTGTAGATCATTCCTTTGCTAATGATCTGCGATCGTCTTGGCCCCAAACTTTGAGGCGTCTCGTCCAAAGCAGTCGCGACGTCTGACGACCTATACGGGCCCGGCCCAAGCTTGGCCATTGCGATCACGTACTCGCGCTCCTTTGGCGTCAGCCGATCAAAGCGCACTTTGAAAAACCCATCATCCAATCGCTTAGTTGCTTCCCCTGCAGCCGCCGAGGCATCCGCGAGCGTGATTCGCGGCCCTGCCGAGATGTTCCAGCATTGGTAGCCCCACTCCTGCAAATAGTACGGATATCCCTGGGTCTTCGCGAGGATCTCATCCAGCGCATCTTCATCGATTCCCTTGCCCTCACCTTCAATTGGCTGACGGATGGCGGTCTTCGCATCGGCTTCTCCAAGTGCGCCAACCGCCGGGTAGTGAAACAGCCTCTCTGCGTACGACTTTGCGTCGCCCGAGAGCGCCGCAACCTGCGGGAGCCCCGCGCCAAAGAACAGAACCGGCAGGTCCTTCTGGTTCACCTTGTGGAGGGCAACAATGATCGCCGCCAAGTCTGCAGAGCAGAGATACTGAACTTCATCAATGAGAAGAGTCCATGCCTTTCCCGCTGCCTTCGCTGCTTCGCCTACCCGCACAAAGAGCTCGGAGAGGTCGGCCTCAATGTCTCCGCTGTCGGCGACACCAGCCTCGGCATCTACCGAGATGGACGCCTCCCCGTACGAGACCTTGAACGCCGCCGCGAATGAACGCAAAGCCTGAAGCGCCTGATGAGCCTTGGCCTTCGCGTTTTCCGATGCAGAGAGCTTCCTCAAGGCTTGGTTCACCCTGGGCACCAGCAATTCGCCAAGCGATTTGCCTTCCGGCGCCTCGATAGACGATGTCACATGCCCGGCTGACTGTGCCATCTCCTCTATCTTGCTCAGCAGAACCGTCTTACCGACGCCACGCAGGCCCAGCAGCATCTGAGATCGGCTGGCCTTGCCCAGCAAAGCCCTCTGGATAGCTGTGTTCGCTTCCCGAAGAATGGTCTCGCGACCCGCGAGCTCAGGAGGCCGGCTCCCGGCACCGGGCGCGAATGGGTTTCTCACGGGATCCATGGGGCCTCCGGCTGCACAAATCTAGTGATCACTACGGCAGTATAGCGACATCGCAATAGACTTGCGTAGTTTCTGCTAGAGATCCCTCGGGACGGCCTGTCCGTCGGGTTCTTGCCTAACCCCCGCTCGATCGGATCCGATAAGTTAGACAGGCCAGCCAGAGAGTTATCTAGCCTGATGGGCGCTCTCCGAGATCGCCTCAATGTGCGCCAGCGCGAAGGCGACGGCCAGATCGAGGTCAGCCACAACGCTTCCGAGCGGCATCACAGCAAGTACTCCGCATTGGCGCAGCGACTCGAAGCGCCGCGGATCCACGCCGGTGAGCACCAGCGCGCGGCGCGAGCGCTGCAGGCGCTCGGCGATGCTGCGCAGCTCCTGCGCGCCCTCGAGCTCGACGTCGTCGGCGGCGGAGAGATCGATGACGACCGCCTCGATCCACGGATCCAGCCGGTCGACCCATGCGTGCAGGTTCGGCAGGCGGTGGACGCCGCCGCGGCGGCTCGATCCCGTCTTGAGCGCGAAGACCGCGATGCTGCGCGGCAGCTCGACGCCGACGCTGCGCGCGACGAGCTCGTCCGGCTGCAGGTCCGCGATCGGTCGCAGCGTGTCCTGCAGGATGATCCAGAGCAGGAAGAGCACCGGCGCCGCCATCGCCCACGCGGGGTAGCGGTCGTGGAGGACGGTGCCGAGCGCCGCGCCAAAGGCGAAGCTGCCCAGGATGCTCGCCAGCAGCGCGACGCGCTCGCGCCGCGAGATGCCGGAGGGGACCTCGATCCCGCGCGGCCCGCCCTCGCGCCGGTGCGCCAGGTGCGCGAGCTCCAGCCCGAGATCGGTGAGCACGCCCGTGACGTGCGTGGTGCGCACGACGCCTCCGCTGATGCGCGTGATCGTCGCGTTCTGCAGCCCCATCGCGAAGCACGCCGTCCCCGCCAGCAGGAGCTGCAGCGTGCCCGTCGCGTGCTCCGCGCCCGAATGGCGCGAGACCAGGAAGCCGAAGACCACCAGCGCGAGCGCCTCGATCGCCATCGGCAGCACGTAGATGGACTTCCAGCCGCGGATGCGCGCGTGGTCCGTCGCGACGCCGCTGGCCACCGCGCCGCCGAGGAAGCAGGCGAGCACGAAGCACCCCAGCATCGCGAGGTCCCAGTGCATCTCGCTCGCGTCGCGCCCGAGCGCGCTCGTCGTCCCCGAGACATGCGAGACCGCGACGCCGCAGGCGAAGAGGCCGACGACGTTCACGAAGCCGGCGACCCACGCCAGCGTGATCGCCAGCCGCTCCTGCTGACGGAAGGACTGGGCCTGCGAGACGAGCACGGTGGATCCTGGCGATGGGGCGCGGGCGCCGCGCCGCGCGGCGCGTCCGCGCCGGTGGCTACGCGGTGGCGAGGTCGGCGGCGGCGGTCGGGACGGTCTCGAGGATGTTCTCGATGATCTCGTCCGTCGTGCGGCCCTCGGCCTCGGCCTCGAAGTTCAGCAGCGCGCGGTGGCGCAGCGCCGGCAGCGCGACGGACTTGATGTCCTCGGCGGCCACCTGCGGGCGGCCCGCCAGCAGCGCCTTCACCTTCGCGCCCAGCACGATGGTCTGCGCGGCGCGCGGGCTGGCGCCGAAGCGCAGGAACTGGTTGACCAGCGGCGTCGCGAACTGGCCGCGCGGGTGCGTCGCGAGCACCAGCCGCACGGCGTAGTCCTGCACGGCGTCGGAGATCTTCACCGCGCGCACCAGCTTCTGGTGGCGCAGGATCGTCTCGGCGTCGATCACCTTCTCGGGCTCGGCCATCGCGCCGGCGGTCGTGCGGTTGAGGATCTCGCGCAGGTCCGCGCGCGTGGAGTAGCCGACCTCGAGCTTGAAGAAGAAGCGGTCGAGCTGCGCCTCGGGCAGCGGGTAGGTGCCCTCCTGCTCGATCGGGTTCTGCGTGGCCATCACGAAGAAGGGCCGGTCGAGCTGGTAGGTCGTGCCGCCGACGGTGACGCTGCGCTCCTGCATCGCCTCGAGCAGCGCGCTCTGCGTCTTGGGGGTCGCGCGGTTGATCTCGTCCGCGAGCACGATCTGCGCGAAGAGCGGTCCCTTGCGGAACTGGAAGTCGCGGCCGCCCTCGGACTCGACGACGATGGTCGTGCCGGTCACGTCCGCCGGCATGAGGTCCGGCGTGAACTGGATGCGGCTGAACTTCAGCGCGAGCGCCTGCGAGAGGCTGCGGATGAGCAGCGTCTTGCCCAGTCCGGGGACGCCCTCGAGCAGCGCGTGGCCGCCCGCGAAGAGGCAGATGAGGACGCCGTCGACGATCGGGTCGTGGCCGACGACGGCCTTCTGGACCTCGGTCTTGACCTTCCGGTAGTCGGCCTGGAACCCCGCGATCAACGCCTCGGTCTGCTGCGCGTCTGCCATGCGTCCGATCGTACGGGGAAAGCCCCCCTGCCGGGAACTACTTCCCGGGCAGGCGGTCCAGCACCTTGTCGATCAGGCCGTACTCGAGCATCTCCTGCGAGTTCAGCCACTTGTCGCGCTCGCAGTCGGCGTGGACCTTCTCGACGGTCTGGCCGGTGGTGTCCGCGTAGATGCGGTAGATCTGGTCGCGCAGGCGCAGGATGTGGCGCGCCTGGATCTCGAGGTCGGTCGCCTGGCCCTCGATGACCCCCGGGATGAGCGGCTGGTGCATGAGGTTCTCGGCGTGCGGGAGCGCGAAGCGGCGGCCCTTGGTGCCGCTGGTCGCGATGACGCTGCCCATGCTCGCGGCCTGCCCGATGATGTAGGTGGCCACCGGGCACGGGATGAAGCGCATCGTGTCGACGATGCCCAGGCCCGCGCTGACGCTGCCGCCCGGGCTGTTCACGTAGAGGCTGATCTCCGCCTTGGGGTCCTCGTTGGCGAGGAAGAGCAGCTGCGCGACGATGAGGTTCGCGAGCTGGTCGCTCACGCCGCCGCCCAGGAAGACGATGCGGTCGTTGAGCAGGCGGCTGTAGATGTCGTAGGCGCGCTCGCCGCGGCCGGTCTTCTCGATGACGATCGGGATCAGGGTCATGCGTGTTCCTTCGTTCGTGCGGTTCAGGCGGCGGGGGCGCCGGCCTCGGGCAGCGGCATGCGCTCGATGATGCGGTCGACGAGGCCGTAGGCGAGCATCTCCTGCGCGTTCAGCCACAGGTCGCGGTCGCAGTCGGCGGCGATGCGCTCCATCGTCTGGCCGGTGGCCTCGGCGTAGAGGCGGTTGCAGACGTCCTCGATGCGGGACATCTGGCGCGTGAAGATCTCGATGTCGGTCGCCTGGCCGGAGAAGCCGCCGATGCGCCCCTGGTGCATCAGGTTCTCGGCGTGGCGCAGCGCGAAGCGGCGGCCCTTGGTGCCGCAGGTGGCGATCACGCTGGCCATGCTCGCGGCCTGGCCGACGATGTACGTCGCGACCGGGCACGGGATCGAGCGCATCGTGTCGATGATCGCGAGCCCGTCGGTGATCGAGCCGCCGGGGCTGTTGATGTACATGCTGATCTCGGCGGCGGGATCCTCGTGCGAGAGGTAGAGGATCTGCGCCGTCACCACGCCCGCCAGCGGGCGCGAGATCGGGCCGCCGACGAAGACCACGCGGTCGCGCAGCAGCCGGCTGTAGAGGTCGACGAGCTCCTCGCTCTTGCCGCGCTTGTCGACGACGAGCGGGACGCCCGCCGGCAGCGGGCCGTCGTCGTCGTCGTCCTCGTCGTCGCGGCCGGGCGTCCAGGCGGAGCTCGGCGCGATCGACCAGACGGTCTCCCAGGTGCGGGACTGCGTCAACGCTTGCCCTTCTCGGGGAAGGTGGCGACGTCGTCGACCAGGCCGTAGGCCTTGGCCTCCTCGGCGCTGAAGTACTTGTCGCGCTCGGCGTCCTTGGTCACGCGCTCGACGGGCTGGCCGCTGTGGCGCGCGAGGATCTCGTTGAGCTGGCGCTTCATCTTGAGGATGAGCTCGGCCTGGATCTGGATGTCGGTGGTCTGGCCGCCGACGCCGCCGTGGGGCTGGTGGATCATCACCTTGGCGTGGGGCAGGATGATGCGCTTGCCCTTCTGGCCGACGGCCAGGAGCACGGCGCCGCCCGAGTAGGCGCGGCCGATGCAGTAGGTGGCGACCTCGCTGCTGATGAACTGCATCGTGTCGTAGATCGCCAGCGTGTCGTCGACCGAGCCGCCGGGGCTGTTGATGTAGAAGTTGATGTCCTGGCCGCGCTTCTGGTTCTCCAGGTAGAGCATCTGCATGATCACGCGCGCCGCGGAGGCGTGGTTGATCTCGCCGATGAGGAAGACGACGCGGTTCTCGAGCAGGAGCTCGTCGATGGTCATCTCGCGGGTGCGCTGGTAGGCGACGCTGGCGAGGATGTCCGGCCGGACCATGCCGCGGCCGATGCCGGCCGCCGCGAGGGTCTCGGGCGTGGCGGCCATGCCGCCGTGGATGCCGTTGGAGTAGTGGCCGGTCGGGAGATTCAGGTGCATGCGTTCCTCGTTGCGATGCCGCGGATGCGGCGCTGGCTGCGTCCGCGTGGCCCGCGGGGGCCGCTGGGGCCGTGACGCGGCCGCGGGCATCGGATGATAGCCCTCGACCGAAGCGCCTATCGGCAGGATCGCGTCGCGACTTTCGCGGAGTTGCCTACGATCCGCGCGATGAATCTCCGAGACCTCAGCGTGGTGGCGATCGCATGCGCCGCGGCAGCGCCCGCGGCCGCGCAGCAGCAGACGGCGGCGGCGGCCGCGAATTCGCCTGCGGTCCAGGCCGCGGCCGCGCCGGAGACGACCGTCTCGACCTCCGCGACCGGCGCGCCCGCCAGCGGCGCGGCCTCCGACCAGCTCTGGCCCTCGGCGGTGCAGGGGCAGGAGACGCCGCGCTTCGCCGTCGGCGGCGGCTACCTCCACCAGTTCAGCGCGGGCATCGACAACGGCGCCTCGATGAGCGCCGACCGCTTCTACGCGAGCCTCTCATCGCGGCTGGTCCAGTCCGGCGACTTCAACCTCGTCCTCTCGATGGGCTACGAGTTCGACTGGTACCACTGGCGCGGCACGAGCAGCCTGGGCACGAACGATCCCTTCGGAAGCGTCAACCTGCTGGGCGTGCAGCTTCGCGGCTCGTACCAGCTTGCGCCGGAGTGGGCGATCATGGCCGGCGGCATCTTCGGCGTCGCGGGCGAGACCAACGCGGATGTCGGCAGCAGCCTGTACGGCGGCGGCATCGCGAGCCTGAGCTGGACGCCGCAGAAGGACTTCATCCTGGGCCTGGGCGTGCTGGGCGTGACGCAGATCGAGGACGATCCGATCGTCATCCCGGTCCCCGTCGTGCACATCCGCTTCGCCGAGGAGTGGGTTGTCTCCACGATCCGCCGCCCGCCCGCGAGCCCCTTCGTGGGCATCGACGTGGCGTGGGAGCCGAAGGATTCCCCGCTGGACGCGAGCATCGGCGTCGGCTGGCAGCAGCGCCGCTTCCGCCTCGGGCAGAACACCGACCCGCTGCTCAACAACGGCGTCGGCGAGGACCAGAGCTGGGCCGCCATCGGCGCGGTCGGCTACGACATCCTGCCCTCGCTGCGCGCCGACCTGGTGATCGGCGTTACCTTCTACGAGAAGCTCCAGCTCGAGACCGCGGCCGGCCGCTCGCCGCGCGACGCGACCGTCGCGCCCAACGCGTTGCTGGGCGCGTTCGTGACCTGGCGGTTCTGAGCGGGCGCGTGCGCGGCGAGGGGCACGTCCCTCGCGCGGCGCGCGCCGCGCCACCCACCTCACTCCACCGCGACGACCTCGCCGCGGTCGACGAGCACGATCGTCGCGCCCACCGCCTCCGCGGGCAGGCCGAAGATCGCGCACAGCGCCGCGCGGTACGACTGCAGCTGCTCGCGGTAGGGCGCGATGCGCTCCTGCAGCGCGTCGCCCGCGAGCCCGACCGCGCCCGTCTTCCAGTCCAGCACCTGCGCGCGCACGACGCGGCCGTCGTGCACGCCCAGCACGACGCGGTCCATGCGCCCGCGCACCATGCCGCCGTCGACCACCGCGACGAAGGGCATCTCGCGCCGCACCTCCAGCGTCGCCGCGCCCCAGGACTCGCCCGCCTTCGGACCGATCGCGCCCGCGATCGCGGGAACCGCGAGCGCGGTGGCCACCATCGCACGCACCTCCTGCGCGAGCGCCGGATCGACCGGACGATGGATCTCCAGCGCGACGCCGCGCAGCAGCGCGGGCTCGTCGACCGCCGCCATCGCGGCCGCCGTCGGCCACTCCATCGCGGCGAACCACGCGTGCGCGAGCGTGCCGCGCGCACCGTCCTCGCCGGCGCCGCCGCGCGGGGACCAGGGGGGCAACATCGTGTGCGACGACGACGCAGTCGCTCCCGGCGCGGCTGCCCCGGACGCCGACGCCCCGTGCAACGATGGCGCGCGCACGCGCCCCGCGCCCGGGCGCGTGACGCGCTCGACCGTCACGTTTCGGCCGCGATCGCCGGCCGGGGCCGCAGCCGTCGCCGCGCCACTCGCGCCTCCCGCGTCGCCCGCGCGCGCCGCCGCGAGCTCGCGGTCCAGCGCCGCAAGATCGCCGTGCGTCCAGATCGCCCCCACCATGCCCGGCGCGCGCCGCGCCTCCGCGAAGCCGGGGAACGCAAGCTCCAGCAGCCGCGCCGGCGAGAGCGGCGGATCCGTCTCCGAGGCCTTCGTCGGCGTCTCGCAGATCAGGTGGAGCGCGCGGCGCGCGCGCGTGAAGGCGACGTAGCAGACGGAGAAGTCGTCCTGGAGCTGCAGCACCTCCGCCTCGCGCGCGAGCGCGTCGAGCAGCGGCGCGTGCGCGCGCAGCGGCTGCGCGAGCACGGGCGCCACCGCGATCGGCGGCCGCGTCGGATCGGGCGCGAGCGCGCACCAGGCGCGGTTGTTCGCGGTCACCTCGCCCATGCGGTCGTCCATGCTCGCGAAGACGACTTCGTCGAACTCGAGCCCCTTGCTCGTGTGCACGGTCATCACGCGCACCGCGTCGCCGCTTCCCAGGCGCGAGCCCTGCGACTCCACCAGTCGTGCGAAGGACTCGGGGCGGTCGAGCGCCTCCTCGGGCGCGGACGCCGCGAGCGCCACGAGCTGCTGCAACCGCAGCCGGTCGCGCGCCGAGCACGCGGGCAGGAGCGCGCGCGCCTGCGCCTCGACCCACGCCGCGAGCCCGAGCTCATGCAGCTCGCTGCGCACGCGCAGGGAGAGCGCGTCGCAGGCACGGCGCGCGGCGTCGCCGCCGCCCGCGGCCTCGAGCGCCTCCAGCCCCAGGAGCGAACGTGCGGGCTCGCGCGTCGCCAGGTAGTGCGAGATGCGGTCGTCCGGATGGTCCGCGACGCGCAGCAGCGCGAGCACCACCGCCACCGCCGGCGAGTCCAGCAGCGGCGAGCGCCCCTCGTCGCTGGCGGCGATCCCCCGCTCGCGCAGCGCGGCGACGGCGCGCGAGACCTCGTCGTTGGAGCGCACGAGCACCGCGATGCTCGCGCGCGGGTCCGCCGCGACGCGCGCGGCCACGACCTCCGCGGCCATCGCCGCGACGTCGCCGCGGCGCTCCTGCTCGGTCGCGGGCGCGCGGAAGGCCTGCACCACCGCTGGCAGCGCGGCCAGTTCGGGCGCGCTCGCGTGCGGCACGAAGGTCCAGCGCGCGAGCGCGCGCGACGCCGTGCCTGCGTCCACCTCGTCCGGCGCCGCGAGCCCCGCGGCGCGCAGCAGCTCCGCCGTGCCCGCGTGACTGGGATCGTGGCCCCCCGTCGCCAGCCGCGACGCGACGCCCTCGAGGACCTCGTTCACGAACTCCAGGATCGCCGGGCGCGTGCGGTAGCTCGTCGCCAGCGGCGCGTCGGGCTGCATCTGCGGCCGCTCGCGCAGCGACGCGAGGAGCGCCGGCGTGCCGCCGCGCCATCCGTAGATCGACTGCTTCGGATCGCCCACCGCCAGGAAGCGGCGGTCGCCCGAGCCGAGCACCTCGTCGATGAGCTCGCGGAAGGCCGCGAACTGCGCGGGCGAGGTGTCCTGGAACTCGTCGAGCGCCAGGTCCTGGATCGAGCGGTCCAGCCGGCGCCGCAGCAGCGCGAGCGCGCCCGCGTCCAGCAGCGCGGAGCCCGCGACCGCCTGCGTGATATCCGCGAAGCCATACGCGCCGCGCTGCGCGCGCACGCGCGTCGCCGCGGCGTCCACCAGCGCGACCAGCTCGTGCGTGCCGCGCAGCCGCTGGCGCACGCGCTCCTGCAGCTCCGCGCGGGCGTGCTGCACGAGCGGCTCGAGCGCGTTCCCCACCGGTCCGTCGACCGGGTGCGAGGCGTACTTCTCGCGCGCGACGAACGCCTTCACCATCGTCTCGTCGAGCAGCTCGTCAAACTCCTCCTGCTCCGCGAGCGCCGCGATCTTCGCGATCGCGTTCACCCAGTGCTTCACCGGCCTGCCGTCCTTGGTCTGCGCCGGCGGCGCCTCGCGCAGCACCGCGATCGCCTGCGCGCGCGCCGCCGCATCCAGCCGCCGCGCGCCCGGCACCAGCTCCACGCCCGGCGCGAGCAGCGCCGACCACGCCGCGTTGGGATCCGCGCCCAGCCGGCAGCGCAGCCACAGCTCCAGCGGCACGCCGAGCTTGCGCTCGAGCCCCGCCTGCACGCGCGTCTCCGGACGCCCGTCGCCCACCTGCCGCGCGATGCGCTCCGCGCGCGCCGGATCGGCCGCGATCACCGCGCCCACCGCCGCGGCGAGCACCGCGCGTCCCTCGTCCTCGCGCGCGATCCGCCACCCCTCCGGGAGCCCCAGCTCCGCGCCGAGCACGCCCGCGAGCCGCACGAAATGTCCGTCGATGGTCCCGATGGAGAGGCGGTGCAGCGAGCGCACGATCTCCACGAGCACCGCCTCGTACTCCTGCGCCGTCGCGGGTCCGACCTGCGCCGGATCCGCGAAGCGCGCGCGCGCGCCCGCGTCCAGCGCGCCCAGCGCCAGGTGGCGCAGCAGCCGCTCGAGGATCTCCCCCGCCGCCTTGCGCGTGAAGGTGGTCGCGAGGATCCGGTCCGGCGCCGCGCGCCCGCTGCGCCGCCGCTCCTGGATGAGCCAGCGAATCAGGCGGTTCGCGAGCAGGTAGGTCTTGCCCGACCCCGCGTTCGCGACGACGACGGAGCGGTCGATCGACGCCGCGCCTGCGGTGGTCGCCGCGGCGAATGCGGCCGTGCTGTCGCCCGGCACGCTCATGCCCGCACCTCCGCCGGCGCGAGCCCGCGCATGCCGACGCCGTAGAGCGGCGCGAAGGGGTCTCCCTCGCGCGGCCGGTAGCCCGGGTCGCGCGCGAACTGCCGCGCCTCCACGAGCGCGGCCAGCGCCGACGCGCGGTCGACCGCGGCCGCGATGTCGTCGGGCCCCCACGCGCGCGCCAGCAGCACCGCGGTGCGCGACGGATTCGCCGGCAGCACGAAGTAGCCGAGCGCGTCGGGCGCGACCGCGATCTGCACCTGCGCCAGGAGCAGGCTGTAGAGCGGAAGCTGCAGGTCGATCCACCCGCTGCTGCGCACGTGCGCGGCCTCGGGCGTCTCGGGCGACGCGGCGGTCTTGTAGTCGAGCGCCGCGAAGCCGCGCGTCGGATGCTCGTCCACGCGGTCGATGCGGCCCGTGAGCCACAGCGACGTCCCGGGGATCCGCGGCGCATCGAAGGTGAACGCATCGCGCGTGCGCGAGGGATCCGGAACATCGAAGGCGAGCTCCGCGTGCTTCACGCGCCAGCCCTGCGCCGCCCACTGCGCCTGCACCGCCGCGAAGGCGCGCAGCCGCTCGCGCGCGATCGCGAGCTGCACCGCGACCGCCCCGCGCCGCGACGCGCCGAAGCGCCCGCGCGCGTACGCGTCGAGCTCCGCGAGCACCTGCGCCTCGATCTCGGCGGGATCGGCGCTCGCCGGCTCCCCGCGCGCGGTGCGCTGCGCCTGCGCGCGGCCCCACGCCTGCAGGACCTCGTGCACCAGCGTGCCGAAGCGCCGCTCGTCCAGCTCCTCGCCGAGATCGTCCTCGCGGTCCAGCCTCAGCCGCGCGTCGCGCTTGAGCTGGAAGAGGTACGGGCACGCGATGAGGTCGCGGAACTGCGTCACGCTGATGGAGCGGATCGCCGTCTCCCCATCGGGCGCCACGCACGCGGCGAAGCGGCCACGCGATTCCTCGACGCGCTCCCACGCGGCGGCGCTCGCGCGCGGCGTCGCGCGGTCGCCCATCCAGCGGATGCGCTCGGCGAGTTCCTGCGGAGGGCACGCCAGCAGCAGCCGCGAGGGCACCAGCGGATCGCCCTGCGCGTCGGTGCGCCCGACGACCAGCGCCAGCGAGCGCTTGCGCGAGAGCAGCGCGTGCAGGATCCACGCGTCGCGCGCCTGGCGCCGGCGCGCGCAGGGCATGCCAAGCCGCGCGCGCACCGAATCCGGCACCCACGGATCCGCAGCCGCGCCGCCGGGGACGACCCCCTCGTTCATGCTCGTGATCACCAGGTGCGGCGCGTCGTCGACGCCCGCCTCGAGCCAGCCCAGCAGCTCGATCGCCGCGGGATCGCCCTCCGTCGGCAGCACATGCCGCGCGAGCGCCTCCTGCAGGAACTCCAGCAGCGCCGGCGCGGAGAGACCCGCGCGCCAGGCCTCGGGCACCGTCTCCCACGCACGCAGCGCACCCTCGAAGGCCGCGACCGCCTCCGCCAGCCCCGCGTCCACGCGCCCGGGCACGATCGCGCGCAGGAGCGCGTGCAGCGCGTCCACCTGCGCGTCGGGATCGACCGCCTCCTGCAGCGGCGCGAGCGCCGGGTCCAGCCGCGCGAGCACGCGCCCCGCGCCGCGCGCGCCGGGGTCGGGCGCCTCGTCCAGCCGGTCCGTCCCGCGCTCCACGCGCTCGAAGTTCGCCGCGCGCACCGCGCCGGCCGCGCCCTCGCGCGCGAGCCACGCCTCCACCAGCGGATGCCGCACGAGCACCGCGAGCGTCACGCCGCTGCGCTCGCGCAGGAAGCCCGCGAGCGCGCGCAGCAGCGTGCCCAGCGCCGTCTGCGCGGCCGTCCGCGTCGGCAGCGGCACCACCGGCACGCCGCAGAGCGGCAGCAGCGACTGCATCTGCGCGGCGACCGCGGGATCGGGCACCGCGATCGCGATCTCGTCCGTGCGGGGCGTCCCAGGCATCGCGGCGATCGCGTCGAGCGCCGCCGCCGCCTGGTCGCGCGGCGCCTCCGCCAGGCGGATCGCCGACTGCGGCACCGGCAGCATCGCCTGCGCCCACGCCTCGTGCTCGGGGAAGCCCTCCGCGTCGAGCGGCGCGGGCAGCCCCTGCGTCTCATGCACCAGCACCTCGACCTGCACGCCGCGCTGCGCGAGCGCACGCAGCAGGGCGCGCTGGATCGGCTCGGGATCCGCCAGCAGCACGAGCATGCGCCGGCGCGCGCCCACCGCGACCTCTCCGCGGGCGATCGCCTCGCTCGCGCGCAGCGTCGGATCGTCCGCGCCGTGCGCGCGCAGCAGCGCGCGATAGTCCGCATCGAGCCGCGCGACCGCGTCCCAGCGCGATTCCTCGAAGCCCTCCCCCACCACCTGCAGCTCGCGCCGCGCGTCGGCGATCTCCACGCCCGCGCTGCGCAGGTCCAGCATCAGCGCCGCCATCCGGTCGGCGAGCCCCTGCATCGCGCGCTCGCGCGCCGCGACATCGCCCTCGACCGGCGCCAGGTTGATCAGCTCCGCGACCACCGCCTCGGGCGCGCGCTCCACGACGCGTCGCCAGGCCAGCCGCACGCCCGTCGCGTCGAGCATCCGTCCTTCGGGCACGACCAGCCGCGGCAGCAGCCCGCCCGGCGTCACGATCTCCGGCGCCAGCAGCGCCAGCCTGCGCGCCCGCGCCCCGGCGACCAGATGCCGCTCCAGCGCCCGCATCGCGCGCGAGGCCGGCACCAGGACCATCGTCTCCGAGAGGTCGAGGATCCCGTTCCGCGCGGGCGTCGTCGCGAGCGCATGCTCCGCCAGCGCCGCCATCAGCGACGGCCCGTCCGGAAGGCGCAGCGTCCGCATCTTCATGCGCGCATCATCCCACAGCACGCTGCAACAGGCGCTTCATCGGCGCCTCAGCCGTCGGCGGATTCCTCGGCCAGCGCCGCGAGCACGCGCACCTGCGCGTCGCGCACCGCCGCATCCGGCGCGCAGACGCTCGCATGCCCGACCTTGCGGCCGCGCCGCGGCGCCTTGCCGTAGTCGTGCAGCTTCGCGCCGGGCACCGCGAGCACCGCGTCGCGCGCCGGCAGGCGACCGATCAGGTTCACCATCGCGCTGGGCCCGCGCGCGGCCGCGCTCCCCAGCGGCTCGCCCGCCACCGCGCGCACGTGGTTCTCGAACTGGCTCGTCACCGCCCCCTCGATGGTCCAGTGCCCCGAGTTGTGCACGCGCGGCGCCATCTCGTTCGCCACCAGCCCCTCGCGGGTCGCGAAGAACTCGATCGTCAGCGTGCCGACATGCCCCAGCGCATCCATCGCCGTCTGCACGAAGGCCTCCGCCGCCGCCTGCATGCCGGCATCGGCCGCGGGCGCGGGCGCGAGCGTCGTGCGCAGGATGCCCGCGCGGTGCACGTTCTGGTTCAGCGGGTAGACGACCGTCTGGCCATCGCCGCCGCGCACGGCGATCACGCTCACCTCGTGCTGGAACTCCACGAACGCCTCGTAGATGCAGGGCGCGCCGCCGACCGCCTGCCACGCCGCGGGCACGTCGCGCGGCGTGCGCACGACCGCCTGCCCCTTGCCGTCGTAGCCCAGCCGCCGCGTCTTGAGCACGCCGGGGAAGCCCACGCGCCCGCACGCCGCCGCAAGCTCATGCTCGCTCGACACCGCCTCGTACGCCTGCACCGGGATGCGGCACGCGCGGAAGAAGTCCTTCTCGGCGATGCGGTCCTGCGCGACCGCGAGGCTGCGCACCCCCGGCGCCACGCGCACGCGCGCGGCGAGCGCTTCGAGCGCCGCCGCGGGCACGTTCTCGAACTCGAAGGTCGCCGCGTCGAGCCCGCGCGCGAAGCCCGCGATCGCGTCGACATCGTCGAAGCGCGCCGCGACCACCTCGCCCACCGCGGCCGCGGGGCACGCGGGATCGGGATCGAGGAAGCGGAAGCGATGGCCCAGCGGGATGCCCGCGAGCCCCAGCATGCGTCCGAGCTGCCCGCCGCCCACGACGCCGATCAGCATGCGCGCCTGCCTGCGGCGGCGCCGCGCGTGCGGAGAGGTCGCGTCATCGTTCAGCCCGCTCCCGGAATCGGCTGCGCGAGGACCTTCGCCGTCTGCGCGGCGCGGTACGCGCGCAGCTTCTCGCGCACCGCGGGATGGTCGTGCGCGACGATCGACGCCGCGAGCAGTCCCGCGTTGGTCGCGCCCGCGGGTCCGATCGCCAGCGTCCCGACCGGGATGCCCGCGGGCATCTGCACGATCGAAAGCAGGCTGTCGAGCCCCTGCAGCGCCTTGCTCTGGACGGGGACGCCCAGGACCGGGAGGGTCGTCTTGCTGGCGCACATGCCGGGCAGGTGCGCCGCGCCCCCCGCGCCGGCGACGATCACACGCAGGCCGCGCCCTTCGGCGGCGGCGGCGTACTCGAAGAGCAGGTCGGGGGTGCGGTGGGCGCTCACCACCCGGCATTCGTGCGGAACCCCCAGTTCCGACAGCATCTTGGAAGCGCCCTGCATGGTCTCCCAGTCCGACTGCGAGCCCATGATCACCCCCACCAGTGGCGTGGATCCGGGGGGAATCGCGGCCTCGGGGAGGGTGGACATGGCGGGCATCCTACGGATCCCCCGGCCAGCCCCGCCCCCACCGGGGGACCGTGCGATCCCCCACGCCCCGGGGAACCCCCGGGAGGGGTTCGTCCGATTATTTCCTCATTCCCTGAAAAGCCCGGCGGTACACTTTGCGCGTGCTCCAAAGGTACGGCATCTTGTGCCGGAGCCGCCGAATTCGGCACACCAGCCGGACCGGCGTCCGTACAGAGGAAAAGGGAAGACAACCGGACAACCGCGGCCCCATCCCGGGCCGCTGCTGAACCACGCCTCGGTCTCCCGCGCGGATCCACCCATCCGGCACGGGGCCGATCACGGGGCGGAGAAAGTGCTGCCAACAACCCGGCGGCACCCGTGAGTTCAGAAAAGGGAAGGGAGCTGGCCTCAGAAACCAGTTCCCCCTCGCCGAGCAGTTGGCGAGGCACAAGTCAGGGGACGCGGCCTCAGGCGTGGGTACCGCGTCCCCTGAATTGTTTTTCGGCGCATCGCGTCGCACCGGAAAGCAACACGCCGCACCGCTCAGGAGCGGTGCGGCGCGCGAAGGTTTGAAGTGCACGCAGTCCGGGCGGGCCAGCACGGGCAGTGCCGTGCGGCCGCGTGGGTCAGCTCGCCTCGGCGCGCGGGTGCGCCTTGTCGTAGCCCTCGCGCATGCGGCCGCTGGTGAGGTGGGTGTAGACCTGGGTGCTGCTGAGCGACTGGTGGCCCAGGAGCTCCTGCACCGCGCGCAGGTCCGCGCCGTTGTCCAGCAGGTGCGTGGCGAAGCTGTGGCGGATCGTGTGCGGGGAGATGTCCGGGTCCAGGTTGGCCTCGACCAGGTACTTGGCCACCTTGCGGCGGACCGAGCGGCTGGAGAGGCGGCCGCCGTTCTTGTTCACGAAGAGCGGCTCCTCCGGCATGGCGCGCTTGCCGCGCGACTGCAGGTCGGCGTCGGACATCGCCAGGTAGTGGCGCAGCGCCTTGAGGGCGTGGCTGCCGATCGGGACGCGGCGCTCGCGCCGGCCCTTGCCGCGGATGATGATCTCCTCGCCCGTGTCGTTCAGGTCGCCGCGGTTGATCGCGACCACCTCGCTGACGCGGATGCCGGTCGAGTAGAGGGTCTCCAGGATCGCGCGGTCGCGCGCTCCCAGGATCTCCGAGTCGTCCGGCGCCGAGAGCAGGCGCTCGATCTGCTCGACCGAGATCGCCTTGGGCAGGCGCTTGGCCTGCTTGGGGGTGCGGATGAGGACCATCGGGTTGGTCGCGGCGATGCCCTTGCGCTCCATCCACTTGTGGAAGCTGCGCAGGGTGGCGATCTTGCGCGCCATCGTCGCGGCCGAGTACTTCTGCTCGCCGAGCTTGGAGAGGAACTCGCGGATCAGGTCGACCTCGCAGCGGAGGATCCGGCCGGTCACCGTGTCCGTGCCGCCCGTCTTGCTCTCCGCGGCGCGCCGCTCCTTGTCCATGTCGACCTTCAGGCCGCTCTTGGACTCGATGAAGTCCACGAACTGCCGCAGGTCCAGGCCATAGCAGCGCCCGGTGTAGGGGCTGAAATGGCGCTCCTCGGTGAGGTAGGTGAGGAACTGCTGGATGAGGGGAAGCGTGATCGTGTCGTTCATGGCCCGTGGCCTCCTTCCGCTCGCTGAACCGAGCCCGGCTCCCTTATCGGAAACATCCCCCCTCGCGCTGAAGCCGAACCGGAGAAGCCGGCCCAACTCGTGGCGAGGGCGACGCAAGCACCCTCCGATTCCGGGAACCCACCGTCCACCAATTGTTACGCCTGCGTCCGACACCTTGTGCGACGGCCCCCCGCACAGCCGGAGCATCCCCGCTGAGGCGATGGGAGCGGCGGTGTTATCAGACTTACAAAAGGACACCCCTTCGGTTTGCGGTGATTCTTCCTACAATCGCTCCCTTCCCCGCGGACCCCTCTCCAGGGAGGGCCGCAGCCGCCGTTGTCGATCCTCGACGGACGTCCCCGGATTGCGTAGCTCAGTCGGTAGAGCAAGCGGCTTTTAACCGCTAGGTCCTGGGTTCGAGTCCCAGCGCAATCACTGACCGGAAACCGCGCCCGCTCGACGCCCTCCCCACCCCACTCGTTGCGGCACGATCAACGCCGCGTCAGGCAACACGGATGTTCGTACTGCACCTCAACTGGACCAAGGGATCACTGCATGTCTGGGGCGAGTCGGCGGAGCGCTTCGGCGCTGCGCTCGATGGCACGCGCGCCGGCGCGCACCCCTTCGCCGCGACCTGCAGCGAGCTGCGCGCGGCGATCGCGCCCGCGCTCGAGCAGGCGCGCTGCGTCGGCATCTCCATGCGCGACGAGGCCGCCCAACCGGCGCTCGTGGGCGCGGGCGTGGAGGGCGGCGACGGAGGCGATGACGCCGCGGACGCCGGCGGCGCCGCGCGCGCCGAGCTCCCGCACGACGACCGCATCGGCGCGGGCGACTCGGTGACCGACGACACGATCGCCCTGCTGCTGCCCTACGCGGAGACCCCCAAGGGCCCGCTCCCGCTGCCGAGCGACCGCCTGCGCGCCGCCCCCGAGGTCGCCGCCGCCGCGCTCGAGCCCGAGGAGGCGCTGCACGCGCTCGATGTCCCCGCGCTGCGGCTGGACGCGCGCACCGCCTTCGCGCTGCTGCGCGCGATCGACGGGCACGCGGTCGACACCGGCCTCTCCGACGGCACGCCGCACTTCGGCCACGAGGCGCGCTGGTGGAGCGCGCTCGCGCAGTTCACGCAGGACCTCGTCGCCGACCAGCGCTTCATCCCCACGGTGGTGCAGGAGCGCAGCGGCGCGATGTTCGCCGCCTGGCGCCCCTGGCTCCACGACGCCCCGAACCACGCGCGCTTCACCGCGCTCGTGCAGTGCACGCCCGCGATCGTGCGCGCCGCGGAGGGCGCGACCAACGCCGCCGCCGTCGCCGAGCAGGCGATGGGCGCCTTCGCCGACTCCGCCGTGCGCGACATCCTCGTCGCCGAGAACTACGCCGACGCGCTCGACGGCCGCGATCCCGACCGCGACCCGCACGTCGCCTGGCTCGCGGGACTGCTCACCGGCGCGTGCGAGGTCCGCCAGCCCGCGAGCGCCGAGACGAGCATCGTGCGCACCGCGCGCCAGTGGATCGCCAACCTGGAGGATGTGGGCGAAGGGCGCGAGATGCGCCTGCTCCTGCAGCTCCTCGAGCCCCCGCCGGAGCTGCTGCCCACCCCGGACGGCCACGAGGACGACCAGCCCTGGCGCCTGGTCTTCAGCCTCGTCAGCAGCGACAGCCCGCCGGTCGTCGTCGACGCCGAGGCGCTCTGGAACCGCGCCGCCGGCGGACGCAACGGCCGCGGCCGCTCGCCGCAGGAGACGCAGCAGCTCTGCGACCTGCTGCTGCAGGAGCTCGGCCGCGCCAGCCGTCTCTACCCGAAGATCGAGGAGGCGCTCGACGAGGGCGCGCCCACCGGGATGGAGCTGCGCACGACCGAGGCTTACCAGTTCCTGCGCGACTTCCGCCCCGTGCTGCAGGAGGCGGGCTTCGACGTGCTCGCCCCCGACTGGTGGGGCCAGAGCGCGAGCCGCCTGGGCGCGCGCCTGCTCATCGACAGCGAGCCGGGCGGCGAGCCCGGCGGCGACGGCGACCGCGCGCGCAGCGGCATCGGGCTGCACAGCCTCGTCAACTACTCGTGGCAGATCGCGCTGGGCGACACGCCGCTCACGCTGGAGGCCTTCCAGGCGCTGGCGAAGAAGGGCATCCCGCTCGTGCGCATCGGCGGCCGCTGGGTGGAGATCCGCCCGGAGGACCTCGAACGCGGCGTGAAGTTCCTGAAGGAGAACGCTGGCGGGCAGACGACGCTCGTCGAGGCGCTGCGCCTGGCGCACGTGGACGCCGCCGACGGCGCGCTCCCCGTGCTGGGGCTGGACACCAAGGGCTGGGTCGCGGAGGTCTTCGGCCCCGCGGACAGCAACGAGAAGCTCAACCTCCTGGAGCAGCCCGAGCGCTTCCAGGGCACGCTGCGCCCCTACCAGCGCGCGGGCATGAGCTGGCTCGCGTTCCTGGAGCGCTACGGCATGGGCGCGTGCCTGGCCGACGACATGGGCCTGGGCAAGACGATCCAGCTCATCGCGCTGCTGCAGAACGAGCGCCAGCTCGCCACCGACGGCGAGCGCGTCGGCCCGACGCTGCTGGTCGCGCCGATGAGCGTGCTGGGCAACTGGCACCGCGAGCTCACGCGCTTCGCGCCGGAGCTGGTCGTGAACGTGCACCACGGGCTCGAGCGCCCGCAGGGGGAGCGCTTCCTGCACCTGGCGCAGCGCGCGGACGTGGTCGTCACGACCTACGCGCTGGTCACGCGCGACCGCGACCTGCTCCAGCAGGTCGACTGGCGCCGCGTCGTGCTCGACGAGGCGCAGCACATCAAGAACCCGCCCACCAAGCAGACCGCGGCGATCCGCTCGCTGCGCACCAAGTTCCGCATCGCGCTCACCGGCACGCCGGTGGAGAACCGACTGAGCGAGCTCTGGTCGATCATGGAGTTCTGCTGCCCGGGATACCTGGGCTCGCAGGGGGACTTCCGCCGCCGCTTCGCGCTGCCGGTGGAGCGCCACCGCGACAAGCGCCAGGCGGAGCGCCTGCGCCAGCTCGTGCGCCCCTTCGTGCTGCGGCGCCTGAAGACCGACCCGAAGGTCATCAGCGACCTGCCGCCGCTGGTGGAGACGCGCCAGCAGATCCCGCTCACCCCCGAGCAGGCCTCGCTCTACGAGCAGGTGGTCAACGACATGCTCAAGCGCGTCGACCAGGCCGAGGGCATCCGCCGCCGCGGCCTGGTGCTCAGCGCGCTCGTGAAGCTCAAGCAGATCTGCAACCACCCCGCGCACTTCCTGCGCGAGGGCATGGCCGACCAGGTGGACGCCGAGGACGAGGCCGTCGCCGGCGAGGAGGGCGAGGGCAAGCGCAACGGCAAGCCGGGGAGCACGCGCATCGTCGTCCCCAAGGGCGTCCCCACCGCGGACCGCCTCAGCGGCCGCAGCGGCAAGAGCATCCGCCTGATGGAGATGCTCGAGGAGGTCGTCGCCGCGGGGGACCGCGCGCTGATCTTCACGCAGTACCGCCAGATGGGACACCTGCTGGTGCAGATGCTTCGCCAGGACCTCGACGTCGAGGCGCTCTTCCTGCACGGCGGCACGCCGCAGGCCAAGCGCGAGCAGCTCGTCCAGCGCTTCCAGAGCGAGGACAGCACCGCGCCCATCTTCATCCTGAGCCTGAAGGCGGGCGGCGTCGGCCTCAACCTGACCGCCGCGAACCACGTCTTCCACTACGACCGGTGGTGGAACCCCGCGGTGGAGAACCAGGCGACGGACCGCGCCTTCCGCATCGGCCAGCTCCGCACCGTGAACGTCCACAAGATGATCTCGGTCGGCACGCTCGAGGAGCGCATCGACCAGATGATCGAGCAGAAGACCGAGCTCGCCAGCCAGATCGTCGGCAGCGGCGAGCAGTGGCTCACCGAGCTCAACACCTCGCAGCTTCGCGACCTGCTCACGCTGCGCGCCGGATCGCTGGAGGAGACGCCGTGAGCACCGAAGGCTTCAGCATCCGCCCCTCGCAGAAGAAGCTGGACCAGCCCAAGCGCGTCCGCCACGGCATCCGCTTCCGCCGCAAGAACGGCCTCGAGGCGCTCCCCTGGCACGCCGACGCCTTCCTGCGCGCGTGCGAGGCGGGCATCGCCCCCGACCAGAAGATGCTCGGCATGGAGTACGCGCTCGCCGGGCAGGTGGCCAACTACACCGTCGGCGCGGGCGTCGTCGAGGCGGCCGTCCAGGGCCGCGGCGTGCGCCCGTACCAGGTGCGCCTGACCGTGCGGCCGCTCTCGCGCGAGGAGTGGGACCGCGTCATCGAGCGCATGGCCGGCGAGGCCGTCTACGCGGCGCGCCTGCTCACCGGCGAGGTGCCGGAGTCGATCGAGGAGTGCTTCGCCTCCGTCGGCCGCCACCTGATCCCCACCGAGTCCGACCCGCTGCGCACGAGCTGCGACTGCGGCCTCCCGCAGCCCTGCAAGCATGTGAGCGCGGCGGCGTGCCTCATGGCCGAGCGCATCGAGGTGGACCCCGTCGTCCTCTTCGCGCTGCGCGGGCTCGAGGGGGAGCGCCTGCTGGAGAAGCTGCAGGAGCAGCGCACGCTGCAGACCACCGGCGTCTCGCAGGCGCACGCGACGACGAGCGCCGAGCAGGACACGAGCGGCCTCCCGCCGCTGGAGCAGTGCATCGCGGACTTCTGGCGCCCCGGCGCGGGCGTCGCCGACGCGGAGAGCGCGCCGCTTCCCGAGCACGTCCCCCACGCGCTCCTGCGGCGCATGGGGCCGAGCCCGATGGGCGGCAAGTTCCCGATGGTCGGCCTGCTGGCCTCCATCTACGACAGCGTGCGCACGAAGTAGCGCGGCACGGTCGCGCGCCGCGTGCGACTTCGCGTGCGACTCTGCGCGCGGCCTCGCGCGCTACTTCGCCCGCTTCAGCAGGTCCGCGACCGCGGCGTCGAGCTGCGCATCCTTGCCGGCGGCCTCGTCCTCGGGGGTCTGCAGCACCACGATGTCGGGCATCGCGCCGTGCATCTCCATGTCGGTCCCGTCGGGCGTGTACCAGCCGCGCCCGGGCGTGCGCACGGTCGTGCCGTCGATGAGCGAGGCGCTGCCCGTGCTGATCACGCCGCCGTAGGTCTGCTGGCCCACCAGCGTGCCGCGCTTGAGCGTCTTGAACGCGTGCGCGGTGATCTCCGCGTTGGAGAAGCTCTTCTCGTTGGCGAGCATGTTGATCGGCAGCGAGTAGCGCTGGATGAAGAGGCGGTCCACCGGGTAGTGGCCCTTCTTCGCGGGATCCGCGCCGCGCGGGACGGTGTAGGCGTGCTCCTGCACCATGATCGAGCTCAGCAGGCGGTCGGCGGTCCAGCCGCCGCCGTTGTTGCGCACGTCGATGATCAGGCCGTCCTTGCCGTCGGCCGCCGCGTAGAGGTCGCGCTCGTAGGTGTCCAGCGAGGGCTGGTCCATGCTGCGGATGTGGATGTAGCCGATGCGTCCGCCCGAGAGCTCCTCGACGCGCTTGCGCATGCGCTCGAGCGTCTGGTCGTAGGTGAGCGACGAGATCTCCGCGGCGCTCGTGGGCACCAGGATCGCCGCGACCTCGACCGGATCGCCGCCGCCCGCGGGCACGCGGCGCACCTGCACGACCGTCTCCTTGCCGACGGTGCCGCGCAGCAGGCTCTCCATCGTGGAGGTCGGCGCGACCTTCTCGCCGTTGACGGCGAGGATGACGTCGCCCACCGCCAGCGGCGTCGCGCCCAGCGAGGCGGGCGCCTCGGGCAGGATCTCCAGCACCTGGAAGCCGCCGTCGACGGGCTTGACCTTCACGCCCAGGCGGCCCGAGGCGACGCGCGTCGCGCCGTCGCCGCGCGGGCTGCTCACGCCCAGGTGGCTGGCGTTGAGCTCGCCGATGAAGCGGTTGGCGACGTAGTCGAACTCCTCGTCGGTGCGCGCGTTCGCGGCCAGCTTCGCCCACTTCTCGGTGAGCTTGGGCCAGTCCGTCCCGTTCATCGTCGGGCTGTAGAACTGCGTGCCCATGATGCGCGAGAGCTCCAGGAACTTCTGCGTGCTCTGCGCGCGCAGGTCGAGCTCGACGGTGTCGGCGAACTCGACGGGCTTCGCGTCGCCGCCCGGCAGGCCGACGATGCTCGCGCCGCCGCCGCGGCTGACGATGACGAGCTTGTCGCCGCTGGGGGTGATGTGCTGGATCGAGCCGGTCGCGCTCATGCGCTTGGGCTCGCCGCCGGACCAGGGGACGCTCGCGAGCCCCGCAGGCTCGGCGGAGGCCATGAAGTAGACGCGCTCGCCCGAGGGGGCGATCTCGAGGTCGCCCTCGTCGCCGGGGAGCGAGGTCAGGCGGCGCAGGCGCTTGTACGCGTCGGCAAGATCGAGCGGCTTCGGCGCCGGCTTGGGTTCGGCGTGCTTGGGCTCCTCGGCCTTGGGCTCCGCGGCCTTGGGCTCGCCGGCCTTGGGCTCCGCCTTCGCGGGCTCGGCCGCGGGCGGATCGTCCTCGCGCGCCGCGGGCTCGGCCGCGACGACCGCATCGGGCTCGAGCGAGGTGCCGGGACGACGGCGCCGTCCGGCGCCAGGCCCGCCCGCACCCGGCGCACCGGCCGCGCCCGCCGCCGCGGCGCCCGCACCGGCGCCACCGCCGCTGCCGCCGCCGCCACCACCGCCGCCGCCGCTCCCCGCCTTCTTGCGCGCGGCCTCGGCGGCGTCCTTGAAGTACTGGTCGAGCTCGAAGCGCTGCATCCCCTCGAGCTCCTTGTCGAGGAAGACGAGGTAGATGTCCGCCTCGTTGTTCATGCGCGAACTGGCGAAGGCCAGGATCTTGCCGTCGGCCGACCAGCGCGGGTTCGCGTCGCCGTCGGGATGGCGCGAGATGTTCACCGCGGGCGCGCTCGCGTCGGCGGGGACGATCCAGATGTCGCTGTTGAAGTTGTCGTCGTCCTGGCGGAAGGCGATGTGGCGCGAGTCGGGGCTCCAGCGCCAGTCGATGCTCGGATCGTGGCCGGCGCGGATCTCCTTCTCCTCGCCGCTGGCGAGGTCGCGCACGACGAGCGTGCGCAGGTCGCGCCGGTACGCCAGCTTCTTGCCGTCGGGCGAGGGGCTCGGCGAGCGCTCGCCGGCGGCGGTCGCGACGAGCGGCTTCACCGTCACGGAGACGGCGTCCGCCCAGCGGGCGCCCTCGTCCTTCTTCTTCTCCTTCTTGGCGTCCTTCTTCTCGTCCTTCTTCTCGTCGTCCTTCTTGGGCTCATCCTTCTTCGCCTCGTCGGTCGCGGCGTCGGCGGGCTTGGCCTCCGCGTCGGCGGGCTTCGCCTCCTCGTGCTTCGCCTCCTCCGGCTTGGCCTCGGGCGGCTTCGGCGGGGCGGTCTTCTCCTTGAAGGCGCTGCGCAGCTCGCCGCGCGTCGTGTCGACGGTCGCCTCGAAGATGGAATCGTTGCCGTCGGAGTCGCTGCTGAAGTAGAGCTTCACGCCGTCGGGCGACCAGGCGATGTCGCGCTCGCGCGAGGCGCTGCGCGTCACGCGCACGAAGGGCGAGCGCTCCTCGGTCCCCTTCACGTAGACATCGCCGTACGCCACGAGCGCGATGGTCTTGCCGTCGGGGGAGAGGGCGGCCTCGCTGACGTCGCGGCCGACGGCGCGCGGGCGGGTGCGGTCCTCCTCGTCCTCGGCGCCGGCGAGCGCGACCTTCACGGGCTGCGCGTCGGGCTTGGTCAGGTCGAGGCGGTAGAGCGCGTCCCAGACGGTGAAGAAGGCGGTCCGGCCGTCGGCGCTCACCGCGAGCTCGCGGATGTCGTCGTCGAAGTTGGTGAGCTGCGTCCCCGGCTCGCCCGGCGCGGCGGCGCGCTTCTTGCGCCAGAGGTTGACGCTGCGGCCGTTGCCGCGGTCGCTCACGTAGATCAGGTCGTCGCCGGCGGGGAAGCCCCAGCCGTCGTTGCCCTTCCAGTCGGTCAGGCGGGCGAACTTGCCGTCGGCGCGGTTCCAGCTCCAGACATCGCGCTGGTCCGGACCCTGGTAGCCGCGGCGCGTCCAGGTGCTGCTGCCGCGCTCGAAGACGACGGTCCCGCCGTCGGCGGTCGCGACGGGGTGGCCGCCGAAGGCGTCGTGGACGCGCTCGATCATGCCGCCGGCGAGCGGCACCAGGTAGGGGCGGCTCGCGCGGTAGAGGTCGCTCTCGCGCGACGCCTCGAAGTAGGCGACCGGGCGGCCCGCGCCGTCGACGCCGGTGCCGCTGAGCGCGATCGAGGACTCGCCGAAGGTGAGCTGGCGGACATCGCTGCCGTCGCTCTTCATGACGAAGAGGTTGCGGCCGCCGTCGCGGTCGCTCTCGAAGACGATCAGCGCGCCGTCCGGGCTGAAGGCGCTGCGCGCCTCGTTGGCCGGGTGGCTGGTCAGGCGCACCGCCGCGCCGCCGCTCGCCGGAGCCTTCCAGAGGTCCCCACGCCAGCTGAACAGCACGACGTTCCCGTCCGGGCTGGCGGCGGGATAACGGGGGAGATCCACCGTCTCGGCGCCCGCGGAGGCCGCAGGAAGGGCGAGAAGGGCCGTCAGCGCGATGGGAAGCGGGTTTTTCATGGCGAGTTCACATTCCGGCGGTGAAGGCCGTAGTTGAGACCGAACCGCGCGTCCGCGCAAGTGGCGGCCAGATTCCGCCGGGAAGCCCACGAAGTTGGCCCCCACCGCTTGCCCGGATGCCCGGTGGATTCGACGGTGTCCCGTGGAGCTGGCGTCCGCTTCGCCGCGGCCGCCCCTCCACGCGGCACCAGTTCACTGCGGCGCGGCCCGTGCGGGCGCGTCGCGCAGGCCGGCCGTCACGGTCTGCGGAACTGTTTGCGGATGGGTTGCGTACATCCCCATTCCCGCACGCGTGCCCTGCCCGACTGGAGGAATTGCCATGTCCATCCCCAAGCCACTCAATGCCGTCAACGCCCTTCGGCTGCACCTGAAGCAGCTGGAGCGCGGCGTCAACGACGCGCGGACGCGCCGGCTCGGCCCGGCGGCGGTCCCCCCGGCGGCCCCCACGAACAACCTGACCCCCTCGTACGGTTCGGCGATGCCCGCCGCGCCGCGCGTCCAGGCGACGCCCCCGGCGCCGCTGAGCCGCCAGCCGATGTCGTACCCGATGCAGCCGCCCGCTCCTGCGGCGAACAACGGGAAGCCCAAGGCCAAGCCCAAGAACGGCGCGGACTTCGGCTCGTTCTTCCAGAACATCGACAAGCGCGAGGCGAGCTGACCCGACCAGCGCGGCGCGTCCCGCCGCGCGGAGCGAGGGACAAGGGCTGATTCCGTCGGCGGGATGGTGCGTGGCGTGCGTACCATCCCGCCGATGCGTTCCGAATCGCTCGCGTTTCTCCGCAGACTCCTGGACACCCCCAGCCCCTCCGGGTTCGAACGCGACGGCCAGCGCGTCTGGCTCGAGCACGTCCGCGCCAACGGCGCGACGCGCACCTGGAACGACGCCTACGGCAACTGCTTCGCCGAGCTCGCGCCGGACGCCCCCGGCGCGCCGGCGCCCAGCCGCCCCGCGGGCGCGGGCCCCTTCACCATCGCCGTCTGCGGTCACGCCGACGAGATCGGCCTGATGGTGAACCACATCGACAGCAACGGCTTCGTCTACTGCCGCCAGGTGGGCGGCATCGACCCGGCCTCCATCGTGGGCAAGCGGCTGCAGTTCCGCTCCACCGTCCCCGGCGTCGACGCGCCCGTCGTCGGCCTGGTCGGCGCGACCGCGATCCACCTGCAGGACCGCAGCGGCGACGCCAAGGTGCGCAAGCTGCACGAGCTCTTCGTCGACATCGGCGCCAAGGACGAGGCCGCCGCGCGCGCGAAGCTCAACATCGGCGACGTCGGCGTCTTCCTCGATGCCAGCATGCTGCTGGGCGACGACCTCATCGTCGCGCGCGCGCTGGACAACCGCATCGGCACGTGGGTCGCGGCCGAGACGCTGCGCCTCTGCGCGCAGCAGCAGGGCCGCCGCGTGCGCGTCGTCTCCGTGAGCACGGTGCAGGAGGAGGTCGGCCTGCACGGCGCGGAGATGATCGCGGGCAGCCTGCGGCCGGACCTCGCGCTGGTGACGGACGTCGGCCACGCGACCGACAGCCCCGGCATCGTCCAGGCGCAGCACGGCCAGTTCAAGATGGGCCTGGGCCCCAAGATCGCCATCGGCGGCGCGATGCAGCCGGAGGTGGTCGAGCGCCTGCTGGCGACGGCCAAGCGCCTGGAGATCCCGCTGCAGCGCGGCGCGACCCCCGGTTCCAGCGGGACCGACACGGACGCGATCTTCCTGGCCGGCGGCGGCATTCCCTGCGGACTCGTGAGCTTCCCCATCCGGTACATGCACACGACCGTGGAGATGGGCTCGCTGAAGGACCTCGAGATGATCCCCCGCCTCTTCGCGGGCTTCTGCGAGGGGCTGACGGGCCAGGAGCGCTTCGCGCCGCAGCTCTGACGGGAGCGCCGCAACGCTCCGGTATCCTGACCCCCCACCGCGCCACGGGCTCCCGATGCTCCAGTTCGTCACTGTCGCACTCCGCAACATGAAGACCGTCGGCACGGTCTGCCCGAGCTCGCCGGCGTTGGCGCGCGCCCTCTCCAAGGGACTGCGCGCCGCCAAGGGTCCCAAGCGCGTCCTGGAGGTCGGCCCCGGCACCGGTCCGGTGACGCGCGAGATCCTGCGCTCGATGCACCGCGGCGACGAGTTCGACCTCGTCGAGCTCAGCCCCGTCTTCAGCCGCGACCTCGAGCGCAAGATCCTGGCTCCCTGGCGCGAGCGCCATCCCGGCGTGCGCGTCACGCTGCACCAGGGCGCCGTGCAGGATGTGCCGCTGCAGCGCGACAGCTACGACTTCGTCATCTGCGGGCTCCCCTTCAACAACTTCGACAAGGCGCTCGTCGAGCTGATCATGGGCCGACTCATGGACCTGCTCAAGCCGGCGGGCCAGTTCTCCTACTTCGGCTACGCCGGCGCGAAGGCGGTGAAGTCCACCGTCGCCGACCGCGACGGCCGCGCCAACCTGCGCGCCATCGCGCGCTTCGAGTCGGACCTGCGTGCGCGCCACGGCGGCGTCCGGCAGATCGTGCTCCCGAACCTCCCGCCGGCCGAAGTGCACCGGCTGACCAAGCGGTGAGCGCGCGTTGAAGGAAGTCCAGGACCATTTCTTCCGCCTCGCGAAGGAGGAGGGCTACCGCGCGCGCAGCGCGTACAAGCTCCTCGAGATCGACGAGCGCTTCCACATCATGCGCCCGGGCGCGCGCGTGCTCGACCTCGGCGCGGCGCCGGGGAGCTGGATGCAGGTCGCGGCGCGGCGCGTCGGCGAGGCGGGGCTCGTCGTCGGCGTCGACCTCAAGGCCATCGACCGCCGCGGGCTGGCGGGCCACGTGCATCCGATGCAGGGCGACATCCTGGAGCTCGTGCGCGAGGACCTGCCCCCCGCCGCGCGCGGCAAGCTCTTCGACGTCGTCGTGAGCGACATGGGCCCCGACACCAGCGGCGTCCCGATGGCCGACAGCGCGCGCAGCGTGCAGCTCTGCCACGCGATGCTCGACCGCCTGCCCTTCCTGCTGCGCACCGGCGGCCACGCGACGATGAAGGTCTACGAGGGCGCCGACTACCCCGCGCTGCTGCGGCGCGCGCAGGGCCTCTTCGACGAGGCGCGCGGCTTCAAGCCCCGCGCCAGCCGCGCGGAGAGCGTGGAGATGTTCATCGTCTGCCGCGGCTACCGCGGGCCCGCCTCGGAGAAGCCCGAGCCGATCGACCCGTCGCTGCCGCAGCGCCCGCCGAGCAAGGGCTGGAACCGGGGCTAGCGCGCGCCCGCGACCGCGGCCTCGCGCAGCACCGCCAGGCGGCGGCCCGCCTCGACGACGTTCTCGCGGCTGTTGAAGGCGCTGATGCGGAAGAAGCCCTCGCCGTGCGCGCCGAAGCCGGCGCCCGGCGTGACCACCAGCTGCGCGCGGCCCAGCAGCGCGTCGAAGGCGTCCCAGCTTCCCATCCCCTCGGGGCACTTCACCCAGACGTAGGGCGCGTTCTCGCCGCCCCAGACGCGCAGGCCCTGCGCGGCGCACGCCTCGCGCAGGATGCGCGCGTTCTCCATGTAGAAGCCGATGAGCGCGTCCATCTGCGCGCGCCCCTGCGGCGAGTAGAGCGCGGCGACCGCGGCCTGCACCGGCCAGCTCACGCCGTTGCTGCAGGTGCTCCAGCGCCGGCTCCAGAGGCGGTGCAGCGGGACGCGCTCGCCCGTGCGCGTGCGTCCCTCGACGGTCTTGGGCACGACGGTGTAGCCCGCGCGCACGCCCGTGAAGCCGCCGTTCTTGGAGAAGCTGCGGAACTCGACGGCGCAGCGGTCCGCCTGCGGGATCTCGAAGATCGAGCGCGGAAGCTGCGGATCGCGGATGTACGCCTCGTAGGCGGCGTCGTAGATGATGAGCGTGTCGTTGGCGAGCGCGTACTCGACCCACGCCGCGAGCTGCGCGCGCGTGATCGCGGCGCCCGTCGGGTTGTTGGGGAAGCACAGGTAGACGACGTCGACGCGCTGCGTCGGCACCGCGGGGACGAAGCCGTTCTCCGGCGTGCCGGGGAGGTAGACGAGCCCCTCGTAGCCGCCGCCGGCGAGCGCGGCGCCGGTGTTGCCCTGCATCACGTTGGTGTCGACGTAGACGGGGTAGACGGGATCGCAGACCGCGATGCGGTTGCCGCCCTGCTGCGGCGCGCCGCTGGCGAGGATCTCCAGGAAAGCGCTCGCGTCGGGCTTGCTGCCGTCGGAGAGGAAGATCTCGTCCGCCTCGATGTCGATGCCGCGCGCGCGGAAGTCGCCGGCGACGATCGCCTCGCGCACGAAGTCGTAGCCGGTGGCGGGGCCGTAGCCGCGGAAGGTCTCGCGGCGGCCGAGCTCGTCGACGGCGGCGTGCATCGCGGCGATCGCGGCGGCGGGCAGCGGCTCGGTGACGTCGCCGATGCCGCAGCGGATCACGCGCGGCGCGAGCGTGGGATTGGCCTGCTCGAAGGCGGCGACGCGGCGGCCGATCTCGGGAAAGAGGTAGCCCGCGGTCAGCTTCAGGTAGTGGTCGTTGACGAGTGCCATGGGAACTCCGTGGGAATGGCGGCGGGGCGACCGCGCCCGGGGCCGGTGGCGGCCGCCGGCGCAGCGCGCCCGCGCGGGATCAGGGGCTGACGAAGAAGGTGCCGTACTCCATCGGCTTCTTCACGACGCTGAATATCACCTTCGCGTCCACGTTGCGCATGCGCAGCGTGTTGTTGCAGGTGCCCAGCGTCGCGTGGAGCGTGTCGTGGTCGTTGCGGGAGTCGACGATGCGCCAGTCGCCGGCCTCGACGCGCGAGAGGACCTCGCCGTTGACGCAGTCGATGTCGACGGTGCCGCAGGTGCCGGTGTAGGCGCGGAAGACGATGTCCTTGCCCTTGGTCACGAGCGTGACATCCTCGGTGATCGCCCACGGCGTGAGGACGCGGATGTCGCCGTCGGTGGTCTCGACGAGCACGCCGCCGCGGTTCTCGTAGACATGCACCTTGCCCGAGCGCGTGTGCACGCGCACGCGGCGCATCTCCGGAAGGGTGACGTCGATGTCGGTGCGCAGGAGCCAGGGCTCGGCGCTCGTCGTCGTCGCGCGGACCTCCAGCGTGGGGACGTCGCCCCCGCGGCGAAGCTGCGCGGTCAGCTCGACGGTGCCGAGCGCGGCGTCCGCCTCCTTCGTGCGGTTGCCGCCGTGGCGGGCGGCGACGGTCGCCTCGATCGAGGCCGTTCCCGCGGGGCCGTGGCCGGAGCGAAGGACCACGTCGCCGCCGAAGGTCTGCACATCCACGTCGACGATGCCGTCGAGCGCCACCGCGAAGGTGCGCGACTCGGTGCGGGCCCCGTCGAAGGCGTAGGAAATGCCCCCGCCGGCGCGGTCCAGGCCGCGCTCGACCGAGCTGTTGCCCGCGCAGCCGGCGGCCAGCAGCAGCAGGACGCCCGCGATCCGCGCCGCCGCGGCGGACCGGACGCGAACCGGACGCGCGCGCGGGCCGTAGAAGTGCAGCGCGCGGAGCGATGCGTCGGTACGAGTGGGCATCCGCGGGATTCTACGATGACCCGATGCTCTGGCTCGCGACGACGCTCCTGCTCCAAGTGACGCCCGCGCCTCCCGCGGCGGCGCCGCCGCGCGCCACGCCCGCTCCGGCACCGGCGCAGGCGCCGGCACAGGCACCCGCAGGCGAGGCCGCCCCGAAGAAGCCCGCCAACGACGCGGTCCGCGTCCTCCTCCCCGCCGCGGGCCGCGCGCTCCTCCAGGACGGACGCACCGGCGGCCGGATGCTCCTCTTCCTGCTCGCGGAGGGGAGCCGGGACGGCCGGCGCCCCCTCGACGCGCCCTTCTTCGACGACCCGCAGCCGATGTATTCCGTCGCGGTCGACCGCCTGGCGCCCGACGCGCCGGTGGTCTTCGGCCCCGACGCCGTCGCCTTCCCGTGCCCGCTCGACGAGCTCGAGGGCCGCTACCGCGTGCAGGCGCTCTTCGACCGCGACGACCGCGGCCGTGGGCACGTCAGCGCGGGCAACCTGGTGAGCGGCGAGCAGGTCGTGGAGTTCCGCCGCGGCCGCGCCGACGCCGCGACGCTCGAGCTCAACGCCGCGATCCCCGCCGAGACGCTTCCCACCGCGCCAAACCTGCGCTTCTTCGAGATGAAGAGCGCGCTCCTCAGCCGCGCCGCGGGGCACGATGTCTTCCTGCGCGCGGGCGTCGCGCTGCCGCCGGGCTGGGCCGACCCGAACCACCGCCGGCGCATGTTCCCCGCGATCTACGTGATTCCCGGCTTCGGCGGCAACCACCTCGGCGCGGCGGAGCGCGCGCGCATGCTGGCCACGCCCGGCAGCGAGCAGGTCGTCCCGCAGGCGGTCTGGATCGTGCTGGACCCGGACGCGCCGCTGGGGCACCACGGCTTCGTCGACAGCGCCGCCAACGGCCCGCGCGGCAAGGCGCTCATCGAGGAGCTCATCCCCGAGCTCGAGCGCAACTTCCGGCTCATCGCGCGCGCGGACGCGCGCATCGTCACCGGCCACAGCAGCGGCGGCTGGAGCGCGCTCTGGCTGCAGCTCACGCATCCCGAGACCTTCGGCGCGTGCTTCGCGAGCTCGCCGGACCCCGTCGACTTCAGCGCCTTCCAGTGCAGCGACCTCTACCGCGACCCGAGCCTCTTCAGCGACGCCGACGGCAAGGAGATCCCCTCCTTCCGCACGCCGCTGGCGGAGCGCTTCGAGAAGGTGCGCATGACCGTGCGCCAGGAGGCCGCGATGGAGCGCGTGCTCGGCCCCGCCCGCGACAGCGGCGAGCAGTGGGACGCGTGGGCCGCGATGTGGAGCGCCGTCGATCCGCAGACGCGCCTGCCGCGCCCGATGTTCGACAACCTGACCGGCGCGATCGACCACGGCGTCGTCGAGAACGACTGGTCCCGCTACGACATCGCGCGCCGCCTGCGCGCGAACCCCGCGCGCGACGGCCGCCTGATGCGCGAGCGCGTGCGCCTGCTCTGCGGCGGTGCGGACAACTTCTACCTCGACCGCGCCGTCGCCCGGCTGCGCGGGACGATGGAGGAGATCGCGCAGCAGCAGGCCGCCGCCGGCACGCCGCTTCCCAGCGGTTCCGGCTACATCGAGATCGTCCCCGACGAGACGCACGACGCCGTCGCCGCCAGCAGCATGCTGCGCTGGCAGCGCGAGATGCGCCAGTACCTGGCCGAGAAGAAGCTCGACTGACCCCGACCCGAAGGAGCCACCATGCGCCACCGCCCCGCCACCACCCTGCGTCCGCACCGCCGGCGCTCCCTCCTCGCCGGCGCCGCGCTCGCGGGCGGAATGCTGCTGGGCGCGCCCGCCGCGCATGCGCAGCTCACCTTCGGCGGCGCGGACCTGCCGCCGGTGATGGCCAGCCGCGACTTCGACGCGCTCGTCGCCGCGGTCGGCTTCGACGAGGCGCAGCGCGACCTCGCGGGCGCGCTCTTCGACGACGCGCAGGTGCGGATGTTCGAGGCGTGCGCGCTCCCGCCCAGCGCGGAGACGGGGCTGCCCACCCCCGAGCCCGACGACCGCCGCACGCTCGTCGAGCGCGAGCAGCGCCGGCGCTCGCAGCTCGCGAGCGTCATGGCCACGACGCAGGCCTTCTTCGACGGGCTCGCCGCCGTCGCGCGTCCGGAGCAGAAGGACGCGCTCGAGCGCGAGCGGCTGGCGTGCCAGCGCCGCCTCCTGCGCGCGCTCATGGGCGTCGAGGGGCAGACGCCCGTCGCCAAGCACGACCTCGAGCGCTCGCTCGCGGGCGCGAAGCTCTCCGCCGAGCGGCGCCGCGCCGCGGAGCAGGCGCTCGCCGCGTACCGCCAGCGCCTCGCCGCGCTCTTCGTGCGCCTGGCGGACGAGTCGCTCGCGCTGCCCGCGAAGCAGGCCGCCGCGCGCGAGGCCTCCGGCAAGCCAAAGCCCGAGCCGACGGCGCCGGGGATCGTCGAGATCCGCTCCGACGACATCGCCGCGCGCCAGGCGGTCAGCGGTCCCTACAACGACGTGCTCGACCAGCTCTCCGACGCGCACCGCGACGGGCTTGCGGCGCTCGAGCCCGCGGTCGGACTGGTCGAGGGCGATGCGCTGCGCACCGAGGCCTTCGGCCGCATCTGGCCGCGCTGCGCGATGGACGGTGGCTCGCCGCGCACCGTCTTCCGCCAGCTCGCCGCGCGCGCGCCCGACGATGCCGCGCGCCAGGCCGTGAACGAGGCGTGCGCGACGTGGCTGCGCCGCTGGTGGCCCGTTTCGATGAAGATGACCCGGTGCGAGGATGTGCTGCGCCGCGCGGGCGGCCTGCACGCGCCGGGCGGCGAGGAGGTCTCGAAGGCGCGCGCGCAGCTTCGCGAGCTGCGCCAGGAGCGCGCCGCGATCAACCGCGACGCCTTCCGCGCGCTTGCCTCCGTCGATCCCTCGCGCCGCGACTTCTACCTCGAGCAGGCGAAGGAGCCGGAGGGCCCGGAACAGCGCCTCGGCGCGATCACGCTGCCGGCCGACCCGCAGGCGGAGGGCGCGGGCGGCAACGGTGGCGGCGGCGGCGGCGACGGCGACGGCTTCCAGGCCCGCGCGATGATCGTCATGCAGAGCGCCGACGGCGAGATGGAGACGATGGTCTTCGACGGCGACGGCGAGATGGGCGGCGCCTTCGGCATCGCGGTCGGCCCCGACGGCGTGCCCATGCTCATGGGCGACCTCTTCGGCGACGGCCTCGGCGGGCCCATGGACGGCGGCTTCGTCTTCCAGACCGGCGACGGCGTGGTCGAGATCGCGGGCGGCCGCCTCCCCACGCCGATCTCGCGCACGGAGTCGGCGACGATCGCGGGCTGGCTCGGCACCGCGGAGGACAACCCCGCGTACCGGCAGCTCTACGAGGACTACACGGCGCGCGCGGGCGAGATCGACCGCGTGCAGGGCGAGGCGGTCCGCGCGGCGCTCAAGGGTTCCGCGATCAAGTTCGAATACGCGCAGGGGCAGGCCGACGAGACGACGCCGGACTCGCTGCGCGCCGGCATCGGAAAGCTCGACGCCGCGTACCAGGCGCTCGCGGAGGCGGACGACGCCTTCATCGCCGCCGCGGGCGCGGCGGCCAACGCCGACAAGCCGACGATCGCGCGCGTCCAGCAGGAGCGCGCGCGCCACCGGTTGCGCGACCTGCGCTACCCGGTGGCGCCCTCCTCCGATTCGGTCGGGCGCGCGCTGCGCGGCGTCGCGCTGCTCGCGGTGCTGCGCGATGCGGGGCTCGCCCAGGCGGACGCCGCCGCGGCGACGGCCGCCTTCGACGCGTGGTCGCCCGCCGCGGTCGCGGCGCTGGAATCCGCGCGCGGCACGCTGCGCAGCAAGAGCGTCGAGATGCTCCTGCACGAGCGCGCGAGCATGCGTCAGGCGATGGAGTCGATGCGCGCGCAGGAGCGGCGCAACAAGGAGGCGCCGGCCGCGGCGCCCGACACGCAGGTCGGCGAGTCGATCACGATCTCCGGCGGCCCCGAGGACGCCGAATCGACCAAGACCGCGACCGCCGTGCGCGCCGCGCTCAACGCGCCGATCCTGCAGCTTGTCGCGGGGCGCGATGCGCTGCTCGCCGCGGTCTCCCCCGAGGGACAGGCGCTGCTCACCGCCGCGTGGCTGCGCGCCGCCGCGCCGCAGGCGTACCAGGACACGCGCGACGCGATGCCCAAGCTCGACGCCGCGCTCGCGCTCCCGGGACTCAGCCCCGAGAAGAAGCGCCAGATCGAGGCGCTCCGCACCGAGCATTTCCGGCTTCACCAGGCACTCTCCACGCGCCTGGCGACGATGCGCGTCGCGCAGCAGGCGGGCGAGGCCACCCATCCCGAGCCGAACTTCCAGGTGAGCTTCAACAGCGCCGGCTACAGCGCGCTGCGCTTCGAGCGCGCGGAGCTGAACTCGCGCACCGTGCGCCGGCTGCGGATGCTGCTGGGTGCGGAGCTGGCCGCGCAGGTGCCGGGGCTCGACGGCAAGCCCACCGAGACCAAGCGGATCACGATCGGCGACGCCGCGTCGCCGTGAGCGCGGTGGCGAGCAGCAGCGGGAGCGCGCCCGGCGCGGGGACGGGCGAGAAGGAGAGCGACTGCGCGAAGAGCGTGGTGGATCCGGCTCCCGGCCAGTTGACCTCGGGCCGTGCGGCGACCCAGATCGCGTCGAAATCCTGGTCGCTGACCAGGCCGGCGAATCCAAAGTGCCACGAGGCGCCGTCCCATCCACCGTCCATCAGATCGACGTTGCCCCACCACACGATCTGGCCAGCGCGACGCAGTTCCACGCGCGCGGATCCCCCCGGGATGCACAGCAGCCCGAGCGAAAGTGCGCGCATCGGCGAGGCGAAACTCACCCGGAGCCCCTCGTTGGGCTGGGGCGGATGCGTCCCAAAGGCGGCCGGGCACTCCATGTAGGGGCCCGCGCCGAAGTTGTCCTGGATCACGCCGGACTGCGTGAAGATCGCGCCCGAGGAGGCGAACTGGTCCGTCACGGTCGAACCGACCGGCAGTCCCGCGAAGTTGATCGAGGTCGCGCTCCCGCCTGCGGCGGCGAGCCAGGCGGGATCCTGCGCGTCAATCAAGTGTTATCAGACATTCTGAACCCGCGCACTGGTGTGAGGAACCGGCAAAGACCACCCCAAAATCCGGGACTGATGCTTTTCCGGCCCCTACTTTGTGGCATCCTTCACGCACTTGGCTCTTGATGCCAGGGAGGGGCCCGTTCGCGGGCAGGGTCTGTCAGTTCACGAATACAGGGAAAAGGAGTTAGGCACAATGCGTTTTGTTGCTTCTGCCGCCATTGCGGCACTGACGGTGGCTGCTGCCTCGCAGGCGGCGCTCATCGATTCCAACCTTCCGATGACGAACGCGCAGGGGCAGGCCGAAGGCGCCTTCTCCGACGCGATCTCCTCGGGCGGCTCGTACTTCTACGGCCAGGCGCTCGCGCAGACGGTCAACGTCAGCCAGGGCTACAACCTGAGCCAGCTGACCTTCTGGGGTTCCTCCGAGAACTTCATCCAGTCGGGTCTGGCCAACATCGTCGGCTTCCAGATGGTGATCTACAGCGCTGACTTCAGCTCTGTGGTCGTCAGCAAGACCTGGGCGCTCGGCGACATGCAGGTCACCCCCACCGGCGCGCTCAACAGCGACGGCGGCATCGAGTACCAGTTCGCGGGCAACCTCACCGGCGGCATCGCCGCTGGCGAGTACCGCATGAGCGTGGGCGCGATCCTCGCCGACGGCGAGGGCGATGCCTTCATCTGGTCGCAGGGCGAGGACGCCTCCGGCCTGTACTACTCGGTCGGCGCTGGCTTCGGCACCGACTGGACCCCCGCCCCCGAGGGCTACAGCGGTTCGTTCCTGCTCTTCGGCAACGTCCCCGGCCCGGGCGCGCTCGCGCTGCTGGGTCTGGCTGGCCTCTCGGCCGGCCGTCGTCGCCGCTGACCGGACACACCTGAACTGACCGACACGATCGACGCGCGCCTCGCAGGAGGCGCGCGTCGTCTTTTTGATCGATGGGAGGATGCTGCGCCGCGTGCACGGCGCACGCGATGCGCACCGTGCCCGCGCTCCGCGCGGACTCACTCCGGCGCAGGCGCGCCCGGCTCGCCGCGCAGCCAGTGCGCGGGCACGGCGCCCGCGGTCGCCAGGATGCGGCTGTGGATCCCGCCGCGGCCGCGCCACTGCGTGATCACCTGCAGCCAGCGCGGCTGCATCGCCGCGGCCAGGTCGTCGCGGATGCGGTTGGTCACCGCCTCGTAGAAGATCCCCTCGTTGCGGAAGCTCTGGTAGTAGAGCTTCAGGCTCTTGAGCTCGACGCAGCGGCCCGCGGGCTCGTAGCGCAGGATGATGCGCCCGAAATCGGGGTGCCCCGTCTTGGGGCAGACCGAGGTGAACTCCTCGTTCACATGCTCGATGAGGAAGGGCGTCGCGACCGGCGACGGGAAGCACTCCAGCAGCGCGGGATCAGGCATGCGCGAAGGTTAGGCGATGGCGCGCGGGTCAGGGCGCGTAGGTGTCGAGGAGCTGCTGCACCTGCGGCTGCTTCGGGTCGAGCGCGAGGCTCTGCTCGAAGGCCTGGCGCGCCTCCTCGCGGGCGGCGCCGTCGATGCGGTCGCTCAGCAGCCACGCGTTGAGCGCGCAGGCGCCGATGCCGTTCCAGGCGCGGATGCTGCGCGGATCCTTCGCGACCGCGCGCCGGTACGAGGCCGCCGAGCGCGCGAAGTCCCCGAGCTTGAACTCGATCCACGCGCAGCGCTCGTCGGCGCGCGGACCCGGCCAGCGGCGCGCGTACTCCTGCGCGGCGCTGGCCGCCTCGGCGTAGCGCTTCTCCGCGGTGTAGGCGCCGATGAGCCCGTCGAGCGTCTCCTGCGCGACCGCGCCCAGCGCGACCGCCTCCTCGTACGCGGCGACCGCGTCGGTCGAGCGCCCCGCGCGCAGGTAGGCGCGCCCCAGGCGCGACCACGCGGCGGCGTCCGCGTCCGCGTCGGCGCAGCGGCGCTCCAGAAAGGGGATCGCCCCGGCGCCATCGCCGGTGGATTCCAGCAGCGCGGCGATGCCCTCGATCGCGCGGCGGTCGCCGGGCGACTCCGCGAGCGCCAGTCGGTAGTCGCGGATCGCGTCCTCGCGCCGGCCGGCGGCGGCGTGCACGCGCGCAAGGCCGATGCGCGCGTCGACGTTGCGCGGATCGGCGGCGAGCGCGGCCTCGTAGCCGCGCTGCGCGGCGCGCAGGTCGCCCTGCACCTCGTTGGTCTGCGCGACGGCGACCTGCGCATCGACCAGGCGCGGATTCTCCTGCAGGAGCGAGCCAAGGTCCTTGAGCGCCTGCTGGTAGTCGCCGCGCGCGGCGACGGCGCGCGCGCGCTCCAGGCGGTCCTGCTCCTGCGCGGTCGGACGCGCGGGAAGCTGCTGCTCGACCTCGGTCACCTGCGACTGCGGCTTCGCCCACGGACGGCAGCCCGGGAGCGCGACGCCCACGAGCGCCGCCACCGCGAGCATCGCCAGCGCGCGCAGCCAGGCGGCGTTGGCACGGTCGGGATCGCGCCCGCGCAGCTTGCCCTCCTTGGGCGTCTCGAGGATGCACGGGATGTTCGCGAAGGCGCGCTTGGCGGCGATGGCGGCGAAGCACGCCTCGCCGCACGCGCCCGTGCCCAGGTGCGCATGGCGGTCCAGATGCGAGCCGACCGCGCCGACCGAATCGTTGACGTGGAAGACGCGCAGATGCTCGAGGCCGACGACCTCGTCGAAGCGCTTCCAGACGGCCTTCGCCTTCGCGGGGGTCGTCATGTCGTGGCCGTACGCGGTGGCGTGGCAGGTGTCGAAGCAGACGGCCACGCGCTCGGGCTCGCGCACGCGCTCGCGGATCTGCGCGAGATGCTCGAAGGGGCCGCCCAGCGAGGTGCCGCCGCCGACGGTGTTCTCGATGCAGGTGACGGTGCGGAAGCCGCGCGTCTCCGCGTGGAGCTTGTCAAGCGCGCGCACCAGGCGGTCGATGCCCGCGGCCTCGTCCGCGGCGCTGCCCTTGGCGCCCATGTGCGCGCCGGGGTGCATGACGCAGTTCGGCACGCCCAGCGCCTCGCAGCGCTGGAGCTCGTCGAGCTGCATCGCGTGGCTCTTGCGCTGCAGCTCCGGGTCGGGCGAGGCGAGGTTCACGAGGTAGCTGTTGTGGCTGACCAGGCGGCGCTCGGGATGCTTGTCCCAGCCGGCGGCGCGCACCGCGGCGCGGAAGGCCTCGGCCTCCTCGGGCGCGAGCGGCTTGCTCGTCCACTGGCGCTGGTTCTTCGTGAAGATCTGCACGCAGTCGAGGCCCAGCCGCAGCGCCTCCTCGACCGCCTTGAAGAGGCCGCCCGAGATGCTGAGGTGGCTGCCGACGAGCATCAGCGCGTCCCCTTGCCCGCGGCGTCGCGCGCGAGCGTCGCGGCGAGCGCGCGCGCGGCGGTCGCGGCCTGCACGCGCAGCTCGGGCACGGCGGTGCTCTCGAAGAGCTCGCCGCGGCGCAGCGCGCCCACGAGGAAGATGCGCTCGTCGCTGCCGCCCGCGGCGGAGCGCAGGCGTCCTTCGGGATCGGCGTGCAGCCCGAGCCCCGACGCGTCCGCGCAGGCGAGCCCGCCGCGCAGCAGCGAGCCGATGAGCGGATCGACGGACTCGCTCACGGCGGCGGTCGGACCGACGCAGTTGAAGAGACGCACGGCGCGGCGCGTGGGCGTGCGACCGTCGCGCAGGCGCAGCGCGACCTCGACGCCGCCGTCGGCGGGGCGCAGCGAGGCGACCTCGCCCTGCAGCAGCTCCAGCGAGCCCGCGGCGCGCAGGGCCTGCATCTCGCCGAGCACCTCGACGGGGACGCGGTGGCGGTGCACCTCCCAGAAGGGGCGCGCCAGGCGCAGGAAGCGCTGGCGCTGCGCGGGGGTCCAGGAGCGCCAGACCTCGGTGACATGCGGGCGGATCGCGTCGACGGCGCCCTGCCAGGAGAGGCCGGCGCGCATGCGCTCGCGCGCGGCGCGGCGCAGCGCCGAGAGCGCGCGCGCGGGGCCGCCCGCGAAGGCGCTCGCGGGAAGCTGCAGCGGCGCGTCGCCCGGCGGCGAGTGCGGGTGCGGCAGGCGGCCGTTGCGCGAGACCATCGTGATGGTGCCGCGGTGGCCGCGGCGGCGCAGCGTCATCACGATGTCGATGGCGGTGAGGCCGCTGCCGACGATGATCACGGGGTCGGCCGCGCCGATGCCCTCGTATGCGCCGGCGTCCCACGGATCCGTCGCGAGCGCGCGGCGCGCGACGCCGTGGTCCACGCGCGACCAGGGAGCGCGCGCGGGCGGCAGCCCCGGCGCCAGGAGCAGCGCGCGCGCGACGCAGGTGCGCCCCGAGGCGAGCAGCAGCTCCGCGCCGCTGGGCAGGCGCTCGACGTGCACGACCGCGTCGCGCGCGAGGCTCGCGCGGCCGCCCGCCGCGGCGAGCTCCTTCGCGACGAGCTCGTTCACGAACTCGCCGAAGAGCGCGCGCGGGACGAAGTCGTCGGCGCTCCAGCGGCCGGGATGGCGCTCCTGCAGCCAGCGGTGGAAGGCGCCCGGATCCTCGGGAAAGGCGCCCATGCGGCCCGCGGGGACGTTCAGCAGGTGGTCCGCGTCGCAGCCGCCGTAGGCGACGCCGGGCGCGCGGCGCGGCAGGCGCTCGAAGAGCACGAAGCGCGCCTGCGGCAGCAGCCGCAGCAGGTGCACGAGCGCGATCAGCCCGCTGAAGCCGCCGCCGACGATGGCGATGTCGGTCTCGCTGGGGGCTGCTTCGGTCCAGGCGAGCGCGGCGGGCGCGCTGGCGGCGGTCGTGGTGGTCGACGGGATCATGGCAGGATGCGCGTTTCAGAGCATGCGCGCGCCCGCCTCGCGGGCGGCGGCGACGATGCGCTCGGCGGTGCGGACCGCCGCGAAACCGTCCTCGGCGTTCACGAAGGGACGGCGGCCGGAGCGGATCGCGGAGACGAAGTCCTCCGCCTGCATGCGCAGCGGCTCGCCCGCGGCGACCGTCAGCGGCTCCACCTGCAGCAGGTCGAGGAAGTTGAGGTGGCTCAGGTCCGCGCCCTGGCGCAGGAGCTCGCGCACCTCCTGGATCTTGGCGGCGTTGGCGCCCTTGCGCGCGACGGTCCCCTTGCGCTCGACAAAGTCCGCGCTCACGTAGGTGTCGTCGCTCATGACGCGGATCTTGCGCTCGGTCTTCATCGCGATGCGGCTGGCGGTCACGTTGGCGACGGGCGTGTAGCCGTCGGCCATGCGCGGGAACTCCAGGCGCGCGTTGCAGACGTCCTCCGCCTCGCCCAGCACGGCGACGGCGCTCGCGCGCACCTCCACCGGCTCGGCGCCGAAGAGCATGAGCAGCACGTCGATGTCGTGGATCATCATGTCCAGCACGACGCCGACGTCGACGCTGCGGAAGGTCATCGGGCTGACGCGGTCCACCTCGACGAAGCGCGGCGTCATGCCGAGCTGGCGGATCGCGACCATCACCGGGTCGTAGCGCACCACGTGGCCCACCTGCAGCATCGCGCCGCTGCGCTGCGCGGCGTCGGCGATGGCGCGCGCCTCCTCGCGGCTGGGCGCGAGCGGCTTCTCGATCATGCAGTGGATGCCGCGCGCGAGCAGCTTCTCCGCGGCCGCGCGGTGGTGCACCGTGGGCGTGGCGATCGTCACCACGTCGACGCCGGCGTCGATGAGCTGGTCGACGCTCTCGTAGCCCGCGCCGCCGTACTGGTCGATGACCTGCTGGCGCCGCTCGGCGCTGGTGTCCACGACGCCCACGAGGTCGCAGCCCTCGATCTGCGTCCACAGGCGCGCGTGGTGGCGTCCCATCTTGCCGACGCCGATCACGCCGCAACGGAGGGTCTTCGGGGTGGTCGTCGTCATGGTCGTCTCCTGTGCGTGGCGCGTCGCGCGCTAGGCGGGGACCGCCGCGCCGCCGGCGAGCACGCGCTGCACCGCGTTGCGGAAGATGCGCAGCCCCAGCGGCTCGCCCGCGCGCTGCGAGGCGGCCAGCCGCGTCCACGAGGGATGCTGCGTCCAGCGCGTGTAGCGCTCGGGATGCGGCATCAGCCCGAAGACGAGCCCGCTGGCGTCGCAGATGCCGGCGATGCGCCGCATGCTGCCGTTGAAGTGGTCCGGCTCGAGGTAGCGCACCGCCACCTGGCCGGCGGCCTCGAGCGCGTCCAGGTGCGCCTCGTCGGCGACCAGGCGGCCCTCGCCGTGCGCGCTCGGGAGCATGCCGGTGGCGGCGTCCGCCTCCAGCCCCTGCGTCCAGATGCAGCGCGTGTTCGCGGGGATCTCCACGCGCGTCCAGACGTCGCGGAAGCGGCCGTCGCTGTTCTGCGCGAGTGCGACCGTCGGCACCGCGGGCTGCGCGGGCCAGGGCGCGCCCGCCGCCGGGCCGGGCAGCAGCCCCGCCTGCACCGCGATCTGGAAGCCGTTGCAGGGGCAGATGATCGGCGTGCCGCGCTCGACCGCCGCGGCGAGCGCGGGGTAGATCGAGCGGCGGATGAGCGCCGCCATGATGCGCCCCGCGGCGATGTCGTCGCCGTAGCTGAAGCCGCCGGGCAGGCCGATGAGCTGGTAGCGGTCGATGCGCGAGGGATCGCGCGCGAGCTCGCCCAGGAGCGCGGTCTCCGGGACCGCGCCCGCGGCGGCGAAGGCCTCGACGAGCTCGCCGTCGCAGTTGATGCCGGCGGCGGTGATGACGAGTGCGCGCGGGCCGTGGACGCTGCGGGTGCTCATCGGATGCCTCCGGGAAGCGTGCTCCATGCGGCGCGCAGGGCGTCGATGCCGACGCGCTCGCGCGCGGTCTGCGTGCCCACCAGCTCCAGCGAGGGGCTGGACGCGACGGTGCCGACGACCGCATGCGGGAGATCGCCCAGCAGCGCGCAGACCTCGCCGACGTGCGCGGGGTCGACTTCGAGCAGGTAGCGGTGCGGATCCTCTGCGAAGGCGCGGCACTCCTCGGGAACCTCGGCGCCCGCGGGGACGGGCACGCGCGAGAGGTCGAGCTCCGCGCCCAGGCCGCCCGCGAAGCACATCTCCGCGAGCGCGGGAAGCAGGCCGCCCTCGCTGGGGTCGTGCGCGCTGCGCACCAGCCCGCGCGCGATGCACGCGGCGACGGCGCGCGCGGTCCGCGCGCCGCGGGCGGGATCGACCTCGGGCAGGCGCATGTCGCGGTGCGCGCAGGCGCCGAGCATCGCGCGATGGCTGCCGCCCATGCGCGCGCCGGTCGTGCCCACCAGCAGCAGCGCGCCGCCCGCGGACTTCAGGTCCATCGTGCATGCGCGCTGCGCGTCGGGGACGATGCCGAAGCCCGAGATCAGCAGCGTCGGCGGGATCATGATGGTCCGGCCGTCCTGCGTGCGGAACTGGTTCTTGAGGCTGTCCTTGCCGCTGATGAAGGGGGCGCGGTAGGCGTGCGCGCCGTCGTAGCACGCCTCCGCCGCGCGCACGAGCGCGCCCATGTTGCGCGGCTCGTCGCAGCTTGGCCAGCAGAAGTTGTCGAGGATCGCGATGCGCGCCGGATCCGCGCCGACGCAGACCAGGTTGCGCACGCACTCGTCGATCGCCGCGAGGGTCATCGCGTACGGGTCCGCGCTCCAGCCGGTCGCGAGCCCGTTGGCGATCGCCAGCGCGCGGCGCGTGCCCGGGACCGGATGCACGACCGCCGCGTCGGAGGGACCGCCTTCGCCCACGCCCACGAGCGGCTTGACGACGCTGCCGCCCTGCACCTCGTGGTCGTACTGGCGGATGATCCACGCCTTGCTCGCGAGGTTCGGATGCGCCAGCAGCGTGCGCAGCGTGTCGGTGAGCAGCGGGCCGACGCCCGCCCCCGCCGCCGGCGCCGGCTCCTGCGCCGCGCTCCATGCCGCGTCCCAGACCGCCTCGCGCACGGGCATCGGGACGCCCTCGTGCAGGAAGTGCGTGTCGATCGCGCCGACCTCGGTGCCGTGCCAGAGCAGGCGGATGGCGCCGTCCTCGGTGCCGAAGTCGCCCAGTTCGCAGAGCTCCACGCCGTGCGCCTGGCAGGCCGCGCGCAGGCGCGGCAGCTTCGCGGGCGGGACGCTGAGCACCATGCGCTCCTGCGCCTCGGAGATCCACACCTCGGTGGGGCTGAGGCCGTCGTACTTCACGGGGGCGCGGTCCAGGTGCACGGTCGCGCCGAGATCCTTGCCCATCTCGCCCACCGCGCTGCTGAAGCCGCCCGCGCCGCAGTCCGTCGCGCCGCTGTAGAGCGGGCCGTCGGCCTGGTCGCGCGCGGCGAGCATCGCGTCGAGCATCTTCTTCTGCGTGATCGCGTTGCCGATCTGCACCGCGTGGCTGAACTCGGCGGCGTGGCCGTGCTCGACCTCCGCGCTCGAGAAGGTCGCGCCATGGATGCCGTCGCGGCCGGTGCGTCCGCCGATGGCGACGATGCGGTCGCCGCGGCGCGCCGCGCCCTTGACCATCGTGCGCGGCATCGTGCCGACGACGCCGCAGTAGACGAGCGGGTTGCCCACGTAGCGCGCGTCGGTCCAGACGGCGCCGTTGAGCGTGGGGATGCCCATGCGGTTGCCGTAGTCGCGCACGCCCGCGACGACCTGCGTCAGGATGCGCGCCGGCGGCAGGCAGCCCGCGGGCACCTGCGCGAGGTCGGTGGGCGCGACGCAGAAGACGTCGGTCGCGGCGATCGGCTTCGCGCCCAGGCCGGTGCCCATGATGTCGCGGATGCAGCCGCCGATGCCCGTCGCCGCGCCGCCGTAGGGCTCGATCGCGCTGGGCCGGTTGTGCGTCTCGCACTTGAAGCAGACGGCGTGCTCGTCGTCGAAGGCGATGACGCCGGAGTTGTCGACGAAGACCGAGAGGCACCAGTCGATGCGGTCGGGGCGCGCGTCGTCGATGAGCTCGAAGGTCGCCGCCGCGACGGTGCTCTTGAGCAGGTTGCGGATGGTGACGGTGCCGTCGTCGCCGCGCGCGTGTCCGGGGCGGCCCGCGGCGTCCGCGCCGGCGAGCGCGCGCTGGCCCGGCGCGAGGCCCGCCTCGCGGTAGCGCACGGTGCTCTTGAGCGTCTTGTGGACGCAGTGCTCGCTCCAGGTCTGCGCGATCGTCTCCAGCTCGATCTCGCGCGGCTCGCGGCCCAGGCGGCGGTACTCGGCCTGGATCGCGCGCATCTCCTCCAGCGAGAGGAAGAGGTGCGCGTCGCGGCTGAGCTTCTCCAGCGCGGCGTCGTCCAGGCGCGTGACCGGGACGGAGCGCACCTGCAGCTCGTAATGGTGGCCCGTCGGGAAGCGCTGCGGATGCCAAGGCTCCGCGTGGATCCCCTGCACGACCTTGTTGGCGAGCGCGCGCTCGGCGAGCGCGCCCGCGGCCTCCTGCGGGATGCCGGTGAAGTCGAAGCGCTCGCCCGTGCGCACGCGCACCGAGGCGCCGAACATCGCGTGCACCGCGAGCTCCACGCTCTCGGCGGCGGGATCGGTGACGCCGGGGAGCGGGTGCACCTCGACCAGCGCGTCCGCGCGGCGGCGGCTGGGCGCGCCGGGAGCGAGCACCTCGGCCACCTGCGTGACGGGATCGGCGAGCAGCTCCTGCGCGATGCGCTGCACGGTGGGCGCGTCGAGCTCCCCCTCGAGCAGGTAGACGGCGGCGTGCTCCACGCGCTGCGGGACGGGTCCGCCCAGCGCGGTGGCCTGGCGCAGGACGCCTTCGCCGCGGGGATCGCGGTGGCCCGGCCTCGGACGGACTTCGACGCGGTGGACCACGCTCATGGACCCTGAAGTATAGGGGTTTTCCGCGCATCTTCCGGCGCGCGGAGCGGTCCTTCCCCGGTGCTCGCGCAGGCGCGGGCGGGCGTCAGAACATGAGCTGGAGCTGCGTGCGGAAGACCAGCTCGTTCGCGCGCGACGGACGCCATCCGGCGTCCAGGTCGGCGAACCACGGGTGCACGTCGGTGATCGCCCAGCCCAGGTCGGTCGTCCACTTCACGTCCTGGCCGTCGAGGTACCAGTTGACGCCGATGGTGAGCAGGTTGAGCGGATCGGGATCCAGCAGCGCGGAGTTGCTCGCGCCGACGGTGGCCTCGTTGAAGCCCCACATGTACGCGAACTCGTAGCGCGCGAAGCCCTCGACCTTGGGCATGAAGTAGACCGAGCCCTGGAGCTGGAAGGCGAGGATGTTGATGTCGCCGAAATCCTGCTGGTTCGCGGGCTGCGAGGAGCCGAAGAGCGGGATCGTCGCCGCGGGGGCGCTCACGTAGTTGTAGAAGAAGGCGCCGTAGAGCGACGCGCCGCCGAAGTTCATCTGGCCGTCGAGCGTGACCGCGAGCCAGTTCGAGAGCGGGTCGTCGAGCCCGGGCGTGCCCTGGTTGGTCTGGTAGCCGCGCGACTGCTGGTAGTGCATGCCCAGGCCCAGGAGCGAGCCGAAGCTCTCGCCGGCGGGCGAGGTGTAGCTGCGGAACTGGGTCCAGGAGCCCGCGGGCTTCCACTCGAGGCGGCTGGTGACGCTGAAGACCGAGGGCATCTCCCACCAGGGGTTGTTCTGCCCGGTGAAGCTGCCGGTGGGATAGACCTTGAAGAGGTCGCCGCCGTAGTTCGCGTTGGCGTCGCCGAGCAGGTTGTCGAGCTCGCCGTTGTTGAAGGAGACGCGCGCGCGGAACTCGTCGGAGCTGAACTCCGCCTCGATGCCCTGCGTGTAGCCCAGCGCGTAGTGGTAGTCGACGACCGAGCGCGCCGAGGACATCTGGTACTGCTCGAGCACCAGGAATCCGCGGGAGAACGGGGTGCGGAACTGGCCCGCGCGGATCGACCAGTTGTCGTCGAGGTTGAAGCGCATCCAGGCGTCGAGGAGCTCGAAGCCGGAGAAGTCGATGTCGCCCGCGATCGCGCCGGTGGAGCCCTTCTGGAGGTCGGTGGCGACCTGCTCGTAGAAGCGGGCCTTCACCATGTACTGGAAGTCCTTGCTCAGGATGTGGCCGTCGGTCCAGAGCTCGACGTTGGGCAGGCCGAAGCCGTAGCGGTTGTCGTTGCGGTCGTAGACGAACTGGTCCGCCGCGGGACTCGGGAAGGACCGGTAGGGACCGGGCTGGATGTTGCTGTAGGTGAAGCGCGACTGCATGAAGCCGCCGAAGTTCATGCGGAAGCGGCCGTCGGCGCTCGCGAGGAAGAAGCCGTCGTTCCAGCCCGCGGTCATCCCCGAGTCCTGGAGCGACGCGCGCGTCTGGGAATCGGAGAGCACGTCGGCGACGATCTCGCGGATCTGCCCGGCGCGCTGCTCGGTGAGCCACTGCTCGCCCTGCTGCTTGTTGAGGTCGGTGACGCGCGTCTCGAGCTCGCGGTTGCGCTCCTCGAGGGCCTCCATCCGCTTCATGAGCTCGTCGACGGAGGGCTTCTGCCCCGCCTGCGAGGCGCCCGAGGGCGCGGGGGCGGCGGGCGGCGTCGACTGCGCACCGGCGGCCTGGCCCAGGACGGCGGCGGCGAGGACCGGCGCGGCGACGAGCGTGAGCGTGGATGCGGTGGGGCGGGACATGCGCGGGAAATCGTAGCAAAACGGCCCCGGGCGGCTGCGGGTCCCTCGCCGGTCAGAAGGCCATCTGGAGCTGCAGCACGAAGGAGACGCTGTTGTTCGGGGCGGCGGCGTCCAGCAGCCCCTGCGCGGGCAGGAAGGCCGCGTAGAAGGTCCCGAAGTTCCCGCTGGTGGGCACCATCGCGCGCGCGGTGACCTTGAGCGAGGCGCGGTCGATGTACCAGTTGCCCCCCAGGTTCGCCACCGACTGGGTCCCAAGCACGTTGGCGACCGTCCAGTTGGCGAAGAGCTCCACCGAGTCGCTCACGAAGAACCCGCCCTGCACCAGCGCGCCCCAGGCGCCCGCGCGGGGCGAGACGTAGTCGGCGATGTAGACGCCCTGCGCGATGAGGTTCGCGCCGCCGAACATCAGGTTGATGTCCGCGGTGAGCCCCCACTGCCCCGCCGTCTGCGCGGCCACGGGGTTGATCGCGCGGCCGTTCTGCCAGCGCGCGGCCACGCCGAGGAAGGCGCCGAAGGGATCGCCGGGGAAGCTGGTCTCGTTGGCGTACTCGTCCCAGTTGCCCGCGAGCTTCCAGTTCAGCCGCGTCGCGACCGCGCCCGACTGGTTCGAGTCCGCGTTCCAGCCGCTGGGTGCCAGCCCGATCGCGTCGCCCCAGCAGACCTGCCAGATGATCTGCTCGTTCGCGACGCCGACGTTGACGCCCGTCGTGTACGCCGCGCCGAAGAGGAACTCCAGCGGCGAGTACTCGCCCATCTGCGTGTTCTGCGCGGCGAAGAGGTGGCTCTGGTAGGTCCACGGCGTGAAGATCGAGCCCACCTGCACGAACCATCCGTCGGCGAGCTGCTTCGTGAGGTTCAGGTAGCTGATGCCCAGCTGCGCGCCGGTCGCGACCCCCGGATTGCCGTTGGCCGATGGCATGTACTCGGGATCGGTGTGCTGGTCGTAGGAGAAGCCCACGAGGTACTGCAGCGACTTGTCCAGGATGTTGCCGTTGAGGAAGAGCTCGTTGCGGCGCGATTCGAAGCCCCAGACGCTGTCGACGCCGTAGGGCGCGCGCTCCGCGGCGTCATAGCCCGCGTTGTAGACGAAGCGCTGCTGCGTGAAGCCGAAGATCTCGAGGCGGAAGTTCCCGTCGGGCGAGCCGACGAAGAAGCCGACGCCGCGCTGGTAGCCCGAGACGGCGCCGTCGGTCGCGCCCTGCAGCGAGGCGCGCGTCGCGCTGTCGGCGAGGACATCCTCCACGATGCCGCGGATCTGCTCCGCGCGCGCCTGGTCGATCCAGCCGTCGCGCTGCTGCGCGCGGATCTGCGCGAGCTCCGCGCGCATCTGCGCGAGCTCGGACTGGATGGCGTCGGGCGCCGCGGTGGCGGCGGCGGCCGAGCCAATCGCGTCCGGCGCGCCGAGCGCGAGCGTCAGGATGGCGGCGAGGCCGTGCACGCGGGGAAGGGTAACGCTGCGCCGCGCGCAAAAGCACAGCGGGTCCGGCCGGAGCCGGACCCGCTGGAAGGTCCTGAGTGGTGCAGTCCGATGCCTGATCCGCGAGGATCAGAACATCATCTGGATCTGCGCCATGATCGAGAAGTTGTTGTCCTGCGGCGAGAGGCCGATGCCGCCCTCGTAGCCGCGGAGCGCCGCCGAGGTGCCAGCAGCGGCCGAGTCACCCGCGAGCGGGATGATGGCCATGATGGTCGCCTTGACGTTGTTCTTCGCGAAGTACCAGTTGGTGCCGAACTGGACGTACCAGTTCGCGTCGTCCTGGTCGTCGTACATCATCGCGCCGAAGATCTCGAGATCGTCGGTGACGAAGAAGCCGCCCTGGACGTTCAGGCCCCAGGTGGAGCCGCCGGCGGGGTTGAGGTCATCGACCCAGGCGAACTGGGCGATGATGTTGGCGCCACCGAAGTTGAACGCGACGTCGGCGTTGAAGCCGAAGGGGTTCGAGGGCCAGGTCGAGCCGTCAACCGGGGGGTTGTTGATGCGACGGCCGTTCTGCCAGATCAGCGAGCCGCCGACCTTGGCACCGAACTCCTCACCCTTGAAGCTGGACTCCTTGGTGAACTGCTCCCAAGTGCCGCTGATCTTCCAGTCGGCGCGGGCGGCCAGCGCGTAGCTCTGGTTGCCCGTGTTGTTCCAGCCCTGGGTCGAGGCGCCCGCGGCGTGCTCGATGGTGTTGAACCAGCCGGCGTTGACGCGGAGCGCGTCGTTCTGCCACATCAGGCTGGCACCCGTCGACTGACCAGCGCCGAAGATGTACTCGAAGATCGAGTAGTCACCCATCTGGGTAGCGCCGGCGTTGAACAGGTTGCTCTCGAAGGTCCACGGCACGTTCTGCTGGCCGACGGTGAGGGAGAAGCCCTCGCCGAGGACCTTGGTGACCTGCGCGTACAGGACCTGGAACGCACCAGCGACCGGAACGTACGGGTCGCTCTGGGCGTCGTAGGCGATGCCGATCAGGTACTTCCAGCTCGGGTCAACGACGTTGCCCGAGAAGAAGAGCTGGGTGCGACGGTTCTCGAAGCCCCAGGTGTTCTGGTCGGAGCCGCCCGGGCCGCCGGTGGTCGGAACGAAGGTGTTGTTGTAGACGAAGCGCGCCTGCTCAAGGGCGTTGATCTTGAACTTCCAGTTGCCGTCGGCGCTGGCCATGAAGAAGCCATTGTCGTAGCCGGCCGTCGGACCGCCAGCCGCCTGGAAGCTGGTGCGCGTGCTGCTGTCGGACAGGACGTCCTGCACGACGCCGCGGATCTGCTCCGCGCGGGCCTCGGTGAGCCACTGCTCACCCTGAGAGGCCTTCATGGCCGCGATCTCGGCCTTGAGGCTCTGGATCTCAGCGGCGGTGTCGTTGTTCGCCTCGGCGGCGCCGTAGCTCACGCTGGTGAGCGTGAGGGTTGAGCCCGCGAGGAGCCCAACAAACTTGGTCAGACTCATGAGAGTTCGCTCCTTGTTTCGGGCCGGGGCGCTGACTGTCGACCGCCGGTCCCAGTGACGAGTTCCCATCCTTGCGTGCGGATGCCGCCAAGGCACCAGCGGAAGGGATTCCACCCCTATCGGCCAACCACGGCCGTTGGGATGAAGGCGAGATCATAGCGAGGTCCAAGTTGCTGTGGGGTGCATGGCAAAATTGGGTGAAAGACAGCCCTCTTCTCCGAGATTGCCGATCGTAAGTCGCGCCATTTCAAGCGGTTGCGAATCACGCTCCCGCTGCCCCCGAGGCGGCACAGGTGGAAAATCTGACAGGTGCCCTTTTTCCCGCCCGGGCTGCCCCGCTGAAGTGGTGGCCGGAAATACCGCGCGCGCGCATCGGCGCCGATTTCGGAGCCGGGCGCGCGCGGTGGGTCGGTCGCCAGAGCGGGTTGATCAGAAGAGAAGCTGCATCTGCACGCGCACGACGGTCTCGCCGCCGCCCTGGCCCGTCTGCGAGACGCGCCAGTCCGCGCCCGAGATCGACTCGCCGTAGATGCCGTTGCTGAAGAGCACGGGCTCGAAGGAGTAGCCGCCGTCGAGGGTGAGCTTCGCCGCGTTCTTCGCGAAGTAGTAGTTCAGGCCGATGGTGATGATGTTGAGCGTCTGCGCGACGAGCGCGCTCCCCGAGGTCACGTTGTTGTTGTCGGAGCTGACCCAGAGCCCCTCGTACCGGCCGATGAGCTCGAGCCGCTCGGTGAGGAAGTAGCCGGCCTGGATCACCGCGCCCAGCGAGTTGCTGTTGTTGACGCCGACGGCGTTGGCGACCGCGCCGCCGCCGTAGGCCAGGTTGCCCAGGAACGCGGCCCACGCGCTCCAGCCGTCGCCGCGCAGGTTCAGGTCCGCGGTGTAGCTGAACATCGTGATCTGGTCGTTCACGGTGCCGCCGCCGCCGGCCGCGGGGAGCGAGCCATTGCCCGGGGTCGCACGGTTGGTGGGAGGCAGTCCGCCCGCGCGTTGCCAGTTCACGGCGAGGCCGATCATCGCGCCGAACTCGCTGCCGCGCCAGCCCTGCATGTCCAGGAACTGGTACCAGGCGCCCGCGAGCTTCTGCTGCACGCGGCCGGTGAAGGCCCACTCGGTCGGGTTGCCGGTCCCCTGCTGCATGATCTGCATGTTGCGGTTGCCGCCGCCGTCGTTGTAGGCGGCGTAGACCTGCGTGTCCCCGGCGAGCCAGCCCAGCAGGACGCCCTGCACGAACTTCGTGCTGTAGTAGGAGTTCAGCAGCGAGCGCTCCGCGAACTGCTGGGTTCGGCTGGAGTTCATCTCCTCGTAGTTGAAGTAGTTCTTCCACTGGCCCATGCGCACGAAGAGGCCGCCGTCGAAGGCCTTCTGGATAAAGGCGTCCTGGAGCTCGATGTCGTGGTTGTTCAGCTCGCCGTTGCGGTTGGCCGCGAGCTGCACGCGGTAGGTCCACGAGGGATCGATGACGTGGCCGAAGAAGTTCAGCAGCACGCGGCGCATCTCGAAGCCGTACTCGTTGGCCACCTGCGAGCGCCCCGCGTTCGCCCCCGAGATCGAGGCCTGCGGGATGTTGTTGTAGGCGAAGCGCGCCTGGATGCTGCCTTCGATGGCGAGGCGGTAGTTGCCGTCGGGGCTGGCGATGAAGAAGTTCTTGTCGTAGCCCGCGGTGGCGATGTCGCCCTGGAGGCTGGTGCGCGTCTGCGAGTCGGCGAGGACGTCGGAGACGATGCCGCGCACCTGCTCGGCGCGCTGCTCGGTGAGCCACGCCTCGCCGGTGGAGCGCTGGAGGGTGTCGATGCGCTCGGCCTGCTGTTGGTTCTGCTCGCGCAGCGAGTCGATCTCGCGCTGCATGCGCTCGAGGCGCTGCAGGACATCCGGGGGGAGCGCGATCGGGCCCGCGCCCGGCGAGGCGGCGGGCGGCGCGGCCGGCGCGGAGGCGGCGCCCTGCGCGAAGGCGCAGGAGGCCGACCCGGCCGCCAGGAGGAGGCTCCCCAGGGCCGGGGTGCGGCGGGCGAAACGCGGCGGCTTCCGGAAGGACGGGCGCATCCCGGGAAGGCTACGGGACGGCCGCGCCCCGAGGGCGGACCCGCCCCCCCGGGGGGCGGATCCGCCCCCTTGGCGGGGAGCGCGGCGCGCGTGGTCGCGGTCAGAAGAGGAGCTGCATCTGCGCGCGGATGACGACCTCGCCGCTGCCGTTGCCGGTCTGCGAGGCGCGCCAGTCGGCGCCCGAGATCGACTCGCCGAAGAGGCCGTTGCTGAAGCGGACCGGGTTGAAGGCGTAGCCGGCGTCGAGGGTGAGCTTCACCGCGTTCTTGGCGAAGTAGTAGTTCGCGCCGATCGTCAGGATGTTGAGCGACTGGTCGATGAGCGCGTTCGCCTGCGCGGTGTTGGTGTTGTCGGAGACGACCCACAGTCCCTCGTAGCGCGCGACGAGCTCGAGCGCGTCGGTGAGGAAGTAGCCGCCCTGCACGACGACGCCGTAGGAGAGGCTGTCGTTGACGCCGCGGGCGTTCACCGCCGCGCCGCCGCCGTAGAGGTAGTTGCCCAGGAAGGCGGCCCACGCGCTCCAGCCGTCGCCGCGGAGGTTCAGGTCGGCGGTGTAGGTGAGGTTGGTGAACTGCGTCTCGACGGTGCCCGTGCCGGTCGTGTTGGGGATGTTGCCGTTGCCGACGGTGGCCTTGTTGGTGGGGGCGTCGCCGCCGGAGCGCTGCCAGTTTGCGGCGAGGCCGAGCATCGCGCCGAAGTCGCTGCCGCGCCAGCCCTGCATGTCCTTGAAGGCGCCCCACGCGCCCGCGAGCTTGTACTCCGCGCGGCCGGTGAAGGCCCACTCGGTCGGGTTGCCCGTGCCGGTCTGGATGACCTGCATGTTGCGGTTGCCGCCGCCGTCGTTGTAGGAGCCGTAGAGGCGCAGCGCCTCGCTCTCCCAGCCCAGCATGACGCCCTGCACGAACTTGGTGCTGTAGTACTGGTTGACGAGCGAGCGCTCGGCGAACTGCTGCGTGCGGCTGGAGGCGAACTCCTCGTAGTTGAAGGCGTTCTTCCACTGGCCGAAGCGGACGTAGAAGCCGCCCTCGAAGGCCTTCTGGATGAAGACGTCCTCGAAGCTCAGCGGCGTGCCGCTGAGCTGGCCGTCGCGCTCGTACGCGAGCTGCATGCGGTAGGTCCAGCTCGGGTCGAAGACGTGGCCGAAGAAGTTCAGCTTGACGCGGCGCAGCTCGAATCCGTACTCGTTCTGAACCTGGCTCCGGTCGGCGTTGGCGCCCGCGAGGGCGGCGCTGGGCATGTAGTTGTAGGCGTAGCGGACCTGGAGCTGGCCCTCGATGTTGAGGCGGAAGTTGCCGTCGGGGCTGGCGATGAAGAAGTTCTTGTCGTAGCCCGCGGTCGCGCCGTCGCCCTGGAGGCTGGCGCGCGTGGAGGAGTCGCTGAGCACGTCCTGAACGACCCCGCGGATCTGCTCCGCGCGCTTCTCGGTGAGCCAGGTCTCGCCGTTGGACTCGCGCAGCTCCTGGATCTCCTTGGCCTGCTGCGCGTTGGCGTTCTTCAGCGCGTCGATCTGCGACTGCATCCGGGCCAGGGCGTCGTCGTCGGCGCCGAAGGCGGGAAGTGCCGCGAGCAGCGCGGCGGCGCTCGCGGTCGTGGCGAGAAGGCGGTGATTCATGGGCGGCTCCTGGATCCGGGATCCACGGGGGAAGGAGCTCCGCCAGCGACGGCGGAGCGGAAGGCGCAGGATGCGCCCGACGCGGGACCGCCGCCCCCGCCCCAAGGGTGCCTGAACCGTCCCTGAACACGGTCTTGATGCTTCCGAAACGGCGAACGAGCGCCGAAGTCACCGAGCCCGAACGCCGCCCGAACCGCGCGCACGCGCGGAGGCGGGTGCGCCCAGGTGCTCGAGCGCGTCGCGCAGGTGCGCGACCCCCACCGCTTCCGCGCCGCCGGGGGCGCCGGAGCCCGCTGGAGCGGCCGCGAGCGCCGCGCGGGCGGCGGCGACCTGCGAGGCGGGCACGAGCAGCGTGCGCGCGCCGCGGCGCGCGGCCGTCTGCACGCGCTGCTCGATCTGGCGAACCGAACGCACCTCGCCCGAGAGCGCGATCTCGCCGATGGCGACGGCGCCCGCGCCCGCGTCGCGGCCGAGGAAGGCCCCCGCCACCGCGAGCGCGATCGCCATGTCCGCGGCGGGCTCGGCGATCTTCATGCCGCCCAGCGCGGAGGCGTAGATGTCCTGGTCCCCCAGGCGCAGGCCGCCGTGCTTCTCGAGCACCGCGATGAGCATCGCCAGGCGCGCGGCGTCGAGCCCACTCGCGCGGCGCTTGGCGGCGCCGAGCAGGCCGGCCGCGGTGAGCGCCTGGATCTCCGCGAGCAGCACGCGCGAGCCCGCGAGCACCGAGGCGAAGACCATGCCCGGTCCCGCGCGCGCGTCGCCGGCGAGCGTCGCCTCCTCGACCTGCGCGAGGCCCGCGCCGGTCATCTCGAAGAGGCCGACCTCCTGCGTGCTGCCGAAACGGTTCTTCACGCCGCGCACGACGCGGTAGGCGTGGTGGCGGTCGCCCTCGAAGGCGAGCACGACGTCGACGAGGTGCTCGAGCAGCTTCGGGCCGGCGAGATCGCCCTCCTTGGTGACATGGCCGACGACCGCGACGGCGGTGCCGGTGGTCTTGGCGAAGGCGACGAGGTCGAGGCAGCAGCGGCGAAGCTGCGTCGCGCTGCCGGGGACGGCGTCGACGTCGCCGCGGTAGAGGAGCTGGATCGAGTCGACGACGAGCAGCGCGGGCCGGATGCGGCGCGCCTCCTCGACGACGATCGCGATGTTGGGTTCGGCGAGCAGCAGCAGGTTGGCGTCGCGCGCGCGGTCGCCGGCGGCGGCGCCCTCGAGGCGCTCGGCGCGCAGCTTCACCTGAGCGGCGCTCTCCTCGCTGCTGGCGTAGAGGACGCGCTGGCCGCCGTCGGAGAGCGCGGCCGCGGCCTGCAGCAGCAGCGTGCTCTTGCCGATGCCGGGATCGCCGCCCAACAGCGCGACGCTGCCGGGGACGAGGCCGCCGCCGAGGACGCGGTCGAGCTCGGCGATGCCCGTGGGCAGGCGCGGCGCGTCCAGCGGCTTCACCTCCGCGAGCGACTGCGCGCGCCGCGGCGTGCGCGCGCCGGTGCCGGCGCCCGCGTCGTCGCCCGCGGCGGGGGCGCGGTGCGTCGGCGCGAGCTCGGGCGCCTCCGTGAAGCGCTCGAGCGCGTCCCAGGCGCCGCAGTCGGGGCATTTGCCCATCCACTTGGGCTGGGTGTTCCCGCACTCGCGGCAGAGGAAGCTGACATGCGCCTTCGCCATCGCGTCTGCGAGTGTAGGAGCAGGCGCTGCAGCATCTGGGTACCGAGGCGGTTGCGCGCGGGCGGCGCGCGAGGCGGACGCGGGCGCAGCGCGGTCGCGCTCGCGCGCCCTATCCTTCCCCGACGCGCATGCGCACCCTCTCCGGACTCTGGAACCTCTTCCTGCTGGGCGCGAAGACCCGCTTCCGCCTGCGCGGTCCCTACTGGCGCTGGCGCATGGAGACGGCCTTCGGCACCGACCCTGCGCGCATGCCCGACGCGGGCGCGCGCCGGCGCGCGGCGATCGAGTACGGCGCCTGGGTGGGACAGATGCGCGCGCTGCGCCGCCGCGGCTGAGCGCCGCGGGCGGGATCACGCCGGCATGTAGCGGCTGCCAATGAGCGCGATGCGCGCGTTGGGGTTCGCGTTGGTCGGCAGCTTCGGCCCGACGAAGTAGACGATGGCGAAGCAGATCAGGCTGCCCACCCACATCCACGAGGTCATTCCGAAGTAGACGAAGACCGCGGTGCACAGCAGCACCAGCAGCGCGGTGGGGATCATGCCCTCCCACGCCAGGCGCATGAGCTGGTCGAAGCGGAAGCGCGGCAGCGTCCAGCGCAGCGCGATCGCCAGGCTCAGCAGCAGGAAGGTCTTGCCCGCCATGACGCCGATCTGCGCGAGGACCAGCGGCAGGCCGCCCGCCGCCGGCAGGTCGAAGGGCAGCAGCGAGCCGAAGGGGTTCACGCTCCAGCCGCCCAGGAAGAGGACCGCGAAGAGCGCGGCGCCCGCGATCATGTTGAAGTACTCGGCCAGGAAGAAGAGCGCGAAGCGCATGCTCGAGTACTCGGTGTGGTAGCCGCCGACGAGCTCGCTCTCGCACTCCGCGAGGTCGAAGGGCAGGCGGTTGGTCTCCGCCAGCATGCAGACGTAGAAGAGGAGCGCGGCCAGGGGCTGCTGCACGATGTTCCAGACGCCGTGCTGCTGCTGCGCGACGATCTCGCTCGGGACGAAGCTGCCGGCCATCAGGACGACGCAGAGCAGCGAGACCCCCATCGGGATCTCGTAGCTGATGATCTGCGCGGAGGCGCGCAGGCCGCCCAGGAAGGCGAACTTGTTGTTCGAGGCCCACGAGCCCAGCGCGACGCCGTAGACGCTGAGGCTGGCGATCGCCAGCATGTAGACGACGCCGATGTTCACGTCCGCGCCGACGAGCTTGACGCTGCCGGTCAGGCCGAGGAAGGGGATGCTCGCGAGGTCCAGCGTGCCGCCCCAGGGGATGACGACGAAGCCGACGAGCGCGGGGATCGCCAGGAAGGCCGGCGCGAGGAAGAACATCGCGCGGTCGACTCCCGCCGGCGTGTAGTCCTCCTTCATGATGAACTTGAGGCCGTCGGCCAGCGGCTGCAGCAGGCCGAAGGGGCCCACGCGGTTGGGGCCGACGCGGTCCTGCATCCACGCGGAGAGGCGGCGCTCGAGCCAGATGCTGTAGGCGCAGGCGCCGAGGATCACGTGGAGCGCCAGCACGACCACCAGCACGCTCGTGACCAGCTGCGCGATGGGCGTGCCGGCGGGGAAGATGCTGGAGACGAAGTCGGAAATCGCGTGCATGGGGAGCGGGGAGTATAGAAGCCGCCCCCGGGGCGCCGGGACGCGCGGGTACCCTGCCCCGCTGGCCTGTCCGCCCGCGCCGGTGCGCGGCGCGCGGCGGGCCGACATGCAAGGAGCATGACATGGCGCGGGTTTCCCGGTCGGCACTGCTGGTGGGTCGCATCCTGCTTCCGGGCACGGCGCTGGCGGCCGTCGCGGCGACGGCGCTCGCCGCGCCCGCCCTGCTCCCCGAGCCCGCGCAGGTGACGGCGCCCGGCGGGGGCACGGTCCAGACGCCCTCGTCCAACCGCTTCAGCCGCGAGGAGCTCTCCACGCTGGTGGGGCCGATCGCGCTCTATCCGGACTCGCTCCTGGCCAACACGATGGCTGCGGCGGTCTATCCCGACGAGGTGAAGGATGCGGCGGCCTTCGTCGCGCGCGGCGGCGACGCGAAGCAGGCGGGCGCCAAGGGCTGGGAGCCGCCGGTCGCGGCGGTCGCGCAGGTGCCCGAGGTCATCAAGATGCTCGCGGAGTATCCGGACTGGACGATCGCGCTCGGCCAGGCGTACCTGACGCAGGGCAAGGAGCTGATGGAGGAGGTGCAGAAGCTGCGCCGCATCGCCTACGGCAACGGCGCGCTCGTCACCACGCCGCAGCAGACGGTGCTGATGAAGGAGAACGTCGTCTACATCACGCCGACGGATCCGCAGATCGTCTACGTGCCGGTCTACAACCCGTCGGTCGTCTACGTCTCGAGCCCCAACTACACCGTCGCCGCGGGCGTGATCGGCTTCGGCCTGGGCGTCGCGGCGGGGCTGATCATCGCCGACATGGACTGCTACTGGGGACGCGGCTGCGTCGGCTGGGGCTACCACTACCACGGCCACTGGGGCAACGAGACCAACATCAAGATCAACGGCGACGTGAACATCGGCAGCGGCAACACGAACATCGGCAACGGGAACAACATCGGCAACGGCAACCGCGTCGACCGCGACACGATCAACCGCCGCGGCAACGCCGACCGCGTGGGCAACGAGGGCAACGCCTTCGCGCCCAACCGCGACAAGCGCCTGGCCACGAGCGAGCCCAGCCGAGCCGCGGAGTTCCGCGGCGGCGCGGGCGCGTCCAAGCGCCCCGGCGGCGCGAGCACGATGCCCGCGGGCGGCGCGGGCCGCGTGGGAGGCGCGGGCGCCGGCGCCGCGGGTGCGGACGGCTCGCGCCTGGGCGCAGGCGCGACGCGTCCGGCCACGACGAACACGCCGCGCGCGGCGGCGCGGGCTCGCCCGGCGCGATGCCCAGCACGATGCCGGCGCGCATGCCGGCGGCGGCGAACAGCGGCTCGATGCCGACGCGCCAGCAGACGCCCAGCGCCTTCAACGGCGGACGCCAGTCGCAGGCGGCGAGCGCGCGCGGCGCGCAGAGCCGCGGCGGCGGCGCCCCCGCGCCGCGGGCGGCATGGGCGGCGGCGCGCGCGGCGGCGGCGGTCGCCGCTGAGACGACGCTTCGCGCACGCACGCATCCCACACCCACGCACGCCACCGATTCGCACACGCCTCGCGCGCTCCACGCGCCACGCACTCCAGGCACGCACCATGACGCACCGCACCATCGCCCTCCTTCCCGCCCTCCTGCTCGGCGCGCTCGCGGCGCTCGCCGGATGCCAGTCGCAGGCGACCTTCCAGACCCCGCAGGACGCCGCGAAGGCGCTCGACACCGCCGTGCGCACGCAGGACCGCGCGCAGCTCCACCGCCTCTTCGGCGAGCGCACCGACGAGCTGCGCAGCGGCGACGGGCAGCAGGACCGCGACGACCTGATCGTCTTCGCGCGCAAGGTCGAGTCCGGCTGCGAGGTGAAGATGGACGGCCAGGACGGCGCGACGCTCCTGATCGGCGAGGACAAGGACCCCTTCGCGGTGCCGCTGGTCAAGGGCAAGGACGGCTGGCGCTTCGACACCGCCGCCGGCGTCGAGGAGGTGGAGAACCGCCGCATCGGCCGCAACGAGCTGCAGACCATCGAGGCGCTGCGCACGCTCGTGGACGCGCAGGCGCAGTACTTCGCCGCGGATCCCGACAGCTGCGGCGTGAAGCACTACGCGCAGCGGCTGATGAGCTCGCCCGGCAAGAAGGATGGCCTCTACTGGCCCGCGGCCGGCGGCGAGGAGCCCTCGCCGATCGGTCCCGTGCTCGCCGAGGCGGCCGCGCGGCGCGACGGCAAGGGCGAGCGCCTGCCCTTCAACGGCTACCTCTACCGGCTGCTGCTGCAGCAGGGCCCCGCGGCCCCGGGCGGCGCGGAGAGCTTCCTGAAGGATGGACGGCTCGTGGCCGGCTGGGCGGTCGTCGCCTCGCCCGCGGACTACGGCCGCACGGGCGTGATGACCTTCATCGCCAGCGACGCGGGCGTCATCTACCAGCGCGACCTGGGCGAGGGCACCGAGGAGGCCGCGAAGGCGATGGAGTCCTTCGATCCGGGCGCGGGCTGGACGCGCGTGCCCTGACGCGCGGGGCGTCGCGCGCGTCGCGCGCCCGCGCCCGCATCAACGACGCGCGCTCACCGCCGCGCGGCCGCCGGCACCGCCGCGGGCGCGCCGTGCTCCGCCGCGTGCGCCGCGGGATCGAAGGCCGGTCGCGCCAGGTGCGGGAAGTAGTCCTGCACCGCGAAGACCTGCCAGTGCCCCGCGCGCAGCGCCTGGATCGCCTGCACGGCCGCGCGCGCGCCCGCGATCGTCGTGATGATCGGCACGTTCGCGCGCACCGCGTGGGCGCGGATGCGGCCCTCGTCGGTCGAGCCGCCCTTCTTGGTGGCGGTGTTGATGATGAGCTGCATCTGCCCGTTGGAGATGAGGTCGAGGACGTTGGGGCGCTGGCCGCTGGCGATCTTGGGGATCGCGGTGCACGCCACGCTGTACTGCTGCAGGATGCGGCTGGTGCCCTCGGTGCAGTGCACCGTGAAGCCCATGCTGGCCAGGCTGCGCGCGACCTCGACCGCCTGGTGCTTGTCGCCGTCGCGCACGCTCAGGAAGACGTTGCCGCCGGTGGGCAGGTGCACGCCCGCGGCCATCTGCGCCTTCGCGAAGGCGACGGGCAGGCTGCGGTCGGCGCCCATGACCTCGCCGGTCGAGCGCATCTCGGGGCCGAGCACGACGTCGACGCCGGGGAACTTCGCGAAGGGGAAGACGCTCTCCTTCACCGCGTAGAAGCCGGTGTCGTGGCGCTCGGTCACGCCGAGCTCCTCGAGCGAGGCGCCCATCATCGCCTTGGCGGCGATGTTCGCGAAGGGGATGCCCTTGGCCTTGCTGACGAAGGGCGCCGTGCGCGAGGCGCGCGGGTTGACCTCGATGATGTAGACGGTCTCGTCCTTCACCGCCATCTGCACGTTCATCAGGCCGCGCACGCGCAGGCGCTCGGCGAGCGCGCGCGCCTGGGCGCGGATGCGGTTCACCAGGCTCGGCGGCAGGCTGTACGGCGGGATCGTGCAGGTGCTGTCGCCGGAGTGGATGCCCGCCTCCTCGATGTGCTCCATCACGCCGCAGACGACGGCGCGCGGCGCGGCGCTGCGCTGGGTGATCTGGCGCGAGCGGCTCGACTCGTGCGGCTCGAAGTCCGCGACGACGTCGACGTCCACCTCGATGGCGTCGCTCAGGAAGCGGTCGATGAGCACCGGCGCGTTCGCGAGGTCGCTCACGTTCACCGCGGTGGTCATGTAGCGGCGCAGCGCGGCCTCGTCGAAGCAGGTCTCCATGCCGCGGCCGCCGAGCACGTAGCTCGGGCGCACGAGGACGGGGTAGCCGACGCGCGCGGCCTCGGCGACGGCCTGCTCCAGGCTGCGCGCGATGCCGCTGGCGGGCTGGTTGAAGCCCAGCTCCTCGAGCATGGCCTTGAAGCGGTCGCGGTCCTCGGCGAGGTCGATGCTCTCGAGGCTGGTGCCGATGAGCGGCACGCCCGCGGTGACCAGCCCGTGCGCCAGGTTCAGCGGCGTCTGCCCGCCGAACTGCACGATGCAGCCGATGACGCCGCCGGTGCGGTCGGGCTTGTGGATGCCGCCGCCGTTGAGGCGCTCGACGACGTTGAGGACGTCCTCCAGCGTGAGCGGCTCGAAGAAGAGCAGGTCGCTGGTGTCGAAGTCCGTGCTGACCGTCTCGGGGTTCGAGTTGATCATCACGCTCTCGAAGCCCATCTGGTCCGCGGCGAAGGCGGCCTGGCAGCAGCAGTAGTCGAACTCGATGCCCTGGCCGATGCGGTTGGGGCCGCCGCCGAGGATGACGATCTTCTGCCGCGAGCTGACGCGGATCTCGTCGTCCAGCGCGGGGGCGCCGGCGCGCACGAAGGGCGCCTCGTAGGTGCTGTAGTAGTAGGGCGTCGCCGCCTCGAACTCCGCGGCGCAGGTGTCGACGAGCTTGAAGACCGGCTCGACGCCCAGCGCCTGGCGGCGCGCGCGCACGCGCAGGATCGTCTCGGGGGAGATGTCGCCGAGCCACGCGTTGGCGAGCTGCGCGTCGCTGTAGCCCATGCGCTTGGCCTCGAGCATGAGCTCGCGCGGGCAGGCGTCCAGCGACCGGACCGCGAGCAGGCGGTCCTCGAAGGCGGCGAGCTCCGCGAACTGGCGCAGGAACCACGGGTCGATGCGCGTGATCTCGTGCACGCGCTCGAGGGTCCAGCCCATCTTGAAGGCGTAGCGCACGTAGTAGAGGCGGCCCTGGCTGGGCACGGCGAGCTTGCGGCGCAGCGTCTCCTCGGGGATCGGCCACTCGGCGGCGGCGGCCTCGGTCGGGCGCGCCTGCGGGTCGGCGGTGGCCAGGCGCTCGGCGCGCACGTGGCGCAGCCAGCGGTCGTTCTTGTCGAGGCCGAAGCCGAAGCGCTTGACCTCCATGCTGCGGATCGCCTTCTGGAAGGACTCCTTGAAGGTGCGGCCGATCGCCATCGCCTCGCCGACGCTCTTCATCTGCGTGGTGAGGGTCTCGTCCGCCTCGGGGAACTTCTCGAAGGTCCAGCGCGGGATCTTCACGACCACGTAGTCGATGGAGGGCTCGAAGCAGGCGCTGGTGGTGCCGGTGATGTCGTTGGCGAGCTCGTCGAGCGAGTAGCCGACGGCGAGCTTCGCGGCGATGCGCGCGATCGGGAAGCCGGTCGCCTTGGAGGCGAGCGCGGAGCTGCGCGAGACGCGCGGGTTCATCTCGACGACGACCATCTCGCCGTCCGCGGGATTGACCGCGAACTGCACGTTGCTGCCGCCGGTCTGCACGCCGACGGCGCGCATGATCGCGAAGGCCGCGTCGCGCATGCGCTGGTACTCCTTGTCGGAGAGCGTCATGATCGGCGCGACGGTGACGCTGTCGCCGGTGTGCACGCCCATCGGATCGATGTTCTCGATGCCGCAGACGATGATGCAGTTGTCCTTGCGGTCGCGGACGACCTCGAGCTCGTACTCCTTCCAGCCCAGGACGCTCTTGTCGATGAGCACCTGGCCGATCATGCTGGCGGAGAGGCCGCGGCGCACGATCTCCTCGAACTCCTCGAGGTTGTAGGCGATGCCGCCGCCGGTGCCGCCGAGGGTGAAGGCCGGGCGGACGACGGCGGGGAGGCCGCATTCCTTGAGGAACTCGCGCGCCTCGTCCATGGTGGTGACGGTGCGGGCGAGGGGCTGGCGCAGGCCGAGCTTCTCGACGATGCGGCGGAAGGCGTCGCGGTCCTCGGCGCGGTGGATGACCTCGCGGTCGGCGCCGATCATCTCGACGCCGTGCTTCTGCAGGACGCCGCGGTCCCAGAGGGCGCAGGCGCAGTTGAGCGCGGTCTGGCCGCCGAGCGTCGGCAGCAGCGCGTCGATGGGCGTGCCCAGCGCGCGCTCCTTCTCGATGATCTTCTCGACCGCCTCGGGGGTGATCGGCTCGATGTAGGTCCGGTCGCTGAAGGCCGGATCGGTCATGATCGTCGCCGGGTTCGAGTTGACCAGGACGACGCGGTAGCCCTCCTCGCGCAGCGCCTTGCAGGCCTGCGTGCCGGAGTAGTCGAACTCGCAGCCCTGGCCGATGACGATGGGGCCGGAGCCGATGATCAGGATCGTGTGGATGTCGGTGCGACGGGGCATCGTGGAGTTCCGGCGGGAAGCCGGCCGCTGGCGGTGCGCTCGTCTGGGCGGGAACCCGCGCCGCGGACGCCGATGCGGCGCGCGATGCCCAAACTTGCGAGAGGATAGCAGAAATCGCGCCCGCCGCCGCTGCGGTACACCATCCCGCCATGCTCCTGCAGGCGGCGCCAGCGTCGAATCCGGTGACGACGGATGTGCTCATGGGCGCGGCACTTGCGCTGGCGGGGCTGGTGGCGCTCGCGGTGCTGGTGCTGGGCGCGGTGACGCTCGTGGGCTTCCTGGTCCGCGCGCGCGACGGCACGCAGCTCGCCTGGGGCGGCGGCGTCGGCGTCGTCGAGGCGGTCGCGCGCCCGCTCGTGCGCGTGGTGCACCGGACGCGCTGGGTCGGCTTCGAGGGCGCGCGCATCCCCGAGGGCGGCTTCGTCATCGTGGCGAACCACGCGAGCGGGCTCGACCCGCCGCTGATGCAGTTCGCGGTCTCGCGGCGCGTGCGCTTCCTGATGGCGCAGGAGCAGATGCACCCCGCGCTCACGCGCTTCTGGAAGGCGCTCGACGTGCTGCCGGTGACCTACACGCCGCAGGACGCGGCGACGCTGCGCGAGGCGGTGCGCCACGTGAAGAACGGCGGCGTCGTGGGGATCTTCCCCGAGGGGGGCATCGTGCGGCCGCCGTGCGGCATCGCGCCCTTCAAGGACGGGTCGGGCGCGCTCATCGCGCTGACGCGCGCGCCCGTCGTGCTGCTGTGGATCCACGGCACGCCCACGACCGGCAACGCGCTGCTGGACCCGCTCATCCCGCGCGGACGCGCCGTGGTGGAGCTGGTGGGCATCTACGACTTCGCGGCCATCGGCGTGCGCGATCCCAAGGAGATCGGCGACCGCCTGCGCGCGGAGCTCGCGAAGGCGAGCGGGTGGCCGCTGCGGGAGGGGTGAGCAATCAGTACTCGATTAGGTTGGCGAGCTGATCGTCCGCTGCCGACGGGAGAGCACGCGCTCGATGCAGGTGTCGAGACTCCCAGTCCAATCCTCACACTCTTCAAGCGCGACAGGCTGCATGACGCGGAGTAGACCGGGCTTGTCTTCACGCCGCAGCAACCACTGTTGAGGCGCGAAGCGGAAGCAGGCCCAATCATCGGTCGAGGGCTGCATCGAGACCGCAAGAATGTCGAACTCACCGACCTTGTACGGGCGAGTGTCCTCACCGTCGTGCGTCTTACCGCTGCGGGTTCTCTGGGTCTCCACAACGAACAGTGGAGAGTTTGGCCGCCACTGCTTCGGGGCTCCGCGCTCTTGCCGCTGGCGCTTCACTTGGATCCGCAGCTCGACACCGCCGCGTTCGATGAGAAAATCGAAGGCTGCGTCCTGCGGAACAGGCAGCGACTTCCAGTCTTGAATCGCGTCGATGACGTGGAGCTTAAAGGTCGCTTCTGCGATGAGGCCCAGAACACCCCGATGCGAGAGATCGGATGCGCGGGCGATCGCCTCCAGAATCACTTCGGCGGAAGCTCCCCACCGGCTCTCCAGCTGGTGAATCGGATGCGCGGCTCGAAGCTGTCCCAACACGAACGCTTGGTCCCGCTCAGAGAGGGAGTCGAACGTGCGCAGCAGTTCCATTACCTGACGGCTCGTCATGATTCTGATGATCTCGCTTGAAGCAGGCTCCGCAGTCGAAGTATCGTCACTCGCAAAGCACCGCTGCTTTCGGTTCCGCCCTGGAGTGTTTGATCATGACCTTGTCGACACCGAATCCGATCTCGCAGGCAGATGCACCCCACGCCGCGGACATGCTGCAGGAGGCTCCACACTACCACACTCGACTTGGCGCGGCGTACCACGTCGACTCGCTCGACTGCCTCAAACGGCTTCCTGAGGGCAGCATCAATCTGGTAGTCACTTCACCTCCGTATGCGCTGCACTTCAAGAAGGAGTACGGCAATGCCGACCAGGCCGAGTACGTGGAATGGCTCCTGCCCTTTGCGCGTGAGATCAAGCGAGTGCTGACGGCGGACGGCAGCTTCGTACTCAACGTTGGCAGCGCATGGAACCCCGGGTCGCCCACGCGATCCATCTACACGTACAAGCTGCTCGTCGCGCTGGTCGAGCAGGTTGGTCTCCATCTTGCGCAGGAGTTCTTTTGGTACAACCCTGCGAAGATGCCGGTGCCCGCGGAGTGGGTCACCGTGCGGAGAATCCGGGTAAAGGACTCGGTCGAGTTCGTTTGGTGGTTCTCCAAGACAGAGTGGCCGAAGGCATCGAATCGAGAGGTACTGCGTCCCTACAGCCCGGACATGCATCGCCTCGCGGCCCGCGGACTCCGGGCGACGAAACGGCCCGGTGGACACGTCATCAAGAAGAGCTTTGCAAGCACTGAAACCGGGGGGTCGATCCCACCCAACGTCATCGACGCAGATGGGCAGGATGAGCTCCTCAAGTTTGGAAACAACGCGGCGAATGATCCCTATACGCTGAGGTGCAAGGCTGCGGGCCTCAAGATCCATCCAGCCAGGTTCCCGGCAGTGCTGCCTGATTTTTTCATTCGGATGTTGACGTCGCCTGGCGACATCGTGGTCGATCCGTTTGCCGGCTCGAACACGACGGGCATGGTTGCCGAGGGGCTGAATCGACGCTGGATTGCGATGGAGCTGAGTGAGGAGTATCTCGAAGCGAGCAAGTTCCGATTCGACTTCCCCGCTCGTGATCAAGCCGACCCCCTGGCGGCTCTGCGCGACGTCCAGTAGGAGTAGCGGCGGCGATTCATCGGCGAAGGCTGATTCAAGACAAGTGCAGGGGCGGTGTCCGGCGCTTCGGCGAATCGGATCAGCGATCCCACTCGAGTGCGTGGGGTGTCGGGCATGACGTGCCGACTGTCGATCCCACCGCAAACATGCTCGGTTGCATCGCATTTTTGCTATCATTGGCTCGCCTTCAACTCCGATGACCGCGCACACCCACGAGGAGCCCGACCATGAGCAGGACCAGGAATCACGGCCGGAACACGCGCAGGACGACGAGTTCGGCGACGACGATCCTCCGCCGCGTCGCGGGCCGGAGCGCGGCGATGCGCCGGACGCTTGAGCGCGAGCGTCTCGACGCGGCGGTGGCGCGGCAGATCTATGAGGCGCGGACCACGCGTGGCCTCTCGCAGGCAAAACTCGCGGCGATGATCGGCACCACGCAATCCGCGATCGCGCGTCTGGAGGACGCCGACTACGAGGGGCGTTCGCTCACCATGCTTCGACGCATCGCGCAGGCGCTCGGCTATGCCGTCGAGGTCCGCCTGGTCGACCGCTCCAGCGCTCCGCCGTCGCGCGCGCAGGCGCGGCCGGGCTCGCGGTCGGTGGCCTGACCCCGCCGCCGGCCTCGCACGATCACTCGTCCCCGTCGCGCGCGTCGCCCTGCTGCGCATCCGGCGCCGCCTGCGCGCGCAGCCATTCCTCCAGGATCACGCACGCGGCGAGGGCGTCGCGCAGCTCGCGCTTGGCCTTGTGGGTGAGGCCGCTGCGCTTCATGCGATCCTCGGCGTCGAAGCTGGTGAGGCGCTCGTCCTGGAAGTGCACGGGCAGGCGCGTGCGCGCGGCGAGCTCGGCGGCGAAGGCGCGCACGCCGGCCGCGGCGCCCCCCTCGGTGCCGTCCATGTTGATCGGCAGCCCCACGATCAGCGCGTCCGCGCCGTGGCGGTCGACGGCGCGCGCGAGCTGCTGCAGCAGCGCCTGCCCGCGCGGCACCGCGAGCACCTCCAGCGGCTGCACGAGCCCGGTGACGCTCTCGCCGGCGGCCAGGCCGGTGCGCTTGTCGCCGAGATCGACGCCGATGAGACGCATGGTGCCCTTCCTGCTCCGTGGGCCGTGGCCGGCGCTACTGCAGCGCCTCGGGGACGCGCTCGGCGAGCTGCTTCACCTGCTCCGCGAGGTCCGCGCGCACGACGAGCGTCGCGTCGCGCGTGTGCACGACGACGACGTCCTCCAGCCCGATCGTCGCGATCAGGTGCGCGGGGTCGTCGCTCACGGCGAGCACGCCGCGGCTGCCCAGGTGCATGGCGGCGCCGTTGGTGCGGTTGCCGTCGGCGTCGGGCGCGAGCGTCTCGCCGTAGCTGGGCCAGCTCCCGACGTCGCGCCACTGCAGCGCCATCGGCACGCTGCAGATGCGCAGGCGCGCGTCCGCGGCGGCGGGCTCGAGCAGCCCGCGGTCGACGCTGATGCGCCGCAGCGCGGGATAGACGCGCGCGAGCGTCGCGGCGCGGCCGGGCGTGCTCCACGCGGCGGCGATCTCCGCGAGCCCCGCGGCCATCGCGGGCTCGTGGCGCGCGAGCGCGTCGAGGACGGTGCGCGCGCTGAAGACGAACATCCCCGAGTTCCAGCCGAAGGTGCCCGCGCGCAGGAACTCCTCGGCGCGCGCGCGCTCGGGCTTCTCGACGAAGCGCCGCGCGAGGAAGGCGCCGGGGAAGCCCGCGACCGCGTCGCCGCGCTCGACCCAGCCGAAGCCGGTGGCCGCGAAGGTGGGCTCGATCGCGAAGGTGACCAGGCGCGAGGGGTCCGCCTCGACCAGGCGGAAGGCGAGGTCGAAGGCGCGCTCGAGCTCGGGCTGTCCCTCGATGAGGTGGTCGGAGGTGAGCACCGCGAAGACGGCGTCGGGATCCGCCGCGTGGATCGCGGTGGCCGCGAAGCCGACGGCGGCGAGCGTGTCGCGCGCGGCGGGCTCGCCCAGGAAGCGCGCGGGATCGAAGCCCGGGAGCGCCTCGCGCACGGGGACGCGGAAGGACTCCGCGGCGCAGATCCAGCGGCGCTCCGCGGGGACGAGCGCGGCGAGCCGCTCGTGCGCGATCGCCAGGAGGCTGCGGCCGCCGGGCCCCAGCGGCAGGAGCTGCTTCGGGCGCGCGCGGCGCGACATCGGCCAGAGGCGCGTGCCGGAGCCGCCGGCCATCGTCATCGCGTGGCGCATGGTCCAAGGGTAACGCGGCGGCTACGCGAGCGCCGCGGTCACCAGCTCCTCGGCGGTGGCGGGCGGCGTCTGCGCGCGGGCGAGCGCGCGGTCGACCAGCTCGCGCGCGGCCTGGCGGGTGTGGCCAAGCTGCACGAGCACCTCGACCGCGCTTCGGGCCAGCGCCGCGTTGCCCGAGGGCTTCGACTCCGCCTGCGGGCGCGAGGCGGAGGGCGCGGCGAAGCGCTCGACCTTGCCCTTGAGCTCGACGCAGATCGCCTCGGCGGTGCGCTTGCCGATCTCGGGGAGCGACTGCAGCAGCGCGAGGTCGCGCGCGGCGACCGCCTCGGCCACCTGCGCGAAGGGAAGCTGCAGCGCGCGCAGCGCCTTGCGGTTGCCGATGCCCTTGACGGTGGTGAAAAGCTCGAAGAACTCGCGGTCCTGCACGCTCTGGAAGCCGATGAGCCGCGGCCAGAAGCTGGAGCCCTGCCCCTGCCCCTCCAGGTAGTGCAGCGTGTGGAAGCGCACCGTCGCGCCCAGACCCGCCGCGAGCGCCATGCTGTCGGCGGCGGGGACGAGGACCTCGTAGACGATCGCGCCGCACTCGACGTGCGCGGCGCCGTCGACGACGGCCAGGAGCTTGCCGGTGAGCTGCGTGATCACGACGCGGATGGTAGGGAGGCGCGCGCGCCTCAGCCCCCGCAGGCGGACGGGTCGAGGTACCAGCGCAGCTCGCCCGCCATCGGGCGCAGGCCGGCGATGGGGACCTCGCGCGGGTCGGCGCCGGCGGCGATGCGCTCGAGCATCGCGTGCTTGTCGGCGCCGGCGACCAGGACGGCCAGGAAGCGCGCGGCGTTCAGGGTCGGCCGCGTGAGCGTGATGCGCGGCACGGCGGGCGCCGCGGTCGTGGGGGCGGGCACCGCCAGCGCGAGGCGCCCCTCCGCGTCCAGCGCGGGGGAGCCGGGAAAGATGCTCGCGGTGTGGCCGTCGGTGCCCATGCCCAGCAGGACCCAGTCGAGGCGGTCGTGCCCCTTGGGGCGCCAGCCGAGGGTCTCGCGCAGCTCGCGCTCGTAGCGCTCGGCGCCGTCCTCGACGGTCCCGAGCATCGGGTGCACCTGCGCGGGCGGGATGTCGGCGTGGTCGACGATCACCTCGCGGATGCGCCCGAAGTTGGAGCGCTCGTCCTCGAAGGGGACGCAGCGCTCGTCGACGATCCACAGGTGCGTGCGCCGCCAGGGGAGCATGCGAAAGCGCGGGTCGTACATCAGGCGCTCGTAGAGCGGGAAGGGCGTGCGTCCGCCCGAGAGCGCCAGGTGGAAGTCCCCGAACTCGCGCACGCAGTTGGCGGCGTGGACGAGCAGGTCGGCGGCGACGGCGTCGTAGAGCTCCTCGAATCCGGGGCGCGCGACCGCCGTCCCGGGCAGGCGCGGCGTGCGGATGGGCGGCTCGAGCCCCTCCACCTGGATCTCGTCGGGGTCGTGCGCGTGCGGGCCGTCGGACATCGGCGCGGATGGTAGCCGTCGTGCGCCGTATCCTTCCCCCTCTTATGGCCACCGCACGACCGCGCATCCTGACGGGAGACACGCCCACCGGACAGCTCCACCTGGGCCACTGGGTGGGAAGCGTCCGCCGCCGCGTCGAGCTGCAGGAGACGCACGACTGCTACTTCATCCTGGCCAACTACCACGCCTTCACGACGCGCGCGGACAAGCCCGAGGAGATCCGCCGCGACACCATCGCGATCGTGCGCGACTACCTGGCGATGGGGATCGATCCCGCGAAGTCGACGATCTTCCTGCAGAGCGAGATCCCCGCGATCCACGAGCTCGCCTTCCTCTTCGCGATGCTGCTGCCCTTCAACCGCGTCATGCGCAATCCGACGCTGAAGACCGAGATCGAGATGAAGGGCCTCGGCGACACCTACTCCTTCGGCTTCCCGCTCTACGCGGTCGGCCAGTGCAGCGACATCCTCTCCTTCCGCCCGGTCGGCGTGCCCGTGGGCGAGGACCAGGTGCCGCACCTGGAGCTCACGCGCGAGGTCGCGCGCCGCTTCAACCAGATGTACTGCGGCGTGCCGACGGACGCGAAGGACGAGGATCACGAGAAGCTCGGCGGCGTCTGGCCGGTGCCGCGCGCGGAGGTCGGCAAGGTCGGCCGCCTGCTGGGCGTCGACGGCAAGAACAAGATGTCCAAGAGCCTGGGCAACGCGATCTTCATCAGCGACGGCCCCAAGGAGGTCGAGACGAAGGTCAAGCGCATCTTCACCGGCCGCACGAGCACGACCGAGCCGGGCGACGTGAACAACGCGCTCTTCCAGTACGTGGAGACCTTCATCGAGGACCAGGAGCGCGTCGCCGAGCTGCGCCGCCGCTACGCCGCCGGCGACAACATCGGCGACGGGCACATCAAGGTCGAGGTCGCGCAGGCGATCAACGCGCTGCTCGAGCCGATGCGCGAGCGGCGCGCGAAGCTCGAGGGCGGCGACGACCAGGTGATGGACATCCTCAAGGACGGCTGCCGCCGCGCGAACCTGCTGGCCGAGGAGACGCTGCAGCGCGCCCGCGAGGCCGCGAAGCTGCACTTCTTCCCGCGGACGCTCGGGTACCGCTGAGGGCGGCGGGCGGCGGGCGGCGGCGCGGCCGCGGGCGCCGACGCGGTCGCGCGCGCATTCGCGTCCGGCCGCGCGCCGAGCCGATCTATCCTCCGTGCGCCGCGCATGCCCCCGGAGAACGACCCAACGCTCAGCCACGCGTGCCCGCACGTGGACCGCAACGATCCGCGCTGCCAGGAGCGCTTCCGCATGGGCGAGCTGGACGCGATGTACCGCTACTGCCTCGGGGGCTTCTACGGCTGCCGGCTCTTCCACCGCATCAACCGCGAGGACGCCTTCCGCGCCGCGGGCGAACGCCGTCCCGCGCGGCCGGACGCCGCGCCGCAGCAGGTGACCGTCCATGGGAGCCGCCGCGAACGCTCGTAAGCCGGTGAAGCCGGACCCGCGGCCAACGCGCGCACGCGCCGCGGCCGCGTCCGACGCCCCCCCGACGCCCGCCTTCGACGCCGCGATCCGCGACTTCATGACCTACGCGCGCATCGAGTGCGGCCTCGCCGAGGCGACGCTGCGCGCCTACGCCGACGACCTGGAGCAGATGCGCCGCCACCTCGCCTCGCAGGGCGTGGTCGAGCCCGCGCGCACGGGCATGGACGACCTCGCCGCGCACCTGCGCTGGCTCGGGCGCGAGCGCGGGCTGGAGGCGCCGAGCATCGTGCGCCACCTCGCGACGATCCGCGTCTTCTTCCGTTTCCTGCACGCGAACTTCCGCATCGAGCGCGATCCCGCGCGGCTGCTGGAGCGCCCCACCACCTGGAAGCGCCTGCCGGGCACGCTCACGCCGGGACAGATGAAGAAGCTGGTCGAGGCCCCCGCCCCCGAGCACGGCGCGCTCTGGCTGCGCGACCGCGCGCTGCTGGAGCTGATGTACGCCGCGGGCCTGCGCGCCAGCGAGGTCGGCACGCTCAAGGTGAGCGACTTCCACGAGACGCTCGCGATCGTCAACGTCTTCGGCAAGGGAAACAAGCAGCGCATCGTGCCGATCGGGCAGCCCGCGGTCGAGGCGGTGACGCGCTACCTGAAGGAGCTGCGGCCGCACCTGGCGCGCTTTGGCGACGGGCGCGACAAGTTCCGCCTGCTGCTCTCGCACACGGGCCGGCCGCTCGAGCGCGTCGCGGTCTGGCAGCTCTGCCGCAAGTACGCGCTGGCCGCGGGCATCCGCGGCGTGCACCCGCACCTGCTGCGCCACTCCTTCGCGACGCATCTGGTGGCCGGCGGCGCGGACCTGCGCGTGGTGCAGGAGCTGCTCGGGCACACGGATGTCGCGACGACGCAGATCTACACGCACGTGGACCGGAGCCACCTGCGGCGTACGATCGAGCGGTTCCATCCGCGCGAGACCAGCGTCGGACCACGCTGAGCACGCGCGGGATCTCGGAGGACCGATGGACCCCGCCACCTGGACCGCCGTCGACGAGCTGCTCACGGGCACCCTCGTCCGCCAGGACGACGCGCTCGCGCAGGCGCTCGCGGCCAGCGCGCACGCCGGACTGCCGCACATCGAGGTCACGCCGCCCGCGGGCAAGCTGCTGCATGTGCTCGCCCGCGCGATGGGCGCGCGGCGCATCCTGGAGATCGGCACGCTCGGCGGCTACAGCACGATCTGGCTCGCGCGCGCGCTCCCCGCCGACGGCGCGCTCGTGAGCCTGGAGATCAGCGAGAAGCACGCGCAGGTCGCGCGCGCGAACATCGAGCGCGCGGGGCTCGCGGGCGTCGCGACGGTGCGCACCGGGCCCGCGCTGGAATCGCTCGCGGCGATGCACCGCGAGGGCTGCGCGCCCTTCGACCTCGTCTTCATCGACGCGGACAAGCCCAGCAACATCGCCTACCTGGAGTGGGCGCTGCGCCTGGCGCGCCCGGGCACGCTCATTCTCTGCGACAACGTCATCCGCAAGGGGCAGATCCTGGACGGCGGCAGCCCCGATCCGAGCGTGCAGGGCTCGCTCGCGCTGCTGCGCGCGATGGGCGAGGACCCGCGCCTGTGCGCGACCGCGGTGCAGACCGTGGGCGCGAAGGGGCACGACGGCATCGCGATGGCGCTGGTGCTGCGGACGAGCTAGCGAGCGCCCGCCGCCGCGCGCTCCGCGGCCCAGCGGTCGAACTGCATGCGCGCCTGCGCCAGGAACATCGACCATCCGTCGACGGTGCGCGCGCCGCGCGAGCGGGCCTCGCGCAGCAGCGGCGTCTCGCGCGGCGCGTAGACGGTGTCCATCACGGTGACGGTGTCGTCGAGCGCGACGTCGTCGGGGAGCGGGCTGCCGGTGGGATCGGGGCCGCCCTCCATGCCCACGGGCGTGCAGTTCACGAAGGCGTGGAAGCAGCCGCACGCGAGCGCGTCCGTACGGCCCGCGACGATCTGGCCGCGCGGGGAGGTGGAGGCGCCCGCCGCGCCCGCGCCGCCGTCGGCGCCCGCGCCTGCCGCCTGCAGTTCCTCCGCCATCCGCTGCGCGCGCTCGTGCGTGCGCGCCACGACGACCACGCGCGCGCCCGCGTCCGCGAGCCCCGCCGCGACCGCGCGCGCGACGCCCCCCGCGCCCAGCACCGCCACGCGCTTGCCCGCGAGCGCCGCGGGCTCGATGCCCATCCCCTGCGCGAGCGCCTGCAGCGCGGCGGGCGCGTCGGTGTTGGTGCAGCGCAGCGAGCCGTCGGCGGCGACGACGAGCGTGTTCGCGGCGCCGATGCGCTGCGCGATCGGCTCGACGACGCCCCCCTGCTCGCGCACCAGGCGCACGAGGTGCTCCTTGTGCGGCAGCGTCACGCTGAGGCCGCGCAGATCCAGCGGCGCGTAGCCAAGCAGCTCCAGCAGCGTCGCCTTGAAGTGCTCGTACTCGGGCGGGACCGGCAGCGGCAGGTAGACGGCGTCCGCGCCGGATTCGCGCAGCCACGCGTTGTGCGTGCGCGGGCTCTGCGAATGCGCGACCGGCCAGCCGACGACGCCGTAGACGAGCGTGCGCGGGCCGATGCGGCCGAAGCCGTATTCCTCCACGAGCTCGCGCACCGTGGGCTGGCCGGGCGCGGTCCCCTCGCCGGGCAGGTCGCCGCGCGCGAAGGTCAGGAAGGCGCCGAACTTCGGCGCGAGCACGCGCGTCGCGAGCCCCGCCTCGCCCATGCAGAGCGCGATCGTCGGGCGGTGGCGCTCGCGCAGGAGCTCGAAGGCCTCGACGCAGTCGCGCACGCTGCGCGCGCGCCAGGCGAGCTTGGCGACGGCGCACGCGGGGGCCTGCGCCATCGCCGCCACCTGCCGCGCGAGCGTGGGCGGGCGCCCCTGGAAGTCGTGCGCGCTGAGGATCAGGCGCGTCGTCGCGGGGCGCTGCTGCGCGGGATGCGCGACGCAGAGATCGACCTTCTGGCGCAGGTTCGCGCTGCGCTCGTAGTCGGCGAGCTCGAAGTCGATGAAGCTGGGCGCGGGCCCGTCGCCGGTGCAGAGCGCCTCGAGGAGGCTGACGCGGTCGGTGTCGGCGCCGTGGTACTCGCCCCCCTCGCGCGCGCCGCGGATGGTGACGATGCACGGCAGCGGGCTGCGCTCGACGAGCGTGCGGATCGCCGCGGCCGCGCCCGGCTCCTCGGCGAGCGCGTCGACGCGCCACTCGACCATGGTCGCGCCCTGCTCGGCGGCGCGCGCGGCGGCGGCGATCGCCTGCTCGAGCTCGCCCGCGCCGTCGACGGCCAGTGCCACGCAGAGGTGCGTCATCGCGCGCGGATCCTAACGAGGGGCGGCGCCGCGGCGCGGACGGGCGACGCGGCAGGCGCCGCCGCGCGGCGGGCGCGCCGGCCCATCCCCGCGCCCCTCTACCATCGTGCGCCATGGCCGAGCCGATCCTGGACGAGGCGTACGACTTCCTGCGCGGGCACCTCGCGGGCCGCATTCGCTTCGACGGCGACCGCGTGGAGATCCGCGTCGCCCCGACCCCGTCGGGCGACCTCGTCGCGCCGGTGATGGTCTCGATGCTGCGCTCGGTCGACGTGGTGCTGGAGCTGCCCGACGACGGCGAGGATTCGCTCGAGCTGCAGGTGACGCTCACGCAGATCACCGAGGACGGCCCCGACGCCGCGCTCTGCGACCGCTGGTGCATCTACCACGGCGAGCCGCCGGACGTGCGCTGGGCGCGCATCGCCATCGACGCGGCGCGCTTCCGCGGCCATTTCATCGACGGCATCGCGCTCACGCGCGCGAACACCTTCGCCGCGCAGGAGCCCGCGCTCTGCAAGGCGGTGAACGCCTCGCACGTCGCGCTGCTGGAGCAGGCCGCGCAGCGCATCGGCGGCCACCGCCTCGAGGCGCCGCGCATGGTCGGCGCGGACCCGTGGGGCTTCGACCTGCGCTGCGCGCTCGGCATCGCGCGCCTGCCCGCGCACCCGCCGATCGCCTCCGCGGACGCGGCGCTGGAGCGGCTGCGGGCGATGGCGGGCGAGGGGAAGTAGCGGGGCCGGCTTTGGGGGACGCGGGGCGCGCGGAGAGGTAGGCTGCGAGCCATGCGGCACATCCCGGTCCTCCGGATCGTTGCGCTCGTTGTGCTCGTCGCTGTAATCGCTGGCTGCGGGCGGCCGTGGCCCTACAGCCACCCGAATGCAGACAGCCAACTGGCCGTCCTCGAGCAGGAATGGACGCCGCTCTTCGATGGAACGGACCTCGCGGGGTGGCGTTCCGTGCCGCACGATCCGGGCTCCGGATCCGCCGGCGTGTGGATGGTGCGCGACGGTGCACTTCGCTGCGAAGGCGCGGTCCCCGGCTACCTCACCACCGAGATCTGCCCCAGTTCCTATGAACTCGAGTTCGAGTGGCGCTTCGATCCGACACGCCGCGCGGATGACGCGGGCATCCTCGTATGCGTGCAGGATCCCGACGAGATCTGGCCGACATGCGTGCGGATCGCACTCGGCCCCGGCGAGGCCGGCGATCTGTGGACCATGGGGCACGCAACCGTCTCGGAGTCGGCCAGCGCCGCCGGCGAGGGGCGCGACGGACGCCGTCTCCGCCGGCTCGGCCATGCCGTCGACCTCCCGACCGGGGCGTGGAACACCGGTCGCATCAGCTTGCGGACCGGGCACCTCTCGGTCTGGATCAACGGCGAGGCGGTGAACGGCGCCTGGGGCTGCTCGCCGGCGGTGGGACGCATCGCGCTGCAGTGCACCGGCGCGCCCGTCGAGTTCCGGAAGCTGCGGATTCGGCGCTACCGGTACGAATAGCGCGCCGCTCCCCCTCACTCCGCCGCCAGCAGCCACTGATGCGCCGGCAGCACGCGCGTCTTCGGGTGGCTCAGCCCCCGCGCGGCGACGGTATCGAGCACCACGACGATCCGCTCGGCACGCGGATGCTCGGCGTGCGCCGCATCGAGCGCGCGCGTCTCGCGCTGCCAGGTCGCGGCGTCGGAAGCGTCCGCGCAGACCTGGATCAGCTCCTGCCGTCCGTCGGGATGGCGCGCGAGGAAGTCGACCTCCAGCCCGTCGGCGGTCTTCACGTAGGCGATCTCGGCGCCGCGGCGCGCGAGCTCGTTGAAGACGGCGGTCTCCAGCGCGTGGCCGGTGTTCGCGCGTCCGCTCGCGTCGAAGGCGTCGATGAGGCCGGGATCCGCGGGATAGAGCTTCCGGGGATTCGTGTTGCGCCGGCGCTCGGACTCCGTCGCCACGGGGATCGCGGCGATCACGAAGGCGTCGGTGAGGTAGTCCAGGAGCGCGTGCACGGTGTCCTTCGCGACGCTGTGCCCCTGCGAGCGCAGGTCGGCGTGCAGCCTGCCGGCGCTGAAGCTCCCGCAGGGATTGCGCAGCGCGTGGCGGATGATCCAGCGCAGCGCGGCGACCTGCGAGACGGCGTGCCGCTCGATGACGTCGCGGAAGAGCACCGTGTCCACGTACCCCTGCAGCAGCGCGATGCGCGTGGCGCGGTCGAGCGGACGCCGGCCCGCGCCCTGCGCCTCGGGAAAGCCGCCGATGACGAGGTACTCGCGCAGCCGCTTCTCGACCGCGCTGCGTGCCGCCGCGGGCAGCCGGTCCGCGCGCACCGAGGGCTCCTCGCCGCGGTGGCGCAGCGCCTCGCGGAAGCTGAAGGGCGCGATGACCGTGGCCATGGCGCGGCCGCGCAGCGAGCTGTGGATCTCGCGCGAGAACATGCGCGCGGAGGAGCCGGAGACGACGATGTCGATCGACTCGGTGTCGAGCACGCGCCGCACGAAGCGGTCCCATCCGTCGACGAGCTGGATCTCGTCGAGGAACCACGCGGCGCGCCCGCGGCGGCGGATCTCGGGGTGGCGGCGGAAGTACTCCTCCAGGAGCGCGTCGAGCTGCGTGGCGTCGATGCCCGCGAGCCGGTCGTCGTCGAAGCTGAGGTAGATCGAGCGCTCCGGCGGCCCGTGCTCGCGCCGCTGCGCCAGGAGCTGCCGGAGGAAGCAGGTCTTGCCCGCGCGGCGCATGCCGATGACCGCGTGCGCCTTCCCCGGCACCGGGGGCAGCGTGGCGTCGCGCCGGGTGAGGGCGGCGGATGCGGACGGAAGGAGGGCGTCGGAGAGCTTCTCCTGGAGCGCTTCCAGCAGGGGCATGCGGGCACGGTACAGCCAATCTGTCCTTCTGAGAAGGACAGATTGCCATAAATCTGTCCGCCTGAGAAGGACAGATGACCGATGCCCCGGGGCCGGACGCGAGTCCCCTCCGCCCCGCCCACCCACGCTGCTAGCATTCCCCGGAGCGCCGCCGCCGCGCGGCGCCCGCACGACAGGGAGCCAGCACGATGGGCAACAAGATGTCCGGCAGTCTCAACAGCGCGATGATCGACGGCGCGCAGGCCAAGGCCGCGCAGGCCAACGCGGACCATTTCGGCGAGCCGGGCCACGGCGACATCACGCGCTGCTACATCGACCAGAACTACGCCGGCTACAGCGAGGAGAACCAGGAGACCTGGCGCACCCTCTACGACCGGCAGATGGAGTTCCTGGCCGACAACGCCAGCAACGTCTACCTCTCGGGCGCGCGCAACATCAAGCTGGTGCGCGACCACATCCCGTACCTCGCGGGCCCGCGCTCGATCAACACCTACCTGCAGCAGCTCACCGGATGGCAGAGCCGCGCGGTCCCGGGCTACCTGCCGGCGAAGGCCTTCTTCGCGTGCCTCGCCCGGCGCGAGTTTCCGACGACGATCGTCATCCGTCCCAAGGAATCCATCGACTACCTGCCCGAGCCGGACATCTTCCACGATGTCTTCGGGCACGTGCCGCTGCACGCGGACCCGGTCTTCGCGGACTTCCTGCAGACCTACGGCAAGGCCGCGCTCGTCACCGACGATCCGTACCACACGGAGCGTCTTGCACGGCTCTTCTGGTTCACGGTGGAATTCGGGCTCATCCGGGAGGATGGACGCCTGAAGCTGTACGGAAGCGGCCTCATCTCGAGCCCGGGCGAGAGCAAGCACGCGCTGCACGCCAAGGAGGTCGAGCGCCGTCCCTTCGACCTGGAGACGGTCTGCGCGACGACCTTCGAGATCGACCACTACCAGCCGATCCTCTACGTGCTCGAGAGCTTCCAGCAGCTGCGCGACGCGATGAACACCTACGCGACCCGCCTGCTGGAGGCGCGCAGCGCCGCGACCGCCTGAACCGGCGCCCTCCGCGCGCGGGCCCGGCATCCGCTTCGGGCCTACACTCCCGCCCATGCGGCGCGGCGCGCGTTACGGAATCCTCGCGTTGGCGGGAGCGGTCGGCGGCTGCGCCGTCGGCCCCGACTATTCGCCGCCGCAGGTGCCGGTCGCGCCCGCCTTCGACGCGAAGCCAAGCCCGGGGCTGACCGCCTCGGAGCCGCAGTCCGAGCGCTGGTGGGAGCAGTTCCACGACCCCGTGCTCGACACGCTCGTCGCGCGCGCGGACCTGCAGAACCTCGACCTCAAGCGCGCGGTGCTCGCGGTGGAGACCTACCGCGCGCAGTACACGGTCGACTTCTCGAAGCTCTTCCCCGACATCGAGACCGGCGGCTCGTACGCGCGCAGGCGCGTCGACTCGAACCAGCTCGGCGTGCAGAACCCGGACGTCCTGCAGCGCGGCTTCGACACCTGGCAGTGGACGATGGCCGCCGCCACCTGGGAGATCGACGTCTGGGGCGCGGTGCGCCGGCAGATCGAGGCGGGCGTCGCGACCGTGCAGGCGAGCGCGGAGTCCTACCGCGCCGCGCTCGTGAGCGTGCGCGCCGAGGTCGCGCAGGCGTACATGACCCTGCGGCAGCTCCAGGCGCAGCAGGCCGCGGCGATGGAGCTCGTGCGCGGCTACGACCGGCTGCTCGCGGCCGTCGAGAAGAAGGTGCAGCAGGAGGTCGGCTCGCGGGTCGACCTCGCGCAGGTGCGGAGCCGCCGCAGCGCGGTCATCGGCGACGCGGCGCGCTTCGACACGCAGATCGCGCAGCAGGTCTCGGGCATCGCGATCCTGCTGGGCGAGTCCCCCGCGAACGTGCGGCGCATGCTCGAGCAGCGCCGGCCGATCCCCACGGTGGAGGTGCCCGTCGCGGTGGGCGTGCCCTCGTCGCTGCTGCTGCGCCGCCCCGACGTGCGCGCGGCCGAGCGGCGCGTGCAGGCGGCGACCGCGGGCATCGGCGTCGCGGAGGCTGGCTACCTGCCCCGCTTCACCTTCACGGGCAACTTCATCATCCAGGCGCCGCAGCTCTCGGGGCTGGGCAACGTCTCCGACAACCAGACCTACGTGGTCAACCCGGCGATCAGCTGGAACTTCATGAACATCCTCACCGGCGCCACCGAGGCGACGGTGATCCAGGCGAAGGCGCAGGCCGCCGACGCGCTGCTGCAGTACCAGATCGCGGTCGTCGCGGCGGTGAACCAGGTGGAGGCGGCGATCTCCAGCTTCGGCGCCGCCGCGCGCACGCGCGCGAGCTACCGCGACGCCTCGACGAGCATCTCGCAGGCGTACGCGCTGGCGCTGCAGCAGTACGACGCGGGGACCATCGACATCACCGCGCTCATCACCTACCTGCAGGCGATGCTCACCGCGCAGGACGGGCTGGCGCAGGCCGAGGGGCTGGTCGCGCAGAACTACGTGGCGCTCTACCGCTCGCTGGGCGGCGGCTGGGAGAACTCCCCCATGCCGATGCAGGTCGAGGAGACCAAGCGCTTCAACCCCACGCCCACCGCCAACGACTTCCTCGCCGACGACTCCGCGAAGAAGAACCAGGGCTGACCTGCGGGTCGCCAAGCGAGAGACGATGAAGACACGCTTCCGATCCGACCGCCGCCGGAACGCCGCCCTCGTGGCCGCCGCCGGCGCCGCCACGCTCGCGCTGCTCGCGGCGCCGGGCTGCTCGAAGTCCGCCGGCGCGCCGCAGGGACCGCCGCAGATGCCGCCGGCGCCGGTGCGCACCGTCGCGCCGACGGTCGGCGACGTCTCCGTCTACCGCGAGTACCCCGCGAACACGCGCAGCCCGCGCACCGTCGACATCATCCCGCGCGTCACCGGCTGGGTGGACACGCAGGGGTTCGTCGACGGGCAGATGGTGGAGGAGGGCCAGCTCCTCTACGTGATCGACCCGCGTCCCTACCAGGTCGCGGTCGAGAAGGCGAAGGCGGACATCGCCATCGTCGAGGCGGACCTGCGCAACGCGACGGACAAGGTCGCGCGCAACCGCCCGCTGCTGGAGAGCGGCGCGGTCTCGCGCCAGGACTTCGACCAGTTCGTCGCCAACGAGCGCTCGCTGACCGCCACGCTGCAGGCGCGCCGCGCCGCGCTGGACGACGCGAACCTCAACCTCTCCTTCACGCGCATCGTCAGCCCGCTGCGCGGACAGGCGAGCGCCACCACGACCTATCCCGGCACCTACGTCACGCCGGCGACGACGCTCACCAACCTGCAGCAGCTCGATCCGCTGCTGGTGGAGTTCGAACCCGTCGTCGCGGAGCTGCCGCGCCTGCGCGAGCTGCAGGCCAGCGGCGAGCGCTCGACCGAGGTCGTGCTCCCCGGCTCCGGCTGGACGGGCAAGGGCAAGGTCGTCTTCATCGACAACGCCGCCAACCCGCGCACGGGCACGATCCGCGCGCGCCTGGAGGTGGAGAACAAGGACGGCGGCCTCGCGCCCGGCGCGTACGTGAGCGTGCGGCTGCAGACGCAGACGATGAAGGACGCGGTCTCGGTGCCGGAGACGGTGCTCGTCTACCAGACCGCGGCGGCGACGCTGTGGACGGTGGACGCCAAGGGGATCGCGCACCAGCATGTCGTGAAGCTCGGGCCGCGCGGCGGCGCGGGCATCGTGGTCCTCGAGGGGCTGCCCCGCGACGCGATGGTCGTCTGCGAGGGGATGCAGAAGCTCGCCGAGGGCGCGCAGACGATCCCGCCCGAGATGCTGCGCCAGATGATGCAGCAGCCGCCCGCGGGCGCCGCGCCCGGCGGCAAGCCTGACGCCAAGCCCGACGCCCCCGCCGCGCCACCGCCCGCCGCCCCGGCCGAGGGCGACAAGCGATGATCGACTTCTTCATCCGGCGGCCGATCTTCGCCACCGTCATCGCGCTCCTCATGGTGATCGCGGGCGGCCTGGCGATGGCCGTGCTGCCGGTGGCGCAGTTCCCGCAGATCGCGCCCCCGACGGTCATGGTGATGGCCAACTACCCCGGGGCGAGCGCCGAGACCACCAGCAACGTCGTCACCCGGCTGCTCGAGAAGCAGATCAACGGCGTGCCGGGCATGATCTACATGTCCAGCAACTCGGTGAACGGCGGGCAGTCGACGATCACCGTCACCTTCGACGTCGGCTACGACCTGAGCATCGGCACCGTCGACGTGCAGAACTACGCGCAGACGGCGATCCCGCAGCTCCCCTCCGAGGTGCAGCTCCAGGGCATCTCGGTGCGCAAGCAGAGCACCGACTTCGTGCAGGTCGTCGCGCTGGAGTCCCCGCGCGGGACCTACGACGCGGACTTCCTCAGCAACTACGCGGACATCAACATCGTCCAGACGCTGCAGCGCATCCCCGGCGTCGGCTCGGTGCAGAACTTCGGCCTGCGGCAGTACTCGATGCGCATCTGGCTGGACACGCAGAAGCTGGCCGCGCTGCGCATCACCCCGCAGGAGGTCGCCGCCGCGATCTCCGAGCAGAACAAGCAGGCCGTCGGCGGCCAGTCCGGCGCGGCCCCCTACGCGGGCAACCCCGCCTTCACCATGCAGGTGAACACGCTGGGCCGCCTGGAGCAGGTGGAGCAGTTCGAGAAGATCGTCGTCCGCCGCGACGCCTCCGCGCTCGTCTACCTCAAGGATGTCGCGCGCGTCGAGCTCGGCGCCGCGACCTACTCGACCAACGGCCGCCAGGACGGCAAGGGCGCCGCGCTGCTGGGCGTCTTCCAGCTCCCCGGCTCCAACGCCTTCAACGTCGCCGAGGGCGTGCGCCAGGCGATGACGAGCCTCTCCAAGGACTTCCCCGGGGACATCGAGTACCGCATCAACTTCGACACGACGGAGTTCGTGAAGGCCTCGATCGAGGAGGTCGTCGGCACCTTCTGGGAGGCCGCGGTCCTCGTCCTGCTCATCATCTTCATCTTCCTGCAGAGCTTCCGGACCACGCTCATCCCGATGCTGGCGATCCCCGTCTCCATCATCGGCACCTTCGCGGTGATGCTGGCGCTGGGCTTCAGCATCAACACGCTGACGCTGCTGGGCCTGGTGCTGGCGATCGGCCTGGTCGTGGACGACGCGATCGTCGTCATCGAGAACGTGGAGCGCAAGTTCGAGGAGGGCGAGACGGACCCGTACAAGGCGGCGAGCAAGGCGATGAAGGAGGTCGCGGGACCGATCATCGCGACCACGCTCTCGCTGGTGGCGGTCTTCGTGCCGGCCTCGCTCATGCCCGGCATCACGGGCCAGCTCTACAACCAGTTCGCGATGACGATCGCGATCTCGGTGGTGCTCTCGGGCATCAACTCGCTGACGCTCAGCCCCGCGCTCTCCGCGCTCTTCCTGCGGCCGCGGCACATCGCGACCAAGGGCCCCTTCGGCCTCTTCAACCGCGCATTCACGCGCACCGAGCTCGCCTACGAGTCCACCGTCGGCTGGCTGGTGCGGCGCTGGTACGTCGCGATGGCCGCCTTCGCGGTGGCGATCGCGGCGACGCTCTTCCTGGTGCTCCGCACGCCCACCGCCTTCATCCCCGACGAGGACAACGGCTACTTCTTCGTCGCGTACCAGCTCCCCGCGGGCAGCACCCTCGACCGCACCGACCGCGTCGCCAAGGAGGCGCGCGCGATCATCGCCGCGCAGCCCGAGGTGCAGACGGTCATCGAGATCAACGGCCTCAACTTCATCGCCAACGCGACGCAGACCAACGCGGGCGTGCTCATCCCGGTGCTCAAGCCCTGGTCCGAGCGCAAGAAGCCGGAGAACTCCACGACCGCGCTGGTGGCGCGCCTGAACGGGCTCCTCTACCCGATCGCGGACTGCAACATCTTCGCCTTCAACCCGCCCTCGATCCCGGGCCTGGGCACCGTCGGCGGCTTCCAGATGCAGGTCAACGACCGCTCCGGCGTCGGCATCGACGCGCTCTACGGCGCCGCGATGGCGGTCATCAAGGAGACGCAGGCGCATCCCGACAAGTTCGGCGGCGTGACGACCTTCTTCCAGCGCGACGTGCCGCAGCTCTGGCTGGAGATCGACCGCGTGAAGATGCAGTCGCTGGGCGTGGGCGTCGCGGACGCCTTCGCGGTGCTGCAGCTCAACTTCGGCAGCGCCTTCATCAACCAGTTCAACCGCTTCAACCAGGTCTACCAGGTGTACGTGCAGGCGGACGCGACCTCGCGCATGAACCCGGAGGACCTGGAGAAGCTCTACGCGACGAGCCGCGAGGGCGGCATGGTCCCCTTCAGCGCCTTCGCGACCGTGCGCACCACCACCGGCCCCGACAACGTCACGCACTACAACGTGACCGACTCCATCGCCCTCAACGGCACCACGATGCCGGGCGTGAGCTCGGGCGAGGCGGTCGCGCTGATGGACGAGATCTGCGCGCGCGTGCTGCCCAAGGGGATCACGCGCGACTGGACGGGCATCGTCTACCAGGAGCTCAAGGCCGCGAACGCCGCGCCGATCGTCTTCACCCTGGCGATCGTGGCGGTCTTCCTCTTCCTGGCCGCGCAGTACGAGAGCTGGACGCTGCCGGTGCTCGTGGTGATCTGCGTCCCCTTCGCCGCGCTGGGCGCGGTGCTGGGCCTGCGCGCCGCGGGCCTGCCGCTGGACGTCTACGCGCAGATCGGCCTGGTGATGCTCATCGGCCTCTCGGCGAAGAACGCCATCCTGATCGTGGAGTTCGCGAAACAGGCGACCGAGCACGGCAAGACGCCGCTGCAGGCGGCGATGGACGCGGCGCGCCTGCGCCTGCGCCCGATCCTGATGACCTCGCTCTCCTTCATCCTGGGCGTCATCCCGCTGGTGCTCGCCACCGGCGCGGGCGCGAACGCGCGGCGCTCCATCGGCATCACCGTGCTGGTGGGCCTGGCGGTCGCGACGGTGCTCACGCTGATCATCGTGCCGGTCTTCTACGCGCTGCTCACGACGGTGCGCGACCGGTTCTGGGGCTCGGACGACGGAGACGAGGACGAGGAGGGCGCGCCCGCAGGGACGCCCGCGCCCGTGCCCGCCGCGCCGGTCGGCGCCATCGCGAGCGCCGGGGATTCCGGCACGCCTGCGTAGCATGGGGGCATGAGCGCCTCCAACGCGACCGCGACCACCGCACGCAGCAACACCCATGCCGAAGGCGGCGCCCGGCCCGGCGCCGGCGGCGCAGGCCCGGCCGTGGGCGTCCCCCAGGCGGAGTACCGCGCCCGGCGCGAGCGGCTGCTGGCGGCGCTCGACGGATCCGTGGGACTCGTGCTCGCGGGCGAGGCGGATCCCTCGCTCCACCATCCCTGGACGCCGCAGGCGCACTTCGAGTACCTGACCGGCGTCACCGACGAGCCGGGGGCGATGCTGCTGCTCGACCCGCGCAATCCGGTCCCCGCGCGCCGCGCGATCCTGCTGCTGCGCCCGCTGAATCCCGAGGTCGAGAAGTGGGACGGCCTGCGCGAGGAGATCGGCAGCGCCCTGCGCACGCGCACCGGCTTCGACACGGTCATGCGCCTCTCGATGCTGTCGAGGCTCCTGCCCGAGGCCGCGCGCCGCTCGCGCAGCCTGGCGTGCCTCATGCCGCTCTCGGCGTACAGCGCGCCGGTGAGCGCGGACCTGCAGATCCTGCGCCAGCAGGCCGAGCGCGTCCCCGGCACGACGGTCGTCGACCGCTCGGACCTCATCCCGAAGATGCGCGCGGCCAAGAGCCCCGCGGAGGTCGCCTGCATCCGCGAGGCCGGCCGCATCACCGCGCTGGGCTTCGCGGCCGCGGCGCGCACCGTGCGCCCGGGCGCGAGCGAGTTCGAGGTGCAGGAGGCGATCGAGCACGCCTACCGCACCGGCGGCGCGCGCGACCTGGCCTTCCGCTCCATCGTGGGCGGCGGCATCAACGCGACCGTGCTGCACTACCACGCGAACGACCAGACGCTGCGCGAGGGCGAGCTGGTGGTGATCGACAGCGGCGCGAAGTTCGCCGGCTACAGCGCGGACGTGACGCGCACCTACCCGATCTCGGGCACCTTCACCAAGCGCCAGCGCGAGGTCTACGACATCGTGCTCGCCGCGCACGCCGCGTCGGTCGCGGCGCTGCGGCCGGGGGCGACGCTCGCGGACTTCGACGCGGCGGGGCGCAAGATCATCGTGGATGCGGGGCTCGGCGACTACTTCATGCACGGCATGGGCCACCACCTGGGGCTGGAGACGCACGACGCGTCGCCCGACGCGCCCCTGGAGGTGGGCGCGGTCGTCACCGTGGAGCCGGGCGTCTACATCGCCGCCGAGCGCATGGGCATCCGCATCGAGGATGACGTCGAGGTCACCGCCGACGGCCCGCGCGTGCTGACCGCCGGCATCCCGCGCACCGCGGACGAGATCGAGCGCGCGATGGCCGCCCGCTGACCCGGAGATCAGAAAATCATGCCGGGCATGCCCGGCGTATTTTCCGCGCAATGGCCGACGATGCCGTCAAGCTGGTCGAGGCGTGCCTCGCGGGCGACGCCCGCGCGTGGGACGCGTTCGTCGACCGCTTCCATCGCCTGGTGTGGAGCGTGCCGCGCTCGTACAGGCTGTGCGACGCGGACTGCGACGACGTCGTGCAGGCGGTCTTCCTGGCGGCGCTCACGCACCTGGAGCAGCTTCGCGCGGCCGAGCGCGTGAGCTCGTGGCTGGTGACCTGCGCGCACCGCGAGTCCTGGCGCGTCGGGCGCGCGCGCGAGCGGCCGCTGGACCTCGCGGGCGACTTCGCGAGCGTCGCGGATCCGGCGCCCGAGCGCGCGCAGGAGCTGGAGGCGCGCCAGGCGGTGCGCGAGGGGCTCGAGCGGCTGGGCGGGCGCTGCCGCGACCTGCTGACCGCGCTCTTCGCCGTGGCGGACCCGCACTATCCGACGATCGCCGCGCAGGTGGGCATCCCGGTCGGCTCCATCGGCCCCACCCGCGCCCGCTGCCTGGAGAAACTCCGCGCGCTGCTGGAAAATGTGCCGGGCATGCCCGGCATATTTTCCGAGGGCTGATGCCGGGAACTTTTTCCGCCGGGGCGTGTATCTGACGGCCGCCCGCACCCCTCTGCTCCCTGGAATCCCATGGAATCCACCCCCCCGATTCCCCCGCTGGACGCCCTCCTGCAGCGCACCCTCCGCGACGACGCCACGATGCGCCTGCGGCCGGGACTGCTCGAGGAGCTGCGCGCCGCCGGCCATGCCGCCCTCGCCGCCCGGACCGCGGCGCAGGCACCCTGGTATGCGCCGCTGCTGGACCGTGCCTCGGTGCTCGTGCGTGCCGTGCTCCTGCACGAGGAGGCCTCGGGCCTCGTGCCAGGACTCCGCGCCGGCACCGGGGCGCGCCAGCGCATCTACGAGGCCCGCCTCCCCAGCGGCGCCCGCGCCGAGCTGGACATCGAGACGGAGCTGCTCGCGATCGACCAGGTCCGCGTGCGCGGCATGGTCTCGCTCCCCGCCGAGAGCGCCGCCGGCGCCTCCGTCGCGCTGCGCGACGCCGCGGGCGCGCGCATCGTCGCGACCGTCGAGCGCGACGGCACCTTCGCCTTCGACTGCGCGCGCGGCAGCTTCGACCTGGTGCTGGGCATCGGCGACGCCGCGATCGTCTTCGAGGGACTCGAGGTGCCGTGAGCGACGCGGGCGCCATCGCACCCAACGACGCCGACGCGCTGCTCGACGCGCTCGTGGCCGCCCCGGCCGCGGAGCGCGGCGCGTGGCTCGCGCGGCAGGCGGCCGCGCGCGCGGAGGGACGCGCGCCGGCCGCCGCGCACGCCGCCGCGCACGCCGCCGCGCCCGATCCCGCCCGCGCCGCGCTCGCCGACGCGCTCATCGCCTCCGCGGAGCGCCGGCTGGTGCGCGAGCTCGCGCACATCCTCGACGCCGCGCATGCGCTTGCCGAGGCCGCCGACAGCGCGCGCGAGCCGCTCGCCGCCGCGCGCGCGCGCGCATCCTGAGCCACGCGATGGCCTACTCCGGTCGCCTGGAGGACGCCGTCGCGCTCGCGCAGCGCAGCGCCGATGAGGCCGCCGCCGCGGGCAGCGCCGTCGACGCCGCGCGCGCCGAGGCCGCCGCGATGCACCCGCTCGCGAAGCTCGGCCGCATGGACGAGGCGACGCGCCGCGGCGAGCGCGCCGTCGCCGCGCTCGCCGTCGCAGGGCAGCCGCTGCTGGCCGCGCGCGCGGGCACGAGCCTCGCGAACATCCTGCGGCTGACGGGCCGCACCGCCGAGGCGCTCGCCGCGCTCGAGGCCGCCGGCCCCGCGCTGCGCGGCGACCCCGGCGTCTTCGGCCAGGTCGAGTCGCTGCGCGGCGAGACGCTGCTGGTGCTCGGCCGCCTGGACGAGGCGGAGTCCGCCTTCCGAAGCGCGCACGAGCAGCTCACGCGCGCGGACGCGGGGGGCCCCGGCGCCACGGGCGCGGGCGCCGCCACCGCCGCCGCCCCCACCAGCTTCGCCGCCGCGCTCGTGCTGGGAAACCTCGCCGACCTCCACGCGCGCGCGGGCCGCGCGCAGGAGGCGCTCGACGCCTTCGACGCCGCCCGCGCGGGCATGCGCGGCGCCGCCGCCGCAGGGCACGCCGCGCGCCTGGAGATGGAGGAGGCGCAACTGCTCGCCGCGCTCGGCGCCGCCGACGAGGCGCTCGACGCCGCTCGCCGCGCGCTGCCCGCGCTCGACGCGGCGCAGCACGCATGGGAGTGCGCGCGCGCCGAGGGGATCGCCGCGCGCGCGCTGCTGGCGCTGGGACGCGCGGAGGAGGCCGCGCAGGCCGCCGACCGCGCCGCGCAGCGCTGGGAGCGACTGGGCAACGCCGAGCTCGCCGCTGCGGAGGGGCTCACCGCCGCCGCCGCGCTGGGCGCGCTCGGACAGCTCGAGCCCGCCCGCGCGCGCGTGGAGCGCGCCGCCGCCGTGACGGATCCCGTCCTCGCGTGCCAGGCGCGCCTGGCCGCCGCGCGCCTGAGCGACGCCGCGGGCGACCGCGGTGGCGCGCTCCTGGCCGTGGAAGCCGCCGTCGCCGACGCGCGCGCGCTTGCCATCGCGCCGCTGCTCGCGGAAGCGCTTGAGCTGCGCGCGCGCCTCATCTTCGACGCGGGCGACGACGCGCGCGCCACCGCCGACGCCGACGAGGCGCTGCGCCTCACCGAAGCGCTGCGCGGCTCGCTGCAGGCGCTGCAGCTGCGCGGCGCGGTGCTGGGCAGCCGTGCGCAGGCGGGCGAGACGCTCGTGCGCGCGCGCCTGCGCGCGGGCGACCTGCCGGGCGCCTTCGCCGCCGCCGAACGCATGCGCAGCCGCGCGCTCCTGGACCTGCTGCGCGGGGGCGTCGCCGCGCTCGCGCCCGAGGATTCCGCCCGCCGCGAAGCGCTGGAATCGCAGCTCAACCGCCTCTACGCGCAGCTCACGACGCCGCCGCGTCCGGGCGAGCGCCGCCTCTCCCTGGACGCCTGGCGCCAGGAGCTGCGCGCCGTCGAACGCGAGCTCGACCGCGAGCACGCGCGCTCCGCCCCCGCCGCCGCGCGCGCCTGCGACGCCGCGGAGGTCCGCGCGCTCCTGGATCCCGGCGAGGTGATGCTTCAGTACCACCAGGCGCACGGACGCATCGTGGCCTTCGTCGTCACGCGCGACGCGCCGCTGGCCGCCGCGGACCTCTGCGACGCGTCGGCCGCGGCCGCCGCCGTCGAGCACCTGGGATTCCTGCTGCGCCGTCCGATGCTTGCGGGCCACGCCGAGCGCGCCGAGCGCATGCGCCGCGAGGTGGACCGCGCGCTCGCCGCGCTGCACGCGATGCTCGTCGCGCCGCTGCCCGAGGCCGCCGCGCGCGCGGAGCGCTGGATCGCCGTCATGCACGGCGCGCTCCACGGCGCGCCGCTGCACGCGCTGGGCGCGGAGGGCGCGGCGTGCGACCGCGTCGTCGCCTACGCGCCGAGCGCCAGCGCCTTCGTCGCGCGGCGCACGCACGCGCGCGCGGGCGCGGAGGCGCGTGCCGATGCGCGCCCCGGCGCACCCGCCCGCCACGGCGCCCTCGTCGCCGCCGTCGCCGACGCCTTCGCGCCCGAGATCGCGCGCGAGGCGCTCGCCGTCGCCGACGCCTGCCGCGCCGCGGGGCTGCCGACGGCGGCGCTCCTGGATGCGCAGGCGACCGCGCAGGCGCTCGCCGACCAGTGCGCGGCGGCGGCGGTCGTGCACATCGCCACGCACGGCCGCTTCGACGCGGCGCATCCGCGCGCCTGCGGGCTGCGCCTGGCCGACCGCTGGATGAACGTCCCCGAGCTCGCGCGCCTTCCGCTGCGCGGCGCGCGCGTGCTGCTCTCGGGCTGCGAGACCGGGCGCGTCGCGCTCGGCCGCGGCGAGGAGCCCGCGGGCATCCTGCGCGCGCTCGTCGAGGCGGGCGTCGCCGACGCCGTCACCACGCTCTGGCCCGCGCACGACGCGACCAGCGCCGACCTGATGATCCAGCTCCACCGCGCCGTCGCCGCGTCCGAAAACGCGGGCGATCTCGCCCGGCAGCTTCACCGGATCCAGCGGGACGCGCATGGACGCGGGGTTCCGTCGCAATGTTGGGCGCCCTTTGTCGCACTGGCGCGCTGACGCACTACTTTCCCCGAGGTCGACAACGCCATGCCGTCGCACCACCGCCGCATCCTCCCCGCCCTCACGACCCTCGCGCTCGCGGGCGCCGCCTTCGCGGGCGTGCCCGCGGGCACCGATCCGCTCGTGCCCGAGCGGCTCATGTTCCGCGTGACCGACGCCGCGCGCCTGGCGGCCTTCGTCGCGGCGGCGCAGCAGCAGTTCAGCAACGTCGCGGTCGTCGACCAGATCCCCAACCGCCCGATCTACATGCTGCGCTACACGCTGGCGGCGGGGCAGGACGCCGGCGCGGCCGAGACCTTCTGCGCGCAGCAGACGCAGGCCGGCAACGCGCTCTGGGCGGAGCTCAACTACGAGGGCCAGAGCGCCGAAGGCAAGACCGACAGCTTCTGGCTGAGCCAGTTCGGCATCGGCCCCGACCTCTTCGCGGACCAGTACGCCTTCCCGCTCATCGGGCTGCCGCAGGCGCACCAGCGCTCGCTCGGCCAGCGCGTGCTGATCGCCGTGCTCGACACCGGCGTCGACGGATCGCACCCGGCCTTCGGCGGCACCGTGCGCGGCGACGGCGTCTCGTTCGTGGCCACCGGCGCGACGGGCGCGGGCGACGCGGGCGACGGCGCGGACGACGACGGCGACGGCCTCGTCGACGAGCAGGTCGGCCACGGCACCTTCGTCGCGGGCCTCATCCACGCGGTCGCGCCGCAGGCGACGATCCTGCCCATCGCCGTCCTCAACAGCGACGGCGTCGGCGACCTCTTCGGCATCGCCAAGGGGATGGCGCACGCGATCGACGCGGGCGCGGACGTGATCAACATGAGCCTCGGCAGCACCTACAGCTCGGTGCTGCTCTCCGACATGGTGCGCGAGGCGGACGACGCCGGCGCGGTCGTCGTGGGCGCGATGGGCAACTTCGCGCGCGAGAATCCCGAGGAGTTCCCCGCATCGATGACCGGCGCCGTGGGCGTCTGCGCCACCGACGATTCCGACCATCTCGCGGGCTTCTCCAACTGGAATCCGAAGGCGAAGCTCTCCGCGCCGGGCACCACCGCGATGGCTGGCCCCGGCGTCGATCCCGCGCGCGCGCTCGTCGGTCCGGTCCCCGGCGGCGGCTGGGCCGCGTGGAAGGGAACCAGCTTCTCGACCGCGCTCGTCAGCGGCGCCGCCGCGCTGGTGCGCGCGCAGCATCCGACCTGGCCCGACGCGCAGGTCGACCGCGCGCACATCGCGCGCGAGATCCTCGCCGCGCTCGAGGACGGCAGCGTCGACATCGACGCGCTCAACCCCGGCTTCCACGGCCTGATCGGCGCGGGGCGCCTGCATGCGGGCGCGACGACGCTGCTCGCGCCGCCCGCGCCGCGCCTGGGCGACATCGACGGCGACGGCACCGTCGGCGGCGCGGACATCGGCGCGCTGCTGGGCGACTTCGGGGCAGCGTGCGGCGCCGGCTGCGCGGGCGATCTCAACCGCGACGGCCGCGTCGACGGCGCGGACATCGGACTGCTCCTGGGCAACTGGGGCTGATCGCGGCGATCCGAAGAAATTCCGCGAAGCCTCGTATCTGCATCCATCCCGGGTCCCTCTGCTCTGCGGCGCCGTCCATGTGGATGGCCATCCGCACCTCGGGCCGCGAAGCCGGCCCCGAAAGCAAGGACCCTCAGATGCGACTCCTCTCCAGCACGATTCTCGCCGCCTCCGCGACGCTGCTCGCCGCGGCCTCCGCCTCCGCCGACATCGGCTTTGCCCAGGGCATCGCCGCCGCGCGCGCCGCCGCTCCCGGCCGGACCCTCTACGAGGTCACGCACCGCGTGCGCCACGGCAAGCTGGTCTACGACTCCGCGCTCGTCAACGCCGCGATCACCAGCGCCGCCGAGGTCGAGGTGAACTCCGCCTCGGGCGCCATCGAGCGCAGCGAGGTCGGCCCCGTCAATCCCGCCGACATCGCCCCGCTCACGCAGATCCTCGCGATGCTCCCCGACGCGACCATCGACTTCCCGCAGGCGATCGACCTGGCCGCCGGCTTCGCCCCCGCGGGAGCCGTCGCCAACAAGGCGAGCTTCGACCTCGAGTTCAACATGCTCGCCTACTCGGTCGAGTTCAACGACAGCGCGGTGAAGGTCTACATCGACTCCGTGACCGGCGGCCAGATCCCGCAGCACGGCGCCGACGACGGCGCGGAGACCACGATCCCCGCCGGCAGCATGACCGCCGCGATCGACGCGGGCGTCGCCGCGAGCCCGCTCCCGATCCTGGAGGCCGAGGCCGAGGTCGAGGACACCGGCACGATGGTCGAGATCGTCCAGTGGGACGGCGCGACCGGCGAGATGGTCACCGTCACCGTGAACAGCGGCACGCTCGCGATCGAGAGCATCGTGCGCTGGACGCCCACCGATTCGCAGCTCCACCGCGCGCAGGACGAGATCGACCTGCTCCCGCTGGTCACCGTCGGCGCCTCGGAGGCGGTCGCGCAGGCGCTCGCCGCGAACCCCGACGCCAGCTTCCACGGCATCGAGCTCGAGGCGGACGACGAGGGCAACAACTGGCAGGTCGAGCTGATCACCGCGACCGGCTTCGAGCTCGACTTCTTCGTCGACGCGACCTCCTCGAGCGGCTTCTTCGTGCGCGCGCCCGTGAACTTCCTGCCCGCGGACTTCAACCGCGACGGGCATGTCAACGGCGCCGACCTGGGCGAGCTGCTGGGTTCGTGGGGCGGGTCGAACCCGCAGTACGACCTCGACGGCAGCGGCCTGATCAACGGCGCGGACATCGCGCTGCTGCTGGGCTCCTTCAATTGACCCCACCCGCCGTCGCGGGCGAAGCCCCGCACGGCGTGAAACGCGGGGACGGGAACACCCCGCGCGCGGCCGCCCGCTCTCCCCCGGAGCGGGCGGTCGCGTTTGCATCGCGGAAAATACGCCGGGCATGCCCGGCATATTTTCCGCGGGTCAGCTTGCGGGGCCGCCGCCGAAGACGTGCTCGGAGTGGGCGATGATCAGGCCGGTCGACCACGCCACGGGCAGCGCGTTGAGCAGCACGCAGAGCAGCGCCAGGCGCCAGCCCGTCGCGCGGCGGCGGCGGCCGACGACCTCGCATGCCACGATCGCGAAGAGCACCAGCGCGAACTTGAAGGCGCTCGCCCCCGCCATCCCCCAGTGGGCGATGACGGCGCGCGCGATGGGGTTGACCTCCTCGCCGGCGCGCGAGAGCAGCAGCCAGGTGAGCATCACGTCCATCGACGCGAGCAGGATCGTCCACAGGTACATCTGCTCGAAGAGCATCGGGGGCGCCTCGAGAAACCGGGGCTCCCTTGCGCTGCCGTGGCCTGGACCGGGCGTCGACACCGTGCGTCGCTCCTGACTTCTCTACGGATCGGCGCGGCGGGGGGATGCCCGTGACTCAGATGACCGGATCGTGCGACGGAAGATTGTGCGCGGGGGCGGTGTTCAGCGTCACGAGCCGCGCACCCTGCAGCGCCTTCGCCGCCTCCGGGTCCGAATAGTCGCTGTGGCAGTTCGCGCGCTCGCCCTCCTTGGCCCCCACCGCCGCCCGCGTCTTGCTGGCCAGGCGGTGGATCTCCTGCGGGCTCAGGACGCCGCGGCGCTCCAGGATCTCCTGCTGCTCGGGGGTGAGCGCCGCGCTGCGGACGGGCCGGCCGCGCTGGTACTCCTCCTCCTTGCCGCTGGCGAACTCCTGGATCTCCTTGCTGATGCGCACGCTGCACCAGTCGTGGCCGCACATCGCGCAGAAGTCGGTGTCCACGTCGAGGTCCTCGTCGTGGTACGCGCGCGCGGTGTCGGGGTCGAAGGAGAGCTCGAAGTGCTTCTCCCAGTTGAGCGCGGCGCGCGCCTTGGTGAGCTCGTCGTCGCGGTCGCGCGTGCCGGGGATGCCCAGCGCGACGTCCGCCGCGTGCGCGGCGATGCGGTACGCGATGCACCCCTGCTTCACGTCGTCCTTCTTGGGCAGGCCCAGGTGCTCCTTCGGCGTGACGTAGCAGAGCATGCTCGCGCCGTGGTAGCCCGCGGCGGTCGCGCCGATGCAGCTGGTGATGTGGTCGTAGCCGGGGAAGATGTCGGTGACGAGCGGGCCGAGCACGTAGAAGGGCGCGCCGTGGCAGAGGCGCCGCTGCAGCTTCATGTTGAACTCGATCTGGTCGAAGGGGACGTGTCCGGGGCCCTCGACCATCACCTGCACGCCCATGCGCCAGGCGCGCTCGGTGAGCTCGCCGATGGTCTCCAGCTCCGCGAGCTGCGCGCGGTCGGTCGCGTCGGCCAGCCCGCCGGGGCGCAGGCCGTCGCCGATGGAGAAGGTCACGTCGTAGCGGCGCATCACCTCGCAGATGCGCTCCCACGCGTCGTACATCGGGTTCTGGCGGTTGTGCACCAGCATCCACTTCGCCAGCAGGCTGCCGCCGCGGCTGACGATGCCGATGAGGCGCCGGCGGATGAAGGGCAGGTGCTCGCGCAGCACGCCCGCGTGGATCGTGAAGTAGTCGACGCCCTGGCGCGCCTGATGCTCGAGCGTCTGCAGGATCGCGGCCTCGTCCAGCTCCTCGAGCTTGCGGCCGATGATCATCGAGTAGATCGGCACGGTGCCGATGGGCACGGTGCTCGCGCGCAGGATCGCGTCGCGGCACTCGTCCAGGTCGCCGCCGGTGGAGAGGTCCATCACCGTATCGGCGCCCCAGCGCTCGGCCCAGCGCAGCTTCTCGACCTCCTCCTGCGTGCCGCTGCTCACGGGCGAGGCGCCCATGTTCGCGTTCACCTTGGTGCGCGAGGCGCGGCCGATCGCCATCGGGTCCAGGTTGTAGCCCAGGTGCACGGTGTTCGCGGGGATCACCATGCGGCCGGCGGCGACCTCGTCGCGGACCTGCTCGGGAGTGAGGTGCGTCTCGCGCTCGGCGACGCGGCGCATCTGCGGCGTGACGCGGCCCAGGCGCGCCCATTCGAGCTGCGTCACGGGCGCGAAGCCGGCGGGCGCGACGGCGCGGATGAAGGCGGCGCCGGGACGGCCGTGGCCCGCGCACCCCTGCGCGTGCGACTCCGCGGCCTCGATGCGCCAGCCCTCGGGGAGGAAGTCCCACGCGGTCTTCGCGCTCGGCTCGGGCATGCCCGGCGTGTCGGGGGAGCTGAAGGCGCGCGGACCGCCGACCTGCGCCGCGAGCGCGAAGCTCCCGGGGGTCGTGCCCTGCGACTCGCTGGACGGGTTGTGCGCGCCGTGGAGCGGGAGCGTGTAGGACTCGGGACGGCTGGCCTGGTGCATGGCGTTCCTCTGCGCGTGCGTGCGCGACGGCGGGCGTCGTGGGCGCCGGAACGGCCTGTGCGGATGGGAACGGAACCGGGGCATCGGTTGCCCGCGGCCGTTCGCTTCCCTCCGCCGGTCCGAACCGGGTCAGGTTCTACGGGTGCTTCTCAGCAGTCGGCGCGAAAAAGCCGCTGCGCCCCGAGCGAACGCCGGAAGTGTAGTCCGTGACGCGGGATAGAGACCGCCGCGTTTCTGCGGAGCAAACTTCGTTGACTTGATTGGGGCAGAATCGCGACGACGCCGCAACCGCGGCGCCGTGGCAGAAGTATGTAGATTCGCAAGAATCCGCGCCGCGAACGGCCCTCTGGCCATTTGCGGGCGGATTCTGTCTCCCGGCAGCGCGTCTTGCGTTCGGGGGAGCACCGATCGTCGGTGCACGCACGCCTCAAATTCCGGGGGGCTTCGCCCTGTTTTCGCCAGACTTCTATCGAATGCTCCGCAGCCCGCCGCGATATACGGACCCGTCCCTCCCGCCGCTCGACGAGGCCGATCGAAAGATCGTCTCGCTCCTGATGCAGGACGGCCGTGCCAGCGGGCGCGACCTCGCGCAGCACACCGGGATCTCGGAGGCGAACGTCAGCCGGCGCCTCGCGCGCCTCATCGACGAGCGCACCATCCGCATCCTGGGCTACGTGCCCCCCGAGTACCTGGGCATGCATGTCCAGGCGGCGACGGCGCTGCGCATCAAGGGCGACGTGGACAAGGTCGCCAACGAGCTCCTGCGCCACGAGGAGTTCTGCACCGTCGCGAGCACCTTCGGCACCTGGGACCTGATCACCTACACCGTCGCGCGCAACTCCAGCGAGCTGCTCACGCTGCTGGACCGCACGGTCCTCTCGCATCCCGCGGTCGCCGCGGCCGAGACGCGCACCGTGCTCGAGTTCATCGACCCGCGCCAGCGCGCCGTCGAAACGGTCACGCAGCCCCCGCCGCGCCCCATCGACCGCACCGACCGGATGATCATCCGCGAGGTGCAGGGAGACGGCCGCATGTCCTTCACCGACATCGCGCAGCGCACCGGCGTCAGCGCCTCCAGCGCGGCGGACCGCTTCCGCCGGCTGGTGACCGACCGCATCGTGCGCATCGTCGCGGCGCCGGATCCCTCGCGCATCGGCCTCCACCTGAGCGGCTACCTGGCGCTCTCGCTCGAGCGCCCCGCGCGCGAGGTCGTGAAGGAGCTCTCCTCGATGACCGAGCTGGGCGTCTTCGCGGTCATGAGCGGCCCGCATCCCATCGGCTGCGAGTTCGCGGTGCGCGACGGCATCCACTTCGACCAGCTCCGCTCGCGCGTGCTGGGCGTGGCGGGCGTGCGCGGGATCGAGGTCTCGATCATCCGCAAGTACTACCGCAGCAGCATGGTCTGGGGCGAGCCCGAGGGCGCGGCGTAACGCAGGCGCCGGGCGCGGCTATCGTCCGCGCCATGGACCAGCTTTCGACGATCCGCGACGCGCACGCCTGGCTGCGGTGGCTCTCGGGCCGCACGCTCGCCGCGGCGGAGACCCTCACGCACGACGAGCTGCACCGCCGCTTCGAGATCGGCCTGGGCAGCGTCCACGGAACGCTCGTGCACCTCTACGGCGCCGAGTGCATCTGGATCGAGGTCGTCCAGGGCCGCAACGGCGCGCTCACGATGCCGGCGCCCGACGCCTTCCCGACGCTCGCGCGCCTGCGCGACGCGTGGGGCGAGGTCCGGCTGCGCTGGGACGCGTACCTCGCGGAGCTCACCCCCGCGGGATGCGAGCGCATCGTCACGCGCTCGCGCGACGGCAAGACCTGGAACCAGCGCGTCGGCGACGCGCTCATGCAGGTGCCCACGCACGCGCTCTACCACAACGCGCAGCTCAGCTTCATGTTCCGCAGCATGGGCAAGCAGCTCCCCGACTCGAGCTGGATCCTCTGGTCGCGCGAGCGCGTCGCGCAGCCGGGCGCCTGAGATGCCCGCGCCGACGCTGCTCGAGATCCAGGAGGCCGCCGCGCGCATCGCGCCGCACGCGCGCCGCACGCCGCTGGTGGAGTCCGCCGCGCTGGGCGCGCGCGCGGGCCGCGCCGTGCACTGCAAGTGCGAGACGATGCAGCGCACCGGCAGCTTCAAGTTCCGCGGCGCCTGCAACGCCGTCTGGCGCGTGCCCGCGGCGGACGCCGCGCGCGGCGTCGTGACGCACAGCTCGGGCAACCACGCGCTGGCGCTCGCGGAGGCGGCGCGCGAGCGCGGCATCCCCGCGCATGTCGTGATGCCGGCGCGCGCCTCGGCGGTGAAGCGCGCCGCCGTGCTCGCCGCGGGCGCCACCCTCTACGAATGCGGCGAGACCGCCGCCGAGCGCGAGGAGCGCTGCGCGCAGGTGCTCGCGCAGACGCGCGGCACGCTCGTGCCCCCCTACGACCACGCGTGGACGATCGCCGGACAGGGGACGATCGCGCTGGAGATCCTGGAATCGCTGCCGCAGGCGGGCACGATCGTCGTGCCGGTGGGCGGCGGCGGGCTGATCTCCGGAATCGCCATCGCTGCGAAGGCGCTGCGTCCGGGCATCCGCATCGTGGGCGCCGAGCCCGCGCTCGCCGACGACGCCGCCGAGGGCAAGCGCACCGGCGTGCGCGCCGCGCAGCGTCCGCCCGTGACGATCGCCGACGGCCTGCGCGCGCCGCTGGGCGAGCTCACCTTCCCGGTCGTGCGCGAGCTGGTCGACGAGATCGTCACCGTCTCCGAGGAGGCGATCGTCGAGGGGCTGCGCACGCTCTTCGAGGAGGCGAAGCTGGTCGCCGAGCCGAGCGCGGCGGTGGGCGTCGCGGCGCTGCTGGATCCGCGGATGCGCGCGCGCGCCGCGGAGGATGCGGCGCGCGGTCCCACGGTGGTCGTGCTGTGCGGCGGCAACGTCGATCTCGCGTCGCTGCCCTTCCTGCGCGCTTAGCCGGTCCACGCGCCCAGCAGGATCCCCAGGTCCGCGCCGTTGACGATGCCGTCGCCGTTGAGGTCGGCCACGCCCCCCGCGGTGCCCCACGCGCCCAGCAGGATGCCCAGGTCCGCGCCGTTCACGAGCCCATCGCCGTTGAGGTCGCCGTAGACCGGCACGAGCGTGCCCGGCGCGGAAAGGTTCGCGGTCGCCGTCGTCGTCGAGGTGCCGTCGCTGAAGGTGCCGCTCACCAGCAGGTGCGCGGTGCCGCCCGGCGGAAGCACCGTCGGCAGGTCGAAGGGCTGCGCGACCAGCGGCGGCGGCGCGGTCACCGGCTGCGTGTCGTTGGCGTCGATCGTCGCGGTCACCAGCAGCGCGCCGTCGACGAAGGAGATCGTCCCCGCGAGCGCGAAGGCCGCCGGCGTCGGCGTCCCGCCGAAGGGCTGGCCGAAGGCGGTGCCCTCGAGGAGCACATCCGCGGGCAGCGCGACCGCGAAGCTCCAGGTGCCGTCGCCGTTGGGCGTCGCGACGGTCGCCGCGGGGCCGCTCTGCGCGGCGGTCGCGGTCGTCAGCGTGCCGTTGTCCAGCGGGATGCTCACGTTCGTCACGCCGGGATAGATCGCCGACGGCGCCACGGTGTGGAAGGTCGAGTAGGTCACGAGCAGGTTCGTCGCGATCGTGCCGTCGGTCGTGGGGAGCAGGTCGAGGTAGAGCTTGTCGATGCTCATCGCGCCCGTCGCGGGATCGAAGGCGCAGCCGAAGCCGCCCGCCGGATGCGTGTTGCTGATGGAGACGGTCGAGCGCACCGTCGAGGTGTACGGGATCGCGTTGTTGCCGCTGCCGCCGGAGAAGCCGGGGATCGTGCGCGTGCCCGCGGGATTCGTCGTTGCGTCGTAGTTGCCGATCCAGGTGCCCGCCATCGGCAGCGTCACGAGCGTCGACTGCGTGAAGACGCTCGAGGGCGCGAAGGTGCACTGCCATTGCTGCGCGGCGGCGAGGGCGGTGCTGGCGACGGAGGCGGCGGCAGCGGCGGCGAGGACAACGGCGAGCGGCGGTGCGAGGCGCATCCCCACAACCTAGCACGGCCCCGGCCCGGCGGAACTTTCGCCTGCAAAATGACCCCTGGCGGCGCCGCAGGCGGGTCGCAGGCGGGCTCAGCCCATCCACGCGCCCAGCAGGATCCCCAGGTCGGCCCCGTTGACGACGCCATCGCCGTTCAGGTCCGCGACGCCCCCCGCCGCGCCCCACGAACCCAGGAGGATGCCGATGTCCGCACCGTTGACGCGTCCGTCGCCGTTGAGGTCACCCGCCACCGGGCAGCCGCTGCACTCGAGCGCCGCCGCGTAGTGCGTGCCGAAGAAGCCGGGCACGATCGGCGGATCGTCGGGATCGGGCGGGTTGTCCGGATCGATGAGCGTGCACGGCTGGCCGCTGCGGATCGCCCCCGACGGCATGCCCAGCGTCACCACCGCGTACCACGGCCCGCCCTCGATGCACGCGTCGAGCGTCACCGGCTCGCACATGCCGCCGAAGACGGTCTGCACCGTCTCGAGCGGGCCGTCGAAGGGACCGCGCACGAGGTGGATCTCGCAGGGGAACTCCGCCGAGACGGTGAAGGCGATGCGCCGCGCTCCGCCGCTGCCGAGCGCGTACCAGTCGGTGTCGCGCGGCGCGCCGGTGGTGCACTCGGCGTAGATCGTCTGTCCGCAGGGGAGCTCGAGCGTGGCGCCGCCGGAGGCCGCGCCGTCGTTGAGGTGCTTGTAGCAGAGCTCGCCCTCTTCCAGCACATCGGGCGGCGGGACGACGAAGCACGCGCGCGCGCCGCAGAGCGCGACGGCGCGCTCGACGCAGACCCAGTCCCAGGTCGCGCCGTCGCAGTAGCCGTCCAGGCGCGAGACGCGGCTGCAGCACTCGGGATCCTCGCAGCCGGGTTCCGGGTGGACCACGGTGCACGAGCCCTCGGAGGGGCACGCCATGCCGACGCACTCGGTGCGCGCGATGTCGACGCACGTCTCGTCCCATGCAATGTCGCAGCAGTCGGGCGCGATCGCGCAGACCGCCTCGCAGCAGGGCGTCGTGAAGCAGCCGGGAGTCGGATGCGGCTCGTCGCAGCGGCCGCCGGGACCGCCGGGGCCGCAGCTTCCCGCGCCCATCAGGGTGGTCGATGGCGGCGCGTTCGGCGCGGGTCCATAGCCCGCGAGCGCAAGCGCCGCCGCGCAGCCATCCGCGCCGATGAAGGGACGCGTGCCCGCGGGCGCGGCCGCGGCCGCGACCGTCCCGCGCGGCGCGCGCAGCGCGAAGCCGCCGCCGCACGCGCCGAGGTTCGTGAACTGCGTGAAGAAGCTCCCCGCGATGTCCACCGCCACGATGTCCGCGTCGCAGTCGCCGTCGAGGTTCGCGATCGCCGCATCGCGGTAGAAGCCCGCCTGCCCGATGTTCACCGGCGGGCGCAGCGCGGGCGCCGCCCCCGGCGCGCCGATGTTCTCCCAGATCCACACGCCGCCGGGCAGCGCGGAGGTCGTCACCACATCGAGGTCGCCGTCGCCGTCGAGGTCGCCCAGCGTGATCCCCCAGTGGTAGCCGACGCCGAAGCCCGGCACCAGGATGCGCTGCGCGAAGCCTCCCTGCCCGTCGTTGCGGAAGATGAGCAGCGGCTGGTTCCCGCCCGTGGAGATGAGCGCCGCGAGGATGTCGGGATGCCCGTCGCGGTCGATGTCGCCGACGGCGGTGCACGTGACGCCGGGGACATCGTTCGTGCCGAGCACCGGCGCCGCGTACGCGACCGGCGCGCCGAACTGGCACGCGCCCAGCCCGCGCAGCACGTTCACGCGCCGCGTGCCCAGCGAGGAGACGGCCAGGTCCAGCCGGCCGTCGCCGTCGAAGTCCGCCGCCGCGATCTCCTGCGGCCCGACCGTTCCGCCCGACCAGGGATCCAGCCGCGTTCGCTGCGCGAGCGTGAAGTGCCCCGCGCCGTCGTTGCGCAGGATCGAGGCCTCCTCGCTGCCGTAGAAGGTGACCGCGAGGTCGAGGTCGCCGTCGCCGTCGAAGTCGCCGGCGCAGGCCGAGCGCGGGTCGCGGTCGAAGGAAGTGAATTCGGGCACGCCCAGCGTGCCGTCGGCCTGGCGCCGCAGCAGCGCGATGCGCCCCACGTAGCCGCGCATGAGCAGCAGGAGGTCCTCGCGGCCGTCGCCGTCGAGGTCCGCGCCGAGCGCGTCGTCTGTCTGCCCGTCGAGCTGCAGCGACTGCACCTCGGCGAAGAGCCCGCCGCCGAGCGCGCGCGACCAGTCCACCAGCCCGTTGCGGTCGCGGCCAGGGAAGAGCGCGTCGCGCACGCCGTCGCCGTCGACATCGATCATCCGCACCCGCGTGGGCAGGTGCAGCGGCGAGCAGGGCAGCGTGTTCGTCTCCTCGAAGGGGATCTGGCCCAGCGCGCCCGCGGCGCAGAGCAGCGCGCAGGCGCCGGTGATCAGGGCCTGTCGTGCGCGCGCGTGCATGCGGGTCTCAGCCTCCAGGGCCGCGCACGCCGGGGACGCTCCCCTGCCGCGCGCGCAGCAGCTCGTCGATGCGGTCCAGCCGCTGGCGGTGCCGGGCCACGGTCGGCTCGAGCAGCGCCAGCGCCTCGACCTGCACGCGCGCCGCGGGGAGGTCGCCCGCCTCGACGGCGAGCGTCGCCGCGAATTCGCGCGTGCCCGGATCGTAAGGAGCGATGCGCACGGCACGCGCCGCGTGTGTGATCGCCTGCGGCAGATTCTTCCTCGCGCGCTCGATGCGCGCCAGCTCCAGGGCGTAGCTCGGGTCGTTATCGGCGCGCGCCTCCAGGAAAGCCAGGTGCGGCGCGGCGCCCGGACCATCGCCCGCGGCGAGGAAGTGCTTCGCCAGGATGCGGTGCGGCCAGGGATCGACCGGCCGCGCGAGCGCGTACGCCTCCAGCTTCGCGATCGCCGCCGCGTCGGGCTCGGCGCCGTCCTTGAGCGCGCGGCGCAGCCACAGTTCCAGCAGGTCCGGGTGCGTCGGGTGCGCGGTCAGCAGCGAAGCGAGCGCGGTGTCGTCGATCTGCACCGCGCCCTCCGCGGCGGCGCCGCTCTCGCGCGCCTCCTGCGCGAGCTGCGAGATCGTCGGCTCCGGCGCGAGCCCCCAGGTGCGCACCTGCGCGAGCGCGAACTCCTCGAAGCCCTCCATGAACTTCTCGCGCGTCACGCCCAGGATGCGCTGGAAGGCGTCGCGCTCCGGGACGCCGTCGCGGTAGGCGGCGAGCAGCTCCAGGATCTTCGCGCGGCTCCAGCGGGACTCGATGTACTCGACCATCCACGCGCCCTGCGCGTACGCCTGCGCGCGGTCGGTCGCCTTCTTCGGGCGCACGAAGGCCCAGTTGATCGCCTCGAGGTCGAAGAGCTGCCCCTGGTCGAGCGCGTGCGCCAGCATCTGCGCCGTCTCGTAGCTGCGCGGCTTGGTCTCCAGGCGCGTCGCGAGCGCCTCGGTGAACCAGTGCGGGATGCGGTTGCGCGTCTGGTCGAGCGTGACGGTGTGCACGTACTCGTGGCGCAGGACCTCCAGCCAGTCGAACTGCCCCAGGTGCTTGCTCGGCGCCCCCTCGCGCGGCGCCTCGAGCGCGATGAGCGGGCCGGTGCTCGCCGCGATCGTGTGGATCCACGGCATGCCCGTGATGCGCACGCCGAAGCTCTTGTGGTCCGGATGCAGCTCGATCACCGTGCGCTCCGCGGGCGAGTGATCGAACCAGGCGCAGATCTCGCGCGCCATCGCGTCGAGCTGCGCGGGCATCTCGCGCGCGAGCGCCTCGTCCGCGCCGGGCGGGCAGCGCACCACGAAGCGCTCGCCCTCGAAGCGCTTCCACTGCGAGAGCATCTCCACGAGCGTGAGGCTGAAGCGCGCCCGCGCGTTGAAGGGATCGAGCTCGACCGCGCGGCGCAGCGCCGTCAGCGCGCGGTCGTCGCGCCCCGACTGCATCTCCAGCAGGCCCAGCTCCGCGGGCGGATCGCTCCAGCCCGGCGCGCGGCGCGCGGCCTCCTCGAGCTGCGCGGCCGCCGGCTCGTACTGGCGCGCGAGCGCCTGGAATCGGCCGACCTCGAAGGGCCCCATCGGCGAGCCGGGCATGAGCTGGTCGAGCTGCGCGAGCCGGCGCGCGACGCCCGCGTCGTCGAAGCGCAGCGCGTCCGCGGCGGCGCGCAGGGCGAGCGCCTCGCGCTGCTGCGGCATGCGCGCGAGAAGCGCGTCCAGCGCGGCCACGGCCTCGTCGGGCTGGCGCGCCTGCAGCGCGGCCTCGCCCTCGACGAGCGCGGCCAGCGGGTGGTCGGGCGCGATCGCGCGCAGGTGGCGCGCGGCCAGGCGCGCGCCGTCGAAGTCGAAGGTCATCAGCGCGACGCGACCGAGCAGCGCGATCGCCTCGGCGCAGCGGAGGTCGCGGCCGAGCGCCTCCTGCAGCGCGCGCACCGTCTCCTCCAGGCGTCCCTTGTCGAAGAGCAGCCGTCCCTCGAGCAGCCGCGGGCGCGGGTCGAGCAGGTCCGCGTCGCGCAGCGCGCCCAGCCGGTCGAGCATCGCCTGCCAGTCGCGCGCGGGGGCGCCCTCGACGCGCGCCAGCAGCGCGGTCGCCTCGATCGCGTCCATCTGCGCCTCGCGCGCGGCGCCGGCGGCCTCGCCCAGCTCACGCGCGCGGCGCGCGGCGGCGGCCGCATCCTTCAGCTTGCCCGTGGACTCCAGCGCCATCGCGCGCACGAGCGCGGCGCGCGCGTCGTCGCCGGCGGCGTCGCCCAGCGCGGCGAGTGCCTCCGCACCCCGTCCGCTGCGCACGAGCGCGAGCGCGCGCATCGCGGCGGGCGCGGCCGGATCCTGCAGCGCGGGCGCCTCCGGCAGCCACGCGTCCTGCGCGGCGAGCGCGCGCTGCTGCGGCGTCGTGAGGTCCCCGTCGTCGGCGATGCCGTGGCGCAGGCGCAGCGCGGCGCGCTCGGCGTCGGTGAGGGCCGCGCTCTGCAGCGCGTGGCGCACCGCGGGCGCGAGCTCGATCTTCGCGGGCACCGCCTGCGCTCCCGCGCGCGCGCCGCACGCCAGCAGCAGCGCCGCGCACGCCAGGCGCACGAGCGCTCCGCGGCGGCGCGCCGTCACGGCGTCGCTCCCGCGGGCGCGCGCGGCGGCAGCGGACGCTCGTCCGTCTCCCAGCCGGCGGTCTCGCCCGCGGCCAGCGCGAAGAGCGCGCGCTGCGCCTCGTTCAGCCCGCCGTTGACGACCGCCTTGCGGAGCTGCACGACGGTCGTGCCATTCTTCTTCTTCGCCTCCACGCCCACGGGCGCGAGCGAGTCGAGGTCGTACCAGACGACCGCTTCCAGCAGGTCGCGGTCGGCCATGCCCGGCCGCGGCTTCAGGCGCAGCCCCTGCACGCGGCCGAGCTTCGCGATCGCCGCGGGCGCGGGCTGCGTGGCAAGCGCCGTCTCGAAGCGGCGCACCACGTCCTCGCGGCGCTGGCCGATCGGCAGCGGCACCGGACCCTCGCCGGGCTTGAGCGGATCGAAGGGCTCGCCGGGATACGCGAGCTGGCGGCGCACGAGGTGCCTGCGCGCGAAGTCCGCCTCGGTGAGCCAGCCGTCGGCGTAGAGGTAGCGCACGGGCTTCTCGTCCGCGCGGCCGGTGCCGTCGATGAAGGTGGTGAAGAGCACCGCGAAGCGCCGCGTCGTCGGCTTGCCCGGCTCCTGCACGAAGAGCACCTGCCCCTCGCGCCGCTCGGTGTCGCCGGTGACGTCGTCGGTGGTGATGAGCGCGACGTCCGCGCGGAAGTCGGCGAGGGTGCTCGCGACGGCCTCGACGCCGTCGAGCAGCGCGTCGTCGGTGGCGAAGGGCGCGCGCGGCGCGGCGGGCGTCGCGGCGGGCGTCGCGGCGGGCGTCGCGGGCGCCGCCTCCTTCGCCGGCGGCTTCGGCGCATCGGCGGGCGCGGGAGGCGTCTGGCAGGCGGTCAGCAGCAGCAGCGCGGCGGCAAGCATGGTGGCACCTCCTGATACGCGCGGCGTCATCCGCGGATCGGCACGCTTTCGATGACCTCGAGCCCGAATCCGTGCAGGCCCGGCAGCGGCTTGGGATGGTTGGTCAGCAGCCGCAGCTTCGTCAGTCCGAGATCCCGCAGGATCTGCCCGCCCACGCCGAAGAGGCGCGCGTCCATCGGCCGCGTGCCCGCGCCGACGCCGTCGACGCGCGTGAGGTCGGGGGCGTTCACGTCGTCGCGTTCGGGGCGGCGGATGCGCGCCAGGCGCGTCGCCAGCGCCGCCTGCTCCTCGCCCGTGGACTCGGTGCGCAGGTAGACCAGCGCCCCCTCGCCCGCGTGCGCGATCGCGCGCAACGAAGCGCGGATGAGCTCCTGCCCCGCCGCCTCCGCGGGGTTCCAGCGCACGCCGAAGACGTCGCTCAGGATCTCGCGCCGCTGCATGCGCACCAGCACCGGCTCGACCCAGGTCTTGGGACGGCCGTGTCCGTCGAGCTCGCCGACGCCGCCGAGCGTGAAGGCCAGGTGCGGCAGCGCGTCGATCTCGCTCTCCCACGCGAACATGCGGAAGACGCCCTCGGGGGTCTCGATCGGCGTGCCCGCGTGCGGCTCCAGCCGGCGCACGAGCCCCTCGCGCTCCAGGCGGTAGCGGATCACCTGCTCGACGCTGCACATCTTCAGCGCGTGCTGCTCGCAGATGCGCTCGAGGTCGGGGACGCGCGCCATCTCGCCGTCCTCGCGCACGATCTCGATGATCGCCGCGGCCGGGCGCAGCCCCGTCAGGCGGCACAGGTCGACGCTTCCCTCGGTCTGCCCCGTGCGCACGAGCACGCCGCCGTCGCGCGAGCGCAGCGGGTTGATGTGGCCCGGGCGCACGAAGTCGTCCGCGCGCATCGCCGGATCGATGAGCATCTGGATCGTGCGCGCGCGGTCCTTCGCGCTGATGCCGGTGCCGACGCCGTGGCGCGGATGGCCGTCGACGCTCACCGTGAAGGGCGTGCCGCGCACGCTGGTGTTGCTGGCGGTCTGCGCGTGCAGGTCCAGGCGCTCGCAGGTCGCCTCGTCCAGGCTCAGGCAGAGGTAGCCGCCGCCGACGCGGGTGAGGAAGTTGATGAGCTCGGGGTTGACGAACTCCGCCGCGACGACGAAGTCCCCCTCGTTCTCGCGGTCCTCGTCGTCGACGAGCACGATGACCTTCCCGGCGCGGAGGTCTTCGAGGATCTCGGGAATCGGGCTCAGCGGCATGGGAGCGCAAAGCGTAGGCGATCGGCCTGCGGCGCAGGCGCCTACGATGGCGCGCCCGCCCGCGCCGCGCGGCCATCGACGCCATGACCACCGCCCCGACGAAGCCGCCCGAACCCGCCGCGCCCTCGCCGCTGCAGCCCGCGCTGCAGCGCGCCGACTGCTCCCCGCAGCGCCGGCAGGAGCGCGAGCGCCTGCTGCTGGAGCTCACCGCGATCCCCACCGCCGCGGGCAAGGAGGAGCGCGTGATGGCATTCCTCGACGCGTGGTTCGCGCGCCAGGGCGACCGCGTGCGCGTGCGCCGCGACGACGCGGGCAACTACCTCGTCGAGCAGTCGCGCGGCGGCGCCGGCCACGCGCCGCTGCTGATCACCGCGCACCTGGACCATCCCGCCTTCGTCGTCACCGCGCGCGAGGACGCGCAGACGCTGGAGCTGGAGTTCCGCGGCGGCGTGAACGACCCGTACTTCGTGGGCACGCCGGTGGAGTTCGTCGGCGAGGGCGCGCAGCGCGCGCGCGGCGAGATCGTCTCGCTCGACGCCGCCGCCACCCCCTTCAAGAAGGTGCGCGTGCGCTGCGCCGACGCGCCGTGGGCCGCGCCCGGCACGCTCGCGCGCTGGGCGCTGCCGCCCGCGGAGATCCGCGACGGCCACCTGCACACCGACGCGTGCGACGACCTCGCCGCCGCGGCCGCCGCGCTCGTCGCCTTCGAGGAACTGCTCGACGCGCCCGGCTGCGGGCACGTCGGACTGCTCTTCACCGTCGCGGAGGAGGTCGGCTTCATCGGCGCGATCCACGCCGCGCGCAGCGACTTCGTGCCGCGCGAGGCGCGCCTGCTCTGCCTGGAGAACTCGCGCAGCTTCCCGCACGACTCGCCCATCGGCGCCGGCGCGATCCTGCGCGTGGGCGACCGCATCAGCGTCTTCAGCCCCGCGGTGACCAACCGCCTCGCCGAGCTCTTCGGCCAGGCGGCGAAGGAATCCCCCGCCTTCCGCTGGCAGCGCAAGCTGATGCCCGGCGGCGCGTGCGAGGCGACCAGCTTCGCCAGCTACGGCTACCAGAGCACCTGCCTCTGCCTGCCGCTGGGCAACTACCACAACATGGCGGAGATCGACGCCGTCGCCGCGGGCGCGCGCCCGGCGCGCATCGAGCGCGAGTGCATCAGCCTGGCGGACTTCCACTCGCTGGTGACGATGCTGCACCTGGCCGCCGTCGGCATGGACATCCCCGCCGCCGAGACGACCGCGCAGCTCATGGAGCGCCTCTACGCCGAGCGCTCGCGGGTGCTGCAGCGGCGGCCGGCGCAGGCCTGAACCGCGCCGGGCGCCGCCGCGATCTCCTATCCTTCGCGGAATGCCCTCCGCGACCCCGCATTCCGCCGACCACCTCGCCGCCGATCCCGTGGCCAGGCTGGACCGCGCCCTGCGCGCGGCGATCGCGGAGGTGACGGGCCTCGCCCCGGAGCAGTGCGATCCGCAGATCCGCGCGAGCGCCGGGCCGCAGTTCGGCGACTTCCAGGCGAACTTCGCGATGGGCCTCGCCAAGCAGCGCGGCACGAACCCGCGGCAGCTCGCGACCGAGGTGCTCGCGCGCGCGCAGGCCGGCCTCGCCGACGCCGCCGAGCGCGCCGAGATCGCCGGCCCCGGCTTCATCAACATCCACCTCTCGCGCGAGGCGCTCGCGCGCGCGCTCGACGCCTTCGACTCGCCCGCGCTGGGCATCGTCCCCTCGCAGGCGACGCACGCGGTCGTCGTCGACCTCTGCGGCGTGAACGTCGCCAAGCAGATGCACGTCGGCCACCTGCGCGCGACGATCATCGGCGACACGCTCGCGCGCGTGCACGAGCGCCTGGGCCGGCGCGTGCACCGCGAGAACCACCTGGGCGACTGGGGCCTGCCGATCGCGATGACGCTCGCCGCGCTGCGGCGCGCGGGCACCGACCTCGACGCGCTCACGCTCGACGACCTCGACCGCGCCTACCGCGCCGCGCAGATGGAGGGCCGCGCCGACGAGGCGGGGCTGACCGCCGCGCGCGCATGCGGCGCGGGCCCGCACCGCATCGCCGAGCTGGAGGCGCAGAACGCCGGCGCCGCGATGGCGCAAGAGGACGCGCGCACCTCGCTGGTGCGGCTGCAGTCGGGCGATCCCGCGCTCGTCGAGGCGTGGCAGAAGCTCATCGCCTGCACGATGCGCGGCGTCTTCGAGACCACCGGCCTGCTGGGCGTGAAGCTCGGCCCCGAGCACAGCCGCGGCGAGAGCTTCTTCCGCGAGGAGCTGCCGCGCGTCGTCGAGGCCTTCATCAAGGCGGGCATCGCCGTCGAGGACGACGGCGCGATCGTCGTGCGCTACGCCGACCGCGAGCGCCCGATGCTCATCCGCAAGCGCGACGGCGGCTTCCTCTACGCGACGACCGACCTCGCCGCGGCGCGCTACCGCGTGCAGCAGCTCGACGGCGAGCGCGTCGTCTACGTCGTCGACGCGCGCCAGCGCGACCACTTCAAGGACGTCTTCGACGCCGTGCGCCTCATCGGCTGGGACACGCTCCCCGACGGCACGCGCGCGCAGCTCGTGCACGTGCCCTTCGGCGCGGTGCTCGGCGCGGACAAGCGCCCGCTCAAGACGCGCAGCGGCGAGAACTTCACCCTGCGCGCGCTGCTGGACGAGGCGATCGAGCGCGGCACCCGCGAGGTGCGCGCCCGCGCGAGCAGCCCCGACGCGCCCACCTCGGGCATGACCGACGCGCAGCTTCGCGCGATCGGCCAGGCGGTGGGCATCGCCGCGGTGAAGTACGCCGACCTCGGCAACGACGTCGCGCGCGACTACGTCTTCGACCTCGACCGCATGGTGAGCTTCGAGGGCGACACGGGCCCGTACCTGCAGTACGCGCACGCGCGCATCGCCAGCATCCTCGGCCGCGCGCTCGACGCCGCCGCGCACGCGCCCGCGCGTCCGGACTTCCAGATCTCCGAGCCCGCCGAGCGCACGCTGGCGCTGGCGCTGCTGCGCTACCCGCAGGTCGTGCGCGACGTCGCGCAGCACCTGGAGCCGCACCGCCTCTGCGCGTACCTGCACGGCCTGGCGACGACCTTCAACGGCTTCTACCAGCACTGCCCCGTGCTCAAGTGCGAGGACCCCGCGCTGCGCGCGAGCCGCCTGCGCCTGTGCGCGGTGACCAAGCACGTGATGGCCGACGGCCTGGGCCTGCTGGGCATCACCGCGCCCGAGCGCATGTGAGGCGCGGCGCGCGCCGCCGCCCGCGCGCACCTCACCCCGCGAACGGCGGATCCCCCGGCATGCGCCGGCGGATCACTTCCTTGCCCTCGGCCAGGTTCACCAGCTCCGCGAGCGCGTAGACGGCCGGACGCTGCCCCGAGCCGGGCACCAGCAGCAGCAGGTCGCCGGACTCGCGCAGCGCTCGCACCAGCTCCGCGAGCGTCGGCCGGCTGGGGAAGGGCCCCTGCCACTGGATGTCCGTCGAGCGGAAGACCGGCCGCGCGAACATGAAGTCCAGCAGCGGCACCGCGAACTGGCTGTTGGTGCGCGCGATGATGCGCTGCTTCAGCGTGTTGTAGAGCTCGAGCGCCTGGCGCGCGCGGCGGCCGTTCTCCTCGGCCTGCTCGATCACGCCCTTGAGGAAGAAGACGCACCAGGCGTTCCACGCCTGCGGCTCGCGGCCGAGCGCGCGCAGGTGGCGGTAGTACTCGTCGCGGTGCGTCTCCAGCCACGCGGAGAGATAGAAGGCCGGACGCGTGAGCACGCCGCGCTCGTAGAGGAAGACGGGGATGAGCAGCCGCCCCAGTCGGCCGTTGCCGTCCAGGAACGGGTGCAGGATCTCGAACTGCGCGTGCAGCACCGCGAGCTGCACGACGACGTCGCGGTCGTCCGCGTGGAAGTAGCGCTCCCACGCGTGCATGTGGATCGGCAGGTCCAGCGGCGAGGGCGGCACGAACGCCGCCTGCGCCAGCTCCGCGCCCGGCGGGCCGATCCAGTTCTGCGTCGTGCGGAAGCGCCCGGGCCGCTTGTCGCTGCCGCGCACGGAGGCCATGAGCATGCCGTGCAGTTCCAGCAGCCGGTTGAGGCCGAAGGGCCGCTGCCGCGCGTCCGCCTGCACGGCCTTGAGCGCGCGCCGGTAGTTCAGCACCTCGTCGATGTCGAGCGCGCGCTCGCGGTCGCTGGCGATGCCGTCGCCCTCGAAGCGCAGCACCTCGCCGATGGTCGCCTGCGTCCCCTCGATCTTGCTGGAGAGCACCGCCTCGCGCGTCGCGAGCGGGGTCAGCAGCAGGTCGGGATTGGGCAGCGCCTGGAGCACGCCGTCGAAGCGCGCCAGGGCACGGTTAGCCTGCCCCAGCAGCGGAATGAGCGGCTCCCACTGGATGGAGGCGATGGGGAGGGGTTCGGGCTGGAAGGGTTCCATGGCGGCGTCGTTCCTGTCTGCTCAGGCAGCAGCAAGGTTCGTAGTGTATGGCGATGCGCGGTTTCGGCAGACGCTACTGCGTCCGAGAATCAGACCCGCCCCGCCGCGTGGCCGCGCCTGCACCCCCCGGGGGCGTTCTACGCCTCCGCCTCGAGCACCGCGTACTCCACCCCCGCCTCGGCCATGACCCCCCGCGCCTTGGCGATCGACTCCTGCCAGTGCGCATCCCCCGGCGTCGTCGCCGCCGTCACCACGCGCACGATCCCCGCCTGCACGATCGCCAGCGTGCACTGCACGCAGGGGCTGAAGCTGGTGTAGATCGTCGCCCCCATCGGGCTCACGCCGTTGCGCGCGCACTGCACGATCGCGTTGAGCTCCGCGTGGCAGACCAGGTCGTACTTCACCGGGCGCTCGAGCCGCTCCGGCAGGTCCGCGACGCCGCGCGGCAGCCCGTTGAACCCCGTCGCGATGATCTGCCGCGTCGGCGAGACGATCACCGCACCCACGCCGCGGCTGGGATCCTTCGACCACAGCGCGATCCGCGACGCGAGATCGAGGAACCGCAGGTCCCACTTGCGCTGGCTGGAGGGCTCGGCCATGCGAGGCAGCCTACTTCGCGCCGGATCCGGCGCGCTCGCGGCGCAGCTCGCGCTCGAGCTCGCGCTTGAGGCGCTCGGGATCGCGCATGCGCAGGTAGGGGAAGGCGCGCTCGAAGGTGCGCACCAGGTCCGTGCGCTCGATGGTGATCCCGCGCAGCCCCATCACGGGCCCGCGCGGCGAGCCCAGCGGATGCACGCGCACGGTGACCGTGCCCGGCGCGTCCTGGAAGGACTCGCCCACGCGGATGCGGCGGAAGTCCGTCTCGGAGCGGCTGCGCGGCACGCGCACCGTGAGCTGCTCGTTGCCGAAGAAGACGTCGATCGATCCGCCCGCCATGCCGCGCGCGTCCAGCGCGACCTCGTAGCGGCCCGCGGCGGGGATCTCCAGGCGCCAGACGGCGCCGTCGTCGGCGTCGCCCCAGCCCTCGATCGCGGTGAAGTCGTCGTCGCCGAGCAGTCCGTTGGTCGGGCCCAGCAGCTTCGCGCTCGATGCGCCCAGCCGCACGCGCCCATCCTTGCCGAAGCGCTGCGGCTTCAGTCCGTCGCCGGGGTCGCCCACCTGCTCCACCTGCCCCGCGGCCAGCTTCGCCTGCATGCGCTGCAGCGCCGCCTGCACCGTCGGCAGCGGCAGCGCGTAGGTCTTGGTCCGGTCCGCGCGCGCGATGTTCAGCCCCAGCAGCCGCCCCTGCGAGTCCACGATCGGCCCGCCCACGCACTCCGCGGGCACGATGCCGTCGTGCACGATGACGTCGCCGAAGCCCGTCGCGCGGCGGCTGAGCGGCGCGCCGATGTTGCCGGGGCCGGGCATCCACACGGGCCGCTGCAGGCGCACGGAGAGGTCGCGGCGCTTGCCGTCGCGCGCGACGACGAGCTTCACATGCTCGCCCGGCGCGCGCATGCGAAGCTGCGGCGCGCCCGTCTCGGCGGTCTGCAGCGGGACGCCCTCGACGGAAACGATCGCGTCGCCCACGGCGATGCCCGCCTCCGCCGCGCCCGAGCCCTCCCGCACCGCAGTCACCATCTGCCCGACGCCGCCGGGGATCGACTCGCGCTCCTTCGGCGTCGGATCGCGCAGCGCGACGCCCAGGAAGGCGCGGCTCGCGTTGTCCGCGCCGCCCGCGACGTAGCGCGCCAGCGAGCGGTGCCCCACCGCGACGGGCAGCATGCCGCGCCCGACCGTGATGACCGCGTCGCCGATGACCGGCTCGCCGGCGGCGGGCGCGTCGAAGCTCATCGGATCCGCGTCGCCGACGCCCGTCTCCAGCAGCGCGAGGTCCGTCGCGGGATCGCTCGCCACCTGCTTCGCGCGCACCGCGAGCCCGTCGGACATCAGCACGTCGATGCGCCGCACGCCGCCGCCGAGCTCGCTGAGCTTGGTGAGCACGTGCCCCTGCGCGTCCACGACGACGCCGTACGCCGCGTCGCGCGAATCCACGATCACGCCGACCACGCTCACCGCCAGCGCATCCGCCAGCGGCGCGAGCGTCTCCAGCAGCGCGCGGCGCCGCTCCTCCTGGATCAGGCGGCTGACGCCGGATTCGCCGCCGAGCGAGCGGATCGCGGGATGCTCCATGATCGTGCGCATGTCGCCCCCCTTGGCGAGCACGGAGCCGCGCGCGTCGCCCTTCTTGAGCTCCTCGAGCTCGCGCTTGGCCAGCTCGCTGGAGATCGCCGCGTTCAGGTCGGGGCGGTCCGAGGCGACCGAGTTCACGCCGACGATGCGTCCCTCGAGGTCGAAGACCGGGCCGCCCGAATCGCCGGGACTCAGCGGCGCGTCGAAGGAGAGGATGTCGTTGCCCAGGTGCACGAGCCGCCCGACGCGCAGCGGCGGCGGACGCCATGGCGTGATCTCGGGGCCGAGCGGATGGCCGAAGACGATGATCGGATCGCCCACGCGCAGCGCGGCCGAGGCGCCCAGCGGCGCTGCGGTGAGCGCGCGCCCCTTCGTGTCGATCTTGACGAGGCCGACGTCCGCGCCGTCGCCCAGGAGCTGTCCGCTCGTCGTGCCGGGAAGCTCGGTGCCGTCGGCGAGGAAGACGCGCACCGCGCGTCCGGGCTGCATGCCGACATGGCCCGCGGTGAGCACCCAGCCGTCGGGGCTGATGATCGTGCCGCTGCCCGCGCCGCCGCCCTCGGGCGTCTCGATGAGGAGCCCCACCACCGACTCGCGCGCCTTCGCAGCCGCCGCGCGCACGCGCGCCTCGAGCGCGCGGAAGGCGTCGGGCGACTTGGGCTCGCGCGCGGCGACCTCGGCGGCGATCGCCTTCGCCTCCTCGCGCGTCATCCGGGGGTGCGCGCCGCCGGCTTCCGCGCCGAGCTCCTCCATGCCGTCGCCCGGATCCTCCGGCGGCTCCTCCTGGAAGTGGCGCATCGAGGCCGCGACGCTCGCCGAAAGCGCCAGCGCCGCGACACCCGCGAGCATGGCCCGCATCGTCCGCAGCGCGTTCGCCCGCCCGGCTCGCATGGTTCAGCCTGCCCGCGAAGGTTCGCTGTCGTAGGGACGGTCCGGCGCCGCGATGCCGCCGACCATGCCCTCGAGGTCCGCGCCCGCGCCCGTGCGCTCGCAGAGCTGCTCGATGCGGTCCAGACGCTCCGCGATCTCCTGCATGGTGTGGATGCGGTCGTCCGGGCGCACCTGGATGCAGCCCATGACGAGCTCGCTCAGCTCCGGCGGGATGCGCTGCTGCTGCTCGTGCGGCGGGCGGGGCAGGCGGATCTGGCTCGGATCGATCGCGCCGGTGACCTTGCCGCCGCGCGAGGGAAGCGCGCACGGGATCTCGTCGTGCAGCAGCACCCAGTAGAGCGTCGCGCCGAAGTTGTAGACATCGGTCGCGGGAGTGATCTCCTGGCGGTGCGCCTGCTCCGGCGCGATGTAGCCCGGCGTGCCCTGGATGCGCTTCTTGACGGTGCCCGTCGCGCACGCCTGGCCGAGGTCGATGACCTTCACCACGCCGCTGGAATCGACCATCATGTTCGAGGGCTTCATGTCCGCGTGGACGAAGCCGCGCTCGTGCATGTGGCCCAGCGCGCGCGCGCACTGCGCGAAGTAGCGCGCGATCGCGGCGCCGCTCGGACGGGCCATCAGATCCAGCGTCGAGGCGTCCACGAGCTCCATGAGCAGCGCGACGTCCGTCACCGGACCGAACATGAACTTCTGGTTCTTGACGTACTTCCAGATCGCGCGGATGTTGGGGTGGTCCAGCTTGGAACCGACCTTGTACTCCTGCTCGACCTGGTCGATGAAGCGCTGGTCCTTCTCCGCGCGGCGCACCACGTGCTTGAGCGCCATCACCTGCTTGGAGCGGGGATCCATGACCGCGTAGACGGTGCTCGCGGCCCCTTCGCCGATCCGGTCCACGACCTTGTAGCCGAAGAGCTCGGCGGGAATGGCGGGAGCGGTCGACATGACAGCGCGAGACCTGGCGATCCACCCCCCACGAGAAACGCGCCCGCGAGGGGCGCTGCCGCGGCGTCCGAGGGGGCTTGGAGCGCGGGGACCTGCCGGAAAGAAGTGACCCGAGATCGCCGCGCGCAACGCACGGCACGGGCGGCCGACAGAGGTGCCGAAGGGTAACGCAACGCCGCACCCCGGGCAACATTTCATGCGATGAACAATTCGCTCAGTTTCGGGGTTTCTTCCCGAAGGAAGCCCCATCCTGCACGATCACGGCAGGAGCGCCCGGCGAAGCTCCTGGGCCGGGAAGTACTGCCCGGGACCGCCCCCCGGCTCGACCTCGCCGTGGAGGAAGACGGCCTCGGACCGGATCCCCAGTTCCGCCTGGAGGGCCCGCACGAGCGCCAGGGTCTCGCGGAGCTGCCGCGCCGTGAAGGGGCGCCGGTCGCCGTTGCCGACGAGGCAGATCGCCACCGCGTGCTCGTTGAGCGCGGCGGCTTCGGGGAGGGTGCCGCGCGGGGCGGCGGCCAGCAGGACCGCGCGCTCGGCGGCGCTGCACGGGGCGACATGCGCGCCCGCGTACTGGCGGTCCCAGCGGTAGCCCGCGACGACCTGGCCGTCCTCGAGCCCCTGCCCGTTGCCGATGACGAAGTGGTAGCCCAGCCCGGCGAGGCCGGCCTCGACATGGCGGCGCTCGATCGAGGCGGCGTCCCCGGCGGGCGATCCGGAGTGGTGGATGACGATCGCGGTCCAGCGCTGGCGGTCCAGCGCGGCGTCGCGCGGGGCGATGCGGGGGGCGGGGACGGCGAGCCCCTCGGCCTGGGAGCCGGCCTGCGGCTGCGCGGGCGTCGCCAGCGTGCGGTCGGCGCTGCCCGAGGCGCTGCGGATCTGCGAGAGCTGCAGGAAGGAGGCGACCGTCGTCGCGGAAAGGACGAAGATCCCCCAGACCACGGCGGCACGGCGGAGGGAGCGGCGGGAATCGCGCGCGCGGGGCGCGGGGGTGACGGGCGGGCTCACGGAAGCGGTCCTTCGCTCTCTGCTCGCCGGACCCCTGCGGGGCATCCGGCCGGTGCGGACGATGTCGGTCCATCGATCATCGGTCCGGACCGCGCGGCCGCTGCAGCGCGGCGGCGGGAATCCGGCGCCCGGGAAGGGCTAATCCTGCACCGTCTTGGGCGTCAGGCGCGCCCGCAGCGCCGGCTGCGTCGCACCGAAGACATCGGGCTCGTCCTTGGGCGCGGCGCCGGCGCGCATCGAGTCGAAGCGCTCGAACTGCGTGCGCGGCGCGCTCTCGGGAAAGAGCGAGCGCTGGCAGCCCGCCAGCGACGCCATCACGACCGCGCCGAGCGCGGCGGTGCAGAGCGGTCGCCAGAGGCGGTGGGGACGGGCCATGAGCGGGATTGTAGTCCGGGGTCGGCGCTACTTGGCGGTGGGCGGCGCCGCGCGCTCGGGGACGCGCAGTCCGCCGCCGGTGCGCCAGGCGCGGCCGGTCCACGCGTCGGTGAACTCGGCGGTGACCGCGAGCGCCGTGCCCGCGGCGACTCCGGCGGGGATCCCCACCGGCACCTCCAGCGTGTAGTGCGTGCCCATGAAGCCCGCGCGGTAGGCGTCGCGCAGCTCCAGCGGATCGAAGGTGCGCTGCCCGAGCGTCTGCGTGCGGCCGTCGGGATCGACGAGCGCGACCGCCACCGCGACGCTGCCGACGATCTGCACGAAGCGCCCGCGTCCGTCGCGCGGCTCGAGGTAGACGCGCGCGACGCAGCCCGCGTCCGCGCACTCGATCGCGCCGGCGCTGCCCAGCGAGAGCCCCGCGAGCGCGGGCGTCGCCTCGAGCGCCGCTGCGGAGGGCACCGTCGCGCCTTCGCTCGCCAGCCGCGCGCGCAGCGCCTCCATCTGCGAGGAGAGCTCCTGGTTCTTCGCCTGCAGCTGCGCGAGCTGCTCGGACTGCTTCTGGAGCTGCACGCGCTCGGGATCCGCGCCGTCGGGCGGGACGAGCGTGGCGCGGCAGCCGGCGAGCGCGAGCGCGGCGGTCGCGCAGGCGGTGCAGGCGCGCGCCGCGTGCGGCCCGCGCGCGGCACGCGCCGCGTCCCCACGCGCGCGCCTCACGCGCGGTCTCCCCGCGGCCGGCGTCCGCGGCGAAGCGCGGGCGCCGCCGCATCGGGCGCGCCCGCGCCGCCCTGCGACGCGTCCCGCTCGGACATCTCGAAGGCCAGCCGCTCGAGCGCGGAGCGGAAATCCACCTCCACCGTCGACACCTGCGCGGGCACCTCGAGCCGCCGCGGCGCGAAGTTCAGGATGCCGCGCACGCCTGCGGCGACGAGCGCGTCGGCGACGCCCTGCGCCGCCTCGCCCGGGACCGCGACGATGCCGATGCGGATGCCCTCGCGGTCGACCGTCTCCTTCAGCTCGCGCATCGGACGCACGGGGATGCCGGAGATGCGCGTGCCCACGACGCCCGCGGCATGGTCGAAGACGGCGGCGATCTCGAAGCCCGCCTCGGGGAAGCGCCGGTACGCGGCGAGCGCGCGGCCGATGTTGCCCGCGCCCACGAGCGCGGCGCGCCAGGGATGCACGACGCCGATGACGGAGCGGATCGACTCGATGAGCGACGCGATGCCGTAGCCGACGCCGGGCTGCCCGCTCATCGCGAGCGTGCCGAGGTCCTTGCGCACCTGCGCGTCGGTCGTCCCCGTGGCCTGTCCGAGCTGGCGGCTGCTGACGGTCCGGCGTCCCTCCGCGTGCCGCTGCTCGAGCTCGCGCAGGTAGAGGCTCAGGCGCTGCGCGGTCGGCTTCGGGATTCGTGCGCGTCCCGGCATGAGGGTGCGCCGAGTGTAGTCCCGCAGGCCGCGCCGTAGACTTGGGCGATGGCCTCGCCTCGGCTGCACATCCGCGACATCCTCGCGCGCGACGGGATGACCGCGAGCTTCGAGTTCTTCCCGCCCCGCACCGACGCGGGCTGGGGGGAGCTCTTCGCCACCATCGCCGACTTCGAGGCGCTCAAGCCCAGCTTCGTCAGCGTCACCTACGGCGCCGGCGGGAGCACGCGCGGGCAGACCGACGCGCTCGTCGGCCAGCTCCAGGAGCGCACGACCCTGGCGCCGATGCCGCACCTGACCTGCGTCGGCCACAGCGAGGCGGAGATCGACGCGATCCTGACGGGCTACGCGGCGCGCGGGACCGCCAACGTGCTCGCGCTGCGCGGCGACCGCCCGCGCGGCGGGACGGCGGCCGAGGGCAGCTACCGCCACGCCGCGGACCTGGTGCGTGCGATCCGCGCCTTCAACGACCGCGGCGCGCATCCGGACAAGCGCGGCTTCGGCATCGGCGTCGCAGGCTTCCCCGAGGGGCACCCCGAGACGCCCAACACGCTCGTGCAGATGGAGCACCTGAAGGCGAAGGTGGACGCGGGCGCGGACTTCGTGATCACGCAGCTCTTCTTCGACAACGCCGCCTTCTTCGACTGGCGCGAGCGATGCAAGCTCGCGGGGATCCAGGTGCCGCTCATCGCGGGGATCATGCCGGTCACGAGCCTCGCGGGCCTGCGCCGCATGGCGGAGCTCGCGGCGGGCACGCGCTTTCCCGCCCCGCTGCTGCGCGCGCTCGCGCGCTGCGGCGACGATCCCGAGGCGGTCGCGAACGTCGGCATCCACTGGGCGACCGAGCAGGCGCGCGACCTCATCGACCGCGGCGTCGACGGGATCCACTTCTACACGCTGAACAAGAGCGACGCGACCAAGCGCATCTACCGCACGCTCGGGCTCACCGGGCGCGTCGGATCGGGCGCCGCCTCGGGCGCGGCGCGCTGAGGCGCGTTCACTTCGAGGGCGACTCGGGTGCCGCGGCGGGCGCAGGTGCCGCCGGCGCGGACTCCGGCGACCAGACCTTCTGCAGCAGCTTCACGAGCGTGTCGTTGCTGAGCGTCTGGCGCATGCCGTCGAGGCCCTCGTTCACCACCTCGGGGCGTCCGGTCTGGAAGCCGATGTAGGCGATCAGCAGGCCGAAGTCGAAGCGGTCGCTGCGGAGCTCCTCGCTCGCGTTGGGCAGGTTGGCCGAGGCCAGGCGCGAGCGCGCGGCGGCGAGCGCGGCGTCCAGGCGCGGCACCGAGGGAATGACCTCCGTGCCGAAGCGCGTGCCGATCATCTCCGGGTGCATCGCGAAGAGCTTGCGCAGCGAGAGCGCGCTGCTCACGTAGAGGCCCGCGCCGAGCTGCGCGTTGGCCACGCCCGCGAGCGCGAGCGGGCTCGAGGGCACCACCTGCAGCACGCTGGCGAAGCGCTCCTCCGCGCGGAAGAAGGCGCCCTCGCGCATGCTCACCGCGCCGAGCTCCATCATGTCCTTGATCGCGCTCGAGTCCTCGGGGACGAGGCTCTGCATCGACTTGCCGTGGCGCAGCACGTACGCGAGGTCGTCGATGCTCGGCGGCTGCATCTTGCCGTCGGCCATCGTGCCCGCGGCGCCCGTCGCGCCGGCGACGCCGGCGACGCCCGTGACCTCGGTGCCGTCCTTCGCCGGGGTCTTGCCGCCGGCGGGGGGATTCATCTCGGTGCCAGGCAGCGCGCGCGGACCGGTGCCGCCCTCGGGGCCGGGCGCGCCGAGATCCTGCTTGCCGGGCTTCTTGCTGCGGCCGCGCCCCTCGATGCCGCTCTGCATGAGCTCGCCGCGCAGCCAGTCGAGCTCGCTGTCGAGCTCCTTCGTCATCTCCTTCTCGCGCGCCGCGCCCTCGAGGCCGGTCGCCGAGGCGGGCGGCTTGATGCGGTCGCCCGCGCGCTGGCGCAGCGAGTCGACGATCGTCCCGTACTCCGGCGGCACGAGCGCGCGCACCTGCGCGGCGTCGGCGATGGAGACGGGCGCGACCTCCAGCTCCGCGGAGACGGGGTCGCCGACCCACTCCTTCTTCGTGCGTCCCTCGAGGATGTCCTGCTTCAGCCGCTGGCGGTCGAAGGAGGAGAGGCCCAGCCCGCCGAGCAGGTCGTCCACCGGGATGCCGCGCGCGGAGTCGTCGCCGCCCTTGGCCTTCTGCGACTTGCGCCAGTCGCGCTGGTTGCCGACGGAGTTCACGTTCGCGGGCGCGATGATGTCCGCCTGGCGCTTCATCTTGGTGCCCGCCGCGGTGAAGCGGTCGAAGGCGATGCGCGCGTCGAGCGGCTGCTGGTTGGTGAGGATGTCGCGCGCCGACGCGTTGGAGTAGGTGCGCGAGTACATGATCGCGCCGAACTCCTGCGAGGCCTGCAGCGGGTTGTAGCCCGCGTTGAGCAGGTACGGGCTGGAGTAGACGCTGTACGCGCGCCAGTTGCGGTTGTCGTCCGCGCCGGTGCGGCCGGCGAACTCGCTCTGTTCCTTGTAGCCGACGCTGCCGCGGAACTCGCGGCCGCCGCCGACGTCGCCGGTGACGATCAGGTTGCGCGAGAAGTAGTCGACCTTCGCCGCCGCGGCGTTCTCGCCGTTGGCGCCGACGCGCGAGTTCGCGTCGAGCACCCCCGACTGCACGCCGCGTCCGCGCCCCTGGTGGCGCGTGTCGCGTCCGAGCGCGTTGCCGCTGCCGAGCGCGTCCTGCGCGCAGGCGGGCGACGCGGGCGCGAGGCCCGCGGCGCAGGCGACGCAGGCGGAGAGGAACCCGGCGCGGAGGACGAAGCGTTCCATGCCACAAGCGTAGCATTCGCCGCGTGGAATCCGCGGAATTTCAGCACACGCCGCCCCCCGCGCGCCGAGAACCGCGCCGGGACGCGCGTCACGGCGCGCGCATCAGCCCCGTCGCGGTCGGGCTGACGCTCGCGGCGGTCGCCTTCGCGGTGATGCTGGGCGTGAAGGGACCGCGCCTGCGCGAGCGCCACGGCAGCACGCAGCAGGACCTGCCCGTGGGCGAGCTCGCGACGATGGCGGCGCTGCACGAGGCGCAGGCGGCGTACGACATCCTCAACGGCCGCTCGCGCGAGGCGGCGCTGGACCGCATGGACCAGCTCGCCGCCGAGACGATCGGCCACGCGACCGCGCCGGACTTCACCTCCATCGGCTACGACGCCGACGACGCGCGAATCGTCGAGATCGCGCCGAGCGTCCACGCGCTCATGGTGCTCTACCGAAACCGCGAGGACGACGAGATCCTCACCGTCGCGATGCTCCCCGACGACGGCCGCGTCGTCCGCTACGACGGCTTCGGGCGCGCGCTCCCCTTCCCGCCCGGGGACGAGTGGTTCGAGGTGCTCGCCGACGAGCAGGGCGGCTCGCGGCGCGCCGCCTTCGCCACCAGCGACGGGCGGATCTTCTGGCTGCTGCTGGGCAACGGGCCGCAGGCGCTCTCCAAGGCGGCGGCGAAGCTGCGCCGCTGACGGCGTAGACTTCCCCCCTTCCATGCCCGCCTGCATCACCACGCCCATCTACTACGTGAACGACCGGCCGCACATCGGCCATGCGTACACGACCACGCTCTGCGACATCTGGGCGCGCGCGATGCGGATGCGCGGCGAGGAGGTCTTCTTCCTCACCGGCACGGACGAGCACGGCGTGAAGGTGGAGAAGAGCGCCGCCGCGCGCGGCGTGACGCCGCAGGCGCTGGCCGACGAGAACGCCGCCGAGTTCCAGCGCGTGCTCAAGGTCTTCGGCCTCACCAACGACGACTTCATCCGCACGACGCAGCCGCGCCACGAACGGCAGGTGCAGGCGCTCGTGAAGCGGCTGCTCGACAGCGGCGACGTCTACCTCGGCAAGTTCGAGGGCTGGTACGACGAGGGCCAGGAGGAGTACTACACCGAGACGCGCGCGAAGGAGCTCGACTACAAGAGCCCGGTGAGCGGCCGCCCGCTCGTGCGCGCGACGGAGCAGAACTACTACTTCCGGCTGAGCGCGTACCAGAAGCGGCTCGAGGAGCTCTTCGCCGCGCATCCGGAGTTCGTGCAGCCGGCGGCGCGCCGCAACGAGGTGCTCGGCCGCCTGCGCGAGGGACTGCAGGACGTCCCGATGACTCGCACCAACTTCACCTGGGGCATCCCCTTCCCCGGCGACGAGAAGCACGTCATCTACGTCTGGATCGACGCGCTCTTCAACTACGTCACGGCGCTGGGGCTGGGCGATCCGGACGGATCGATCGCCGGCGACCTGCGCGCGCGCCGCGAGCGCTTCTGGCCCGCGCAGTACCACGTGATCGGCAAGGAGATCCTCTGGTTCCACGCGGTGATCTGGCCCGCGCTGCTCATGGCGCTGAAGCTGCCGATGCCGCGGCGCATCCACGCGCACAGCTTCTGGATCGCCGACGGGCAGAAGATGTCGAAGTCGATGGGCAACTTCGTCGACCTCCCGACGATCGAGGGGTACTTCGCGCGCTACGGCCTGGACGCCTGGCGCTGGTACATGGCGACGCAGGGCCCGCTGCAGGCGAGCGACGCGGACTTCCGCGCGCAGCACTTCCACGACACCTACACCGCCGAGCTGGTGAACGTCGTGGGCAACTGCCCCAGCCGCGTGACCGCGATGATCGGCAAGTACTTCGAGGGCCGCATGCCCGCCGACGCGCAGCAGGGCGGCGAGTGGCCCGCGCGCTGCGCCGCCACCGTGCAGGCCTGGCGCGCGGGGATCGACGAGCTCGACCTGGTCGCCGCCGCGAACGCGCCGATCGCGCTGCTGCGCGAGGTCGACGCCTTCATCAACCGCACCGAGCCCTTCAAGGTCGCGAAGGATCCCGCGCGCGCGGGCGAGCTGGCGAGCATCCTCGCGCAGTGCGCCGAGACGGTGCGCATCGCCGGCGTGCTGCTCGAGCCCTTCCTGCCCGAGAAGATGGCCGCCCTGCGCGAGGCGCTCGGCGGCGGCGCGGGCGCGCCCGGCGAGGGCGCTCCCTTCGACGACCGCGTCCGCTGGGGCGGGCTCGCGGCGGGGACGGCGCTGGCGAAGTGCGCGCTGTTTCCGCGGGTCGAGCGGGCGGGGTAGCCCCGGCGGCGGGTTGCCGCTGAATTCCACGCGTTTTCCGACGCGGCGCGCCGCCCAGCGGCGTTCTGGCTGCATCATGCAGCACCGAAGGACTTCGATGGGGACCGTTCTCGCCACGATCGCGCTCGCCGCTGGGTTTGCCGTGCAGGTGGCGTGGGGGCAGGGGGTCGTGTCGGGATCTAAGGCCGTTCCGAAGCCGCCGCTCGTTGGCGTCACGTCCCTTCCCCTTCCAGAAGCCCCAACGCGCGAGCCGACCGCCGAAGAGGTCGCCCGGTGGAGCAAGCCAACCAAGGACACCGCAAAGGTCGGCGAGGTTGACCCCACGCTCGGCCTGCTCTCGTGCATTCTTGGCACTCCCAGCGAGGTGATTCCGGCTCACTTCCAGGCGTACTTTGGCGACGAGTATGTGGTGACCCCGATTCCCCGCGGGGAATCGACCATGCTCATTTTCGTTCGCCGCAAGGACGGTGCCGCGATCGCGACGCGACCTCCGGACTCGTGGTTTGGCGACCTGGCCGATGCGCGCCGCCGCACCGACATCGTCGGAGAACGCGCCCGCGCCTATCAAGATCCTCGGCCGTTGGACTTCCCCGGCGGAACCGTCGAGCAGTTCCTCACGACGATATTCCCGCCTTCGTTGGGAGTCGAGATCATCTATCAGTCCGACGCAGTCCGGCTCGAGAGAATTGGACCGCTCTCAGTGAAGTCCATCATCCCCAAGGACGCCATTAACCTTCTCGGGCGGCTCTACGGGACCCGCTTTCGCATCGACGCCCTCCGTCAAGACCGGCCCGACATCGGGCCGGGAGGCACCCTTTTGAACTACGACCCGATGCTACCGCTCATGCTTGTGGTAACCGGCGTGCGCGACGCGCGGGGCGTGGCGCGGGTTTCGATGGAGCCGTCCGTCGTCCGACTCCCTCCAGCATCTGCCTCGGCTGAGGCAGTACGCAAGGAGCAGGAGCGGCATCAGGACGAGATTCTGCGCGCGATCGCGGACGGCATCGCGCTGCGAGGCGGACCCTCGAGCACGTTCAAGTTGAAGCTCAATCCGAGCACCGGGATTCTCTTTGTCCTCGGTTCATCGGAGGAACAGGATCTTGTGCGAAACGTTGCGCGCGCGCTCATGCCCGAGGGCGCGCAGCCGAACGACGATGACGCGGCATCCGGCGCGACGCCAAACACCCCGTCTTCGCCGAGCTCTGGTCCCACGCCAACCGAGACCAAGCCACCAACCCGCCCAAAACTACCCGCACCCACGCCGTGATCCTCCACCCCGCCGCGCACCTCGACTGCATGCAGGACTCCTGCGTGGAACCGGCCGACGACGCCTGGTCCGAGCGGACCACGCTCGCGCTGCGCGCGGGCGGGGCGTCGGCGCATGCGGCGCTCGAGGCACTGCACGCGGCGCGCCGCGGGTTCGTCGCGGAGATCGCGGTCGCCGCGCTGCGCACGCGCGCGGACCTCGCGCCCGACGCGGCGCAGGAGGCGTGGCTGCGCGTCGTGCGCCGTCCCGCGCACTGCCGCTCGCGCGCGGAGCTCGATGCGTGGCTGCGGCGCGTCGTCGTGAGCGCGGCGCTCGACCTGCTGCGGCGGGAGCTGCGACAGCGCACACGCATCGAGCGCGCCGCCGCCGCGGAAATCGCTGGAAATCACGCTGAAACGAGCGCGACCGCGCGCGCCGCGTCCAGCGCGCACACGCTCGCCGACGACGCGGAGACGCTCGCGCGTCTGCGCGCGCAGCTCGACGGACTCGCCTCGCAGGAGCGGCTGCTGCTGGACCTGCGCTTTCGCGCGGGCATGAGCATCGCGCAGGCGGCCGCGGCGCTGGGCATCGGTCCGGCGGCGGCGGGGAGCCGGCTGCGGCGCGCGCTCGCGCAGCTTCGCCAGGCAGGAACGGAGCGAACGCCATGACCCGCTTCACGCCCGACCAGGACCGCGCGATGCTCGCGCACGCGCACGCCGCCATCGATGCGCGCGACCGCCGCCGCCGCGCGCTGCAGCGCGGCACGACCGCGGCGCTTGCGGTGACGGCGATCGCCATCGCGGCCGTCGCGTGGTGGCCCGCGCGCGACGCGGTCGCGCCGGATGCGACGCCGCGCGACACGACCGCGCGCGCGACGCCGAGCACGCCCGATGCCGGCGCCGTCGCGACCGCGCCGAGCGCACGCGGCGCGTCCCCCACCGACTTCGCGAGCCTCGGCATCGTCGTCGAGCGCACGCCGCCCTTCGACCCCGCGCGCGACGCGCGCCCGTCGTGGGTCGAGATCATCGACGGCCCCGAGGAACTCGAGGCCGCCTACGCGCAGGCGGGCCGCTGCGTGCGCGCCTTCGAGGTCGGCCAGCGCATCGTGACGCTCGCCTGCGGCGCCGAAACCGCCGATTCCGAGCCCTGATTCGCCGAATTCGAGGAATTCCGACGAACCCCACCGGGGGTCTCCGTCCATGAAGCACCGCGGCTGCCGCCGGCGCCGCGATCACCCCTCGGAGCCCACCCATGCTGACGACGCTGCTGCTCGCCTCGACCCTTCTCGCCGCACCCCAGAACGCGACGCCGCCCGCGCAGAGCGCGCCGCCCGCGGCGAAGCCGGCGGGGGAGGTGGAGAAGGTGGTCATCGTCGAGCGCATCGTCGAGGCGGGGCCCTGGGCGCAGTCCCTGGCCAACTCCCTCGATCGGCTCTACGCCGGACGCATTCGTGCGGCGGCGGTTGGCCATAAGGTCGTGGTCACCGGCGATCAGGACCAGGTCGAGCGAGTCCTTCCGGTGCTCGAACGGCTGCAGGCCGAAGCCTTGGAGGAGTACAAGCGCAGCGAGTACGAGCAGCGGCGCAAGGCCGAGCTGGAGTCCACGAATCCGTGGAAGCGGCGCTTCAACGTCACGCTTGGTCCCACGCTCGGAGCCTCGATGGAGTCCGCACGCAAGGCGCTCGATCAGGACGTGAACATCGTCTTCGCGTCACCGGAGCTCGCCGAGACCCCGGTTCCGACCGCGGAACTGACGAACGTCGACATTGGCCTGTTCAGTGAAGCGTTGGACATGCTTCTTCTCCAGTCAGCCCATCCCGACGTGCGGGTTCGTTTTGTCCCGACCAGAAACCCCCAGTCACCTGCGGACTCGCTGCCCGTCCTGCTGGTCAGCGGCACCGCTTCCGCCTCCGCGCGACAGGCGGCTCAGCGCCAGACGCCCGAACTCGCCGTCTTCCGCACCGAACCATACCCCCGGTGGATGCAGGAGGAAAAGCAGTACTCGTACCGGCAGATCGGCAATCGCCAGGACGATCAGCTTGCCGCGATCGATGCCGGGCTCGAGCTCATCGGCCGCAGCAAGGACTTCAAGATGAAGCTGCACCGCGAGACGGGCATGGTGTTCGTCTACGGCACGCCGCAGGAACTGCAGCTGGTCGCACAGGTGCTCGGCGCCGCGCCTCCGGGCGTCACGGGGCAGCCCCCGGTCCTGAAGGATGTCCCGATCGCCAAGTTCGAATTCCAGCCCGATGCGGCCGGCGCGCAGGCGCAACCGCAGCAGCCCGCCCCGCCCGCGCAGCCCACGCCAGCGCGCGTCGGCCGCCCGAGCCGCGCGCCCGCCCCCGCCCCCGCCCCCGCCGCGCCGCCCGCCGAACCCGCGCCCGCCCCTTCGCCGGGGGGCGCTCCTCAGGGAGAATGACCGCCGTCGATGCCGCGCGCGATCCTCACCAGCCTCACGCCGCCGCAGGTGCAGCGCATCCTCCAGTCTCCGGAGTCGGCCCCGCCCAGCGACGCGCTGGCGCGCGATCTCACCGCGCGCATGGCGGCCGGCGACACGCAGGCGCTCGCGCGCGTCTTCGCGCTGCGCTGCACGCTGGTGGAGCGCGAGGCGGCGCGCGCGCTCGGGCATCGCGCCGACCTCATGCCCGACGCCGCGCAGGAAGCGTGGCTGCGCGTCGCGCGCACGCCCGCGCCCTGCGCCGATGCGGGCGCGCTCGATGCCTGGCTGCGGCGCGTGGCCGTGAACGCCGCGATCGACCTGCTGCGCTCGGAGCTCGCGCGGCGCGCGCGCGAGCGTCGCTTCGCGCGCGAACGGCCGCAGGCGGAGCGCTTTATCGCGGACGCGCTCCAGCTCGAGCGCGCGCAGGACGCGCTGCGTGCGCTCGACGGACTCGGCAGCGAGGAGCGCGCGCTGCTGGAACTGCGCGCACGCACGGGCGCGACGCTCGCGCAGCTTGGCCGCGCGCTCGGACTCGGCCCCGCCGCCATCGACAGCCGACTGCGCCGCGCCGCGCAACGCGCGCGCGACCTGCTTGAAGGAAGTGCCCCATGAACGATTCCACCGCCGACGCCTTCGATCACGGGGCACACGCCACGCCCGGCGACGCACCCGCGCCGACGCACGACCGCGCGCGCACGCTTGCGCTGGCCACCGCCGCGATGCGCACCGCGCACGCGCGCCGTCAGACCGTCCGCCGCACGGGCGTCGCGCTGCTGCTGGCCGCGCTCGCGGTGACCGCGGCGATTCCGCTGCTGCGCGAGCGCACGAGCGCCACGGACTCCGGCACGCCGCGCACGCGGCCCGCCGACGCGACCATCGCCTCGGCCACGCCGACCGCGCCCACCACCCCGGCGCGCCCGCTCCCCGCCTGGGTCGAGATCGCCCCCGCCGCGCTCTCCACCGAGCGCGTGCAGACGCTCACCTGCGCGACCGCCGACCGCCCGCCGGATTTCGTGCAGGAAATCCGCTCCGACGCGGAGCTCGCGCTCTGCCTCGATCTCTTCAACGCCTGCGAGGGGTTCGCCCGCGTGGGCGACCGCATCGAGATCATCGAGTGTCCGCCGACGCTCGTCTCCGCGTCGACGCGCTGACGCGCCGCGCACGCTTCGCGGGTTTCGCGGCCTTCGCCCGCGCCGCCTTCGCCGCTTCGGCCGCGATCGCCTCCTGGATGCGCGAACGCAGCGCCGCGGGCATCGTGCGCTGGCGCAGGCTCTGGCACGCGTCCGCGCCGACATCCAGGCTCGCGAAGACCTCGCGGCAGCGCTGGCAAACGAGGTCGTCCTGCACCGGGAAGTCGACGCCGCGGTCGAGCGCCTCCATCTTCGCGCGCAGCAGGTCCATGCACATCGCGCGGTCGTAGACCGGCGGCGGCACGGACTCGCGCGGACGCTCGGCCAGCAGCGCGGCGCGCAGCAGCAGGCGGCCGCGGTGCAGGCGCGTCTTCACGGTCGCCTCGCGCACGCCCAGTACGGCGCCCACGTCGGCGACGGACATCCCCGCGATCTCCTTGAGCACGATCGCGCTGCGGAAGGGTTCGGCAAGCCCTACGACCGCCTGGTCGATGCGCGAACGCGCCTCGTCGCGCAGCTCCGAGGCGTCGCGGCTGCGGCGCTCGAAGTCCGCCAGCGCCAGGCGCGGCTGCGCGAAGGGGAGCGCGCGCGCGTACTCCTTGGCGACATCGCGGCGGCGCATGTCGCGGCGGCGCCGGCGCAGCGCGGCACGCACGGCGATCGCGTGCAGCCAGGTGCACGGCGCGGAATCGCCGCGGAATTCGCCCCAATGGCGGAAGGCGGAGACGAAGGCGTCCTGCACCACCTCCTCGGCGTCGGCGGTGTTGGGGACGATGCGCCGCACGACCGCGTGCAGCATCGGGCCGCACTGGGTCACAAGGTCCGAGATCGCGCGGTCGGTCGCGACGGGTGCGCGTGGCATGGCGGGAAAGGCTACTGCCTGCCCCACGGACGCCGCGAGGGAACCTCCCCCGCACCGCGGCGCTCCAACCGGCAGCATGACCGCCACCGCCACCGCCGCTGCGTCCGCCACCGCCCGTCCGGGCGTCGCCAGCCTTTCGCCCGTCGAGGCGGAGAAGCTCGTCCGCGCCGGCAAAGCCACGCTCGTCGATGTCCGCGAGGCCGATGAGGTCCGCCGCGAGCGCGTCCCCGGCGCGCTCGTCTGGCCGAGCTCGTGCTTCATGGCCGACAGCTTCCCCGCCGGCGATGGCCGGCGCACGATCGTCCTCTGCCGCAGCGGCGCCCGCGCCGGACGCGTGGCGTCCGCCCTGGTCGCCGCGGGCCGCGCCGATGTGGCGGTCGTCGAGGGCGGCATCCTGGCCTGGATGGCCGCGAACCTCCCCGTCGTCCGCGACGCGCGCGCCCCGCTGCCGATGCAGCGGCAGGTGATGCTCGTCGTCGGCCCGATCGTCGCCCTCTGCACGCTCCTGGCCGCCGCGGTGAGCCCCTGGTTCCTCATCGGAACGGGGTTTATCGGGATCGGCCTGACCTTCGCCGGTGCCACCGGCTTCTGCGCCCTGGCCACGCTCCTGGCCCGCATGCCCTGGAACCGCCCGGCCCCTGCATCCGGGATCGGTCAGGTGGCGAATTCCTCCACGAACTGCTGCGGCGGATCCTGCGCCGGCTGACGCCGGACGGACGCTCCCCCCGACCGCAGCCACGGTCCCCCACGATGGCGGTGCCCCGTCGAAAGACGCGAGGCACCGCTTTTTGTTTTGGCAACTAGCGGTTCGCCAGCAGCAGCCCCGCCTGCGCGAGCGTCCCGACTGCGACGACCGCGATGAGCACCGCGAAGGCGCGCCGCAGCGCGCGCTGGGGCAGCCGCTCCGCCACCGCGCGTCCGCCGATGCTGCCCGCGACGCCGCACGCGCCCACGATCGCGACGGCGCGCCACATCGGGTCCGCCGCCTCGAGTGCGCCGGAGAGCTGCGCGCCCGCGAGTCCCGCCGCGGAGTTGAGCGCGATCACCACGAGGCTCGTGCCGACCGCGCGGCGCATGGGCAGCCGCTCCAGCAGCACGAGCGCGGGAATGAGCAGGAAGCCGCCGCCCACGCCCAGCAGGCTCGTGAGCACGCCGATGCCCAGGCCGATGAGCGCGATGCGCCACCAGGCGTTGGTCGCGGGGGTGGTCGCAGCCGCGCCCGTCCCCACCGCCACCGCATGCGAGTTCCCCGATCCCGCCGCGCTCCACATGCGCCACGCCGCGACGCCCGCGACGACCGCGAAGAGCGCCAGTTGCAGCGCCGACGGCATCATCTTGCCCAGCGGCGCCGAGAGCGTCGCGCCCACGATGCCGGGAACGCCCAGCAGCAGGACGCGGCGCAGGTCGACCTCGCGCTGCAGCCCCGCCTGCGTGCCTGCGACCGCGCTGATCATGCCGGTGACCGTCAGCGCCTCCAGGATCGCGGCCTTGGGCGCATGGCCCAGCAGCGCGCCGAAGATCGGCACGGTGAAGATCGCGCCGCCCGCGCCCAGCAGGCCCAGGCTGAGCCCGACCGCGGCGCCGCCGACGATCTCGATCGCGAGTTCGTTCATCGACGCGGCCCCTGCGCGTCACGCGCCGCGCGCATCAGCCGCAGCATCCGCCGCCGCCGCAGCACGAGGCGCCCGCGCCCACGGGCGTCGGGACGATCGTCGCCAGGCCCGCGCGCTTCCACGCCTCGAAGCCGCCGGCGACATTCACCGCGTCGTAGCCCAGGCGCCGCAGCATCGCCGTCGCGGCCGCGGAACGGCCGCCCAGCGCGCAGTGCACCAGGACGCGCCCGCCGCGCGGCACCTCCGCCAGCCGCGGCATGAGGCGCGTGTACGGCAGGTTGTGCGCGCCCTCGATCGCGCCCGCCTCGAACTCGGTCGCGCCGCGGACATCGAGAACGGCCGCGTCGGCCATCGCCGCCTGCGCCTGCTCGACGGTCATCTCCGGCGTCTTCTCCAGGCGCGGCGCGGCCGCGACCGCCGAGGGCGGCACCACCGCGACGATGTGGTCGTAGCCGATGCGCACGAAGTCGCGCACGAGCTCCTCCGCCATCGCGGGCTCGCAGACCAGCACGATGCGCTCCTCGGGCTTCACGTAGGAACCCAGGACCATCGGCAGCATCTTGCCCAGCGGCAGCGTGAGCGCGCCGGGCAGGTGCCCGTCGCGGAAGGCCGCCCACGGGCGCGTGTCCAGCACCACGGTGCCGGGCTTCTCCCACTCCGCCGCGCGCGTGCGCAGGTCGGTGACGACCTCGGGCACGGGCAGCTTGCCCAGCACGGGGACGCCGTCGCGGTTGAGCGCCTTCATGCGCGCGAAGTACGGCGGCGGCTCGGGCTGGCCGCTGAGGATGTCCTTGACGAACGCGGCCTCGTCGCCGCGCAGCTTCAGCGCGTGGCTCACCGCCTTCTCGTAGCCGATGGTCGACTGCGGCACCGCGCCCAGCGCCTTGCCGCACGCGCTGCCGGCGCCGTGCGCGGGCCAGACCTGCACGTAGTCGGGGACCGACTGCAGCTTCTGCACGCTGCGGAAGAGCTGGTGCGCGCTCGGCTCGGCGATGCCCTTCATGCCCGCGGCGCTCTCCAGCAGGTCCGGGCGGCCCAGGTCGCCGACGAAGACGAAGTCGCCGGTGAGCAGGCCGATGGGGACCTCGTTGCCGCCGACGGCGTCGTAGACCAGGTAGGAGACGTGCTCGGGCGTGTGGCCCGGCGTGTGCATCGCCTTGAAGCGGATGTTGCCGATCTTGAAGGTGTCGCCGTCCTTGAGCAGCGTGTGCTTGTACGGCTTCGCCCAGCGCGACTGCCAGTCGGGGCCGCCCTCGCCGCCCACGTAGACATGCGCGCCCACGCGCTCGGCCAGCTCGCGCGCGCCGCTCAGGAAGTCCGCGTGGATGTGCGTCTCCGCCGCCGCGACGATCTTCAGCCCCTCGCGCGCGGCCGCCTCGATGTAGCGGTCGATGTCGCGCTCCGGATCGAAGACGATCGCCTCGCCGGTCTTCTGGCAGCCGATGAGGTAGGCGTACTGGGCGAGCTTGCTGTCCTCGATGCGACGGAAGAGCATGGTGGTCTCCTGTTCCGGATGGGAGGCCCGGCGCGGGAAGGTGGTTCCCGCGCCGGGTTCAGTACGACTTGCCCCAGACGACGCGGCGCGTGCTGGGACGGCCCGTGATCACGCAGGTTCCCGGCTCCTCGGGGGCGTCCAGCGGGATGCACCGGACGGTGACGCCGAGGCGGTCCTTGACCTGCGTCTCCACGGCGGGATCGCCGCAGAAGTGCGCGAGCGCGAAGCCGCCGTGGATCTCCGAGGGGGTGTTCTCGTCGCCCGCGCGGCGCGGCGTGAAGAAGGCCTCGAACTCCTCGCGCGTGTCGATGCGCCGCGTGTGCTGCTCGCGGTAGGCGCGCGCGCGCTCGAAGAGCCCGTCCTGGATCTCCTGCAGCAGCGCGGCGGCGCCGCGGACGAACTCCGCGCGCGGCATGCTCTGCTTCTCCTTGGTGCCGCGGTCGCGGCGACCCATGAAGACGGCGTCCTGCTCCATGTCGCGGGGGCCGACCTCCAGGCGCACGGGGACGCCCTTCTTGACCCACTGCCACATCTTGTCGCCGCCGCGCAGGTCGCGCGCGTCGACCTCGACCTCGATCGCGCGGCCCGCGAAGGTCTGCGAGCGCAGCTCCGCGGCCAGCTTCTGGCAGTAGTCGAGCACCGCCTGCGCCGTCTCGGGCTTGTGCAGGACGGGGAGGATGACGATGTGCGTCGGCGCCAGGCGCGGCGGCACGATGAGGCCGTCGTCGTCGGAGTGCGTCATGACCATCGCGCCGATGAGGCGCGTGCTCACGCCCCAGCTCGTCGTCCAGGCGAACTTCTGCTGGCCGTCGGCGTCGAGGAACTGGATCTCGCTCGCCTTCGCGAAGTTCTGGCCCAGGAAGTGGCTGGTGCCGGCCTGCAGGGCCTTGCGGTCCTGCATCATCGCCTCGATGCAGTAGGTCTCCACGGCGCCGGGGAAGCGCTCGCTCTCGGTCTTGCGGCCCTGGATGACGGGCATCGCCATCCAGTTCTCCGCGAAGTCCGCGTAGACCTTCAGCATGCGCTCGGTCTCCTCGACCGCCTCCTCGGCGGTGGCGTGCGCGGTGTGTCCCTCCTGCCAGAGGAACTCCGCGGTGCGCAGGAAGAGGCGCGTGCGCATCTCCCAGCGGACGACGTTCGCCCACTGGTTGATCAGCAGCGGGAGGTCGCGGTAGCTCTGCACCCACTTGGCGAAGGTGGCGCCGATGATCGTCTCGCTGGTCGGGCGGACGATGAGCGGCTCCTCCAGCGCGCCGTCGGGGACGAGCGTGCCGTTGGGGCCGGCCTTCAGGCGGTGGTGCGTGACGACCGCGCACTCCTTCGCGAAGCCGTCGACGTGCGCCGCCTCCTTCTCGAAGAAGGAGAGCGGGATGAAGATCGGGAAGTAGGCGTTCTTGTGGCCGGTCGCCTTGAACATGCCGTCCAGGACGCGCTGCACGTTCTCCCAGAGGGCGTAGCCCCACGGGCGGATGACCATGCAGCCGCGCACCGGGCTGGTCTCGGCCAGCTCGGCCGCGCGGACCACCTGCTGGTACCACTCGGCGTAGTTCTCCTCGCGCGTGGGGACGATGGCGGTCTTGGCGGCGGCCTGCTGGCCCTGTCCGCCCTTGGCGCCCTTCTGGTCTTTCTCGTTTCCGCTCATAGGGAGGGACAATCGTACCTCCCTCCCCGCAGGTCCCCGGCGGCTCAGGAGGTGCGGCGGCGACGCTCCCGGCCCGCCCGGCGCAGCCCGCGGCCGGTGGCGACCAGCTTGCCGATGGCCCGCGGCTTGGGATCCAGCACGTCCAGCGCGCGCCGGCGGGCCGCGCGCAGCAGCTTGGCGCGGCGCGAGCGCACGTGCAGGAGCATCGCCTCGGCCTGGCGCGGATCCGGGAACTCGCGCTGGTGCTCGCGCAGGCGCTCCTCCAGCAGCCCGAGGTCGCGGTCCTCGCCGATGTACGAGACGACGCGTCCGAGATCGCGCGAGAGGCGCAGCATCTTGCGCCGCGGCCCCAGGCGCGCCAGCAGGTGGAGCTGCAGCGCCAGGCGCTGGCACTCCTTGCGCACCTGGTGGAGCGCGTCCAGGTGCTGCGCGTCCCAGGTGACGGCGGCGGCGCGGCGCGCGCGGCGCCAGCGGCGCGCGATCACCTGCGCGATGCCGTCGGGCGCGACCGCGCGCAGGTCGGCCGCCTCCATGCGCGCGCGCATCGCCTCGAGCGAAAGGCGCACCGACTCCGACGCCGCCTGCCAGTCCGCCGCGGCGGTCGTCGCCTTCTCCGGCGCCAGCAGCGCGATCGCGATCGCGTGCACGCTGCGGCGGCCCGGGCGCGGGAAGATCTCCACGACGCCGGCGATGGTCTCGATCATCACGTCGCGGTCGCGCGTCGCGGAGAGGCGCTGCGCGGTCGCGCGCACCTCCTCCTGCACTGCGCGCACGGCGACCGCGTCCACCGCGCCGCGGCACAGCGATGCCCCCGCGCGGAAGCGCTTGAGCGCGCGGCGCAGCTCGTGCACCGCGTCGCGCCGCTCGGCCTGCTCCCACGATGCCAGCCGCCGCGATTCCTCGAGCGCGCCGTCGATCTCCGCCAGCAGCGCCGCGCGCAGCGACTCATCGAGCTGCTCCGAGGGCTCGACCTGTGCGCCGCGGCGCGCCATCTCAGCCCCCCGCCGCCGTGGCGTGCATCCAGAGCGAGGCCGTCCCCGCCGCGCCGATCGCCAGCGAGATGCAGCCGTTGAGCGTCGTGAAGTGCTTCGCGAAGCGCGGCGCGCCGCCGGTGGCCAGCAGCACATGCTCGCCGACGATCACGACCACCGTCAGCGCCACCGCCGCGCCGAAGCCCGCGCCGAAGGCGGGCACCGTGCGCCACAGCGCCACCAGCAGCGCGAGCGCCGCCACATGCAGCGCGCGCGCGGTCCAGGCCGCGCCCGCGGGGCCCAGCCGGCTCGGGATGCTGTGCAGCCCGTCGCGGCGGTCGACCTCCAGGTCCTGCATCGCGTAGAGGATGTCGAAGCCCGCGACCCAGCACGCGACGAGCCCGGCCATCAGCCAGGGCGCCGCGTGCAGCGCGGCCGCGGGATGCACGGCGAGCGCCGCGGCGACGGGGCTGATCGCCAGCCCCACGCCCAGCCACAGGTGGCAGAGCATCGAGAAGCGCTTGACCAGCCCGTAGAGGCTCACCCACGCGAGCACCGGCAGCGAGAGCGCCAGCGGCCACCAGTTGCCCTGCAGCGCGCCGAAGAGCGCGCAGCACGCGACGAAGAGGAGCGCCAGCAGCGCGTACCAGCGCACCGCGGTCGCGAGCGCCAGGCGTCCCGCGGGGATCGCGCGACCGGCGGTGCGCGGGTTGCGCGCGTCGATCTCGCGGTCGAGGATGCGGTTGGCGAGCATCGCCGCGCTGCGCGCGCTCACCATGCAGCCGACGACGAGCGAGAGCGAGAGCGCGAACTGCCCGCGCGCGACGCCGCCCTCGACGCCGGCCCACGCCGCGCCGAGCACCGCGAAGGGCAGCGCGAAGACCGAGTGCGAGAGCTTGATGTCCTGCGCGATCTCCACGACGGCGCCAAGCGCGCGCGCCGGCTCGCTGCCGGGGACGCGCTGCGCGCTCGTGGCGGTGGGATCCATGGGGTTCCGGCGCGCGCGGCGCCTACTTGCTGGGCTCGTCCGCGGCGGCGGGCTTACCCATCGGGGGCTTGGCGGCGCCGGCGGCGCCAGCGGCGGCGGGCGCGGTCGCGGCACGCTGCGCGCGCAGGGCGTCGGCGGCGGACGCGCCGCACGCCTTCTCCACCACGCTCAGCGGCTGCTGGCAGACGGGGTCCTTCACGGGCACGCGCCAGTACTGCAGGAACGAGGGCTTGTACGACATGCCCGCGGACTCGCCGGCCATGTGCACCGTCACCGTCTGGTAGATGCCGGGCGAGGCCGGGTACTCGATGTCCACCTGCGCCTTGCCGCCGTCGATGCGCACCTGGCGCACCGTCCAGACGCCGCGGTCGCCCGGGCACATCGGCTTCCAGTCCTTGAGCATGCGCTCGTAGGTCGGCCACGCCGCGATGTTGATCTCCTGCGGCAGGTTGAAGATCTTCGTCCCCTTGGGGTCGATCTGCGCGTGCGCGTAGTCGAGCGCCGCGGTCACGGCCTGCGGCAGCGGCGGCGCGTCGGCGCTGAATCCCTGGTCGGTGCCGGGCGAGGGCCAGGTCCGCGGCGCGGAGCAGCCGGCGACCGAGGCGAGCGCGACGAGGAGCGCGGAGGCACGCAGCAGCGGGGAGCGCGGGAGCATCCCGGGATTCTAGCGGTGCGCAGGAACGGACCCGCCACGCGTCGCGCGTGCGCCGCGTTCCGTGCACCCCCGATCCACCGCGCGCGCGCGTCGGATCAGCTTCCGGCCTTGGCGACCTGCCAGTACTCGACGTCCACGGGCACCTGGCGCCCGAAGATCGTGACGAGCACGCGCACGATGCCCTTGTCCGGGACGGTGCTGTCGACGGTGCCCTCGTAGTTCTGGAAGGGACCTTCCTTGATCGTGACGGGGTCGCCGGCGGCGAACTCCATCTTGACCTGCGGGGTCTGCTCCGCGGGGCGGCTGTCGAAGAGCATCTTCTCGACCTCGGCGACGCCCATCGGGGTCGGGCGGCCGGCGGTGCCGACGAAGTCGCCGACGCCGGTGGTCTCCTTGATCAGGAAGAAGACGTCCTGGGGGATGCGGCCATCGGCCTCGAGGCGCATCTCGACGAAGACGTAGCCCGGGTAGAGCTTCGTCTCGGTGATCTTCTGCTTGCCGGCCTTGAGGGTCTTGGTCTTCTCGGTCGGCACCATGATGCGGCCGACGGCGTTCTCGAGGCCCTCGATCTGCACCTTGCGCAGCAGGGTGCTGCGGACCGAGTCCTCCTTGTTCGACGCGACGCGCAGCACGAACCAGTTCATGCCGTCGCGGAACATGGGCAGGTCGGCGTCGTCCTGCGCGGGGGTCTCGGTGGCCGCCTTCTTGGCGTGCCGGCGGGTGGGCTCGAGCGCCTTGCTCGTCTCCACGCCGAAGTCGCTCAGCTTCGGGCCGCCGCGCTTGGAGAGCGCGTCGCGGCCGCGGGCGAGGGTCTTGCCGCCGTCGGTGCGGGTCGAGGCGGTCTCGCCCTCGTGCGCGGCGGTGGTGTCGAAGTTCTCGTTCGTGAGGTCCATCGTTGTTCCAGTGTTCGAGGTCCCGGTCACGACGGGCGCACCAGCACGCCGATCTGCTGGAAGAACCAGGCGTACAGCTGGTCGCAGGCGAAGCAGAAGATCGCGATCGCGAACATCGTGAAGATCACGACGCCCGTGGAGTTCATGATCTCGCGCCGCGTCGACCAGTTCACCTTCTTCATCTCGCCCTCGGTGGCGACGAGGAAGTCGACGGTGCGGTGGTTGCGGCCGAGCGCCCAGAAGATGAGCGAGCCGGTGCCGGCCAGGAAGACCAACGCGCAGGCGCCCGCGATGTACTTGGTCGTGACCGAGGACCCGCCGGAGCCGAACTTGCTCCAGATCCAGAAGGTGCCCATCGCCACCAGCAGGCCGAAGCCCGCCGCGGAGATCATCCGCGTCCAGTACCCCTGTCCGCTCTTGTAGATGGCCTCGGCCATGGTCGCTCGCTTCCAGCTCTGTGCGCGCCTGTGGCGCGCGTGCGTCGGGAACACGCCAGGAGTGACTTGAACACTCAACCTGCGGATTTGGAATCCGCTGCTCTGCCAATTGAGCTACTGGCGTATGTGCTGCAGTGTCCGCGCGGCAGGCGACCGCGGGACCGCGCGGTCACTTGCGCTTGATCTTGTGCAGCGTGTGCTTGCGAAGGCGGGGGCTGTACTTCATGAAGCCCTCCTTGACCTTCTCCGAGATGCCGCCCTTGACGCGGATCTCGGTGCGGTAGTTCAGGTCGCCCGACTCCGTGCACTGGAGCCAGACGTATTCGCGGTCGAGTGCCTTCTTGGCCATTGCTGCGGTCTCCTGCGCCCGGGGCGCTCAGGCCCCTGGGGGGCTTCGATCCGCCTCGCCCGGGGCCGCCGCACGCGCGGTGCGGCGGCCCCTGGACGGGCGTTCAATCTCGATTCAGGTCAGGCGAGCACCTTGGTGACGACGCCCGAGCCGACGGTGCGGCCACCCTCGCGCACGGCGAAGCGGACGCCCTCCTCCATCGCGACGCCCTTGTCACCGAGGTCGACGACCATGGTGATGTTGTCGCCGGGCATGCACATCTCGGCGCCCTTGAGCTCCGCGATCTCGCCCGTGATGTCCGTCGTGCGGAAGTAGAACTGCGGCTTGTAGCCCTTGAAGAACGGAGTGTGGCGGCCACCCTCCTCCTTCGTGAGGACGTAGACCTGCGACTCGAACTTCGTGTGCGGCTTGATCGAGCCGGGCTTGCACAGCACCTGGCCGCGCTCGATGTCGGCCTTCTCGATGCCGCGCAGGAGGCAGCCGACGTTGTCGCCGGCGATGCCCTGGTCGAGGGTCTTCTGGAACATCTCGACGCCGGTGACCGTCGTCTTGCGCGAGGGGCGCAGGCCGACGATCTCGATCTCGTCGCCGACCTTGACGATGCCGCGCTCGATGCGGCCCGTGGACACGGTGCCGCGGCCCTTGATGCTGAAGACGTCCTCGACGCTCATCAGGAAGGGCTTGTCGACCTCGCGCTGCGGCTCGGGGATGTAGGAGTCGATCGCCTCCATCAGCTTGGTGATGCACTCCGAGGCCTTGGCGTCGCCCGGGTTCTGCAGGGCGGGGAAGGCCGCGCCGCGGACGATCGGGGTCTCGTCGCCGGGGAAGCCGTACTTGGTGAGCAGGTCGCGGACCTCCACCTCGATGAGGTCAAGGAGCTCCGGATCGTCGACGAGGTCGACCTTGTTCAGGAAGACGACGATCTTCGGCACGCCGACCTGGCGGGCCAGGAGGATGTGCTCGCGCGTCTGCGGCATCGGGCCGTCGGCCGCGGAGACGACGAGGATCGCGCCGTCCATCTGCGCCGCGCCGGTGATCATGTTCTTCACGTAGTCGGCGTGGCCGGGGCAGTCGACGTGCGCGTAGTGGCGGTTCGGGGTCTCGTACTCGACGTGCGAGGTCGCGATCGTCACGATCTTGGTCGGGTCGCGGCGGCCTTCGCTCTCCGAGGCCTTGGCGACCTGGTCGTAGGCGACCGGCGCGCTCAGGCCCTTCGCGGCCTGCACGGCGGTGATCGCGGCGGTGAGCGTGGTCTTGCCGTGGTCGACGTGGCCGATGGTGCCGACGTTGACGTGGGGCTTGGTACGCGTGAACGTTCCCTTTGCCATGGCTGGTGATTCTCCGAGTGGTTTTCTGCGCGGTGCGCGAGTGACTGCTGGCCGCGCGATCTGGACGAGGGAGACGGGTGCGGCCGCGCCCGTGCTGCCCAAGCCACCGAAGGGGATTGAACCCTCGACCTCACCCTTACCAAGGGTGTGCTCTACCACTGAGCTACGGTGGCCGACGATGAAAACGCCGCCCGTTGAATCGAGCGGCGAAGCGGAAATGCTAGCGGGCCGGGGGCTTCGGCACAAGGGCCGTGGCCGTTCAGAATCCGCCCACAGGCTCCCGGCAGCCCGGCGGGGCCAATAAACCGCGCCCTAGCGCTGATCGAGGTTGCGGACCCGGATCGGGCGGTTGGCCTCGAGGTCGGTCAGGTTGGTCCACTTGCTCTCGTTGGTGACGTGGCCGTCCATGAAGAGCATCGTGCAGACATCGCCGATGTAGCGGAACTCGACCTCGCCGGTGGCGCTGTCGACGATCCACGCGTCGGGGTCCGTCGGGATGACCTCGCCCGCGCGCGAGTCGATGGCGTAGAGCGACTGCATCGGCCGGCGGATCATCGCGTTGGTGAACCAGTTGCCGCCGGTGGAGTCGAAGAAGTCGTTCGCGGCGTAGTAGCCCGGCTGGCCGAGCTCGCGCATGCCGGCGCCCTGGCCGAAGGGGCGCGGGAGGCTGGCGTCGTCCGTCGTCACGAAGGGCTTCTTGAGCGCCTCGGCGGAGCGGAAGGGGTTCTTCTTGACCTCGTCCGTCGCGTCGTAGGCGAAGTAGTCGGGCGAGTCGTAGCGGTAGTCCCAGGTGGGCGAGGGCGCGGAGGAGGCGCTCATCTCCGTCAGGGTCACGGGACCGAGCCCGTTCAGCGACCACAGGATGTCCGTCCACGAACCCTTGTAGAGGTCGCCGATGTTGGGCACGAGGCCCGCCGGCGAGGAGCTGCGCACCGTCGTCTTCTGGAAGGGGCCGCTGTAGTCGAAGCGGCTCGGCGGGATGTAGTCGCGGTTCTCCGTCGAATACGAGGTCATGAAGGCCGCCGCCGAGCGCAGGTTGCTCTGGCTGGAGACCAGGCGGCCCTGCCCGCGCACGATCCCCAGGGCGGGGACCAGGATCGAGATCAGCGCCGCGATGACCGCGACCACGACCATGATCTCGACGAGGGTGACGCCGCGCAGGAGGCCCTGGCGGGGTCGGGGGGCGGGATCGGGGCGGCGGGAACGGGGCTGGATCGGCACGGCGGAGGGTCCTCTCGACGCAGGTGTATACGGAAAAGACCGGCTGGCTGATGCCGGCCCGGGGCGGCCCCGGGTCAGCTCAGGGCCATGGTCATCAGGAATTCCGCGTTGGACTTGGTCTTGGTGACACGGCTGCGCAGCAGTTCCATGGCCTCGACCGTGTTCATGTCGCTGACCACCTTGCGCAGGCGCACGATGAGCTCGTGCTCCTTGGGGTCCATCAGGAGCTCCTCGCGGCGGGTGCCCGAGGCGGCGATGTTGATGGCCGGGTAGACGCGCTTCTCCATGAGCTTGCGGTCCAGGTGCAGCTCGGCGTTGCCGGTGCCCTTGAACTCCTCGAAGATCACCTCGTCGCCGCGGCTGCCGGTGTCGACGAGCGCGGTGCCCAGGATGGTCAGGCTGCCGCCGTTCTCGATGTTGCGCGCGCTGCCGAAGAACTTCTTGGGCTTGATCAGCGCGGAATTGTCGATGCCGCCCGAGCCGATCTTGCCGGAGCCGGGCATCGCGTTGTTGTAGCCGCGCGCCAGGCGCGTGATGCTGTCGAGCAGGATCACGACATGGTCGCCGAACTCGACCATGCGGCGCGCCTTCTCGGAGACCATCTCCGCGACCTGGATGTGGCGCGAGGCCTCCTCGTCGAAGGTGCTCGCGACGACCTCGACGCGGCCCTTGGTGTTGCGGCGGAAGTCCGTCACCTCCTCGGGGCGCTCGTCGACCAGGAGCACGATGACGTGCACGTCGGGATGGTTCTTGGTGATCGCGTTGGCGATCTGCTGCAGGATGACCGTCTTGCCGGTGCGCGGCGGCGCGACGATGAGCGCGCGCTGGCCGAAGCCCAGGGGCGTGACCATCTCGATGATGCGCGGCTCGATGCGCGTGGGATTCGTGAGGTCCTCGAGGTGGATGCGCTTGTTCGGGTGCAGCGGCGTGAGGTTCTCGAAGATGGGCAGGTCGTGCAGGACCTTGGGATCGCGGCCGTTCACGCTCTCCACGCGCAGCAGGGCGAAGTAGGTCTCCTCGTCCTTGGGCGGGCGGATGACGCCCTTGACGACATGGCCCTTGCGCAGGCCGAAGCGGCGGATCTGGCTCGGGCTCACGTAGACGTCGTCGGGGGAGTGCTGGTAGCTGTACTCCGGGCTGCGCAGGAAGCCGTAGCCGTCGGGGAGGATCTCGAGGGTGCCCTCGGCGATCATCAGCCCCTGCTTCTGCGCGCGCACGCGCAGGATGTCGAAGACGAGCTGCTGCTTGGGGAGGCCGGCCTCGTGCTCGAGGCCCTCGGCCTTGGCCAGCTTGACGAGCTCGTCGCCGGTCATGCGCTGCAGCGCGCCGAGGTTGAGCTCGTCCTTCTTGGCGATGTCGTACTTGCCCTTCCACTCCTTCTCGAACTCGGCAAGCTCGAGCTCGAGCTGCTCGTCGGTGGGGACGATGCCCGTGGGCTGGTCGTGCATGCGGGGCATGTGCCCGCCTCCGCCGTGACCACCCTGACCGCCCTTGCGACGACGACGCTTGCTCATGTGCTTCTCCATTTGCGCCCGCGCGTGGCGGGGGCTCGGTTGCCGGGTGCGGCGGGAGGCCGCGGATCCGGGAGCCCGGCGGCTCCCGATGTCGGTTGACCGTGTGGAATGTCCCGGATGCTCCCGAGCGCCGCCGGAGGACCGGGGCTAGCGGATGGGCGGCTGCGCCCGTCCGATCTCCTGGAGCACCGCGCGCACCTGCGCGCGCAACGACTCGGGACTGCCGTCGTTGCGGAGCACATGATGCGCTGCCGCGCGCTTTCGGTCAAGTGGCCATTGCGCGGCCTCCCGGCGGGCGAGCTCGGCGGCGTCCCATCCGCGCGAGTCCCGGACCCGCTGGAGGCGGTCTTCCAGCCGGGAATCGACGAAAATCACCCGGTCGCAGGCGGCGTCCAGCCCCGCCTCGAGCAGCAGCGGCGCGTCGATGACCAGCGCCGGGGCCGTCGGGGACGCGGCCGCGAACTGCGCCTCGCGGCGGCGGGCGATCCAGGGATGGACGACCGATTCCAGGCGCGCGCGCTCCGCGGGGTCCGCGAAGACGATGGCCGCGACGGCGGCGCGGTCGACGGAGCCGTCGGCGCGGAAGGCGCGCGGGCCCCACCAGGCGCGCAGCCGCTCGCGCACCTGCGGATCCTGGAAGCTCTCGCGCGCGAGCGCGTCGCTGTCGCTGACGACGCACCCCTCCTGCGCGAGCATCTGCGCGACGAGGCTCTTGCCGCCGCCCACGCCGCCGATCAGCCCGAGGATGGGTGGGCGGTGCGGCATCGCGGGGCGCTCAGGTGCGCGACCAGGTCACGCCGGAGGGGCCGTCCTTCACGGCGACGCCCATGGTCGCGAGCTCGTCGCGGACGCGGTCGCTCTCGGGCCAGTTCTTGGCGGCGCGCGCCGCGGCGCGGGCGGCGAGCAGCGCCTCGACGCGGGCGACGAACTCCGGGTCCTCCGCGGGCGCGGCGCCGGCGACGGGCGCGTTGCGTCCGAGCACGCCGAGCACGGAATCCATCGCCAGCAGGCTGGCGAGCTCGCGCTGCGCGTCGGCGGCTGCGTGCTCGGGGGCGGGCGCGCCCACGGCCTCGTTCACCGCGGCGATCGCGCGCGCGAGGTTCAGGTCGTCGCAGAGCGCGGCGGTGAACTCCGCGAGGCCGCGCTCGAAGGGACCCGCGGCGCGGGACTCGTCGGGACGCGCGGCGCGCGCGGCGTCGGCGGAGGCGCGCGCGACGAGCGCCGCATGGGCGCGCGCCCAGCGGTCGATCATGCGCTGGCAGTCCTGCAGCCCCTGCAGCGTGAAGTTGGAGTTCACGCGGTAGTGCGTGCGCACCAGCTCCAGGCGGACCGCCGCGGGGGTCGCGCCGCGCGCGAAGAGGTCGCGCGCGGTGAAGAAGTTCCCCTTGGACTTGGACATCTTGTCCCCCTCCACCTGCAGGTGGCGGGTGTGGAACCAGAAGCGCGAGAAGAGCGCGTGTCCCGTCGCGCAGCAGCTCTGTGCGATCTCGCACTCGTGGTGCGGGAAGATGTTGTCCTCGCCGCCGGAGTGGAGGTCGATCTCGTCGCCCAGCAGCATGCGCGCCATCGCGCTGCACTCGATGTGCCAGCCCGGGTAGCCCTCGCCCCAGGGGCTGGGCCAGCGCATGAGGTGGCGCGGATCGGGCTTCCAGAGCAGGAAATCGGCGGGATGGCGCTTGGCCGCCTGGTTGCTGGCGCTGATGCGCTCGCCGGCGCCCTCGCGCAGCGCGTCGAGGCTGTTGCCCGAGAGGCGCCCGTAGGCGGGGAAGCTGCGCACGTCGAAGTAGACGGCGCCGTCGCCCGCGACGTACGCGTGGTTGCCGCGCACGAGCTCCTCGATCATCGCGATCATCTGCGGCACGCAGCGCGTGGGGCGCGGCATGAGCTCGCCGGAGTCGCGCCCGGCGGCGCGCAGCGCGGCCTCCTCCAGCGCGACCTTCAGGCCCAGGTGGCGGCCATCCTCCAGGAAGCGCCCGGCGTAGAAGTCGGCGATCACGGCGGGATCGCCGGGGTCGATCTCGGTGCCCGCGGGGAGCTTGCCGGACTTCTTCGCCTCGGCGATGCGGCGGCCCGCGACGGCCATGCGGTCCTCGCCGCTGCCGTCGGCGTCCTCCTCGGTCATGTGGCCGACGTCGGTGATGTTCATCACGTGGCGCACGCGGTAGCCCAGGAGCTCGAGCGTGCGGCGCAGGATGTCCGCGTTCAGGAAGGAGCGGAAGTTGCCGATGTGCGCGTCGTCGTAGACGGTCGGGCCGCAGGAGTAGAAGGCGACGGGCGTGCCCGGCGCGGGATCCGCGGAGGCGTCGGCGCGCTCGGCGGCGGCGACGAAGGGCTCGACGCGGCGCGTCAGGGTGTTGTGCAGGTGCAGGCGCGGCACGGGGGAGGAAGTCTAGCCGCGCCCGCGCGCGTCCCCGCCGGAGGCCGCGCTTTCGCGCGACTGCAGCTCGCGCAGCTTCAGCCCGATCTCCCAGAAGTAGATCGCCTTCAGGGCCGCGTAGACGAAGCCCGCGTATCCGTCCAGGAATCCGCGGCGGCGCAGGTAGCTGTCCGCGAAGTATGCCGCGGGGAGCCACCACTTCCCGAGCGAGGCGTACTTGCGCCGCTGCCGCGGCGTGAGCGACGCCTCCCCCGCCGCGCCCTGCGCGCGCAGGCGCGCGGCGCGGTGCGCCTCCCAGGTGGAGTAGTCGTTGTGCTTGCGCAGCCAGTGCTCGATGCCGCGGTCGTCGCGGTGGTCGACGCGCGTCGTCAGCTCGCCGACGGTGCCCGCGAGCACGGGGTGCTCGTGCACCTCCATGTCGAGGTTCGACCAATGGTCCTCGTCGATGCGCTCGTACTCGCCCGCGCCGGCGCGGAAGAGCGCGAGCTTGCGGTTGGCGTCGCCGTGGTCCATGCGGCGGCCGAGGAACCAGTTGGCGTAGGGGATCCAGAAGCCGGCGTGCGCGGTGGCCGGCAGCGTGCGCGCGAGCTCGTCGCAGAAGGCGTCGTCGACGTACTCGTCCGCGTCCAGGAAGAGGACCCACGGCGTGGCGATGCGCTGCGTGCGCAGGAACCAGTTGCGCTTCTTGGGGAAGCGGCCGTCCCACTGGAACTGCACGACCTCGGCGCCCGCGGCGCGCGCGAGCTCGCAGGTGCGGTCGGTGGAGCCGGAGTCGACGAGCACGACGCGCTCGAAGCGCGCGAGCCGGCGCAGGCATTCGGGGAGGTTGCGCTCCTCGTTGCGCGCGGGGATGACGACCGTGACGGGCAGCCGGCTCATCGCGCCTCCGACTGTACCGGGGGTACGGCGGCGGACGCGGGCGCGCCGGTCGCGGCGTGCGCGGCGGGCTCCACTCCCAGCAGGCGCAGGCGCGTCGCGGGCGCGTTGTCGGCGACGAAGCGCTCGATCTGCGGCTGCCACGCGGCGAAGTTCGCGACCGCGGCGTCGACCGCGGCGCCGACGCCGCCGGGGCCGTCCAGTCGCACGATGAAGGGCTGGCGGATGTACGCCGGCATGTTGCTGATGAGCAGCGGCAGCCCGCGCGCGAAGAGCTGCATCGACTTGTTGGCGAGCGTCACCGAGTCGCACGCGGGCGAGCTGCGGTAGGGCGCGAGCGCCGCGGCGATCTCGTCCAGCGGGAGCTCGTCGAGCTCGGTGCGTCCGCGCACCTCGATGTTGGCGCGGCCCGCGACGCCGTCGAGGACCGCCTGCCGCCCGCTCCCCTGCGTGGGTCCGACGAGCAGGATGCGCCAGTCCGGGCGCGTCTCGCGCAGGTGGTCGGAGAGGCGGCGCACGACGTCGAGGTCGATCGCGCTGTCCACGAAGCCCCAGTAGACGAGCAGCTTGCGGCGCGACATGTCCGCCGCGGGCGCGCGGTACGGCACCACCGACCAGGGCAGCAGCAGCTTCGGGTCGCACCAGGCGCGCAGGCGCTCCTGCAGCGGCGTGGAGACGGCGAAGACCTCGTCGCTCATGCGGCAGGTGCGCTCGAGCGACCAGGCGATGTGGCGCGTGAAGGGCAGGCGCGACTGCGCCTCGAAGTCGTCGTGGATGACGGTGACGATGCGCGACTTGGGGAAGAGCCGGCGCAGGAAGTAGTAGTCGTGCGCGAAGTTGATGACCGTCGCGTCGGGGCGCGCGTCGCAGGCGGCCAGGCGGCGGCGGATCTGCGACTCGACGAAGGCCGCGTTGAGCCAGTGCAGCGGCACGAGCGCGCGGAGCTGGTGGTGCAGCAGGTTGCGCGTGCGCACGAGCGTCAGGCCGGGCTGCACCTGCTCGAAGGCCGGGCCCGGATCGCGCCAGAAGGGCGTGGGGCGCTCGAAGAAGAAGACGCGGTGCCCGGAGTCGAGCAGGAGGCGCGCCACCTGGTGGCGGATGCGCGGGGCCTCCGTCCACTTCGTGTGCGTGAAGAGGATGAAGTCTCCCATCGCCCTTGCCTCCGCCCGCCGCGCGGCGGGCGACCGTCGCGTCACTTCGACGTGGGGACCGCGGTCATGCGGCCGTCGCGCAGGTGGTAGACGGTGCCCGTCTGCGGGCAGGTCCACTCGCCGCTGCCCTGCAGGGGAAGCGGGATGCGCTCGCCGAACTGGCTCATCCAGCCGATCTGGCGGCCCGGCACGCCGGCGATCAGCGCGTGCGCCGGCACGCTGCGGTTGACGACCGCGCCCGCGGCGACGAAGGCGTGCTCGCCGATCTCGATGCCGCAGACGATCGTGCAGTTCGCGCCCAGCGTCGCGCCGCGGCGCACCAGCGTGTCGCGGTACTCGTCCTTGCGCAGGACCGCCGAGCGCGGGTTGTAGACGTTGGTGAAGACCATGCTCGGACCGCAGAAGACGTCGTCCTCCAGGGTCACGTTGTCGTAGATCGAGACGTTGTTCTGCACCTTGCAGTTGTGGCCGATGCGCACCTTGTTGCCGACGAAGACGTTCTGCCCGAAGGAGCAGCGCTCGCCGATCACGGCCTTGCCGCAGATGTGCACCCAGTGCCAGACGCGGCTGCCCGCGCCGATGGTCGCGCCGTCGTCGACGATCGCTGAGGGATGGACGGTGACCGTCGGGTGGATGCCGCTCACGGCGAGACCTGCCTGCAGAAGGGGTGGTAGTCGCCGGAAAGCCCGACGAGCGGCGCGTGGCGGATGCCGTAGACCATCTCGATGGCGTTGCGCGCCTCGCCGATGCTGAAGCCGCCGCCGCCGAGCACCGAGCGGTAGCTGTCGGTGTGCAGGTCGGTGAAGCCCTCGGAGAACTCGACCGCCTCGCCGCCCATGGTGATCGCGCGGTAGGTGCGCTGGCCCTTGGCCTTCTGCTCCGCGGGCAGGTGGTCGGCGTTGATGGAGAGGAACCAGCGCACGCGCGCGCGTTCCAGCTCCAGCACGCCCGCCGCGCAGTCGTCGTTGCGCAGGTTCACCGTCGAGCCACGCTGGCCGCCGAAGATCCACGAGAGCATGTCGAAGAAGTGCACGCCGATGTTGGTGGCGATGCCGCCGGACTTGCTCACGTCGCCCTTCCAGCTCTGGTGGTACCAGCGGCCGCGCGAGGTGATGTAGGCGATGTCCACGTCCGTGCGCCCCTTCGCCGAGGCGAACTTCTCGCGCAGCGCGATGATCGCCGGGTGCAGGCGGAGCTGCAGGATCGTGTAGATGCGCTTGCCCGTCTCGGCCTGGAGCTCCTCGAGCGCGTCCACGTTCCAGGGGTTGAGGACGATGGGCTTCTCGCAGATGGCGTGCGCGCCGTTGCGCAGCGCGAAGCGGATGTGCGCGTCGTGCAGGTAGTTCGGGGAGCAGATGCTCACGTAGTCGATCTTCTCGCCCTTGCGGCGCAGCTTCTCGACGTGCCGGTCGAAGCGCTCGAACTCGGTGAAGAAGTGCGCCTGCGGGAAGTGGCTGTCGATGATCCCGACGCTGTCGTTGGGGTCGAAGGCGGCGACGAGCTCGTTGCCCGTCTCCTTGATCGCCTTCATGTGCCGCGGGGCGATGTAGCCGGCCGCGCCGATCAGGGCGAACTTCTTCGGCGCGGACGTGTTGCCGGTCTGGGTCGTGGTCATCGAGGATGCTCTCTGGTTCGTCGTCGGGGACGGCGCGGCGGCGCGGCCGTGGCGCCACGGCGCGTTCCGCTGACTGTAGTGGCTTCCCGGTACATCGGCACGCGATGGCCCGGACTGAAGTCGCCGCGGCGGATCGCCGAAGTTATCCGCAGCGACCGCGCGCGGGCGCGTTAGGATCGCGTTGGCATGTGCGGCATCGCCGGACTCATCGCCCTCGACGGCTCCGTGCCGGACCTCCGCGTCGTCGAGTCGATGACCGCGGCGGTCGCGCACCGCGGCCCCGACGGCGCGGGGACGGCGCTGCGCGGCAGCGTCGCCTTCGGCCACCGGCGCCTGGCGATCCTGGACCTCTCCCCCGAGGGGCGCCAGCCGATGGAGAGCGCCGACGGATCGCTCTCCATCACCTTCAATGGCGAGATCTACAACTACCTCGAGCTGCGCGAGGAGCTGCGCGCGCTCGGGCACCGCTTCCGCACCGGCACCGACACCGAGGTGCTGCTGGCCGCGTACGCGCAGTGGGGTCCGCGCTGCGTGGACCGCTGCAACGGCATGTGGGCCTTCGCGATCCACGACGCGCGCACGCAGACGGTCTTCTGCTCGCGCGACCGCTTCGGCGTGAAGCCCTTCTGCTTCGCGCGGCTGGGGACGCGGCTGGCCTTCGGCTCCGAGCCGGCGCAGCTGCTGCCGCTGCTGCCGCGCGTGCGCGCCGACCGCGCGACGCTCGAGGGATTCCTCTTCGCGGGCATCGACGAGCCGGTGGAGCGCACCTTCTTCGAGGGGATCGAGAAGCTTCCGGGCGGGCACTCGCTCACCATCGACCTGCGCAGCGGCGCCTGCGAGATCCGCCGCGAGTACGAGATCGGCCGCCCCGCCGGGCTGGCCTCGCTGGACCCGGAGGCCGCGGCGCAGGCCTACGGCGAGCGCCTGCGCGAGGCCGTCTCGCTGCGCCTGCGCGCGGACGTGCCAGTGGGCACCTGCCTCAGCGGCGGGCTGGACTCCAGCGCGGTCGCGGCGCTGGCGTCGGAGCCCTACCGCGCCGCGCGCGGCGAGCGCTTCCGCGCGATCACCGCGGTGAGCGAGGAGGCGGGCAACGACGAGACCCCCTTCGCCGGCGCGGTCGCGCAGCGCAGCGCGCTCGACTGGATCACGATCCGCCCGAGCACCGCGGACTTCGTCGCGACCATCGAGGATGTCGTGCGCACGCAGCAGGAGCCCTTCGGCGGTCCCTCGATCTGCATGCAGTGGTTCGTGATGCGCACCGCGCGCGAGCAGGGCGTTCCCGTGCTGCTGGACGGCCAGGGCGGCGACGAGACGCTGCTGGGCTACCGCCGCTACTTCGCGGCCTTCATGCTGGAGCGCTGGCGCGCGCGGGGGCTGGGCGCGATGCTGCGCGAGATGCGCGCCTGCCGCCGCAACGGCGCGCAGGTCGGGACGGCGCGCCTGCTGCTGAACCTGCTCGTGCAGGGCTCGCCGACGGTCGCGCGCTGGAAGCTGCGCCTGCGCGCGCGCTGGGCGCGCGAGATGCCGCCGCTGCCCGCGATCGTCGAGGAGGAGGCGCGCACGATGAACGACCTCGACGCGCTGCAGCGGCTGGACATCGCGCGCACCTCGCTCCCCCCGCTGCTGCGCTTCGAGGACCGCAACTCCATGCGCTTCGCCGTCGAGACGCGCCTGCCCTTCCTGGACTGGCGCAGCGTGGAGACGGCGCTGGCGCTCGCCCCCGAGGCGAAGTTCCGCGAGGGCTGGACCAAGTGGGCGCTGCGCCGCTGCATGGAGGGGACGCTGCCGACCGAGGTCGTCTGGCGGCGCTGGAAGATCGGCTTCGAGGCGCCCACGCGCACCTGGCTCGCGCACCACGACGCCGCGATGCGCGAGGCGGTCGCGGGATCGCGGCTGCTGGCGCAGTACGGACGCCCGGGCTTCGCGGACGAGGGCTTCTCGCGGTTGCACCACTCGGTGCGCTGGCGGCTGTATTCGGTGGCGATGTGGGAGCGCGCCTTCGGGGTGGAGTGAGCGGCGCGCGGCGCCGCGGCGCGCGTCTCACGCCGTCGGCCGGACGATCGTTCCCTTCGGGTCCGCGCGCGCGACGGCGGCGGGGTCCGCGGGCGGGCAGAGCCAATGGCGCTCGCGCGCCAGGAGCATCATCGGCAGGTCCGAGAGGGAGTCGCTCCACGCGTCCTCGATCGCGGCGTCGGGGCCCAGCAGCGCGCGCACCGCGGCGGGCTTCGCCTCGCCGTAGCAGATCTCGCCCGCGACGCGGCCGGTGTGGCGGCCGTCGCGAAGCTCGAACTCCGTCGCGACGATCTCCGCGCCCAGCGGCGCGAGCGCGTGGCGCAGGTAGAAGCCCGCGGAGGCGCTGACGACGACGACGCGGCGCCCGGCGCGCGCGTGCGCATCGAGCGCGGCGAGCGCGGGCGCGCACGCCTCGCGCCCCATGCGGTAGGCGGCGACCTCCAGCGCGGGACGCAGCGCGGCCTCGTCCAGCCCGCGCACGAGCGCGCCGACGAGCGCGCACTTGCGCTCCTGCAGCGCGCGCGGGGTGCGCGCCAGCCGCAGCGCCGCGAGGCCCAGCGCCGCGCGCGGCGCGAGCCACGGCCGCAGGTGCACGAGCGCGAGCACCAGGAAGCGCGTGGAATCCCGCAGCACCAGCGTGCCGTCGTAGTCGAAGAGGACCGCGGGCGCGCTCACTGCAGCATGCCCTTCTCGGCGGGGTTCGTCGAGCGCGTGGCCAGGAAGCGCGTCAGGTAGTGCGCGACCTCGCCCGCGAAGGCGCCCGGGTCGTCCCAGTGGAAGTCGTCGAGCGAGTCCGCGCCGGAGCGGAAGAGCGTGCCGGAGGCCTCGCCCAGCTTCAGCTTCGCGGCCTGCGAGGCGGCCAGGATCATGTCGCCCAGCAGCCAGCGGCCGCGCCAGCCCTCGCGCACCGTCGCGCGCGCGGCGAGCGCGAGCGCCTCGTCCGGCCCGCGCGCGGCGCAGGTCCAGAGCAGGTGCGGGAACTCCGCGCCCGCGGCGATCGCCAGCGGGATCGAGCCCCACATGCGCGGGTTGACCTCGATGAACCAGCTCCGGCCGGTGCGCGGGCAGACCTTGAACTCGGCCATCGCCAGGCCGTGCCAGCCGACATGGTCGAAGATGCGGCGCGCGTCCTCCTCGATCGCGGGGCAGCGGAAGCTCTCGCGCAGCGTGCTCGTGCCGCCGGTGGCGATCTTCTCGCGCAGCCGGCGGTGCGAGAAGCGCTGGATCATCTGGCCGCGCCAGTACGCGACGCTGCAGCCGGCGCCGAATCCCTCGACGCGCTCCTCGATCTGGGGCAGGCGGTCCGCGCGCAGCTCGAAGCGCTGCACGAGCTCCTCGACGAGCGCCTTCGCCTCGTCGGCGCCGCGCGGATAGAAGACGCCCTTGGCGCTGTTGCCGGTGAGGAGCTTGACGACGACGCCGCTGCCGCGGTCGAGCTCGCGGAAGACCGCGGGCACCTCGGCGGGGGACGCGTACGCGAGGCGCCGCGGCAGGCCGACGCCCAGCGACTCCGCCAGGGCGTAGGACCGCGCCTTGTTATTGAAGAGCGCGCAGAGCTGCGCGTCCGGAAGCAGCGCGTCGGTGCCCGCGGGCAGCAGCGCGCGGTGGCGCGCGAGGATCTCGGTCTCGTTGTGCGAGGGGAAGACCAGGCCGATGCGGTGCTCGCGGCACGCGGCCGCCACCGCCTGAACAAAGCCCATCTCGTCGGCGTAGTGCGACGGATACCGCGCGAATCCGCGTCGGTGGCGCGACCACTGGCACATGCCCACGCGGAAGGCGTCGGACGCCCAGACCTGCACGCCGTGCTGCGCGAGGTTGCGCATCGCGGCGTAGGACGAACGGACCCAGCCATAGGTGAGCAGCACCCGATCGAGTCCCTGCTGGCTGGCGTGTGATTCGGTGGGAGGCATCGCTGGAAGCGCGCCCGAGGGGGGCGCGAAGACGCCTCATCGGCCGTCGCGGCCCGAGTCTACAGATGGGATTTTCACGAAAGACGCGTCCGCGGCCAGCCGATGCAGGCGAGGTGCCTCCGAGGGTCGCTCCCCCGGAAGCCGATATCATTCGCCGCCTTCGGCCCAGACGGACGCACACGCCTCCGCCCGGCCCCGGCGACAGCCAGACGCTCACCCGACCGCCCATGCTCCGCCGACCCTCCACGAACCTGCGCACGCGCCCCGCCGGCGCTCCGCGGCCACTCCGGAGGCGCGCGCGTTGACCACGGGAGCCGCGAGTCCGCAGCCGCCGCAGCGCCGTCCGCTGCGGATCCTCTTCATCAACCAGAGCTTCTGGCCCGATGTGGTGGCGACCGCGCAGCAGGCGCACGACCTGGCGAAGCACCTCGCGCGCGAGGGAGACAACGTCACCGTGCTCGCTTCCCGCAGCCTCTACGGCAAGCCGGGCGCGACGCTGCCCAAGAGCGACTCCGTGGACGGCGTGACCGTCGTGCGCGTCTCGAGCAACTTCTTCGAGAAGCGCGGCCTGGGCACGCGCTCCATCGACTACTTCCGCTTCAACGTCGCCTGCCTGCTCAAGGCGCTCACGCTGCCCAAGCAGGACGTCGTCGTCTGCCTGACGACGCCTCCCTTCGTGGCGCTCGTGGGCGCGGCGCTGGCGTGGCTGCGCGGCAGCAAGTTCGTCTTCTGGACGATGGACCTCTATCCGGACCTTCCGGTCGAGGCGGGCATCATCGCGCGCGGCGGGCTCGGGCACCGCTTCTTCAAGGCGCTCGACGGCTTCTGCCTGCGCCAGGCGGACCGCGTCGTGGTGCTGGGCCGCTGCATGCGCGAGCGCGTCCTGGCCAAGGGGGTCCGCGCCGACAAGGTGGAGATGATCCATCCCTGGTCGGATCCCAAGGAAATCGTGGATTCGCCCCTGCCGCACGCCGATTCCACCGCGGGGGCCACGGCTCCCGCCGCGTCGCGCGCGCCCTCGGTCCCCGCTGCACCCAACCGCTTCCGCAAGGAGTGGGACATCGGCGACCGCTTCGTCATCCAGTACTCCGGCAACTACGGCCTGGGCCACGACGTCCGCACCGTGGAGCAGGCGATGCTCGCCCTCAAGGACGACGACCGCATCCGCTGGGTCATCGTCGGCGACGGCATCGTCAAGCCCGCGATGGAGGAGTTCGTCGCGCGCCACGGGATCCGCAACGTGCTCATGAAGCCCTACCAGCCGCGCAGCGCGCTGGGCGAGCTCATCGCGCTGGGCGACATGCACCTGGTGCTCATGGTCCCCGGCTTCGAGGGCGTGATCCTGCCGAGCAAGTTCTACGGCGTGCTCGCCGCGGCGCGTCCGGTCGTCTTCGTGGGCCCCACCTCCAGCGAGGTGGCGCGCGTGATCGAGGAGGAGCGCTGCGGCTTCGTCGTCGCCAACGGGCGCGCGGACCTGCTGCTGGACGCGGTGAACACGCTGCGCCAGGACCCCGCGATGGCCGCGCAGCTCGGCCGCCGCGGGCGCGAGACGCTCGAGCGCCGCTACTCCATGCAGGACGCCTGCGCCGCGTGGGACGAGCTGCTGCACCGCATCTGCCCCGCCCCCGCGGGGAGCGAAGGAGGGGCCCGCAAGGGCTGACGGCGATGCACATCGTCTACCTCCACCAGTACTTCGTGACGCCGAGCATGCCCGACGGCACGCGCTCGTACGAGATGGCGCGCCGCCTGGTCGCCGCGGGGCACCGCGTCTCGATGGTCGCCTCGTACCGCTACCCGACCGACCGCACGGGCTGGTACACGACCAACGAGGACGGCATCGAGGTCCACTGGCTCCCCGTCCCCTACTCGAACAAGATGTCGTTCATGCAGCGCATCGGCGCCTTCCTGCGCTTCGCCCTCGGCGCGGCGCGCAAGGCGGCGACGCTCAAGGGCGACGTCGTCTTCGCGACCTCGACGCCGCTGACGATCGCCATCCCCGGCGCGTGGGCCTCGTGGCGCATGGGCGTGCCGATGGTCTTCGAGGTGCGCGACATGTGGCCGGACGTGCCCATCGCGATGGGCATCCTGCGCAACCCCGTGCTGGTGAAGCTCGCGCGCATGCTCGAGTCCTTCGCCTACCGGCGCGCGCGGCACATCGTGGCGCTGGCGCCCGGCATGCGCGACGACATCGTCGCCAAGGGCGTGCCCGCCTCCAAGATCACGGTCATCCCCAACGGCTGCGACAACTCGATCTTCGGCGGCGCCGCCGATCCGGCGCACTCCCCGCGCCGCAAGCACGCGTGGCTGGGCGACCGCCCGATGGTCATCTACCCCGGCGCCGTCGGCCGCGTCAACGGCGTCGGCTACCTCGTCGAGGTCGCCAAGGCGTGCCAGACGATCGATCCGGAGGTGCGCTTCGTGATCATCGGCGGCGGCGGCGAATGGGAGACCGTGCGCGAGCACGCCCGCCAGGCCGGCGTCCTCGACCGCAGCTTCTTCATGCTGCCGGCGATGCCCAAGAACGAGCTCGCCCACTGGGTGATCGACTCCGACCTGCTCATGTGCCTCATCGGCCCCAAGTCGGTGAGCAAGGACGCGGTGCAGAACAAGTTCTTCGACGCGATGGCCGCGGGCAAGCCCACGGGCAACAACTTCGAGGGCTTCCAGACGCGCATCGCCGCCGAGCACGACATCGGCATCGTGATGGACGACGACCCGGCCAAGGGCGCGCAGCTGCTCTGCTCGAAGCTGCGCGACCGCGCGTGGCTCGCGGGCGCCGCGGAGCGCTCGCGCCGGCTGGCCGCCGGCGAGTTCAGCCGCGACGCGCTCGCCGCGAAGCTGCGCCGCGTCCTCGAGGAGACCGTCGCGCAGTCGCGCGGCGGCGCCGCACCCGCCCACGCAGGAGCGCACCCATGAGCGCCCTCCACCCCATCGCCGCGGCGATCGTGCAGGAGGCCCGCGCCATCTACGGCGACGGCCCGATCCCGCTGCACCGCCCCGTCTTCGTCGGCAACGAGAAGAAGTACCTCGCCGAGTGCATCGACTCGAACTTCGTCTCCTCCGTCGGCCAGCGCGTCACCGACTTCGAGCGCATGGTCGCGGAGTTCACCGGCTCGAAGCACGGCATCGCGTGCGTCAACGGCACCGCGGCGCTGCACGTCGCGCTGGAGCTGGTGGGCGTGCGCGAGGGCGACATCGTCCTCTCGCAGGCGCTGACCTTCATCGCCACCTGCAACGCGATCTCCTACATCGGAGCGCAGCCGCGCTTCGTCGACGTGGACCGCGACACGATGGGCATGTCCCCGCAGGCCGTGCGCCGCTGGCTCGAGGCCAACGCGCAGCGCGCCGCCGGCGGCGCCACCGAGCGCGCCAGCGGCCGCCGCATCGCCGCGTGCGTGCCGATGCACACCTTCGGCCACCCCTGCCGCATCCGCGAGATCGTCGCCATCTGCGCCGAGTGGGGCATCCCGCTGGTCGAGGACGCCGCGGAGTCGCTGGGCAGCAGCGTCGACGGCGTGCACACGGGGCGCTTCGGCCGCCTGGGCACGCTCAGCTTCAACGGCAACAAGACGATCACCACCGGCGGCGGCGGCATGATCGTCACCGACGACCCGCAGGTCGCGGCGCGCGCCAAGCACCTGACCACGACCGCCAAGCGGCCGCACCCCTTCGAGTTCTTCCACGACGAGACGGGCTACAACTACCGCCTGCCGAACCTGAACGCGGCACTCGGCTGCGCGCAGATGGAGCTGCTGCCGGCGATGCTCGCCTCCAAGGCGCGCGTCACCGCGCGCTGGCGCGCCCTGTGCGCGCGCATGGGCGTGCAGTTCGCCGAGGCGCCCGCGGGCACCGTCAGCAACTACTGGCTGAACGCCATCCTGGTGGGCTCCAGGGAGGAGCGCGACGCCGTGCTGCGCGACACCAACGCGCAGGGCGTGATGACGCGCCCGGCCTGGCGCCTGATGTGCGACCTGCCGATGTTCCAGGGGTTCGGCCACGACGGCCTCGCCGAGTCGCGCTGGCTCGAGGAGCGCCTCGTCAACGTCCCCTCCAGCGTGCCCGCCTCCGACTTCGGGGGGCTGCATCCATGAACGTCCTCGAGATCATCGGCCGCTCCGCCCCGCTCTTCGACGCCGACGTCCGCCGCCACGAGGCGCGCCTGGGCGAGCTCGTCGCCGGAGGCCGCTTCCTGGTCATCGGCGGCGCCGGCAGCATCGGCCAGGCGGTGACGCGCGAGATCTTCCGCCGCCGCCCGCGCACGCTGCACGTCGTCGACATCAGCGAGAACAACATGGTCGAGCTGGTGCGCGACATCCGCAGCACGCTGGGCTACATCGAGGGCGACTTCAGCACCTTCGCGATCGACTGCGGCTCCCCGGAGTTCGACGCCTTCATGGGCGCGGCCGAGGGCTACGACTACGTCCTCAACCTCTCCGCGCTCAAGCACGTGCGCAGCGAGAAGGACCCCTACACGCTGATGCGCCTGGTGCGCGTCAACGTGCTCAACACCGTCTCCACGCTGGCCGCCGCGCGCGCCAAGGGCGCCCGCAAGTACTTCTGCGTCAGCACCGACAAGGCCGCGAACCCCGTCAACATGATGGGCGCGAGCAAGCGCATCATGGAGATGTTCCTGATGCGCGAGAGCCTGAGCACGCCCATCAGCACGGCGCGCTTCGCCAACGTCGCCTTCTCCGACGGCTCGCTCCTGCACGGCTTCAACCAGCGCTTCGCCAAGCGGCAGCCCCTCTCGGCGCCCAACGACGTGCGCCGCTACTTCGTCACCCCGCAGGAGTCGGGCGAGCTGTGCCTGATGTCCTGCCTGCTGGGCGAGAACCGCGACATCTTCTTCCCGAAGATGAGCGACGCCCTGCGCCTCACGAAGTTCTCCGACATCGCGGTGCGCTACCTGCAGTCGCTGGGCTACGAGCCCTTCGAGTGCGCCAGCGAGGAGGAGGCGCGCTCGCGCGCCGGCGAGCTGATCGCGCAGCGGAAGTGGCCCTGCTACTTCTTCCGCAGCGACACCACCGGCGAGAAGGACTTCGAGGAGTTCTTCACCGACCGCGAGGACCTGGACATGGCCCGCTTCGAGGCCATCGGCGTGATCCGCAACCGCGCGGAGTTCGACGAGGCCATGCTCGGCCACTTCATGGAGACCATCCACGGGATGCTCCGCCGCGGCGCGTGGACGCGCGGCGAGATGATCGACCTCTTCAACCGCATGATCCCGGAGTTCAACCACCGGGAGACGGGCAAGTTCCTGGACGCGAGGATGTGACGATGCAGCGCCTGCTCGACATCCTCCTCTCCCTCCTGGCGCTGCTCGTGCTGTCGCCGCTGCTGATCCCCATCGTGATCATCCTGCTGCTCACGGGCGAGCACGAGGTCTTCTACTTCCAGGAGCGCATCGGCCGCGGCGGCGTCCCCTTCAAGCTCTTCAAGTTCGCGACCATGCTCAAGAACAGCCCGAACATCGGGACTGGCACGATCACGGTCAAGGACGATCCGCGCATCCTGCCGATGGGCAGGTTCCTGCGCAAGACCAAGATCAACGAGCTGCCGCAGCTCCTGAACATCCTCTTCGGCGACATGAGCGTCGTCGGCCCGCGCCCGCAGACGCGCCGCTGCTTCGACGCCTTCCCCGAGTCCTCCAAGCAGGCGATCGTCCGCGTCCGCCCGGGCCTCTCGGGCATCGGCTCCATCGTCTTCCGCGACGAGGAGGAGGCGCTGCACGCCAGCAAGGACCCGGTGCGCTTCTACGACGACGTGATCGCGCCGTACAAGGGCGCGCTCGAGGAGTGGTACGTGGCCAACCAGGGGCTGCGCACCTACGTCCTGGTGATCCTCATCACCGGCTGGGTCGTGGTGCGGCCGCAGTCGCGCATCGTGTGGCGCGCCTTCCGCGGCCTGCCGCAGCCGCCGGCGGAGCTCACATCCGCATCGTCAGCTTCTTGGCCCAGCGCTTGAGGCCGGGCATGCCCTCGAAGAACCACGCGTTGGTGGGGTAGTCGCGGTGCGACTTGGGGGGCTCGCGCATGTACTGCTCGAAGCTCTCGCGGGTGAACTGCAGCTTCTTGATGCAGTACTCCAGGTCCGCCTCGAAGTCCGCGTCCGCGTAGGGGTCGCGGCGGAGCTGCTCCAGCGCGTACTCGCGCGTCACGTCGCCGCCGGCGACGAGCGTCGCCAGGTGCGGGCGGCGCTTGTCGACGTGGAACTTCCGGGGCAGGATGTACCCCTGGAAGAAGCGCGTGAAGACCGACTCGTAGTGCTTGCCGCCGTAGGGGCGCCAGCCGAGCTCGTCCTTGAGGAGCTGCTCCGCCTTGGGGCGGTTGTAGTCCACGTAGTTGAGGATCGGCGTGCTGCGGATCCCCAGCACGAAGGTGTTCCAGGAGAAGCGCGCCAGCGAGATCTGCGGGAAGGTCTTCAGCGGCACGGTGCCGAAGCGGCGGTGGATCGCGCGCAGGTGGCGCAGGTCCAGGTTGTACCAGCCCCACGACTTGGGATAGATGCCCTCGCCGCGGATGTTGCCGCCGTTGATGATGTACTTGACCCCGTACTTCGAGGCCATCCGCTGCAGGATCGCGTTGATGCCGTGGTCTGTGGGGATCTCGATGTTGGTCACCGAGGCCCTGAAGAAGGACATCTGCAGGTCGCGGAACTCCGCCCAGTCGATGACGTGGGTGTAGAGCTCGATGCCCAGCTTGGTGAGCGCGCGCGTGATGTTGTCGACCGCCAGCTCGGAGTTCCAGCCGTTGTCCAGGTGCACCGCCAGCGGACGCAGGCCGTGGTGCTTCACCAGCCAGGCGACGTAGGTGCTGTCCACGCCGCCGCTGACGCCGATGATGCAGTCGAACTCGCGCCCCTTGCCCGTCTCCTTGATGCGCTGCACCAGCGTGCCGATGTTGCGCACCGGGTTGTCGACGTAGGTCTCGGTGCGGATGCGCTCGAGCCACTCGGTGCAGTAGTTGCAGACGCCGGCCTCGTCGAAGACGATGTCCGGGTCGGTGGAGTCCATCACGCAGCGCGTGCAGATTCGGTAGGGGGCGTCGCTCATGGAGTGGTCGGTTCGGGGAGGGCTGGGCGGGCGGTGGCGCGTCACTCGCGCATGCGCGTGTGGCCGGCGTCGACGAGGGTGCGCTCCTGGCGCGCCAGCTCCATGTCGTGGTCGATCATCATGCGCACGAGGCCGTCGAGGCCGACGCGCGGCTCCCAGCCCAGGACGCGCCGCGCCTTCGAGGCGTCGCCGAGGAGGATGTCCACCTCCGCCGGGCGGAAGTAGCGCGGGTCGATGCTGACGTGGTCCTCCCAGCGCAGTCCCGCGGCGGAGAAGGCCATCTCGCAGAACTGGCGCACGCTCGCCTTGCGGCCGGTGGCGACCACGTAGTCGTCGGGCTCGGGCTGCTGGAGCATGAGCCACATCGCCTCGACGTAGTCGCCGGCGAAGCCCCAGTCGCGCTCGGCGTCCAGGTTGCCCAGGAAGAGGCGCTCCTGCAGCCCCATCTTGATGCGGCCGACGGCGCGCGTGATCTTGCGCGTGACGAAGGTCTCGCCGCGGCGCGGGCTCTCGTGATTGAAGAGGATGCCGCAGCTCGCGTGCAGGCCGTAGCTCTCGCGGTAGTTGACGGTGATCCAGTGCGAGAAGACCTTCGCGCAGCCGTAGGGCGAGCGCGGGTGGAAGGGGGTGGTCTCGCGCTGCGGCGTCTCGGCGACCTGGCCGAACATCTCGCTGCTGGAGGCCTGGTAGAAGCGGATCTTGCGCCCGGTGATCTTCTCCGAGGTGCGCACCGCCTCGAGCAGCTTCAGCGTGCCCGTCGCGTCCGTGTCCGCGGTGTAGACGGGCATCTCGAAGCTGACCTTGACGTGGCTCTGCGCGGCGAGGTTGTAGACCTCGTCGGGGGCGACGGCGCGGATCGTCTCCGCGAGGTTGTTCGCGTCGGTGAGGTCGCCGAAGTGCAGGCGCAGGCGCGCGCCGCTCTCGTGCGGGTCGACGTAGAGGTTCTCGATGCGCCCCGTGTTGAAGCTCGAGCTGCGGCGGATGATCCCGTGGACCTCGTATCCCTTGCCGAGCAGGAACTCGGCCAGGTAGCTGCCGTCCTGTCCGGTGATGCCGGTGATGAGCGCCTTCTTCATCGAGCGTGCCTCGGGTCGCGGAGTGCGCCGGCGGCACGGTCGCCGCGGGAGCAAAGGACGGCTAGTCTAGCCGTGACGCGGCCATTCCTGCCCGGACCGGGCGCCGCGCCAGCACCATGATCGAGCTCCGCGACAAGCGCATCCTCGTCACCGGCGGCGCCGGTTTTCTCGGCAGGTCCGTCGTCGAGGCGCTGCGCCGCCGCGGCGCGCAGGGGATCGTCGTGCCGCGCCGGCGGGACTACGACCTCACGCGCGAGGAGGACGCCGCGCGCCTGCTGCGCGAGACGCGCCCCGAGGTCGTGCTGCACCTGGCCGCGGAGGTGGGCGGGATCCTGGCGAACCAGCGCAATCCGGGCCGCTACTTCTTCGCGAACATGGCGATGGCGCTGCACCTGATCGAGCAGTCGCGCGCGCAGGGCGTCGGCAAGTTCGTGCAGGTCGGGACCATCTGCGCGTATCCCAAGTTCACGCCGGTGCCCTTCCGCGAGGAGGAGCTCTGGAACGGCTTCCCCGAGGAGACCAACGCCCCCTACGGCGTCGCCAAGCGCGCCGCGCTCACCATGCTGCAGGCGTACCGCGCGCAGTACGGGATGCGCAGCGCCTACCTGCTGCCGGTGAACCTCTACGGACCGCACGACAACTTCGATCTCGAGAGCTCGCATGTGATCCCCGCGCTCATCCGCAAGTTCGTCGAGGCGCGCGAGGCGGGCCGCCCCGAGGTCGTCTGCTGGGGCACCGGTTCCGCGACGCGCGAGTTCCTCTTCGTCGACGACTGCGCCGAGGGGGTGGTCCGCGCGGCCGAGCGCATCGACGAGCCCGAGCCCATCAACCTGGGCACGGGCTCGGAGATCTCCATCCGCGACCTGTCGGAGATGGTGGCGCGCCTGGTCGGCTACCGCGGCGCGGTGACCTGGGACGCGACGCGCCCCGACGGCCAGCCGCGGCGCTGCCTCGACGTGGGGCGGGCGCGCGCGCGGCTGGACTGGTGCGCGCAGACCGGCCTCGAGGAGGGGCTCCGGCGCACCATTGCCTGGTACGAAGGCCAGCGTCACTGACCCGGCGGCGTGCCGCCGCCCGCAAGGCTTCCGACCGCCGACCGCGTCTGGATCAGCGACCAGGCACCGGTGCCGGTGGGCTGCATGAGCGCCGTGCCGGGGATGCGGTAGCTCGCCGCGCCGGGGAAGCCCCAGTTGGGATAGCTGGTCTGCTTCACCAGTCCGGGCTGCACGTCGAAGCCGGGCTCGTTGCCGATGAGGACCGCCGCGGCGCCGCCGCTGGTGCCCAGTCCGGTGATCCGGTAGGCCCAGGACATCTGCCCCGCCTGGTCGACGATGATCGGCAGGCCCGTGACCGGGGTGCCGGCCGGGATCGGCGCGCCGAGGACGAGCCCGTTGGGGCCCTCGCCGGCCTCCGCGCTGCGCGTGTCGGAGACCGCGCCCGCGAAGGAGACCTCGCCGTCGATGTTGGTGCGGGTGGTGTGCAGCAGGTCGCCGTCGACCATGTACTCCCAGTTGTTGGAGGTCTGCGGCGAGGTCGCGATGTGCGCGAAGAGCGCGCGCACCTGGATCGCGCCGTCGACCGTGTAGGTGTTGGAGCGGTCGGCGTTGGAGACGACGGTGTCGATGCGGTTGGGCATGGTCACCTTGACCGCGACGGACTCGGGCGAGTCGGTCGGGAGCAGCTCGATGCCCAGCACCTTCGGGGTGGCGCCGCGGTAGACGTGGTGCACCGCGACGAAGACGCTGTCCCCGCCCGTGCGGCGGACCATCACGAAGGGCGCGGTGCCGGCGCGGCGCATCGCGGGCGCGTCGCCCAGGATGACCTGGCTGCCGCGCGAGCCGGCGACGTAGGTCGTCAGCTTCACGTCGTTGGGCATGCTGAAGGTGCTGACGATGTTGCCGTCGGTCTCGGCGCCGCGCAGGTTGGAGATCCAGCCGTGCAGGGTGCCGGGCATCGACGCGGGCGACGGCGAGACGCTGGCCGCCGCCGGGAACTGCAGCGCGCCGTGCAGCATGTAGTCGTGCACGTTGCCGCCGCGGACGCGGAAGATGTCCAGCACGTAGCTGTCGAAGGCGTCGATGCGCACCAGCGCGACGGTGCGCTGGTAGCGGTTGACGCCCGTCACCATGTCGTAGGCCTCGGTGGCGTCGGCCTCCATGACCTGGACCTTGGCGAACTCGGCGTTGAAGAGGCGCAGCGAGCCGGCGTCGTTGGCGGCGCACATGCCCCAGCGCCAGCGCCAGTCGGTCACGCCCGGGATCGCGTCGTCCGCGGTGGGCGCGCGGCGGCGCGTGCCGTAGCTGCCGGTGGGACCCTGGTTCATGCCGTCGACGACGACGGTCGCGTGGGCCGCGGTGGACTGGTGCCACTCGCGGCTGGAGCCGGAGCCGTCGAGCGGGCGGTACTGGCCCAGACTCATCGCCTCGAGGCCCTTGGCGTAGATGCCCAGGTTGAGGGCGTCGTAGTGCGCGTGCGAGCCGGAGCCGCCCCACTGCATCGTGGCGAGCGCGAAGGCGTCGCCGACGCCGCCAGCGAGGGCACCAAGGCCCACCGAGCCGAAGAGGTACGGCGTCACCTGCGGCGCGTAGCCCGCGGGCGCGAGCTCGGGCCACTGGGTCTCGTTGGTGGCCAGCAGCGTCATGTCCGGAAGGGTCGCCTTGCGCAGCGCGTTGTCCGCGCGGTCCATCTGCTTCTGCAGCCGTCCGGCGAGGTCGAGGTTGTCGTAGCGGGTGCCGTCGACCGCGCTGGTGAAGCCCACCGGGTCGCTGTAGCCCTTGAGCATCTCGGTCGCGATCGAGCGCAGTCCGTTCTGCAGGTCGAGGTGGTAGCTGCTGCTCGCCTCGTGCCACCAGCCGTCGGGGTAGAAGCCGACGCGGTACATGTTCTCGAGGTGGCGGACCGCCTCGTGCACCAGCTCGGGCTGGAGGCGGTAGCGGCCGAACTCCATCATGCCGCGGATGCGGAAGGCATCCATGTTGCTGAAGTCGGGGCCGGGGTTGTACTTGCGCTGGGTCGCGACGTGCAGGTCCAGCATCGCGTTGATCTCGGCGTCGGCACCGAGCGCCTTCGTCGAGCCCGCGGGCTGGATGTACGCGTACGCCTGCACGAGCGGCGTGCCCATCACGAGGTCCATGTAGATCCACGCGCCCCACAGGCCGGCGCTGAACTCGCTCTGGAAGGTGGCGGTGTCCGCCTGGCTCATGCTGGTCTTGGAGGCCTGCGCGCCGTAGTACGGGTTCCAGATCGGCCACTGCGGGATGAGGCGCGCGAAGCGGTGCAGGATCGCCGCGGCGCGGTCCGCGTGCGCCTTGTCGCCGGTGACGCGGTAGAGCATCGCGAAGTGCAGCGCGGCGTCGCGCGCGTCGAAGTTGATCTGGTCCGCGCTGCCGCGGGTGGTGATCATGCCCGAGAGGGCAAGCGGGCTCTTGGTGACGAGCTCGCCCAGCGAGGCGCGCAGCGCGCGCTCCACCGCGGCCTTGCGCGCCGCGTCGTTGGTGGCGATCGCCTGCTCGAAGGCGGCCTGCAGGTCGCGGTCGTAGCTGCGCACGTAGAGGCGGCGCTCGGCCTTGCAGTCGTTGTAGCGCTGCGCGAGCTGCGCGTCGGCGGTCGCCTGGAAGCTGGCGTTCGCGCTGTTGGCCAGGGTGAGGCGCGCGCCGGTCAGCGGGGTGAAGGTCGCCAGCGCGTAGATCGGGGCCGGCGGCGGGGGCGGAGCGACGGGATTCGAGATCGCGCCGCCTGAGGAGCCTCCGGAGCTGGCGGCGCCGGAGGAGCCGGACGAACCGGAGGAGCCGCCCGCGCTCCCGCCGCTGTTGCTCTGCTGCTGCGCTGCTGCTGCTGCTGCGGCGGCGGCGGCGGCCGCGGCCGCGGCGGCAGCCTGCGCGGCCTTCTGCTTCTTCGAGAGCTTCGGCGCCTTGGGAGCCTTGGGCTTCTTGACCTTGGGCTTGGGCGGGATGCGGTACGGCGGAGCGGCGCTGGCGGCGGCGGCGGCCGAGGCGGCGGAGCCCGAGACGGTCTCCATGCCCGGCAGCACCAGCGCCAGGGTCAGCGCACCCACGAGCGCGATGCGGCGTGCGGGGAGCACGGCGCCGGCGCGCGGGGTGTGGTCGCGGCGAGAAGCCTCCAACGTCGGGCCTGCTGCGGGTTCGCTGTTCATGGCACCACGAATGTCCAAAGAGGCGCGCCCCGCGGCCAGGCGGGGCGCGCGCTTCGGTCGAGTTCGTCGGATCGCGATGTCCGAGTAGGTGTTCGCGCAGGCCGCGCGGACGGCACAGTCCGAAAGGCGCGCGCCGCAGCGTCCGCGAACGGCGACGGATCGCCGCGGACGGGCGCGTCCGCCGCGCCTGGTCCGCTCAGACGGACGCGCGCAGCGCCTCGCAGACGCGGTCCTGGTCCGCGTCGGTGAGGTCCGGGCTGAAGGGCAGGCTCATCACCTGCCGGCCCAGCGCGCTCGCCACGGGCGTGCACTCCGGGCAGCAGAAGCGCGCGTAGGCGGGCTGCTCGTTGAGCGGCACGGGGTAGTGCACCGCGGTGGGCACGCCGGCGGCCTTGAGCTTCTCCTGCACCGCGTCGCGGTTGGCGACGAGGACCGTGAACTGCGCGAAGACGCTGTCGCGGTCCGCGCCCGGCCAGGGCAGGAGCTGGCAGCGGCGCTCGCGCGTCGCCTCGGGCGAGACGTAGGGGAAGTCCGAGCCCAGCAGCGCGTGGTAGCGGCGCGCGACGACCTGGCGGCGCTCCAGCTCCCAGGCGAAGCGGTCGAGCTTGGCGAGCACGACGGCGCACTGGATCGTGTCCATGCGGCCGCCGACGCCGATGCGCGTGTGCCAGTAGCGGCGGCTCTGGCCGTGCACGCGGATCTCGCGCATCGCCTGCGCCAGGCGGTCGTCGCTGGTGAAGAGCGCGCCGCCGTCGCCGTAGCAGCCCAGCGGCTTGCTCGGGAAGAAGCTCGTCGATCCGATCGTGCTCAGGTTGCAGCTGCGGCGGCCGCGGTAGTTCGCGCCGAAGCTCTGCGCCGCGTCCTCGATCACGGGCAGCCCGTGGCGGCGCGCGACCGCGTTGATCTCGTCCATGTCGGCGACCTGGCCGTAGAGGCTCACCGGCATGATCGCGCGCGTGCGCGGGCCGATGCGCGCCTCGATGGCGCCGGCGTCGATGTTCGCGGTGCGCGGGTCGACGTCGACGAAGACCGGGCGCCCGCCCGCGAGCACGATCATCTCCGCGGTCGCCGCGAAGGTGAAGGGCGAGGTGACGACCTCCTCGCCCGGCTGCAGGTCCAGCGCCATCAGCGCGATGAGCAGCGCCTCGGTGCCGCTGGCGACGGTGACGCAGTGCTTCGCGCCCGTGAAGGCGGCGAGCTTCTCCTCCAGCTCCCTGACCTCGGGTCCCAGGATGTACTGGCCGTGCTCGAGCACCCGGTCGATGCGCGCCTGCACCTGCTCGCGGATCGCGCGGTACTGCGCCTTGAGGTCGATGAACTGCATCTCGCCGCGGGTCTGGGGAGCGCTCATGGGTCTACTTTCCTTGCGTTTTCGGGGTGAACTTCGCGTCGCGTGACTGTACGAGCGAGCGTCCGCCGCGTTCGTCCGGACGCGCCAGGGCGAAGCCGGGAATGCGCCATGTGGCCGTTCCCGAGAATCCCCAGCACGGGAAGAAGAGCTGCTTGATGCGGCCGTCCTTGACCGAGAACCCCGGCTCGTCCTGCGTCTGCAGCACGGTGAGGTCGCCTTCCTTCGCGACCGCGGCCAGCCGGTAGCCCCAGGTCATCTGCTGCGCGAGGTCGACGATCACCGCCGCGCCCTCGAGCGAGCGTCCCGGCGGCGGCGCGCCGTCGACGACGAAGCCGTTGTTCTCGCGATGCTCATCCTCCTCGGCGCGCAGCGTGCGCTCGACGGTGCCGGACCAGGAGACCTCCCCCTCGATGCTCCCGCGCGGCGTGCGCAGCAGGTCGCCGTCGACCATATACGCCCAGCCGCCGCGGCCGCCCGCGCCCTCGCTCAGGTGCGCGAAGCGGGCGCGCACCTCGATGCGCCCGTCGACGGTGTGCGCCTGCTCGCGCTCCTCGCAGGAGATCACCGTGTCGATGCGGTCGCCGACCTTCACGCGCAGCGCGACGCAGCCCGCGCCCGTCGTCGGCAGCAGCTCGATGCCCTGCACGCGCGGGACGGCGCCCTTGACCACGTGGTGCACCGCGGCGAAGACCGTCTCCGGCCCCTTGCGGCGCACCGCGACGAAGGGCGCGCTGCCGACGCGGCGCATCGCGGGGCCGTCGCCCACGACGACCTGCGTCTGCGGCGCCCCCGCCATGAAGGTGAGCATGTTCACGCCGTTGCTGAGCTCGAAGGCGGCGAGCCAGGTGTCGCCGGTGGTCGCCGAGCGCAGGTTGCGCAGGTTGCCGAAGAGCGTCCCCGGCATCGGCTGCAGCGCGAGCGCCACCTTCACCTTCTGCTCGTACTGCAGGCAGGAGTGCAGCATGTAGTCGAAGGTTCCGCCGCCGCGGACGCGGAAGATGTCGACCACGTAGCTGTCCTGGTCGTCGATGCGCACCAGCGCGATCGTGCGCCGGTAGAGCTTCACCGGCGCGACGCTGTCGTAGGCACGCTCGGCGTCCGCCTCGACGACCTGCACCTCGCGGAAGTCGGTGGAGAAGAGGCGCAGCGTGCCGAAGTCCTGCGCGGCGCAGGTCGTCCAGCGCCAGGGCCAGTCGGGGACGCCGGGGATCGCGTCCAGCGGCTGCGGCTTGCGCAGGCGCGAGCCGAGCTTGCCGTCGTGGCCCTGGTCGAGGCCGTCGACGACGACGGTGACGTGTCCCGGCGTGCTCGTGTGCCACTCGCGCGTCGAGTCGGATCCCTGGATGGGGTGGTACTGCGTCTCGCTGATCGCCTCGGTCCCCTTGGCCCAGAGGTTCAGGTTGAGCGCGTCGCGGTGCGAGTGCGAGCCGCTGCCGCTCCAGTGCAGCGTGGCCAGCGTCGCGTTGTCGTCCTTGCCCAGCACGAGCGTCCCCTGCCCCATCGCGCCGAAGAGGAAGGAGCGCGTGGGCGGCTTGGCGCTCTGCGGGCCAAGCTGCGGCCAGGTGGTGTCGTGCACCGCCATCAGCGTCTGGTCCGGGAGGGTCATCCGCTGCGTCACGATGTCCGCGCGCCGCGAGGGCGCCGCGACGAGCTCGCGCAGGTCGAGGTTGTCGTAGCGCGAGCCATCCACCTTGCTGCGGAAGCCCGGCGGATCGGTGTAGCCGCGCAGCATGTCGCGCGCGATCGCGCGCAGGCCGTTCTGCAGGTCGAGGTGGTAGCTCGTCGCCCCCTCGTGCCACCAGCCGTCGGGGAAGAAGCCGACGCGGTACATGTTCTGCAGGTGGCGCACCCCCTCGTGCACCAGCTCCGGGTCGGGCAGCAGCCGGCCGAAGTCCATGAAGCCCCGGATCTGGAAGGCGTCCATGTTGCTGAAGTCGCAGCCCGGGTTGTACTTGCGCTGCGTCGCGACATGGAGGTCGAGCATCGCGCGCACCGCCTGCTCCGCGCCGATCTGCTGCAGCGCGCCCGAGGGACGCAGGATCGACCACGCCTGCGCGAGCGGCGTGCCCATGATGAGGTCCTGGTAGATCCAGTCGCCCCACAGCCCCGCGGAGAACTCCGACTGGAAGGTCTTCGGGTCGGACTGGCTCAGCGCCTTCTTCGTGGACTGCTCGCCGTAGTAGGGGCTCCAGATGGGCCACTGCGGGATCGCCTGCGCGAAGCGCGCCAGCAGCGCCGCCGCGCGCTGCGCGTGCGTCCCGTCGCCGGTGACCTTCCAGAGCATCGCCAGGTGCAGCGCGGCGTCGCGCATGTCGAAGTTCACGGCGTCCGCGCTGCCGCGCATGGTGATGCGGCCCGCGAGCTCCTGCGGGGAGCGCTGCGCGAGGTCGCCCAGCGCGGCGCGCAGCATCTTCTCCGCCTCCTCGCGCTTGGCGAGGTCGCCCGCGACGCCCGCGTCGAAGGCGGCCTGGAGCTGGCGCTCGTAGTCGCGCAGGTAGAGGCGCCGCTCGGACTTCACGGAGTCGTAGGAGCGCACGAGCGCCGGGTCGGGTCCCCCCTGCTGCGCGGCCGCGGGCAGCGCCGAGGCGGCGGCGAGCGGGATCGCGAGCAGGCGGACGGCCAGGCGTCGGCGTGCGGTGACGGTGGTCTGGATGCTCATCGCGGCTCCTCGCGGCGGCTCAGTCGTGGATCGCGCTGATGTTCGGGTAGTTGATGAGGACCGCGCGGCGCGGGCCCCAGTAGACGAACATGCTCCCCGCGGCGACGGCGGAGGCCCCCGCGGCGATCCCCTGCTGCAGGTGCTCGATCGTTCCGGCGCCGCCCAGCGGGATCACCGGCACGCTCACCGCGTCGGAGATCTCGCGCACCAGGTCGAGGTCGTAGCCCGACATCGTGCCGTCGCGGTCGACGAAGGTGACCAGCAGCTCGCCGCAGCCGAGCTCCTCGCAGCGGCGCGCCCAGTCGACGGGACGGTGGCGCGTCGCGCGCCGGCCGCACTCGGTGCGCACGTGCACGCCGCGCAGCATGCCGCTGCCGACCTCGATCGAGCCGACGACCGCCTGCGCGCCGAACTCGCGCCCGGCCTCGTCGGCGAGCGTCGGGTTGTCGTGCATCGCGGTGTTGAGGACGACCTTCTCGAAGCCGCTGCGGATCACGGCGCGCACATGCTCGATGTCGCGCACGCCGCCGCCGTAGGAGATGGGCATGAACGCCTCGGCGGCGATCTCGCGCAGCGCGGGAAGGCGAGATGCGTCGAAGGGCTTGCCCCCGATCTCCAGGAGCACCAGCTCGTCCGTCCCCTTGTCGTTGAAGATCTTGACCGCGTTGATCGGGTCGCCCACGTAGGAGGGGTTCTTGAAGCGCACCGTCCGCACCAGGCGGCCGTCGAGCATCGTCAGCGCGGCGATGACGCGCGGCATCGGCTCGGCGCAGGGCTGGAAGTAGACGCCGGTCATCGCCGTGCGATCTCCGCGGCGGCCCACTGCAGCCAGCCCGAAAGGAATGCCATGCCGTGGCGATGGCTCTTCTCGGGATGGAACTGCGCGCCCAGCGCGTTGCGCGCGCGCGCGACCGAGGCAAAGCGCACGCCGCCGAACTCCGAGGCGCACAGCAGGTGCCCGTCGAGCGGCGCGGGGTCCAGGTAGTACGAGTGCGCGAAGTAGACGCGCCCCGGCGGCATGTCGAAGGGCAGGATCCCCGGAGGCGGCGCGAAGGGCTGCCACTCCATGTGCGGCACGCGCAGCGGTCGTCCCTGCGTGTCGGTGGCGGGGAAGCGGCGCACGTCGGTGGGGAGCCAGCCCAGGCCCGCGCCCGGACCTTCCTCGCTCGCGCGGCACATGAGCTGCGCGCCGACGCAGATGCCCAGGATCGGCCATCCGGCCTGGAAGAGCTCGTTCAGGCGCGGCCGCAGGCCCGAGGCGTCCAGCGACTCCGCGGCCTTCGAGAAGTGGCCGACGCCCGGCAGGAGCACGGGCTGCGTCCCCTCGAGCTCCTCGGGGCGGCGCACGTTGCGCACGACGCAGCCGATGCGCGCGAGCATCTTGTGCACGGAGCCGAGGTTGCCCGTCTCCAGGTCCACCAGCTCGACCGGCTGCGGCGCCGCGCGTCCTTCGGGGGGCGTCATGCGCGCGCTCCCGCGGGAAGCGCCGGCTCGGCGTGCTCGTGGCCGGCGGCCTCGGTGGCGGCCCACTCCTCGTACCCCTCCTCGTCGGCGGCGAGCGCGCCCTCGCCGCGGGTGCGCACCTCGAGGCGGCTGATCACGATGCAGTACATGAAGAGGTTCACCGATGCCCAGAGGTTGCCCTCCTTGTTCGCGATGAGGATCTGGTAGAAGACCATCGCGAGCAGGGTGGCGACCGCGGCGCGGTCGATCGGGTCGTCGCGGAAGCGCTCGAAGAGGCGGCGGCCGGACTTGTAGACGGTCCAGAGCATCGCCATCAGCACGCCGAAGGCGGGGATGCCCAGCTCGCAGAGCACGTCGACGAAGGTGCAGTGCGAGTAGCCCTGGCCGAGGTCGTTGCAGACGGCGCTGAAGGCGTTGAAGCCCAGGCCGACGACCCAGGCGGTCGGGGTGATCGAGAAGACGCGGATGAGCTCGAGGATGTTGCCCGCGCGCACGTCGCCCGCGTCCATCAGCTTGCCGCTCGCCCAGCGGTCGATGTCCGCCTCGCCCGAGACCAGCCCGAAGGCGATGTATCCCAGGCCGGCGAGCACGCCGATGCCCACGACGGTGCCGATGAACGCGCCCACGTTGCGGATCTGGCGCGCCAGCGGCAGGAACATCGCGATCACCAGCCCGGAGAAGATGACCTGGCCGCGCGAGCCGGAGTAGAGGGCCAGCAGGCAGCCCAGGAGGAAGGCGCCGACGCGGATCACCAGGCTGGTGCGCGTGGCGCGCGGCGGCAGGTAGAGCGCGCCCACGATCGCCAGCGTGCCTCCCATCTGGCCGATGGCCAGCGGGCTCGTGCGCGTCTTGCTGTCCAGCGAGATGCCGATGCGGCCCAGCTTCATCGTGAACTCGGGGTTCACCAGGATGGTGACGACGATGATGCTGCCGACGACGAGGAGCCAGGTGAAGACCCGGTGCAGGTCGTCCATGGTGTCCATCAGCAGCGGCATCATCAGCACGACCAGGATGAAGTAGGGCCACGCCTCGGAGATGATGCTGTACCCGGTGTTGTGGCGGTCCGACGTGGCCGGCGTCCACATCAGCGTCACCAGCGACCAGGCGAAGAGCGCGAGCACCAGCCAGGTCGTCGGCGTGAAGTAGCCCGCGAAGGGCCGGTCCTCCACGAAGATCGCGCGCACGGTGGCGAAGAGCACCGCCATGCCCACCATCACGTTCGCGAGCCAGGGGTACGAGCGGAAGACGTCGACGCTCGCCTGGAGGGAGACCTCCAGCGCGAAGAAGACGACCATGAACAGGAACGCGTTCGCCGGCCGCGAGAGCGACAGGAGGCAGAGGACCAGGAAGAGCGGGAGGACGGCGAGCTGCATGTGCGTGCCGGACGGGAGGCCTCAGGCTAGTCCCAGGAGACCCCGTAGACCCGCTCCCAGGCGGCGAGGTTGAAGTACATCCACTGCTGGGAGAGGGACTTCTGCGGGAGCTCGCGGAGGAGCCGGTCGCGGTCGGTGATCCGGCCGAAGATCCTCGAGCCCGCGATCTCCTGCGAGATCCGCTGCTGGGCGGCGCCCAGCCAGGTGCGCTCGGGGGCCTCGAAGCCGATCTTGTTGCGCCGCCAGGCGATGTCGTCGGGCAGGACGCCCTTCATCGCGCGGCGCAGGACGTACTTGGTCCAGCCCTCGTGGATCTTGCACTCGGAGCGCATGGAGACGCCGGCCTCGACCACGCGGTAGTCCAGGAAGGGCAGGCGCGTCTCGATCGAGTGGCGCATCGAGTTGCGGTCCTCGTAGCGCAGCAGGTGGGGGAGCGAGTGCTCGATCTCGTAGAGCTGCAGGTCGGTGACCGAGCCGAAGGCCTTCGCGTTCCGGTAGACGAACTCCAGGCTCGCGGCCTTCGCGTAGTCCGGCAGCAGGAAGGTGCGGTCCATCAGGCGCCGCACGCGGACCTTCGGGCGCGTGAAGTAGAAGCGGTACTGCAGCACATCCGCGAGCGTCAGCCGCGAGTTGCGCGCCTGCTGCATCGCCTCCCACATCCAGCGCCAGGGGGAGAGGCCGTGCGCGTAGGCGGCGAAGTAGCGCTCGTAGCCCAGCAGGACCTCGTCGCCGCCCTGGCCATTGAGCATGACGGGGCAGCCGCGGCGGCGCGCCTCCTGGAAGACGTGCCAGCCCATGAACATCGAGGGGCTGCCGAAGGGCTCCTCCTGCGTGTAGACGACCTCGTCGATCGTGTTCAGGAAGTCCTGGGTGCTGGGGAGCACGGTGGTCAGGTCGATGTCGGCGTGCTGCGCGACGCGGTCGGCGTAGGCGCTCTCGTCGATGCGCGCCTCGCTGCCGCGCGCGTGCACGCCCAGGAATCGGGCGCCCGTCTCCCGCTTGTAGACGGCGCTGGCGACGACGCTGGTGGCGGAGCTGTCGAGGCCGCCGCTGAGGCAGGTGCCGACGCGCACGTCCGAGCGCAGGCGCAGGCGCACCGCGCTGTCGAAGAGGCTCCCGAAGCGCTCCACGGCGGCGTCGATGGAGAGCCCGCTCCAGGTCGGGTCGACGGCGAGCTTGTAGAAGCGGCCCGTCTCGCGCGTGCCGTCGCGCAGGGAGATGCGCGTCCAGTGGCCGCCGGGCAGGCTCGTGACGCCCTCGAACATCGTCTCGGGGCGGTGGTTCTCGAAGGAGGTGAGCAGCCACTCCAGGAGGATCGCCTGGTTGGCGCGCACCTTCGGCAGCAGCGGAAGGAGCTGCTTGATCTCGGATGCGAAGGCGAAGCGCGCGGGGGTGTCGATGAAGTAGAGCGGCTTCACCCCGAAGCGGTCGCGCGCGAAGAAGACCGTCTGCTCCTGCGTGTCGTGGATCGCGAGGGCCCACATGCCGTTGAAGCGGCGCAGGCAGTCCTCGCCCCACTGCTCGTAGGCGGCCAGGATCACCTCGGTGTCGGTGGTGGTCTGGAAGGAGTGGCCGAGCGTCTCCAGCTCCGCGCGGATCTCCTTGTAGTTGTAGACCTCGCCGTTGTAGACGATCCACCAGCGGCCCTTCCAGGACATCGGCTGCGCGCCGCGCGGGTTCAGGTCCAGGATCGCGAGCCGGCGGTGCGCGAAGGCCACGCCCGGCACGATGCGGAAGCCGTCGCCGTCGGGCCCGCGGTGCGCGGCGACGGCGTTCATGGCGCGGAGCTGCTCCTCGGGGACGATGCCGCCGCGCTTGTCGACGATGCCGCAGATGCCGCACATGCGTGGTCGGGTCTCTCCGTGGGAGGGGGAAGTGGCGGGAATCCTATCGGCCGCCCAAGGCTGAAACTGCAGTGAACTTCCTCGGGAAATCGGCCGTTAGTATCCATCCCGCATGTCCGCAGCCCCGCAGCCCGCAGCACCACGCCCCCTGACGGCCGCCGCCATGAGCGGCGGCCTGTGGACGGGGATGCAGGTGGTGGCGAACAAGGCGGTCTCGCTGGTGGGCACGCTGGTCACGATGTACCTGCTCCAGCCGGAGCAGTTCGGCATCGCGCAGGTGGCGCTGAGCATCCTCTCGTACGTCGTCGTGCTGCCGGCGTTCACCCTCAGCGACGTACTTCTTTCGCGCCCCGCCGAGGCCGAGCGGCTCATGGGCACGGCGCTGCGCCTGTGCACCGCGGTGAGCCTGCCGACGATGGCGCTGCTCGCGGGCGCCGGATGGTGGGCGGCGGGACATTATGAGCAGCCCGCGCTGGTGGGCGCCTGCCTGGTGGTCGCGATGCGGCCGCTGGCGGACCTCGCGCTGCTGGTGCCGCAGACCCGGCTGCGCGCGCGCCTGGAGTTCAAGCGGATGGCGCAGGTCGACGCCGTGACGCAGACGCTGGCAACGGCGGCGACGATCGCGATGGCCGCGCTGGGCGGCGGCTACGTGAGCCTGCTGCTGCCGCAGATCGTCTTCACCGGCGTGCGCGCGCTGCTCTACGCGCGCGGCGCCGCCGCGCCCGAGGGCGTCGACGCCCCCCGCTGGATCCCCGCGGAATGGAAGGGCCTCCTCAAGGGCTACTGGCTCTCGGGGCTCGGGCAGTACACGCACGGCGCGCTGGTGATGGCGCCGCCGCTGGTGATCGCGCAGTTCGCGGACGAGAAGCACGTCGGCTGGTACTCCTCGGCCTTCTCGCTGAGCGCGTCGGTGAACACCGTCGTCGCGGTGAGCATCGGCCTGGTGCTGCAGCCGATCTTCGCGCAGATGGCCGGCGACCGGCAGCGCCAGGGCGGCGCCTTCCTGCGCGCGTGCTCGGCGATCGCCGCGGTCTCGATGCCGCTGTGCCTCTGCCAGGCCGCGCTGCTGGGCCCCGCCTTCCGCTGCTTCCTTCCCGCGAAGTGGGAGGGCGCGATCCTGCTGGGGCAGATGCTCAGCGCGGGGCAGGCGCTCTACTTCAGCGTGAATCCCGCGATGGGACTGCTGAAGGCGCAGGGCCGCTTCGGCGCCTTCCTCGCCTGGCAGACGGGGCAGCTCGTGCTCGTCGTCGCCGCGATGTGGGCCGCCGGCTCCTACGCCGGCGAGCAGGCGACCGCGTGGATCGTCGGCGTCTACGCCTTCTACCACGTGGTGAGCAGCCCGGTGGGCGTCTGGCTCTGCGTGCGCGGCACGCACCACATCGGCCGCTCGCTCGCGGCGATCTTCATCGTGCCGATGGTCGCCGCGCTGCTCGCGGTCGCGCCGGCCTTCGCGCTGATGAACTTCGTCCTGCCCGCGGGACGCCTGACCGATCTCGCGGGAATGGTCGTCGTCCCGCTGGCCGCGCTGGCGACCTACCCCTGGCTGCTGCGGCACCTGGCGCCGCAGACGCACGCCGAGTGCATGACGATGCTGCGCGCGGTGCGCGCGAAGCTCACCCGCGGCGGCGCCGCCGCCTGAGAGAGGGAAGCGAACGATGACCACCACCATCGCGAAGGACGGCGTCCTGCATGTCTGCTCGGACTTCCCGAACCAGTCCATCTACACGCAGCTGACCGCGCACCTGCGCGCCGCCGGCGAGCGGCAGTTCGTCTTCTCCGCGGTGCGCAGCCAGGCGGAGGTCGAGCGCCAGCCCAAGGACGACGCGCCGATGCTGCGCTACTCCTTCCAGAAGGTGCTGCATCCGCTGCACCGCTACTTCTTCCGCAGCAAGATCCGCGCCGCGCGCCGCGCGCTGCTGGGCGCGGTCGATCCGCGCGAGTACAGCCTCGTCCACGCGCACTACCTGTACAGCGACGCCGCGCTGGCCCTGCGCCTGAAGCGCGAGCACGGCCTCCCCTTCGCGACGGCGGTGCGCAACACCGACATCTACGGCTTCATGCGCCTGCGCCCGGACCTGTGGCCGATCGCGCGCCGCGTGCTGCACGAGGCCTCGGCGGTGATCTTCCTCTCGCCGGCGTACCGCGACGCGACCTTCGAGCGCATCGGCCCGCGCATGGCCGCGGTGGTCGCGCCCAAGACGCTCGTCGTCCCAAGCGGCGTCCCCGAGGTCTGGCTGCGCAACCTGCGCGAGACCGCCCCCGAGCCCGCCGCGGAGCTGCGCGTGCTCTACGTCGGCGACTTCACGCGCAACAAGAACATCCCCGGCACCGTGCGCGCGGTGGAGGCGATCCGCGCCTCGCGCCCGGCGCGGCTGACGATCGTCGGCGGCGGCGGCGACGGCGAGGAGGAGCTGCTCGCCATGCTGCGCGAGCCGCGCTACGCGTGGGTCACGCGCCACGAGCCGATCCGCGACCCCGAGCGCCTGCGCGCGATCTACCGCGAGCACGACGTCTTCGCGATGCCCTCCTTCCGCGAGACCTTCGGCATCGTCTACCTCGAGGCGCTCTCGCAGGGCGTGCCCGTCGTGCACACGCGCGGCCAGGGCGTCGACGGCCTCCTCCCCGACGGCGTCGTCAGCGAGGGAGTCGATCCCGCCTCGCCGGACTCGATCGCGCAGGCGATCGTGCGCAGCGCCGACCGGCGCGCGCAGGTCTGGCAGCGCTGCGTGCAGGAGGCGACGCGCTTCTCGTGGAGCGAGGTCGCCCGCCGCTACAGCGCGATGTACGGCCGCATCCGAGCGGGTCAGCCTGTTGCGGAGGAGAACGCTCCGCGAACCGCATCGTGAGCGCTGCGGCGCCCGGAACAGCCCCGACCCGCGCGGTCCACGTCCCAAGCTCCCGAACCGCCCTTTCCTATACTGGACGCCAATGCGGATATCAGAGAACCAAGGGCGAGCGCAGCTGATTGCGATCGCGATGCTGTGCGCGTTGCTCCTGATCTGGGTCTGGGCGACTGCTCCCGGCCCCCGTGGTTCCGACCAGTACTGGTACTCAAGCTACGTGGACCAGTTGCGGCTGCATGGACGGCCTGCATCGAACTACGTGACTCCGTCGGCCTGGGCGTCAGAGTTCCCGCCACCTCCGGTGCACCACATCCCAGCGGTCTACGCGGCCTACGCTTTCGGACTGCTCGGTCTCTCGTCGTACTGGTCGTGGCAGGCAAGCAATCTGCTGTTCGTCGCAGTTGGTCTGTTCTGTTTCTATCGCGCCGTTCGTGTCCGACTGCGAGCCGAGTTCGCGCTCTGGGCGACCGTCCTCGCAGCGAGCTTCCCGCTCACCTTCTGGGTGGCCGCGAATCCGCTCTCGGAAGCCTCTCTCTACGCATGCGGCGGGGTGATGGCCCTGGGGTTCGCGCTGCGACAAGGCCCCCGGCGTACGACCGGGGCGGCGCTTGTGCTTGCTTCCGCGACCATCATGACCATCACGCGGCAGAACCACGTGATCCTGCTGGTCGGGCTCGCGATTGCGTTCTTCGCAAGCGCGTCCGACTGGCGCGGGCGAATCTCCATCGGCGGCATGGCGGCGCTTTGCCTCGCGATGCTGCTGTTGCGGGAGCGATACCTCCCGACCTACCCGACCGTGGGCGGCATCCCGACGCTGCTGATGACGCCTGCAAAGACCGTCGACTTCGGTGGAACTCCTGCGCTCTTCGCGACGTCTCCGGCCCCCTTCGACCTGCGTGCATGGGCTGGCGGGGCGGTCCGAAACCTGCTCGATCCGGTTCTCGTGGGTCCCTGCGTTGCACTCGGCCTCCTTCTGCTTTGGGCTCGGCGGACCGGATCTGCCCTCCTCGGTTCGGATGCATCCGTACTGCTTCTGCTCTCGATCGCGACGATGGTCGCGACCGCTGCCGTCTTCCAGTTCCAGTTTCGCTACTGGTCCGGGCTCTATCTGCCCTGCGCGCTCGTGCTTACCAATCTCGCGTCGTCCGCACAGCAGCTCTCCACGCGGGCGCGTGCAGTGGCGCTCGCCTCCGCGGTCCTCCTTCTCGCGGCGACGGGAGGCATGGCATTCAAGGTCCGCGCGGACGCATTGGGATCGGTGCGACAGCGGGCGCAGATCGCGCAGTTCGCGCAGCAGAACCTTCCGGCGGGTGCCTCTCTCATGGTCTGGGACGCGTGGGGAATCCGGTTCGCCTATGAGCTATCCGGAACCCGAATCGTGCTCGCTTCGACGGCTCTGCAGTCAGGCGATGAGATCGCCCAGGCGATGCGTCGCTTCCGCGTCGGCGTGGTCCTTGTCCGCAGAAGTTCGCAGCGAGGGATGGAACTCGCCGCGAGCATGCGGCTCCGTCCGCTTCCACCAGTAGAGAGTTCGGATCCGCCGGGAGACGGCGAGTTCGCTGCCTTCGGGGCTGAGCTGCCGGAAGCTCCGGATGCGGGCTCCGGGCGGTCGTCCGTCGACGCGGGCGAGGCGAGACCCGCACGCATCACTGGCCAGTAGTCTTGCCCCGCGCAGCAGGCGCGCGGAACGCGACGCGTGCGACAACGAATGTGACCGGAATTGTGAGCGCGATCACCAGGAGCGGAGCGACGGACTTCGGGACTTCGAGCACCTTCACCGCGAGTTCCAAGAGCGCGGCGCCGGCCACGTACTGAAGCGCGTATGCAAGTGGAAAGATCACCAGGCTCCGGAAAGTGATCTTCGCTCGAAAGGTCAGCTTGGCATTCATCACGTACGAGGTCGCGATGCCGGTCAGGAAGGCCGCCACGTAGGCGACCTGGTAGTGCATGACGCACTGGAGCGCCAGGTAGACGCCGTAGCTGATCCCCGTATTGAGGGCCCCCACCGCGACGAAGGTCGCGAATGTCCTCCACGGTTGCGTTTCGGTCCGCGGTGCCAATCTAGCTCCCGACGGCCGCAAGGAATTCCTCGTACCGCCGGATGTAGTCGCCGTCGTCGTAGTGCTCCGAAGCGAAAACCACCAGCGCGGCGTCGCTCGAGAAACTGTAGAGCGTTGCCCACACAAGGGGACCAAGGTGAAGGCCGATCCTCGCGGAGTCAAGCCGCCGTTCCTCGATCGCGCGGCCGTCCGTCACCACCACTGAGCACGACCCACGAACGCAGACGAGGAACTGGTGGCAGGTGTGGTGCGCATGGTCGCCGCGCCACTTACCAGCTGGAACTCCCGCGATGTAGAAGCAGCGCTTCACCTCGAATGGGACCTCCTGGCCGAATTCCGCGACGCCGAGGGATCCCCGGCTATCAGTGACCACCCGCAGGTCGACCGCCGCTACGCGCGCCACGCGCGTGGCCCCGACAGCGGATTCGGAGGCTCCCAAGGGACGCAGCAACTCACGGGTACCCGGATCGGCGAACCCAACGACCCGGGCGGGATTTCCCGCGACCACGGCGTTTGCGGGCACCGAACGGGTGACGACCGCGCCCGCCCCAACCATTGCGTGCCTGCCGATCTCGAGGCCCGGCAGAATGGTCGCGTTCGCTCCGATCGATGCGCCCCTGCAGACCCGCGTCCGGGCAAAGGTCCCCGGATGATGCCTGCTGCGCGGCCAGGCGTCGTTCGTGAAGGACGCGTTCGGCCCGACGAAGACATCGTCCTCCAGCGTGATGCCGTCCCAGATCTGGACACCGCACTTCACCGTCACGCGGTCACCGATGCGGACGTCGTTCTCCACGAACACGCCGTCGCACAGGTTGCAGTCGGCGCCGATCACGGCGGCGGGCAGGACGTGGGCGAAGGCCCAGATCCGGGTGTTGGCGCCCACGTTTGGGGACTCGCAGATCGCGTTCTGGTGAACAAATGGAACCATCAGAGTTGCTCCGTTCCAGGGTTGAGCCCTGCGCCAGATCCTGGGAACCGTCGTGCCACAGTCACAATGGCGAGCGGGCGACGCTTCGTGTTCTCGTAGGCTCGCCAGGCGTAGGACCCGACAACCCCGAGCCCGAGCATATTCAGCGCTCCGAAGAAGAGCGTGATGAGAACCGTCGCGGCGTACCCGGGGACCGCCAGCCAACCCGCCCACTTCGCGATCAGCACCGTGGTACCAACGATCATGGAGACGGCGGTGCCCGCCGCCCCGAGCGCGAGCAACGCCTTGATCGGCAGGTCCGTGAAGGCGAAGGTGCTGTCGAGCATGTAGTCGATCTTCTTGCGCAGCGTCCAGGCAGAGACGCCGTGGACGCGCGCGCGCCGCGCATACGAGACCTGTCGGCGGCGAAATCCGACCCAGAAGAGCAGCGCGATGAGCGAGGTGTTCGCCTCCTTGCACGCGAGCACGCAATCACGGAACTGCTGGTTGCAACCGAAGACATCGACGCCGCCAACCGGCATATCGGCGACCACAAGCCGGCGGTAGACGGCCCAGAAGACCGCGGAGGAGAGCCGTGAGCGGAGCGGATCCCCGCGGCCTTCGCGCGTGCCGATCACGATGTCGCAGTCTCCGGTTGCAAGTTGTCCGAAGAACTCGGTCACCAGTTCGGGCGGCTCCTGAAGGTCGGCTGCCATCACGGCGAAGTAGGGCCCCGCGGCATGCTCGAGTCCGGTTCGGATGGCGGCGAATGAGCCGAAGTTCCTTGAGTGATGCACGAGCTTCGATCCGTAGCGCTGCGTCGGGAGCAGTCGTTCGAGCTCCTGAGCGCTGCGGTCGGGGCTGCCGTCGACGACGAAGACCGCCTCGAAGGGGCCGGGCAGGGACTGGCAGATCCGCCCGATCGCCTCAAGTAGGTCCGGAATGTTGCGCTCGTTCTTGTACACCGGGACGATCAGCGAGTGCACGTCATCGGCTCCAAGAGTTCACGGCGGCAGAAACCGCGTCAACTTCGTCGTCGGTCATCTCGGGAAAGCAGGGCAGCGTGAGCACTTCCTGGCTCAGTGCCTCAGTCACCGGGAGCCGGGGCCGTGGGTGCTGGCCCAGGAAGGCGACCTGCAGGTGGTCGGGAGCCGGATAGTGGACATCGTGCGGGACGCCAACCTCCCGCAGATGGGCGCGAAGCGAGTCGCGGCGTGAAGTGCGGACGACGAACAGGTGCGCCACATAGCCGTCGGCGTCCGCACGCGGAACCGAGACGAGCGGATGCGAGATGCGGGCACAGTAGCGCCGAGCGATCTCCACACGGCGTGCGTTCCAGCGGTCCAGGTGCGGAAGCTTCACGCGAAGGAACGCGGCCTGCAGCTCGTCCAGCCTGCTGTTCCTCCCAAAGCGCAGGGTGGAGTGGTACTTTGTCTCCCACCCGTACTGCCGCAGCTTCCGCAGCGACGCGGCGAGCCCAGCGTCTCCGGTGACCACCGCGCCGCCATCGCCAAGAGCACCGAGGTTCTTGGTCGGATAGAAGCTGAAGCAGGCGGCATCTCCGAAAGCTCCCGCGACCTTTCCACCGGACCGGGCACCGTGTGACTGCGCGCAGTCCTCCACCAGTCGCGCACCGTGCGCGGACGCGACGCCACGCAGCTCAACGGCATTCGCGAGCCGTCCATAGAGATGCGTCGCAATGACGACCTTGACTTTGGTGCCGCTCAGCGCCTGCTCCAGCGCTGCCGGATCCATCGTGTGGCTCTCCGGATCCACGTCAACGAAGATGGGAACTGCGCCGATCGCAGCAAGCGCGATCGCGCCATAGCCACCGGCGTTGGCAACCAACGCGACCGCATCCCCAGACTCGACGCCCATCGCCCGGAGTGCGAGTTCGATCGCCTCCGTGCCATTCGCCACGCCAACGGCATGCCCGACCCCGCAATAGCGCGCGAACTCCTGTTCGAACGCCTCGACTTCCTTCCCCAGCACATACCAGCCGCCAGCCGCCACCCGTTCGTAGGCGGCGCGCAATTGCGGTTGCAGTTCGTGATTGTGCCTCTGGAGGTCGTTGATCGCCAGCGGGGTCTTTTGCGCGATGTGCATCTGCTCCATCTTGCAGGAGGGAAATCTGTGAGTGCTGCTGCCCGAAGCTGAATGCTAATCCCATCCACCAGCGCCCGCAGGGTGCACGTTGCGCCGTCGAAAAAATGATGGATGGAACGGCGTCCCAGATGTGGCCTGGAGCAGCTGGATCCACTGCGGCCATCCCCTGTTATGGGATCCGCAGAGTCGTCCACTGCGCGAGGCTCAGCGAGGGGAGCGACATCGGTTCAAACTGCTCAGAACTTTCGGATACCGGGGTACCAAAAGGCGCATCCTTCCGATCCCGAGCTACTCTCACCGGCGGCGCCGACCCTCCGGGCGGGCATGATCTTGTCGCAGTCCACGGCATTCAGAAGCTCTGAGCCGAGGGATCTCCGCCAGGTTCATGAATCTGAGGAGGTGTGGCTGCCGCACCGGATGGCGGCGGCTTGACATCGATCGACGTCGAAGTGTTCTTGCAGATCGGAATCTATGCGAAGCGAACGCAACATCTTGGTCACGGGCGGGGCCGGATTCATCGGTTCAAACTTCATTCGTGAATGGCTGGCGTTCGAGCGAGGATCGGTAGTCAACCTCGACAAACTCACCTACGCAGGGAACCCCCGCAATCTTGACGACCTGAAGGGCTCCGGCAGATACACCTTTGTCCGCGGCGACATCGGCGACGAGCAGCTGGTGCTTTCGATTCTGCGCGAGCGAGACATCGGAGCAGTGGTCAATTTTGCCGCCGAGTCGCACGTCGACCGTTCAATCATGGGCCCCGGGTCGTTTATCGAGACCAACCTTGTGGGCACCTTTCACCTGCTGCAGGCGGCACGCGCGTACCACGCTGAAGGAAACGCGGGCGCCGGATTTCGGTTCCTGCACGTCTCGACGGATGAGGTGTATGGCTCGCTCGGCCCCAACGATCCTCCATTTGCCGAGACGAACCGGTATGAGCCCAACAGCCCGTATTCCGCCAGCAAGGCCGGGTCGGACCATCTGGTGCGCGCGTACTGCCACACCTATGGCCTTCCGGTGCTGACAACCAACTGCTCGAACAACTATGGGCCCTACCAGTTTCCCGAGAAGCTCATCCCCCTCTGCATCCACAATGCGCTCGCCGGCAAACCACTGCCCATCTACGGAGACGGCCAGCAGATCCGGGACTGGCTCTTCGTCACAGATCACTGCGCCGCGATCCGCAGGGTCCTCGAGGCTGGCGAGGTCGGAGAGGTCTACAACATCGGCGGGAACAGCGAGCTCGCCAATCTCGATGTAGTCAAGACGCTTTGCCGGATCCTCGACGAAAAGGCGCCGCGCAAGGACGGGCTCTCCTACGAATCGCAGATCACTTTCGTGAAGGACCGGCCTGGGCATGACCGGCGTTATGCGATCGATGCGCGAAAGCTCGAGATGCGCCTCGGATGGCGTCCGAAGGAGACCTTCCAGAGTGGAATCTCCAAGACCGTCCAGTGGTATCTCGACAACGCGGGCTGGGTCCAAGAGGTCACTTCTGGCGCCTACCGCCAATGGGTCGCCGACAACTACGAGACGAGGGAGACGACGCGATGAGCAGTGAACGCAGGAAAGGGATCGTTCTCGCGGGCGGCGCGGGTACACGGTTGCATCCAGCAACGGTGGCAGTGTCCAAGCAACTGCTCCCGGTCTACGACAAGCCGATGATCTACTATCCCCTCACGACCTTGATGCTTGGGGGTATGCGCGAGGTGCTCATCATCTCGACGCCACAGGACACACCCCGATTTGAGCAGCTGCTCGGCGATGGCTCGAAGTGGGGCATGGACATCAAGTACGCCGTTCAGCCATCGCCCGACGGGCTAGCGCAGGCCTTCCTGATCGGCGCCGAGTTCATCGGCAGCTCCGATTCGGCGCTCGTGCTGGGGGACAACATCTTCTATGGGCATGATCTTCCGCAGAGCCTTGGCGAGGCGGCGCGGCGCGCGACTGGTGCGACGGTTTTCGCATACCAGGTGAACAACCCGCAGGATTTCGGCATCGTCGAGTTCGACCGCGACTGGCGGGCCGTGGGCTTGGAGGAAAAGCCAAAGGCGCCCAAGTCGAACTTTGCGGTGACCGGCCTCTACTTCTATGACGCCACCGTCGTCGAGAAGGCGCGGCGCCTCAGGCCTTCAGCGCGCGGCGAGCTTGAGATCACCGACCTGAACCGTCTCTACCTCCAGGAAGGGTCCCTCTCGGTGCAGATCCTTCGTCGCGGCTACGCATGGCTCGACACAGGCACCCACGACTCGCTCCTGGACGCGGGGCAGTTCATCAGCACAATCGAGCGCCGCCAGGGACTGAAGGTGGCTTGTCCAGAGGAAATCGCGTACCGCAAGGGCTGGATTTCCGCGGACGAGCTGGGCGCGCTGGCTGCCCCGCTCGCGAAGAGCAGCTACGGCCAATACCTCCGCGCGATTGCGTCGGGCGAGCGGGCCTGAAGTTCCCCGGGCGTTCGCGGCGTCTTGCCGAGGGCGCGAGACAACGGCGGGCGCAACAGACCTGCGCTAGAACAGCTCCCCCCGCTCCTGCGCGCTCAGCTCCTCGCGCGGGCCGCGGTACTCCTCGTAGTCGGCGTTGGGATGCGCGTCGATCCAGTCGAGGAAGGCGTGCACGCTCGCGGGGGCGGCGCGATCGCGCCAGTCCTCGCCGAAGACCACCTTGAGCCCGAGCCAGACATGCGCGTGCGCGTTGCGCGCGGTCAGCCCCGGGTGCGGCTCCAGCAGCGGCTGGATGCGGTCGGCGACGCTGCGCACGCGTGCGTTGACCGACTGGAGCTGCGCGGGATCCACCGCTCAGTGCTCCCCGCCGCCGTGGCCACTGGTGGCGTTACCCGCGATCTTCTGCGCTTCGGACATGGTCGCTCCGCCAATCGTTTCGCCGGAGGCGGCGCGCGCGGGACCGCGGACGCGGCGAGCGCACCGCCGGATGCCAGGTGCGGAGCGAGTCTATCGGCGCCGCACGACGCGGCCGACCCGCGCGGAGTCGCCCAGCTCCCCGGCGCAGCGTGCAGCGCAGGCGGCGCGCACCGGTAAGTGCGTACTCTCCCCCCGGTCCCGTGGATCCGACGATGCTCATCACCCGACTCTCGTTCGTCCCCTTCGCCTTCCTGGCCGTGTCTGTGCAGCAGGCGACGCCGCCCGCGGCGCCGGCCACGGCGAAGGACGCCACGCCCACGCCCCCCGCCGCGCCCGCGCATGCGCCCTACGCCGTCACGCCGCTCGCCGGCTTCGAGTGGGACCTCTTCGCGCAGGAGCCCGTCGTCGAGGATCCCGTCTCCTTCGCGATCGACGGCACCGGCGCGCTCTTCGTCGCGGAGAGCTTCCGCCAGGAGAAGGGCGTCGAGGACAACCGCTCCTCGAAGTTCTGGCTCGACGACGACCTGCAGCTCCAGCGCGTCGAGGACCGCCTGCGCATGTACGAGAAGTGGGCCGCCAAGCGCGAGGGCGGCATGGACTACTACCGGCGCGAGGAGGACCGCGTCGTCAAGCTCGTGGATCCCGACGCGGAGGGTCGCCCGCAGCGCAAGACGCTCTTCAGCGGCCCGATGAACGATCCGCTCGACGGCACCGGCGCGGGCCTCCTCGCCCTCGACGGGAACGTCTGGTACACGTGCATCCCGAACCTCTGGCGCTTCCGCGACACGACCGGCAGCGGCGTCGCCGACCAGCGCGAGAAGGTCTTCACCGGCTTCGGCATCCGCACCGCGCTGCGCGGCCACGACATGCACGGGCTCGCGCAGGGGCCGGACGGACGCATCTACTGGTCGCTGGGCGACCGTGGCTACCGCGTGACCACGAAGGAGGGGAAGGAGCTCTCGCGCACCTTCACCGGCGCGGTCTTCCGCTGCGAGCCAGACGGCAGCGGGCTCGAGGTCTTCGCGCATTCGCTGCGCAATCCGCAGGAGCTCGCCTTCAACCAGTGGGGCGACCTCTTCACCGGCGACAACAACAGCGACGCGGGCGACCGCGCGCGCATCGTCTACATCCTGGAGGGCGGCGAGACCGGCTGGGACATGAACTACCAGACGCTCGAGGGCTCCAACCAGCGCGGCCCCTGGAGCCAGGAGCACATCTGGTGGAAGTGGGATGCGAAGGATCCCGTGCGTCCCGCGTGGACGCTGCCGCCGATCGAGCACCTCTCCGACGGACCCTCGGGACTGGTCTTCTATCCCGGCGTCGGCTTCGATCCCTCGTGGGACGGCCGCTTCTTCCTCTGCGACTTCCTGGGCGGCGACGAGTACAGCCGCGTCCTCTCCTTCGGCGTGGAGCCGGAGGGGGCCGGCTACAAGGTGGTCGACGCGAAGCCCTTCGTCACCGAGGTGCTTCCCACCGACGTGGACTTCGGCCACGACGGCCGCATGTACATCAGCGACTGGTCCAACGGCTGGTACAGCGACCACACCGGCCAGATCTACCGCGTCTGGGATCCCAGGCACATCGACGACACCCAGGTCCGCACCGCGCAGAACCTCTTCCGCGAGGGCTTCGCGAAGCAGGCGGACACGCTGCTCTTCTCGTGTCTGGAGCATCCGGACATCCGCGTGCGTCAGGCGGCGCACCTGGAGCTGTCGGCGCGCGGCGCGCGCACCGTGGACGGGCTCGCCTCGCTCGTGGCCGATGGCTCGCGCACGCTGACGCCGCGCGTCCACGCGCTGTGGGCGCTGGGCGTGCAGGCGCGGCGCGCCGCGTCCGTCGCGGGCAAGCGCGATCCGCGCGCCGACGCTGCGCTGGTCGCGCGGCTGGGCGACGAATCCCCGCAGATGCGCCGGATCGCCGCGCGCCTCTGCGGCGACGCGAAGATCGCGGCCGCCGCGGAGAAGCTCGTCGAGCTGCTCACCGACGAGGATCCCTCCGTGCGCGTGCAGGCGGCGATCGCCGTGGGCAAGCTCGGCCACGCCCCCGCCTTCGCGAACCTCGCCGCGATGGTCTGGGAGAACGACAACCAGGACGCCTTCCTGCGCCACGCCGCGGTGATGGGCATGCTGGGGCTCAACCTGCCCGACAAGGTGCACGAGCTCGCGGCGGATCCCTTCGCGCAGAACCGCCTCGCGGCGGTGCTGGTCATGCGCCGCATGCAGGATCCGCAGCTCGCGCGCTCGCTGCACGATCCCGACCCGCGCGTCGCCACCGAGGCCGCGCGCGCGATCAACGACCTGCCCATCGAGGAGTCGATGCCCGCGCTCGCGGCGCTCGCGGCGCGCTTCGCCCCCGACGACAAGGCGATCGCCGCCGGCGAGGCGCGCGCCAAGGCCGCGACCGCGTGGGAGCGTCAGCTCTGGAAGAACAAGAAGGGCTTCACCCCCGCGCAGCTCGAGGCCGACCCGGTCTGGGCCACCACCGCGGACCGCAGCGAGTTCACCGACGAGGCGGTCGGCTGGTCCAAGGCGGGCAACGACTATGTCCAGCGCGTGCGCGGCGCCTTCGTCGCGCCGGCCGCGGGCGACTACCGCTTCGCCGTCACCAGCGACGACGACTCCGTGCTCTTCGTGACCTGCAAGGCGCGGCCCGAGGGCTCCGGCCCGCTCGCGCGCGTCTCCAACTACACGAACCCCGGCGACTGGGAATCGCAGCCCGCGCAGCAGGCGACGGTGCACCTGGAGGCGGGCGAGCGCGCGGTCGTCGAGGCGCGGTCGCTGCAGGGCGGCGGCGGCAACCACCTCGCGGTGGGCGTCGTGCATCCCGACGGCACGGTGGAGCGCCCCATCGGCGGCTACACCGGCGACACGAGCGTGATGCCGCTGGTGCGGCGCGTGGTGAACGCGTGCGTGCGCAGCGGCAGCCCCGCGGACGCGACCGCGCTCGCCGAGATCGCGCGCAATCCCGCGCTTCCGCCCGCGGCGCGCACCGAGGCGATGGAGGCGCTCGCGGAGTTCATGCAGCCGGGCCCGCGCGACCGCGTGAACGGCCACTGGCGTCCCGTCGACCCGAAGGGACGCTCGCAGGAGGCGTACCTCGCGGTGCTCAAGCAGAAGCTGCCGAGCCTGGCGGCGAGCGGCCCGGGCGCGGTGCGCACGATCGCGCGCGAGCTCGCCTCGCGCTATGGCGTGCCGATGGACAGCGCGGCCGCCTTCGCGACGGTGGGCGACGCGACCAAGCCGAGCGCGGAGCGCGTGGCGTGCCTCGTGCAGCTTGCGCAGGACCGCGACGCGCGGCTGGCGGCGGCCGTCGAGACGGCGCTCGCGAGCCAGGACGCGCGGCTGCGCGCGCAGGCGCGCACGATCCTCGCGCGCATCGATCCCGCGCGCGGACTTCCCGCGCTGCGCGAGGCGCTCGCCTCCGCCGGCGTCCCCGAGCGGCAGGCGGCGATCGCGGCCTTCGGCGCGATGCAGGGTGCGGAGGCGGACGCGGTGCTGGCGGCGCAGGTCGACCAGCTCGTCGCGGGCACGCTCGCGCCGGCGCTGGCGGTGGACCTGGTCGACGCGGTGCAGCAGCGGCCCGCGCTGAAGGCGAAGGTCGACGCCTGGCGCGAGGGCCTGACGGCGAAGGACAAGTGGGCCGCGTGGCTGATGTGCCTCGAGGGCGGCGACGCCGACCGCGGGCGCCAGGTGGTGAACTTCAACAGCGCGGCCGCGTGCCTGCGCTGCCACATGGTCGAGGGCACCGGCGGCCACGCCGCGCCCAGCCTGGCGGGCGTCGCGGGCCGCTACGACCGCAAGGGGCTGCTGCTGAGCCTGCTCGATCCCAACGCGGTTGTCGCGCAGGGCTTCGGCCCGGTGAGCGCGATGCCCGCGATGGGCACCGTCCTCACGCCGCGCGAGATCCGCGACGTGGTCGAGTACCTCTCCACCCTGAAGTAGCCGCCAGAAAATGTGCCGGGCATGCCCGGCGTATTTTCCCCGCGCCGCGCGTCAGCCGGTCCAGCCGCCCAGGAGCGCGCCGAGGTCCGCGCCGTCGACGGTGCCGTCGCCGTTGATGTCCGCCGGGCCGCCCGCGCTGCCCCACGCGCCCAGGAGCAGGCCCAGGTCCGCGCCGTCGACATGCCCGTCGCCGTTGAGGTCGCCTGGCAGCGGCGGCGTGCCGCCCTCGACGAAGCTCTTCGTCGTGCTCAGGCCCTGGTTGCCGGCCCAGTCCGTCGCGGCGATCCAGTAGTCGATCGCCGCCGCGCCCGGCTGCGCGGGCATCACGCCGCGCCACTGGTTGTTGCCGTTCCAGCGCATCGGCACGCTCTGCACCGGCCCGCCGTTGGCGGTCCAGCGCAGGAAGACGCCCTTGTCGTGGAAGCCGCGGTCGCTGGTCATGCCATCGACGATGTTCGCGCGCACCGCGTGCGTCGCCGGGGCGCCGCCGGGGACGATCTGGTCGAAGGCGAGCGTGCGCGGGGGACGCGTGTCCTGCGGACCCGTGACGTTCATGTAGATCCTGTTCTGGAAGGCGCCGCTCTCGCCCTGCGCGGTGATGAAGTCGAAGCGCCCGTCGCTGTCGAAGTCGGCGACCTTGATGTCGATCGTCGAGTCCGCGACCGCCGCCAGCAGCGTCGTCGTCTCCGTGAAGGCGCCGGCGCCGTTGTTGAGGTAGATGCGCTCGCGCGTGCCGAGGCTGCCCACGATCAGGTCGAGGTCGCCGTCGTTGTCGAGGTCGAAGAACTTGCTGTCGTTGTCGTCCGTCGCGGGGTTCGGCGCGATCGACGAGGAGATGTTCGTCCAGCTCGTGCCGTCGCCGTTGTTGCGCAGGAGCAGCTCCGTGCTCGACGATCCGGCGTTCACGCCGATGAGATCGAGGTCGCCGTCGCCGTCGATGTCGCCCGCGTCGTAGCTGTACGCGGTCTGGTCGGCGGGGAAGCCCGCGACCGCGGAGAAGCGGCCGGTGCCGTCGTTCTTCCACAGGCGCGACTGGTTCGGGGAGACCGCGCGCGTCACCAGCAGGATGTCCAGGTCGAGGTCGTTGTCGCAGTCGAGGAAGAGGATGTCCATCTGCTCCGAGACGTTGCCCGTCGGCAGGCCTGCGGTCGCGTCGGTGAAGGTCCCGGTGCCGTCGTTGAGGAACATCCGCGGCTGTCCGCTGCCGAAGCGCGAGCTCGTCCCGCTGTTGCAGAAGATGAGGTCGAGGTCGCCGTCGTTGTCCACGTCGCCGAACTGCGCGCGCGAGCTGGACATCGTGAGGTTCGGAAGCCGCGTCGTCGTGACGTCGGCGAAGACGCCCGCGCCGTTGTTGAGCAGGAGCTGCGGCCGCTTGTTGAAGTCGTTGGCCAGGATGAGGTCCCAGTCGCCGTCGCGGTCGATGTCGCCCGCCTCGACGCCGCGGAACCAGCCGGTGATGCCGGCGGCGCGCGTGGAGGACTCGTCCGTGAAGACGCCCAGCCCGTTGTTCACGTAGATGCGAAGCTGCAGCGCCGCGCCCGCGCTGCTGTAGCCCTGCCCGTTCGCCCAGACGATGTCGAGGTCGCCGTCGCCGTCGATGTCGACGACGGTGCACTGGTTCGTGTACTCCGCCTGCACCGGAAAGCGGGTCGAGGTCTGCTGGACGAACTGCTGCGCGCCCGCGGTGGCGGCGACGCAGGCCGCGGCGAGCGCGGCGACGGCGGTGGGGAACGGTCGCATGGGGGTTCCCGAAAATAGCCCAAGCCGGCCTCCGCGCACGGGAAAGCGGGGGGATCCTGCCCCGATTCCACGGGAATCGACCCCGTTTCCCGCGTCCGGGCGGGTTAGCCTCCCCGCATGCTTCGGTGGCTGATGCCCCTGGTGCTCCTCCTGGCGGCGGCGCTTGCGCCCGCGGCCGGCGCGCAGTCGGGCAACGCGGCGGAGGGATATCGGCAGGCGTTCCAGATTCTGGGCGTGGGCGGCTACCGCGGCGCGGGGCAGTCGCCTCTGTTCACGGACGAGGACTGGAACTTCATCGGCGACCTCACGCTGCCGCTGGCGGATGGCCAGCGTGCGCACCTGGAGGCCCTGCTCGGCAAGGCGGCCCCCGCGCTCGGTCTCATCAACGAATCCGCGAAACAGCGCCGCTGCGACTGGGAGCTGGACCACAGCCAGGGGTTCGAGCTCCTGCTGCCGCACCTCTCCGCGATGCGCTCCGCCACGCGGCTGCTGCGCGCACGGGCGATGTACCAGACCGACGGCGGCGACGAGGGCATCGTCGAGACGCTCGCCGCCATCGGCAACCTCGGTGCGCAGGCGGGGCAGGACCGGATCCTCATCTCGTCGCTCGTCGGCTCTTCGGTCGGCCAAGTGCTGGATGCCGCGACCGCCGACGCCATCGAGTCCGGCGCCATCGACCAGAAGGCCGCGGCCAAGCTGCTCGAGGCGCTCGGCCCGCTCAAGCGCGACGACCGCTACCAGTACGCCGCGGCGGTCGCCGGGGAGTTCAGTGCCGCGAGCGCGAGCATCAAGAAGGCGAGCAGCGACAAGGAGCTTCGCGAACTGCTGGGCATCGTCGGCGACGGCGCGATCGCGCCCGGGCAGGAGGCGGCCGGCATCACGCTCGAGCGCGCGCAGGAGGAGATGCGGCGCATGAAGCCGCTCTACGACTCGGCGGCCGCGGCCTTCACGAACCCGAACCCCGAGGCCGCGATGGCCGAGATGCGCCGCATCGAGCAGACCATCGAGAGCGGCCGCGCCGGCGCGCTCGCCAAGGTGCTGATGCCCTCGCTGATGAAGGCGCTGGAGGCCAAGCTCAAGTCCGACCAGCAGATCGCGCTGCTGCTGGCGCGCCTGCAGGCGATCGCCGACGGCAGGGAGAAGCGCGAGGACACGGTGAACGCGGCCTTCCTGCTCGCGCGCGCCGCGGCGGGGGCACGCTCGCTCGCGACCGACACGCAGGAGGCGATCGAGCTGCTGCGCGTCGCGCCGGAGGGACTGGATGCCTCGACCGCGGAGCGCGCGATGCTGCTGATGGAGCGCGCCGACCGCGCGATCCTGCTGCCGCTCGCCGACGGCGCCTCGATGAAGCGCTGCGACTTCGCAGCGCTGCGCAAGCCGCTGCCATCGCTGGAGGTCTCGCTCCTAGGCGGACTGCGCGGCGCGGTGCGCGTGGCGCTCGCGCAGGGGCTCGCCCACGCACGCGCGAAGCGCTCGCCCGACGCGGCGGCGAGCGCGATCGCCACGGGTTACGCGGTCGCCGCGCTGCTGGCGCAGGACGCGAGCCTGGCGCGCGCGGTGACGGGCGCTTCCATCTGGCGCGACAGCACCGCGGCGCTTGACGAGGTCCGCAAGCTCGGCGCGCTCTCCCCGGAACGCGCGGACGAGATCGACCGAGCCATGGTGCGCATGAACGCCCCCGACCCCTTCGGCATGCGCAAGGCGCTCGAGCGCGATGCGGCGCGCATCGTGGACGAGAGCGCACGCTTCAGCGGCGGCGCGTCCAAGGAGGCGAGGGAGGCGCGCGCGGCGATCCTGCGCCAGCGCGGCGCGACTTCCGTGCTTGCGCGCGTCGCGCTCTCGACGGCGGCGCGGCACGGCGACGACCTGCTGAGCGTGGACGACGCGGCCGTGCTCGTGCGCACGAGCGACCTCTACACCCCCGCTGCGGTCGAGCTCGTCACGAAGGCGCTCGCCGAGGCGGTCAAGCGCTACGAGGAACCGCGCAAGGACACCGTCTCCTACGACGATTTGCGCTCGCTGCCGCCCGTCCCCTTCGACATCCCGCTCGAGGACCAGAAGACGGCCTTCCGCCGCGAGGATCCCGTGCGCGGCGTCGTGGTCATCGAGATGGCGGAGTTCCAGTCGCGCGCGGCGACGGACTACCTGCGCGCCTTCGACGCATTGAAGGCCGCACGCACGGCGCCCGCGGTGCCGGCGCCTGCCGCGCCCGCGACGCAGCCGCCCCCCGCTCCTACCGGATCAACCGCAGCCGGCCAAAATCGGGAATGAACGCCGGGCCGCCCGGCGACATCGGGATCGGCGCGGGGAAGTACACGGCCCACGCGCGGCCCACGATCATGTCGCGCGGCACGATGCCCGGCTGCGCGTCGCCGAAGGTCTCGAGCACCAGCCGGTGCGCGCGGCCCCACAGGCGCGCGTCGCGCGAGGCCGCGGAGTTGTCGCCGAGCATCACGAACTCGTCGGGGCCGACCTGCGCGGGGTGGTTCCAGTCGGTCGCGAAGGCGGGGCCGCTGAGGTACTCGCCGTTGATCGCGTTCTGGTTGTTCGCGTCGTGCAGCGCGGGCTGGTAGTAGAGGTCGCGGTCGATCCAGACGCGGTGCACCGTGAAGGGCGCCGCGCTGTCGAAGCTCCAGCGCAGCTTCGGCGGCGTGGGCGCGCGCCGGTCGGTGTGGTTGTGCACGTACTGCTCGACGGTGCGGCCGAAGCAGCTCGCCTGCACGCGGTCGCTCAGGGTGCGGAAGTCGTAGGGCATCTGGCCGACGAGCTCGCCGTCGATGAAGACCCAGAGCTGCTGGTCGACGTGCCAGAACTCGAAGGGGAGCAGCCCGTCGGAGCGCGGCGTGAAGGCGAAGGTGCGCTCGTCCTGCAGCTCGCCGGACTCCTGGTGCGAGCGCGTCACATGCACCGAGCGCGAGGCGCCGGAGAGCTCGAAGCGGAAGACGCTGCTGCGCGCGGTGAGCTCGAAGACCGTCGAGAACTTCGAGAGGTCGGCGCACTCGATCGTCGCCGCGATGCGCATGTCCGAGACGGGGAAGCTGTAGCTGCGCCGGAAGTCCGCCGAGATGTGGTCCGCGCTGCGCCGCGACTCCGCCGCGAAGCGGAAGATGTTGTACATGTTGAGGTCGTCGACGGGCCACGCCTCGGTGTTCCACACGAGCGCCGTCGGGCCGGTGCCATCGAAGCGCCAGGCGCGCGCGGGCGAGAGCGTCCACTTGGAGAGCGTCGCCGGATCCGCGCGCCAGGGCGGCCCCTCCCAGCGCGCGCGCATCGCCGTCTCCAGCGCGGAGCGGTCGACGACCGGCTGGTAGTCGCTGTGGTAGACGGGCTGCCAGACCGCGCGCTGCACGAACTCGGGCTTGCGCGCGATCGCGAGCGAGTCCACGGGCGCCGCGAGCGGTCCGGTGAAGACGTCGCCGTCGACGAGCAGGAAGGACTCGTTCGGAAGCCCGACCATGCGCTTGATGTAGTTCTGCGTGTCGCCCGCGGGATCGGTGGGATTCTTGAAGACGACCACGTCCCAGCGGTGCGGCTCGTTCACCAGGTAGAGGGGCTTGAGCACGAGCACGCGGTCGCCCGCGCGCGCCTCCTGCGCGAACTGCCCCGCCGGGCGCGCGCCGATCGGCTGGCGCTGGCTGATCATCGGGTCGATGAGCGGAAGCGGCATCGTCGCGCCGCCGGACTGCGCGGCGATGGAGACGGCGGAGGACGCGTCGGCCGGATACTCGTAGCCGGTCGCCGGGCTGTGGATGCGCACGTGCGCACCCATCAGGGTGGGACCCATCGACCCGGTCGGGATGATGAATCCCTCCAGAACAAAGCCGCGAAACGCCATCGCCAGCGTGAAGGCGACCAGCAGCGACATCAGGGTGCCGACGACGTCGGAGTCCTGCGATTCCTTGGTCTTCTGGGTCGAGGACATTGGAGGGAGATCGTATCCTGCGTGCCTTCAAGGAGGTCTCGCATGAGAACCGGATTCGTGGTGGGCACCGTGCTTGTCGCATTCGCCGCGGGCATCGCGGTCGGCGCGCAGCAGTCCAAGGACGCACCCAAGGGCGGCGGCGCGGGCGCGAAGCCCGCGCAGGCGGCCCCGCCCGCGGGGGAGATGCCTCCCGGGATGAAGGAGATGATGGAGTCGGCGGCGCCGGGCCCGGAGCACAAGGAGCTCGCGAAGAAGATCGGCACCTGGAAGGTGACGACGCGCATGTTCATGGATCCGAGCAAGCCGCCCGAGGAGAGCGTCGGCACGAGCGTCGTGCGCGGTATGCACGACGGGCGCTACATCTTCGAGGAGGTCAAGAGCACCTTCATGGGGATGCCCTTCGGCGGCACGGCCATCTCCGGCTTCAACAACGGACCGAAGGAATACGAGTACGCGTGGATCGACACGATGGGCACCGGCATCATGACCGGCACCGGCAAGGCGCAGCCCGACGGAGTGATCGTGTGGACCTCGCGCATGTGGGATCCGGCGCAGAAGGGCTGGGTCACCTCGCGCAGCACCGAGAAGTGGACGGGCCCGGACAGCTTCGTCTCGGAGATGTTCTCCAAGGGCCCCGACGGCAAGGAGATGAAGATGATGGAGCTGGTCTACGAACGGCAGACCGCGAAGAAGTGAGCCGCGGCCCGCGCTACGGCGCGGGCGTCTCCCCGCCACCCTTCCCGCGCCGGCGCCGACGCCGGCGCTTCTTCTTTTGCTCGCCCGCGCCCTCGGAAAATATGCCGGGCATGCCCGGCATATTTTCGGCGGGCGGGGCGGGACGCGGGGGCGCGGGCTTCGCCGGCGCGGGCGCGGGCGCGGGCCTGCCCGCGGCGGGCTTGGGCGGCGCGGGCCTGGACGGGGCGGGCTTCGCGGGCGCCGCGACGGGCGCCGGCACCGCGTCGGGCGGGAGCAGCTCCTCGACGGGCACCGCGATCTCGCGGTCGTCCGCCTCGAGCCGCACCAGCACGAGCTGCACCAGGATCTTCGCGTCCACGACGATGCCCGGGCCCTCGGAGGTGCCCACGCGCGTCTTCATCTTGGGCAGCCGCTTCTTCAGCTCGTCGTAGGTCTGGTCCTCGTAGCGCAGGCAGCACATCAGGCGCCCGCAGCGGCCGCTGATCTTCAGCGGATCGAGCGAGGCCTTCTGCGTCTTCGCGCTCTTCATGCTCACGGGCTTGAGCACCTTCAGGAAGTTCTTGCAGCAGCAGTGCTGTCCGCACTTCTCGTAGTCCGCGGTCAGCCGCGCCTCGTCGCGCGAGCCGATCTGGTGCATCTCCACGCGCGCGCCGAAGCGCCGCGCGAGCGCCGGCACCAGCTCGCGGAAGTCGACGCGCTCCTCGCTCAGGTAGTGCACGCAGACGAACTCGCCGCCGAGCACCGGCTCGACCTCGACGATCTTCATCGTGAATCCCATCGAGGCGGCGAGCGCGCGCACGCCGTCGAGCTCCGCGCGGCCGAAGCGCTCGCGCACCGAGCCCCAGCGCGCCAGGTCCTCCGCCGTCGCCAGCCGCAGCACGCGCCCGTTGGTGTGGAAGGGGTAGTCGCGCCCGCCCGAGTTCTCGACGTACTGCAGCATCTCGGAGCGGCTGATGCTCTTGCCGCAGCCGCTGTTGCCGCAGGTGGTCGTGAGCATCTCGCACAGCTCGGTGCCGCGGTGCGTGCGCGCCACGAGCTTGCTGCCGCAGCCGGGCCGCGCGTCCCCCTCGTAGGGGTACTCCCCCACCAGGCGCATCGAGCCGAAGCGCACCACGATGGAGCTGGGCGGCCGGAGCCGCTCGTACTCCTCCTGGAGCGTCAGCGCGTCGCGGTGCTGCGGGTCCGCGTCGCGCTCGAAGATGGGCAGCGGGAAGATCGACATCGCATCCTCGCGCCGGAGCGCGCGGACAGGCTAGCGTCTGGATGCGCCGGCGTGATCCCCCGCACTCAGGCGTAGGACTTCACGCTGTCGCAGGTGCAGACCAGGTTGCGGTCGCCGTAGGGGTTGTCGACGCGGCCCACCGGGGGCCAGTACTTCCACGCGCGCAGCCACGGCGCGGGGTACGCCGCCTCCTCGCGGGTGTAGGGACGGTTCCACTCGGTGCCGCTCACCACGGCCGCGGTGTGCGGCGCGTGCTTGAGGGGGTTCGCGTCGCGCGGCCACTCGCCCTTCTCGATGCGGGCGATCTCCTTGCGGATCGCGATCAGCGCGTCGCAGAGGCGGTCGCACTCGGCGCGGCTCTCGCTCTCGGTCGGCTCGATCATGAGCGAGCCGGGCAGCGGCCAGCTCATCGTCGGCGCGTGGAAGCCGTAGTCCATCAGGCGCTTGGCGATGTCGTCGGGCTTGATGCCCGCGCTGGCGTCGAAGGGACGCACGTCGATGATGAACTCGTGCGCGCAGCGGCCGTTGTGGTTGGTGTAGACGACCTCGTAGTGCCCCTCGAGGCGCTTGGCCATGTAGTTGGCGTTGAGGATCGCCACCTCGGTCGCTCGGCGCAGGCCGTGCGCGCCCATCATCGCGACGTACATCCAGCTGATGGGCAGGATGCTCGCGCTGCCGTAGGGCGCGGCGCTGATGGGGCCGATGGCGTGCTTGCCCGCGCTGTCGGGCCGCACCACGGGGTGCCCCGGCAGGAAGGGCGCGAGGTGCGCCGCGACGCCGATCGGGCCCATGCCCGGGCCGCCGCCGCCGTGCGGGATGCAGAAGGTCTTGTGCAGGTTGAGGTGGCAGACGTCGGCGCCGATGTCGCCCGGGCGCGTCAGCCCGACCTGCGCGTTCATGTTCGCGCCGTCCATGTAGACCTGGCCGCCGTGGCTGTGCACGATCTCGCACAGCTCGCGGATGCGCTCCTCGAAGACGCCGTGCGTGCTGGGGTAGGTCACCATGCACGCGGCGAGGTCCTTCGAGTGCTCCTGCGCCTTGCGGCGCAGGTCGTCGAGGTCGACGTTGCCCTGCGGATCGCTGTCGACGGGGACGACGGTCATGCCCGCGACGACCGCGCTCGCGGGGTTCGTGCCGTGCGCGCTGTCGGGGATGAGGCAGACGGTGCGCGCGCCCTCGCCGCGGTGCAGGTGGTACGCGCGGATCACCATGAGGCCCGCGTACTCGCCCTGCGAGCCGGCGTTGGGCTGCAGGCTGACGGCGGCGAAGCCGGTGACCTCGCAGAGCCACTGCTCGAGCGTGCGGAAGAGCTCGGCGTAGCCCTTCCACTGCGAGGCGGGGGCGAAGGGATGGATCTTGCCGAAGCCCGGCCAGGTGACCGGGATCATCTCGCTCGTCGCGTTGAGCTTCATCGTGCACGAGCCCAGCGGGATCATGCTGTGGACAAGGCTGAGGTCCTTCGACTGCAGGCGCCACAGGTAGCGGAGCATCTCGTGCTCGCCGTGGTAGGCGCGGAAGACCTCCTGCTGCATGAAGGGCGCGGTGCGCGCGAAGGCGCCCAGCGCGGCGGCGGGCGTCGTGCGCGCGAGGTCGGCGACGCGCGGCGCGGCGCGGCCGGTGCCGGCGGCGAAGACCTCGGCGAGGTCCTGCAGGTCGGCGGGGGTGACGGTCTCGTCGAGGCTCACGCCCAGCGAGCCGTCGCCGAAGTCGCGCAGGTTGATGCGCTTGGCGGCCGCGGCGGCGAGGACCGACTGCGCGGTCGCGCCCGAGCCCAGGCGCACGCGCAGCGTGTCGAACCAGGTGCCGTCGCCGCAGTCGTGGCCGAGCGCGCGCAGCGCGGCGGCGAGCGTGTTCGTGCAGTGGTGGACGCGGCCGGCGATGCGGCGCAGCCCCTCGGGACCGTGCCAGGTCGCGTACGCGCCGGCGATCACGGCCAGCAGCACCTGCGCGGTGCAGATGTTGCTGGTGGCGCGCTCGCGCTTGATGTGCTGCTCGCGCGTCTGGATCGCCATGCGCAGCGCGGGCGCGCCGGCGCTGTCGCGGCTGACGCCGATGAGGCGTCCCGGCATCTTGCGCACGTGCTCGTTGCGCGTCGCGAAGTACGCGGCGTGCGGGCCGCCCAGGCCCATCGGGACGCCGAAGCGCTGCGTGCTGCCGATGACGACGTCGGCGCCCCACTGCCCGGGCGGGACCAGCAGGCAGAGCGCGAGCGGATCCGCGGCGACCGTGAGCAGCGCGCCGGCGGCGTGCACCTTCTCGGCGAAGGCGCGGAAGTCGTGGACGCGGCCGCTGGTGCAGGGGTACTGCACGAGCGCGCCGCAGAAGGTGCCGTCGGCGATGTCGACGGACTCGTGGCGGCCGATCACGAGCTCGATGCCCAGGCCGCTCGCGCGCGTCTGCACGACCGCGATGGTCTGCGGGTGGCAGCCCTGCGAGACAAAGAAGCGCTTGCGCGACTGGCCGCAGGCGGCGAAGCTCAGGCTCATCGCCTCGGCGGCGGCGGTGCCCTCGTCCAGCAGGCTCGCGTTGGCGACCTCCATGCCGGTGAGCTCGCAGACCATCGTCTGGTAGTTCAGCAGCGCCTCGAGGCGGCCCTGCGCGATCTCGGCCTGGTAGGGCGTGTACGCCGTGTACCAGCCCGGATTCTCGAGGATGTTGCGCAGGATCACCGGCGGCGTGACGGTGTCGTGGTAGCCCATGCCGATGTAGCTGCGCCAGATCTCGTTCTGCTCGGCCAGACGCTGCAGCGCGGCGAGCGTCTCGGCCTCGCCGCGCTCGGGGAAGCGCTGCGCGTTGGTCGGATCGTCGATGGTCAGCTCGCGGCGCAGGCGGATGCCCGCGGGGATCGAGGCGTCGATGAGCTCGGCCATGCTGCGCAGCCCCAGCGTGGCGAGCATCTCCTGCTCCTCCTGCGGGGTCGGGCCCAGGTGGCGGCGCGCGAAGGTGTCGAGCGGGTCGAGGGGGCCGGGGATGGGCGCGCCGGTGGCGCTCTTGGGCGAGGTCGCGGTGGCGTTCGCGGAGGCGTTCGCGGTGGCGTTCGCGGTGGCGGGACGCTTCGTGGAGTCCGGCGTGGTGGGCTGCATCGTGGGCATGGGTCGTTGAGGGGCGGGCGGGCTGGCCGCGCGGCGCGCGACGCGCGGCGCAAGAGGGCCAAGTATAGGCGCGCCGGAACGCTCGACCCTGCGGCGCGGACGCGCGAAACCCCCGGAAAACACGGGCATCCACGCAGGCGCACCGATATCCTTGCGGCATGTCCGTCGAAGTGCTGCCAATGGTCGGGGCGTGCCTGGTGGGGGCCGCCGCGGGTGCCGCCACCGCGTGGGCGATGCAGGCGTCGAAGCTGGCGTCCGCGCGTGCCCAGGCCGAGGGCGAGCGCCGCGCCCGCGAGGAGGCGGCCGTGGCGGCGGAGCGCGAGCGGGCGGCGCTGCGCGAGGCGGCGGAGCGCGAGCGCGCGAGCGCGCAGGAACTGGCGGAGCGCGAGCGCACCCTCGCGCGCGAGGCGGCCGACGCCCTGCGCGCCGAACGCGAATCGGCGCTCGGGGAGCTGGCGCAGGAGCGCCGCCGTCGCGAGCAGGAGCAGGCGCAGCGCGCGCAGGAGCAGGCGGAGACTCAGGCCGCGCAGGCGCGCGCGCAGCAGCACGCGCTCTCGCTGCAGGAGCGGCTCGACGCGCAGCAGAAGTTCATCGAGGAGTCGCGCAAGGCCATGGAAGACGCCTTCAAGGCGCGCAGCGCCGAGGCGCTCGCGGAGGCGCAGCGGCTCTTCTCCGAGGGCGCGAAGACGGTCTTCGAGACGCAGGTGAAGTCGCTGCAGGCGGACTCGGAGCAGAAGCAGAAGGCGATCGGCGAGATGCTCGGCCCCGTGCGCGAGGCGCTGCAGCGGCAGGAGCAGCACCTGAAGGAGTTCGAGGAGAAGCGCGCGAAGTCCTTCGCGGGCATCGAGGAGCAGATCCGCTCCGTGAAGCTCAGCGGCGACCAGCTCCGCACCGAGACGGCGCAGCTCGTGGGCGTGCTGCGCCGGCCGGAGCAGCGCGGGCGCTGGGGCGAGCTGCAGCTTCGCAACTGCGTCGAGCTCGCGGGGATGACCGCGCACTGCGACTTCGTCGAGCAGCGATCCGTCGCGGGCGACGGCGAGACGGGGACGCTGCAGCCGGACATGCTCGTGAAGCTGCCCGGGCGCGACAGCGTCATCGTCGTGGACGCGAAGGTCGCGCTCGACGCGTGGCTGGACATGCTGCAGCCGGGGGCGAACCGCGAGCAGTGCCTGCAGCGCCATGCGCAGCAGGTGCGCAGCCACTGGCAGGGGCTCGCGCGCAAGGAGTACTGGAACGCGCTGAAGAAGCACTACCACACGCCCGAGCTCGTGGTGATGTTCGTGCCTGTCGAATCCGCGCTCACCGCCGCGATGGAGCAGGACCCGAACATGCACGCGGACGCGATGCGCAGCCATGTGCTGATCGTCACGCCGACGCTGCTGGTCGCGCTGCTGCGCAGCATCGCGTACGGCTGGCAGCAGCAGGAGCTGGCCGCGAACGCCGAGCGCATCGCCGAGGCGGGCGCGCAGGTCTACGACCGCCTGCGCGTCTTCGCCGAGCACCTGGAGAAGGTGGGCGGCGGACTGCAGAACGCGACGCGCGCGTACAACGAGGCGATCGGCTCGCTCGAGCACAAGCTGCTTCCCGCCGCGCGCGAGATGCAGAAGCTGCACGTGACCGTCAAGAAGGAGATGCCCGAGATCGAGCCGCTCTCGCTCGAGACTCGCCCGCTGCGCGCGCCGGAGCTGACGATGCTCGAGGCCGCGGGCGGGGACGGAGCGGGCGAGGCGGGCGCGGCGGGCGCGCCCACGACGGCGCCCAACGGCACGCAACGGCTGCTCTGATTCGGGGCGCGCCGCTCGGCGCGCCTCGCTCGACACCTTCAGTTCGACGCCGGGCCCGGGCGCGGCGGCGGCCTCGTGGGCGATCCGAACCCACGCTGCGACGGCATGCCTGGACCAGGAACGGGGGCAAGCGCGAACGGCCGCCGCCCCCGTCCCAGTCCAGAAAGGAGAAGACCAGCATCCCCGGTCTGGACGATGCTGGCCCGTGGCCGCATCGCACCGCTGACGGGCCCCCCGGAAGGGCCCGCCAGAGCACGGACTGCGGCAAACCCGCGGAATCCGCGGGGTGCGGAACCCACGTCATCCGTGGGATCCGCACTTGTCTGCCCTGGCCGGCGCGAGGGCGCCGGCGCGACCATCCGTGTCTGGCGGGAGCGCACTCCGTGCGACGGGGAGAGCGCGCGCAGCGACCGCGCCGGCACTTCGGCCGACGCACATGCGGAACCGGCGCGCTCCGACGACGCGTGTCCAGCGATGTTGTCTGCTGCGGCGATCACGAGGGGAACGATCGCACGGGGCGGTGACACAGCTGTTGCACCGTGGGCCGTTGCGCCGGCCGATTCACCCGCCTCGCCGCGGTGCGCCCGCGCCGCGGCGGCCCCCGATGCAACAGGTGTTGCATCGCGGCGACGGCGAACGGACTCCCGACGCCCGCGCGCCCGCGCGCAGCGCGCCGCGCACCCGCACCCCGCGCACCGGAACTTCCGCCGCCTCCCCGCTCGCGCGCGCCGCCTCCATCTACGATGCGCGCGTGGCAAAGCGATCCGAACGGACATCCGCGGTGGAGCGCGCCGACAGCGTCGAGATGGCGCGTCGCGCGCAGGAGGTCGCGCGCATGGCTGCGGGGCCGAACCCCCCCACGCGCCAGGAGCTCGCGGACCTCTTCAAGATCACGCCCCGCGCGGTCTCGAACCTCATCGAGTACGCGCGCCAGATCGGCATCGACCTCGACACCAAGCCGCGCGCGGACGGCAAGCGCGCGTACACGCTGCGCGGCGGCATGATGCTCGACCGGCCGATGTCGGTCTCCGAGGCGATCGCCTCGCTCACGCTCACGGAGGCGGTCATCGGCACGCCGCTCGCGGCGGACCCGCAGGCCACGCAGGAGACCGCGCATCGGCTGCGCGGCGCGATCCGAAAGGATGTCGACGCGCAGCTCGCGCGCCTGCAGGGGCGCTTCGCGGTGCGCATGCTCAAGGCCGCGAAGCCCGCGGATCCCACGATCTTCGCGACGGTGATGGAGGGCATCATGCGCAACCGCGTCCTCGCCGTCGACTACGAGTCGACCGCGAGCAAGCGCGACCGCGCGCGCGGCTCCGCGGGCGGCGCGGACGCGGCGGGCGGCGGCGGCGGCGCCCGGGCGCGCGCACGCGCGATCACCACCGTCGAGATCGAGCCCTACGGCGTCTTCTTCGCCAAGCGGAGCTGGTACCTGGTCGCGCGCAAGCGCGGCGCGCAGGAGATGCGCATGTACAAGCTCGCGCGCTTTCGCCGGGTGATGGCGACGGAGCTGGAGTTCGAGCTCCCGCGCGGCTGGAACATCGACGCGTACCTCGCCGACACCTGGGAGGTCGTGCGCGATCCGAAGGCGCCGCGCAGCCGCGTCGTCGTCGATGTCGAGGGCGACTTCGCCGCCACCGTCGAGGAGACGCGGTGGCATCCGTCGCAGCGCGCGACGCCGCTCGCCGGCGGCGCGGTGCGCTTCAGCTTCGAGGTCGCGGGGCTCAGCGAGGTCCTCTACTGGATCCTCAGCATGGGCGCGCACGCGACCCCCGTCTCGCCCCCCGAGCTGGTCGACGCCGTCCGCGAGGAGATCGCGCGCATGCACGCGCGCACGCTCCGCGCGACGGGCGCGCGCGGCTAGCCGGGACGCCAAGGCGCAAGGAACTGCAGCCAGGCGGCACGAGGCCGCCGGGAAGGCGATGCCATGTCGCAGACACCTCCGACGCCGCCCACGCCGCCGACGAACCCGTCGCAGACGCCGACGCCGGCACCTGCGGACGCGTCCGCAACCGCCGCCGCTCCGCCCGCCGCGGGGACGCCACCCGCTGCGCGCCCGTCGCCGCCGGCGCGCCGGGCCACCGATCCCGCGCGCCTGCTGGAGATCGCCACGCTGCGCCAGTTCGTCGGCGCGGATGAGGCGGTCGCGGTGCTCGAGCACGCGGTCGAGCTCGCACTGCGCGAGTCGCGCCGCCTGGAGCACACGCTGATCGCGGGGCCGCCGGACGCGGGAAAGCAGATCCTCGCGCGGGCGCTCGCGCGCGACGCGCTGCAGCGCACCGTCGAGGTCGACGCGACCTGGATCCGCTCGGCGCACCAGCTCGGCAGGATGCTGCGCCGGCTCGCGCACCGCGACCTGCTCGTGCTGCATCGCGCGGACCTGCTGGGAACGCACGCGCGGCGCGTGCTCGTCTCGCTGCTGGGGCTGCGCACGCTGCGGCGCGATCCGGAGACGACGAAGCAGCTCGCGGACATCACGCTGGTGGCGACCGCGTCGGATGCGACGACCGCCGCGCTCGCGCCGCTCGCGCGCGCCTGTCCGCTGCGGGTCATCGTGCCCGCGCCGGACTTCGCGGCACGGGTCGCCGCGACCGCCCGCGCCGCCGTCGCGCTGGGGATGGCGCCGACGCCCGCCACGCGCGCGGCGGCGGAGGCACAGCTCTCCCGGGCGCTCGCGCGAGGCCTCCCGGCCGATCCCGCGATTCTCGCGAGAAGGATGGCGTCCACGCCCCCCGAGCGGTGATTTCGCACCGGGCCGCTACGCTTGCCGCCATGCTGCGCCTTCGCTCTCTGCTGCGCCTTCGCGCCCCGCTGCTCGCCTGCGTCACCGCGCTCGTGGCCACCGCTCCCGCGGTCGCCTGGGGCCCCAACGGCCACCGCGCCGGCGGCGCGATCGCCTACTCGTACCTCACGCCCGAGGCGCGCAAGGCGGTCGACGACCTGCTCGGCGGCCAGTCGCTCGCGGATGCCAGCAACTGGGCGGACGAGATCCGCTCCAACAACGCCTACGACTGGGTGAAGCCGCTGCACTACGTGAACATCCCGCGCGGCGCGGACAAGATCGACCTCTCGCGCGACTGCCCGGGCGGCAACTGCGTCGTCGCCGCGATCACCAAGTACGCCGATGTCCTGCGCGATCCCAAGTCCACGCGCGACCAGCGCATCGAGGCGCTCAAGCTCCTCGCGCACTTCGTCGAGGATGTCCACCAGCCGCTGCACGCCAGCTACGCCGACGACAAGGGCGGCAACATGATCACGGTGAAGCTCTTCGGCAAGCGCACGAACCTGCACGCGCTGTGGGATTCCGGCATGATCGACCACCGCCTGGGCAAGGGCGGAAGCTGGGACAAGTGGGCGAGCTCGGTGCGCGGCCGCATCACCGACCAGAACCTCAAGCAGTGGCGCGCGAGCATCGACCCGAGCGTCTGGGCGAACGAGTCGGTCTCAATCACCAAGCGCCTGTACGCGGGCCTCCCCGCCAACGGCGAGATCGGCGATCCCTACATCGACGCGAACTTCAACGCGGTCGAGGAACGCATCGCGATGGCCGGCGTCCGGCTGGCGGCGGTCCTCAACAGCGCGCTCGGCGGCGCCGCGCCGAAGGATGGCGCGGCGGAGACGGCTCCTGCCGGCAAGCCCGAGACTTCGGACACCACGAAGGACGCCCCCAAGGGCGCCGCGAAGAACGCACCGAAGGATGCGCCCAAGCCGGCGACGAAGCCCGCGGCGGCGCCCGAGTCCGCGCCGGCGGCCGCGCCCACGGCCCCCAAGACGCCGGCCACCCCCTCCCGCCCGCGCGCGCTCGGCACCTTCGAGGTCTCGATGACCAGCCAGAGCTCGAACCTGCAGCCCAACGGCGAGGGCAAGCCCGCGCCGAATCCCGCGAACCCCGAGGCCCCGATGACCGGCGCGACGCTCGAGCGCATGCTCGTCACCAAGCGCTACCGCGGCCAGCTCGAGGGCAGCGGCCGCGGCGAGCTCCTCACCGCGCGCAGCGGCGTCCCCGGCAGCGCCGGCTACGTCGCGCTCGAGCTCGTCACCGCCACCATCGACGGCCGCTCCGGGACCTTCGTGCTGCTGCACACCGGCACGATGGACCGCGGCACCGGCATGCAGACCGCCACCGTCGTCCCCGACTCCGCCACCGGCCAGCTCGCCGGCCTCACCGGCTCGATGAAGATCGTCCTGGAGAACGGCAAGCACTCGTACGAGTTTGAGTACGAGATGGCGGGGAAGTGAGCCGGAGGTTCGCGAGCAAGCGTCGGCCTTCCATCATCGATCGAGCGATCGGATGCCGCTCTCGGTGAAGTAGGAGGCCGTCTCGTCCAGCTCATCTAGGGGCGGAACGAAGATGACGCTGCCTTCGCGACCGCGGGTAAGCAGCACGCGATAGCTGTTCAGCCGCAGCTGCCCGGGGTCGCGCAGCGGGACCGCGTCCCGAGCGTAGCTGCGTGCCTTCGACATGTCCCATCGGCCCTCGCGCATGCGAAGGTCCGTGCCCCAGGCGACCAGTGCGCCGTCAAGCTCGAGCCCCTGTGCACCGAACTCCGTCACGCAGTCGCGCAGCAACCGGCATGATGCCTCCGAAGGGTCGTCCTCCGACGCGCCGTACCACGGCCCGAAGCGAATGCGCTTCGTCGATTGGAAGTCGTTGTAGATCCGGAACCGCGTGAGGTCCTTGTCCCGGCTGGATGCGACGATCCCGAACCGACGCTCGGGATCCTCGGCAAATCGATCTCGCAGGTACTGCCGCGCCACCGCGAGGTCCCGCGTCACCCGCAGATGAAAGCCGTCCGCCTCGAGACGCTCGGCGAGCGGCCGGTTCTCCCGTGCTGGACTCGCATCGAGCAACTTCGCCACCAGCAGGTGCACGTCGCGCGTCAGATGAAATCGCAGCTCCTGATCCAGGCTGAGCTGCGGATGCGTCTGGACCTGACCCCAGCCCTCGAACGCGCGTGCCATCGCGGGAGGGCAGTGCACCGACCACTCCGAAGCACCTGGACTGGACTCGATGGCCTTCCGCCACGCGGCGATGCCATCCTCCTCTCCCTTGTGGATCTCCTGACCGCCCCCGATCAGACCGAGCACCACGCACCAGCGCGGAATGCGCTCGGCGATCCGAACGAAGAGCTCCGGCTCGCTCTCAGCGGACTCGACAGGAATCTTGTGCTTGGCGGCAACCATCTCGCGGCTGTAGGCGCGCTGCGCCTCGTCGAAGACCAGCACGTGCTCCGGGGGAACGAGCGCGTCGCGTCCGAGGTATCGCTTCACGTAGTCCTTCACGCCGCGCACGAAGACCTTGCCGCCGCCTCCCGCACCGCGAAGCTCGTACTGCAGCACGTCCACGAGCGGACCGTTGCCGGACAGGAAGACGGCCGGCGCGGCCGGCTTGCCGCCACCGCGCTCCACGGACAGGTCGTCCAGCCAATGCGCATGCACCAGCTGCAGCCCGACCAGCGTCTTTCCGGCACCGGGCACGCCGCTCAGCAGCACGAGCCGGCGCGTGCCTGTCGCCGCGGCTTCCCGGGTGATCTGCGTCAACAGCTCGACGGCCGGGCGCGTCGCGCCCTCCGCGCGCCGAACCCGCCGAAGCGTCCCGTGCGTGAACAGCTCGCGCGCGGGCTTCCTGACCGGCAACTCTCTGCCTCCGGAGTCGCCTAACCATGCCTGGGCTGCTCTCCGAGCTGCGTCGCAAGCTGCACGATCGCCTGTGCAGCGAGCGCTCGCGAGGCGTAAAGGGCCGGGAAGACGCCGCGTCCTGAACATCTGCGACATCTCCTCCGCTCTATCGGTCGACATCGCGGAGCGCGATGCTGCGCCATCTGGGATCGCAGCATCTCAACCAACGACTTCAAGCCGCAGACGCTGGAGAAGTTTGCCGAGTTCACTGGCGACTTTGTAATTGCCGCGCTCGCGGGAATGCGGCATCTGCGCCCGGGCGACTGGAAGAATGCAACCAAGCTGGCGCCTGCTGGGAGATCGCCGGATTTGCCAATTCGAGCATCTCGGCATGCTGAGCGAGCGCCGAAGCCGGAGCTCGCGCGATCCTCGGCGGGGACTATCGTTACGCCAGACATCGTGGTCTTCCGAGATCCCATGAAGATGACAGAGGACTCGATGCGCACGGCGGATGACTGCTTGCCCGATGACCGACATCGTCGCCACCTACAGTCCACTACGCAAGGCCGCGGCTGGAGAACGACGCGCAGAAAGCCCTGCTGCCGAGCATTTCGATGAAGTGGACATGCAGCGACCGCGCCCAGAACACTCAGAACCGAAGCGCTCAATCTGATGCGCAATCGCAAGGGCGCCGTTCCGAAGTTCGTCGGGTCGACCTTGAACCTTGCTCCCATGCGGATCGCTTCCATCGCCGAGGGAACCGGCGACATCGATTGCACTACCACCCGGCGCTTCATGAGCTCATCGCCGCGACGCGCGAGTCCGGGCATCAGGAGCAGCTCAGCACGCTCCTTGCGTTGGTCGAGGGCGGCCGGCTCCGCGACATCAGCGACCTCCCCCTCGATCTTGCCCTCTAGTCCAGCTTTTGAGAGCGTCAGGCGACGCGTCCCACGTAGGTCGCGGGGTCGAGGGCGCACGTGCGCTCCAGCGGTCCTCGCAGCTCGAACGCCTGCGGTCGTTCGATCAGACCGAAGACCCGCGTGAGCACAAATGTCCTGGGGTTCTCCGCGGAGAACTGAACCTCATTTCGCGACACGAGGAACGGCGTCGCGACGCCCGCGCGCGTCGCCTTGACCTCGATCAGCTTGGGCGCGCCCTCCGGATCGAAGGACGCGATGTCGTAGCCAAGCCCGTCCCCTTCCTCGACGGCGACATGGCGCACCTGGCGCGCAAGGTCTTCCCGTCCCGCGCGACGCAGGCGCTCGCGCTCGCTTTCGAGGACGAGCTCCTCTCCCACTCGGCCCAGCGCACGGTTCCGCTGTTCTCGGGCAGCCCAGTCAATCAGCCGGCCCGCGCGCGCATGCACACGCTGCAGCGCATCGCGCATCGACTTGGGAATCGCTGGAGCGACGGGAGGAGCGACCAGCTCAAGCGCACCCGTGCGCCCTCCGGCAACGGCGCCGATGTGATGCTCGTGGGCCTCCATGACATCCCATCGAATGCCCGTGCGCTGCAGCGCCGCCTCGACAACGGGCACGATCGCCCGCTGGAAATTGAGCGCAGGCACATACCCGTGAATATGGGGAGCACCGATCGCGGCGAGCACAGCGCTGATGTTGCGGTGCTTGAACTCCACCGAGGGTCCCGACCGTCCATTCAACCGTGGCAACAGCCGCCGACGGTGCTCAGCCTTGTTGAATGAGTCGCCCCGAAGTTCGGCGGCCAGCATCTCGAAGTAGTCGTCCACGATGGCGTCGAGTTCATCCCTCGACCAGTGCTGCCGGGCGCCATCCGGAACGTCGGACATGCCGCCAGGCTAACCGCAAAAAACACAACCGCCCACCCCTCTCAGGGCGGGCGGCTGGAAGTTCCATCTCACCGCACTTCCGCGACCGGACTCAGTAGTCCATGTCGTGGTCGTGGCTGTGGCCGCCGCCGCCGGCGGGCTTCTTCTTCTCCTTGATGTCGACGATCGCGCACTCGGTGGTGAGCAGCAGGCCGGCGATGCTCGCCGCGTTCTGCAGCGCCACGCGCTCGACCTTGGTCGGCACGATGATGCCGGCCTTCACGAGGTCCTCGTACTCGCCCTTCGCCGCGTTGAAGCCGAAGTTCGTGTCCGAGGACTCCTCGACCTTCTGCGCCACGAGCGAGCCGTCCAGGCCGCCGTTGGCCGCGATCTGCTTGATCGGGGCCACCAGCGCGCGCAGGACGATGTCGACGCCGACCTTCTCGTCGCCCTCGAGCTCCTTGCGGAGCTTCTCGAGCGCCTTGCGGGCGCGCAGGACCGCGACGCCGCCGCCGGGCAGGATGCCCTCCTCGACGGCCGCGCGGCACGCGTGGAGCGCATCCTCGACGCGCGCCTTCTTCTCCTTCATCTCGACCTCGGTCGCCGCGCCGACGTTGATCTGCGCGACGCCGCCGGCGAGCTTCGCCAGGCGCTCCTGGAGCTTCTCGCGGTCGTAGTCGCTGGTGGTCAGCTCGATCTGCGACTTGATCTGCTCGATGCGGCCCTGGATCTCCTTGGTCTTGCCGGCGCCCTCGACGATCGTGGTGAAGTCCTTCGCCACGGTGATCTTCTTGGCGCGGCCGAGCTGCTTCAGCTCGACGGCCTCCAGGTTCACGCCCAGCTCCTCCATGAGGGCCTCGCCGCCGGTGAGGACCGCGATGTCCTCGAGCATCGCCTTGCGGCGGTCGCCGAAGCCGGGGGCCTTCACGGCGCAGCACTTGAGCACGCCGCGGAGCTTGTTCACCACGAGCATGGCCAGCGCCTCGCCGTCGACGTCCTCGGCGACGATGAGGATCGGCTTGCCGCTCTCGGCGATCTTGCCCAGGACCGGGATCAGGTCCTTGGCGCTGGAGAGCTTCTTCTCGTAGATGAGGACGAAGGCGTCCTCGAGCACGCACTCCATCTGCGCGACGTTGGTCACGAAGTGCGGGCTCAGGTAGCCCTTGTCGAACTGCATGCCCTCGAGGAGCTCGACCTCGGTCACGAGGGTCTTGCCCTCCTCGACCGTGATCACGCCGTCCTTGCCGACCTTGTCCATCGCCTCGGCGATGATCTGGCCGACCTGCGTGTCCTGGTTGCTGCTGCACGAGCCGACCTGGGCGATCTCGGTGCTGCTCTTGACGGGCTTGGACATCTTCCCGAGCTGCGCCACGACCGTCTCGACGGCCTTGTCGATGCCGCGCTTGATGAAGGTCGGGTTCGCGCCCGCGGTGATGTTGCGCAGGCCCTCGGCGTAGATCGCCTCGGCGTAGACGGTGGCGGTGGTGGTGCCGTCGCCCGCGTCCTTGGAGGCCTTGCTGGCGACCTCCTTGACCATCTGCGCGCCCATGTTCTCGTAGGGGCACTCGAGCTCGATCTCCTTCGCGACCGTGACGCCGTCCTTGGTGACGGTCGGGGCGCCGAAGGACTTCTCCAGGACGACCACGCGGCCGGAGGGGCCGAGGGTGACCTTCACGGCCTTCGCGAGCTTCTGGACGCCGCGGAGGATCTTCTCGCGGGCGTCGACGTCGTATGCGATCTGCTTGGCTGCCATGTGTCTCGTTTCCTTTCAGGTGTTCGTTGCTGCGACCGGCGGGCTCACTCGATGACGCCGAGGATGTCTTCCTCGGTCATGATGAGGAACGCGTCGCCGTCGATCTTGACTTCGGTGCCCGAGTAGCTGGAGAAGATGACGGTGTCGCCCTTCTTCACGCTGAACGGGAGGAACTCGCCGGTCTCCTTGTTCAGGATGCCCGAGCCGAGCGCGATGACCTTGCCCTGCTTGGGCTTGTCCTTGGCCGTCTCCGGCAGGAAGATGCCGGCGTCGGTCTTGGTGGCGGCCTCGTCGCGCTTGACGAGGATCTTGTCTCCGAGGGGGCGAACCTTCATTGCTTCGTGTCTCCTGATGAGTGTGAATGGGGATCGATGGTCCGGCGCGTCACGCGCCGGGGGTGGACGGACTTGGACGGAGGTAGTGCCGCTCGAGGATGCGGTGCATGAGCCGCAGCATCGTCTCGGGGTGGCACGGACGGTCGACGACGCTGAAGGCGCCGTCGAGGAGCGCCTCGACGAGGCTGCGGCTGCTCTCGCGGCGCGTGGGCTGCGGCGGACGCACGACGACCATCGGCGGCGGCGCGTCCAGGCGGCGCAGGAGCTGGATGACGCGGACGCCGCCGGGCTCGCTGCCCAGCGTGCTCGAGTCCAGCGGCAGCGCGAGGTCGACGACCGCGATGTGCACCGGGCAGGAGCGGATGACGTTGGTCGCCTCGACGCCCGAGTTCGCGCGGATCACCTGCACGCCCAGCGGCTCCAGGATCTGCGGCACCGCGACCGCCCAGGCGTCCTGCTGCCAGCCGCCCGTGGTGAGCAGCAGGTTCAGCCGCGGCGCGCGCGGCGCCGTCCCGCCGTTGGCGGTCTGGTCGGCGGACTGGTGATGGAGACAGCGCAGACGCATCGCGAGAGGCCCCTCGGGATGCAAAGGCCGTGCCAACGAGGGGTTGGGGCAGGTGGCTTTGTGTCCAATAATCTCCAGCGCAGCACGGCGGCGTTCCCTCCCCTGCCCCGCCCCGCGTGTCAGGCCGCGGCGGCGCGCGCGTGCCCCGCTGCCACTCTGGCAGCGGCTGCGGTGCTTACCCTTCACCTTCTATGCGTCACGGGACCCCCATCGCCGACATCCGCAAGCGCCCCGCCGACTTCGCCGACCGCCAGGTCGTGGTGCAGGGCTGGGTGCGCACGCGCCGCGACTCCAAGGCGGGCATCAGCTTCGTGAACCTCTCCGACGGCTCGTGCTTCGATCCGCTGCAGCTCGTCGTCCCGGGCGCGCTCGCGAACTACCAGACCGAGGTCGTGCGCCTCACCGCCGGCTGCAGCGTCGAGGCCGAGGGCCGCCTCGTCGAGGTGCAGGGCCGCCCCGGCCAGCTCGAAATGCAGGTCGAGCGCCTGCAGGTGCACGGCTTCGTCGACGATCCCGAGACCTACCCGATCCAGCCGAAGGCGCACACGATGGAGTTCCTGCGCGAGAACGCGCACCTGCGCTCGCGCACCAACACCTTCGGCGCGCTCGGCCGCATCCGCCACACGATGGCGCAGGCCGTGCACCGCTACTTCAGCGAGCGCGGCTTCTTCTGGATCCACACGCCCATCGTCACCGCCAGCGACTGCGAGGGCGCGGGCGCGATGTTCCGCGTCAGCACGCTCGACCTCGCGAACCTGCCGCGCACGCCCGATGGCAAGGTCGACTTCTCGCAGGACTTCTTCGGCAAGGAGAGCCACCTCACGGTGAGCGGCCAGCTCAACGTCGAGTGCTGGTGCCTGGCGCTCAGCAAGGTCTACACCTTCGGCCCCACCTTCCGCGCGGAGAACTCCAACACCAGCCGCCATCTGGCGGAGTTCTGGATGATCGAGCCGGAGCTCGCCTTCGCCGACCTCTCGATGGACGCCGACTGCGCCGAGGGGCTGCTCAAGGCGATGTTCCGCAGCGTGCTCGAGGAGCGCGCGGACGACATGAAGTTCTTCGTCGAGCGCGTGGACAAGGAGGCGATCGCGCGCCTGGAGAAGTTCATCGGCGCCAGCTTCGAGCGCATCGACTACACCGAGGCGATCCGCCAGCTCGAGAAGGCGGTCGCGTCGGGCCACAAGTTCGAGTTCGCGCCGCACTGGGGCATGGACATGCAGAGCGAGCACGAGCGCTACCTGACCGAGCAGGTCTTCGGCCGCCCCGTGGTCGTGATGAACTACCCCAAGGACATCAAGGCCTTCTACATGCGCATGAACGACGACGGGAAGACCGTCGCGGCGATGGACATCCTCGCGCCGGGCATCGGCGAGATCGTCGGCGGCAGCCAGCGCGAGGAGCGCCTGGACGTGCTCGACGCGCGCATCCGCGAGATGCACCTCGATCCCGCCGCGTACTGGTGGTACCGCGACCTGCGCCGCTACGGCACGGTGCCGCACGCCGGATTCGGCCTGGGCTTCGAGCGCACGATCGCGTACGCGACCGGCCTGGGCAACGTGCGCGACTGCATCCCCTTCCCGCGCACGCCCAAGAACTGCGCGTTCTGACGCGCGCGTGACCGCCGCCGCGGGCGGGATACGCTGCGGCGCATGGGCAAGCTCGACATCGACGCGTTCGTGGTGAAGCCGGGTTCGCGCGTCCGCCTGGAGAAGTGGAAGCCGGACGAGGATGGCGGCCTCGACAAGGCGCAGGGCGAGGCGGCGCTCGAGAAGAACCTCGCCGAGCTCGTCGAGGAGCAGATGCGCTTCTGGGCCAACCGCAGCCGCGGCTTGCTCGTCGTGCTGCAGGGCATCGACACCGCGGGCAAGGACGGCGTCATCCGCAAGGTGATGACCGCGCTCAACCCGCAGGGGGTGATCGTGCGCTCCTTCAAGAAGCCCGGCGAGCACGAGGCCGCGCACGACTACCTCTGGCGCATCCACATGGTCTGCCCCGCCAAGGGCGAGATCGCGATCTTCAACCGCAGCCACTACGAGGACGTCATCGTGCCCACCGTGCACGGCGGCATGAAGGAGAAGGAGATCGAGCGCCGCTACCGGCAGATCAACGACTTCGAGCGCATGCTGGTCGAGGAGGGGACGGTGATCCTGAAGTTCTTCCTGACCATCTCCAAGGAGGAGCAGCTCGAGCGCCTGCACGCGCGCCTGGAGGATCCCGCGAAGCAGTGGAAGTTCAGCATCAACGACGTGCGCGAGCGCGGCTTCTGGGACCGGTACATGGAGGCGTTCGAGTCGATGCTCTCGAACACCAGCACCGAGCACGCGCCCTGGTGCATCGTCCCCAGCAACCGCAAGTGGTTCCGCAACCTGCTGGTGAGCGAGGCGCTGCGCCGCAGCTTCCGCGACCTGAAGCTCGAGTGGCCCGAGCCGGCGGAAGACCTCTCCACGATCAAGCTCGTCTGAACCGCCCCTACCGCCAGCGGACCTCGACGCGGACGTCGCGGCCCATCTCGGTGCCGGGGCGCAGCCACCTCGCGAAGCGCTCCTCGAGGAACTTCCGCGCCGCCTCCGCCGCGCGCTCGCGCACCTTCGGGTCGGCCATCGCCTCCATCAGGCGCGGACGCAGGTGCTTGGTGAGCTCGTCGCGCCGGTCCGTCTCCATCCACGCGGTGACGCGGCGCAGCCCCGTCGCGCGCTCGGTGAACTCGATCGACTCCGGCGCGATCACCAGCATGCCCAGGTCGAGCCGCGGCTTCGGCGCGGTGATCAGGATCTGTCCCGGCCGTCCCGGTCCGCCGGGCACGAAGGCCACGTCCTGCGCGGTCATCTCGTCCAGCGGGATGAAGAACTGCGCGCGGCAGTTGCGCGCGACGATGCGGCTGTAGGTGTCCCCGAACCACGCGTCGCTCACGAGGTCCTCGCTCACGTCCGCCGCGTGCGTGTAGACGACGAGCTTGGGCTGGTCGTCCTCGCCGCGCAGCACCACGAGCGGGTTTGAGACCACCGTCGGCTTCAGCACGTCCGCAAGCGTCTTCGCGACGTCGCGCGCCGCGCCGCCCGCGGTCTCGGCCACCGCCACCGGCGAGCAGGACCGCAGCAGCCCCACGCAGAGCCACACGACCGCCACGACGCCGAGCACGGTCGCGATCCACGCGATCGCGCCGGGCCATCGCGCCGGCGCGCGCTCGCTCTCGGCGGGGGTTCCGTCCATCCTCACTCCATCGGCGCGAACGCGCCTACGAGCCCACGATCTTCGCGATGATGTCCCCCATCTTCGCGCGGTCGGCGTCGGTCCACTTGTCGGCGCTCATCATCTCGGCGGTGGCCGCGGACTGGCGGTCGAGCGCCTTGAGCGCGGCCTCGTACGCCTTCACGTCCTCCTCCTTGGGAGGCCGGTTGGAGATCATCTTCTTGAGCGCGGCGCGCATCGCGATCGAGAGGTCGCGCTGCTTCAGGCCGTGCGCGACCGCCTCGCGGTACTTCGCCTGGTCGTCCTTGCTGATGCCGGCGAGCGGGTCGACGCGCGCGGGGGGCTGCGCGGGCGGGGTGCCCTTCTCCTGTCCCGCGGGGGGCGCGCCGCCGCCCGATCCACCCGGCGCCTGCGCCAGGGCGATCGAGGTTGCGAGGGTCGCCATCGTGATTCCAAGGGCTCGTGCCAGCATGGATGGAAGTCTAACCCTGCACCTTCCAGCCCAAAACCCTTGCATTCGCACCCCCTCGGGCTAGCATGACCACAGACCGGGTCTGCGGCGCCGCCGCGCGCCCCTGAAACCCGTCCCCTCGTGGAGCGCCGCATGGCACGCACGCACACCGTCCGAATCCCGGCGCCCGCCGCCTCGTCCCAGCCCTCGCGCGGCTTCACCATCGTGGAGCTGCTGGTGGTGATCGCGATCATCTCGCTGGTCGTCGCGCTGCTCATCCCGGCCATCGGCAAGGTCCGCTCCCAGTCGCGCACCACGCAGTGCCTGACCAACCAGCGCTCGATCGGGCAGGCGGACTACTCGTACGCCACGAACAACGCGGGCCGCTGGGCGAGCCCCGCGACTCAAAACAACATTGGGGTCTATCAAAACGCCGCCACGCAGAGCCAGTTCCTCTACTACACCACGCACGCCTGGGTCTGGGCGAACCCCAACAACGCCACCTACACCTCGGGCAGCTCGACCTTTGGCTACGAGAAGCCCAAGGCGCTCGAGGACGGCTCGCTCTTCAGCTACATCGGATCGCCCGGCGTCTACATCTCGCCGCAGGAGCCGACGAACCCCTTCGGCTCGGTCGCGCCCGACAACAACCGCCGCATCCGCAGCTACTCGCTGAACGCATGGGTCGGCACGCGTTCGCCCGACGACCTGCAGGAGTGGGCCAGCTTCCCGACCAGCCTGGGCATCCCCGTCTCGTCCTGCAACACCACCTCGGTCGCGCGCGTGCCGCAGCCCAGCCGCACGATGCTCTGCATGGTGGAGGACGACAGCCTCTCCTGGAACAACCTCGGCTGGCTGATCGATCCGCTCATCCCGCGGTGGATCGACACCCCCGCCTACTGGAGCCCCGGCGCCGTCACGATGGCGTACTGCGACGGCTCCTTCGAGGTCTACGAGCTCAAGCGGCCGGACCTGCCGGCGATGTGGGATCCCTCGATGGGCGGCACCCCGCACCGCTGGATCCAGCCCGCGGACTCGGTGGGCTTCGCGATCGACTGGAAGTGGTTCCGCGACCGCCAGCTTCCCGGCGTGATCCCGAACTCGACCTACGGCTTCTCGAACGGCCTCTGAGCCCAGCGCGCTGGGTCCGGATCGTGTTCTAAGACGCCGGACGGCCCCGACAGGAGGGGTGGCCGCGGACCAGCCGCCGCCCGGCCGCACACTTTCAGCCATTTCCGGGACCCCCGCATGGGCATCCGCGGCGGCATCGCCGTATTGACCTATGGTGATACGCCCATGATTCGCCCCCGCCGACCCCACGGCAGCCCCACGCGCGTCCTTCGCGCCCTCCATCCAGCCCGCTCCGGCCGCGCCTTCACGGTGGTCGAGCTGCTGGTGGTGATCGCGATCATCGCCGCGCTGATCGCGCTGCTGATCCCCTCGATGTCCTCGATCCGCAACACGGCGCGCACGGCCAAGTGCCTCTCGAACCAGCGCCAGATCGCGCAGGCGAGCATCTCGTACACGACCGCGAACGCGGGGCGCTTCGTCAGCCCGCACACCAACCCCGACCTCACCGTCTTCCAGTGGAACGCGGGCAGCGGCACGCCGACGCAGGGCCAGTCGCTCTACACGCTCCAGCACGCGTGGGTCTACGACCGCAATCCCCCCGCGGGCAACCCCGATCCGTACATGGTCGTCGACACGACGAACCCCTCGGTGAAGCAGGAGCGCCCTCGCGCGCTGACCGACGGCAAGCTCTACTCGTACCTGGGCAGCGAGAGCGTCTACCTCAGCCCGAACGAGCCGACGAACTCGATCGGCCAGGGCGCCGACGGCGCGCTGGGCCAGCGCATCCGCAGCTACTCGATCAATTCCTTCGTCGGCGTGCGCACCCCCGACGACACGGAAGGCGTGAACGGCGACCGACGCTTCGTCTCGTATCCGGGGCAGCTCAACATGCCGCTGGAGAGCTTCAACACGACGACGCTGGCGCGCATCGTGCAGCCGGCGCGGACGATGTACACGACCGTCGAGGGCGACAACCCCGCGTGCGCGAACACCTCGACGACGCAGGGCGCCAACTACGGCGGCTGGATCATCAGTCCCGTGACCGCGAACTGGGTCGACACACCCGCGATCTGGAACCCCGACGCGATCACGATGAGCTACGTCGACGGCTCGACCGGCCAGTACGCGCTGCAGAACAAGGACCTCGTCGAGATCTTCTGCGCGCAGCCCCACTTCTACGACCAGCCCGCCGACGGCGACATCGGCTTCGCCGTCGACTGGAAGTACTTCCGCGACCGCCTGCTGCCCGGCGTGATCCCGAACTCGAACTACGGGTTTGGCGAGTAGGCGCGGGCGAGGAGCGCGGGGGGACGGGGGTGCGCGGCGCGTGGCGCGGGCGCGCGGCGCGCCTGACGGCCACCGCTAGACTTCGAATCCGTGCGGGGCGTAGCTCAGCTTGGTAGAGCGCCTGCTTTGGGAGCAGGAAGTCGTCGGTTCAAATCCGGCCGCCCCGATTCAGCGGATCACTTGACCTCGGCAGGTGCCGGGTCCATCGACGCTTCTGGGGCACCTGCGGATCGCCTCCGCCGTCCGCGCTCGACGCGCCATCATGGCATCCACCGCACGAACTCCGTCCCGTTGAACCGGTAGACCCCGTGCTCGTCGGTGCCGACCCAGGGAACGCCCTGCCGGTCGAGCGCGATGGAGTTCGCCAAGATCGGCTGACCATCGCGGAGCACCGGAAAGTGCGCCATGCGGCGGCCGTCGAAGCGCCACGCGCCGCCACCCAGGATCAGCAGCCAAAGATCCCCATTGGGCGCCGTTGCGGAGGCGGTGAAGGTCGAGAATGGGTCGGAGGAGGTTCCGAAGCCCGGCACCTTTCGAAAGGGCATTCCGCCGGCGCTTCGCTGGAAGCCCGGGGCGCTCTGCGCAACCGCGGGAATCTCGACGGCATCGGGAGGGTGGCAGAACCAGAAGACGCCCGGCCTGGACTCGATAATGGAGCGCAGTCCGAAGCTGTTCGTCTCGCCGAAGCCGATCTCGTTCGCGATCCACTCGAAGTTCGTTCCGTCGTAGCGGCATGCGCCCAGAAGCGCGGTGCCCAACCACAGGTGGCCGCGGCTGTCGCGGTAGATGGTGTAGACGTCGTACGGGCTGTACTTGATTCCGGGGTGGGTCGCGCGCGGATACCGAGCGATCCAGGCCTCGCCCGCCTCGGTCTTGGGCAGCGTCAGTCGATGCACGGTGGTGCCGTCGTAGCGCAGCACGGCGCCGGTATCCGGGCCCGCAGGGAACCAGAGGTCGTCGGAGTGCAGCCGCCAATCGGATCGGGTGGCTGCGGGCTGCAGCGCCTGAAAGGTTCGCCCGTCGAACCGGGCGAGTCCCCCGGGTTCGCTCACCACGATGATGTTCCCCGCGCGGTCCTCGGCGATCCCGCGCACGCCGTCTCCCGGGAGCCCGTGCGCCGTCGTGAAGCGCGTGACCACGCCATCCCGCATGCGGAAGAGACCGCGATCGCGGCTTCCGAACCAGTAGGTGCCGTCGCTCGACTGGAAGACCGTGCGGAACTCGCTCCCCGCTCCGGTCACGACTTCGCCGACTGGCGTCGCGGGCGCCTGCGCCTTCGGGGGTGCGACGACGCGTTCGTGTCCCGCGCATCCGCACGCGATCACCATGCACGCAACAACGAGCGCGATCGAGCCGGCGACCGAGCGTTCGAGTGTCGGTGAAGGTCGCATCCGAGTCCCTCCTCGCACCGCGCGGCGCCCGCTACTGCCCGGCACCTGGGAACCACTCCGTGTGCATCTCACCACCTCGCCCAAAGTACTGCACGCACCGGCCACGAATCTGCACGAAGTAGCCCACGCAGCCGGCGGCGAGCACCTGGCGCGTGAACTGCGGGTACATGATCTCGCCGCGCTGCGCCTGGCGGATGGCGGCCACGACGGCATCCGCGTCGAAGCGCTCGCGGATCGCGGCGACGGCGCAGCCCATCGGCACGACGCAGGACTCGCCTTGTGGCGTGTAGTACGTGTTCTCGCAGCGCGTGTAGTCCGCGTGGTAGCGCTCGACTCCGAGATGCACGAGCCGCGCGACGAGGTCGCCGAAGTGGATCTCGCCGGCCGCGGAGAGGCGTGTGCATTCGTGCAGGTGCCGGGTGAGGTCGGGGGTCATGGTTGCTCCTGTGCTGGGCACCGTGATCATTCGAGCGGCGCGCCCTTCAGCCCGTGGCGTTCGGCGATGCCCTGGAGCACCGCGACGAGCGCCGCGCGCTCCCGCACGCCGAGATGTCCGAAGAACTCCGCGTCGTTCTCGTCCGCGAGCGCCGCGAGGACAGGCACGAGCCGCCGCCCCGCCGCCGTGAGCTTGACGATCTGGTAGCGCCGGTCCTCGCGCTCGGAGCGGCATGAAACCAGCCGCTTCGCGACGAGCCGGTCGATCAGCCGCGAGACGGCGCCGCGCGTGAGCCCGATGGATTCGGCGAGCTCGCTCGGGTTGACGCCGTCGGACTCGAGCAGCGCGCGCATCACGACCCACTCCGCGACCGTCGCGCCGTGCGACTCCACCTTGCGCCGGAACCCGTGGGAGACGTGGTTCGAGACGAAGCGGAGCCAGTATCCGGCGTGGGAATCGAGGGTGCTGACAGGAGCGGGCGGCATCGGTCGGGCGGTTAGTTGCGTAGGCAACTGTATGTGCGCCAGTCCGCCGAGTCAATCCCCCTTCGGCGCGTCGTCCCCCACAAACCGCCCCTGCACGCGGTGGTATCCGCACTCCGGGCACGCGGACGCATTGCGTCCGGGCGCGAGCTGGTGGCCGCAGTGGCCGCAGATGAGGCCGAGGCGGACCTTCCGCTGGAGCGGGAGGAGGCGACGCAGCATCAACAGTGCTCCCACCAGGAATGCTCCGAGCCCCGCGAAGAGGATGACGAGCGCGGTCGTCGCCCAACGGCCCCCTCCGACCATCACGGTGATGAGCGAGGCTCCACCCAGTGCGACGCAGATCCCAAAGCCCCAGTGGAGCGGCCGCAGACTGGACGAGGCGATCGCCCGCTGTGCGATCCTGCTCCGTTCGGGGCTCGCTCTCCGTTGGTCCATCGCACTCCCGGGACGCTCTCGACTCCGCTAGCGCGCGCTCCCCTTCGCCCGCTTCTTCCCCGCCGGCCGGATCACGATCGTCCCCTCGCCGCTGCGCGCGAACGGCACCGGCGTCCGCGCGATCGCGGCCTCGAGGAGCGCGACCACTTCCGGGCGCGTGAGATCCGCCGCGGTCCGCACTTCCAGCGCACGCGCCTGGGTGCCGGAGCCGCGCAGCAACTTGTGGGGATCCGGGATCGTGGCGCCCTGGTTGAGGAAGAGCTTCACGCCCGCGGCGTCGGCGCGCAGCGCGAAGACGCCCTCGTAGCCCCGCTCGCTCGGGGAGACGCTGATGACGAGGAAGTCGCGGTACTCGTAGACCACCTCGTGCGCGGTGGGAAGTCGCGTGCGCAGCGTGCGGCGCGCGGCGTCGATGAGCTTTGCGTGCTTCGCCGCGAAACGCGCGACGAGCGCGCGGACCGCGCCCTCCGCCTCGCGGCGCGCGTCGGGGGCCTGCGCGGTCGCCGCTGTCGCCTTCGCGGGCGCCTTGGTCGTCCGCTTCACCGCCGCCTTCTTCACCGTGGCCTTCTTCGTCGTCGCCTTCTTCTTCGTCATCATCGTCTTCTTGCTCATGGCGTCCCCTTCTTCTCGCTTGCTGCCACGATCTCCGCCGGCACCCGCGCCGGGAAGATCATCTTCGGATCCGCGCGCTCGGCAAGGCTCGCGGCGATGTCCACCATCCGACGCGGCACCGTGCCCTGCCACACCGTGCGATCGCCCACCGCGATCGTCACCGGCTTGTCCAGGTCGACCAGCGCGTCGTCCAGCAGCACCACCGCCTGCGGCGCCGTCGAGGCCGCGTCGAACTCCACGCGCTGGCCCTTGATCGTTGCGGCCAGCAGCGCGCCCTGCTTCTGCGACTCCTTGGGCGCAACCAGCCAGTAGAGGCGCGGCCGCAGCGCGTCGTCCTGCACCCACACCACGCGCTTGGGACGCGCGGCACGCGTGTGCTTGGCCATCCACGGCACGGCCTCGGCGTCAAGCCGGTCCATCCAGTGGCCCTTGCCGGGATAGAGCTTGACGACATGCTCGTAGCCCTTGGGGTCCTTCTCTTGCAGCTCGGCGAGCTTCGCTCCGAACTCCGTCGCGCGCGTGTTGCGGTCGTACGCGCCGTCGCGCTCGCCCACCTGCACCGAAAACGGCAGGTTCCGCAGCGTGCGCGCATCCGCGTCGCCGGGATGCCCCGCCATCATCGAGGCCGCGGCCCAGCGGTCGGCCATGCGCGGCGCGAGCTGGTAGACGCCGTCGCCGCCCGCGGAATAGCCCATGACATAGACACGGTCGGTGTCGACGCCCGCGAAGAGGACCGCGTCCTCGATCAGGCGGTCGAGCAGCGCGTCCATGTGGTCCTCGTGCCAGAGGTTCCAGGTGTCGGTGGGCGCGCGCGGCGCGATGTAGATGCCCTCGGCGGGACGGTAGAGATCGATCTGGTTGCGCCACTGGCCCTCGTTCACCTCGGGGGGCGCGCCGCCGCCGCCGTGCAGCGAGATGTAGAGCGCGTGGCCAGCCTTGGGCGCCTCGCCGAAGGTGCGCGTCTCCCATTTCATGCGCTTGCCCTGCAGCTCGATCGCCTTCGCGTTCCACTCCGCCTCGCGCTGCGGCCTGGTCTGCGCAACATGCGCCTCCCACAGCAGCCGCTGCGCCTGCTTCGCCTGCGCCTTCGTGAGCTTCTGCGTCGCGAAGTCCTGCGACTCGAGCGCGCCGCGCGTCGTCGCGTCCTGCGCGAGCCACGCCTGAAGCTGTTTCACCGGATCCGACGCGGGGGTCGGCGCGGACGGCGGCGCGCTCGGCGGCGCGAACCCCAGCGCCGCGGCCAGCGTGGCCAGCAGCAGCACGGACGAGGCGATCAGGATGCTTCCAGGTGCGCGGCGCGGCATGCGCCACAAGGTAGCCGCGCGTCAGCGGCGGTCCGCGTTGACGAGGCGCGTGACCTCGGCCGCCCAGCCCGCGGGATCGGGCAACTGCGGGTTGCGGATCGTGATCGCGCCGATCTCGCCGTGTAGGCGCGTGCGCGGCTCGACGCGCGTGCCATCCCAGGTGGCCGCCAGGAAGAGCTCGCTCCCCTTCGCCTTGGCCTTGCCCGACGCCTCGCGCAGCCGCTGCGTGGCGGCCGGCGTCAGGAGGATGTCGAGCTGCGCACCACCCTCGGCGGTGCGCGTCCACGACGCCTTCTCGAAGTCCGCCATCGTGAAGCCCGCGATCTCGCTGCCCGCGGTGCGGACGACGGCGACGCGCAGGCGGCCGTCCGCGTTGGACGCCCCCGCGGCGCCCGGGGTGGCTGCCGCGGAGCCCGCGCCCGCGCCCGATGCGCACCCCGCGAGTCCCGTGGCGAGCGCACAGACGCCGGCGCCGACGACGACAGCGGTCCACGCGGTGCGGGAGGGGAGCGCGGCCGTAGCATGCGTGCGGATCATGCGGGGAAGTCTACGGGGCTGCCCGCGTGCGCCATCGTCGCCACGCACTCCTCCGGAGGATCTGAGCATGTCGCGAATCACTGCGATCGTCGCCGCGCTCCTGCTCGCCGCCTGCGATTCGAAGCCGGCGACGCCCCCCGCACCCGCGGCTGCCCCGAAGGCCGCCGCCCCCTCCGGCTCCACGGCCGCCGACTACCCGCGCCCGCCCTCGTGGAACTTCCCCGAGGTCGTCGAGTCCGCGCGCGCCATCGCGCCCCGCAACGCCGAGGGACGCGTCTTCGACAAGCACGGCCTCGCGTATCCGCTGAAGGAACTGGACGGGCTGCCCTACGCCACGATGAGCGTCACCGAGCTCGCGAGGTACGCGGACATCGTGACCACCGCCTACCCCGATGCGTGCGGCCACCAGATCGACGGCGGCTGCCCCGACATGACGCCCGACCGGCTCAACGCGACGACGCTTGCGAACCTCGCCTACGTCTCGCTCCACGCGACCGACGCGGGCGTGCGCGAGCGTTCCGCCGCGTGCTTCGCGAAGGCGCAGAGCATCGCGCGCGCCGCGGGAATCAGCCGCGAGGGCGGCGCGGGCGCCACCAAGGTCGTCCCCTCCGAGCCCTGAGCGCTCACTTCCACCCGACGCCCAGCTTCGCCATCAGCAGCGGCATCCACACGCCGCCGACGACGGTGCGCGAGTGCATGCCCTTCGTGCGGCCGTCGGTGGTCTCGAACCAGTCCGACATCGGCACGCGGCTCGGCGGCGGCGACGCCTCCATCCACGCGTAGACGGGCGCCATGAGCGCGTCGAAGTCCGCGCGGCTGCGCGTGAGGCACGCGCTCCAGACGCTCCAGTCGAGCTTGGTGTAGGTCATGCGGCTGTCCAGCGGCAGCCCGTACCTGCCCAGGTGCGCGCGGTACCAGGCCACTTCCTGCGCGAAGAGCGACTCCGGGAAGAGCTTCAGCCCGAGCACCTGGTCCCAGACCAGGTTGTACTTCTGGCTCCAGGTGGGCTTGCCGTCGCGCGTGGGCGTGCCGAAGGCAAGCACGGTCGCGTCGCCGCCCTTCGCGAGCTCCATCCACCTGCGCGCGAACTCCTCGGCGACGCCGCGCCAGCGCTTCGCGTCCTCCTGCTGACCGGCGGCCGCCAGGAGCTGCGCGTACGCGCCCAGCGCGACGCAGGTCTTCGCGGAGAGGTTTGCGTTGCGCGCCATGTGCCCCGCGAAGTCGTCCGTGCAGAGCTGGTTCACCGGATCGAGCCCCTCCTGCTTCAGGAAGCCCGCCCACTTCTCCAGCAGCGCCAGATGCGGGCGCGCGAAGTCCGCGTTCCCCTCGACCTGTGCGATCGCCGCCATCATGATCAGCATGTTGCCCGACTCCTCGACGGGCATCTGGTTCTGCTCGCTCGTCTCGCCGCCGCCGTAGACCTGGCCGTTCGCCTTCGGATAGGTGCCCAGGTCGTGCGGCGCGAAGGGGAACTTCCAGCGCGGGCTCTGCGCGTAGGCCAGCAGCGGGCGTAGCTGCGCCTTGAGCATCTCGGGATCGTGATAGAGATAGAAGGGCGAGGCGGGATAGATGACATCGATCGTCGCGATGCAGCCGTTGCTGGTGTTCTCCTTCGAGAACATCAGCGGCGTGCCATCCCAGTCGCCGACGATCTTGTGTCCCGCGAGCACCTGGCGGTACGCGAGCGAGACGAGCGCCGCGTACTTCGCCCCGCCCACGCGCTCCGCGGCCTGCGCGAACTTCGCGGCAGCGGCGTCCTGCGGACCGCCCGCGAGCACCGCCTCGCGCACCTGCAGCAGCGAGGAATCGATCCCCACGCGCGCCGTCCCCTTCCAGAGCGGGCGCAGCGGTCGCTCGAAGTACTCGATCGCGCTCGCCTCGTCGTAGCCCAGCAGGAAGCCGCGCCACGCGGTCGGCGCAGCGCCCACCGCGCCGAGGTCGATCGATGCCGCGAGCACCGGCCAGTCGTCGTCCACCGCGCGCGGCATGCGCAAGTCGTCGCGGTCGGGCACGCTGCCATGCTGCGCGAACCACGCGCGCGAATGCGAGTGCCCCGACGCCGCGATCGCGCCCGTCGCGCCACCGCCCTCGTCGGTCGCCAGATAGAGGCTGCCCCAGTCGATCGTGCGCATGTCGCCGGCGGCGCGCAGCACCGGCTGGTCGGTGGTGCCCATGCGCAGCACGCCCAGCGGCCCGACGCGCAGGCGCGACCACTGCACCTGGTCCTGCGGCACGTCCGAGCACCACTCGCCCGTCGCGTCCAGGTAGACCTGCACGCGGTGCTCCGCGCCATCGGCGGACTGCGCGCGCACGCAGACCGCGGTCACGCTCTGCGAGAGCTCCGCGAGCGAGCGCCCCGGCGAGGCGGGGGTGAAGAAGACGACAGTCAGCCGCACGCCCCCGGCGAGGAACTCGAACTCCGTCGCCGTCGGCGTGATCGTGCGCTTCACCTGCTCCGCGGCGGGGACGCGCTCGGGACGCGGGCCGCACCAGCGGAAGGGCGCGCCGTCGACGCGCACCATTCCCGTCATGCCCATCGTCGCGCCGCTCCAGTGGCGCGGCCAGTCGTCGGTCAGCCGGTCGCCGGTGGACCAGGCGCTGAAGTACGGGTCGTGCACCACCAGCGGGACCGCGGACTGCGCCGCCGCGCCGCGGACGAAGGGTGCGGCCAGCATGCACGCCGCGGCGAGCGCGCCGGCGGTCGCCGTGCGCGCGCGGGACTGGAATCGCGTCATGCCGCGAACCCTACACGCCCCAGCCGGCCAGCAGCAGCCCCAGGTCCGCGCCGTCCACGCGGCCGTCGCCGTTGCAGTCGCTGCGCAGCGTGCCCGGCGTTCCCGTCAGGCCCCAGTCGCCCAGCAGGATGCCCAGGTCCGCGCCGTCGACCGCGCCGTCGGCGTTGAGGTCCGCGCGGAAGCCGCTGCCGCCCCAGGTGAAGGCCGAGGGAGGCACGACGACCTTGGATCCGCCGGGAAGCTGCCAGCGCAGGATGAGCCCCGCGCCGCCGTAGTTCTCGAAGAACTCGACGCGCAGCTTGTGCTTGCCGGGACGCAGCGCGATGGAGCCGCCGCGCTCGACCATGCCGTGCAGGCCGTCGTTGTTGACGAGCGGGATGCCGTCCACCACCACGCGCGAGCCGTCGTCGCTCTCGACGAAGAGCTGCACGAGGCCGCCCGCGCCCGCGGGCACGCGCAGCCAGCCCTCGAAGGTGGCGGCGATGAGGTCCGCGCGCCCGCTGCTGCTGAAGTTGCCGCCGGTGGAGTCGATGTTGACGGAGCTGAGGATCGCGCTGCCGTAGGGAGAAAGCGCGCTGAAGTCAGGCAGCAGGCTGCTCTCGGGGATCGCGTACCAGTTCGCGCGGATGCCCACGGGGTCGCTCGCGACGACCCACGCCGCCTGGTAGGGCTGCACCTCCACGGCGACGACGGCCGTCGCGGTCTGGCCGCCGGCGTCGATCGCGGTGTAGGTGAAGCTGTCCGCGCCGGAGAAGCCGGGCGCGGGCGTGTAGCGCACCTTCGCGGGCACCTCGCCCTGCGGCGGCAGGATCACCACGCTGCCGCCGGCCGCGCTCGTGGCCGAGACCGACTGAAGCTGGATTCCAACGCAGTTCACGGCGCGCTCGTTGTCCAGCGGATCGAGCACGAGCTGCTCGCCCGCGAGCACCGAGGCGTAGTCGCCCACCAGGTTCGGCGGGTTCGCGGTGCCGTCGAAGGCGCAGCCCACCGAGTGCAGCAGGTTCGTCATCGACCCGATCGAGAGCGGATGGAAGAGCAGCGAGACATTCGACATGCCACCCGAGCAGGTGTGGCAGTAGCTCATGATCGTGCCTTCGTAGGCGAGCGTGCAGTCGCCGGTGCCGCAGCCGTCCGGCGGCGGGCTGTAGCCGTCGTGCGTGTGCGGCGCGCCGAAGTTGTGGCCCGTCTCGTGCGCGACGACCATCGGATCCCAGTTGGCCCAGTCGTGGTCGACGAGCGGATAGGGGAAGGAGCCGCCCAGGTTCGCGGAGACCGCGTAGTTGTAGGAGCCGCAGAGGCCGGGGAGCCACGCGACGCCGCCGCCGAGGTTGCGCCCGGAAAGCAGATGCGTCTGGTCGCGGCGGACCGCGCCCATGTTCGCGAGCCAGTAGGTGCGCAGCTCGCCGAGCTGGTTGCCGATGCTGCCGTCCTGCGTCCACACGTCGGGGCCGGTCCACAGGCGCAGGTAGACCAGCGGCAGGCGCGCGTTCACGTCGCGCGTGTAGATCTCGGTCATCGCGCCCATGAGCAGCGAGACGTACTGCCCCGCGCGCGTCGTGTTGCCCGCGAAGAGGTTCGCGAGGAACTCGGTGTCCGTCTCCGCGGCGATGCGCACCTCGCGGCAGGGCTCGACCAGCGGCAGGTGCGCGCCGTCGCCCGACTCCTCGCCCGCGTCGCCGCCGGGCTGCGCGATCTCGTCCGCGTGGCAGCGCAGCCCCGAGAGGTCGAAGCCGTCGAAGGCGCGCTCGTGCGAGACCATGACCGGCCCCGGCTGCGCGCGCGGCGGCGAGGCGATCCACCAGGTCTCGTTGCCGATCTGCACGAAGCCCGCCGCGAGGTTGTCCACGCCGACGCCGACGAAGACGCGCGCGTCGGGGACGCCCGCGACGACGCCACGCCAGGCGTCGGGCGCGGGGATCGAGACCATGCTCGCGACGACGCGCTTGCCTTCGCGGTGCGCGAGCTCGACCGGCAGCGACGCGCCCGGCTCGCCGGTGCGCGAGAGCAGCAGCGTGGTCGCGCCGCGGCCGGGGAGGTCGATCTGCAGCGCCTGCGCGCCGACGGGCGAGCGCAGGGCGTCGAGCGTCTCCTGCGGGAGCGCGTGCGCGACGGAGGCGGGGAGCGCCGCGACCGTGGTCGGACGCGGGGCGGACTGCGTGGCAAGCGACAGCGCCGCGACGAGCGCGGCCGTGGGGATCAGCATCCCCACAGTGTGGCGCGGATCCCGGCATTGTCCACGGGCCGCACCCGGGCCCGTGCGAGTTCTCAGCCACGGGCCGCCGGAGGCGCTCCGGCGCAGGCAGAGCGGGCCGGGAGCCGCTACCTTTTCGCACCATGTTCACGGGACGAAATCCTCTGGGACTCGCAGGAATCGCACTCTCGCTGGCGGTCGTGGCCAGCGCCGGCGCGGGGGACGACCTGCGCGAGTTCAAGCTGGCCAACGGCGACATCCTGCGTGGCCGCGTGGTGGAGGTGAAGGGCAAGGAAGTGGTCGTGCAGCACCCGGTGCTGGGCACGATCACGCTGCCCCTCTCCTCGCTCGTCCCGCTGCCGGGGACCGGCGCCGCCGCCGACGCCGCGAAGGCCGAGGCCGACGCGCGCCGCGCGCAGCTCGGCCCCGAGGCCGCGCCGCCGACCGACAAGACCGTCCCCGCGCTCCTGCGCGCCCCCGCGCCGCAGAAGACGCTCGAGGAGGACGATGTCCGCACGCTCGATTCGCCCGCGGGCGCCGCGCTCATGGACGCGCCGGTCGCGATGGCGCCGACCGTCGACCCCGTGCTGCAGGCGGTGCCGCTGCCCGCCGCGCCGCCGAGCCCGTGGAAGTTCATCTTCGACGCCAACGCCAACTACGTGCAGTCGAGCGACAAGCAGCTCGACATCCGCCTGGCGCTCGCGGCGATCTACGAGAAGAAGGACATCGACCGCTGGAAGACCGACGTCGAGTACTTCTTCAAGACCGTCAACAGCAACGAGACGGACAACAACCTGCTCGTCACGACCGTCTACGACCACTACTTCGGCAAGGACTCTCGCTGGCTGTGGTTCGTGAAGGGTCAGGGCCAGTACGCGCCGCTGGAGAACTGGGAGGAGCGTCTCTCGGGCTGGGCGGGCATCGGCTACAAGTTCGTGAACGAGGAGAAGTTCAAGCTCACGGGCAAGATCGGTGCCGGTGCCAGCTACGAGTTCGGCGGCTCCGACTTCTCGCCGCAGCTGTACGGTGAAATCGAAGGAAGCTGGAAGATCAGCCCGACGCAGACGCTGACGGGCTCGGCGTGGATCGCGCCCGACCTCTCCAACTTCGGCGAGTTCACGAGCCTCTGCCGCCTGGAGTGGCAGCTCAAGATCGATCCGCCGTCGTCGCTGAGCTTCCTGGGCGGCGTGCGCTGGGAGTACCAGTCGCAGGTCCCCGTCGGCGACACCTACAACGACATCCGCGTCTACCTCGGACTGCGGTACGAGATCTGAGCAAGGCGCGCACGAGCGCACCCGCATCGCTCGAGGCCGCCGCGGCGCAGCTGCGCGACGCGTGCGCGGCGCTGCGCTGGAGCGCGCCCGTCGCGTGCGCGTACCACCCGCTGGAGTACGCATGGCCCGCGCACCGCGCCTACCTGCGGCGCGCGCGACGCGGCGTGGAGCTGCTGCTGGTGGGCATGAATCCCGGGCCCTTCGGCATGGTGCAGACGGGCGTGCCCTTCGGCGAGGTCGCCAGCGTGCGCGAGTTCCTGGGCATCGGCCCCGCGCAGGCGCGCATCGCGCCGCCCGCGCGCACGCATCCCAAGCGGCCCGTCGAGGGGTTCGCGTGCACGCGCAACGAAGTGAGCGGCGCGCGCCTGTGGGGCTGGGCGCGCGGGCGCTTCGGCGACGCGGACGCCTTCTTCGCGCACGCCTTCGTCTGGAACTGGTGCCCGCTCGCCTTCGTCGCGGCCTCGGGCGCGAACCTGACGCCGGACAAGCTGCCGCGCACGGGCGCGAACGGCGCATCGCTGCGCGCGCTTGAGTCCGCCTGCGACGCCGCACTGCTGGCGTGCGTGCGCGCGCTGGAGCCGGCGCACGTCGTGGGGCTGGGCGCCTTCGCGACCGCGCGCGCCCGCGAGGCGCTCGCGCCGCTGGGAGAGGACGCGCCGCCGATCGCGCAGGCGCTGCACCCGAGCCCCGCGAGCCCCGCCGCCAACCGCGGCTGGGCGCCGCAGTTCGAGCGCCAGCTCCGCGAGGCGGGCGTGCCCTTCGCGCAGCCGCGCGCGCGCTGAGGCGCGGGCGAGCGCGCGCGGACGCGCGCACGCACTACCTCCGCACCGCGTCGGCGAACCCCTCCTATCCTGCACCCGCTCCATGCGCGTCGCGGTGCTCAACATCGTCGGCCTCTGCCCTGCGGTCTTCGCGCGGCGCAAGTCGCCGCAGCTCGAGGCGTTCGCGCGTTCCAAGGGCGGCATCCGCACGCTCGTCGCCGACCTGCCCGCGGTGACCTGCACGGTGCAGGCCTCGATGCTCACCGGCCGCCGCCCCTGTGACCACGGCATCGTCGCCAACGGCTGGTTCGACCGCTCGCTCCAGGAGGTGCACTTCTGGAAGCAGTCGAACCATCTGGTGCAGTCGCCCAAGGTCTGGGAGACGCTGCGTGCGCGCGCCCGCGAGCGCGACGCGCCCGCGCCCACCGTCGCGAACGCCTTCTGGTGGTTCAACATGTACAGCGGCGTCGATGTCGCCGCGACGCCACGCCCGCAGTACCGCGCCGACGGGCGCAAGATCCCCGACTGCTGGACGCAGCCCGCCGCGCTGCGCGACGAGCTGCAGGCGACGCTGGGCACCTTCCCGCTCTTCCACTTCTGGGGTCCGCTCGCGGACATCCGCAGCACCGACTGGATCGCGTGCGCCGCGATGGAGATCGAGCGCCGGCACCAGCCCGCGCTGCAGCTGGTCTACCTGCCGCACCTCGACTACTGCATGCAGCGGCTGGGCCCCGACGATCCCGGCGTCGACGCGGAGATCCGCGAGATCGACCGCGTCTTCACCGGACTGCGCCGCTTCTTCGAGGAGCGCGGCGTGGAGGTGGTCGTCCTCAGCGAGTACGGCATCGCGCCCGTCGACGACGCCGTCTGCCCGAACCGCCTCCTGCGCGAGGCGGGCATGCTCGCGCTGCGCATCGAGGACGGACGCGAGTACCTCGATCCCGGCGCGAGCCGCGCCTTCGCCGTCTGCGACCACCAGGTCGCGCATGTCTACGTGCGCGATCCCGACGATCTCGCCCCGGTGCAGGCGCTGCTTGCGCGCACGCCGGGCGTGGAGCAGGTGCTCGACGCCGCCGCGCAGCGAGCGCGCCACCTGCACCACGCGCGCAGCGGCGAGCTGCTCGCGGTCGCCGCGCCCCGGCGCTGGTTCGCGTACCCCTGGTGGCTCGACGACGCGCGCGCGCCCGACTACGCGCGCACCGTCGACATCCACCGCAAGCCCGGCTACGACCCGCTCGAGCTGCTCATCGATCCCGCGATGCGCCTGCCGAAGGTGCAGCTCGCCGCGCGCCTGGCCGCGCGCAAGGCGGGGCTGCGCACGCTGCTGGAGACGGTGCCGCTGGATCCGCGCCTGGCGCGCGGCAGCCACGGCCGCATCGAGACCGGATCCCCGCACTCGCCGGTGCTCATCGCCGACGGCGCATGGATGCCCGAGAACGATGCGCCGCACTGCACCGCGGTGCACGACCTGCTCGTGCGCATGGTCGAGGACGCGGGCGCCTCGCAGCACGCCCCTACGATGCGCTGAATGCGCCTGATCTGGGCACTCGCCGCACTCCTCCTGGCGCTCGCCGTCGCGGCGATGGCGTGGCCGCACCGCGATCCGCCCGAGCGCGGCGAGGCGGGCACGCGCGGCACCGCCTCCGCGACGGTGGACGAGACGCAGCAGCCGGTCGCCGCGGCGACGCCGGCCGTCGCGCCCGCGACCCCCGCGACGCCGACCACCCCCACCGCGCTCGACAGCCTCCTGGGCGGCTCGCTCGCGCCGACCGCCGCGCCGGCCGCGCCCACGCTCACCGTCGGCGCACCCGCGACCATCGAGCGCATCGACGACCAGACGGTGCGCATCGACGGCAAGTACACGCTGCGCGGCGCGGGCACCGAGCACGATCCCTACCTCGTGAGCTGGGAGCTCCTGGGCAGCGCGCGCGAGGGGATCGATCCCGCGGCCAACCGCTGGGTCCTCCCCGGCCGCATCGCCGACCTGCGCGGCGCGTGGGTGCAGCTCAGCGGCTACTGGGCGCCGCCGCTGCAGGTCTACGAGGCGAAGGAGCTCATGGTCATGCTCAACAAGTGGGACGGCTGCTGCATCGGCCTGCCGCCCACCCCCTTCGACTCCATCGAGGCGACGCTCGCCGCGCCCGTGCAGGTGCGCGGGCAGCACCTCTTCCGCTACGGCACGATCCGCGGCCGCCTCACCGTCGAGCCCTTCGCCGCCGGCACCTTCCTGCTGGGGCTGTACCGGCTGGAGGATGCCTCGCTGGAGAGCTCTTCATGAGCGGTGCCGCGCGCGCGAGGACGCTGCGCATCGGCGCGCTGGAGCTGGAATCCCCGCTGCTTCTGGCGCCGATCGCGGGTCATTGCGACCTCGCATTCCGCATCCTCTGCCGCGAGCAGGGCGGCGTGGGACTCGCCTGCACCGACCTGCTCAACTGCAACGCGCTGCTGCGCGGGACGCCCAAGTCGCTGGAGCTGGCGGCCACCAACGGCCTCGACCAGCCCTGCGGCATGCAGCTCTACGGCAACTGGGAAGACCCGCTGAGCGAGGCCGCGCTCTGGGCGATCGACCACGGCGCGCGCCTCATCGACATCAACATGGGCTGCCCCGTCGACAAGGTCGCGAAGAAGCACGGCGGCTCGCTGCTGCTCTGCGACGCCGCCGGCACGGTGCGGCTGGCCGAACGCATCGTGCGCGCGGTCGAGCGGCACTCCGGCGGGCGCGTCCCGGTGACCGCGAAGATGCGGCTGGGGTGGGATCCGGAGCGCTTCGTCGCGCCGACGCTCGCGCGCGACCTCGAGCGAGCGGGGATCGCGGCCGTGACGGTCCACGGCCGCTGGACGGTGCAGCTCTTCAGCGGGCAGGCGGACTGGGCGCGCATCGGCGAGGTCGTCGCCGCCGTCGATCGCATTCCCGTCATCGGCAACGGCGATGTCACCGAGCCCGAGCACGCTCCCGCCCTGGTCCGCGCCAGCGGCTGCCAGGGCGTGATGGTCGGCCGGGGCGCCCTGCGGACCCCCTGGATCTTCCGGCGCGCCGCGGCCATCCTGGCGGGCGGCGAGCCCATGCCGGAGCCGACGCTGGGCGAAAAGCTCGCCTGCATCGCCCGGCACATCGACCTCCTGGAGCGCTACCACGACGCCGCCCACGGCCTCCACTGCATGCGGGCGCGGATCTCCTGGTACGGCAAGACGATGGGCCACGTGAAGGAGCTCAAGGAGGCCGTCCGGACCGCCCCCAGCCTGGCGGCGATGCGCGAGGCGGTCGCCCGCTGGCAGGAGCAGGCCGCCGGAATGGACGCCCCCGCCGCGCCACGGGCCCCGGGGCGGGTTGTTCTCGGACAATAAGTGCCTTTCTGTACGGGTTTTGCGGTTTCTGCGCCCGGGAAGTTGCCTCTCCCCGGGGCGGTGCTACTGTCCCGTCCGCCTGGGCTTGCAGTTTCCCGGGCACATCTTGAATATCGGTCGGCCTGAGGGAAAAGGGCTCGACCGTGTCCCCCATCGAAGGAGGAGGGCACATGGTTTCGATGCGTATCGCTTCCGCTACGGCGGGAGCTCTCGTGGTCGCCGGCGCCGCCAACGCGGAGCTTGTGACGATCAACACGACCTACATCAACGACACGGCGTCGACGAAGACGTTCGACGTGGTCCAGTCGGTCTATCTGGCCGGCCCGATCTACGACGCCGTCATGAGCGGCAGCATCACGGCCACCGTGCATGACCTGAACGGCAACGGCGCGTGGTTCACCTCCGTCGGCGGCGGCGACGTCTACCAGGCGATCGTCGACGAGGAGAGCGTCCGCAGCCTCTTCAACAACGTGAGCATGTACGCGCACGGTCCCTTCCAGGCGGGCTCGCCGCGCACCGAGGTCTTCGGTGGCGAGGCCGTTCCGAAGGGCTACGTCAGCAGCCAGATGGGCCTGCGCCTGAACTTCACGCTCACGGCGGGCGACTCGGTGACCTTCAGCACCGTCTTCCAGGTGATCGGGAGCCCGGTTCCGGCCCCCGGCGCGATGGCGCTGCTGGGCGTCGCGGGTCTGGCGGGCACGCGCCGCCGTCGCCGCTGAGCCTCGATTCACGGTCCAAGGCGAATCACGCCACGAACGCGCGCGCGGCCCCGAGGGTGGCGCGCGCGTTCGGATTTTTGCGTTTTCAGGCTGGGAGCAGGCGAGCGCGGGCGGTGGCGTCGCGCGCACAGCGTGCGGCGCGGGTCGCTCAGCGCAGGTCCTTGGCGTTGGGCAGCTCGTCCAGGCGGCCGATCCCGAACTGCTTCAGGAACTCGCCGGTGGTGCCGTAGAGCATCGGGCGCCCGACCTCGTCGGCGCGGCCGACGATCTTCACCAGGCGCCGCTCCATGAGGCTGCGCAGCACCTCGCCGCAAGCGACGCCGCGGATCGCCTCGAGATCGGCGCGCAGCAGCGGCTGGCGGTACGCGATGATCGCGAGCGTCTCGAGCGCGGCCTGCGTGAGGCGGCCCTGCTCGCGCACGCCCTTGATGCGCGCGACGACGGGCGCGTAGAGCGGCAGCGTCATCACCTGGCGGCCGCCCGCGACGCTCTCGATGCGGAAGGTGCGGCCGTCGGCTTCGTAGCGGCGGTTGAGCGCGGCGATCGCCTCGCGCACCTGCGCGGCGGCCTTGCGCTGCTGCGGGGTTTCCTCGGGCTCGGGCGCGGGGGCGCTGTCGGCGGAGGAGGATGAGGCCGGCGCGGCGGACGCGCCGGCGGACTCCGCGCCGGCACCCTCGGCCGCGGGCTTGCGGCGGCGGCGGGGCGCGGGTGCCTCGTCGATGATGCCCAGCAGCTCCGCGATGCGGCCCTCGGAGATCGGTCGGTCCGCGACCATCAGCAGCGCCTCGACGCGCGCCTCCAACGGCTGGTCGGAGCAGGGATGCTCGGCCGCGACGGACTCGGCCATCAGCGCGAAGCTGCTGCCTTCCGTGGCGTGCTGCCGCGTGGTGTCGCTCGGGTGCCCAACGGACATGGGCGTAGTGTGCCACAACGCGCGCCGGAATGCGCGGTTTCAGGGGCGGATCGTGCGGTTTCTGCGCGCGAGCGCGGCGCGGCCGTGGTGCGCGCGGGCGCGGGCGCGCGTCAGCGGCGCGCCAGCTCGGCGGCCGCGATCTTCGCGCGGGCCAGGCGCTGGGCGCGCTCGATGGCGGCGCGCTGCTCGAGCGTCGTCGCCTTCTCGCCGCTGTCGAGCACCTTCGCGTTGGCCTCGGCCAGCTCGCGGTTGGCCGCGTTGGCGTCGATGCCGCTGCCCTCCATCGCCTTCTCCGAGAGGAGCGTCAGGCGATCGCCTTCCATCTGCGCGAAGCCGCCGTCGAGCACGAAGGTGCGCGAGGCGCCCTCGGCGGTGCGGATCGTCGCGATGCCCGTCCCGAGCTTGACCAGGAAGGCCGCCGCGCCGGAGGCGACGCCGCGCTGGCCGTCCCACGCCTCGAAGGAGGCGTAGCTCGCCGGGGTGTCGAGGACGGCGTCGGAGGGGGTGACGATCGCGCACTTGAAGGCCATAGGGGTCTCCTGCTTCCGAGCGGTGGGCGCAGCCGGGTGCGGCGGGCGCCCTCGCGGAAGGGGGCAAATCGTAGCGGAAAGAGGCGGTGGCGGTCGCGGTCGGGGGTGGCGCAGCGTGGCGGGAGGCGCGTCGGCGGCGGCCCGCCCGATTATCGCGCCTGGTCCAGCAGCCCCGCGCGCCGCGCGAGCTCGGAGTTGCGGTAGGCGGGGTCCTCGGTGACCTCGCGCTCGATGTGCGGCGCCAGCCAACCGGGGATCTCCAGCGGCGTCTCCGGGCTGGGGAGCTCGCACTCGGCCATCGCGACATGGAGGTTCTGGAAGCGGTCGATCTCCCAGACCAGCGCGCCCACGGGCACGCGTGTGCGCACCTTGGAGAGGCGCCGCCCCGCGGTGCGCGGCCACTCGCGCGCGAAGGTCGCGGCGTCGATGGGGCGCTCGATCTCCTCGCGCACCAGGCCGAGCCCGCGCTTGAGGGTGTGGATGTGCTCGATGCGTCCGTCGGAATGCTCGATGCGGCGCAGGCGCCCCTCGAGCTGCGTCGGATCCTGCCCCTGCGCGGGCGGGAGGTAGCCCTGCTCGATGCGCCAGACTTCTCCGTGGGGCATCGGCTCCGGGAGCGAGCGCAGCAGGAAGACGCGCTCGATCTCAGCGGCCACGCGCGGCTCCTGCGCCCGGCGCGGCGGCGGCGCCCGCGGCGCGCGCGCCCGCGCCCCCCGCCGTCGCGCGCTCGGCCCACTGCGCGACCAGGTTGCCGAAGGCGTGCTTGAGGTTCACGTTGGAGCGCACGTGGCGCTCGAAGTCGTCGAGCGCCTCGGCGAGGTCGATCCAGCGCCGCGCCGCCGCGGCGTCGGCGCACGCATCGCGCAGGCCGCGGCGCACGCGCATCGCCAGCAGCTGCACCAGCAGGCGCGTGCCCAGGCGGTTCGCGGCGTCCTTGCTCGCCTGCTCGTCGGCGTCGACGATGCCCTTGGCGAAGGTGTCCACGAGCTCCGCCATGCGGTCGCCCAGCGGCGCAAAACGCCCCTGTTCCAGCGCATCCAGCGCGGGCGAAAGCTCCGCGTCCCAGGCGGCGAGCCCGTGCGCCACGGCGAGCGTGGCCATGCCCGGCGCGCCCTGCGCGAAGGCGTCGGCGAAGGCGCGCGTCGGGGCGTCGACCTTCGGGCCCTCGCGCTCCCACCAGCGCGCCATCGCGGCGGCGTCGAGCGGGCCGAAGCCCAGGCGCTGGCAGCGGCTGCGGATCGTGGGCAGCAGGCGGTCCTCGCGCTGCGTCACCAGGATGATCGTGGTCCCCGCGGGTGGCTCCTCGAGCGTCTTGAGCATCGCGTTCTGGCCGTCGGCGTCGAGCAGCTCCGCCTCGTCGACGATGAAGACCTTGCCGTGCCCGCGCGCGGCGGTGCGGAAGACCGCGCTCTCCAGGTGGCGGCCATCGCCGTCGACGCCTCCGAGCATGCGCTCGCGCAGCAGGTCCAGCGGGATGTTGAGCTGCTTGCGCTCGCGCAGCTCGCGGCTCTCGCTGAGCGCGGCGAGCTCCTTGCGGACGACATGCAGGTCCGGGTGCGTGCCCGCGGCGATCAGGCGCGCGCAGGCGGTGCCTTCGGGCGGCACGAGCAGCTCCCCCGCCGGCGCGGGCGCGTCGGGATCCAGCAGCAGGCGCGCGAAGGCGTGGGCGGTGCGGAACTTCCCCACTCCCTGCGGGCCGTGGAAGATCCACGCGTGGTGCACATGGCCACCGCGCAGCGCGCGCAGCAGGGCCGCCTGCGCCCGCGACTGCCCGAGGATGAAGGGTTCCGACGCCACGCGGCCGAGTGTACGGAGCGCGCGCCGCGGACCGCGCGGGCTAGAGCTTCGGCACTTCCACGAGGCGCGGCGCCTGCGGGATCGTCTTGCCCGCGGGATTGCGCGGGTCCACCGGGATGCGCAGCTCCTCGCCGTTCACCAGATGCTTGGGGAACTTGCGCATCACCAGCTCCACGTCCGGCGCGTAGAGCGTGCTCTTGGAGTCGTAGGCGTCGGCGCCGAAGACGCCGACGGTGACGACGCTGGTGCGCGTGTCGAAGTCGTGGAAGTAGTACGCCTCGTTGCCCTGCGTGCGCAGCTCGCGGCAGTAGCTCTCCGCGGCGCGCTTGATCTCGGACATCTTGAGCTCGTCGGTGCCGAGCGCGCTCCAGACGGCCACCTGCAGCGTGTACATCGTGGCCTTGGGCGCCTGCGCGCGCACCGAGCGCAGGTCGTGCGGTCCCGGCGGCGAGAGGTCGGCGCTCGCGCCCACGCGCGTGAGGATCGCGCGGCCGAAGACGCGCTGCCCGTTGGACTGGATCTCCTTGACGCGCTTGAGCTCGGCCTGCGCGGCGGCCTCCTGCGGGCCCTCGAAGCGGCCCACGAGGACGACGCTGCCGCGCGTGGTCGTGCGCACGTAGCAGTCGGCGACCGCGGGGAAGCGGCGCGAGATCTCGTCCCGCGCGGTCATCGCGTTGGCGCGGTGGTCCTCGCCGGAGAAGGTCGCGAGCATCACGCCCCAGGTCGGGCGCTCGTCCTCGGGCGCGACGGCCGTGGCGGCGCCGGTCCCCGCGCCGGCGCGCGTGGTGCGCGGACGGCTGGCGGCGAGGCGCTTGGCAGCGGCGACGTCCTCGGGAGTGGGCTCGCGCAGCGTGCGGGTGTCGGTGGCGGGTGCGGGCGTGGTGGCGGTTTCGCGCGCGGCGCGGGTGCGCGCGGCGCTGGGGACGCGGTCGGCGCCGACGTTGCCGTCGACCTCGTCGCCCGCGTTGATCAGGGTCGCGGTGGGGTCGGCGGCGGGCGCATTCGTCCCCGTGCTCTTGGTGGTCCGGTTGGCCTCCAGGCGCTGGGGGCCCTTCGCGGAGGCCGGCTTGGGCTCCACGGTGGCGCCGCTGGAGCCCGCGGCGGCCGTCGCGGTCTTGGAGCTGCTGGTCCCGGTGGTTCCCGAGCCCCCGTCGGCCTTCGGGGTGCTGGCGCAGCCCGAGCCGCTGGTGGCGAAGGCGGCCAGGGCCAGGACCGCCCAGGAGACGCTCCGATAGGGGCTGGAGCGCTCCTGCAGGCGCTCATTGGCACGGCGGATGGCGCGGTGCATCGGGCTGTTCACGGGTCTGTTCCGTTTATGGGGCATGCGCAGGGGCGGTTGGCCCATCCGTCGACAGTACGCTGCGCGCGCACTCAAGGTTTTCCCGCAGTTCCGACGATACCAAAGACTCGGAAGGCGATGGTCGCCGGACGCGCTGCGCGAAGGATCGCGCCGCGGCCCACACGGACGACGCGGTCGAATGGACTGGACCGCGGCGCCGCAGGAGAGCGCAATGAACGACATTGGACAGGTTGGTCTGACCCACGGACTCGGTGCCGCCAACGCGGCGCAGCGGGTCCATGAGGCCGCCGCCGCGTACCGTGCCTCGAGCCAGTCCGAAGTGGCCGCCACCGGTCCCCGCTGGGCCGAGGGCCGCGACCGCGTCGAGCTCTCCGAGCACGCGCACCACCTGGACGCGATCCGCGCGATGCCCGACGTCCGCGCCGCCAAGGTCGAGGCCATCAAGGCCGCGATCGCCAACGGCACCTACGAGTCCCCCGAGAAGCTCCAGGCCACGATCGAGGGCCTGCTGCGCGACCTGCGCGCCTGAGCCGGGACCGCGAATTCCAAGACCTGAGCGCGCGCCGCGACCCGGCGCGCGCTTTCGTTTTCGCGCCGGGACGCCCGCGCGCCGGCGGATGCGGGTGAAATGCGCGGATGCTTCCTCGCGCCGCGCGCCCCGCGCTGACCGCCTGCCTCGCCTGCGCCCTCGCCGCCCTCGCCTGCATCGACGCGCGTGCCCAGGAGGCGCCCCCGCCGGGCATGCGCCCCGGCGAGACGCGCCGCGACGCGCTCGTGGATGTGGTGCTCGTGCCGCGCCCCGGACAGCGCGTGGACCACGCGACCGTCGTGCTGAAGGATGGCTGGATCGAGGCGGCCGGGCCGATGGACGCGGTCGTCGTGCCGCCGGGCACGACGGTGCACCCGGGCAACGGACGCACCGTCTACGCGGGCTTCATCGATCCCTGCGTCCGCCTGGAGAGCATGGAGGCCGCACGCGCGGCCGCCGCCGAGCGCGGCGCGCACTGGAACGCGCGCGTCGTGCCGCAGGTGCGCGCGCAGGACCTGCCCGCGCTGGGCGCCGATGCGCGAAAGGAGCTGCGTTCGCTGGGATTCACGACCGCCGGGCTCTATCCGGGCAGCGGCATCTTCCGCGGCAGCGGCGCGGTCGCGCTCCTTGGCGACGATCCGCGCAGCGCGCGCGCGATCGCGGAGGACGCGGGCACCGCGGTCGCCTTCGAGCACGGCAGCGAGGGCGACTGGGACCGCGCGACGTATCCCGGCGCGCTCATCGGCTCGATCGCGCTCGTGCGGCAGACCCTCTCCGACGCGCGCTGGCACGCCGCGTGCGAGGAGGTCTGGCGCGCGCATCCCGCCGGCAACGAGCCGCCGGTGCAGGCGAACGCGCTCGCCGCGCTGCATGCGGCGGCGCAGGGACGCCAGCGCGTCTGGTTCGACGCGACGGATGAGCGGATGCTGCTGCGCGCCGCGGCCGTCGCGGACGAGTTCGGCCTCGACGCCGCCTTCGTCGGCAGCGGGAGCGAGTACCGGCGCCTGGAGGAGATCCGCGCGCTGGGCCGTCCCGTGGTCGTGACCTTCGACTTCCCGCGCGCGCCTTCGGCGTCGCAGCCGTGGGAGGCGCGCAACGCCTCGCTGCGCGAGCTGCAGCACTGGGCGCTCGCGCCGACGAACCTCGCGCAGCTCGAGCGCGCGGGGGTGCCCGCCTCGGTGAGCACGGCGCGGCTGAAGTCGCGCAAGGAGTTCGCGGCGGCGGCGCGGCGCGCGATGGAGTACGGCACGACCGCGGACGAGCTGCTCGCGGCGCTCACGGTGCATCCCGCGGGGGCGCTGGGGATCGCGGCGATCGCCGGCACGGTCGAACCGGGCAAGCTGGCGAACCTGGTCGTCTGCGAGGGGCCGCTCTACGGCGAGGATGCGCGCATCCGCGAGGTGTGGATCGCCGGCGTGCGGCATGAGGTGGATCCCGCGCCGCGCTTCCCGTACGGCGGGGTGTATGCGCTGGGCGCGATGGATGTGGCGGGCGCGGGCGCCGCGCCGCCCGCAGGCGTGACGCTGCCGGCGGCGGTGGTCGTCGATCCGCAGGGCTCGCGCGTGGAGCTGCAGATGCCCGGCGGCGCCGGCGTGCGCGGCGGGCGCGCGAGCTTCGACGCGACGCGCGCGGGCTTCACGATGCCGGGCAAGGCGCTGGGCATCGCGGGCAAGCTGCGCGGCACGCTGCTCGCGGGGACGGAGGCGATGGAGCTGGAGATCACCACGCCCGAGGGCGCGCGGCTGCGCTGGCGCATCGCGCCGAGCGCGCGCACGGGCGATGCGCCCAAGCGCGGGAAGGATGGCGCGGGCGAGGGCGAGGAGAAGCTCGCGGGGGCGGCGCCCGCGGGCGGAGCGGGCGCCACGCCGGAGGCCACCCCGCCGCGCACGCCCGATCCGAAGGCGGTCGTCGCCGCGATTGCGCGCACCGCGCCGATGGGCGACTTCGGCCTCGAGCAGCGCGTGGCGCCCAAGGCGCTCCTCATCCACGACGCGACGATCTGGACCGTCGCGAAGGACGGCATCCTCGAGCACGCGGACCTGCTGGCCGTCGACGGCAAGATCGTCGCCGTCGGCCGCGACCTGCGCGCGGCGCTTCCCGCCGGCGCGATCCCCGCCGACGCGATGGTCGTCGAGGCCGCGGGCATGCACCTCACGCCGGGGCTCATCGACTGCCACAGCCACACCGGCATCGACGGCGGCGTCAACGAGTGGACGCTCAACAGCTCCGCGCAGGTGCGCATCCGCGACGCGATCGACCCCGACGACGTCGGCTGGTACCGCGAGCTCGCGGGCGGGCTCACCGCCGCGAACATGCTGCACGGCAGCGCGAATCCCATCGGCGGGCAGAACGCGGTCGTGAAGATCCGCTGGGGCCGCCCCGCGCGGGAGTTCCCGATCGCCGACGCGCCCGCGGGCATCAAGTTCGCGCTCGGCGAGAACGTCGTGCGCCGCAAGGGGCGCTACCCCGGCAGCCGCCTGGGCGTCGAGGCGTTCCTGCGCGACCGCTTCGCGCAGGCCCGCGACCTTGCGCGCGAGCAGGCGCGCTTCGCGGCGCTTCCCGCCGAGGAGAAGGCGCGCACGATGCCGCCGCGGCGCGACCTGGAGCTCGAGGCGCTCGCGGAGATCCTCGCGGGCACGCGCCTGGTGCACTGCCACAGCTACCGGCAGGACGAGATCGCCATGCTGCTGCGCGTCGCGGAGGAGTACGGCTTCCGCATCGGCACGCTGCAGCACGTGCTCGAGGGATACAAGGTCGCGGACGAGATCGCGCGCCACGGCGCGGGCGCCTCCACCTTCAGCGACTGGTGGGCGTACAAGATGGAGGTGATGGACGCGATCCCGTGGAACGGGCAGCTCCTCACCGCCGCGGGCGTCGTCACCAGCTTCAACTCCGACAGCGACGAGCTCGCGCGGCGCATGAACACCGAGGCCGCGAAGGCGGTGCGCTGGGGCGGCCTGCCGCGCGAGGAGGCGATCAAGTTCGTGACGCTGAACCCCGCGAAGCAGCTGCGGATCGCGCACCGGTGCGGATCGCTCGAGCCCGGCAAGGACGCGGACCTGGCGCTGTGGAGCGCGGATCCGCTGAGCGTCTACGCGCGCTGCGAGCAGACCTGGGTCGAGGGCGAGCGGCTCTTCGACCGCGCCACCGACGCCGCGATGCGCGAGCGCGACGCCCGCGCGCGCGAGGCGATCCTGGCGCTCGTCGCCGCGGAGTCGACGCGCCCGGGCGCGGGTGGCGGCGGAGGCGACGACGACAAGGAGGGCGGACCACCCGGCGGAGCGGGCAAGCCGACGGAGAATGCGGACGCGGCGTTCGCGGATGCGGGCGGTGCAACGTCCGACGCGCGCGCCGGCGGCCTGCGCTCCGGCGCCTCGCCGCTGCTCTCGCGCATGCTGCAGTCGCGTCGCGAGGCGCTGCTGGCGCGCGTGCGCTCGGGCGTCGATCCCGACCGCGCCGATCCCGGCGTCTGCGGCTGCGCGGACGCGCTCGTGTGGGACGCCATCTTCGAGGAGACCGCCGGAATGGGAGGCCGCCGATGAGACTGCCACGCATCCATGCCGCAGGCGCGCGCGCGACCGCGCTCGCCTTCGCCTGCGCCATCGCCGCCGCGCTTGCGTTCGCGCCGCGTGCGCGCGCGCAGAGCACCGAGATCCCCGGCCCGCCGCAGCGCACGGCGATCGTGCTGCGCCATGTCGATGTGCGCACCTGCACGCGCGGGCACGCGCCGATTCCCGACGGATACCTCGTCTTCGACAAGGGGCGCATCCTCGCCGTCGGTGCGGAGCCGATGCCCGCGGGGCTCGAGCCCGAGGACGCGCAGGTGATCGAGGCGAAGGGGATGGTCGTGACGCCGGGCCTGTGGGCGGGCGACTCGACGATCGGCCTCATCGAGACGGAGCAGGTCGCCGCGACGGACGACCGCAGCGAGTTCGGCGACGACCGTCCCGAGATCCGCGCGGCGAGCGCGGCGAATCCCGACAGCGACCTTCCGCCCGTCGCGCGCAACGCGGGCATCCTGATGGCGCATGTCTTCCCCGAGGGCGGCGTCGTCGCGGGGCACGCGAGCGCGATGCGCCTGGATGGCTGGACCGCCGCGGAGCGCGTCGCCAACGCGGACGCGGGGCTCATCCTGCGCTGGCCGATGATGGAGACGGTCAATGCGCGCTGGATGGACAAGAACGCGCGCGACCAGCGCAAGGAGCGCGACCGCGCGCTCGAGCGCATCGACCGCTTCTTCGACGCGGCGCAGGCGTACCTGCGCGCGCGCGAGGCGGATGGCTCGCTGCCGATGGACTCGCGCTTCGAGGGCATGCGCGGCGCGCTCGCCGGACGCGAGCCCGTGCTGCTGGAGGCGAACTGGCCCGGGCAGATCGAGGCCGGCGTGCTGTGGTGCGTGCGCCGTGGGCTGAAGCCGGTCGTGGTCGGCGGGCTCGGCGCGCCCGAGGTGGCGCCGCTGCTGCGCGAGCACAAGGTCCCCGTCGTCATCTCGGGCGTGCATCGGCTGCCGCTGCGCTCGGGCGATCCCTACGACGCGCCGTACACCGTGGCGAAGCGCCTGGCCGACGCGGGCGTGGAGTTCGCGATCGCGACGGGCGGTTCCGCCGCGCACGAACGCAACCTGCCCGCGCAGTGCGGCACCGCCGTCGCCTACGGACTGCCGCGCGACCGCGCGCTCGAGGCGATCACGCGCGTGCCCGCGGAGCTCGCCGGCGTCGGCGACCGCTACGGCACGCTGGAACCCGGCCGCAGCGCGACGGTCGTGCTGTTCTCGGGCGATCCGCTCGAGCTCACGACGCAGGTGCGCCGCGCGTGGATCGACGGCGCGGCGGTCGACCTGAACGACCGGCAGAAGCGCATGCGCACGAAGTACCTCGAGAAGCAGCTCCAGCGAGAGGATGCGGCGGCGGGCGCGGCACGCGCGCCTGCACCCGCGCCCGCACCGGCGCCGGCGCCCGCGAACCCGCCGCAGGTACCCTCCGCGCGATGAACGAGACGACGAGCGCCGGGCCCGACGCGGCGCCGAGCACCTTTGATTCGCTGGGCATTCCCCCGCTGCTGGTCGCCTCGCTCGCGCGCGAGGGCGCGGTCGAGCCGACGCGCGTGCAGCGCGAGGCGATCCCGCCCGCGCTCGAGGGACGCGACCTCGCCGCCGTCGCCGCGACAGGCACGGGCAAGACGCTCGCCTTCCTGCTTCCGGTCGCGACCCGGCTGCTGCTCGAGCCGCCGCCGCGTCCGCGCGGCCGCCCCGTCGATCCGCGCCGCCGCATGCGCGCGCTCGTGCTCTGCCCGACGCGCGAGCTGGCGCAGCAGGTCGCGCGCGACGCCTCGCAGCTCCTGCGCGGCACCGTGCTGCGCGCGGGCGCCGTCTACGGCAAGAGCGCGCTCGCGCCGCAGCGCGACCTCGTGCGCTCGGGGCTCGACATCCTGGTCGGCACGCCCGGGCGCGTGAAGGAGCTCTGCGAGCTCGACGCGCTCTCGCTCGCCTTCGTGCGCCACGTGGTGCTGGACGAGGCCGACCGCATGCTCGACATGGGCTTCCTGCCGCAGGCGCGCGAGATCCTCTCGCGCGCGCCGGAGGACCGCCAGCTCCTCTTCTTCACGGCGACGATGCCGCGGCCGGTCGAGGCGATCGTCGAGGAGCTGCTGCGCGCGCCCGTGCGCCTGGACCTCGTGGGCCGCGCGCCCGGCACCGTCGAGGGCACGCCAGCGCCGCGCACCGACAAGGGACAGCACCTGTACGACGTCGAGGACGAGGACAAGTCCGCGCTCACCGTCGCGCTCATCAAGGATGGAAAGCGCAGCGGCACGATCGTCTTCTGCCGCACGCGCCGGCGCGCGGGCTGGGTCGCGGCCGCGCTGCGACGGCACGAGCTCCGCACCGCGGTGATCCACGGCGACCGCAGCCAGCGCCAGCGCCAGGAGGCGCTCGCGGAATTCGCCGCGGGGCGCGCGGCGGTGCTGGTCGCGACCGACGTCGCCGCGCGCGGGCTGCATGTGCCCGCGGTGCGCACCGTCATCAACTACGACGTGCCGCTGCTGCCCGAGGAGTACGTGCACCGCATCGGCCGCGCGGGCCACGGCGGCGGCGTCGCGGAGGCGATCACGCTGCGCTCGCCGGTGGACCGCGAGCGCTGGGTGCAGATCGAGCGCACCGTCAAGCGCAGCCTCGTGGCCGAGCGTCCGCCGGAGTTCCGCGCGTATTCGCGCGTCGGCGTCGGCATCGCGCCCGATGCGGAGCGGCTCGTGCGCACCACGCGCGGCGGCTCGCCCGCGATCGAGCGCGTGCGTCCGGGGGCGAAGCAGGGCGCGAAGCCCGGCGCAGTGTCCAGAGCGAAGCCATTCGCGAAGCCAGCTTCGAAGCCCAACGCGAAGCCAGGCATCAAGCCAACCGGCAAGCCGCATGCGAAGCGCGGCGCGAAGGCCGGCGCGAAGCCGACCGAGCAGCGTCCGACCGGCGCGCCCTCGCCCGGCGCGCTCATCCGCATGGGCAACGCCGCGGCGGCGCGCGTCACCAAGGGACGCGGCGGACGCCGCACCGGCGACGGCGTCTCGATGCGTGGATCCGATCGCGCGCGCAAGCTCGACCCGGGCCAGAAGCCCGGCGGCGGCGTGCGTCGCGGGGCGAAGCCGTGAGCGCGGATCCGGGGCCGGCGCTCTGGTCGCCTCCGGGCGACGGTGGTGGCGCGGACGGCGCGCGCGGCGCGGACGGCGCGCACGATGCCGCGTCCGGCCGCCGCCGCGGGCGAGGCCCGTTCCTGCGGCTGCTGCTTGCCGCGCTGCTCGGCGCGATCACCGCTGCCGCGATCGTCCCGGTCGCCTGGTGGAGCATGAAGGGGCTCCCCATCAACGACGACTACTTCATCGTGCGCGGCGCGCAGGTCTGGACTGGCCTCGGACGCCGCGACGCGGTCGTGCGATGGATCAACCTCGAGAGCGTCGCGCGCCTGGTGAACGACCGCGCCTCCGATGGCGAGCTGCCTGCCTGGGCGGAGCCGCCCGTGCCCGCGGACGAACGCACGGTGCGCTTCGGCGCGGTCGCCGCCGGGTGGCCGCTGCCCGTCGTGACGGCGCAGTGGACCGCGGTCCAGCTCACCGAGTACTTCCCGCCGCTGGCCTCGAACGAGGACAGCGGCTTCGCGCCGCGCGACGCGCTCACGCGCATCTTCAACGGCGATCCCCACGCGACGGTGCGATGGCATGCGGGCGCCTTCGCCGCGAACGCGGTCGCGCTGGCGATCGGCTGGTTCGTCGTGGTCGAGCTGGCGTGGGCGCTGCGGCCGCGCCGGCGCGTCACTCCGCCGGCAGGTGCGGCAGCGCGACGCGGATGAGGACGGCCAGCACCGCGAAGAGCGCGACCATGCCCAGGACGATCTGCGCGGACATGCGCGCGACGCTCGGCCAGTAGTCGGCGAGGTTCGCGGTGCGGATCGCGCGCCAGATCATGCTCAGCAGGATCGAGAGCGGCACGACCAGCAGCCACCACAGATGGGCGACGCCGGGAGCGGGCTGCACGAAGGGGATCCACGCGAGCATCGGGCTCATCCTAGATGCGCCGGCGCGACGCTGCGGGCGCCGAGCGAGCGGTACGCGTCGGGGACCTCCTGCTCCTCCTGCGCGGGCGCGGGCGCAAGCAGCGCGCCGCACGCGACGCCGAGCGCGGCGACCGCGATGGGCGCGCCGGCGCGGACCATCCACTCCAGCCGCGGACGACGCGCGATCGCCGGCAGCGCGGCGAGGCTTCCCGCGGCGGGCGCAAGCGCGACGATCGCCCAGCTCCAGACGGGCATGTGCCGCTCGTCGTAGCCCATGCCCAGGAAGGCGCACGCCGCGAGGATGCACGCGAAGGCGGCCGCGCCCGCGGCGCCGGGCGCCAGGCGCAGCCAGCGCGCGAGGACCGCGAAGCCCGCGCTCGTCGCGCTGAGCGCGCCGAGGATCACGGCGAGCTTGATGAACCCGCCCAGGAGCGCCATCGCGCTGAGCGCGGCGGCGCAGCCCCAGGGTGCGACGAATCCGGCGATGCCGGGGCGGCGCGCGACGCATGCGGCGCCGCACGCGGCGACGGCGGCGATGGCCGCCGCGACGAGCCGGGAGACGCCATCGGCGTGGCCCGGCGCGGGAAGCACGACCATCGAGACGATCGCGAGCAGCGCGCATCCGCCGGTGGCGAGGCCCCACGCGGGGGTGTCGCCGCCCTGGGGCGCGTGCGCGACCGCGGGCGGGTCGGCGTCGGCACGCGCGGACGCGCCGCGGCGCGCGGCGTCGGGGAAGAGCAGCGCGGGCGCAAGCACGCCGGCCAGCGCGATCGCAACGGGCAGCCACCCGAACGCCAGCAGCGGCGGCCAGGTGAACTCCCCTTCCTGATGGATGAAGGCCGCGATCGGCGGGACCGCCAGCAGCGGCGCCAGCCAGAGCGGCGAGGCGAGCGCGCGCGCGATGCGTGCGCGGCGCGCCGGATGCGTGGAGTGCGTGGAGTCCCCCGCTGCGCGCGGTGCCGCCAGCCATGCGGCCAGCAGGCGAAGCGCCACGAGCGCGGCCGCCGAGGCGGCCGCGGGCCCGAGCACCGCGCGCAGCAGGAGGTCAAGCTCCACGGTGCGTCACTTGCCGTCGCCGACGGTGCCCTCGAGGCCGACGATGACGCGGACATCGTCGCCCACCGCGCCCTTGTCGACGCCGTACTTCACGCCGAACTCGCTGCGCTTGATGGTGAAGGTCGCCTCGAAGCCGGCGCGCACGCCCATGCCCATGTTCGCCATGCCGACGTACTCGAGCTTCGCGGTGACCGGCTTGGTCACGCCGCGGATCGTCAGGTCGCCCATGAGGTCGAAGGTGTTCTCGCCGGTCTTCTTGGCGCCGGTGCTCTTGAAGGTGAGCGTCGGGAAGTCCTTCGCGGCGAAGAAGTCGGGGCTGCGCAGGTGCGTGTTGAGGTTGTTGTTGCCGCTGTCGACCGAGTCGGCCTTGATCGTCACGTCGAAGAGCATGCCGTCGGTGCTGCCGGGCGTGAAGGTGAAGGTGCCGCTCACGTCGTTGAAGCGGCCCCAGAAGGCGCCCGCGCCCATGTGCTGCACGCGGAAGAGGGCCATCGAGTGGACGTCGTCGATCGTCGCGGTGATCTTGCCGGCGGGCGCGGCGTCCGCGGGCTTGGCGGCGGGAGCGGCGGGCTTCGCGGCGGGGGTCGCCTGCGCGGCCTCGGCCGCCGGACGCGCGGTCTCCTGCGCGTTGCCGGTGCGGGCCATGAGCACGCCGCCGATGGTCAGCGCGCTGGCGCAGAGGAGGATCGAGGCGGCGCGGGGCGAATTGCAGCAGCAGAACATGCGGTGTGTCTCCTTTGTCTCTCGGTCGATCGTGGGGTGTGCCAGGGGGACGGGTCGGCCACGGACGGGCCGTCCATCCGGCGGCGAGGCGCATCGGCGCCCGCCGCGAACCGGGGATGATCCCAGTTCGCGCCTTCGGACGCGGGCGATTCGCGACGGATCCGGGGTGAATTGAAACTGCGGTGCGAGCGGATGCGGGCGGGACCGATCCCGCCTGGATCACGGTTATCGGGCGTTCAGGACTTGCCCCCTGCTTACACCGTCAACCGATCCGTGCCCTCGAATCCGATGCGCTGCATGAGCCCATCAAACTCATCGAGCGTGAAGAACTGGATGCGCAGCTCGCCCGAGCCCTTGCTGCGACCAAGCCGCAGTTGCACGCGCGTGCCGAGGTGCGCCTCGAGCGCACGCTGGAGGTTCGTCAGGTGCGCCGAGCTCCGGGCTTCGCGATCCTTGCCGCGCGATGTTCCACGTGGAACCTTCCGATGCTCACTCGCCGCCGACTCGAGCTGCCGGACGGACCACTCGTGCGCGACCACCTGGTCGGCAAGCTGGCGACGCGCGGCGAGATCCGCGACACCCAGCAGCACCTTCGCGTGGCCCAATCCCAGCGTGCCGCCGCGAACCAGCGTCGCCGAATGGGAGTCCAGTTCGTTCAGGCGCAGCAGGTTCGTCACCGAGGCGCGGTCGATCCCGACCCGCTCGGCAAGCTGCTGGTGCGTGAGCCCAAACTCGTCCGCCAGGCGCCGGAGGGCTCCCGCCCGGTCCATGGGGTTCAGGTCCTCGCGCTGCAGGTTTTCGATGAGGCTGAGCTCGGCGGCATCCTGGTCGGAGGCCTCCCGGACGATCGCTGGGACCTCGGTGCGCTGCAAGCGCTGCATGGCGCGCCAGCGGCGCTCGCCCGCGATGAGCTCGTACTCGCCGGTCGATCCCGGGACCCGGCGGACGACCACCGGCTGCATCAGCCCCGACGTCTCGATGCTGCGCGCCAGGGCGTCCAGGGCCTGCGGATCCATCGAGCCGCGTGGCTGGTACTTGCCCGGCCGGAGCGCCTGAATGGGGAGGAATTGCACGCGCTCGCCGCCGGAGGCGAGTTCGACCGGAGCCGCAACCGCGGCCGCCACGGCAGGCGCCGGCGCCGGCGAAACCGCCTTAGGCTTGGTCTCGACGGCGACAGGTGCGGCGTTCGCGATGGCCTGATCGGTCCCACGGCCGGAACCGGAACCCGCCGTCGGCGCGGTCGGCGGCGTCGCAGCCGGCGCAGCCGCGGGGCGCGCCACAGGCACCGGAATGAGCGCGCCCAGGCCGCGACCCAGTCGCGAAGGGGGCGTGCGTCCACGATCGTCGGAAGTTGCCATCGTCATGCCTCCTGATGTTCCACGTGGAACATGCGCACGCTGCGTGCACCTGCGTATCCGCGCGATGCTACGACGCGCGCGCACGCACACCTCACGATGCACGCGATCGCGACAACATCACGACAGTGCATCCACAGGCCAATAATCCTGCACTCCGCCCCCTCGTGTTCTGGTTCCCGTGACGAACTGCTTTGATCTGTCGCGATCTGCGTCGATCGCATCCCCTTTAGTCCCGATCCGCCGTAATCGTGCGCGTCGTCACCCGACCTGCACGCTCGTGCCGTACCCGGGCAGCTCGATCCGGCTGCTCACCGCGCGCGCGAGCCGCGCCGCGAGCGCCTGCCGCGCTCCATCGTCGCCGTGGTTGAGCAGCACGAGCCCGGGCGCGTGCCCCTCGGCCACCAGCCAACGCGTCATCTGCTGTGGATCCGCGTGACCGCTGAGTCCGTGCAGCCGCGTCACGCGCGCGCGCGCATGCATCTCCTTGCCGTTGATGCGCACGCGGCGCGCCGTCCCCTCGGCAAGCGCCTCGGCCAGCGAGCCCGGCAGCACGTAGCCCGTGAAGACCAGGTGCCCGTGCTCGTGCGGCAGGTGCTTCTGCAGGTGGTGCAGCACCGGACCCGCGTCGCAGAAGCCGCTGCCGGCGAGCACGATCGCCGCGCCCTCGCGCGCGAGCAGCTTCAGCGACTGCTTGCGCGACCAGATGAACTGCAGCTCCTCGAAGTTCAGCGGCGAGCGCCCTTCGCCCAGGAAGCGCCGCGCGTCCTCGGAGAGAAGCTGCGGGTGCGCGCAGCAGATCTCGCCCGCGCGGATCGCCATCGGGCTGTCCAGGTAGACGGGAACGCCCAGCCGTCCCTGCCGCGAGAGGCGCGCCAGATGGTGCACGAGCACCTGCGCGCGCCCCACGCTGAAGGTCGGCAGCAGCGCCACACGCCCATTTTCACGGGCATCGCGCGCGATCTCGGCGAGCGCCTCGAGCGTGTCCGTGACGGGCGCGTCGTCGGGGCGCGCGCCGGTCGTGGACTCCATGACCACCACATCCGCCTCGGGCGCGTTCGGGCGCGTCGCGAGGTAGGTCTCGCCGACGGGGCCGACATCGCCCGAAAGCACCACGCGCACGCGGCTGGCGCCGTGCTGCAGCTCCAGCTCCGCGCTCGCGCTGCCGATGACATGCCCCGCGTCGTGCAGCCGCAGCCGAACCCCCGGCGCGATCTCGCGCCAGGCCAGGTAGGGGAGGCCCACGATGCCGCGGCAGAGATGCTCCGCCTCGCCGCGCGAATAGAGCACGGGCGGATCCTCGGTGCGCTCCTGCAGGCGCGCGCGCGCCGGATCGGGCGGCGGATCGATGACCACCGCCTCGGGCGCGGTGCCCATGCGGTACTCGGTCAGGCGCGTCTGCTGCAGGTTGGCCGAGCTCGCGAGCACGCGCGGCAGAAGCATCGCCGTCGCCTCGTGGCAGAAGACGAACCGGTCGTAGCCAAGCCCCGGAAGCATGCCCAGGCGGCCGCAGTGGTCGATGTGCGCGTGCGTGCAGACGACCGCGTCGAGCTTCTCGAAGTCGATGTCCGGCGCGAGCAGGTTGCGCCGCTCCTGCGAGATCGCCCCCTGAAACAGGCCGAAATCGACGAGCACACGGGCGTTCCCGCACTCCACGAGCGTCGCGCTCCCCGTGACTTCCCCCGCGGCACCGAGAAAAGTCAGGGTCGGAACGCTTGGCACGGGGCGGGAGCATAGGCGCACGCACGCCGCGATGCCGCGCCGCGGCGACGGGTCGGGCGCGCGCCGGTCGCACGTCGGGCGCACGTCGGGCGCGCGCCGGGCGCGTCGACCACGCGTCCGCCGCCGCGCACGGCCTATCGTGCCCCTCATGAGCGCCACCGCACCCACGCACACGCACGAGTATGTCACCCTTGGCCGCAGCGGGCTCCGCGTGCATCCGATCTGCCTGGGCGCGATGACCTTCGGCACGGAGTGGGGCTTCGGCACCGACCCCGCCGCGAGCGAGGCGATGCTCACGCGCTACCTGGAGTGGGGCGGCAACTTCATCGACACCGCCAACATCTACACCAAGGGGCACAGCGAGCGGATCCTGGGCGACTACTTCCGCACCGGGCCCGGCCGTGGGCAGCGCGACCGCGCCGTGATCGCGACCAAGTTCGGCGGCAACATGTGGCCGGGCGACCCCAACGGCGGCGGCAGCGGCATCAAGGCGATGTTCCAGGCGGTCGACGCCTCGCTGCGGCGCCTGCAGACCGACGCGATCGACCTGCTCTGGTGCCACTTCTGGGACCGCCACACGCCCATCGAGGAGCTGGTGCGCGGCATGGACGACCTGGTGCGCGCGGGCAAGGTGCGCTATCTGGGCCTGAGCGACCATCCCGCCTGGGTCTGCGCGCTGGCGCAGTCGATCGCGCGCATGCGCGGCGGATCGCCCTTCGTCGCGCTGCAGATCGAGTACAGCCTGCTGCAGCGCACCGTCGAGGGCGAGCTCATTCCGATGGCGCTCCACGAAGGCATGGGCGTCACCCCCTGGAGCCCGCTGCGCGGCGGCGTCCTCAGCGGCAAGTTCAGCCGCGCGAACCCGCCCAAGGACGACGGCACGACGCGCGTGCGCTCGGACAGCAAGTTCCTGCACGAGCGCACCTACGCGCTGCTGGACGCGATGCACGCGATGGCCGCGCGCAAGGGCTGCAGCGTCGCGCAGCTCGCGCTGCGCTGGACGATGGACCGCCCCGGCGTGGCGAGCACGATCATCGGCGCGCGCACGATGGCGCAGCTCGAGGACAACCTCGGCGCGGCCGCGCTGCGCATGGACCACGCGGAGCACGCCGAGCTCGACGCGCTCACGAAGCCCGAGCTTCCCTTCCCGTGCGAGTTCCTCGACTTCGTGCGCACCGGCATCCAGAACGGCACGACGATCAACGGCGTGCGCAGCGACGCGTGGCCGATGAGCCCCCAGCGCGGCGAGACGCACTTCACGGAGCCGCGGTGAGCGCGGCGGAGCCGGCGCGCGCGGCGCGCCCGACCGTCAGTCCCAGCGGAAGACGCCCTTGCGCCAAGCGTAGATGTACGCCAGGATGCTCGTGGCGATGAAGAACAGGATGCGCGCCAGGAAGAGGCCCGCGGCCTGCGACTGCGGCTCGAGCTGCGTGTACGCGACCGCCCACGGGTAGAGGAAGATCACCTCGACGTCGAAGAGCAGGAAGGTCATCGCGACGACGAAGAAGCGCACGTTGAAGCGCTTGCGGGCGGTGCCGATGGCATCCATGCCCGACTCGTAGACGGAGCCCTTCACGCTGCCCTCGCGGCGCGGGCCCAGCGCCCAGCTCGCCCCGATGTTGACCGCCGCGAAGACGATGCTCATGCCCACCGCGAGCGCGATGGGGATGTAGCTGACGAGGTCGGAGGAGGCGAGGACCGGCATGGGGGAGCGGGGATGCTAGCGGCTGGCGGGGGCATCCGGCCAGCGGGCGGGCAGGTCCGCCCGGCTCCGCGCGGTGGCGCCCAGGGCGCCGATGGAGGTCAGCAGCGACACGCGCTCCCCGTGCAGCGAGAGGATCTTCGCGCGCTCCTCGGGGGTGCGTGCCACCTGACCCACGAGCTCCTCGATCTCCTCGGCGGTCCCGAGCCCCGGACCGGCGGCGATGCCGGCCGGGAAGCGGCGCGCGACCGCGCTGGGGAAGGGCGCATCGAAGTACCAGCTCCAGGCGATCCGCCGGTTGTGCCCGCTGGGCGCGCCGAAACCGTCGATCTTCGCCCCCGCGGACGGATTGCCGCGTGCGTCCGACTGCATCTCGTCGCAGTCGAAGGGGATCCAGCCCGCGTCGCCGATCCAGAACTCGCCCCAGCAGTCGAGGACCGCGGTGGAGGCGAATCCGCCGGGCTGCGCGACGACCTCGAATCCGATCACCACGCGCGCGGGGATGCCCGCGGCGCGCATCGCCGCGACGGCGAGGCAGTGCGCGTCGTTGACATTGCCCTTGCCCGTGGAGGCGAAGTTCGCGGCGCCCGCGACGACGAGGCCGCGCGTGGCCGCGATCGGATCGCCCGTCGGCGAGTTGTCCGCGCGCGCGGCCGCACCGCGCGCGAGCGCGAGCGCCACGCGCCAGGGCGACTGCGTGCGGGGCGCATCGCCCACCCAGTGGCGCACGAACGCCTGCACCGCCGGCGAGCCGGTCTCGATGTAGGGCGCGGGTTCCAGGAAGGGCTGCAGTTCGGTGGTCACCGGCTGCCAGGGAAGCGCGGCCGCGAGGTCCCAGTTCACCACGGGCTGCGCGCTGCGCACATGCAGTTCCAGCCCCACGCCGCGGTGCTCGGCCTCGGGATTGTCAGCGTCGTGGCAGCCGGGAGCGCAGCAATCGCAGTAGGGGCCGGCCTGGAGCAGGCGCCACTGCGAGAGGCGATCGGGCGGCGTGGGCTGCGCGCCCCAGTACCAGCGGCGATCGCCCGAGGCCGGCGGCGTGGCCGCGAGCTCCATCGGGATCGCGTCGATCTCGCCGTTGCGGCCGCGTCGCACCCAGGAGAAGCGCGTGCCGCGCGCGTCGACCTCGCTCCATTGCGATGGAACCGAGACCGGCAGCCAGATCATCCAGATCGAGCAGTTGCTCGCGCGGCGCAGCGGCGCCTCGGAGCTCAGCTTCCGGGGCACCAGCAGCGACCCCGGCGGCGACGCCTGCGTGGGCCGCCCCAGGTCGGGGAGGAATTCGAAGACGATCGAGAGCCAGTGCTCGCGGGGATCGGTGCTCGTGATCGCCGCGCGCGGCTGGCTCGCCGGGCCACCGGGGGCGCCGCGCGGCGCCGGTGCCGTCGTGGGCGGGGCGACCGCCGCGAGACTCGTGGCGACAAGGACGGATCCGAAGAACGCGGCGGTCCCGAGCTGCATGGCGCGTGCTCCTGCGAGGGGTGCGGTGCGGGTGCGACCCGGTCGAACGGACCCGGCAGGAAGGCGATACGGAAACCGGGGACGGTCTGGTGCGGGATCCGGGCTAGCTCGCCGCAATCCGCGGCCGCAGCAGCGCCGCCAGCGCCCAGAGGCCGATGCAGGCGGTGCCGAGCGCGGGGCGCCCCAGCAGGTAGCAGGTGGCAGCGTCGATGGCGGGGATCGCGCCGATCCACGCGCCGACCGCGCGGGGGACGCCGACCGCGCCCGCGCGCGCCGCGCGCGTGCCCGCGGCGGCGCCAGCCATCGCCACCAGCAGCGTGCCCGCGACGCCGAACCAGAGCTCGGGGCTGTCGGGCGTCACGCCCTCGACGACCCAGTTGCCCAGCGGCGCGAGCGCCAGCAGCGGCAGGATCGCCGCCAGCCGCCACGCGGCCGTGCCGAGTCCGCGCACCTCGTCGCGCGCCGCGATGGTGAGCGCGAGCACGAAGACCAGCACGCCGCCCGCGGTCCAGCGCAGGATCGCCCAGTTGGGATCGGGCACGACCGCGAAGGCCGCGACCACAACGACGCACGCGCGGCAGACCGCCACCAGCGGCACCGCCGCGCGCGTGCGCAGGTGCAGCGCGTCGTAGGCGAGCACGCTCGCGCCCAGCAGCAGCGCCCAGGGGATCGTGCCGCGCGAGCTGAAGCCGCGCAGCGCGCCCTCCTCGACCGTGGGGATGCCGGCGGCGAAGAGCGCGCCCATGCCCGCGCCGAGCATCGCCAGCCCGACGAAGCGCGCGCGCTGCACGCTCACCCGGCCCGAGGGGATCGGCCGTCCGGGGCGCTCGCGCGCGTCGATGCGCGCGTCGAAGGCGTCGTTGAGGACCATGCCCGCGGCGTAGATGAGCAGCGCGCCCGCGATGAGCAGGCTCGCCGTCGACCAGGGGACGCCCGCCCACGCGGGGCGCGAGAGCATGCCCACCGCGAGCCCCGCGAGCACGTTGGACGCGACCGTCGGCGCGTTGGAGAGGCGCATCAGCTCGACCCACGCGCCCAGGGCGGTCGTGCGGATCATGCGGCCTCCGGGAAGGCGGCGATGTGCGCGGCCGCGAGGCGCTCGCGCACCCAGCGCAGCTCCTGCGCGATGCCGGCGGCGAGCCGCGCGTCGCCGGACGCACCGGGCGTGGCCACGGCCTCGCCCGCCTCGACCCCCTCCGGCAGCACGTCCCACGCGTAGGTCTCGACCTCGAAGGCGGGGCGTTCCGCCGCGGGCCAGCGCGCGATCTCCGCGATGCACTCCTCGATCGCGCCGCGCGTCGTGCCCAGCGCGCCCAGGCGCGGCGCGAAGACGGGCACATGGAAGTGCGTGCGCCACTCGCCCGCGGGGTGCTGCGCGAGCGCGTCGGGGAGGTCCTCGAAGAAGCGCGAATCCGCACCGCGCACGCTCGTCTGGTGCAGGTAGCGCGGCTCCGCGAAGGCGGCGAGCACCGCGATCGACTCCGGCGATCCGTCGGCGACCGGCGCGCTCGAGACCTGCACCTTGCCCACCCGCACGCCCGCGTCGCGGTAGATGCGCAGCGCGTGCGACTGCTCCTCGAACATCACGGCGCTGTGGCAGACGTCGTGGCAGATGCCGATGTAGCGGCGCGGATCGGGCGCGCCCGCGCGCCGCGGGAGCGCATGCGTCAGGAAGGCCGCGGCGTCCTCCGCGCGGTCGAGCGTGCAGCCGGGCTCGGGCTCCAGGTCCACGTGCACGCGCACGCCGGTGCGCTCCTCGACGCGCGCCAGGTGCTGCACGAGCTGCGCGAGCATCGAGCTCGCGAGCCCCAGGGACGCGCCGCCGCCCGCCAGCGCGAACTCCGGCCGCCAGCCCAGCGGCAGCGTGGAGATCGAGGCGTCGCGCGCGCCCGCGGGCAGCAGCTCGGGGAGCAGCTCCGCGAGCGTCGTCGTGTAGAGAAGCCGCCGCGTGTCCGCCCAGTTGGGCGAGTAGACGCCGCGCTTCACGCTCGCGCCGTGGAAGTCGTGGTAGGGGAAGGCGTTCAGCGTCCGCACCGCCAGGCCGCGCGCCGCGAGCTCATCGCGCAGCGAGCGCGCGCCGCCCGGGGTCTCCGCGAGCTGCGCCGCCGCGCGCGCGCTGAGCCACAGCCCCAGCGGCAGGACCCCGCCGGGGGCGATGCGCTCGCGCACGGCACCGAAGACGCTGGCCACCCGCTCGCGCGTCTGCGCCAGCGTGCGGCCTGCGACGACGTTCGTGCAGTACGCAGGAAGTGCGGGATCTGCCGCCACGATCAGTGCGGCTGGCCGGAGCCCGAGCTGCTGTGCGAGCTCGAGGAGCTGCTGGAGGAGCCGCTCGAGGAACCGCTGGAGCTGCCCGAGCTGCTCGAGGAGCCGCTGCTCGAAGAGCCGCTCGTCGACTTGGACTTGCCGTCCTTGCCGTCCTTGCTGTCCTTCGAGTCCTTGGAGGACTTCTCCTTGGACTTCTCCTTCGACTTGCCGTCCGTCGAGCCCTTGCCCTTGGAGGCGGCGTCGACGGCCTTGTTCAGGTTCTCGTCGGGGCTGCCGATGTAGGTCACCGTGCCGCTGCCGTCGACGACGAAGGCGCAGGGAATGCCGTTCTTGCGCGCGGCGGTCATCCAGTCCTTGCCCATCGAGCCGTCGGCGTCGAAGGCGACCGTGTAGGCCATGCCGTCGCCCTGCGAGGCGACGAAGTCGCGGACGGTCTTCTCCGCCTCCTCGGCGGTCTTCTTGCGCTCGAAGCCGGCGACGCCGATGACGGTCACCTCGGGGTGCGACTTCTGCAGCTCGGTCAGGTGCGGGACGCTCGCGCGGCAGGGCGGGCACCAGGTCGCCCAGAACTCCACGACGTAGACCTTGCCCTTCTCGAAGGAGGTCACGGGGCTGCCCTTGAGGAACTTCTCGGCGCTGAGGGCCGGGGCGGGCTTGCCCGCGACGAGGGTGTCGGCGAGCGCGAGGGTGACGAGCGTGGCGATGAGCATGGTCGGGCTCCTGTTGGTGGTCGGTCGTGCGGTGCGGGGGCGGGGTCGCGGGGCCGGGCGATCGCGCCCGCACCCGGCTGAAAGGCTACCTCTGTGCTGCTGCTTCCACGAAACGCCGGATGATTCCGTCGCCCATGGTGGGGTCCTGTGTGCGCTCGGGGTGCCACTGCACCCCGACGTAAAAGGGCCGGGACGCGTCCCGGATGGCCTCGATGAGGCCGTCGTCGGAGCGGCCGATCACCTCGAAGTCGGGGGCGTCGGCAAGCGCCTGGTGGTGCGAGCTGGCCACCTCGCCACTGCCCAGGGCGCTCTCCACGCGGTGGCGGCGGTCGGCGCGGTGGCGGTCGGCTTCGGGGAGCGTGTCGCCCAGGTGCTGGATCAGCGGGCAGCGGCGATGCACGCCCATGAGCTGCATGCCCAGGCAGATGCCCAGCACCGGAAGCTTCGGCCGCTCGTCCAGCGCACGCAGGAGCGCGAACTCCGCCTCCTGGCGGTCCGGATGCATCGGGCTCGCCTTGGGGTGCAGCGGGATGCCGAAGGCGCGCGGGTCGATGTCGTCTCCACCGGTGATGAGCACGCCGTCCACGCAGTCCAGCAGCGCCCCGCGCAGCGCCGCGCTCGCGGGCAGGATCAGCGGAATGCCGCCGGCGCGCACGACGGCGTCGACGTAGGCGCGCCCCACCTGGTGGCGCGGCTTGCCGGGGATCTCCTCGACGAGGTCGGCGGTGATTCCGATGCGTGGGACAGCCATGGGGATGCTCGGAGGCGTCGATATTGCATCGGCGCTCGGATGCGGGGATCATCCGTTTATGCGCGCCGCCACCGCAGCCATCGTCGCCACCCTGTCCGTCGCCCTCCCCGCCTGGGCGGACATCACCCTCCCGGCGGTCTTCACCGACCACATGGTGCTGCAGCGCGAGCGTCCCGTGCGCATCTTCGGGATGGCGCAGCCCAACGAGTCCGTCGAGGTGGCGATCCTGGACGGCGCGGGTGCGACGCTGCGAACCGGCCGCACCTACGCGTTGCCGGATGGCCACTTCTCAGTGACGATGGATCCGCTGCCGGCGACGACCACGCCGCTCTCGATGGAGGTGCGCGGCGCCAACACGGTGCGCGTCGAGGACATCCTGGTCGGCGATGTCTGGCTCGCGGGCGGGCAGAGCAACATGGAGTGGCCGCTGGGCGCGACGGGCGCGCAGGGGGCCGAGGGCGCCGAGGCCGCCACCGACCCCGCCATCCGCTTCATCAAGGCGCCGCATGTCACCGCCTTCAAGCCCGCGACGACGATCGACGCGCGCTGGGAGGTCTGCTCGCCGACGACCGCGCCGAACCTGAGCGCGGTGGCGTACTGGTTCGCGAAGCAGGTGCGCCTGCTCTCGGGCGCGCCGGTGGGCATCCTCTCGATCAACTGGGGCGGCACGCGCGCGGAGCCGTGGGTGGACCTCGCGACGCTCTCGGGCGATCCCGACTTCGCCGACCGCGTGCTCGCGCGCCGCGCGGAGGCCGAGGCGTGGGAATCCACCTCCGCGGCCGACCGCAAGGCCGCCTACGAGGCGCGCCGGCAGGAGTTCCAGCGCGCGGGCACCGCCTGGTGGAGCGCGGTGAACGCCGAGGATCCCGGCGCGAAGGCGAAGTGGTACGAAGGCCAGGACCGCGAGCCCGAGCAGTGGCGCAGCGTCGAGCTGCCCGGCGCGTGGTCGAAGGATCCCGCGCTCGCGGACTTCGACGGCGTCGTCTGGTACCGCCGCAGCATCGATGTCCCCGCGGAGTGGGCGGGCAAGGAGTGCTTCCTGGAGCTCGGCCCCATTGACGACGCGGATGTCGCCTTCGTCGACGGGCGCGCGATCGCGAACACGCTCTCCGACTGGACGACGCCGCGCCGCTACCGCATCCCGGCCTCGATGGTGAAGGGAGGCCCGATGCTGCTGGCGGTCGAGGCGCTCGACCTGCACGGCGAGGGCGGCTTCATGGGCGCGCCCGAGACGATGAAGCTCGTCTGCCCGGCGATGTCGAACGCGTCGATCCCGCTCGCGGGCTCGTGGAGCGCGCGCATGGGCCGCACCGCCGCGGGGATCGTCGCGCCGCCGGTGCGACCGGTGCGCGACCAGCCGCCGGGAACGGGCAGCGGCGACCTCGCCGCGATGTTCCACGGCATGATCGCCCCCTTCGCGGGCTTCCCGATCAAGGGCGCGATCTGGTACCAGGGCGAGTCCAACGCGAACAACGCGGCCGAGGCCGCCGCGTACCGCACGCTGCTGCCGCAGGTGGTGCGGAGCTGGCGCGCGGCCTTCGACCAGCCCGACATGCCCTTCGGCGTGGTGAGCCTGGCGGCGTTCCGCAACTTCGAGGCGGAAAAGCCCTGCGCGGGCGTCTGGCCGACGCTGCGCGCCTCGCAGCTCGCGGTCGAGCAGCTCGTCCCCAACGCGGGCGTGATCACGACGATCGATGTCGGCAACGCCGGCGACATCCACCCGCGCGACAAGCGCACCGTGGGCGAGCGCCTGGGCCGCTGGGCCGCCGCGACCACCTACGGCAAGGCGGGCACGCCCTGGCGCGGCCCGCGCGCGCGCAGCGCCCGACGCGACGGCGACGGCATCGTCATCGACTTCGACGTCGAGGGCGGCTCGGTGGGCGGCCGCGGCGGCAAGCCCGTCACCGGCTTCGCGATCGCGGGCGCCGACGGCGTCTTCTCGTGGGCCGACGCGACGGTGCTCACCAACGAGTCGATCAAGGTGCGCAGCGCGAAGGTGCCCGTCCCCGTCTCCGTGCGCTACGCCTGGCAGGACAACCCCGAGAACGCGACGCTGGTCGACAACGCCAGCAAGCTGCCCGCGCACCCCTTCGAGATGCATGTCGCCGAGGACACCAATCCCGCCGTCGGCACCGTCAAGGGCGGGCGCTGAGCGTTGGAGCCGCGGCGTCCATCGGTGGTGCGCGTCGTGCTCGGCGGCGTCGCGGGCTGGGTGGTGAGCGCGCTGCTGGTGGTGCTCGCCACCGCGGGCACGATGCTGACGCTGGGCGCGGACGGGATCTTCGAGCCCGGCACCTTCCGCAGCACCGGCACCTTCGAGATGGTCTCGACCGCGCTGGGCGCCTTCGCGGCGCTCGCGGGGGGCGTGGTCGCGCAGCTCGTCGGCGGACGGCTGGCGACGGTCATGCTGGTCGCGGTGATGCTGCTGGGCGGCACCGCGAGCGGGATCGCCGCCTGGCGCGCGCAGGAGTCGCGGACCGAGCCGCCGCAGCCGCGCACCAGCGGCGTGCTCTCCGCGGAGCTGCTGACGCAGGCGGAGAGGAACTCGCAGCGCAGCGCCCCCTACCTCTTCGGGATGCCCGTCGCGGGCGCGCTCGGCGCGCTCGCGGGCGCCGCCGCGATCGCGCGCCTCACCCGACGTCCGGCGTGACCGGCGGACGGTGGTGCGTCCCCGGCGCGTGGCCGTGCGCGTGTCCGCGCGGCAGCATGCGCCGCGCGACCACGAAGGCCGCCGCCGTCCCCAGCGCCGCGACGACGTAGCCCACCGCGAAGGAGCCCGCGACGATCGACCGCATCTGCGCGAGCTGCGGGTGCTGCAGCGCGCGCTCGTGCGCCTGCGCGTCCTTGGAGCGCAGCGCCTCGCGCACCGCGACGAGGTCCGAGTGCGCGATCGACGCCTCCGAGCGCTCGAGCTGGTGCTGCGCGACGGCGACGCTCGCGGCGATGAGCGCGACGCCCACGCTTCCGCCCACCTGGCGCAGCGTCTGCACGAGCCCCGAGACCTGCCCGCGGTCCGCGTGCGGCACGCGGCTGAGCGCGTCGGTGTTCGTCGGGCTCATCGTGAAGGCGATGCCCGTGCCCAGGATCGCCATGCCCACGGCCATCGTCGGGTACTGCTGCTGCCAGACGCCCAGCGCCTGCACCAGCAGCCCGACGGTGCAGAGCGCGGTGCCCCAGGAGACGGGCGCGCGCACGCCGGCGCGGTCGTACCAGCGGCCCGCGACATGCACGACCAGGATGACCGGCGCGAGCATCGGCAGCAGCGAGGCGCCCGCGCGCGCGGGCTCGTAGCCGAGCACCTCCTGCGCATAGACGCTGCCGGCGATGACGAGGCCGGTCATCGCGAACTGCATGCAGCCGATGATGAAGGCCGCCGCGAAGATCGCGCGGTCGGAGAAGAGGCGCAGGCGCAGCAGCGGGCGCTCGATCGTCCACTGCCGGCGGATGAAGAAGCCCAGCAGCGCCGCGCCGACGAGGAGCGCCGCGAGCGTGCGCGACTCGCCGAAGGAGACCTCGCCGTCGGCGCGCACCGTGCCCGTCTCCTGAAGTCCGTAGACGAAGAGCGGCAGTCCCGTCACCAGGAGCACGCCGCCGGGCCAGTCGATCGCGCGGTCGTGGCTGCGCGCGTCGCGCGGGCGCGCGACCTGCGTGAGCACCATCGCCACCGCGGCGATCGGGAGGTTGATCCAGAAGATCCAGCGCCAGCCGACCCACTCCACGACGAGCCCGCCCAGCACGGGGCCCACCGCCATGAAAAGCAGGGGGATTCCCACGTACATCGCCATCGCCTTGCCGCGCTCGCCGGGGGCGAAGGCGCCCACGACCAGCGCCATCGACGCCGGCTGCATGAGGCACGCGGAGAGCCCCTGCAGCACGCGCCCGGCGAGCAGCGTCGTCCCGTCCTGCGCGAAGCCGCAGAGCAGGCTCGCGCCCGCGAAGCCCGCGACGCCGGCGATGAAGGCGGGCACCTTGCCCAGCAGGTCGCCGAGGCGTCCGCCCAGCGCGACCGCGGAGGCGAGCGCGAGCAGGTAGCTGGTGACGATCCAGGTCTGCTGCGCCTCGGTCATGTGCAGCGCGCCGCCGATCGAGGGCAGCGCGATGCCGACCACCGTCATGTCGACGAAGATCATCGAGAGGCTGCCGGTCATCGCCAGCAGCACGAGCCAGCGCCGCGGCTGCTCGCCCTCGTGTCCGTGCGCGGCGCCGCTCATCGCACGATGTCCGGCGCGGTCGGGCGCAGCGGCTCGGCGCTGAAGCGCCCGCTCTGCGAGAGGAACTTCAGCGGGTTGCCGAAGGTCACCTGCTGCACGAGCGACTCCAGATGCCCGCGGCGGCGCATCTCCATCTGCGCCTTCGCGACGGCGATCGGATCGCTGTGTCCCCAGTCGCCGGCGCTGTTCATCCAGATGCGCTCGGCGCCCCAGGTCTCGACGATGTCCACCGCGCGCTGCGGCGTGCACTTGGTGTCGGGGTAGAGCGTCATCCCGCACCAGAAGCCGCGGTCCAGGACCAGCGGCGCGGTGTGCTCCTCGACGTGGTCGATGAGCACGCGGCCGGGATCGAGCTTCGGGAAGTCGCGGATCGCGTCCATGATGAGGCGCGTCCCCTTGAGCTTGTCCTCGAGGTGCGGCGTGTGCACGAGCACGAGCAGCCCGTGGTCGCTGGCGAGCTGCAGGTGCGCGCGCAGGATCTCCAGCTCGTTGCGGCTGTTCTTGTTGAGGCCGATCTCGCCGATGCCCAGCACCGTCCGGCACTCGAGGAACTTCGGGATGAGCCCGATCACCTCGCGCGCGAAGACCGGGTCCTCGGCCTCCTTGGGGTTGATGCAGAGCCAGGTGTGGTGGCGGATGCCGTACTGCGCGGCGCGGCGCGGCTCGAAGTCTGTGAGCTGGCGGAAGTAGTCGAAGAAGCCCTGCGGGCTCGAGCGGTCGTAGCCGGCCCAGAAGGCGGGCTCGGTGATGGCGACGCAGCCCGCGCGCGCCATGCGGACGTAGTCGTCCGTGGTGCGGCTGACCATGTGCACGTGGGGGTCGATGTACACGGCGGCTCCGTGGGGTCAGCGGGGCGAGCGGGGGGTGGTGGCGGCGGGCGCGGCGTCGTGCGCGCCGGTCGCGCCCTTCACGTGCGCGGCGGGGATCGGCTCGGTCGAGGGATCCGAGAGCAGCTCGAGCACGCGGCGCGCGCGCGCGGGGGCGCCGTCGCCGAGGATCGCCACCGCCTGGCGCAGCGCGGCGAGGCGGAAGTCGTCGCCCGCGGGCTCGCCGGGGCCGGGCTGCGCGCGGTCGACGCGGTCGAGGAAGGCCGCGAGGTCGAGCACGCGCGCGCGGTGCTCCATGAAGTACGCGTCGACGACCTGGCGGCGCGTCATCGGGACGGGGATGCGCGGCGTCTGCATCGCCGCAGTCTAGGCGCTGCGGAGGAGCGTCCGAACCGCCGATGTATGTTCCATCCATGCGCCACACGCTGCTTCCGCTGCTCTGCGCCGGCCTGATCGCACTCTCCGCGCGGGGCGACGATGCGCCCGCGCCGCAGGTGGCGCCGGCCGCTCCCGCCGCGCCGAGCGCGCCCGCCGCGCAGCCCGCCGCGCAACCCGCCGGCGTCCGCATCGCGGCGAAGGTCGACCCCACCGTCGAGTTCCTGAGCGCGGTCGCGCGCAACGCGGGCTTCGAGGAGTACCGCATGAAGAACGCGGCCTCGCCCTACGCGCAGCGCGTCGACGCGCTCCTGAAGCCGCACCTGGAGCATCCCGCCTTCGAGCAGATGCGCATCATGCGCCGCGAGCATGGCATGAGCTACGACGCGGTGATGAGCCTGGCGATGCACCTGGGCCCGCCCCCCGCGCTGGTGGAGCGCGTCGATTTCGACGCGCGGCCGCCGCGCCTGGACGCGCGCCTGGAGACGCGCGATACGCGCCGCCTGGTGGCGCAGCTTCGCGACCTCGCGACGCAGTGCCTGTGGGCGGACTTCGTCGCGAAGGAGGCCGCCTTCTACGCGCAGGCCGCCGCGAGCCTGGAATCCGCGGCGAACCGCATCGCGCTGCTGCCGTGGTTCGACCGGACGCTGGGCGTGCGCCAGGGCGCGGCGTACGAGCTCGTGCCCGGCCTGCTCAACGGCGGCGGCAACTACGGCGTCGGCATCCAGTTCGTCGACGGCACGCCCGAGCGCATCCGCCCGGTGATCGGCTGCGACACCTGGGACGCGCAGGGCGTGCCGGTCTTCGGCGAGGACCTCGCGCCGCTGCTCGCGCACGAGCTCTGCCACAGCTACACGAACGCGGTCGTCGACCGCCACCTGAAGGCGCTGCAGCCCGCCGGCGAGCGGCTCTTCGCCGGCGCGCGCAGGTCGATGGAGCGCCAGGCGTACGGCGACGCGCGCACCGTGCTCTACGAGACGCTCGTGCGCGCCTGCGTCGTGCGCTGCATGCTCGATGTGCTCGGTCCCGAGGCGGCGTCGAAGCAGTCCGCCGAGGAGGTCTCGCGCGGATTCAAGTGGGTGCCCGCGCTCGCGCAGGCGCTGGGCGAGTACGAGGCGAACCGCGCGCGCTACGCCGACCTGGACGCCTTCGTCCCGCGCATCGTCGAGGTGCTGGAGCAGGAGGGCGCGAAGGCGGAGAAGGCCTCCGCGCTGGCGCCGAAGGTGCTGCGCATCTCGCCCGAGGTGGGCGCGAAGGACCTGCCGCCCGGCAAGGCGACGCTGCGCATCGAGTTCGACCGCCCGATGCGCACCGACGCGTACAGCATCGTCGGATCGCCCGCGAACACGCCGGCGCTCGCGGGCAAGCCGACCATCGACCAGGAGCGCATCTTCACCTGGGAGATGACGCTCGAGCCCGGACGCACCTACCGATTCTCGCTCAACGGCGGCAAGTTCCGCTCGTTCCGGTCGCGCGATGGCGTGGAGCTCGAGCCGTACGAGGTGGAGTTCACGACGGCCGCGAAGTGAGCGCGAACGCCTCGCGCAGCGTCGCCGCGTCGAGCGCGTGCGCGTCGACGGGATCGCCGATGCCGCGCAGCAGCGTCACGGTGAGGCGGCCGCCAAGGTGCTCGCGGAACTCCTCGAGCCCCGCCAGCAGCGGCTGCGGATCCGCGAGCAGCGCGTGCGTCGTCGGCAGCCCGAGCGCGCGCAGGAGCGCGAGGACGCGCTGCGCATCCGCCTGCGCGAGCATCCCCGCGCACGCCGCGTAGAGCGTGTCCACCGCGACGCCGATGGCGACCGCCTGCCCGTGCGGGAGCTCGCCGTCGGTGAGTCCCTCGAGCCGGTGCGCGAGCCAGTGGCCGTAGTCCAGCGGGCGCGCCGAGCGCGTCTCGAAGGGATCGCCGCCCAGGACGATGTGCCGGTAGTGGAGCTGCGCGCTGCGCATCACCACGGGGACCGCCGCGGCCATGTCGCGCGCGCGGATCGCGGCGGCGTCGCGCTCGATCTGGGCGAAGAGCGCGGGGTCGCGCAGCAGGGCGATCTTCACCGCCTCGCTGAAGCCGCCGCACCAGGACCAGTCGGGGAGCGTGCGCAGCAGCTCCGTGTCGCAGAGGACGCCGTGCGGCACCGCGAAGGCGCCGATGAAGTTCTTCTTGCGCCCGAGGTTGATGCCGTTCTTCACGGCCATGCCCGCGTCGTCCTGCGAGAGCGTCGTGGAAGGCAGGCGCACGAGCCGCACGCCGCGGTGCGCGATCGCGGCCGCGAAGCCGACCGCGTCCAGCACCGCGCCGCCGCCCGCCGCGAGCACGACGCTCTGGCGGTCGATGCGGTGCGCGTCGACGGCGGCCACGACGCGGTCGACGAGCGCGTGGTCGCGCTTGCATGCCTCGCCGCCGGGAACGCGCTCGATGAGCGCGGGTTCGGGCGCGCCGGCGTGCGCGTGCGCGGCGAGGTACGCGCGCAGGCGCTCCTCGAAGCCCGGGTGCGCGGCGGCGAGGCCCGCATCGATGAATGCGACGAGGCGGCGCGGGGCGGACGCGGCGTTGGTTCCCGCGGCGCCCGCGGCGCCCGCCGCGTCCAGCGCCGGCGGCTCGCAGAGCAGCGTCGCCAGCGCGGGATTCGCCGGCGCGAGCGAGTCGCGCGTGAAGAGCACGCGGTGCCGGAAGGGCACCGAGAGCGGCGTGTCGAGGGTCGATGGTGCGGGGACCGGGTCCATCGGGGAAGAGTGACGATGGTAGGGAAAAGGAGCCGCGGCCCGGCGTCGAAGGTGCGCGGGCCGCGGACTTGGAGTGAACCGGGAGATGTTCTCGGAGCGTGCGGGGTGCGTGCCGCGCGTGCCGTGCGGTCAGGTCCCGCGCAGGAGCACGAACTTCGCGGCGCCGTCGCGCTCCACCAGCATGCGGACGCTGCGTCCGTTGCCGGCGGCGGAGGCGAGCTGCTTCGTGAAGCCCTCGGCGTCGACGACCGCCTCGCCGCCGACCTGGCGGACGATGTCGCCGGGACGCAGGCCCGCGCGCGCGGCCGGGCTCGCCGGCGCGACCGACGCGACGAGCGCGCCGCTGGTGTCGCGCAGCCCGCGCTCCTTCGCGTAGGCGGCGTCGATGGACTTCACCTCCAGCCCGAGCGCGGCGGTGTCCGCCGGACGCGCGACGCGCGGGGCGGCGCGCAGCGTGGGAGCGGGCGCCGCGGCCGAGGCCACCTGGCGCGTCGAGTCGTCCAGGCGCGCGTTCACCTGGCGCGTGGCGCCGTCGCGGAAGATCTCCACGGGGCAGTCGGCGCCGGGCTTGCAGAGGCGCACCGCGCGCTGCACGGAGTGCACGCTGGGCGTCTTCGCGCCGTTGACCTTCACGATGATGTCGCCGGGCTGCACGCCCGCGCGGTCGGCGGGGCCGTCGGGCACGACGGTGTTGACGAGCACGCCCTCGCCCTCGAAGGCGAAGCTCTCGGCGAGGTTCGGGTCCAGCGGCTGGAGCTGCACGCCGAGGAAGCCGCGCGTGGGCGAGCTGCCCGCGATGATCGACTCGACGACGGACTTCGCGAGGTTCGAGGGGATCGCGAAGCCGATGCCGTCGGAGCCGCCGCTGCGGCTCTCGATCGCGGTGTTCATGCCGATGACGCGGCCCTCGAGGTCCACGAGCGGACCGCCGCTGTTTCCGGGGTTGATCGTCGCGTCGGTCTGCAGGTAGCTCTCGAGCGGGCTGAGGCCGACCTCGCGTCCCTTGGCGCTGATGATGCCGGCGGTGACGCTGTCCTTGAGCCCGAAGGGCGAGCCGAAGGCGACGACCCAGTCGCCGACCTCGGCGGCGTCGCTGTCGCCGAAGGAGATCGCCTCCAGGTTCGGCAGGTCGATCTTCAGCACGGCGATGTCGGTCTCGGCGTCGGTGCCGACGAGCGTCGCGGCGGCCTCGCGGCCGTCGTGCAGGTGGACGACCACCTGCGAGGCGCCGCGCACGACATGGTTGTTCGTGGCGATGTGGCCCTCGTCGGAGATGATGAAGCCGGTCCCCTCGCCGCGGACCTGCTGCATCGGCCCCGGCATCATGCGCGGGGAAAACATGCCGGGCATGCCCGGCATATTTTGTGCGCGGACGGCGGCGCGCGTCTCGATGGAGACGACCGAGGGGGCGGCGATCTTCGAGATCGCGCGGAAGGCCTTCGAGAGGCTCTTCGCGTGGTCGATCGCGGCACGCGCGTCCTCGGGGATCTTCGGGTTGGGTGCGTTCTGCGGCGCGGCGGCGGCCGGCGAGCAATGGACGCCGGCAGCGAGCAGGGCGGTGGCGAGCGCAGCAAACAGACGTGGCATGGCCAGGTGACCTCCTTGAAGCTCGAGCGGAAATCGGTGGGGCCGGGATCGGCGATCCCGACAGCCCACCTACGAATCGGCGGGCGCCCGGGTTTGCTTCAGCGGTGCCAAGTTTGCGTTTGGTGCCGATAATCAGGCATCGCCCGCCTCGCGCAGCCGGTCCAGGAAGACCGCGGCCGCGACCGCGACGTTAAGCGAGTCCACCCCCGGCGCCATCGGGATGCGCGCGCGATGCGTGCACGCCGCCAGTGTGGGCGCGCGCAGGCCGGCGTACTCCGCGCCCACGAGCAGCGCCGTGCGCCGCGCCGCCGGCGCGCGCTCCGCGAGCTCGCGCGCGCACTCCGCGAGCGTGCGCTCGGCGCCGCCGCTGGCGCCCACGAGCGCGAAGGCGTGCGTCTCGCGCAGCGTGCGCAGGTCGCCCTCCCAGTCCGCGCTCCACGCGTACGGCACGCGCAGCACGCAGCCGCAGCTCACGCGCAGGCTCTTGCGGTAGAGCGGATCGTGGCAGTCGGGCGAGAGCAGCACGCCCGCACACCCGAAGGCCGCGGCGTTGCGGAAGAGCTGCCCGATGTTGTCGATGTTGTTGCAGGACTCGATGCAGAGGAGGAGCGCGCCGGCGCGTGTCGCCGCGTCGCCGCCCGCGCTCGCGCCCGCGCACGCCCGCGCGATCAGCTCCGCCGCCGTCGGCAGCGCGGGACGCTCGCCCACTGCGAGGAATCCGCGGTGGATGTGGAATCCCACGACGCCGTCGAGCACCGCGTCGGGCGCCACCAGCACCTGCGGCGCGTCGGGCGAATCCGCGCGTCCCGCCTCGCCCACGAGCGCGACCGCGCGCTCCGCGTGGCGCGGCGCGGTGAGGATGCTCAGCGTGCGGATCGGCGCGCGCAGCATCGCCTCGATCACCAGCGGACTCTCGCCGATGAAGCGGCCCGGATGCCCGTCGCGCCCGAGCGTGTCGCGGTCGCGGACGCTCCGGTAGGGCTCCAGCCGCGGATCGGCGGGGTCGTCGATGTGCTGCACCTGCATGCGGCGCGCGACCATACCCGCACGGGCGCCGAACACCCACCCGCCGAGGCAAGTACCTTGGCGCGATGCTCCGCAGTTCCTGCGCCCTTCTGGCGGGCCTGCTCGCCGCCTCCGCCGTCAACGCGCTCCACGCCGCGCCGCCGCTGCTGCCGCCCGCGCCCCCCGCGGACATCGAGACCCTCGCTGCCGCGACCGCCGCGGACGAGGCGACCGCCAAGCGCCAGCTCCAGGAGGCGGGCGTCCCCGCCGCCAAGCGCACCGAGGCCGCGGCCTTCCTCGCGAAGGCGAAGAACGCCAAGCCCTACGCGGTCCTGCTCGACGCCGTCGAGGAATGCGCCGGCGCGTGCGGCGCGTCGCGCGACCTCGCCGATCTGCTCGTCGCCGCCGCGCCCGGTGCCGCGGACGACGCCGCCTTCCTGACGCGCCTGGCCGCCGACGCCGCCGCGGAGACGACGCGTCCCGCCGCGGTGCGCATGGCCGCGTACCGCGCGCTCGCCGCGCTCCCCAAGGAGAAGCGCCCCGAGGCCGCCAGGGAGTTCGCGGTGCGCACCGTCACGCTGAAGGCCATCGTCGGCGCGATGAAGTACGACCCCGCCGAGTTCGAGGCCAAGCCCGGCGAGGCGCTCGAGATCGTCCTCGAGAACCCCGACACGATGCAGCACAACTTCCTGCTCGTCGCCCCCGGCAAGCTCAGCGAGGTCGGCGTCGCCGGCGAGAAGATGGGCGCGACCGCCGAGGGCAAGGCGAAGCAGTTCGTGCCCGACCTGCCCTCGGTCCTCGAGGTCATGGGCCTGGTCGATCCCGGCAAGACGGGGCACGCGTACTTCTTCGTCCCGCAGAAGCCCGGCACCTATCCCTACGTCTGCACCTACCCCGGCCACTGGCGCATGATGAACGGCAAGATGCGGGTGAAGCCGTGAGCGCGCCGGCGATCTCGATCGTCACGCCGATGCACAACGAGGAGCTGTGCATCGAGGAGTTCGCGCGGCGCACGACCGCCGCGCTGCAGGCGATCGGACGCACCTTCGAGATCGTCATCGTCAGCGACGGATCGACCGACTCGACCGAATCGAAGCTGCGCGCGCTGCATGCCGCCGACCCGCGCGTGCGCGGCGTGCTGCTCAGCCGCAACAGCGGGCAGTGCAACGCCCTCTACGCGGGCATCCAGGAGAGCCGCGGCGAGGTCGTCGTGGTGATGGACGGCGACCTGCAGCACCTGCCCGAGGAGATCCACCTGCTCGTCGCCGAGATGGACAAGGGCTTCGCGCTCGTGAGCGGCAGCCGCAAGGCGCGCCAGGAGAGCCTGGTGCTGCGCCGCCTGCCCAGCAAGGCCGCGAACTGGATGCTGCGCCGCGTCACCGGCTGCCCGATCCGCGACATGGGCGGCTTCAAGGCGATCCGCGGCGACATCGCGCGCAGCCTGCGCCTGCGTCCGGGACACCATCGCCTCCTCCCCGCGCTCGTCTACATGCGCGGCGGCAGCGTGGGCGAGGTCTTCGTGAGCGCGCCGCCGCGCTTCGCGGGACAGAGCCACTACGGGCTGAGCCGCAGCGTCGACGTCCTCTTCGACATCGTGATGCTCTGGTTCCAGGGAGCGACCAAGAGCCGGCCGATCTACCTCTTCGGGCGCATCGGGCTGGTGGTGATGGCGATCTGCGGCGCGCTGGGACTCTGGCTGCTCTACGACAAGATCTACCGCGGCGAGCCGCTCACCGAGCGTCCGCTCTTCTTCGTGGTGATCATGCTCTTCCTGGCGGCGCTCTTCACCGTCGCGGCAGGCTTCATCCTGGAGCTGCTGAGCGACGCCCTGAACACCGTCGGCAAGGTGCGTCCGTACGTGGTGCGCGAGCGGCTGGGCGGCGGGCACGCGCAGTAGCGCGGGCGCGCGGCACACGCCGCACGCCGCGCACACCCCGCGGTCATTCGTCCAGCGCGGGACCCACCGGATCCCAGATCAGCTTTGCCGTGTTCCAGTCCCCCTGCGCGAAGCCGGGGTCGCGGCTGCCCTGCGAGTTGGTCGTCGCCTCCTCGTTGAGCACCCAGCCGACATGCGCGTCGGCGAAGAGCAGGTGGCCGCCGCCGCTGTGGCGCGCCGCGAAGCGCTTCCAGTCCGCGCGGTGGCGCTTGAGGTCGCGCCCGTAGTGCACGTCCGAAGAGGGGAGCTCGTTGCGGTTCGCGCGCATCTCCAGCATCAGGATCGTGTTCGTCGAGTACGCGATCTGCGCCAGGCGCATGCACTGCTGCGGCGAGTACTGCGGGCTTCCCGACTGCGCGAGGAAGGTGTTGTTGAGCTGGCTGTTGGGGACGTAGTTGAAGTAGAACTGCTTCTGCACGCCTCCGCCGCCCGGCTCGCCGAAGCCCCAGGGCGTGTCGTTCTCCGGCTGCGCCGAAGGATCGATGAAGATCGACTCGCTGTCGCCGAAGAAGGGGACGTTCACCTGCGCGTCGAAGGACTCCTGGGCGATCTTCGAGTAGGCGCGGTGGCCGACCATCGGCGGCACCGCGTTGCCCCACCACGCGGGCTGCGCGAAGTTGAGCTCCATGTCGCCCGCGTCCTTCATCCCCTCCCAGGGGAGGCGCTCCTCGTTCATGCCGGACCAGGCGATCGTGCCCACGCCCCACTGGCGCAGGTTCGACTGGCTCTTGGTGGCGCGCGCCGTGGAGCGCACCATCTTGAGCCCGGGCACCAGCAGCCCGATGAGCAGCGCGATGATCCCGAGCACCACCATCAGCTCGATGAGCGTGAAGCCGCGGGCAACATCGCTGCGGCGCCGTCCGTTGTCGCTTCGCATCGTGAATCGCTCCCTGCGGCGTTCGCCGCTCAGCCCCACGATCCCAGCAGCAGTCCGAGGTCCGCGCCATCGACGGTGCCGTCGCCGTTGATGTCGCCCACGCCCGAGCCGTTCCAGTTGCCCAGCAGCAGGCCCAGGTCGGCGCCGTCCACGTGGCCGTCCCCGTTGAGGTCCGCCGGATTCGGCGCGCTCCAGACGCAGCCCGCCTCGGGCAGGGCCGCGAAGGACTGCGTCGCGGTCACGCCGGTGGGGCAGAGCGTCCAGGTGTTCGGCTTGCCGAAGGTGCTCGCCTTGCCGTCGTCGTCCAGGAAGCTCGCGCTGTTGATGCGGCCCGAGGGATCCTGACGCAGGCGGCCCACGTTGGTCGAGGAGATCCCGCCGCCACCGTAGTTGGGCGAGCCCTCGCCCTGCCACGCCATGCGCTGCTGGCCGTTCTGGTCGCGGATCTGCAGCGCCCAGCGGTCGTTGCTCGTGGAGAACATGCCCGAGACGTGGCCGGGCTTCGTGCTGGTCGTGAAGGTCACCAGCGTCGGGTCGAAGCTGTTGACGTTCACCCAGCGGTCGCCCGTCTGCGGCGAGTAGCTCAGGTCGGTGTCGCGGCCGCCCTGCGCCGTCGTGTTCTCGATGAGGGTGACGATCATCCCCGAGCGCAGCGCGCCCCAGAACGACGCGTTGGAGAGCTTGATCGTGCCGCTCGCGGTGCCGTCGCGCCACTCGAGCGTCCAGCCGCGCATGTCGAGCCAGTCGGCGACGACCACCAGCTCGAGCCAGTTGCCGCCGTTGCCCGGCACGCGCCCGAAGGTCGCGTCCGCGGCCTGCCCGCCGGTGGCGTCCGCGGCCTGCGTGCCGCCGCCGAGGAAGTTCGTCGCGGCGACCGCGTTGTACTCGTTGAGCAGGATCGGATTGCAGGCCGTGCAGACCTCCGCGAGCACCGGCGTCCGCAGCGCGTCCAGGTTCTGCGTCGTGCGGCACTGCGTGACGGGGTCGTTCCAGGAGTTCGGTCGGCCGAAGCTCGAGTTGTCGCCGTCCTGGTAGTTGGAGAACATCGAGGTGGTCGTCGTCGGGTTCGCGCGCAGCTCCACGACCTCGCGGCTGTTCACGCCCGAGCCGGTCCAGGAAGCCTGCCCCTCGCCGGTGAGCCCCTGCACGATGCCGCCCGCCGCGTTCACGATGCGGCACGCCCAGTTGTCGTTGCCCACGTCGAGCGGGTCGTTGTAGGTGGGGTTCTGCGCGTCGAAGACGTTCGCGTCGCAGGTCAGCAGCGCGGCGTCGAAGCAGTTGACGTTGATCCACCAGTCGCCGGCGCAGGGATCGAAGCTCAGGTCCGTGTCGAGCCCGCCGAGCGCGGTGCCCTTCTCGGTGATCGTGATGATCGTGCCCGCGCGCAGGTCGGCCCAGACCGCGGAGTTCGAGAAGACGATCTCCCCCTGCGGCGTGTTGGGATCGCCCCACCAGATGTCGGTGCCGTCCGCGTCGGTGCCCGCGGCCTCGATCCACTGCAGCTTCCAGCCGCGGATGTCCGTGTGGTCGCGGGTCACGACGAGCTCGATCCAGTCGCCGCCGTTGCCCTGCACGCGGCCGAGGAAGCCGTCGGCGTTGGTGGCGCAGCCCGAGCCGCCGGGGCCGTCGGGCGTGGGGCAGCCGGTCGTCGCGGAGCCCGGATTTCCGAGCCACTTCTCGCTGCCGACGCAGTTCCACTCGTTCAGCACGAGGTCGCCCGCGAGGGCGGCGGAGGTTGCGAAAAGGGACAGGACGGCGCCGGCGGGGAAGGTGCGCATGCGTGGGACTCCTTTGAGGCGGGGCATCCTCGCCGCACGATGTTCAGAACTCGCAAGGGTCGTGTTTGGGCGGGGAAAAGGCGCGGTAGCGAATCGGACGCGAGGCCCCCGGATTCCCGCGGGATCCGCACGCCTTCGCGCAATCCAAACACAACGCTCACGGAACGAAATCGCGGCGTTCCTACCTTTCGGCCCGCAGACACGCGTTCCCTCGTGTCCGGCCCTCCGCCCGTCAGACGGAAGTCCCTCGTCACCCTTTCGACAGGAGCAGAGACATGAAGAGCATCATCGCCGGCGGCCTGGCCGCCCTGGTCGTCGCCACCGCGGGCGCCGACGTCGTCACCCAGTGGAACTTCAACGGCAGCAGCAGCTCGACCGTCCCCGGCGGCGCGTCCAGCCCGACCGCCAGCACCGGCAGCGGCACCGCCTCGCTCGTCGGCGGCGTCACCGGCAGCTTCGCCAGCGGCATCTCCAACGGCGGATCCTCGGATCCGGTCACCACCTCGCCCAGCAACTACGGATGGGGCACGACCGGCTACGCGGCGCAGGGCACCGACAACAACCTGCGCGGCGTGCAGTTCAACGTCAGCACGGTCGGCTTCGACAGCGTCGTCGTCAGCTACGACCTGCGCCACTCCAACACCTCGAGCCGCTTCGAGCTCTTCCAGTACTCCGTCGACGGCGGCGCGAACTGGGTGAACTTCGTCACCTTCGAGGGCAACGCCGGCGACACCTGGTTCAACGGCCGCACCGTCGACCTGAGCTCGGTCGCGGGCGTCGCCGACAACGCGAACTTCGCGTTCCGCGTCGTCGCCACCTTCGGCCCCGCGGGCGGCGGCTACGTCGCCAGCAACGGCACGAGCAGCTACGCCGGCAGCGGCACCTGGCGCTTCGACATGGTCACCGTGGCGGGCAACGTGGTTCCGGCTCCGGGCGCGCTGGCGCTGCTGGCGGCCGCGGGCACGCTGGGTCTGGCCCGCCGTCGCCGCTGAGCGCAGACAGCGGACTCAAGACACTCTCCACGACCGCGGGCGCGTCCGAAGCGGCGCGCCCGCGGTCGTTTTCGGACACCGCGCGCACGGTCGGAGCGTCACAGAGGCGATGGACGCGTCCTCGGCCCTAGACTTCGCCCTCTGGCCATGACCGCGCCCGATTCCACGCCCGCCTCCGCCGCCGCGCCGGCCGCGCCCGCCGCGCCCCCGGGGATCTCTCCCGAGGCGCTCGCGCGCACGCTGGCGCGCCACCCGCGCCCGCTGGGCGGCGACACCGAGCGCACCACCGGCGACGCGGCCTTCAGCCTCACCGGCATGGTCATCAACAACGCGCTCGCCGAGCGCCACCATGTGAAGGTCGGCCGCAAGCCCGACTGGCTGCGCGCGCGCGTCCCCGGCGGCGCCGGCTACGAGCGCCTCAAGGGCATCATCGACGAGCACCGCCTGCACACCGTCTGCCAGGAGGCGGCCTGCCCGAACATGGGCGAGTGCTGGAGCCGCGGCACCGCGACGATCATGATCCTGGGCGACACCTGCACGCGCGCCTGCGGCTTCTGCAACGTGAAGACGGGCCGCCCGCCGGTGCTGGACGAGGACGAGCCGCGCCGCGTCGCCGCGAGCCTCGCGCTCATGAAGCTCAAGCACGTGGTGATCACCAGCGTCAACCGCGACGAGCTCCCCGACGGCGGCGCGCGCATCTGGGCGCAGACGATCCGCGCCGTGCACGAGGCGTGCCCGTGGATGAGCGTCGAGTGCCTGGTCGGCGACTTCCTCGGCGACGAGGCGGCGATCGCCACCGTCTGCGAGGCGCGCCCCGAGATCCTCGCGCACAACATGGAGACGGTGCGCCGCATGCATCCCGCGGTGCGCCCGCAGGCGCGCTACGAGCGCAGCCTCGCGGTGCTGCGCCAGTTCAAGCGCAGCGGCCTGGTCACCAAGACCGGAATCATGGTGGGCATCGGCGAGCGCGACGACGAGGTGCTCGAGCTCATGGACGACGTGCGCGCCGCCAGCCAGGCGGACATCATCACGATCGGCCAGTACCTGCAGCCCACGCGCAACCACCTGCCCATCGACCGATGGGTCCACCCCGACCAGTTCGCGATGTACCGTCGCGAGGCGCTCGCCCGCGGATTCAGCGTGTGCGAGAGCGGACCGCTGGTGCGCTCGAGCTACCACGCCGAGGAGCAGGCGGACCAGCTCGCGGCGCCCGCGCCGGAGCGCTGAGGCCGCCGGCGTGCGTCGCGGGCCGCGCGTCGCGCGCGTCGCGCGCGCCGCGCCACCGCGCCATCGTCAGAAGAACCGCAGTCCCGCCTCGTGGTGCGTCACGCGCCCGTCCGCGTCGCGGATGCCGCGCGACCAGACCACCATCACGGTGCGGTCGATGACGATCTCGCCCGGATTCAGGCAGACCGCGACGCCCGTCATGCCGTCGAGCAGGGGACACGTCGAGCGGATGCGCGCGCCGGACTCGCTGGTGTCGCTCGTCTCGTAGGCGCAGGAGCGCATCGGGTCGTGGTGCCAGAGCACCACGATGTGCCCGTCGTGCGGGACACGCGCTCCTCCGGCCCGGCGCTCCGCCGACTCGAGGAACGCGCCGGCGTGCCGGACCTGGGTACGACGCTTCGGGCTGTCCATGACCCAACTCTCGGTTCGGGGGCGGAATCGGCCAGCCTTCCCGGGCGCTGCACCGGCGGATCGCGCGGGAATCTCGCGAGGCTCCCGGACGCTGCGCACCCCGGCCGCCCCATAAGCGCGGGCCTGCGCCGACGCACCTACCATCCCCGCGCATGTCCTTTGAGTTCAAGCACGCGGTCCTGGAGAACGGGCTCACGGTGATCGCGGAATGCAGCCCGCTGGCGCACACGGCCGCGGTCGGCTTCTTCGTGCGCACCGGGGCGCGCGACGAGCCGCGCGAGCTCATGGGCGTCAGCCACTACCTCGAGCACATGGTCTTCAAGGGGACCGCGCGGCGCAGCGCCGACCAGGTCAACCGCGACTTCGACCGCATCGGCGCCAACCACAACGCCTTCACGACCGCGGAGCTCACCGCCTTCCACGCGCACGTGCTCCCCGAGCATCTGGACGACGCGACCGGGATCCTGGCGGACATCCTGCGCCCCTCGCTGCGGCAGGCGGACTTCGACGAGGAGAAGGGGGTGATCCTCGAGGAGATCGCCATGTACGACGACAACCCCTTCTGGCGCCTCTGGGAGCACGCGAGCGAGCGCTTCTTCGGCGCGCACCCGATGGGCCACCGCGTCCTGGGCACGCGCGAGACGATCAAGGCGCTCACCCGCGACCAGATGCAGGCGTACTTCGACGACCGCTACGGCGCCTCGAGCACCGTCGTCTGCGCGGCGGGCGCGGTCGACTTCGACGCGCTGGTCGCGACGCTGCGCCGCGAGTGCGGCTCGTGGAAGCCCGGCAACCACGCGCGCCAGCATCCGCCCTTCCTCCCGCACGAGGAGCGCCTGCTGGTGCCGATGAAGCAGGCCAACCGCGCCTACCTGGCGTGGATCTGCCCCGCGCCCTCGATGGCCGACCCGCGCCGCTACGCCGCCGCGATGCTCGCGCAGGTGCTGGGCGACACCGAGGGCTCGCGCCTCTACTGGGCGCTCATCGAGAGCGGCATCGCCGAGGAGGCGCAGGCGCAGTACGACGGCCACGACGGCCTGGGCGAGATGGTCGCCTACGCCGCCTGCAAGCCCGAGGACGCGGACCGCGTCGACGCGATCGTGCGCGCCGAGATGGAGCGCCTCGCGACGACGATCACGCAGGAGGAGCTCACCAACGCGCGCGCGAAGATCGCCACCGGCGTCGTCGTCGCGGGCGAGCGTCCCGCCGGACGCATGCGCCGGCTGGGCGCGCTCTGGCTCTACCGCGGCGCGTACGCGTCGCTGGAGGAGGAGCTCGGCGAGATCGAGCGCCTGACGCTCGCGGACCTGCGGCGCGTGGCGCACGACTTCCCGCTGCGCCCGGTCCTCAGCGCGCGCGTGATCCCCGGCGGCGACGAGGCCTCAGCCGCGAAGTGAACGCATGCCGGCGCCGCCGAAGAGGGGCGCCATCGTCGGCGGCTCCGCGCCCAGCACATGGCGCAGGTACGCCGCCAGCAGCCGGTTCGCGCGCGCGAGCGTCTCGGGGTCCGCGGGCGGCGCGCCGCCTGCGTCCACCGCAGCCAGCGCATCGACGGTCGCGCGCCGCACCTTCCAGCGCGGGCCCTCGACCGTGCCCGCGGCGTCCGCCGCCACGATTCCGCCCGACTGCGGCGCGAACTCCAGCACCGCGCGCGCGCCTGCCGGTCCGTCGGCCGCGCCCTCGAGCGAAGGCCGGTAGCCCGCCTCGCCCAGCAGCGTCCACTGGAACTCCAGCAGCGTCGCCGCGCCGTCGGGGGCCGGCTCGCCGGGCAGGTACGCCGCGCCGATGGTGCGCAGCGAGCGCGTCAGGCAGTCGTAGAGGCGCGGGTGCGGATCCTCGGGCTCGAGCATCCGTCCCACGAGGTCGGCCATGTAGAAGGCCGCGCGGTTGGCGGCCAGGTCGACGCGCAGGCGCGGGAAGGTCTCCAGCAGCCCCCATTCGGTGAGCGTCGCGAGGTCGCGCCCGTGTTTGAGGAGCGCGCCGAACTCGCCGCGCGAGAGCAGGTCGATGCCGCCATCGAAGGCGCCGCGCTCGCGGCGCGCGCCCTTGGCGAGACCGCGGACGATGCCCAGCGTGCGCCCGAACAGGCTCACCGTCTGGCTCGTCTCGCTGAAGTCCCAATGACGGATGCAGATGCCTTCGTCGTGGACCGCTGGCATGGACGCCCTAGCTTCGGGCGCCCGCCGCGACGATCGACTCCACGCGGTTGCGCCCCATCGACTTGGCACGATAGAGCGCGGCGTCCGCCGCGGCCACGAGCTGCTCCGCCGTGTGCGGATCCCCCGTGTGGCAGATGCTCGCCACGCCGAAGCTGGCGGTGACGCTGAGCGAGTCGATGCCGGGCCAGGTCTCCTGCTCGAACTGCCGGCGGTAGCGGTCCGCGACGTCGAGCGCCTCGGGGCTGCCGGCGCTGGGCAGGATCACGCCGAACTCCTCGCCGCCGTAGCGGCAGGCGATGTCGGTGGAGCGTCCGGCCTGCAGGATCTTGGCGAAGCGCTCGATGACCATGTCGCCGAAGGGATGGCCGAAGCGGTCGTTGAGGCGCTTGAAGTGGTCGATGTCGCACATCACCAGCGAGAGCGGACGCCGGTGGCGCAGCGCCTCGGCGACCTCCTGCTGGAGGCGGAAGTCGAAGTACTTGCGGTTCCAGAGGCCGGTCAGGCCGTCCACCTGCGCCTTCTGCGCGAGCATCTTGAGCAGGTGCTGGACGCGCAGCGCGCTGCGCACGCGCGCCTTGAGCTCGACCACCTCGAAGGGCTTCCCCAGGAAGTCCACCGCGCCCAGGTCGAGCGCGCGGACGCGGTCCTCCATCTTCGCCGTGGCGGAGATGAAGATCACCGGGATGTCCTGCAGCTCGGAGTCGGCCTTCAGGCGCTGGAGCACCTCGAAGCCGTCCATCCCCTTCATCTCGATGTCGAGCAGGATCACGTCGGGGCGCAGCTCGCGCGCCATCCGCATGCCCTCGGACGCATCGAGCGCGCCGTGCAGCTCGAGCTGCTCGTGCCGCAGACGCACCTGCAGGAGCCGGTGGATCAGCTCCGAGTCGTCGATGGCAAGGACCTTGGGAAGGGGGTTGCTGGACATGGGCGTGCGTGCGGGTGGCCGACGGGCCAGGACGGATGGGTGAAGTTACGACACGCCCGCGCCCTCCGGCGCGCGGTGTCACGCCTGACTACCTGCGCACGCGCGCCGCGAGCGCCACGAGCGAACCGATGCGGCTGCGAAGCACGTTCGCGTCGCAGCCTTCCTTGATGCCCTGGTCGACGAGCGCCGCCGCGGCCCCGAGCCGCGGGTAGCCGTAGCCGCCCGCGGAGCCCTTGAGCTGGTGCGCGAGCACGCGCACCTGGTCGGCGTCGCCGGCGGAGGCGGCCGCCTGCAGCGCCTCGATGCGCTGGGGCAGCTCGTCCACGAACATGCCGATGATGACGGCCATGTCCGTGTCCGCTGAAAAGTCGCTGTGGATGAGCTCGTCGTCGTGGACTGCCCGCACCGTGACGCCTCCTGACCCGGGGATCATCGGATTCCTGAAGGGGGTCACGAAGCAAATCGGACCGTTTTTCCCAAGTCCGGATCCCCAGTGAAAACACGATATCGGTCCCGGCCTCCTCGCCTAGGATTCGGCCCTCGCACCCGAACCCCGCCGCGCGAAAGCGCTGCGAGAGGAGTTACCACCCATGCTTCCACGGATGCCTCCCCAGGAGGCCCGGATCGGATTCGTGCATTCGGCGCCCTACCGGATCCAGGGGATCTCGGTGGCCGGGGAACAGACGGCGGTCCATGTCCCGGAGCTGGACCTGGCCTTCGACATCGGCCTCTGCCCGCGCCCGATCCTCGCCGCCCAGACGATCGCGCTCAGCCACGCGCACATGGACCATGTCGCGGGCCTGCCGTACTGGTTCAGCCAGCGCTTCTTCCAGAAGATGGCCAACCAGGGGCGCTGCCTCGCGCACCCGCGCATCGTCGAGCCGCTGCGCGCGATGATGGCGAGCTGGGTCGAGCTGGAGCGGCAGAAGACGCCGCACCAGATCATCGCCATCGAGCCCGACAGCGACTTCCAGCTCCGCCCGAACCTCTTCCTGCGCGCGATCGAGGTGAGCCACACCGTGCCCTCGCTCGCCTACGCGGTCATCGAGCGGCGCTCGAAGCTGCGCGAGGAGTTCGTCGGCCTGCCGCAGGAGAAGCTGCGCGAGCTGCGCTCGCAGGGGACGGAGATCACGCGCACGCTGGAGATCCCGCTGGTCGCCTACACGGGCGACACGGAGCCGGGGCCCTTCCTGTACCGCGACGAGTTCACGCGCGCGCAGGTGGTCATCACCGAGTGCACCTTCTTCGAGAAGGAGCACCGCGACCGCGCGCGCATCGGCAAGCACCTGCACATCGAGGACCTGCGCGAGCCGCTGGCCGCGTGGCAGGCGCGCGACGTGGTGATCGTGCACGTCTCGCGCCGCACGCTGCTGAACTTCGCGCGCTCGGAGATCGACCGCGTCGCCGGCGCGGAGCGCGGGCAGTCTGTGCACCTGCTGATGGACCACCGCGCCAACCGCGCGCGCTACGAAAGTCAAGCCGCGCAGGCGGGAATCGCGCAAGAACCCGCGTCCACCACGGGAGAAGCCGTCCACGAGCAGGAGACGGAGGAGTCGGCGAAGTGACGCGCGGCATCCGCGCGCTTCGTGGTTGACGGCGCCACCGCGTCCGATCTACATTCCTCCGCTGTCCTCGCGCGGCGCCTGGTGGGCAAACTTCGCGCCGCGCACCCAACCCTGTCGTTCAACGCGCCCCGGCGGCCGAGCCGGGACGCCTCATCGTCCGAAGCCACCCGCTCCATGGGTTCCTATTCCATGCACGCCCGCAGCCACACGCCCGAGAGCGCCGCCGACCGCCGCGCAGCCGCCGCGGGCGGTCCCGACCTCCGCGACAAGCTGCTCGCCTACCTGCGCCGCAGCCACGGCGAGGTGTGCCGGCACTGGTTCGACCAGATCGAGGTCCTCTCCGTCGACGGCGCGACGATCGCGCTGCTGGTCGAGGAGCCCGTGCGCCTCTCCTACCTGCAGCGCTGCTGCGTGCCGCAGTTCACCGAGGCCGCGCAGGCGGTCACCGGCCGGCTGATCGGCGTGCGCTTCGTCGGCGAGCGCGGCACCGCCCCCGCGCCGGCGCCCACCGCGAGCAACGCGACCGTCGCCCCCGCGGGCGAGGCGCTCTTCGAGGAGCAGCTGCTCCTCTCCCCCGACTACAGCTTCGAGAGCTTCGTCGTCGGCCCGACGAACCGGCTCGCGCACGCGGCGGCGCAGGCCGTCGCCAGCAAGCCCGGCCGCGCCTACAACCCCTTCTTCGTGCACGGGGGCGTGGGACTGGGCAAGACGCACCTGCTGCAGGCGGTCTGCCAGTCCCTGCTGCGCCAGAACCCCTCGGCGCGCATCGTCTACATCAGCTGCAGCAGCTTCATGGACCTCTTCCACGAGGCGGTCCGCGCCGGACGGATGATGGAGTTCCGCCACCGCTTCCGCAACGCGGACATGCTGGTGATCGACGACATCCACTTCCTCTCCAAGCACGAGCAGACGCAGGAGGAGTTCTTCCACACCTTCAACGCGCTCTACCAGGCGGGCCGGCAGATCGTGCTCAGCTCCGACGCGGCGCCGGGGGAGATCCCCGACCTCGAGGAGCGCCTGGTCAGCCGCTTCAACTGCGGCCTGGTCGCGCGCATCGACAAGCCCGCCTACGAGACGCGCGTCGCGATCATCAAGGCGAAGGCCGCGCTGCACGAGCTCGAGCTGCCCGACGACGTCCCCGCGTACATCGCCGCGCGCATCGACGCGAACATCCGCGAGCTCGAGGGGGCGCTGACGCGCCTGCGCGGGCTCTCGATGGCCAACGGCGTGCCGATCACGCTGGAGCTCGCGAAGCAGGCGCTCGCCGATGGGCGCGAGGCCGCGGGCGAGGGCGAGGTCTCCGGCCAGCCCACGATCCAGCACATCATCGAGGCGGTCACGCGCTACTACGACATCAAGCTCAGCGACCTGATGTCGAAGCGCCGCCACAAGAGCGTCGCGCTGCCGCGGCAGATCTGCATGTGGCTCGCGCGCAAGCACACGCGCTACTCGCTCGAGGAGATCGGCGGCTACTTCGGCGGGCGCGACCACACGACGGTGATGCACGCGGTGCGCACGGTCGCCTCGCGCACGCAGGCGGACTCGGCGCTCTCGAGCGACGTCTCGCGCATCGAGCAGATGCTCTCGCGCCGGGGCGAGTGAGCGCGCGCGCCGGCAGGCGTGTCAGACGCGTCCTGGAGCGCTCCGCGCCCGACGACAGGCGGTGGGGACAAGCTGTTCGGTGCTGGCGGTCCCCGACGGCCTGATCCGCGAAGTCGATGCCGAGAACTTGCGGCGGGGCCGCGCCGGAGAACTCCCATCCGGACGCTGGGGCGGACGCGGACAGCGGTGGGCCGTCACCGACACCGAATTGACAACGCGCGCACGCATTGCGCTCCAATGCACACCCGTCGATTTCAAGGACTTACGACGTCCGCGCCCCAGTTGTCCACAAGCTGACAGGGCTCTCTTCTAGGAGGAGGGATGAATATCCCTTCACCTTATCAAAGCCGAGCCCGGACCTTGGGTGGGCGCTTCTTCGCAGATGGAAGCTCCGGGATGGCGCCATCGCGCGCCCGTCCACGGGCCGTGTGGACAGCCGGTTGGCACCGGGGACACCAGGTCGTCGTACGGCCGCCCAGGCGCGCCGAGCGAAGCGGGGTCGCGCAGCGCAGGCAGGGCTCGCCGCCGCGGCCGTAGACGGCGTGCAGGAGCTGCGCGCGTCCGCGTCCGCCGCGCGGGTCGCGGTAGTCGCGCAGCGTGCTTCCGTTGTGCGCGACCGCGCTGCGCAGCACCGCGCGGATGCACTGCGCCAGGAGCGCGAGCTCATGGTCGCGCAGCGAACGCGCGCGGCGCGTGGGCGCGATGCCGGCGCGGTGGAGCGCCTCGTCGGCGTAGATGTTGCCGACGCCCGCGACGACCTCCTGATCGAGGAGCGCAGCCTTCACCGCACGCGCGCCGCGCAGGCGCTGGGCGAGTGCACCGGCGTCGAGCGCGAGCCCATCCGGCCCGAGCGCGCTCCAGCACTCCGCGCGCAGCTCGTCCATCGACGCGTAGCCGCTGACGCCGCCGAAGCGCCGCGCGTCGCGGAAGACCAGGCGGTGCGTCGCGCGGCCCGCGCGCAGGACCTGCCAGGCGAGGTGGTCGTGGCGCGGGTCATCGGGCGCGGCGTGCGTCATGCGCGGGCGGCGCGGGGCGCGCGCGGCACCTTCGCCCGCGGCCGGCGCGCCGGTTCCGGTCCGCGTGCGCGCCGCCGGCGTCGCCAGGAGCTGGCCCGTCATTCCGAGCTGCACCACGAGCACCGCGCCCGAATCCGCCTCGATCGCGAGCTGCTTGCCGTGGCGGTGCAGCGCACGGACGCGCGCGCCGTCGAGCGCCTGCGCGGGCTCGATCCAGGCCGCGCCGCGTCGGGCGGCGCCGCGGCCGCGGCCACGCGCGCGCATGTCGTGCGGACCCGCATGCTCCAGCCGCAGCCGCGCGCCCTCGAGCACGGGCGCGAGCGCGCGCCGGATCACCTCGATTTCAGGCAGTTCGGGCAAGCGCGAAACTATACTTTCGCCATGCACGAGCCCAACGCGTCGGTCATCCGTACTCCAGCCGACGCGAAGGCCGCGGCGGACCGCCTGCGCACCGCGGTGCATTCGGTGATCGTCGGGCAGGACCGCGTGATCGGCGAGGTGCTCATCGCGCTCGTCTGCGGCGGGCATGCGCTCATCGAGGGCGTGCCGGGGCTCGCGAAGACGCTGCTGGTCTCGACGCTCGCGCGCAGCATGTCGCTGGGCTTCGCGCGCATCCAGTTCACCCCCGACCTCATGCCCAGCGACATGACCGGCACCGAGGTCATCGAGGAGGACCGCGCGACGGGCACGCGTCGCATGCGCTTCGTCCCCGGCCCGATCTTCGCGAACGTGCTGCTGGCCGACGAGATCAACCGCACGCCCCCCAAGACGCAGAGCGCGCTGCTGGAGGCGATGCAGGAGCGCCAGGTGACGGTCGGCGGCGTAGTGCATCCGCTCCCCGATCCCTTCTTCGTGCTCGCGACGCAGAACCCGATCGAGCAGGAGGGCACCTACCCGCTGCCCGAGGCGCAGCTCGACCGCTTCATGCTGCAGGTGATGATCGGCTACCCGACCGAGGCGGAGGAGGCGGAGATCGTGCGCCGCACCACCGGCGCGCCCGCGGCCGCGCCCACGAGCATCCTCTCCGGCGACGACGTGCGCGCGATGCGCGCGCTGGTGCGCGAGGTGCCCGTCGCCGACCACGTCGCGCGCTACGCGCTGCGCCTGGTGCGCGCCACGCGCGCCGCGCAGGATGCCGAGGCCGCGGCGGCCGCGCCCAAGGCGATCGTCGACTACGTCTCCTGGGGCGCGGGCCCGCGCGCGAGCCAGTTCCTGGTGCTCGCCGCGAAGGCGCGCGCGCTGCTCGCGGGCGCGCCCACCGTCACGCCCGAGGACGTGCGCGCGGTCGCGCTGCCCGTGCTGCGGCACCGGATCCAGCTCAACTTCAACGCGCAGGCCGACGGCGTCGGCGCGGACCGCGTCGTGCAGGAGCTGCTGCGCGCGGTGCCGGTGGAGGACGCGGGCGCGCCCGGCGCGCGCGAGCTCGAGCGGCTGGTGCGACCCGGGGGCGGTGGCGGCGGGGCGACGGGCGCGGGCGGCGCGGGTTCCGGTTCCGCGCGCCGCGCGGCCAACGACTGATCCACCGTGCGCGCCGAGCAGTACCTCGCACCGGAGACGCTCGCCCAGCTCGGGCCCTTCGAGGTGCGCGCCAAGCGCATCGCCGAAGGCGTGATGAGCGGCATGCATCGCTCGCCCTACCAGGGGCTGGCGGTGGAGTTCGCCGAGCACCGCCAGTACGTCGCGGGCGACCCGGTGCGCCACATCGACTGGAAGGTCTTCGGCCGCAGCGACAAGCTCTACCTCAAGCGCTTCCAGCAGGAGACGAACCTCGACATCCACGTCCTGGTGGACGCCTCGGGGAGCATGCGCTTCGGCACGCTGGGCACGAAGGACGGCTGGGGCGGCACGCGCACCGGCCGCGCGCAGGTGTGGACGAAGTTCGACCACGCGACCGCGGCGGCGGCGGCGCTCGCCTTCCTGGGGCTGAGCCAGCGCGACCGCGTCTCGACGACGATGTTCGGGCCGGGGCTCGTCGCGGCGACGCGCTGCTCGAACGCGCAGGGGCACTGGCGCGCGATCGTGCAGTGCCTGGCGACGCACGCGGTCGACGGCAAGGCGAACATCGCGCAGGCGGTGGACGAGCTGCTCGGGCGCGTCTCGCACCGCTCGCTGATCGTGCTCGTCTCCGACTTCCTGATGCCGCGCGCGCAGGTGCGCGACGCGCTCGCGCGGCTGCGCCACCGCGGGCACGACGTGATCCTGCTGCGCATCCTGGACCGGCGCGAGCTGCGCTTCGACCTCGACGAGAACGCGCCCTTCGTCGGACTCGAAGGCGAGGCGCCGCTGGAGGTCGACGCGCGCGCGGTGCGCCAGGCGTACCTCGAGGTGCTGCAGGAGGACGAGCGCGCGCTGGAGTCGCTCGCGCGCGGCTTCGGCTTCGACCTGGTGCGCCTGGACACACATGAATCCGTCGGCCCCGCGCTCGCCGCGCTGCTGGCGCGGCGCGAGATGATCCTGCGCGGAGGTTCCGCGTGAACGGCATCGGCTTCGCAGCGCCCGCGCTCGCGGCGGCGGCGGCCGCGGCGGTCGCCTTGCCGGTGCTCATCCACCTGCTGCTGCGCCGGCGCCGCGCGCCCGTCGAATGGGCCGCGATGGAGCTGCTGCGCGAGGCGCTGCGCCGCGTGGAGCGCCGCCGCCGCGTCGAGCGCTGGCTGCTGCTTGCGGTGCGCTGCGCGCTGGTGCTGGTCGCGGGGCTGGCGATCGCGGCGCCTTTCGTGGGCGGCGCGACCGCGGGACTGCGCGCGGCGCGCACGCTGGTCGCGGTGGTGGACGACAGCGTCGCCTCCGGCGAGCGGCTGGCCGAAGGCACCGCGCTCGAGCGCTCCGTCGCCGCGGTGCGCACGGCGATCGGGCAGCTTGCGCCGGGCGACCGCGTCGCGGTGGTGCCGCTTTCGCGCGCGGGGCTCGTCGCGCGCGGGGAGCCGGCGTCGCTGGACCATCGCGCGGCGCTCTCGCAGCTGGAATCGCTCGCCTCGAGCGAGCTGCCCGGTGACCTGGGCGCGGGGCTCGAGGCCGCGGCCGCGCTGCTGGCGGCGGAGGGTCCCGGCGGCGGATCGCGCGAGATCCTCGTGGCGAGCGCCTTCCGTGCAGGCACGGTGGGCGAACTCGCGCCGCTCTCGCGCGTGGGCAGCGATGCCGCGCCGGTGCGCCTGCTGGCGACGCAGCCGCCCGAGCCGCGCGGCGCGAACGCGCAGCTCGCGCTGCTGGAGCCGCTGCGCTCGCCCGCGGGCGACGCGCAGGCGGTGGTGCGCGCGCGCATCGTGCGCGACCGCGGCGAAGGCGCGCAGCGCACGACGCTGCGCGTGGTCGGACCGACGCTCACCGCGCCCGTCGAGCGCGCGCTCGAGCTGCGCGCCGGCGAACGCGAGCGCATCGTCGACCTGCCGATCGCCGAGCGTCCTGGCACGCCCGCGGATGCGCTGCGGCGCGCGGTCGTCGCGTCGCTCTCCCCCGACGCGCAGCCCGCGGACGACCAGCGCGCGAGCGTGCTCACGCCGGCCGAGCGGCTGCGCGTGGCGGTCGTCGACCGGCGCAGCTTCGATGCGCGCGCGGGAATCGACCGCCTGCCCGCGGGCGAGTGGATCGCGCGTGCGCTCGCGCCGGGCGAGAGCGCAGGCGTGGAGGTGGCGCAGGCGGATCCCGCGGCGCTCGACGCGCGCACGGTCGCGGGCGTGGACGCGGTCGTCGTCGCGCAGCCGCAGCTCCTGACGCCCGCGCAATGGGAGACGCTCACGGACTTCGTGCGCCGCGGCGGCACGCTGGCGCTGCTGCCGAGCGCGCAGGAGCGGCCGCAGCCGTGGATGGGGCAGCTGCGCGCGCTCTTTGGAATCCCCTGGAATTGCGGGCTGGAAGCGCAGGAGCTGCCGGCGCCCGTCGCGCTGGCGGCCGAGCAGCCGGGGGCGCGCCTCTTCTCGGCGATCGCGCCGGAACTTGGGCAGCTTGCGCCCGGCGTGGAGGTGACGCGGCTCGTGCGCATCGATCCCGGCAGCGATGCGGCGGCGGTGCAGCTGGCGCTTGCGGATGGATCGCCGGTGCTGCTCTCCTGGCGTCCGCCCGAGGCGCGCGGGCTGGTGGCGCTCTTCGCCGTCGCCCCCGACCTGCAGTGGACGACGCTGCCGCTGAAGCCGCTCATGGTGCCGCTGTGGCAGGAGCTCGTGGCCGAGGGACGCCGCGCCGCCGCCGCGGCGCGCACGATCGCGGTGGGCACGCGTCCCGACGTGGACCGCCCCGGCATCGTCGAGCTGCGTCCCGTCGCGCCCGATGGCGGCGCGCTGGCGGGCGCGCGCGCGATCGCGGTGGGCGCGGGCGGACGCGCCTCGGCATCGATCGAGCGTGCCGGCCTCTACGAGATGGTGGACGCCGACGGCCGCGTGCAGGGGATGCTTGCGGCGGTGGTGGATGATCGCGCGTCCTCCGTCGCGCCCGTCGATCCGGCGCGGCTGCGCGCGTGGCTCGCGGGCGCGGGCGAATGCGCGTGGATCGATCCCGCGACGGGCGCGGCAAGCGAGAGCGCGGGCAGCGCGGCGACGGCCGCGGCGCGCGCCGGTGGCGCCTCGCTCGCGCCGCCGCTCTTCATGCTCGCGCTGCTGCTGGCGGTCGCAGAAGCCTTCCTGGCGCGCCGGTTCTCGCACGCGGTGCGCACCAGCGCCCCGGTGCGCGCCGCGCCGCGCGTGGCGGCAGGGGGTGCGCGATGATCTCGCACCCGATCGTGCGCTGGCTGCTGGGGCTCGACGCGATTCCCGCGGACGCGACGGGGCTGCGCCTCTCCTGGCAGCACGGCGTGCCGGCGTGGATCGCGGTGCTCGCGCTGGCGGCGGCGATCGCGGTCGCGTGGGCCTCGTACCGGCGCATCGAGCTGGGATCGTGGCGGCGGCGCACGCTGGTCGCGCTGCGCGCGGGGGCGATCGCGCTGCTGCTGGTGCTGCTGGCGGGACCGGTGCTGGAACTGCCGCGCGAGCAGGTGGAGCCCGACGCGGTGCTCGTGCTCGCCGACCGCAGCCGCTCGATGGAGGTCGCGGACCTCACGGACGCGGCGGGCGCGCGGGTCGCGCGCGACGCGGCGCTGCGCGGGCTCGCGGGGACGGACGCGCTCTTCGCGGGGCTGGGTTCCGAGCACCGCGTCGCCTGGTACGGATTCAGCGACGGCATCGCGGCGCTGGCGCGCGCGGCCGACGGCGCGGTGACGCTTGGCGAGCCCGAAGGCGACCGCACGCTGCTGGCGACCGCGATGGAGCAGGCGCTCGCGCGCGCCGCGGGACGGCCGGTGAGCGCGATCGTGCTGCTGACCGATGGACGCACGACCGATCCACCCGACCGCGCGCTGCTGCGGCGCCTGCAGTCCGAGGGCATCGCGGTCTTCGCGGTGGCGCTGGGCGCGCCGAACGCGCTCGGCGATCTCTCGGTCGCGCAGGCGCAGGCGCCGCGCCGCGCCTTCGCGAAGGACCTCGTGCCGGTGGAGGCGGTCGTCGAGCGCCGCGGTCCCGCGCGCGCGCGCGCCGCGATCGTGGAGCTGGTGGACACCGCGACCGGCACCGTCCTCGACCGCGCGGAGCTGCCGGCGCAGGCGGGCGCTGGCGCGGGCGCTGGCGCGCCGGACGCGGCGACGGGCGACGCGGCGCGCACGGGCGCATCGACCGCCTCGCGCGAACCGGTGCAGCTCGTGGCGCGTCCCTCGGGTGCGGGCGACGCGCGCTGGGAGGTGCGCGTGCGCGACCCGGCCGGCGGCGTCGACCTGCTCCCCGCGAACGACCGCCGCGCGATCCCGGTGACGCTTGTCGACCGCCCGATGCGCGTGCTCTACATCGAGGGCTACCCGCGCTGGGAGTACCGCTACCTCAAGAACCTGCTGCAGCGCGAGACGACCGTGGAGAGCGCGGTGATGCTCGTCTCCGCGGACCGCGACTTCGCGCAGGAGGGCAACACGCCCATCGGCCGCCTGCCGCGCACGCGCGAGGAGTTCGAGCGCTTCGACCTCGTGATCCTGGGCGACCTGCCCGCCTCCTTCTTCACGACCGAGCAGCTCACGCTGCTGCGCCAGGTGGTCGCCGACCGCGGCGCGGGGCTCGTGTGGATCGGCGGCGCGCGCAGCACGCCGCGCACCTGGCAGGCGACGCCGCTCGAGGACCTGCTGCCCTTCACGGGGCCGTACGAGCTCGAGCGCATCGGCGAGCCCGTCACGATGGCGCCGACGCCGCTCGCCGCGCGCATGGGCGTGCTGCGCCTCTCCGACGATCCCAAGGCCGCCTTCCCCGAGGAGCTCACCGCGATCGCGACCGGCTGGTCCGCGCTCGAGTGGGCGCAGCGCATCCCCCGCGGCGCGCTCAAGCCCGCGGCGGAGGTGCTCGCACAGACGGCGCAGTCGATCGAGGGCGAGCCCGCGCCGCTGGTGATCGCGATGCGCTACGGCGCGGGCAACTCGCTCTTCGTCGCCACCGACGAGATCTGGCGCTGGCGCTACGGGCGCGGCGAGACCTACCCAGAGCGCTTCTGGGTGCAGCTGCTGCGCGCGCTCGCGCGGCCCTCGCTGGGCGTGGGGCGCGAGGAGATCCGCCTCGCCGTCGAACCCGGACGCGCGACCGTCGGCGAGGCGGTGCGCGTCGAGGTCGAGGTGCCGCCCGGCACCGCGCCCGGGTCGATCGCGCTGGAGGCGGTGCCCGAGACCGCGGGGGTCGCGCCCGTCGACCTGGAGGCGAAGCCCGCGCCCGGCGGGCTTTTCACGACCGCATGGACGCCGGAGTCGCCGGGCCGCTGGACGCTGCGTCCGCGCGATCCCACGCTCGCCGCGCGCGCTGGCGGCGGCGCCGCGCTGGAGGTCGTGCGCAGCGACCGCGAGCTGCGCGACGCCGAGGCAGACCGCGCGCTGCTTGAGCAGATCGCGCAGGAGACGGGCGGCCGCGTGGTCGATCCCGCGCAGGCGCGCACCCTGGAGCGGCTCCTGCCCAACCGCAGCGTCCGCTCCGAGAACCCCGTCCGCGATCCGCTGTGGAGCAGCCCGGCGGCGCTGATCCTGCTGCTGCTGCTGCTTGGCGGCGAATGGATCGTCCGCCGCACGGCGCGGCTGGTCTAGCCTTCGATGGAACGCAACGCACGATGAGCGCGCATGGCACAACCCCGCAGTCCGACGGCGTGCTCGCCGCGCTCGAGCGCACGCGCCGCACGCTGCGGCGCGCGCTCGTCGTGGAGCGCGCCGCGCAGGCGATCGCCTTCGGCTTCGTGGCGATCGCGGCCGCGGTGCTGCTGGACCGGCTGCTGCGCCTGCCCGCGCCGGTGCGCGTGCTGGAGCTCGTGGCGCTGCTGGTCGGCGGCGCGCTCTGGTTCTGGCGGCGCGTGCTGCCGGCGCTGCGCTTCTCGCCGCCACTGGTGGAGATCGCGCTGCGCCTGGAGCGCGGCGAGTCGCAGGCGCGCGGCACGCTCGCGGCGGGCGCGGACTTCGCGCAGGAGCGCGGACGCGAGCCGGTGGGAACGATGGACGCGCAGGCGCGCGCGGAGGTCGTGCAGCGCGCGGGCACGCTCGCGGAGGAATCGGCGCGCGGACGCGTGGACCTCGGTCCGGCGCGGCGCGCGGCGGCGGGGGCGGCGCTCGCGCTGCTGCTCTTCGCGGCGCTGGCGATCGCGTCGCCGGAGACGGTGCGCATCGCGCTCGCGCGGCTGCTCACTCCCTTCGCGCCGGTGCAGTGGCCCGCGCGCACGATGGTCGAGGCGGCGATGCAGACGCAGGCGCATCCGCGCGGCGTCGCGCTGGCGCTGCGTGCGCGCGCGGTGCGCGGCGATCCCGCGTCGATGCGCGTCGAGGCCGTCTACCGCCTGCTCCACGACGGCGCGGGCGAATGGCGCGAGGTGCTGCTTTCGCCCCAGCCCGACGGGAGCTTCGAGCGCCTGGTCGAGACGGACGGCGACGCGATCGAGCTCACCTTCCGCACCGAGGACATGGAGACGGCGCCGCTGCGCATCGCGCTGGTGACGCCGCCGGCGGTGGAGCGCGCGCGCGTGGCGGTCGAGCCGCCGGAGTACGCGCGCGGCAGCGTCGACGCGCGCGACGCGGACCTGGGCACGGGGACCGATCGCCGCGCGATGCTCGCGCCGCCGGTGCTCGCGGGCTCGCAGGTCACGCTCGACCTGCACCTGCGTGGCGCGACGGCGCCGCCCGCGGAGTCGGACGCGCGCGCGGCGTGGCTGGAGCGCACGGTCCGCATCGCCGGCGCGGGCACGGAGCGCATCGCGCCGACGCTGGAGGTGGATCCCGCGGACCCCGCACACTGGCGACTGCGCTGGAACGCGCAGGGGCGCGGCGTCGTCGAGCTCACGCCCCAGGGCGCGGAGGGCATCGGCCCCGCGGAGCGCATCGCCTTCGAGATTCCCGCCGTCGAGGACGCGCCGCCGACGATCGCGATCACCGAGCCCGCCGCGGACGAGGCGGTCACTCCCGAGGCGACGCCGCTCGTGGTCGCGGAGGGGCGCGACGATCTCCGCGTCGCGCAGTCGTGGATCGAGGTCGTGGGCGCGAAGCCGCTCGCGCGCATCGAGGGCGTCGCCGGGCCCGTCGCGCGCGTGGAGGCGACGCTGCCGCTGCGCACCTACGGCGTGCAGCCGGGCGACCGCGTCGCGGTGACGGCGTACGCGGTGGATGCGTACATGTCTGACGGCGCCGCGCGCGCGCCGGTCGCGAGCACGCCGCGCATCTTCCGGATCATCTCCGCCTCGGAGCTCTCGGAGCAGGTGCGTTCGCGCGTCGGCCAGCTTCGCGAGGCCGCCAGCCGGCTGCGCGAGGAGCAGGCGAGCATCGCGGAGGCCGCGCGCGGCGCCGCGGAGCGCACGCAGAAGGAGGGCGCGGAGGCGACCGCCGCGGAACGCACGCAGCTTGCGGGCACGCAGGGGCGCATGTCCGACCGCGTCGCCGCCTTCGAGCGCGCGCTCGCGGAGCTCGGCGGGCGGCTCGAGCGCAACCGCACGGACGGCGACGGGCTCGCGCAGTCGATCCAGGACGCGCAGCGCATGGCGCGCGAGGCCGCCAAGCGCGCGCAGGAGGCGGCCGCCGCGCTCCCGCAGGCCGCGCAGGCGCAGGATGGCGCGGCGCGCGCGGAGGAGTCCGAGCGCGCGCTCTCGGAGCTGGAGGCCGCGCTCGAGCGCGACCGCGAGACGGCGGAGCTCGCGCGGCGCATCGACCGGCTGGCGGAGCAGATCGCGCAGGCGCAGCGCGACGTGCGCTCGGCCGAGCCACGCACCGTCGGACGCGACCGCTCGCAGATGGACGAGGCGACGCGCGCGCAGCTCGACAAGGCGGCACAGACGCAGCGCGAGGCCGCGAAGGAGGCGCGCGCGCTCACCGACGCGCTGCTCGCGCGCGCGCAGGAGGCGGGCGGGGACGCGGCGAAGTCGGGGGAGCAGTCGAAGGGCGGAGAACAGCCGCAGGCGGGCGAGCAGTCGAAGTCCGGCGAGCAGTCCAAGAGCGGCGAAGCGTCCAAGTCCGGCGAGCAGCCGAAATCGCCGGAGCAGCCCACGCCGCGCGAGCAGCCCGACCCCGGCGCCGCGCAGGCGATGCGCGAGGCCGCGCAGCAGGCGCAGGAGCGCGGGCTCGCGCGCCAGCTCGAGGAGGCCGCGCGCCAGACCGAGCAGAACCAGCTCCAGGGCGCGCAGCAGTCGCAGCAGCAGGCGCAGCAGGCGGTGCAGGCGATGCAGCAGGCGATGCGCAACCAGCAGAAGGCGCGCGCCGAGGAGCTGCGGCGGCGCATCACGAGCATCGTCGAGTCGCTGCGCGCGCTGCTGGGCGGCATCGAGCGCGCGGCGCTGCCGCTGCAGCAGGTGGCGCCGGAGGATGCGCCGGGGGTCGAGGCGTCCGCGAAGTCGGTGCTCGCGCTCGCGCGCAATGCGGCGGGCATCGCGCAGGATGCGGCAGGCGCAGGGCAGCAGGCGCAGCGCGTCGCGACGCTCGTCTCGCGCGCCGCGGAGCAGCTCGATGGAAGCGCGGGATCGCTGCGCGCCGCCCCGCCGGAGCTGCCGCCCGCGCGCGAGCAATTCGACCGCGCGCGCACCGCGGTGCAGGAGGCGCTTGCCGCCGCGCAGCGCAGCGAGCAGCAGGCGCAGCGCGAGGCGGAGAACCGCCGCCGCGCCGAGCTGCGCGACCTCTACGCGCAGGTGCTCGAGCGCCAGCGCGGCGCGCGCACCGCGACCGAGGCGCTGCTTCCCCCGCCGGGCAAGGCGCTCGACCGCCGCGCCTTCATCGAGGCGCGCCGGCTTGGCGGCGACCAGGGCGGCGTCACGCAGCAGCTCCGCACGCTGGGCGAGCGTCCGGATGTCGGCGGCAGCGCGCTCTTCAGCGCCTCGCACCAGCAGATGGAGGCGGCGTCGAAGGACGCGGCGCAGGAGCTCGTCGCGGGCGCGCCCTCGCGGCGCACGACGCTGCTGCAGAAGGAGGTCGAGTCGTCGGTCGCCGCGCTCATGCAGGCGCTCGAGGATCCGCCGGAGCAGGACGATCCCTTCGCGCAGAACGCGGTGAGCTCGGGCAACGGCCAGGGGCAGCAGGGGGGCGGCGCCGGCGGCGGTGGCGGCGCGGCGCGGCTGCCGCCCATCGCGGAGCTGCGGCTGCTGCGCACGATGGCGCAGCAGGTGCTCGACGACACGCGCGCCGCGACCGCGCTTCCGACCGGCGACCGCGAGGCGTACCTTGGCCGCGTCGCGAAGCGGCAGCAGCGGATCCTGGAGCTCGGCGAGGAGTGGATGAAGCAGATGGCGGAGCGCAACCCGCAGAACGCGCCCGAAGGCGGGACGCTCGAGCAGCAGCCCGCGCCCGCGCCGAAGGAGACGCCATGATCATGCATCAGGTCATCCTCGTCGGAGTGCTTGCGAGCGCGCCTCCCGCGGCGACGCCTCCCGCGCCGCTGCCGCCGAGCGCGCCGCCCGCGGCGACGCCGCCCGCCGCCACGCCGCCCGCGACGACGCCACCCGCCGCCACGCCGCCCGCCGCGCCGCCCTCGCTCGACGAAGCGCTCGGCCTCGAGGGGCGCTCCTCCGCCGACGCCGAGGAACGCGCGCGCGCGAAGGCGCTCGAGCGCAGCCTGCAGGAGCAGAAGCCGCGCGACCTGCTCGCCTCCGCGATCGAGGACATGCGCCGCAGCAACGAGCTCCTCGACCGCCGGGACGACGGGCTGATCACGCAGCGCGCGCAGGAATCGGTCGTGCGCAAGCTCGACGAGCTCATCGCCGCCGCGCAGCGGATCCGCTCGCAGGAGCAGCAGAGCGGGCAGTCGAGCCAGCAGCAGTCGCAGCGCAGCTCGCAGGGCCGCCAGCAGCAGCAACAGCAGCAGCAGGGCGAGCAGAACGCGCAGTCCGGCCAGGAGCAGCAGCAGGGACAGCGCCCCGGGCAGCAGCGCCCGCAGGCGGGCGACCGCCGCGACGGCGGCGCCGAAGGCCGCGCGAACGAGCCGCCGGGCGCGCTCGACCCGACGACGACCGACGCGCAGTTCGACGAGACGCGCACCGAGTGGGGGCGCCTCCCCGCGCGCGTGCGCGACGCGGTGCGCCAGGGCATGCGCGATCCGATGAGCGCGGCGTACCGCCGCCTCACGCAGGACTACTACCGGCGCATGGCCGAGGAGCCGAAGCGATGATCCCCGGCGCCGCCGCGATCGCGTTGCACGCGATGCTGTTCGTCGCGCAGGACGCGCGGGGGGCGGCGTCTGCGCCCGCGCCCACGGCTTCCGCGCCGCCCGCCGCGAACGCACCGCCCGCCGCCCCCGCCGCACCCGCCGGTCCCGCCGTCGCCCCCAAGTCCGCGCAGAACGCCCCGGAACAGGGCGAAATGACGCCGCAGTGGCGCGAGAGCGTCGACCGCGGGCTCGCGTGGCTCGCCTCCGCGCAGAATCCAGACGGCAGCTTCGGCCGCGGGCGCCTCAACGGCAACGCGGGCATCGTCTCGCTCTGCGCGCTCGCGTTCATGGCCGACGGCAGCATGCCCGGCCGCGGCCGCTACGCGCGCGTCGTCGAGCGCGCGCTCGAGTACGTGCTCGAGCACTGCACCGAGAGCGGCCTCGTCACCAACGAGGGCGCCAACGGCCCGATGTACGGCCACGGCTTCGCCACGCTCTTCCTCGGCGAGATCTACGGCATGACCCCCGAGGACACCCGCGTGCGCGACGCGCTCGTGCGCGCGGTGCGGCTCATCGAGAACAGCCAGAACGACGAGGGCGGCTGGCGCTACAACCCCGTCCCCGACGACGCCGACGTGAGCGTCACGATCTGCCAGGTGATGGCGCTGCGCAGCGCGCGCAACGCGGGCATCAAGATCCCGAAGCAGCTCATCGACAACGCCGTGCGCTACGTGCGCGAGTGCCAGAATCCCGACGGCGGCTTCCGCTACCGGCGCATGAGCGGACCCAGCGGCTGGCCGCGCACCGCCGCGGGCGTCGCGACGCTCTTCTACGCCGGCGTCTACGAGGACGACTCGATCCCGCGCGGTCTGTCGTACGTGCGCCGCGTCGCGAGCCCCGACGGAAGCGGCCCCTCCGCGCAGGCGTACTACTTCTACGGGCACTACTACGCGTCGCAGGCGATGTACCTCGCGGGCGGCGACTGGTGGAAGGACTGGTGGCCGCGCATCCGCGACGAGCTCATCCAGGAGCAGCTCCCCGACGGAAGCTGGGCCGACCCGCAGTGGGGCTCGCCGCTGGGCACGAGCATGGGCCTCATCATCATGCAGATGCCCACGCGCTACCTTCCGATCTTCCAGAAGTGATGGTGCGGGTGCGTGCGCGGTGCGCGCGCGACCCGCGACCAGAGGAGCCACGATGAACGCAGGCAGCAGGATGATCGATGCGACGGGACGCCCTGCGTCGCGCGGAGCGGTGCGGCGCGCGACGTTCGCGGCCGCCGCCCTCGCGCTCGCGACGATGCTCGCCTCGCCCGCGGTCGCGCAGCTCCCCGGCCGCCAGCCGCGCCCCGAAACCGATGTCCGCATCCCGCCGATGCGCGACCGCGATCCCTCGCCGCGCCCGCGCACCAACTCGATCGAGGAGCGCCCCGCGATGATCTCCATCGGCCGCGAGGGCGCGGTCGGCACGGTCGCGCCGGAGGCGACGCCGCCCTCGGGCAACGACATCGCCGGCGTCGCGATCGACGCGTCGCTGCCTGCGGCGCCGGAGTTTCCCGGCGTGCTCGTGCTCGCGGACGGCCAGCGGCTGCGCGGCGACCTCGACCTGCGCTCGGGGCAGCCCGTCTGGCGCTCGCCCTGGCTCGCGCAGCGCACGCTTTCCGCGGAGGGGCTGCGCGCGATCGTGCTCGACGACGCGGCGCCGCCCGCCGCGGTGGACGCGGACGCGGTGCGCCTGCGCAACGGCGACCTCGTGACGGGCATCGTCCTCTCGATGAACGCCGAGGGCGTCGAGGTCGAGCGCGGCACCGGCACCGAGCGCACCACCGTGCGCCTGCCCTTCGACCGCATCCGGTCGATCGCCTTCGTCGCGCCGCCGCAGCCGCCGACGGGGACGCGCATCTGGCTCGCGGACGGGAGCGTCGTCGACGCGCCCGCCGCCGAGTGGATGAACGCCGACTACCTGCGCGCGCCCGGCATCGAGGGACGACAGCCGGGACAGCCCGCGACCTTCCCGCGCAACGCGGTGCTCGCGGTGCGGCGCGCGCCCGACGCGGTGCAGCCGCTCGCGGCGCGCACGCCCGAGGTCGCGGCCGCCGCGGACGGGCTCGGGCTGCGCTACAGCCTGACGCCGCCGCGCGCGCGTGCGGGCGAGTGGGCCTTCGACGCGCCCCCGCTGGAGGTCGAGGGGCCGGTGAAGCTCTCGTATGCGGCGCCGGCGACGCCGGTGCGCCTGCTGGCGACGGCGGTGCGCGCGGCCGCGCCGGGCACCGGCGGCGAGCTGGTGCTCGTCGTACGCAGCGACGGCACGGAGCTGGCGCGCGAGCGGCTGGACGCGCAGCGCGTGCGCGTGCCGCTGCGCGTGGACCTGCCCGCGGCGCCCTTCGAGCTGGAGCTGCTCGCCGCCGACGGCAGCGCGGCGGGCGACCTGCTGGTCCTCGAGCGCGCCGTGCTGGTGCCGACGGGCGCGAACGCCGGCGCAGCCACGGGCTCCGGTCCGGCTCCGACGGGCGCGCCGGCGACGCGTTGACCGCCGCCCTCATTCGCGCTGCTCCCACGCGCCCTCGCGCAGTCGCCACAGCGTGACGCGCCCCTGCGGACCGATCTCGCAGCGCAGCGCGCCGTCGCGCGCGGTGACGCCGCGTCGCACGCCGCGCAGCGCGCCCGACCATCGATCGCGCTGGATGCGCTGCGGCCCGGTCGACTGCAGCACGACCGCGGGCGCGACGCGCTCGAGCAGCTGGACCGTCTCCTCGCGCCAGGTGCCGTGGTGCGGCAGCTCCATCGCGGCGGCGATCGGCGCCTCGGGGAGCGCGAGCAGGCGCTCCACCGCGCCGCCCTCGACGTCGCTGCACAGCAGCAGCGCGGCGCGGCGCGCGGGCGCCTCCGCGGCGTGGATGCGCACCGCCAGGCTCTCCTCGCCTGGCGTGGGTCCGCGCTGCGCGGTGGGCGGCTGCAGCACCTCCACGCGCAGGCCCGGAAGCTGCAGCTCGCTCCCCGCGGAGAGCGTCTCCACGGGAACGCCGGAGGCCTCGATCGCGCGACGCAGCGCGGCGAGCGCTCCCTCGCGCGCGGCGGCGATCCGGCGCGCCAGCGGCGCCGCCATCACGATGCGGCGGACCTCGATCGCGCGCAGCAGCTCCGGCACCCCCGAGCAGTGCTCGAGGCTCGGGTGGCTCAGCAGCAGTGCGTCCAGCCGCCGCACGCCCAGCGCCGCCAGCGAGGGCACGATCCGCCGCGATCCCGCGCCGTCGTCGCTGCTGCTGCCGGCGTCGAAGACCAGTGCACCGCCGTCGGCGCGCACCAGATGGCATGCGCCGTTGCCCATGTCCAGCGTGTCGACGCGCAGCGTGCGCGGCGGCGGCGCGCCCGCCATCGGCAGCGCCGCGCCGAACCACAGCAGCAGCGCGATCGGCACGAGCGCCGCCCACGCGCCGCGCCGGACCCACGCGCGCCGCGCGCTCCATGCGCCGATCGATGCCAGCAGCGCGATCGCCACCCACCAGAGCGCGGGGCGTCCCGTCCACCAGCACGCGCCCGGCGCGCGTGCGGCCTCGTGCGCCATCCACGCCAGCCCCTGCGCGCAGCCCGCGGAGGCCGCGCCGCACCAGGCGGCCGCCGCCGCCGAGACGGGCGCCGCGAGCATCGCGCCGACGCCCGCGACGGTGACGATCGCCGCCAGCGGCATCGTGAGCACGCTCAGCGGCGCGGAATAGAGCGACGCGAACCCGCCGTGCCAGAGCGCGATGGGCGTGCTCACGCTCCAGGCGACGACGCCGCTGACGCACGCCTCCACGAGCCCGCCGCGCACGAGGGCCGCGACCTCGCTCGCGCGCCAGCGCCCGGGAACGATCGCCTCCCACAGCCGCGTCGCGCGGGCGTCCCAGCGCGCCGCGGCGGGCCCCGCCAGCACCAGGAGCGCGACCACCACGCCGTAGCTGAGCTGGAATCCCGGGCTCGCGAGCGAATCGATGTCCAGCAGCATCGTCACCCCCGCGACGACGCCGAGCGTGCCCAGCCCGCGCGCGCGGCCGCCGCGCAAGGATGCCGCGGCCGCGAGCCCCGCGCCCAGGCCCGCGCGCAGCACGCTCACTTCGGGCTCCGTCGCGGCCAGGAAGAGGAGCGCGACGCCGATCGCCACCGTCGCGCGCGGGCGCGTCGGCACGCCGAGCATCGCGAGCGCGCCGCCGGCGAAGGCGACGAGCACCGCGACGTTGAAGCCGCTGATGGCGAGCACATGGCTCATGCCCGCGGCGCGGAAGTCGGCGGCCGGCTCCTCGAGTCCCGGCTTGCGCACGCCGGTGGTCATCGCGACGCTGAGCGCGCGCGCCGCGCGCGTGCTCCACGCGGGCATCGCGGCCGCGAGCGCGGCGTCGGCGCGGGCTCGCATCGCGCGCAGCGGGGCGTCGACCGCGCGCGACGGCAGCGATTCGGGCAGCGCCTGCACGAGCGACCGCCGCGGCACCACGACGGAGCCGTCGCCGCGCCCGCCGCGCGCGCCGGGGTTCGACGATGGGCGCGAGGGCCGGTACCAGCCGCGCACGCGCACCGGGCTGCCGCGCGGCGGGAAGTCGCCCACTTCCTGCACGCGCACGAGCACCGCCGCGTCCAGCGCGGCGCATTCGCCGCGGGATTCCGCCTCCTCCACCTCGAGCTCGAAGACGATGCACGCATCCTGCCGCGCGAAGCCCGCGAGCGCGTCCGCGCCCGCGCCATCCAGGCGGGGCGCGCTCGCGACGACGCCGCGCAGCGTGACCGGGCCTTCGCGCAGCGCGGGGGGATCGCGGGCGCGCGCCTCGCGCAGGGCGGCGTCGCGGATCGCGCTCGTGGCCGCAAGCGCCGCGCCGGTCGCCGCGCACGCCGCGAGCATGCACCACCAGCGCGCGGCCGCGGCCGGCGCCGACCGCGCCCCGCGCAGCAGCGCGAAGGCCGCCAGCGCGACCGCCGCCGCGCACGCCACGCCCGACGCGGCCAGCGCCGACCACGCGAGCGCGCGCGAGCCCGCGCCGGCCGCGCCCGCCGCGATCCACGCCGCGCCGGCGCCGCCGGCCATCGCGCATGCCAACGCGAAGGCCAGCGGCACCGGCTCCCTCCGTGGTCCATCCTCGTCATCCCGCATCGGCGCCGACGCTACGGCGCGGCGAACGCGCCTCCCCGAGATCCCGCCCTTTCTCGCACCGGAAAATATGCCGGGCATGCCCGGCCTGTTTTCCGCACGAAAATGCGCCGGGCATGCCCGGAATATTTTCGGCCTTCACCGCGCGGCGGACGCGCGCCGCAGCCGCTCCAGCGTGCGCGCCGCCTCGCCGGCGTCGATCGCCTCCGCCGCGCGCGCGATGCCCGCGCGCAGGTCGCCCGCCACGCCGGCCGCGGTCAGCGCCGCGCCCGCGTTCGCCAGCAGCATGTCGCGCGCCGGCCCGCGCTCGCGCCCCGCGAGCAGCGACTCCACCAGCGCCGCCGCGCCCGCGAGGTCGCGCGCCGCGAGCGCCTCGTGCGGCGCGCGGTCGATGCCAAGCTCCTCCGGCGTGAGCGTGTACTCCTCGACGCGCCCGTCGCGCACCATCGCGACCATCGTCGGCGCGGAGATCGAGAGCTCGTCCAGCCCGTCCATGCCGTGCAGCACGATCGCATGCACGCTTCCCAGCCGCGCGAGCGTCTGCGCGATCGGCCGCACGAAATGCGGCGCATACACGCCCATCACCTGGCGACGCGCTCCAGCGGGATTCGTCAGCGGCCCCAGCAGGTTGAAGATCGTCGGGAATCCAAGCGCCTGGCGCACCGGCATCGCGTGCCGCGCCGCGGGATGGTGGTGCACCGCGAAGCAGAAGCAGATGCCCGCCTCCTCGATGCACCGCCGCTGCGTCGCGCGGTCCGCGTCCACCTGCACGCCAAGCTGCGCGAGCACCTCCGCGCTGCCGCGGCCGGTGCGGCTGCGGTTGCCGTGCTTGGCGACCTTCGCGCCCGCCGCCGCCGCGACGATCGCCGCCGCCGTCGAGACGTTGAAGAGCTTCGCCGTGCCGCCGGTGCCCGCGGTGTCCAGGATGCGCTCGGGCGCGATCCCCGTCTCGACGCGGTCGACGTGCGCGCGCATCACCGTCGCGGCGCCCGCGAGCTCGTCCACCGTCGGAACGCGTGTGGCGAGCAGCGCAAGCAGCGCGCCCATCTCGGCGTGGTGCGCCTGGCCGCTCATGATCGACTCGAAGGCGTTCTGCGCCTCCTCGAAGGCGAGCGTGCGCCCGGAGAGGAGCGCCTTCAGGAAGGGCGTGAGGTCCCCCGGCCGCGCGGCGCGCGCGAACTCCGGCGGACCGGCGACCGCGCGAGCGGCTCCCGGCGAGGGGCGGTCGGGCGACGGCGTCTCCTGCGCGGAATTCACGCCGCGATCGTACGCAGGCGGGCGCGCGGCGGCGGGCGCGCGACCCTTGCGCGCCGAGGCGCGGCCGCGCACCGCGCCCGCCTCCGCCCCCTCCGTAGACTCCGCCGCGTGACGCTGCTCGCCGAGTCCACGCTCCACACGCTCGACCCCTTCGTGGTGCGGATCTCCGGCGACTTCGGCATCCGCTGGTACGGGCTCGCCTACGTCACGGGCTTCGTCGCCGCGCTCGCGCTCACGCACTGGCTCAGCCGCACGCGCCGCATCCCGCTCCCGCCTGCGCGCGTCGCGGACTTCATCACCGTCGCGGTGCTGGGCGTGCTGGTGGGCGGTCGCCTCGGTCACGCATTCTTCTACGACCCGGAGCTCCTCATCAGCTTCAGCGGCTCCTTCCCCTTCTGGGAGCTGCTGGCGATCCACCACGGCGGCATGTCCAGCCACGGCGGCATCCTGGGCGTCTTCGCCGCGATGTGGATCTTCGGGCGCCGCAACGCGGTCCCCTTCTGGTCGCTCTGCGACACCGCGTGCTACATCGCGCCGCCGGGACTCATGCTCGGCCGCCTGGCCAACTGGGTCAACGGCGAGCTCCCCGGCAAGGCGCTGCCTCCCTCGATGCAGGGGGATCCACCCTGGTGGAGCGTGAAGTACCCCGAGGAGGCGATCGACATCGCCGTCGCCGGCGTCCGCGACGGCTCGCTCCCCGCATCCTCGGTCGACTCCGCCACCGCGCTCGCCCACGCCGCCTACGCCGGCGACGCGAACGCCGCCGCGCAGATCGCCACGCTCGTCCCCGCGCGCTACCCGAACAACTTCATCCAGGCCGCGACCGACGGTCCGCTGCTCATGCTCGTGCTGGTGCTGGTCTGGTGGAGGCCGCGCCACGCGGGCACGCTCTTCGGCGCCTTCCTCATCGCGTACGGCCTGCTGCGCAACGTGAGCGAGCAGTACCGCGTCCCCGATCCGGACATCCTCACCATCGGCCCCGTGACGCTGCCGATGCTCCTCTCCGCGGCGATGGTGCTCGCGGGCATCCTGCTCATCCGGCACGCGAAATCCAGCGCGCAGCCGCTGGTCGGCGGACGCGCGTAGTACGATCGCGGCATGTCCGACGCGTCCGCCGGCACGCTCGCCGCCCCCACCTGGGAATACAGCCCCGCGCCCGAGACGGTGCCGGTGACGATCGCGCCGCAGCACGGGCTCTACATCGACGGACGCTTCGCCGATCCGCGCACGCGCCGCTGGTTCGAGACGGCGAACCCCGCGACCGAGGCGCCCCTCTCGCGCATCGCCGAGGGCGGGGCGAAGGACGTCGACGCCGCCGTCGACGCCGCGCGCGGCGCGCTGCGCCGCTGGTCGCGCCTGCGCCCGCTCGAGCGCGCGAAGTTCCTCTACCGCATCGCGCGCCGCATCCAGGAGCGCGCGCGCGAGCTCGCCGTGCTCGAGACGATGGACGGCGGCAAGCCCATCAAGGAGAGCCGCGACGTCGACATCCCGCTCGCCGCGCAGCACTTCTTCCACCACGCCGGCTGGTGCGACAAGCTCCGCTACGCCGTCCCCGGCATCGCCGACCCGCGCCCCGTGGGCGTCTGCGGCCAGATCATCCCGTGGAACTTCCCGCTGCTCATGGCCGCGTGGAAGCTCGCCCCCGCGCTCGCCTGCGGCAACACCGTCGTGCTCAAGCCCGCGGAGACGACCTCGCTCACCGCGCTGCGCCTGGCCGAGATCCTGCAGGAGTGCGAGCTCCCGCGCGGCGTCGTGAACATCGTGACCGGCGCCGGCCCCACGGGCAAGGCGCTCGTCGAGCATGCGGGCGTCGACAAGATCGCCTTCACCGGCAGCACCGAGGTGGGCAAGCTCATCGCCAGGGCGTGCGCGGCCAGCGGCAAGCGGCTGACGCTCGAGCTCGGCGGCAAGAGCCCGAACATCATCTTCGCGGACGCCGCCATCGACCAGGCGATCGAGGGGATCGTGCAGGGCATCTGGTTCAACCAGGGCCACGTCTGCTGCGCGGGCAGCCGCCTTTTCGTCGAGGAGAGCGTGCTTCCCGAGGTCCTCGCGAAGCTCGACATCCGCATGCGCAGCCTGCGCGTGGGCGACCCGCTCGACAAGAACACCGACGTCGGCGCGATCAACTCGAAGCAGCAGCTCGCGACGATCCGCCGCTACATCGACGCGGGCTGCGCCGAGGGATGCACGATGCACCAGCCCGGCGCGCAGGCGCTGCCCGGCAAGGGCTACTGGTGCGCGCCCACCTACCTCACCGGCGTGCAGCCCAGCCACGTCGTCGCGCGCGAGGAGATCTTCGGCCCCGTGCTCGCGGTGATGAGCTTCCGCACCCCCGACGAGGCGCTCGCGCGCGCCAACAACACGCCCTACGGCCTCGCCGCGGGCGTCTGGACCGAGAAGGGCAGCAAGATCTTCGACGCCGCGCGCCGCCTGCAGGCGGGCGTGGTCTGGTGCAACACCTACAACCAGTTCGACGCGACCAGCCCCTTCGGCGGCTTCAAGGAGAGCGGCTTCGGACGCGAGGGAGGACGCCACGGCCTCGCCGCCTACCTGAGCGAGTGAGCACGAGCGAACCACCATGGCACGCAGCAGCGAACGCATCCCCGTCCTGAAGACCTGGAAGCTCCTGGTCAACGGCGGCTTCCCGCGCAGCGAGAGCGGCCGCACGCTTCCGCTCGCCGACGCCGACGGCACGCTCGTCGCGCACCTCTCGCGCGCCTCGCGCAAGGACCTGCGCGACGCCGTCGAGGCCGCGCGCGCCGCCTTCCCCGCCTGGAGCGGCGCGACCGCGTACCTGCGCAGCCAGATCGTCTACCGCCTGGGCGAGATGCTCGAGGGCCGCCGCGCCGACCTCGCGCAGGCGCTGCGCACGACGACGGGCGCCTCGCGCCGCCGCTGCGAGACCGAGGTGGACGCCTCGATCGACCGCGTCGTCTCCTGGGCCGGCTGGTGCGACAAGTACCCGCAGGTCATGGGCAGCCGCAATCCCGTCGCGGGCCCGTACCACAACTTCAGCATGCCCGAGCCCAGCGGCGTCTGCGTCGCGCTCCACGCGTGCGAGGGCCGCCACCCGCTCCTGGGCTTCCTCTCGCTGGTGCTTCCGCCGCTCTGCGCGGGCAGCACGGTCGTTGCGGTCGCCGATCCGGCGCATCCGCTGGGGGCGCTCCTGGTCGCCGAGAGCGCGCCCACCGCGGACATCCCCGCGGGCGCGCTCAACATCCTGACGGGCGAGGCCGCCGAGCTCGCGGGCTGGATCGCGGGCCACCGCGACGTCGACGCCGTCCACGCCTGCTGCGGCGACGAGCTCGCCGCCACGCTGCGCGCGGGCGCCGCGGAGAACCTCAAGCGCGTCTGCACGCATCCCGCGGACGAGGACTTCGCCGACGAGCAGCGCTGGACGAGCCCGATGCGCCTGGCGCCCTTCGTCGAGATCAAGACGATCTGGCACCCCTCCTCCAAGTGATCGGATAACTCGCGCCGCGGCGTGCATCCCACGCCCGCCGGCCGTCGAAGCGAGGGCGCGGGAACCCTCCGCGCGCTCGCCGGTAGAGACTGTCTCCCCGCCGCGGCACCGCGCCGCCGACAATGTGACCTCCCGCCCCACCGTGCGAACGACGAGGCCACAGCTCCGCCACCGCCTCCTGCGCGCCATCTCCGGCGCCGCGGCGGTCGTCGCATGCCTGTGCTCGGGCTGCTACCCCGGCCTCGACGCGATCGACAAGGAGACCGCCAACCGCATCCAGCAGGCGGCGGACCACACGGGCACGCCGAGCCAGCCCGTCCTCCCGGACATCCGCTCGAAGTACGAGGGCAACTACTTCGTCGAGGACGCGCCCAACCTGCGCGCGCCGCTCACCAACAACCCCTCCGCGAAGGAGCTGACCTTCCGCGACCGCAAGGAGCGCGAGCTGGAGACGCAGGCGGTCATCGGCCGCATGCAGGCGATGGGCGTCGTGCCCAACGACGCGCTCTCGCTCACGCTGGAGGCCTCGCTCTCCTTCGCCTTCCGGAAGTCCTTCGAGGTGCAGCAGGCGCAGCAGGCGTACCTGCTCTCGGCGCTCGCGCTGCTGACGGCGGAGAACTACTTCGCGCTGCTGCCCAACGCCGACGTGGGCACGAACATCCGCGTGGTCGACGCCTCCAACATCGGCGGCGTGGTGGGGCTCGATCCCGACGTCTACAACACCGCGCTGAACATGACCAACAACCTGGGGCTGACGCAGCGCCTGCCCCTGGGCGGCGTGCTCAGCGCCAAGCTCGCGACCACCTGGACGGAGCAGCTCGCGAACTCGCTGGGGGACCCGACGCTCATCGGCTCCTTCCTGACGCTCAGCGCGGAGTTCCCCTTCCTCAAGGGCGCCGGCCTGGTCGCGAGCGCGCCGCTGATCCAGGCGCAGCGCAACATGGTCTATTCCGCGCGCAACTACGAGGATTTCCGGCGCCGCTTCGCGCTGGAGGTCACGCGCGCCTACCTGGACATCACCGTCCAGCAGCAGATCATCAACAACCTGCGCCAGCAGGTGGAGCGGCTGCGCTTCATCGAGCGCCGCGAGCAGGCGCTCGTCGCCGCGGGCCGCCAGGTGCCCTTCCAGGCGGACCTCGCCAGCCAGCGCACGCTCTTCTCGATGGACCGCCTCGCGGGCCTGGAGGAGGCGTACCGCCTGGCCGTCGACGAGTTCAAGGTGAAGATCGGCGTCGACGTCGACACGCCGGTGGTGATCGAGCCGGAGATGCTCGACCTGCCCGTCCCCGAGGTCGACCCCGACCAGGCCGTGCGCACGGCGCTGGACCTGCGCCTGGACGTGCAGAACCTGCGCGACCAGCTCGACGACCTCAAGCGCCAGGTGGACATCGCCAAGAACGGCCTGCTCCCGGAGCTGCGCGTCACCGGCACGCTGGTGCAGCCCATCGGCTCGACGCAGTACCAGGACGTCGTGAACCTGACCTTCGAGAACACCGACGCCACTGCCGGCATCGTGATGACCATTCCGATGAACCAGGTGAACGAGCAGGCCGCGCTGCGCTCGGCGCAGGTGGTGCTGGAGACGGGCATCCGCAACTACGTGAACTTCCGCGACGACGCCGCGGCGCAGGTGCGCGCGGCGGTGCGCGGCATCGACAAGAGCCTCTTCAGCTACCGGCTCGCCGAGCGCAACATCAAGGTCGCGCAGAACCGGCAGGCCTCCATCGACGCGGCCCCCGACCGCGCGACGCCGCGCGACACCACCGACGCCGTCGACGCCCTCGGCCAGGCGCAGGACTCGCGCGACCGCGCCAAGCGCGACCTGCAGCTCGCGATCCTGGCGTACCTCGTCGCCAGCGGGCAGATGCGCGTCATCGGCGACGGCTCGATCCAGCTCCCGGGCGACCGCCCGCTGGTGGTCCAGCGCGGAACCGCCCTCTCCCTGCCGCTTTCGGCCCCACCCGTGAAGTGATCCCGCTCCCGCAGGCATGAAAATCCCGCCCGCGGCGTTGCACCGGACCCGCGACCGCGCAACAATCGTCCGACCGAGACTCCCCAGCCCCGCATGAAGCGCACCACGACCATCCTCCTCACCGGCACCGCCGCGACCCTCCTGCTGGGCGTGGGCGGGCTGCTTGCGTTCACGCAGTCGGGCGGGGGATCGGGCGGCGGCGGCGGCGCGGGCGGCCCCGGCGCCGGCCCCGGCTCCGGCGCGGCCTCGCCCCGCGGGGGCTCCACCACCGGACGCTCCGGCGCGCGCGACCTCTTCGTCGCCGACAAGGGCGACTTCGACATGATCATCCCCGTGACCGGCGAGCTCGCCGCGTCGCGGCAGATCGAGGTGCGCAACAAGATGGAGGGGCGCGCGATCATCACCGAGATCTGCCCCGAGGGGCGCTCGGTGAAGAAGGGCGACACCCTCCTGCGCCTGAGCGAGGACGAGATCCTCAACAAGATCAAGGACGCCGAGGACAAGGCCAAGACCGAGGGGAGCAGCGTGATCGCCGCCGAGCAGACGCTGGCGATCCGCGAGAACCAGAAGCAGAGCGAGATCGAGAAGGCGGAGCTCGCCGTCGAGCTCGCGCAGCTCGCGCTCGAGGCGTGGGAGAAGGGCGAGGTCGTCTCCAAGCGCGAGACGCTCAAGACCGCCCTCGAGACCGCGGAGATCGACAAGGAGCGCCTGGACCGCCGCTTCGGCGAGGCGAAGGTGCTCGTCGAGAAGGGCTTCATCAGCCGCGACGACTACGAGAAGGACCGCATGGCGAAGATCCAGGGGGACGCCAAGGTCAAGCAGTGCCGGCTGGACATGGAGGTCTACGAGTCCTTCCAGTACAAGCAGGACCGCGCGAAGAAGCAGAGCGACCTCGACCAGGCGCGCGCCGAGCGCCAGCGCGTCGAGCAGCGCGCCGACGCGGAGCTCACCAAGCTGCGCGCCGAGGTGGAGAGCGCGCGCTTCAAGGCGCAGAGCGCGAAGGAGCGGCTGGACCAGCTCCGCACGCAGCACGGCTACTGCCATGTGATCGCCCCCACCGACGGACTGGTCGTCTACGCGACGAGCCTCGACTCCGGCGGCGGCATGGGCCGCGGCGGCGGCGACACGCAGCCGCCGCAGGTCGGCACCGAGCTCAAGCCCAACGAGCTGGTCATCGTCCTCCCCGACACCAGCGTGATGATGGCGAACCTCAAGGTGAGCGAGGCGCTCTCGGGCCGCATCAAGAAGGGGCAGGGCGTCACCGTCTGGAGCGACTCGATCCCGAACATCCCGCTGCGCGGCGAGGTGACCGGCGTCAGCGTGCTCGCCGAGAGCGGCGGCTGGCGCGACCCGAACCGCCGCGACTACACGGTGAAGGTCGTCCTGGACGTCGACCCGAAGCTGGGGCTCAAGCCGAGCATGCGCTGCAAGGCCGAGATCCTCCTCGACCGCGTGCACGACGCGCTCAGCGTGCCGATCCAGTCGGTCTTCCGCCAGGGTCCCGTGAGCTACGTCTATGTCCCCGATGGCTCCGGCTACGCGCAGCGGCAGGTGAAGCTCGGCCGCGCGAGCGAGCTGGAGGTCGAGATCCTCAGCGGCCTGACCGAGGGGGACCAGGTCCTCCTGCGCGAGCCGAAGAAGGACGAGGTCACCGCCGTGCTGGACTTCGAGAAGCTGGCGGCCGCGGAGAACACCGGCTCGGGCGGTGGCCGCGGCGGCGCGGGCGGCGGCGCTCCCGGCGGGGCCCCCGCGGGCGGCGAGCCCGGCAAGGGCCCGGGCAAGGGCGGCGACCGCGGCCAGCGCGGCGCGCGCAGCTGACCGCGACGGACCATCGCGCAAGCCCGGGCTGTTCGCGCGCCCCGCACGGGCGGGGGCGCATCCGCACGCATCCACGCACCTGCTGGGAGACTGCACGCCGTGACCGGCCATTCCTCGGTGGTGACGGACGATTGCACCGACCTCGCGGCACTGGCCGCCGGCGACCGGCGCGCGTTTGACCGGCTCTACGACCGGCACGCGGCCGTGGTGCTCTCCTTCTGCCGGCGAGGCGCCGGCGCGTCCGCCGCCGATTGCGAGGACGCCATGCAGGAGACCTTCATCCGAGCGCACGACCGGCTTTCCGCGGTGGAGGACTGCCGCGGCTTCCGCAAGTGGCTGCTCCAGATCGCCAGCTTCGTGACGCGCGAGCGCCGCCGCAGCGCGGGGCGCTACTCGCGCCGCCTGCGCCTGGTCGCGCAGGAGTCCGCGCCGGAGACCGCGCCCGACGCCGCCGCGCCCGAGACCCGCGCCGCGCATGCCGAGGAGCTCACGCGACTGGGCAGCGCGCTCGACCAGCTTCCCGACGACGAGCGGCTCGCGATCCACATCCAGTACCTCGAACACGATCCGGTGACGGCGGCGGCGGGGGCCCTGGGCCTCTCGCGCAGCGCCTACTACAAGCTTCTGGCGCGCGCCCGCGCGCACCTGGCCCAGCTCATGCAGCAGGAGGTGACGGCATGAACCCGCAGACTCCCGAGGAGCTCCCCAACGACGGACTCGATCCGCTGCTGCGGACCTGGCACGAGCAGAACCGCGCGCACGCGCAGGCCGCGCGCGGCCGCGTGCTCGCCGCCGCCGACGGCTCCGCGCGCGCCGGCGCGCACCCGCTGCGCCGCTGGATGCGCGGTGGGCTCGCCTCCGCCGCGATCATCGCGCTCGCGGTCACCGCCGCGATCCTCTTCCCCGTGCGCCAGGGCACCGCCTCCGCCGCGGGCGGCCTGGCGATGCTGCCCGACGGCGGCCGCCTGGAGGCCTTCGACGCGCGCGGCGGCCTGATGGGTCCCTGCGCGCTCACCCACACCGACGTGCGCGCGCAGATCAGCGGCCCGTTCACGCGCGTCACGCTCGTGCAGCGCTTCGAGAATCCCTACCCGACCGCGATCGAGGCGGTCTACACCTTCCCGCTGAGCGACCGCGGCGCGGTCGACCGCATGCGCATGACCGTGCGCGACTCCTCCGGCGAGCGCATCGTCGACGGCGTCGTGAAGGAGCGCAGCCTGGCGCGCGCGATCTACGAGTCCGCGCGCGCGGCGGGCTTCGTCGCCAGCCTGCTCGAGCAGGAGCGGCCCAACATCTTCACGCAGAGCGTGGCGAACATCGCCCCCGGCGCGAAGGTCGACGTCGAGATCTCGTACATCGAGACCCTCTCGGCGCGCGACGGCGTCTACGAGTTCGCCTTCCCGATGACCGTCGGCCCGCGCTACATCCCCGGCGCGCCCTCGGCCGCGCCCGCGCTTCCGGCGGGCGTGACCGCGCGCACCGGCGTCGTGCTGCTGGGCCCGGCGCAGATCGCCTTCACGGCGGAGCAGCTCGCGGCGCTCGCCGCGCTGCCGCAGGCGCCCGCGCTCCCCGCGAACGCCCCCGCGCTGCTGCAGGCGCTCGGCGCGGCGGTGCCCATCGAGGCGCCGCGCCGCGCCGGCGACGTGCCCGCCTCGGTCGGCTTCACCGTCACCTATGCCGACGGCTCCAGCGAGCCCGGCACGCTCTTCACCGACGGCATGGGCGAGGTCGGCGGCCGCTGGTTCCTGCTGGTCGCGCGCGCCCCCGCGGGCGCGGGCTTCAGCCCCAACACCGGGCAGGTCCCCGACGCCTCGCGCATCACGCCAATGCCGACGCGCCCGAGCGTGCGCGCGGGCCACGACATCAGCGTCAGCGTCGACCTCGACGCGGGCGGCGCCCCCGTCGCCGAGGCGGTCTCCGTGCAGCACGGCGTCGACGTGCAGTGGACCGGCGACAGCCGCGCCCGCTTCGCGCTGCGCGGCGGCAAGGAGATCCCCAACCGCGACTTCGTCCTGCGCTGGTCGCTCAAGGGATCGCAGATCCTCGAGGGAACCTTCGCCGGCGTGCGCGCGCGGCCGGACGCGCCGGGCATCGCGGGCCGTCCCGACGGCTTCGTGACCGTCGTGCTCAATCCGCCGGCGCGCGTCGAGGCCGCGCAGGTCCTCCCGCGCGAGCTGGTCTTCGTCATCGACACCTCGGGGAGCATGAACGGCTTCCCGATCGAGAAGTCCAAGGAGCTCATGCGCCTGGCGCTCACGCAGATGCGCGCGGGCGACACCTTCAACCTCGTCACCTTCGCGGGCGACACGAAGATTCTCTGGCCGAAGCTGCGTCCCGCGACGCCGCAGAACATCGAGGAGGCCAGGCGCTGGATCGACGGCGCGCGCTCCGGCGGCGGCACCGAAATGATGAAGGCGATCGAGGCGGCGCTGGTGCAGATGCCGATGTCGCCGCAGACCGCGCCGCCCCAGGGCGGGCAGAGCGTGCCTGCGAACACGCCCGTGCGCCCCGCCGGCGCGGGTGGCGACGCGGCGCGTGGCGAGGCCGCGCGCGCCGGCGACGACGCGCACGGCGAACCCGCCGCCGCACCCACCGCCGCCCCGATGCGCCTGGCGATCTTCCTCACCGACGGCTTCGTCGGCAACGACCAGGGCATCATCGACGCCGTCGCGAAGCACGCGGGCACCACGCGCGTCTTCACGCTGGGCATCGGCACGAGCGTCAACCGCTACCTCCTCCAGGAGATGGCCCTGCGCGGCCGCGGCGCCTGCGACATCGTGCTGCTGGCGGACGACGCCGACGCCGCGGTCAAGCGCCTCACGCGCCGCATGCAGACGCCGCTGCTGGCGGACATCTCGGTCAGCGCCGAGGGCGTGGAGCTCGAGGAGGTGCTCCCCGCGGGCGCGCTCCTGCCGGACCTCTTCGACGCGCAGCCGATGGTGCTGCACGCGCGCTACCACAACGGCGGCACGGGCACGCTCGTCGTGCGCGGCCGCACCGGCGCGGGCCCCTACGAGCGCCGCATCCCGCTCACGCTGCCGGTCGCGCCGCTCGCGGGCGACGCCTCGGGGCTGCTCCCGCAGCTCTGGGCGCGCGCGAAGGTCGACGCGGTGCTCGCGCCGCACCTGGCGCAGGTGGAGCAGCAGACGCTTCCGCTGGAGATCAAGGCGAGCGTCGTCTCGCTGGGCGAGCAGTACCAGATCATGACGCCGTACACGAGCTTCGTCGCCGTCGAGCGCACGAAGGTGGTGAGCAACGGCCGTCCCATGCTCGTGACGATCCCCGTCGAGCTGCCCGAGGGCACGCGCTTCGACGGCTTCTTCGGCGACCGCTGGGCGAACGAGCCCATTGCCTACGCGGTCGGCTGCGCGCTGGGCGCGGATGCCGCGGGCGGCGCCGGCTCGGGCGGCGACCGGCTGGATCTGGCGCTCGACGGGACGCGCAAGCAGGAGTCCGCCGTCGACGCGGTCGTCGTGCGCGAGGAGTCGGAGAAGCTCGGCCGCTGGGCGGGTACGAAGCTCGATGACCGCGCGGCCGGTGGCGCTGCGGCGTCCGCGAAGGGAAAGCCCGCCGGCGGCGCGGTGCTTCCGACGAGCGGCTTCGGTGGTGGCGGTGGTGGCCTGGCGCCTGGCAATGCCGGCGAGCAGCGCGTGCGCCGAGTGGATCCGGTCTACCGCGATGCGCTCAAGAAGTCGGATCCCGCGGCGACCGTCGCCGGCACGCCGCTCTACGGCGGCGTCCGCGGCGCAACGGGCGCGACGAACGCGCCGGCAGCGGGGGGAGTGGCGCTTCCGCCGCCGCCCCCGCCGCCGCCCCCGCCGCCGCCCGTCTCTGCGGCGCCCGCTGCCCCCGCCGCGCCCCCGGCTGACGCTGCGAAATCCCGCACGAGCGAGGCCGGCGTGCCCGGCGGCGCCGGGACCTCTGGTGGCGCCGTCAAGGATGCAGCCGCACCCGCGCCCGCTGCCCCCGCTGCCGCACCCGCGCCCACCCATGCGCCGGCGCCCACCGCCGAGCCCGCGTCCGGCGCCGCCCCCGCGCCCGACGCGAAGTCGTTCGCCCCCGCGAAGACGCCCGTGCTCCCGGAAGCCTCGCGCGACCGCCTGGCACGCGTGCTCGAGCGACGGCTGCTCGCGCTCGCGCTCTTCGGCCGCCTCAACGCCGACGAGCGCGCGAAGCTCCCGCCGCTGCATGCGGACCTCGCGTCGCTGGTGGTGCAGGACGCGGTGCATGTGGCGATCTCCGCGCGGCCGGAGGCGCTCGAGCGCCTGCGCGCGCTGGGCGTGCAGGTCGAGACGCAGAAGACGCTCGCCGACGGCGGCCTGCTGCTGATCGCGCGCATCCCGGTGCGCGCGCTCGCGGAGTCCGCGCTCGTCGAGGGCGTGCGGCGCATCGAGCCCGTGGAAGCGGTGGCGCCGGCGGATCCGGCGGAGGCGGTGCCGGCGGCGCAGTAGCCCTATCCTGCGCCGGATGGCCGCTTCCACCGGCGCCGACGCCGCCACCCTGGTCCTGCTCGACGTCGCCCACGGCGTCGCCACGCTCACGCTCAACCGCCCCGACAAGGCGAATGCGCTCAGCCTCGAGCTCATCGAGGCGCTCGACGCCGCGGTCGCGGCGCTCGCCCCGCGCTGCGCCCCCGCGCCCGGCGCGGACGTGCGCGTGCTGGTGCTCGCGGGCGCGGGCAAGGCCTTCTGCGCGGGCATGGACCTGCGCGCCGTCGCCGACGATGCCGCCGCGATGGGACAGATGCTGCGCCGCCTGGCGCGCGTCAGCCGCGCGATCCGCCGCCTGAGCGTGCCGACGATCGCGCGCGTGCAGGGCGCGGCGGTGGGGGGCGGCTGCGGCTTCATGGTCGTCACCGACTTCGCCGTCACGCATCCGGAGTCGAAGGTCGGCTACCCCGAGGTCGACCTGGGCGTCTGCCCCGCGGTCGTCGCCCCGTGGCTCATCCGCCGCATCGGCGCGGGCCGCGCGCGCGCGATGCTGCTGGCGGGCGGGACGATGAGCGGGCAGCAGGGCTACGAGGCGGGCCTCGCGACGCACCTGGTCGCGCGCGAGGAGCTCGACGCGTGCACGCAGGAGCTCGCGCGGCGCCTCTGCACCGGCGGTCCCAACGCGCTCGCGACGACCAAGCGCTGGCTGAACGAGCTCGACGGATCCGACGACGACGCGGTCCTGGACAAGGCCGCGGAGCTGAGCGCGCAGATCATCGCCGGCGAGGAGGCGCAGACGCGCCTGCGCGCGCTCTTCGCCGCGCGGTAGCGGCGGTCGCCGCGGTCGCCACGGGCGCCGCGCTACCCTCCGCGCATGTCCCACGCGCTGAAGATCGACCGCGACGCCGACGGCATCGCCACCCTCTGGCTCGAGCCCAACCCGCAGAAGCCGCGCGGCGGCGTCGTCGTCCTGGACGCGTGGCTCATCGACGCCATCGCGCACGCCTGTGCGCAGCTCGCGCGCGAGGGCTGCAGCGGGCTCGTGCTCGCCAGCGCCAGCACGCGCGTCTTCGTCGCGGGGGCGGACCTCGCGGAGATCGACGCGCTCGACGACGCCGCGCTGCACGCCTACCTGCGCCGCGGCGCGGACGCCTTCGCGGCGATTCCCGCGCTGGGCGTGCCCTCGGTCGCGGTCGTGCACCGCGCCGCGCTGGGCGGCGGCCTGGAGCTGGCGATGCACTGCGACGCGCTCGTGGGCACGCTGCCGGGCGAGGGCGAGAAGCCGTGGCTCGTCGGCCTGCCCGAGTGCGGCCTGTGCATCTGCCCCGGCTGGGGCGGCACGCAGATGCTGCCCGCGCGCATCGACGCGCAGACCGCGATCGTCGCCACCGCGACGGGCACCGCGTGGAAGTGCGCGGAGGTGCCCGCGGGGCTCTTCGCCTCCGTCCTCCCCGCGCCCGCCACGCAGGAGGCGCTGCTCGAGCAGGCGCGCCGCTGGATCCGCGCCGAGCGCGCCGCCGGTGCCGCATTCCCCGCGCAGCGCGCCCCGCGCCGCACGCTGGGCCCCGGCGACCGCGCGCGCGTGCAGCCGGCCCTCGACGCCGCGCGCGCCGCGCTCCCCGCCAGCGCGCACGCCAGCGCCGTGATCGACTGCGTCGCCGCGGGGCTCGCCCACGGCTGGGAGGCCGCCGTCGCGCTGGAGCGCGAGCGCCTCGTGCAGCTTCGCCACACCGAGCCCGCACGCGCCAAGCTGACCGCGTTCCTTTCGCGGTAGCGGTGAATTCCGCCGGAAATCACGGCGGATCCACCCTCCGCGCCCCTACGATCGGGCCATGCCCGTGGGCGCCCTGCTTGCCGCGCACCTCGCCGCCGCCGCGCTGGCGGGAGATCCCTGCGTCGCGCCCGACGCCCAGCAGAAGGAGTCCGAGGGCTGCGGCGCGCACACCAACAACGGCTGCAACTCCTTCGGGCACCCGACCGAGCCGATCGAGTTCGGCGTCCCCATCGCGGGGAGCTTCTGGGCCAATTCGCAGTCGCGCGACACGGACTTCTACCGCTTCGTGATCGACCGTCCGACCGCGGTGCGCGTGCGCGTCTGGGCGACCGTCATGACGCAGCTCGTGATCGCGCAGAACTGCTGGACCTACGGCAACGAGGTCGGCGCCTGCGCCGACCTGCACCTCTGCCTGCCGCCGGGGACCTTCAACGTCTTCGTCGCGCCGCTCGGCTCCTCTCCGGTCTGCGGGACGGAGAGCTCCTCGTACACGGTGCTGCTGGAGCTGGACGCGGCGTCGCAGGCCGCATGCCAGCCGCTGGTCGGCGACATCGACGGCGACGGCCAGGTCAACGGCGTCGACGTCGGCTACCTGCTGGACAAGTGGGGCAGCAACGATCCCGGCCTGGCGGACATCTCGGGCGACGGCGCGGTCGATGGCCGCGACCTCGGCCTGCTGCTGGGCGCCTGGACCGGCTGAGGCGCCTCGCCACCCCCCAGCCATGAGCGGATAACCCCGTCAAACCACGGGGTTTGGGCGCTTTGACGGGGCGGGGGCGCGTCCGGGGGCGTCCCGGCGTCGAACGCCCCATGCGCACCCTTCTACAATCGCAACTTTCCCCGCGCTCGGCGCGGGGTCCGCTCTTTCCGCCTCGAGGAAACACGCAATGGCTGAGATCAACCTCGCGAAGGAACTCAAGAACATCTCCGAGAAGGACCGCAAGCAGGTCGAGCAGGCGCAGGAGATGCTTGGGCCCGACCCCAAGACGATGGGCTTCCTGAAGAACGCCTTCTGGGGCAACTTCCGCGAGGAGCTGGTCTTCCCGTACCCGGTGCAGTCCGCCGAGGAGAGCGCGCGCTGCGACCAGCTCCTGGCCGAGCTGGACAAGTACCTGCGCGACGAGCACCCGACGATCGAGATCGACCAGAAGCAGGAGATCCCGACCTGGGTCGTCAAGCGCCTCTTCGAGCTGGGCGTGCTGGGCATGACCATCCCGAAGGAGCACGGCGGCCTCGGCTTCGGCATCACCAGCTACAACCGCGTGCTGCGCCGCATCGGCCGCACCTGCGGCAGCACCGCGGTGATGGTCAGCGCCCACCAGTCCATCGGCTGCAAGGCGCTCATGCTCTTCGGCAACGACGAGCAGAAGAAGCGCTTCCTGCCCCGCATGGCCAAGGACGCGCTCAGCGCCTTCTGCCTCAGCGAGCCCAACGTCGGCTGCGACGCCGGCGGCCAGGAGACGCGCTGCGAGCTCAGCCCCTGCGGCAGCTTCTACATCCTCAACGGCGAGAAGAAGTGGGCCACCTCCGGCGCCCTGAGCGCGCTCTTCACCGTCATGGCGAAGCAGCGCATCAAGGATCCCAAGACGGGCAAGGAGAAGGACGCCGTCACCGCGCTGATCTGCACCCCCGACATGGAGGGCGTGGAGATCTTCAGCCGCAACCGCTCCAAGTGCGGCATCCGCGGCACCTGGCAGGCGCGCATCCGCCTGACCAACGTGAAGGTCCCGAAGGAGAACCTGCTCAGCAAGGAGGGGCGCGGCCTGAACGTCGCGCTGACCTGCCTGAACTACGGCCGCTGCACGCTCAGCGCCGGCATGCTCGGCGCCGCCGAGTTCGCCTACGAGCAGGCCGGCAAGTGGGCGCGCTACCGCCACCAGTTCGACCGCGCCCTCGGCGAGTTCGACCTCGTCAAGGAGAAGCTCGCGTCGATGGCCGCCTACACCTACGCGATGGAGGCGATGCTCTTCATGACGACGGGCTTCCTGGACCGTCATGACGAGGACATCATGCTCGAGACCGCCGCGTGCAAGGTCTTCTGCAGCGAGTACGGCTACCGCACCGTCAACGACGCGCTGCAGGTCATGGGCGGCGAGAGCTACATGACCGAGAACGGCGTCGAGCGCGCCTGGCGCGACAGCCGCATCAACATCATCGTCGAGGGCGCCAACGAGGTGATGCACAGCTTCATCTTCGCCTACGGCTCCAAGCAGCTCGGCGAGTGGATGCTGGGCGTCAAGAAGAACCCGGCCCGCCACCTCGGCGCGGCGATGCAGATCGGCAGCGAGCTCTTCCTTGGCGTGCGCCGTCCGCTTCCCTCGTTCCGCAGCGCGGATCCGCGCCTGGCCGCGATGATGCACGAGACGATGATGCGCATCCGCGAGTTCAGCCACCAGGTCAAGCAGATGTTCAAGGAGTGGGAGGACAAGCTCGTCACCGAGCAGACGATCCAGGCCCGCCTGAGCCGCTGCGCGATCTGCATCCACGCGATGGTCTGCTCGCTCTCCAAGCTCGACCGCAACCTGCGCGCGGGCCTGGACGGCGAGGCGCTGGCGTACGAGACCGCGGTCGTCGAGCACCTCTGCGCGCTCATGAACATGGAGATCGAGACGGAGCTGCGCGCGCTGCGCGTCAACACCGACGAGACGATGAAGCGCGCCGCCGACGCCGTCGCGCGCCGCATCGACACCCTCCCGAACAAGGACTTCTCGATCCCCGAGCGGACCCCCGACATGCAGGCGCGCGGCAGCGGCCGCACGCTGCGTCCGGTGGACGTGGCGGCGATCCCGGACTTTGGTTCCGGGAGCGCCTTCCAGGGCGAGAAGATCCAGCGCGCGCAGCACCAGCACGCGTGAGCATTCCCGCCGCGCGCGCCCCGGCAGCGGCGCGCGTCGCACGACCGCCTATCCTCGCTGCCCGGCGCGCACGACGCGCGCCGCGACCCTTGCGTTCCGTCCCTTCCGTCCGCGTCCCCACGAGCAGGTGAGACTCCCATGAAGCTCTTCGAACAGATGATCGCCCACGGCCACGAGCGCGTCGCCTTCCACACCGATCCCGCCACCGGCCTGCGCGCCATCATCGCCCTGCACTCCACGGTGCTGGGCAACGCGCTCGGCGGCACCCGCCGCTGGGCCTACGCGGACGAGGCGGAGGCCGTGCGCGACGTGCTGCGCCTCTCCGAGGGCATGACCTACAAGGCGGCCGCCGCCGACCTGCCGATGGGCGGCGCCAAGAGCGTCATCATGATCGAGCGCGGCAAGGCCCCCACCGAGGCCGAGGCGCGCGCGATGGGCCGCTTCGTCAACACCTTCGGCGGCCAGTACATCGCCGCCGAGGACGTCGGCGTCAACACGCAGTACTGCGACTGGATGGCCCAGGAGTCAAATCACATCATGGGCGGCGTCACCGTCAGCCACGGCGGCGACCCGAGCCCCTTCACCAGCCAGGGCTGCTTCAACGGCCTGAAGGCGTGCCTGTCGCACCTGGGCATGAAGGTCGACTTCGCGGGCAAGAAGGTCGCGATCCAGGGCCTGGGCGCCACCGGCTACAAGCTCGCGAAGCTGCTGCGCGACCACGGCGCGACCGTCGTCGGCACCGACGTGAACCCCGCGGCCGTCGAGCGCGCGGTCAAGGAGCTCGGCGTCGTCGCGCTGGGCCCCGGTCAGGACATCTTCGCGCAGGAGTGCGACATCCTCGCGCCGTGCGCGCTGGGCGCGATCCTGGACAACCACACGATCCGCGGCCTGCGCTGCAAGATCGTCTGCGGCACCGCGAACAACCAGCTCCACAGCCCCGACGTCGACGGCCCGAGCCTGAAGCAGCGCGGCATCCTCTACGGTCCCGACTTCGTCGTGAACGCGGGCGGCCTCATCCGCCTCGCCGGCCTCTACCTCGGCATGACCGAGGCGGCGCTCGACCGCAAGGTCGCGCAGATCGAGGAGACCACGCTCGCCGTCCTCAAGGAAGGCAAGCACGAGGCGAGCGAGCACCTCGCCGCGGTCAACTACGCCAAGCGCCGCATCGAGGCGGGACGCGCCAAGAAGACCGCGCAGCCCGCGGGCCGCGCCGCCGCCGCGACGCACTGAGACGCGACGCGCGTCCGAGCTCCGCGACGCGCGCACCAAACGACGCCGCCGCACCCCTCGAGGTGCGGCGGCGCTGTTTTTCGCGCGATTCTCCGCGGCTCAGCAGGGTCCCCAGTTCGCGAGCATCAGCCCGAGGTCCGCGCCGTCGACCACGCCGTCGGCGTTCAGGTCGCCCAGCCCGGTGTTGCCCCACGCGGCGAGCAGCAGGCCGAGGTCGGCGCCGTCCACGACGCCGTCGCTGTTGAGGTCCTCCTGGCAGCCGTTGGCGGTGTAGGCGATCGTGATCGGATCCGACGCGATGCCGTTCGCCGTCACGACCACCGAGTAGATGCCCAGCGGCATGCCCGAGGCGACCGTGAGCTGCGTGGTCGTCGCCGCGGCGCCGGTCATCACGCCGGTGCGGTTCCAGTTGAAGGTGCGTGCGTAGTACACGTTGCCCGTCGCGGAGTTCACCATCCGCACGACCGGGTAGTTCGTGTTCATCTGGAAGTCGTCGCCGTAGACGGCGCCCTCCGAGATGCCGTTGAACTTCGTCCCGGAGAGCGTCCAGCCCGTCGCCGAGGTGCGGATCGCGGTGGAGATCGCCGGCTTGCCGCTGGCGACCGGCGTGCCGTCGGGCGTGTAGATCCAGTACGCGGTCGACCCTTGGCGCGTGAGCAGCACGCCGCCGTTGGGCAGGCAGAGCATGGTCCACACGTAGGCGGGATCGTTGGCGGTGAGCCCGCCCGTGGGGGCGTTCAGGCGCGTGTAGGCGAGCGTCGCGGGGTTGAACTCGTAGAAGGAGGTGGGCGACGGGAAGACGTTTCCGCTCACCGGCACCGGAGAGGTGACCAGCAGCACCTTGCCGTTGACCATCATGGCCACCGGCGCGTCGGGCTGGCCCTGGTTGTCAGGCAGGGAGGGACCGGCGGCCCAGCTTCCCGGCGCGGCGGTGCCCGAGGGCGTGTAGAGGGCCGTGGTGCCCAGCGAGCCGACCCAGAAGGAGCGGCCATCGGGAAGCAGCGCGGCGCCGCCGGTCTCGAGGCCGAAGGGGTCGTAGAGCGCGACGGGGACGTTCGCGTCGGCGACCCAGGTGTTGGTCGCGGCGATCCAGCGCTCCGAGGTCTGCGCGCCGCGGTCGACCATGAGGATGCTCTCGTCGGCGAGCTTGATCCAGGTCGACTCGTTGTGGATGCCCACGCAGGTCGGGCCGGTGGAGAAGATGTTGGTCGCCGGATCCCAGATCTTGGTCCCGCGCAGGTTGCCGCTGACGAGCGCCTGCAGCACGCGTCCGTCCGGCATGATCTCGGAGTTCGCGTCGCTGAGCGTCGAGCCAGGTGTCCCGGTCGCGGTCCAGGAGTTGGTGAGCGGGTTGTAGACCTCGCCCTTCGCGCCGCCGGTGCCATACTCGCCGCCGGCGACGTAGAGCCGGCCATCCTTGAGGAGCTGCGAGCTGTAGTAGAGGCGCGTGTCGATCATCGACGCGATGGTGCTCCAGGTGCCCGCGACGTAGCTGCCGTGGATGTCCGGCGTCAGGCGGCACCAGCGCTTGCCCACGCCGTCGCTGCCCGCGTCGTCGCTGCAGACGATGACCGTGCCGTCGGAGAGCAGGATCGCACCGCCCGCGTTGGGGAAGGGCGCGGCGGCGGTGATCGTCGTCCAGGTTCCGGCGGCGAGAGCGGAGGCGCCGCAGGCGAGGGCGCCGGCGGCGACGAGGGCGGTGGTCATCTTCATGGAGGGGATTCTCGTTGGAGGAGAGTGCCTGCTCCGCACGCGGGGGCCGGGGGGATGCCCGGAATTCCCGGTGTTTTGCGGAGCGCACGGGGAGGCCCGTCGAAATCCCATGTCCGAGAACCGCCGCGCGCCGGGATTTTCCCGCTGCGCGCACGCGGGGACTTCTTCATGCGGAGGCTGTCGGCTACATTTCGTCACGCTTCGGACGGAGGGAGCACACCTTTGGAGGTTGTTCCATGCGTTCCGTCCGCCTCGCCGTCATCGCCACCACCTCGCTCCTGGGGATCGCGCCGCTCGCCGGCGCGGACATGACCAACTTCCGCGACTGGATCGACGCCAACGGCCTCGCGACCAACTCGACCTCGAACCTCTGGTACGGCACGACCGGAGTGGGCGGCGCGCTGATGGCCTCGGGCGGCAACTCCTGGTACAGCCCCGGCTACCCCTTCGGCACGCCGCTCTTCGGTCCCCTGACCGAGCCCGGCTCCGACAACGGCGCCGCCGGTCCGGCGACCTTCAGCGGCGTGTGGGCGCACCCGGGCAGCGGCGTCCCCGCGGCACTGGTCTTCGCGCCCCAGAGCGCGACCTGGGCGAGCGGCATGTCCGTGCGCTCGGAGCTCATCCTCAACGGCCTGAGCGGCAACGGCGTCACGATCACCGTCCTGGGGAACATCGGCGGCAACGCCTACAACTTCGGCACGACGACGCTCACGGGCACGAACGACCAGACCGACTTCTTCTCCTTCGGCGGTCCGGTGCAGCTTTCCGCCGGCGACACGATCAGCGTCGTCATCGGCGACAACGGCTCGTACCTCTACGACCACGTGAACTTCAACGCGTGGCTCGACGTCCCCGCGCCGGGTTCAATCGCGCTGCTGCTCGCGGGCGGGCTGGCCCGCCGTCGCCGCCGCGGCTGAGTGCGCGCGCCGCTGCAGGTACATCCACGCGCCCGTCCCCGCGATCGCCAGCGCCACCAGGTGGTAGCCGCCGAAGGCGCCGAACCAGCGCGCGTCGTCGCGCACGAACTCGTGCGCGAAGCGGAAGCAGCCGTAGGCGATCAGATAGAGGTTGAAGCGCTGCCCGCGCTGCCAGCCGAAGCGCCACGCCGCCATCGCCCAGCACCAGAAGAGCAGGTTGAAGGCGAGCTCCGCCGGCGCCGCGGGCCAGCGCGCGTGGCCGTGCGCGTCGGCGAGGGTCCACCAGGCGGGCTCGCACTCCACGCCCTGGCAGCAGCCCGCGAAGATGCAGCCCACGCGCCCGAGCGCGAAGGCCAGCGGCGCGGTCACGGCGAAGAGGTCGCCCGTGCCCTCGCGGTAACCGGTCAGGGACTTCGCGAGCTCCACGCCCGCGACGCCGCCCAGCAGCGCGCCCGTCACGCTGTGTCCCGAGAGCAGCGCGAGCCAGTTGTCGCGCATCGCCCAGCCCTCGGCGATCAGGAAGGCGAGCTTCGCGCCCAGGTACGCGCCCGCGAGCGCGCCGCCGTAGACCGCCAGCAGGCGCGGATCGGGCGTGCGTCCGTCGGCGCGCGAAAGGCGCCGCCAGAGCAGCGCGGTGATCGCGATGCCCGCGAGCGTCGTCAGCGCGTAGACGGGGCTGCCGGTCATGGGGTCGTGGCGTGCGCCTGTGCCCGCGCCCGCGCGCCCGCCTTCCCGCCCAGCAGGTAGTACCGGCAGAAGCTGTCGAGCGTGCCATCCTCGCGCACCACATGCGTGCAGCAGCGGTCGATGCGGTCCTGGTCGAAGGTCCACGCGTCCATGAAGGGCTTGATGAAGATGCGGAAGGGATGCTCCGGGCGCAGCTCGAGCGCGCGCAGCAGCTCGCCCAGCGGCTCGGTCTCGCAGCCGCAGCGCGCGAGGTCCTCGAGGCTGTAGTTCACGCGGTTCTGCAGGAATCCCGCGTACTTGGGGACGTCGATGAGGCGGCTCAGGCCCACCGGTCCCTGCGGCGTGCGCAGGACGTAGGCGATCGTGTGGCAGTTGGGATCGCCGCAGGGCAGCGGCGTGAAGTCCGCGGCGCTCAGCAGCTCCGGCGCCTGCGTGGTCGCGGCGTGGATGACCGCGGCGACGTCCATCGTCGGCACGGGCCCACCGCCGCCGGGGAGCACGGGGAGCGTGCGGCTCTCGATGGTCGCGATGCGCCCGCTGGTGAAGACCGGCTGGAAGCTGATGCCGCGCACATGCGGGCGCGCGACCGCCCAGCGCAGCGTCTCGCCGACGCCGCCGATGGTGCGCTCGTCGACGACCATCGCGAGCGTGCTCGGCACGCCCAGCGCGCCCGCCGCGTCGATGGCGCGCTCGCGCACGCCGCGCAGGTCCGCGCCGCGCAGCTCCGCCTGTCCCTGCGCCTGCACGCCGTCGAACTGCACGTAGAGCTCGAACTTCGGCCGCTCGCGGCGGATCTCCGCGAGCATCGCGCGAAAGCGCTCGTCGCCGGCGACGCGCACCGCGTTGGTGTTCACGAGCGTGTAGCCGATCTTCGGGTGCGAGCAGGCCCAGCGCAGGATCGCCTCGAATTCCGGATGGATCGTGGGCTCGCCGCCGGAGAGCTGCAGGATGTCGATGAACCCCTTGCGCGCGATGACGCCGTCGATGCGCTCGCGCACCTGCGCGAAGGGCGTGCAGTCGACCTTTTCGCCGACGCCGTAGGGGCTTTCCGCGTAGCAGGTGGGGCAGGTGAGGTTGCAGCTGTCGACGATCTCCACGAGCGCGATGCAGGTGGAGAGGCGTTCGAAGGGGTCGGTGGAGGGGGGTGGGGTTGCGCCCTCGGCGCCCGCCGCCGCCGGCGTGCAGCAGCCCTCGGGTCCGCAGCAGCACGCGCCTGCGTTCGCGGGATCGCCGTGGCTCTCGAAGTACCAGCGCGGATCGGACTGCAGCCGCACGGTGAAGTCGCCGTGCTCGGGGCACTGCTTCTCCATCACGATCGCGCCGTCGCGCTCGATGACCGCGGCAGGGATCTCCGCCAGGCACGCGGGGCAGCGGCTGCGCGTGCGCTTGATGACGCGGCCGGAGGTGGGGATGCGGAGTCCGAACATGGTGGGTGGTGTCCGTGGAGAGGGGTCAGCGCAGGGCCGTCGCCACGACGGCTCCTGCGACGCAGGCGCCGGAGACGAGCGTCACCAGGAGGACCCCAGTGGCGGCCGCCGCGAGAAGCGGGATGAGCACGTCGCGCGGGATCAGCAGCAGCAGGGGGGCGGAGGCCACCCGGCGCGGCAGGCGTTGCATGAGGCGGCGGGTCGTGTTGAAGCCCATGACCGCTGCGACGATTCCCCCACCGAGGAGCGTGAGGAGATAGAGCCCAACGTGTGCGCCGGCATCTCGATGGGAGCGCTCGAGCATTACTCCCAAGAACACTCCGATCACACTGGCCCCGAGAGGCACGCCCGCGTAGCCCCAGAAGGTGCGCCTCTTTGGCTCGGGCGGCAGCGGCAGCCGCTCAAACTGCCGGGAGCAGGTGCCGCACTCGGGGCAGGCGAGTTCGCCCGGCGAGTCGCCCATCTCGTATCCGCACTCCGGACAGCGCATGGCTGCAGCGTACGCGCGGCGTGCGAAGTTGCCGCCGCGCCGCCCTGGGCTAGTGGATCGGGCCCACGTTGGCGAGTGCGCTCACGAAGCACGCGCCCGTCGCGAGCGTCGCCGCAATCGTCGCCGTCGCGCCGGCCGCCATCAGCGGCACGAGCACGTTGCGCGGGATCAGCAGCAGCAGCGGGGCGGAGGCGACGCGTCGCGGCAGGCGGCGCATGAGCCGGCGCGTGGTCACGAAGGCCGTGATCGCGGCGATGATCGCGCCGCCGATCAGCGCGGTGAAGTAGAGGAACCCCATCAGGTTCGCGGCTCCCTGACCGCCGGCCCCAAGGCCAAACCCGGCAATCGCGCCCAACGCGCCGGCGAGCAGCGGCGTGAGCCCGTACCCCGCGAAGACACGCCCCTTGCGGATCGGCGACCGGGGCAGGCGATCCTCCGGCGCCGAGACCACACCGCATTCGGGGCACGGGTGCCCTGGCTGCAGTTCTCCCAGCTCGTAGGCGCATTCCGGACACCGCATGCTGCGCAGCGTAGACGCGCGCGCCGTCGGAGCCGCGCGCCCCGCCTGCCGCGTCTCTCAGCGCATCGCGCCCAGCACCGCGCAGGCGGCCGACCCAAGCGTCAACGCAAGGAACGCCGCGCCGCCCGCCCCCAGCAGCTTGATCGCGGACTCCCGCGGGACAAGCAGGAGCATCGGCGCCCGGCGCGTCCGCCGCGGCATCTCGCGCATGAGCCGGCCGAGCACCAGGAAGGTGTTCACGAAGACGAGCAGTGACCCGCCGACTGCCGAGAGCAGCCAGAAGGCGATGACGAGCGAGTGATCTCGCGCCGCGGCCGCGCCGCCGGCGACCAGCCCCCCCGCGATCGCCGGGATGAACCCGAGCGCGATCGCTCGAACCACCTTGCCCGGCGGCGTGTGCTGCGACGGCAGCCGCTCCGCGATGTCCGAGGTCGTCCCGCATTCGGGGCACCGCGTGAAGTCGGGGGCGTCCCCCAGTTCGTAGCCGCATTCCGGACAGCGCACGGCACAAGGGTACCCGTCGCTGCGCGCGACGAAGTCGGGAGCCTCACGAGAAGAAGGACGGAGCGATCCACCACGCCCCGAGCGCGGTCGCGATCATCGCGACCAGCGCGCAGACCGCGCCGCCGGCGCCGACCAGCGCGCCAAAGATCAGGTCGGTCGGCACCAGCAGCACGCGGCGCTCGCGGCGTCGGTTCCGGGGAGGCTGGTACCACCGGCGCAGCGCCAGCGTGTACGCGAGGAACCCAATCAGCATCGGCCCCCCGATGAACGAGACGCCCATCGCGATCCGCAGCGCCGCGAGCGTGTCGGGTGACAGGCGCTGCTGCACCTGCCAGCACTCCGCCGCCCCCTGGAACGCGGCGATCACCGTGACGATCGCGATCGCGAGCAGGCACCGGCCCAGGACCGCCCGGACGTCGCGCCAGTCCATCGGCGGCGGCTCCTCCCCGCTCGTCACCTCGCCGCACTCGGGACAGGTGTCCCCGGAGACGGCGCGGTGGAGCAGGTACCCGCATTCCTGACAGCGCACCCCCGGAAAATACGCCGGGCATGCCCGGCATATTTTCCTGCGTCCCGATATTTCACGGATTCGGGGGCCGGGAATCGGGGTCCGGACTGAAGTCGCGCCCCCGTCGATCCGATGGGGGCGGTGGTTTAGACTTCTTCTCCTTATGCCCATCACCACCGCGTTCAAGACCGAGATCCCGCGCATCTCGATCCTCGACGAGCAAGGGAACTTCGACGAGAAGCTCGGCAAGGGGCTCATCCCCGACGCCGACCTCGTGAAGCTCTACGAGGCGATGTTCACCTGCCGCGTCCTGGACGAGGTGGCCTTCCGCCTCCAGCGTTCGGGACGCATGGGCACCTACCCGCAGAACATGGGCCAGGAGGCGACGAGCCTCGGCGCGGCCTACGTGCTGAACAAGAACGACTGGCTCGTCACCTGCTACCGCGAGAACTGCGGCCTCTTCTGGCGCGGCGTCCCGATGGAGAGCATCCTCCTGCACTGGATGGGCGACGAGCGCGGCAACGCGATGCCGCGCGAGCACTTCGCGACGCCGATCGCGGTGCCCATCGGCACGCAGATGCTGCACGCGACCGGCCTCGCCTGGGCGGCCAAGTACCGCGGCGAGAAGCAGATCGCCTGCACCTTCTTCGGCGACGGCGCCACCAGCGAGGGCGACTTCCACGAGGCCGCCAACTTCGCCGCGAACCTCGAGATTCCCGTCGTCTTCGTCTGCCAGAACAACTTCTGGGCCATCAGCGTCCCGGGCCGCATCCAGTGCAGCGCGCCCACCGTCGCGCAGCGCGGGATCGCCTACGGCATGCCCTGCATGCAGGTCGACGGCAACGACATCTTCGCCACCGTCTACGCCATGCGCCAGGCCGCGGAGCACGCGCGCACGCAGGGCAAGCCCTACTTCATCGAGATGGTCACCTACCGCCTGGGCGACCACACCACCGCCGACGACGCCAGCCGCTACCGCGACAAGGCCGAGGTCGAGGCGTGGCGCGCCAAGGACCCGCTGATCCGCACGCGCAAGCACATGGAGAAGCGCGGCCTCTGGAACGACGCGAAGCAGGAGGAGCTCAAGGCGCGCGCCGAGAAGAACGTCGCCGACGCCGTCGCGCGCGCCGAGAACATCGCCGCGCCGCACGCCCCCGACTTCTTCAACGCGATGTACGCCGAGCTCAACCCCGACCTCGCGCTGCAGCGCGACACGATGCAGACGCACTCGCTCGGCCAGGATCCGAGCCAGCTCCCGAACACCGACCACCTCGCCCGCGTGACGGAAGGAGCCCACTGATGGCAAACCTGACGATGGTCCAGGCGATCAACCTCGCGCTCATCCAGGAGATGGAGCGCGACGACCGCGTCCTGCTGCTGGGCGAGGACGTCGGCGCCAACGGCGGCGTCTTCCGCGTGACGGAGGGCCTCCAGAAGCGCTTCGGCGAGAAGCGCGTCGTCGACACGCCGCTCGCGGAGAGCGGCATCATCGGCACCGCGATCGGCCTGGCGATGGCCGGCCTGCGCCCCGTGCCGGAGATCCAGTTCGACGGCTTCCTCGGCCCCGCGTACGACCAGATCTGCAGCCACGCCGCGCGCATGCGCACCCGCACCCGCGGCGCCTTCACGATCCCGCTGACGATCCGCGTCCCGGTCGGCGGCGGCATCCACGCGCCCGAGCTGCACAGCGACTCCCCCGAGGCGATCTACGCGCACACGCCCGGCCTCAAGGTCGTGATGCCCTCGAGCCCCTACGACGCCAAGGGCCTGCTGGTCGCCGCGATCCGCGACCCGGATCCGGTCATCTACTTCGAGCCCAAGCGCATCTACCGCGCCTTCCGCGAGGAGGTCCCCGAGGACGAGTACGCGCTGCCCATCGGCAAGGCGCGCACCGTCTGCGAGGGCACCGAGCTCACCATCGTGAGCTGGGGCGCGAGCGTGATCCAGTGCATGCAGGCCATCGAGAAGAGCGGCCGCAGCATCGAGCTCATCGACCTGCGCACGATCTACCCATTCGACGTCGACGCCGTCGAGGCGAGCGTGAAGAAGACGGGCCGCTGCGTCGTCGTGCACGAGGCGCCGCTCACCTGCGGCTTCGGCGCGGAGATCTCGGCGCGCATCATGGAGCGGTGCTTCCTCCACCTGGAGGCGCCGGTCCAGCGCGTCGCGGGCTTCGACACGATCATGCCCTACTACAAGCTCGAGCTCGAGTACATGCCCGACGCCGCCCGCGTGGGCCGCGCGATCGACGACGCGCTCGCGTACTGAGCCCGCGACCCTCCGACCGCTGACCCCCTCAGGAGCCGACCGATGGCCGGAATGAAGCAGCCCGCGGACAAGAGCCACTTCCTGCTGCCCGACCTGGGCGAGGGCCTCGCCGAGGCCGAGCTGATCGCCTGGAAGGTCGCCCCCGGCGACGCGGTGAAGGAGAGCCAGACGCTCGCCGAGATGCAGACCGACAAGGCGCTCGTCGAGGTGCCCAGCCCCTGGGCCGGCACCGTCGGCGAGCTCTGCGGCAAGCCCGGCGACATCATCAAGGTCGGCGCGGTGCTCGTGCGCTACCGCGTCGGCGCCGCCGCCGCCGCCGCGCCCGCGGCCGCCGCCCCGGCGAAGGCCGCCGCCAGCAACGGCAGCAACGGCGCCGCCTGCCTCTCCTCGCAGGTCGCCGCCGGCGCGCCCGCCGCGACCGAGGACCAGGGCACCGTCGTCGGCACGATGAGCGGCACGCTCACCGTCAGCGACCGCTTCGCGCGCCGCGCGCCCGAGGCCGCCGCCGTCGCCCGCGAGGGCAAGGCGCTCGCGACCCCGGCCGTGCGCCGCATCGCGCGCGAGCTCGGCGTCGACATCCAGCGCGTGCCCGGCAGCGGGCGCGGCGGACGCGTGACCGCCTCGGACCTCGAGGCCTTCGCGGGCGCGGGCTCCGGCGCGGGCGCCGCCGCCGCCAGCGCGGGCTTCGCGCCGCGCTCGGTCGCGATCGCCCCCGGCAGCGTCTTCATCGACCAGGGCGGCGTCGCGCAGCGCGTGCCCTTCCGCGGCGTGCGCCGCAAGATCGCCGAGGCGCTCGACCGCAGCGTCCGCACGACGGTGCACTTCACCGTCGTCGAGGAGGCGGACGTCACCGCCCTCGACGCCAAGCGCCGCGAGTACGGCCGCGTCATCGGCCAGAAGCTCAGCATGCTTCCCTTCATCATGACGGCAGTCTGCCGCGCGCTGAAGAAGCACCCCACGCTCAACGCCATCACCGACGACGCCGCCAGCGAGGTCCTCATCAAGGGCCCCGTCAACCTGGGCTGCGCCGTGGACACCGACGCCGGCCTCATGGTCCCGGTCATCCGGGACGCCCAGGCCCGCTCCCCCGTGCAGCTCGCCGAGGAGGTCAAGCGCCTCGCCGCCGCCTGCAAGGACCGCACCATCAAGCGGGAGGAGAGCCTGGGCGGAACTTTTACGATTTCCAACGTCGGAAGCTACGGTGGCATGTTCGCCACGCCGATCATCAACTACCCCGAGGTGGCCATCCTGGCCGCGGGCCGCGCGAAGGAGCGCGTGCTCGTCAAGGACGGCAGGTTCTATGCCGGCCTGGTGCTGCCTCTGAGCCTCAGCTGCGACCACAGGGTCGTCGACGGCGCCGAAGGCGCCCGTTTCCTCAACAGCGTCGTGCACCTGCTCGAGCACCCCGAAGAGCTGATCTGACGACGCCGCCTTTGGTTTCCACGCACTTCACGGACCCCCACACAATGAACAAGACCGCCGCCACGCTCCTGAAGAAGATCGAATCCAAGAACGCGACGATCGGCATCGTCGGCCTCGGATACGTCGGTCTTCCCCTCGCCCACGCGATCCTGCACGCCGGCTACAAGGTCGTCGGCTTCGACATCGACAAGCGCAAGATCGACAGCATCAAGGCGGGCAAGCCCTACATCCACCACCTGGGCAAGGAGTTCTTCACCTACCTGCAGAAGAACAAGGACTTCCTGGGCACCACCGACAAGCAGGACCTGAAGAAGGCGGACGCGATCCTCCTCTGCGTGCCCACCCCGCTGGGCCACCACAAGGAGCCGGACCTCTCCTTCGTCCTCGACTCCACGCGCCTGACCGCGAGCATCCTGCGCAAGGGCCAGATCGTCGTCCTCGAGAGCACCACCTACCCGGGCACGACCCGCGACGAGATGGGCCCGATCCTGGACGCGACCGGCCTCAAGCGCAACGAGGACTACTTCCTCGCCTACAGCCCCGAGCGCGAGGATCCGGGCAGCGCGAAGTTCAACGCGGCGATCATCCCCAAGCTCGTCGGCGGCACCGACGAGGCCAGCGGCCTCATCGCGCATGCGCTCTACAGCCGCGTCGTGAAGGAGGCGCACCTGGTCTCCACCGCCGAGATCGCGGAGACCGCGAAGCTCCTGGAGAACATCTTCCGCGCGGTGAACATCGCGCTGGTCAACGAGATGAAGACCCTCCTCACGGACATGAACATCGATGTCTGGGAGGTCATCAAGGCCGCCAGCACGAAGCCCTTCGGCTTCATGCCCTTCTACCCGGGCCCCGGCCTGGGCGGCCACTGCATCCCGATCGACCCCTTCTACCTCACCTGGCAGGCGAAGGCGATCGGCCGCAGCACCCGCTTCATCGAGCTCGCGGGCGAAGTCAACACCGCGATGCCGCACTACGTCATCGAGCGCACCCAGGGCGCGCTCAACGACGACTGCAAGAGCCTCAAGGGCGCGAAGGTGCTGGTCATCGGCGTCGCCTACAAGAAGAACATCGACGACTCGCGCGAGAGCCCGAGCGCCGAGATCATCGAGCTCCTGCGCGACCGCGGCGCCAAGGTCACCTACCACGACCCGCACATCCCGGTCTATCCCAGCATGCGCAAGTACCGCATCGACCTCAAGAGCGTGCCGCTCACCCCGGCCAACCTGAAGTCGAGCGACTGCGTGCTCATCCTCACCGACCACGACGCGGTCGACTACAAGCTCCTCGCCAAGCACGCGAAGCTCATCGTCGACACGCGCAACGCCATGGCGCAGGTGCCCGCCCGCGCCGGCAAGGCGCGCGTGGTCAAGAGCTGAGCCGGCGCGCGGCGCGCGCGTCCGCATCCCCCGCACGATCCCGTCGCGGCGCCCGAAGTGGCGCCGCGACGGCGTTTTTGGGAGGCTGCGCGGATGCCCAGCGGCCCCCAGCACGAATGGACGCTCCTGCGCGCGGGGGGATTCCTCCTGGACGGCGGAGGGATGTTCGGCCTCATCCCCAAGACGATGTGGTCGCGCTGGATCCCCGCGGACGCGCTCAACCGCATCCACCTCGGGATGAACTGCGTGCTGCTGCGCCGCCCCGGCGCGAAGCCCGTGCTGGTCGAGTCCGGCGCCGGCGACAAGTGGGGGCCGAAGGAGCTGGGCATCTACGAGTTCGACCGCACGCCGCAGGGGCGCCCGCGCACGGTGATCGACGCGCTGCGCGAGCAGGGGACCGATCCCGCGGAGATCGGCGAGATCGTGCTCACGCACCTGCACTTCGACCACGCGGGCGGGCTCACGCGCCTGGCGCCCGGCGCGGATCCCGCGGATCCGCACGCGCCCGTCGAGCTCTGCTTCCCCAACGCGCGCGTGCACGTGCAGCGGCGCGAATGGGAGGACGCGCTCGCCAACCGCAGCACGATGACGCGCACCTACCTGCGCTCGCACCTCGATCCGATCGCCGACCGCGTCGTCCTCCACGAGGGCGCCGTCGAGGCGCTGCCGGGCATCCACGTGCGCCCGCTGCCGGGGCACACCTGGGGGCAGCAGGGCGTGCTCTGGCACGACGCGCAGGGCGTCCTCTGCTACCCCGGCGACCTCGTTCCCACCGTGCACCACACGCATCCGGCCGCGAGCCTGGGCTACGACATGCTGCCCTACGAGACGATGCTCACCAAGCGCGCGCTGCTGGCCGAGGCGGACGCGGGCGCGTGGCGGCTGGTGCTGGACCACGAGCCCGGCGATTGCGTCGTGCAGCGCGGGACGCGCGCCTGAGGGCGGTATCCTTCCCCGACCGGCCCGCGCCGGCGCGATGGCCGACGCCACGCGCGCGCGCGGGACATCCTGGAGACCTCCATGCGCCGCAAGTCGCTCTTCCCGCTGATCGCGCTCAACGCCTGCCTGCTGGCGGCCCTGACGGCGGTCACCCTCATGCCCTCCGCCTTCGCGCAGACGCGCGCCCGCTCGAGCTACACGATGGCCGGCGGCACGGTCAACGGCATCGTGCAGGGCGTCGTCTACATCTGCGACGAGACCACCAACGAGGTCGTCGCCGTGAGCTGGTACGAGAACCAGAAGCGCCTGGTCGGCCTGGGCTACCGCAACATGACCGCCGACGCCGCGCAGGCCGGCCGCACCCGCTGACGCGAAGGAGCACCTCCCATGGAACAGCAGAACACCACCGAGACCGCTCCCGTCGCCGACGGCACGCCCGCCGCCCCCGCCGCGCCGCGCCGCCGCATGAACCTCGCCGCCGCCGCGCTCTGGTCGAGCGCCTTCCTCCTGGCCGCGCTGACGGTCGTGCAGGCCGGCCGCCTGCCGGGCAACGCCGCCTACGCCGGCACCGCCAACCAGGGCAACTTCGGCACGAGCGTCGTGACGCAGGCCACCGGTCTGGGCCCCGCCGACAAGCCCTACGAGGCCCTCTGGGTCCTCGACGGCCGCGGCGAGATGCTCTTCATCTACTACATCGAGAACGCCAACGCGGGCGAGAAGTCGCTGCTGCTGCGCCAGGTCGTCTCGGTGCCCGAGCTCTTCCGCAGCGCGCGCGGCGGAGGCTGACGCGCCGATGCCCGGCGTCGACGCCGTCATGGCCGCCCGCCGGGCGGAGTCCTTCGCGAAGCGCTCGATCAAGTCCGCTTCGAAGAAGCAGGCGCTGCGCCTGGCGATGTCGATGCTGGACCTGACCACGCTCGAGGGCAAGGACACCCCCGAGAAGGTGCGCGGCCTCTGCCGCAAGGCGATGCACCCGGTGGACCTGCCGCCGGGGCGCGCCCCGCTGGAGCCGCCGGTCCCGCCCTGCGCGGCGATCTGCGTCTACCCGATGCTCGTGCCCGTCGCGCGCGAGGCGCTCGCCGGCAGCGGCGTGCGCGTCGCGGCGGTGGCGACGGGCTTCCCCAGCGGCCAGTACCCGCTGGAGGTGCGCCTGCGCGACTGCGCGCAGGCGATCGCCGCGGGCGCGGACGAGATCGACATGGTCATCAGCCGCGGCCTCTTCCTGTCCGGACGCGACGCCGAGATCGCGCAGGAGATCCGCGAGACGCGCGCCCTCTGCGCCGCGCCGCCCGCCGGGCGCCCCGCGCACCTGAAGATCATCCTGGAGACGGGCGAGCTCGAGACCCTCTACAACGTGCGCCGCGCGAGCGACCTGGCGATCGCGGCCGCGTGCAGCGTGCCGGGCGTGCCCGCGCCCACCGACGGCGAGGTCTTCATCAAGACCTCCACCGGCAAGGTGCAGCCCGCGGCGACGATGCCCGTCACGCTGGTGATGCTCGAGGCGATCCGCGACCACTTCCTGCGCACGGGCGTGCGCATCGGCATGAAGCCCGCGGGGGGCATCCGCACCGCCAAGCAGGCGATCGCCTACCTGGTGATGGTGAAGGAGACGCTCGGGGACGCGTGGCTCACGCCGCACCTCTTCCGCTTCGGCGCGAGCGCGCTCGCCAACGACATCGCGCGGCAGATCCTGCGCATGGAGTGCGGCGGCTACCAGGCGGGCTACGACACCAGCGAGGCGTGATCAGCCGCGGCGCGCGCCCCACGCGGCGCGCAGCATCGTTGCGAACTCGTCGCCGTGCGCGGCGGCGGCGCTGGCCAGCGCGGTGTGCAGGAAGCGCGAGGGATCGTCGGTCCCGTCGAGCTCGTTGAGCCAGCGCTTGGTCGCGCGCAGCGCCATCGGGCCCTTCGCGCGCAGCGATTCGACGAGCGCGCGCACCTCCTCCTCCAGCGCGCCGTCGGACGCCGCGCAGCGCGTGGCGAGCCCCACGCGCACCGCCTCCGCGCCCTCGTAGATGGCGCCGCCGAGCGCGATCTCCCGCGCGCGGCCGGGGCCCGCGTTGGCCATCACCGCCGGCAGCGAGACCGCGGGGCTCACACCGATGCGGTGCACCGGGTAGCCAAGCTGCGCGGACGGCGCGACGATCACGAAGTCGCATCCGGCGAGCAGCGCGCAGCCGCCCGCCATCGCGGCGCCGTGCACCTGCGCGACGACGGGCACCGGAAGCTGGCGCAGCGCCTGCACCGACTCGCTCAGCTCGTGGACCAGCCGTTCCAGCTGCGCGGGCTGCGTCGCGCACGCGGCCAGGTCGAAGCCCGCGCAGAAGGCCGCTCCCTCGCCGCGCAGCACCACCGCGTCGACGCGGCCGTGGACATCGCTGTCGGTGCCGACGCGCGGCTCGGCGACGCGCGCGCGCACCGTGTCCAGGCAGACGCGCAGCGCGGTGAACATCGGCACGCCCAGCGCGTTGCGGCGCGCAGGGTCCGCGAACGAGATGGTCGCCACCGACCGGGAGATGCTGCACCGCGCGAGCACTGGTCCCGTGAGATTATCGTTGCACCAGGGACGGAACAGCCGGAATCCGTTTCATTTCTCATGACATGCGCCGTAGGTGGAGCGTCGACGCGGAGGTTGTGGTCCGCGCGATAGCCGCCCTGCCTCGTCCACACACAAGGGCGCAGTGCACCTCGTGGAAGTTCCGCGAGGTGCACCTCAAACCGGTCACCGCCAGACCGGGCCGCCCGCGGGCACCCTGTGCCGGCGGGCGGCGTCTTTTTGCTCAGCTCAGCTCCAGCCGCCGCTCGCGGTCGCGCGCCCACTCCGCGGCGAGCGCGCCCAGCAGCGCCTGCGCGGCGCGCAGTCCTTCATCGTGGCCCATCGGCGCGGCGGGGACGGGGCGCGCCTCGCGCTGCTCGGGAAGCTGCGGCAGGTGCACGAAGCCCGCGTAGCGCGGCGCGCCGTCGCGGCGGCGGCGCTCGAGCGTGTCGTACATCACCTCGTTGCAGAGGAAGGTGCCGGCGTGGAAGGAGTGCTCCGCGGGGAGCCCCGCGGCGAGCACCGCCTCGACCAGCCGGTGCACCGGAAGCGCGGCGAAGAGCCCGTCGGGCCCGCCCGCGACGACGGGCGCGTCGTCGATGGTCGCGCCGCCGTTGTCGGCGATGCGGTACGCGCGCAGGTTGACCGCGATGCGCTCGACGCTCACCGCGCCGCGCGTGTGCGCTTCCCCGAACATCACGACGGCGTCCGGGCGAAGCGCGTCGACGGCCGCGCGCAGGAGGGCACGCGCGCTGCCGGGCGCCTCGCCGCCGACGACGGGCAGCAGCAGCGTGCGCAGCTCGCAGCCGGGCGCGCCGGCGCCGGCGAGCGACTCCATCAGCACCGCGGCGGGGTTCAGCGGGCTGCCGCCGAAGGGCTCGAAGCCCGTGGCGAGCACCCGCAGCGGGCGCAGCGCCGCGGAACCGGCGCCGTCGCTGCGGAAAGGGGGCGGCAGGGGGGCCATGGCGCAAGGGTAGCTTCGCCGGAAACGGGGCTCCTGCGCTAGAACTACGCGCATGTCCGCGCCTGTCCCACCGCCGACGCTCGCCATCGCCCCCGTGCTCATCGCGCTCGTCGTCGCCGGGAGCCTGGTGCTGGTGGCGGCGATCTGGCTGATGGCCGTCTACAACGGGCTCGTCTCGCGCCGCGTGCGCGTGCAGAACGCCTTCGCGCAGATCGACGTGCAGCTTCGCCGCCGCCACGACCTCATCCCCAACCTCGTCTCCACCGTGAAGGGCTACATGGCGCACGAGCGCGGCACGCTCGAGGCCGTCACGCAGGCGCGCGCCGCCGCCGTCGCCGCGCACCAGCGCGTGGGCGCCGCGCCCGGCGACGTGGCCTCGACGGTCGCGCTCGCGCAGGCCGAGGGCATGCTGCAGGGCGCGCTCGGGCGGCTCATGCTGCTGATGGAGCGCTACCCGCAGATCAAGGCGGACCAGAGCGCGCTGCAGCTCCAGGAGGAGCTGGTGAGCACGGAGAACCGCATCGCCTTCGCGCGCCAGGCCTACAACGACGCGGTGATGATCTACAACACGAAGCTGTCGGTCTTCCCCGACATGTTCGTGGCGCAGACCTTCTCCTTCGCGGCCGCGCCGCTCTTCGAGGCCGAGGCCGCGGCGAAGGCCGTGCCGCAGGTGGAGTTCGCCCCGGCCGCCGGCCCGCAGGCATGAGCGCCGACTTCTTCGAGAACCAGGAGGTCGCCAAGCGCCACACGGGGCGGCTGGTCTTCCTCTTCGCGCTGGGCGTGATCGGCACCGTCGTCAGCGTCTGGCTGCTGGTGGGGCTCTCGCTGGGTCGCGGAAACCTGGCGAATCCCGGCCTCGCGGCGGCCAGCGTGCTGGGCGCGCTCGCGGTCATCGGCGTGGGCATGGCGGCGAAGTTCGCGCAGATGGCCGGCGGCGGCCGCGCCGTCGCCGAGGCGCTGGGCGGGCGGCAGATCGACCCCGCCTCGCGCGATCCCGACGAGCGACGCGCGCTCAACATCGTCGAGGAGATGGCGATCGCCAGCGGCGTCCCCGTGCCGCCGGTCTACGTCCTGGAGGACGACACGATCAACGCCTTCGCCGCGGGACCGACGCCGCAGAGCGCGGTCGTCGGGCTCACGCGCGGCTGCATCCAGCGCCTGACGCGCGACGAGCTGCAGGGGGTCGTCGCGCACGAGTTCAGCCACATCTTCCACCAGGACTCGCGCCTGAACATGCGGCTGGTCGCGTGGCTGGGCGGGATCTTCGCGATCTCGCTCATCGGCCGCTTCATGCTGCGCTCGATGCACTACTCCGGCGGCTCGCGGAGCAAGAACGGCGGCGCGGCGTTCGGCCTCATCGGGCTGGGCCTCTTCCTCATCGGCATCATCGGCTACTTCTTCGGGCGGCTCATCCAGGCGGCGGTCTCGCGCCAGCGCGAGTTCCTGGCCGACGCGAGCGCGGTGCAGTACACGCGCAACCCCGCGGGCATCACCAGCGCGCTCGAGAAGCTGCAGACCTACGGCTCGCGCCTGAGCGCGCCCGCGGCGACCGAGTACAGCCACTTCTTCTTCGGCGAGGGGGTGATGAGCCTCTTCGCGACGCATCCGCCGCTGCAGGAGCGCATCCGCCGCCTGCGCGAGATCGGTCGGCTGCCGGCGACCTTCGAGCGCCCCGCGATGGCGCCGCCGGCGCCGGGGCGCGGTGCGACGGGCGCGGGCGCGGACGCGGACGCGGGTGCGGGCACGGACGCACGCGCCGCCGAACCACCCGTGCACGCCGGCGCGAGCGCCTTCGCGGGCGCCGCCGCCGCCACCACCGCCGCCGCCGCCGCCCGCGCGGGACTCCCCGCGGGCGCCGACGCGCGCGATGTCAGCGCCACCGAGATCCTGCGCGCGCGCCGCCAGTCGGGCGCGCTCACGCCGGAGTCGCTCGAGTACGCGCAGGAGCTTCTGCAGCGCACCCCCGCCGCGCTCGTCGATGCCGCGCGCGAGCCCTTCTCCGCGCGCGCCGTCGTCTGCGCGCTGCTGCTCTCGCCCGACGCGGCGGTCATGCAGCGGCAGCTCGACGCGATGCAGGCCGCCGAGCCCGCGCTGCGCGCGACCGTCGCCGCGCTCGCCCCCGCCGTCGCGCAGACGCGCGCGAACCAGCGGCTGCCGCTGCTGCAGCTCGCGGCGGCCTCGCTCGCGCTGCTCTCGCCGGCGCAGTACGGCCGCTTCCGCACGCTGCTCGCGCAGGTGATGGCCGCGGACCGCGAGATCGACCGCGTCGAATGGGTGGCGCGCGTGCTGCTGCGGCGCGTCGTCGAGGGCCGCGGCGCCGCGGGCTCGGGCGTCGCGCGCCGCGCGAGCGCGCGCGACCTCGCCGTCGTCATCAGCGTGCTCGCGTGGAGCGGCGCGCGCTCGGGCGACCAGGCGCAGCAGGCGTGGGAGGCCGCGTGCGAGCGGCTGCCGGAGCTTCCGCCCGCGCCGCTGCCCGCACCCGCGTGCACCCTCGACGCGCTGGACGAGGCGCTGCAGGCGCTCGACGCGACGCCGACGGGGCGCAAGCGCGCGCTCGTCGATGCCGCGATCGCGTGCGTCGCCTCGGATGGGCGCACCACCGTCGAGGAGGCGGAGCTGCTGCGCGCGGTCTGCGATTCGATCGGGATCCCCATGCCGCCGATCCGGCCCGCCGAGTAGACGGGCCGGACCGCGCTGCCGGAGCGCCCCCCGTGCAGGAGGGCCGTCGCGCGCCGTCCACGCGCTTGCGGCGCACGCACCTTCCCGCGCGTGCGCCAGGGACGGCCCGTCGTGCTACGCCGCGCGCGCCTGCCCGAGGGCGGGCGCCGCGTGCGCGCTCCAGTCGATCATCGCCTGGCGAAGCTGCATGGTCAGCCGCTCGGGCTGCCATTCCGGGAGCATGCGCGCGATGTCGGGAAGCGCCACCACTTCGATGGCGGGACCCTCGTGCCGCGCATTCCACCGGTCGATGGCCTGCATCGCCGCCGAAAGCGAGGAATAGAGGAAGGGCTCGACGCTGATCGAGCCGGGAAGACGCGTCGCCGGGGCGGCGACGAGAAAAGGGACCGCAAAGTCGCCGGTGGGCACGATGAGCGCCTCGCCGACGGGAAGCTCGCCGTCATGCTCGCGCGCGATGCGCTCCTGCAGCGTGCGCTGCAGGCGGGCGCCGAAGCGACGCCCGAAGGCGCCGTCGAGCCCCGAGTCCAGGTAGCCGAAGCTGTTGGTGGGCGCGATCACCGCGTCGCACATGAAGCCGTCCAGGCGCGCGCCGAGGACCACCTCCGCGCCGGGCACGCCCGCGAGGGCCTGCCGGTAGAGGGCCGCGTTCTCCGGCCGGGGCGTGTGCAGCAGGACCTGCCGCACGGAGCCCGCGATCGAACCAGTGGGATCGCACATCGAACACCTCGATCCACCCTGCACGACGCCGGCGCCCCCGTCCGCGCCGAACATCGTGCGCGCGGCGGAGGGTCGACTCCACCGTCCGTTCCCATGGACGTAGGGTCAAGCGCGCGCCCCCGGGACGCGTGCGGTGCATGCGATCTCGGACGCGCCGTCAGCGGCGGCGGCGCCGGAACTCGAGCTTTACCGGGTCCTGCTTCTGGGTCCCAGCCTTGGGGCCGATGGCGGCGGCCTTGGTGGCGGCCTCCCCGCCGGTGCGCGCGGTCTCGCTCAGCCGGCGCGCGGTCTCCGCGGCGGCCTGGTTCAGGAGCTGCGCGCGCTTCACGGCCGTCTCGAACTGGTCGACCGGCAGCCCCTGGAAGAAGGCCGCGGCGAGCGCCGCCTGCTCGTTGAAGCCCTCGATGCGCAGCTGCCGCGAGGCGGCGTCCACGATGAGCGAGCGGATGCCCAGGTCGGCGGCCAGCTCGAGCGCGGCGCGGAAGCGCAGGTCCTTGTCGCCCGCCCCCTGCGCGAGCAGCTCGGCCAGGTACCGCGCGGCGGCCATCGCCATGTCCTGCTTGGGATCCTGCTGGCGCTTGCGCAGCTCCTCGGACTGCGCGCGCAGCAGGTCGAAGTCGACGGCGCGCACCTGCAGCTCGACGCCGTTGATGCGCAGCGTGCGCTGCAGCACGACGCTCAGCGCGGCGGCGAGCGCGCGGCCTTCGGCGATGCCCTCCTCGGTGAAGTGCTCGATGAAGGGACGCGTCGTGATGTTCGCGTGCTTGCCCTGCTCCCAGTTGATCTGCTGCGCCTCGGTGTCGTGCGTCACCTTGGCGATGCCGAGCTGCCAGAGCGTCCACAGGATCGCCTGGATGCGCGGGTCATCGGTGGGGATCTTCTGCTGCCCGACGCCGTCGAGCGCGATCATCGTGAGCATGCCCGGCAGCGGCGGACCGTCGTGCATGCGGCGGTACACCTGCGAGGCGAGCCAGTTGTACGCGTCGCGCTGCTGGGGGACGAGCTCGACGACGGTTCCGTTCAGGTCGATGGCGGGCATGGGCGAAGCAGGCTACTTGCCGAGGACGCTCGTCGGAACAAGCCGGACCTCGCGGAGGTTGATGAAGGCCTCGCCGGGCTTGCGCTCGGCCCGCACCGTGATCGTGACGGGCTTCCCGGCGGGGATATCGGCCTCGCCGACCTCGACGCGGCCGAAGTCGCCCCAGTCGCTGCGGCCGGGGAGCGCCGCGCGCAGGACGGTGGAGCCGACGGTGACCTCCACGTCGCCGCCGCACGCGGGGTTGGCCGCGTAGTCCAGGCTCACCTTGAAGCGGCGCCCGCGCGGGAGCTGCACGGTCCACGAGGCGGTGCTCACCGTGTCGCGCCACCAGCCGAGGTTGTCGTAGCGCCCCTCGTACTGGATGCTGCCCACGAGCGTGGCGTCCGCCGCCATGCACTTGACGACGCCCTCCTGGTCCGCGGTCACGTACATCGGCGCGACCTGCGGCTTGCCGGCGATGAAGAGCTGCACGACGCTCGCGTCCGGATCGGGGGGCGTGGCGGGCAGGCCGGCGATCTCGATGCCCTGCATCGTGCGCCGCGCGCGCGCGTTGCCGCGGACGGCGCCCAGGCCCACCGCGCCGTCGCCGGGATCCGTCGCGCCGTCGACGCCGAGCACGCGCACGCCGAAGGGCTCGTTCTCGATGCCCGGCAGCAGCAGCTTGCCATCGGCGGGCCAGTCGAAGACCATCAGGTTGAGCGTGGTGCTCTCGCGGCCGCTCGTCGGCCCGGGCTTCTGCGAGACGCGCCCCCAGGGGAACTTGCGCGGGAAGGGCGAGGCGTTCGTGCCGTAGACGGCGCCGCCGTTGACGCGCATCCACTCGCCCATGCGGCGCAGGCGCTCGACGCTCTCCTGCGGGATCGTGCCGTCGCCCTTGGGGCCGACGTTGAGCAGGAAGTTGCCTCCCTTGCTGACGATGTCGCAGAGCATGCGGATCAGCTCCTGCGAGGACTTCCAGTGCGTGTCCGAGGTCTTGAACCCCCAGGTGTCGTTCATCGTCATGCAGGTCTCCCAGTCCTTGCCGGGCATGCCGTTGGGGGGGATGGTCTGCTCGGGGGTGCCGTAGTCGCCGCGCGCGCTCTCGCTGGCGCTGAACCCCTCCATGCCCGCGCGTCCGCTGTCCACGCGGTTGTTGACGATGATGCCGGGCTGCAGGCTGCGCACGAAGTCGTCGGTGCGCTTTCCCCAGTCGTGGTTCCAGGTGGACTCCCACTCGCCGTCGAACCACAGGATGCCGATGGGGCCGTACTTGGTGAGCAGCTCCTTGAGCTGCGCGTGCATGTAGTCGACGTACTTCGGGAAGCTGCCGTCGGTCACCGGGCGCGGATCCCACCCGCGGCGCGGGATGTAGTCCGGGTGATGCCAGTCCATGATCGAGTGGTACCAGCACATCGTCATGCCCTGCGCGCGCACCGCGTCGGAGAGCTCCTTCATGATGTCGCGCTTGAATGGCGTCGCCATCACGTCGTAGTCGCTCACCGCGCTGTCCCACAGCGCGAAGCCGTCGTGGTGCTTGGTGGTGATGACGACGTAGCGCATGCCCGCGTCCTTGGCGATGCGCGCCCACTCCGCGGCGTCGAACTTCACCGGGTTGAACTGCGGCACGAGCGTGCGCTCGTACTCGATCGGATCGGCCTTGGCGTTGTTGAGCAGCCACTCGCCCGCGCCCGGCCAGTCGCGCCCCTTCCAGACGCCCGCGGGGCCCGAGTAGAGGCCGAAGTGGATGAACATCCCGAAGCGCGCGTCGCGCCACCAGGCCATGCGCTCGTCGCGCGTCTGCGGCGCGGCGACGGGGCCCTTGGGCGGTGCGGCGGGGGCGGTGGCCGCGGTCGTCTGCTCCGCAGGCGCGTTCATGGCGAGGAGTGTGCAGGCGCCCAGCGCCGCGGCCGCGAGGGGAGTGCGGGAGGTCATGCCGCGCAGGATAGGTGCGCGGGATCGATGCGCGCCGCGCCGCCTCAGCGCACCGCGGGCTTCGTCGGCTGCGTCGGTGCGGCGTCGAGGATGACCACCTGCGCCGGATCGACGGTGAGCGCGACGGACTCGCCGCGGCGGCTGGCGCTGCGCGGGTTGAGCTCGAAGACCTTGACGCTCACGCCCGCGCACTCGACGCGGTGCTGCGCGACCTCGCCCAGGTAGACGGACTCCACGACGCTGCCGCGCAGCGCGGGCGCGTCGGGCGCGACGCTCGCGGCGGGGGCCATGCGCAGCGATTCCGGGCGCACGCTCACCAGGCAGGGCGAGCCGCCCGCGCGCGTGCCCGCGGTCGCGGTCTCCAGCGCGCCGGCGGGCGTGTCGACGCGGCGCGTGGCCGCGGCGCCGCCCTCGAGCGTGCCGGTGAGGAAGTTGGTCTCGCCCAGGAACTCCGCGACGAAGGCGTTCGTCGGGCGGTCGTACATCTCGCGCGGCGCGCCGAGCTGCTCGATGCGTCCGTCGCGCAGCACGACCATGCGGTCGGCCAGGCTGAGCGACTCCTTCTGGTCGTGCGTGACGTAGATCGCGGTGACGCGCGTCTCGTCGACGATGCGGCGGATCTCGCCGCGCATCTCCAGGCGCAGCTTCGCATCCAGGTTCGAGAGGGGCTCGTCCAGCAGGAGCACCTGCGGGCGGTAGACGATCGCGCGCGCGAGCGCGACGCGCTGCTGCTGGCCGCCGCTGAGCTGGTTCGGGCGCCGCTGCGCGTACTGGCCCATGCGGACCATCTCGAGCGCCTCGCCGACGCGGCGGCGGATCTGCTCGGCGGGCTCCTTGCGCACCTCCAGGCCGAAGGCGACGTTCTGCTCGACGGTGAGGTGCGGCCAGAGGGCGTAGCTCTGGAAGACCATGCCGCAGTCGCGCTTCTCGGCGGGGACCGCCGTGATGTCGCGGTCGCCGAAGAGGATGCGCCCGCCGGTGGGCTCGAGGAAGCCCGCGATCATGCGCAGGATCGTCGTCTTGCCGCAGCCGGAGGGGCCCAGCAGGAAGGTGAGGCCGCCGGCGAAGGCCTCGAGCGAGACGCCCGCGACCGCGACGGTGCTTCCGTAATCCTTGCGCAGCGAATCCAGGCGGACCGGGATCATGGAACGCGGACGATACTTGCGCGGAAGGTGCAGGGCTACGATGCCCGCGATGGCCCGCAAGCCCTCCAAGCCGACGAATCCCGGGCCCGCGAAGCGCGCGGGCGATGGCGCGCGCGCGGGCGATGGCGGCGCGGGCGGCGCGGGCGCGCGCGCCCTCCCCGGCGACGCGCGCCTGCTGCGGATGAAGCAGCTTTGCGAGCGGCGCGCCTTCCGCGAGCGCGACCTGCGCATCGAGGCGACCGTCGCCGCCATCGCGCGCGATGCCGCGCGGGCGCAGCGGCGCGGCGTGGGCGCGGCCGAGGCGTGGGAACGCGCGATGCCCGCGGCGCTCGTGGCGGAGACCTGGATCGAGAGCGCGGCGCCCGCGCAGCTGCTGATCGGCGTGAGCAGCGCGTCGGCGGCCTACGCGGTGGACCGCGCGCTGCGCGCGGGCGCGCTCGCGACGCTGCGCGAGGCGCTGGGCGCCCCCACGCTGCGCGTCAGGACGCGCCTGGGGCGGATGCCTGGCCCGTGAGCAGCCCGTCGGGGAGCGCGCGTGCGCGGCCCTCGCGGTCGAGGCACGCGAGCGTCGTCGCGCCGGTGACCAGGAGCTGGTCGCCGCGCCAGAGCTCGTAGGTGTGCTCGACCTTCACCGCGCCGACGCGCGCGAGCGTCGTCTGCAGGCGCACGAGGTCGTCGTAGCGCGCGGGCTGCTTGTAGGTGAGCTCCATGCGGACCACGGCGAGCAGGATGCCCGCTTCCTCGAAGGCGCGGTAGGTGGTGCCGGTCTGGCGCAGCAGTTCCGTGCGGCCCATCTCGAACCAGACGGGATAGACGGTGTGGTGCACGACGCCCATCGGGTCGCACTCGCAGTAGCGCACGCGGATGTCGATCGAGCCCTGCATGACCGCGGATGGTAGGGGGCGCCGGGGGCGCGTCACTTGCCGATGCAGAAGCGCGCGAAGAGGCGGCCGAGGACCTCGTCGGGCGGGATCTCGCCCGCGACCGCGCCGAGGCGGTCGAGCGCGACGCGCAGCGCCGCGGCGACGAGCTCCGGATCGCGCAGCGCGCGCGCGCCGGCGTGCGGCGCGACGAGCGCGGCGGCCTCCTCGACGGCGGCGGCGGACTCCTCCACGAGCGCGCGGTGGAGCGTGCCCAGGCGCGCCTCGTCCGCGGCGCGCGGGGCGGCGCCCGCGCCGTGCGGGTCGAGCGCGCGCGCGATCGCCACACGAAGCTGCGCGAGCCCCTCGCCGGTGCGCGCGCTGGTGCGGATGGCCGCGGTGGGCGCGCCGTCAGCGTCGCCCGCGCCCGTCGCCAGGTCCACCTTCGTCCGCACGCCAAGCGCGGCGGAAAATATGCCGGGCATGCCCGGCATATTTTCCGGGGAGCACCAGAGGACGAGGTCGGCGGTCTCGATCGCGGCGCGCGCCTGCGCCTGCATCGCGTGGTCGATCGCCGCGACCGCCTCCTCGAGCCCGGGCGCGTCCACCAGCAGCACCTCGCCCGCGGGCGGATCGAGCGCGAGCGCCTCGACGACCGCGTCGCGCGTCGTGCCGCGCTCGGGCGATTCCACCGTGCGCGCGCGCCCGAGCAGCGCGTTGAAGAGCGCGCTCTTGCCCGCGTTGGGCGGCCCCGCGAGCACCACGCGCGGCGCGGTGCGTGCGGCCTCGCCGGCGGCGTCGCGCGCGACCGCGGCACGCAGCGCCGCCGCGACCGCGCGCGCGCGCCCCAGCAGCGCCGCCGGCGCGATCGCGACCACATCCTCCTGGTCGGTGAAGTCGATGCCCGCCTCGACCAGCGCAAGGAGCTGCGCGAGCTCTTGCGCCTGCCCCGCAAGCGCGCGCGCCCCCGCGCCCGCGCGCAGCGCCTGCGCCGCCGCGAGCTGCGCGTCCGTCGCCGCGCCGATCGCCGCCGCGATGCGCTCCGCATCGTCCAGCCCGATGCGTCCATGCAGCACCGCGCGCGCGCTGAACTCGCCGGGCTCCGCGCGGCGCGCGCGATCATCGCGCGCGCCCGCGCCGCCGCCGTCCATGCCCGCGCCACCGCCCACCAACGCCTCCACCACCCGCTCCAGCAGGTGCGGATTCCCCGGCAGATGCAGCTCCGCGCAGTCCTCGCCGGTCGCGCTCGCCGGCCCCGGCATCGAGAGCAGGATCGCCGGAATCGGCGGCAGCGGCGCCCGCAGCCGCACGCGATGCACGCCGCGCGCGATCCGCGGCCCGGCGCTCGCACCCGCGCGCTGGCCCGCTCCCGCGTCCGCCCCCGCACCCACCATCTCAACGCATCGCCCCACCACCTCCCCGCACGCCGCGCCGCTCAGCCGCACGATGCCACGCATCGACGGCCCGGGCGGGCTCGCGATGGCGACGATGACGCGCTGCGTGTCCATGCGGGATCGGCGCCCGCCGCCGGTGCCTCAGCGGCCCTTGAATCGGCGCGGCTGTCCGCCGCCACCGCCGTTGCCATTGCCGCCGCCCTGCGCCTGCTGCGCGCGCTGCATCGCCGCGCTCAGCCGCTGCGCGATCCAGCCGGGCTTCGTCGCCTGCGGCTTGCTGAAGTCCATCTTGTCCACCTCGGCCTTGATGCGCTTGCTCTCGAAGATGCCCACCAGCGTCGAGGTCGCGATGTACAGCGTCAGTCCGCTCGGCGCGTTGTAGAGCATGAAGGGGAAGAGGATCACCATCATCCACTTCATCATCGTCTGCTGCGTCTGCTGCTCCGGCGTCATGTTCGGCGACGGCGGCGGCGCCATGTACTTCTGCTGCACGAAGAAGACGACGCCCATCAGCACCGGGATCAGGTTGATCGAGGAGAGCTTGATGAGGTAGAGGTTGATCTCGAAGGGCAGCGTCAGGAAGTGGTCCTGCGCGCTCAGGTCGGCCAGGAAGCCCCAGCCGCCGAAGCCCTGGAAGACGCCGAAGAAGGCCGGCTGCTGGCGCAGCTCGAAGGCGAAGTAGAGGACCGCGTAGAGCGCGATCCAGATCGGCATCTGCAGGAAGGTCGGGAGCAGGCCGCCCGCGCAGCCCAGCGGGTTCACGCCGTGCTCGCGGTACAGGCGGATCGTCTCCTCCTGCAGCTTCGCCTTGTCGTCCTTGTAGCGCTTCTGGATCGCCTCCATCTCGGGCTTGATGGCGGCCATCTTGCGCGTCATCATCTGCATCGAGATCTGCGCGCGGCGCGTCAGCGGGTGCAGGATCAGGCGCACGACCACCACCAGCACGACGATCGCCAGGCCCCAGTCGAAGACGACGTGGTTGGCCAGGAACCACAGGAACCAGACGAGCCCGTCGGCGAGCCAGCTGAAGGTGCAGAAGCTGCAGCAGCCGCCCATCAGGTACATGATGAGGCCCTGCATGTTGAGCGCCGAGAAGGGCTCGGTGCCCGTGAGCAGCATGCGGTCGAGCGGACCTGCGAAGACGCCCAGGTCGAAGGAGGCGGTCTTGCCCGGCGCGATCGTGACGGGCGCGCTCGTCGACTCGGTGAAGATCGCGGGCTGCACCGTGCCGTCGGCGGCGAGCTCGCCCTGCTGCGCCTGGATCGTGGCGACGGCGGGGGCGGCGAGCTTCGAGTCCACCTGCGGCGGCGCGTAGGGCGCGTGCACCGCGAGCGAGAAGTAGCGGTTGGTCGCGCCGAACCACGAGAGTCCGTACTTCTCCTGCGCCTGGTGCGCGTTGGGCCAGATGACGAAGTCGTTGGCCGCGACCTGCTTCAGGATCGTCGAGTGCTCGAGCATCGCGCCGTGCGCGATGACGGTGCGCTGCTGCTGGTCGCGCTCGGGGCTGAGCAGGTAGCCCGACTGGAAGCGTCGCGTGTCGACCAGCTCGCCGGGATCGCGCAGCAGGTCGCCGGGCGCGAACTGCACCCAGCGCACCGTGTGCGCGGTGGTGCCGAGGTTCTCGACGCGCTGCTCGAGCGCGATGTCGAAGCTGCCGGGCTGGATGCTCCAGCGGCGCGTGACGCGCATCTGCAGCGCGCCCGTGCTGTCGGCGATCTCGGTGACGAAGTGGCCCGGCTCGCGCTCGGCCCAGACGGATCCGAAGAGGTTGACCGACTGCCCGTCGACCTCGAGGACGCGCGCGGCGAGCAGCGGGACCGCGAAGCCCTGCAGCGTGCCGGCGGGGACGATCGAGTAGCGCGAGCCCGCGGGCAGCTCGGGACCCGCGCCGCCGGCGTTGGCCTTCCAGTACTCGCGCGCGGTGCGCGCCTGGGCGGCGTTGTGCCAGTACTCGCTGAAGTCGATGCGCTCGAGGCCCGCGCCGCCGGCGGAGAAGACGAGCTCGAAGCGCGCCTTCGCGGGATCGATCGAGCCGAGCTTCGACGGCGTCTTGACGGGCGAGCCGGGCGCGCGCGCGCTGAGCACCGGCGCGCCGGCGCCGAGCTGCGGGGCGGGCGCGGGCGCGGGATCGGCGGGCTTCGCCTCCTCCTTCGCCGGCGGCACCGCCTGCTCGCCGCCAGGCAGCATCCCGGTGACGGGCGCGGGGTCGTTGGACTGCCGCTGCGCCTCCTGCTGGCCCTTGCCCAGGATGATGATGGCCGTGATGCCCGCGACGGCCGCGAGCAGGACAAGCGTCATGACGAGACGGCGGGTTTTCGGATTCATGGGGGACTAGCGGCCTTCGCGCAGCCGGTCGCCGAGCCAGTCGTGCAGCTCGGGAATGGCGTGGATCTTGTCGATCGTGAGCTCGACCTCGTAGGGGATGCGGAAGAACTCGAAGCGGTGCTTCGCGCCCGCGTCTCCCGTGTCGAGGATCGCGTAGCTCGCGCGCGGGTCGCCGTCGCGCGGCTGGCCGACGGAGCCAGGGTTGACGATCGCCTTCTGGCCGGGCTCGACGGTGAAGACGCCGCCGCCGAGCTCGTCCGGCTTCCAGAACTCCTGGTCGTCGGTGAAGACGCCGGGCACGTGCGTGTGCCCGACCATGCAGACATGCTCGATGCGCTCGAAGATCGAGGCGAGCTTCTGCGGGTTGTTGATCGCGTCGTCGGGGAAGAGGTACTCGTTGATCGGGCGGCGCGGCGTGCCGTGCACGCTCAGGTAGCCGTTCTCGGCGACGCGCACGCGCAGGTGGCCGAGGAAGTTCCACCGGCGCTGGCCGGAGGTCGGGTCCTCGAGCGAGGCGCGCTCGAACTGCCGGCGCGTCCAGTACGCGGCCTGCTCGGCGGCGGCGTTGAAGTTCGTCGGCTCGTAGAGCACGCCGAAGTCGTGGTTGCCCATGAGCGACCACTCGCAGCGCTCCGCGACGAGGTCCGCGCAGGCGACCGGATCCGGGCCGTAGCCGATGAGGTCCCCCAGGCAGATGATGCGCTGCACCCCGCGCTGGTCGATGTCGGCGAGGACCGCCTCGAGCGCGGCGAGATTCGAGTGGATGTCGCTGATGACGGCGGTGCGCACTGGTGGGTCCCGAAGGGCAGGAAGCCTAGCAAAAAAGCCCATCCTCCGGGGGCGATTTGCGGGCTTTCGGGGACGTCTGCGGCGCTGCGGGCGCGTGCTGCGCGCGGTGCGCGGCCGCGGCGCGCCGCGCGGGCCCGCGTCACGCCCCGCGGACGCGCTCGGCGGCGGCGCGGTCGAGGAAGGCGCGCAGCGCGCCGACCTCCAGCGGCTTCGAGAGGTACTCGTCGCAGCCGGCGGCGAGGCAGCGCTCGCGGTCGCCCGCCATCGCGTCGGCGGTGAGTGCGGCGATCGGCGTGCGCACGCCCATCGTGCGCAGGCGGCGCGCGACCTCGTAGCCGTCCATCAGCGGCATCTGCATGTCGAGCAGCACCGCGTCGAAGTGCTCGCCGCGCGCGAGCGCGCCCTCGACCGCGGCGATCGCGTCGCGTCCGTTCTCGACCACCTGCGGATCCGCGCCCAGACGCGCGAGGTGGTAGCGCAGCAGGCGCTGGTTGTCGATGCCATCCTCCGCGAGCAGCACGCGCAGCGGCGGGGCGGCGCTCGTCGTCGAGGCGCTCGCAGGAGTGGCGGTTGCAGCAGTCGCGGCGCCGGAAGCGTTCGCCGCGCTCGGCGCGCCCGCCCCCGCCCCCAGCGCGCTCTCCGGCCACGGCGTCACCGCGCTCGCGGCGTGGCCGATCTCCGTCGCGTCCACCGCGATCTCCGCGCTGAAGCAGCTTCCCTGCGCGGGGGCGCTCGTCGCGACGATGTCGCCGCCGAGCATGCGCGCGAGCCGGCGCGAGATCGCCAGCCCCAGTCCCGTGCCGCCGAAGCGGCGCGCCATCGTCGCGTCCGCCTGCGTGAAGGGCTTGAAGAGCCGCGCGATCTGCGCCTCGTTCATGCCGATGCCGGTGTCGGTGACGCGGAAGCGGATGCGGTCCGCGGCGACCGGCGCGTCGGTGGGCTCGGGATCGCGGCGCGGCGTCGCGGGCTCGTCGCGCGGCACGCGCTCGACCTCGATGCGCACCGTCCCGCGCTGCGTGAACTTCACCGCGTTGCTCACGAGGTTCAGCAGGATCTGCCGCAGCCGCGTCGGGTCGGTGCGGATCTCCGGCGGCGTGCCGGGGGCGACATGCACCTCGACGGTCACGCCGTGCTGGCGCGCGCGCGGCGCGAGCAGCGCGGCCGCCTCCTCGACGATCGCGACCGGACGGCAGGGCATCGGCTCGACGCTCATGCCGCCCGCCTCGATCTTCGAGAGGTCCAGGATGTCGCTGATGATCTTGAGCAGGTGCTCGCCGTTGCGGCGGATGCCCACGATGAGCGCCTGCTGCTCCTCGGGCCCGATGCTCGGGTCGCCGAGCATGTCCGCGAAGCCCAGCACCGCCGTCATCGGCGTGCGGATCTCGTGGCTCATGTTCGCCAGGAAGGCGGTCTTGGCGATCGCGCTGGCAACGGCGTCGGCGCGCGCGCGCTGCAGCTCGAGGTTCTGCCGCTCGAGCTCGCGCCGCGCCGCGGCGAACTCCTCCGCGGTGCGCGCGCTCTCGTCGAGCGCCGCCGCGATGCGCTGCGCGCGCGCGGGCCGCGCGCGCTCGGCGTCGCGGCGCAGGTGCGCGCGCGTGCCGGCGTCCAGCAGCACGCCGTGGACGCGGCCGGGACCGCGCGCGGCGGCCGCGCCCGTGCCCGCGCCCGTGCCCGTTGCATGCGTTCCCCCGCGCGCTCCCTCCCCGTCCGCCTCCGCGCGGATGCGGCAGGGCGCCCACGAACCGCTGCGCCGGCGGATGCGCACCTCCAGGTCCACCGGCGTGCCGTCGTGCGCGAGCGAGTCGGTCGCGAAGTCGAAGCGCGGCAGGTCCTCCGGATGGATCGCGCGGCGCAGCGCCTCGATGTGGCCGTCGAACTCCTGCGCGCCGTAGCCCAGGCGGCTCCGGAAGGCGGCCGAGTACCACGCCTCGCCGGTGCCCATGTCCCAGGACCAGAGTCCGAGATCGGCGGCGTCGATCCCCGCGCCGTCACGGTGACGCTCGGATGCCGGTTCCTGGATCGGATTGGGTGCGGAGGACACGGGAGGCCTGAAGGATCCTAAGATACGCCGCTTTCGGCCCGAAGCCATTTCGGGCAAGACTGGAGCAGATTATGGCAGACGCGAAGCACTTCGATCTCATCGTCATCGGCGGCGGACCCGGCGGCTACGTCGGCGCGATCCGCGCGGCGCAGCTCGGCAAGAAGGTCGCCTGCGTCGAGCGCTCCAAGCTCGGCGGCGTCTGCCTCAACTGGGGCTGCATCCCGACCAAGGCGCTGCTGCACGCGGCGAGCGTCTACACCGAGGCGTTCAAGCACGGCGGCGAGCTCGGCTTCGAGGTCGATCCCAAGGCCGTGAAGGTCGACTGGGGCAAGGTCATGGGCCGCAGCCGCGACGTCGCGGGCAAGCTCAACGGCGGCGTCGGCTTCCTCTTCAAGAAGAACAAGATCGAGCACGTGCAGGGCCACGCGCGCATCGAGTCCGGCAAGACCGCGGGCGGCCCGTGCAAGGTCGTGGTCGCCAAGGCCGACGACGACTACTACCACGGCACCGGCAAGTCCGGCGCGGAGGATGTCGTCCTCACCGCGGACAAGGTGCTCATCGCCACCGGCGCCGCGCCGCGCAACCTGCCCTTCGCCCCCGCCGACGGCAAGACGATCATCTCCAGCTATGAGGCGCTCAGCCTGCCCGCGCAGCCCAAGTCCATCGTGATCGTGGGTTCCGGCGCGATCGGCATGGAGTTCGCGTACTTCTTCAACTCCTTCGGCACCGACGTGACCGTGGTCGAGATGCTCGACCGCATCATGCCCAACGAGGACGAGGACATCTCGAAGGAGGCGCTCAAGATCTTCGGCAAGCAGGGGATCAAGTTCAAGGTCGGCTGCATGACCAAGGCGGTGACCAAGACCGCCGGCGGCGCGAAGGTCGAGATCGAGGACCAGGCGACCAAGAAGTCCGAGACGCTCGAGGCCGAGAAGGTGCTCGTGGCGATCGGCGTCGCGGGGCGCTTCGACGGGCTCTTCGACGCGAAGCTGGGCCTCAAGGTCGACAAGGGCCACATCGTCACCGACTGCCAGGAGAAGAAGGACAAGGCGACCTACGCGACGAGCGTGCCGGGCATCTACGCCATCGGCGACGTCATCGGCCCGCCGTGGCTCGCGCACGTCTCCATGGAGGAGGCGGTGACCGCGGTCGAGCGCATGTACGGCCACGCCTCGCCGGGCGTGCACTACGACACGATCCCGGGCGCGACCTACTGCAACCCGCAGGTGGCGAGCGTCGGCATGACGGAGAAGCAGTGCAAGGAGAAGGGGATCGAGTACCGCGTCGGCAAGTACGGCCTGCGCAGCCACGGCAAGGCGATCGCCGACGGCGCGGCCGACGGCCTGGTCAAGATCCTCGTCAGCAAGAAGTACGGCGAGATCCTGGGCGGCCACATCATCGGCGAGAACGCGAGCGAGCTCATCCACGAGGTCTGCGTGACCAAGGCGCTCGAGGGCACGCTCGACGACATCATCGCGACGATGCACGCGCACCCGACGATGGCCGAGAGCGTCCACGAAGCCGCGCTCGGCGCCGACAACCGGATGATCCACGCCTAGCTGGAAAGCAGCGACCGCCCCGTCATCGCCGGCGGCTGCGGCAGGCCCATCATGGCCAGGCAGGTCGGCGCGATGTCCGCCAGCCGGCCGCCGCTGCGCAGCGCCGCGCCGCGGAAGGCCTCGCCGACCACGAAGAGCTCCACGTCGAAGTTGGTGTGCGCCGTCTGCGGCGCGCCCGTCGCGGGGTCCTTCATCTGCTCCGCGTTGCCGTGGTCCGCGGTGATCACCAGGCTCCCGCCGCGCGCGAGCACCGCGTCCACGATCCGCCCGACGCACTCGTCCACCACCTCGCACGCGCGCACGACCGCCGCGAGGTTGCCCGTGTGCCCCACCATGTCGGGGTTCGCGAAGTTCACGACGAAGAGCGCCTCGCAGTCGGGCGCCGCCAGCCGCGCGAGCACCGCGTCGCGCACGCCGTGCGCGCTCATCTCGGGCTTCTGGTCGTAGGTCTGCACCTCCTTGGGGCTGGGCACGAGCACGCGCCGCTCGCCGGGGAAGGGCTCCTCGCGGTAGTCGTTGAAGAAGAAGGTGACGTGCGGGAACTTCTCCGTCTCCGCGCAGCGGAACTGCGTGAGGCCAAGCTGCGCGATCCACGCGCCCAGGATGTCGGGCATCTTCTCGGGGCGGTCGAAGGCGACCTCCATCGGCAGCCCCTCCTCGTAGCGCGTCATGCCGGTGAAGAGCAGGTCGCGCGGCCGCGGGTCGCGCGCGAAGCCGCCGCCCTTGACCTTCGCCCACGCGTCGTCGGGGAGCACGAAAGCCATCGACAGCTCGCGCGGGCGGTCGCCGCGAAAGTTGAAGAAGACGACCGCGTCGCCGTCGTTGGGGACGCCCGCGCCCTCGAGCAGCCGCGTCGGCGGGATGAACTCGTCGCCGGACATGTTGGCGGAGCTTGGCGAGGCGTAGTACGCGCGCATCACCTGCGCCGCGCTCGTGGCGCGCGCGCCCGCGCCCGCGCCCGCCGCGCCCGCCGCGCCCGCGCCCGCCTCCTCCGGCCGCCCCAGGATCGCGTTCCACGCCCGCTGCACGCGGTCCCAGCGGAAATCGCGGTCCATCGCCCAGTAGCGCCCGGCGATCGTCGCGATGCGCCCGCCCGTCTCGCGCAGCAGCGCCTCGAGCCGCTCGACCACCGCGAGCCCGCTCGTCGGCGCGGTGTCGCGCCCGTCGGTGAAGGCGTGCACGAAGACGCGGTCGCCCGGCACGCCCTGCGCCTTCGCCAGCCGCAGCAGCGCCTCGAGGTGCGCGAAGTCGCTGTGCACCTTGCCGTCGCCGACGAGGCCCATGATGTGCAGCGCGCGCGGACGGCCGTCCTCGCGCGTCTCCTTGGCGCGCGCGCACGCCGCCAGCAGCGCGCGGTTGCGCGCGAACTCCCCCGACCGCACCGCGCGCGTGATCCGCATCAGCTCCTGGTCGACGATGCGTCCCGCGCCGATGTTCTGGTGGCCGACCTCGCTGTTGCCCATCACGGGCTGGCCGTGCTCGACCGGCAGGCCGACATCCTCGCCGCTGGTCTTGATCATCGTGTGCGGCCACTCGCGGTCGAGCCGGTCGTTCACGGGCGTGCGCGCCAGGCGGGTCGCGTCGGCGGGCCGCTCGGCCGCGTTGGGGTTGATCCCCCAGCCGTCGCGGACGATCAGGACGCACGGCACATTGCGGGGACGCACGGAGGCAGGGGACGCGCTCATGATCCGCCGAGGATACGAGCCTGCCCGGGTCGGCCTGCGCGGGCGCCGCGCGCCGCGCCCGCACGCCGCACCCGCGCGCCGCGCCCGCGCACCCTCCGCGCCGCCCGCACGCCGCCGTATCCTGCCGCGCATGACCAGCGGCACGCAGGATGCGAGCGGCACGACGCTGCGGCAGCGATTCGAGGACGTGAAGTCGCGGATCGCCGCGGCCGCGCGCCGCGCCGGGCGGCGCCCCGAGGAGGTCCTCCTCTGCGTGGTCACCAAGAGCGGCTCCGTCGACCAGATCCGCGAGCTCATCCAGCTCGGCCACGCCGACTTCGCCGAGAACCGCGTGCAGCAGCTCGTGCAGCGCGCCGCGCAGATCGACGAATGGCGCCGCCGTCAGGAGGCGCTCGGCCTCGGCGCGGGCGCGGTCGCCGGCGCCTCCACCGCCGCCCCCATCCGCTGGCACATGATCGGCACGCTGCAGCGCAACAAGGTGCGCAAGGCGATCGAGTGCGCGCGCCTCATCCACTCCGTCGACAGCCTGCGCCTGGCCGAGGAGATCCAGGTCGCGGCCACGCGCCGCGAGCGCCCGGTCGAGGTGCTCGTCGAGGTCAACATCGCCGGCGAGGGCTCCAAGCAGGGGGTCGCCCCCGGCGCCGTGCGCCACCTGGTGCGCCAGATCGAGACGATGACCAACGTCAAGGCGCGCGGCATGATGTGCATGGCCCCGCTCGAGGGCGGGCAGGAGGCCGCGCGCACCACCTTCACGCGCTGCCGCGAGCTCTTCGAGGAGATCCGCCAGAGCGGCGCCGGCGGCGAGCGCTTCGACATCCTCTCGATGGGCATGTCCGGGGACTTCGAGGTCGCCGTCGAGTGCGGCTCGAACCTGGTGCGCGTGGGCGGGGCCGTCATCGGCCCGCCGCAGGTCACCGAGGGTCCGGACGAGGAGTAGGCGCGCGCGCCACGCCCGCGCCCGCGAGCCGCGCCGCGACGATTCCCGCGATCTCCTCCGTCGCGCGCCGCAGGTCGTCATTCACGACGAACGCGTGGTAGGTGCTGGCCGACTGCGCGCGCGCGATCTCGCGCTTGCTCTCGGCGAAGCGGCGCTCGATCGCGGCGTCGTCCTCGCGGCCGCGCGCGCGCAGGCGCTTGAGGAGCTCCTCCTCGCTGGGCGGCAGCACGAAGACGCCCAGCGCCTGCGGGATCTTGCGGCGCACGTTCTCCGCGCCCTGCACATCGATGTCCAGCACCACGAGCCGCCCCTGCGCGAGCTGCCGCCGCACCGGCTCCTCCGGCGTGCCGTACCAGGAACGGCCGAAGACCTGCGCGTGCTCGAGGAAGCGGTCCTCGTCGATCCAGCGCTGGAAGGTCGGCTGGTCGAGGAAGTAGTAGTCGACCCCATCGCGCTCGCCGGGCCCGGGCGAGCGCGTCGTCGCGCTCACCGAGAAGACGCCGCCGAAGCGCCGCACGAGCTCGTGCACGATCGTCGTCTTGCCCACGCCCGACGGACCCGACATGACCAGCAGCAGGCCTTCGCCGGAGGAGCCCGGGCTCCCGGCGTCGGTGCCGCAGTCTGGTCGGACGGCCGTCATGGGCCGGGCAGTCTAGAGGCTCCCGCAGCGATGCTTGGTTGGGACCACAGAGAGTCCACCCTAGCGCAAACGGCGGGCCGTTCCTCGGTGCGAGGGTCGGATCCGCTGGAACGCGTCGGTGCGATGATTCGACCGACGGCAGACCCCCTATCGGATTAGAATCCGGACAATGCAGCACGGATGGCACATTCGCCGTTGACTTCGTCTCAGGCCGCAGTATCATCTTTGGACCGGGGCCACGGGGGCCTTGAATTTGAATCGCGTGGCTTTGCCGCGGAAGGGACTGACAATGAAGATTCGATCCGGGTGGTGCGTCATCGCGCTTTCCTCTGGGCTTTTCGTGAACTGCGCGATGGCGCAAGTGGCGGCATACGAGGTCATTGACCTCGGCGCGCTGCCATCATCGGCAGATCCCAAGTCGGGGGCATGGGCAATCAATGACCGACACGAAGTCGTCGGCTGGGCGATCGACCCGCTCTTCCAGACGCATGCTGCGCTGTGGTTGTACTGTCCGAACTACGGGCTCGCCGCGGGGCAGTGGCACGATCTGACCGTCATGGGCGGCGAGACCGAGTTCGGCGAGGCATTCGACATCAACATGTCCGGACTGGTGGTTGGGCGACAGACGGTCTCGACCTCGAACGGCTGGACGCGCGGATACATCTGGGATGTTGGCGCAAGTCCGCTGGTGACGACCGAGCTTGGTACGTTCACCGGCGGCGCGGCCACAGAGGGGCTTGCCTGCGCGGTCAATGACGCGAGTCCGGCAATTGTCGTCGGCGTGGCGCAGGCCCCGGTCGATCCCTGCCCGAACCTTCGCCGCAACCAGGCATTCAGCTATACCTACGGAGACCCGCCAATGGCACTCACCGCGCTGGGCATGAATCCCGGCAATGGGTACAGCCAGGCATCGGGGGTGAACAATGCTTCGCCGCCTCGGGCCTCTGGGAGGTCCTCGGATGAGCTGTGCCCGATCGTGACCTGCCGACCCGATGCATCAGCGGTCCTTTGGACGGTCTCCGCATCGCCGACGCTGACGACGCTCCCGGACGGTGGCGCCGCATACGGAGCGCAGGCGTGGGGCATCAACGACGCCGGGCAGAGTGTCGGGCTCGCGATTCAGCCGGGTCCGTGGTGCCTCAAGCACGCGGCGTTTTGGCAAACGTCGACCTCCGCACCCATCGACCTGGGTTCGGTCGGTATCGGAGGTGCTTTCGAGTCCCGGGCATTTCGTCTCAATGAAGCTAGTTCGAGTGGAGAGGTTACGATTGTGGGTGCCGACGATTTCAATGTCCGCGCCTATCGCTGGTATCGAGACGCCGTCGGGACCTGGACGGGTGTGGATCTCAATCTGCTCATCTCGCCGTTGTGCGGCTGGACCCTATATGAGGCGCATGACGTCAGTTCGGACGGTTGGATTGTTGGCGATGGATTGGTCACGCCGCCCGGGAGCATCTGGCCTGAGTACCACGCTTTCCTCCTCAAGCCAGTCACTTGCCCTGGAGACCTCGACGGATCCTGCACCGTGAACGGGGCTGACCTGGGGATCCTGCTTGGAGCATGGGGTTGCGGCACGCCCTGCCCCGCATGTCGCGCCGATCTGAACATGGACGGCTTGATCAATGGAGCCGATCTTGGCTTGCTCCTCGGAGCCTGGGGCACCTCGTGCGAGTGTTGGTCCTGCCTCAGTGGCAACCGGGCGGCATCCGCGCATGAGACATCACCCGAGCTCGAGAGCAAGTTGTTCGAGGGGCTCTCCATTCTTGGCTTCGGCTCTCTTGGCGAGTTTCACGCTTGGCAGCGTTCTCGGTCTGCTGAACAGAACGCCGAAACAGTTGAATGGCTCTTTGTTTACTTGACAGCACGGAACTAGGCGAACACAATGCCCGTAGCGGTTTTCGGAGGAACGTCATGAATCGAGTGTTCCGGTGGGTATCGGTGGTGGTCTCAGCCTGCCTCGCGGGTCAGTCGCTGGCTGGCTTCACCGTCGTGACCGGCGCCGCCAACGCGAATCAGTGGTTTGGCGGTGCCGGGGCGTACACCTCGATCACGTTTTCTGAGTTCCCCTCCGGAACGCTCGTCACGGAGCAGTACGCCGCGATGGGTGTTCACTTCGTTGATCCAGCGGGGAGCTGGATTCAGGCGACGCAGGGCTTTCTCCAGGATGGCTGGGGACTTCATGGATTGAGCTCGATTGATATGCGCTTCGACACACCTGTGTGTGGGTTGGCGGTGCACTATCCCGGGGAAGTCAAGGCTGAGTTCTATTCCGGCGACGCGCTCGTCTTCTCATGGCAGCAGTGGGGGGGAGGCGAACAGAGCAAGTTCGTGGGGGCATTCGGCGATGTCGCATTTGACCGGGTCGTGTTCAAGAGTGCACTGGTCGCCCCGCCTTGGATGCCCCCCTACTCGGTCAATTTCGACAACCTCTACTTTTCGACCGTCCCCACGCCGGGCGCGGCCCTCGGCGTGCTCGGCCTCCTTCCGATTGCGGAACGCCGGCGACGAAATCGCCGATCGACGGTGTCGCAAGCGGACATTTCGGAACTGTCTTGCAAGCTGGCTCGCCCGCAGTCCGGAGAAACGTCATGAATCGAGTGTTCCGGTGGGCATCCGTGGTGGTCACCTCATGCCTTGCGGCGCCGGCATTGGGGGGGTTCTCCGTCGTGACTGGCGCGGCAAATGCGGGCGAGTGGTTCGGGAGCGCCGGGGCGTACACCTCAATCTCGTTTTCCGAGTTCTCCGAAGGGACGTTCATCAACGAGCAGTACTCCTCGCTGGGCATCCACTTCGCCGATCCGGTGGGCAATCTGATCTTCGGTCCGGACCCCACCCTCCTTCCGCAGGATGGGTGGGGGCTGAAGGGATTGCTTTCAATTGACATGCGATTCGACACGCCGATGCGCGGACTGGCTGTCTACTACCCCGCTGTGGTGAAGGCGCAGTTCTACTTGGGGGACCAGCTCGTCTACTCGTGGGTGCATTACGAGCAGGGGGGCTCGAACAAGTTCGCGGGCTTCATGAGCGATGTCTCGTTCGATCGGGTCGTGTTCAAGAATGCCCTCAACCCGCCGCCATGGGGTGACCCTTACCCGCTCACGCTGGACAATGTCTACTTCACCACCGTCCCAGCGCCGGGCGCGGCTGCGTGCCTGATCGGACTGGTGCCGATCGCGGGTCGGCGGCGACGGAGGATCTTTACTTCGAGACGCTGACCCGCCGCGCTCAGTCCAGCGCCTGCGCGGGAGGCTCGCGCCAGAACATCGCGCTCCACCAGGCGAAGAGCGCGTTCACCTCGCGCTCCTGCATCGAATGGCGCCAGGTCGGCGCGCCGAACCACGCGTCCATCCACGCGATGAACGCCTGCTCCTGCATCGAGTGCGCGTAGAGGTCCAGCCACCAGCGCCGGCGTGCGCCGGCGATGGCGGGGGAGTCCTCCGAGCGCGGCGCGTCGCCCGCGAGCGCCGGCGGCGGCCCCGCGCAGAGCAGCCCCGCGACCGCCGCCGCGGCGAGCACCAACGGGCGCGCGAGCGTCGCGCCCCGCGCACCTGCGCCGCGCGCGCCCACGCCCCGCGCGCACACGCCGCCTCCATCCCCGCGCCCACCCACTCCCGCGCCGCGACCGCGGCCGGGACGATTCCGTGCATGCTTCATGGTGGGCTCCTTTCAGCCTTGCTCGACGACGCGCGCGACGGAGAGGATCTGCCATCCCGTGTCGCGGAAGGACGGGAAGCGGCCCATGGTGCCGGCGATGGTGCGGACATCCTCCTCGTCGAGCACCCACTCCGCCTCGAAGCCCGCGGTGCGCGCGAGCCGTCGGCGGCGCAGGTGCTCCAGCGAGAAGGCGCGCTCGCGCAGCGACCAGTTGCCCAGCCGCTCCGCGATCTCGACCGCCTTGTTCGTGAAGACCGCCATCGCGCGGTGGAACTCCGGATCCTTCAGGTGCCGCTGCGCGATGTTGCAGCCGTAGATGCACCACCACCCGTAGCTCTCGAGCCAGTCGCCCGGGGGCGCGAGCTGCGGGTCCTCGACATTGCCCAGCGCCTCGGTGATCACCGCGATCGCCTCGTCCGCGGGGCGCTCGCCCAGCGCGCACTCCACCTCGATCAGCGCGCCGCGGCAGGTGTTGGCGACGCCGCCGTAGCTGTCGTCGCCGAACTCGCGCGCGAGCCCGCAGAAGAGGAGCCCCGCGCGCTGCAGGTCCGCCTTCGCGGCGCGCGCGTGCTCCTGCGCGCGCTCGGGATCGCGCTCGACCATGCGCCGCGAGCACTGCCCACGAAGCTGCACCGCGAAGGCCTGCGCCACGCGCTCGAGCCGCCCCTGCGGCGCCTGCCGCTCGAAGCGCTCGACGATGTCGCGCGCCGTGGCGCGCGCCTCGACGACATGCCAGAGCGAGTAGTGCGCGTTCGCCAGGTTCACATGCAGCATGAGCTGCAGCGGATCCGGCAGCGGCGACTCGGCGAGCGCCTCGCGCAGGCACTCCAGCGAGCGCACATACCGGCCCAGGCCGTCGTACCCGCCGGACATCCGGTTGAGCGCGCGCGCCCGCTCCGGCCCGCTGCGCGCCTTCGCGAGCATCTGCCGCCCCGCCGCCACCAGCGCGTGCCAGTCGCCCGCGCGGTGCGCCTGCAGCGCGGCCTCGTCCTGCGCGGCGAACTCCGCCGCGAGCTGCGCCCCGCGCGCCGCGGGAGTCTCGCGCGCGGGATCGACCCACACGCACTCCGCGACATCGCCCACCGACCAGTCCAGCGCGTCGGCCAGCGCGACCACGAGGTCGAGCTTGGGATTCCCGCTCTCCGGCACCATCTTGCTGAGGTCGCGCCCCAGATGCGCCGCCAGCTGCTGGCGGCTCCAGCCGCGGTAGACGCGCGCCAGATCGACGAATCGATTCAGGCGGCTCCGCCGCACGTCCGCTGCATCCATGTCTACACACCTTCCGCAGGGTCGATGAGCGCCCCGCTCGCTGTCCACACAGGGCGCGAGTATGCGCACGCCACGGGAACTTGCGCCCAACCCCCGCGGTTTTGCAAGAGGATTGGCGAAAACTCCGTGCCGCAATTCACGGTGCGGACACGCGGTGGACGCGCTGGGGATTCGCGCACCAGCCGCGCACCGCGGCCAGCAGCGCGGCGCTCACCTCGTCGGGACCGACCGAGGAATCCACCACCAGGTACCGCTGCGGCCAGCGCCGCGCCTGCGCCAGGTACCCCGCGCGCACCCGGGCGTGGAACTCCGCGCCCTTCTGCTCCATGCGGTCCAGCAGCGGCGAGAGGCGGCGCATCGCCACCTCGGTCGAGACATCGAAGACCACCGTGAGATCGGGCCAGTGGTTGCCCGTGGCGACCTCGCCCACCGCGAGGATCTCCCCCTCGTCCATGCCGCCGGCCGCGCCCTGGTACGCGAGCGTGCTGCTGACGAAGCGGTCCGCCAGCACCATCGCCCCCGACGCGAGCGCGGGCGCGATGCGCTGCTCGTAGAGCTGCGCGCGGCTGGCCATGTAGAGGAGCATCTCCGTGCGCAGCGTCATCTCCGCGTTCTGCGGATCCAGCAGCAGCTCGCGGATCTTCTCGCCGATGGCGGTTCCGCCGGGCTCGCGCACTTCCACGACCTCGGTCCCCGCCGCGCGCACCGCCGCGCTGAAGCGCCCGAGCTGCGTGCTCTTGCCGCTGCCGTCGGGCCCGTCGAAGACGACGAAGCGGCCCGCGAGGGCGCGCATCCACCGTGCGTCGGCGTCGGCGTGCGGGGTGTCCGTCATGCGCGCGATGGTAGCGGTCACGCGGGCGTCTCCGGCGCGGGCGCCTCCCGCGCGTCGGGCTCCGGCTGGCACTCCGGCTCCGCGGCGGTGCGCGCGTCCCAGGCGCGGTGGTAGCGCGCGATCTTGGTCCGGCTGTACTGCGACCCGCACCGGTAGCAGACCAGCCGCGTGCGCGCGACGATGAGCACCGCGACATCCATCGCCAGCAGCACGACGAGCGCGCCCAGCACCACCGGATCGCTCGAGTAGCCAAGCACCCCCGCGACGACGCCCGCGGCCGCCAGCACCAGCACGAAGGGCGTGACGCGCGGCAGCGTCTTGCGCCGGTAGAGGCGCTGGCATCCGCACGCGACGCACGCGCGAAGCTGCCCCGCGTCGTCGAGCGCGCGCTCCCACTCCAGGTAGGCGTCCTGCGGCTGCCCCTGCGCGTCCGTCACCTTCACGAGCACGGGCCGCGCCGACGGGTCGACCTCGACCCGCCCCACCGGACGCCTTCGGCGGTCGTGCAGCAGGATCTCCATCGCCGGACCGAGCATAACGAGGCGACCGCTACGATGCCCCGCCGATGTCCGACGCGCAGGCGCCACGACCGGACCAGCCGCTCTGCCCCGAGGGGGATGTGCGCTTCTGGTCGGGGGTCGGGCTCGCGGCGCTGGCCATCGCGCTCGCGGGCGCGCTCGCCGGGCTGGGCGCGCTCTTCCCCAAGGAGGTCGCCAGCGCTGGCTCGGTGGGGCTGCTTCCGCGCCTCTCGCTCACCGCCGCCACCGTGGTCTGGGCCGCGCTCTGCACCGTCGCGGGCTCGCTGGCCGTCGGCGCGGTCGCCTTGGTGCGCGGCCGGCCCGCGGGGGCGCCGGTGGACATCGCCTGCCGCGCCTTCGCGTGCGTCGCGGTGGCCAACCTGGTGCACCTGGTGCCGATCGCCCACCCGACGGCCAAGCTCATCTTCGACGGCATCGCCTTCGTCGTCGCCGCGGGCTTCCTGGCGCGCGCCGCGTTCCGCATGCGCAGCCTGGACGCCTTCGCCGCGGCCTCGGTCGCCACCGGCGCCGTCGCCGCGCTCGCGGCCGCCGCCTACGCCGTCGTGTGGGCGCTCAGCCCGCGCTGAGCCGGGCCGCGCTCAGCGCCGCCGCCGGCGCGCGCCGCGCGTGAGCGCGCCCGCCGCGAGCACCGCGCCCACGCCCGGCGCGGGGACGGGGGCGCCCCATTCGAGGTTCCAGATGTAGCCAGCCCCTTGGCCATTCGAGATCTGAATCCGGTTGAAGGGGATGGTGGACACAGCTCCGAGCTGGCCGTCGGCGATGATGCCGAGGTAGGTGTTGTCGCTGAAGAAGCGCACGCCTGCAAACGTCGTCGCCGCATCCCAGTACAGCGCCGTGATCGGCTGGTCGAAGTTCACCCAGAAGGTGGTGTTGACGGGACTCTTGATGCACGGGCCCGAGGTGCTCCCCGCCGCGCCGACAAGGACCCCGCTGCAGGCCAGATGCACCCCGACGTCCGCCCACAGTTCGGGCGAAACCGTCTGCCCCTCCTGCACCCCCGAACCCACCGCGCTCCGGTAGGTCGTCGGCCCCACCGCGGCGCGCCACTGGTTGCGCAGGGCGTAGGTGACGAAGGAGGCATCGGCGGTCTGGACCGCCGTGAGCGCCGTCATGGCGGCGAGGATGGGAGCGGAGTGCTTCATGTCAGTCCCGACGCCGGCGCCCGCCGCGCGCGAGCGCGCCCGCCGCGAGCACCGCGCCCACGCCCGGCGCGGGGACCGGGGCGCCCCATTCGAGGCTCCAAACGTAGGACGCAAGCTGGCCGTTGGAGAGCTGGATGCGGTTGAACGGGATCGTGGAAACTGCCCCGAGGCCGAAGCCTGCGCCCCCGCTGTCGGCGACAAACCCGATGATTTCATTGCCGTTGTAGAACCGGACGAACCCAAACGCCGTCTGCACCTGCCAAAACAGCGCTGTGATCGGCTGGTCGAACTCGATCCAGAATGACGAGCCGAGGGGCGACTTGATTGCGGGCCCGATCGAACTCGTCACGCCGACGAGCGTTCCGCTGGACACGAGGTGCACGCCGACGTCCGCCCAGATCTCGGGATTGACCTGCTGCCCCGGGACGACTCCCGATCCCACCGCATCGCGATAGGTCGTCGGTCCAACCGCCGCTCGCCACTGGCTTCGGATCGAGTAGGTCTCAAACGATGCGGACGCCTCGCCGGCGATGGCGTGCGCTGCAACAAGTGCGATTGCCGAAGTTCGGATGAGGTGCTTCACCTTACTCATCTCCATTCTCGGGAAGCTGTTGTGCGATTTGCGTAATGGCTTCGCCCAGAAATAGGGCGGTTTGCGGCGGAAGGACCGAGAGGGTGTCGCCGAGTGCCCCGAAGCTCTCAAATCCCATCAGCACCACCGCTCTCTGGACAAGTGCGATGCTGCGCGAGGACTGCTCGGCGTTGCTACAACGCAGGTCGATTGGGATAGGGCCTCCGGACGTCCATGATCCGAGCAAGGCGCCCAGATCGGCGCCGTTCACCACGCCGTCGCCGGTGATGTCGGAGGGGCCGTCCGATCCCCAGGCGCCAAGCAGAATCCCGAGGTCCGCACCGTTGACCGTGTCGTCCCCGCTAAGGTCCGCCACGGCACTGATTCGGGCTGCTACATACGGCTGGTTCGAGGCGAGCTTCGCGATCACGAGGCACTTTCCCATCGGGTCTACCCCGTGTGCGGAGAGGACGGCTGGGGCGAAGGGATCCTGATTCGTCGCCCTTGGCTGATAGAGTTCGGACCAGCGTGCATCGATTACATCAGTGCTCGCGTTTGCGCCGAGCCAGCGGACGCGCACGATGATGTCTCCAATGTCTCGCCCGCACCAGAGGCTCTCGGGGATCAGCCCGGAGCCCAGAGCCTGGGCGGTCGCTCTGCCGCACCAAAGCACCGCGCGTTGGTCAATGGCATTCGGACGATCCTCAAGCTTGTTGAATCGCACCCCAGTCACCATCCGCCTGAACTCCGTCGCCGCCGTTCCAATCTCCGCGACCGCGCTCGCCATCGACGACTCGAACTCCGGCGACCCCCCAAGCGTCCCCGCGGTCCACAGCGCGGCGTGCAGGTCCAGCTCGCGCACGCAGGTGCCGTCGGTCTGCAGCAGTTGCCGTTCCCCTTCCGTCGTCCTGTTCGCGGGCCAGCATGGTCCGGGGCCGTCGATGAACTCCGCCAGCATCGCGTGGGGGTTGCAGGGACACAGCGTCTCGTCCGTGCAGCCGTCGACGAGCCAGCCCGCGGCGCTCACGACCTGACGGGTGCCGTCCGCCATGGGGACCGCGCTGCGGACGCCGTCCATGAGCGCGAATCCGCGCACGACGTTCTGTCCCCCGACGGGTCCGATGCCGTACGCGGCGGGCGTCCGGCGCCACTCCGAGTTCGTGATCCAGGGCTCGGGCGGGGAGTTCGCGATGTACGGGCCGGGGAGCTCCGTGAACCCCCACTGGCGGGCGCTCCATTGCCAGCTGCACCAGACCGTCACGACTGGATCGCAGTCTCCGTTGACGCTCGTCATCTCCCCCAGCGCGCTGTAGGCGGGCTGCGCCGCTGACGGCGCCGCGCCGCGCACCCACGCGTGCGCCCGCGAGATCTGCGCCCAGCGGGGGTTAGTGTCGTTCGGATGCGGATTCGGCGGGACCTCGTTCCTGCAGAACTCATCCTGCCCGCCGGCCTGCCGGTCGAGCACGCGCGTGTAGCCGTTGAGCGAGCCGGGATCGATCACGAACACGCCGGCGGCCGGCTTCGAGAGGCCGCGGATGTCGAAGACCGCGCTCTGATTCGTCGGATTGTCGTTTCCATTGGGCATCCCGCACCACATCCCCACGAGACCGGTCCCCAGGACCGTGACCGAGTTGCCGGGGCCCGGAATGACCCGCAGGTCCTCGATCGTGCTCTCGTCCACGAGCATCGAGTCGCAGTGGCCCCCGGTGGGTCCGACGATCGCGATCGGGAAGCTCGCCACGAAGGTGCCGGCGGCGTCGATCCGCACGAGCCACGCGCGGGCGTGCACGTTGTCGCAGCTCGCCGGATCGTTCGAACCCTGCCCGGTGCAGCGGAACGCTCGCCCGCCGCCGACGACCACCCAGCGCCCCGCGACGGGCGTTCCCTGCGGGGCCAGCGTGGCCTCGAAGGGCTCCGTGAGGGCGCAGGCGAGGAGGTCGTAGCTCGGGGAGGGCGACTGGGGCTCCAGGTCGTGCGCGGACCAGCCGGTGGGCGCGTCGGGATCGGGGTCGGGGGTCCACACCGTCGCGCGCAGGTGCGCCTGCGATCCCGGAAGCGGTCCCGGCACCTGCGTGGTGCCGCAGACGATCCCGGCGCCGTTCATGCGCATGCGGTAGTTGGTCGAGGGCCATGCGGCGGCGAGCGCGACGGAGCCCGCGTCCGGCTCATTCGCGCTTATCTCCGCGAGATTCCCCACCACGTCGAGTCGGTACGGCCTCGAAGCGGCCCGCAGGTCCAGGGCGGTGTCCATCAGCCGGTAGTGGATCTCGTGCATCCGCGGCATGCATCCTGGCGTGCCGCCAAGCCACTGGAAGACCACCCGGCGGATCCCGCGCTCGCGGGCCTGCAACGAGTCCAGCGGCGGACTCGCCGTCAGCATCGCGTCGACGTCCACCAACACTCCGCCGCAGCTGCTCTGCTGGCGGAGCGATGCCACGGTCGTCCATCCGGCGCCATCCGCCCGCTGGAAGCGCACGCCGCACGGTCCGCTGCAGCCGCCGCCGGGAGCGAGTTCCACCCAGACGGCGGCCATCGGTTGTTCGAACTCCACCACGGTCTCCACAAGTCCGGTGGTTGCGGGTCCGCCGAGGACTTCGGAGTTCGCTCCCACCGAGGGACAGGGGAGGGGCGTGTTCTCCGGCGAGCAGTCGAGGTACTCGAGCGCCGAGTCAGTCCTCACGCCATTGACGTAGCACACGAACTTGAATCCCGCGCCTGGAGGCTGACGATCGTCCGGACTCCCCGTCGCGGTCCAGATTCGTCGGGGGGATCCTGTTTTCTGCTTCCAGTCCTTGATCGCGGTGTCGCAGGCCAGCGGAAACATCCCGCACCTGGGATCAAGCACCCGATACCACGGCCGGGCAGGGGTTGTCTCTCCGCTCCAGGTCCCGCATCCGCATCCGCACGGATCGTCACATTCCTGAGGCATCCACGCACCCGCGACCCGACCACACCACCCGGTCAGCCCGAGAACGCACGCAATGGCCAGAAGTCGCCCCAGCCGAGCCGAGCCGAGCCGAGCCGAGCCGAGCCGAGCCGAGCCGAGCCGAGCCGAGCCGAGCCGAGCCGCTAAAACTGAACATTCCCCGTCGGATGTTGCTCATGTCCGCCTCTTCGATCCGTGAAGGATCCGCCTCCCAGAGTGCTGATGCACGGCTTTTCGGACATTCCCGCGGAAACCGCTGCCGTGCATGAATGAAGATACGGCGTCTCCGACCGAATTCAATCCACGCCGTGCAAAAAGAAACGACTTCCCCTTCCGCCCCCGCCTACCTCGCCTCGCGCTTGCGCTCGCTGAAGACCAGCTTGATCGGGACCTCGCTGAAGGGGAGGTGCTCGCGGAGCTGGTTCTTGAAGTAGCGCTCGTAGGAGCCCTCGAAGAGCGCGGGCTTGTTCACGACCATCGCGATCGTCGGCGGACGGACGTCGATCTGCGCGACGTAGAAGACCTTCGCGCGCGTGCCCAGGCGCGAGCTCGGGCCGCGCGCCTCGAGGATCGTGCGCACCGCGTGGTTCACGCGGCCGGTGCCCTCGCGGTGGCGCGACTGCTCGTCCAGGTTCGCGATCACGCGCAGCAGGTCGCGCACGCCGGTGCCGTCCTTCGCGCTGATGAAGACGATCGGCGCGAAGTCCAGCCCGGGGAACTCCTGCGTCAGGTAGTCGGTGTAGTCCTTGGGCGAGAGCGTGCCCGCGACCATGTCCCACTTGTTCACGGCGATGACCGTGGGCTTGTACTTCTCCTCGAGCTGCATCGCGAGGCGCTTCTCGACCTGCGTGCTCTTCTCGGTCGCGTCCAGCAGCAGGACGCAGACGTCGGCGCGGTCGATGGCGTCGTCGGTGCGGGTGTTCGAATAGAACTCGATGTCGTCCGCCCAGCTCTTGCGCTTGCGCACGCCCGCGGTGTCGATCGCCAGCAGCGTGCGGCCGTCGACCTCGATGCGCACGTCCACCGCGTCGCGCGTGGTGCCCGCGATCTCGCTCACGATGACGCGCGGCTCGCCCGCGAGCGCGTTCACCAGCGAGCTCTTGCCCGCGTTGCGGCGCCCGACGATCGCGAAGCGCACCTCCTCGGCGCGCGGCTTCTCGACGCCCGCGCCCAGGCGCTCGAGCCGGTCCCAGACCGCCTCGCCCAGCGCGCGCACGCCATAGCCGCTGGTCGCACTCACCAGCACCGGGTTGCCGAAGCCAAGCGCCGCGGTCTCCGCGCCGTCGGCGTCCCAGGAGGGATCGTCGACTTTGTTCGCGACCGCCAGCACCTTGCCCGCGAGCCCCGCGTTGCGCAGCAGCTTGGCGACCGTCTCGTCCAGCGATACGACGCCGTCCTGCGCGTCCACCACGAAGAGGATGATGTCCGCCTGCTCCGCGCCGGCGCGGATCTGCCGCTCGATCTCCGGCGTGAGCGCCGCGAGGTCCATGCCCGCGTCGTCGATGCGCTCGCCCTCGGCGCTGTAGATGCCGTAGCCGCCCGTGTCCATCAGCTCCACGACGCGCGGCTCGCCGCCGCGCTCGGCGGGCGCGCGCAGCTCCACGATCGTGGTCACGCGGTCGCGCGTCACGCCCGGCGTGGGATCCACGATGGAGATGCGGCGTCCCGCGAGCCGGTTGAAGAGGCTCGACTTGCCCACGTTGGGGCGTCCGACGATGGCCAGGCGGGGAAGTGCCATGCGCGTGCGCCGATCACATCTGGTTGCGGAACTCCTGCGCGTCCATCTCGCTCAGGCCGCGGTCCATCTGCTGGTTCATCATCTGGTCCATCTGGCCGTCCCAGCCCTGGTTCATCGTGTTGATGTACTGGGCCATCGCCTGCTTCTGCGCGGTCATCTGCGCGACCGCCTGCTGCATCTGCGCCTGCATCTGCGCGGGATTGCCCTGCTGGTACTGCACACGCATGTTGCCCTGGCCCGTGGGCATCCCCTCGGGGCCGGTGGGCGCGTCGGGGGTCTGCGAGCGCGTCAGCAGCATGCGCACGGTGCGCGGCGCCTTGGTGCCGCTCTGCATCGTCATGTTGATGGTGATGCGGTCGCCCTCGAAGCCGTACTCGGTCGAGATGTTGCGCGGCGTGCCGCGCGGCGTGTCCAGCGGCGCGGCCATCGCGAAGATCATGCTGCCGGCGTCGGGCATCCACTCGCCCTGCTGGTAGACCATCGACTTGTCCAGCTCGGTGAGCATGATGTGCGTGTACTTGCGCAGGCCCGGGGAGTAGCCGAAGTAGTCCACCTGGTCGAGGACGTAGGGCCCGTTGACGAGCGTCATCTCGCCCATCAGGAAGTTGAGCGCCATCGTCATCGTGTAGTGGGCGCTGCCCTTGAAGTCGCCGACGGCCTTGCCGGTCTCGTCGAAGGACTGGCCGACGACGTCCCAGCGGCCGACGAACTGGTTGAGCACCTCCATCGCCGCCTTCGTGTCCGCCTTCACCTGGTCGAGCGTCGGCTTCGGGCGGCCCGGGGGCACGGCCTTGCCGGCGGGCGCGGCCTGCGCGGCGGCGGGCTTCGCGGGCGCGGCGCCGTCCTGGGTGGGCGCGCTGCCCATGAGCGACATCGCGCCCGCGCCCAGCAGGGCGCCGGCGGCGACGAGTGCGAAGGCGCGGGGCGTGCCCGGCGCGCGGCGGTCGGTGGCGGTGGTCGTCATCGGTGGGGTTCCTCGCGGTGCGCGGCGGCCGGCCGCGCGGATGCGAAGCGGCAAGTCTACGCTGCCCCCGGAGGAGCAGCGCCGTGCCGACCCACTCGGATTCCTTCTCGAACCTGCGCGTCTTCGACCATCCGCTCATCCAGCACAAGCTGGCCGTGGCGCGGGACCGGCGCACGCCCTCGGCGGACTTCCGCCGCCTGCTCAACGAGATCGCCGGGCTCATGACCTACGAGGTCTCGCGCCGCTTCGACACGCGCGAGTTCACCTTCGAGACGCCGCTGGAGCGCACCACCGGCCGCCAGCTCAGCCGCCCGGTGACGCTGGTGCCCGTCCTGCGCGCGGGGCTGAGCATGACCGACGGCGTCATGCAGCTCTTCCCCGAGGCGCGCGTGGGCCACATCGGCCTGCGCCGCGACGAGACGACGCACCGCCCCGTCTTCTACTACGCGAAGCTGCCGCACGATGTCCGCGAGGGCTACGCGATCGTCATCGACCCGATGCTCGCCACCGGCGGCAGCGCGTGCGCGGCGATCCGCTACCTCAAGGACGCGGGCTGCCGCGACATCCAGATGATCTGCCTGGTCGCGGCCCCCGACGGCGTGCGCCGCGTCCACGACGAGCACCCCGACGTCATGCTCTACGCCGCGGCGCTCGACCGCGAGCTCGACGGCAACGCGTACATCCGGCCCGGGCTGGGCGACGCGGGCGACCGCGTCTTCGGCACGCCGGATTCGTGAGCGCGCGCGGCGCGTCGCGTCGTGCCGCGTCGCACCCCGCGCCTACCGCGGCGCCTTCGGCGTCCACGGCACGTCCGCGACGCCGCGCTCGTGGTTGGCGCGTCGCGCCGCCGCGAAGAGCAGGTCGCTCAGCCGGTTCATGTAGCGCAGCAGCGCCTCGCCCACGGGCTCGATCCCCATCAGCGAGATGATCGACCGCTCCGCGCGCCGGCAGACGGTGCGCGCCGCGTGCAGCCGCGCCGCGAGCTCGGTGCCGCCGGGCATCACGAAGCTGCGCAGCGGCGGGTTCGCGCCGTCGACCTCGTCGATCCACGCCTCCGCCTCGGCGACGTCCTGCGCGTCGATGCGGTGGATGCGCGCCTGCTGCTTCGCGCCCTCGGGCGTCGCCAGGTCCGCGCCGATGTCGAAGAGCCGGCTCTGCACGCTCGACAGGATCTCCAGCAGCCGCGCCTCGAAGGGGCGCGCGGGATCGCAGGCGCACGCGGCCAGGCCGAGGAACGCGTTGAGCTCGTCGACGGTGCCGTACGCCTCGATGCGCGGGTGGTCCTTGCTCACGCGCGCCCCGCTGAAGAGGCCCGTCATGCCGTCGTCGCCCGAGCGCGTGTAGAGCTTCATGAAGGGTCCTTTCGACCGAGCGGTTCCTGCGGATGCGAGTCGGGGATGAGCGTGAAGTCCGGGGGCGCCAGGCGCTCCCCCGCGCCGTCGCGCAGCGCCATCACGAAGCCCGCGCGCAGCGCCGCGCCCGCGCCCGCGCCGTCGGCGCGCAGCGCGACGAAGCACGCCTGGTGGTGCGGCGCGATGCGGAAGCTCGACGCGATGCGCTCGACCGCCTCGCGCGCGGCCTGCGCCGGATCGGCGCCGCGGCGCATCGCCTCGACCGCCAGGAAGGCGCCGCAGATGCCCATGATCAGCTCGCCGGTGCCGGTCGCGGTCGCCGCGCCGACGCCCGGATCCACGTAGAGCCCGTGGCCGATGATCGGCGAGTCGCCCACGCGCCCCGGCAGCTTGTACGGCGTGCCGCTGGTCGAGCACGCGCCCGCGAGCGCGCCGTCGGCGCCGATGGCGAGCGTGCCGATCGTGTCGTGCCCGGCCAGTCCGCGGTCGCGCGCCTGCGCGGCCATCGTCGCGCAGGTCGCGGCGGCGGCGCCCTCGGGGCTCGCGCGCCAGGCCTCCCACGCGGCGCGCGCGCTGGGCGCGAGCAGCTCGCGCGCGGGCATCCCCTGCGCGTCGGCGAAGTCGTCCGCGTCGGGGCCCACGAGCATCGCGTGCGGCGTGCGCTCCATCACCAGGCGCGCGACCTGCGCCGCGTGCAGGTGGCGGCGCAGCCCGCAGGCGCTCCCGTTCTGGCTGGGCGAGCGCATCACGCACGCGTCCAGGCTCACCCGGCCGCCCGCGTCGGGGAGCCCGCCCCAGCCGACGCTGTCGACGGCGGGGTCCTCCTCGGCGGCGGTCGCGGCGGCGAGGACCGCCTCCAGGGGGTCGCGCCCGACGGCCAGCAGGGGCCAGGCGGCGGCGTTCGCCCGGGCGCCGAAGCTCCAGGTGGTGGCGATGCAGGGGGCTTGCAGGCGCACGGGGCGCGTGGGGGCGGTCATTATCGGGTCGCGAGGCTACCCCTTCCGGGCGGCCGGGAAAATGCACGCTCCGGGCGCATCACCGGGATTCCCCGCTTCCGTACATGATGGGTGGTGATATCGTTTTCCCAGCGGGTTTCCGAGCGTGTTCCGCACGCCTCGGCCGCCTGCGACGGCCCCGTGGACCAGCCGCCAATGGTCCGCACTCTTTCGTTCGAGTCCTGCCCGCCAGCACGGTGTCCGAACTTCGAAGCCTCGGGCCTCCCGGTGTCTGGTCACATCTTCGGCAGCGATTCGCCTCGCGGTCCCATCGGACCGTAGAAAGGTTGGACGGCATGAACCGTCTGAAGAAGGGCTTCACGATCGTCGAGCTGCTGGTGGTCGTTGCGATCATCGCGCTGCTCATTGCGATCCTGCTGCCCGCCATCGGTAAGGCGCGCGATACCGCGCTCGTGACGCAGAGCCAGGGCAACCTGCGCAACCTGTCGATCGCGAACGCCTCGTACGGCGCCGACTACAACGACCGCCAGTTCACGGCGGTGCCCGACGAAGTCGGCCAGTACGGCAACGGCATCCTCGGCTCCTGCGCGGCCTACGTGCAGCGCATCTGCCTCCCCCAGCAGATCCTCGGCTGGGACAACGGCGGCGGCCTCTGGGGCTACTGGGTCAACGGCTCTCCCGCGCGCTGCGCGAGCTGGCCGGGCACCTGCGGCCAGAACTTCACCGTGCTCGTCGCGGCGAACTACGGCGCGGCCGACTTCTTCGGCTCGTGGCGCATCCCGAACGTCAAGGCGTTCAACAGCTACGTCAACAGCAAGTACTACGACCCGGTCTTCTGGGCCCCCAAGGACAAGGTCACCCTGGAGAACATCTCCAAGTACTTCCAGCAGCCCGTCGAGTTCAACTACGACGGCTCGACCATCGAGTACCCGACGTACTGCTGGAGCCCGGCCGCGATGTGGGCGCCGGACGTCCTCTCGCGCCGGAACGCGGGCGGCAGCTACGCCGTCCCCGGCGCCAACACCCTCCCCGGCGGCTTCAAGAGCCCCGCGGTCGGCACCTGCGCCTATCCCTCGCTGAAGACCCGCATGATCGAGCACCAGTGGCTGCAGAACACGCAGGCCGCTCCGACCAATCCGGCCTTCGGCACGCCCACGCCGTGGTTCTTCAACCAGGGCTACAACAGCACGCCCGCCGCGATGTTCTTTGACGGCCACGTCCAGATGCTCCCCGTGGGCCTGGTCATGACCGGCAACGACCTGCTCAAGAAGCAGAACTCCGAGGCTGGCCTCGTCAACCCCAACACCGGTCTGTGGCTCCCCGGAGTCAACGGCGGCAACGGGTACTACCAGCAGGCCGCGTACGACATGCTCGTCGCGGGTCAGAACGGCACCAGCTTCCACGTCCTCACGGCCGACGGCATCCTCGGCCGCGACGTCGTGCAGCTGGGCGACTGATTCTGCCTGCGACGTGGCGCGCCAACGGGGGACGCGTTTCGTGTGAATTCCGCGAGGGCCGCCTTCTGGCGGCCCTCGCGTGCTTTTTCAGGCGGCGGGCGCGCGGGTCTACACTCGCGCGACCATGAAGACGCCCGCCCGCCCCCGCTCCGCCGCGCGCCCGTACCTGACCCTCTGCGTCCCGGCGCTCGCCGCGGGACTCGCCGCCGGCGCCCACGCGCAGGAGGCGAAGCAGCCGGGCACCGTGATCGAGGGCTCCGTCGACGTCTACAACTGGGCGCCCGCGGACAAGTCCCACGCGGTCGAGGCGAAGGACATCAACCTGCGTCGCGTCTTCGAGGACATGGGTCCAGTCGCGACGCAGTGGTACCAGCATGTGCTGACCCTCTCGAACCCGTGGATGGAGGGGCGCGCGCCCGGGCTGCGCGGCAACGACCTCGCCGCGGAGTACGTGGAGTTCTGGCTCAAGCGCGCCGGGCTCGAGCCCGCCTTCCCGGTCGAGGGCGCCGACGGCGTCACCCCGAAGGAAGGACCGTGGAAGAGCTACCGGCAGCACTTCACGCTGACCGGCGGCGCGCCCAAGGTCGAGACCGCGAAGGCGAGCGTCGGCGCGGACGCGCTCGAGGAGGGCAAGGACTTCTCGGTGCTGGCGATCTGCGGCAACGGCAAGGTCGAGGCACCGGTGGTCTTCGTCGGCTACGGCATCGAGAAGGGCAAGGACGGCTACACGAGCTTCGCCGAGAGCGACGACCTCACCGGCAAGATCGCCATGGTGATGCGCTACGAGCCGCTGGACGACCGCGGCCGCTCGCGATGGGCCGAGCGCCGCTTCAGCGAGCACTCGGGCATGCTCGACAAGATCGAGGCGCTCGTGAAGCGCGGCGTCGTGGGCATCGTCATGGTCGCGCCCCCGGGCGCGCGCGACGGCAAGGAGCGCCTGGAGGATGTCTCCAGCAGCCGCTGGGGCCGCCCCGAGCCGGTGCCGATCGTGCAGATCAGCGTCCCGACGGCGGAGAAGCTGCTGGCCGCGGCGGACACGCCGCGGGGTTCGCTCATGGACTGGCGCAAGCTGGCGGACGAGGGCACGATCAAGACCGTCGCGCTGGGCGACAAGGCGCGCATCGCGCTCGAGACCAAGATGAGCGCGGGTGGCACGCCCGCGCAGAACGTGGGCGCGGTGCTGCGCGGCAAGGGCTCGCTGGCGGACGAGTGGGTCGTCGTCGGCGCGCACTTCGACCATGTCGGCTACGGCTACTTCGGCACCAGCCCCGGCAACACGGGCAAGCTGCACCCGGGCGCGGACGACAACGCCAGCGGAACCTCGGCGATGCTCTGCATCGCGCAGGCGATGGCGGACATCTACGGCGGCAAGGACGCGCCCGCCGACGCGCGCAGCATCCTCTTCCTGGGCTTCACCGCCGAGGAGAGCGGCCTGCGCGGCAGCAAGTGGTTCGTGGAGCATCCGACGATCCCCGGCGACAAGACCGCGCTCATGATCAACATGGACATGGTCGGACGCCTGCGCTCGGACGACCTGAGCGTCGGCGGCGTCGGCAGCGCGAAGGACTTCATGCAGGTGCTGCGCCCAATCTTCGAGTCCAGCGGCCTCACCATCCGCGCGGATCCCACCGGCCGCGGCCCCAGCGACCACGCCAGCTTCTACGGCGCGGGCATCCCGGTGCTCTTCGTCTACACCGGCAACCACGACGAGTACCACACGCCGCAGGACTTCGGCTACACGGTGAACCCCGCGGGCGCGGCGAAGATCGTCGCGCTGGCGAGCGAGATCGCCAAGGCGGTCGCGACGCGTCCGGCGAAGCTGGAGTTCAACTCCACCGACGGGATGCGTTCCCCCGACCGCGGCTACGCGGCGGTGCGCCTGGGCGTCATGCCCGCGATGGGCGGCGAGGAGGACGCGGATCCGAAGGCGCCCAAGGGCGTGCGCGTCGACAGCGTCAGCGCGGACACCTCCGCGGCCGACGCGGGCATCAAGAAGGGCGACATCCTGGTCAAGTGGGATGGCGAGCCGCTCGAGGGCGCCGGCGCGATGATGGGCAAGCTGCGCGCGCACAAGCCCGGCGACGTCGTGAAGGTCACGATCTGGCGCGACGGCAAGGAGCAGGTGGTCGAGGTGACGCTGCGCGCCTCGAAGCCGCGCGAGTAGCGCGACTCAGCGCGCGGCGGGCGTGATCGTCACGGTGCGTGCGGTCGGCGCCGCGGCGCGCGGGACGATCACCACGCCGTCGGGGACGGGCAGGTCCAGCTCGGGCTGGCCCTCCACGGCGATGTGCGCGCGCGTCATGCCGGCGGGGAGCCGGATGCGCAGCTCGCGGCCGTCGGGGGAACGCAGCAGCGCGCGCTCGAGCGCGCCGTCCTTCCAGTCGATGTCGACGCCCACCGGGCCGCGTGCGACCAGCCCGTGGACGCTGCCGCTCGCCCACGCCGAGGGGAGCGCGGGCAGCAGGTCGATGCGGTGCAGCAGGTGCCCCGCGGACCAGATCCGCACCTGGCTCTGCAGCAGCATCTCGGCGATGCCCGCGGTGGCGCCGAAGTTGCCGTCGATCTGGAAGGGCGGGTGGTCGTCGAAGAGGTTCGGCAGCGTGCTGCGCGCCAGCAGCGCGCACAGGTCGGCGTAGGCATGCTCGCCGTCGCGCAGGCGCGCCCAGAAGTTCACGAGCCAGGCGCGGCTCCAGCCGGTGTGCCCGCCGCCGTGCGAGAGGCGGAACTCCAGGCTGCGGCGCGCGGCCGCCGCGTAGTCGGGCGAGCCGTCGGGGGTGATGAAGGCCGCGGGATGCAGGCCGTAGAGGTGGCTCATGTGGCGATGGCCCGGCTCCGTCTCGCCGTAGGGCTCGGCCCATTCCATGAGGCGGCCGTCGGCGCCGATGCGCGGCATCGCCAGCGACTCCAGCGCGCGCTCGGCCTCCATCGGCAGCGGTTCGCCGGAGAGCCCGAGCACGCGCGCGGCGTCGAGGAAGTTCGTGAGCAGGTCGCGCGCGATCCACTGGTCCATCGAGGCGCCCATCGAGAGGTCCAGCCGCGAGCCATCGGGCGCGACGAAGGTGTTCTCCGGGCTCGTGCTCGGGCCGCTGACGAGCTTGCCCGTGCGCGGGTCGGTGCAGAGGTAGTCCAGCAGGAAGCGCACCGCGCCGGACATCGTGGGATAGGCGCGGTCGCGCAGGAAGGCGCGGTCGCCGGTGTGGAGGTAGTGCTCCCACTCCTCGCGCACGAGCCACGCGCCGCCGAGCGGAAACATGCCCCACACGGTCTGCCCCTCGGGCGCGGTCATCGCCCACGCGTCGGTGATGTGGTGCACGCACCAGCCCCGCGCGCCGTAGAGGTCGTGCGCCGTCTTGGTGCCGCGCGTGCGCAGCTTCTCGACGAGGTCGAAGAGCGGCAGCTGCGTCTCGGGCAGCGCCGTCGGGCCCGCGGGCCAGTAGTTCATCTGCAGGTTGATGTTGGTGTGGAAGTCCGCGTTCCAGGGGGCGCGGAAGTGCTGGTTCCAGATGCCCTGCAGGTTGGCGGGCAGGCTGCCGATGCGGCTGCTGGAGAGCAGCAGGTAGCGACCGAACTGGAAGTACAGGGAGAAGAGCCCGGGATCGCGCATCGGCGCGCTGCGGATCGCGGCGAGGCGTTCGTTGGTGGGCAGGCGCGCGGGGTCGGGGGAGACGGCCGCCCCCGGCGCGGCGAGCGTCAGCTCCACGCGCTCCATCGCGCGCGACATCCACGCCTCGTGGCGCTCGCGCAGCAGGTCGATCGTCGAGTCCGCGACGCGCAGGTCGAGGTCCGCCTGCACGTCGGGGTTGCCGCCGAAGAGGCTCGTGCGCCCCGCGACGGTGACGGTGAAGGCGCGCGCGCCGGAGATGACCGCGCTGCCGTCCTCGACCGCGATGCTGCCGCCCTCGCAGCGCACCTCGGCGATCGCCATGTAGCGCACGCCGCCCTGGCCGGTCTGCCCCGAGAAGGAGAGGCGCGCGCCGATGCGGCCGGGGATGCCCGCGTGCACGGGGATGTCCTGCTCGAAGGAGTCGCGCCGCAGCCGCACGCGCATCGCGGGAAGCGTGCGCCCCGCGGCGGCGGAGGTGCGCACGACGAGCACCTCGTCGGGCGCGCTCGCGAAGGCCTCGCGCTCGATCTGCGTCTCCCCGATGCGCCACTGCGTGCGCGCGGTGCCGGTGCGCAGGTCCAGGCTGCGGCGGTACTCCGTGGCGGTGTGCGGCGGCTGCACGCACTCGATGAAGAGGTCGCCCAGGGTCTGGTGGCTGCGCGGCATCATCGGGCCGGGCAGCATGCAGTCGCGCTGGATGATCGCCTGCGCCTCCTTCAGCTTGCCCTGCAGCGCGAGCGCGCGCGCGGCGCGGAAGCTCTCCGCGGCCTTGGGCGCGTCGCGGTCGCCGGCGTTGCCCTCCCAGACGGTGGCCTCGTTGAGCTGGATGCGGTCGCTGGCGACGCCGCCGAAGACCATCGCGCCCAGGCGTCCGTTGCCCAGCGGCAGCGCGGCCTCCCAGCGGTCGGCGGGGGCCGTGTACCAGAGGTCGGGGAGCGCGCCCTCCGCGGCGGCGGGCAGCGCCTCGATGCGGGTCTGGCGGCGCGGCGCGTCGGCGTCGTCGGTGGGCGCGGCGGCGGGCGGCGACGCGGGCGCAGGCGTCGTCGGCGCGGCCTGGGGCGCGGGGGCGAGCGTCATCGTGGCCAGCAGCGCGATCGCGGGGAGCATGCGTGACTTGTACCCGCACGGCGGGGGCCGGTTCGCCGGCGGATACGCTTCGCGCTGCCATGCAGCAGACGCACTCCCGTCGATCCCTCTTCGCCTGGCTGGGCGCCGCGGCGCTGGCCCTTGCGGGCACCGGCACACTCGGCCTGGGCGCGATGCCCGCCGCCGACACGCAGATCGCCGTCATTCCCAAGGGCACGACGCACGAGTTCTGGAAGACCGTCGAGGCGGGCGCGCGCGCGGGCGCGAAGTCCGCGGGCGTCGAGATCCTCTGGAAGGGCCCCGCCCGCGAGGACGACCGCGACGAGCAGATCAAGGTCGTCGAGGCGATGATCGCGCGCGGCGTCGCGGGCATCGTCATCGCGCCGCTGGACGAGAACGCGCTCGTGCCGGTGCTGAAGCAGGCGGACGCGAAGGGCATCCCGGTGGTGCTCTTCGACAGCGGCGTGAAGTGGAACGGGCGCCGCAGCCTGGTGGCGACGGACAACACCAAGGGCGGCGAGCTCGCCGCGCGCGAGCTGGGCACGCGCCTCAAGGGCGTCGGCAAGGTCGCGATGATGCGCTACGTCGAGGGCAGCGCGAGCACGCGCCAGCGCGAGGACGGCTTCCTCGCGACGCTCAAGGCGGAGTTCCCGAAGATCGAGATCGTCTCGAGCGACCAGCACGGCGGCGCGACCGTGGAGAGCGCGCACAAGGTCGCGGAGAACCTGCTCACCAAGCACAAGGACCTGCAGGGCGTCTACGCGCCCAACGAGCCCACGACCTACGCCTTCATGAAGGCGCTGCGCGACAGCGGCCGCAAGAAGGGGATCGTCTTCGTCGGCTTCGACGCGAGCGAGAAGCTGGTGACGGGGCTCGAGGAGCGCGACATCGACGCGCTCGTGGTGCAGAACCCCGGCCGCATGGGCGAGCTGGCGGTGACGACGATGAAGCAGGTGCTCGACGGCAAGCAGGTGCCGGCGTACGTCGACACCGGCGTGCTCGTGGTGACGCGCGACAACGTCGGCTCGCCGCAGGTGCAGTCGGTGGTGCGGCCGAAGTTCGGCGCGGCGGCGGGTGGCGCGGGCGCGCCCGGCGCGGGCTCCGGCACGGGAGCCGCGGGCAAGTGACGGGCGTCGCGGCGCTGGAGATGCAGGGGATGCGGCGCCGCTTCGGCGGCGTGCAGGCGCTCGACGGCGCCTCGCTCATGGTCCCCGCGGGCCAGGTGCACGCGCTGCTGGGGCAGAATGGCGCGGGCAAGAGCACGCTGATGCGCATCCTGGTGGGCGCGGAGACGGCGGACGCGGGCGAGATGCGCATCGCGGGGCGGCCGCACGCGCCGGACTCGGTGCCGCAGGCGCAGGCGCGCGGCGTCGCGATGGTGCATCAGGAGCTGGCGCTGGCGCCGCACCTCACGGTCGCGCAGAACATCGCGCTGGGGCGCGAGCCCGCGCGGCTGGGCGTGGTGCTCGCGCGGACGATGCGCGCCCATGCGCGCGCGGCGCTCGCCGCCGTCGGCGCGGGCGCGATCGATCCGGAAACGCCCGCGCACGCGCTGCGTCCGGGCGCGCGACAGCTCGTGGAGATCGCGCGCGCGGTCGCGTCCGGCCCGCGCATCCTGGTGCTGGACGAGCCGACTTCCTCGCTGGGCGCCGCGGACGCCGCGCCGGTCTTCGACGCGATCGCGCGGCTGCGCGACGCGGGCGTCGCGATCGTGCTGATCTCGCACCACCTGGGCGAGGTGCGCCGCGCCGCGACGCACGCGACGGTGCTGCGCGACGGACGCACGGCGTGGAGCGGCACGCTCGTGGAAGTGAGCGATGCGGCGCTGGTGGAATCGATGGCGGGGGCGGCCGTGGCCGCGGTGTGCGCGCCGGGCGCCGCGCCCGCCGCGACACCCGCGCCCACCGCGATTCCCGCGCCCTCCGCCACGCCACTGCTCGAAGTCTCCGCCCTCCGCAGCCAGCGCATGCGCGCGCCCGCCACGCTGCACGCCTTCCCCGGCGAGGTGCTCGGCATCGCCGGCCTCGTCGGCGCGGGACGCACCGCGCTCCTGCGCGCGATCGCGGGACTCGACGCGCCCGTCGCGGGCGGCGTCCGCGTCGGCGGCGCGTCCGTCGCGCTGGCGCGCGGCCCGGCGCGCGCGCTCGCCGCGGGCATCGCGCTCGTGAGCGAGGACCGCCGCCACGAAGGCCTCGCGCTGCGCCTGCCGTGGGGGGTGAACCTCGCGCTGCCGCAGCTTGCACGCCTCTCGAACGCAGGCATCCTCCGGCCCAGCCGCATCGAATCGCTCGCCGAACGCGCGCGCGCCGCGCTGGTGATCCGCGCGGGTTCGCCCTGGCAGCCCGCGGCGCAGCTCAGCGGCGGCAACCAGCAGAAGGTGGCGCTCGCGCGCGCGCTGGAGCTGGACGCGCGCGTGCTGCTGCTGGACGAGCCCACGCGCGGCGTCGATGTCGCCGCGAAGGCGCAGATCCAGGCGCTGGTGCGCGCCGCCGCGGCGCAGGGGCGCGCGGTCGTGCTCGTCTCCAGCGAGCTCGACGAGCTGCTCGCGCTCAGCGACCGCGTCGCCGTGCTGCGCGACGGCCAGCTCGGCGCGGCGCGTCCGGCCGCGCAGGTCGATCCCGCCTCGATCCTCGCCGCGAGCTTCCGCGCGCAGGAGGCCGCATGATGCGCCGCGGCCGCGAGCTCCTGGGCCCCGCGATCGGCCTCGCGCTGGTCTTGGGCCTCTTCTGCGCGTTGGCGCCGGAGAGCTTCCCCACCGGCGAGAACCTGCGCACGCTGCTGCTGCAGGCGGTGCTCGTGGCGGTGGGCGCGGTCGGGATGACCTTCGTCATCGTCTCGGGCGGCATCGATCTCTCGGTGGGCTCGGTGATCGCGCTCGCCTCCGTCGTCACCGCGCTCGTCACGCGCGCGGGGGGCGGCGACGCGCTCGCGCTGCTGGCGGGCGTCGCGACGGGCGCGCTGGCGGGCATGGCCAACGGGCTCCTGGTGGGCGCGCTGCGCATCACCCCCTTCATCGCGACGCTGGGCACGATGGGCATGGCGCGCGGCCTGGCGAAGGGGCTCGCCGACGAGCGCGCCGTCTATCCCGGCAGCGAGGACTGGTCGAGCATGCTCATGGCGCGCGCGCCCGATCCGCCCTGGCTGGTGCTCGCGCCGGGCGTGTGGATCGCCATCGCGCTCGCGCTCGTCGCGGCCTTCCTGCTGCGCCGCACCGTCTTTGGCACCTGGATCTACGCGGTGGGCAGCAGCGAGCCGACCGCGCGCCTCTGCGGCGTCCCCGTCGCGCGCACGAAGTTCTCCGTCTACCTGCTCTGCGGCCTGTGCGCCGGGCTCGCGGGCGCGCTGCAGTTCCATCGGCTGGGCGCGGGCGATCCGACGACCGCGATGGGCAAGGAGCTCGACATCGTCGCGGCGGTCGTCGTCGGCGGCGCGGCGCTCGCGGGCGGCGAGGGCGGCATCGCGGGCTCGATGATCGGCGCGCTGCTCATGGCCGCGCTCGCCAACGGCGCGAACCTGGTCGAGGTCCCCGCGCTGGGCATCGCCAGCATCCCGGGATGGGTGCAGGAGATCGCGGTGGGCGCGATCATCGTCGTCGCGGTGTGGAGCGACCGGCGGCGCCGGCGCGCTCAGCCCTCCTGATCGCGGTAGCGCTTCACGCAGGCCTGCAGGTCGGCCAGGATGCGCATCTTCGCGTGGCGGATCGCCGACGCGCTCATCCCCGTCTCCTTCTCGACGACCTCGACGGGGAGGCCCTTCACGCCGTAGAGCTCGAAGGCCTGCAGCGTGCGCGGCTGGACCTTCTCGCGGACCTCCTCCATCGCGCGGCGCAGCAGGGATTCGGCCCATTCGCGCTCCCACTGCGAATCGAGAGGATCCTCCTGCGGCGGGTCGTACTCCGGGCTCAGCGCCTGCACGTTCTTGCGGCGGCGCCAGCGGTCGCGGATGGCGTTGATGGTGACGCGCTTGAGGTAGCCGCGGAAGCGGCCGCGCGCGGGGTCGTACTCGAAGGCCTCGTGGCGGCGGAAGAAGCCGAGCATCACGTCCTGCACGACGTCGTCGATCTCGCCGCCGCTGAGCCCCGCGTTGCGCGCGAAGCCGGCGATGACGGGCGCGTAGCGCTGGTGGAACTCCTGCCAGCCGAGCTGGCGCTCCACGGTGCCGTCGGCGCGCAGCTTCAGGAAGATGCTCGCGCGCGTGGCGTAGGGATCGTCGCCGTCGCGCGCGGGGGCGGCCTTCGCGGCGGGCGCCTCGGGCACCACATGCGTCTCGCGCGACTGCGCGGCGACCTCGGCGGCGTCGCGCACCACGAAGCACGCCGGACCCACGCGCACAAGCGTGCCATCGACGAGCCCCGCGCGGTCGCCCTTCTCCAGGTGGACGCCGTCGACCCAGGTGCCGCCGGTGCTCGAGCGGTCCTCGATCTCGAAGCCCTCGGGCCCGCGCATGATCGCGGCGTGCAGGCGCGAGACGCTCGCATCGGGCAGCACGAGCGTCGAGCCCGGGTCGCGTCCGATCGTGAAGGGGCCGGTGCCCTGGAGCTCGACCGGGTCGGTCTCCTCGTCCAGGGGAAGCAGCGAGAGGGTCGCGGAGTTGGTGTCCATCGGAGGCGCCACGGGGATGAAGCTCCTTCGACGGGAAAGGCTACCCCGGCGGTGCCTGCGCGCCGGGGGTTCCCGCGGGCGGGGGCGGGACGGCGGGCCGGGCCTTCGCGCCCGGCTTCGCCTCGGCCCGGGCACGCAGGGCGGCGGCCTCCTGCGGGTGGCCGGCCTTCTCCTCGACGAAGGCCGCGCGGGCGAGCGCCTTGCGCAGCGCGCGCGCGTCGGGGGAGAGCGCGTGCTCAAGCTGCGGCAGCGCCAGGTGCAGGGTCGTCTCCGCCTCCTCGGTGCGCCCCAGCCCCGCGAGCGCGGCGGCGCGCGCGGTCTGCGTCTCGGCGATCCACCAGTGATTGTCGGGCAGGCGCGCCTTGTTCGCGGCGAGGTTGCGGTCCGCCGCGGCGAGCGCGTCGGCGTAGCGACCGAGCGCGAGGTACGCCATCGAGCGGTACCACTCGATCGAGCCGAGCGCGTCGGTGTCCGCGGGCGTGCACTCCTGCGCCAGGCGCTGCGCGGTCTCGAGCGTGCCGAGCGCGGCGGCGGCCTCGCCCGCGTCGATCTGGATGTCCGCGTCGGCGATGCGGTTGGCGACCAGCTCGCGCAGCGGCGGTTCGGGGAGCGCGCGCAGGATGTCGTCGGACTGGCGCAGCAGCTCGCGCGCGGCGGGATAGTTGCGGCGCGCGCGTGTGACCTCCGCGAGCGCGGCGTACATCGCGGCGAGCTGCGTGCTCGGGCGGCCGTAGGCGCTCTCGGCGAGCGAGAGGCCGCGGATGAGGTTGCGCTGCGCGTCGTCGGGCATCGCGAGCGTCGTGTAGACGCGCCCGAGCGCCAGGCGCACGGCGCAGTCGGTGGCGGGGCGGTCGCGCAGCGTCTGGTCGGCGTGCGCCTCGGCCTGGCGCAGCATGTCGAGCACCGTCGTCTGCGCGCCCTTGGGCGCGGCGTCGATGCTGGCGGACTCGAGCACGCTGCCGATGAAGGCGACCGCGGCGCGCGCCTCGCTCGCCTCCAGCCCGAGCCGGTGCTCGGCGGCGCGCGCCTCCTCCAGCCGCTCGCTCGCGAGGTACCAGCCCACCGCGCTCACCGCGCCGCCGACCGCGACGGAGAGGAAGAGCAGCACCGCGAGCACCACCGAGCTGAAGTGGCGCTGCACGAACTTGCGCATGCGGTAGCCGACGGTGTCGGGCATCGCCTCCAGCGGCCGCGACTGCTCCCAGCGGTCCAGCTCCGCGACGAGCGCGCCCGCGTTGGCGTAGCGGCGCATGCGGTCGCGGTCGAGGCACTTGGCGACGATCGTCTCCAGCTCGCCCGCCAGCTCGTGGCCCAGCGCGCGCGGATCCGAGCGGCGGTTGCGCGCGATCTCCGCCTGCTCCGTCGCGGGGAGCGCGTGGAAGCGCGCGGCCATCGGCGGCGCGTCCTCGTCGCGCACGCGCAGCGCGCCCGCGGCGGGATCGGCGTGGTCGAAGGGCATCGCGCCCGCCAGCAGCAGGTAGAGCATCGCGCCCAGCGAATAGACGTCCGCGCGCGGATCGGCGTCGTAGCCCGCGCTGACGGTCTGCTCGGGGGCCATGAATCCCGGCGTGCCCAGCACCTGGCCCGTCTCGCCCGCGGTCGCGTCGCCGCCGAGCACCTTTGCGATGCCGAAGTCGATCACCTTGGGCACGTGGCGCCCGCCGTCGACGGAGACGAGGACGTTGCCCGGCTTCAGGTCGCGGTGCACCACGCCCTTCTCGTGCGCGAATCCGACCGCGTCGGCGACGGTGCGCATGAGCGCGACGCGGTCGCGCACGGTGAGCCGGTTCTGGTCGCAGTAGCGCGAGATCGGCAGCCCCGGCGCGTACTCCATCGCGATCCACTGCTTGCCGTCGGTGGTCTCGCCCGCATCCAGGATGCGCGCGATGTTGGGGTGGTCCATCGAGGCGAGGATGCGCCGCTCCGCGCCGAAGCGCTCGGCGAAGTGCTGCCCCTCGCGGCCGGGACGGATGACCTTGATCGCCGCGAGGCGCCGCACGGGATCGCGCTGCTCGCCCAGGTAGACGGCGCCGAAGCCGCCCTCGCCCAGCAGCGCCTTCACTTCGTAGGGACCCAGGTGGACGCCCGCAATCTCCTCGGCGGGCTTGGCCAGCGGCGAGGTCGGCGCGGGCGCGGAGACGGTGGGGGGGAGGTCGGCGTCGCGGGGCGCGCCGCGCGCATCGCGGCTGCCCTGCGGATCGTTCGCGGCGCCCGTCTCCATCGGCGCGCATCGTAGTGGATACGCTTTCCCGACCATGAGCACGGCATCGAGCGCCTCGGCTTCCGGCCACTTCCCGCTGGCGGGACGGCACGCCTTCGTCTGCGGCGCGACGCAGGGCATCGGGCGCGCGACCGCGGTCGCGATGGCCGCCGCCGGCGCCACCGTCACCGTCTGCGGCCGCAACGACCAGGGGCTGATGCGCGTCATGGAGGAGATGTCCCGCGCCGCCGGGCAGAAGCACTGGAGCGTCGAGGTCGACTTCCGCAGCGCGCGCGAGGTCGAGTTCGCCGCGCAGACGCACCTCAAGAGCGCCGGCCCGGTGCACATCCTGGTGAACAACACGGGCGGCCCCGCCCCCGGCCCCGCCGTCGAGGCCAAGTCCGAGGACTTCCTGCGCGCCTTCGAGATGCACCTGCTCTCGAGCCAGGCGCTCGTGCAGGTCTTCGCGCCTGGCATGCGCGAGGCGCGCTACGGCCGCATCGTCAACATCGCCAGCACCAGCGTCGTCACCCCGATCCGCGGGCTGGGCGTGAGCAACACGATCCGCGCGGCGGTCGCCAACTGGGCGCGCACGCTGGCGGTGGAGCTCGCCCCATTCGGGATCACGGTGAACACGATCCTGCCGGGCTACACGAAGACCGCGCGCCTGGACGCGCTCTTCGAGGGGCGCGCGCGCCGCGCCGGCATGACGATTCCCGAGGTCGAGGCGGACGCGCTGCGCACGGTGCCGATGGGCCGCTTCGGCGCGCCCGAGGAGATCGCGGCGGTGGCGCTCTTCCTGGCCTCGCCCGCCGGCAGCTACCTCACCGGCGTGAACCTGCCCGTGGACGGCGGACGGCTGGCGCTGGGATGAGCGGCGTCCGTCGGCTGCTGCGCGTGCCCGGGGAGGTCTCGAGCGCCGCGGTGCGCCACATGCAGCGCAGCCAGGGCGTGCTGATCCTGCTCACCACGCTGGCGTGCTGGTCGAGCGTGCCGCTCTTCCTGAAGCACCTCTCGGGCTACCTGGACCACTGGACCAACAACGGCTGGCGCTACGGCGCGAGCGCGCTCTTCTGGATGCCCGCGGTCGTCTGGGCGGTGGCGCGCGGGCGGCTGCCGCGCGCGATCTGGACGGCGGCGCTCGTGCCCGCGGCGGTGAACGCGGCCTCGCAGGTGGCCTTCACGGCGGCGCACAGCGATGTCAGCCCCGGCATCGTGACCTTCGGGCTGCGGCTGCAGCTGGTCTTCGTCGCGGTGGGCGCGTACCTGCTCTTTCCGGGCGAGCGCGCGACGATCCGCTCGGCGCGCTACCTGGCGGGGCTCGCGCTGCTCATCGGCGGCATCGGCGTCGTGCTCTTCGGCGGCGAGGTGGACCTGCACGGCGCCTCGCTGCGCGGCGTGCTGCTGAGCGTCGCGTCGGGGCTGGGCTACGGCGTCTACGGCCTCTCCGTGCGGCGCTTCATGTACGGCTTCCACCCGATCTACGCCTTCGGCGTGATCGCGATGTACACGGCGGCGGCGCTGGTGGTGGGGATGCTCTGCTTCGGGCACAACCACGGCATGGACGTGCTGGAGCTGCAGTCGCGCGAGCTGTGGGAGCTGGGGCTGAGCGCCTTCCTGGGGATCGCGCTCGGGCATGTCCTGTACTACGCCAGCATCGACCGGCTGGGCGTCGCCGCGACCGCGGGCGTGCTGCAGCTGCAGCCCTTCATCGTGAGCGTGGCGGCGATGGGCATCTTCGGCGACCGGCTGCACGCGATGCAGTGGGGCGGCGGCGTCGTGGCGGTCGCGGGCGCAGGACTCGTGCTCGCCGCGCAGAAGGCCGCCGAGCGCCGCGCCCGCGCGTAAAATATGCCGGGCATGCCCGGCATATTTTCCAACTGGATCGGCGGGGAGGCGCGCGAGCCGCGCGGCGGCGCCTGGCGCGAGGTCGTCGAGCCCGCCACCGGGACGCCGGTCGCGCGCATGCCCGACTCCGACGCCGCCGACGTCGAGGACGCCGCGCGCGCCGCGCACGCCGCCGCGCGCGCGTGGGCCGCGACGCCCGTCGCGGAGCGCGCTGGCGCGCTCGACCGCCTCGCCGCGCTCGTCGAGCGCGACCTCGAGGCGCTCGCGCGCACCGAGTCCATCGACAGCGGCAAGCCGGTGACGCTCGCGCGCGATGTCGAGATCCCGCGCGCCGCCGCGAACCTGCGTTTCTTCGCGCAGGCGATCCGCGAATGGGAGCCGGACGAGCGCCTGGAGATGCCCGGCGCGCACAGCCTGGTGCAGCGCCGCGCCGCGGGGGTCGCCGGCTGCATCTCGCCCTGGAACCTGCCCCTCTACCTCTTCACCTGGAAGATCGCGCCCGCGCTCGCCGCGGGCTGCGCCGTCGTCGCCAAGCCCAGCGAGGAGACGCCGATGACCGCCGCCGCGCTCGGCCCGCTCTCGCGCGAGGCCGGCCTGCCGCCGGGCGTGCTCAACATCGTGCAGGGCACCGGCGCGCGCACCGGCGCGGCGATCGTCGAGCATCCGGGCATCCCCGTCATCACCTTCACCGGCGGCACCGCCACCGGCGAGCGCATCATGCGCAGCGCGGGCCCGATGTTCAAGCGCACCGCGCTCGAGCTGGGCGGCAAGAACCCCGCGCTGGTCTTCGCCGACTGCGACTTCGACGCGACGGTGGACGGCCTCGTGCGCGCCTGCTTCCAGAACCAGGGGCAGATCTGCCTGTGCGCGAGCCGCGTGCTCGTCGAGCGCGCGCTCCTGCCGCGCCTGCGCGAGGCGCTCGTCGCGCGCGCCCGCGCGCTGCGCATCGGCGATCCGCTCGATCCCGCCACGCAGCAGGGCGCGCTCGTCTCCGCGGCGCACCTGGCGAAGGTGCGCGCCGCCGTCGAGACCGCCGTCGCGGAAGGCGCGACCGTCCACTGCGGCGGCCGTGCGCCCGATCCCGCGTCGCTCCCCGAGCGCGTGCGCGGCGGCTTCTTCTTCGAGCCGACCGTCCTCGACGGACTGCCGATGCGCTGCCGCACGAACCAGGAGGAGATCTTCGGTCCCGTCGTCGCGCTCCTGCCCTTCGACACGGAAGCCGAGGCCATCGCGCTCGCCAACGACTGCCAATACGGCCTCGCCGCCACGGTGTGGACGCGCGACCAGGCGCGCGCGATGCGCGTCGCGGAGGCGCTCGAGTCCGGCATCGTCTGGCTGAACTGCTGGCTCGTGCGCGACCTGCGCGTCCCCTTCGGCGGCGTGAAGCGCAGCGGCCTGGGCCGCGAGGGCGGCCTCGAGGCGCTGCGCTTCTTCAGCGAGCCGAAGTCGATCACCTGGCGCGCGGGGTGAGCGCGGGGGCGGCGCGCGCCGCGCCCGCGGCCCGCCCCGCGCCCGCTCACTTCCCCTTCTTCACATCCGCCTCCGCCTGCTTGCGCCGCACCTGCAGCGTCTGCACATCGGGATCGACGACCGCCTTCTTGGGCTCGAAGTCGCTGCGGATCTCGAAGACGACCTCGCGCGCCTTCGCGGCGTCGGCCTGCGCCGTCTCCTCGGCGGCGCGGCGCGCCTGGAACTGCTCGGGCGTCTCGTCCGCGCGGCGCTTGGCGGCCTGCGCCTGCGCGATCGCGTCGCGCGTGGAGACGCCCGCGGCCACGGCGCTCGCGCGCGCCTCGCGGTACTCCGCGCGCTGCGCCTGCTGGTCCAGCGGCTCGCCCGTCTTCTCGTCCTTCGCGCCGGGTGCCGGCCAGCGATCCTCGCCGTTGGTCACCGCGACCTCCAGCGGCACGGTCCCGGTGCCGATGTTGCAGACGCGCACGCGCGTGATCCACGGCTCGCCCGCCTGCGCGGGGGGCGTCGTCTCGGCGGAGACCACCTTGAACTCGGGAACGACGATGTCGAAGAACCACTGATCGACGAAGGCGTCGTACGCCTTCTGGTCCGCCGCGAAGGGACGCAGCGTCTCCACCAGGTCCTGCAGCAGCGGGTAGTCGGGTCCGTCCTTGAACTTGCCGATGAACGCCTGCAGCCCCTTGTCCATCCGCTCCTGGCCCAGGTGGTTCATGAGCATCCAGAAGACCCAGCCGCCCTTGTCGTAGGTGACGGTGGTGTCGCCCGAGCGCGCGCCGTCGATCTCCACGAGCGGCCGTTCGTCGTCGGCGCTGCGGCGCTCGGTGTAGGTCATCTCCAGCTCGCGCAGGAACGCCTGACGCATGCGGTCGCCGCGGAGCTGGCGTCCCAGGCGCGCGGTGCTGAAGTGCGCCATGCCCTCGCTGAGGATGTTCCCGCCCGGGCCGTCGCCGGGCATGAGGATGTTGCCCCACCACTGGTGCGCCGCCTCGTGCGCGGTCACCATGAAGGGCGTGTCCTGCTCCTCGGTCGGCTTCGCCTTGAATCCGATGGACTCGCTGAAGACGATGTTGGTCGCGAAGCCCTGCGCGTAGTCGCCCAGCCCTGCGAACTCGCTGATGCGCAGCTCCTTCCACGGGTACGGCCAGAACCACTTCGAGTACCAGGTGCGCGCGCCGTCGAGCGCCTCGAGCATCTTCGGAACGTTGTACTCGTGGCCCGGCAGGTGCCAGATGCTGGTGTGCTCGCCCTTCGCCTCGGTCCACTTGGCCGCGACGATGTTGAAGAAGCGCACCGGATGGTCGGTCGTCCACTCCATCGTGCGCGTGCCCTCGGCGACGCTGTCGCTCACGAGCACGCCGGGGAGGTTCGCGCGGTACGCCTCGGGCACATGCACGCGCGCGGTGACCTGCGTCTCGCCGCCGGTGCCGAAGGCGGGCTTGGTGACCTTGCGCCACTCCTCGGGATCGGGGCGGCGCTGGTCGGGCACATCCTCGGCGTCGAGCCCCGCGTTGTCGAAGTAGCCCACCGCGGGCAGGAAGCTCTGGCTGAAGTTGTTGAGCACGACGCCCGCGGGCAGGATGAATTCGCTGGAGCCGGACGGATTGCGCCGCAGTCCCGCGGGCCACTTGCCCGAGTAGCGGAACTCGACCTTCGCGGTGTCGCCCTTGGCGAGCGGCTTCGGCGGCGTGAAGACCCACAGTCCCGCGCTGTCCTCGACGCTGCTGCGGCCGCGCTGCAGGCGCATCGCCTCGCGCGCCTGCTCGCTGGTCCAGTCGCGCGCGCCGTTGCCGTCGTCGAAGCGGAAGACGAGCTCCTGCAGGTGCTCGCCCGGCGTGAGCGCGAAGCGCGCCATCGGCTCGGGGAAGGGATTCTCCAGCACGTAGCTGCCCGCGACGCGGAAGCTGCTGTCTTCGGGCTGCAGCCACACCTCGAGGTCCATTGCCTTGATCGCCGGCTGCGGGCGCTGGCGCCAGGTCTCGGCGTTCGTGCGGTAGTACTGCTTCGCGAGCTCCCGCATCGGGCTGCCGTCGGGGCCCGTGCGGACCATGACCGCCAGCGCGATCGCCAGCGTCGCGGGCGCGGCGGCGAAGGCCGCGAAGCGCAGCCCCGGGCGCCACAGCGCGCGCGGCTGCACGCGCGAGACGATCCCCTGCGCGTCCGGCGAGCGGCGCCGCCACGCCTGCAGCGCGAGCCAGACGAAGAGGACGCCCATGAGGACCCACAGCAGGCGGTTCATCGCCAGGGCGCCGCGGTCGAGCTGCAGCGGACCGAAGTCCGTCCAGCGCAGGCCGCTCCACAGGTGCCAGTTGAAGACCCAGTTCATCCAGCCGCGCACGGTGCACCAGCCGGTGAGCACGAGCGCGCCGAGCGCGAGCCCGTAGGTCGCGAATCGGTTGCGCGTGAGCGCCCACGACAGCGTGATGAAGCCCAGCCACGCGATCACCGTGGGCAGCAGCAGCGCGCCCCAGCCCACGGCCAGCGGCCACGGCGTCGGCGCGATGAAGATCCCCGTCTTGACCGTCTGGATGCCCATCGCGATGAGCATGCCCATCCACACCGCCACCAGCACCGCCGCGAGCACGACGCCGACGATCGCCAGCGCCTTGCCCGCGATGATCGCGGTCGTGCGCGCGGCGCTCGCGCGCACCATCGGCGCCAGGCGCGTCTGCTCGTCGCGGCCCAGGCTCTCGGTGAAGTAGAAGAGCAGCAGCAGGAGCGAGCAGAGCGTGACGGTGTTGAAGCCCTGCGCCACGAAGGAGCCGGGCGTCACCAGCAGCGGCGTGTCGAAGGGGCCGGGCACGAAGACCGAGGCGCCGACCGACTCGAGCGTGATCAGCGGCACGAAGATCCACAGGCCCGCCGAGCGGCGCAGCTCGCGCGCCTCGGCGCCGCCCTCGGCCAGCGCGGTGTCGATCCAGCCCGGATCGCGCTGCGTCATCCCCAGGCGCGCGAGCCCCGGCTCCGCGTCCACGGCGCGCACGGGCGCCTTCGCGGCGGCCTGCGTCTGCTCCTCGATGATGCGCCCGGCCTCCGCCGGCGCCACCGCGTACGGGTGGCGGCTGCGGCGCGTCTCGGTCGCCGCGGCGACGCCCAGCGCCACCGCGCCCAGCGCGACCAGCGCACCGCGGTTGCCGATGAAGAGCGCGTCCAGCGGGATCGGCGTCGTGTTGTAGAAGCTCGCGCCCTTGTCGGCGCGCAGCCAGGTGCGGTCGAGCCAGCGGAAGCCGGTGACGTCCACCGCCTGCAGCGCGCGGTTGATCCAGTGCGGCAGCCACTCGGGGGAGAAGCTCCACACGAAGAAGATCGAGGAGAGCAGGATGACCACCGGCAGCACGAAGACCAGCGCCGCCTGGCGCGTCGCCGCGCCGATGCCGAAGGCGACCGCGCCCAGCGAGAGCACCGGCAGCGCGATGAAGATCAGCATCGGCCGGACGAAGTTCCACGCCTCGAAGGGACCGCGCACCTTCTCCGGCTCCGCGACCGGATAGAGCTGGAAGAAGGCCATCTGCGCCAGCAGGTGCAGCGCCATGATCGCCGTGAAGACCAGCGCGACGCCCAGGTAGCGGCCCAGGATGTACTCGCGCGGCGTGAGACCGGTCGATCCGATGATCGGCCCGACGCGCAGCGCGTCGTCGTCGCTCACCGCGCTGCCGAACATCGCGCAGGCGAAGAAGCAGTAGAAGAGCGTGAAGACCATCACGTTGCCGTAGGCGAGGTTGAACTGGCTGTTCAGCCACGCGCGCTCGGCGCCGGAGCTGGAGCCGCCGGAGCGGATCGTCACCGCGCCGGTCGAGAAGCCCCAGGTGAGAAAGAGCAGGATCGCCAGCAGCATCCAGACGCTGGGACGGCGCCAGGCGGTGCGGAGCTCCAGGAGCGCGAGCAGGAGGATGCGTTGCATCGTGGGTCTTCGGTTGGGGTGTGGGCGGGGGCGCGTGCGCCCGCCGCCGGGGGGGGGGGCCGTCGTGGCGTGCGTCGGGCGGCTCAGGCGGCGATCGGCTCGGTCGGGACCGCCGGCGCCTTGCGCGCCTCGTACATGACGCCGAAGTAGACGTCCTCGAGCGTGGGCGTCGCGGGGACGAAGCCCGAGGGCTGCGATCCCGGATCGCCCTGCACGCGCGTGCGGAAGAGCGAGCCCTCCATGAGGACCGCCTGCGTCACGCGGTGCGTGCGGCGGATCTCCTCCAGCCGCGGCCCGTCGACGACGCCCTCGAAGACGCGTCCCTCGAGCTGCGTGCGCGCCTGCGCGGTGCCGCCGGTGGCGACGCAGCGGCCGCCGCGGATCACCGCGAAGCGCGGGCAGAGCGTCGCGACGTCCTCGACGATGTGCGTCGAGAGCAGCACGATGCGGTCGCGGCCGAGCTCGGCGAGGATGCGGTAGAAGCGCTGCCGCTCCTCCGGGTCCAGGCCCGCGGTCGGCTCGTCGACGATCACGACGCGCGGGTTGCCCGCGATCGCCTGCGCGATGCCCAGGCGCTGCTTCATGCCGCCGGAGTAGGTGCGCACCTTGCGGTTGGCCGCCTCGGCGAGGTTGACGCGCTCGAGCAGCTCCTTCACGAGCGCGCGGCGGCCGGAGCCGCCCTCGATGCCCTTGAGCCGCAGCAGGAAGTCGAGCATCTGCGTCCCCGTGAGCGAGGGATAGAAGCCGAAGTCCTGCGGCAGGTAGCCGAGCACGCGCCAGATGACGCGCGGGTCGGCGAGCGTGTTCTGTCCGTCGAGCGTCACGCTGCCTCCGGTGGGCTCGAGCAGCCCCGCGAGGATGTTCATCAGCGTGCTCTTGCCGGCGCCGTTGGGGCCGAGCAGCCCGAAGAGCCCCGGCGGGATGTCCAGCGAGACGCCCTTGAGCGCCGCGACGGGACCGGGATAGATCTTGACGAGGTCACGGATCTGCAGCATGGCGGGTCCTCCGGTGCGTGACGCTACTTGGCCGCGTCGGCGGCCTTGACGCGGACGCTGCCGTTGGAGGAGCGAATCTTCGCGGTCGCGCCCTCGCCGGTGCCCAGCACGGCCGTGCCGCGGCCGCGCTCGGTGGAGACGGACTTCGCGCCGGGGGCCTCGATGGTGACCTTGCCGTTGCTGGTGCCCGCGGTGACCGCGCCGTTCCAGCCTGCGGGCAGGTCGAGGGTCACGCTGCCGTTGGAGGTGCGGATGTCGACCGCGCCCGTCTGTCCGGCGGCGAGCGCGACCTCGACGGAACCGTTGGAGGTGTCGATGCTCGCGGGGGCGCCGACCTCCTTCGCGTGCACCGAGCCATTGCTCGTGCTCAGGTCGACGGGGCCGGCGACGTGCTCGACCTTGATCTGGCCGTTGCTGGTCCGCCCCTTGAGCGTCGCGGCGAAGCCGGAGACCTCGATGCGGCCGTTGCTCGTGTTCAGGTCGATGTCGGTGAGCGCGGGGGCGCGCACCTCGACGCTGGCCGCGTCGGAGGGGCTGTTCGCCTCGCCCGACTTCAGCGGGGGGAACTTGACGCTGACGCGCACCGTGCCGTCGGCTTCCTTCGTGGCGACGAGCGCGGTGTCCTTCACGCGCTGGTCCGCCTCCTCCTGCGTCGGCGCGCTGCAGCGCACCTGCGCGGTGATCTGCATCTCCTTGAGCGAGGCGTCCTGCGTCGCGCTCAGGCGCCCGTTGCGCGTGTCGACGACGAGCTTCGAGCCGCCTTCGACGGTCGCGTTGCGGGCGACGGTGTCGCTCTGCGCGTGGTTCCAGCCGCTGCAGCCGTTGCTGACGACGACGCAGGCGGTCGAGAGCAGCGGGAAGGCGGCGCACGAGGCGGTGGCGACGGCGAGCTTGCAGAAGCGGCGGAAGTCCATGGTGGTTCTCCTTGCGGTGGGCGTGCGGTGGGCGTGAGTTGGGCGTGCGATGCGTGCGATGCGTGCGAGGCGTGCGAGGCGTTCAGCGCGCGAGCGGGGGCTCGGCGCCGGGGCGGTGCTGCGGGGCGGAAGCGCCGGGGCCGCCGGGCGCGGCCGGCGTGCGCGGCAGCAGCACCGCGCGCGGGCGGGCGACCTGGATCATCTGCACGACGTGGCCGTAGACCCAGCCGGTGCCGCGCGCGATCCAGAGCGTGAGCGTGAAGAGGAGGATCCCGATCGCCGCGCTGGCGAGCGCGGCCGAGATGGGCAGGTGCACGTCGCCCGACGCGTCGGGGCGCAGGCGGTACCAGAGGAAGTGGTAGGAGAAGTCCGAGTCGGTGTGCACCTGCGCGACGGGGAATCCAAGCAGCGCGCCGAAGAGGCTGCCGACGAGGATGCCGCTTGCGGCCGTGAGGCCGATGAAGATCGCGAAGAGGATCGCGCTGACGGGGAAGCCGCCCAGCAGGTACGCGAGCGAGAGCCAGCTCCGGAGGTCGCGCAGCCAGCAGCCGATGCGCTGCCAGAAGCCGATGCCCGCGTCGGTGTAGACCGGCTGCGTGCGCCGCGGCATCCGCACGCCCAGGAAGAGCTCGACGACCATGCCCTCGAAGAGGCAGATCGCGCGCACCGATCCCAGCAGCACGACGAGCAGGACGAAGCCGATCAGGATCGGCATCGTGCCCAGCGCGACCGATCCGAGCGTGATCACCCAGATGAAGTACGCGAGCGAGAGCAGGAAGCCCACCGCGCCGAAGTAGAAGAGCCCGCCCCAGGCGTAGCGGTTGAACCAGATGCCGAAGACCGGAACCGCGGCGAGGCGCTCGAGCACCGGCTGCGCGGGCACGAGCACGGGGACGCCGTCGGCGCGGCCGAAGGGCGCGGTGCCGGCGCCGGGGCGCGCGGCGGAGGCGTTGGGCGCGCCGGCCGCGGCGCGCGCGGTGGTGGGATCGGCGGAGTCGGTGGCGGTGGCGGTGGCGGCGGTCGCGCCGCCCGCGCCGCTCGCGCTGCCCGCGCCCAGGAGCGCGGCGGAGGGCGCCATCGTCCAGACGCGCGGCTGGCGCTCGGCGTCGACGTAGGCGCGCGCGATCTCGTCGGGCGTGCCGAACTCGGCGATCGCGCGGTCGGGCGAAGCGCCGGCGGCGAGCGCGGCGCGCAGGTGCGACTCGGCGTCGACGAGCGCGTCGTGCACGAGCGCGGGATCCTGTCCCGCCATCGCGGCCTCGAGCTGCGCGAGGTAGAGGCGGATCGGGTCGGTCGGGATGGGGGCGCCGGACGCGCCGTGGTCAGCGGAGACCATCGATGCCTCCCAGGATGCGGTTCACCCAGCGGCCGGTGCGCCGCCAGGTCTCCGTCCACGCGGCGAGGACGCGGCGGCCCTCGCTCGTGAGGACGAAGCACTTGCGGGCGGGCCCCTCGGTGGAGGGGATGAGGGTGCTCGTGACGAGGCCGTCGGCCTCCATCGAGCGGAGCATCGGGTAGAGGGTGCCCTGCTTGAAGACGATTCCCTCGGGGGCCTCGTCGGAGAGCTGGCGGCCGATCTCGTACCCGTGGATGGGCTCCTCGGAGCGCGCGATCGCGGCGAGCACCACCAGCCAGGCGGTGCCGATGCTCAGGTCGCGCTGCAGCTTGTCGGCGAGGTCGGGAGGCATGCGGCGTCAGTAGTGTAGCGTCTACAGTACTGTTGGCAACTCAATATCTCAGATTCCTGCGCAGAGGCCGGATGTTCGGGTTTTGTGCGGGTTTCCGGCTGCGATGATGCCGCCGGAGCAATGAATCCATGAGCGACGGCATCCACAGCACGCGCGCCCCCGAGCCGGTCGGTCCCTACCCGCACGCCAAGCGCGCGGGGAACTTCCTCTTCCTCTCGGGCGTCGGTCCGCGCCGGCGCGGCTCGAAGGAGATCCCGGGCGTCACGCTGCGCGCGGACGGCACCGTCGAGTCCTACGACATCGAGGCGCAGTGCCGAAGCTGCTTCGAGAACGTGCGCGCGGTCGTCGAGGACGCGGGCGCGCGCTGGGAGCAGGTCGTGGACGTCACCGTCTACCTCACCGACATCCGCCGCGACTTCGCCGCGTACAACCGCGTCTACGCTGAGCACTTCGCGGGCCCGGGCAACCCGAACCCCACGCGCACGACGCTGGGCATCACCGCGCTGCCCACGCCCATCGCCGTCGAGGTGAAGGCCATCGTCGCGCTGTAGCCGGCGGAAAATACGCCGGGCATGCCCGGCATATTTTCCGGGGGTCAGCGGGTGCGCAGGATCGCGCGGACCGGGCTCGCGTCGGCGCCCTCGATGCGCAGCGGCAGCGCGATGAGCTCCGCCTCGCCCTCGGGCACGCCGGTCAGCACGAGCCCCTCGATGATCGCGATGTCCGCCGCGAAGAAGGCCGCGTGCGCGGGCAGGTCCTTGCTGTCGGCGGTGTCCACGCTGGGCGTGTCGATGCCCACCAGCCGCACGCCGCGCGTGTCCAGCCAGCGCACGAGCTCGGGATCGATCGCCGCGAAGTCGGGATTCCACTGCTCCGGGTCGGGATAGCTCCCCGTCGCGATCAGCAGCCGCTGCGTGCCGAAGGGCACGCGCCCCGCGAGGTCCGCCACCCCCACGCGCCGCCCGCGCGCATCCGGCACGCGCGCCACGACGCACGGCCCGATGTACAGCTCGAGCGGCTGCTGCTCCAGCGTGCGCCCGCCGCGCCCGTAGTGCACCGGCGCGTCCGCGTGGCTGCCCAGGTGCACCGTCGCGGTCACCGCCGAGAGCGAGATGTGGTCGCCGCGGTCGACGTGCATGAGCTCGCGCCGCTCGAAGGGCGTGTCGCCGGGGAAGACCGCGATGCGCGAGGAGAGCAGCGGCGAGAGGTCGTAGAGCATGCGGTTCTCCGTCGGACGCGTCGTCCGGGTCACATCCACGCGCGCGCCGCGAGCACCGCGCCCGCGACGACCGCCACCGCGGCGACGACGCCCGCCACGGCCAGCGCGCGGTCCTGCCGCCGCGCCCGCTCGCGCGCCTGCGCGTACGGCACGCAGCTGAAGCTCACGAGGTCGTAGAGCGGCTGCCAGATCCCCGGCAGCAGCCGGTGCAGCGCATGGTCGATCTTCTTCCTGAGCTTGAAGGAGAGCGTCGCGGTCCGGTCGCGCATCTCGATGAAGTTCGCCAGCGCCATGTCCGCGATCGCGTCCGCGTTGGGCTTGCGCACGCGCTCGTACTCGGCGAGCGCCTCGGGGACGCGGCCGCCGTGGCGCTCGAGCGCGTCGACGAGCGCCTCGCAGTCCTCGAAGCTGGCGTTCGCGCCCTGCCCGTAGAAGGGGACGACCGCGTGCGCCGCGTCGCCCAGCAGCGCGAAGCGTCCCGCGAGCGTCCACGGCCAGCAGCGCACGGTCATCATCGTGCCGACGGGGTTGCGGTCGAAGTCCTCCTCGAGCGTCGGCATCACCGGCACCGCGTCGGGATAGACGCGCGCGAAGTACGCCTTCGCCTCGCGCCCGCCGCGCACGGTCGCGAAGGAGGGCTCGCCGCCCTCGAAGGGCCAGAAGAGCGTGCAGGTGAAGCTGCCGTCGGGGTTGGGCAGCGCGATCATCATGCTCGAGCCGCGCGGCCAGATGTGCAGCGCGTGCGGGTCCATCGCGAAGGGCGCGTGCGGCCCCGACCGCACCGGCGGGATGCACAGCTCCTTGTAGCCGTGGGCGAGCGAGGCCTGGCTGTAGTCGAAGCGCTCGCGCCGCTCCAGGTGCCCGCGCACCGCGCTGTACGCGCCGTCGGCGCCGACGACGAGCTCTGCCTGCGCCTCGGTGCGCACGCCGCCCGGGCCCTCGAAGATCGCCGCGCCGCGCGCCTCGTCGAGCCCGGTGCAGCGGTGGTCGAAGTGGAAGCGCACCGTTGGATGCGCCGCCGCCGCGCGCAGCAGCATGAGGTTGAGCGCGCTGCGGCTGAAGCTCACGATCGCGCGCGAGGGATCGGAGGAGTAGGGGACGAATCCCGTCGAGCCGTCGGGCAGGTGCAGCATGCGCCCGGGCATGCGGATGCCGTGCTCGCGCACCTGCGCGTCCAGCCCCGCGCGCTCCAGCGCGTGCAGCCCGCGCGCGCTGATGGCCAGGTTGATGGAGCGGCCGCCGACGAAGTCGCGCGCGCGCGGGTCGCCGCGGCGCTCGTAGACATCGACCTCCCAGCCGCGCTGGCCCAGGTAGTGGGCCAGCAGCGAACCACCGAGTCCTGCTCCGACAATCACCGCGCGCTGCGCCATCGCCGCAGGATAGGCCGCGCCCTATCCTGCATGCATGGGCCATGGCCATGAGCACGATCCTCGCCACTGGCACCGCCGGATCAAGGAGCATGGCATGCGCACGCTCGAGCGCGTGCGCCTGAGCTGCCTGCCCCTGATGATCGCGATGTTCCTGCTCCTGGCCTTCAGCTGGGTCTTCCACGAGCCCGGCAAGCCGGTGCAGCCCTTCGTCATCACGCTGTGGGCCGCCGTGCCGATGCTCGGCGTGCTGCTCATCAGCGCGCGGCCGTGGGCGATCGTCGCCTTCCTGCTGCTGGTGGCCTCGAACGCCGCGGTCTTCGTGAGCCCCGCGCTCGCGGGCGAGCAGGGCATCATGGCCTGGCCGGGCAAGCTGCTGGCGCTCTACTACGGGGTGATCATCGTCGCGCTCGTGCGCGTGATCTTCATCCAGCACACGCCCATCCGCGACCGCGTCTACGGCGGCGTCGCGGTGCTCATGCTCTTCGGCGTCTTCTGCGCGCTCTTCTACCGGCAGATGCTCGCGATCGACCCGCACGCGATGGTCGTCAACCGCAGCGACCTCGCGACCGAAGGCCCCCTCAACTGGAACGACTGCGTCTACTTCAGCTTCGTGACGCTGGCGACGATCGGCTTCGGCGACATCGTGCCCGGCAACGCGATGGCGCGATCGCTGGCGATGATCGAGGGTCTGGTCGGCGTGCTCTACCCCGCGGTGCTGCTGGCGCGGCTGGTCGCCGCGAGCGTCGACCACAAGCGGGAGGCGTGAGCGGCGCGCCGCGCACGATCCCCGCGCCGCGCGCGCTCCCCGCGCCGCGCGCGTTCCCCGCTCACCCGCGCCCGCACAGGATCGAGGCCGCGTCGTAGACCTCCGCGAATCCGTTGGAGAGCGGCACCGGCGCCAGGCGCACGATGTTGGGCTCGCGGAAGTCGCAGATCACGCCGCGCGCGATGAGCTCGCGGTGGCGCTCGCGCGCCCCTTCGTGCACCGCGACGCTGAGCTGGCAGCCGCGCGCGCCGGGATCGACGGGCGTGACGATCTCGCAGCCGCCGGGCATCCACTCGCGCAGCAGCCACCACAGGTAGCCGGTGAGCACGCGGCTCTTGGCGCGCAGCGCGTCCATCCCCGCGGCGTCGAAGATGCGCAGGCTCGCCAGCAGCGGCGCGAGCGCGAGGATCGGCGGGTTCGAGAGCTGCCAGCCGTCGGCGCCCGCGCGCGCGGCGAAGTCGGGCCCCATGCGAAAGCGCGTCGCGGGATCGTTGCCCCACCATCCGGCGAAGCGCGGCAGCTCGGTGCGCGCGCCATGTCGCGCGTGCACGAAGCACCCTGCGACCGCCCCGGGCCCCGCGTTGAGGTACTTGTACGAGCACCAGCAGGCAAAGTCCGCCTCCCACGCGTGCAGCTTCGCGGGCATGTTGCCCACCCAGTGCGCGAGGTCCCATCCCGCCATCGCGCCCACCGCGTGCGCGGCGCGCGTGATGCGCTCGATGTCGAAGACCTGCCCGGTCGCGTAGTTCACGCCGCCCAGCAGCACCAGCGCGAGCGCGTCCCCCTCGCGCGCGATGGCGGCGAGGATGTCCTCCTCGCGGATGAGCGCCTCGCCAGGGCGCGGGCCGATCTCGATCACCTCGCGCTGCGGGTCGAGCCCGCGCGCGGCGACATGCGTGCGGATCGCGTAGGTGTCGCTCGGGAAGGCGCCGCGCTCCATGAGGACGCGCGTGCGCGTTCCCGCGGGCCGGTAGAAGCTCACCATCATCAGGTGCAGGTTGACGGTGAGCGAGTTCATCATCACGACCTCGCCCGGCTCCGCGCCGACGAGCCGCGCGCCCAGCTCGCGGAAGAGCTCGTGGTAGTCGACCCACGGACGGCGCGCGTGGTGGTGGCCCTCCACGCCCCAGCGCGCCCAGTCGTCGAGCTCCTCGTTCACCAGCGTGCGCGCCTCGCGCGGCATGAGCCCGAGCGAGTTGCCGCAGAGGTAGATCGCCGGCCGCCCGTCGGCGGTGCGCGGGCGCTCGAAGCGCTCGGCGTACGCGCGCAGCGGATCGATCGCGTCCAGGTGCTCCGCGAAGGCGCGGCGCGCCTCGAAGCTGGCGGCGGTGGTCTCGGCGAGCGTGGCGGGCTGGGTCATGGTGGAGGAGGCAGTGGAGTGCGGTTCGCCGCGTCACGCCGGCGCGAGGCCCAGGAACGCGCGCGCGCTCCCGTGCAGCAGGCTCTCGCGCACCGCGGGATCCAGCCCCGGCAGCGCGCGGACGACGGCGCCGGGCTGCAGTTCGCCCAGCGGGAAGGGATAGTCCGTGCCCAGCGCGACCTTGCCCGGGCCGGCGACCGCCAGCAGCAGCTCCAGCGCGCGCGGGTCGTGCACGAGCGAGTCGAACCAGAGGGCGCGGATGCTCTCGCTGGGCCGCACGCGCGTCGCCGTCTGGCACAGGTCGGGGCGCTCGGCGAAGCCGTGGTCCCAGCGGCCCAGCGTCATCGGCGCGGCGCCGCCGCCGTGCGCGAAGCAGATGCGCAGCGCGGGAAGCTGCTCCATCACGCCGCCGAAGCAGACGCTGCCGACGGCGAGCGCGGTCTCCGACGGCATGCCTACGAGCCAGGGGAACCAGTGGCGCGGCATGCGCTCGGGCGCGAGCATGTCCCACGGATGCACGAAGACGCATGCGCCCAGCGCGGCCGCGGCGCGCAGCACCTCGACGACCGCGGGATCGTCCAGGTTGCGGCCGTTGACATGCGTGCCGATCTGCACGCCCTTGAGCCCCAGCTCGCGCACGCAGCGCTCGAGCTCGCGCACGGCGAGCGCGGGATCCTGCATCGGCACCGTGCCCAGCCCCGCGAAGCGCTGCGGGAAGTCGCGCACGACGCCGGCGATGTGGTCGTTCAGGTGGCGCGCCAGGTCGAGCGCGTCCGCGGGCTTCGCCCAGTAGCTGAACATCACCGGCACCGTGCTCAGCACCTGCATGCGCACGCCGGAGGCGTCGCATTCGCGGATGCGCACCGCCGGATCCCAGCAGTTGCTGGCGATCTCGCGGAACATCTTCCCGTCGCGCCAGAGGCGCGCGCGGCAGGCGCCGCAGTGCTCGATCGTGACCCACCCCGGGTACCCGTATTTCGCGCACAGGTCCGGCCAGCGCTCGGGCAGGATGTGGGTGTGGAGGTCGATCATCGCGGCGCCGCGGATTGCGGTCGCATCGGAGCGTAGCGGCTGCGCGCGGCCGCCGAAGCGGCTCTAATGCCGCGCGTGAGCGGCGAGACCACCGATGCAGGCGCGGACGCGGGCCCCGGCGCGCGGATGGACGCGCGGACGGACGCGCCGCCCGCCGCGCTCCCGGGCGAACGCGCCGGCGCGCCGCGCTGGCTGCAGTTCCTGGTGCTCGCGACCGCGCTCCTGCTGGTCTGGAACTCGCTCGGCGACCACGCGCTCTTCCCGCCCGACGAGGGGCGCTACGGCAGCGTCAGCGCGTGGATGGTCGAGCACGGCAACTGGCTGCAGCCGCAGCTGCGCGACCAGGTGCATGTCACGAAGCCGCCGCTGACCTACTGGTCGCAGGCCGCGGGCATCCTGTTGCTGGGGCCGTGCGAGCTCGCGGTGCGCCTGCCCAGCGCGGTCGGCGCGAGCATCCTGCTGATCACGCTCTTCTGGTTCGCGCGGCGCAACTGTGGCAGCGTGGTCGCGACGCTCGCGGTCGGCCTCTACGCGGTGATGCCGCTGCCGCTCATCGTCGGTCGGCTGGGCTCCACCGACAGCCTGCTCGCGGCGTGGTGGTGGCTCGCGCTGTGCATGGGCTATCTCGCCTTCGCGCAGGCGCCGCCCGGCCGGCGCGTGCATCTGGGATGGCTCGCCGCCTTCTGGGGCGCGACCGCGCTCATCGGTCTCACGAAGGGGCCGCTCATCCTCGCGCCGCTCACCATCGTGTGGGCGTGGCTGCTGCTGGCGGGGCGCTGGCGCGACCTGTGGCGCACGCATCCGTTCTTCGGGCTGCCGCTGGCGATCGCGCCGCTGGCGATCGTCGCCGCGCTCTACTGGCAGGCGAACCCCGAGCGCACCGCGCGCATCTGGCGCTTCGAGTTCGTCGACCGCTTCACCGGCGAGGGCGGCCACAACGATCCGCTCTGGATGTTCGTGCCGATCTTCCTGGGCGGCTTCTTCCCCGCGAGCGCGATGATGACGCTGCCGCTGGCGAACCTGAGCATCCGCCGCGCCTGGTCCTTCCTGCGCGGCGGCGACCTGCGCGCGCTGCTGCTCGTCGCGGTGATCCTGCCCTTCATCGGCTTCTCGATCCTCTCGGGCAAGCAGCCGACCTACATTCTGCCGCTGGGCGCGCCGCTGGCGCTGGTCACCGCGCTCATGCTGCGCCGCTGGATCGACGGCGCCGAGGCGGACCATCCCGCCGACGAGCGCCTGCCCGACGTGCGCGTCACCGGCGCCGCCGCGATGACGATCGCGTGCCTCGGCACCGTCGCCGCCGCGGTCTGGGCGGTGCTCGCCGAGCGCGCGCCGTCGTGGGCGCCGGGATGGACGCTCGTGTGGTGGAGCCTCGTGCTGGTGACGCCGATGCTGGGCTGGCTCGCGTGCGCCTTCGTCTGGCGCGACCGCGGCGCGCGGCCCGCGGGGCTCTTCCTCGCCTTCGCGGGCATGGCCGCGATGTGGCTGGGCGTGCAGTCGATCGAGAACCGCGCGATGCAGGCGATGAGCTCGCGTCCGCTCGCGGCGATGCTCGCGGAGGGCAAGCGCCCCGTCCTCAACTGCTCGCTGCGAAACCTGACCATCGACTTCTACCTGGGACGGTGGCTCGACTACACCGAGACCAGCGACGGCATCCAGCCCTGGCTCGCGCAGCACCCCGGCGGCATGGTCGTCATCGCGGACGGCGACCTCGACCGCATGCGCGCGAAGCGCCCGCAGGACTTCGACGGCCTGCGCGAGACCGCGCGCTTCGACGTGTGGCCGATGAAGCAGGCGGTGGTGATGGAGGCGCTGGGTCCGGGTGTGGTGCCGGCGCAGGGGCGTTGAACCCCAGCAGTGAGAGTGATGACGGGGCGGAGGCAACGCGCTGCGGAGAAGAACGATGGACGCCGAACGCCGAAGAACCGCGGTGCACCTGGTCTGGATGGCGGCGCTGTCCGTCATCCTCGGGCTGCGCTCGGCGGCCACTGCGCAGACGACCGCGTGCGATGTCGCGCCGATGCCCCTGTCCTGGGAGGTGCTTCGCGAGGGGGCTGCCGACGACGACGCCCGCGAGATTGGGCCACTGGAAGCCCTGTACCTCGAGTACCTGGAGAACTGTCGCACGGCGTGTTTCGAGCTCTCCGACAGAGAGGTGATCGACATCGACGATGCAGAGGATGCCGCGCTCCTGCTCCGTCCAAGCCACGAGATTGAACGGGCGAGGCGTGCGTACGAATCGGCTCGTCAGCGGTTGGACGATCGGACGACCGCCCTGCTCGATCAGGCGATTGGGGGCGGCATGCTCGCGGCGGATCGGATCGCGGCGTTGCGTTCGGCCATCGAGCGCGAGCGATCGATGCCGGAGATCCGTCGCCGCCTCGGAGCTCGGTGGCCCGGGGCGTTGTTCGATGTCGAACGCGCATGCACTTCGCTTCCCCTGTCCGAAGCAGAACGCGCCGCGCTCGCTCCGCTGCTCGATGGACAGCGAGCGCAGCGCGCGCAGCTTCTGAAATCGCTTGCTCAGCGCTGCTCCAGGGCGTTCGCGGCGGCGGCGCGCGAGCTCGAGATGGCCGGCTTCGCGGCGGGTCCTGGGGGCCGGCTCCATCGTCCGGGAGGATCGAACGCCGACATCGAGCGTGCATGGGCGAGGGTATCCGCGGGGATCGCAGATGCCGCAGCCGACGTCGTCCTTGGTCTGTGGCAACATGCGCGCGCGCTCGAGACTGCGCTGGGGCCTGCGAATCAGCTGCGGCTCCGTCGAGCGGTGATCGAAGGTCTGCTCGAAGGCCACGCGGCCGTTCGGTCCGAATCGTGCCTGATGGAGTCGGCTGGCGTCGGGGCGGTTGGGGTCGAACCGGATCGGCGTCGGAGGACCCTGGATGCCAAGGCGCCCCTGATATCCCGGGCAATCGAAGCTCTCGCTCGCGCGAGAGGCGAGCTCAACGTCGTCCTGGACGACGGCGCACAACTCGAGCGGCGCTCGGAAGAACTCGTTGGCGCGCTCCGCGCGCTCAACGCCCTGGACGCGGAACTGGCGACGGAGTGCCTTGGTGCTGGCGACCCGGCGGCTGCGCGCGAAGCCGCCGTCGGGGGTTCCGCTGCCAAGGCGCCTGGCACCACGGGTCCGCCGCCCCTGCGGTTCGTGGTCGGGCGATTCGAGAGCTCTCGGCCGCGGAATTCGGTGCTCTTCCAAATGTGCCGCGATTTTTGCATTGATCCCACGGATGCTCCGCCGGGTGACCGTCCGGAGGAATCGCTCCGAACGATCGCCGTACTGGACAATCATTCGCTCGAGTCATGGCAAGAGATCGAGGCATTCCTGTCGCTGGACTCCACCGCGATCGCTCCGGGACTGGCTCTTCCGGATGCACACCGTCTCCTGGATCGCGAACGCGCGGCGTTCGACGCGGGCTGGTCGAAGTTCGAAGAGCAGCTCTTCGAATCCACCACGGACCAGCCGCGGGATCGAGCCGCTCGACTCCGCAAAGAGATGGCTCGGTTCGATGCACTGACCACCATCGCGTCTGACCTGTTCGGCGACCCATGCGAGGCGTTTGGCCGGAGCTGGAGAGTCGACCTTGCGCGCGCGGTTCTTCGTCTGCGCCGATGTTCCGACGAGTCGATGCTCTTCGCTGCGGGCTATTACGAGGCGATGCTGCCGCTGCTCGAGCGGCGCATGAACTGCCTCCTCGCGCGTCGAGGCGCCGAGATCGCGCTTCGCCTCGGGTCGCACCTGCGGTCTGCGATGTCCGCGCAGCCGGAGGCATGGCCGAAGGCGGAGGTCGAACGAGCGATGTCGGATCAGCGTCCGCAGCTTGAGCGGCTCGCCGCCGCGCACGCGGCGCTTCGGCTCGCGCATCGCGCGGTGCTCGAGGCGCAGGAAGGTGCGCTCGCCGCGGTGCCGGACGCCGGGGCGCGAGGGAACGCGGCGATCGCGCGTCTCCTCGCAGGCGCTCGGGGCAGCGGAACCTGGCCCAGCTACATCGAACGCGCGCTTGCGGACTCGGGAGCGGAGCCTGGAGGGAGGCAACGCTCGGAGTCCGAGCGCGCCGAGGCGCTCGCGGAGCTCATCGCGGTCGCGTCACGCCTCGACAGCCAGCGCCTGCACGCCCTGATTGACCGTCTTGGTCGGCCTGCATGGGAAGAGGTCGGCGACGACTTCGCCGCCCGCCGCACGGTGGAACGCGCTGACATCGCGCTCGGATCGCGGCTCCGGTGGATCGAATTCGAGTGGACCCAGCGACTCGCGATCCATCGCGCTCAGAAGCGGCCCGTCAACGATCACTCGCCTTGATCGACCCGCCGCACCGCCCGCCCCGCAAGACTCAGAACGGCCGCATCACGCGCGTGCCGCACTTCTTGCAGGTGCAGAGCGCGGGGGTCGCCCAGAACTCCTCCATCGCGGCGGCGAAGTGCTTCACGATGTCCTTGCAGACGAACTCCTTGTCGTAGACGAGCTCGCCGCACTTCTCGCAGAAGAACATCAGGTGCTCCGTCTCGTGCTCGGGACGGCGGCGCTCGACGACCAGGCCCAGCGTGTCCGGACCGCGCTGCGGGCTGTGGGGGACGTTGGGCGGGATGAAGAAGGTCTCGCCCTCGCGGATGCGCACCTCGCGGATCGCGCCGTTCTCGCGCAGGCGCACGGTGACGTCGCCCTTGAGCTGGATGAAGAACTCCTCGCTGTTGGTCATGTGGTAGTCGTTGCGGGCGTTGGGGCCCGCGATGATCATGACGAAGAAGTCCTTGCCGGCGTAGAGGTACTTGTTCCCCACGGGCGGCTTCATCAGGTGGCGGTTCTCCGCGATCCAGCGGAAGAGGTCCACGGGGGACTGCACCGATCCGTCCACGCTCCAGCCGGTGGGATCGCCCAGCTCGTTCAGCTTCGGGGCCGCGGCCTTGCAGGCGCAGGAGGCGCCGCAGCAGCCGGTCTTGGTCTGGGGAAGGTTGCCGGCGGCGTTCGTGGTGCTCATGGCACCACCTTACATCGGGGCCGCGCCGCCGCGAAGCGCCCGCACCAGGAAGCGCTGCGGCAGGAGCGCCGGCAGCAGCCCGTCGGGGACGCAGCGCACGCCACCGACGACCATGTCGGCGAGCAGCTCGCCGCAGAGCAGGGCGGTGCTCGTGCCGCGCGAGCCGTGCGCAAGCGTCACGAACAATCCCGGAAGCGTCGGCGGTGATGGCCAGCGCGCCGCGAGCGGGCCGTCGCGCAGCGGCGCGAAGGCCGCGCGGTACGCCGCGCTGTCGGGGACGGGACCGACGATCGGGCAGTGGTCGTGCACGGACGCGCGCAGCCCCGCCCACGCCGCGTGGCGCACGAGCGGACGGCCGGGCGCGGCCAGCTCCGGGAGCAGCCGCTCGAGCGTCGTCAGGTTCAGCGCGTCGTCGCGCGTGGTCGTCTCGATGCGCTCCGCGCCGCGCTCGTAGGTGGCGCCGACGCAGACGCTCCCAACCGCGCCGGGCGCGACGAAGCCGTTGCCCGAGACGATCGCGTGCGGCACGGGGGCGCATTCGCCCGACGCCGCGTGCGGGTCCTCGCAGCCGAAGAAGGAGAGCTGTCCGCGCACGCAGTCCAGCGGCGCGTCCGGCAGCGCCGCATCCGCGAGCGCGCCCGCGCGGTCGATGCCGAAGCTGCGCTCGTCCGCCAGCCGCGGCGTCCATGCGCCCGCGGTGGCGAGCACCACCAGCGGCGCGCACGCCAGCAGCGCGCGCGGGACGCCGGGCACGCCGTCGCCGCTGGCGCCGAGCGCCCATCCGCCCTCCGCGCGCCGCAGCGTGTCGACGCGCACGCGCGCGTGCACCGTGATGCCCGGATGCGAGAGCAGCGCCTCGACCGTCGCGGCGGGGACGGTCGTGCCCGCCAGCGGCGTGAAGACCGCGCCCTGCGGCGTGGGTTCCGCGCCCGCGGGCGCGCTGGACGCCGGCTCCTGCGGACGCGCGCGCGCGCTGCTGGAGGCAAGCGCCCCCAGCGGCACGCCCGCGATCGCCGTCGCCTCGTCCGCGTCGATGATCTGCAGCAGGTCATGCGGCCAGCCCCACTCGCCGATGGCGAGCTCCAGGCCCCATTCCTCGCCCACGCGCAGCGGCTGCAGCAGCCCGCACTCGGCGGCGGGCGCGTGCAGGCGTCGCATGAGCGCGCGCGCGTGCAGGAAGGCCTGCGAGACGATGCGCGTCTGCGGGCTCTGCCAGCTCGCGATGTGCGGCGCGAGCACCGCGGTCGGCGCGCTGCTGGCGCCCTGCGCGGGCCCGAGCGCGTCGAGCACATGCACGCGCAGCCCGCGTTCGGCGAGCGCGCGCGCCGCGGCCGCGCCCGCGAGCCCGGCGCCCACCACGACGGCGGTGCGCGCGTGCACGGGCTCGGGCATCGCGAACCACGCGGGCAGCCCGCGCGCGGGCACGCGTCGGTGTCCGCGCGACTGCTCCGCGCGCAGCGATTCCGCGGCCATGCGCTTGAGGCCGCGCGCGAGCGCGTCGTCGTTGGCGGCGAAGGTCGTCTCTTCCGCGGCGCGCTGCGCGACCATCGCGAGCAGCTCGGCGCCGGCCTCCTCGTGCAGGTTCCACGCGTCGGCGACGAAGGCCGCGCCCGCGAGCAGCTCGTGGACATCGCCCACCAGCAGCGTCAGGCGCACGCGGCCGCCGTCGAGCGCGCGGCGGTGCACGCCGGGAATGCGCTCGGGCCAGGCGTCCGCGAGCTCCTCGACGAGCGGCTGCAGCGCGAGCATCGCGGGATCCGCGAGCGCCGCGCGGCGCAGCGTGCCCGCGTCGGGAATCGTGCGCGTCACCGCGACCCAGTCGAGCTGGTCCTGCGGCGCGCCGTGCGCGCGCAGCGCGGCCCACGCATGCAGCAGCAGCGCGCCCGAGCCGAAGCCGATCTCGCCGAGGATCCAGCGCCGAGGCGGCGCGTCCGCGTCGTCGGTGCCGGCGTCGTCGCTCCAGTCGTGGGGTTCGTCCGCATCTCCCGCGGCGCGCGCCGGATCGCGTCGCCAGGCGGCGGCGTCGGGGCGGAGCATCGGTTCGCCCGTCCAGCGTCCGGGAGCCGTCGCTCCCGCCGCGGCGAAGCCGTGCGCGCGCAGGAAGCGCTCCTCGCAGAGCGCGCGCGTCGGCTGCGCCCAGCCCCACGCCGCGTCGCGTTCGGGCGACCAGGGAAGGTCGCCACGCCAGGAGAGCGAGACCGCGGGCAGGGGAGCGGGCATTGCGGGGAGTGTGCGATGCCCCCGCGCGCGACGCAAGCGCCGCCTCGCGGGCCGCGGCGCGGTCGATCGCCGCGCGTCCGCGATCCGCCCGCACATCCCGCACGCCGCGCGCGGGTGGCGGCGTGCACGCCCCCGTAACCTTGCGCATCGTGAGCGGTTCCTCCACCAGTGCAGCGGTCGCCGCGAGCGCGGACGCGTCTGCCGCGCCCGCGTCGGCGGCCGCGCTGACGGACGCGACGCCTTCCGCGCCCGCGTCGCCGCTCGCGCCGCAGTGGGCCGCCGCCGCCTGGCGCGCGCGTCCCGCCCGCGCGATCTTCGCGGCGTGCAGCGCGCTGCTGCTGGCCGCCGCCGTCGCGGTCGCCGCGGGCGACTGGCTCTGGGGCGCGCTCGCGCTCGTCGCCTTCGTGCTCGCCACCATCGACGCGTACCTGCCCGTGCGCTACCAAGCGGACGCGCAGTCGCTCGCGATCCACGGCACGCTGCGCACGCGGCGCGTCGCCTGGAGCGAGGTGCGCCGCGTTGCGCTCGATCCCTCCGGCGATGCGGCCTTCCTCGTGACGGGCCACGGCCGCCGTCCGCGCGGCGCGACGGTGCTGCTGGATTCGCCCGCGCGCGGCGAGTGGCTGCGCGCGCACCTGCCCGCGGGGCGCGCTGCATGAACGACTCCGCGCCCACCCCCGACGCCACCCCCGCCCGCCCGCGCGGCTGGCGCGCCGCGCTGCGCCACGCCTTCGCGGTCGAGCCGCCGGGCCCCGCCGAGCCCACCACTGCGCAGCGCGCCGCGCTCGATCCGCTCATCGCCGAGATCCGCCGCCGCGGCATGGCGATGCCCGCGGGCGTCTTCCTCGAGAGCCTGCGACCGCTCAACGGCGTCGGCGCGCAGACGATGCACTTCATGCAGCCCTTCGCCACCGCGGTGCTCGATCCGCTGCGCTACCAGGCGCTCGCGGAGTACCTGCAGCGGCGCGGCAGCATCGAATGGATCCTGCGCGAACTCCAGCGCGAGGAGCCGAAAGTACCCTCCACCGACGCGCCCCCGCCGGGGCCCTCCACGCCATGAGCACCTCCCACAGCGCCCCCGCCGGCCGCACGCCTCCGCCGAAGGAGCGCATCCGCATCGTCGTCGCCACCGACTGCGGCAGCACGACGACCAAGGCGATCATGATCGAGGAGGTCGACGGCCACTTCCGCCAGACCCACCGCGGCGAGGCGCCCACCACCGTCGAGGAGCCCTTCGCCGACGTCACGCTCGGCGTCGCCAACGCGGTGACCGAGCTGCAGGAGCTCAGCGGACGCCGGCTCATCGCCGACGACGGCACGATCATCCGCCGCACGAATCCCGCCGATCCGCAGGGCTGCGACATCTACATCAGCACCAGCAGCGCCGGCGGCGGCCTGCAGATGATGGTCGCCGGCGTCGTGCGCCAGATGACCGCCGAGAGCGCCAAGCGCGCGGCGCTGGGCGCGGGCGCGATCGTCATGGACACGATCGCGGCCAACGACAACCGCCGCCCGCACGAGCAGATCCAGCGCATCCGCGAGCTGCGCCCCGACATGGTGCTCCTCTCCGGCGGCACCGACGGCGGCGACGAGAAGAAGGTCGTCGAGCTCGCCGAGCTCATCGCGCCCGCGAAGCCGCGCCCGCGCTTCGGCGGCGAGTACCGCATGCCGATCATCTTCGCCGGCAACCGCAACGCCGCCCCCGCGGTGGAGCGCGTCTTCGCGAAGGGCTTCGACCTCAGCGTCGTGCCGAACCTGCGCCCGACGCTGGAGTCGGAGAACCTCGGCCCCGCGCGCGACCGCATCCACGACGTCTTCCTCGAGCACGTGATGGCGCACGCGCCCGGCTACGACAAGCTCATCTCGTGGGCGGACGCGCCGATCATGCCGACCCCCGGCGCGGTGGGCGACATCCTGCGGACCATCGCCAGCCGGCGCGGCATCAACGCCGTGGGCGTCGACATCGGCGGCGCGACCACCGACGTCTTCAGCGTCTTCGGCGGCGTCTTCAACCGCACGGTGAGCGCCAACCTGGGCATGAGCTACAGCATCAGCAACGTCTGCGCGGAGGCGACGATGCCGCGCATCCTGCGCTGGGTGCACCTGCCCATGGACGAGCGCGAGCTGCGCAACCGCGTCAAGAACAAGATGATCCGCCCGACCACGATCCCGCAGACGCTGGAGGCGCTGGTCTTCGAGCAGGCGGTCGCGCGCGAGGCGCTGCGCCTGAGCTACCAGCAGCACAAGGAGTTCGCGACGACGCTCAAGGGCGTGCAGCAGCAGCGCACCGTCGGCGACGCCTTCAGCCAGGCGCAGTCGGGCTCGACGATCGTCGACAACATGAAGCTCGACCTGCTCGTCGCCAGCGGCGGCGTGCTCAGTCACGCGCCGCGCATGGAGCAGACGGCGCTGATGCTCGTCGACAGCTTCGAGCCCGAGGGATTCACGGAGCTCGCCAAGGACAGCATCTTCATGATGCCGCACCTGGGCGTGCTCGCGTCGGTGCACCCCGAGGCCGCGATGGAGGTCTTCGAGAAGGACTGCCTGATCTACCTGGGCACCTGCGTCGCTCCCAAGGGCGAGTCGCGTCCCGGCAAGCCCTGCTTCCGCTACACGCTGCGCGGCGCGCGCAGCGAGCAGGGGGCGCTCGCCTGCGGCGAGATGAAGCTCGTCCCGCTGGGGCACGAGGAGCGCTGCGAGATGGAGGTCGTCCCCGAGCGCGGCTTCGACATGGGCGCGGGTCCCGGCAAGCCGGTCACGCGCACGGTGCGCGGCGGGACGGTCGGGCTGGTGCTCGATGCGCGCGGACGGCCGATCTCCGTGCCGGAGGCCGAGGCCGACCGGCGCGCCACGATCGCGCGTTGGCTGCAGGCGCTGCGCGTCTACGAGTGAGCGACGCGGCGGCGGCGCGAGCCCATCAGGCCCGCGACGCCCAGCAGCGCGAGCGCGCCCGGCGCGGGGACCTGGCTCACGGTGATCCAGAGGAGGCCGCCCTCGCTGACGTCGTCGCCGGCGCCGGTCCAGTGGATCGCGTTGCCATCGGTGGTCGCGACGCCCAGCGACGAGGCGATGCCGTTGAGCGACCCATCCGACTTCAGGCCGATGATGTCGATCGTCAGCTCGGAGAAGTCCTGCGGCTGGAAGTCGCTGAAGTCGAAGTAGAAGGTCGCGGAGTACTGGTTGTTGATCGTCGAGCTCACGCCGATGGTCAGGAGCACGGGATTGCCGAAGGTCGCATCCCAGTAGGTGCTCGAGCCGCCGAGCGAGTGCACGCCCTGTCCGGCGGAGGTGCCCCAGGTGGTGCCGCCGAACTCGGGGCCCGCGGTGCCGCTCACGGAGAGCGGTGCGCCGTTGATGAACTCGGCGTTCGCGGCAGCAGCGCACAGCGCGGCGGCGATCGCCGGGACCAGAAGACGAGAGTTGACCATCGGGGACGCTCCGAAAGGGAAGAGCAGGCGAGGCGCCGAATTGGCATGTCCCGCGGAAAGGGGCCGCGGGACGGTTTCACCGTAGCCCGGAAACCTGCAATGTCAAACCCATGCGGGCAAAAGAGCGACCGCCCCGCCAACGAACGGGCGGGGCAGTCGCGGGGTGGACACGGGGGAACGGACGAGGCGTGGACCGCGCCGTCGGCTCGGCGCGAGGGGGAGGCGAGGCGGCCCGCCGCGCGTGCGTCGGAGTGCGCATGCGGCGACGATCCTTTTCCTTTTCCTCCAGGTAGCGGACTGGAACAGCACCCGCCCGCTTCGCGGTCGCCGGAACGAATCGACGGCAACGCAGCGGGAAGAGTGGCACGGGCCAGAAACACGGCAAGGTCTCGGACTCAACAATTCAGGAACTTGCGGAATGACCAATAACACACGCCGCCGTGCGCTTGCAGGCCGCTCCGGATCCCGGCGCTTTGGCCTACCGTGCCACCCATGGCCAAGGCCTACACCCCCGGACTGCAGGTGAGCGCTCGGACCACCTACCGCGCGCGGCGGCTGCTGCCCATCGCGGGCGACGTCGTCGTGAAGGTCGGCGACCGCGTGGGCGCGGACGCCGTGGTCGCGCAGACCTTCATGGAGGGGGATGTCTTCCCGATCCGCGCCGCGAACCTGCTGGGCACGCCGCCGAAGGAGCTGCCCGGCCTCATGCTCAAGCGCGTGGGGGAGGCGGTCGCGAAGGACGAGGTGATCGCGCGCTCCAAGGGCATCTTCGGCATGATGAAGACGGAGCTGCGCTCGAGCGCCGCGGGCACGATCGAGAGCGTGAGCGACTCCACCGGCATGGTGATCGTGCGCGGCCCGAAGCTGCCCGTCGCCGTGAGCGCGTACATCGCAGGCGACGTCGTCGAGCTGCTGCAGGACGAGGGCGTGGTCGTGCAGAACACCGTCGCGCTCATCCAGGGGATCTTCGGCGTCGGCGGCGAGACGCACGGCGAGCTGCTCATCGCGAGCGCCCGCGCGGACGAGCCGCTGGACGCGCACCATGTCCACCCGCAGGCGAAGGGGCGCATCGTCGTCGGCGGCGCGCGCATGACCGCGGCGGCGGTGGCGCGCGCGCGCGAGGTCGGCGCCGCGGCGATCGTCTCCGGCGGCATCGACGACCAGGACCTGCGCGACATCCTCGGCCACGACATCGGCGTCGCCGTGACCGGCAGCGAGAAGCTTGGAATCACGCTGATCGTGACCGAGGGCTTCGGCGACATCGCGATGGCCGACCGCACCTTCGCGCTGCTGCAGCGCCACGCGGGGCGCATGGCCAGCGTCAACGGCGCGACGCAGATCCGCGCGGGCGTGATGCGTCCCGAGATCGTGATCCCGCTGGAGGATGGCGCGGCCCCCGCGGGCGGCACCGGCGGCGGCGCGGTCGCGGGCGTGCTGGAGATCGGCACGCCGGTGCGCGTGATCCGCGATCCGTACTTCGGGCTCCTCGGCACCGTGGCGGCGCTCCCGGAGCAGCCGGCGGTGCTGGGCAGCGGCAGCAAGGCGCGCGTGCTGGACGTCGCGCTCGCCGACGGCCGCACCGTCACCGTCCCGCGCGCGAACGTGGAGCTGATCGAGGACTGAGCGGCTCGACGCATCTCGGGCGCCGCGCGCCCGCGCGCGCTCAGAAGTTCATGCGCGCCGCGAAGAACGGGCCCGACATCACGATGTCGAACTCGTCCGTCGAGTTGGGCTGGCGGTCCACCGAGAGCCAGCGCCAGCCGATGTCCAGGCCGATCCAGTTGGCCAGGCGCCACTCGGCGGCGACGATCGCGTTCCAGGTGAACTCCGAGCCGCCCGCGCCGCAGTCGAAGCGGCCGTAGAAGAGCAGCGGCGAACCCGTGGAAATCACGGTGCGGAAGCCGCCGAAGCCGTCGACCCAGGTGTCGCTCGAGTTGGCCTGCGCGGGAACCGCGTGCAGCGTGATCGTGTTGTCGAGGGTCCAGAGGCGGGCGCCCGCGAGCGCCTCGATCTCGATCGCCGGACCGGTGTCCGTCCGCACCTCGCCGTAGAGGCGCCAGGCGCCCGCGAACTCGAAGATGCCCTGCGTGCTCTCGCCGGTGATCTTGCCGCCGCCGGGACCGCGCTTGGAGTTCTCGAAGTCCAGGTAGAGGCCGTCGAAGATCAGGCTGAGGTCGCCCTTGGCCGCCTCGGCGTGGAGGCAGAGGCCGAACTGCAGCTCGTCGATCGCCTCGAAGGTGTCGCCGACGGTGCGGTTGACGTTGAACTTGAGCGGTCCCGCGCCGATGGTGCCGGAGGCGCCGGGGAACCAGAGGTAGGGCGCGATCTCGAAGCGCCAGCTGTCCGGGTTCTTGCCCGCCGTCGGAGCCATGTCGGCGGTCGGGGCGGCGGTGCCGGCGTTCGCGCCGGTCGCGCCTGCGCCGTCGGCGGGCGCGCCGCTCGCGGGCGCGGGCGTCGTCGCGGCCGTGCCCTGCACGGGCGCGGATCCGTTCGCGGCAGGTGCGGCGGCATCGGGGGGAGCGATGCCCAGGAGGATCGCGGCGGCGGTGGCGGCGGTCATGGGGGCGCACTCTACCCGCGGCGCGCCGACGCTCCCCGTGCGCGCCGCATGCCCATCCTGCCCACCGCGCGTGTACAACTGCGCAGCCGCGATCCCGCGCGGCGACGAGTCACGCATGGCGATCATCCCCTCGCTTCTGCTCGCCCAGGCGGCGGCCGCGACCAGCGCGCCGCCGGCTCCCTTCTTCATCGTGGGAAAGGGGCTCCTCGCCGTCGTCCTCATGGTCGTGGCGGCGGCGGTGCTCGGCTGCATCCAGTGGGCCCGTTCCGGCGGCCGCGTGCACGTGCGGCGCATCGCCGGCCTGGACGCGGTGGAGGAGGCCGTCGGCCGCGCCACCGAGATGGGCCGCCCGATGCTCTTCATCCCCGGCCTGCAGGACATGGACAACATCCAGACGGTCGCGGGCATCACCGTGCTCTCGCGCGTGGCGACCGTCGCCGCCGGATACGACGCCGACCTCGAGGTCCCCACCGCCCGCTCGCTCGTGATGACGAGCGCGCGCGAGGCCGTGCAGGCCGCCTACATGGGCGCAGGCCGCTCGGACAGCTTCAACCCCGACCGCGTCTACTACGTGAGCGACGAGCAGTTCGCGTACGTCGCGCACGTGGGCGGCATCATGGTGCGCCGCCGTCCCGCGGCGTGCTTCTACTTCGGCTGCTTCTTCGGCGAGAGCCTGATGCTGGCCGAGAACGGCAACGCCATCGGCGCGATCCAAATCGCGGGCACCGCCGAGACGACGCAGCTTCCCTTCTTCGTCGCGGCGTGCGACTACACGCTCATCGGCGAGGAGTTCTTCGCGGCCACCGCGTACCTGAGCGGCGAGCCCGACCAGATGGGCACGCTGCTGGGACAGGACGTCGTGAAGGCGCTGGCGTGGGCGGCGATGCTCGGGGCGGCCGCGCTCGGGACGCTCGCGGCGGTGACGCACTCGAAGGCGCTGCTCGACCTGGTGGACTCGATCCGCGGCGCGATGGGAGGCGGTGCCTGAGATGAACCGCCGGATCGCGATGGCCATCGCCTCGGTCGCCGGGCTCGTGATGCTCGTGAGCGCGTTCATCCGCCCGATGCAGGCGCTGGGCGAGTACGGCACCGACTGGTTCAACGTCCTCGCGGCGGTCGCCTTCGTGCTGGGCGGGCTGAGCCTGCTCAAGATGAACCTCATGCAGATCAGCGCGCGCGCCGCGGGCTGGGGCTACGCGGCGGTGACGATCGCGGCCTTCCTCACCGTGCTCGTGGTGGGACTGCTCAAGGTCGGCACGCCCCCCGCGGACAAGTTCCCCGACGTCGCGATGAGCGGCGACTACAACGTCCTGGGCGCCTTCGCGTGGTCCTACGACTACGTGCAGAATCCGATCACCAGCACGCTCTTCGCGCTGCTGGCCTTCTACGTCGCGAGCGCCGCCTTCCGCGCCTTCCGCGCGAAGAACGTCGAGGCCGCGCTCCTGCTGGGCACCGCGTTCATCGTGCTCCTGGGCCGCGTCTACGCGGGCTTCTGGCTCACGCAGCTCATCCCCGAGGACAACCCCTGGCTCGCCTGGATGCGCATCGAGCGCCTGAGCGAGATCATCATGTCCACCTTCGCCAACGCGGGCACGCGCGCGATGGTCATCGGCATCGCCATCGGCGTCGCGGCGACGAGCCTGAAGATCCTCGTCGGACTCGACCGCAGCTACCTGGGGAGCGGGGACTGAGGCGCGCATGGAGTACCACGACGACAGCTCCCCCCAGGTCACCGCGGGCGCGCTCGCGCGCCTGTGCGCGTGGCTCGACGGGCTCGACCGGCGCTTCATCTACCTGGCGATGGCGATCGCGATCGCGGGTCCGATCCTGCTGGTGAACCTCATCGGCGGCTCGCTGCCGGTGGGCGCGACCGCCCCCGCGCGCAGCGCCTTCCGCGCGATCGAGGACCTCCCGCCGGGCTCGCGCATCGCCGTCTTCTTCGACTACGACCCCGCCTCCGCCGGCGAGCTGCAGCCGATGTCGACCTCGATCATCCTGCACTGCATGCAGCGCGGGCACCGCATCTACGGCGCCTCGCTCTGGCCGGGCGGCGCGCCGCTGATCACCACGACCTTCGAGCGCGTGCTCGGCGACAACCCGAAGTACCGATACGGCGAGAACTACTGCGACCTGGGCTACCAGGCCGGCAACGAGGGCGTGATGACGCAGGCGAACACCGACCTGCTCAAGGCCTTCCCGCTCGACACGCGCGGCACGCCCACCTCCAAGCTCCCGATGATGCAGGGGGTCACGCGGCTGGGCGACTTCGACGTGCTCGTCTCCGTCAGCGCGGGCTACCCCGGCGCGAAGGAGTGGGTGCAGTTCTCCGTGAGCAAGACCCTCACCGACGCGCGCCCGCTCAAGTTCATCGCCGGCACGACCGGCGTGCAGACGCCGCAGATCCTGCCCTACTACCCGGGCCAGGCGACGGGCTACCTCGGCGCGATCAAGGGCGCCGCGGAGTACGAGGCGATGGTGAACGAGTCGATCGCCAAGGCGAGCGACGGCGCGCCGACGCCGGCGAAGTTCGAGGAGGCCAAGCGCCGCATGGCCCCGCAGCTGGGCGCGCACGTGCTCATGGTGCTGCTGATCATCGTGGGCAACGTCGTCTACTTCGTGGGCCGCCGCGCGCGTGCCGGGGGGGCCACGGCATGAGCGAGACCTTCGCCGCCGAGGCCGCGGGCCGCCAGCGCGCCGCCTGGTGGATCGTGCTCGCCGCGATCGCGGTTCTGCTGGCCGTGCGCGCCTTCGTGGGCAGCAGCATCGAGCCGGGCGAGGGCGGCGGGGCAGCGGTGCGGACCCACGGCTTCGGCCTCGCCTACTCCAGCCCGGAGCACCACCGCTTCGTGAAGGGCGAGGGCGGCTGGACCGCCGCGAAGCCGGGCGAGCCCGCGCAGATCGAGTGGACGACGCAGAACGAGGCGACCGCGCGCGAGTGGGCGCAGCAGCAGGCCGCGGGCGGCGGCGAGATCGCACTGAACTGGCCGCGCACGCTGGGCATCTGGTGCGCGGCGTTCTTCACGCTCGCCTCGCTCAGCTTCCTGGTCAAGGACAACCCGGCGTACAAGTTCACGGAGTCGGTCGTCGTCGGCGTGGGCGCGGCGTACGCGATGGTCGTCGCCTTCTGGGACACGCTGGTGCCGAAGCTGATCGGGCCGCTGCTGCCGCAGCTCACGCGCGCCTTCCTCGCGCCGGGGTTCGAGCAGGAGTCCTACGACTGGCACAGCGCGGTCGCGCTCATCCCGCTGGCGCTGAGCGTGCTGCTGCTGTGCCGCCTCTTCGAGAAGACCTCGAAGCTGGGCACCCTCCCGCTGGGGTTCATCGTCGGCACCTTCGCGGGGCTGAAGTTCGTGCAGTTCACCGAGTCCGACCTGCTGGCGCAGGTGGCGACCATGTTCAGCCCGGTCATCGTCACGCAGAACGCCGCGGGGGCGAGCCTGCCGGTCGCCGACGCCGTCGGCTCCTCGCTGGGCGCGATGATCGTGCTGGTGGGCGTGCTCGCGGTGCTCGTCTACTTCTTCTTCTCGCTGGAGCACCGCGGCGCGCTGGGCCGCACCGCGCGCGTGGGCGTCTGGTACCTGATGGTCACCTTCGGCGCGAGCTTCGCCTTCACGGTGATGGGGCGCATCGCGCTCCTGGCCGCGCGCTTCGAGTTCCTCTTCGACGACTGGCTCTGGATCATCGACCCCAATGGCAAGCACTGAGCGACCGACCATCGGGATCACGATGGGCGATCCGCTGGGGATCGGCCCCGAGGTGGTGGTGAAGGCGCTGGCGGACCCCGCGATCCGCCGCCTGGCCGACTTCGTCGTCTACGGCCGCAACGAGGTGCTGCACGAGGCCGCCGACCGCGCGCGCACGACGCTCGACTGGTTCCGCGTCGACGCCGCGAGCGAGCGCGCGCAGCGCGGCTCCGTGCTGCAGCCGCTGGTGCTCGACTACTCGGGGGAGGGGCTGCTCGACCACACGCGCCCCGGACCGACGCGCTTCGGCGGGCTGCTCTCGAAGAACTTCGTCGAGGACGCGATCACCGACGCGATGCGCCCCGCCGGCGAGCCGCGCCGCATCGACGCGGTCGTCACCGGGCCCATCAGCAAGGAGAGCTGGAACCTGGCGGGCTTCAAGTGGCCCGGGCACACCGAGCTCTTCGCCTTCCGCACCAAGGCGAAGCGGCACGCGATGATGTTCTCCTCGCCGCGCCTGCGCGTGGCGCTCGCGACCGCGCACCTGCCGCTGATGGACGTGCGCAACGTGCTCACCATCGGCCGCGTCTACGACCCGATCGACCTCGGCCACCAGTTCTGCCTGCAGCTTGGCATCGAGAAGCCGCGCATCGCCGTCTGCGGGCTGAACCCGCACGCGGGCGAGCGCGGGCTCTTCGGCGACGAGGAGGAGCGCCTCATCCGTCCCGCCGTCGACGCCGCGCGGCGCATCGGCATCGACGCGCACGGCCCCTTCCCGGGCGACACGGTCTTCATCGCCGCCGCGGCGGGGGAGTGGGACCTGGTCGTCGCGATGTACCACGACCAGGGGCTCATCCCGGTGAAGCTGCTCGGCTGGGACAAGGCGGTCAACGTGACCGTCGGCCTGCCGATCGTGCGCACCAGCCCGGACCACGGGACGGCCTTCGACATCGCGGGCCAGAACCGCGCCAGCCCCGGCAGCATGAAGGCGGCGATCGAGCTGGCCGCCACGCTCGCGCGGCGCCCGCGCACCGACTGGAGCAGCCCGCACGCGCGCGTCGCGGGCGCGCCGGGTGCATCCGGCGACGGGGACCTCGGCGAGGACGAGGAGCCATGAGCTCCCCGCCGATGCCGCACGCGCCTGCGGGCGCGAACGCCGCCGCCGCGTCCCCCGCGCACGCGCCCCGCGTGCTCCTCCTCTCCACCAGCCTGCATCCGCATTCGCGCAGCCGCGCGCTCGCGGCGCACGCGCGCGGCGTGCTCGGACGCCTGGGCGCGCGCACCGACTGGCTCGACTGCCGCTCGCTGCCGCTGCCCTACATGGACGGCGACAGCGCGCACGCGCACGAGGCGACCGGCGCGCTGCGCGCCGCGATCGCGCAGGCGGACGCGGTCGTGCTCGCCACCGGCATCTACAACTACGACGCGAGCGCGGTCGCGAAGGCGTGCCTCGAGCTCGGCGGGCGCGCGTGGAACGACAAGGTCGTCGCGCTGCTCGCCGCGAGCGGCAGCCTCACGAGCTGCATGGCGCCGATGGGGATCGCCTCGAGCCTCATGCTCGACTTCCGCTGCCTGATCGTGCCGGTCTTCCCCGTCGCGACGGCGGCGGCCTTCGCGGGCGACGAGCTCGTCGATCCCGAGTGCGTGAAGCGCACGCAGCTCGCGTGCGAGCGGCTGATGGCGCTGTGCGCGGTCGAGCGGCCGCGCGCCTGAGGGGCCCGCGCGCCCGAAGGGCCGAGAACCTCGCTTCCCGCTCCCGCGCGTGGCTGCGCGTGCACGCGCGCGTCACCGATGCGCGGATCGCGCGCGGAACTGCCCGGGCGTTTGCGGAATTCCGTGGGGCGCGCATTACCCTTGCCCGCATGAAGCTTCCGTGCCTTGGCCTGGTCGCGCTGCTGGCGCCCGCGACCGTCTGTGCAGCGCAGTCGGTGACGGACGTCGTCGGCTGGGGCTCGATGCGCTTCGACGAGGGCTTCCGCCGCGATGCGATCGCGCAGATCGCCTGCGGCTCGAACCACACCGTCGCCGTGCGCGGCGACGGCACCGCGATCGCCTTCGGCCGCAGCTCCTTCGGCGAATGCGTGACGCCCACGGGCACCTTCACGCAGGTCGCCGGCGGCGGCAACCACTCCATCGGCCTGCGCTCCAACGGCAGCGTGGTCGCGTGGGGGCTGAACACCTCGGGGCAGCTCAACGTCCCCTCGGGCACCTACTCGATGGTCGGCGCGGGCACGCAGCACTCGGTCGCGCTGCGCACCAACGGCACGCTGGCCGCGTGGGGCTCCAACAGCTTCGGGCAGGTCACCGTGCCCACCACGGGCACCTATGTCGGCGTCTACGCGGGCGCCTTCCACAACGCCGCGATCCGCAACGACGGCGCGGTCGTCTGCTGGGGACTCGACAGCTTCGGCCAGTCGACGCCGCCGTCGGGCAGCTTCACGCGCGCGGCGCTCTCGGACGCGCACTCGGTGGGCCTGCGCAGCGACGGCACGATCGCGTGCTGGGGCAGCAACGGCTCGGGCCAGTGCAACGCGCCCGCGGGCAGCTTCATCGCGGTCGGCGCGGGCAGCGGCTTCAGCGCCGCGCTGCGCGCGGATGGCACGCTCGCGCTGTGGGGGACGCCCCCGGCGTCGGTCGCCGCGGTTCCCGCGACGCCGCTGCGCGCCTTCGCGGTGGGGACTTCGCACATCGCCGGCATCGCCACCGGCACGGACAAGCTGGTCTGCTGGGGCTCGAACGAGCAGGCGCAGTGCAATGCCGCCACCGGCGGCGCGGTCGCGGTCGCGACGGGCTCGCTGCACGCGATCGCCCTCGACGGCGCGGGCGCGGTCTCGGGCATCGGGCGCAACAACCTCGGGCAGGCGACGCCGCCCGCGGGGAGCTTCGTGCGCATCGGCGCGGGCGACTCGCACAGCGTCGGCATCCTGGCCAGCGGCGAGGCGCTCTGCTGGGGCAGCAACACCGAGGGCCAGTGCGCCGCGCCCGCGGGTCCCTTCACGCGCATCGAGGCGGGCGCCGCGCACACCGTCGCGCTGCGCACCAGCGGCGCGGTCGCCTGCTGGGGACGCGGGACCGAGGGGCAGTGCGTCTCGCCCGCGGGCACCTTCGTCGAGATCGACGCGGGCGGCAACCACAGCGCGGCGATCCGCAGCGACGGCGCGGTGATCTGCTGGGGCTCCAACGGCAGCGGCGAATCCACACCGCCCGGCGGGACCTTCACGAAGATCGCGCTGGGCACGAGCCACTGCATCGCGCTGCGCACGGACGGGACGCTCGCGGCGTGGGGCAGCAACGCCTCGGGGCAGTGCGATGTGCCCGCGGGCTCCTATGTCGCGATCGCCGCGGGCTCCGCGCACGGCGCGGCGATCCGCCCCGATGGCACGGTGGTCGCCTGGGGCAGCAACGGCTCCGGCCAGACGGCCGTCCCCAACGGCGTCTACGCGACGGTCGCGTGCGGCAACGCCTTCACCGTGGGCGTGCGCCAGACCGACCTCTTCGTGGACTGCAACAACAACGGCGTCGCGGACGCGCAGGACATCGCGCAGGGTGGCTCGGTCGACTGCAACGCCAACGGCCGTCCCGACGAGTGCGACGGCGCGACCGTCGTGCGCGACTCCGGCCAGATGGCGCCCTTCGGCTTCGGCTTCTCCGGCGTCTTCACGCCCACGGGACTGCCGCCGGCGGCGACCTCGGTCTCCGTCCTGGTGCGCGCGGTCACCGACCTGAACCTCGCGGCGGAGTTCGTGACCATGCGCGTCGGCGGCGTCCCGGTGGCGACGCTCTGGGGCGACACCGGCAGCGACTGCCCCGCGGTGCCCGACAGCGTCGTCGTGACGATCCCCGCCTCGCAGTGGAACTCGCTGCTCGCGGGCGGATCGGTCGAGGTGCGACTGGATCCGTCGCCGCTGGTGAGCGGGACGCAGTGCACCGGCTCCTACGCGCAGGTGCAGCTCAGCTACGGCGCGGCGCCCGTGGACTGCGACGGCGACGGGCTCGCCGACCAGTGCGAGATCGCGCAGGATTCCTCGCTCGACTGCAACCACAACGGCATCCTGGACGCGTGCGACCTGCTCGCGGGGACCAGCACCGACCTCAACGCCGATGGCGTCCCCGACGAGTGCGGCCCCGACTGCGACGGCGACGGCACCCCGGACCTCATCGAGCTGCTCAACGGGACCGCGCGCGACTGCAACGGCAACGGGATCCCCGACAACTGCGACATCGCCAGCGGCTTCAGCAGCGACAAGGACGGCGGCGGCATCCCGGACGAATGCCAGTTCGATCGCGGGGACTTCAACCTCGACGGCGTCGTCAACGGCGCCGACCTGGGCTACCTGCTCTCGCTGTGGGGCGCGCCGAACTCGCCGCTGGGCGACTTCAACCACGACGGCATCGTCAACGGCGCCGACCTGGGCGTGCTGCTCGCCAACTGGGGCCCCATCGAGTGACCGATGGAAAATATGCCGGGCATGCCCGGCATATTTTCCGCGTCGTGGGTCAGGGCTTGATGGTGATCGTGCTCGACTCGCCGATGAGCTCGTAGACCACCTGCACCTCGGCGTCGCCCAGGCGCACGCAGCCCATCGACATCTGCCTGCCGATCGACTCGGGCTCGGTCGTGCCGTGGATGCCGTAGCCGGTGAACTTCGCCGTCTCCGCGGTCGTGCCCTGCAGGCCGATCCAGCGCTCGCCGATCGGATTCTTCGGGTCGTTGGCCGCGTAGTGCTCGCCGGTGCGCGGGTTGCGCCATTCCGGGTTCACCAGCTTGCTGCCGGTGCGCACCTTGAAGACGCCCAGCGGCGTCGAGTCGTTGGTGCCCAGGCCGCAGGGGAAGGAGGCGACCATGACGCGCTCGGCGCCGGCGCCCGCGTAGACGTTGAAGCGGAACTCGCTCTTGATGACCTCGGCGTCGAAGGGGCCGTGCGCCAGCTTCAGCGGCATGTCCGGGTGCAGCGCGCGCTCGCTCGCGAGGCCGTTGATGCGCTGCACGAAGCGCCAGTCGATGGCGAGCTTCTCGGCGCGCGCGATCTTCGCGAGGCTGTCGCCGCGCTTGACCACGTAGCTCTGCGAGACGCTGTCGCCGGGGACGATCTTGGGCGAGAAGAAGAGCTTCTCCGCGAGGCGGTTGATGCCCGCATACGCCGCCTGGCGGTCGAAGGCGCTCAGCGTGCCGCCGTCGAGGAGCTGCGTGAGCTCCGCGCGCGCGCGGACGGGATCGCTCTCGATCATCGCGGTCGCCTGCTTCACGCGCAGCGCGCCGTCGTTGGCGGTGGTGGTGCCGGTGAGCGCGGGCGAGCCGAGGCCGCCCTCGGGCTTCGTCGTCGCGGAGTTCACGCCGGTGGGCGTGGTGGCGGGGGCGGCGGGCGTGCCCGCGGCGGGCGTCGCGCCGGCGACGGGCGTCGTGCCCGCGCCGTCGGATGCGGCGCCGGAGATGCCGGGCGCGCCGTCCTTCAGCAGCGGATCCTGGATCTTCGCGCCGGCGGTGGCGCCGGGCGCCTCGGCCTGCTCGCTCTTGTGCGTGAGGTACCAGCCCGCCGCGGCGCCTCCGAGTCCGAGCGCGGCGACCGCGATGAAGAGCGAGCGCATGCCACGCGCGCGATGCGCGGCGGCGCGGCTGGACCCCTGGGGCGTCGGGATGCTGGTGCGGCCGGTGACGGGACGAGACGACGGAGTCGAAGCGGTCATCCTTGACCTCGCAAAATCTTGGAGTGTGCGGGCGCGGCGTCCGATGCCGCGCGAACTGCCTTCATCGGCATTGTGCCATATCCGGCGGGAGGAAAATCACTCGCCGCTCGGTCGCGACCGCATGCATGGGGATGTCGTGGGGATCGGTCGCCAGCGCGGGCGCGATCCGCGCCTCGGGCGCGACGCCCAGCCGGCGCGTTCGCGGGTCGAGCTCGGCGAGGAAGCGGTCGTAGACGCCGGCTCCGCGGCCGAGCCGATGGCAGCGCTCGTCGAAGGCGAGTCCTGGGACGACGACCGCGGTGAGCGACGCCGGCCGGACCGGGACGTGGTCGCGGGGAACTGCCATCCCCCAGGCGTCGACCGTCGCGGCGGGACCGTCGACCTGCCAGACGCCCCCCTCGATGAAGGCGGGGGAGATCGTCACCGGCTGGAGGGGGTCCTCGCGGTCGCGGCCGTACCCGACGCAGACCCGCCAACCCGACCGGAACGCCCACGATGCCAGCAGGATCGGGTCGATTTCGCCACGGATCGGCACATAGACCATGAGGCAGGGGTCAGGCTTGCCTGCGGCAAGATCGGCGCAGATGCCCGCAAGATGGGCGCAGATGGCCTCGCTCGCAGTGGAAATCTCCCCCGGAGTGAGCGTCTTCGAGACCTGCCGGGCCCAGGCGCGCTGCAGCACCTTGCCTGCCTCCGGGCCGGGCGGTCGGGGTGGCGAGCCGTGGTCTTCTGCGGGATTCGGGCGCGATTCAGCCATTCCTGGGCCTCAGAATCGGAGATTTCTGCCGAGATCGTGGAAGGATCCGCTGCCAATTCGCGGACGAGAATCCCATCCTTCGTTGGCTTTCCGGGCGACAATAGCCGATCCTCCTGAACACGGCGCCCCCCGCGCCCGTTCAGGGCAAGCCTCGCCCGGCCTCGCACCGTCCGCCGCCCCCCTTCGGAGTCCCGACCCATGTGTGGAATCGTCGCCTACATCGGCAAGAAGCCCGCCGCCACCCTCCTGCTCGAGGGCCTCAAGCGCCTGGAGTACCGCGGCTACGACTCGGCCGGCATCGCCGTCATCGACGGCCAGGGCAAGCTCCAGATCGCCCGCAGCGTCGGCCGCGTCCGCGTGCTCGAGGAGCTGGTGGAGAACCGCCGCGGCTTCGACGGCACGGTCGGCATCACGCACACCCGCTGGGCGACCCACGGCGGCGTCACCGAGGCGAACGCGCACCCGCACTGCGACGACCCCGTCAAGGGCCACGGCATCGCGCTCGTCCACAACGGCATCATCGAGAACTACGCCTCGCTCAAGAAGTACCTCACCGAGAAGGGGCACGTCTTCGGCAGCGAGACCGACACCGAGGTGCTCGTCCACCTGATCGGCGAGCTCTACCAGGGCGACCTCGAGCACGCGGTCCAGGCCGCGCTGCGCGAGGTCACCGGCGCGTACGCGATCGCGTGCGTCAGCGAGAAGGAGCCCGGCGTGCTCGTCGTCGCGCGCAAGGGCAGCCCGCTGATGGTCGGCGTCGGCGCGGACGAGTACGTCGTCGCCAGCGACCAGAGCGCGATCGTCGCGCACACCAACCAGGCCTTCACGCTCGAGGACTACACCGTCGCGAAGCTCACCCGCGAGAGCTTCCGCACGAGCACCATCGACAACGTCACCGTCGACGCGAAGATCCGCGCGCTCGAGGTCGACCTGAGCGAGATCGAGCTCGGCGGCTTCGAGCACTTCATGCTCAAGGAGATCCACGAGCAGCACGCGGCGCTCACGCGCACGCTCCAGGGCCGCGTGGACCACCGCGCCGGGCAGATCGTGCTCGGCGGCATCGGCGAGCACGCGCGCGCGCTCGCGGCCGCGCGCCGGGTCACCTTCATCGGCCAGGGCACCGCGCTGCACGCGGGCATGATCGGCAGCTACCTCATGGAGGAGCTCGCCAAGATCCCGTCGGAGTGGGACTTCGCCAGCGAGTTCCGCTACCGCAACCCGATCGTCACCGAGGGCAGCGTCGTCGTCGCCGTCAGCCAGAGCGGCGAGACCGCGGACACGCTCGCGGCGCTGCAGGAGGCGAAGTCGCGCGGCGCGCTCGCGCTGGGCATCATCAACGTCGTCGGCAGCTCGATCGCGCGCGAGACGGACGCGGGCATCTACCTCCGCGTGGGCCCCGAGATCGGCGTCGCCAGCACCAAGGCCTTCGTCGGCCAGGTGATGGTCGCCGCGATGCTCTCGCTGTACATCGGCCGGCGCCGCTTCCTCAGCCAGGAGTTCGTCGGCGGCGTGCTGCGCGAGCTCGAGGCGGTCCCCGCGCACATCGAGCGCATCCTCCAGCAGAGCGAGCACATCCGCCGCGCGACGGAGAAGTACATCGAGCGCGAGAACTGGCTCTTCCTGGGCCGCGGCGTGAACTACCCCGTCGCGCTCGAGGGCGCTCTGAAGCTCAAGGAGATCAGCTACATCCACGCGGAGGGCATGCCCTCGGCGGAGATGAAGCACGGCCCGATCGCGCTCATCGACGACGGGATGCCCTGCGTCTTCGTCGCCACGCGCAACAGCCAGTACGAGAAGGTGCTCTCGAACATCCAGGAGGTCCGCAGCCGCGGCGGCCACGTCATCGCGGTCGCGACCGAGGGCGACGAGCACATCCGCAGCATGGCCGAGGACGTCTTCTACGTCCCCGACGTCACCGAGATGCTGCAGCCGCTGGTCACGGTCGTGCCGCTGCAGCTCCTCGCGTACCACGCGGCGGTGATGCGCGGCAAGGACGTCGACAAGCCGCGCAACCTGGCCAAGAGCGTCACCGTCGAGTGACGGTCGGCGGAAAATATGCCGGGCATGCCCGGCATATTTTCCGCGCTTGCGCTCAGGACATCACGAAGGACTTGCCCCTGTAGTCCACGGTGATCGCGCTGCCCGGCGGGTACGCGCCCTCCAGGATCCGCGTCGCCAGCGGGTTCTCCAGCCGCTGCTGGATCACGCGCTTGAGCGGCCGCGCGCCGAACTGCGGGTCGAATCCCTCCTCCGCGAGCGCCTCGACGGCGGCGGGGGTGAGCGTCAGCGTCAGCTTGCGCTCCTCCAGGCGGCGGCGCAGGTTGGCGAGCTGGATCTCGACGATCCCGCCCAGGTCCTTGCGCGTGAGCTGGTGGAAGATGACCCGCTCGTCGATGCGGTTGAGCAGCTCGGGGCGCATGTGCTTCTTGAGCACGCCGGTGACGTGCGCCTCGATCATCTCGTCGCTCTCGCCCTTCTGGCTCATCTCGATGATCGCGTGGCTGCCGATGTTGCTGGTCATCACGATGATCGTGTTCGTGAAGTCCACGGTGCGTCCCTGGCCGTCGGTGAGGCGGCCGTCGTCGAGCACCTGCAGCAGCACGTTGCTGACGTCGGGGTGCGCCTTCTCGAACTCGTCGAAGAGGACGACGCAGTAGGGGCGCCGGCGCACCGCCTCGGTGAGGCGGCCGCCCTCCTCGTAGCCCACGTAGCCGGGGGGCGCGCCGATGAGCCGCGCCACGGAGTGCTGCTCCATGAACTCGCTCATGTCGATGCGCACCATCGCCTCCTGCGTGTCGAAGAGGTACTCCGCGAGCGCCTTGCAGAGCTCGGTCTTGCCCACGCCCGTCGGGCCCAGGAAGAGGAAGCTGCCGATGGGGCGCCCCGGCTCGCCGAGCCCCGCCCGGTTGCGGCGCACGGCCTCGGCCACCGCCTCGACCGCCTCGGGCTGGCCGACGACGCGCCGGCGCAGCTCCTCCTCGATGTGCAGCAGCTTCTGCCGCTCGCTCTCCACGAGCTTGCTCAGGGGGATGCCCGTCCAGCGGCTGACGACGGCGGCGATCGCCTCGGCGTCGACGTCCTCCTTCACGAGCGTCTCGCCGGAGGCCAGGCGCGCGCGCAGCCCCTCCTGCGCCGCCTTCTGGTCCGCCTCGAGCTTCTTGATCTCCTCGTAGAGGATGCGCGCCGCCTTCTCCAGGTTGCCGGCGCGCTGCGCCTGCTCGGCCTCGACCTTCTTCGCCTCGATCTGCTTCTGCGCGTTGTTGACCAGGTCGAGCTCCTTCTTCTCGGCCTGCCACTGCGCGGTGAGGCGGCGGTCCTCCTCCTTGAGGTCGGCGATCTCCTTCTCGGTCTTCTGCAGGCGCTCCTTGCTGTCGGGGTCCTTCTCGCGGCGCAGCGCCTCGCGCGCGATCTCCGCCTGCATGAGCTGGCGGCGCACCTGGTCCAGGACGCTGGGCATCGAGTCGTTCTCGATGCGCAGGCGGCTGGCCGCCTCGTCGACGAGGTCGATCGCCTTGTCCGGCAGGAAGCGGTCCGCGATGTAGCGCGCGCTCATCTGCGCGGCGGCGACGAGCGCGCCGTCCTGGATGCGGCAGCCGTGGTGCGCCTCGTAGCGCGGCTTGATGCCGCGCAGGATCGCGATCGTGTCCTGCACGCTGGGCTCGCCGACGTAGACGGGCTGGAAGCGCCGCTCGAAGGCGGGGTCCTTCTCGATGTGCTTGCGGTACTCGTCGAGCGTCGTCGCGCCGATGGTTCGCAGCTCGCCGCGGCTGAGCGCGGGCTTCAGGAGCTGGCCCGCGCCGGGGCTGCCGGTGTTGGCGCCCGCGCTGACGACGGTGTGGATCTCGTCGATGAAGAGGATGATGCGGCCGTCGCTCGAGCTCACCTCGCGGATGACCGCCTTGAGGCGCTCCTCGAACTCGCCCTGGAACTTCGCGCCCGCCAGGAGCTGGCCGACGTCGAGCGCGACGATCTTCACGTCCTTCATCCCCTCGGGGCAGTCGCCGTTGACGATGCGCTGCGCCAGCCCCTCGACGACCGCCGTCTTGCCGACGCCGGGCTCGCCGATGAGCACGGGGTTGTTCTTCGTGCGCCGGCTGAGCACCTGCATGCAGCGGCGGATCTCCTCGTCGCGGCCGATGACCGGGTCGAGCTTGCCGGAGGCGGCGCGCTCGGTGAGGTCGATGCCGTACTTCTTCAGGGCCTCGTAGCTGTTCTCTGCGTTGGGATCGTTCACGTTGGTGACTCCGCTTGCCTTCCGGATCTCGTCGATGGCGTGGCGCAGGCGCTTCTCGTCGACGCCGAGCGTCGAGAGGAGCTGCTTCGCCTGCCCCGGCGCGTCCGCGAGCCCCAGGAGCAGGTGTTCCGTGCTCGTGTACGCGTCCTTCATCTGCGCCGCGGCGCGCTGCGCCTGGGCGATGACCTGCTGCAGCGCGCTTCCCGCGCGCGGCGCCGAGCCGCTCACGGTGGGGGTGCGGCGCAGCTCCGCGTCGGCGACCTCGCGCACCTTCAGCGGCGCGACGCCCGCGCGCTCCAGGATGCTGCCCGCGGCCGAGCGCGGATCCGCGAGCATCGCCGAGAGCAGATGCAGCGGCGCGTACTCGCCGTGGCTGCGCGTGGCCGCCAGCGTCTGTCCCGCCTGGATCGCGTCCTGCGCTGCGTGGGTGAACTGGTCGTTGCACATGGTTCATCCCCGCGAGCAAACGGCATGCCCGGCGGACGCCCGGAAAATACGCCTGCGCGGGCCGCCGTGCGGGGGCGCGCCTGCCGAAGATGCAGTTCAGGCCGGCGGCGCCTGCCAGCGCTCGCAGGGGAAGCCCGGCGGGGCGATCTCGGGGCGGCCGTTGATCCACGCGGCGAGCCACTCGAGCGCGTCGACCAGCCGCGGTCCCGGGCGGTTGAACATCTGGTCGCCGTCCACGAGCATCACGGAATCCTTCTCGCGGGAGTCGCGCACGGCGGGCAGCGCGCGCCACCAGGGCTGCGCCGCGAGCGCGGGCATCGCCGCGCGCACGGCGTCGAGCGGGACGCTGCACGGGCAGACGACGACGCGCTCGGGCGCGCTCTCGACGATCGCCGCGGGATCGACGCGCCGGCTCTTCGCGCCGGGAGCGTTGAGCGGGTGCGCGCCGCCGGCCATCGCGATGAGCTCCGGCGTCCAGTGTCCGCCGACGAAGGGCGGATCGATCCACTCCAGGAAGAGGACGCCCGGTCCGTCGGTGAAGGGGCTGGCCTGCTCGGCGGCGGTCCACGCGCGGTCGCGAAGCTGCGTCGCGGCGTGCGTCGCGGGGCCGGGGCGGCCGATCGCCTCGCCCAGCAGCAGCAGGTCGTCGAGCACCTGCCAGAGCGAGCGCGGCGCGAACGAGATCACGCGCGGGCGCGTCGCGAGGCCGGCGGCGACGCGCTCGACGGCGTCGCGGTCGACGCCGCACGCCTGGCACAGGTCCTGCGTCAGGATGAGGTCCGGGCGCAGCGCCGCGAGCGCGGCTTCGTCGATCGCGTGGGGCGCATGCGCGCGGGTGAGCGCCGGCAGCCGCTGCAGCGCGGGGGCCTGCGCGGGGGGCGGCCAGTCGCAGCCGTGGCTGCGTCCGACAAGCAGGTCCCCGCCGCCCGCGGCGTAGAGAAGTTCGGTCGCCGCGGGGAGCAGGCTCACGATGCGCATCGATCCGGAAGGATAGGGCGCAACTTTCCGGCCCCACGCGGGTAGGGCGCGCGTGGCCACCTTCGCCTACGAGGCGCGCGACGCCGCCGGCGCGCGCGTGCGCGGCACCGTCGACGCGGACAGCGAGATCGCGGCGCTTGCGGACCTGCAGGCGCGTGGCCTCGCGCCCGTGAGCGTCGAGGCGGCGCGCGCGCGCGGACGCCGCGGCGTCCCGGCGCGAGCGCTGGCGAACTCGTACCGGCAGCTCGGCGACCTGCTGCGCGCGGGCGTGCCGCTGCTGCGCGCGCTGCGCCTGCTGGGGCGCGGCCGCGCGAACCCGCGCCTGGCGGGCACCTGGGCCGCCGTCGCCGAGGGCGTGCAGGAGGGCGAGCGCCTGGCCGACGCGATGGCGCGCCATCCCGATGTCTTCCCCGACGTGCAGGTCGCGATGGTGCGCGCGGGCGAGCGCGGCGGATTCCTGGAGGATGTCTTCGCGCGCCTGGCGAGCTTCATCGAGAACCAGGCGGAGATGCGCGGCAAGGTCGTGGGCAACCTCGTCTATCCCGTCATCCTGCTGACGGTGGGCTTCGGCATCGTGCTCGCGGCGCTCGTCTTCTTCGTCCCCAAGTTCAAGAAGTTCCACGTGAAGGGGGAGCTGCCGACGGCGACGCGCGCGCTGCTGTGGACCAGCGACCTCATCGTCGAGCGCTGGCCCGTGCTGCTCATCGGCGCCGCGCTGCTGGTGGCGGGCGTCTGGTGGGCGTGGCGGCGGCCGGCGATCCAGCGGCGCATCCGCGACGCGCAGCTTCGCGTGCCGCAGCTCGGCGGGCTCATCCGCGCGATCTGCGTCGCGCGCTTCACGCGCGTGCTCGGCACGCTGCTGGGCAACGGCATCCCGCTCATCCAGGCGATGACGATCGCGCGCGAGGCCGCGGGCCATCCCGCGCTCGCCGACGCCGTCGAGCGCGCCACCGAGGCGGTCCGCGCGGGCGAGCCGCTCGCGCGCCCGCTCGGCGAAAGCGGCTTCTTCGAGGAGGACGTGGTCGAGATGATCGCGATGGGCGAGAGCGCCAACAACCTCGCGTCAGTCCTCTCGGGGGTCGCGGACACGCTGGAGAAGCGCGTGGACCGCGCCCTGGCGATGGCGGTCAAGCTCATGGAGCCCGCGCTGCTGCTCTTCCTGGCCGCGGTCGTGCTCTCCATCTTCCTGGCGCTGGTGCTGCCGATGCTGCAGCTTGGCAACCAGGCGTAGGCGGGCGCGCGTAGGCTGCGCGCAATGAGCAGCGTCCCGCCGCCCCACCCGTTCCAGCAGCAGCAGCCCACTGGCGGCTTCCCGTCGCAGGGCACGGTGGTCTATCCGCCCGGAAGCGTGCAGCCGGCGGCCTCCTCGCGCTTCGGGATCGGCTTCATCGTCGGATTCGCGACGGGCGCGGTGATCTGCGCCGCGGGCGCGCTGGTGGCGGTGGGCGTGCTGGTGGGGACGATGTCGTCGCAGAGCGCCTCGCGCAGCTCCGGCACGCGCGCGCAGTTCTCGATGCAGCTTCACGGGCAGCGCTCGCCGGCGCCGAGCACGGGCGACGCGGCGCCCGCGCCCTCCGCGCAGGCGCCCGACGCGCCCGAGATGGGCGACGCCTCGCAGCCGCCCGAGGAGATCGAGGCGGACGCCTACGCCGCGGTCATGGGCGCGCTCGAGGAGGACGACCGCGAGCACGCGGCGGAGCTCGTGGCGCAGTACCAGAAGCGGCTCCCCGACTCGACGGCGGTGCAGGCGCTCGCGCACGCGCTGGCCATCGAGGACGCCATCGCCGCGGAGGACGCCGCGCGCGCGGACCGCGAGCTGACGCTCGCGCTGGAGCAGGGGCTGGACATCCCCGTCTCGGTGCAGACGGACGTCGTCGGAGCGCTCGTCAGCGACGAGCAGAACGAGCGCGCGATCGAGGTCGCCACCCGTGTGATGGGGCTTGCGAAGGGCGGGGATGAGGGCAGTCGCTACTACCGCTCCTACCTGCTCTACCTGCGCGGCATCGCGCGGTCGGGGTCCGGCGACCTCTCGCAGGCGCTCGCCGACCTGCGGCGGGCGGTCGCCCTGGCACCGGACGAGGACACCCGCTCGGTCTATCGCCAAGTGCTCGCGGAACTGCTCGCACAGGGCCAGTGACGGGGGTTATCCGGGTCTGCAACCCCCCGGGGCCGGATCGGTATGCCTGCGGTTCCCCGGAGACCCGCATGCCACCGACCACGAGTCCGCGATTCCGCCGTCCGCGCGCCACGCGCCGCGGCTTCACCATCCTCGAGCTGCTGATCGTCATCGGCATCCTGCTCGCGCTGGGCGGCATCGTGCTCTACAACCTCTCGGGCCAGGCCGACAAGGCGTACGAGGGGACGCAGACCGTGCAGATGCAGGCCATCAAGAAGGCGCTGCTCATGTTCAAGAACGATGTCAAGCGCCTGCCGACGCAGGAGGAGGGGATCGCCGTCCTGTGGGACAAGAGCGGACTCTCCGAGGAGGTCGCCTCGCGCTGGGCCGGCCCGTACCTGGAGCAGGCGATCCCCAAGGACATGTGGGGTCACGAGTGGATCTATGTCCCCAACGGAGAGGGCGAGGGCTCGAGCTTCGGCTTCGACATCGTCAGCGTCGGTCCCGACGGCCAGGAAGGCACCGCCGACGACATCTCGCTCGTGAAGGGCAAGGGCGGCGGCGAGGGGGACTTCAACGACTTCTCCTCCGGCGGCGGCACGGGCAGCGCCGGCTCCTCGTCGGCGGGCTCGGGCGGCGCGAGGTAGCGCGATGGGCGCCCGCCGCGCATTCACCCTGATCGAGCTGCTCGTCGTCGTGGGCGTCGTCGTGGCGCTCTCGGCGGTGGCGCTTCCGTACGGGACGCAGATGCTCGACCGGCAGGCGTACGAGTCGGCGGTGGACGCCGTCGAGGCGCAGGCCGCGAGCGCGCGCGCGTACGCGCAGCGCGAAGGATGCGCGGTGGAGCTGCGAGTGGTCGAGGACGGCGCGCGCATCGAGGCGCGCGTGGTCGACCTGCTCGCGCTGGCCGCCGAGGACGCGGGCGCCGACGCGGCGCCCAGCGCGGACGGCATGGCCTCGGCGCTGCGCGGCACGCGCGCGGCGCAGGCGATGGCCGCGCGCATGCGCGACCGCGTCGAGGCGGTCGCCGAGCGCGTGGGTGCGAGCGTGGACGCGTCGGGCGAATCGGGCGAGCCGGGCGCGATCGCCGAGCCGTGGGCGCGCGTAGAGCTGGGAAGCGACGCGCGCGCGGACCTGGAGGCGCCCGTCTTCGACGGCGCGCACGCGGGCGCCGCGGCGCTGCTGGCGCGGCCCGAGTTCGCCGCCGCATCGGGGCCCGAGCGCATCGCGATCTTCCTTCCCGACGGGAGCGCCGCCGCAGCGCGCGACCTGTGGGTGACGGCGGGCGGCCGAGCCGCGCGCCTGCGCATCGATCCGCTGCTGGGCGAGGTCTCGCGGAGCGAGCCGTGAGCGCGGCGCGTCGCGCGGGCCGTGGGCGCGGCTCGATCCTCCTTGAAGTGCTGCTGGCGATCGGGGTCTTCGCCTTCGCGGGCGTCGTCGTGCTGTCGGTGGTGGACGAGGCGCTCGCCTCCGGCGCGCGCGATGCGCGGCGCGCGGTGGCGATGGATCTCGCGCGGTCGGCGCTGGCGTCGATGGAGGCGGGGCTCGACGCGGGGGCGATGGGTGGCGCGGCGGAGCCGGCGATCGGCGGGGTGGGCGCGGCGGGCGCCGCGGGCGCCGCGGCGGGCGATCCGCGCACCGGCCTGCGCGTGGAGACGGCGCTCGAGCCCAGCGACTATCCCGGGCTTTCGCTCGCGGTCGTGCAGGTCTTTGACGAGGCCGCGCGCCCCTCGGCGACGGCGCAGTTGCTGGGCAACGGCGGCGGTGGATCGTCGGGGCCGCAGCGGCTGGCGGTGCTGCGGCAGCTCGTGCGCACCGATGGCGGCGAAGGGACGCGCGCGCCGGAGGCGCCGCGACCGGAGCTCTCGCGATGAAGCGGCGCGCCTTCACGCTGCTGGAGGTGCTCGTGGCCGTCGGCATGCTCGTGCTGCTGGCGGGCGGCCTCGCGCTCTTCCTGGAGGATCTGGGCCGCACGCGCGCGCACGCGATGCGCGCCGCGGCGCAGACGCGCACGGCGGACGCGGTCTTCGGCGCGGTCGAGACCGCGCTGCAGACGGCGGTCGTCGACGGCGGCGCGATGGGCGCGGGGATCGCGGGCGGCGATGGCTCGCTGCGGCTGCTGAGCTCGCGGACGGATGCGGGCGCGGGCTCGGTGAAGCAGCTCGCGCGCGCGGCATTCGCGCCGCTCTCGCGCACGGAGATCGCCGCGGAGGGATCGTCGCTGGTGGTGCGCCGCGGCGGCGCGAGCAGCACGCTGCCCGCGTCGGTGCGCGCGCTGCATGTGCGATTCCTCGGCGAGGATGGCTGGACGGACAGCTTCGATTCGCTCGCGGCGGGCGCGCTGCCGCGCGCGGTGGAGGTCTCGATCTGGTTCGGCGCGCCGGTGTCGGATGAGGCGGGCGCGAGCGATGCGGAGGCGTCGGAGCCGACGCCGGCGCGCGCGGGCGGCGACGAGGCCGCGGAGAGCCTCGTGGATTCGCTCGGTCCGCCGGATCGGCAGCGCGTCTTCGCGGTGCCGGATGCGGGATCGGGGGCGGGATCGTGATGCGGTGGCGGACGAGTGCGGCGGTGGTGGCGCTTGGCGCGCCGCGCGCGATGCGCGCGCCGGATGCGCTGCGTGCGCGGCCCTCGCGCCGCGCGATGGTCATGCTCGCGGTCATCGTCGTGCTCGGCGTCGCGGCGCTGGTGGGCGCGGGATTGCTGGCCGCGGCGGAGGCCGAGCAGGCGGGGCTCTCCGCGATGCACGACCGCACGCAGCAGCGCGCGAACGCGTGGAGCGGCGCGCAGGCGGTCGCGTCGCTGCTCGCGCAGCAGCGCACGGCGATCCTGGACGGCGAGATTCCCGAGCTTCCCGAGGAGCTGCTCCTCTACGAAGCCGACGGCTACGAGGCGGTCGCGCGCCTGCTGCCGCTGGGGCCCGCGGGCGAGCGCGTCGTCGCGGAGCTGGCGAAGCTGCCGCTGGGCGCGGTGACGGCGGAGCAGCTCGCGGGCACGGGCGTCGTCGGCGCGGCGGCGGCGGAGGCGGCGCTCGCGCGGCGCGATGGCAGCGACGCGATCGAGGTGCTGGTCGCGCCCGAATCGGGGCTGCCGATGTCGGTGGTGCTCGGGCCCGCGGCGTCGTCGATCGCGGACGGCGTGCGGCGCATCAGCGCGGGTGGCGTGGGTGGCGCGGGCGGCGGCGGGCGTGGTGGCGCGGGCGCGGGCGCGGGCGCGCGGATCGGCGCAGGTGGCGGTGGCGGCGCTGGCGGCGCGGCGCACGCGTCGCCGGGCGACTCCGGCGTGCGTCCGCTCGTGCTGGCGGATGTGCTCACGCCCTTCGGCGCGCAGCGCGCGATCGGCAGCGTCCAGGGCGCGCCCGGTCCGCGCGTGCCCATCGGCGAGGATTGGAGCGAGGCCGCGCTGCAGGCGGTGGACGGCGCGTCGCAGTCGGGCGTCGGCGCGCGGCTGCGCGACGCGCTCGGCGGCAAGGCGCCCGCGAACGAGGGCGACCTGGCGCGCGCGCTGCGGCTGGCGCAGGTGCCCGTCGCGCAGTGGGGCCCGGTCTTCGACGCGGTCGTCTGCGGCGCCGAGCCGATCGAGGCGGGGCGCATCGATCTCATGCACGCGCCGGCGGAGGTGCTGCGCACGCTGCCGGGGCTCGACGAGGCGCTCGCCGCGCGGCTCGTGCAGGAGCGCGGCGCGCTCGATGCGGCGGCGCGCAGCTCGATCGCCTGGCCGGTCGCGCGCGGCGTGCTGACGCCGGAGCAGTTCGAGGGCGTCGTCGGCGGGCTGTGCGCGCGTTCGTGGCTCTGGCGCGCGCGCGTCGCGACGGGCGTCGTCGACCATGTGCGCGGCGACGGCCGGCTGCACGGCGTGCAGGTGTGGGAGATCGTGGTCGATCTGGCCGAGAATCCGCCGCGCTTTGCGAGCATCCGCGACTGCACGCTGCTGCCGGTGGCCGCGGGCCTCGCAGCGGCGCAGGAGGATGCGCAGGAGGACGCGCAGGAGGATCCGCGCGCGCCGAGTCCCGCCGACGCGGGCCCGCCGATGGAGGAGGAACCGTTCGCCGAGGATCCTCCTGCGCCGCCTGTCGAGCCTCCGCCGCCTCCGCCGCCCCCGCCAACGGAACCGCCGCCAGCGGACGCGCCGCCCGCATCCACGCCTCCCGCGGGTGGCGCCGACGCCGGTCCGCGCCCCATCGAGCAGAAGGAATGGAAGTCCCTCGGCGAGCGCATGGCCGAGGACCGCGAGAAGAAGCAGTGGAAGACGCTCGCCGACCGCGAGAAGGAAGAGCGCGACCGCAAGGCGCACGAGTGGCGCTCGCTCGGCGAGGAGGAGGCCAAGCGCCGCGAGAAGCGCGACGCCGCCGACCGCGCCGAACGCGATCGCGCGTGGAAGTCCACCGCGAACGACGAAGCGAAGCGCCGTGCGCAACGCGAGGCGGCCGACCGTGCGGAGCACGATCGGCTGTGGCAGCGTTCGGGATGGCAGCGCGCACCGGGAGGCGGCACGAGCGCTCCCGGCTTACCGGCACCGCTGCCCGGGGATGCACTGCTGAAGGGGATTCTCGGCGAGGACGTCGGGGATGCATCCAACGAGGCTGAAAGCGGTATGTCCGCGCAGTCTCCGCGCGCAGCGGGCTCCCCGGCAGGTGGGCTGTCGGGTCGCTGGCGCCGGCGCGGCGGCGGATGATGAAGACCAACCTCGCGATCGATCTCGGCCACCGCCACCTGCGGGCGGTCGAGGCGTCCATCGAACGCGGACGCCTCGCCATTCTCCGGCAGGTGGATGTCGCATTGCCGGCCGAGCTCGAAGGCGCCGATGCGGCGGCGCGCGGCGCGTTCGTCGCGGGCGCGCTGCGCGATGCGGGCATCGGCGCCAGCAGCGCGGTCTGGACCGTCCTGCGCGAGCGCGTCGCCTTCAAGCGCCTGGCGCTGCCGACGGCCGCGACGCACGAGCTTCCCGGGATGGTGCGCCTGGCGATGACGCGCGAGTCGACCGTCGCGGCGGACGCGGTGATCGACTTCGTGCCCGCCCCCGAAGGCGGCGTCTGGGCGGTGGCGGTCGCGCGCGCGGAGATCGAGGCGATCCGCGCCGTCGCTGCGGCGGCGAAGATCGGCGTCGAACGCATCGCACCGCGCACCTGCGGGACGGCGATGCTGCTGGAGACGCTGCCCGGCGCGGAGGGCGACGCGGCGCTCGCGTGCCTGGACCTCGCCGGCGACGGCGTGGAGCTGGTGGTCGCGGGCCGCACGGGACTGCAGGCGACGCGCGGCATCGCGCTCGCGCAGGACTCGCCCGAGGCGAACATGCAGGAGGCGCGCCGCTCGTGGACCGCCTACCGGCTGCAGCAGCCGCAGCAGGCGTGCGCGGGCATCCGCGTGCTCGGCCCCGAGAGCGTGACCGCGCCCGTCGTCGAAGTCCTGCGCGGCGAGACCGGCGTGCCCGTCGAGCCGCTGCGCACCCACCCCGACCTCTCGGAAAATATGCCGGGCATGCCCGGCATATTTTCGGCGGCGGGGCCGCTGGCGGGGCTGCTGCTGGAGCCGTCGCGGCGGCGCGAGCGCATCGACCTCGCGCATCCGCGCAAGGCGCCGGACCTCGCGGCGCGCCGGCGCATGCGCGCGTACATGGCGATCGCGGTGCTGGGCATCGCGTACGCCGTCGGCTGGACCATCGGCAAGGCCGACCGCCGCGCGGTGGAGACGCGACAGCGCGAGCTCGTCGCGAAGGCGACCGAGGCCGCGCAGGAGGGCCGCCGCTTCCGCCGCGACGAGCTGCGCGCGAAGCACCTGGACGCGTGGATCGCCTCGCAGCCGGCATGGCTTGACTCCATGCTCTACCTGAGCGGATTCGCCCCGGATCCCTCGAAGATGGTGCTCGATTCCTGGAGCGGGCAGACGCTCGAGTCCGAGGTCGCGCTCGCCAAGGACGGCACGATGCGCCTCTCGCCCGCGGTGCGCATCGCGCTCGACGCCGAGACGACCGACCGCGCGAGCGCCGACGCGCTGCGCGAGGCGCTCGTCGCCAAGCGCGACTTCATCGTGCGCTCCACGAGCACCGAGGGCAAGGCCGGCCGCCGCCTGCCGGTCGCCGTCGAGATCGTGATCGAGAGCGCCGACGGCGCGCCCGTCGACCGCCCCGCCAGCGCGACCGTCTCGCAGCGCGCCCCCGCGCCGGGAGGCGGCCGATGAAGCTCCCGCGCATGCGCGCTCCGTCCACGAACCTCCTGCTCGTCGCGGGCGCGCTCGTCGCCGCGACGCTCGGGTGGCTCGTGCACAGCGGGCGCGCGACCGCGCTCTCGGGCTTCGAGCGCGCCGCGGCGATCGCGCAGATCGGCGCCGCGACCGACACGCTGCTCGCCGTGCGCCAGCAGCGCGAGCGCCGTCCCGCGCTCGACGCGCGCCTCAACGGCGTCGTGCAGCACACGCTGGGCGAGCGCCTGGACGCCGTCGACACCGCGCTGCGCGCGCGCCTGAACCGCATCGCCGAGGAGACCGGCCTGGGCAACCTGCTCGTCTCCACCGGAAGCGCCGTCGACCGCCGCAGCCCCGCGCGCTCGGAGATGGCGCGCATGAACCTGCCGCGCTCGATGCGCGAGGAGACGGACTTCGTCGAGCTGCGCGCGACGCTCGCGGGCGAGGGCGCCGTCGACCAGGTGCTGCGACTGGTGCACCGCATCGCCGTCGACCCGATGCTCAAGCGCGTCGAGTCGGTGAAGTTCGATCCCGTGCGCGACGGCTCGCGGGTGCGCGTCACGATGCGCCTCAGCACGATCTTCGTGCCCGGCCGCGAGCCCGCCTCGCTCCCGCCCGCGCCCACCGCGGAGGCGCTCGCGGGCTTCGCGAAGTACGCCTCGCTCGCGTCGCGCAATCCCTTCCGCGTGCCCGCGCCGCCGGCCCCGACCGCGGTGGCCGCCGCGCCCGCCGCCGCCCCCGCGACCGATGCGCCGCCCGCGCCCGCCGGCACGCCCGCCGCGGCGCCGATCGAAGGCTTCCCCTACGGACAGTGGTTCCTCACCGGCGTGATCGAGGGACCTGCGGGCACCGAGGCGTGGTTCCGCAACATCGCCAGCGGCGAGCGCCGCGCGCTGCGCGTGCAGGACACGATCGCGGAGTTCGCGCTGGTGGGGCTCGACGCCGACCAGGCGCGCATCGCCGCGGGCGGCGCGACCTACCGGCTGCGCGTGGGCGACAACCTCGAGGCGCGCGCCCTGGAAACCAAGTGACGGCGAGACGACCCGGAGACGAACGATGCAGACGCGAACCTTCCAGATCCTGATCGCCGCGAGCGCGCTCGCCTGCACGATGGTGGTGCATGCCGACGACGCCGCGCCCGCGACGCCGCCCGCCGCGCCTGCGCCCACGCCCGCGCCGCCCGCCCCCACCGCCGACACCGCGCTCGCCGACGCGCCCCCGCCCAGCAGCGGCGGCATCCGCTTCGCGTTCAAGGGCCAGAGCTGGGACCAGATCCTCGACTACTTCAGCCGCACCACCGGCCTGCCCGTCGTCCGCGAGACCGAGGTCCCCAAGGGCACCGTCGACTTCCTGAGCAAGCGCACCTACACGCTTCCCGAGGCGCTCACCACGCTCAACCAGCTCCTGCAGACGCAGAACGTCATGCTGCGCGTCGAGCGCGACAAGCTCTATCTCCAGCAGCTCAAGGAGATGAAGCGCGAGAACATCCCGACCTTCGTCAACGAGCTGCCCACCAGCGTCACCGACGACACGATCGTCACGCTCATGCTGCCGCTGCACAACGCGCGCGTCGGCGCGATCGCGCCCAAGCTCGGCGAGCTCGTCGGCGCCTACGGCAGCGTCACGCCGCTGGAGACGCAGAACACACTGATCATGGTCGAGACCGCCGGGCAGATCCGGCGCATGCTGCGGCTCATCGACTCCATCGACCGCGCCGAGCCCGACGCGGAGGTGCGCTTCTTCCCGCTGAAGTACGCGAAGGCGAACACGCTGCTGGGCAGCCTGAGCTCGCTCGTCGGCCAGCGGCAGGTCGAGTACGTCATCGGCCCGGACGGCAAGAAGACCAAGATCGAGGAGTCCCGCATGGAGGGACTCTCGATGACCGCGGACGAGCGCACCAACGCGATCGTCGCGCGCGGCGCGCGGCCGCGGCTGATGCAGCTCGCGGACGTGATCGAGCTGCTCGACGTCCCCGGCACCGGCGCCGGCGCCGCCGCGGTCCCCGGCGCGCCCGCGCCCGTCGTGCGCAGCGTCCGCACCGTCATGCTGCGCGGCGTCACGCCCAGCGAGGCGAAGACGCGCCTCGAGGAGCTCTACGCGACGCTCCCGAAGGAAGTGAAGCCCACCGTCCTGGCGATGGACGAGGTCGGCAAGCTCGCGATCGTCGGCCCCGCGCAGAGCGTGGCCGAGGGCGCCGCGCTCATCGAGGCGCTCGACGGCGAGCGCCGCACCCCCGGCATCAAGCCCGACGACGAGGACCCGCACGCCGTCGTCCTCATCCCGCTGCGCAACGCCGACGCGGCCTCGCTCATCCCGCAGATCCGCAACCTGCAGACGCCCGCGCAGTCGAAGGTCGTCGTCATCGCGCCGGGGCCCGACGGCCGCAGCATCGTCGTCAGCTCGCTGCAGAGCGAGGCGGACCAGGTGCGCCGCATCGTCGACATCCTCGACCAGGCCGGACGCATGGAGCGCCGCACGCAGGTGCTCAAGATCCAGAGCGCGCTCCCCGACCAGGCGCTCGCGACCGCGCGCCGCATCTTCGACGCGGGCCGCGACGCGCGCAATCCCGCCGACTCGGTCGAGATCGAGACCGGCGCCGACGGCCGCACGCTCACCGTGCAGGGGACGCAGTCGGCGATCGCGCGCTTCGGCGAGGCGCTGCGCACCGCCGAGCAGGCGACGATCGTCGAGCGCACGACGCAGGGCTTCGACCTGCGCTACGCGACGCCCAGCCGCGTCGCGCCCGCGCTCACGCAGATGGCGCGGCAGATCCTCGCGCCCAAGGACGGATCGCAGTTCACCGAGCCGCAGATCGAGCCGCTGGACGCGCTGCGCCAGGTGCGCGTCACCGCGACCGCAGCGCAGCTCAAGCAGATCGCGACGCTGGTCGAGACCCTCGACCGCGCCGAGCGCACCGGCCGCATGATCCCCGTGCGCCAGGCGAAGGCGGCGGAGCTCGCGCAGCCCGTGCGCGACCTCGTCGCCAAGACGCAGGTGGACGATCCCTCGCGCCCCTTCGTCGCGCCGACGATCGACGCGATCGACCAGACCAACGCGCTCTGGGTGGTCGGCGAGCCCGCGCAGCTCCAGGCGGTCGAGGCGATCGTCCGCGAGCTGGACACCGTCGCGCCGAGCCAGCTCCCGCCGCTGCGCCTGCTGCAGGTGCGCGCCGCCGACGCGGCGCAGATGGCGCAGCTTCTCTCGCAGCGCTACGACCAGCGTCCCGCCGAGGTCCGACGCGAGAAGCCCGTGCGCGTCGAGGCCGACGCCGCGACCAACACGCTCATCGTCACCGCGCACGAGGACGTCTTCCCCGAGATCCGCGAGTTCGTCGAGGGGGTCAACCGCAGCGGCGAGAAGGAAGGCAAGCGCGAGACGGTGATCATCCCGCTGCGCACCGGCAAGGCCGCCGAGGTCGCCGCCGCGCTCGACAAGCTCTACCCGCAGCCGCCCGTGCCGATGGACGCGCGCGGCCGCCCGCTGCCGCACCTGCAGAAGCAGAAGGAGATCTTCGTCACCGCGGACGTCGCGACCAACACCGTGATCGTCGAGTGCCCCGCGGAGCGCAAGACGCAGTTCGAGCAGCTCGTCGCGCAGCTCGACCGCATCGAGCCCGCGCCGCAGGCGCAGGTGCGCACCTGGCGCCTGGACCGCGGCGATCCCGAGAAGATCGCGGCCAGCGTCCGCGCGCTCGCCGCCAGCGGAGCGCTCACCACGCCGGGCACCGGCGGCCGCAAGGCACCCGAGGTCACCGTGCAGGTCGAGGCCGCCAGCCGCACGCTCATCGTCACCGGCGACGAGGCCGCCTTCGAGAAGGTGGACACCGTGCTCAAGGACCTGCAGGGCGTCCCGCAGACCGGGCTCAAGACCTACGTGCTGCGCAGCGGCCGCACCGACCAGGTGAGCTCGCTCCTCAAGCAGGTGCTCGCCTCGCGCGCCAAGCGCGAGCTGCCCAACGGCGAGTCGCTCGTGGACGTCACCGCCGACCGCCGCACCGGCACGCTCATCGTGAGCGCGCCCGAGAGCCTGATGGCGGTCGCGGACCAGCTCGTGGCGCAGCTCGACGCGGCGCCCGCCGTCGCCGGCGGCGACACGCAGCAGGTGCGCGTGCACGCGCTCACCTTCGCGGACGCGGGGCAGATCGCGCCCGCGCTCACGCAGGCGGTCGCGGCGATGCCCAGCCCCGTCACCAACGACCCGATGAAGGTCTCGATCGTGCCGGCGACGGGCTCGAACGCGCTCATCCTCACGGGCCTCGCCCCCGACATCGACGCGGTCGAGAAGCTCATCGAGCCGCTGGACAAGAACGGCGCGGCCGACACCGCGCAGGTGAAGACGATCGTGCTCAAGCACGCGCGCGCGGAGACGCTCGCGCCGCTGGTGGAGAAGCTGCTCGCGGACCGCGCGGTGATGAGCATGCGCGACATGCCGCAGAGCCTGCGGCAGGAGTACATGCGCCGCGGGCTCGACCGCGCGCCGGTGCGCGTCGCGGCGGACCAGCGCCTGAACGCGGTCGTGGTGAGCGGCCCCTCCGCGGTCGTCGAGGTCGCGGACCAGATGGTCGCGCAGCTCGATGTCGAGCCGACGCCGATGGGCGGCGGGCAGACCGTGCGCGTGACGACGCTGCGCAACGCGGAGGCCGCGGAGATCGCGCAGACCATCGGCACGATGTTCGCCAACGACGGCAGCGGGCTTCCGCCGCCGACGGTGACGGTGAACGCGAGCGCGAACACGCTCGTCGTGCGCGCCACCGACGCGCAGCACGCGCAGATCGACGCGGTCGTCCGCAAGGTCGACGCCGCCGCCGCGGCGAGCGGCCGCGAGATGCGCACCGTGGCGCTCGATCCCTCGCGCGGCGACGCCGCGGAGCTCGCGCGCATGCTCGAGCGCACGCTCAACCGCCAGGGACGCGCGAGCACGGAAGTGATCAGCGTCGACGAGCTGCTCAAGCGCGCGCAGGGGCAGGGCGGAACGACGGGCGCGCCGGCGAATGCGCCGGCAAACGCGCCCGCGCCGTCGAATCCCGCGCCGGCCGCGACGCCCGCGCCGACGCCCGCGCCCGCCGCCACGCCGAGCGCCGCGCCCGCGACGCCGCCCGCCACGCCGCCGGCCCCCGGCGCGCAGGGCTCCGCGCGCCGCGTGCCCACCGGCGCCGCGCTGCTGCTGGCCGCGGCCTTCGCGCAGACGCCCGCCGCCGCCGCGCCGCCCGCGGCGACGCCCGCGCCCCCGCCCGCCACGCCCGCCGCCACCGACGACGACGGCTCCCCCGACGATCCCGTCACCATCGCCGTCGATCCCGCGACCAACAGCCTCGTCATCCTCGGCTCCAAGCGCGCGGTCGAGCGCGCGCAGCGCCTGGCGCAGCAGACGCAGGCGATGCTGCCGCCCTCGGGCAGCGTCGTGCGCATCGTTCACCTGCCCGCGGGCGCGGATCCCGCCGCGCTGCGCGATGTCGTGCTGCAGACCGTCTCGGTGCTCGCCCCCGCGGGCGGGCGCCCCGGCGACCTCGCGCGCCGCGTGGCGATCATCGCCGATCCCGCGGGCGGCACGCTCGTCGTCGCCGCGCCCGAGCGCGACATCGAGCAGGTCCTCGACGCGACCGCCAAGATCGTCGCCAGCGCCAAGCAGGCCGAGCCCGCGCTCAAGCCCGTGCTGCGCACCTTCGCGCTGAAGCAGTCGCGCGCCAGCCGCCTGGCGGTCACGCTCGCGCAGCTCTTCGGCAGCCGCAAGGGCGCGAACCCGCTCAACACGCCGCAGTTCAACGCCGACGAGCGCACCAACACGCTCATGGTCACCGCCGCGCCCAGCGCGCTCGCGGAGATCGAGACGCTCGTCAACCAGCTCGACACCGCCGCGCCCGCCAACGACACGAAGGTCCAGGCCTTCACCCTCTCGAACGTCCTGGCCGACGACGTCACCTGGACGCTGCGCCAGCTCGTCGCCGCGCGCGGCGACGCGCAGGGCCTGCGCGTGGACTCCGACCGCGCCAACAACCGCCTGCTCGTCGCGGGCACCGCGGAGCAGCTCGCCACCGCGGAGCAGATCCTCAAGGAGCTCGACCGTCCCAGCGAGATCCAGCGCACCACCGAGTTCATCCCGCTGCAGCACGCCGAGGCGCAGAAGATCCGCGAGGCGCTGGGCTACTTCTACGGCCCCGACGCCGTCGACGCCGAGACCCCGGGCCGCCGCGCGGTGCGCATCGTCACCGATCCCGCGACCAACTCGCTCGTCGTCAGCGCGCCCAAGGAGGAGTGGGCCGGGCTGCGCTCCATGCTCGCCAAGCTCGACAGCGAGGAATACGACGCCTCGCTGCAGCTTCGCGTCTACCCGATGCGCCACGCGCAGGCGTCCAGCGTCGCCACCGCGATCAACACCGCCTTCAAGGGCGACGCGCAGGAGCGGCAGCAGGCGATCCCCGTCGGCCCCGACGGCCGCCCGATGCGCCAGGCGCCCTCGTACCTCGTCAAGAACGAGAGCTGGGTGAGCGCGGTCGCGGATCCCATCACCAACACCGTCATCGTCAGCGCCAGCCGCCAGAACCAGCGCAAGATCGAGTCGATCGTGAAGCAGCTCGACGGCGAGCAGGTCGCCGAGCTCCCCGAGCCGCGCCTGATCCGCGTGAAGGAGGGCCAGAGCGCCACGCAGCTCGCCAACGCGCTGCGCACCGTCTTCGCGCCCGACGCGCAGCAGAAGGGCGTGCGCGCGCCGCGCATGGTCCCCGACGAGGCCACCGGCACGATCATCATCCGCGCGGAGGACGCCGACTTCCAGGCGATGAACGCGCTTGCGGAGAAGCTGCAGGAGCTGCGTCCCGAGGCCTCCGGCTCGCTCTTCATGCACGAGCTGAAGCACCTCTCCGCGGACGCCGCCGCCGCGACGGTCAACGGCCTGGGCCTGACTTCGCCCGGCGCGACGGATCCGAAGGGCCGCGTCGTGCGCGGCGCGGTGAAGGTCTTCGCCGTCCCCGGCCGCAACGCGCTGGCGATCGCCGCGCTGCCCGAGGACCGCGCGCTGGTCGCGGACCTCGTGAAGGAGATCGACACCGAGCCGACCTGGGCGCAGGCCGAGGGCGAGCTCGTGCGCCTGAAGCACGCGAGCGCCACCGCCGTCGCGGGCTCGCTGCAGAAGATGCTCGACTCCGCCGCCGCGCCGGGCTCCAACGCGCTCGCGAAGGCGCTGCAGGAGCAGGTGCGCCGCCTGCGCGTGCACCGCGACGGGCTGCTGACCCCCGACCTGACCCTCGACCTCACCAAGCCCGTGAAGCTGGTCCCCGACGAGAAGACCAACTCCATCATGGTGACCGGCGCGAAGGAGAACGTCGCCGCCGCGCGCGAGCTCGTCGCGATGCTCGACGACGTCCCGCTCACCGAGGCGGTGACGATGCGCATCATGCCGCTCGAGAACATCGAGGCGCAGGACTTCGCGCGCGTCGTGCGCGAGCTCTTCCAGCAGGGCAAGGCGCTCGGCAAGACGCCGGGCCAGGCGGTCGAGGGCGTCCCCGAGGGGGACGTCGGCCGCGCGCTGCTCGACTCCGTCGCGATCACCGTCATCGACCGCACCAACACCGTCGTCGTCGCGGGCCGCGAGGCGACCGTCGCGCTCGTCGAGGCGATGCAGCAGCGCCTGGACAGCGCCAAGCAGACCGGCACCGTGGAGCCGCAGCTCGTCCAGCTCCGCTACGCCGACGCGAAGGAGCTGGCCGCCACGCTCGACGCCGTGCTCGTGCAGGGCCAGGCGGGCGCCCCCGCCGCGGGCCCGATGCAGAAGCAGGTCGCGCGCCTGCGCATGCTCGCCGCGCGCGAGGAGGGCAAGCCCGAGGTCCTTGAGAGCGACATCTTCACGCCGATGGGGCGCACCCTGATCCGCGCGGAGGAGTCGCTCAACGCGCTCATCGTCGTCAGCACGCCCGCGAACATCGCGACCATCCGCGAGCTCGTGCGCATGCTCGACGTGGAGCAGGCCTCGCCCGCGGCCAGCGTGCGCACCTACCCGCTGCAGCGCGCCGGCGCGACCGCGGTCACGCAGCGGCTGCAGTCCTTCTTCGAGGCGCAGGCGCAGGCCAAGGCGATCCGCCCCGAGGACCGCGTGCGCATCCTGCCCGACGAGCGCACCAACTCGATCGTCGTCAGCACCTCCTCGCGCAGCTTCGCGATCCTGGAGGAGCTGCTCAAGCAGCTCGACCGCGAGATCCCCGCCGACCTGCGCGAGCTCAAGCTCGTCTCGCTCGAGCACGCCAGCGCGACGCGCGTCGCGCCGCTGGTGCAGCAGCTCATGGACTCGCGCCTGGACCGCCTGCGCGCCGTCGAGCCGCGCGCCGCCGACCTGCAGAAGGTCACCGTCCTCGCCGACGAGCGCTCCAACACGCTGCTGGTCTCCGGCGGCGCCGACTCCTTCGACGTCATCAAGGGCATCGTCGCGCAGCTCGACAAGCTCGACAGCGCCGAGGTCGCGCCGCTGCACGTGCTGCCGATGAAGCGCGGCAACCTCGACCGCGTCGCCACCGCCGTCAACCAGATCATGGAGCGCCGCTACGCGGACATGCCCGCGACCGTCTCCAAGCGCGCGCGACCGCTGGTGATGACCGACCCGCGCAGCAACTGCCTGCTCATCGCCGCCACCGAGGCGGACTTCGACGACATCAAGGGGCTCGTCGCGCGCATCGAGGAGCAGCCCACCGACCCCGCCGTCGCGCTGCACGTCATCCCCGTGACGGGCATCCGCGTCGAGACGATCGCGCCGCGCCTGCAGACGGTGATGCGCGAGCGCATGCAGACCCTCGGCGAGACCGCGCGTCCCTCCGACCGCATCTCCATCGAGGCGGACCTGGCGACCAACACGCTCATCGTGGCGGCGAGCCAGGAGAACGCGGAGATCATCAACTCGCTCATCGACAGCCTGAAGGCCGCGGGCCAGGAGAGCGCGGGCGGACGCGAGTTCGAGATGGTGCAGCTCAGGAAGAGCCGCGCCAGCGACATCGTCGGCATGCTCGACAACATGTACATCCGCGAGGAGAACCGCCGCCGCGGCAACGACAGCGTGCGCGCCATCGCGGACGCGCGCACCAACGCGGTCATCCTCAGCGGCGCGGCCGCGGACATCACCACGCTGCGCAAGCTCCTCGACGACCTCGAGGCCGCCAAGCCGCAGGAGGTGGTCGAGATCAAGTACGTGACGCTGAAGAACGCGAACGTGCTCGAGCTCATCAGCCTCGTCGACAGCGTCCTCTCGGGCAACTCGCTCGGCGCGCGCGGCACGCAGCAGGCGACCGTCGTGCGCTACCTGAAGCAGATCCCCGGCGCGGACATCGAGAGCCGCGAGATGGAGATCAACGCCGCGGTGCGCCAGTCGATCAGCCTGACGCCGGACATCCGCTCCAACACCGTGGTGGTCCGCGCCCCGCGCGAGGCGATGGCGCTCGTGGAGAAGATGATCTCCGACCTCGACCGCGACGACTCCTCCGCGCAGAACGTGCGCATCATCCGGCTGACGCACGCCGAGGCGGAGAGCGTGCTCGAGGTGCTCAACCAGCTCTTCCGGCTCAACCGCCAGGGCAACCTCTATGTCCTCAAGCCGCGCGAGGCGCCCGGCGACGGCGGCGGCGCGGCCGGCGGCGCGGCGGGCGGCGACGGCGCGGCCGGCGGCGGGCGCTCGACCACGATCGCGGGCCTCGAGCTGAACATGGTCCCCGACTCGCGGCAGGAGCTCGCGATCACCGTCGACTCGCGCACCAACAGCCTGCTCGTCAGCGGCACGCCCAACTACCTGAATGCGGTCGAGCGCGTCGTCAAGGAGCTCGACAGCGAGAACTTCGGATCGCGCGACCAGCACATCTACCGGCTCAAGAACGCCGCCGCGACGGAGGTCGCCGCGACGCTGACGCGCTTCGCGGAGGGGGAGCGGCAGAAGCTCCTCGAGGCGTACGGCAGCAACCGCAGCGCCGCGGCGGGACGCCTGCTCGACACCCAGGTCACGGTGGTGGGGGACCAGAAGTCCAACTCCGTGCTGATGACCGGCAACCCACAGTACGTCGAGAAGCTCAAGGGGCTCATCAAGGAGCTGGACGTCGACCCGCCGCAGGTGCTCATCCAGGTGATGCTCGCGGAGGTCACGCTGGAGAACACCGAGGAGCTCGGGCTCGAGTTCGCGCGCGTGAATGTCGGCAACGGCTACTACGGCGCGGGCGGATTCGGGCTGGACAAGGGATCCTTCGGGGCGACCGCGCCGAAGGTGCCCGGGCTGCTGGGCCTGGCGCCGGCGCTCTTCACCGGCGTGGGCGTGCCCAACATCGCCATCGGCGGGCCGGACTTCGACCTGCTCATCAACGCGCTCGCCTCGCAGAACCGCGTGCAGATGCTCTCGAACCCGAGCGTGATGGTCGCCAACAACACCGAGGGCCGCATCCAGGTCGGCCAGACCATCCGCGTCCCCGACGCGGTGACGGTGAGCGCGGCGGGCCAGCAGAGCGCGGTCCGCCCCGAGGAGGTCGGCGTGATCCTCTCGGTGACGCCCTCGATCAATCCCGACGGCTTCGTGAAGATGGCGGTCGAGCCCGAGATCAGCCGCCTGAGCAAGCAGACCGTCGACATCAGCGAGAACTTCCGCAGCCCGGTCATCGAGCGGCGCCGCGCGAACACCACCGTGACCGTGCGCGACGGCGAGACGGTCGTCATCGGCGGCCTCATCAACGACCGCTACGAGCGCACCGACCGCAAGGTGCCGCTGCTGGGCGACATCCCGATCATCGGCCTGGCCTTCCGCCAGAAGAGCGAGGCGACCAGCAAGACCGAGCTGCTCATCGTGCTGCGTCCGCATGTCGTGCGGTCGCCGGCGCGCGTGCAGGAGGTCACCGAGGACGCGATCAACCGCATGACGCTGCAGCCGGGCCTCAAGGACCAGATCCGCAAGGCGGAGCTCAAGGGCATGCAGGGCAAGTTCAACGACAAGGGCGAGCTGGTCGATCCGCTCGGCGCGCCCAGCGAGCCGCCGGAAGTCGACGGCGATCCGCGCGTGGCGCCCGCGTCCGCGCCGGCGTCGCCGGGGCCCGCGCCCGCGGGGTCCTCGCCCGCGCCCGCGCCCGAGGCGCCGCCTCCGCCGACGGTGCGCTCGGCGAGTCCCTCCGCGGGAAGCGGGGCGCCGCCGTCGGGCGCCGCGCCGCCGACACCGCCCGCCGCGCCGTCGCCATCGTCACCCGCATCGTCCGCCGCGCCGCCCGGCACGACCCCCGCGACGCCAACACCCGAGTACCTGCGCCGATGAACTTCCTCCACGGACATCCGATGCGCACCGCCCCGATCCACGGCCAGGCCACGTCCGTCGCGCGTGCCGGCGCGACGTTGCGCCACGCGGGCGCGGCAAGCGCGATGCTCCTCGCGCTTGTCGCGTCCGCGGGCTGCGAGACCGTCTCGACCGAGACCTCCGACGGGCGACCGATGCCGCCGAAAACGCGTCGCGTCGAGCCCGCGCCCGAGAGCGCGCCCGTCAACGCGATGAGCGTCCTCTACGCGCCCAAGCCCAGCGACAGCGACGCGAACGGCCGCCCCGACCGGCTCGTCGTCACCGTCTACCTCTTCGCGCGGCCGTACCCGACGCCCACCTGGCGCGAGGGGACCTTCGTCATCACCGCGTACCCGATCGGCGGCGCGGGCACGCCGACGGTCCCCGGCAAGCACGCGATCCACGAGTGGCGCATGTCCACGCGCGACCTGGAGCTGGGACGCTTCCGCGACCTCATCGGCGAGGGCTACCGCTTCCAGATCTCGCTGCTCGACGATGGCGGCACCGACCACATCTCGGGCAACGCGCTCGACTTCACCGCGGCCTTCGAGGCCGGCGGCGGCGCGGCCAAGGTCTGGTCCGACGGCACGCGCACGATCAGCTTCGATCCGATCTCGGCGTCGCAGACGAGCCAGTAGCCCCGGCGGAAAATATGCCGGGCATGCCCGGCATATTTTCGGCGGGCGCGCGCCGTGGTTCAATGCGCGCATGACGATCGCCCGCCATCGCAACCGTGTGTTCGGAGTCCTCGCTGCCGTGACCGTCGCCGGGTGCGCGTTCGCGCCGCTGGCGGGGTGCGCTTCGCATGCGCGCGCGGGCGGCGCGTCTGCCACCGCCGCCACGTCCGGCGCGAGCGCCGCCACGCCCGCCACCCCCGCCACCACCCCGGGAGCCACCGCCACCATGTCCTCCGCCGTGCAGAACACGCCCAACACGCTGAAGCTCGCCCCTGGCGCTGCGCCGCCGAAGGCCACGCTCGCCGACGCCGCGATGCTCATCGGCCATTGGCGCGGCGAGTTCCTGGGCGCGACCGCCGAGGAGCTCTGGCTCGCCCCCGCGGGCGGCGCGATGGCCGGCATCTTCCGCCTCGTCGAGAAGGACGCCGTGCAGTTCTACGAACTGATGCTCGTCGTCGAGGAAGAAGGCAGCATCGCGATGAAGCTCAAGCACTTCCACGCGAACCTGCATGCCTGGGAGGAGAAGGACAAGTTCGTGACCTTCCGGCTGGTGCGCGCGAGCGCGACCGAGCTCTGCTTCGAGGGGCTCACCTTCCGCCGGATGCCGGACGGTTCGATCGAGGGCTTCATCGCGCTGGGCAAGAAGGACGGCACGCCCAAGGAAGAGCGCTTCGTCTATCGCCGCGTCGCCCCCAGGTGACGCGCGGAAAATATGCCGGGCATGCCCGGCATATTTTCCGCGCGTCAGCGCGCCGCGTCCGCGAAGCCGCACTCCGGGCAGACGGGCGAGGCATCCCGCCGCCGGTGCGCGCACTGCGGGCAGCAACCGCGGCGCCGTCGCCACTGCGCGCGCAGCCACGGCACGCCGTGCACGAGCGCCGCGAGCGCGCCCCCCCAGAAGGCGACATCGATGACGAAGCCGGGCCAGCACGGCGCGATCGGCAGCGCGGCGACGTGGTTCTGCCGCGTGGGGACGCTCGCTGGCAGGACCCAGAGTGCCGGCGTGCGCAGATCGTCCTGCGGCTTGCTCGGAGCCATCAGATGTCCGCCGCCGTGAAGGGCGTAGATGGGCCATCCCGCCGCGATCATGTAGTGCCACCCATGCGTGTCGGGCATGAATGCAAGATCGCTGACCTCGATCGCGCCGATGGTCTCGCGCACGCCAATGTTGATCCGACCCGCGGTGCGCAGCCACTCCGGGCTTGAAAGCACCACGCTCCGCCACGGTCCGACGGGCACGGCCGGCTCGTCGACGCGGAGCTGCAGGCCTGGGAACGAGATCATGGGCGGATTGAGCAGCGTGGGGATCCAGGCGCTCGCGAACGTGAGCACGACGCCCCCCAGGACGAACGCGATCGTCCGCAGGACCCGCGACGCTCCACGCCGCGCGCTCACGCGCAGCGCCTCGGCCGAAAGACGACGACGGGCGATCCCTCCGCGACGAACGCCGAGCGCGGCGGACCCGCCAGCGCGCGCGCGAAGTCGGCGCCGTAGGTCGCCACGAGGTCGCCCTCCACGCGCGGCTGCAGCGCCTGCCAGACGCGCCAGCGCGGATGTGCGACGCGGTACTCGACCGTGCCGCCGTCGCGCTGCGCGGTGTAGCCCCAGTAGTGCTCGGCGATGAACTCCTCCTCCGAGCCGTCGCGCAGGAGCGTGGGTTCGCCCTGCGTCGACGCGCAAATCGCGTGCCATTCGCCGCCGATCCGCCACGAATACCGTACGGTTCGAGGCGCGCTGGCGCCGGGCGCGTCGCCGCCCGCGCTGCCGCCGCTCGCGCCGACCTCGTGGCGCATCGGCACCGCGAGGTACGGCTCGTTGTAGACGGCACGCGCGGTCCAGGCGATCGCGCGCCGCGGCACGAGCTCGCGCACGAACGCGACGCCGCGGCGCACGCCCTCGGGTCCGCGGCGCGAGACGTAGAAGCGCAGGTTGAGCTCGTCGAAGTCGCGGTGGCCCGGGATGGGGACGCCCAGCAGCCGCGTGCGCAGGAAGCGGAAGCCCACGAGGCTGGCGTACGCGTCGCCGCGCCAGAGATCGAGCTCCGTGCCACGCGGCACGAGCGGCCGCAGGAGCGCCGGATCCACCACGAAGTTCAGCATCAGCAGGTCGCGCCACTGCGCGCTGAGGAACCGCGAAAATATGCCGGGCATGCCCGGCATATTTTCCGCGCGCGCGGGGGCCGACATTTGCTCAGCGCTGGCCGGCATCGCCGCGCAAAGCGTAGCGCCACAGGCCGCTCGCGCCGTCGAAGTCCTCGCGCACGAAGCCACATCTGCGTAACACGCCGATGGAGCCGGCGTTCCCGGCCTCGACGGTCGCGTCGACGCGCACGACGCCCTCCCGCTGCGCGAACGCCCACGCCACCAGCCCGTGCACCATCTCCGTCGCGACCCCACGACGCTGGAACGCGGGCAGCACCGAATAGCCGATCTCCACCACGCCCTCCCGCGGCGCGCCCTTGAAGCCCACGCTCGCGCACAGCATCGGCGGCGCGTCCGCACGCCACAGCGCGTACCACCCGAGCGACCACGGCCCCGGCGCGCCCCCCGCGCGCGCGTGCGCCAGGATGATCGGCAGCGCATCGCGCACCGACTCCGGCGGCCACTCCTCCGGCACGCGCGCGCCCAGCAGCGCCGCGAAACGCGCGCGATCCTGCAGCTCCGCCTCGGCCAGCTCCAGCGCGCCGGGGACGAGCACCAGCCGCGCCGTCTCCACGCGCGCCATCACGCCGCTCACCCGCGCCCCTCCCCCGAAAATATGCCGGGCATGCCCGGCGTATTTTCCGCGAGCCCCGCGCGCTTGATCAGCCACGCGCGCGGGTTGTGCTCGAAGCCGATCTTCGCGTAGTACTCGTTCGCCTTCGGCGCGGCCAGCAGCACGAGCATGCACTCGGGCGGCAGGCGCTTGCGCGTCTCCTCGATCAGCCGCTTGCCGATGCCCTGACGCTGGTACGCCTCGTCCACCGCCAGGTCGGAGAGGTACGCCGCGTACGCGTAGTCCGTGATCGTGCGCGAGATCCCCACCAGCCGCGCGCCGTCCCACGCCGTCAGCAGGATGTCCGAGTTCGCGAGCATGCGCTCGAAGATGTCCGGCCGGTCCACGGGCCGCCGTTCACCCAGCGTCGACGCGTTGTAGAGCGCGATCGCCTCCTGCGCGGTGATCCGCGCATCGTCGCGATAGGTGATGGTCCGTCCGGATCCGCTGGCGTCGCCCATGCCGCTCAGTAGACCCGCTCGACCGCGTGGCCGCATTCCGGGCAGACCGAGCCGCCGACGATCGCGTACCCGCACTCCGGGCATTCGCCGCGCCGGCGACGCCACAGGCGCCGCAGCCAGGGGACGACCGGCCCCAGCACGTGCACGGTGCCGTGGTAGATCAGGAAGAGCGCGCCGTAGCCCAGCGCGGCGCCGATGAGCACCGCGAGCGGCCCCGTTCCCTTCAGGTCGTGCATCCCCGCGAACAGCGCGATCGACGCCGTCGCGAGCCCCACGGCCGCGGCGAGCACGCAGCCCAGGAGCGTCCCGCGCCACGCCGAGAGCACGCGCTTGCTCGCCATCCATCCCGCGACCACCGACGCGGGCAGCAGCGCGGTGAGCCAGATCGCCACGAGCAGCAGCCCGATCACGAACATCGAGACAGGCAGGAAGAGCAGCGACGCCGCCGACTCGCCCGCGAGCAGCCCGCCGATGTAGAGGAAGAAGAAGACGATCGCCCACACGCCCTCGACGACCGCGCCGATCAGCGCGATCGCGATGACGTGCCGCACGATCAGCCACAGCGTCGTCGCAAGCTCGAAGAGGCTCTCCGCGAGCTTACCCACGGGAATCGCCCAGCAGCTTCACGCGGCGTCCGCGCTCGCGCACGCGCGCGAGCAGCGCATCGCGGTCGGGCACCGCGCGCAGCGGCAGCGACAAGTCGGAGACATCGCGCAGCACGAAGATCGCGAACTCCCGATTCACGCGCACATGCCGCACCTGGCGCCAGCCGACGAGCGTCTCGATCTCGCCGAAGCGCCAGCGCACGCCCGCGTCCTCGAGCGTGACGACGCACTCCGGCGGCGTGGGCGCGCCGGCGAGGAACTTGCGCCGCATCTGGCGCAGCAACAATCCGACGCACGACATGATCACGGCGCAGGCGATCAGCATGGCCACCAGGGTGCCGGCTCCCGCCTCGCGCTGGCCGGGTCGGGTGCCGAAGATGGCGATCGTGGCGAAGAGCGTGATCGGAATCATCGCCCCGCCGAGCGGAATCAGGAAGAGCGGCTGCCACAGCGAAATCGCATCCGCCGTGCGCAGGAACTCCTCGCGCGACAGCGTGAACCGGTACTGCAGGTCCTGGTTCGTCTGGTCGCTCATGCGCGCGTCGCCCGAAGGACCCAGCCAATCACGATTACCAGCACCGCGAGCGCCAGCCCGATCGCGCCGCCGAGATACGAGGCGTTGTGCATCCATCCCGCGCGCACGAAGGCGACCGGATCGGTGACGCATGTGGGGATCGCGCCACCATGACGCATCGACGCGATCGCCGCCGCGTCCGGCGGCCGCCACATCCCCATCGCGATCCCGCCGAGCGCGACCACGATCGTGCATCCGAGCATCGTCGCCAGCGCGATCATCCCGGATCGCCGCCGCGCGCGCGGATCGGGCTCGATCCCGCTGGCGAGCGCGATCAGCACCCCCGCGATGAGCCCCACCCACCAGGAGGCGCCGAAGCCCACGATCGAGGCGCGCACGCGCTCGGGCAGCGGCGAGTCCACGAGCCCGAACTGCACGAACTTGAAGCAGGTGAAGAACTCGCGCGAGATCGTGTAGCTGAGCTGGTTGTGCAGCATCCCGTACGCGCTGGCGAGCACGACGGCCGCCACGGTGATCGTCGCGAAGACGCGGAAGTGGTCCTTGAACGACGGCGTGCTCACGGGAACGGGACCGAGCGTAGCAGGGGGGCGGGGACCTCCCGCGCGCTCAGCCGGGAATCTCCGGCTCCACCAGCAGCGCGAGCTGCGCGAGCGACTCCTGCCAGCCCAGGTGGCACATCTCCAGCGGAATCACCTCGGGGATGCCGGACTGCTCGATGCGCAGCTCGGTGCCGCACATCACGGGCGTCAGGGTGACCGTGACGGTGATCGTGCCGGGGAGGTTCGGGTCCTCGAAGGTGTCGGTGTAGCGCAGCCGCTCGCCGGGCACGAGCTCGAGGAACTCCCCGCCGAAGGAGTGCGCGTTGCCGGAGGTGAAGTTCACGAACGACATGCGGAAGCGCCCGCCGACGCGCGCCTCGAAGGCGTGCACCTTGCAGACGAATCCGTACGGCGGGATCCAGCGCGCCATCGCGTCGGGATCGGTGAACGCGCGGTAGACCTTCTCGGGCTTGGCGCGCAGGACGCGATGGAGATGGACGGTGCGGTCGGGCATGGTGGTGGAAAATACGCCGGGCATGCCCGGCATATTTTCCGCGCGTCAGGAATCGGACTTGAAGTGCACGCGCTGGTCGAACTTGCGGCGTTCTTCTGCAGGGAGCTTGTCGCGGATGACGCGCGCGGTGTAGCCGCCGACGATGCTTCCGCCGTCGATGTACATCCAGTCCGTGATCTCGACCAGCGGGACGGTGACGGCCTGGCCCGCGCGCACCGAGGTCACCATCTCCGGCTCATCCTGGATGACACCACGGAACTTCGCGCCATCGAAGGTCACGTCCTCCACCCAGAAGTGCTCGACGGCGTCGCCCTGCGTCACGGGCCACTTCACTGCGAAGTGCTTCTGCCCGGCCAGTGGATGCGCCAGCGCGGCGGTGAACCGATCCACTGTGGCGCGCGCCTTCGCGATCGCGGCGAGCATGGCCGGATCGTCCGACGCGATGGCGGTGACGTTGCCGGATCCGCCTCCCGCGGCAGTCGGAGCGTTCGAGCGCATCCAAATGCGCAACCCCGCGAAGAGCAGGCTCAGCACGACGAGGACCCGCAGAACCAGCCGTCCCATCGGTCTCGCTCCTGTGCTTGGACGCGTGCCGCCGGCCCCCCACGGGTCGGATTGCTCGCTTGGAGAAACTGGGGATCTAGGATTCGAACCTAGACAAACTGAGTCAGAGTCAGTTGTGCTACCGTTACACCAATCCCCAAGATTGGAACGCGAGAGTGTAGCAAGGACCCGGGTGAAAGTGAAGCCTCCGCACGCCGGGGCGGCGCTGCGATAACCACCGCAACAGGCTGAAATCTCAGGACTTCGGCGCCGTCGCGGGCGCGGCCGAAGCGGGCGTCTCGGGGGCGGCGCCGGCGCCGGTGGCGCCCGGATTCGCGCCGCCCGCGCCCGTTGCGCCGCCCGCGCCCGATGCGCCGGTCGACGCATCCTCGCCACCCGGCTGCTTCGCGCCCGCCGGGCGAATCGCGTCCTTCACCTGCTCCGCGGCGCGGAGCTGGCGCTGCAGGACCTCGACCTGGTGCTTGAGCCGGCCGATCTCCGCGTGCAGCGCCGCGTGCGTCTGCGCGGTGGGCGCGGCGCCCGAGGCCGCCGACGCCGTCGCCGCGGCGCCCGCCTGCTGCATCGCGGCGAGCTCCTCGCGCACGGTCGCCAGCTCCGCCTCGAGGTGCTTCACCTTCGACTGCAGCGACTTCGCCTGGTTCCGCGCGGCCTCCAGCGCACCGTCGGGCGAGGGCGTCTGCACGACCTTCACCGGATTCGCGATCGGGTCGCTGCGGTCGCCCAGCGGGCGCACCATGTACTTCGCGTCCCACTTGTCGACCTGCACGTTCGCGTCGAACTGCTTGCCGTTGCGCAGCACGCGCAGCTTGATGTTCTGCCCGGGATCGAGCGTGCGCACGACCGCGCGCACCGAGTTCGGATCCGCGTCGGGGACGTCGTTCACGCCGACGATCACGTCGTGGTCCTGCACGCCCGCGCGCGCGAGCGGCAGGTCGGGAATCACGCCCGTCACGATCGACGCGCGTCCGCGCTGCACGCCCTCCTTCTCGAGGTGCACCAGCAGCGGCTGCGGCACGTTGCTCAGGCGGCCGCCGAGCATCGTCTTGGGCGGCACGAGCTGGTTGCCCGCGACATCCTTGAAGTTGTACGGATCGCCCGCGAGCACCGAGGTGTCCGGCGCGCTCTCGAGCTTGTTCCAGTTGCGCGGCAGCGTCATGCGCTCGATCACGGTGCCGTTGGCATCGAGCACGCCCACATGGTTGCCCTTCACCAGGATGCGCTCCTGCGGGACCGGCTGGCCGTCCTGGTAGATCTCGATGTCGGTGCCGTAGGTGCGCAGCTCGTACTGGTGCGCGCGTCCGTCGCGCTTGGGCGCCGCGATCTCCGCCTGCGCCTGGGCCTGCGAGGGGAGGCCGTTGTCCTTGCCGGGCACGACCCCGGCCGCGAAGTCTCCGCGGCCGTCCGGCTCGCCGGTGGGCGTGGCGCCCGCGCCGGGCTCGGAGACGGGATTCGCGATGGTCTGGGGCGCGCCCGGATGCTCCCGCGCGGCGGCCTGCTCCTGCGCGGTCGGGCCGGGGACCGTGGCCTGGCAGCCGGCGAGGAGGGCGAGCGTCGCGGTCGTCAGAAGCAGCGGGGAGCGCATCGGCCCGATCATACAAACGGCTATCTTTCCGCCCTCGGGCGCGCGATTCGCGCCTTCGGACGATGCACGGCCGGACCGGCTCCAAGTTCACCCTGGCGATGAAGGCGCGCTCCTCGGCGTGCGCGCTCGCGGTCGCGCTGCTCGCCGTCGCGCCGCTCGCGGCGGGATGCAACGGCGGCCGCGCGGGGCGGGCGCTCCCGAGCGAGGGCCCCAACGCCACCTGGCGCTGGCGTGCGGTCCGCATGGAGCTCAGCGGCCTGACGACGCCGCTGCCGGGCACGGGCGAGCACCGCTCCGCGATCGACGCGCGCCTGGGCTTCTTCGACGCCGACGGCGACGAGACCAAGGCCGTGGGCGTCCTCACCGTGCGCGCGACGCTCGGCGACGCGGTGCTCGACGAGGAGACGGTCGACCTCGCCGCCGACGAGGCGCACTCGCACACCTGGGACGGCGTCACCGAGACCTACACCGTGATGCTGCGCTTCAAGGAGGAGCCGCCGCCGGGGCGCGTCGTGATGGTGCACGCGAACTTCGTCGGCGCGGACGGATCGCGCATGAGCGGATCGCGCGAGGTCCGCTGGCCGGAGCCGCGCAAGTGACCGCGGGCCAGCCGCGGCGGCTGGGGGTGCTCGCCGCCGACGGGATGCTGCTGACGTGCGCGCTCATCTGGGGCGCGACCTTCGCCGCGCAGAAGATGGCGACCGAGCACATGGGGCCGCTGCTCTTCAACGGCGTGCGCTACCTCATCGGCGCGGCGGTGCTCGCGCCGCTGGCCTTCGTGCGCTGGCGCTCGCTGGCGCAGGGGCCCGCGCGGCGCTCGGCGATCGTGGGCGGCCTGCTCGCGGGCACGGCGATGGCGATCGCCAGCAGCACGCAGCAGGTGGGCATGCACTCCACCAGCGTGAGCAACGCGGGCTTCATCACCGGGCTGTACGTGATCCTGGTGCCGATGCTCGGGCTCTTCGTGGGGCAGCGGGTGGGCTGGCCGGTGTGGGCGGGCGCGGCGCTCGCGGTTGCGGGGCTCTTCTTCCTGAGCGTGGTGCCCGGCCTGCGCGAGGAGGGGCTGCACATCAACACCGGCGACCTGTGGGTGCTCCTCTGCGCCTGCGGCTGGGCCTTCCATGTCCAGGTGATCGGCTGGGCCGCGCCCGAGACGGATCCCTATGTGATCAGCGCCGTGCAGTTCGCGGTGACGGGCGCGGTGGCCTTCGGCGCGTCGCTCGCGAGCGCGACGCTGCTGGGCGAGACCGAGTGGGGCGCGCGCGAGGTCGCGCACTGGGACGGCATCGTGCAGGCGCTCGGGCCGCTGGCCTTCGCGGCGATCGCCTCGACCTGCATCGCCTTCACGCTGCAGGTGGTCGCGCAGCGCAGCGCGCCGCCGGCGCACGCGGCGATCCTGCTCAGCCTGGAGAGCGTCTTCGCCGCCATCACCGAGGCGGTCTGCCTGGCGCTGGGCTTCGCGGCGCTGGGCGCGCCCTTCGGGGCGTGGAAGTGGATCGGCTGCGCGCTGATGTTCGCGGGCGTCCTGCTGAGCCAGTGGAAGCCCGCCTCGGTGCGGGCGGCGGCGGCGCGCGCGGCGGCGGCCCGCCCCGAATCGGCCTGATTTCCCTATACTTGCGCCTTCCATGTCGATCGAGATGTCCTCGCTGATCCCCGGCACGCGCGTGCGCGTCACCCAGCAGATCCCGGCCGTCCGCCATGTGGCGACGACGACCGTGGAGGGCACCCTCCTGCGCTACCGGCAGGCGAAGACCGGGAGCTGGTTCGCGCACAGCCTGCACGACCGGCTCTGGCTCGACCGCCTCGAGCTGCGCAAGGACGACGGCGAGGTCGTGGTGATGAACCTCGACCAGTACTCCGTCATCGAGCCGCTCGCCAACTGACCTCCGGAAAATACGCCGGGCATGCCCGGCATATTTTCCGCGCGGGCCCGCCCTCAGAACTTGTCGCGCCGGACGACGCGGATCTCGCTCTCGAAGGCGACCATCGCGTAGCGGCGGAAGCACTCGCGCTCCAGGCGCGCGAGGATCGCCTCCGCCACCGCGGGCGGGACGATCGCCTCGACCTGGATGTTCGTGAACTCGGGGATGTCGCCGCCGCGCGTGCCCTGCGTGCCGCAGCCCTCGACTTCCCAGAGCGTCCATCCGTGCGCGCCCTCCTCGCGCAGCAGGCGCGTGAGCGGCTCGCGCGCGAGCTTCTCGCAGATGATCGTGACCAGTTTCATGGCGTGCGTGTTCATGAGGCGTCGGCTCCAAAGGCCCAGCGCGCGGTCGCCAGGTAGATCGGCAGGCCCAGCGCGATGTTGAAGGGGAAGGTGATGCCCAGCGCGGCGGTGAGGTAGTAGGTGGGGTTCGCCTCGGGCAGCGCCAGGCGGATCGCCGCGGGCGCCGCGATGTACGAGGCCGAGGCCGCGAGCGTGCCGAAGAGCATGGACCCTCCGACGCCCAGTCCCGCCCACTTGCCGATGAAGACGCCGATCACGCCGTTGATCAGCGGCGCGACGATGCCGAAGGCCAGCAGGAAGGGGCCCGCCTTGCGCAGGTCCGCCAGGCGCCGCGCCGCGACCATGCCCATCTCCAGCAGGAAGAGCGCGAGCACGCCCTGGAACGGCGTCACGAAGAAGCCCGCCGTCGTGTCCAGCCCGCGCTTGCCCGCGAGGATGCCCACGATCAGCGCGCCGACGAGCAGCACGACGCTGCGTCCGCAGAGCGCCTCGTGCAGCGCGCCGCGCAGGACGGAGGAGAGGGAGGTGGGGACGTCGGACGCGGGGGAGCTCGCGCCTGCGCCGCTCGCGCCCGCGCCCGCCTGCGCCGCCGGCGCGATCGCCAGCTTGCCCAGGATCACGCCGACCACGATCGCGGGCGACTCCATCACCGCGAGGAACGCCGTCGCGTACTCCGGATACGGCGTGTTCACCTGCTTCAGGAAGTTCGTCGCTGCGATGAAGGTCACCGCGCTCACCGAACCGTAGTGCGCGCAGATCGCCGCCGCGTCGATGCGCGAGAAGCGCCCCAGGTGCCGCAGCGCCGCGTACGTCCAGAGCGGGATCATCACGCCCAGCGCGATGCCCGCAAGCACCGGGAGCCAGACCTGCGCGAAGCCCGCCTCGGAAAGCGCTGCGCCGCCCTTGAAGCCGATGGCGGTCAGCAGGTAGATGGTGAGCGTGATGTAGAGCGGCTCGGGAAACTTGAGATCGCTCTTCAGGAGCGTCGCGACGATGCCCAGCACAAAGAACAGCAGGGCCGGGGAGAGCAGGTTCGCCTGGATCGCGTCGAGGAGGTTGGCGCTCATGGATCCCTGGGTTGGGCGGTGCGGGGTCCGGTCACGGGCTTGGGCGGGCCAAGCGTGCGGATGCGGGCCAGGACCGCGGTGAACTCGGGATCCCGTCCCGCGGCGATGTCTTCGGCGCTGGGTTCGACGCGCATGTCCGGCTGGATTCCACCATCGGGGGCCGGGTCGAGCGGAAACTGGCCGATGAGCGGCAAGTCCAGCTCGATCTTGGAGTTCGGGAGCCGCAGGAAGTAGAAGCAGCCGCCGTTGATCCCGCGCAGGTTGCCCCCGGTGGGGCGGCCGACGAGCGTGCCCAGGCGGTTGGCCTGGACCAGGCGCGCGAACTCGAAGGTGGCGGAGCTGTTCTCGGGGCCGACGATGACCCAGACGCGTCCCGCGAAATGCGGCGCCTCGGGGGCGATGGTGCCGCCCGGATCGTCGTCGGCGTCGCGGCGCAGCGTGAAGAAGCCGTCGGCGGCGGGGGTCGCGGCGGCGCCCCAGTCGTCGAAGGAGCGGTCCCAGGTGTCGAGGTACGGACGCAGGTCCGCGGGGATCGCGCGGTAGCGCGTCTTGCGCACGACCGCGGGGCGTGCAAGCGGCGTGTCCGTGAGGTGCGCGGCGAGCACGTCGCCGACATCGCTGCCGCCTTCGTTGCCGCGCAGGTCGATGATGAGGTCGGTCGCGCGGGTGCGGACGAGCTCGTCGAAGATCCCGCGCAGCCCGCCGCGCCAGTCCCAGCGCGTGTTGTAGAAGGCCCAGTCGGGCATGCGCAGCAGGCCGATCTGCCTGCCGGCCGAGCGCAGCTCGAAGGCCGGCGCGTCCGGCGCGGGCTTCGGCTGCCGCGCCGCGCCCGCCGCCTCCGCCTGCTCCCACGGCACCGCCGCGACGGAAAATATGCCGGGCATGCCCGGCGCATTTTCGCGGGGGCGGAGGGTGAGCTCGAAGCGCGGGCCGCGCGGCGGGAAGAGGAGCGGGAAGAAGACGTCGAAGGTCTCGATGCGCTCCGTGCCGCGGCGCTCGAGCAGCGCGCGGCGCTTGTCGTCGTTGCCGCCGTCCGCGCGCGCGACGGTCATGAGCTTCGCGAGGATCTCGCGCACCGGCACGCCGTCGATCGCGAGCACCTCGGTGCCGGGCGCGAGCGCGTCGACGCCCGCGTCGCTGCGCGTCACGATCATGCGGTCGCCGAGCCAGCGGAACTCGAAGGGAAGCCGCGGCGCGCGAAAGAGCGCGGCGGCGATCGCCTCGGGCTGGTTGAAGAAGTTCGCGTAGGTGTGCCCGCAGCGGATCTTCGCCGCGAACTGCGAGAATGCGAGGTACGCGTCGGCCAGCGTGCGGTCGCGCGCAAACGCCGCATCCAATGCGGCGAATGCGGCGTCGAGCTGCTCGGGCGTGAGGGAGCGCCGCAGGCCGGGGTGCAGCGCCTCGTACGCGCGGCGCAGGAGCGCGGCGTCCGCGCGCAGACCCGCGGCGGGGAGGAGGGTGGTGGCGGTGAGGGGGGCGGGCGTGGGCGCGGGCGTGCCCGCACCCTGCGCCGGCGCGGCCCGTGCGTGCGCCCCGCGCGCGACGACGCCTCCCGCGCATGCCATCGCAATCGCGATTCCGATCGCCGCACCCGCGATCATCCGCACCGACGTGCGCATCGCCCCGCGCATCCTCACGCCCCCTGCGCCGCGAGCGCCTCGTAGTTCGCGGCCGCGGCCGCATCTCCCATCGCCCGATACAGGTGCGCGAGCTCGGCGTACACGTGCGGATCGGTCGTTCCCGCCGCCTCGTGCTCCGCCTCGAGCGCGTGCTGGATCCGCAGCGCCTCGTCGTGGCGGCGCATCGCGCGCAGCGTCCACGCGACCATCCACCGCGCGACGCGCACGCGGCCGGGATCGCCCGTCGATTCATGCAGCTCCTGCGCGCGCTCGAACATCTCGAGCGCCTCGTCGTGGCGGCCAAGCTCGTGCAGCGCGCAGCCGATGTTGTTGCGCAGGCTCGCCTCCCAGCGGCGCGCCGCGGGCTGCGTGGACGCGAGCGACGCCTCGAGCGCCTGCATCGACCACGCGAGCGCGCGCGCCGGATCCGTCTCCGTGAACGCCATCATGTGCAGGGCATCGACCGCCAGCCCGTCGAGCCCATGCTCGCGCGCGATCATCGCCGCGCGCTGGTACGCCTGCGCCGCCTCCGCGCGCGCCTGCGGCGTCAGCGACTCCGCCGGATGCGTCGCCGAGCAGAGCGTGCGCCCGAGCTCCAGGTGCGTGCGCACGCGCGCCTCGGGCGCGAGCTCGTCCTCGCGCTCCAGCAGCGGCGCGAGCTCCTCGCGCGCGAGCGAGAACTCGCGCCGCAGCCCGAAGGTCCGCGCGATCTGCGTGCGCAGGATCGCCGCGTCCTCCGCGCCCGCGCCCGCCATCGCCGCGCGCATGCGCGCCTCGCTCCCCGCGGGATCGCCGAAGTTCCACAGCGCGGCCAGATCGATCGTGCCCATGCGTGCAGTTCACCCGGCCCGGACCGCCGGCACAAGCCCCTCGGCGCATCCGAGCAGCTCCGAACCCACGGCGCGCGTTGGCGCGGTGAGGACGGTCACCTGCACATCGAAGGAGGAGTAGAGGCTCCCGCCAGTGCTGACGCAGAGCGTCTCCATCGTCCAGTGGTCGCCGGAGCGCGAGACGATCCGCTCGACCTGGATGCCCGGCGGCCGTCGCGAAAGCGCATCCCAACCCTGCGCACGCAGGCGCCCCAGCGCGACGGTCGCGCGCCAGCTCGCCTCGGCCAGCTTCGGATCGAGGTCGCTGCGATGTGCCTCCCGGTAGGGCTGCGCGGGGAGATCGGCACCGCATTCGGGGCAGGTCTCCGACTCGATCCTGCGCGCGTCGTAGCCGCAGGCGATGCAGGTCGGCACGCCGATGCGGTTCAGGAAGAACCGAATCCGGCGACGGTTGCGTCGGCGCGTCACGAAGGCGGCGACCGCGCAGGGGAGACCGAACGCCGGAAGCAGGACCTTCCAGTCCGCACGGATCCCCATGCATGACAAGACGATGATCGAGCCAATGCCGACCAGCCCCGCCGCACCGAAGGCGGCAAGTCCACCTCCGGTGGAGAGCAGCGTGATCGCCTCCTGGCGCTCCTGCGCGGAGGGCACGCGACGCAGCTCGGGCGTGAAGATCGCCCACTCGCTCACGCCGCCTCCATCCGCCGCGCATACAGCGCGATCCCCGGCTTCGCGCTCAGCCCATGCGCGACGATGCTCAGCAGCACCGTCGCGATCACCGTGAGCCGGATCGTGGCCGCGCCCTCCGAATGCGACGCGTGCTCCAGATACACCACCCCCAGCACGATCGACGCGAGCCCGCGCGGGCCGAACCACCCCATGAAGAGGACCGTCGCGGGCCGCTGCTTCGCGCCCAGCAGCGCGATCGCCACCGGCACCATGCGGATCACCGTCAGGCTGAGCACCGCGTAGAGCAGGTGCCGCGCTCCCATGTCATGCCACGCCTGCGCCGCGACCAGCCCAAAGACGAAGAAGATCGAGAGGTTGACGAGCTGTCCCCACTCCTCGGTGAACTCGACGGCGTGCCTTCCGGCCTCGCGGTAGCGGATCTGCACCGCGAGTCCCGCCACGAAGGCCGCGATGAACATGCTCGCTCCGAAGCGGTCGCTCGCGAGCACGCAGAGCAGCGGGATCGCCAGCACGCCCAGCGGCATCCACGCCTTCGTCACCGCGCCGCGCCGCACCGCCGCGCCCAGCAGCGCGCCTCCGAGGCCGCCGATCGCCAGCCCGATGACCGTCGCGTATCCAAGCTGCTCGACGACGAAGTGTGCGAGGTCCGCGCCGCCGGCCTGCGCGCCACCCGCCGCCATCGCGATGAAGAAGAGCAGGAAGGGGACCGCGAGGCCGTCGTTGAGGCCCGCTTCCACGTTGAGCGCCTCGCGCACCGGCGCGGGGACGCGTTCGCTCGTCACGACCACCTGGCCGAGCCCCGCGTCCGTCGGCGCGAGGATCGCCGCGAGGATCCCCGCCTCCCACAGCGTCAGACCCGGGAAGATCCATGCCGCCGCGAGCGCGCCCAGCGCCATCGTCAGCAGCATGCCGATCGTGAGCAGGCGCGCGGGCAGGCCGACGATGTGCGCGAGCAGCGAGAGATTGGTGCGGCTCGCGTCGGTGAAGAGCAGCAGCGTCAGCCCGATTTCGGCGGCGTGCAGGAAGACATCGCGCGCCTGCGGAGTGCGCTGCTCGGGCGCGAGCAGGTGCGTCGCCGCCATTCCCGCGAGCGTGAAGACCATCGGCGCCGTCAGCGGCGACCGTTCCACGCGCCCCGAGAGCAGCGCATACGCGAAGATCAGCGCGATGAAGATCGCCAGCAGCTCCATCGCCGCGCGAAGCTACTTGGCGCGGGCCGCGGCCTCGGCGGAGGTGATGACGGGGAGCACCTCGAAGTCGACCAGGTCCGACCAGGCGGCGATCCACTGGTCGAGCAGCTCGCGCCGCTGGGTCTGCATCACCTGGTAGCAGGTGGTCATGTCCTGCGTGATCCAGCTATTCACGTACTCGAGCCCCTCCGGCGCGAGGCGCCCGCGCTCGCGAAAGCGCGCGTAGACGGGGGCGGGGTCCCCGCCGCGGAAGCGTTCGATGACCATGTAGAGCATGCGGGGGTCCGGGGTGGAGGGGGGGCGGTCAGGCGTGGAGAGCCGCATACGCATCCGGCCGGTGCAGTTCCATGAAACGGTCCGGCTTCGCCAGCGGCGTGAAGCCGAGCTTCGCGTAGAGCCCGTGCGCGTCGCGGGTGGCGAGCATCATGCGGCGCAGTCCCTGGAGCTGCGGCAGCGCGAAGAGCGCGTCGAGCATGCGGCGCGAGAGGCCGCGGCCGCGGTGCTCGGGAAGGACATAGACATCCGCGAGGTACGCGAAGGTCGCGCAGTCGGTGACGACGCGCGCGAAGCCCACCTGCGCGCCATCCGCGAAGGCGCCGACGCAGACGGAGTGCGCGACCGCGCGGCGCACGGTCTCGAGCGGGATGCCCGGCGACCAGTAGGTCTCGCGCAGGAAGGCGTGGATCGCGGCGACATCCATGCGCGCGGGGTCGGTGGAGATCTCGTCGGGGGGCATCGGTGGAAGGCGTTGGTACGCGGGGCGAGCTGGGGTGGTTCGTCATGCGGCAAGAAGCACAACGATCGCGGCGAAGGCCGCGGCGAGGGCATGCGCCGTGCCGAGGGCCACCCAGACGCGCCGGCGCATGCGCGTCGGCCACGAAAGGCCGAGGATCACGCCGTAGACCGGACCTTGCAGCGCGGCAAGAATGAACCCCACCGCGGTGCCGCCCTTGCCTGCGGCAGCCAGCATCGCCGAGTATGGCACGACGATGCAGATCATCCACCCGGCGTCGAAGGCGCCCCCCAGCAGGAAGGCAAGTCCCGCGAGCGGCAGCGTCCCGAACATGAAGCAGAGCATCACCACGAGCACCGCCCCGGAGACGCGCGACGGGTCGCGCTGCGTCAGCGCGGCGCGATCGAACACGCCCCCGCACTCGGGGCAGCGGGACCCCTGCGTCTGCGCGAGCTCGTAGCCGCAGGTGGGGCAGGGGAGCGTCGTGACGACGCTGTCCTCGCGATGCGCGTCACTCATCGATGCGTCACCACCAATGCCAGGAGCGCGACGATTCCATGCATGACCGCGATCGCCACCCACACGCCGACGTGCTTGCGCGCGGGCGTCGCGTATCCGAGCACCAGCCCGTAGACGGGCCCCTGCAATCCGCCCGCGATCCAGGCGAGCGGCGTGAGCGAGGCGCCCTTGCTGAGCAGCGCGGCATACGGGACGATCAGTGAGACGAGCGCGGCGTTCTCCGTCTTGACCATGATCGCCATCGCGATGAATCCGAGAATCGGCGTCCCGAACGTGAAGGCCACCATGACCAGGATGCCTGCGCCCGACACGGCCACCGGACCCTCGCGCAGGGTGTCCACGCGATCGATGGCTCGCCCGCACGATGGACAGCGTCCCTGCGATGCCTGCGCGATCGGATGCCCGCACTCGGGGCAGGGAGCTTGTGCCGGCGTTTGGGTCATGAGGGCTTTCGCTTCCCCGCCCGCCACCGCGTCCACGCGCGCAACGGCAGGTACAGCACCGCAGCCGCGACGAGCGTATCCGCCGCGAATCCAAGCGGGATGATCTGCAGCGGCAGCGCGTGGCGTTCGTCGGATCGCAGGGAGATCTCGATTCCGCCCTCCACGCCGAGGTTGTTGCCGCGCCACTGCGCGCTCATGGAGCGCCAGGGGAGGCCGAAGGCCATGATCTTGTCGTCTGCGGACTCCATCCGGGAGAACCGGGCAGGCGCGCCGTTCTGGACGCCGCCGACCAGTTCCCGTGCATCGCACCACGGCGGGATCAGGGACCAATCGGCCTTCGTGGGAACGATTGCACTGTCGTAAGCCCTGCTCGAATAGACGGTCGTCGCGCCGATGAAGTCGAAGCGGGTGACTCGTTGGCCTTCCGTCAGGAGCGCCGGCCGGAACTGAGTGTCGCGCCGCTCGCCCCGTCGTGCGTCGCTCACGACGGCGAGCGTCCACGCGACCGCGACGGTGGAGCATGCAGCGAGCGCGGCGAGCGTCGCGAAGAACCCCGCGGTGCGCAGGCGCGCGTCCAGTCTGATCAGGCGCGCGCTTGCCACCGCGTCCACCGTCCAACCGCACTCGCTGCAGTGGCCACCGTCCGCATCCGCCATCAGCCGATGGCCGCACTGCGCGCATCGCCCGCGCGCGACCGATCGCATTCGGCGTACTCGCACCGCCACCTGCACCGTGAGCGGAACCGCCGCAAACGCGAGCGTGTTCGCCGCGGTTCCCGCCAGCAGGGGCGCGTAGGGCAGCACGGCGTCGCTCATGGCTCCGACGCGCGCGCCCTCGGGGTGGCGGGGGAGCACCCGCGGCATGGTGGCCGGGAGGACCCAGCATCCCTCGAACTGCCCGTCGACGCCGCGGGCCTCCATGCTGTGCCAGGGCCAGCCGATGCGCAGGTACCAGCGTTCGTTCGCCACCACCAGCCGTCCGCTTGCGAACCGATTTCCGAAAGGCTGCGCGATTCCAGTGACCAGTTCCACTCCGGGCGCCATCGATGCGTTCGCGATGAGCGTCTGCTCTTCGCTGGCCGCGTCCGGCTTCATCGAGAGAAGATCCGGCCAAAGTCCCGTGAGAAAGCGCTCCGCCTCCTGGGCGGTGCAGAGTCGACGCGCGGACCGCGACTGCACGTAAATGAAGATGACGCGCTCCCCTCCGACGGAAGTGTCCAGCTCGCACCCCGGCCCCGCCCGCACCGGCATCCACAGGCACAGCGCCCACGCCACCATCGCCTGCGCGACGAGCCCGAACAGCAGGCACCACGCGATGCGTCGCGGCCAGCGCGGCGACCGAGACGAAGTTGGTCCCCCGCGCGAATTCAGCGCATCCCCTCCGGCCGCAGCTTGCCCGCGTTGAGCGCGGCGATGAGGTCGCGCTGCTGCTTGCCGCTCAGGCCGTCTCCTCGGTCGGTGATCATCGCGACATCCTTGAGCGGACTGCGGACGATCGGCGCACTGCAGAGCTTCCCGTTCACGAATATCGCGATCGGCTGGTCGACGTGCGCCTGCGTGTACTCCTGAACCTTGCGCGCTCCGACCGGTGTGAACCAGATCGAGACGGCGCGATTGCCGCTCGCGTCGGTCGACTCCTTCGCCCACGCGACATCCGCGTCGGTCACCACGACCTGCGGCAGCACATAGAGCGGCGCGTTGCCGACGGGCGACTCGGTCTTGACGCCGCCCGGCACCGGATCCTTGCTCGCGGCGCGGATCTCGAGCGGCTGCGTGCTTGTGCAGCCGGCGAGGCCGACGAAGGCGAGGATCGAGGCGGTGAGGGCGACGGTCGACGTGGCGGTCGATGCGCGGCGGATCATGGCGTGCTCCCGGGTTTGCGGCGCGTGCGAGGCGTCATCGTATCCCTCGGCGCATCCCGTCCAACGAGCTTGCGTGACCCGGCGTGCGCGATCCATCGGCAGTTCGCATCCTCGGACCGCCTCCACTCATTGAACAGCGCCTTCACGAAGTCGGGGTGCTTGCCGCTTGCATTGCGCAGCAGGCTCGCGACCGATTTTCGAGCGTACGGATCCGGTTCGCAACGCATCAGCTCCAGGATTGGGCGGACGGACTCGGGATCGCGCTTGACCAGTCCCCGCAGTCCCTCGCATGCGGCCCGCCGGATGCGGGCGTCGGCGATGGTCTGGACTGGGCGCGTCATGGGAACCTCCGCACGCGTGGCGGCGCGGCATGTCCGGCGCATCCGGCGCCCGCTCCGGTATGGTCTACCGCAACCGCAAGGAGACGCCATGAGCGAAGAAGACGAGTGGACGGTCATCACCAAGGACTGCAACGGCAACGTGCTGCAGGACGGCGACTCCGTCGTGGTCATCAAGGACCTCGATGTGAAGGGCGCGAAGGCGACCATCAAGCGCGGGACGACCTACAAGAACATCCGCACGACCTCCAGCGCCGAGCAGATCGAGGTGCGCGAGGGCAAGGCCGTGTGGGTGCTCAAGACCTGCTTCGTGAAGAAGGCGTGAGCCGCACGGAGTGCGCGGAAAATATGCCGGGCATGCCCGGCATATTTTCCGCGCGCGTCAGCAGCGGCAGGCGCGCGCGAATGACGCGAGCACCACAAGCACGATCGGCGAGCAGTAGATCCCCAGCAGGATCACGGCGAGCCATCGCGCGGTCGGCGGACCAAACCGCGCGACCCGGATCGCCAGCGCAAACCCGATCGGGATCGCCACGAGCGCCGGGGCGATCAGGATGATCCCCGCGCCGGATGCGCCCATCGCTCCGCCCATCGCCAGGGCGCAGATCACGAAGAAGATGAGGATCAGCGAGACCCCGAGCAGCCCCGCGCCGCTCTCGTGCTGCCTCTGGAGGAGCATCTCTTCCTCGCTACGAAGCGTCGTGCGATCGAACTCCGCACCGCATTCGGGGCAGCGTGATTCCTGCGTGTGCGTGACGTCGTAGCGACAGCCCGGGCACCGGATGGTGATTGACATCCTCCTCCCCTCCTTTCTGTTCTGCAGGTCCGCGTGCGCCGGAGCGAGCCCCCGGCCAGCCGTCGACGCCCGCGGACGCAGGGCTATCCGTACGCCGGCGCCCCGCGGTTGTGCGAAAATATGCCGGGCATGCCCGGCATATTTTCGGCCCGGTCAGAAGAGGGTGGCCCACACCTCGCGGAAATCGCCGCGGCGCGCAGCATCTTCAGGAATCCAGAAGTACAGCGCCGTCGAGTCGAACCACTTCAGCCCCCACCTCGGGTCGTGCTCCAGCTGCAGCAGCAGCCGCAGCCCGGACGACTCCCGCGTCCCTGCGTCCGAGCCTCGCAGGCGCGGACCGAACGCCCCGCGGCTGTTCACGCCGGCGCGCGCCATCATCACCCAGCGCGCGGTGACTTCGCGTTCGTCGACGCGCGGGTACCCGCCGATCTGATGCTCCGGTCCGAGCGGCCGCCGATCGCGATGCAGCCGCAGGCGCGCTCGGGCGGCCCTGCTGAGGCGCCGTGTGCGGACGATCGGGTGTCTGGGCGAGGGCACCGAAGTGACTGCATCGAAGCGCGCGAACTGCGGCGCCAGGATCTGCTCGACGCCGCGCGGGATGACCTCCGTCGGCGGACGCGCATCCTCGTCCGCGACATGCAGCACGACCGCGCGGCCGCGGTCCGTCGGACCGAGCCCCCACGGCTGCGTCTGGAGGTCGTAGAAGAAGAGCAGCGCGCCCGTGCGCGGCAGCCAATGGAACTGGCACGTCCGCTGCAGCTCCGGCAGGCTCACGCGCATCAGGAACGCGAGCGGGCGACCCTCGTGCGTCGGCCACGCGACTCCTGGCGGCAGGCAGGGATGGCCGCCGAAGTGCGAGCGCGCCGGCGCCTGGGACAACTCGATGCGAACCGCGTTCTCGGTCGGGACTTCCTCATCCGAGTCGGGAAACTGAAACTCACGGACGGGCGCGCCACGGGCCAGCCCGCGCGCCAGCAGCGCGTCCGCACCGGCGGAAACACCCAGGAATCCGAGATAGAACCCCGCGCAGACCTCCCAGCCGATCGGACCCTCTTCCTTCATCTCGGCCAGGATGGCGATCATCGCCTCGAACGCCATCAGCACCACGCACGCCACGATCTGCAGCGCGTTCCAGTCTCTCCACGCGCGATCCTGCGCGATCGTCAGCGCCGGGACGCGACCCCGGCGTCGCGTGAGCACCCACATCCGCCAGACCAGCGCAAACAGCGGCATCGAGATCGCGATGGCGATGTTCTGCTTCCCCCAGCGCGTCGAAAGCACCACGCCGGCGCTGATCAGCGGAACGAGGTACCAGTCGAGGATGGTGGTGAGGCGGGGAGACAAGGAACAGTCATTCTGCCGGCCTCGAGACGCATGGTCCTAGGCCCGGCTAGTGCGCTTCAGATGCGCGATGAGCAACTCCAGCGCCTCCCGCTCGCGGCCCGGAGTTGGCACGACCTTGTGGTAGCCCTCTTCGAGGGGATCGACATCCGCCGGTCTCCAGCAGCCAGACCAGCCGAACCCGCGATAGAAGTTCTCGTTCGCAGCGAAGTACGCGTCGCGAGTCTCGGTCGCTTCATTGAAGTAGATCTGGAGTGAAGCTCCGCCAATGCGCAGCGGCGCCTTGTTGTCGATTCGTCCGTCTCCCCTTCGCCGGCACTCGATGCCGAGCTCTTGAAACAGCGTGATGAAGTGCGCAGAGCGTTTGTCATGCATCGGAGTGTCTCTCCCGTTCGCTCACTGCCCGGTCGACGTCGCCGCATCCATCAGGAGGTTCACCCCGATGTTCACGGCGATGCTGAGGACCATGTACAGGCCCGCGATGAGGAAGCAGCGCCGCAGATCGACGCCGTAGAACATCGAGACCGCGATGCCCAGAGCGGCCGATCCCATCGCGATCCCCACGAAGACGCCCGCGAGCCCCATGGACGGAATGCACATCGCCGCAAGGAGGGCCGTCACGACCGCGGTTCCAAGTGAAAGCGCGACGACGCTCACCACGCCCGGCTCAGCGTCGCTCAACCGCTTCAGCAGCACCGCCAGGATGATTGAGTCCAAGATGATCGCGATCACGAGTGACCTCCCCAGATTGAGTGCATGAAGTCTAGCCGTTGCGTGCGTGCCCTACGACCGGTCCCCGATCAACGCGTCCACGCGCGACCAGTCGATGATCTCGCGCGTGACGGGCCACAGGCGCTTCGCCGTGACGAGCGCGCGGAGGTCGCGCAGCAGCGCACCCAGGAGCATGCCCACGCAGAGTGCGGCACCCACTGGGCTGAGCATTGCAAGCAGCGCCGAGAGTCCGCCGGCAACAATCACGATCACGAACCATCCCCGCACGGAGAGCCGGACCCCCCGCGCGACCGAGTAGCCGTTCGCGTGGTACTCGCGGTAGATCTTGAGCGCGCGGAGCTGGAAGGGGGTCGGTTGCATGGTGTGTGCCTCGATCACGGCGAGCCGGCGGGAGCACTCTGCTCGCGCGCGTCGCGGCCCTCCCTGGCCGCGCTGATCTCATCGACCCGCTTCGTCAGGTTGCCGACCCGAAGAACCGACGCTTCCTGCGCCTCGCGGCGCGCCCTCTCGAAGACATCCTTGCCAAACTTCCGCTCGATCGCGGGGCGGGAGACGGCGTTGTACGCCTTCGCGCGCACCGCGATCTCCTCGTCGATGATGCACCCGGCGATCGGCTCGACGACGATGCCGTGCCGCTCCTCCAGCAGGTCGTGCGCACGGAAGCTCTCGAGCGAGGGGAGCCCATAGGTCAGCACGCGGTACTTGCCCGCCGCGATGTCCGCGCGCGCCTCCTGCTCGGCCGCGACGCGCACCGCCTCAAGCCCCGGCTTTCCCTGCGTTCGCAGCGAGAGCTCCGACTGCTGCCGAGTCGGCGGCTCCTGCGACGCCACCGCGCTCCGTCGACCCGCGTCCAGTCCGATCGCGCCCACCACGGTCGCGCCGGCGATTGCCGCCGCGATCCAGACCTGCACCGTCGATCGGCCCGCCTTCATCGTCGATCCTCCATGATCGCCGGCGATCTTCACCGCCCCATCTGGTCGATCCGCTCGCGCTGCCGCTGCATGAGCTGCGCGGCGAGCGCCTGCTGCTTCTTCCCGAGCTCGTCGACCCGCTGGAGGATCGCCTCGTACTCGTCGAGCGCGCCCTGGTCGGTGAACTCGAACTGCCCGTTCACCGCGCTCCACGAGCCGCGGTGCGACCCCAGGAACTCCACCGCCTCCGAGAGGCCATCGATCATCTGCGCCTCGAGATCCACGCTCTCCTGCGCAACCGCGTCATTCTGCTTTCGGGACGCATCGAAACCGCGGAGCGCCTGGCGCTTGGCAGGGTCGGAGAGCGACGACTTCTCGATCGTCTCGCGCGCCCTCGCCTGCATCTCCGGGATCTTCTCGCGCATGCGCTGCACCGCCTCGCGTGCCTTACGGACCATCGCGCGGCTTTCGCGCAGCGATGTGTCCTCGTCGACGCGCTTCGCGTCGAGCAGCCGCGCGATCCCAATGTCCTCGATCGCCTTCTGGTACTCCTGCTGCGCGGCCAGCGAGCTCGTGACGATGTCGCGCATCAGCTTGCTCAGCGCCTGTGCATCGCCGCCCGCACCACCCGCCGGAGCACCGACGGGAGCAGTCGCCGCCGCCTTCGCGGCGACGGCCTCGGGCGACTCGCCATTCGCCGCGGCCTCGAGCAGATCCATCGACGCGCGCATCTCCGCCTGCATCTGCGCGCGGTCGTTCGCGGAGACCTTCTCCGGCTGCGCGGCGCCGACCTCCTGGAGCCCCGCGCTCATGAGGAACACGCCTCCTCCGAGCACGCTGCATCCCAGGATGCCGCCCGCGATGGCGACCAGATTCAGCCACAGTGGATTCTTGACCGGAGCGCCGCCCATTGTGTGCACCTCAGCGTTTGGACCTGGAATCAGGCCGTCCTGCAGTGGGCGCGCCTGCGGGGGCGCGGGTCCCCCGCGGGGATGGTATCTCGGACTGCGGCGCGGCCGCGAGGGTTCGCGCCCCACACAAGCGCGCCGACCGTGGCGATCAGGGGGAGCGTTCCTCGAAGCGCTCGCGAAGCCTCTGCAGCTCTTCCGCGTCCCTTTTGATGAACTCGCGTTGTTCGAGATTGGCTGCGCGGAGACGACGCTCGACCTCCTGGTAGCCCTCGGGCACTCGCCCCACCTTCCAGTCGAGCTCTCCGTCGCGGATCTGCCATTCGTCCCGGTGGGCGCCGAGGTACTCGACCAGATCAGAGATCGCGTCGAGCGTACGGAGCTCCAGCACGAGTGATTGCGCCTGGAGCTCCGCTCGGTCGGCCATCTGCTCCTCGAAGAGGCCGAGCGCCTGCTTCATCGACTCAGGACTGAGACCAGAGTCGGCAACGATATCGCGTGCCCGTGTCCGAAGAGCTGCCATCGCCTCCCGATGGCGATCGATGGCGGCATGCGCGCGACGGACGATCTCGCGGGTCTCTGCCATCGCCTCATCCTTCTGAATGCGCTCGAGGTCGCGGATACCAAGGATGCCCGCATCCACGATCGAGTCAAAGTAGTCCTGCTGCAGCTTGCGACTCAGCTCGGTCGCCCGCCGCAGGAGCTCCACGAGCGCGGCCCGGTCCTTGCGCGCGATCTCTGGCGCGGACAAAGGGGACGGGGCAGGTGGAGCCGTACTCTCCATGATGCGGCGGCCATGCTCCGCGGCGAGATAGTTCAGGCCAAGCACGAGGACGATGCAGCCGACGAGTGTCGCGATGATCGCAGCCGCGAAAATCCAGAGCGGCGAGAACTTCGGTCGGGCAGGTCCGTTCGCGCTCATGGGTCGCTTCTGCCCTCAGCCCCGCAGCACCTTCTCCATCGCCTTGCCCTTCGCCAGCTCGTCGACGAGCTTGTCCAGCAGCCGGATCTTCTTCATCAGCGGATCCTCGACCTCCTCGACGCGCACGCCGCAGACGACGCCGGTGATCAGTCCGCAGTTGGGATGCATGCGCGGCGCGGCGGCGAAGAAGCCCTCGAAATCCGTCTTCTGCGCGATCTGCTTCTGCAGCCCCTTCGCGTCGTAGCCGGTGAGCCAGCAGATCACGGTGTCGAGCTCCTCCTTGCTGCGGCCCTTGCGCTCGACCTTCTGCAGGTAGAGCGGATAGACCGAGGCGAAGGGCGTGGCGAAGATGCGATGGGCGGGCATGGCGGGGCGAGTGTATGGCGACCGGTGGCCATTCATGGTGCCGGCTTCTTCGCGCTCTCCTTCACGCGCTCCTCGAAGAACGCGCGCAAATCCTCCAGGTACTCCGTCGCGCCGTTCGCCGCGATCTGCCGCTCGACCGCCGCGAGCTCGTCGCGCGCGGCCGCGGCGCGGAGCTCGGCGAGGCTCGCGCCATCGTGCGCCGCGAGCCACTGCTCGATGTTCGCCGGCGTCAGGATCTCGGCGCCACGGTAGGCCTTCGGCCAGTTGCCTTCGATCTGCGTTTGAAGGAGATCGAAGCAGATCACGCCAAGGGGCAGATCGACCGCGCCGTTCGTGCTCCCCCAATCCCCGCCATAGAGATCAAAGGGAATGGGCCGAGTGTCGTCCAGATGCGCGAGCAGGGCCGGGAAGGCATCGGTGCCCGCGGCCCACAGGCGTTCGAGCGCCTTCGCGCGCAGCGCGAGCGCCGTGCCGTTGCGAAACTCCAACACATCCTCATACGCGGCGCGGCGCGCGGCCGTGAGCGCGACGGGCGGCGGTGGCACCATGTAGAAGGGCCGACCGGCGTCGACGCCGACGATCCCCTCGTCGACCCAGAAGTTCATCCCGACGGCGATCATGCTCGCCGGCCAGCAGAGCGCGAGCGCCGCCACGATCGAGCTCCACATCGGCCGCTTCATCCGCATCAGCGCGAGGTACGCCAGGTTCGCGGCCGCCGGCGGGCCGAGGAAGAACGCGATGAAGTGGATCGCGACATACGGGCGCCCAAGCCGCGCGTAGGTCTCGAGCGGACCGTAGCACGCGAGAAAGACGAGCTCGATGGCGACGCACGCCAGCGCGATCGCGGAGCCGGCCGCCAGCGGCCGCGCGATCCCCGGCAGCACGCGAAGCGCCGCCGCGAGCATCGCGATGTAGATGCACGACGCGAGGAGCGTCGCGGGCACGGCGAGGATGAGGGCGACGAACTCCATGGGTGCGATCGCGGTGCGAGGCGCGCGCAGCGCTCTCGCAGTTCGCTACGGACACGGCCCCCACGCCGCAAGCAGCAGCCCGAGGTCCGCGCCGTCCACGACGCCGTTGCCGTCGAGGTCCGCGGGGTACGGATCGCTGTTGCCCCACTTCGCGAGGAGGATGCCCAGGTCCGCGCCGTCGACGACGCCGTCCTCGTCCAGGTCCGCTGCGCACGCGCTGCTGATCGTGTCCTGCTCGAAGGGGGCGTTCGTCACCACCGCATCGCCGAAGGCGCGCACGAGGTAGAGCGTCGGCGCATGCACATCGCTGCGGGAGGGTGGCGCGCGGAAGAGCACGTCGTACCCATCGGTCATCGGGACCCAGGACTGCGCCATGCGGAAGGTCAGCGTGCCGACGACGTTGCCCAGCGGCTGTCCGCTCGCGAGCGTGATGCGCACGAGCCCATGCGTGCGCGTGTTGCCCATCGGATCCTCGTAGGGCACGCCATCGCCGATCACCTGCACCGTCCAGACGCCGCCGCCGTACGCGGGATCGTCCACGACGAAGCTCGCGGGGAAGCTCGCGTCCACGCCGCGCGTGGGGATGATCCACAGGTCGTCGATCGATCCGACCGGCCCCGCCGTGACATCGAAGGTGAAGACGCCGGGAAGGTCGGTTTGCTTCGCGGCCGGTGGCGTCGCCTTGGGCGCCGCGGGCACCGGCGAGATCACCTCGATGCGGTCGAGCGCGACGTTCTTGAAGCGCGCGTTCGCCGCGACGTTCTCGTCGATCAGCCGCGTGTTCGGCGACATTTTCGCGGTGAAGTAGACGCTCGCGAGGTTGGTCGGATCGGCCGGCGGATCGCCCGCGCCAGGGATCGCGACGGGCACCGGGTCCTTGCTCCCGTCCCAAGGGATGTACTTGCGGTCGCTGATCGCGGTGTCGGGGCGGGTCTTCGAACGCCAGCCCGCGTTTGCGTCGCCGTTGCCCTTGTTGCTGTCCGGATCGGCGAAGTACAGCGTCCAGCCGTTGCTGCTGTCGTACCCGCCGAGCGAGACGTTGTGGTACTGGCTCCACCAGAGCAGCGTGCTGTAGCTGCCGCCGCTGATGCGCGTGAGGTAGAGCGAGACCGAGTTCCCGCGCCGGAACTCCGCGGCCATGAAATCGACCAGCTTCGCCGGCGGACCGACGGTGGGATTCGCCTTGCGCTCGGTGCCGTCGGAGGAGCGGTACTTCAGGACGATGCCGTCGCGGAAGTACTCAGTGAAGATCAGGCCCTTCTTGGGGAAGTCGGTGCGCTTGCTGACGCCCTTCTCCTCGCCGTGCCCCTGGCTCTTCAGCCACGCCTTCGGCTGGCGTTCCGCGGCGGGCTTGTCAGGCCGGAAGCTGAAGATCGCGAAGTCCTTCATCGCGGTGTTCGCGCTCGCGAGCCAGGTGGGATTGGTGTTCCCGCTGGGCTGCAGTCCGGTGTAGCCCTGCGTGTTCCAGTACAGGAACGAGGTGCAGAACGCCGCGACGCGGCACCAGCCGCCGGGACTCGCGGGGTCGAAGCTGACCACGCCGCTGGTCACCTTCACCTTCGCCTCCCAGTCGCTGTCGTTCTCGCCGCCGGCCTCGGTCTTGCCCCAGCGCTGGTGCTGGTAGAGGTCGACGATGGCGCTCTGCCACACCTTGCCAGTGGAGCTGGTCCATGGTTCGGTCTGCGCCGCGGCGGGCGCGACGATGCACGCGGGCGCGACGCAGCATGCGAGCGCCACACCGCACGGCAACCACCACGACGACGGCGACGACCGGTTCGATCCACCCACGCGATGCGTCATTGTCAGCCTCCGTTTCCCGCGGACACGCGCCGGAGCCCGGCGAGGGCCCTGCGGCGCTCGTGCAGGGTACGGTGGGCCGGCGGCGAGTCCGCCCTGGGAATCGGCCCGGATTGCCGAGAATTCGCGCGCACCACCGCCCCAGGCCCGCCGCCGCTCATCCCGCGAGCATCCGCAGCTCCTCCACCCGCTCCAGCAGCCGACCCGCGCCGGCGGTGACGAGCTCCTCGCGGCTGCCGTGTCCCCAGAGCACGCCCGCGGAGTCGAGCCCGTTCGCGCGCGCCGCGTCGATGTCGAAGGCGCGGTCGCCGATCATCAGCGCGCGCGCGTCGATCGCGCCGCGTCGCAGGAGCTGCGCGAGCTGGTGGTCCTTCGCGACGCCCGTCTCGCCGCCGCTCACGAACTCGAAGCGCGCGCGGATCCCGAAGAGCTCGAGGATCTGCTCCGCGAAGTCGACGCGCTTGGAGGTGCAGACGCCCAGTCGATGCCCGCGCTGCGCGAGCGCCTCGAGCGCCTCTGGGATGCCGGGATACATCGTGTTCTCCGCGTAACCGACCTGCGCGTAGCGCTCGCGGTACTTCGCGACCAGGCGCGCGACGAGCGCCTCGTCCTGCGCGCCCGTGATGATGCGGAACGACCGGTCGAGCGGCGGACCGATGTAGCGCGAGAGCGCGCCCGCAGGCAACGGCGGGTAGCCGAACGCGGTGAGCGCGAAGTCGAAGGAGCGACCGATGCCGTCCGCCGGATCGCTGAGCGTGCCGTCGAGGTCGAAGACGATCGTGCGGGGGGAGGGGGTCGAGCTGTTCATGCGGTCAACGCCTTCACCATGAACACATTGAAGTCGGTCGCCACATAATCGCCAAACGGCCCGCACCACTCGAAGCCGTTGCGCAGGTACAGCGCATGCGCGGCCGCGAATCCTTCGCCCGTCCCCGTCTCCAGATATAGGTGCGCGTACCCGCGCTCGCGCGCCGCGGCGACGATCGCGTCGAGCACCGCCTGGCCCACGCCCCGGCGCAGGAAGGCCGCGCGCGTGCGCATCGACTTCACCTCACCCGCGCTCGCGCCGAGCGCCTTCAGCGCGCCGCAGCCGCAGAGCTGCCCGTCGATCCACGCCGTCCAGAAGGTGATTCCCGGCGCGCGCAGCCCCTCGACCGCGAGCGCGTGCGAGTACCCCGGCGGCGTGTGGCCGTGCATGCCCGCGAGGTGCTCCGCGATGAGCGCGTGGACCGCGGGGGAGGAGAGGTCGTCGGGGCGGATCTCGAGCATCGGCATTCCAGCGTCGGTGCGTCTCAGCGTCGGATGGCGTCTGTGATTATCAGTGCAAGTGACGTGAAGTACACGACGGAGAGCAGCGTGATGATGATCACGCTGATCACCTGGATGAAGAGTGCTCCGCGACGAATGCCGCGCTCTGCGAGGAAAATGGATGCCACCATCGGGAGAATCATCAAGAGCTGGAGGATCCTGTTGGCGATCGGAGTGCTTGCACTCGACTGGACGCTCAATCCCACGAAGCCAAGGAAGCCGAGGATGGCCGCCAGGATCGCAGAGACCGGGTACTGCACGCCACGGAGGAAGAACCTCGCGCCCGGATCCGCCTGAAGCAGCGCGTCCCGATCGAACACGCCGCCGCACTCCGGGCATCGCGACCCCTCCGTCCCCGAGAGGTCGTACGCGCAGTGCGGGCACTTGATGGAGCTGCTCGTTGCCATCATTGAGGGGCGCGGGCACCCACGGCGGCCCATTGCCCCGCGCGCACTAGTAGACCCGCTCCACGAGCGCGCTGCGCGTCAGCTCCACCGGCGTGATCATGGATCGGTCCAGCGGCAGCTCGCCGCCCTCCATGTCGCGGATGACGCGCTCGAACGGCCGCCAGTTCAGCGATCCGAGCGTCTGCCATTCGCCGATCTTCAGCCCGAGCGCGCGGTCGTACACCTTGTGGACCAGCTCGGAGCAGTAGATCTCGTTGTCTTCGGGCGCGTAGCGGAAGTCGTAGGGACGCCGCAGCAGCGGTTCGACGCCGCTTCGGATCGTGTCGCCCAAGCCTGGCGGAGGCTGCTTGAGCCGGTACGAAGCCACCGTGCCACCGCGTCCGCGCGAGACCCACATGTACAGCGGCGTGTAGCGCACCTCGCCGATCGCCTCCGCCACGCACCAATGGCCGTCCACGATCACGAGCATCCCGCAGTGCGACCACTCCGACTCGGTGACGCCTTCGATGGCATCCACCAACTCGGCATGCGGCAGGGACTGGAAGACGATGTCGCCTTCGCGCAGATCCGAGAGGTAGACCGCCGCGACCCGGTCGAGCCGCGCGTACGCGCACCCCACGGCGAGCGCGATGAGAAGCGCCGCGAGCCGAGTGCGTCCTCCGCGGGATGTCGGGATGATCTTCATGCGCGTGACGGCACCGCTCCCGTGATGTCATTCGGGAGAATCGCGCCCCAGGTTGCGCGATTGATCTGCAGACCGCGCGCCGCCTACTTCACGCCCTGCCTCGTCACAATCGGCACATACCCCACCTCCAGCCCCTTCGGCGGCGTGACGAGCAGCGCGGGATCGAGCTCCGCGAGCGCGCCGACCGCGGGCGGCGGCAGGTACTCGCGGTCCTTCGTCCAGCGCGCGTGCAGCAGCTCGACGCGCTTCTGCAGCGCCTCGCGCTGTTCCTGCGTGAGGTCGGCGCTGCGGATCGCGGGCTGGTCGGCGAAGCGGTACCAGAAGTACGTCACGACGCTGCCGTCGCCGAGCGTCGCCTCGAACGGGCCCGCCGCGGGGCCGGGCTTCTTCCACACGCTCTCCGCGTCGTCGGGCGTCGTGTACGGCTCGGGCTTCGGATTGCGCTTGCGCGGAAACTCCACGCGCGCGAGCCCCGTCTCCGCGGGCACCTCCTCCGCGCGCACGACCACCCAGCGGCCCTTGCCATCGTCGCCGCGATCGAGCCGGTAGTACTCGGGCAGCGTGACGAGCGCGCCGTCGCGCGCGACCGCGTCCTTCGACCAGGTGTACGCGTAGGTGCGCGCGTCGGGCGCCTTCGGCGTCGCGAAGGAGTTCCACGCGACGGGGAGCTTCTGCTGCTTCTGCTCCTTCTGCGCCTTCCGCGCGCGCGGCGCGTTCGCCTCGCGCGGCGCCGCGATCTGCCAGGTCGCGCCGCCACCGCTCTTGAACGCATGCACCGCCGACGCGTTCGCATCGATCGCGCCCGAGACCGGCGCGCCGCCCGCGAACCACGCGGCGACGCCGTCCCACAGCGCGGCGCGGCTGTACGCGACGCTGCGATGGAGGAGCGGCGCGTCGCCCTCGGACTTCGTGGGAAACTGCGTCGGCGCGACGCGCGCCCAGCTCACGCCCTTCGAGTCCGTCGCGACGAACGCGGGCACATGCTGCGTCTCCATCTGCACCGCACGGTTCGCATCCGAAGGGCGCGCATCCAGGAACATGCCCGCGACCTCGGGCCGGTCGATCGTCGGCTTCGACCAGAACTCCGGCAGGAAGAAGGCGACCGGTCCCTTGAAGTTCCCCGTGTTCAGGAAGAGCGTCCACGACTGGTCGCCGGTCGGGATCGGCTTGCCCATCGTCGTCGCGCGCGCGGGGATCAGCGGCAGCGGCAGGTAGCCGTAGCCGAAGAGCTCGCCGGAGGTCCCTTGCCGCAGGTTCAGTCCGTCGGGCGGCCACAGCAGCCACGGACTGAGCTGCGCGATCGCGTAGTGGCCCGCGGGATGCGTCCAGTCGCGTCCCTTGCCGGCGCCGGGACCGTTGGCCCATTCGGTGAACTCGAGCGCGACGCCGCCCATGATGAACTTGGGCGTCTCGGTCGCGAAGCGCGTGTCGCGCCACCAGCCGAGCCCGCCCTCGATGTCGGAGTACATGCCCTTGGGCTTGGGCCCGTCGTGGCGCGCGAACATCCAGGTGCCGAAGAGTCCGCTCTGGAAGTCCTCGCCCGGATAGCGCCGCAGCAGCGGCCACGCGGCGACGTACATCGAATAGCCCGCGTCGAACTTCGGATCGACGCGCTCGTGCGGGACGAGGAGGTAGCCCGCCATCTCGGTGGCCTGCGGGGCAGTGGCGGCGACGGGCGCGGGCGCGGACGCGGACGCGGGTGCGGGCACCGCCGCCGCCGGCGACGCCCCCGTCAGCAACGCCTCCGCGAACGCCTTCCCGATCGGCGCGAGGATCTTCGCCGCGCCCAGGTAGTGGTAGCCGCCGTTGGAGACGCCCGCCTTCAACTTTCGCGACTCATCCGCCGTGAACGCCTCCGCGATCGCCTTCTCGCGCGCGGCCTGCTTCGCCTCGTGCGTGAGCTTCGCGTCTTTGCGGAACTCGCGCTCCAGGCGGTCGTTGAGCTGCTCCATGCGATGGTGCAGCGCATCGAGCTCGTCGTCCCAGAAGGGCGCGGTCTCGACGGCGATCACGTTGCCCTTGAACTCGTCGAGCTGCGCCGGCGCGCGCTGCGCCTGGCGGAAGCGCATCATCGGCGCGGTCGTCTCGCCCTTCATGCCGTCGATGCCCATCACGCCGACGACGAAGGGCATCTTCGGCGCGTCGAGGTCCTTGCGCACGTCGCGGATGAAGTCCGCGAGCAGCGTCGCGTACAGGTCGTAGCCGCCGGGCTTCTGCTGATCGGGATAGACGCCCGAGTCGACGTAGTCGTTGAAGCCCTGGAACCACACGAATCCCGCGAGTTCGTACTCCTGCTGCGGGTCGTAGTCGGGCACGACGCGCCTGATGTCCTGCAGCACCGCGCGCACATGCTCGATCATCGCGCGGTAGTAGACGCCCGTCGCCTCGACCTTCTCCGCCTTGAGCTTCTCGAGGTCGTCGCCGCGCTTCGCGTGCCGCTCGAGCTCGCGCTCGCTCCACACGAAGGGACCCGCGCTCGGCGGGCGGAAGTCGGTGTGCAGGCTGCGCCCGCCCCACGCGGTCTTGATGAGCAGGACCGGCTCGTGCAGCCGCTCCTCGAGCGTCAGCCCGAAGGTGAACTCCGGCCCGATCTTTCGCTCCGGCGCGCCGAAGCCCGCGGTCAGCTTGCCCGTCTTCTCGGTGCGGTCCGTGTACGCGTCGCCCAGGCACCCGACCGAGCTGATCCACACGCGCTCGCACAGCTTCGGTGTTCCGTCCGCCGCGCGCATCATCGACAGCAGCGGGGCGGTCTTCGGATCGCCCGCCAGCGAGTCGAAGGTCGCGATGCTCGCGTGCCCCTGCATGTTCGACTGGCCGGCGAGGATGTAGATGCGCAGCGGGTGGGGCGGGGCGGGCGAAGTCGACGGTGTGTCACGAGCGTCTGCATTCGCGCCGTGCGCGAGCAGCAGAGTCAGCGCGGCCGCAAGCGTTGCAATCGAGCGGAGCATCGAATTGAGGTGCGTCATGCGTCGTCGCGATCCTGCAATGGGTTGGAAGGAGCGAGGGAGGCCCGCGCCTCGCTCAGCCGAACGTCGCCTCGTCCACCGTCTTCACCGCGCTCGACCGCCCGGGATAGGACAGCCACTGCATCACGGTGTTGAGGTCATCGATGACGCCGCGCGCATGGATCACGCGGCCGGGCGCGGGCTCCATGTCGCTGGTCGTGTGCGCGTCGCCGAGCAGCGTGACATCGAAGCCGCGCTCGAGCGATGCGTACGCCGTCGCGCGGATGCACCAGTTGGTCGAGGCGCCCGCGATGAAGAGGCGCGAGACGCCGAGCCGGTCGAGCTCGGCGAGCAGCTCGGTGCCCTCGAAGGACGACTCGAAGGTTTTGTGGATCCGCAGCTCGCCCGCCGCCGGCTGCAGCTCCGGCACGATCTCCCACTCCGGCGAGCCGCGCTTGAGGTCGTCCGCGTGATGCTGCACCCAGATCACGGGCACGCCCGCCTCGCGCGCGCGGCGCACGGCGAGCGCGACGTTCGCGACGACGCGATCGCGCTCGAACGCCTTCGCGACGACGCCGACCTGGACATCGATGACGAGCAGCGCGGAGCGATTGCCGGGGCGTGTGGTCATGGTGGTTGGATCGCAGTGTAGGGACGGCGATGTGCGGCGACGCGCTCCCGCGCGCCGACTTCATCATCGATCGCGCACGAGCGACGGGTGCAGCCCTGCTTCGAGGAGCCGACCCTCGATGGGCGATGCGCTTGCATCGCGGATCGCGAAGTGCGATGATTCCTTCATGAAGTTGCCCGGCGTTGACAACGCAGTGGTGGCTGATGCAAAGATCCGCGACTACCTCCTTGCACCGAATCATCCGATTGGGCAGTTCAAGGCGCGGTTCTTCTCAGCGCTTGGTTACGACAACGCGAACTGGCACGAGCTCGCGGACGGGCTCATCAGGCATGCTGAGGAACATGAGGTTGCGTCCGCTCAGTCGACGGAATACGGGACGACCTACCTCATCAAGGGTGCATTGATGGGCCCAAACGGCAAATCAGCACGCATTTGCGTTGCCTGGATCGTTCTCCGCGGCGAGAATGTGCCCAGGCTGGTGACCGCCTACCCGGATTGAGGACGATCATGACGCACAAGCTTCTGGACACGGTCGTGTTGACTCGAGATGTGCCCGAGCACGGACTCGCCTGCGGCGACGTGGGCGCCGTGGTCGAGGTGATGCCTCCAGATGGCCTCGCGGTCGAGTTCGTGACGGGCAACGGCAGCACCCAGGCGCTCCTCATGCTGCGCGAGCAGGATGTTCGGGCGGTGGGGGACGACGAAGTCATCGCCGTGCGTCGCCTTCGACGGTCCGCCTGAAGGCCGACGCGGGGGGGTCACCGACTTGCTGCGTCGTAGGCCCGAAACCGCTCCCCATCAAACCGAAACACCCCCGCATCCTGGGTCGCCAGCCAGATCTCGCCGCGCTGGTCCGCCGAGACGGAGACGCCAAGCACATCCTTCGCGCCGGGACGCACGACGTAGCGCCGCAGCGAGGTGCCGTCGAAACGCCACACGCCGTCGCCGTAGGTGCACAGCCACAGATCGCCGCGAGCGTCGCGCGCGATGGAGTTGAAGTAGATCGGGGTTTTTCCAGCGCCCGCCTCCGCCATCGGCACGCCACGCTCCGCGCGATACTTCACCGCGCCCGCGCCCGCACCCGCACCATCCTCGATCACAAATCGCTGCGCCGTGTTGCAGATCCAGAAGCGCCCGTCGCGGTCCTCCATGATCGAGCGGATGCCGAACGATCCGCCCTCGGGCGTCTCGGAGAGCTCGCGCTCGTACATCCACTCGAAGCCGCGCCCGTCGTAGCGGCAGAGCCCCAGCGCGAGGGTCCCGAACCACAGCGACCCGCGCCGATCGCGGTAGATCGTGTAGACGCCGTACGGACTCCACGGCCGAACGCCGTTCACGCGCAGGTGCTCGTCGCCACGCTCGGTGCGCGGGAAATGCAGGCGATGCAGCGTCGCGCCATCCCAGCGCAACGGCCCGTCCGAGTTCGAATCGCCCTTGAACCACAGGTCGCCCGGCTCCAGCCGCCAGCCGCCGCCGCCGACCTCGTCGTGCTCCACCGGCGCGAGCGCCACGATCGCGCGGCCGTCGAACTTGCACACCCCGCCAAGCGTGCCGATGAAGATCGCGCCCGAGGCGTCCTCCTGGAGCTCTCGCACGTGGTTGTCGGGAAGCCCGTCCGCGGCCAAGTACCGCCGCAGCGTCGTGCCATCGAAGCGATACACGCCCTCGCCGTCGGACCCGAACCACCGATCGCCGTTGCGCGCCTGGTAGCAGACCCAGATGTTCGTGCCGAGCGCGGCGGCGGGGGAGCCGAGCGGGGCCGACTGCGGGGGCGACTGCGGTGCCGCCGCGGGCGATGCAGGAACCGCGGCCGGCTTCGATTGCGGCGCATCGGTGCATGCACCGAATCCCAGCGCGCAGAGCGCGATTGCGACCCGAACGAGCTGTCGATCGTGCGGCATGTGGCGAGTCAGTCTATGAACGAGCGTCGATCCGCCCAACGTCTCACGAACCCAGCGCAAACTCCGCAACCCGCGACTCATCGCTCATGCTTCACCGGATCCACGCGCGCCGCCTGCTTCACAAGCTGCTCCGCGAGCCCGACGAGGATCCCCTCCGGCCCGCGGATGTAGCACAGTCGGTAGATGTCCTGGTAGTTCACGACCTCGTCGACCACCGTCGCGCCCAGCGGCCGCAGTCGCGCGAGCGTCGCATCGAGGTCGTCCACCGCGAACATCACGCGCAGGTACCCAAGCGAGTTCACCGGCGCGCGCCGATGGTCCGACGCGATCGCCGGCGCGTCGAAGCGCGAGAGCTCGACGCGCCCGTGCCCGTCGGGCGTGCGCAGCATCGCGATCTCCACGCGCTGCCCGCGCACGCCGGTGACGCGCCCGGCCCATTCGCCGTCGACGCGCGACCGCCCCTCGAGCACGAGCCCCAGCTCCGTGAAGAAGCGCACCGCGCCGTCGAGGTCCTCGACGACGATGCTGACGTTGTCCATGCGGGTGACGGTCATGGTGGGGGAGGGGAGATAGGAGGTTAGAGCAATGATTGCTCCGTCTTGAGGTACTCGCGAACGTGTTCGTGCACCGTCTCGGCAGTGATTCCGCGCGTGCGGCAGTATTCGATCGCGAACCAGTCGATCAGGCGCTTCTTGCCGTGGCTGGAATTGCAGCTCCCGCAGGCCATCACGAGCTCGTGCTCGCGCAAACCCTTGGACCAGTAGAACGGTCCGTGGCGATTGAGATGCTCAATCGACGCCTTCGTCGGCGGGCATCCTCTGGCATGGGGAAGGAGCTCCATGATCCCGCCGCAATAGGCGCACACGGGAAACCGGGCGCGCAACCGTTGCTCCACGTCCGCCGGAATGCCGAAGCCATTCGCCATCGCAGCTCCTTTCAGTTGCCCTTCAAAGACTCGCTCATGCGTTCCGCAGACCGCATGCAACGCGCCTTGACTCGCGGCGAGAGCTTGCTCATCGCTCCCCACCTCCCGCCTTCGCTCCCCGCCGATGCGCCCGATACTCCCGCACGCCGAACCACGCGGCGAGCGTCGCCGCCGCGAAGGTGACCCCGACGACGATCCAGTAGGTGACGGGCTCGGTCTCCACCGCGACGATCCGCGTCGGGCCGCGGCGCCCCGAGCTGAACTCGCCCGTCACGAGCACGGCGATGCCCAGCGCCAGCGCGAACGCAGCCCACAGCCAGAGGAAGATCGCGGCGGCGAGTCTGTTCTGAATGCGTGGCATCACTGGTCGCGCGACGCGGCGAATGCAAGACACTCGAGCACGTCTTCGACCGTCAGTTGCGGATACTCCGCCACCAGCTCCTGCGGCGTCGTCCCCCGTGAGAGCGCGCCGAGCACATCGCCCACGGTGATGCGCGTGCCCTTCACGCACGGCTTCCCGAACCGGATCTCAGGATCGACGGAGATGCGCCCGAACATGACGATGGCCAAGCGTACCGCTCGCGCGATTACGCAGTCACGCTGGCCCGGCGCGACGCGCCGAGCGCGTTGGTCCAGCGCTTGGGATCCTCGGCGATCAGTCCCAGGAGCCGGCACGCCATCGGCGGCGGCGGCGTTCCCTGCTCCCACGACTGCACCGTCTTGACGCTGACGCCAATCAGATGCGCGAAGACGCTCTGGCTCACCGTGAGTGCCGCGCGGATCGCGCGGACATCCTTCGACTTGAGCGGCTGGGGCGCGAGGTTGAGCTCCACGGTCCGCATGGTGAACCGGTCTTCCAGGCGTTCGCCCTGGTCCAGAACCTCGAGGGCCTCGGTGAGCCCCTCAATCAGTGCGTCCTCCGTAGCGATGCGCTTGTAATCGGCGCGCTTCTTCATAGCAAACTCCAGAAAATAGACGATCGAAAACGTATGAGCGGGTAGTAGCGGAAGGCGACTAGTCAGCACCAAGCCGCGACTTCATTTGCTTCACGAGAGCCGCAATCCGCTGCTTGCCGTGAGCGGAAATCGGGTCGTCCTCTGATCGCATGTGCGCGAACATCCAAAAGACGATTCCACGATCAGGGAAGTACAGGTAGTAGATGCGAGCTCCTTTGCTCTTGCCGTGCGTCCACTTGTTCGAGGTGAATCGGCACTTGCGGACTCCTTCCAGTCCTGGGATGACGGGGTATCGTTCGGGGTCGCAGAGGACCAGCATTTCCAGGGCTTGGAGATCAGCATCAGTGAGCTCCCAGGCCTTCCATGCCTCCTCAAACGGCCTGAGTTGAATGAATCGGAGCCAGTCCTTCGGGTTGAGCAGCCCCTCGGGGTACTGGAGGGTGCGCTTTGCTCGCACCGGAGTCTTCTTTCGCGGGTTCACCTCATCAACCTTTCTACGAGTGCTTTCGGCGCAGGGGTGGAGATACTATCCCATTTTCTGGGATAGAGGCTTCGGAAGGCTTGATTTCCGCCCTCTTTTCGTCCGATATTGGCAGCCCCGCACCCGCTTCTCACTCAGCAACGATTACCCGCACCCTTCAAACCCCACCCCCGCCCATTGCGCGACGATCGGCCCCAGCCACGCGCTCTTCCCGAAGGGCTGCGACGACAGCAGCGCGACCGGCCGCGTTCCCTCGACCATCAGGCTCCACGTGGCGAGCAGGTCGCGCGGACGGCGCGGGTCCTCCACCTGCCGCACACACTGGATCTCTTGCCTCGGGACGCTGCGCACGCGGCGCATCCCCAGGAGCGAGCGCTCGATCTCCAGCCGGTCGGCATGGAAGGTGAAGGTCGTGAGGGCGCCGAAAGTCGAGACCACGATTCCGATCACCAGCAGCTCGGACATCCAGGCACCGGTCAGCAGAATCACCTGCATCGCGCTCGGACCGTCCTGCATGTGCAAGGCCTCGGAGGTGAAGAGCACGCAGCCGTAGGTCCACGCCGCGAGCCACATCGCGAAGAAGCCGCCGAGGCATCCGATGCCGCTCGCGCGATACGCGATCGTCGGCTGGCCCTCACGCGAGGTTCCCCGGCGGAACCCCTTCGGTGGCACGGCCATCGCCGCCGTTGTCGGCTGGCCGGGCCGCCACCCAGGGGTGAAGTACGTCCTTCGCGACGCGCGCCACTCCATCACGCCAAAGATCATCGCGACGATTGCCGCCGCCCCCAGCCCGGCGACCACGCCCCAGTACGCAAGGGGACTCGTCTCCGGCCGGATGAATGCATCGCCGCGCCTTCCGAGCCCGATCTGCCCGTCCGCAAGCGTCTGCCCCAGCATCGCGGCGCTCACGAGGCAGCCGACGAAGCTCAGCAACGCGCGGTTGCGATGCTCCTCGCTCGTCAGCCCGGTCCGCTCGTCCGGAGTCGGCATCAGCGCATTGTCGCATGAGGCGCGGCGACCCGCGCCGCCCCGCACTCCGGGCAGACGCACGCGTCGCCAAGCCGATATCCGCACGAAACGCAGCAACCGCGCCTGATCCTGCGGCGTGCGCGCAGCCAGCGCAGCAGGCGCCCGAGCTGCCACAGCAGCACGCCGTAGAGCGCGGTGTTGAGCACGAACCCGACCGCGATCGGCTGGATGGGAACCATGCTCTTTCCGAGCAGCCGCGCGACACGCGGCGACGGCAGCGCCATGCCGACCCACTCCTGGCCGCGCCCCTTCGGCGCCCGGTTGCACCAGCCGCCGTCGAAGCTCAGCAGCGGCCAGCCGATGCGCGTGCGTTCCCCAAATCGCACGCGGGACGTCGCTCCGCCGGCCGCACCCGAAGCGGCTCGGGGCGAATCGGCGTCCAGAAGCGTGACGACCTTTCCGAACCCCGCGTAGTCCTCGCAGGTGAGATTCGTCGGCGGAGCGATGCCACGCGCCTCGAACCACGCGGTGTCGATGGCGCTGCCCGTCGGGAACCCCGGCTCGTCAAGGCGCAGGCAGATCCCGAACGCGATCACCACGTTCACGGCCGCGCCGCCGAGCGCGGCGAGCATCACCAGAGCGACCTTCGTCAGCAGTGTGCGTGCGTTCATGCGATTGGTTCCGCGCATCAACCGTTCACCTCACTTGCGCCGCAGCACCCGGACGCCAAGCCGGCGCACCGCAAACACGCACACGCCGAAGAACGCAAGCGCCAGCGCCATGATTGGCAGCGCGAGCACGATATTTGGAATCCAGCCCGGCGCCTTGCCGTCGTACATCCACCATGTCAGGGGGATGCCGCCGCCGAAGATGACGAGCGCAGTGAGTATCGCAATCAGGCATCCCGCGGGGGACAGGTCGCGCACGCCAAGCGCGTCCGTTCGACGGTTCGTCCGCAATGCCCGGAGAATGGCGATGAGCGGCCGCGACGGCGCCCATCCGGCGGCGACGAGCAGTCCATGCACCGCGATGCATCCGGCGCCCAGAGCGATGGCCCCGATCACGAGGCATCCCCACACACCCAGGTCGCTGAGCGACGACCACGCCAGGACATACGCCACGATCCCACCCGACATCGTTCCGGCCAGGAGCAGCGTGTCGATCCCAAACGCAATCCGCGCCAGCGCGCTCACTTCCACGAGGCCCGCGATGTCGTGGGCCCACCACACTGCGACGAGCACCGCCGCAATGACCGTCAATTCGGAAGCAATCATGAGATACGCGGAGCCCGCCGTCGCAATGATCGTCGCCACTCCAAGACCGAGCATGGCCAGCGCAAGCACGGTGAGCGTGCACAGCGGCATCACGCCTGACGTCGTGCTTCGGGGCGGATCCGCCGAGGCTTCGACACGCGGCCCTCGATCGAGCCCCCAAGTGAGGCTCGCGAAGAACTTCTGCCCGAGGTGAAACGCCTCGCGGAACCGCGGATCGGCCGCCGCTTGCCCCTTCATCTCCACCTCCGCGCGCAGCAGCCCCGCGTCCGTGCGCAGCCAGATGCGGAACCGCCCCTTCGGCGGCGGGCCGTCGTCCTGGGCCGGCACCATGAGCGGACGCAGCCGCTCGCATTCGGCCAGCAGCTCCGCACCGACTGCGCGGACGCTGTCGTGGCCGCCGCCGCCGATGACGCCGCCGCCGTACCCGAAGTAGAGGCTCGCGGTGCCGTCGCTGAATGTCACCATGACCACCTCGGTGCCCATGTGCAGCTCGACGATCGCGCCCCACGCGGCCTCCGGCGGCGTGGGCGCGGGGAGGCTGATCTCCTCGCGCGTCACGCCTAGCGCCTTCGCGCGCAGGCCGAGAAAGGGGTTCTCCCGACGCGGCGTGGGCCGCCCAAGCAACCGCCGCATGAAGTCACGCAAGCCCATGGGATCCTCCGATGACGATTCAAAGTCGTGCCGCGCATCGTGGAGGACACGCGCTCGCCGCCGCCACCTCAACTCACGATTGTCTCATGGACGTGCCCACACTCCCGGCAGTGGTACGCAACCGGCTTGGACCACTTCATGTGGGCTCGCTTGCCGCACTTGGGGCATTTCGCCGGCACGAGGTAACGCATCACTCCCATCGGGATGAGCGCGCCGAGAAACAGCATGCCGCAGCAGAAGACCTCCGAGCTGATGCCGTACGCCTCCATCGCGTGCGGGTGGTCGATCGCCCAGCCGCACGCGAAGAACGCGCCGGCAAGCGACCCGACGGAGAACAGAAGAACGTGAAGCCATGTCGGCATGGCGCGATGATGCTACGCGGTGGTCACGGCGCGATCGATCGCAACCAGCGCAACCGCCGCCCCCACCTCCCTCACCGCCCCACGCTCCAGTCGCCCTCGCCCAGGAACCGGCCCGCGAGCTCCTCGAGCGGGTAGCCGAGCCGCTCGCGGCACGCCTCCGCGCCGCAGTCCTCGACGTGCGCCTCGCGCAGGAAGGCGAGGAAGCGGCGCTGCGGCTCGCGCGCGAAGCCGAACCAGCGCGGACGGCCCTCCTCGACAAGCAGCCGGACGAGGATCTCCGCGAGCTGGTAGCTCAGCTTCTGCACCTCGCCCGGGCTCGAGAAGCCCTCCCCGAACCAGAACTCCTCGAGACCCCGCGCGCCCCAGTAGCGCTTGTGCTTCGCCGCCATCTCCGCGTCGACGATCAGCGGCGACTGCCCGGTCACGCCGTGCTCGAACATCTGCGCGAGCCCCTCCTCGAGCCACTGCGGCATCGAGAGGTGCATCAGCGCCGCGTGCGTCAGCTCGTGCGCGAGCGTGCTCTCGCGCGCGAGCCCGTGACCGCCCTGGAGGACCACATGCGGGCGCCCCTCGCGAATGTGGATGCCGGCGGAGCCGCCGTACTCGCCATCCTCGTGGTACAGCGACACGTAGCGGTAGTAGTCGTCGGTGTCGCGCATGACGAGCACGACCTGCTTGCCCTGCGCGTCGAAGCGCGCGATCGCCTGCAGCGACCCAAGCAGCGTCGCCCGGCACCGCTCCGCGAAGGGCAGCAGCCCGCGTACCGACGGATCCCCGCGCGGCACGAGCGCGAGGAAGTTGGGCGACTCGATCTGCTCGTAGTCCGAGTCCCCGACGTCATCGCCGCCCTCCGACCCAAGCGCGGGCCCGAGCTCCCCCAGCCACTGCCGCGAGACCGACGTCCACGCCGCCGCCCGCTCCCCCGGCGCGCAGCGCGAGTCGATCCACGATTGGACGATGTCCCACTGCGGAAGCGGGAGGCCGTCGCGCCAGTCGAGGGAGTTGGTGAGGTCGAGGGTCATGGTGTGAGCGTCTGAAACGCGATTGCCCAGGGCCGCGCCCGGCGAAGAGCCGGCCAGTATCGGTCCGGAAGTCCCACGGTGCATCGGCAGGCGTTGTTCATCGGCCTTTCGCTCAATCAGTAGCACTGCAAGATCGCCCACGCGCCTTCAAACCTGAGATTGCGCGCGTCGTCCCGGCGCACCCAGAAGTAGAGCATCCCCGCGTCGCCCCACATGACCTCCAGGTCATGATCTGTTTCGATCTGGAACAACAGGCTCCAATCGCCGGCGGCCTCCCTGAGCTTCTCAGCGCTGGGGTCCTTGACGCCCATGAATCCACCGCAGTTGATCCCGTGTGTGACAAGCTGGCACTCTTCGTCCATGTCGGCACTCTGGACGGGGTCGGGATAGCCCCCGATCTGATGGGCTGGCTGGTTTCCATAGAGCTCGACGCGCCGCTCCCGGTACAGATCCATCTCGGCATCCGTGAGGCCCACCGCGTCGAGTTCGTGGGTCTGCCAACTCGGCGGCAACTTCGTCAGGCGGAATGTGACATGGCGCAGTGGAAGAACCTCTTCGGCCGGCAACGGGGCCGTCGGAGGCGAGGCAATCGATGCGCGGTCGTCAATCTCGGACACCGGAACATAGATGACAGCGGAGCCACCGCGGTCCTTCGGATCGAATCCCCACGGCTGCTCCTCGGCGTCGTAGAAGAACAGCAGGAGTCCAGATTCTGGAATCCAATCGAGCTCCGCACTCCGTGGCAACTCGCCGCAATCAACACATGCCAAGAAAGTGAGGCATCGTCCGTTCCAAGTCGGCCAGTCGCGATGCGGCGGCAGTGGTGGCCTGCCCCCGAAGTGCGACTTCGTCGCGGTGGTCGTCTTCGCCACGAGGATGGCATCGCGCAGGAGATGGGCCGTGAGCGGCCCGGGATCCCGCACGACCGCACTCGGAGATCGAGCGGATCTGCCGTTCCTTCGTCCCCGTACGACGAGGACGATGGCAGCGAGTACTGCCCCGGCCGCGAGCGCAATGATTGTGACCGTCATTCGTGCCGCAGCCTATCCACTGTGTGCTCGCGCTCGCTCCGTGTCTCGCGGGCGCAGTGCGCCCCGGCGCTCCGAAGGAGCGCTCCCTCGCTTGCGACGACCCACTCCCCCAGGCGCACTTCCGCATCTTTCCGTTCAAAGCACGCACCCACCGACTACTCTGGGGTCACTCGCATGGCCGCGAAAGCCCCCAAACTCCTTGGCGTCGGTGCGTACAGCGTTCCCGAGGCCGCCCGTCTGACCTGCGTCAATCCGCACGGCCAGTCGGTGGTTCATTGGCGACGGTGCCGGCCAAGCGCGTGGCAAGCGGCTTGCTTCGGACCTTCCCGCCGTCGGTGGTCGCCATGCGGCGTCCTTTCTCGACCTGATCGACCTCCTCGTCGTCGGTCGCCTGCGTGCGCACGGGGTGCCGTACCGCACGATCTGGCGCTGCTACCAGAACCTGAGCTCGCAGTTCGAGACTGCGCATCCGTTCAGCAGCAGGAGCATCTACACCGACGGGAAGCGGATCTTCAACGAGCTGCTGCTTTCCACGGGCGAGGTCGGCGTGCAGGATTCGTCGGATAGGCAAGGTGTCATCGACGCCGTGCTGCGCCCGTTCCTCAGCAAGGTCCAGTACGAGCACGGCAAGGCAGTTCGCTGGAACATCGCGCGCGGCGTGCTGGTCGATCCGACCATCGCGTTTGGGAAGCCGACGGTCGAGTCGACGGGCGTCGCTACGCACGTGCTGGCGTCGGCGTACCGGGCGAACAAGCGATCCGTCGAGACGGTCGCGGACATCTACGACGTCTCCATCGAAGACGTGGTGAACGCCGTCGAATTCGAGGACCGGATGAAGGCAGGGGACCATCTTCGGCCCGCAGCGTGAGCGCGATGCAGTTCTTCGCTGACGAGAACTTCCCGGTGCGGTTGGTTCGGATCCTGGACCACTTCGATGCGGACAGCTCGTTCGAACACCTCATTGACGCCATGGAACGGGGCACACGCGACGTCGAATGGATCCAGACGCTGGCGAACCGATCCCCGCGTCCCGCTGTGATCACCGGCGATGGCCGGATCCTGCGTAACGCCGCCGAATTGCAGGTGCTTCGGGCGAATCCGCTGACGATGTTCGTCCTCGCGAGCGGCTGGGTGCACCTTCCGTGGGAGGAATACGTGCTCAAGTTCCTCAAGGTGTGGCCGAGGATTCGGGAGAGCGCGGGTGCGCGCGAACCATGCGTTTTCGAGGTCCCGAGCAGGACAAGTCCGACTAGCAGGTCACCGATGACGCAAGAACGGTCGCGTCTAACTTGGCCTGACCCACAGCGACCGCGCTCACGCGCCGACAAGCCGAGCTAGACATAGGCCGGCTGCAAGTTCAGCTCCGACCTCTCACCTCAGCTTTGCTTGGAGCGCAGCGTGCTGATCAGACAGCCGAATCTTCATTGGCTCAGACAGATACACGTGTTTGTCGGTGCATACTGCCCAGGATCCGCCAATGCCCTGAGTCATTGCTGACAGGCGAGGAGCACTGCCAGAAGAGGTCCAGAGCGCTCGGAAGTCGAAGTCGTCGGGGACTACTTCGAGCTTGCCTCCTGCCTTTGCGACCACGTCTTCCAAGGAGCGCGAGAACTGGACCTGGTGGGCAGCGATGTCAAGATCTCCAAACACCGCCTCCACAAACTTCGTGTAATCGCGGTTACGTTCGGCAAGTAGAAATCGAAGCGTGATATAGAACGGATCTGACGCCTTCGGAATGGAAGTGTTGCCTGGCTGCGCCGGTTCAGCAGAGTTTGAGATTTGGTGGCGAAGCGACTTCACTTCCGCGAGAATTTCGCTCACCTCTGACCGGACGGGCCGCCCCCCGCTGATCAGCTTGTCCCCCATAAAGTGTGCAAGTTGTTGCTTGAGCCGGAGCTTTGCTTCCGCCGCCCCCCTGAACTCGATTAAACCATTGTAGACCTGGGAGCCGACCACTTCGGTCAGCAGCTTGAAGGTCTCGCGCGGATGGTCCATGTGCTCGAAACGATCCCAGGTGGTCGAATCAGGATCTGTGTCGAAGACCTTCTTGAAACTCATAACATCTGCGTCGACGAAAGTAATGAGCGGGATCTCGGCCTCGCGCGCAGCATGGAACTCCTTGTGGGTCACGCTGAGTCCATCTGTCCCAAGACGTCCATACTTCTTCCCGATCAACAAGATCGCAAGTTGGCACTGCTTGATGGTGACAAAGCAGGCCTCTGCAGCCGAACCGTCGTGGATATACCCAACACCACCATGCTCACTCATGACAGGGTTGTATGACACATCGAGAATGGCGTCTCGCAGCGCATCCCGCAGGTAGTGAAGGTCAAGGATGGTTGAGCTGACGAATACGTTCGGGATCATTCGGTCACCAGACTACTGAAAGGGTAATTTGGGCATTCGATCAGCGACGCAGCTGGATCGGCGCTTCGCGCTTGCCACCCATATTGGCCTCCACGCTTCTCCGTATCGCGGCAGCACCAGCGCGCTTGCGGACGGTACGGAATAGAGGGGGGTGTTGACTCCGGATTGGGCGAGCTGAGTCGGTCGAAGTGTTGTAGGATCAGGCATCTGGGCGCGGCTCGAAACCGCGGCGCGAAGTAAAGTCCACACGGTTGGACTACGATGGGGCTCGGGTGGAGCGAACGCGAGAGGTCTCAAGGTGGCAGTTCAAGCTTCTAGAGCGACTTCCGGTGTGAAATGCCCTCCCGAAGCACTTGAAATGCTTCGAGATCATCATCACTCGTTCCACGTGGCAGCGCGGTACGCGAACCAAACTTCGCACCCAGTGCCATGCGACACTCGTGCTTGGTCCCAGATCCTCGCGAGCATTCTGTCGGGGGTCAGCGGAATTGCTCGAAAGAAGGGCGCTGATCTGGCTGATGGTTCTGATGTCAAAGCAGCGAACGACTGGCTCGCAATCGACAAGCCGCGTTTCAATGGCGTTCTCAAGTCTGGCAGGAAGGGAGAACGCGGCAACGTTCGGCTCCTGGACGACATGCCAAGGCTGTTCCTTGTCCTCTGGGACACCGGATCAATGACCAACACGCAGCGATGCCGTGTTTGGGTTGTTCGGCCCGGCCAAGACCGCGTCTTCAGGGCAGTTTGCCGTCGTTGGTACGAGCAACGCGACAAGGGAACCATCAAGAGTGACAACTTTCAGTTGCACCCGCCGTTGGGAGATGACTCCAACATCATTCGCAATACTTGCGGATCACTAAGTTATCCACTGCTATTCCGGGCTGATTGGAACTGCAGCCGAGGTGGGTACGAGCTGAAAACATACGATCCGACGGTACTAGCCCGCGGGCTGTGTAGGTCATCTGGGGCTACGGCAGAACGCTAGTCGCAGAAGTCGTCGAGCTCCGCGAAGCACTTCTCAACCTCGTCTTGGGCGGTGTACTGTCTTTCTATTGCCCGCCTGTACCTCTCCCCAAGCGCCTTCAGCTTCTTTGCGTCAGGGCTTCCGGGAGCAGGCACTGGGATCATGACCGTCTCAAGGTCGCGGTCCTTGATTCGGTTGTGCGAAGAGGATGTGCCGGAGGTCAAAGTCAAAATCTGATCCTGCACGGGCCGCGAGCGTAAGAGCAGTGCCAGGGACCAAGCGGAGACTGTACCGCCGCGTGGACGAAGCACGGCAAACTCCGCAGAGCACCCTAGATGGAACCCCGTGTCCGGGATGACCGCGACCCGAGTAATACGGGGATTGATTTTGGATAGCAGCACATCTCCCGCCCGACATCGCACGCATGTCGTTGTCGGTCGGTATCGGTGAACAGCTCCCAGGTCGATGCTGCCGTCCTCTCGCACGTGCAACACGCTAATGCACCTGTTTTTCGCGTCGGCGCTCACTCGTTCTTGCCCGTCGGGATCGAGCTCCACGGCTTCGTTTAGAGGAAGAAGCGAGGCGCGAAGCGGCCCCTTCTCTAGCTTCCGGAGCGCGTTCAGACGAGCAGAACGGTAAAAGCTCGCGGTCCATCGGTTGTTGATTAGTCCGTTGCGGGGAACGGCTGCGATCGATGGCGATTCGGACACACAATGGACCTTGGCCGGAGAGTGATCCTTCGCGCTCGAGATGCTCTCGTAAGCGCGCACGATGGGCTCGAGCTCATTGGCGCCACCGAGCCGCTTGACTGTCGAGCCCGCACGGGACACGACCCGAAAGCCTATGTCGCTCGCGGTCGCCATGAAAACACGCGATTGGATACGACGGCTGGAACGCGCCGGTCGTCGCAGGTAGATCACGCTCGTCTTTGTTCGGGTCCCCGCCTGCGCAAAGGTCTCGGTGGGGAGGTCCAGTACGGCGATCAGCTCGAACCGCTTTGTGATTTCGAGGCGAAAGTCCTCCGAGAATCCGCCTCCAGATACGACGTGATCGGGCACGACCATCATTAGCCGCCCGCCGGGGCGAAGCAACGCCAACTCGCGATCCAGAAGTATGTACTCCGAGTCGATCGCCTTGGGAATGGCTCCTGTGCGAGCGAGTTCAAAGAGTGCTGGGAGGTGCGATGGCCGACACCGTGAGAGCAACTCCATGGTCTGAAAGGCAGCGCCAAAGGGCGGGTTGGTGAGTACTAGGTCAAACCGATTGGCAAACTCATCGAGTGTTGCAGGAGGGATGATGGAATTCGCAGTTCGGATGTCGGCGTCGGCGCGCGCAAAGATCCTGAGGTTCGCTATTGCAAGCCGAGCCATTCGGTCGACCTTGTCCTGGCCGAAGAGCTTCAAGCGAGGGGCCATCGAGGCGCCCCCGCGATGGGTTCCGCAGCAGTGCCTGTATGCCGCAGCGAGGAAGGACCCGACACCGCACGTAGGATCGCCTATCAGCCAAGGATCTTCGCGAGAGAGCAGCTCCTCGTCCCTCATCATGTCGCTGAATGCCATCTGAACCATCGCGGACACCACTTCGGGTGGCGTCATGTACTGAGCGTCTTCCTTCCGATTGCGGAAGCTGTCCTGAATGAAGTGCCCGAAGGCCTCGTTGAGTCCATCGAACCTCCACGCGTCCCCCGGTGGACAAGAGTCCGCCGGCAGCGCTTGAAGTAGCGGGATAACGGCCGTGGCAAACTCATCGTCGTCGATTGGCAGATTGAGGCCGCGCCGTGTGCCAAATGTCGAGGTCTCAGACGCGAAGGACTCGCAAAGTTCGTCATGAACGGCATGAAGCGCGGCGGCGATCCGCAAGTCGCTTCCACACTTGGCCTTGGCTACGCGCTTCAGGTAATCGAGCGATAGACGCGACCCAGCGGTAGGGTCAGGATGGCGCGCGTCTAAGGTTCGAAGGACGAGGAGCTTGCAGAGCTCGTCCAGTTTTGCGTTTGCGTCATCAAATCGTCCAATCCGATGAAACTCTCCACGCAGGCGCCCGAGGGCGTCGTAAAAAGCCCGATAGGTCCCTTCGACATCGATGGAGCGGCTGGGACGCTTGAAGAGCTCTTCAGATGTGGTGTCGGCATGAGCTACAAGTCGCCCTGTGGGCCGCAATGGCTTGACTGGACGCTTCATATCCTGAGTTTTCATGCTTCGACGGGGCATAGCTAGCACTCCTTCAAACGCGGCTACACAGCCTATTCACACAGGGTCTGCTCGACAACACGAACTGAGTTTGACCGCGGGTCTAGGTGGTCGCGGCGCCCTTAGTCGTCTGTCCCTTTGGCGGAGGACTCTAAGCCGCCGTCGTACGATGCAGCCGTCCTTCGACTTGTGCACTGCTACCTCGGCGCGCCGAAGGTGCTGGACCACTTGTCTCACTTCGAGGGGCACGGCTCAATCAAGTGCGGTTCCAAACCGACGCAATCTTCGCACGTGGAACTGTAACACTTGTTGCAACACCGCTCACATGTGCGCCAAGTGAGGGAGGTTTCATTGCTCCGCGCACGTCGTGCGACGCGAGAGCTAGCGTCCGGAACTTCCCGGGCTGAACTGGCGCAGCCAGCATGCTGAGGTCGGCGCGGGATTGACTGCCGCCCGAGAGCGCTTCGAACCAGTTCTCGTTGTAGTCCAAGTCGCCCGCAGCCATCAATCGGAGGGCCGACTTGAGGAACTGACATCGCCATGAAACTCCGGGCGAGCGTCAGCTACGAGTCGGCCTTGGGTCGGACAGTCGGCGCTTGCCTCACCTGTCAGGTGCTCGGTCGCTCTAGTCTTGCGCACGAGGGCCCAGATTGCTTCCGTTGGTACGCCGTCTGCTCGACCCCTAGCTGGGGGAGCGGCACCGGCAGTCCATTGAGGATCGCGCACTCGCCACATCCAGTATTGAGGATCCACCCCCCTCACCCACCCCCCGCCACCCGCACCATCGTCCTCCCCTCCCTCCACGCCTTCCCCATCCCCCTCGCGATGTACTCGTTCACCCCCGCCAGCGTCAGCCGCTCGAACTCCGCCGCGGTCGCGGCCAGGTCCATCGGCTGCCCCGTTCGGTAGAGCTGCGTGGCGATCGCCATCGCGCGGGCGCTGCTGCTCTCGCCGCTCATCACCAGGCCGCTCTTCGCGCCGACCAGCGCGTGGTCGAACTCCTCCTGCGTGATGCCCTGTTCGAAGCGCTCGAGCTCCTGCAGGATGCACTCGAGCGTGCGCGGGGCGCGCTCGTGCGTGCTGCCCGCGTAGATCTGCACCAGGCCGTGCTCCTTGCCCAGCGCGGTGGTCGCGCCGACCGAATAGCAGAGGCCGCGCTTCTCGCGCACCTCGGTGAAGAGCCGGCTGCTGGGCGCGCCGCCCAGGACGCGCACGGCGACGCGGTGCTTGTAGGCGTCGGGGTCGCTCTCGGGCGGGGCGTCCAGCCCCAGCGCCAGGTGCGTCTGCTGCGTCTCCAGCTCGACCAGGTGCTCGCCGCGCTGCGGCGGGGCGGCCATCGGGACGGGCGGGGTGGCGCCGGACCAGCCCTCGAAGAGCCGCTCGAGCAGGTCGCGCGCCGCATCGGGCTCGATGTCGCCGGCGATGCCCACGATCGTGCCGCCGGGACGGGCGCGGCGCTCCCACGCGGCGCGGATGCGCTCGCGGGTGATCGACTCGAGCCCCTCCTTCGTGCCGTAGCCGCTGCGGTTGAAGGGGGCGGGCATCGCGAACTCGCGCAGCGTGATGCCGGCCAGGTGCTGCGGCTCGTCCTGCAGTCCCTCGAGCGCCTGCAGCGCGATCGCGCGCACGCTCTCCAGCGACTCCTCCTCCAGGCGCGGACGGCGGATGACCTGGGCGAGCAGCCCCATCGTCGCGGCGAAGCGGTCCCCCAGGCAGAGCGTCGTCAGGCTCAGGTGGTGCACCGCGGCGGTGCCGTGGCGCTGTGCGCCCAGGGCGTCGAAGGCGTCGCTGAGCTGGCGGCTGGTGAGGTCGCCGGCCCCGCGCAGGACCAGCTCGCTCAGCAGGGTGGACTCGCCCTCGCCCGCGGCGCCGGCGGGGTCGCCGGCCGTGCCCACGGGGAGCATGACGACCGCGGCGACGCTGCGCGTGCCCGGCATCCGTTCGACGGCAAGCTGCGCCCCGCAGCGGAGGGTGTACGACCGGAGGTGCTGCGACGCCATGCGCATGAGGCTAGCGCGGGGCGCCGCCCGGGCGCGCGAAGTCCTCGAACCACGCGTCGGCGGTGTGCATGCCCGGCTTCTGGCGCGCGAGCCACCGCGCCATGCGCAGGGCGCCCAGCGCGAAGAGGTCGCGGCTGGTCGCGGCGTGCGCGACGGTGACCCGCTCGCCGGGGCCGCTGAAGATGACCTCGTGGTCGCCGACGACATCGCCGGCGCGGATCGCGTGAATTCGGCTGGGATCCAGGGGTTTTCCGCTGCCGCGGGCGACCGCGTCGGCCAGGTGGCGCGCGGTGCCGCTGGGGGCGTCGAGCTTGCGGGTGTGGTGCGTCTCGACGATGTCGACGTCGAAGCCCGGCAGCAGGCGCGCTGCCTCCGCCACCAGGCGGCGCGCCACCGCGACGCCCAGCGAGGTGTTGGGCGCGACCATCGTCGGCACCCGCTCGGCCGCCGCGGCGACCTGGTCCAGGGTGCTCGCGCTCAGCCCGGTCGTGCCCACCAGCAGCGCCGCGCCCAGATCGGTGGCGATGCTCGCGGCGCGCACGGCGCCCGCATCACTGGAGAAGTCGATGACCACCTCGGCTTCCCCGCGGCGCACGGCGAGCGCCTCGTCGCGGTCGAGCGCCTGCACGATGTGGCACGCGGGCTCGTGCGCCGCGCACGCGGCGATGCGCTGGCCCATGCGTCCGAGCGCGCCGTGGAGGACGATGCGCACCCGATTCGCGTCGTCGGCGGCGGTGCGCGACAGATTTTCGGTGGCGGCGGGGCGCGCGGTCGGCGGCGTGGTCATCCGCGCATTGTCGCGCGGCGTCGCGCGAACTGCTCGGCAAACGCAGGGCAAAACGCGCGTGGCATCGCGTTTGCAGTTCATCGCATAGCGCTCCCGTCGAGGGGGACAAGGGGGCGCGGAGGAAATCTTCCAAAAAATCTCTTCAACCCCCTTCCAACCCTGTGCCGATAAAGGTACTACTAGTAGGTGAGCAGAGGCCTAGTTACGCGGGCCTCAGTTCTCTCCGACACCTCGCGCGTAACCACAAGGGAGCCACCCATGGCCAAGAAGAAGAAGGCTGCCAAGAAGGCCGCCAAGAAGACCGCGAAGAAGGCGTCCAAGAAGAAGAGCCGCAAGTAAGGTCTTCTCGACCGGACAACCCCAGCAGGGCCGGCGAGAACGCCGGCCCTGTTGGTTTTTGCGACAGGCGCGGCGACGGGGGGCGCGGGGAACACCGACAACACGACGCAGCGGGGCACGCGGGGCGAATCCTCCCGGCGATTGGGCTACGATCCCACGCCCGCGGTGCCGTTCGCGCGCCCCGAGATCGAGACACGACCCATGGCCCACATCATCGCTGAACCCTGCATCGGCACGAAGGACACGGCATGCGTCGAGGTGTGCCCCGTCGACTGCATCCACCCCGGCAAGAAGGAAGGCGAGTACGGCGGCGCGACGCAGCTCTACATCGACCCCGACACCTGCATCGACTGCGGCCTCTGCGTGGACGAGTGCCCCGTGCACGCGATCTACCCGCAGGAGGACCTGCCTGCCGAGTGGCAGAAGTACATCCAGATCAACTCGGACTTCTACAAGAGCAAGAAGTAGGTCCGGGGACAGAGAGACCAAACGACGCGCGCCGCGAGATTCGCGGCGCGCGGTTCGTTTTACTCCGCCGAATCGGCCGGCTTGCTCACGCCCGCCGGCGCGTCGGCGCGCTCGGTCCAGTCGATGGCGCGGTCGCCCAGCTTCAGCTCGCTCGGCTGCGTCTTGCGGTAGCCGAGCTTGCGGATGATCTCGAGCACGTCCGTCCAGGAGGGGAAGGTCTTGTGGTTGACGCGCTTGAAGGTGTCGATCGCGAGCAGGAAGAGGTACTGCTCGCGGTTCATCTCGCCCTCTTCGGCGCTCTTGATGAAGTCCGTCAGGCGGCGGCCCGGCCCGCGGCGGCGCTCGAGGTTGGTCGGGTCCGTCGTCCCGAGCGCGCGGCGGTCGAGGCCGGAACGGCGGTCGACGACCTCGCCCCACTCGGCGGGATTGCCAGGCTTGGGCGTCGAGCGGGAATCGCGCGGGGTGGGCTCGGACATGCGGGCGAGTGTAGCCCAACGCGGTCGCACCATTGGGCGCGTTAGGATGCCGCGATGCCCTCGAAGTGCCTGAAAGTCGCGCGGTTCGCCGCGGTCGCCGCGCTCGCCATCGCGGCGTGCGTGGGCCTCGCGCCAGGCGCCGCCGCCGCGCCGCAGGTGACGAAGCCTGAGGCTGCGCCCGCGAGCGCGCCCGCCGACGCGCCGCGCGTCCTGGTCTTCAGCCGCACGCTGGGCTTCCGGCACGACTCGATCCCCGACGGCATCCAGGCGATCCAGGAGCTCTTCGCGGGCCGCTTCAACGTGGACGCGACCGAGGATCCCACGCGCTTCACCGACGAGAACCTGCGCCGCTACAAGGTCGTCGTCTTCCTTTCGACCACCGGCGATGTCCTGAACGACGGCCAGCAGGCGGCCTTCGAGCGCTTCATCCGCGCGGGCGGCGGCTACGCGGGCGTGCATGCGGCCGCGGACACCGAGTATTCGTGGCCCTGGTACGGCACGCTGGTCGGCGCGTACTTCCGCGGCCATCCGCCCACCCAGGAGGCGGTCGTGGTGGTGGAGGACCGCGCGCACCCGACCACGAAGATGCTCCCCGAGCGCTGGAAGCGCACGGACGAGTGGTACTCCTTCAAGACCAATCCCCGCAGCCAGGTGCATGTGCTCGCCTCGCTGGACGAGACGACCTACCAGCCCGCCGCGGTCGCGATGGGCGACCACCCGATCGCCTGGTGCCACGAGTTCGACGGCGGCCGCGCCTGGTACACGGCGCTGGGCCACACGAAGGAGTCCTTCCGCGACCCGCTCTTCCGCCAGCACCTGCGCGAGGGCATCGCCTGGGCCGCGCACGCGGAGCCCAGCGACGCGCCGCCCGCGCCGGCGGGACCCGCGCCGAAGGTGAGCGCGCCGGCGGCACCCGCGGCGAAGGACGCACCCGCGACCCCCGCGCGCCCCGGCGCCGCGATGCTCCCCGCCGCGATCTTCGCGCAGGCGCCTGCGCCCGCACCCGCCGCCACCACCAACAGCACCCACATCGGCTCCAAGGTCCCCGGCGCCGACGTCCCCGGCCTCCCGAAGGCGCCCCCCGACGCGCCGATGCCCAGCCTCGGCAACGCCGCGCTGCTCGCGGGCGTCGTGCTCGCCGCGGTCATCGTGCTCGGCTCGCTCAACAGCGGCCTGAAGCCCGCGCTGCTCGCGTGGCTCATCCCCGGCGGCGGCTACTTCGCGCTCGGCTACCGCAGGCGCGGCATCCTGGCTGCGACCGGCGTGATCGGCATGCTCCTCGTCGGCGTGCTCGTGGGCGGACTCGACGCCGTCGACAGCGTCGAGGACACCGCGTGGTTCATCCCGCAGTCGGGCAACGGCCCGATCGTCTTCGCGCTCGACGCCGCCAACCAGGCGCTCCTCAAGACCGGCCGCGTCGGCGAGCTGCTGCTGACCCCCGCGCCGCTCGACCCCTACGGCCGCCCCGTCCCCGGCAGCTACACGATCTCGTCCTACAAGGGCCTTGGCCCCGCGAACGAGTTCGGCACGCTCTTCATCGCGCTCGGCGGCATGATGAACATGCTCCTCGTGATGGACGCCAGCCGCCGCGACCCCGCGCAGCGCCCGGACGCCTGAACCCCGCGCCGCGCCTCAGGCCGCCCCGGGCCGCCCGCGCCGCCACTGCATCGAGAGCTCCCGCCCGCTGCTCGCGCAGTCGCGCAGGTAGAGGTTGATCAGGCTCTGGTAGGGGAGCTCCGACTTCGCGGCAAGCCGCTTGAAGTACTCGATCGTCTCCGTGTCAATCCGGATCGTGATCGACCGCTTGAGCCGCTTCGCATACGGGTTGCGCTTGGCCTTCGAGAAGTCGTAGTTGTCCTTCATGGATTCCACCTTTCGAGGTATTGATCGCGTTCACGGGCGTTTGCGCGTCGCGCCGAGATGATTCGGACGGTGTTCTCGTCCTCGCGAAACGCGTGGACAACCACCAAGATCCTTGCGGACTCGCTGAGGCCGAGGAGGACGAATCGGTCCTCAGACTTCGAGTGCTCCGGATCCGCGATCAGGAGCGCAGATTCGTCGGCGAAGACGGTGGAGGCCTCATCGAACGAGACGCCGTGCTTTCGGCGATTGCTCGCCGCCTTCCCGTCGTCCCACTCGAACTGCAGGCTGGACACTCCGACAGTGTATGTACGAGGTACGCACAAGGCAAGCCAGATTTTCCTGAGGAGTGCGGGCGATCCGCCCCCACGCCACCCGACGACCGTCGCACCCCCGCCCGGAGCGAGACGCGCGGACCGAGGGCGGCGCGAAGCGGCGTAAAGCAGCATGCCGCGGCACGCTTGCCTACCGAATCCTCCTCGGGTCGTTCCGCCGCGGCATGATGCGCCCACGAGGCCGAAGCGGAACCTGGTGGAGCGAGGCCGTCCGCGCAGCGCCGCCCTCGGTCCGCGCGTCTCGCGCCCAGGCGCCCCCCCCCAAGACGGTCATCTCCCAGCGCGCTCCCCGCGCACCGCGCTACTCCTCATCCTCCCCAAACAACGCCCGCATCGCCACCATCGTCCTCTCCGGCACACTCAACGCGACTTCATCCCCGACCTGAAACACCGTATCCCCGCGCACCCGCTCCGTCTTCGACCCACGCACCAGCAGCGCCACCGTCACATCCCCCGGGATCCCCGCCGTCGCCAGCGTCTTCCCGGCCACCGGCGCACCCGGCTGCACGACCAGCATCAGCAGCGAGGTGTCCAGCGGCGTCTTCGTGATGATGTCGATCGTCGCGGAAGGCCGCGGCGCCGGCGGCAGGCGCAGCCGCAGCAGCCGCAGCACCCAGCGCACCGTCGCGCCCGGGATGAAGCTGCCCACGAGCACGCAGATGAAGACCGCGTTGAAGAGCGGCTGCAGCGAGCCGACATCCGGGTCGTCCTTCGCGACCAGGATGGGGATCGTCATGAGGATGATCGGCACCGCGCCGCGCAGCCCGAGCCAGGCGATCGCCGCGGTCTCGCGCGCCGTGAAGCCAAAGGGCAGCAGGATCGCGCTGACCACGACCGGCCGCGCGATCAGGGCCAGCACGATCGCCAGCACCGTGCCGCCGATGAGCGTCTGCGGCTGCAGGAGCTGCTTCGGCTGCACGAGCACGCCCAGCACGATGAACATCAGGATCTGCGCCATGTACGCCAGCGCGCCGTGGAAGCGCACGAGCGTGCCGCGGTAGGGGAGCCCGCGCAGGTTGCCCAGCACGAGCGCGGTGATGAAGACCGCCAGCAGACCGCTCGCGTGCGCCAGGCTCGCCATGCCATAGGAGAGCAGGGCCAGCGCGATCGTCATCGCGGGGTAGACCTCGTGCGATTCCTCGGCGAACCAGTCCATCGCGCGCCCGGCGGCCCAGCCGATCGCCCCGCCGATGGCTGCGCCCGCGACGAGCTGCCAGAGGATCTCCGGGATGCTCATCCAGCTCCAGCCGTCGCCGGCGGCGATCGCGGTGAAGGAAGCGACGAGCACGAAGGCCATCGGGTCGTTCAGGCCGGATTCCAGCTCGACCGTCTCCCGCACCTTGCCGGCGATGCGCTCGCCCGCCAGGATCTGCAGCACGCTCGCCGCGTCGGTGGAGCCCAGCACCGCGCCCAGGATGAGCGCGTGCTCCCACCGGAAGCCCGGCAGCAGCAGGTAGGCCATGAAGGCCGTGAGCAGGCTCACGCCCACGACGCCGATGGTCGCGAGCACGATGGATGGCGCCCAGATCCCGCGCGTGCGGCGCAGGTCGGTGCAGAGGCCGCCGTAGAAGAGGATCAGCGCCAGGGCGATGTTGCCGGCGGCGTAGGCGGCGTCGTAGGAGACGACCGCGTCGCGCACGCGCTGCTGCGTGCCCAGGACCACGCCCAGCGCGAGAAACGCGATGGCCGTCGGGATCCCCGCGCGCATGCTCAGGCGCGTGCCGAGCACCGCCGCGGCCAGGACCAGCCCGGCGACGGCGAGAAAGAGAGGCAGAAGCTCGATGGAGGTCAGCTCCATGGGTCGTGGGAGGTGGGAGAATACGCCCATGCCCGCCGCATTCCCCTTCGTCGAGCGCGTCGAGTTCGAAGGTCCGCAGTCGCGCAGCCCCTTCGCCTTCCGCCACTACGACCCGCAGGCGCTGGTGGACGGCCGGCCCATGCGCGACCACCTGCGCTTCGCCGCATGCTTCTGGCACACGATGCGCAACGGGCTGGGCGATCCCTTCGGCATGCCCACCGCGGCGATGCCCTGGGACGACGGCAGCGACACGCTCTCCAACTGCCTGCGCCGCGTCGACGTCTTCTTCGAATTCCTCGAGAAATGCCGCATCGATTGGTTCTGCTTCCACGACCGCGACATCGCGCCGGAGGCGGCGACGCTGCGCGAGAGCAACCGCCTGCTCGACCAGGTGGCGGCGCACACGCAGGAGCGCATGCGCGCCAGCGGCAAGCGGCTTCTCTGGGGAACTGCGTGCCTCTTCGCGCACCCGCGCTACCTGTCCGGCGCGGCGACCAGCCCCGACGCGACCGTCTTCGCGCACGCCTGCGCGCAGGTGAAGCACGCGATGGAGGTCACGCACCGCCTGGGCGGCGAGGGCTACGTCTTCTGGGGCGGCCGCGAGGGCTACACCAGCCTGCTCACCAAGGACATGCCGCGCGACCTGCGCCACCTGGCCGCGATGCTGCGCATGGCCGTGGAGTGGAAGCGCGAGCTGGGCTTCACGGGGCAGCTCTACATCGAGCCCAAGCCGCGCGAGCCCAGCGTGCACCAGTACGACTTCGACGCCGCGACCGTGCTGGGCTTCCTGCGCGAGCACGGCCTGCTGGGCGAGCTCACGCTCAACATCGAGACCAACCACGCCACGCTCGCCGCGCACGAGATGGAGCACGAGCTGCGCGTGGCGGCCGCCGCGGGCGCGCTCGGCTCGATCGACGCGAACATGGGCACGCCGCACTGCGGCTGGGACACGGACCAGTTCCCGACCGACTACGCGCTGGCCACGCGCGTGATGGAGGTGGTGCTCGCGGCGGGGGGCTTCCGCGCCGGCGGCCTGAACTTCGACGCCAAGCGGCGCCGCGAGAGCTGGAGCCCCGAGGACCTCTTCCACGCGCACATCGCCGCGATGGACGCCTTCGCCTTCGGGCTGCGCGCGGCCTCGGCGCTGCGCGCGGACGGCCGCATGGCCGCGGCGCTGCGCGAGCGCTACGCATCGTGGGACGCGCCGCTGGGCCAGCGCATCGAGGCGGGCAAGGCGAGCTTCCGCGAGCTGGAGGCGCTGGTGCTGGACGCGGCGGTGCCGCCGCCGCCGAGCGCGCGCCAGGAGCGGCTGGAAGGGCTGTGGAACAGCGTGGTGTTCGATCGCGGGTGAGGCGCGCGCTACGGCGTGGTCGCCGGCGCGACCTGCCCCGGCGGTGGCACGTAGCGGTAGGTGCCGCCGTTCTGGTCCGCCAGGCGCTTGAGGTCGTACGCGCCGTCCTCGGTGTGCAGCGCGATGGTGTGGATCACGATCGCGTGCTTGGCGTTGAGCTGCTCGACGGCCTCGAACATCCGCTGCGCATCGAGCGAGTAGAAGCCGCCGTCGGTGAGGAAGAAGATCGCCTCGGGCTGCAGCTCCAGCGCACGGCGCATCGCGTGCGAGGGAGTGGTCGATCCGTCGAGCGTGTTCTGCTTGGCGATCCACGCGGCGGCGGCCTTCTTGTGCTCGGCCGTCGCGGGGATGAGCTGCCCCTCGGGAGGCATCTGGATCGAGGTGTCGTCCTGCTTCGAGAAGATCACGACCGCGAAGGAGCCGTCCGCGGGCAGGCCGTTGATGCTGCGCATGAGCTCGCGCTTGGCGCCCTCGATGCGGCCGTCCTGGTCCATGCTCTGCGTGAAGTCGACGACGTAGACGATCTTCTTCGCGTCGGCGCGGATGCCCATGAAGGTCGCGCGGCCGCCGCCGCCTGCGCCGGAGCGTCCCTCGCCCGCGTTGCCGTTGTTCGCGCCCAGCGGCGAGGAGCCGGTGGGCGGATCGAGCGGCTGGTCCTTGTCCGGCGTGGTGAAGCCCCACTTGGGGGCCTCGCGCGTCGTGCCGGCCACGAGCGAGGTGCCCTTCTGGTCCGCGGCCGCGACGGCCGATCCGTCGGGGTTGCCCTTGGGGACGCGGTCGGTGCCGGTGCCCGAGGCGCCGCGGCCCTCGCCGACCTCGCCCGCGCCGGGGCCGTCGCCGGAGAGTCCGCTGCCGCCGCCGCGTCCGCTGCCGATCCCGCCGCCGCTGCCGCCGCCGAGTCCCGCGGTCGTGTCGCGCCCCGCGCCCGAGGCGAGCTCACCCTCCGGCGCGCGGATAAGCGCGGCCGCGATGACGGTGCCCAGCGCCAGCAGCGCGGCCAGGCAGATCGCGACCAGCGCGCTGGTGCGCTCGCGCGTCTCGCAGGTGCCGGAGTCGGTGCGGGTGATCGAGGTGTAGGCCATGGGTGGCGCGCGCGTCAGGGCGTCGGAGGCGGAACATAGCGGTAATCGCCGCGGTTTTCCGTGGCGATGCGCTGCAGCAGCGCCTCGGCGCCGCGTTCGTGGAAGGCGATGGTGTTGATCGAGGTGCGCTTGTCCGTGTTCTCGCGCTCGATGACCGAGAGCACCTGGCTGGGGAACTGGAAGATCCCGTCGGTCATCAGGAAGATCGCCTTGGGGCGCAGGCGCAGCGCGTAGGCGAGCGCCTCGGAGGGATCGGTGCCGCCGCCGGCCTGCTGGTGGCGGACCCAGTCGATCGCGTTGGTCTTCGCCTTCTTGGAAGCCTCGACCAGCGTGCCCGGGGGCATGACATCGAAGGTGTCGTCGAAGAAGATCACCGCGAAATGCCCCGAATCCGGGAGCTGTTCGATGCTGCGCACGAGCTCGAGCTTGGTGTGCGCCAGGCGCATCCCCTCCATGCTGCCGGAGTGGTCGATGATGTAGACGACGTCGATCGCGTCCGACTGGACGCCCATGAACTGCGAGCCGCCGCCGCCGGAGGTGCCGGAGACGCCCTCGCCCGCGGTGCCGTCGGGGATGCCCGGCGGCGGGGGCGTGACGGGCGGCGTGACGACCGGCGGCGGATCGTCCGGGCGCGTGAAACCCCACGGCGGAGGGACATTTTCCGCGACGACGGGGGCGTCGGCGGGACCGTCGGTGCCGTCGGGATTCGCGCCGTCGAGCGCGCCGGGGGGTGCTTCGCCGGTGGTCTCGCCGATGCGTCCGCGTCCGGTGCCGACGATGCCGGCGCCGGGACCCGTGCCGGACTTCCCGCTGCCGGTTCCGGAACCCGCGCCGATGCCGCTGCCGATGCCCGTGCCGATGCCGCCGCCGGCGAGACCGCCGCGTCCGGCGCTGCCGCCGAAATCGCCCGCGGGCCAGAAGGCGCCCACGAAGATCGCCAGCGCCAGCAGGAACGCGAGGACGATGGCCAGGATGGCGGTGGTCCGCTCGCGCGGCGGGCAGCCCGCGGCGGGCGTGGTGGGGGGAGCGTCCTCCGCCCGATCGGGCGGGATCGCCCCTCGGTCCGTTGGACGCTGTGCGGCAACCGGACTCGCGGTCGTCACGAAGAGAAGGTACGGCGCGCCGTCGGCAATGGTGCGCGAAACCGGTGTTTGTGGGACACTTTCCACGGCGCTCCGTCCCGGTGGGGCGGAGTCAGGACGCGTTCCGAGGACTGCCTTGACACGGAAACTGAAGTCCAGCGCCGTTTGCCCGCACTGCTGGCACCGATTCCGCCCCGACGAAGCCCTCTGGATCGCGCAGCACCCCGAGCTCCTCGGGGACCGGCTGCTGAGCCCCGAGGACGCGGTGCGGTTCCTTCCATCCCGCTTCACCCCGGCCGGCGAGGCGCTGGACCCCCTGGGCGCGCGCACCCGCCGCCTGGCCTGTCCGCGCTGCCATCTGGAGATCCCGCAGCTCGTGCTCGAGCGGCCGATGGTGATCCTCTCCCTGGCGGGCAGCCCCTCCAGCGGCAAGAGCTACTTCCTGGCCAGCGCGATGTGGAAGCTGCGCGAGGACCTCGCGCGCACCTTCTCGCTGGCGTTCACCGACACCGATCCTTCGATGAACCTGACGCTGACGCAGAACGAGTCGCGCCTCTTCCTGAGCGAGGACACCAACTCGATGATCAACATCGAGAAGACCGAGCTGGAAGGCGTCCAATACAACACGGTGCAGTTCGATCCCGGCGTCGCGACGCTGCTGGCGCATCCGTACATCTTCACGGTGCGGCCGTCGCGCGACCACGTGAACGGGCACTCGCCGGACCAGCTCACCACGCTGCTCACGCTCTACGACAACGCGGGCGAGCACTTCTTCCCGGGCGCGGACACCTCGCGCGCGCCGGGGACGCAGCACCTGGCGAAGGCGCAGGTGCTGATGTTCGTCTTCGATCCGACGCAGGACGTGCGCTTCCGCACGCGGCTGCAGGGCGTCTCGGCGGACCCGCAGCTCGCGCCGGGCGCGCGCACCACGCGCCAGGACCAGCTCCTGGTGGAGATGGCGCGGCGCGTGCGCATGCACGCGGGCCTCGCGCCGCAGGAGCGCATCGGCAAGCCGCTCTTCGTGATCCTGAGCAAGAGCGACATCTGGGGCTCGCTGCTGCGCGACGCCGACGGCGCGCCGATGGACATCACGAGCCCGCCGTACACGCGCGAGAGCGCGGGCCTGGGCAAGATGAGCCTGCGCCGCGTCGACCGCACGAGCGAGCGCCTGCGCGCGCTGCTGCGCGAGGTCGCCCCGGAGATCGTGACCGCCGCGGAGGACGCCTTCGAGCGCGTGATCTACGTCCCGGTGAGCGCGATCGGCACCTCGCCGATGCTCGATCCCGCGAGCGGCCTGCTCAAGGTGCCCGTCTCCAAGATCGATCCGCGCTGGGTGACGGTGCCCTTCGTGTATTCGCTGGCGCGCTGGTCGCAGCACCTCATGGCCAGCGACAAGAGCGACGGCGACGACGGCTTCCAGGACACGGGCGACTCCGGCGCCGCGCCGGCAGCGGTGGGAGAGCCGGGGCATGGCGCTTGAGCTGGTCTACACCTCCGCGACACGCGGACTGCGGCCGGGCACGAGCGGATTCTGCACCGTCGCGATGACGCGCGGCCTGCCGCCGGCGCTGGTGCCGCGGCTGGAGGCGCTCGGGGGCTACCGCCCCGGACCGACGGGCGAGGGACCGATCGCGCGCAGCTTCTGGCGCGTGGAGACGGCGTCCGGCGTGGCGCACGTGCTCTCGGTCGTCGGCCCCGCGCCGCCGGACCACACGCAGCGCACGAACAAGATCGCGACCTACCTGGTGCTGGGCGGCGACGAGCTCGACGACGCGGGTCCCGCGTGGATGCTCTCGCAGCCGGGCGCGATGCGCGAGCGCTGGAGCGGCGCGCCCGCGTGGATCGAGGAGGCGGCGCGCGCGCCGCGCGGCGGTCCGGCGGCGACGCGCATCTGCGAGGCGTGGCGCGCGGCGTGCGGCGACGCGGGCTGGGCCGGCGTGCTCGCGAGCGCGTTCCTGCGCGACCAGGGCAAGCCCGTCCATGTGATCTATCCCGCGGGCGTCGATGCGCTCGCGCTGGTCGACGACGCGATGCACCTGCTGCCTTCGTGGGCGCGGTGGCGCGCGACCTTCACGACCTACTTCCTGCAGCCGGTCGCGGGCACGCCCTGCATCTGGCGCTTCTGCCTGGAGGGCACGCCGGGCGCGGACCTGGCGCGCCAGTCCAAGGGGCTGGTGATCGACCTGACGCGTCCGGTGGGCGAGGCGGCGGAATCGCGCTTCGTGCGCATGGCGCGCACGGGCGTGGATCCGGAAGCGGCGGCCGAGGCCGCGCGTGCCAGCGGCACGCGCGAGCGGGCGCGCGCCGAATCCGGGCGCAGCGCGGCGGCGGTCGCGGAGATCGGCATCGAGGCGGCGGTGAAGACGCCGCCCGTCGCGCGCGAGCGCTTCGACACGGTGCGCCCGCGCGGACTTGGCGGCGGCGCGGGCGACGTGCCCGAGCGCGTGCCCGCCGAGCCGGCGCTGCGGTCGCCGATGGTGATCGCGATCATCGCGGGGGCGATCGTGCTGGTCGCGCTGGCGATCGTGATTGCGCTGGCGCTGGATTCGGGTGGCGGTGCTGGCGGTGGCGCGCCCGCGCCCGCGCCGGACGCGCCGCAGACGCCGGAGCCGGCGCCGCCGGCGCAGACGCCGACGACGCCCACGCCGCCGCCCGCGGTTGCGCCGCCGGTTGCGCCTGCGCCTGCCGCGCCCGATGCGGGCGTCGCGGGATTCTCGGCGCGCGCGCCGACGCCGACGGCGCCCGAACCTGCACCGAACGAACCGGACGCGAAGGCGAGCGAGCCCGCGCCGAGCGAACCCGCGGCGAAGCCGACCGAGCCCGCGCCCGCGGAGCCCGCGCCCGCCGCGCCTGCCGCGGCGCCGCGCAATACCGTCGTGAACACGCCCACCACCGCCGCGGTGCCGCGCCCGGAGCTGGCGACGCGCTTCGGCAAGGTCGAGCGCGCGCCGGGCGAGCTGGCCTCGAACACCGCGCTGCGCGCCTCCGCGACGCTCCCTTCGGGCACGCAGCGCATCGTGCTGCTGGTGCCGGAGTTCCTCGGCAGCGCGGGCATCAGCGCGGACAACGTCGGGCTCACCTTCCCGTGGGCGGGCTTCCGCGCAATCGCGTCCTTCGAGGGCACCGCGATGCGCATCGACGCCGATGCGACGCAGCCCGCGGGCCCCGAGCTCGCGCAGCAGCTTCCGACCGCGGCGCCCAACGACGGTGTGAGCGCGATGCGCGAGATCCTCAACCGCCTGCTCGTCGAGGCGCGCGGCGCCAACGACGAGCGCCTCGCGCTGCTGCAGCTTCGTCAGCCGGTGCGGCAGGCGATCGTCGTCGGCACGCCGTGCATGGTGCGTGGCGTGCCGGATCCGTCGGTCGTCGTCGCGGTGATGCGCGCGGGCGCGGCGGAGCCCTTCGCGGAGTCGCTCGTCCCGCGCGGCGGTTCGATGGACTACGACCTCGGCGGCGGCGCGGGCGTGACGATCGCCCGCGGGGACGAGGCGAACGCCGTGAAGGTGACGCTGAAGGGGCCGACCACCTCGGAGATCGGCGTCGCGCGCACGCGCCTGGTGCAGGAGGTGACCGCGGCGGAGCGCCTCGACAAGCTCTGCACGCGCCTGGCGGCCGAGGCGAAGAAGATGAGCAAGCCGGGCACGATGAACATGACCGCGGACGAGCGCGACGAGCTCAACAACGCGCTCTCGCCCGAGGACCGCGGGCTGATGGTCGACGCGAAGAACAACCGCCTGCCGGTGGACCACTCCGAGGCGGTGAAGATCGTGGCGCCGCGCGTCGGCGCGCGCGCGAAGGCGCGGCTGGACGAGGCGCGCGCCGCGCTGGGCGAGCTCGCGGAGCAGCAGCCGTCGCCCAGCGGACCGCGGCGCCCGCCGGAATTCACGCTGCGCGTGATGGGCACGGACGGGATCGTCTACCTCGATGCGCCGCTCACGGTCGTGCGGCTGCGGGAGCCGAAGAAGTGATGGATGCGG